>NZ_CP152020.1:0-2400000 GCF_038624605.1 Psychrobacillus sp. FSL K6-4046
TTGGAACACTTTGAAGAACTTTGGGCTAAGGTTCTCTCTGAAGTAGAAAAGAAAACATCGAAACCAAGCTTCGAAACCTGGTTAAAATCAACAAAGATGCTTTCTTATAAGGGAGACACTGTAACCATAGCTGCGCCCAATTCCTTTGCTAGGGATTGGCTTGAAAATCACTATGTTCATTTAATTGCTGGGATTCTTACAGAACTTACTGGCAATGAATTATTAATTTCTTTTGTAGTACCTAAGGGTCAGGACTTTGATGACTTTGAAATACCAAAGCCAAAAACACCGGTTACTCCAGATGATCAGCCAGACTTTTCTCCTGGAATGCTTAACTCAAAAAATACATTTGATACTTTTGTCATTGGTTCTGGTAACCGTTTTGCCCATGCTGCCTCTTTAGCTGTAGCAGAAGCACCTGCAAAAGCATATAATCCTCTTTTCATATACGGAGGAGTTGGATTAGGAAAAACCCACTTAATGCACGCGATTGGACACTATGTTCAAGAACACAATCCGAATGCAAAAGTGGTTTATTTATCTTCTGAAAAATTCACGAACGAATTTATTAATTCTATTCGCGACAACAAAGCAGTAGACTTCCGAAATAAGTATCGAAATGTAGATGTTCTCTTAATAGATGATATTCAGTTCCTTGCCGGAAAAGAATCAACTCAAGAAGAATTTTTTCATACTTTTAATGCTTTACATGAAGAATCTAAACAAATTGTTATCTCCAGTGACAGACCACCTAAGGAGATTCCCACGTTAGAGGATCGTTTACGCTCCCGTTTTGAATGGGGCTTGATAACAGATATAGCACCACCTGATTTAGAAACAAGAATTGCTATTTTACGTAAAAAAGCACGCGCAGACGGTTTGGATATTTCCGATGAAGTTATGGCCTATATCGCAAATCAAATTGACTCGAATATAAGAGAGCTGGAAGGTGCACTTATTCGCGTAGTGGCCTATTCCTCGCTTGTTAATAAAGATATTAATATAGACTTGGCTGCTGAAGCGTTAAAAGATATTCTGCCAAATGCACGTCCAAGAATTATTACGATCTTAGATATCCAAAAGGTTGTAGGAGAGCATTTTCATATAAGATTAGAAGATTTTACTGCGAAGAAGCGTACCAAATCTATCGCATTCCCTCGTCAGATAGCTATGTTTCTTTCCCGTGAGCTAACTGATTTCTCATTGCCTAAGATTGGTGAAGAGTTTGGTGGACGTGATCATACTACAGTAATTCATGCACACGATAAAATAGCTACGATGCTAAAAACAGATATGAACCTGCAGGATGATATAAAGCAAATAAAATCTATCCTCGGTAGATAATTAGATTGTGGATAAGTTCCTATTTTAGGTCCATACTTAAACACAAGTTATACACATGGGGATATGTGGCGAAATATAGCGAAAAATGCACTTATCAACATATCCACAAGCCCTATTACTATATCTATTAATCTTTTAATAAATAATAAATATATAAGTGAGGTACTAAAATGAAATTTGAAGTAATGAGAGATAGTCTATTAAATGGACTAAATGATGTAATGAAAGCAGTAAGTTCTAAAACAACAATTCCTATACTGACTGGATTAAAATTAGAAGTAACAAAAGAAGGTTTGTATTTGACTGGTAGTGATTCAGATATTACAATCCAAACATTTATACCAGTTGAAAAAAATGGAGAACAAATTATAAAGATCGTAGAACCAGGATCAATAGTTGTCCAAGCAAGAATGTTTAGTGAGATTGTTCGTAAATTACCTACTAACGATGTAGAAATTGAAGTTACAAACCAATTCCACACACATATCCGTTCAGGTAAATCAGAATTCAACTTAATAGGCATTGATGCTAGTGAATATCCTTTGTTACCTCAACTTGAAGAAGATCGACAATTCTACATTCCTTCTGACTTGTTGAAATCTATTATTAAAGAAACAGTATTTGCTGTTTCGACATCAGAAAGCAGACCAGTATTAACTGGAGTGAATTGGCAGGTTATTGATGGGGAACTCCACTGTGTAGCTACAGATAGCCATCGTCTAGCAAAAAGAAAAACAGCATTAAAAGATTTACCTGAAGAAAAATATAGCGTAGTAATTCCAGGAAAAAGCTTAAATGAATTAAATAAGATTCTAGAAGAAACTTCTTCCGAAGTAGCTATAGTTATGACTCAGCAGCAAATATTATTCAAAACCGAGGATGTATTATTTTACTCTAGATTGTTAGAAGGAAATTACCCTGACACATCTAGACTGATCCCAAGCGAATATAAAACAACTATTGTTGTTAACGGTAAATCTTTATTGCAAGCAATAGATCGTGCGTCCTTATTGGCACGAGAAGAAAGAAATAATGTAGTTCGTTTTTCAACTCTAGATTTAAATTCCTTAGAAGTTTCCTCCAACTCTCCTGAAATCGGAAAAGTAGAAGAACAAATTCTAGCGGAAACGATAGAAGGCGAAGAGCTTAAGATTTCTTTCAGTGCTAAATACATGATGGATGCACTAAAGGCGATTGATGGACAAGATGTAAAAATTCTTTTTGCAGGGACAATGAGACCGTTTGTTTTAAAATCTGTACATGACGATTCAATCTTGCAATTAATCCTTCCAGTAAGAACTTACTAAACAGCATAAACAAGAGATAGTCACCAATAGTGGCTATCTTTTTTACTTATTTGCTTTATTAGGGTAAAATGGAGGGATAAACAAAATGAGAAGAGGTTGAATAATTAGTGGAAGAGATTCGTTTTGATTCGGAATTTATTACCTTAGGTCAATTACTTAAGATGACAGACGCAATAAGTTCAGGTGGAATGGCTAAATGGTTTTTGAGCGAAAATCCCGTATATATAAACGGAGAAGCAGATCAACGAAGAGGTAGAAAAATAAGAAACAAAGATGTAGTGAATATTCCAGGAGTAGGAAAATTTCTAATGATTGGACCTGAGAACGGAGAGTAATATGTATATTGAACGACTTGAGCTTAAAAACTTCCGTAATTACGATTCAATAGAATTGGATTTTTCCTCTAAAATAAATGTGTTGATTGGGGAAAATGCCCAAGGTAAAACTAACTTAATGGAATCCCTATATGTATTATCAATGGCGAAGTCTCATAGAACTTCTAATGATAAAGAATTGATACGCTGGGAAGCAGAGTATGGTAAAATAATAGGGGATATACACAAAAAATATGGACGACTCCCCTTGGAATTAATACTCTCCAAAAAAGGAAAAAAAGCAAAGGTGAATCACCTAGAACAAAATAGACTCAGTGACTACATAGGTCAGCTTAATGTTGTCATGTTTGCACCAGAGGATTTGTTTTTGGTTAAAGGTAGTCCTCAAGTCAGAAGACGTTTTCTAGATATGGAAATAGGACAAATATCTCCTAGGTATTTACATGATTTGCTTAACTTTCAAAAGATTTTAAAGCAAAGAAACCATATTTTAAAAAAACATCAAGGTCAATCTAAGTTAAATGATGTCATGTTTGACGTTTATACAGAACAATATATAAATGCTGCAGTAAAAGTAATTCAAAAAAGATTCCAATTTATGGAATTGCTTCAAAAGTGGGCAGAACCAATTCACTTTGGTATCTCACGAGGATTAGAAAAACTCACAGTTGCATATGACTCTACTATAGGTATTAAAGCAGACTATTCAGAAAGTCAGATGAAGACAACTTTAGAGACAAAAATATTTGAAAATCAAAAAAGAGAATTAGATCGCGGAGTCACTTTGTATGGTCCTCATCGTGATGACCTTAAATTTTTTGTCAATAACTATGATGTTCAAACTTATGGTTCGCAAGGACAACAAAGAACAACAGCCTTATCACTTAAATTAGCCGAAATCGAATTGATAAAACAGGAGGTAGGTGAAGCTCCTGTTTTATTGCTGGATGACGTTCTATCGGAATTAGATGACTATCGACAATCGCATCTATTAACGACTATTCACGGTGACGTTCAGACGTTTGTTACAACGACAAGTATTGAAGGAATAGCCCATGACACGATTAAACAGGCAAAGATGTTTCATGTGGAACAAGGGGCAGTTATAAAATAAAATTCACCAGTATGGAAAGTAATGAAAGAGTGGGTGAGCAAGTTGGCAATGGAAGAGAAAGATTTACAACCATCTTATGATGCTGATCAGATACAAGTATTAGAAGGTTTAGAAGCGGTAAGAAAACGTCCCGGAATGTACATAGGGACTACTAGCTCTAAAGGACTTCACCATCTTGTATGGGAAATCGTTGATAACAGTATTGATGAGGCGCTTGCTGGTTATTGCGATCATATTATTGTAACGATTGAAAAAGACAATTGGATTCGTGTGGAAGACAATGGCCGTGGTATACCAGTTGATAACCAAGAAAAAATGGGAAAACCTGCAGTTGAAGTTATAATGACTGTTCTTCATGCAGGTGGTAAATTTGGCGGCGGCGGATATAAAGTGTCCGGTGGGCTTCATGGTGTTGGTGCATCAGTAGTAAATGCCTTGTCAGAGTATACGGAAGTTTATGTTAAACGCGATGGAAAAATTCATACGATTAAGTTTGAACGAGGAGCTGTTGCTTCACCTTTAGAAGTAACGGGAGAAGCATTAGAAACAGGAACTACTACAAGATTTAAAGCAGACTCGCAAATTTTTACGGAAACAACTGTTTATGAGTATGATATCTTAGCGCACCGCGTAAGAGAATTAGCTTATTTAAACCGTGGTTTGACTATCACTATTGCAGATGAACGAGAAGGCCAAGAAAAATCAGTTAAATACCTTTACGAAGGCGGTATTAAATCTTACGTAGAGGATCTAAATAAATCAAAAGAGCCAATTACAGAAGAAGCTATTTTTGTAGAAGGTGAGAAAGACGGAATATCTATTGAAATTGCCATGCAATATAATGCTGGATATTCATCAAACATTTTATCTTTCGCAAATAATATTAATACGTATGAAGGCGGAACACATGAATCTGGCTTTAAAACTGCCCTTACTCGTGTAATTAACGATTATGCAAGAAAAAATGGTTTACTAAAAGATTCAGAAACAAACTTGTCTGGTGATGATGTACGAGAAGGTTTAACTGCTATTGTTTCAGTAAAACATCCCGATCCTCAATTTGAAGGACAAACCAAAACAAAACTCGGTAACTCCGAAGTAAGCACTATTACTAATAGTTTGTTTGCTGAAGGTTTTGACCGATTTTTATTAGAAAACCCTCAAATTGCTAGAAAAATTGTGGATAAAGGGCTGATGGCTGCCCGTGCACGTGTAGCTGCGAAAAAAGCACGAGAATTAACTCGTCGTAAGTCAGCTTTAGAGGTATCTAGCTTACCAGGGAAATTAGCAGATTGTTCTTCCCGTATTCCAGCAGATAGCGAATTGTATATAGTTGAGGGTGACTCAGCAGGTGGATCAGCGAAATCAGGACGAGATCGTCACTATCAAGCTATTCTTCCATTACGAGGAAAAATATTAAACGTGGAAAAAGCACGTTTAGATAGAATACTTGGAAATGCAGAGATTCGTACTATGATTACAGCTTTAGGTACTGGCATTGGGGAAGAGTTTATTTTAGAAAAAGCTCGTTATCATAAAATCATTATCATGACCGATGCGGACGTAGATGGAGCTCATATTCGTACATTATTACTTACCTTCTTCTTCCGATTTATGAGACCATTGATTGAAGCAGGTTATGTGTATGCAGCACAACCACCTTTATATCAAGTGAAACAAGGAAAACATGTAGAGTATTGCTATAATGATGAACAACTAAAAGAAATTTTAGATCGATTGCCTAAAACGTCTAAGCCAAACATTCAACGTTACAAAGGACTTGGAGAAATGGATGCAACTCAACTTTGGGAAACAACAATGGATCCAGAAAATCGTACATTGCTTCAAGTTAACTTGGATAATGCAATGGAGGCAGATGAAGTCTTCACACAGCTGATGGGTGAAGAGGTAGAGCCTCGTCGTCAGTTTATCGAAGACAATGCTGTATATGTGAAAAATTTAGATATTTAAGAATGTGTTTAACTGGAGGTCTTTAGGATGTCAGAAATACCGAATAAAGGTGTCAGAGGGATCAATATTAGTACAGAAATGAGAACATCCTTTCTTGACTATGCGATGAGCGTTATTGTATCCCGTGCATTACCTGACGTACGAGACGGGTTAAAGCCCGTACATCGTCGAATTTTATATGGGATGCAAGAACTAGGAAATACACCAGATAAGCCTCATAAAAAATCTGCTCGTATCGTAGGAGACGTAATGGGGAAATACCATCCACATGGTGACTCCTCCATTTATGATGCAATGGTTCGTATGGCGCAGGATTTTAGCTATCGTTACATGCTGGTAGACGGTCATGGAAACTTTGGATCTGTCGATGGAGACGGAGCAGCAGCTATGCGATATACAGAATCACGTATGTCCAAAATTGCTTTAGAATTATTACGCGATATAAATAAAAATACGATTGATTATAAAGATAACTATGATGGTCAAGAAAAAGAGCCAGTTGTGTTACCAAGTAGATACCCAAATTTACTTGTAAATGGGGCTTCGGGAATTGCTGTAGGTATGGCAACTAACATTCCTTCCCACCATCTTGGGGAAGTAATAGACGGGGTTTTGGCTTTAACAGAAAACCCAGCTATCACTATTGAAGAATTAATGAATATTATTCCTGGTCCTGATTTCCCAACAGGCGGTATCATATTGGGCCGAAGCGGGATCCGTCGTGCTTATGAGACTGGGAAGGGCTCTATCCTCATCCGTGCGAAGGTCGAGATTGAACAAAAGCCTAGCGGGAAAGAAGTAATTATCGTTAAAGAAATTCCATATCAAGTAAATAAAGCTCGTCTAATTGAAAAAATAGCAGAGCTTGTACGTGATAAGAAAATTGATGGAATTACTCATTTGGCTGATGAATCAGATCGAAATGGAATGCGTATTGTTATTGAAGTTCGTAAGGATGCAAATTCTCACGTGCTCCTCAATAACTTATACAAACAAACCGCACTACAATCGAGCTTTGGTATTAATATGTTAGCGTTGGTGGACAACCAGCCTAAAGTGTTGAACCTAAAAGAAATGCTTTACTATTATCTAGAACATCAAAAAGTAGTAATCCGTCGTCGTACGCAGTTTGAATTGAACAAGGCTGAAGACCGCGCGCATATTCTAGAAGGTTTACGAATTGCATTAGATCATATTGATGAAATTATTAAGCTAATTCGTTCTTCTCAAACAGGAGAAATAGCAAAAAATGGCTTAATGGAGCAGTTCAATTTATCAGAACGACAAGCGCAAGCAATTCTGGATATGCGTTTACAACGCTTAACTGGATTAGAGCGCGATAAAATTGAAGATGAATATAAGGCATTAGTACAATTAATAGAGGAACTAAAATTCATCTTAGCTAATGAATATCGAGTAATTGAAATCATCCGGGAAGAAATCACGGAGATTAAAGATCGCTATGCAGATAAACGCCGTACGGAGATTGTTGCAGGAGGAGCAGAGGTCTTTGAAGATGAAGACTTAATACCTGTAGAAAATTCTGTGCTTACTTTAACAAATAAAGGGTATATTAAACGTTTACCTGCAAATACGTATAAGAGTCAAAAACGTGGTGGTCGTGGGGTACAAGGAATGGGAACTAATGAAGATGATTTCGTTGAGCATTTATTGTATACATCCACCCATGATACGATTCTATTCTTTACGAATAATGGTAAGGTATACCGTGCAAGAGGATTTGAAATTCCAGAGTATGGTCGAACAGCAAAAGGCCTGCCACTGGTTAATCTTCTAGGCATTGAGAAAAATGAGCATGTAACTGCGATGATCCCAATGGCTTCATTTGAAGAAGATAATTACTTAATCTTTACGACTAAGCATGGTGTAACAAAAAGAACACCAGTATCAGGTTTTGCACATATCCGTGCTAACGGTTTAATAGCTATCTCTTTACGTGAAAAGGATGAACTAATAGGAGTTCGTTTAACCAACGGTAAAAAAGAGATTATCATAGGTACACGCCAAGGTAAGCTAGTAAGATTCGAAGAAACAGATATACGTTCTATGGGCCGGACTGCTGGAGGAGTAAGAGGAATCCGTTTGAAGGATGACGATTACGTAGTAGGAATGGAAATTATAGAACCTGGACAAGAGATACTAGTGGTTACGGAGAATGGTTACGGTAAACGTACACCAGAATCTGAGTATAGATTGCAAACTAGAGGTGGTATGGGTGTGAAAACATGCCAAATCACTGATAAGAATGGACCTTTATGTGCCGTGAAGGCAGTAGATGGTTCTGAAGACTTGATGCTAATCACAATTAATGGCATGTTGATCCGTATGGATGTAAACGATATTTCTATGACAGGACGAAGTACTCAAGGTGTTCGTCTAATGAGATTATCTGGCAGCGAGTTAATTGCTACCGTAGCAAAAGTTGAAAAAGAAGAGGAAGAAGAAGTAATAGATGCTGAAATGGAAGAAGCAGCTGTTGCTCCTGATGAAGATTCATCCTCAACAGAAGAAATAGAAGAAATAGAAGAATAAGTAAGTAAACTACCCTTAGACACTGTTTAAGGGTAGTTTTTTTTAGTTAGATAACTGTAGCTAAGTGAAAATACGATTTATATTAATTAGATAAACATAGAATTCGCATATACAAGAATCAATAGAATTTAGTATAATTAAGGAAAATAAAAGAAAAAGCAGGGTAACAAATGGAATATATCTTACAAAATCTAGAAGAGGTTAGAATTGGTAGTATAATAGCCGAAGATCTGTTTGTGAATACAAAGTCCCCAGTCGTGCGTAAAGATACAAAAGTCTCTAGGGAACATATTGAGGTACTAAGAGCATTTAACATTATTAAAGTACCCATCTCTGTTGAAAATATCTTTAATAGGTCAGAAGAAGAAATTCTCGAGTTAAACAATAAAAAACAAGTAGATGAGCAGAAAAATAGTAACTCCTTATCGAATAAAACAAACTTTAATACCTTATATAACCAAGCGGTAAATAACTTCTTTAAAGAGTTTACAGCATGGGAAACAGGAGTAAAGGTGGATGTAGCAAAACTAAGAAATATTGTTATGCCTTTAGTAGATCGTGCGATGCAGGAGAAACATATATTTTCTCTTTTAAATAGTTTTTCTTCTATGGATAAATATGTAGCTCACCATTCTATAGCAGTAGGCATATTATCGGGAGCTATTGCTAAAAAGCTTCGTTACGAGCCGGGTCTCATCAACCAAATAGCGACTGCAGGCTTATTAGCTGACGCTGGAATGGCTAAGGTAAACTATAAGATTAGAGATAAAAAGACGCCACTTACGGAAAATGAGTTTTCCGAAATCAAAAAACATACCATTTTTAGCTTCCAAGCTATTAAAGATAGTCCTTTATTGAAGCCGGAGATGAAACTAGCAATCTTTCAGCACCACGAAAGATTAGATGGAAGTGGTTATCCTAAAGGAGAAAGAATGAACAATATATCTCTATTCTCTCAGATTATAGCTGTGGCTGATGTTTATCATGCAATGACATCAGAACGTATATATCGGGCTAAAGCTTCCTCTTTTAAAGTGTTAGAGATGATTAAAGAAGAAGAGTTTGGTAAGTATAATATAGAAGTAGTCAATGCTCTCATCTCCCTTGTCTGTGATTTACCTATTTCCACAAAGGTGAGATTGTCAGATGGAGAACTGGCAGAGATTATCTTTATTCATAGAGATTCTCCAATGAGACCTATGATCCGTCTCCTGGAAACCGGCCATATAATTGATTTGGCAGGAAAGAGATCCTTGCATATTGAAAGTGTAATCAATTGATAAGATAATGAAGTACCCTTCTAAACTAAAGAAGTAACTCAAGCACTAGAACCTTTTTGAAATGGCTGTTATATAGAAGAATCACTTAGAACTTTTATAAGTGATTCTCATACTTTAAATAGTTCTAAAGTTTATTCTTAAAAAGTATTGACGAATAGGTTCAAAGGATGGTATAGTAATCAAGTTCTCATTTTTAATTCTTATTTGCAAAAAAAACAATTTGAATAAAGTTGTTGACAGAAAGATAAAAATTTGATATGATAATAAAGCTGTCGGAACAAACGACACAATGAACATTGAAAACTGAACATGCAAAACGTTAAGACATACAGCATCAACAAGCTTCGGCTTGATTGACGCAAAACAATTTTTGACATCATTTAATGATGATGCCAGCAAAACAAAATGAGCTTTTTAAGTTCTCTATTATGGAGAGTTTGATCCTGGCTCAGGACGAACGCTGGCGGCGTGCCTAATACATGCAAGTCGAGCGGATGATGAAGAAGCTTGCTTCTTCTGATTTAGCGGCGGACGGGTGAGTAACACGTGGGCAACCTGCCCTGTAGATTGGGATAACTCCGGGAAACCGGGGCTAATACCGAATAATCCATTACCTCACATGAGGAAATGTTAAAAGACGGCATCTCGCTGTCACTACAGGATGGGCCCGCGGCGCATTAGCTAGTTGGTGAGGTAACGGCTCACCAAGGCGACGATGCGTAGCCGACCTGAGAGGGTGATCGGCCACACTGGGACTGAGACACGGCCCAGACTCCTACGGGAGGCAGCAGTAGGGAATCTTCCACAATGGACGAAAGTCTGATGGAGCAACGCCGCGTGAGTGAAGAAGGTTTTCGGATCGTAAAACTCTGTTGTGAGGGAAGAACAAGTACGAGAGTAACTGCTCGTACCTTGACGGTACCTCATTAGAAAGCCACGGCTAACTACGTGCCAGCAGCCGCGGTAATACGTAGGTGGCAAGCGTTGTCCGGAATTATTGGGCGTAAAGCGCGCGCAGGCGGTCCTTTAAGTCTGATGTGAAAGCCCACGGCTCAACCGTGGAGGGTCATTGGAAACTGGGGGACTTGAGTACAGAAGAGGAAAGCGGAATTCCAAGTGTAGCGGTGAAATGCGTAGAGATTTGGAGGAACACCAGTGGCGAAGGCGGCTTTCTGGTCTGTAACTGACGCTGAGGCGCGAAAGCGTGGGGAGCAAACAGGATTAGATACCCTGGTAGTCCACGCCGTAAACGATGAGTGCTAAGTGTTAGGGGGTTTCCGCCCCTTAGTGCTGCAGCTAACGCATTAAGCACTCCGCCTGGGGAGTACGGTCGCAAGACTGAAACTCAAAGGAATTGACGGGGGCCCGCACAAGCGGTGGAGCATGTGGTTTAATTCGAAGCAACGCGAAGAACCTTACCAGGTCTTGACATCCCGCTGACCGGCCTAGAGATAGGCTTTTCCCTTCGGGGACAGCGGTGACAGGTGGTGCATGGTTGTCGTCAGCTCGTGTCGTGAGATGTTGGGTTAAGTCCCGCAACGAGCGCAACCCTTGATCTTAGTTGCCAGCATTCAGTTGGGCACTCTAAGGTGACTGCCGGTGATAAACCGGAGGAAGGTGGGGATGACGTCAAATCATCATGCCCCTTATGACCTGGGCTACACACGTGCTACAATGGACGGTACAGAGGGTCGCAACCCCGCGAGGGTGAGCAAATCCCATAAAACCGTTCTCAGTTCGGATTGTAGGCTGCAACTCGCCTACATGAAGCCGGAATCGCTAGTAATCGTGGATCAGCATGCCACGGTGAATACGTTCCCGGGCCTTGTACACACCGCCCGTCACACCACGAGAGTTTGTAACACCCGAAGTCGGTGGGGTAACCCTTTTGGGAGCCAGCCGCCGAAGGTGGGACAGATGATTGGGGTGAAGTCGTAACAAGGTAGCCGTATCGGAAGGTGCGGCTGGATCACCTCCTTTCTAAGGATATATTCGGAATACAGATCTTTATCTGTATCTTAACGTTTTGCAGTTCAGTTTTGAATGTTCATTCTATATGAGCATTTAAAGCTTTTTAACTTGCTCCTGCGATTACTCGTCGCAAAGGAACAAGCTTTGTTCTTTGAAAACTGGATAAAACGACATCAAAAAAAGAAACAAACGCAAGATATTCAAATTGTGATCACTTACGTGATTGCAAGTGTAGTACTTTTAACTTTTAGGTTAAGTTAATAAGGGCGCACGGTGGATGCCTTGGCACTAGGAGTCGATGAAGGACGGCACTAACACCGATATGCTTCGGGGAGCTGTAAGTGAGCTTCGATCCGAAGATTTCCGAATGGGGAAACCCACTGCCCGTAATGGGGCAGTACATTTGCGTGAATACATAGCGCATCTGAGACACACCCAGGGAACTGAAACATCTAAGTACCTGGAGGAAGAGAAAGAAAATTCGATTCCCTGAGTAGCGGCGAGCGAAACGGGAAGAGCCCAAACCAAGAGGCTTGCCTCTTGGGGTTGTAGGACACTCTATACGGAGTTACAAAAGAATGAGCTAGACGAAGCGATCTGGAAAGGTCCGCAGGATAGGGTAAAAGCCCCGTAGTCAAAAGTTCATTCCCTCCAGAGTGTATCCTGAGTACGGCGGAACACGTGAAATTCCGTCGGAATCCGGGAGGACCATCTCCCAAGGCTAAATACTACCTAGTGACCGATAGTGAACCAGTACCGTGAGGGAAAGGTGAAAAGCACCCCGGAAGGGGAGTGAAATAGACCCTGAAACCGTGTGCCTACAAATAGTCAAAGCCCGTTAACGGGTGATGGCGTGCCTTTTGTAGAATGAACCGGCGAGTTACGATTACATGCGAGGTTAAGTTGAGAAGACGGAGCCGCAGCGAAAGCGAGTCTGAATAGGGCGAATGAGTATGTGGTCGTAGACCCGAAACCAGGTGATCTACCCATGTCCAGGATGAAGGTGAGGTAACACTTACTGGAGGTCCGAACCCACGCACGTTGAAAAGTGCGGGGATGAGGTGTGGGTAGCGGAGAAATTCCAATCGAACCTGGAGATAGCTGGTTCTCTCCGAAATAGCTTTAGGGCTAGCCTCAAACGTTAGAATCTTGGAGGTAGAGCACTGTTTGGACTAGGGGCCCATCCCGGGTTACCGAATTCAGACAAACTCCGAATGCCAATGATTTATGTTTGGGAGTCAGACTGCGAGTGATAAGATCCGTAGTCAAGAGGGAAACAGCCCAGACCACCAGCTAAGGTCCCAAAGTATTTGTTAAGTGGAAAAGGATGTGGCGTTGCTTAGACAACCAGGATGTTGGCTTAGAAGCAGCCATCATTTAAAGAGTGCGTAATAGCTCACTGGTCGAGTGACGCTGCGCCGAAAATGTATCGGGGCTAAACAAATCACCGAAGCTGTGGATTGATACCTTTGGTATCAGTGGTAGGAGAGCGTTCTAAGGGCGTTGAAGTCAGACCGGAAGGACTGGTGGAGCGCTTAGAAGTGAGAATGCCGGTATGAGTAGCGAAAGATGGGTGAGAATCCCATCCACCGTATGACTAAGGTTTCCTGAGGAAGGCTCGTCCGCTCAGGGTTAGTCGGGACCTAAGTCGAGGCCGATAGGCGTAGACGATGGACAACAGGTTGATATTCCTGTACCACCACCCCACCGTTTGAGTGATGGGGGGACGCAGTAGGATAGGGTAAGCGTGCTGTTGGTTATGCACGTCCAAGCAGTGAGGTGTGAGTGTAGGCAAATCCGCACTCTGTAACATTGAGCTGTGATGGCAAGGACGTATGTCCGGAGTTCCTGATTTCACACTGCCAAGAAAAGCCTCTAACGAGGTGGGAGGTGCCCGTACCGCAAACCGACACAGGTAGTCGAGGAGAGAATCCTAAGGTGAGCGAGAGAACTCTCGTTAAGGAACTCGGCAAAATGACCCCGTAACTTCGGGAGAAGGGGTGCTCTTTTGGGTGAATAGCCTAGAAGAGCCGCAGTGAATAGGCCCAGGCGACTGTTTAGCAAAAACACAGGTCTCTGCAAAACCGTAAGGTGAAGTATAGGGGCTGACGCCTGCCCGGTGCTGGAAGGTTAAGAGGAGTGCTTAGCGCAAGCGAAGGTGCGAATTGAAGCCCCAGTAAACGGCGGCCGTAACTATAACGGTCCTAAGGTAGCGAAATTCCTTGTCGGGTAAGTTCCGACCCGCACGAAAGGCGTAACGATCTGGGCACTGTCTCAACGAGAGACTCGGTGAAATTATAGTACCTGTGAAGATGCAGGTTACCCGCGACAGGACGGAAAGACCCCGTGGAGCTTTACTGTAGCTTGATATTGAATTTTGGTGCAACTTGTACAGGATAGGTAGGAGCCTTAGAGCCCGGAGCGCCAGCTTCGGAGGAGGCGTCGGTGGGATACTACCCTGGTTGTATTGAAATTCTAACCCATACCCGTAACCCGGGTAGGAGACAGTGTCAGGCGGGCAGTTTGACTGGGGCGGTCGCCTCCTAAAGTGTAACGGAGGCGCCCAAAGGTTCCCTCAGAATGGTTGGAAATCATTCGAAGAGTGTAAAGGCAGAAGGGAGCTTGACTGCGAGACCTACAAGTCGAGCAGGGTCGAAAGACGGGCTTAGTGATCCGGTGGTTCCGCATGGAAGGGCCATCGCTCAACGGATAAAAGCTACCCCGGGGATAACAGGCTTATCTCCCCCAAGAGTCCACATCGACGGGGAGGTTTGGCACCTCGATGTCGGCTCATCGCATCCTGGGGCTGTAGTCGGTCCCAAGGGTTGGGCTGTTCGCCCATTAAAGCGGTACGCGAGCTGGGTTCAGAACGTCGTGAGACAGTTCGGTCCCTATCCGTCGTGGGCGTAGGAAATTTGAGAGGAGCTGTCCTTAGTACGAGAGGACCGGGATGGACACACCGCTGGTGTACCAGTTGTTCTGCCAAGGGCATCGCTGGGTAGCTATGTGTGGACGGGATAAGTGCTGAAAGCATCTAAGCACGAAGCCCCCCTCAAGATGAGATTTCCCATTACGCAAGTAAGTAAGATCCCTCAAAGACGATGAGGTAGATAGGTTCGGGGTGGAAGCGTGGCGACACGTGCAGCTGACGAATACTAATCGATCGAGGACTTAACCAAATTGTTTGTTTCTAATATGATGTCTTTTATCCAGTTTTGAGTGAACAACTCAAACGTCTAGTGATGATGGCGAAGAGGTCACACCCGTTCCCATACCGAACACGGAAGTTAAGCTCTTCAGCGCCGATGGTAGTTGGGGGTCTCCCCCTGCAAGAGTAGGACGTCGCTGGGCACCAAAAAAAGTCATCACCGAGTAATCGGTGATGACTTTTTTGTTTTGTTTAAAATGAAAAAAAAGCCGAAGGCACTCTCTCTCTAAGCAAGTGGGCGAGAAGCCGGAGGGGCAAAGAGTTCGAGAAAGCAAGGAAGAGAGGATCGGAGCGTATGGCATACGCGAGAACCGAACGACTGCGGCTGACGAAGAAATCTGCCGCCCATCTGGTTTCGCAGCCGCCGATGGTAGTTGGAGGGTCGCCCCTGCAAGAGTAGGACGTCGCTGGGCACCAAAGAAAGTCGTCACCGAGTAATCGGTGGCGGCTTTTTGTTTTGTTTAAAATGAAAAAAAAAAGCCGAAAGCTATCACTCTCCCTATCCACGTATGTGAGAATAGCTTTGAATCTCTTTGCAATTTTCTAGTTTTAAATAAATTTTCATAAGAATATTACATAGGTAAAAATTATTGATATATAGTAATCTACCAGTAAAATCTGTAGTAACAGGCAGTGACACAAGTAGGGATAGCGAGACAGATATACATCACACCTGCGCAGGCTAATGCTCACTCCACAGGAAGTGTCTGCCAGAGCGGACTTATTAAACGCATATAAATATTGATAATACTCTTAGAGAGCGTTTATACATTTATCTATTAAAATAGGAATTATGGACTCAAACCTAGTTTCAACTTAATAGTTTTTAATCTTTTAATAGACAAAGTAATAAAATAATTGAAAGAAAAGTCGGAATATATATATTATTTATCGATTCTTGACAGTCTATGTGCCCGCTGATAACCTTGTAATAATATTTAATTATAGAGGAGGAAGTCAGCGTAATGTGGGAATCGAAATTTCAAAAAGAAGGTTTAACATTCGACGATGTTTTATTAGTTCCAGCTCAATCAGAAGTTTTACCAAAGGATATTAATTTATCAGTACACTTAACATCAAAAATCAAATTAAATATTCCGGTGATCAGTGCTGGTATGGATACTGTTACAGAGGCGAAAATGGCTATTGCTATGGCACGCCAAGGTGGATTAGGAATTATTCATAAAAACATGAGCATTGAGGAACAAGCAGAACAAGTGGAAACAGTTAAACGTTCAGAGAATGGCGTTATCACAGATCCTTTTTATCTAACACCGACTCATCAAGTTTATGATGCAGAGCATTTAATGGGGAAATACCGCATCTCTGGCGTTCCTATAGTAAATAATGAAGAAGAACTAAAGCTAGTCGGAATAATTACGAATCGTGACCTACGATTCATTCAAGACTATTCTTTACCAATTAATGAAGTGATGACTAAAGAACAGTTAGTGACTGCTGCAGTTGGTACTACATTAGAACAAGCTGAAAAAATTCTTCAACAATACAAAATAGAAAAATTACCAATTGTAGATGATAACGGAATCTTAAAAGGTTTAATTACTATTAAAGATATTGAAAAAGTAATTGAGTTTCCTAACGCTGCTAAGGATCAACACGGCCGTTTGTTAGTTGGAGCTGCAGTAGGTGTTACAAGTGATACAATGATTCGCGTGCAAAAGTTAGTAGCTGCACAGGTAGATGTAATTGTTATCGATACAGCTCATGGGCATTCTAAGGGCGTAATAGATGTAGTGAAGGAAATAAGAGCAACCTATCCAGATTTAGATATTATTGCTGGAAATGTCGCAACTGGTGCTGCTACTAAGGCTTTATACGAAGCTGGAGCAGATGTAGTGAAAGTTGGTATCGGTCCAGGATCTATTTGTACTACTCGTGTAGTAGCAGGTGTTGGTGTACCACAAATTACTGCTATTTATGATTGTGCTTCTGAAGCTCGCAAGGCAGGTAAAACGATTATTGCTGATGGTGGTATTAAATTCTCTGGCGATATTGTAAAGGCTTTGGCTGCCGGAGGACATGTAGTTATGTTAGGTAGTCTACTGGCTGGAACTACCGAAAGCCCAGGAGAAACTGAAATCTTCCAAGGAAGACGTTTTAAAGTATACCGAGGAATGGGTTCTATTGCTGCTATGGAAAAAGGATCTAAGGATCGCTATTTCCAAGAGGATGCAAAGAAATTAGTTCCAGAAGGTATTGAAGGACGTCTACCATACAAAGGTCCACTTTCTGATACAATTCATCAGCTTCTTGGTGGAGTTCGAGCAGGTATGGGGTATTGTGGTACAGGCACTTTAGAAGACCTACGAGAAAATGCACAATTTATTCGCATGACTGGTGCCGGTCTACGAGAAAGTCACCCACATGATGTACAAATAACAAAAGAAGCACCAAACTACTCTATCTCTTAAAATAAGTAGAAACTTTCGCACCCATTACACGTCTATATATAGGCCGAATGGGTGCTTTTTTAAAGTGTTATGCACCTAGTTCAAAAAGTATGATAAAATGAGCATTGATAATAGAAAAAGTGGAGGTACAGTAGTGAAGAAATATTGGAAAACAACAATGGTAAAGTGGCTAGTACTTCCGATGTTGCTTGTGTCTTTAGTAGGTGGAATGCCAACTAACACAAAAGCAGAGGAAAGTTTAAATTTAAATGTTGATGCAGCGATCTTAGTAGATGCTGATTCTGGAAAAATTCTTTATGAGCAAAATGCAGATGCAGCTTTAGGAATTGCAAGTATGACAAAAATGATGACCGAATATCTTCTTTTTGAAGCAATAGAAGAAGGTAAAATTTCATGGGAACAACAATATTCAGTAAATGAATATACATATAAAATTTCTCAAGATCGTCGTCTAAGTAACGTGCCTCTACGCGAGGATGGTACTTATTCAATTCGTGAATTATACGAAGCAATGGCAATCTATTCAGCCAATGCAGCAACTATTGCAATAGCTGAAACAATTGCTGGAACTGAAGAAAACTTTGTGAAGTTAATGAATGAAAAAGCTGCAGAAATGGGCTTAGAAAACTATAAATTTGTAAATTCAACAGGCTTAAACAACGCAGATTTACAAGGGATGCATCCGGCAAGCACAGGAGAAACAGATGAAAATGTCATGCCTGCTAGCTCGGTGGCAAAATTAGCTTATCTTCTGATGAAAGACTATCCAGAAGTGTTAGAGACAACAAAGATTCCTCATAAAATTTTTCGCGAGGGCACATCGGATGCTATCAAAATGAGTAACTGGAACTGGATGCTACCAGGACTAGTTTACGAGTATGAAGGCGTAGATGGTTTGAAAACAGGAACAACAGATTTTGCAGGACATTCCTTTACCGGAACTGCTGAAAGAAACGGTATGAGAGTAATCGCTGTAGTCATGAAAGCAGTAGATGCTAACGGAAAAGGAAGTTATGAAGCTAGATTTGACGCAACTAGAGCGTTATTTGATTTTGGTTTTGCCCAGTTTACTAAAGTAGAGCTAATACCAGAAGGATATAAAATTCCTGGCCATAAAAATTTAAAAGTAAATAAAGGAAAAGAAGATACGGTTGCAATTGCAGTGAAAGAACCTATCTCTATGCTGATCAAATCCAGTGATAAAGATCTGTACAAGCCTGTTTTCACTCCATTAGAAGACAAGCTAGAAGCAGAAGTCAAGAAGGATACAGTAGTAGGAAAAGTCCATCTTGAAAAATCTGAAGGTACTGACTATGGGTACATTACTGGCGATCAAGGAAGTGTTGATGTAGTAACAACAGAAGCTGTAGAAAAAGCAGGTTGGTTCAGTTTAATGCTACAAGGCATCGGTAAATTCTTTAGCGGATTATGGGATAGTACAACTGATTTTGTTGGCGGCTTATTTTAACACTTAGGCATTGCAGATAAGGTTGTACATCTTCTATAAAAAGCACTGAAACTCTATATGAGTTTCAGTGCTTTTTGCTTGCAAGGGATATTATGATTTCTCTATTTTGATTGCCCGCATAAGTTCATGTATGGAGGACGAAAGATTCGTAAAATCTAATCCACCAAAACCTAAAACTAACCTTGGAACAGTTTCGTCAATGGGAGAGGTTATATACTTATGCAAACCATAGATTTGAATGTTAGCTTGTTGGGCAAGAGAAACAAGCTCCTCTTCCTTCCTATCTGTCTGGATGGTTAATAGAAGATGCATTCCTGCCTGTTCCCCTGAAAGATTAACAATAGGCTCGTACTCTGAAAGTGTCTTCGTGACTATTTCCAGCTTTCTTTTATAAATTTTACGCATTTTATTTAAGTGCTTTGCAAAGTGACCGTCCTCCATAAATTTCGCAAGTATATGCTGATCCATGCGTGGTACAGTAGCAGAATAATAATAGTATTTGTCCTTATATTGCTTTATAAGCGTGTTTGGAAGGATAGCGTAGGCAATCCTTAAGGAGGGCATGAGAGACTTCGAAAATGTGCTTAAATAAATTACACGGTCGTTTTGATCCATACCTTGTAAAGAAGGTATTGGTTTTCCTGTATATCTAAACTCACTGTCATAATCATCTTCAATAATATATCGTTTCTCTTCCTGATAAGCCCATGCTAGCAGTTGACTTCTGCGTGAGGCTGACATAACAGAACCAGTTGGAAATTGATGAGATGGTGTAACATACATAACCGTTGTATTAGTTTTCTCCAGCTCCTCCACCACTAACCCTTCCTCGTCTACTGGAACAGCAACAGACTTTTCCTCATTCTCTAAAAAAAGATGATGGGATAATGGATACCCAGGATTTTCGTAACCATAAACGGCTTTGTCACCAAGAAGACGAACGAGAAGTGGCATGAGTTGTTCTGTACCTGATCCTAAAATAATTTGCTCTGGTCTGCTTTTTACACCACGGGATTGATAAAGATAGGACGATATTTGTTGTCTTAGTATATAGTCTCCCTGAGGATGTCCTAGCTGCAATAGATCTTTATGGTCTTCATGGGCTAATTCTTTTGCGTATTTTCTCCAAAGAGTAAAAGGAAAAGAATCTTCATCTATCTTTCCCGGTGAGAAGTCTATATGGAAGGAAGTAGCTTTCTCTTCTTTTCCAATAGGAGTATCTTCCTTTTCAATCAGAGCTAGCTCTTCTATGTTTTGGACAAAATACCCTTTTCTTGGCTCCGAATTAATATATCCTTCTGCGACAAGCTGACTATACGAAAGCTCGATCGTTGTTTGACTTAGATCAAGGTATTCAGCTAGTTTTCTTTTAGATGGAAGCTTTTCTCCTTCCTTAATATGACCTTGCACAATGGCATTTTTTAAAAATTTATATAATTGTTCATATAATGGTAGATTTGTGTTTTTTTCTAAAGGGAGCATGAGAAAATCCATTGTATCATCCAATCTGACCACGTTCATTTTATTGTTTCTGGCACTTTTCATATGGTCAATTACCATTATACTAAATTTTATAACAATTAGGAGGTATATAGGATGAATTTACATATGACAGGAACAGAGTTAGTAAAAAGAGGTATGGCTGAGATGCAAAAGGGTGGAGTTATAATGGATGTTATTAATGCGGAGCAGGCTCGTATTGCAGAGGCAGCAGGAGCCGTGGCAGTTATGGCATTAGAACGTGTGCCTTCTGATATTCGTGCTGCGGGAGGAGTGGCTCGTATGGCCGATCCTCGCATAATGGAAGAGGTAATGAGTGCTGTAACGATTCCAGTCATGGCTAAAGCGCGTATCGGACACATCACGGAAGCCAGAATGCTAGAAGCAATGGGTGTGGATTATATTGATGAATCAGAAGTACTGACTCCAGCGGATGAGGAGTATCACCTTCGAAAAAGTGAGTTTACTGTTCCTTTTGTTTGTGGATGTAAGGACTTAGGAGAGGCTGCTCGACGCATAGGAGAAGGTGCATCCATGCTTCGCACAAAAGGAGAGCCTGGGACAGGGAATATTGTAGAAGCAGTTCGTCATTTGCGTAAGGTAAATGCCCAAGTGAGAAAGATTGTGCATATGGATGAGGATGAATTAATGACAGAGGCAAAAATTCTTGGAGCACCGTATGAAATTTTATTGCAAATTAAGCACAAAGGAAAATTGCCAGTAGTAAATTTCGCAGCAGGAGGAGTTGCAACTCCAGCAGATGCTGCACTAATGATGGAGTTAGGAGCAGACGGAGTATTTGTCGGTTCAGGTATATTTAAATCCGATAATCCAGAGAAATTTGCTCGCGCTATTGTAGAGGCAACTACTCATTATCAAGATTATAAATTATTAGTGGAGATTTCAAAGGATTTAGGAATCCCTATGAAGGGAATAGAAATTTCTCGTTTATCCACTGCTGAGCGTATGCAAGATCGAGGGTGGTAAAATGGTGAAAATAGGAGTGCTTGCTCTCCAAGGTGCCGTTACGGAACATATCCGTTCAGTGGAGGAATGCGGGGCAAAGGCAGTAAAGGTTAAAACAAAAGAGGACTTGAAAGAAATAGATGGTTTAATCCTACCTGGTGGAGAAAGTACCGCAATGCGCAAGCTTATAGACCGGTTTGATTTACTAGGTTGTTTAAAGCAGTTTGCAGAGTCAGGCAAGCCTATGTTTGGTACTTGTGCTGGTCTTATATTATTAGCAAAGCAAATTCAAGGTCAGGATACACATCATATTGGTGTGCTACAAGCAACTGTCGCAAGAAATTCCTTCGGTCGTCAGGTGGATAGCTTTGAAACTAATTTAGATATTCAAGGGATAGCAGCAGATTTTCCTGCTATTTTTATAAGGGCTCCACATATTGTGGAAGTAGATAAAAGTGTAGATATTCTTGCTACCCACGAAGAACGCATCGTAATGGCAAGACAGAATCATATATTGGGATGCTCCTTTCATCCCGAATTAACAAATGATCATCGTATAACTGCCTATTTTATACAAATGGTTCAGGAATCGCTTGCCAAACCGGTCAACCTATAGTAAAGTATGGTTAATTTCATGATTTAAAAAACGATGATAGGAAGTAGTAGCAAGTAAGTTTTTTTTAGAGAGTCAGCGGCTGGTGGGAGCTGATAAAAGCGCTTGTGAATCCGTCCTTTGAGTTGCGCAGCTGAAAAATAGGTAAGCTGTGGCCGGTTGAAAAGCCGTTATTAGACAAGTGGATCTGAGATGTCAGATCAATCAGGGTGGCAACGCGGGTAGCTCTCGTCCCTTTTATAAGGGATGGGGGTTTTTTGTCGTTTTTTATGAATTTAAATCTGGTTAATAGGCCAAAAATATCAAGAGGAGGAAATCATATGTTAGATGTAAAATTTGTACGTGATAATTATGAAGAAGTGAAAGCTAAACTTGCGAAGCGTGGAGAAGATATCTCCGAGTTCGATCAATTTCTTCCTTTAGACCAAAAGCGTAGAGAATTAATAGCAAAAACAGAAGTACTAAAGGCAGAAAGAAACGAGGTTTCTCAAAAAATCTCACAAATGAAACGAAATAAAGAGAATGCTGATGATGTAATCGCTCGCATGCGTGAAGTAGGCGATGAGATTAAAGCATTAGATGAAGAACTACGCCAGGTAGAAGAAAAATTTGAATATATGATGATGCGCATTCCAAATATTCCACATGATGACGTTCCAATTGGCGATTCTGAGGATGATAATGTTGAAATTCGTAAATGGGGAGAGGTCCCTGCGTTTAACTTTGATACAAAGGCTCATTGGGATATCGCCACAGATTTAAAAATTGTGGACTTTGAACGAGCTGCAAAAGTAACTGGAAGCCGTTTTGCTTTTTACCGTGGTTTAGGGGCAAGATTAGAGCGCGCGCTATGGAATTTCATGATGGACCTTCATTCAGAAGAGCATGGCTATGAAGAAATGCTACCACCATATATGGCAAACCGTATGAGCCTAACAGGTACTGGACAGCTTCCAAAGTTTGAAGAGGATGCTTTCTTAGTTAACGAGGAGGATTATTTCTTAATCCCAACGGCTGAGGTGCCAGTAACTAACTTCTACCGGGATGAAATTTTAGATGGAGCTGATCTTCCACAAGCCTTTACTGCTTTTAGTGCTTGTTTCCGTTCAGAGGCTGGTTCTGCAGGTAGAGATACACGCGGACTAATCCGTCAGCATCAATTTAATAAAGTTGAGCTGGTACGTTTTGTTAAACCAGAGGATTCTTACGAGCAATTGGACCTTCTAACAGGACATGCAGAAAAGGTTCTTCAGCTTTTAGGACTTCCATATCGTGTGCTACGTATGTGCACAGCAGATCTTGGATTCACTGCAGCGAAGAAGTATGATATTGAAGTATGGTTACCAAGCTATGGCGAATATAAAGAAATTTCTTCATGCAGTAACTTCGAGGACTTCCAAGCTCGTCGTGCTGGAATCCGTTTTAGAAGAGAACCGGGTGCTAAGCCTGAGTTTGTACACACATTAAACGGTAGTGGACTAGCAATCGGACGCACAGTAGCTGCCATCCTAGAAAATTATCAGCAACCAGACGGTTCAGTTAAAATCCCAGAGGTCCTACAACCATATATGGGCGGAAAAACAATTATTAAATAAAGAAAAGCGAAAGCGCCTATGTCTGCCCCGACAGGCAAATGGGGAAAAGTGAGGAGGCAGCTCTTCAGCCACCGGAACTTTTATTCATTTGACCCCGAGGGGCAAGGTGCAGAAGCTAGCCATAAAGAAAAGCGAAAGCGCCTATGTCTGCCCCGACAGGCAAATGATCCGTTATAAGATACTTTTAATGATATAAAAGTAAGAACCAAAAACGCCTAGAGTTCTAAGCGTTTTTGGTTCTTTTTCTTTAGTCGTAGCTCTCGAAAGAAAGTCGTTAGTAAATTACCACAGGTTTCCGCAAGAACCCCTTCTGTTACCTCACAGACATGGTTGAATCGAGTGTCATTTAAAAGCGAATACAGAGAATCTACACACCCTGCCTTCATGTCTCTTGCACCATATACCACTCGAGGGATACGTGACTGTAATATTGCTCCAGCACACATAGGGCAAGGCTCTAAAGTTACATAAAGGGTTGTTTCTTCGAGTCTCCAGCTACCAATTTTGGCACATGCCTCTTGAATAGCCAGAAGTTCTGCATGTGTCGTTGCATTTTGGGTTGTTTCTCGTAGATTGTAGGCACTCGCAATTACCTCATTTTTATGTACGATAATTGCTCCGATCGGAACCTCACCTATGGCAGCAGCCTTTTTTGCTTCCTCAATTGCTAAATTCATATAATATTGATCCATTTGGAGTCAACTCCTTACGCGTATTTTAGCATGTTTTGTAGATAACGTGCATATTCTGATTTGAAGGAGTGATGCGATGATTTATACAGTTAAGTTAGGTGATAGCTTATATTCTATTGCAAGACAGAATGGTACTAGTGCGGCTACTATTGCTTCGATCAATGGCTTGCCGAACCAGGATGTATTGGTCGTTGGACAATCATTAGTCTTACCCTCTACTCCAAGTCCAAATCGGCCAATGATTGAAACCAATTTATATGTGGAATGGTATACCGAGGCTCCATCTGAAACAGTTATTAGCCAAGTAGAAAATGTAGCCTCTCTATTAACCTACATGATGCCATTTGCTTTTGAAGTTAAAAGAGATGGGTCATTGACTAAAATGGATTGGGGAAGGTTGCCAGAAGTTGCTGCGGCAAATAACGTGGAAGAAGTTGTTATAATAGTCAATATTGAAGAAGGTGCTTTTAGCGACACATTAGCTCATACCATTTTTACGAATGAGGAAGTGAAGCAAAGAGTATTTGAAGAGACAGTTGCTGAGGCTAATAGAAGAGGAACGAATCATATTCATACTGATTTTGAATATATAGATCCAAATGATCGGGAAGCATACGTAACTTTCTTAAAAGAGTTTCGGGCTTTTGCTCCTAGCTTCATTTTTTCTGCTAGCCTAGCTCCAAAAACAAGTGCTAACCAGCCTGGTAAGTGGTATGAAGGACACGACTATAAGGCTCTAGGTGAGGTGCTAGACTTCGTCGTCATTATGACATATGAATGGGGCTATAGTGGAGGACCCCCGATGGCTGTGTCTCCAATAGGTCCGGTAAGAAAAGTTTTAGAGTATGCCATAAGTGAAATACCTTCACAAAAGGTTATGATGGGTCAAAACCTGTACGGCTATGATTGGACATTACCTTACAAAGTAGGCAATCCTTTTGCAAGAGCAATTAGTGCCCAAGCAGCAGTTCAACTGGCAATCGATCGAAATGCCGCGATAGAATATGATGAAGTTGCCCAGGCACCTTTTTTTAATTACTGGAGGGACGGAAAAGAGCATGAAGTGTGGTTCGAGGATGCTCGTTCTATTCAGGCTAAGTTCAATCTTTTAAAGGAACTGAACCTTTTAGGAATCTCCTACTGGCATAGTGGCTTCAATTTTCCACAGAATTGGTATCTTTTAAATGACATGTTTCGTATTAAGAAAAAATAGGGGGTATTTGTCTTTCTCTGGAAAGACAAATATCCTCTATTTTTCGTCATATCCCTATGCTAAAATAGAGGATACGACTTGAAACTTTAGAGTGAGGTTAGAGATATGTCTATTCCATTTATAACGGTAGAGGGTCCAATAGGTGTTGGTAAAACCTCATTGGCCAAAGCAATTGCTAATACATATCAATTTGAATTGTTAAAAGAGATCGTAGACGAAAACCCCTTTTTAAATAAATTCTATGAAGATATAGCAGAGTGGAGCTTTCAAACTGAAATGTTCTTTCTTTGTAATCGCTATAAGCAATTAAGTGATATTGAAAAAAAATACTTATCCAACGACACAGCAGTTGTTGCGGATTATCATATTTTTAAAAATCTTATTTTTGCAAAACGCTCTCTAAATGAGGTCGAGTATGAGAAATACGAGTCCATTTATCATATTTTAACGAAGGATATGCCAATCCCGAACATGGTAATTTATTTAGATGCAAGTATAGACGTGCTAGAAAATCGTATTGATTTACGTGGGAGAGAGTTCGAAAAGAAAATTAGTACAAGCTATCTAGAGCAACTTTCATCGGACTATAGAATGTTTATAAATGACTTTGAAGCAAAGCACCCAGACGTACCTGTTATTCGTTTCAACGGTGATGAAATGGACTTTGTACAGAACAGCCAGGATTTAAATATAATTTTAGAAAAAGTAAGTGCTACACTACTTAAAAGGAGTAAATAACATGAACTTAAGAGAAAAGTATGGCATCCCAGCCAATGCTGTCATTACTATTGCAGGAACTGTAGGTGTTGGGAAATCTACTATGACAAAAATGCTTGCTGACGCATTACATTTTAAGACTTCGTTTGAAAAAGTAGATACTAACCCATATCTTGACCGTTTTTACGAGGATTTCTCTAAATGGAGCTTTCATTTACAGATTTACTTCTTAGCAGAGAGATTTAAGGAACAAAAGAGAATGTTCGAATATGGTGGAGGGTTTATCCAGGACCGTTCTATCTATGAGGATACAGGTATTTTTGCGCAAATGCACAAGGAAAAGGGAACGATGGATCCGATCGATCATGAGACATATACAAGCCTATTCGAGGCAATGGTGATGACACCGTATTTCCCGCATCCGAACCTTTTAATTTATTTAGAAGGTTCATTGGACAGTGTAATCGATCGTATTCATGAAAGAGGCCGTCCGATGGAGCAGCAGACGCCAATCGCTTATTGGGAAGAAATGCATGGTCGTTATGAAAAGTGGATTGATGGATTTAATGGTTGCCCGGTGCTTCGCCTTAACATTAATGATTATGATATCGTAGAAAATCCTGAAGATGTCGAGCTAATTCTTGAAAGAATTGGGCATTTTATGGAACAAACACAAACAATCACCTTACGTAAATAATGAAAGCTTCCGCATGTATTGCGGAAGCTTTTTTGTTACAAAGGAGGATATTTAGTAAAAGGGGAGAATTCGAACTGGTGGTAGTGTGAGGAAAGGAAGATTAAACATGGAAAGCTTGGACCGTGTGAGTATGTGGAGGATATTATTATGAGTCAATTCATAAAATAAAAAAGAAGCTGACCCATAAAAAGTCAACTTCTTAATATTCTGAACATGTATGGCTAAGAAAAATTCGTTACAAAAGCAACGAATTCAATCTCAAATTTATGCGTGTGTGTTGTTAAAAAATGGAGGAGGAAGAGGGATTCGAACCCCCGCGCGGTATGACCCGCCTGTCGGTTTTCAAGACCGATCCCTTCAGCCAGACTTGGGTATTCCTCCGAAGTACAAGAACTAATTTATCATGGATGAAATTCAAAGTCAACATTTTTGAAAAAAATATAGTATTTTTTTAGAATAGAGTTATAGAAAAAGAGGAAAAGGATATTTCCATTGATTTCTCAACAAAAAAAGCTTATACTGAATATTGCCGTGCTAGGTGGGAAGGTAGCGGTGTCTTGTAACTCGCAATCCGCTCTAGCGAGACTGAACCCCTTCTCGAGGTTGTTTATATGTAGGGTCTGGTATTTGCACGTGATGTTGACGTCTGGGTCCTGCGCAATGGGAGCCCATGAACCATGTCAGGTCCGGAAGGAAGCAGCATTAAGTGGTGCATTCTCATGTGCCGCAGGGTTGCCTAGACTGAGTTAACGACAAAGGTGCCGCCTATGTGTATCAATCGAAGGAAGGTGCACGGCTTTAAATTATATAATTCAAACTCATTCATCTTCGGAGGAATGAGTTTTTTTATTTGTCCATATTAGAGTTTGGAGCAGAAGTACAGTTCTCTTTATGATATAATTAGTCCATACTTTACTTAAACAAAAGAGGGAGGGAAACTTGTTGTCGTATCAAGCTTTTTACCGCGCTTATCGACCTCAGTCGTTTGCGGAAATGTCCGGTCAAACTCATATCAAGCAAACCCTTCAAAATGCCCTCCTTTATAATAAAACTACTCATGCATATCTATTTTCAGGACCAAGAGGAACAGGGAAAACAAGTGCCGCAAAGATATTTGCAAAGGCATTGAACTGTGAAAATGGCCCTGCAAAGGAACCATGTAATGAATGTGAGACTTGTAAAAGCATTACAGAGGGTTCCAACACAGATGTAATTGAGTTCGATGCTGCTTCTAATTCTCGCGTAGAGGAAATAAGAGATATTATTGAAAAGGTGCGTTTTGCTCCTTCCAATGCTCGTTTCAAAGTTTATATTATAGATGAAGTGCATATGCTTTCTACCAGTGCCTTTAATGCTTTATTAAAAACATTAGAAGAACCACCGGCACATGCCGTCTTTATACTGGCAACCACAGAGCCACATAAAATACCATTAACCATCATTTCTAGATGTCAGCGTTTCGATTTTAAACGTATTACCTCGACTGATATCGTTTCTAGAATGATAGAAGTGCTGACAGATGCGCAAATTGAATACGATGTAAATGTTTTGAAAATCATTGCCCAGGCTGCAGCAGGAGGGATGCGAGACGCCCTCAGTATGTTAGATCAGGTGGTATCCTTTAGTGGCGAAACAATGACTATAGAAGATGCTTTACTTGTAACTGGTTCAATAGGTCAGGATGTATTTTATCAGCTTGCAGAAGCATTGAGTGAAAGAGATGTTGCCCATGCATTAGGGAGCATTGAAAAGCTCGTAGATGACGGAAAAGATCCTGTAAGATTAACAGAGGATTTTATTACGTTCTATAGAGATTTATTAGTACTACAGGTAGCTCCCGATCAAGCGGAATTGTTAGAAATTGCTACGGGAGATGAGCATTTTAGAGAACTTGCCTTTAAGTTTCCGGTAGAAACCCTTTATAAGAGTATCTCGATTCTTACAAACACCCAACAAGAAATGCGTTTTTCTAATCATGCGAAGGTCTATTTAGAAACTGCCATTATACGGTTGGCACAAGTACCTCAAGATGCAAATGTAGGTAACGTTAATACCACTGAATTAGAGAATAAAGTCCAGTTGCTTGAAGGACAATTACAACAACTTCAGCAGCAATTAAGCCAAGGCACTTATACTACAGGAAACAGTCAAGGGGCTCAGCAGGAACAACCCAAGAGAACAAGACAAAAAGCCTCAGGAGTCAAAGTGTCTAGTGGACGTATTCAAGAAATTTTAAAAATGGCGACAAAATCAGATATCCAAGCCATTAAATCTCATTGGGCAACTATCTTACAACAGCTACAAAAGTCACATGCAGCGTTATTAAATGATGCAGAGCCAGTTGCAGCATCTTCTACTGCATTTGTGTTAAAATTTAAGTATGATATACATTGTCAAATGGCAATGGAGAATAAAACATTCTCAACTTCTTTCCCTCAGCTTATCGCGAATCTTACTGGAACGATGTATGAGGTAGTGTATGTACCTGAAGAAAGTTGGTTAAAGATTAGAGAAGAATTTATTCAGCAAAATGGATTAAAGAAAGATTCAACAGAGTCAGAGGCGGCGTCTTCTTCAGAACCATTAGAAGCGATGGAGTTACTACAAGGAATGGAAGAGATTTCAGAGGATCCATTGATTGTGGAAGCTGAGAGGCTTTTCGGCAAAGATTTTGTAGAAGTACATGATGACTAAGGAGGAAAATAATTATGCGTGGAATGGGAAATATGCAAGGTATGATGAAACAAATGCAAAAGATGCAAAAGAAAATGGCTGAAGCTCAAGAGGAGTTAGCAACTCAACGTTTTGAAGCAGTTGCCGGCGGTGGAATGGTGAAAGTTACTGTTTCAGGACAAAAAGAAGTACTAGAGGTAGCTTTAGACCCTACTGTTGTAGATCCAGACGATGTGGAAATGCTACAAGACTTGATCGTAATTGCAACCAACGAAGCAATGAAAAAAGCGGAAGAAACAGCTAATGCCACTATGGGTCAATTCACGAAAGGATTGAACCTTCCTGGCATGTTCTAGGAGGACAAATCATGCATTATCCTGAACCGATATCAAAGCTAATTGAAAGCTTTATGAAATTGCCAGGAATCGGGCCCAAAACAGCGGCCCGTCTGGCATTTTTTGTGTTAACTATGAAAGAAGATACAGTACTAGACTTTGCTAAAGCTCTAGTAGACGCTAAAAGGAACTTGAGCTACTGTTCGGTTTGTGGACATATCACGGACATAGATCCTTGCCATATTTGTCAGGATAAACAGCGTGATGGATCTATGATCTGTGTAGTACAAGATACAAAAGACGTAATTGCAATGGAAAAAATGAGAGATTACAATGGTTTATACCATGTACTGCATGGGGCTATCTCACCGATGGATGGAATAGGTCCAGAGGATATTAATGTACCGACCCTTTTAAAAAGATTACAGAATGACCAAGTAGAAGAACTGATTTTAGCAACAAACCCTACTATAGAAGGAGAAGCAACCGCGATGTATATTTCTCGTCTAGTAAAGCCTTCAGGCATTAAGACTACGAGGATTGCCCATGGTTTGCCTGTAGGTGGAGATTTAGAGTATGCAGATGAGGTTACTCTTTCTAAAGCATTAGAAGGACGCAGGGAGCTATAAGGAGATGTAGAGCTGGATGTTTTTTAAAAAGGGGAAACTGAAAAAAGAATTTGATGAACGGTTTGTAGAGCTTATTAAAGCTACCAAAGAAGATTGGCAACAAGCTCAACGAATTGAAGATTACTTGAATGACTATGATTTAGATGCAGTTGCTAAAAGGAAAATGGCAGAGAGTATACACTTCTATCTATATAAAGAGGCAAAGATTCGAAATGTAATTATAAAATAGAATATTAATAGTACTAGCTTCATATAATAAGGATATTGATTTTATGGAGGGATAATTACATGAAGTTAACCATTATTGTGTGTTCGCTAGTATTATTACTGTTTTTAGTATTCAAGAGTTCGTCTTCTAATTTATTTGAGAGTATTTCTATCTTGTTATTTCGTTTAGGGTTTTCTATCTTACTGTTATTCGGAGTTCATTTATTACTTGGAACGGCAGGATACGCGGTCCCGATCAATCTCTTTACAGGCGCAGTAGTAGCAGTATTAGGAGTTCCAGGAGTAGCGTCAGTAGTAGCTATTTCTATACTAATATAAAAAAATAAAAAAAGTTTTTAAAAAGTGTTGACGTAAGTTTAAAACGAGTGTAATATAGTAGAAGTCGCCAAGAGGTAAACAAGTTTGGCTGACACAATGAACATTGAAAACTGAACATGCAAAACGTTAAGACATACAGCATCAACAAGCTTCGGCTTGATTGACGCAAAACAATTTTTGACATCATTTAATGATGATGCCAGCAAAACAAAATGAGCTTTTTAAGTTCTCTATTATGGAGAGTTTGATCCTGGCTCAGGACGAACGCTGGCGGCGTGCCTAATACATGCAAGTCGAGCGGATGATGAAGAAGCTTGCTTCTTCTGATTTAGCGGCGGACGGGTGAGTAACACGTGGGCAACCTGCCCTGTAGATTGGGATAACTCCGGGAAACCGGGGCTAATACCGAATAATCCATTACCTCACATGAGGAAATGTTAAAAGACGGTCTCGGCTGTCACTACAGGATGGGCCCGCGGCGCATTAGCTAGTTGGTGAGGTAACGGCTCACCAAGGCGACGATGCGTAGCCGACCTGAGAGGGTGATCGGCCACACTGGGACTGAGACACGGCCCAGACTCCTACGGGAGGCAGCAGTAGGGAATCTTCCACAATGGACGAAAGTCTGATGGAGCAACGCCGCGTGAGTGAAGAAGGTTTTCGGATCGTAAAACTCTGTTGTGAGGGAAGAACAAGTACGAGAGTAACTGCTCGTACCTTGACGGTACCTCATTAGAAAGCCACGGCTAACTACGTGCCAGCAGCCGCGGTAATACGTAGGTGGCAAGCGTTGTCCGGAATTATTGGGCGTAAAGCGCGCGCAGGCGGTCCTTTAAGTCTGATGTGAAAGCCCACGGCTCAACCGTGGAGGGTCATTGGAAACTGGGGGACTTGAGTACAGAAGAGGAAAGCGGAATTCCAAGTGTAGCGGTGAAATGCGTAGAGATTTGGAGGAACACCAGTGGCGAAGGCGGCTTTCTGGTCTGTAACTGACGCTGAGGCGCGAAAGCGTGGGGAGCAAACAGGATTAGATACCCTGGTAGTCCACGCCGTAAACGATGAGTGCTAAGTGTTAGGGGGTTTCCGCCCCTTAGTGCTGCAGCTAACGCATTAAGCACTCCGCCTGGGGAGTACGGTCGCAAGACTGAAACTCAAAGGAATTGACGGGGGCCCGCACAAGCGGTGGAGCATGTGGTTTAATTCGAAGCAACGCGAAGAACCTTACCAGGTCTTGACATCCCGCTGACCGGCCTAGAGATAGGCTTTTCCCTTCGGGGACAGCGGTGACAGGTGGTGCATGGTTGTCGTCAGCTCGTGTCGTGAGATGTTGGGTTAAGTCCCGCAACGAGCGCAACCCTTGATCTTAGTTGCCAGCATTCAGTTGGGCACTCTAAGGTGACTGCCGGTGATAAACCGGAGGAAGGTGGGGATGACGTCAAATCATCATGCCCCTTATGACCTGGGCTACACACGTGCTACAATGGACGGTACAGAGGGTCGCAACCCCGCGAGGGTGAGCAAATCCCATAAAACCGTTCTCAGTTCGGATTGTAGGCTGCAACTCGCCTACATGAAGCCGGAATCGCTAGTAATCGTGGATCAGCATGCCACGGTGAATACGTTCCCGGGCCTTGTACACACCGCCCGTCACACCACGAGAGTTTGTAACACCCGAAGTCGGTGGGGTAACCCTTTTGGGAGCCAGCCGCCGAAGGTGGGACAGATGATTGGGGTGAAGTCGTAACAAGGTAGCCGTATCGGAAGGTGCGGCTGGATCACCTCCTTTCTAAGGATATATTCGGAATACAGATCTTTATCTGTATCTTAACGTTTTGCAGTTCAGTTTTGAATGTTCATTCTATATGAGCATTTAAAGCTTTTTAACTTGTTCTTTGAAAACTGGATAAAACGACATCAAAAAAAGAAACAAACGCAAGATATTCAAATTGTGATCACTTACGTGATTGCAAGTGTAGTACTTTTAACTTTTAGGTTAAGTTAATAAGGGCGCACGGTGGATGCCTTGGCACTAGGAGTCGATGAAGGACGGCACTAACACCGATATGCTTCGGGGAGCTGTAAGTGAGCTTCGATCCGAAGATTTCCGAATGGGGAAACCCACTGCCCGTAATGGGGCAGTACATTTGCGTGAATACATAGCGCATCTGAGACACACCCAGGGAACTGAAACATCTAAGTACCTGGAGGAAGAGAAAGAAAATTCGATTCCCTGAGTAGCGGCGAGCGAAACGGGAAGAGCCCAAACCAAGAGGCTTGCCTCTTGGGGTTGTAGGACACTCTATACGGAGTTACAAAAGAATGAGCTAGACGAAGCGATCTGGAAAGGTCCGCAGGATAGGGTAAAAGCCCCGTAGTCAAAAGTTCATTCCCTCCAGAGTGTATCCTGAGTACGGCGGAACACGTGAAATTCCGTCGGAATCCGGGAGGACCATCTCCCAAGGCTAAATACTACCTAGTGACCGATAGTGAACCAGTACCGTGAGGGAAAGGTGAAAAGCACCCCGGAAGGGGAGTGAAATAGACCCTGAAACCGTGTGCCTACAAATAGTCAAAGCCCGTTAACGGGTGATGGCGTGCCTTTTGTAGAATGAACCGGCGAGTTACGATTACATGCGAGGTTAAGTTGAGAAGACGGAGCCGCAGCGAAAGCGAGTCTGAATAGGGCGAATGAGTATGTGGTCGTAGACCCGAAACCAGGTGATCTACCCATGTCCAGGATGAAGGTGAGGTAACACTTACTGGAGGTCCGAACCCACGCACGTTGAAAAGTGCGGGGATGAGGTGTGGGTAGCGGAGAAATTCCAATCGAACCTGGAGATAGCTGGTTCTCTCCGAAATAGCTTTAGGGCTAGCCTCAAACGTTAGAATCTTGGAGGTAGAGCACTGTTTGGACTAGGGGCCCATCCCGGGTTACCGAATTCAGACAAACTCCGAATGCCAATGATTTATGTTTGGGAGTCAGACTGCGAGTGATAAGATCCGTAGTCAAGAGGGAAACAGCCCAGACCACCAGCTAAGGTCCCAAAGTATTTGTTAAGTGGAAAAGGATGTGGCGTTGCTTAGACAACCAGGATGTTGGCTTAGAAGCAGCCATCATTTAAAGAGTGCGTAATAGCTCACTGGTCGAGTGACGCTGCGCCGAAAATGTATCGGGGCTAAACAAATCACCGAAGCTGTGGATTGATACCTTTGGTATCAGTGGTAGGAGAGCGTTCTAAGGGCGTTGAAGTCAGACCGGAAGGACTGGTGGAGCGCTTAGAAGTGAGAATGCCGGTATGAGTAGCGAAAGATGGGTGAGAATCCCATCCACCGTATGACTAAGGTTTCCTGAGGAAGGCTCGTCCGCTCAGGGTTAGTCGGGACCTAAGTCGAGGCCGATAGGCGTAGACGATGGACAACAGGTTGATATTCCTGTACCACCACCCCACCGTTTGAGTGATGGGGGGACGCAGTAGGATAGGGTAAGCGTGCTGTTGGTTATGCACGTCCAAGCAGTGAGGTGTGAGTGTAGGCAAATCCGCACTCTGTAACATTGAGCTGTGATGGCAAGGACGTATGTCCGGAGTTCCTGATTTCACACTGCCAAGAAAAGCCTCTAACGAGGTGGGAGGTGCCCGTACCGCAAACCGACACAGGTAGTCGAGGAGAGAATCCTAAGGTGAGCGAGAGAACTCTCGTTAAGGAACTCGGCAAAATGACCCCGTAACTTCGGGAGAAGGGGTGCTCTTTTGGGTGAATAGCCTAGAAGAGCCGCAGTGAATAGGCCCAGGCGACTGTTTAGCAAAAACACAGGTCTCTGCAAAACCGTAAGGTGAAGTATAGGGGCTGACGCCTGCCCGGTGCTGGAAGGTTAAGAGGAGTGCTTAGCGCAAGCGAAGGTGCGAATTGAAGCCCCAGTAAACGGCGGCCGTAACTATAACGGTCCTAAGGTAGCGAAATTCCTTGTCGGGTAAGTTCCGACCCGCACGAAAGGCGTAACGATCTGGGCACTGTCTCAACGAGAGACTCGGTGAAATTATAGTACCTGTGAAGATGCAGGTTACCCGCGACAGGACGGAAAGACCCCGTGGAGCTTTACTGTAGCTTGATATTGAATTTTGGTGCAACTTGTACAGGATAGGTAGGAGCCTTAGAGCCCGGAGCGCCAGCTTCGGAGGAGGCGTCGGTGGGATACTACCCTGGTTGTATTGAAATTCTAACCCATACCCGTAACCCGGGTAGGAGACAGTGTCAGGCGGGCAGTTTGACTGGGGCGGTCGCCTCCTAAAGTGTAACGGAGGCGCCCAAAGGTTCCCTCAGAATGGTTGGAAATCATTCGAAGAGTGTAAAGGCAGAAGGGAGCTTGACTGCGAGACCTACAAGTCGAGCAGGGTCGAAAGACGGGCTTAGTGATCCGGTGGTTCCGCATGGAAGGGCCATCGCTCAACGGATAAAAGCTACCCCGGGGATAACAGGCTTATCTCCCCCAAGAGTCCACATCGACGGGGAGGTTTGGCACCTCGATGTCGGCTCATCGCATCCTGGGGCTGTAGTCGGTCCCAAGGGTTGGGCTGTTCGCCCATTAAAGCGGTACGCGAGCTGGGTTCAGAACGTCGTGAGACAGTTCGGTCCCTATCCGTCGTGGGCGTAGGAAATTTGAGAGGAGCTGTCCTTAGTACGAGAGGACCGGGATGGACACACCGCTGGTGTACCAGTTGTTCTGCCAAGGGCATCGCTGGGTAGCTATGTGTGGACGGGATAAGTGCTGAAAGCATCTAAGCACGAAGCCCCCCTCAAGATGAGATTTCCCATTACGCAAGTAAGTAAGATCCCTCAAAGACGATGAGGTAGATAGGTTCGGGGTGGAAGCGTGGCGACACGTGCAGCTGACGAATACTAATCGATCGAGGACTTAACCAAATTGTTTGTTTCTAATATGATGTCTTTTATCCAGTTTTGAGTGAACAACTCAAACGTCTAGTGATGATGGCGAAGAGGTCACACCCGTTCCCATACCGAACACGGAAGTTAAGCTCTTCAGCGCCGATGGTAGTTGGGGGTCTCCCCCTGCAAGAGTAGGACGTCGCTGGGCACCAAAAAAAGTCATCACCGAGTAATCGGTGATGACTTTTTTGTTTTGTTTAAAATGAAAAAAAAGCCGAAGGCACTCTCTCTCTAAGCAAGTGGGCGAGAAGCCGGAGGGGCAAAGAGTTCGAGAAAGCAAGGAAGAGAGGATCGGAGCGTATGGCATACGCGAGAACCGAACGACTGCGGCTGACGAAGAAATCTGCCGCCCATCTGGTTTCGCAGCCGCCGATGGTAGTTGGAGGGTCGCCCCTGCAAGAGTAGGACGTCGCTGGGCACCAAAGGAAGTCGTTACCGAGTAATCGGTGGCGGCTTTTTTGTTTTGTCTTTTACAGGAAAAAGCGAAGAGACAAAGGGTTCGAGGGAGCAAGGAAGAATGTTATAATAAGAATCAATACAAAAAGGTCAACCAATTTGGGCTGACCTTTAAATACGAACGGCTTAGACTAGTTGTGCCAATGAATTTGTGGGTAAATGGGAAAATATTTTTGTTAGGAGGTATCTCATGGAACTCATTAATATTGTTGTCGGATTTATAGTATGTATTTGTATTGGGTCTGTATTGAATATACTACTTAAAACAACTCAAAAAAGAGATTGGCTAATTACATTCTTAATAAGTTTAGTATTATCAATAGCAATAGTGCCTTTGTTAGGTTAACGATTACGGCTATTTTATGGAACTAACACCGTAATTTTTAGCCAAAAAAATTCACTTAAAACCCACTAGGAAAAGTAGAGAGGCAGAAGTTATTTGTTTCGTGCATTTTCAAATCGACTTTTATCTTTAACATAGCCTTAAAACAAAAATCAATCTCCCGCTAAGTAAGTGTGAAAAAACATAAAAGAGACATGGGAATAGTCCATGTCATCTTGTCTGCAACTCATTATGTTAAGAATTAACTTTCAGTAGTTTTGTTACAGCTCGCAGGTGGACCAATAAATGTGGAAGGGACTACTGGTGCAATTGCTTTTTCCCAAAGAGTTTCATCTAAACAATACGTCTGGGCCATAACATTTGCTGGAGTCAACTTCAGGATATCTGATCCGAGTATTACTTCGGGTGTTGGTGCATTAAAAATGGCTAGTAGATGTGTATGTTTCTCTGTAGCTACTTCATAATGCCACCATCCTTGAGGTACATTTGCTACTTGGCCAGGTGAAAGCGGAAAATGTTGCATTTGCTTGGTAAAAGGATTCAATAATGAGACGGTTAATGCACCAGAAATACAATAGACAAGCTCGGCAGCATTTTGGTGGTAATGGGGCTCAATCACATTGTTTGGACTAAGAAAAATATCAAGTAAAGATACATTGTCTAGTGTGTTTAATTGCTGAATCCCTAAAACATTAATAAAGTTTTGGCTATCTTTTTTAAACAAGGTACTTGTGTTCACATCAAAAGTGAATTGAGCGGATGGGGAGGTGTAGTCAAACGGGAAAACCATAGAGCAACTCCTTTCTATATCGTCATTGCTATACATTCTCCGCATAATATGTGTGAATCCAATTTGTTGTGCAGTAGGAGCTATATTCATACAATAAAATAATTTCCCGGAAAATAAATATTTAATAAAGTTCTGCCCTTTCTGTCCAAAAATAGGTGCAAACCATCTATCCTTATCTCATGTCTTATTTCATGTATAATAGAAAGATAATAAAGTTTGGTGAGGTATAAGAAATGCATGAAAAACGACCTTTAGTAGAAGCGCTTGAAAAATTTCATAGTCAAAAGAATATCTCCTTTCATGTACCAGGACATAAACATGGGGTGTTATCCAATCTTCCTGAGGTTATTAAGGACGCCTTATCCTATGACCTTACAGAACTTAAAGGCTTAGATGACTTACATCATCCAGAAGAAGCGATTAAAGAAGCGGAAGAATTGTTAGCCTCTACATACGGGGCAAAAAAAAGTTATTTTCTTGTCAATGGAACGACTGTTGGGAATTTAGCTATGCTATATGCAACATGCCAGTATGGAGAACAGTTAATAGTACAGAGGAATGCTCACAAGTCAATTTTTCATGCAATCGAGCTAGTAGGTGTTGAACCTATCTTTGTCACACCAGAATGGGATTCTCGCACAAAGACAACAACCTTTGTTTCTGCCAACACCATTAAAAGCGCAATAGAAGAGTTTCCTTTAGTAAAAGGTGTTCTACTCACTTACCCAACTTACTATGGAATGGCTTCTAATGAAATAAAAGAGATTATCGATTATTGCCATACAAAAGGTATTCCAGTTCTAGTAGACGAAGCACATGGGGCACATTTTAAGGCAAACAGCGGTTTTCCATTATCTGCTCTTGATTACGGTGCAGATATAGTAGTACAATCTGCACACAAAACATTACCATCTATGACAATGGGTTCGTACTTACATATGAATTCTTCTATTATAAAAGTTTCTCAAGTAAACAAGTATTTAAGGATGCTTCAATCAAGCAGTCCTTCTTATTTATTAATGGCATCCTTAGATGATGCAAGAAGCTATGTACAAAGATACAATGAAATGGATTTCAAACAGTTATTATATAAAAGAGATTTGTTCATTCAGGCACTCCAAACGATTAAGCTAGTGGAAGTAATAGAAGTAAATGATCCACTGAAATTACTAATACGTGTTGGGAGCTATTCTGGTTTTCAAGTTCAACAGGCTTTAGAAGCACAACATGTATATGCGGAGCTTGCGGATACTTATCAGGTACTAATAATTCTTCCTTTGCTAAAAAAGGACCAAGACTACCCTTTTGCAGAAGTAAGAAAACGAATTAAAATGGCCGTAGACGAGCTTAAAAAAGAAACACCGATAATTCCTAAAGATATAAGAAATAAATCGTTTAAATCTGTTTCTACGATTGAAATGAATATGAGCCTCTTAAATGAGAAAAAAGGCGAGTGGGTTCCCTATGTTCGCTCCATAGGAAGAATAGCTAAAGGGATACTCATTCCGTACCCACCGGGAGTACCATTGTTCATTCCAGGAGAAAAGATTACGATTTCTATGTTAACTGAACTGGAGGAATGGATTGATAAAGGAGCTACCTTCCAGGGGGATCATAGACTCGATAAAAAGCTAATTTATGTTGTGGAGGATTAATAGTGCAAAAAAAAGGGTATTTTATAACAAGCGAGGGTCCAGAAGGTGCAGGCAAGACAACTGTCATGCAATTACTTGGAAAAAGATTAATGGAAGAGGGCTTTGAAGTCGTGATGACAAGAGAGCCTGGAGGCATTAATATCTCGGAGAAAATAAGAGGAATAATTTTAGATAACGAGCATACAATGATGGATAGCCGTACGGAGGCATTATTATATGCTGCAGCAAGGAGACAGCATTTAGTTGAAAAAGTTTTGCCTGCTCTAGAAGCTGGTAAAATTGTTATTTGTGATCGTTTTATTGATAGTTCGCTTGCATATCAAGGACATGCAAGAGGAATAGGGGTAGAAGAAATATTAGCAATCAATCAATTTGCAATTGGACAGACTATGCCCGACCGCACGATTCTTTTTGATATAGAACCTAGTGTTGGGTTAGAAAGAATTAATGCACATAGCAGTAGAGAAAAAAACAGGCTAGATGTGGAGAGTCTTCAATTTCATGAAAAGGTTAGAGAAGGCTACCTTAACTTAGTAAAACAATATCCAGACAGAATTAAAGTAATAGATGCTTCTCAAAAGCTCGAAGAAGTATTAGAAGATACCTATAAAGTAGTAAAAATGGAATTAGAAATTTTTAGGTAATTAATGCTATAATAAAATAAACAGAATAGAAAAGTGGGAGTGAGTAGCGATGAAATTAATAGTAGCCGTAGTGCAGGACCAAGATAGTAACAGATTGTCAAATGCGTTAACGAAAGCAAAGTTTCGTGCAACAAAACTTGCTAGTACAGGTGGGTTTTTAAGATCTGGAAATACTACGTTTCTGATCGGTACAGATGACTCCTTAGTATCTTCTGCGTTAGAATTAATAAGAGACAATTGTAGAGCACGTGAACAGATGGTAGCCCCAGTTTCACCTATGGGAGGAAATGCTGATTCTTACATTCCGTACCCAGTGGAAGTAGAGGTAGGAGGAGCTACAGTATTTGTTCTTCCAATTGAACAATTCCATCATTTTTAATAATGAAGGAAAGGATCGAAAAATTTGAAGATAAATCAAGATGTACGAGTAGGGATAGATAAGATACGCAAGGATACTATGCAGAACAATATTCAATCTGCAAAGTTTGGGCAAATGATTACAAAGCAGGATCAGCGGATGCAAACCGAAGCCTTAACGAAACTGTTAGGAGATATTACGACAGCAGGAGATCGTTTAGCAAGGTCTAGAAATCTACGTGATATGGCTAAGTTTAAAATGCTGATTAAAAAGTTTCTAGAGGAAGCTGTAGATTTTGGAATGGGATTAAAGCAATCTCATACATGGAATCGATTTGGTGAAGGAAGAAAGTTAAAAATCGTAGAGACTATAGATGAAAAATTGGTAGAGCTAGCAGAAGAAATTCTGAGCCAAGAAAAAAGCTCTATAGAATTACTAGATAAAATAGGCGAAATTAAAGGATTACTTATTAATCTATATACGTAATGTTCCCGTGTTATCGCACCGTGCGAGACACGGGATTTTTTAGAGAGGTGGAACCACTATGAGCATGGAAGAAGAATGGTCCATTCAAGGAATAGAAAAAATACAACCTACTGCTATTAAACAAATCCAATCTATAGTAGCCAAAAATCGTATTGGACATGCCTACATTATTGAAGGTGCTAATGGTACAGGGAAAACGAAAGTTATGCAATTTTTTGTACAGCTTATGTTTTGCGAAAATTCGACAGAAAATGTTCCATGTGAAACATGTCGAAACTGTAAAAGATTAAAATCATCTAATCATTTGAACATTATTCAACTGGAGCCAGATGGTCAAAATATAAAAAGAAATCAAATTGATGAGTTAATACATGAGATGAGCAAAACCTCTATTGAAAGAGGAAGAAAGGTTTATGTAATACATGAAGCAGATCGATTGAACACAAGCTCCTCTAATACATTACTTAAATTTTTAGAGGAGCCTCAGAGCGAAATTACTGCCATTCTATTGACCGATAAGATGCATGCCTTATTACCAACAATACGGTCCAGATGTCAGCATATAGGCTTAGCCACCATGCCACAGGGAGTATTAAAAAAGAAGTTAATGGAAGAGGGAATTACTGATTCAATGGCTTCTACAGTTAGTAGAATGACGAATCAAGTAGAAGAAGCTCTAATTTTAGCGAAAGACGAGCAATTTGGACTTGCAAGGAAATCAGTGATAAAATTGGTGGAAGCAAGTGAAAAAAGTGTTCAGGATGCGCTTATGTGCATACATGAAGATTTTGGTCCCTTGCTAAAAGAAAAGGAAAGTGCAGAACAAGTATTAGATTTACTACTATTTGCTTATCGTGATATAGTAGCTATAAAAGCAACTCCACTCGCAGTTTGTACCTATCCAGATATGATTTCATTCTGGAAACAGATAGCATTACAAAAGACGTATGAGCAATTGTCTAAACAGTTAGAATTGATTTTAGATGCAAAGCAAAATTTGCATAGAAATATGAACCGGACACTGATGATGGAGCAGCTGATGCTTAACCTGCAGGAGGGGTATAGTTTTGTATAATGTTGTAGGAGTCCGCTTTAAGAAAGCGGGTAAAATATATTATTTTGATCCAGTAGACTACGCTTTAGAGAAAGATGACTATGTAATTGTTGAAACTGCTCGTGGCGTAGAATATGGGAAAGTCGTCGTACCTATTAAACAAGTAGGAGAAAACGATGTCGTTTTACCGTTGAAGCAAGTAGTCCGTCCTTCTACTGAGAAGGACAAAATCCAAGTGGAAGAAAATCGTTTAGAATCGGCCCAGGCATTAGCATTGGGAACCGAAAAAATATTACAAAGAGAATTAGAGATGAAGCTTGTAGACGTTGAATATACATTCGACCGAAACAAAATTATCTTCTATTTCACGGCGGAGGGTCGAGTAGACTTTCGTGACTTAGTAAAGGATCTTGCTTCTGTATTTAGAACTCGTATTGAACTCAGACAAATAGGGGTGCGAGATGAGGCAAAAATGCTTGGTGGTATTGGTCCTTGTGGAAGAATGCTTTGCTGTTCAACCTTTTTAGGTGATTTTGAGCCAGTATCTATTAAGATGGCAAAAGATCAAAACCTATCATTGAATCCTTCTAAGATTTCCGGATTGTGCGGACGTCTAATGTGCTGCTTAAAGTATGAAAATGACGAATATGAGGCTGCAAGAGAGCAAATGCCTGACATTGGTGATAAAATTGAGACACCAGATGGATTCGGAAAAGTGGTCAGCATGAATATTTTAGAGAGAATTTTACGTATTGAGTTAAGTGATCCACTTCGTATATTAGACTATACGTTAGATGAGGTTGTAAACTATGCTAAAAATCCAGTATAATGGACGGGGCAATGAGGTGAATAGGTGATGGACCGTAATTTTTTTGATACAATTATAGAATTTGAAAAACAGTTAGAGTCCACGCAGCTCCAATTTCGCGCTTTGAAAGAATTTGTAGCGATTATGATAGAAGAACGTCAAGCGTTACAAGAAGAGAACAATCATTTAAGACAAAGACTTGATGAAATACATGGAAAAGAAGTAATGGACGAAAAGATACGAGAGAAACGATTAAACAAGGCAGATATAGGTGAAGGCTATGATAACCTAGCAAGGCTTTATCAGGAAGGTTACCATGTATGTCATGTTCATTTCGGAAGCGCTCGGAAGGAAGAAGATTGTTTATTTTGCTTATCTTTTTTAAATAAACAAAATGTCTAATCAATTGACTGATGCCACTCCATAGGTGGGTGTCAGTCTTTTGTTTTATGGAGGTTTAAGTTATGGAGCAATGGCTAAAGGATGATGAAAGGCTAGACTATTTATTGGCAGAGGATTTAAGAATTATACAAAGCCCTTCTGTTTTCTCCTTTTCCTTAGATGCAGTTTTATTAGCAAGATTTACATATGTCCCTTTTAAAAGAGGAAAAATGGTAGATCTATGTACGGGAAATGGAGCTATTCCTCTTTTCCTAAGTGCACGATCACAAGCTGAAATAGTGGGGATTGAATTGCAGGAAAGGTTAGCTGATATGGCAACGAGAAGTGTCGAGTATAACAAGCTAACAGAACAAATTCATATTATGCAAGATAATGTTATAGGTATAGCAAGTAAAATTGGAACTGAAAAATATGATGTGGTAACCTGTAATCCTCCTTATTTTCCAGCACATGAAGCAAGTGACAAAAATCTCAAGGAACATCTAGCTATTGCAAGGCATGAGATACATCTTACCTTGGAAGAAGCGGTGCAATCAGCGAGTGAGCTACTCAAACAGGGAGGGAAAGCGGCATTTGTGCATCGCCCTGGTAGGTTGTTAGATATTGTCACCTCTATGCGAGCCAACCGACTAGAGCCAAAACGTATTCGGTTTGTTTATCCCAAAAAAGGTAAGGAAGCTAATACATTATTGATCGAGGCTATTAAGGATGGAAAACCAGATTTGAAAATTTTACCTCCTCTTTATGTGTACGGAGAAGATGGACAATACACAGATGAGGTTAAAGAGATGCTGTATGGAGACAAATAAAGAGCATACTTTTTATGTATTACAATGTAATGACGGCTCCTACTATGCTGGTTATACAAATGATTTGTTTAAGCGTATCAAGGTTCATAATGAAGGAAAAGGAGCAAAGTACACGAGGGCAAGACTCCCAGTTAAGTGTATTTATAAGGAAATTTTTGAGTCAAAACAAGAGGCAATGCAGGCAGAATATGCTTTTAAGCAACTTACAAGAAAACAAAAAATAGCTCATATGAGAGGTGAGTCAGCAAATGAATTCACAAAAATCAACAGAACATGAAAACAGTAGTTGTTTGTATTTAGTAGCTACCCCAATAGGTAACCTAGAGGATATGACTATGCGTGCTATTCGTATTTTGAAGGAAGTCGACTATATAGCAGCAGAAGATACTAGGAATACGAAGAAGTTATGTAACTATTTTGAGATATCTACTCCCTTAACAAGCTATCATGACCATAACCAGCTAGCTGGTGGAGAGAAAATATTAGAAATATTGAGGGATGGGAAACAAGTTGCATTGGTAAGTGATGCTGGTCTACCGTGCATCTCAGATCCAGGAGCGGATATTGCTGCAAAAGCAATAGCAGAAGGATTTGCAGTGGTACCCGTTCCAGGAGCAAATGCTGCTATAAGTGCTCTAATAGCCTCAGGAATGATTACGCAACCGTTCTTTTTTTACGGATTCCTTAGCAGAAATAAGAAGGAAAGAAAAGCGGAAATTACAACACTAGAAAAGAGACAAGAAACAATTCTATTATATGAGTCTCCTCACCGTCTGAAGGAATCTTTAAAAGATATGCAAGCAATTATGGATGGAACACGTCAAATTGTATTAGCGAGAGAGCTTACAAAGAAATTTGAGGAATTTTTAAGAGGTACAATAGACGAAGCGGTCGAATGGGCAGAAACAAATGAAATTCGTGGTGAATTTTGTATAGTGCTTGCTGGCAATGAAGCTAAAGAAGAAATAGAAGAAGCTTGGTGGAAAGATTTAAGCATTGAAGAACATGTCGAGCATTTAATACAGGAAAAGCAACTGAAATCAAAGGATGCGATTAAAGAAGTTTCCATTCAACGAGGGTTACCTAAAAGAGAGGTTTACCAAAGTTATCACGTAGAATAGCGAAATTTCCCTAGCTATGAAATCGATTGAGTAGGGGATCGATTCTTATATAACCTCATGGCATATTTTAAAGTTCAAAGGTTAAAAAAAAACATCCGTCTGCACGGATGTTTTTTAGTTCTTATTTTAAGCTGCTTTGAATTTCTTTAATTAATTGTTCTGCACCTTCTGGGCTTAAAATTAATTTGCCCCCAACAAGACGAAGATTTTCATCTGATACTTCACCAGTAACTGCACAAGTCATGTTTGGCATATATTTTTTTAAGATGATTTTATCATCGTCAACATATATTTCAAGCGCATCTTTTTCTGCTATACCTAGTGTACGACGAAGTTCAATAGGAATAACAACGCGTCCTAACTCATCAACTTTACGAACTATACCTGTAGATTTCATTATTAAAGTTTCTCCTCTCAAGAGTGTATATTTTTCGCCAAAATTCGACATTAACCTCTTTTATGTACTTAATCATACCAAGTACTACCATATTGGTCAATAATTATTCTTCTGATTTTATTAGAATGGATGATAAAAATATGACTATGTTTACATAATATACCTAATAAAAATAATTATTATATCATTCTTAGGAATAATCTTGCTATTAATGGAAATAATGTAAGTCATAAAGAAAATTCGACAAAATTGCTTCAGAGGTATAGATTGAAACAACTACCCCATTTCGATAGAATAAAGTATATAGAAGATTCAGCATTGGAGGCAATTAGCATTGAGCGCACAAGATAAAACATTTTATATTACGACCCCTATTTACTATCCAAGTGGTAAATTCCATATTGGAACAGCTTATACAACGGTAGCTTCCGATGCAATGGCACGCTATAAACGATTAAGAGGCTATGACGTTCGCTTTTTAACTGGGATGGACGAGCATGGTCAAAAAATACAGGAAAAAGCGCAAGAAGCGGGAATGGAGCCACAAGCATATGTGGACGAAATTGCATTAGCTGCTAAGAAAACTTGGGCAACTATGGATATATCTTATGACGATTTTATACAAACAACAGAAAGCCGTCATACAGAAGCAGTAGAAAAAATCTTTCAAACCTTCCTAGACAATGGAGATATATACAAAGGAGAATATGAGGGGTCCTACTGTACGCCATGTGAGTCCTTCTTCACAGAAACTCAATTGGATGAAGGAAATTGTCCGGATTGTGGTAGACCAGTTCACAAGGTAAAAGAAGAATCGTATTTCTTCAATATGAAGAAGTATGCGGGACGTTTATTGGAATACTATGAAAACAATGTAGAGTTTATAGAACCGGAATCCAGAAAAAATGAGATGATCAATAACTTCATCAAGCCAGGTCTAGAAGATTTATCTGTATCGAGAACTTCCTTTGACTGGGGAATTCGTGTTCCTGGAGATGCAAAGCATGTCATATATGTATGGGTAGATGCTTTAACAAACTATATAACGTCATTAGGCTATATGTCAGATGACGATACCCTTTTTAAAAGATATTGGCCAGCAGATGTACATGTGGTAGGGAAGGATATAGTTCGTTTCCATACGATTTATTGGCCGATTTTCTTAATGGCTTTAGATTTACCTCTTCCGAAAAAAGTGTTTGCACATGGATTTATCATGATGAAAGACGGTAAAATGTCAAAATCAAAAGGAAACGTTGTATATCCAGAGATGCTAGTGGAGCGTTATGGACTTGATGCGACACGTTATTTCCTACTTCGTGAGCTTCCATTTGGACAAGATGGTGTATTTTCACCGGAATCCTTTGTAGAACGCACGAATTTTGACCTTGCTAATGATCTTGGGAATCTTTTAAATAGAACAGTCTCGATGATCAACAAATACTTTGATGGTAATATTCCTGTTAACCAAGGAGAAGCGACAGAATTTGATGCAACTTTACATCAATTTGCTAAAGAAGCAATAGAAAAATATGAAGTCAATATGGAGAAAATGCAGTTTAGCCTTGTATTAGGAGATTTATGGTCTCTTGTGTCTCGTACAAACAAATATATTGATGAGACTCAGCCATGGGTTCTAGCAAAAGATGAAGCCAAAAAAGGGCAACTTGCTAGTGTTATGATTAACTTAGCGGAAAGTCTTCGTCAGATTGCTACCTTAATCCAACCATTTATGCCAAATAGCCCAAAAGAAATTATGGAGCAGTTAGGCTTAACTGACGCTCAGCTACAATGGGAGAAACTTGGTGATTTTAATGTCATCCCTGAGGGTACACAAGTTATTAGTACAGGAGTGCCTATTTTCCCTCGTTTAGACGTAGATATAGAAGTAGCTTTTATACGTGAGCAAATGCGCGGTTCTGTCAAAACTCTACAAGAAGAGGTGGAGGAAGAAGCAGAGGAAGAGCAAGAGCAATCAGAGGAAATTTCTATTGATGACTTCTTTAAAGTTGATTTAAGAGTAGCAACAGTATTGGAATGTGAAGCTATTCCTAAAGCAGACAAATTATTAAAATTACAATTAGACTTGGGGTATGAAAAACGTCAGGTTGTCTCAGGAATAGCAAAGCATTATAAACCAGAGGAGCTAGTAGGGAAAAAAGTAATTGTAGTAGCTAATTTGAAACCAGTAAAACTTCGTGGAGAACTTTCCCAAGGGATGATTTTAGCTGGTGAAAAAGATGGATACTTAACTCTAGCAACTGTTGATGAAAAACTAGAAAATGGTGCACAAGTAAAATAATAAGCCAATTAAAACTGTCGCGTGAGCGGCAGTTTTTTTATAAATAAAAAAGGCTATGTTAAAGGTTAGGGTTGATTTATAATGCAAAGAAATCTTAGAACAGAGAGTAGAATTGATTTTTCACCCCAGCCGGACGCTTTCCTCGGGGTGAGCAATAAGCCATTACCCATCGCTTACGCGCGTGGTTGTGATCAAAGCTAAAAACTGTCACCAACCCAATTTCATCATCTGTTTATGTTCTTAATAGCCATTTGAAAGTTCCTTTTTTAATGTTTACAGTCACTATAAAAAAGAATGGTTAGTCAAAATCAACCAATAACTTTAACAAAGCTATAAAAAATTAAACGTCTATAACATAGGCGTTTAAATATGATTCCTAAAATAGTATTGGCAGTATAACTTGTATATTAATGTTGAAACATACAGTGGGATGAGTAGGCAGACAAGCCTTCACAACAGCGTAATCCTATAGTAAATCTTACCTGCTCTTCTCATTCACTGCTTCCACCATAGCGGAAATTAAAGACATGTTACTCTAATTAATACATCTTAAAATTATTTGTCAGTTACTAATAAGCAACGTTGTTTTTCAGTCATCATTCTTTTTTTCGGATGTCGGATCAATAAATTGGTCCACTTGTAAGGTTAGTTCTTCCACTAGTTCTTTGAGTAATTGCTTTTGCTCAGTGGATAATTTTCCTTTAACATCATCAAGATCTACGCCATTTTTACGTAGTGTATCACTCACTATTAAATCAATGACCTTATTAGGAATTGCATTTGCTTTTTTGGGTATCTCGCTCACGTCTTTCACTCCTTCTCTAATATCATTCGTATTATTATATGCAACTATAATTTAAGAGGAGCGTGGAATCTTTTACGTTTTCAAACCCAACGAATAGACCGTCTCAACAATAACCTTAATTGGAGGTTAATTAGAAAATATTTTAAAAGTGACTCGCTCAAACCAAATTTGAAGCGCACTTACTCAAATTAAATATTTCTAAATTGATTCGATATATTATAAAATATCTAACTTAGCTACTAAAGATACAAGAACTTGAAGCATAGCCTGAATGTTTATTGCTAGATCTGTGTCTGTAGTTGTAACTTTTACATTTTTGGATCCCTCAATAATAGTTTTTTGGACATTTTGTTGTTTAGTTTTTATAAACTGCTTCATGTCTTGGGCAACAGCTCTAGCTTGATCTGTATCTCCTAAAGTAATGGTTATAACTGCAGCAATAGCTGCTTGAATTCCTAGTTGTAAGGACAATGCTGCTTGTGTGTCTGTTGTTTGGATGTCTACGCCTTCTGAATTCTTTACAACAATCCACTCATATGATTGTTGCTTAGTAGATACTACTTGTGCTCCATTTTGCTGTACATCCGCATTATTATGATCATTGTCATCGCAATGATCTAATGCTTTCCATTTATTCATATTTTCACCTCTTTTCTTCTTTTTAAAAAATTTAAAGAACGTCTAGTTTAACAACTAATGAAACTAATACTTGAAGCATAGCCTGAATGTTCACGGCTAAATCTGTATCGGTAGTCACGATATTAACGTCTTTTGAGTTATAAATAATGATTTTTTGCTTATTGGATTGTTCATCATTAAACTTTTGGAATATATCTTGTGCAATAGCTTGACCCTGATTAGAATCACCAATTGCAATACTTACTACTAGAGCAATTGCAAGTTGTAGTCCAATTTGAAGAGACACGGATGCTTGAGTATCAGTTGTTTGAACTGTTACGTTACAGGAATCCTTAATCCAAATTAGTTCATCGGATTCTTGATCTACAGATATCAATTGATCGCCTTCCTCAACAACAGCTGCCTCACTAAAATCATTATCATGATGATCACTAAGTTCGTGATGATTCTGATAATGATGGTTTTTTAGCTCGCTATCTTTGGCATCAAGGCTGCTACATAGTTGGCAGTCTCTTACTGGTTGATAACTAGTGTCACTATATCGTTTACTTTGTGGTTGACTCATTCTAAAATCTCCTTTCCTATTTTCTAGCTTGGTTATAAGAAATGAATCCTTTCAACCTCACTTCTGTATCATATGAACAAGATATTTATTGACATAGTTTGTTTGACTATTAAAAAGACTATGTTTTTTACGCTTAATTATTTTGTGAACGCATAATTGTTGTGATAATCTTGACGATTCGAGCAAACTAAATAATCTTGCCTATAGAAAAATAAGCAAGATTAATTAGATTTAAAGAAAATGGGTGAATAGATTTTTATTAATCAACTAAACCGAGCAATTATTTTCAAACATAGGTGGGTTAATTTCATAATACCTATTATGAAGTGAAGGGGGAGGTTGCGACTCTAGGGGGGATTGAGACAGTTGTGCACTTCAAACGTTCGCAAGTGACGGTTTACTTAACCCTGCAAATATTGTTCAAGTTCTTACAAATTAACAGAAATGATGAAAATGATTCAGGAAATTTATTGTTTTATCGTATGAAATTAATCAAAAAATTTAAAAATGTGACTCATTTAATGTAATTGTAATAATATTGTGATGTATGTAAATTAAAAAGATTGTAAAATAAATATCAGATAGGAGAATGTATATGCTAATAGATACACATGTCCATTTAAATGCAGATCAATATGATGAAGACCTTCAGGAAGTAATTGATAGAGCCTTAGAGGCAAATGTTCAGAAGATGGTCGTAATTGGTTTTGATCGGAAAACAATTGAACGTGCAATGGAGTTAGCAGAAACATACCCGTTTATTTATGCCGTAATTGGATGGCATCCAGTGGATGCAATTGATTGTACGGAAGAAGATTTACAGTGGATCGAAGAGTTATCTGCACATGAGAAAGTAGTAGGTATTGGTGAAACAGGGCTAGACTATTATTGGGATAAGTCCCCTAAAGAAATTCAACAGACTATTTTCCGCAAGCAAATACGCTTAGCGCAAAAGGTTAACTTGCCAATCATTATACATAATCGAGAAGCAACGGAAGACGTGATTAGGATTCTTCAAGAGGAGGAGGCTCATCTAACAGGGGGAATTATGCATTGCTTTGGGGGAAGTGTAGAAACAGCAAAACAATGTATTGATATGAACTTTATGATTTCACTTGGTGGACCAGTAACCTTTAAAAATGCGAAGAAACCTAAAGAGGTCGCAACGGAGATTCCATTAGAGCATTTATTAATCGAAACAGATGCTCCTTATTTGGCTCCACATCCTCATAGAGGTAAAAGAAATGAACCTGCACTTGTTGCACTTGTTGCAGAAGAAATTGCTCGATTAAAGGGTATTTCAGTGGAGGAGGTAGCAGAGGCCACAACAAGCAATGCTATGCGTTTTTTTCACTTAAATGACTAACTAATGACCCTTATTTTTGTATAGTAAACCACCTTGAGGTAAAAATTGGATAAAAACCTAAAGTGTTGACAAGCTTAAAAGTACTCTATATAATCACACGAGTGAACAAGGAGGCGTTTTTCATGCAAAATAATACCATGAAAAACCTGTTCTTTCATTCATTGAGGAGCAAGAAAACACTAGTAACGATTGCATCTTTACTATTGTTTTTTGCAGTGGTTTCGTTCGTATTATACGAAGGAACAAAGAAAACTGTTGCTATAACAGTTAACGGAGAACAACAAGAAATAACAACACATGCCAATACCGTTGGAGAACTACTAGAGGAAAATAATCTAGTGGTCTCTAACGATGATTTTTTACATCCCTCAGTGAACACTTCAATCAAAAATAATCTTAAGATTGAGTGGGAGCAGGCAAGACAAATAGAAATCACAGTAGACGGTAAAATTCAAACTGTCCAGACTACTGATGATGTAGTATCAGAAATACTAGCAAAGGCAAATGTTGCTTATACAGAACATGATGCGATTACCCCTGCTGCAGATGCAGAGGTGGGACCCGATAATCGAATTGCAATTGAAAAAGCATATGAAGTCACGCTTATAGATGGCAAGGAAGAACAAAAATTATGGTCCACTTCGACTACGGTCGCTGACTTTTTAAAAAAACATAACATTTCATTAAATGAATTGGACCGTGTAGATCAGAAAATGGATGAACTTATACTTCCTAACTCTGAAATACAAATAGTGAGAGTAGAAAAGGTCACCGATGTAGTTGAGGAAGAAACAAACTTTGCAGTAGTTACAAAGAAAGATGATTCTCTGCTTAAGGGAAAAGAAAAAATCGTTGAAACAGGTGAAAAAGGTTCTGTTGCGCGCACTTATGAGGTAGTTAAAGAAAACGGGGTGGAAGTTTCCCGTAACATAGTGAGTGAAAAAGTCACTAAAGAGCCTAAAAAGAAAGTTGTAGCAGTTGGAACTAAAGTAATGACTGCAAGTGCGAATGTATCTCGTGGGACTAAAACCTCGGCTGCCCCATCCAAAGGAAGCGAGTTTTATGTCACAGCTACAGCGTATACAGCTAACTGTAATGGGTGTACAGGTGTGACAGCAACTGGTATTAATTTAAAGTCTAATCCAGAGGTAAAAGTGATCGCTGTAGATCCTAGTGTTATTCCTCTTGGGTCTAAGGTGTGGGTCGAAGGCTACGGCTATGCAGTGGCTGGAGATACTGGTGGTGCTATAAAAGGAAAGAAAATAGACTTATTTATGGCTTCCAAATCGCAAGCCTATGATTTTGGGCGTAAAAAAGTTCGTGTAAAAGTTTTAAAATAATATAAAAGGTATGTAAAGCAGGTGTAGATACAGATATCGGGTAAACTACGTACTCGCTTTATACGACATTGTATATCATTTTTCGTATAGCTTTCCCTCTCGTTGATAGGGAGAGCTTTTTTGCGTTATGATAGAGGCTAGTATAGAAGTGGAAAAGAGGTAAAACGCTTGCGAATAAATGAAATAATCGTCGTAGAAGGAAAAGATGATACGACTGCTATAAAAAGAGCAGTTGAAGCTGATACTATAGAAACTAATGGTTCTGCCATATCAAAAGAAACACTTATCAAAATTCAGCACGCTCAAGATAAAAGAGGTGTCATTGTATTCACTGACCCAGATTACCCTGGCAGAAGAATTCGTGCCATTATAGAACAACAAATCCCTGGGGTGAAGCATGCTTTTTTATCAAAAGAAAAAACGATAGCTAAAAATGGTAAGGGACTAGGGATTGAACATGCTAAAGATGAAGATATTCGACAAGCTCTTAGTCATGTGTATACCCCTAAAACTGACATGGAAACTACTTTTCCGGCCATTCCACTAGAAGTGCTAATAGCAGGAAAGCTTATTGGACACCCACATGCAAAAGACAGAAGGACTCGACTTGGAGAGTTATTAAAAATAGGCTATACCAATGGAAAGCAGTTACAAAAGAGACTAACTATATTTCAAATAAATAAGGAACAGCTGGAAGCAGCGATTCTGCAACTCGATTTGGAGGACAATACGAAATGACACAAAAAGATATAGCAACTCCTATACGCACACAGGAAATACTAAAAAAATATGGTTTTTCTTTTAAAAAGAGCTTAGGACAAAATTTCTTAATAGATCCTAATATTCTTAGAAATATCGTTAGTCATGCCAATTTAACAAATGAATCAGCCGCAATTGAAATTGGCCCGGGAATAGGAGCTTTAACAGAACATCTAGCAAGAGAAGCTGGAAAAGTAATCGCTTTTGAAATAGATCAGCGTTTGTTGCCTGTGCTAGCAGATACACTCTCACCATATAACAATGTAGAAATCATTCACAAGGATATTCTAGAGGCGAATATGCTAGAAGTATTTGAGGAAAAGTTAACTGATTATAAAGATGTCATGGTTGTAGCTAATTTGCCATACTATGTAACAACCCCAATTTTGCTGAAGCTATTAATGGATCGTTTGCCTATAAGGGGGATGGTTGTGATGATGCAGAAGGAGGTGGCTGATAGAATTACCGCTTCGCCGGGGACCAAGGCTTATGGGTCTTTGTCAATTGCAATTCAGTATTATATGAAAGCCGAGGTGGCTATGACTGTTCCTAGGGCTGTCTTTATGCCACCGCCAAACGTAGACTCTGCGGTAATTAAGCTAACTCGCCATGAAACTCCGCCAGTACAAGTGATAGATGAGGATTTCTTATTTAAAGTTTCAAGAGGTTCTTTTGTGCAACGAAGAAAAACTATAATAAATAACCTACAATCCTCCCTTCCTAATGGGAAGGAGAAGAAGGAACTAATCATTCAAGCACTGGAGAAGGTAGGCGTATCACCCACACGTAGAGGAGAAACGCTGAGTATTGAAGAGTTTGGAAGGCTAGCAGATGAGCTGTATCCAAATTTCCATTAAATTTACTTGTTACAATATTAGTAATGTTAATAAATAAAGTAGTAAAAACGATTAATAAAAACGTTGACAAGAGTATGTGTAAGTTGATAAAATGTTTTGTTTGACAAAAAAATGGATATGTGTTAGGATTGAGTCAGTGAGGTGTAAGCGGAATGCCAAAAACTTTAGCTGATATTAAAAAGTCATTAGATCATCATTTAGGGAAACGTTTGCAATTAAAAGCAAACGGAGGTCGTAAGAAAACAATTGAACGTGCAGGGGTGTTAAGAGAAACCTATCATGCAGTGTTCGTAATCGATTTGGATCAAGATGAAAATTCTTTTGAACGGGTATCTTATAGTTACGCAGACATTTTGACAGAAGCAGTAGAAATCACTATTTATGATGAAGCAAATAATTCAATTGTAGTAAAATGATTGTTTAGAACTTTTATTTTTACGTTTTTATATGGCAAAAACTCCTATCCCATTCGAATGAGTGGATAGGAGTTTTTTTCTTTTAAATGCACATACTAACGTTGCTAGTTGTTTTGAGGAGGATTCACCATATGGCTAGAAGAGGGATTATGTCTAAGGAATTAAAAGAAGAGATTGCCAAGGATCTTGGATTTTATGATGTAGTCAAAACAGAAGGCTGGGGTGGGATTAAATCCCGAGACGCAGGTAATATGGTAAAACGTGCAATTGAAATGGCTGAACAACAAATGAACAACCAAAGTAAATAAACAAGATTACCTAAGTTCGATATCCAAAATAAAATACAACTAGCAAAGAAAAGGCGATCTATGCCTTTTCTTTTTTTAATCACCTCTTCCATTCCCATTCCACCATTCGTTTAATGGGTAGAGTCAATGCTTATACTTTTCTTATTGTTCTCATTTTTTTCAAAAAGGAAGGACTATGGTAAAATAGGGAACAGCATAAGTAGGAAAAGGAGCAGATGGGATGTACTATGTGAAAGCACCTGCTAAGATAAATTTAACACTTGATGTATTACATAAACGCCCTGATGGCTATCATGAGGTGGAAATGATTATGACCACTGTAGATTTAGCAGACCGCATCGGGTTAGAAATGAGAGAAGACGGAGCTATACATATTATTTCAGTCGATCGTTTTGTTCCAAATGATCATCGTAACCTTGCCTATCAAGCGGCAAAGATACTTAAAGAAATGTACAAGGTGAAGTCTGGCGTCTCTATTAAAATCGAAAAGAATATACCAGTTGCAGCAGGACTTGCAGGTGGTAGTAGTGACGCTGCGGCAACTTTAAAGGGGCTAAATGTTCTGTGGGGATTAAATCTCACTTTAGACGAGCTAGCTCAAATAGGAACAAAAATAGGGTCAGATGTGGCATTTTGTGTATACGGTGGGACTGCATTGGCGACCGGGCGAGGAGAAAAAATCCAAGAGCTTCCGGCACCGGCCAACTGTTGGGTTATATTAGCTAAGCCAACATTAGGGGTATCTACTGCAGATGTATATGGAAATTTAAAAATTGATCAAATAGTTCATCCGAAAACAACAGCAATGGTAAATGCTATTAAGGACAAGGATTATGATTTGATGTGCAACTCACTTGGGAATGTTTTAGAAGATGTAACACTAAAACTATACCCTGAAGTAGCTAACCTAAAAGAGCAAATGCAACGCTTCGGAGCTGATGCTGTATTAATGAGTGGTAGTGGTCCAACTGTTTTTGGACTTGTAAACCAAGAATCACGAGTACAGAGAATATATAACGGGCTACGAGGATTCTGTGATGAGGTATATGCCGTTAGGCTAATGGGAGATAGAGAACCACTTGCTTAAACACGTATAATTGTGGTAAGTTTTGTTTAAAATATTCGTGATTAGAGGTGGAAAATGATGAAATGGAAAAGAAGTGAACGGTTAGTGGACATGACTCAATATTTAATGGAGCATCCACATAAACTAATCCCTTTAACTTATTTTGCTGCTTTATATCAGTCTGCAAAATCTTCTATTAGTGAAGATTTAACGATAGTAAAAGAAACATTTGAAGAAAGAGGCAAAGGTATACTTGTGACTGTACCTGGTGCAACAGGGGGAGTTAAATTTATTCCAACTATGACAGACCAGGATGTTAAGAAAATCGCTCAGGAATTAATGGACCAACTTTCTAAAGCGGAACGTCTCTTACCCGGTGGTTATTTGTATATGACTGACCTTTTGGGTGAACCAATGCTAATGAACAAAATAGGGAAGGTATTTGCATCTGCATTTGTCGATACAAAAATCGATGCTATTATGACAGTTGCAACAAAAGGTATTCCTATTGCTCATGCTATTGCAAGACACTTAAATGTTCCTGTAGTTGTAGTGCGACGGGATAGTAAGGTCACAGAAGGACCTACTGTCAGCATAAATTATGTTTCTGGTTCAGCTAGAAGAATTCAAACAATGGTTCTTTCTAAAAGAAGTATGGAAAAAGGCCAGCGTGTGCTAATTACCGACGACTTTATGAAAGTTGGAGGAACTATCAATGGTATGAAAAGCTTACTTGAGGAGTTTAACTGTGAGCTTGCGGGCATAGCTGTCTTAGTGGAAGCGGAGCATACAGGGGAACAATTGGTTGAGAATTACTTGTCTTTATTAAAGTTACATGAAGTAAATGAAAAAGACGGTACGATCGCTTTAACTGAAGGTAATTATTTCACGAGGGGTGGAAAATCAAATGAAAATAGTATCAACGAATAAGGCTCCAGCTGCAATAGGTCCATACGTACAAGGTATGGTAGTTAACGGAATGTTTTATAGCTCAGGTCAAATTCCATTAACGCCAACCGGAGAAGTAATTGATGGTTCTATTACGGAACAGACTGACCAAGTTTTCGCTAACTTAGAAGCTGTTCTAACTGAAGCTGGTTCTTCCTTGTCCAAGGTAGTAAAAACTCTTGTCTTTTTAAAAGATATGAACGATTTTGTTGAATTCAATGCTGCCTATGAAAAACATTTTGGTGATCACAAGCCTGCTCGTTCAGCTGTAGAGGTTGCTCGCTTACCTAAAGATGTAAAGGTAGAAATTGAAGTTATAGCAGTTATTTAAAGCTAAGGCACATGCTTTCTTCGGAAATTATGTGCTTTTTTAGATTTTCTTTAAGTTTACTTTATTGTCACTCCCACAAGCATTTCATCGAACAATAAGGATACAAGAACCTCAAGTCATACTCCAAATAAGTTTTGTAAAATCCCCTCGTCTTTTATACTATTTTTTGATAGTTTTTTAATGTATATAATATTAAAAATATTCTAAAACAAAGCAGGAATTTTTAAATTTTTGTGGAATAGTAAGTTAATATAGATATTTGCAACTAGGGGGAAGGAGAGATTATATGGAAGTGACAGATGTGAGATTGCGTAAAGTATTAACCGATGGGCGTATGAGGGCAATCGCTTCTATAACACTAGACAACGAGTTTGTAGTCCATGACATTAGAGTTATCGAAGGAAATGCAGGGTTATTTGTGGCTATGCCAAGTAAGCGAACACCAGAAGGGGAATTTCGAGATATAGCTCATCCTATAAATGTAGGCACACGATCTAAAATTCAGGATGCTGTGCTATATGCCTATCATTTAAGTGATGATGTAATAGCGGAAGTGGAAGAAGCGACTATATAAGACTATCTTCAGTTGTAGTTAGCGTTCAGAAACAGGCTATAAGAATCTTATACTTTTACTTTACTAATAAACAACTATATAATATCCATAATAAAATACTTTGAATGTTTTCTAGGGTTCCGCAACCGTTGTGGTTGGTCTGGACCGAGAGAAAACTCACAGCTTTGCTGTGTCACGGAAGGATAAAAGCCTGGGAGAAACTGTTTAATAGTTTCTCTCAGGCTTTTTTTTGAGAATAATAATATATTGGAGGTTTTTTTAGATGGATAAGGCATGGATTAAAGTGTTCATTGCTGCATTATTTGAGGTTTTTTGGGTTATTGGATTAAAGTATGCAGACGATTTTTGGACTTGGGCTGGAACAGTTATTGCTATCTTTATCAGTTTCTATTTAATGATTATGGCTGGTCGAGAACTTCCTGTAGGTACTGTTTATGCTATTTTCGTTGGTATAGGTACAGCAGGGACTGTATTTTCTGAGATTCTATTCTTTGACGAACCATTTCAAGTAGAAAAAGTATTCTTGATTGTACTATTACTTGCTGGAGTAATTGGGTTGAAATTAATTACAAAGGAAAAAGTTCAGGAAAGGAGTGAATCTTAATGGCTTGGATTTCATTAATTTTAGCAGGTGTTTGTGAAATGTTCGGAGTGGCGATGATAAGTAAATTGCATAAAGATCGTAATTGGCAAGCGGTAGTACTCTTAATACTCGGATTTGGAGCAAGTTTTCTTCTTTTGGCTTATTCCATGAAAACTCTTCCTATGGGAACAGCGTATGCTATTTGGACAGGTATTGGAGCCTCTGGAGGAGCGATATTAGGTATGGTTTTATATGGAGAATCTAAAGACCCGAAACGACTAATTTTTATTGGAATGATTTTAGGCGCCGCTGTTGGCCTAAAACTCGTATCATAAGATGATACGTGATGGATATATCTTTAAGCTAAATGTGGAATAATTATTTATAGGCTGCCTCTCCCTTCCTAAAAAAATAATTTCACTATAATTTATTTAGCAAATGAGTCAATTTTATAAATATCATCATTCTGGGAAAGTTATTACAATAAAGCAGAAATCAATTATTAAAAAGCATATATATGTCATATTCAATCTAATCGTTAAGATTTGTTATATAAAAATAAAGTATGATTTAACAAAAAAATATATATATTACTTGTTTTGTCATGTATTTGTCAAGAGATAATTCCTTGAAAAAAACCCTCTTTTCCTATATAGTCAAAAGAGGAAATTAGCCCACTGGAGGGAATATCAAATGACAAATACCTATGCAGTTGTTTTGGCAGCTGGTAAAGGCACTCGTATGAAATCTAGTCTATATAAAGTATTACATCCTGTGTGTGGAAAACCAATGGTAGAACATGTTATTGATAACATGGATCAGGTAGGGGTAGAAAGAATCGTGACTATTGTTGGTCATGGTGCCGAATTAGTGCAAAGTAAGCTTGGAAGCAGAAGCGAATATGCTTTACAATCTGAGCAACTAGGTACAGCACATGCTGTTTTACAAGCAGAAGAAGCTCTTTCTAACCTGAAGGGAACAACTATTGTTGTGTGTGGCGATACTCCTTTAATAACAGCAGAAACTATTAAGGAATTGCTTAAACATCACAAAGAAACAAATGCAAAAGCTACTATTTTGACTGCAATAGCAGATGATCCAGCTGGTTATGGACGAATTATTCGTACTGAGCAAGGGAACGTTAAGTCTATAGTAGAAGACAAAGATGCAAATTCAGAAGAGAAGCTTGTCAAAGAGATTAACTCTGGTACTTACTGCTTTGACAACGAAGCATTGTTTAAATCATTAAAGTTAGTAAAAAATGAAAATACTCAAGGTGAGTATTATTTACCTGATGTTATTGGAATTTTACAACAAGATGGAGAAGTTATTTCTGCATATGCAGCGAAAGACTTTGATGAAACGCTTGGAATTAATGATCGTGTTGCACTATCGCAAGCAGAACAAATTATGCGTGCTAGAATAGCCAAACACCATATGCGTGAAGGGGTAACTATTATAGACCCTCAAAGTACATATATAAGCAGTGAAGCAACAATTGGCTCTGACACTGTTCTACAGCCAGGAGTTATCATTGAGGGTAAGACAATTATCGGAGAAAAATGTACAATTGGCCCAAATAGCCACATAGTCTCTAGTGTCATTGGTGATGAAACAACTATTCACTCTTCTGTTGTATTATCAAGTGAAGTTGGTAACCATACCTCAGTAGGCCCATTCGCACACATACGACCAGACTCTGAATTGGGTGACCAAGTTAAGATTGGTAACTTTGTGGAAGTGAAAAAATCGGTAGTTGGCAATGGGAGTAAAATCTCTCACCTAAGCTATATGGGCGATGCATCTATAGGAACTAATGTGAATATTGGTTGCGGAGCTATTACGGTTAATTACGACGGTAAAAATAAATTTGTAACAACTATTGAAGACGATGCATTTGTTGGATGTAATTCTAATCTAATAGCACCTGTAACAATCGGTAAAAAGGGATATATAGCAGCTGGATCTACGATTACTAAGGATGTTCCAGGTGAAGCACTTGCTATTGGTCGTGCTCGACAAGAAAACAAAGAAGGCTACGTAAACAAACTCAATCTAAAATAACCAATTACTATTCAGGAGGATTATCATGACTCATCGATATGAAAATGCCAAACTAAAAATATTTACTCTTAATTCGAATAAGAAATTAGCAGAAGAAATTGCAAAAGAGGTTGGAGTTCCGCTAGGGAAAAGTACTGTAACAAGATTTAGCGATGGCGAAGTCCAAATTAATATCGAAGAGAGCATACGTGGATGTGATGTATTTATCGTTCAATCCACTTCAGGTCCTGTAAACGAAAATATAATGGAATTATTAATCATGTTAGATGCAGTTAAACGTGCTTCTGCTCGTACCGTAAGTGTTGTATTACCATATTACGGATATGCTCGACAAGACAGAAAAGCTCGTGCTCGTGAACCGATCACAGCTAAGCTAGTAGCTAACCTGCTAACTTCTGCTGGAGCAACTCGCGCAATTGTTTTAGACTTGCATGCACCACAAATCCAAGGTTTCTTCGATATTCCAATCGATCATTTAGTAGCTGTGCCTATCTTATCTGACTACTTCTTAACGAAAAACCTAGATCCTTCTCAAATTGTTATTGTTTCACCTGACCATGGTGGAGTTACTCGTGCACGTAAAATGGCAGACCGTTTGAAAGCGCCAATTGCTATTATTGATAAACGACGTCCACGCCCTAATGTTGCAGAAGTAATGAACATAGTTGGTAATGTAGAAGGAAAAACGGCAATTTTAATCGACGATATTATTGATACTGCGGGAACTATATCGATTGCTGCTGCGGCCTTAATGGAAAGCGGTGCAAAAGAAGTGTATGCATGTTGTACACACCCAGTGCTATCGGGGCCAGCAATTGAACGTATAGATAACTCTGTTATTAAAGAATTGGTTATTACAAACTCTATTCAATTACCAGAAGATAAGCACTCACCAAAAATTAAAGAACTATCAGTTGCAAAATTATTAGGTGATGCAATTGTTCGTGTATTTGAAGAAAAATCTGTAAGTACTTTGTTTGATTAATCTCATAGATGTTTGAATCATCCTCCCGAAGGGTATCTTATCTTTAGTTACCAATTACATCGGGAGGATGATTTTATTTATGGCTACGATTATTAAAGCACAAAAGAGAGAACATAAAAACAATACCAAGCTAAGAAATAGTGGGTACATACCGGCAGTTGTATATGGTTTTGAAACAGAGTCTCAACCAATTGCGGTAGATGAAAAAGATTTAATAAAAACATTACGTGAAGTTGGTAGAAATGGCGTAATGAAAATTGATGTAGAAGGTCAATCTCTAAACGTTGTATTGAATGATTATCAAATGAATATATTAAAGGCTCAAATGATTCATGCGGACTTTCTCGCGATTAATATGAAGGAAGAATTAGAAGTAAGTGTAACAGTTAACACAACTGGAACTTCTGTAGGTGTCTCAGAGGGTGGATTACTTCAACAGCCAAACAGAGAACTTACTGTTATTGTAAAACCTTCCGATATTCCAGATTCTATAGAAGTAGATGTAACTAATATCGCTATCGGTGATACGCTAACAGTTGGAGACGTTCGTGAAAAGGTAGATTATAAAATAGTCGAAGATGACGACTATACTTTAGTAACTGTATCTGCTCCAAGAGTTGAGACAGAATCGGATACTGAAACAGAAGCTGAGGCAGATGCCGAAGGAACAGAAGAAGCATCCTCAGAGGAATAAAGTAATAGGGTGAGTCCCTACTAAAATTATGCAAGCAATCCTAAAGGCGAGAATGATGTTTAATCGACATTCTCGTCTTTAGTTATGCACCGATACAATTATTAGTTTAGGAACTGGGTTCCATTCTTTTGCTTTAAAAGAAGGTGATGTTCCAAGTGAACAAACTGATTTATGGGCTTTACTCATCCCTCTTATGTTAAAATAAAAGAAATAAGGTTAAAAGGAATGGAAAGAAATGAAAATGATCGTTGGCCTAGGAAACCCAGGCAAGCAATATGAAGGAACAAGACATAATATTGGTTTTCATGTAATAGATGAACTGTCCAAGCGTTTAAACATTCCCCTCAATCAATCAAAATTTAATGGAATGTACGGCGCTGGCTTTGTAGGAACTGAAAAAGTGATGCTTCTAAAACCTTTAACATATATGAATTTATCGGGAGAATGTATCGTTCCGATGATGAATTATTTTGATGTAGAGGATGAGGAATTAGTTGTTATTTATGATGATTTAGACTTACAAGCTGGGAAGCTACGACTTCGCCAAAAGGGAAGTGCGGGAGGTCATAACGGGATTAAGTCCATCATTCAACATTTGGGTACACAGGAATTTAATCGAATTCGAATCGGAGTGGACCGTCCAAAAAACGGGATGAAGGTTCCAGACTATGTACTCTCCAATTTCACCAATGAAGAAAAACCAGAAATTGATTTAGCGATTAAAAAGAGCGCGGATGCTTGCGAACAATGGTTTACGAAGAGCTTTCTTGAAGTAATGAATGTTTTTAATGGTGCATAAAAGTTGAAGTAAAAGCCTATACTTCCTAAAAAGGGGGTTAATGGCTATGCCGATTCGTTATAGATGTCGCCATTGTGAAACAGAAGTTGGTCAGCTACCATTCGATTCCATAGACGAGGCTTTTTTAGAAAAACACAATATTGAGCCAGAAGAACAACACATATATATACAAACGGGGGCTGAGGGAGATTATACGATACAGTGTATTTGTGAAGAGTGTCAAACCTCTTTGCAAAAGTTTCCTAGCTATTATGCATTAAAAAAATGGATACAGTAAACGCTTTGGCACACTTCGTGCACAAAGCCTTTTTCTGTTTTTAATTGTAGCGTAAATCGTTTGTATGTTTATTAGATAAGGGTGGGTGAAAATGGAATTACTAAGTAATGTATTAATCGAAGATAAACAAATGCAAAAGCTAGTGAAAGATTTAGAGAATGGTATAGACCAAACATTAATCACGGGTCTATCAGGAAGCGCACGTGCTGTCTTTACTAAAATGCTTCATAAGGAATTAGATAAACCCATTCTGATTGTTACACCGAACCTTTTACACGCTCAAAAGCTTGCTGAGGATTTAGTCAAGCTAATTGGAGAAGACTTAGTTCGTTTATACCCAGCCGATGAATTGATAGCTGCAGATATAACTATTGCCAGCCCCGAATTGCGTGCACAACGTTTAGAAACATTAGATCACATGTTAAATATAAAAAAAGGTGTCTATATTGTTCCAGTGTCTGGCCTGAAAAAGCGAATGGGGAACGTAGAGGATTGGAAAAATAGCTCCATCTCCCTGAAGGAGGGAGAGGATCTTGTATTAGACAATTTCCTGCAAGGTTTAGTAGACATGGGTTATGTACGTCAGCCGATGGTTACCACTCCAGGAGAGTTTGCATTACGAGGCGGTATTATAGATATATATCCACTATATTTGGAAGATCCTATTCGGATAGAGTTATTTGACACAGAAGTAGATTCCATTCGTACCTTTTCTGCAGAGGATCAACGGTCATTAAAAAAATTAAAAGACGTTCGTATTTTACCTGCGACTGAATATGTTTTAACAAAAGAGAAAAAAATGATGCTAGCACAAAAGCTCGAGGAAGCATTAGCGGAAAGCTTGAAAAAGGTTAAGCTGTCGGATATTAAAGAAAAATTTTATCAAAATATACAACAGGATATAGAACTTTTAAAACAAGGAGAACAACCAAAGGAGTTTATGAAGTACATCTCCTTGATAGAAGAAGACAGCTTTTTAGGAAGTTATTTTGATCCACAAGGAATTGTTATGTTCGATGAGCTTGGAAGAATCCAAGAAGTAACAGAGACTTTGGAAAAAGAAGAAAATGATTGGTATCTTTCCTTATTAGAAGAAGGGAAGACTGTCCATAGTGTAAAACCGTCGTACCACTTGAAAGAAATCATTCATATGCTTTCTAACTATAAGGTGTACCTATCATTATTTTCACGTACTTTTTCTGGCATTGTTATAAAGAAGGCGATGAGCGTTTCGTGTAAGCCTATGCAAAATTTCCATGGACAAATGCATCTGCTAAAAAATGAAACAGAGAGATTTGCTCAAGGTAAATTTAGAGTAATTATTTTGGCAGATGGTAAAGACCGTGTTCAAAAAGTCCATACGGTTCTAGAAGATTATGAAATAGTTTCCCAGATTGGTACGTCTACAAATGATTTAAATAACCCAGGAATTTTTATCGTAGAGGGAGATCTGGAAGCAGGTTTCGAATTACCTCTTCAAAGAATAGCCGTCATAACGGATTCGGAATTGTTTAAGCAAAAGAGTAAGAAAAAATCTCGTACACAAAAAGTGACGAATGCTGAACGTATAAAAAGCTATTCAGAAATAAAGCCTGGAGATAATGTTGTACATATCCATCATGGGATAGGGAAATATATAGGAATAGAAACCTTGCTTGTGAACGGCGTTCATAAAGACTATTTGCATATACGTTATCGAGGCGAGGATAAACTCTATGTACCAGTAGATCAAATAGATCTTATCCAAAAGTATGTTGCTTCAGGGGAAAAGGATCCGAAGCTTCATAAATTAGGCGGAACCGATTGGAAGAAAACAAAATCCAAAGTTTCAGCGGCAGTTCAAGATATTGCAGATGAGCTGATCAAGCTCTACGCTAAGCGTGAGGCTGAGGTTGGATATGCTTTTGAGCCTGATGGAGAGATGCAGCATACCTTTGAGGCAGCTTTCCCGTATGAGGAAACTGAGGATCAGCTACGGACAATTCAAGAGGTTAAACGAGACATGGAGAGACCAAGACCGATGGATCGTCTAGTTTGTGGCGATGTGGGCTATGGTAAGACCGAGGTTGCGATCCGTGCTGCTTTTAAAGCTGTGATGGAAGGAAAACAGGTAGCATTTCTATGTCCTACTACCATTCTTGCGCAACAACATTATGAAACGATGTTGGAGCGTTTTCAAGACTTCCCAATTGAGGTAGGGATGCTAAGCCGTTTCCGCACAAAGAAGCAACAGGCAGAAACAATTACCGGACTGAAAAAGGGTCTAGTGGATATAGTAGTTGGAACTCACCGTATCCTGTCAAAGGATGTAGAATATCAAGATTTAGGGCTATTGGTAGTGGATGAGGAGCAACGTTTTGGAGTTAAGCATAAAGAAAAGATTAAGCAGCTTAAAACAAACGTTGATGTTTTAACGCTTACTGCCACTCCAATTCCTCGTACCCTCCATATGTCGATGATTGGAGTTCGGGATTTATCCGTTATTGAAACTCCCCCTAAAAACCGTTTCCCAGTGCAAACATATGTAATGGAATATAACGGAGCTTTAGTTAGGGAATCTATTGAGAGAGAACTGGCTAGGGGAGGACAGGCATTTTTCCTATACAACCGCGTTGAGGACATCACTCGAAAGGTTGATGAGATACAAATGTTAGTCCCAACGGCTAGAGTAGGCTATGCACATGGGCAAATGTCCGAGACGGAGCTAGAGTCTGTCATTATCAGCTTTTTAGAGGGAGAGTATGATGTCCTTGTGACAACTACTATTATAGAAACTGGAATTGATATACCGAATGTTAATACGTTGATCATCCATGATGCGGATAAAATGGGGCTGTCCCAGCTGTATCAGCTACGTGGACGCGTAGGTCGTTCTAATCGTGTGGCTTATGCCTACTTAATGTATCAAAGGGACAAAGTGTTAACTGATGTAGCAGAAAAAAGGCTACAGGCGGTTAAGGAATTTACAGAGCTTGGATCTGGCTTCAAGATAGCGATGAGAGATTTATCTATCCGAGGAGCAGGAAATCTATTGGGCTCACAGCAGCACGGATTTATTGATTCGGTAGGATTTGATCTATATACGCAAATGCTAGAAGAAGCTATACAAGAAAAACAAACTGGAACTAAAAAAGAAGAAGTACAAGATATTGAAATTGTATTAGGAGTAGAAGCATATATTTCAGATGAGTATATTGCAGATGGATATCAAAAAATTCAAATGTATAAGCGAGTCAAGGCAATGGAAACAGAAGAAGAGTATTTGGACATTGTTGAAGAATTACAGGACCGTTTTGGAGATATGCCTCTAGAAACGGAAGTACTTCTTAGAATTGCTCGTATGAAGGTCTGGGGTAAAATTGCTGGAATAGAATCTATTAAAGAAGCCAATAAGATAACATCCATTAGGCTGAGTGAGTCTGGAACACAATCTATTGATGGTGCATTACTGTTAGAGGAAACGATGAAGTTTGGTCGTGCTGTAGGCTTTAATGTAGATAAGGGCAACTTAGTTGTCACCATAGATGAGCGTAAAATAGGAAAGTTAAATACGTTTGATGTATTAGAAGAAATAATGAGTTTATTACCTAAAGCAAAAAAGAAATTAGAAGTAAATTAACGTATTGCATATTATTGGGTAATGTGAGGCATACTATGGCAGAAATGAACTTTAATTTCCATTCTGTCGAAAGAGAGGCACACATTACATGAAAGCAACAGGCATAGTACGTAGAATTGATGATCTAGGTAGAGTTGTAATTCCAAAAGAAATACGTAGAACCCTTCGTATACGAGAAGGTGATCCTTTAGAAATCTTTACAGACCGAGAAGGAGAAATTATCCTAAAAAAATATTCTCCAATTAGTGAGCTTGGAGACTTTGCAAAAGAGTATGCTGAAACGCTTTATGAAACGTTAGGTACGCCAGTACTTATTAGTGATCGCGATGAAATGATTGCTGCAGCAGGGTTATCTAAGAAGGATTATTTAAAACGTCGTTTAAGTTCCGACGTTGAGGATGTAGTGAATAATAGAACAATGGTAGTGGAAAAGCATGAAAACTCAGTAGAATGGGTACCGGGAGTAGTTGAAACAGTTAAATCCTACTGTATCGCCCCAATCATTGCTTCTGGCGATCCGATAGGCGCTATATTCCTATTCTCTAAAGTGCATTTTATCGGAGAAGCAGAAATGAAAGCTATCGAAACAGCAGCTAATTTCTTAGCAAAGCAAATGGAGAGCTAAATGAACCTTCCTCTTGTACAAGAGGAAGGATTCTTTATATTCATGTATAATAGTGCTATTGCTGGATGGAAGAAGGATTTAAAAATGAGTAATGATTGGAATATGAAATCGTATATGAAGGGCGCTGCCATGCTAACGGTGGCAGCAATTATCGTGAAACTACTTAGTGCAGTTTATCGCGTACCCTTTCAAAACCTAGTCGGCGATGAAGGCTTTTACATTTACCAACAGGTTTATCCTTTTATTGCGATTATTACAACTTGGACTTCTTTTGGCTTTGCTATAGCACTTTCCAAAATTTTGTCTGATTATAAAGCGAATGGGAAAACCTTTGCAATCCCTAAAATAAGAAAAATTGCTTTTTATTATATCGGAATTATTTCTATTATATTTTTTGTTTTCTTATTTTTTGGTGCAAATTTATTAGGCAGTTTTATGGGGGATGTCCAACTAGCTCAGCTTTTAAGAGCAGGATCCTATGTCATTCTGCTTATGCCACTCCTTGCAGTCCTAAAAGGAGAATTTCAAGCAGAGGGACGAATGGGGACAGTTGCTTATGCTCAGATACTAGAGCAGGCCATTCGTGTTTCGGTTATTTTACTCGGGACCTGGGTAGTTCTCTTAAATAGCTCTGATTTATATAAAGCGGGTAGTATGGCGATGTATGGAGCAGTTGCTGGAGAATTGGGAGGAGTAGTTTTCTTAGGAATAGTCTATTGGAAGATTACAAAGAAAACAGGTAAAGAAGAGAGTGTAGGATCGGTGCCTGTATGGCCCATCGTAAAGCAACTGACGATGCTAAGTATAAGTGCAAGTATAAGTGCATTGCTATTTTTACTTCTTCAACTGGTAGACTCCTTCACAGTATTTCAGTTACTAATAGATAATGGAATGGGTAGACAAGAGGCGATGGAGAAAAAGGGCGTATATGATCGAGGCCAACCACTCGTACAGCTTGGTATTGTCATCGCCTCTACCCTTTCTCTTTCTATCGTGCCTCTTGTTGCACATCGTTTAAATAAAGACAAAGGAAGAACGGCCCAACCATTTATGCAGTTGACGTTTAGAATAGCCTTTACGTTTGGAATTGCTGCCGCATTAGGACTTATTGCAGTACTTCCATATTTAAACGAAATGCTGTTTAAAACGCGTGCAGAATCTATTACTCTCATGGTATTTTCTTTGCAGATAATTTGGATGTCTTTAATATTAACATTCATGGCCATGCTTCAAGGAGGGGGGAAGGTGAGAGTTCCAACCCTAATCCTATTACTTTGTGTGTGCTGTAAATGGATATTAAACGGTATACTAATACCTAGTTATGGTGTAATTGGTGCTGCCTGGTCGGGGAATGCTAGTTTAGCTATTGCATGTATGTTGATGTTGCTTTACTTTAAAAAACAGTGGAAAATACGCTTCGCTCCCAACAGTTTTTATAAGGGAGTTGCTCAGGCATCATTAGTTATGTTCGTAATCGTTATTGCTTATACTAGGCTTATAGATCATTTTCCAGTTGAAATTTTATCTAGCAGAGTGGAGGCAGTAGTCATTTCACTTAGTTCGGTAATGCTTGGTGCAATAGTTTTTATCTTTCTATTGACGAAAAGACGTGTAATTGCAGAGAAAGAATGGTTCTTACTTCCCTTTGGAAGAAGAATGGCCAAGCTCCAGCTTTGGCTAAATAAAGAAAAGTAAGGTTGTGAGAAGATGCACGAGATTACAATAATCGGACTTGGGGCCGGTGATTTAAATCAGCTTCCACTAGGGATTTATAAAAAGTTAAAAAATGCAACCCATTTATATGTTCGTACAGAACAGCATCCAGTCCTTCAAGAGCTTCAAACAGAGGGCGTAACATGGACTAGCTTCGATGCTATTTATGAAAAGAATGATCAATTTGAGAATGTGTACAAAGAGATAGTGGAAAATCTTCTGAAGCTGTCAGCTGTAAATCCAATAATTTATGCTGTTCCTGGCCACCCTTTAGTAGCGGAGCAAACCGTGCAACTATTGGTTCAGGCTGAAAAACAAGGCAAGGCAACGATTACTATAGAGGGCGGGCAGAGCTTTCTAGACCCTATTTTTGGAGCTCTTCGCATAGATCCTATAGAAGGATTTCAATTGTTAGACGGAACTAGCTTTAAGCGAGATGATATACAGATGAATTCTCACGTTTTAATAGGGCAGGTTTATGATTCCTTTAGTGCTTCAGACGTTAAGCTAACACTAATGGAAAAGTATCCGGACGATTTCGAGGTCACAATAGTGACAGCGGCAGGTTCCTCCGAAGAAGTTTTAAAAAAGGTGCCTTTATTTGAACTGGATCGGGAAATGGAATTAAATAATTTAACCACCTTATACGTTCCACCTATTCATGAAAAAGAAAGTCGTGTAAAGGAATGGCAAACTCTTCGAGAGGTGGTAGCCCAGCTGCGGGGTCCTAATGGGTGCCCTTGGGATAAGGAACAAACTCATACAACCTTGAAAAAATATGCAGTAGAAGAGGTTTACGAGCTACTTCAAGCAATAGACGAGGAAGATGACGATCATATTGTAGAAGAGCTGGGAGATGTACTGTTACAGGTTTTCTTACATGCTCAAATAGGAGAAGACAATGGATACTTCAGTTTAGAGGATGTACTAGCTTCTATAACTGAAAAAATGATTCGAAGACATCCGCATGTTTTTGGAGATGTAGAAGCAAATAGTACAGAACAAGTATTAAGTAATTGGCAAGAGATCAAAGCAAAAGAAGGTAAGAAAACGTCAAAATCTTTATTAGAGGATGAATTACGAACGGAATCGTCTCTACTGACCTCCTTTAATTATCAAAAAAGAGCTGCCAAAGTTGGCTTTGATTGGCCAGAGGTTTCTGGAGCTTGGGAGAAGTTTGAGGAAGAACTGCAGGAGTGGAAGGCTGAGCTCTTGTCTAATGATAAAGAAGCGCAAACAGATGAGCTGGGAGATTTATTATTTACCGTGGTGAATTTAGCACGTTTTTACGGACTATCTCCAGAGCTTGCCATGATGCAAGCAAATCAAAAATTCAAAAGAAGATTTGAATATATAGAACGATGTGTTCAACAAAACAGAGGAAGCTTTGAAGATTATAACTTAGAGGAGCTTGACCAGTTTTGGAAGGATGCCAAAAAATTAGAGAGGCAGTGAGGATATGAGATTAGATAAATTTCTAAAAGTTTCAAGACTTATTAAAAGAAGAACATTAGCTAAAGAGGTAGCGGATCAAGGACGTATTACCATTAATAATAAGGTGGCAAAGGCTAGCTCTGACGTTAAGGTTGGTGACGAGCTATCTATTCGTTTCGGCCAAAAGGTTGTGACTGCATCCGTGGACGGGATTAAAGACTCTGCTAAAAAAGAAGAAGCTGCATCCATGTTCACCATTATTAAAGAAGAGAGATTAGAGAAGGTAGATCCTCAGTTCATTGACGATGAAGATTAGGAGAAAGATTATCTTGGTTTTCAAAGATTACGTTTAAAGTGGAAGATGATAGTCTTCCTTTCCGGCTAAATCTATTAAGAATAAATTCTTTTAAAAAAAAGCATGAGATTGTGTCATGCTTTTTTTATATGGAGCATACAATAGATTAGGACAAGGAGAGGAGAGAGTATATGCAATATCAAGCAGAGAATCAAACTATCACAATTCCGTCGGGGGATCACTTAATTTCACTAAGAAATCGTAAAAGAATGGACTTAACATCTGTAAAAGCAATCGAACGATTTGATCAGCAGGAATTTTATGTACGTACATCTCAAGGAACCCTTCATATCAAAGGAGAGGACTTGAAGATTGTCCATCTAGATGTTGATAAAGGACTTCTAACTTTGGAGGGCATTGTACGATCTATGGAGTACGATGAGGAACAAAGTTCAGACGGTGCTAGAGGATTACTTCATAAATTATTCGGATGACACTTTCTCTACAGTTTTATAGTTTAATGCTAATGATCGGCAGCGGTATTTTAGTTGGTGCTGTAATAGAAGGAACGCGTTTTATAACGGAGCATACTCCCAAGCGTTCCTTTGTTTTTAAATATCAGGTAGTGTTAGAAATAGTTATTTGGATTTTAATGGGACTAGCGACCTTTTACATTCTTTTTAATGTACGAGACGGGATTTGGAGAATTTATGATCCACTTGCACAAGTGTTAGGAATTCTCCTTTACCAGTTATTTTTTCAGCCCGTCTTTCGGTTAGCTGGAAGAATCTTTTTGCGTTTGGTAGTAAAGCCGATTTGGTTCATAATTCGGACCATTTTTAGGATTCTTGGAAAAATTATATCTTTTATCATACTTATTATCAGTTTAATAATAAAACCATTCCGTACTCCATACAAAAAATTAAAGCTATTGGCACTACAGAAATTGCCAAAAATAAGTTATAATAAAAGATACCAAAAATATAAGAAAAAATATAAGAAAAGATAGGAGAGAACGATGTGAGGCAGAGACAAATACAAAAAGAACCATATGAAAAACAAGTGGCATCTATAAATACAGATTATTTACGCTCTGTTCAACGTCGCGAATCTCGTATAAAATCTAAAAAAGTTCGGTTATTTAGACGGTTAGCAGCATTCTTTATCGTTTCAATCGCGGTAACTGGATTTTTAATAATGACCCTTGTGAACAGCCATCAAACATTAGCAGAGAAAAAGGAACAGCAGGTCCAGGTAGAAGAAGAACTAGCAAAAGTTCAAGAAGACCAAGAAATGCTCAAAATTCAAATCTCTAAGTTAAATGATGATGATTACATCGGAAAGCTATTAAGAAAAGAGTTTTTCCTTTCAGAGGACGGCGAAATTATCTTCTCTCTTCCAGAGGAAAATGATAAGTAAATTAAAAAAAACCAATTTGAAGAGAGTGGTCTTGTTGACACTCTTTTTTTGTTAGCTATAATAAAAGATAGGATATGTATAAAAAAACTATACAAATTCATTTTTTAAGGACCGCTTAAATTTTAAGGAGGAGCATTTTTTTTATGTCAATTGAAGTAGGCAGCAAGGTACAAGGTAAAGTAACAGGAATCACTAACTTCGGAGCATTTGTCGAGCTTCCAGGAGGCTCAACTGGTCTAGTTCACATTAGTGAAGTTGCAGATAACTATGTGAAGGATATTAATGATCATTTAAAAGTGGGCGACATGGTAGAAGTTAAAGTGATGAATGTTGAAGCGGATGGCAAAATCGGCTTATCTATTCGTAAAGCAAAGCCACAAGCAGAAAGACCAGAGAGACCAGAACGTCCTCAGCGTCCACGCAGTAATAACCGCCCGAACGATCGTGATCGTCCGAGCAAAGAGAATTTTGAGCAAAAAATGGCGAGATTCTTAAAGGATAGTGAAGATCGTTTGACTACGTTAAAACGCGCAACTGAATCTAAACGCGGTGGTAGAGGCGCAAAACGAGGATAACATGCTGTCTGTTTTATCGGTAGAAAAAATGTTTAATAGATGTAGAAAGGTGCTAGCTTAGCTAGTGCCTTTTTTGTATTGGCTATGTTAAAGGTTAGGGTTGATTTATGATGCAAAGAAATCTTAAATCAGAGAGTAGAATTGATTTCCGCACCAGCCGGACGCTTTCCACGGGGTGAGCGATAAGCCATCACCCATCGCTTACGCGCGTGGTTGTGATGTCTTATCTGTCTCACTCATCCCGTAGGAGTCGCCGTCTGGCGCTCCAATCAATAAATGGGAACTAGCATCGGTAAAGCGCTAATAAATTTACTCGCATAAACAAAGCTAAAAACTGTCACCAACCCCAATTTCATCATCTATTTATGTTCTTAATAGCCATTTGAAAGTTCCTTTGTTTATGTTTACAGTCACTATAAAAAAAATTTTCAGTCAAAATCAACCAATAACTTAAACAAAGCTTTTGTATTTAAAATATTTTCAAAATACACACAATTAAGGTAATATTTAATTAGTACAACCATGAAAAAGAGTATGAATAGTTAATTCTAGGAATTTATTGTAGGAGGATGAGTGATGACTAAGGATGAAATTCTATATGCACATCAAAAATACTTACATTGGTTAACTTTTCTTGAGAAGATGAGTGAAGATGAAGGGAATACTCCTTATAGAGAAGGGAAATGGACTCCAAACGAGATTGTAATGCATCTGGCAGAGTGGGATAAGTTTACCTTGCAGGAGCGTCTACCTCTAATGAAAGAAGGGGAAAAACATCAAGCGTACCCGAATTTCGAAGACTTCAATGCAAAAGCTGCAGCCCTTGCTCATGAACAAACATTTAAAGAAACCCTTGCTCATGCAAAAAAGCAACGTGAAGCGATCATGGCAGAGCTTCAGAAAATTGATGAAGTAGAATGGGATAGATACTTTTATATTGGTGACCATTCAAGTACTATACGAAATTATTTTACAGACTTCATCGAGCATGATCTACATCATCAAAAACAAGTAACACCGGAATATAATAACTAACCTCTCAAAAACCCGTTAGACAATTTTCAAAAGGTCTACGGGTTTTGTTCTTTGGGAAGTAAATAAGAAATTGCGATTTCCGTTCCAGTCGGACGCTTTCCGCCGGCATGGCCTCAGCCTCCTCGTCGCTGCGCTCCTGCGGGGTCTTCACCTCATGCTATTCCGGCAGGAGTCGCCGCCTTTCACTTCAATCACTTAGTATTCCTACTATGCAAATTAATGTTCTGCACAATTTCAAGCAATATAAAAATACATTCTGGAAAGATTTAAGTATCCTACTACAAAATTTTAGAAAGAATTAATATTTGAAGATTCTAATATGAATCAACTAATTAAACACTAGGTTTAGAAGATTATAAATGATCTACAATATGATAATCTCCATTTTTCTTTGCAGGCGCATAGTCTTTCCGATATATTATCGTACAGATATATCTCCAACTGTTGCATTAGGTTAACTATGCTTAGTGATCATCACTGGTAGGCTTGCCTAAAGAAAACCCTTCAAACAAACGCCCACCATAAGGCTGAAGCATCTCGTCGACAATCTCGACAATCTTCTCTTTTTCACGATGCTTGTAATAGGCATCGAAGGCTTCTGTAAATTTAATTGCAAATGATTCGTCAAATTGTTTCAAAGCACGATACCCCCATTTAGACGTACCCGTCCACTGCCGATTTGTTCTTAATACAAATTCATTGGCTAGATCTAAGAGGGAATGGACGACAAATAGCTCCTCTTGGGTATTTGTACAGCCAATAAAATCATCTAAAACATCTGTAAGAAAATAGCGTTTCATCGTAATAGTCTCTTTAGACCATTCCCTCGGTCCATTCGACAATAGTACGCGAGCCTCTTCTTGAATAGGGGACAATACCCCTTGCCCCTTTAATACCACTCCCTCCGCGACCATCTTTGGAAGGGAAGGCTTAGCCCTTTCACAATCCAGCTCAAAGAATTGCTTGTAGGAGCTCAAACTATGGGCAAATACCTCTATTGGCCATCCTTCTAAGTATAGAGATTCTCTATAGGAGGTGAGAATGTGCTCATCGAATATTACAATATCCAAATCAGAGGTGGAGGTACCTTCTCCTCGAACAACACTCCCAGCTAAAATGGCTCCTAGACAATGAGGAAAGTATTGCTGAACAAAATGCTCAGCTACTACAAGTGGATCACTTTTCTTCTTAAACATTTACCTGCCTCCTTTGATAAAAGGATAACAAAAAAGAGGTTGCAAGTATGCAACCTCTTTTTAAAGATGACCCCTACGGGATTCGAACCCGTGTTACCGCCGTGAAAGGGCGGTGTCTTAACCGCTTGACCAAGGGGCCGTATAAATGGCGGCCGAGGGGATCGAACCCCCGACCTCACGGGTATGAACCGTACGCTCTAGCCAGCTGAGCTAGGCCGCCGTTATAACAACAAATATCATATTACAAGCGTTTGGACAAAGTGTCAATACTTTTTTAAAAAGATATTCATAAATATTCATTTACGAAAAAAACTGACAATTTATGTGCGGATAATAACCTAGGAATACGTTGGTTTTCGAGTGGTCCAGGGCCAAATGCATCATTCAATATTTCAGGGAATTCAAAACGTGGTATATCAGGTCGAAAAGTTTTTGAGAGTGGTGCCAGGAAGAGACATACTTTTTGAGATCCACTAGGTATACTTCGAACATGAGTTGAATAGGGAGGAATACAATATGAAAACTATTTACGAACAAGAGCAAAAAAGAAGTTTCACATGGAGAAGGGTAGTTGAAAATATTCAAGCAAGAAAGGTCACCTTAACCTTAATGGCGACATTCTTTGTACTTTCATTTTTCTTAGCCCAGGTTGTTCTATTCGAAGCGTCAGTACCATTTTTCTTGCCTATTTGGGCATTGGTTAGCTTAAGATTTCAACGATTTATTCCTTGGACATTTGCAGGAGCACTATTAGGAAGCTTGACGCTTGGATTAGGGCAATTGATGATTCATGTATTTCAGGGTATTTTCTTTACGCTTCAAGGAAAGAAGCTGATAAATAAAATCCCTATTCCCTTATTTGTATTAATAGATGTCGTATTGATCCAGGTTCTTTGGCAATTCGCTTCATATGGGGGCTCAGTTCCAGTTTCTGTTTGGTTAGCGATAGGGTACGAAGGTGTATTGAGCTTGTTCATGACAATCTTTTTGTTTCAGTTATTCATTCCATTACCCGAATTGATCCATAAAAAATGGACAATGGAAAGGATGGGCTCTGCTTTATTAATAGGAGCCCTAGTGCTAACTGGTATGTCATCCTTTATCATTGGTTATGTTTCGGTTCCATTAATACTTGCACATCTAGTAATTGCTGTTGCTGCCGCGGTAGGAGGTGTTCAACTTTCTACTGTTGTGGCAGTCCTGGCGGGCACGGTATTAAGTATTTCCACCTTAAGCTTTAGTGGAATGATTGCGGTTTATGCCTTGACCGGCTTCTTAGCGGGTCTCCATAAGAGATTTGGCAGGCTTTGGCAGGCATTCAGTATGCTTGGAGCCACATTTTTCTTTCTGTTATATGATCGAACGTTACCTCTAGATTCGGTTTATATCGGCTCATTGGTAGCGGCCTCGCTAATCTTTTTTATGATTCCTTCTGCATGGATTAAGGATTTGAAGGAACAGCTTTATCCTGACACGACGCATGTCTTATTGAGAAGACAGAAGTGGATGACTGAAAAGGTGAATCATCAGTTACAGGAATTTCAACACTTTGTGGATTTCATTACGCGTTTTATATCAGATCGATTTGAACCTAAAGCAGCAAGTGAGGAGAGGGTAGAAGCATTAGTAACTTGTCAGTCTTGTTTTCATTATGAAAAATGTTGGGGGGCAAAATCAAACGGCATACCGAGTCTAATTCAACAGTGGGAGGAGCAACCTAAAAAAGCGAGGATACAGTTAGAAAAGAAAATGCAGTTTAAATGCGTTAAACCATTACAAATAATGCACGAATTAAAGGAGAGGGAGGCGAAAAGAAAGCTAGCCTATGAAATGCAGCATGGTAAAAAGATGTTTGCCTTAAAATTGAGAGATATGGGAAATCACATGAGTGAGCTGATGAACAACTTAGAAAATAATGTTGCGTTGTATACATCGCAGGAGGAAGAGGTGAAACAGAAATTTCAGCAATGCAATATTCCATTTTATCAAATAGATGTATTGAACATTGATGTGGGTCAGATGGAGGTAGTCTGCTGTTTGCCAATAGAAGCTAGAGGTAAAATGATAGGGGAAAGGTTAATAATTCCGATTTTATATGAGCTATGGAAGGAACCTTTTGAAATAACTTCGATGAAAGAAGTTCATCACCCATATGAACATATTCAAGTATCATTTAAATCTTCTGTCCGATTTAGTGTTTCACACGATATATTTACTTCTTCTAGTAAAAATACAATCTATTCAGGAGATGCACATGCCGTTTTCCAGCTACACCCGGGGTTATTAGCAGTTATTTTATCAGATGGGATGGGTAATAATGTAGAGGCACATAGGGAAAGTAGGAGGGTAATGCAGTTTATGAGGGAATGTCTTCATAAGAAAATGGATCCTGAGACAACTATGCATACATTGCATTATATGATGAGTCTACAAGATGACTCAGATAGCTATGCTACGGTAGATCTGGCTTTAATAGATTTACAAAAGGGAGAGTTGTGGTCCTGGAAAGCTGGTAGTATGTCTACGTATCTAATTCGAGGTAATGAGATGCGTAAAATTGAAAGTAAGCATGTGCCATTTGGCTTTTTGCCTACTTTTTCAATAGAGGCGAAAAAGGTCGATATTAAAGATGGAGATATATTATTAATGCTATCGGATGGTGTGTTCTCAGCAAATACAACAATAGAAAAACAGGAGGCCTACTACAAAAAGGTGTTACAGGATCCTACAATGAGTGCAGAAAAATTTGTGAAGATTTTAGAGGAAACCTACTCATTGCCAGGAGATGATAGAACTGTAATCTTTATGCAGGTGAAGCATGCTGTACCGGAATGGTCGATATTTTCACCAAGACAAGCCGCAAAATTTCAAGAAAAAATGGTACACTAGACTAGTATAAATGTTTATAGAGAAGTGAATTATGAAGATAGATTATTTTTAAGGGAGAGATGAGAAGATGCATCCATTCGTTCGAAAGGTGAAGCAATATATAGACCAGCACCGATTGATTGAAGAAAAAGAGCGTCTTCTTATCGCTTGTTCTGGCGGTACAGACTCTGTTGCAGTGGTACTAGCCATGAGGGAACTTGCGGTTTTTTACAGTTGTGAGCTTGGTATTGTTCATACAGATCATCAATTGCGTGGAAAAGAGTCTGCCGAGGACCTCGAATTCGTCAAGGAATTAGCTAATCGGTTAAAACTTCCTTTCTATTCTGCTGCGTTAGAGGTGATGAGTAGAGTAGAACAAGAAGGGGGAAATGTTCAAGTTATTTGTAGGCAGGAGCGTTATTCCTTTTTCGATGAGGTGATGGAAACCTATAATTATAACAAGCTTTTGCTGGGACACCATGCAGATGACCAAATAGAAAATGTCTTGATGTCGTTAATAAGAGGTACTATTAGCTCCACGATAACGGGGATTCCAAAAAAGAGACCTTTTTCAAGTGGTCAAATAATCCGTCCTTTTCTAGGTGTTACAAAGCAAGAGATTGCAACCTATCTAAAGGACCAACAACAACTTCATAGACATGACCCAAGCAATGACAAACATACATATACAAGGAATCGAATTCGCCATCGATTAGTGCCTCTCTTGAAAGAAGAAAATCCAAATATAAGCGATCGCATAATGCATTTTGTAGAGAAACAGCTTCAGGATGAAAAGTACCTTCAAGAGATAGCGGCAAAAAAGTATGAACAGCTTGTGACGGTTAATGAGGAAGGGGCATTGGTTATAGATTCTCTAAGCTTTTCTACAGTTCCCATTGCTTTACAAAGAAGAGTGATTCTACTACTATTAGAGTATCTATACAAAAACTCCGATATACTACTTAACGATCGATTGATTGAATCCATTCTCGCCGCTTGCAATAATCATGAAGGTAATGAGGTATTACACTTACCAAATGCTTTTCATCTCACTCGCCATTACAACCACATACAATTTAGCGCTCATAAAACGGCACCTGTTATACGTGGGGAATTTGTTTTGTCGGAAGATTGTTGGATCAATTGCGGTGCTGGCTTTTCCATCTACTTAACGCGAAACTTAACAGACGATCTTTCCCAAGAGAAATGGTTTGTACAATTAGAAAACCACCACTTTCCGCTTTCTATAAGACAGAAGGTACAAGGTGATCGAATACGTATCAAGGGAATGTCCTCATCTAAAAAAGTTTCCCGTCTATTTATCGATGAGAAGGTCTTACCAGAGGATAGGATGAGTTGGCCACTGCTTGTGCAAGCTAACAATGATATAATTGCAGTAATTGGCTTACGCTACGGAGAATTATTTTCAAAGCAACACAGCTCGCAGAACTATGTGATGTTTGTAAAGCGAGATAAATGACTAGGGGGACTAGAAATGCTAGAGAAAGATATTCTAGAGATTTTATTAACAGAAGAACAAATTCAAGAAAAAACAAATGAGCTTGGAGCTATGCTTACTGCAGATTATGCGGACCAATTTCCCCTTGCTATCGGAATTTTAAAAGGTGCAATGCCATTTATGTCTGATTTGATGAAACGAGTAGATACATACATCGAAATGGACTATATGGACGTTTCTAGCTATGGAAATGCTACTGTTTCTTCTGGTGAAGTGAAAATTGTAAAAGATTTGAATACAAGTGTAGAGGGCCGAGATATTTTAATTATTGAGGATATCATTGATAGTGGGATGACATTAAGCTATTTAGTGGATCTATTCAAGTATCGTAAAGCAAAATCTATTAAGATTGTCACATTATTGGATAAGCCGACAGGTAGAAAAGTAAAGTTAGAAGCTGATTATGTTGGTTTTATAGTTCCAGATGCTTTTGTTGTTGGTTATGGATTAGATTACGCAGAAAAATACAGAAACTTACCGTACGTTGGTGTTCTTAAAAAAGAAGTTTACTCTTTTTAAATTAGAAGCTGCGAAGCTCTATGAAAGTCATTAATAGATATGAACAAAGCCTTAAAATTTTGTTCTTTTTTAGAAGGCTTTTCATTGTACGCCAAAAAAAACGTATGTTAAGATAATCATTAGTTTTTCTGTTTACCTTGTGAGGAGGCTAGGAATGAATCGAGCATTGCGCTACGCCATATTGTATTTATTGATATTTTTTGTGATTGTAGGAATATTTGCTACGTTCAATACAAATAATACCCCTACTAAAAATATTCGTTATGATGAATTTATGACTTCACTTTCAAAAGGTGATGTTACTAGCTTTTCAATGCAACCTGAACAAGGAGTTTACTTTATAGAAGGTTCTATGAAGGGCTATGAAGAAGGAGAAAAGTTTTTAACTAAACTTCCTTACAATAGTGAAAAAGTGCTAGAGAGAATAGATTCACTAGCAACTGCAAATAATGTACAAATTGATGTTATTGAAACTTCAAAAACTAGTGGCTGGGTACAGTTCTTTACCGGTCTACTTCCTTTCTTGATTATCATCATTTTATTCTTCTTCTTATTGAGCCAATCTCAAGGCGGTGGTAACCGTGTGATGAACTTCGGTAAGAGTAAAGCAAAACTGTATGATAACGACAAGAAAAAAGTGAAATTCCCAGATGTTGCTGGGGCAGATGAAGAAAAAGCAGAGTTAGTAGAAGTTGTAGACTTCTTGAAAGATCCACGCAAGTTTGTAGAAATTGGAGCACGTATACCTAAAGGGATACTTTTAGTAGGTCCTCCAGGTACTGGTAAAACGTTACTAGCACGTGCTGTAGCTGGTGAAGCAGGAGTGCCATTCTTCTCTATTAGTGGTTCTGACTTCGTAGAGATGTTCGTTGGGGTCGGTGCATCCCGCGTACGTGATTTGTTTGAAAATGCAAAGAAAAATGCGCCTTGTATTATTTTCATAGATGAAATTGATGCAGTTGGTCGTCAACGTGGAGCAGGTCTTGGTGGCGGTCACGATGAGCGTGAGCAAACACTAAACCAATTACTTGTTGAGATGGATGGTTTTGGAGCTAACGAAGGTATTATTATCATCGCAGCTACAAACAGACCAGACATTCTAGACCCGGCTCTTCTACGTCCTGGACGTTTTGACCGTCAAATTACAGTAGGTCGCCCAGATGTTAAAGGTCGCGAAGCAGTGCTTCAAGTACATGCACGCAACAAACCTTTAGATGATACGGTTGATTTGAAAGCAATTGCTCAACGTACACCAGGATTCTCTGGAGCAGATTTAGAAAATCTTCTAAATGAAGCTGCCCTGGTAGCTGCTAGAAGAAACAAAACAAAAATTGATATGTCAGACATTGATGAAGCAACAGACCGAGTTATTGCTGGACCAGCTAAATCTGGGAAAGTAATATCTCCAAAAGAACGTAAAATTGTTGCCTTCCATGAGGCTGGACACGTAGTAGTAGGTTTAACACTAGATGACGCAGAAGTCGTTCATAAAGTAACTATTGTTCCTCGTGGCCAAGCTGGTGGATATGCGGTAATGCTTCCAAAAGAAGATCGTTACTTCATGACTAAACCAGAGCTTTTGGATAAAGTTTCAGGATTACTTGGTGGTCGTGTTGCAGAGGATATCGTCTTTGGAGAAGTTTCTACAGGAGCTCATAATGACTTCCAACGTGCTACTGGTATCGTCAGAAAAATGGTTACGGAATATGGTATGAGTGACAAGCTAGGACCAATGCAATTTGGTCAAACTCAAGGAGGAAATGTCTTCCTAGGTCGTGACTTTAACTCAGAGCAAAATTATTCCGATAAGATTGCATATGAAATTGATCATGAGATGCAAACGATGATCAAAGAGCAATACGAACGAACTAAACAGATCTTAACAGAGAAACGCGATTTGTTAGATTTAATCGCAAATACGTTATTAGATGTTGAAACGTTAGATGCTGCTCAAATTTTACATTTACAAGAGCATGGAACACTACCTGTTCGTGAATACGATCAAAACGATCAAAAGGTTGATTTGAGTAAGGAAAAGGATTCCGATGCTACAGGAGCTTCTTCTGATCCGACAATCGGTGATTTACCATCAGAAAAGGGCACGTCTCATGAGACAGGTCCTATTCTAGAAGAACGTACAGATAGTACTTCAGATCCAATTCAAGAAAAGCGTCCAACTGATAAATAAAATATATAGCTGAGTGATTTTCGTCTTTAGGCGAGTCACTCAGCTTTTTTATTTCTCGGGAAATATGGTATGATGTGTTGGAAATCTACGTAAAAGTGAGGAAAATCTTCATGATACTTGTGCTTGATACAGGAAATACAAATATTGTCCTAGGAATTTACCATAATGATCAGCTGATTCATCACTGGAGAATGGAGACGGACCGTCGTAAAACAGAGGATGAGTTCGGGATGCAGGTCAAAGCACTCTTTTCTCATGTTAATATAACTTTCGAACAAATAGAAGGTATTATCATTTCCTCAGTAGTGCCGCCAATTATGTTCTCCTTAGAAGCGATGTGTAAGAAGTATTTTGGTATAAAACCCTTAGTTGTAGGTCCCGGTGTAAAGACGGGATTGAATATAAAATATGAAAATCCTCGTGAAGTCGGTGCCGATCGTATTGTTAATGCAGTAGCAGCTATTCATGAATATGGAGCACCTTTAATTATTGTGGACTTTGGTACTGCAACCACTTACTGTTATGTAAATGAAAAAGGTGAATACTTGGGTGGTGCTATAGCTCCGGGAATCGGTATTTCGACAGAAGCATTATTTGAAAAGGCTAGTAAGCTTCCTAGAATTGAACTTACAACTCCAGACCATGTAATCGGCAAAAATACAGTTTCCGCCATGCAATCTGGTATCGTATTTGGATACGTTGGGCAAGTGGAGGGCATTGTAAATAGGATGAAAAAAGTTTCTAAAGTGAATCCTAAAGTTATATCTACAGGAGGACTTGCTCCTTTAATAGGTAATGAAACAACGATTATGGATATGATTGATCCTTTTCTTACGTTAAAAGGATTGTATTTAATTTATCAACGAAATATAGATGAAAGAGGTATGAGATAAAATGAATGATTATTTAGTTAGAGCTTTAGCTTTTGAAGGAAGCGTAAGAGCATTTGCAGTTCGTACAACAGGTACGGTAGGTGAGGCACAGCAGCGTCATCAAACATGGCCAACTGCTTCTGCGGCATTAGGTAGATCTATGACCGCTGCAGTTATGATGGGAGCAATGTTAAAGGGTGACGATAAGTTAACAGTTAAAGTAGAAGGAAATGGTCCTATTGGTCCTATGATCATCGATAGCAATGCTAAAGGTGAGGTGCGTGGATATGTAACAAATCCTCAAGTACATTTCGACTTAAACTCAGTAGGTAAGCTTGATGTTCGTCGTGCAGTTGGAACAGAGGGTACTTTAACAATTGTCAAAGATCTAGGAATGCGAGACTTCTTCACGGGACAAGTACCAATAGTTTCTGGAGAAATTGCAGAGGATTTCACTTACTATTACGCTATTTCAGAACAAGTTCCGTCCTCAGTAGGTCTAGGAGTATTGGTTAACCCAGACAACTCCATTTTGGCTGCTGGTGGGTTTATCATTCAGTTATTACCAGGGACAGATGACGAGACTATTACAATTATAGAAGAACATTTAAATAAGATGGAGCCGGTGTCTAAGTTAATCGAAAGAGGATTGACTCCAGAGGAGCTCTTATTTGAAATTCTTGGGAAAGAAAACGTTCAAATATTAAATGAGATGCCAGTACAGTTTGAATGTAATTGCTCTAAAAATCGATTTGGTAGTGCGATTATCAGTCTTGGGGAAAGTGAAATCCGTGACATGATTGAAGAAGACGGTGGTGCTGAGGCTCAATGTCATTTTTGTATGGAAAAATATAATTACTCAGTAAATGAATTGGAGTCTTTTATCGATGAAATCAATTCATAATAATGTTCCAACTCAACCTAAACGACGTTTAAAAACGAAACCGGTACTTATTGTACTAGGTATACTTTTACTTGGAAACTTACTTTGGTTTATAGCTTGGTTAATACCAAATGATCAACAAGCAAAGGCATCCGAAGAAGTCGCTTCAGTTGATGGAAAGATTATTACGAAAGAGCAATGGATGGCTTCCATGGAAACAATTTATGGAAAAGAAGTATTATTAGATATGGTAAACGCAGAAGTCATGGAGGCTGCTGCGAAGAAAAACGATATTAAAGTAACGGACGCAGAGATAGATCTGGAGCTAGCGCTTATTAGGTCCACAAGGGAAGGTACAGACACTTCCCTTCAAGCATATGACGATGAGATATTACGAAAGAAAATTCGATCTCGCCTTATTTTAGAGAAGGTATTAGCAAAAGATGTTAATGTAAAGGAAAAGGATATAAAGGATTTCTATGAAAATAATAAAAATCTATATAATATCCCAACTTCCTACCGTACTAGCGTTATTTACGTGGCTACAGAAGAGGAAGGGAAAGCTGTTTTAAAAGAACTCAAGGATGAATCGTCCTTTGATGGTCTGGCAAGAGAGCGTTCGACAGATCCAAGTTCTGCAAGCTTAGGTGGAGACGTGGGTTATATCTCTAAAGGTACTGATTCGATAGATGAAGCTTTAGTTGAGGCATTAGAGAAAGTTAAAGAAGGAAAGACTAGCGGAGTTATCGCTCTGAAGGATGGCCGTTATGCAATAGCACTTGTAAAGGATATATTTGAAGGACAAGCATTCTCTTATGAGAAAGTAGAAGGTCATATAAAGAGAGAGTTGGCACTAAGTCAAATACATCAATCTGTAACACAAGAATCATTCTGGCAGGAATATAAAGCAGAATGGATATATGGCGAACAGTAAAAATAAGACTTTAAACCGCCCTCCAGTGTTGGATGAATCTAACATTGGAGGGCGTTTTTTTTAGACGACGCAAGAGATTGTCGGGAATATACCATGCTGCTACTCGAAATGGATTCATTTTTGAAAACAAATGTATATAAGAGTCTAAAGTCCCGTAGAATATATAGGACAAGAATTTAAATTTTTGTTTGTACTGTAGTAAAAGGGGTAGGTTAGTAATTATGGAAATGTGTGTGAACTGCTTATTTTAAAAGAGTAGTCAATAATAAAATTTACTTTATTTGGCGAACTGTATTAATTGACAGTAGTTCTCAAAGATTGATATGATATAGGAAATAAAACCTATCAATCAAGTAGGGATTAGGAGTGAATCGTAGAATGGCAAAATTAGCGAATAGTGTAGCAGATTTAATAGGTAAAACACCGATTGTTAAATTAAACAGAGTGACTAGCCCAGAAGATGCTGAGGTTTATGTGAAATTAGAATATTTTAACCCTGGAAGCAGTGTAAAAGATCGTATTGCTCTAGCAATGATTGAAAATGCTGAAAAAGAAGGCAAATTAAATGCAGAAAGCACAATTATTGAGCCTACAAGTGGTAACACAGGAATCGGGCTAGCAATGATTGCGTCAGCAAAAGGATATAAAGCTGTATTAGTAATGCCAGACACAATGAGCTTAGAGCGTAGAAATTTACTTCGTGCATATGGTGCTGAATTAGTGTTAACACCTGGAGCTGATGGTATGAAGGGTGCAATTGCGAAGGCGCTAGAACTATCGAATGAAAACGGTTGGTTTATGCCACAACAATTTAATAACCCTGCAAACCCAGAGGTGCACCGTTTAACAACTGGTCCTGAAATTGTAGAAGCATTTGACCAATTAGATGGATTTGTTGCTGGAATCGGTACTGGTGGTACAATTACAGGTGCTGGTGGCGTGTTAAAGGAAAAATTCCCGAATATCCACATTGCTGCAGTTGAACCAAAAGATTCAAGTGTCCTTTCTGGTGGTAAACCAGGACCGCATAAAATTCAAGGGATTGGCGCTGGCTTTGTACCAGAAGTATTAGATACTAAGTTATATGATTCCATTATTCAAGTTTCTAACGAGGATGCTTATGCTACTTCTCGTGAAGTTGCTAAAAGTGAAGGAATCTTAGGTGGAGTATCTGCAGGTGCTGCTATTTATGGAGCGCTTCAGTTAGCGAAACAACTTGGTAAAGGGAAAAAAGTTCTTGCAGTTATCCCTGACAACGGGGAACGTTACTTGAGTACACCTCTTTATCAATTTGAAGACTAATTTATATATGTTTCGAAAGTTAATTTCATAAGAGTTGATGTAACGAGAGGGAGTTTGTTTACTTCCTCTCTTTTTTGTGGCAAAAAGTAACAGTTTCACGTTAAGATGAAGTCAGATTGTTTTTAGGGGGAAATGAAAATAGTGGGATTACATCTTCATACACATTCATTCCAAATGTCTAAAGAGGCATTTTTTTATGGATATAAAGAGCTTACCAAAAACGAAACACATCATCTGTTCTTAGAGAGTGGGAGAGGCGGTCATATTTCTGTAGCGGCCTGGAATCCATTAGCTACTATTAGGTCTGAGGAGAAGGGTATCCATGTTAAGTGGAGAGAAGGAGGGGAGGAATCTATAGAGGGCGAACCCTTAGATGAGCTCGAGCGTCTCATTGCAAACTATAAGATTTATTACGATAACAGCCTTCCTGATTTTCAAGGGGGAGCAGCTGGATTTATTAGCTACGATTATGCTAGAAAGATAGAAGTGCTACCAACCCATTCAGAAGATGATTTGCATATACCGGATATATACTTTTATCTATTAGATAGCTGGGCTGTGTTGGATGTGGAGACTGAAACAGTAACATTGATGAAGCTCTCTAGCAGTAGTGAGGATTTAGAGGAAATGGAAGAGCGATACAAACAGGCAGCCGATCAGGGCATATCCTCTAGAATCTTCTTGACAGGAGCTGCAATGGAAGTTCAAGAGGATTCATCGGAGCTACATGTGTCGATGAGTTCAGAGGAATTTGAAGAAGCTACGCTAAAAATTCAAGAATATATTGCTCAAGGAGACGTTTTCCAAGTTAACTTATCAGTTCGTCAATCTAAAGAGTTAAAAGCATCTGCCATTGAAATGTATGAGGCATTGCGTACCTTCAACCCTTCTCCTTATATGGCATATATACAGTCACCGGAGTTTACTGTCGTATCAGGATCTCCTGAGCTATTAGTAAAGAAAAAGGGGCTGGAGCTATCTACAAGACCCATCGCTGGTACAAGGCCAAGAGGGAAAGACGAGGCAGAAGATCTTTTATTGGCCAATGAGCTAATTGAAAATGAAAAAGAGCGTGCTGAGCACGTCATGCTTGTAGATCTGGAGAGGAACGACTTAGGGCGTGTTTCAGCTTATGGCACAGTGGAAGTAAATGAGTTTATGGTGATTGAGCGTTATTCCCATGTCATGCATATTGTTTCAAATGTTAAGGGGCAGCTACGCCAAGGGGCGACAAATGCAGAAATAGTTAGAGCAATGTTCCCAGGTGGAACCATTACTGGAGCACCAAAAATAAGAACCATGGAAATCATAGATGAGTTAGAGCCTGTTCGAAGAGGACTATATACAGGTTCTATAGGATGGCTTGGATATACCGGGGATATAGAGCTTAATATCGTTATACGGACTGCATTTATACAAGATAGAATGGCTCATATCCAAGCAGGAGCAGGTATAGTAATTGACTCAAAGCCTAGTGCAGAATATAAAGAGTCCATAAACAAAGCAAAGGCTTTATGGCAGGCAAAGGCTATGGCGGAAGGAGCAAGCAAATGATTCTAATGATTGATAACTATGATTCCTTTACTTACAATTTAGTACAATATATCGGAGAGTGTGGGGTAGAGATAAAGGTTGTTCGTAATGATGAGCTTTCAATAGAAGACATCGAACAATTATCACCACAAGTTATAGTTGTTTCTCCAGGTCCCTGTACCCCGAACGAGGCAGGTATCAGCTTAGAAGTAATCACCTATTTCGCCGGGAAAATACCTTTACTAGGGGTTTGTTTGGGACACCAATCCATTGGCCAAGCGTTTGGGGGGAATGTAATTCGTGCAGAACGACTGATGCATGGGAAAACGTCTCCGGTCTTTCATGATGGTAAAGGTGTTAATAAGAATATGCCTAACCCGTTCCTTGCTACTCGCTATCATTCTTTAATAGTAGAGAGGGGCTCACTTCCAGACAGTCTCGAAATTACATCCTGGACAGCGGAGGGAGAAATAATGGGAATACGCCATAAGGATTTTCCAGTAGAGGGTGTACAGTTCCACCCGGAGTCTATCATGACGGAGGAAGGAAAAAAACTAATCCAAAACTTTGTGCATGACCACTGCTATGCTAAGGAGCTATCCTAAATGGAGGCTTGGAAGAATGGGCAATTATATAAAGCTAGTGAATTAACGGTATCAGCCTATGATCATGGCTTCTTATATGGCCTTGGCTTTTTCGAAACGTTTCGTACTTACAATGGCAACGTATTTTTATGGGATGAGCATTGGTTGAGACTCACAGAGGCACTGGCCGATTTTCGTATAGACTTGCCATATGACAAGCAGGCCATTTTGGAGGCTGTGAATTTATTAACAGAAGCGAATAAAGGGGAAGACGGGTATTTTCGTTTAAACGTTAGTGCAGGTATTCATGATCTGGGATTACAGCCAAACAATTATCAGGAACCAACCGTTATTTTATATCGAAAGCCCCTTCCTCCGATGATACGTGGTAAAGAGAAGTCGGCAGTATGGTTAAAGACTGTCAGAAATACTCCAGAGAGCAGCATTCGTCATAAATCCCACCACTTTGCAAACAATGTTCAAGCTAGGCTTGAACTAGACTCACTAGCTGTTCAGGAAGGGATTTTTATAAATGCCTCAGGTTATGTGGCAGAAGGTATTACTTCAAATGTCTTTTGGGTAAATGGCGGGAAAGTATATACTCCCTCTGTTGAGACTGGAATATTAAATGGAACGACGAGAAAATGGATTTTAAAAAATTGTACAAGCGATATAGAAGAAGGTTTTTACACAAAGAATCATTTAGAATCTGCGGAAGAGGTTTTTATAACAAACGCAGTTCAGGAGCTGGTTCCGATTAAAAGTATTGGCGGGAAACAGTTTTTAGGAAATCTCGGTCCTGTTTACAAAGAGCTCCACAAACAATATGTTGCGTGTATTCAGGGAAAAAGGAGAGCATAACATGAATTTAAAACATAATTTACAAACATTTAAAGCTGGAGGAGTTACTCTAGATTTTCGAAATGAAACGATTATAATGGGCATTCTTAATGTTACACCGGATTCCTTTTCGGATGGTGGAAGGTTCAACGAGATAGAGCAGGCTGTCGGTAGAGCAAAACAAATGGTAGCCGAAGGAGCAAAAATAATAGATGTTGGGGGAGAGTCCACTAGACCAGGATACACGCCAATATCTGATGAAGAAGAAATTGCACGTGTTGTGCCGGTCATTCAAGCTATTAGCCGACAAGTGGATGCAATCATTTCTATTGATACGTATAAATCAGCTGTAGCTAGAGCAGCTATAGAGGCCGGGGCGCACATCATTAATGATATTTGGGGAGCTAAGAAAGATCCGGAGATTGCCAATGTGGCAGCCGAATTCAATGTCCCAATTATACTCATGCACAATCGAGATGGTGAGGACTATGTAGATCTTTGGATAGAGGCGAAGAAGGATTTAGAAGAAAGCATCCATATTGCCAGGACAGCAGGTGTACCTCATGAAAATATTTGGTTAGACCCAGGTATAGGATTTGCAAAATCTCATGATCAAAATATTTTAATGATGCAGCATTTAGCTGACCTCGTGGATATGGGCTACCCAGTATTGTTGGCTACTTCCCGTAAGCGTATGATTGGTAATGTATTAAATTTGCCAGTGGACGAACGTATGGAGGGTACTGGAGCGACAGTATGCTATGGTGTCCAGCTTGGCTGTCATATAGTGAGAGTTCATGATGTCAAGGAGATGGCAAGAATGACGAAAATGATGGATGCTTTATTAGGTAAAGGCATCGAGATGAAAGCGGAGGCTTAACAGATGGACTATATACATTTAAATGATTTAGAATTTTACGGATTTCATGGGGCACTTCCAGAGGAAACAAAGCTCGGGCAAATTTTTAAAGTAACGGTGACTCTTGCCTGTGACTTAAAAAAAGCCGGGGAAACAGATAATTTAGACGAAACGGTTAACTATGCTGAGGTGTTTGAGCTTTGTAAGGAGGTCGTGGAGGGAAAACCCTACTTGTTAATAGAAGCTGTTGCGGAAAGAATTGCTTCTCGAATACTGGAGCAGTATAAGGAAAAAGTAAGTGGATGCCGAATACATCTAGTAAAACCAAACCCTCCTATAGTAGGCCACTACACTTCGGTAGCTGTTGATATAACGAGGGGTATATTATGAACGTAGCATACATTTCCTTAGGATCGAATATAGGGAATCGATTAGAATTTTTACAAGAAGCAGTTGGTTTATTGAAGGAGACACAACAGATAGATGTTCTGAAGGTGTCGTCGGTCTACGAGACAGCTCCAGTCGGTTACGTGGACCAAGCGTCATTTTTAAATATAGTTGTAGAACTGAAGACTTTATTTACTCCACATGAATTATTAGGAAAATGCAATGAAATAGAGGACTTACTGGGGAGAAAGAGAATAGTTCGCTGGGGTCCAAGAACAGTAGACCTTGACATTTTGTTGTATAATGAAGAAAATATGAAAACAGAAGACCTCATTATTCCTCATCCTAGGATGGCAGAAAGAGGCTTCGTGCTTGTTCCGCTTATGGAGTTAAATCCTAATATAATCGATCCGCGGACAAAACAAGCTTTTTCGAATTTAGTGCATGACCAGAAAGAGGGCGTCCATTTATGGAGAAAGTTCGATGGGGTCGACGCATTCGTGCATTTCGAAGGTTAAAGATGATCAAGCAAGTCGAGCTTGCAAAAGAAATGGATATGTCTGTGTCTATACTTGGGAAAATTGAACAAGGTAAGCGAGCTCCAACCGAAGCACAGTTGGAAAAGATTGCTGCCATACTTGATATAAAGCTAGAAGAACTAAAAGGAGAAATAGAGGCAGGTGAAGATAAATGACAAATGCACCGACTAAGCCATTTCAAATTGGTAACCATGTAATGGATAACCGGGTGGTTTTGGCACCTATGGCTGGTATTTGTAACTCAGCATTCCGTCTAACGGTTAAAGAGTTTGGAGCGGGACTTGTCTATGCAGAAATGATTAGCGATAAGGGAATTGTTCAAAAAAATGAAAGAACATTAAGCATGCTTTACATTGATGAACGTGAAAATCCATTGTCTTTGCAAATCTTTGGCGGAGAAAAAGAAACACTAGTAGCTGCAGCGCAATATGTTGATCAGCACACTTCAGCTGATATTATTGATATTAACATGGGTTGCCCAGTGAATAAGATTATAAAATGTGAGGCTGGGGCAAGATGGCTCTTAGACCCTAACAAGATATATGAGATGGTATCTGCAGTTGTAGATAATGTAAAAAAACCTGTAAGTGTAAAAATGCGTACAGGCTGGGATGAAGAACACTTATATATGGTAGAAAATGCACAAGCAGTCGAGAGCGCTGGTGGAGCAGCCGTTGCCGTACACGGACGTACTCGTGTACAAATGTATGAGGGAGAAGCTAACTGGGACTTAATACGACAAGTGAAAGAAGCAGTTAATATTCCTGTCATCGGTAATGGGGACGTGAACACTCCACAAGATGCAAAACGTATGTTAGATGAAACAGGCGTTGATGGTGTAATGATCGGACGAGCAGCATTAGGTGATCCATGGATGATTTATCGTACAGTGGAATATCTTGAAACAGGCGAGCTAAAGCCTGAACCTACTGTGCAAGAGAAGATTGACGTATGTTTATTACATTTTGATCGGCTGACTGCTCTTAAGGGAGAGCATATTGCGGTCCGTGAAATGCGTAAGCATGCAGCTTGGTATCTTAAAGGAATCCGTGGAAACGGGACGGCTAGAAATATGATTAACCAAACAGAAACCGCACAAGAGCTTAAGGATTACTTGCGCTTCTTTGCAGAAGAGTCTTTAAAGGAATATAATGAGGCTAGCACAATTCTTGCTTAATTTAGTGGGCTGTCACATCAAGTGACGGCTCTTTCCGTTTTTTATTTAGTCGTTAGGTTCAGTGGCAGAAATAAAAGATGAAGTAAACACTGAAATTGTGTACAATAAATGCAACGTAAAGGATACTTGCGAATAATAGATTGTAAAAGGAGTGAAGGAAATGTCTAACATGGAAGAATTAAATGATCAACTTTTGGTGAGACGCCAGAAGATGACTACGATACAAGAAAAAGGATTAGATCCATTTGGCGGAAAGTTTGAAAGAACTCATTTAAGTGACCAAGTCGTTTCTGAATTTGAAGAGTTCACAAAAGAGCAGTTAGAAGAAACGCCTCACGAAGTAGTAATAGCTGGGCGAATCATGACGAAGCGCGGAAAAGGAAAAGCTGGGTTTGCGCATATACAAGATCTAGGCGGCCAAATTCAGATTTATGTACGAAAAGATGCAATTGGTGAAGATGCTTACGAGCTATTTACTACAGCAGACTTAGGTGACATCGTAGGCGTTCGAGGTAAAGTATTTAGAACTCAGGTAGGTGAATTGTCAGTAAAAGCAACAGAGTTTACCTTCTTAACTAAATCCTTACGTCCAATGCCAGAGAAATTCCACGGGTTAAAAGATGTTGAACAACGCTACCGTCAACGCTACTTAGATTTAATGACTAGTGCTGAAAGCAAAAACACTTTTATCACTAGAAGCCGTATTATTCAATCTATGCGTCGTTACTTAGATAGCCAAGGTTATTTAGAAGTAGAGACACCATTGTTACATACTGTAGCAGGGGGAGCAGCAGCTCGTCCGTTTATTACTCATCACAATGCATTAGATATGGAGCTTTATTTACGAATTGCAATTGAATTACACTTAAAGCGTCTAATTGTAGGTGGTTTAGAAAAGGTTTATGAAATAGGCCGTGTATTCCGTAATGAAGGTGTATCTACTCGTCATAATCCTGAATTTACAATGATTGAGTTATATGAGGCATACGCTGACTATAAAGACATCATGAATCTAACAGAAAATCTAGTAGCACATGTTGCTCAAGAAGTTCTTGGTTCTACTACAGTTATGTATGGAGATGATGAGATCAATCTTGCTCCTGGTTGGAGACGCTGGCATATGGCAGATGCAGTCAAAGAGACTTCAGGAGTTGATTTCTGGAAAGAGATGACGAAAGAAGAAGCTCATGCCTTGGCTAAAGAACATGGAGTAGAAGTTAAACCTTCTATGGAAGTGGGACATGTACTAAACGAATTCTTTGAACAAAAGGTAGAAGAAACTTTAGTTCAACCAACATTTATCTATGGACATCCAGTAGAAGTTTCTCCACTTGCGAAGAAAAATCCAGAGGATGGACGTTTTACAGATCGCTTTGAGCTGTTTATTGTTCGTCGTGAGCATGCTAATGCTTTCACAGAGTTAAACGATCCTATCGATCAACGTAATCGCTTTGAAGCGCAATTAGAAGAGAAAGCTGCCGGAAACGATGAAGCACATGAAATGGATGAAGATTTCTTAGAGGCATTAGAATATGGAATGCCACCAACAGGTGGACTAGGAATTGGAATAGATCGTTTGGTAATGTTATTAACAAACTCCCCATCTATTCGCGATGTTTTATTATTCCCTACGATGCGTCATAGAGATTAAAGAGCTTAAGAATGGGACACTACTAGTAGTAGTGTCTCTTTCTATTTATACGACTATATATTGGGTGAGAATTATTTTAATTATTTTACTTTTAAAAAGCCCTTGTAAAAGGTGCTGGCAGGGTGGTATAGTAATCAAGTTCCCAATTTTACTTCTAAATCTCACAAAAATAACTTGAAAAAAGTTGTTGACATTGAAAAGTAGATTTGGTAAGATAATAAAGTCGCCAAAACGAACGGCGCAATGAACATTGAAAACTGAACATGCAAAACGTTAAGACATACAACATCAACAAGCTTCGGTTTGATTGACGCAAAACAATTTTTGACATCATTTAATGATGATGCCAGCAAAACAAAATGAGCTTTTTAAGTTCTCTATTATGGAGAGTTTGATCCTGGCTCAGGACGAACGCTGGCGGCGTGCCTAATACATGCAAGTCGAGCGGATGATGAAGAAGCTTGCTTCTTCTGATTTAGCGGCGGACGGGTGAGTAACACGTGGGCAACCTGCCCTGTAGATTGGGATAACTCCGGGAAACCGGGGCTAATACCGAATAATCCATTCCCTCACATGAGGAAATGTTAAAAGACGGCATCTCGCTGTCACTACAGGATGGGCCCGCGGCGCATTAGCTAGTTGGTGAGGTAACGGCTCACCAAGGCGACGATGCGTAGCCGACCTGAGAGGGTGATCGGCCACACTGGGACTGAGACACGGCCCAGACTCCTACGGGAGGCAGCAGTAGGGAATCTTCCACAATGGACGAAAGTCTGATGGAGCAACGCCGCGTGAGTGAAGAAGGTTTTCGGATCGTAAAACTCTGTTGTGAGGGAAGAACAAGTACGAGAGTAACTGCTCGTACCTTGACGGTACCTCATTAGAAAGCCACGGCTAACTACGTGCCAGCAGCCGCGGTAATACGTAGGTGGCAAGCGTTGTCCGGAATTATTGGGCGTAAAGCGCGCGCAGGCGGTCCTTTAAGTCTGATGTGAAAGCCCACGGCTCAACCGTGGAGGGTCATTGGAAACTGGGGGACTTGAGTACAGAAGAGGAAAGCGGAATTCCAAGTGTAGCGGTGAAATGCGTAGAGATTTGGAGGAACACCAGTGGCGAAGGCGGCTTTCTGGTCTGTAACTGACGCTGAGGCGCGAAAGCGTGGGGAGCAAACAGGATTAGATACCCTGGTAGTCCACGCCGTAAACGATGAGTGCTAAGTGTTAGGGGGTTTCCGCCCCTTAGTGCTGCAGCTAACGCATTAAGCACTCCGCCTGGGGAGTACGGTCGCAAGACTGAAACTCAAAGGAATTGACGGGGGCCCGCACAAGCGGTGGAGCATGTGGTTTAATTCGAAGCAACGCGAAGAACCTTACCAGGTCTTGACATCCCGCTGACCGGCCTAGAGATAGGCTTTTCCCTTCGGGGACAGCGGTGACAGGTGGTGCATGGTTGTCGTCAGCTCGTGTCGTGAGATGTTGGGTTAAGTCCCGCAACGAGCGCAACCCTTGATCTTAGTTGCCAGCATTCAGTTGGGCACTCTAAGGTGACTGCCGGTGATAAACCGGAGGAAGGTGGGGATGACGTCAAATCATCATGCCCCTTATGACCTGGGCTACACACGTGCTACAATGGACGGTACAGAGGGTCGCAACCCCGCGAGGGTGAGCAAATCCCATAAAACCGTTCTCAGTTCGGATTGTAGGCTGCAACTCGCCTACATGAAGCCGGAATCGCTAGTAATCGTGGATCAGCATGCCACGGTGAATACGTTCCCGGGCCTTGTACACACCGCCCGTCACACCACGAGAGTTTGTAACACCCGAAGTCGGTGGGGTAACCCTTTTGGGAGCCAGCCGCCGAAGGTGGGACAGATGATTGGGGTGAAGTCGTAACAAGGTAGCCGTATCGGAAGGTGCGGCTGGATCACCTCCTTTCTAAGGATATATTCGGAATACAGATTTTTATCTGTATCTTAACGTTTTGCAGTTCAGTTTTGAATGTTCATTCTATATGAGCATTTAAAGCTTTTTACTTTTTAACTTGTTCTTTGAAAACTGGATAAAATGACATCGAAAAAAGAAACAAACGCAAGATATTCAAATTGTGATCACTTACGTGATTGCAAGTGTAGTACTTTTAACTTTTAGGTTAAGTTAATAAGGGCGCACGGTGGATGCCTTGGCACTAGGAGTCGATGAAGGACGGCACTAACACCGATATGCTTCGGGGAGCTGTAAGTGAGCTTCGATCCGAAGATTTCCGAATGGGGAAACCCACTGCCCGTAATGGGGCAGTACATTTGCGTGAATACATAGCGCATCTGAGACACACCCAGGGAACTGAAACATCTAAGTACCTGGAGGAAGAGAAAGAAAATTCGATTCCCTGAGTAGCGGCGAGCGAAACGGGAAGAGCCCAAACCAAGAGGCTTGCCTCTTGGGGTTGTAGGACACTCTATACGGAGTTACAAAAGAATGAGCTAGACGAAGCGATCTGGAAAGGTCCGCAGGATAGGGTAAAAGCCCCGTAGTCAAAAGTTCATTCCCTCCAGAGTGTATCCTGAGTACGGCGGAACACGTGAAATTCCGTCGGAATCCGGGAGGACCATCTCCCAAGGCTAAATACTACCTAGTGACCGATAGTGAACCAGTACCGTGAGGGAAAGGTGAAAAGCACCCCGGAAGGGGAGTGAAATAGACCCTGAAACCGTGTGCCTACAAATAGTCAAAGCCCGTTAACGGGTGATGGCGTGCCTTTTGTAGAATGAACCGGCGAGTTACGATTACATGCGAGGTTAAGTTGAGAAGACGGAGCCGCAGCGAAAGCGAGTCTGAATAGGGCGAATGAGTATGTGGTCGTAGACCCGAAACCAGGTGATCTACCCATGTCCAGGATGAAGGTGAGGTAACACTTACTGGAGGTCCGAACCCACGCACGTTGAAAAGTGCGGGGATGAGGTGTGGGTAGCGGAGAAATTCCAATCGAACCTGGAGATAGCTGGTTCTCTCCGAAATAGCTTTAGGGCTAGCCTCAAACGTTAGAATCTTGGAGGTAGAGCACTGTTTGGACTAGGGGCCCATCCCGGGTTACCGAATTCAGACAAACTCCGAATGCCAATGATTTATGTTTGGGAGTCAGACTGCGAGTGATAAGATCCGTAGTCAAGAGGGAAACAGCCCAGACCACCAGCTAAGGTCCCAAAGTATTTGTTAAGTGGAAAAGGATGTGGCGTTGCTTAGACAACCAGGATGTTGGCTTAGAAGCAGCCATCATTTAAAGAGTGCGTAATAGCTCACTGGTCGAGTGACGCTGCGCCGAAAATGTATCGGGGCTAAACAAATCACCGAAGCTGTGGATTGATACCTTTGGTATCAGTGGTAGGAGAGCGTTCTAAGGGCGTTGAAGTCAGACCGGAAGGACTGGTGGAGCGCTTAGAAGTGAGAATGCCGGTATGAGTAGCGAAAGATGGGTGAGAATCCCATCCACCGTATGACTAAGGTTTCCTGAGGAAGGCTCGTCCGCTCAGGGTTAGTCGGGACCTAAGTCGAGGCCGATAGGCGTAGACGATGGACAACAGGTTGATATTCCTGTACCACCACCCCACCGTTTGAGTGATGGGGGGACGCAGTAGGATAGGGTAAGCGTGCTGTTGGTTATGCACGTCCAAGCAGTGAGGTGTGAGTGTAGGCAAATCCGCACTCTGTAACATTGAGCTGTGATGGCAAGGACGTATGTCCGGAGTTCCTGATTTCACACTGCCAAGAAAAGCCTCTAACGAGGTGGGAGGTGCCCGTACCGCAAACCGACACAGGTAGTCGAGGAGAGAATCCTAAGGTGAGCGAGAGAACTCTCGTTAAGGAACTCGGCAAAATGACCCCGTAACTTCGGGAGAAGGGGTGCTCTTTTGGGTGAATAGCCTAGAAGAGCCGCAGTGAATAGGCCCAGGCGACTGTTTAGCAAAAACACAGGTCTCTGCAAAACCGTAAGGTGAAGTATAGGGGCTGACGCCTGCCCGGTGCTGGAAGGTTAAGAGGAGTGCTTAGCGCAAGCGAAGGTGCGAATTGAAGCCCCAGTAAACGGCGGCCGTAACTATAACGGTCCTAAGGTAGCGAAATTCCTTGTCGGGTAAGTTCCGACCCGCACGAAAGGCGTAACGATCTGGGCACTGTCTCAACGAGAGACTCGGTGAAATTATAGTACCTGTGAAGATGCAGGTTACCCGCGACAGGACGGAAAGACCCCGTGGAGCTTTACTGTAGCTTGATATTGAATTTTGGTGCAACTTGTACAGGATAGGTAGGAGCCTTAGAGCCCGGAGCGCCAGCTTCGGAGGAGGCGTCGGTGGGATACTACCCTGGTTGTATTGAAATTCTAACCCATACCCGTAACCCGGGTAGGAGACAGTGTCAGGCGGGCAGTTTGACTGGGGCGGTCGCCTCCTAAAGTGTAACGGAGGCGCCCAAAGGTTCCCTCAGAATGGTTGGAAATCATTCGAAGAGTGTAAAGGCAGAAGGGAGCTTGACTGCGAGACCTACAAGTCGAGCAGGGTCGAAAGACGGGCTTAGTGATCCGGTGGTTCCGCATGGAAGGGCCATCGCTCAACGGATAAAAGCTACCCCGGGGATAACAGGCTTATCTCCCCCAAGAGTCCACATCGACGGGGAGGTTTGGCACCTCGATGTCGGCTCATCGCATCCTGGGGCTGTAGTCGGTCCCAAGGGTTGGGCTGTTCGCCCATTAAAGCGGTACGCGAGCTGGGTTCAGAACGTCGTGAGACAGTTCGGTCCCTATCCGTCGTGGGCGTAGGAAATTTGAGAGGAGCTGTCCTTAGTACGAGAGGACCGGGATGGACACACCGCTGGTGTACCAGTTGTTCTGCCAAGGGCATCGCTGGGTAGCTATGTGTGGACGGGATAAGTGCTGAAAGCATCTAAGCACGAAGCCCCCCTCAAGATGAGATTTCCCATTACGCAAGTAAGTAAGATCCCTCAAAGACGATGAGGTAGATAGGTTCGGGGTGGAAGCGTGGCGACACGTGCAGCTGACGAATACTAATCGATCGAGGACTTAACCAAATTGTTTGTTTCTAAGATGTCAGTTTATTCAGTTTTGAAAGAATAAATTTTTATTTAAAAAAAGCTTGTAATAATCTACATAGTTGATATAATAAAACTTGTCTTTCAATTATTATTCAAGTCTAGTGATGATGGCGAAGAGGTCACACCCGTTCCCATACCGAACACGGAAGTTAAGCTCTTCAGCGCCGATGGTAGTTGGGGGTCTCCCCCTGCAAGAGTAGGACGTCGCTGGGCTTGCAATAAAAAAATATTACCCAGGAGGATTAGCTCAGCTGGGAGAGCATCTGCCTTACAAGCAGAGGGTCGGCGGTTCGAGCCCGTCATCCTCCACCATAATTTTACTCCTGCCGGAGTAGCTCAACTGGTAGAGCAACTGACTTGTAATCAGTAGGTTGAGGGTTCAAGTCCTTTCTCCGGCACCATTTTCCGAGCCATTAGCTCAGTTGGTAGAGCATCTGACTTTTAATCAGAGGGTCGAAGGTTCGAGTCCTTCATGGCTCATTCACTTTTGTGAAATAAATATGCGGGTGTGGCGGAACTGGCAGACGCACTAGACTTAGGATCTAGCGCCGCAAGGCGTGGGGGTTCGACTCCCTTCACCCGCACCACTTAACTTAATAACCGAGCGGAAGTAGTTCAGTGGTAGAACACCACCTTGCCAAGGTGGGGGTCGCGAGTTCGAACCTCGTCTTCCGCTCCAAAGATTCATTGAAGTGCCGGGGTGGCGGAACTGGCAGACGCACAGGACTTAAAATCCTGCGGTAGGTGACTACCGTACCGGTTCGATTCCGGTCCTCGGCACCACTTTTATGAATAATTAGCGCCCGTAGCTCAATTGGATAGAGCGTCTGACTACGGATCAGAAGGTTGTGGGTTCGACTCCTGCCGGGCGCGCCATATAACGGGAAGTAGCTCAGCTTGGTAGAGCACTTGGTTTGGGACCAAGGGGTCGCAGGTTCGAATCCTGTCTTCCCGACCAGTTATTATTATTTCGGGGCCTTAGCTCAGCTGGGAGAGCGCCTGCCTTGCACGCAGGAGGTCAGCGGTTCGATCCCGCTAGGCTCCACCATGAACATTGAAAACTGAACATGCAAAACGTTAAGACATACAGCATCAACAAGCTTCGGCTTGATTGACGCAAAACAATTTTTGACATCATTTAATGATGATGCCAGCAAAACAAAATGAGCTTTTTAAGTTCTCTATTATGGAGAGTTTGATCCTGGCTCAGGACGAACGCTGGCGGCGTGCCTAATACATGCAAGTCGAGCGGATGATGAAGAAGCTTGCTTCTTCTGATTTAGCGGCGGACGGGTGAGTAACACGTGGGCAACCTGCCCTGTAGATTGGGATAACTCCGGGAAACCGGGGCTAATACCGAATAATCCATTACCTCACATGAGGAAATGTTAAAAGACGGTTTCGGCTGTCACTACAGGATGGGCCCGCGGCGCATTAGCTAGTTGGTGAGGTAACGGCTCACCAAGGCGACGATGCGTAGCCGACCTGAGAGGGTGATCGGCCACACTGGGACTGAGACACGGCCCAGACTCCTACGGGAGGCAGCAGTAGGGAATCTTCCACAATGGACGAAAGTCTGATGGAGCAACGCCGCGTGAGTGAAGAAGGTTTTCGGATCGTAAAACTCTGTTGTGAGGGAAGAACAAGTACGAGAGTAACTGCTCGTACCTTGACGGTACCTCATTAGAAAGCCACGGCTAACTACGTGCCAGCAGCCGCGGTAATACGTAGGTGGCAAGCGTTGTCCGGAATTATTGGGCGTAAAGCGCGCGCAGGCGGTCCTTTAAGTCTGATGTGAAAGCCCACGGCTCAACCGTGGAGGGTCATTGGAAACTGGGGGACTTGAGTACAGAAGAGGAAAGCGGAATTCCAAGTGTAGCGGTGAAATGCGTAGAGATTTGGAGGAACACCAGTGGCGAAGGCGGCTTTCTGGTCTGTAACTGACGCTGAGGCGCGAAAGCGTGGGGAGCAAACAGGATTAGATACCCTGGTAGTCCACGCCGTAAACGATGAGTGCTAAGTGTTAGGGGGTTTCCGCCCCTTAGTGCTGCAGCTAACGCATTAAGCACTCCGCCTGGGGAGTACGGTCGCAAGACTGAAACTCAAAGGAATTGACGGGGGCCCGCACAAGCGGTGGAGCATGTGGTTTAATTCGAAGCAACGCGAAGAACCTTACCAGGTCTTGACATCCCGCTGACCGGCCTAGAGATAGGCTTTTCCCTTCGGGGACAGCGGTGACAGGTGGTGCATGGTTGTCGTCAGCTCGTGTCGTGAGATGTTGGGTTAAGTCCCGCAACGAGCGCAACCCTTGATCTTAGTTGCCAGCATTCAGTTGGGCACTCTAAGGTGACTGCCGGTGATAAACCGGAGGAAGGTGGGGATGACGTCAAATCATCATGCCCCTTATGACCTGGGCTACACACGTGCTACAATGGACGGTACAGAGGGTCGCAACCCCGCGAGGGTGAGCAAATCCCATAAAACCGTTCTCAGTTCGGATTGTAGGCTGCAACTCGCCTACATGAAGCCGGAATCGCTAGTAATCGTGGATCAGCATGCCACGGTGAATACGTTCCCGGGCCTTGTACACACCGCCCGTCACACCACGAGAGTTTGTAACACCCGAAGTCGGTGGGGTAACCCTTTTGGGAGCCAGCCGCCGAAGGTGGGACAGATGATTGGGGTGAAGTCGTAACAAGGTAGCCGTATCGGAAGGTGCGGCTGGATCACCTCCTTTCTAAGGATATATTCGGAATACAGATCTTTATCTGTATCTTAACGTTTTGCAGTTCAGTTTTGAATGTTCATGTATATTAATATTTTTAATAGATATGGAAATTCAAAGAGGGCCTATAGCTCAGCTGGTTAGAGCGCACGCCTGATAAGCGTGAGGTCGATGGTTCGAGTCCATTTAGGCCCACCATACCTTTTTTTATTTCGGGGCCTTAGCTCAGCTGGGAGAGCGCCTGCCTTGCACGCAGGAGGTCAGCGGTTCGATCCCGCTAGGCTCCACCAACGAAATAATTTGTTCTTTGAAAACTGGATAAAACGACATCAAAAAAAGAAACAAACGCAAGATATTCAAATTGTGATCACTTACGTGATTGCAAGTGTAGTACTTTTAACTTTTAGGTTAAGTTAATAAGGGCGCACGGTGGATGCCTTGGCACTAGGAGTCGATGAAGGACGGCACTAACACCGATATGCTTCGGGGAGCTGTAAGTGAGCTTCGATCCGAAGATTTCCGAATGGGGAAACCCACTGCCCGTAATGGGGCAGTACATTTGCGTGAATACATAGCGCATCTGAGACACACCCAGGGAACTGAAACATCTAAGTACCTGGAGGAAGAGAAAGAAAATTCGATTCCCTGAGTAGCGGCGAGCGAAACGGGAAGAGCCCAAACCAAGAGGCTTGCCTCTTGGGGTTGTAGGACACTCTATACGGAGTTACAAAAGAATGAGCTAGACGAAGCGACCTGGAAAGGTCCGCAGGATAGGGTAAAAGCCCCGTAGTCAAAAGTTCATTCCCTCCAGAGTGTATCCTGAGTACGGCGGAACACGTGAAATTCCGTCGGAATCCGGGAGGACCATCTCCCAAGGCTAAATACTACCTAGTGACCGATAGTGAACCAGTACCGTGAGGGAAAGGTGAAAAGCACCCCGGAAGGGGAGTGAAATAGACCCTGAAACCGTGTGCCTACAAATAGTCAAAGCCCGTTAACGGGTGATGGCGTGCCTTTTGTAGAATGAACCGGCGAGTTACGATTACATGCGAGGTTAAGTTGAGAAGACGGAGCCGCAGCGAAAGCGAGTCTGAATAGGGCGAATGAGTATGTGGTCGTAGACCCGAAACCAGGTGATCTACCCATGTCCAGGATGAAGGTGAGGTAACACTTACTGGAGGTCCGAACCCACGCACGTTGAAAAGTGCGGGGATGAGGTGTGGGTAGCGGAGAAATTCCAATCGAACCTGGAGATAGCTGGTTCTCTCCGAAATAGCTTTAGGGCTAGCCTCAAACGTTAGAATCTTGGAGGTAGAGCACTGTTTGGACTAGGGGCCCATCCCGGGTTACCGAATTCAGACAAACTCCGAATGCCAATGATTTATGTTTGGGAGTCAGACTGCGAGTGATAAGATCCGTAGTCAAGAGGGAAACAGCCCAGACCACCAGCTAAGGTCCCAAAGTATTTGTTAAGTGGAAAAGGATGTGGCGTTGCTTAGACAACCAGGATGTTGGCTTAGAAGCAGCCATCATTTAAAGAGTGCGTAATAGCTCACTGGTCGAGTGACGCTGCGCCGAAAATGTATCGGGGCTAAACAAATCACCGAAGCTGTGGATTGATACCTTTGGTATCAGTGGTAGGAGAGCGTTCTAAGGGCGTTGAAGTCAGACCGGAAGGACTGGTGGAGCGCTTAGAAGTGAGAATGCCGGTATGAGTAGCGAAAGATGGGTGAGAATCCCATCCACCGTATGACTAAGGTTTCCTGAGGAAGGCTCGTCCGCTCAGGGTTAGTCGGGACCTAAGTCGAGGCCGATAGGCGTAGACGATGGACAACAGGTTGATATTCCTGTACCACCACCCCACCGTTTGAGTGATGGGGGGACGCAGTAGGATAGGGTAAGCGTGCTGTTGGTTATGCACGTCCAAGCAGTGAGGTGTGAGTGTAGGCAAATCCGCACTCTGTAACATTGAGCTGTGATGGCAAGGACGTATGTCCGGAGTTCCTGATTTCACACTGCCAAGAAAAGCCTCTAACGAGGTGGGAGGTGCCCGTACCGCAAACCGACACAGGTAGTCGAGGAGAGAATCCTAAGGTGAGCGAGAGAACTCTCGTTAAGGAACTCGGCAAAATGACCCCGTAACTTCGGGAGAAGGGGTGCTCTTTTGGGTGAATAGCCTAGAAGAGCCGCAGTGAATAGGCCCAGGCGACTGTTTAGCAAAAACACAGGTCTCTGCAAAACCGTAAGGTGAAGTATAGGGGCTGACGCCTGCCCGGTGCTGGAAGGTTAAGAGGAGTGCTTAGCGCAAGCGAAGGTGCGAATTGAAGCCCCAGTAAACGGCGGCCGTAACTATAACGGTCCTAAGGTAGCGAAATTCCTTGTCGGGTAAGTTCCGACCCGCACGAAAGGCGTAACGATCTGGGCACTGTCTCAACGAGAGACTCGGTGAAATTATAGTACCTGTGAAGATGCAGGTTACCCGCGACAGGACGGAAAGACCCCGTGGAGCTTTACTGTAGCTTGATATTGAATTTTGGTGCAACTTGTACAGGATAGGTAGGAGCCTTAGAGCCCGGAGCGCCAGCTTCGGAGGAGGCGTCGGTGGGATACTACCCTGGTTGTATTGAAATTCTAACCCATACCCGTAACCCGGGTAGGAGACAGTGTCAGGCGGGCAGTTTGACTGGGGCGGTCGCCTCCTAAAGTGTAACGGAGGCGCCCAAAGGTTCCCTCAGAATGGTTGGAAATCATTCGAAGAGTGTAAAGGCAGAAGGGAGCTTGACTGCGAGACCTACAAGTCGAGCAGGGTCGAAAGACGGGCTTAGTGATCCGGTGGTTCCGCATGGAAGGGCCATCGCTCAACGGATAAAAGCTACCCCGGGGATAACAGGCTTATCTCCCCCAAGAGTCCACATCGACGGGGAGGTTTGGCACCTCGATGTCGGCTCATCGCATCCTGGGGCTGTAGTCGGTCCCAAGGGTTGGGCTGTTCGCCCATTAAAGCGGTACGCGAGCTGGGTTCAGAACGTCGTGAGACAGTTCGGTCCCTATCCGTCGTGGGCGTAGGAAATTTGAGAGGAGCTGTCCTTAGTACGAGAGGACCGGGATGGACACACCGCTGGTGTACCAGTTGTTCTGCCAAGGGCATCGCTGGGTAGCTATGTGTGGACGGGATAAGTGCTGAAAGCATCTAAGCACGAAGCCCCCCTCAAGATGAGATTTCCCATTACGCAAGTAAGTAAGATCCCTCAAAGACGATGAGGTAGATAGGTTCGGGGTGGAAGCGTGGCGACACGTGCAGCTGACGAATACTAATCGATCGAGGACTTAACCAAATTGTTTGTTTCGATTAATGATGTCTTTTATCCAGTTTTGAGTGAACAACTCAGTAGGGTTTCAATACATGTATTGAAAGCCGAAAAGGTCTAGTGATGATGGCGAAGAGGTCACACCCGTTCCCATACCGAACACGGAAGTTAAGCTCTTCAGCGCCGATGGTAGTTGGGGGTCTCCCCCTGCAAGAGTAGGACGTCGCTGGGCACCAAAGCAAGTCGTCACCGAGTAATCGGTGGCGGCTTTTTTGTTTTATCTTTATCAAAAGCTAGAAAAAAGGAAATAAAGCTGGAATTTCTTTATCTCCAATCCCAAAAGTATATTTTTCACTTCAAATTAAAAATTCCCTTACCAGTCTCAAAATTTATAGGCAATGATGAATGTTCGTGAGCTATATACCAAAATTCGTTCACTTTTTTTAAACAATATGTGATCCGATTTGTCATTTGACGAATTTTCTCATCAGATTCTTCTTGGTGAGCAGCAAAAGTTACAGCACAATATATAAATGCAAGATGTGAATTTTCTTCAACGACTAGGTCACTAAAATCAACTTTGAGTAGACTGCGATCCTCGCTCAATCCGTTAAACCACTCTACCACGCTTGCCTCCCATGAAGAAATCCCCTTGCTCTCCCAGTTCTCCCAGGAATCATAAATATGCACATCAGGTGCATACATAGATAAGAATTTTTCAACATCTTTTTCGTAAATTGCTGTTTTGTAATTTTCAAGTACGTCTTGAACCTTTAAAAAAACCTCGGTCATTTAATGCAACCCCTTTCTAATTTAAAGATGTAAGAGTGTTGATATAAATATATTCTATACTCGAACATTTTTTCCTCCTTCAACTAACCTAACTGTTAGCTTTAGTATAACTTCCATAATACCCCTGAAGACAACCCTTAGCTTTAATAAATCTGAATTCTACTTTACTTTCTCACTAGTATGCTTTCTATTAAGAACATAAATAGATGATGAAAATGGGGTTGGTGACAGTTTTTTAGCTTTGTTTATGCGAGTAAATTTATTAGCGCTTTCTCGATGCTAAATCTATTTACATTTATTGATTGGAGCGCCAGACGGCGACTCCTACGGGATGAGTGAGACAGATAAGACATCACAACCACGCGCGTAAGCGATGGGTGATGGCTTATCGCTCACCCCGAGGAAAGCGTCCGGCTGGTGCGAAAAATCAATGCTATTCTCTGATCTAAGATTTCTTTGGATCATAAATCAACCCTACCCTTTAACATAGCCTTAAAAAAGAACTTAATATAATGCAAAAAACTTTTAAAATAAACTGAAAATTATTTACTTCTTTCTAGTACTGCTGTTATACTATAGATAGAACAGAGAGGTGAATCTAAATGAACTGTAAAAAAGCGCTTATATTAAGCTTATTACTATTTCATATTTTACTTTCTGGATGTAGTGATAGTGATAAGCAAGGAGGGGAGGAGGTGTCTAAAGATAAGGAAGAGACGAGTACAAATGTTTCTTTAGAAAGGGTAGAGGGAGTGTGGGAAGGATCCATTAACGTTCCTAATCAACCACTCCCAATTAGTATTAAATTTACAAGAGAAGAAGGCTTGATTAGTATCCCGATTCAAGGATTAAATAATCACCCATTAACAAACATTTCCTTAAGCGATAAGGATATTACCTTTAACATGCCACTTCCGGGACAAAAAATCACCTTTGCTGGGAAGCTGCAGGATGAAATAATGGCAGGTACGTTTACACAACAAGGTCAGTCGTTTCCATTTGAACTTAGTAAGGTAACTGATGTAGCTAAGGCTGAGGATTTAGAAGAATTAGAAGTAAATGGAGGGAAAATGGTTGGTCAAATAGAGATTCCTGAGGGGGAAGGACCGTTCCCACTCATGATCATTCTTGCTGGCTCGGGACCCACCGATCGTAATGGTAATTCATTATTAATGGTAGGGAAAAATAATAGCTTAAAAATGATCGCAGAAGAATTAGCTGCAGAAGGAATTGCCAGCATCCGCTACGACAAAAGAGGAGTTGGCTTAAATATGGGCCTTGCTACTAAAGAAGAAGACTTAAGATTTAACCACTATATTGAGGATGCTGTCGCCTGGGCAGAATTTGCGAAGGAAGACGACCGTTTTAGCGACATAGGATTCATCGGACACAGTGAGGGTTCTCTTGTAGGAATGATTGCTGCTCAAGAGACAGAAGCGACTGTATTCGTATCATTAGCAGGTGCAGGACGGCAAATAGATGAAATTCTATTAGAACAGTTAAGAAATCAGTTGCCAAGTGAGCTTATGAGTGAATCTGAAAAAGTAATTGAGAAGCTTAAGCGAGGTGAACAGGTAGAGGAAGTGTCGAATGAATTACACAGTATATTCCGTCCATCTGTACAACCTTATATGATTTCCTGGCTTCAATACCATCCTATTGAACAAATTAAAAAGTTGGATGCAAGAATATTACTTATAAACGGTACAGCAGATTTGCAAGTCCCTAGTAGTGATGCTGAGCTTCTACATCAAGCAAAAGATTCTGAGCTTCTAATAATTGAGAGAATGAACCATGTGCTAAAAGAATCCCCATCTGATGAGACAGGGAATATGGCGACATATACAGATCCAAGTCTACCGTTAGCAGAAGGTCTAATGGATGGCATAATTGAATTTATAAAGTAAAACAACAGAAACTGAACAAATAAAAAAAACGCTGAACGGTGAGTTCAGCGTTTCAACCTACACAATAGGCTTTTGTTGCTTTTGCTTTCTTCGAATATCTGCAATCGTTGGGATACACATACCTATCAGTATAATGAGGATACCGATAACTTGTAACCAAGTAAGTGCCTCGCTTAACACAAGTACAGATACCATTACAGCTACTGGTAATTCCATTGCACTTAGAATAGATGAAACTGCGCCGCCAACTTTTGGTACAGCGATTACGAAGAAATAAATAGGGATAATGATACCTAGTAATCCTAAGCCTAGTCCCAAGTAAAGTAGAGATTCCGTAAACAGTTTACCGTTCCACATGATTTCAGGACTTTGGAAGACAGAGATCATTAAAGCGGCGATAAAGGAAACCCAAAGTAAACGAGTAGTAGTATTCATTCCCTCTACTTGTTTAGTATTAATGTTCATATTAAGTGAGAAGGAAATTGCTGCTGCGAAACCGTATACCCAGCCTCTCCAGTCAATTCCACTCAAATCGACATCTAATACCCCTGCAGCTAGCAATGTACCGGCGAATAAAATAACAAGGGAGATAACTTCCGCTCGAGAAGGTAATCTTTTTCTTATTATACAATCAATCAAAGTACCGATCCACGTAAACTGGAAGAGCATCACTACTGCTAGGGAGGCTGGTAAATATATAAGGGCTTGTCCATAGACAATACCCGTAGTTGCTGTAAAAATCCCTGCTAACAGTATAATTTTAAACCCGCCATACAGACGTGGTATTTTTCTTTGTGTCACCACATAGATGACTAACGCTAGTAGGAAACCAACAATGTATTGACTAGAAACAGCTTCTGAAGCTGTATATCCTTGTCCAATTGCTAATTTCACCATAGTTGATAAAGTCCCGTAACAGCTGGCTGCGAAGACAACCATTAAGGGGTAGATCCATAATTTCATAACCTTGCTTCTCCTTCAATCAGGGGCCTACCGTTTTCACCATGTGATAGAAAGGCTCGCCAATAATGGTCCAAGGACATACAGTTTCAAATCCTAGACGATTATATAAGCGGATTGCAGCCTCTTTCTCAGTTTCTACATTCAAGGAGAGTTTCCCGCCACCATTATTTTTGACTACTTGTTCAGCAAAATTTAACAGCTTCGTTCCAATACCATGTCCACGATAGGTTGGATCGACCACTACAGTATCTATATACCATTCTTCAGGTAGCGTCTCTTTGTCTATCGTCACCTGTGTTCCCTTTTTGGCTGAAAGATACTGCTCTAAATTAGCATCCAAAGTAACTGCTTGTTCAGCAGTATAAAAAACTAGTACGCCAGCAATTTGACCATCCATTTCTGCAACGTATGTATTTAAAAAGGAATGACGATTGCTAGTTTGAGTAAATAAGTGAATGAACTCCTAGGTGATCGCTGATTCTTCAGTTTCTCCAGTCATTTGCATCGAAATGTCACCGATAGCTTCCATAATTAGTGGAACTGATGATTTGGCATCTGCTTTAATAGCTTTTCTTATTACAATTTCCATTCAATTCACCCCCCAATTTGCTATTATAACATAGTTTGTGAAAGCTTTCTTTTATATATGCTGTAATTGGAAATTAAAAAAAGGAGGAATCATATTGGATCTTTCAACAATACCTTGGGAATTAATATTACCCATTATTATTTTACAATTCATTTTAATGATTGTTGCCTTTGTAGATCTGATAAAGGTATACGACACAAATGGTCCTAAGTGGCTTTGGGCAATAATTATTTTCATATCAGGAATAATAGGTTCTATTATCTATTTCATAGTGGGGAGACGTAACGAATGAATACATTACTAACTGTTCAATCATTAACCAAGCAATATGGAAGAGAAAAAGTAGTGAAAGATGTTTCCTTTTCATTAATGAAAAATACTTCTACAGCCTTAATCGGTCCCAATGGTGCAGGTAAAACAACTACACTTTCTATGCTTACAGGACTAGTAAATCCATCGTTTGGCGATATTATTCTGGAGAATAATAAGGAGGACGCGCGCAGGATGATAGGTTTTTTACCTCAATATCCTAAGTTTTTCTCATGGCTTTCTGCAATTGAATTTACAGAGATGACTGCAAAGTTAAGTGGGGTAGATGCTAGAGTTGCCGTGAAGGAGTCAGAAAAAATCTTAGATTTTGTGGGGCTCGGAAATGTTAAAAAGAAAAAAACAGGTACGTTTTCTGGAGGGATGAAACAACGATTAGGATTAGCACAGGCAATTGTACATAATCCATCCCTTCTTTTATTAGATGAACCAGTTTCTGCATTGGATCCAGTAGGCAGAAGAGAGATTTTAAATCTTTTAAAGGAACTTCAAGAAAGAACTACTATTCTTTATTCGACTCATATTTTAAATGATGCGGAAGAAATGACGGATCAGCTATTATTTTTGAGAAATGGTGAGCTGGTAGAGCAAGGCTCATTATCAGATGTACGCGAAAAATATGCAAATCCTATGATTAAAATTATCTTTTCCTTAGAAGAAGAGGCTAAAGATTTTGCAAGTAGCTCCCCGTGGAATGTGACACAAAAAGGGTCTTCTGCCTGCATTCCTATAAGGGAAAACGAACCGCGAATGCAAGAGATTTTAGCATATGCGTCTGTAGGAGATTGGTCTGTTCAAAGGGTAGAGAAGGCATCAGCTAATCTCGAAGAAATATTTATGCAGGTGGTGAACAAACAATGAATACATTTTTTATTTTGTTTCAAAAGGAATGGAGAGAAAACATCCGTAATTTTAAGATTCTCTGGATTCCCCTTGTATTTATTCTTTTTGGGATTACAGAGCCTGTCATGAACTATTACATGCCTCAAATCCTAAGCTCTGTTGGAAATTTACCTGAAGGAACAGTCATCGAGTTTCCTTCAATGACCTCTGAACAAATATTAATGTCCACCATTAGTCAATATCAGTTAATCGGTATGTTAGTAGTTATTCTAGCTTTTTCAGGTATTATTTCAAGGGAACGAAAGAATGGCACGGCAACTTTATTATACGTTCGACCACTTTCATTTACAGGTTATGTAGGAAGTAAATTAGCAATCTTGAGTATAATTGTTTTGGGTAGTTTTATTTTAGGAATAGTAGCTAGCTTATATTATACATCCATACTTTTTGGAGTGATAGATTTCTTAAGTTTTATAGAATTTACTAGTATTTATGTTCTGTGGCTTTTATTCGTGATTAGTATTGTTTTATTTACTAGTGCTGCCTTATCAACTGGAATGGCTTCTACCGTGTCTTTTGTGTTGGTAATAATTGTTCAGGTTATAGATGGGCTGCTAGGCACATACTGGACTATCTCACCATGGAAGTTGCCAATGTATGCTGGTTATGTTTTGAACGGTGATGTTGAAAGTAGCTCATATATCTGGAGTATCTTAATTACGGTATTAGCAATCAGCTTCTTATTCATTGGGGCAGTTTTTTTTACCAAAAACAACGTCTGGAAATCTAAAATATAATTCGAGGAGATTTATATATGACATTACGTAACTCGGATCGTTTTATCACTTCTTACAATAGATTAGATAAAATCATGAGAGATATAGCCGGTACTCAGGAACACTTATCCTTTTTTAGGTTAATCGATTTCGCTAAGAAAAAAAACGCTGTACTAAGACGATATGAAGCAGACCTTCGAGAATATGGAGACTTAAGAAACGCAATCGTGCACCATCGTACAACTATGGAATATGCGATAGCAGAACCTCATGAAGAGGTAGTAGCAAAGATGGAAGAAATCGAGGAGGCATTAAGCAAGCCCGTCACAGTAGGGAATATGTTCTCCGGAGAAGTAACTACCTTTCAGGAAACAGATTCTTTAAGCTATGCACTTCAGGTTATTAAGGATAAGAAATACAATCAATTTCCTGTGTATAATGGGGATAAATTTAAAGGTCTTATCACACCTGTAGGAATTACTATGTGGATGGCGAGTAAAGTAGAATCAGAGAATTTCTCGAGAAAAAAAGCAACCTTGGGTGAAATTCTGAAGCATGAAAGTAATAGAGAGAATCACCGCTTTGTTGAAGCAGAGATGTCCGTGTATGAGGCGCTAGAAGTTTTTAAATCAGCAATTGGACGAGGAAAGAGATTAGAAGCACTGCTAATTACTAAGGATGGAAAACTGAGTAACCAACTAATAGGAATTGTAACTCCAATGAGTATGATGAAAATTTAAAAATAGTCATCTATTAGATGACTATTTTCCCTTTTATGACGTAAAATGGAAGTAGACGTGATTTTATCATGTAAACTATAATAGGATGGAGGATTGTATGTGAATACGTATGAAGAGGAGCGTTTACATTATAAAGATGGATCGCCAATAAAAACGTCAACTGAGATGACTGTAATGGAATGGATCATCACGATGCTGATTATGGCTATTCCTATTGTTAATCTGGTTATGTTATTCATTTGGGGATTTGGTAATCCAGACCCAAGACGTAATTTTGCTCGAGCATCACTTATTTGGATGGCTATTTCTATAGGGTTAGTTATAATAATATATATTGTTATAATAGTATTCTTCCTCGCTGCATTTCAAGGTGTAAATTATTAGCACTTATTTCCTGGGAAATTATAATAACCGACAAAATTTAACAATCCCCATTCATTTATGGGGATTTATTAAATTTCTCAGAGGTATCGTTTTTTGCAAATAGACTAGGAGATTTTAGATGAAAAAATGGATTTTTTTATTAGTAGTGATATTAGCTGTGCTACTTTACATAGGGAACACTCGAGTAAGTATAAACGAAGTCGTGATAGAGTCAGAGAAGATTCCAGCTAGTTTTAATGATTGGAAGATCTTACAAATATCCGATTTACATGATGCCAAATTTGGTGACAACCAAGCAAAACTCGTACATAAGATTAAGGATGTAAACCCGGATATTATTTTTATCACGGGAGATATAATCGACAGCAATCGATATGACTTACAAAGTAGTCTGGATCTAGTCAATCAAATTATTAGTATAGCACCGATTTACTATGTTACTGGAAATCATGAAATTGCTACAAATGATGTTAATCATATTAAAACTTCTTTACTGGAAATTGGTGTACGTGTTTTAACTAATGAGGAAGAAATGATTGAATATAATGGAGAGCAAATGCGTATTATCGGACTTGAAGATCCTTTAAGTGGTTTGCTTGTTCGTGATCAGCTAGAGAACTTTGAAAGCAGCGAGGATTATACCCTGGTGTTATCTCATAGACCAGAGGTATTTCAGGATTATGTTAACTCTGAAATGGATTTAGTATTTTCAGGACATGCGCATGGAGGTCAATTTAGAATCCCAGGGTTAGGCGGGTTGGTGGCGCCAGGACAGGGGTGGTTTCCAAAATTCACTGCGGGAACATTTAAAGAAAACGGAACGACTATGATTGTTAGTCGTGGTTTAGGGAATAGCTTGGTTCCTATTAGAGTCTTTAACACTCCAGAGTTAATCGTAGCTACATTAAAAAGTATATAAGCACACTCTGTAAAGGTGATTTGTTTTTAAAGGTATTATCTGTTCATTTCAAACAGATAGTGCCTTTTTTGAATTGTAATCTTCGAATTAAATAAAAAAAGCGAGTGTCGGTACGATTATCGTCCTCCTACTCGCTACAAATAATTACTTTTCAACTATTTGAAAGGTCTCTAAAATAGATCGGAAATTCGAACCATGTCCTTCTGCTGCCTCTAGAAAGTACTTTTGTGTAACAACAAAGCTACCTCCAACGCCATTATCTATGATGTAGATATCACCAACAGGACTATCCCAGTTGGTTAGCCCCGCTGAATCATGGTTAATGGCATGTAGCCAGTATCCTTCCACAGGTTCAGAAACCTTCTCCGTTTCTTTAGGGCTGGTATAGTCAACACTCATTTGTGTCTCGAGAATGGGAAGTAGTTCTTCAGGGGATTGATCATTTATCTGTTCTATTTTTAATGAAACCTCTGGATATTTTTCTTCTAAGGGTACTTTAGTAGTAATGGTATCCGATTGATCACCTTCCACTAACTTATATATATCTTCGTCAAAGGTAATCGTGTAATCGACTTGTTTTTTAGAGGGTTCATATGCAGACCCCTTCGGATCAGGTTGTTGATTTTCCTCAACTATCTCTTTACTAGGAGCTTCAACCTCACTAAACAAATTGGGCAAAAATATGACTAAAATGGACAGCAATGCAATAAGAGTAAGAGACAGAACCAAAAACTTCTTTTTCATTTATTTCACTCTCCTCCTTTTAAATAAAGGATCATACATTCAAACATTGCATAAGCAACGGTATTGTTATTAAAGTATTAGACGTGAAATATGGAAAAAAGTAACTGGTAAATCAACGATTATTTAAACCATCCTTTTTCTTTAAAACGAGATATTGCTTCAATTCTGTTACCCACTTGAAGTTTTTCTAATATTACTGATATATAGTTTCGTACAGTACCGGGAGTAATGTATAACTCGTTTGCAATTTCTTTTGTATTTTTTCCATTGGCGATCAGTTCAAGAACCTGACTCTCTCTGTCTGTTAAAGGATTTTCTTCCTCAAAGGCCATATCAACTAATTCGGGAGCATAGATCCGCCGTCCATCCATAATTATTCGGATGGAATTAGCTAGCTCCTCACTTGGACTATCCTTTAAGAGATAACCATTGACTCCTGCTTTTCGCGCTCTTTCAAAGTAGCCAGATCGAGCAAAGGTAGTTAATATAATTACCTTACATGTGTGATCCTTTAATTCCTCCGCTGCATCCAGCCCACTTTTAATAGGCATTTCGATATCCATAATACAAATATCAGGTTGAAGCTGCTTAATAAGAGCCAGAGCTTCCTCTCCGTTATTTGCTTTACCTATTACTTCCATGTCTTCTTCCAAATTTAGAAGAGATCCAAGTGCTCCTAAAACCATTCGTTGATCTTCAGCGATGACAATTCGTATCATGTCTAATCCTCCTGCCGTGTTTGTAATATTACATTTGGTACTCTGATATTAATTGTTGTACCGTTTTTTGAATAAATATCGAGGGTACCATTAACAAATTCCAGACGCTCCCTAATACCTTGCAATCCATGACCTTTAATCCAGTCCTTACTAAGATCTAAGCCTTTTCCATTATCGTGTACTTTTAATAATGTTTCTCTTGCTGACTGCTTTAATGAAATAGAACAGGCAGTGGCTCCACTATGCTTTACAACATTAGTCACGGATTCCTTCAGACACATACTTAGCATATTTTCAACAATTGGCGGTGTTTTAACAAGATGAAGGGAGCCACTAAACTTACAAGAAATACCTGCTGCATTAAGTATTTGCTGCACTCTATAAATCTCATCCTCTAATTTAGTACCACGCATGTTCGTAACGAGCTCACGTACTTCTTTTAAAACAGAACGAGCTGTTTGGTGAATATCTTGGATTTCATGCTTAGCTGCTTCAGGGTCCTTATCCATTAGCCTTCCAGCTAAGTCGCTTTTCAAACCTATCAATGAAAGCTTTTGGCCGAGTGTATCATGTAGGTCTCTTGCTATTCTTTCGCGTTCTTCTATAACCATATATTGAGCAATACGCTGATTAGCATCTTCTAGTTGGCCTTCTAGCATTTCTCGCTTATGACGATTATAAGTACTAAAAGGCAATAAAATTACCCCAAGTATACATATAACCAAAAATGGCCATTGAGAAAAAAATAGTTCTATTTTTATATAAAAGCCGATAATGACAGCAGTTAAGGTGGAGACAATATTTAGGCTATATATTAAGAAAAAGCCCAATCTTTGTGTAATATTCCCGATAAAAAAGGAAAGAAAGATAGAAAAGTAAATATAGCCATAATAATAGGTCATCAATAAGCTAATTATTATTTCAATAGCTAAGCAAACATATAAAAACCAACCTGTCGACTTAAAAGAAAGACGGTATGCAAGAAAGAATATTCCTGTAAAGAGCAGACCTATAATGATTTCAGATAGCTCGTTTGAACGAAAGATAAAGAAAAAAGGAAAGATACAAAATACAACCCAAGCATAAATACTTAGCCAGGGAGCTTTAGGGAAAATCTGATACCATTTATTCATTTAACAGACACCTTTCACATATACACTTTCTTTTATTATAAAGTAAAACCATCCCCTAGTGGATAAGGAATGGTTTTAAGAGAGGTCTATTTTCCTTCGATTGTTTTATTTTTAGCATTTAGATTAATTGCATCTTTAGATTGTTTAAGCAAATGCTTAATCTCTTTAAAGGTTACAAAGCTTTTGTTCTCTTCATCAAATAAACGGAAATGAATAGATTGTAAACTTGTACGAAGATTTATAGTTGTAGCTTTGTGTAAAGGTGGTGTAGATTCATGTGCTTTTTCTAAGTTGTAATTAGGTACTCTTGGACTTAAATGATGAACGTGATGGAAACCAATGTTGCCTGTTACCCATTGTAGCACTCTTGGTAATTTGTAGTAAGAGCTTCCTTCAATCGCAGCTTTTACATAATCCCATTCTTTCTCATCTTCGAAGTAGGAATCTTCAAACTGATGCTGTACGTAGAACAACCAAATCCCTAATGCTCCTGCTACAAAAAGAATAGTTCCCTGTATAATGGCAAATGCTTGCCAGCCAATTAGCCAAATCATGAAAGAATAAATAGCAATCACTGAAATGTTAATCAGATACGTGTTATAGCGCTCTTTTCCTTTAGCGCCTTTACGGTTAATACGATTACTTACTAGAAATAACAAGGCAGGTCCTAAACCAAACATAACAATTGGATTACGATATAGTCGGTAAGAAAGGCGCTTCATCGGTGAAGCCTCTATATACTCTTCGACTGTCATCATCCAAATGTCACCAACGCCACGTTTGTCTAAATTACCACTAGTTGCATGATGAATGTTATGCTCGCGCTTCCACTTCTCGTATGCAAATAAGGTGATGATACCTGTAATAGTTCCTGTTATATTATTAGCTTTTTTATTTTTAAAGAAAGATCCGTGTGTGCAATCGTGGAAGATAATAAATATACGAACGACAAATCCTGCAGCAATGATGGATAATCCAACAGTCAACCATACAGAAATGTCGAGGCTTAAATAGGCTAAAAACCAGAGGATAAAAAATGGTGGAATTGTATTGATGAGCTGTACTATGCTTTTCTTCAACTCGGAATTTTCAAATGGTTTTACATTCTTACGTAATTCAAGTGTTTTTTCTCTACTCATTATAATTCCTCCTATATACATATTTCGTTATGTTAACTATAAAGCAATGCTGGTATTAGGAGTAGGCATAAACGTCAAGTCAACACTATGACAAGTATCATATAGGACAATATATAGAAAAGGGCTAACCTGCAGTGTGAGGTTAGCCCTTTACTTATTATTTTTTACGCTCTTCTTTTAATAGTTGAACGGTGTCATCGAATTCTTTTTCAATCTCAGCGTTAGGCTTGTAGGTTAACAAGCTCACCACCACCGTAACAATCAGAGCTAAAAGGAAGCCGGGAACTATTTCATATAATGCGTCTTTAAGCGTTTCGTTAGCCTTCCAGATCACAACGGTTACAGCACCGACGACCATACCTGAAAGTGCGCCGGTAGCAGTAATCTTTTTCCAATAAAGTGAAAGTAAAATGACTGGACCAAATGACGCACCGAAGCCCGCCCATGCAAAAGCTACAAGGCCTAAAATAGTCTCGTTTTGTTCCCAAGCAAGCACAGCAGCAATTATGGATACTGCTAGTACAGCGATACGACCATAATTTACATATGTTCGATCAGAAGCATCTGTTTTTATAAATGCTTTATACAAGTCCTCTATTAATGCAGAGGAAGTAACGATTAGCTGAGACGAGATTGTACTCATAACGGCTGCTAAAACAGCAGCAAGCACAAGACCTGCAATGAATGGGTGGAACACAATTTGGCCAAGGGAGATAAATATAGCTTCTGGATCAGTAAGAGTTAGATTAGGGTTTTGTTGGTAATATGCTAGTCCAACAAGAGCAGTGGAAATAGCTCCAACTAAGCTTAGAATCATCCACCCTATACCAATGCGACGAGCATTCTTTGTTTCCTTTACTGAACTAATAGCCATAAAGCGAACAATAATATGGGGCTGTCCAAAGTAACCAAGACCCCATGCTAAGGATGATATAATCCCTGCAGTTGTAGTACCAGCGATCAGGCTTAAATGAGTTGGATTAACCGCCTTGATTGAATCTACAGTTGTATCTATTCCCCCAGTTGCAAATAAGCCAATAATGGGAACGAAAATTAGTGCGAGAAACATAAGAAGACCTTGTAGGAAATCCGTATAGCTAACGGCTAGGAAGCCGCCAAACAGAGTGTAGGCTACTGTAACCGCTGATACAACTAACAAGCCAGTATGGTAGTCTAGTCCAAATGAGCTTTCAAAAAATACTCCACCAGCAACCATTCCGGATGAGACATAAAAAGTAAAGAATAAAAGAATAATGAGACCTGATACTACTCGTAACAAGCGTGAAGATTGCTTCAAGCGACTTTCTAGGTAGCTTGGAATAGTAATGGAATCGTTGGAAACCTGTGTGTATACTCGTAAACGTGGTGCTACATATAGCCAGTTTAAATACGCTCCAATTGTTAAACCAACCGCTATCCAAGCTTCTCCCATACCATGTAGATAGATTGCTCCTGGTAATCCCATTAGGAGCCACCCAGACATATCAGCAGCTCCTGCACTTAAAGCGGTAACTGCTGGGCCGAGTGAACGTCCTCCTAGCATATAATCAGTCAGATTAACGGTTTTTCTATACGAATAATATCCGATAGCAAGCATGGCAACCATATAGATAGATATGGCTATCAATTGATAAGTTTCTGGTGACATATAAAAAATCCTCCTTTTAATCATAATCTTTACATATTTACTATTTAACTTTATATGAAATCTCGGCAAGTTAATATAACCTGTCCTCCTTAAATGATAAAATAGATATAAATTAACATAAAATCTTCAGTGTAGGAGGGTAATTACTCATGAAAATATTTCACACAGCCGACTGGCATTTAGGTAAATTAGTACAAGGGATCTATATGACAGAAGATCAGAGACATGTGTTGGCTTCATTTATAAAAGCAATTGAGGAAGAAAAGCCAGATGTAGTAATCATAGCAGGAGATTTATATGACCGGGCTGTACCACCTGCAGAATCTGTAAATTTGTTGGACAATGTACTTGCAGAGATTGTATTAAAGCATCAGACTCCTGTTTTAAGTATTGCGGGAAACCATGACAGCCCAGGCCGTTTAAATTTTGGAAGAAACATTATGAAAGAAACTGGTTTACATATAGTGGGACAACTAACAAAAGAGTTTAATTCTGTGACAATCAGTGATGAATATGGAGAAGTAGAATTTCATCTAATCCCGTATATGGACCCTTCTCAGGTTAGGTTCATACTCGAGGACGAAACAATCACCAGTCATCAGCTAGCCATGAAAAAAATAGTGGAAGCTATTGAATTGCAAATGGATTTTTCGAAAAGACATGTGTTTGTAGGACATGCCTTTGTTACTCCTCAAGGTCGGGAAGAGGATAATACTAGTGAGTCAGAAAGACCGCTTGCCATTGGTGGAGCTGAGTATGTAGATGCTTCGCTATTTAAGAACTTCAAGTACACAGCGTTAGGCCATCTTCATCAAGCACATTTTGTGCAAAATGAAACCATTCAATACGCCGGATCTCCTTTAAAATATTCCATTTCAGAGGAACACCATAAAAAAGGCTTTCTAATAGTGGAAATAGATGAAAAAGGTTGTGCAAAAGTAGAAAAAAGATTACTTACCCCTAAAAGAGATATGCGCACAGTGGAAGGCTATTTGAATGACATTTTACAGCATCCTACAAGCGAGGATTACATTTTCGTGAAGTTACTAGATGAAACGCCAGTACTTTCACCAATGGAGCAAATTCGAACTGTATATCCGAATGCCATGCATGTAGAAAGAAAAGTATTCCAATCTTTTGGAATAGGAAAAGCAGAAGAACCAAAAAGTCGTCATAAGATGGATGACTTAATGCTATTTGAATCCTTCTATGAGGAAATCAAGGGACAAACTCCGGCTGAGGAAACAAAAGAACTATTTAAGGAAGTACTTTCGGGATTAATGCTTGAAGAAAGAGAAGGAGGAAGCAGAGCATGAAGCCTATTCAGTTAAAAATGACAGCATTCGGTCCCTATAAATACACGGAAACGATTAACTTCATGGATTTGATGGATCATCGATTATTTGTCATATCTGGGGCCACTGGAGCAGGAAAAACGACAATATTTGATGGAATAAGCTTTGCCCTTTATGGCTCTGGGAGTGGGGAGGATAGAAAAGATACGAAAATGTTGCGCAGTGATTTTGCATTGGATCAAACGCATACTTCTGTTGAATTGATATTTGAAATATTTAACCGTAAATATCGTATTTTAAGACAGCTTCCTCACGTTAAAAAAGGAAATAAAAGCTCAACAGGAGAAAAATATGAGTTCTTCGAAATAAAGGAGACAGGGGAAGTACCTGTTGTTGAAAGACAAATAGTTTCAGAGATTAACAAGAAAATAGAGGATATCATTGGACTTACGCAAGATCAGTTCAGCCAAATCGTCATGCTGCCACAAGGCGAATTTAGGAAGCTATTAACCTCTTCTACTGAAAACAAGGAAGCAATTCTTCGAAAAATATTTAAAACAGAACCCTACAGGCTGATTAATGAAAGACTTAAAGAGAAAAAATTAGTAGCTGAGGCAGAGCTTAAAAAAGAAGAAAACACCCGTAATAGTTATTCGGAACAGATTATGGCCTCTTTTCCAAAACGGGAGTCTATTCTTTTTGACCTCCTAGAGGAAGGTAATTATAATATATTCCAGTTAAAGGATGCTTTACAGGCTGAGACTAATTATTACCGAGATAAGATAGAAAAAGACGAGCTCCTCTGTGAAGAGGCATATGAAAATCAGGTAGCGAAGCAATCAGCCTATTACAATGCTAAAAACACCAATACCCAATTGGAGGAGCTTGAGTTAAAAGAGCAAAACCTCCAGCGTCTTCTTAGCCAGGAAGAAACATACAAAAAGGAAGAAAGTAGACTAGAGGCAGCAGAACGGGCAAATACTATAGAAGCAATCGAGAGCCACTATAAAGAAACAGTTACTGAAGGAAATTTAAAGGAAAGCCTATTGCTTAGAGCTAAAGAGGAGCTATCCTTAACATCTAATTCCTTAATTCAGATGGAAGAGGTCTATCTCAAAGAGTTAAGCAAAAAGCAAGACCGTGAACAAAGTGTAGAAGCTTTAATCCAGCTAAATGCTCTATTACCTTTAATGGAAGACCTAGAAAAAAGGAAGCGGCAGTTAAAAGAGTTAGAGGTTAGGCAACGTAATCTCAAGGAGCAGCATGAACTTAAAATAGCTACATACCAACAAGCTAAGGCAAGCCACCTTTTGATGAAAAACGAAATAGAGAAACTAGAGGAGCAAGTAAATCCATTAGATAACAAGGTTCAACAATACTCTCAGATTAAAGGGCAATATCAACTAATGCAGGATTTTATACAGCAGGAGTCCAAGCTTGAGGAATTGAAGAACATAGAAGAAAAGGAAGAGACGATATACCTGAAAGCCCAGCAAACTCTTCAATATGAAGAAGGCAGATGGCTTAATAATCAGGCGAGTATCCTTGCCTCTAGGCTCGTAGACGGTGAAGCTTGTCCTGTATGTGGTAGTACCGAGCATAAGCCAACAAGCACTTATACCCATGAAGCTATATTAACGGATGAGCAAGTGCAGATGCTGAAAAAAGATCTTACGAGTAAGGAAACTAGCTACTTAACTATACGAACCAAACGAGAGCATGCTCTTGAGAACATAGAAAAAATCTTGGAACAGCTAGAAGAGCTACAATTATCTATTCTAGATATAGAGCAAGTAAAAATGGATCTAAATCAGCTAGAAAATGAAATAGAAGGTCTCCGTTCTGATAAAGAAAGCTTAATTTCCTTAAAAGAAACGTACAAAACGAGTGTAAGACAAATAGAGGAATTAGAAGAAAACAAGAATAATATTGAGGCAGATTATATCCATGCAAAGGCCGAATATGAGCAGGCAAATGCCGTCCTAGAGTCCAAACAAAGCTCTATCCCAAGTACAATTTCTAATCTTGAGGAGCTTCACGAACAAATTAATGCTGCTACTAAGCAAAAGCTTCTATTAGAAGAAACATGGGAGAAGGCTCAAAAGCAACATAAAGATGCAGAGGAATCCCATACGAAAGCCCAAATGAGATTAGAGCATGCCACTCAATCCGCAGAGGAAGCAATACTTAAGCAAGAGAAGGCTAAACAACAATTTTTACAAGCGTTAGTAAAGGCTGGTTTTGAAACCAAAGAGGAGTATGAGGAAGCAAGAATGGATGAACCTGCGCGGAAGGCGTTAAGAGAACGTTGTGAAGCATATAAACAGGCGGTACATACATTTACCGAACAAGTGAAGGATGGTTATAAGAAGCTAGAAGGTAAGAGCAAAGTCGATTTGAACGCCCTTGAAGAAGAGTTAAGCCAACTTAAAACTGCATATGAATCTGCATTAAATACTTTGAATAGTACTAAGGAGTTTGTAAAAGCGGGCATAGAAATTCAAGAAAAAATAGCATTATCCAGCGATCGTATTGCTAAGTTAGAGCAACAAGTAAGTCATATTCTCGATTTATACGATTTACTTAGAGGGCAAAATCCTTTGAAAATTTCTTTTGAACGCTATATACAAATAGAGTACTTAGAACAGATAATTCATGCAGCAAATGAAAGACTCAAGCATTTATCGAATGGACAGTACCAACTAATGAGAAGTGATAGACAGGAAACCCACGGCAAGCAAAGTGGACTAGGTCTAGATGTATATGATGCTTACACTGGGCAAATCCGAGATGTTAAAACATTATCAGGGGGAGAAAAATTTAATGCCTCCCTATGTCTTGCGCTTGGTATGGCAGACGTCATCCAAAGCTATCGTGGAAGTGTAAGAATTGATACGATGTTCATCGACGAAGGTTTTGGTTCGCTAGACGAGGAATCTTTAAATAAAGCGATAGACACGTTGGTAGATCTTCAAAGATCCGGTCGCATGGTCGGTGTGATTTCTCATGTTAGTGAGCTTAAGTCGGCTATTCCTGCCATACTTGAAGTCGAGAAGCTAAAAGAAGGCTACAGCCAAACAAAGTTTGTGATTAAGTAACGGAGGGATATCATGGACTTGGATCATATTTTTTAGAGATGGCGTTAGGGGAAGCGGAAAAAGCATTAGAGGAAAATACTTATCCAGTTGGAGCAGTTATTGTGGATGAGCATTTTAATCTCGTTGCTAAAGGTAGAAATAGAGTACATCCTAGTCAGGATATTACGGCACATGCAGAAATGGATGCGATAAGAAATGCTGGGACTGTAATGTTTGATGCTAAAATTAAACACAAGAAATTTACGCTTTATAGCTCCCTCGAGCCTTGTCCAATGTGTACAGGAGGAATACTATTTGCTAAAATTCAGCGTGTCGTTTGGTTATTAAACGATGATCATGGTTTTGGAGGATATAAAAGACTGAAAGATGCCTCCGTCTTCCTAGAAAAATTTGACCGTATCGAAGTAATGGAAGAACCTTTTGAGGATTTAAAGAATAGACAGAAGGAATTAATGATTAGCTGGGAGACAAATGCAAATAATGTAACATCATTGCGTAATAGGCAATAAGACGAAAAATATGCATAGTAAATGGTAGATTTTTCTGGGTAAGTGATTGATTGGTAAAGTAAATATAGTCTATAAATACTCAAATATATAGAAGGAAAGCTCGCGGAATTTCATCTTCGCGAGCTTTTTTATGATTAGAGAAAAAAAGATTATTATTGTCTTCTAAAATCAAATTTTTCCTTTGTAACATCTAATGTATGACCGTTAATTATTACTGTATTATTATCTGTCCAAGAAATATTTGCGCTTTCTTCTCGATAGTTCCAATAGATGTTTTTAGTTTTATTATCTTTATCATTAAATACCAGCTCGCCACGAACAGAATATGACGTAGTTGCGCCTCCGTTCGTAACATATGCTTTTAATGTGTACTTTCCATTAGGTGAAGTCTCTTCTATAAGATATTCTCCTGTTGGTAACCTATTCATATCAAAAAAAGCCCAATATACTCCGTAGCCGACAAGTCCGACGATTAACAAGCTTCCAATGATGAAGACCTTTAATAGTCTATTTAATTTATTTTTATTGTCATTTAGAGTTGGTTCATTGTATTCCAAATCTTATTACTTCCCCTCATTGGAACTATTAAAAAATAGACTATGCTAATTAATCAAAAAGTAGAATTGATTTCCGCACCAGCTTGACGCTTACCGCGACGGGAGTGACCTGTCCAAAACTAGGAGAGGATAGATTTAAAATAGGTATTTCAATTTACTGGTTGAAGTAGACTATTCAATGTCTGTTCGAACTGCCCACTAGGAACACCTAGAATATTATTTCCCGAGTAACCTTCGGGATCAACTATGGCCGGATCTGCCCCATACTCATACAATAGAGCTGTCAATTCGTAATTCTCATGATAAAAGGTGGCGGTCAAAGCGTTGGAATAGAGATCCTTTGTATTAGGGTCTGCCCCAGCCTCAAGTAAAATTTCTGCCATCATAATGTCATTTAAATATACTGCTTGATGTAAAGCAGTTGCCCCCTCTGTGTCTTTTTCTTCTAAATTTACCCCGCTAGCTATAAGCTCTCGCACCTTCGTATAGTCTCCATCCACGACTGCATTCATTAATGGAGTGTAATTGTAAGTGTCTTGGTCTGAAGGTGAAGAGCCTGTCTCTAGTGTTGACTCCTCCGAAGTTAAAGTATTTAACGCGGATTCATCCTCTAGCAAGTCATCAGGAAAAATGCTTGCATAGGTAAGAGAGCCTGCCAGGACTATTCCTATAATCCCTAAATAACCAATGAATAAAATACCAAATAATGCGCCTAAACCAAGAGCGATTTTATTAGCATTCGTATAGTAGGTAGGAGTCCCTTCTACTTGCATAAAATGACCGACTGCTTGGACTCTTTTAGGAGTGGGTGGGTGGGAGGATAAGACCTCACCAAGCCATGTGAAAACATTGGACTCTGTGGAAATTTGCTCTAAATAGGCATCCTCATTTACCTCTTTATATAGTTCCTTCCCAATACTTAAAATTGTTAGGCCACGCTTAGCAGCTGCACCATCTCTAATGAAGTAAGCTGCTTGACGATCACATGTATATTCACATGCACGACTATACGCCTGGGAAAGGAACGGCACTAAACGAGCGGGTGTAATTAATATATTTTTCCAAATGTGATTTCGTTTAATATGTGTAAGCTCGTGAGCTATGATGAAATCTAGCTCTGCATCGCCTTGCTCCCTAGCAAGCTCAAATACCTCTGAATAGAGCACAACCATATTCTTTCCTAAAAACCGGGTTGCAAAAGCGTTAAAAGCACCTTCGGAGTGAACTACAAATATATCTGGTACTTTTTTTAAATTCATATCTTCAGACATACGAGTTATTCGTTCATAGACATCTGGAAACTGCCTTTGGCTAACTCTGATACCATTTGATCGAATATAGCTAAGATTCATAAGATGTGCATATGTACTGATAAAAAATAAAACAAGAATGATTGCGATCCCAAAAATACTAGCTATAGCTATAACGTAAATTAATAAACTAAATAGGATGCTTAAAATAAAATATGGCATTTCTTTTGTGGATCTTAATTGTTTGTCTGTCATATTAACCCCCTCTTTCTTATTTTAAAATTACCAAAATCTACATTTTAAGTCAATTTCAATGTAGGTGTGGTCACACATTTTCCCCATTCGACATATTATTTTTAGAAAGAGGTGGTGAAAGATGCGCGATGAAAATGGGCTCGTGGATAGCGACTACGATCCCTATGAAACGGAACAAAAGGAATGGAAAAAGCAACAACTAAAAGAACGTGGTAAGCAGCTTTTAACAATTACTTCACCAATACTCATCTTAATCTTGTGGGAGGTCTTCTCACGAACGGGCATTTTAGATATACGCTTTTTCCCTCCTCCTACTGCAATAGTTTCGACATTTTTTGAGCTTGCTACAAGTGGGTTACTATGGACTCATGTATCAGTCTCTCTTTACCGAATTGCAATGGGTTTCCTACTCGGTGTAATTCCAGGTGTAATCATAGGGCTGTTAATGGGATTGTATGCTCCTATTCGACACTTTATATCCCCTATAGTAATGGCATTTATGCCGATTCCAACATTAGCTTTAATGCCAATCATCATTATCCTTTTTGGTATTGGAGATTTTTCAAAGGTAGTTACTATTGCTGGGAGTGTATTTTTTCCTGTCGTTATTAATACAGTGGCTGGTGTTTTGAACATAGATAGGGTACATCTAGATGTAGCCAAAAACTATGGTGCAAGTCCAAAGGATTTCTTTTTGAAAATTGCTTTCCCGGGTGCCTTGCCAGTTATGCTAGAAGGTATTCAAATGGGGCAGGCAATAGCTTTGTTAACAATCGTTGCCGCAGAAATGATGGGGGCAACCTCTGGTATCGGTTATTTAATCTGGACCTCTTATAAGGCATTCATGTTGAAGGAAATGTTCGTTGGTTTAGTGCTCATTTCTTTTTTTGGGTTTCTTTTTTCCCTTCTCCTACGTGGACTGCAAAAGAGAATTGTCCCATGGAGGTGAGTTAAATGAGCGGAAAAGTTAAAATTTCCATTGATAATCTTACGAAGATTTTCTATAAAAAAAGTAATAGTGTTACAGCTATAAAGGATATTTCTCTGCAGGTAGAGGAAGGAGAATTTATCTGTCTAGTTGGACCAAGTGGATGTGGAAAGACAACTCTTTTACGCATCCTTGCGGGACTAGAAACTCCGAGCTCTGGCTCCTTTTTAATTGCATCGGAAGCAGGGGAACGTCCGCTACAGTCTATGGTGTTTCAAGAAAAAGGGGTTATTCCTTGGCTGACCGTTGAAGAGAATGTTGCTTTTGGTTTAAAAATGAGGCACCTTCCAAAGGAATACGTTAAAAAGCAAACCGACTACTACTTAAAAAAGGTAGGTTTAAGTAAGTTTTCTTCGCTTTATCCAAAAGAGCTTTCTGGAGGGATGAAGCAACGGATTAGTATTGCTAGGGCTTTTGCCAATGATCCAGAAATTTTGTTAATGGATGAGCCATTTGCTGCCTTGGATGAACAAAACAAATTCATATTGCAGGAAGAGTTACTATCAATTTGGTCCGAAAACAAAAAGACCGTTTTATTTATCACTCATAGTATTGATGAGGCTTTGTTGCTGAGTGACCGTATCGTGTTATTGAGCTCTCATCCAGGTGAGATTGTAAGTGAGATAAAAGTTCCATTGCCAAGACCCCGTACAATGGAGCAGGTTAGGGCAAATGCAGAAATGGCGGAACAGTTTATAACGATTTGGAATCATTTACAGCAAGAAGTTCAAAAATCGAGAAAATAAAGGAGGAAAGTTGTGAAGAAACGCTGGTTCATACTATTTGCATCTATTGTTCTTTTACTAGGTGCTTGTAGTCCAAAAGAAGAAGGAACTGACAATGTAAATGATGAAGTAAGTAAGGATAACCCTTCTGGAGACTTGGCACCGCTAAATAAGAAAGTAAAAGTAATTATAGCGGAAGACGGGGCTGCCTCTGGAGCAGGTTTTTACATTGCAAAAGAAAAAGGTTATTTTGAGGACTACAATATTGAAGTAGAGTTTGCGCAATTTGCAAATAGTGATGAAATGCTTCCTGCACTTGCTTCGGGAGACGTGGATATTGCCGGTGGGGTTTCAACTGCTTCATTTTTTAATGCCATTGCCCAAGGGATTGACGTAAAAATTATTGCAGACAAGGGACACAATGTGCCAGGTAAGTCGTATTTCTCATTCGTCATTGGAAACCACATGAAGGATGTCATCAAGGAGTATAAGGATTTTGAAGGAAAGCGTATTGCTGTTTCCTCTAAAAACTCGATTGATGAATTTATCTTTTTAGAAATGCTGAAGCATGCAGGATTAACACCTGAGGATGTAGAGTTTGTATTACTTGGAGACTTTGGAAGCATGCTAGGGGCGATTGAAAATGGTTCGATAGATGCCGCACTTCAAATTGAACCACTAATCGCCCAAGGGATTGAAAACGGATTTCATGAGCGCTTTGGAGACGCTACGGATTATGCACCGGAATCTCAAATCGCGATGGTTTTAGGTTCTCCTCAATTTATGAGTGAGGAACAAGATGTTTCGCTCCGATTCATGGCGGCCTATTTAAAGGGTGTCCGGGATTATAATGATGCATTTATAAAGGGTGAAGGAAAAGCTGAAATCATTGAAATTATGACAAAGTATACTTCACTAAAAGATCCAGTGTTATGGGAAAAAGTATTTGTTACAGGCTTAGATCCTAATGGAAAAATGTTTTTAGATGACGTGTTAAAGCAATATGACGTATATAAAGAAAATGGAGCAATTAGCGGTGACGTTGACTTTGATAAAGCGGTGGATACATCTATAACAGAAAAAGCAGTGGAGATATTAGGTGAATATAAGTAAAGATTCAATATAAAAGGTATGGAAGAATATATCCATGCCTTTTGATTTATATAATAATTGGAAACTTTTAAAAACTAATTGCCAAATACAACTAAATTATTCATTTTGATAACTGCGTGGTAAAAAAGCCTTTGTATTGCAACCTCCTACATTCATAAAAATATTCTTTTAGTATACAATGTAGGATATATAGCTGATAGGGGTGCTCAAAATGGTGAATGTACTAGTAGATGCGGACGGCTGTCCTGTCGTGGATTTAACGATTGATATCGCAAAACAGTTCGATTTGAAGGTAACGTTGTTATGCGACACTGCACATTATATGCAGAGGGAAGGTGCTGAAACAGTCATGGTTTCGAAAGGCGCGGATGCTGTAGACTTTGTGCTCGTTAATAAAGTGAATAAGGGCGACATTGTTGTCACCCAGGATTATGGTCTTGCAGCCATGGTTTTAGCTAAGCGAGGCTATGCAATAGACCAAAATGGAAGATGGTATACACCAGAGAATATAGACCAGCTATTAGAGAGTAGACATATATCCAAAAAAATAAGACAAGCAGGTGGCCGAATGAAGGGACCACGAAAACGTCAAAAAGAAGACAATGAGAAATATGAAATTCATTTTAAAAGACTTTGTGAAAAAGTTTTGAAGCAACAGATTTAATTTTGTGTACGATCTATTATTTCTAAAGCAACGTTAGGAGCATCTGCGAATATACCATCAGCCTTGTAGAGCAAGGCTTTTTTTATATCTGCTTCTCCTATCAAGGAAAACAGGTGTACCTTCAACCCATTTTCATGTGCTTCATGGACAAAGGTTCCATCTACAGCATTCACGTTGACGCCAATTCCACTTGCATAGGTTTTTAGGCTTTTCATTTCCTGGTTGGTAAATTTAGCCTCCTCTTTATTACCGAGCAGTTGGATAAGGGGGATGCTTGGTTCAAGCTCATGAAATTCTATTAGGCTAGCACGGTTGAAGGATTGGACGATTACTTTTGGTACATCTTCTTCGTGATTTAATAAGTTATATTCTTCTAACAAAGCAAGCAATTCCTCCTCCATTTCCTCATATATTTTTGGGGATTTCATTTCAATGTAGTAGTTGACTCTATCTCCAAAATTATCAAATATTTCTCTTAATGTAGGAACTCGTGCCTTTTCAAATGCAGTATTGGCGAAATCTGGATATTTATCATTAAACCATTTCCCGGCATTCAACTTTTTTAATTCCTCTAATGTGTAATCTTTGACTAACCCTTCACCTTCAGTAGTGCGGTCTACTGTTTCATCATGCATAGCAACTAATACTCCATCTTTCGTCATTTGTAAGTCAATTTCAATATAAGTAGCTCCTAGCTGCTCAGCAACCTCATAAGCGACCATTGTATGCTCTGGTGCATAAGTAGATGCTCCTCTATGCGCGATGATAAAAAACTCTTCTGAAGCAATGGGCGTCACTTCTTTCCCTACACATCCACTAACAAACAAAACAAATATAAGTAGGATTATTTGATATTTACGCATAAGTTTATCCTCCAAGAACTGTAAACTTTTTGTATAAAATTAAATATTCTGTAAATATTGTAAATTTCTTTGATTTAGAATATTCTTTTTAGTAATATGGTGAAGAAAAGATTACATAGCTATGGAAAAATGGTAAAAAACATATTTTACTAGCTTCCATAGTAAAATCTATAAACTTGATGCCTAGGTAACATAATCGATTAGAGAATGGGGGAAATCTTTTGAAGCGAGTAGAGTTGATTGATATCTCTAAATCATACGACAAACAATCTAACGTTATTTCTAATATTAACGTAACGATTGAACCAGGGGAATTCTTTGTGCTTGTTGGTCCATCGGGGTGTGGAAAAAGTACAATGCTTCGTATGATTGCGGGATTAGAAGAGATAACAGGAGGAGTGCTCAAGATTGGTGAGCAGGAAGTGAATGATTTACCTCCAAGTAAGCGTGATTTATCTATGGTATTCCAGAACTATGCTTTATACCCGCATCTTTCGGTAGAAGAAAATATTCAATTTGGTCTGCATGTAAAAAAAATCTCTAAAGAAGAACGTAACAATCGAACAATAGAGGTTGCTCAAATGCTAGGGCTTTCTGATTACTTAAAACGTAAGCCAAGAGAACTTTCCGGTGGACAAAGACAACGAGTTGCTCTTGCCCGAGCTATTGTAAACCAAGCTCCAATTTGTCTAATGGACGAACCATTATCTAACTTAGATGCTAAGCTTCGTGCACACATGAGATCTGAAATTAGACAAATCCAGCGCAGACTTGGAATTACTATGATTTATGTAACGCATGATCAAATTGAGGCGATGACAATGGGTGATCGCATTATGATTCTACATGAAGGATCTATCCAACAGATAGGTAAACCAATTGATATTTATAATAATCCAGCCAATCCTTTTGTGGCTACCTTTATTGGTTCACCTCCTATGAATATTGCTGAAGGCATAGGAAGTAAAGAACAGCGTGCTATTGTGTTAAATGATTTAATTACTATTTCCGTACCAGATGAGGACGCACACTACCTGACAGACAAAGTTATTGTTGGTATTCGTCCGGAGCATATAAAAGCAGCGACTAAGGATTCGACCGCTGAGGAAAAGGTATTTGTAGAAATTGTAAATGTAGAAATTTTAGGAAATGAAACTGTATTTTCATTTACGTTGAATGATCAGCAATGGCAAGTGAAATGGAGCGGCCAATGGCAGATAGCTGTCGGTGATAAAATACCAGTCATCATGAACTATGATTCCTTTTGCTTCTTTGATAGCGTAACAAAGGAGATTATTAAAAAACCTTCTGATGTAGAAAACCATGTATTTGGTAAAGAGGTATTTGTATGACAGTAGTGAAATCAAATCATGTAACTGCTGTTAGGTCTAAGCAAAAGAAAGGTTTCTGGAAGCGCTCACTAAATGCCCGAACAGCTCTATTATATTTATTGCCATCTATTATCTTATTTTCCGTTTTTGTTTTTTATCCAATGTTTCGCACCATTTATTTAAGCTTTTTCTTAACCAACCAAGCAGGAGAGGCTGCAGTGTTTGTTGGTCTGGAAAACTATGCTTATTTGCTTGAATCGTCTGCTTTTCTAAACAGTATAAAGGCGACATTCCTATTTGTACTATATACAGTGCCTACTGGAATTATTATTGCGCTAGGCCTCGCATTACTTGCCAATGAAAAGCTAAGAGGAATTGGTTTCTTTCGTACAATCTATGCTTCCACTATGGGGGTTTCCGTAGCAGCTTCCTCCGTTGTGTGGCTATTCTTATTCCACCCAAGTATTGGGATGTTCAACAAAGTGCTTGCCATATTGAATCTTCCACAAGTCGAGTGGCTTCTAGATCCAACATGGGCTTTGCTGTCGGTGTCTTTAACAACGATTTGGTTGAACACTGGCTTCTGCTTCCTCATATTGCTAGGGGGACTACAAAATATTGATGAGCACTTATATGAAAGTGCTCGTATTGACGGAGCAAGCTATTGGTATCGTTTGAGAAGAATCACTATACCAATGCTCTCTCCCACCTTATTTTTTATTATTACCATCTCTCTCATCAATGCGTTTCAAACGTTTGGACAGGTGGATATCTTAACAAAGGGCGGGCCATCCCAATCCACTAACTTAATCGTGTATTCCATTTATCGAGAGGCCTTTGTTAACGCTCAATTTGGTACTGCAAGTGCTCAAGCAGTGTTCTTATTTATATGTATTTTACTCGTTACAATTTTACAGTTTAAGCTAGGGGAAAAGAAGGTGCATTACCAATGAGAATACTAAAGCGCTCCATCGTGTATTTTTTATTAATCGTTACTGCACTGATTATGTTTTTCCCGATTATCTATGCCTTGATGGTGAGCTTCATGACGGGAGGCGAAATTTTACAAGGAAAATTCTTGCCTTCTTCTTTTAGCTTTGATAATTATGTGAAGGTGTTTGATCGATTGCCTCTATTAAACTATTTGATTAACAGTTTCATTGTTTCGTTCGGGGTTATGCTTGGACAGCTGGTCGTATGTAGTTTAGCGGCCTATGCCTTTGTCTTTATCCCATTCAAAGGAAGGGACTTTGTATTTTTCCTTTTTATCTCCACGATGATGATTCCATGGGAAGCAACAATGATTCCCAATTTCTTTACCATTCAAAATCTAAACTGGCTTAACACATACCAAGGGATGACACTACCGTTTTTTGCCTTAGCCTTCGGGACATTTTTACTTAGACAGCATTTCAAAACAATACCGAAGGAGCTGCATGAGGCATCTCAGATTGCAGGGCTCAGTAGATTTGCGTTTTTTGTTCGTGTCATCTTGCCGGTTTCTAAAACTAGTTTAGTAACATTAGGAGCATATGGTTTCTTAACGACTTGGAATATGTACCTTTGGCCTTTATTGGTTACAACCAACAATTCCGTAAGAACCGTACAAATTGGCTTGAAACAGCTCCAGTCACAAGAGGTTGCAACAGAATGGGGGGTGGTTATGGCAGGGGTAATCGTTGTTATTATTCCAACACTACTACTATTGTTTTTAGGTCAAAAGCAATTGCAAAAAGGGTTAACGCAAGGGGCTCTAAAATAACAGTTGTTCCAAACTAAAAAAAGAGGTGTATGACATGAGAAAGAAGTTTAAGTTTACATCGTTATTCATGATTTTGTTAGGTATTCTAGCATTAGCTGCATGTACAAATAGTGATGACAGTTCATCGACAGAACCTGTACAAAAAAGCGACGAGGATGTTGAAAAATCCGAAGAAGGTAAAACAGTCATCTCCTTTTGGCACGCGATGTCAGGTTCAGGGCAAACAGCTCTTGATAATATTGTCGCTGACTTTAATGCATCCCAGGATGATTACGAGGTAAAGGCAGAATTCCAAGGATCATATGAAGAATCGTTAACTAAGCTTCGTAGTGTTGGAGGTACTGCAGACGCTCCGGCCATAACGCAGGTGTTTGAGGTAGGTACTAAATATATGATTGAAAGTGGATTTATCGAGCCAATGCAAAAGTTTATCGATGAAGATAACTATGACTTGTCTCAATTAGAGGAGAATATCTTAAATTATTATTCTCTTGATGGAGAGCTATATTCTATGCCATTTAACTCCTCTACGCCAGTAATGCTATACAACAAGGATGCATTTAAAGCAGCCGGCTTGGATCCTGAGAACCCTCCTAAAACGTTCCAGGAGATAATTGATGCAGCAGCTAAGCTTAAAACAGATGAGATGAAAGGCTTTTCTATGCTAACATACGGCTGGTTCTTCGAGCAGCTAGTAGCCACACAAGGTGGACTTTATGTAAATGAAGATAACGGTCGTGCTGGTGACGCGACAGAAGCGGTTTTTAATGGAGAAGAAGGTCAACGCGTGTTTGAATTCTTAAATACTATGAACGAGGCTGGTACATTTGGTAACTTCGGAACGAACTGGGATGACATTCGTGCAGCTTTCCAATCAGGGAAGGTAGCTATGTATATGGATTCCTCCGCAGGTGTACGAGGAATTATTGATAATGCACCATTTGAAGTGGGCGCTGCATACATTCCTTATGCAGACGAAGTAGATCGTAAAGGCGTTGTAATTGGAGGAGCCTCTCTATGGATGTCTAAAGGAATTGCTGAAATTGAGCAAAAAGCAGCTTGGGAGTTCATGAAGTATTTAACTACTCCGGAAGTTCAAGCTAAATGGCATTTAGATACAGGATACTTTGCGATTAACCCATCTGCATATGAAGCAGACATTGTTAAAGAAGCATGGGAAGAGATGCCACAGTTAAAAGTAACAGTAGAACAGCTACAAAGCACAGAGCCATCTATCGCTACTCAGGGTGCCTTAATATCGGTGTTCCCAGAATCTCGTCAGCAAATCGTGACGGCGTTGGAGAATTTATATCAAGGGATGGACCCTAAAGAAGCGTTAGATGCAGCGGCAGAAGGAACTAACCGCGCAATCGAGATTGCTAATAGAACAAAATAATAAAACAAGTAGAGAGCTTAGGCTTTCTGCTTGTTTTTTAAGTAATTTAAAGAAAGGATACAGGGCGGTTAATTATGAATCTCCGAGCTTACTTTAATATCTAGCTAAATCTCCAAATGCAGAAGTAAACTCCTTTCTTATCTGAATAATGAATTTTATAGGTTCTTCAGTATTATCTTTAGTACTTAAATTCTTGCGTTCCTTTCCTTCATACCAAAATCTCTTACCATTAGAGGTCTTTTTAAGCTCTTCGTCACCGTCAAAGTAAATTTCGAAACCTCTTTCCTTATAATAATCATGTACTTCTTTTTCGCTAAGTTCAGAATATAACTTTTTGTAGACAACGACAGTTGGTCGTCCCCCACTCCCCCATGGTCCTCCACCATACGCAACTCCAAAGTCAAATCCACGATCAAGCTCTTTTGTCTTAGGAGGTAGAGGAGTAGAAAAGACTTTGTTTGCAAATTCTTCTGCGTTCTTTTTGTCTTGGCTAAAAAAAGATACAGCCAAACATACAATGGCGAAAAAAGTTAATAAGATCATCAAAATCTTAAATTTATTATTCAAAGAAATTCTCCTATCTTAATGCACATTACTGTTTTTCAAAAAGAAAAAACTTTTTCGTTTTCGCGTTCTTGCATTAAGTTTGTTTTTCGTCTCTATCTTCTATATATCTTTCGTACGCTTCTTTTACCTTGTCATTGATTGGCGGGTACTACTTGTTTATGAATCTCTTTAAATAAAATAAATGAGCTGAAAATGACCCACGCAACAATTGGACATATATGATTTATATTCAAAAAGGACTGAGAATAGTTAGAAAACCTAAAACCCAGGTCAAAACTGTCTAGTCTCGAATCATATTGTTTTGTTGTTAAATCTTTTTATTGCGCTTGCTAAAATGGCAATTAGAAAAACAATAACACTATTTATTAGTAGATAGTATGCTACTTGAAGACCGTAAAATATTGCAAAAGGATCATTAATAACAAATACGGTTATTGCACCACCGATGGAGCCAAACAAAACCCCTAGATATAATATAGTAAAAGCGGAGTAATATAGACTTTTCTTTTTTCTGTAAGTTAGAAATCCAATAATATTGGCAGCAACGATAAAAAAGACTAAAAGTATTATGAAAAAACTATCCATGTAAACCCCCGTCAGTAAATTTATTTATCATCACAACTAAAATATTGTTTGCGATGATCATTACTAGTTCAAGTGTAACATTTTACAAACAATTCCATATAAAGAAAAATAAAACCTTAAAGTTATAAGTGGAAAATGGCTTTCCTGTTAGACTTATCAGACATTAAAACTCTTTGAATTATTTCGTGATTATTTTTTGACAAAACTAACTATTTAACTTCTCCCTTTAAATTTGTTATGATAAATTGATGGACAAAATTTGAAAAGGTGGAGTAAAAAATGGACACAAATGCATACAGAGTATTACTTTACTACAAATATGTCCCGATTGAAGATCCAGTAACATTTGCACAAGAACATCTTGCTGCATGTAAGGAACTTGGGTTAAAAGGGCGTATTTTAGTATCGAATGAAGGTATAAACGGAACTTGTTCCGGAACAATTGAACAAACAGACGCATACATGGACATGATGAAAGCAGACGAACGTTTTGCTGACATGGTGTTTAAAATAGATGAAGCGGAAGGACATGCATTTAAGAAAATGCACGTTCGCCCTAAGCGTGAAATTGTTCACTTAGGATTAGAGGAAGATATCAATCCTAATGAATTAACAGGTAAATACCTGTCTCCAAAAGAATTTTATGAGCAAATGCAAGCCGAAGACACAATAGTTATCGATGCTCGTAACGATTATGAATTTGACTTAGGTCATTTCCGCGGAGCAATCCGTCCAGATATCAAAAACTTCCGTGATCTTCCTGAATGGATTCACGATAATAAAGAGCTTTTTGAAGGTAAAAAGGTATTAACGTATTGCACAGGCGGAATTCGCTGTGAAAAATTCTCTGGTTGGTTAGTTAGAGAAGGATTCGAAGATGTTGCTCAACTGCACGGAGGTATTGCTACCTATGGTAAAGACCCAGAAGTTCGTGGTCAGCTATGGGACGGTCAAATGTACGTATTTGATGAGCGTATTGCTGTTCCGATTAACCAAGTAGAGCATGTGGTTGTAGGGAAAGATCATTTCACTGGAGAGCCTTGTGAACGTTATGTAAACTGTGCAAATCCGGACTGTAATGACAAAATTCTATGTTCGGAAGAAAATGAACATAAGTATCTTCGCAGCTGTTCACACGAATGTCGTGTACACCCGCGTAATCGCTATATTGTAGAACATAAATTGACGGATGAAGAAGTAGAAGCAAGATTAGCTGCTATCTAATTTCGTTTGCTAAAGGACTGTGCTTTTAAGCGCAGTCTTTTTTTACTTTTTTTAAGACGAGCCTGCATCAGAAAATAAGATTTAATGGGTACGTGAATGATGACATTCTATTTGTGGAAGGATAGAAATATATTGATGTAATAGAGGTTATTCGCTTCTGTATATCGAAAGTTACTAGGAGTTCGTTTTTACAAATAGAATGGAGGAGCGTATATGGCAATCGAAGTAAGAAGAATTTCTGATTTGAATGAGGTCGACGTATCCAAGCTAATTCAAGAAAGCGAAAAAGAAGGGTACCGTTTTGTATCCAGGCTAGCTACTGAGTATGAGGACGGTACAAACAGGTTTAGTGAGCAAGGGGAGGCACTATATGGTGCTTGGAATGAAGGAGAGCTAGTGGCAATTGGAGGCTTAAATCGAGATGTTTTAGGAGCAGATTCTGCTAGATTGCATCGTTTTTATACGTTGCCTGATTATCGAAGAAAAGGAATCGGCAGTGAACTTTTTAAAGCAATTTTAGAGGATGCTAAAGGTCAGTTCAACGAAATCACGACTAAAACCGAATCCATGAAAGCGGATGCTTTTTATCGGGCAAACGGCTTTATATTTGACCGCAGATCTCCTGACACCACTCATGTAATAGGACTTTAAACAACAATTCTATAAGGTGCTCTTTGTGAAGTTATTTACAAGGAGCACCTTTTTATATTCAATTCTTAGGTTCCTCTAGATGCTTTTCTTCTCGCATAGCTTTTCGCTCCAAAAGCATAAAAGCCTCGTTTTCTAAACGCAAAAGTTCTATCTCTAATTCCTTTTGTTTATGCTGCTGTTGTTTCACTGTTACGTAGCCACCCATAGCGATTAAACTCAGCAAGGATAAGCCAATAGTTGAAAAAATAAAGATAGCAATAATATCCTCCAAGAAATGCACCTCCCTTTATATAAATAGTATAACAAATACATTAATAGTTAAAGTTTCCAAGGATAAGAAAAACATAGAAGCAAATAACTAACAGGAGCTAACCTTTTGACAGTCTTCTTATATTAATATAATATAAGGAAGTCTCGAATTTGAGATAAATAAAAATATAAAAATATATGGATATTATAGAGGAGTTATAAAAATGAACGTATTAGTAGTAAAAGCAAATAACCGACCAGCAACAGAAGCGATTTCAAGTAAAATGTATGAAACTTTCATGGCTGAACTTGAAGGTAAAGATGTAAACGTAACAGTTTATGATGTATATGAAGAGGATACTCCATACTTCGGACAAGACCTTTTCAATGCTTTCGGTAAAGTACAAACTGGTGGAGAGTTGACGGACGTTGAATCTCGCTTATTAGCAGCTAAACAAAAAGCAATGGATCTATTAACTGCTGCAGATGTTGTAGTATTTGCATTCCCATTATGGAATCTAACAATCCCTGCTAAATTACAAACTTTTATTGATTATGTATATGCTGCAGGCTTTGCATTTAAATATGATGCACAAGGCAACATGGTTCAATTAATGACAGATAAAAAAGCAATCTTCTTAAACGCTCGTGGTGGAATTTATTCTACACCTGAGGCAGCGCCAATGGAAATGGCTGTAAACTATATGCGTGCAGTATTTGGTGGAGTATTCGGTATGCAAATCATTGATGAAGTAATTATTGAAGGTCACAATGCTATGCCTGCTAAAGCACAAGAAATTATCTCAGCAGGTATGGAAGAAGTAAAAGCTTCTGCTCAACGCTTAGTAGAGTTAACAGTAAAAGGATAATAAACATATTTGGAACCGGCAAGATCCTCAGAGATCTTGTCGGCTTTTTTTGTTGGAATGAGTCCTGTTTGCGGAAGAATGGTAAGTGTGAAGGGCTCCGTAGTTATTGATAAGCATCAGGATTGGATCGGGATTGTCGTAAAACTTCAGTTAATTGTAGTAAAAGAATGAGGGATTGTAGTAAATGAATGCTTGATTGTAGTAAATCGAGTCAGGGAAATAAGCCTGGAAAGGGATTGTCGTAAAATTTCCAGTGATTGTAGTAAAAGAGTGAGGGATTGTAGTAAACGAAGCCTGGATTGTAGTAATTGAGGCGCGGATTGTCGTAAAACGACCCAAGATTATCCAGTAAAACAATGGATTAGCCAAAAATAAAAACATTTTGATATACTACATATAGAACAGAGTGTTATAATATATATAGAACAAGAGGTAAATAGGAGGTCATGAAATGTTTATAGAGATAAAGCCGAATTCATCTGTGCCGATCTATTTACAGCTAGCGCAACAATTGATGGAAGGAATGGCTAGAGGAGAACTAAAGCCAGGGGATTCCTTGCCATCTGTTAGAAGCTTTGCCAGTGATTTGGGTATGAATATGCATACGGTTAATAAGGCTTATCATCTTTTGGAGGAGAAAGATTTCATTCAAATTGTTCCGAAGTCAGGGGTAATTATACAACCAAAAGGTATGGAAAAAGCAACAGATCAACAAAAGCAAGTGTTAGCTGAACAGATTCGCCCATTGTTAGCAGAGGGGATGGTATTGCAACTTTCAGAGGAAGAAATGGTTGTAATGGTACGAGAGCTTGTTCGACAAATTAAGGAGGGGTAAATAATGATTTTGTTGTTATTTGGATTTATTCTTTTATTTATTACAATTTTACAGGCATACATTCCAAAATTTTTAAAACCAACGATTGTGTTTGGTGTAAACGTTCCTGAGCAGCATGAAAAGGACAAGGAAATCCTTCAGTTAAAAAATAGATACACAGCTGTAGTACTTTTTGTTGGGTTAGTAATTTTTGCGGGCTATATTGCTTGGGCGTTGCTTCAAAATCCTCAGGAAGAAGTATTAGCTCTTGTTAGTGTTGGAGTTCAAATTGGTGTTCTATTTTTGAGCGTCGCCTATTACTTCATCATGCATACGAAAATGAAGAAATTAAAGGAGCAGCGTCGCTGGTTTTCCGACAAAAATGAAGTGAAAGTAGTAGATTTAGGATTTCAAGAGAAGCTTCAACTGCTGCCGAGAATTTTATTTATTATTCCCATGATTGTATCGATTGGGCTTATATTTTATACGCTTTTAAAATATCCACAGATGCCGGACATGATTCCTACTCATTGGGGTCCAACTGGGGAAGCGGATGCTTTTAGTGAGAAAAGCTATCTTACTGTTATTTCCCTTCCACTAATTTTATTGATAGTGCAGGTAATGTTTTTATTTACTAGCGAGGGAATTAAAATGTCGGGAACAAGCATTAGCCCTCAACGCAAAAAAACTTCCGTTAAGCAGCAGCTTGCATTTCGGAAATACTCTAGCTGGCTCTCTTTTGTCATGTCGGTAGGAGTCACCTTGCTGATGGGATATCTTCAGTTACAGACTATACATCCTGAAATAACCTCTTCCCTTGTTATGATTGCTTTACCAATAGGATTTTTGGTGCTAGCTTTTGCTAGTGTAGCTATTTTTACTGTAAGAGTTGGTCAAGGAGGATCACGTTTGAAAGTAGGGGAGGAAGAAGCGGTTGTAGGAAATCCTCATATTACTTCTGTAGATGATGATCGATTTTGGAAGGGCGGTATTTTCTATATCAACAAAGATGATCCAAGTGTTTTTGTAGAAAAACGCTTTGGAGTTGGCTGGTCTGTCAACTTTGCAAGACCGCTAGCTTGGTTATTTATTTTAGGACCTATCGTGCTCATTATTGGTATTTCATTTCTCTTATAGAAAATGTCTCTAGAGTAAAACACTCTAGGGATCTTTTTAATTTTTGTCTGCGTTTGAACGAACGATAAATAGGAAAAGGATATAGGACAGGTAATTAGAAAGGAAGGTTCACTTATGTGTGGGCGTTTTAGTCTATATACGGATATGGAACAGATCAAAGAACAATTTGATGTGCAGTTTGTATCCAATGAAGAGGATTATTATCCTAATTATAATATAGCCCCTTCTCAGTCTGTCGTAGCTATTATTAACGATGGAACCAGCAATAGAATGGGGCAGCTACGGTGGGGTTTAATACCCAGCTGGGCAAAGGACGAGAAGATAGGTTACAAAATGATCAATGCAAGGTCTGAAACAGTTGATGAAAAACCTAGCTATCGTAATGCTTTTACACAACGAAGATGTATCATACCTATGAATTCCTTTTATGAATGGACCGTAAATGAAAAGGAAAAGGTTCCAATGCTTATAAAAATGAAAAACAATGAACTATTTGGAGTAGCGGGAATATGGGAGACCTGGAAAAGGGATAATGAAGAAACGGTTCATTCCTGCACTATTCTCACTACCGAAGCTAATTCTTTAGTAAAGACTATTCATGATCGTATGCCAGTCATACTTCCACCAGAAAAGTTCGGGAATTGGTTAGATCCCAACCTTCGTGATAAAGATAGGCTTAAAGCAATGCTCAACCCTTATGAATCAAACCTAATGCAGGCTTATCCAGTTTCGAAGGAAGTAAATACTCCAAAAAATAATTATGCTGAGCTCTTAAACTCATTATAAAATAACTACATGTAATAAAAAAAGACAGGCTCCTAAAAGCCCGTCTTGTGAGGTGAAGTATAGTAACTAGGAGGAACATTAACACATTTATTTAGCAGGACTCTCCGCCAACATAACCGCCGCCACTTCCATATCCGAAAGTACCAACTACGATGATTAAAAGAATAAATAAAACAACTAATAAAGCAAATCCAGAACCCATGCCAGCTCCGCCGCCTGGGTAACCGCCACCGCCAGTGTTACCGCCGTATCCACCACCGTAGCCACCACCACAATAATTTGAATAACTCATTATTAACACCTCCTCCTCGCTAAGAGTTATCTTATTTATATGTAGAGGGATAGGGTTAGACTGATGAATATGTAACGATTTTTCATATTATTTTTTAGGCGAAACAAAAAAATATTGGGTTCACTAGTATTGACGGGATATGGTGGGATTGGACAGGTAAGTAAAACTGTAATAAAAAAACGAGCAGCTATGACTGCTCGTTTGTAACTTCCATCGTCTCTTCGGTAACCTTCCAATGCTTAGAAGGAATAATATTATTATTTAACTTTAGAACAAACTTATGGGCATCCTCATAAGTTGTAAAAGTTTTATTGAATTGGCTGTTGGAATTTTTCAAGGTCTCTGTTGTACCATTGATTTTGCGAGTGATTAGAAACATAGGTACACCTCCGCCTATCACTATTTTGTTATAATTTATTATACCTACAAAAACATATAAAAGGTATAAATATACAAATTTATATTATAATTGTTACTATATTGTAATATAGTAACCAAATATTAAAAAAATAATTAATTATGACTATAAAAGGAATTTATTTACAACGTAATGGGTTTTGCTGAGATGTTTTAAGAACTGAAGTACTGTTATTAAAAATCGATGCAATGAGTTGGAAGGAAAGTGCTTAAGAGGGTAGATCTTATAAAGCTGTAGGTGGCGAAGCGAGACGGTTGATGGATAAGCCTTTACGCTTAGTGACGAGAGATGGATTCTTCCTAACATAAAGTAGGCTCTCGAAGGAGGGCCTACTTGGATTCCAATATAGCAGAATTAATTGAATTGACCAAAACCAACCGTATGAAGGCTAACCGGCAGTTCATGCCCATTTCGATTAAGAGAAATAATTAAATTTTGTCCGGGATTACATGAAAATACATACCTTTCCAAGTCGTCATAGCATTGAATCGGATTTCCATTTACTGCTGTAATCACGTCATCTACTTCTATTAACCCATCCGCTGGAGTAGAGGCTATTACTTGAACTACTTTAGTTCCTTCTCGTTTATCCGCAGTACGATGCAAGACACCAATCCAACTTTTCCAAAAGTTTTTGCGTAAATCCATTTCCTTTTCTAATACACTCTTAAGGTTTAACATGAACTGATAAGTACCAAAAAGCATATTGTCCATTTCCATTAAGCCAATGTCCCCAGTCCAAGAACCTGTATATTCAATGGAGACAAGGACACCATCTGCTTCAGTAGTAATGGTCCATGTGGTCAATTGCTTGTCGTTCCCTTGCAAAACGAGCTTTTGTTCTTCCTCTAACTCTATTATAGTTCCTACATAGCTAGCGCCCCACCCATAATCTAGGGTTACCTGTCCGCCGATTCTAATATCCATTTCGCAGCTTCTGGTTTCCCAGGCATTACGTTCGTCTGCTTGTGTAAGTGCTCTCCATACCCTCTCAGGTGTAGATTTTATGAAGATTTTCCTTTGAACCGACTGAACAACTTTCTCCAATTTTAATCCTCCTCTAAATAGTTTTTTAGCTTCGTGAGCTTATCCTCTAATATCAAGCCAATCTCTTCTTGCAATTTTTTATAGTGAACAGCAAAATTGTCTTGCTTTAAACGATAGAGACGATATTTCCCTTCTCGCCTTTCCTCAATTAATTCCTCTTCTAGCAATATAGTGAGATGTTTTTTTACTGCAGGCTGGGAGATTGGGAAATGATCAACTAGCTCGGTTTGAGTACATTCCTTTTGAGACAATATGGTGAGGATACGACGACGTATGGGATCTGCTATTGCTCTATAAATGTCCGTCAACAAATGACCTCCTCATCACATAACCTTTTGGTTATATATAAAATATACAATAATGGATAAGCGGTGTAAATATATAGTTGTAATATTTAGTTTAATTTATTAAGACTTACTAGTGTCTGTCTTCTCCATTAGCTTTCTTACATTCTCTTTTGGGTTCCAACAGTTGAATTTATAAGAGGGTTCAGTTTGAAAGCCTAATCGTTTGCATTTATAATGCATGCCTTTAGTCGTTTTTTCACTGCTAAAATGAATGCAAGTTGCACAGCAATGGAAATCCTTCATCCTTTTACCTCCTAAAATGTACTGCTCTGTTTTTATTGTTCAGTGATATACGATACTGGGGATTTAGCTGGGGGGAGGGGTGTGACTTTGTTATTTAAAATAGGCCTTGGAATTAATCACCCCAAGACCTAAAATATCTAACTTAAGCTTCGTCGAATACTTCGACTTTTTCCATTTTGTCGCCGTTTTTCATAGCTTTTGCTACTTCTAAACCACTAGTTACTTTACCAAAAACAGTGTGAACACCGTTTAAATGTGGTTGTGGTTCGTGAACGATGAAGAATTGGCTTGACCCAGTGTCTTTTCCAGCGTGAGCCATAGAAAGGCTTCCAGCTTCGTGTTTGTGAGGATTTCCAGCAGTTTCACATTTAATAGTTTTACCGCTTCCGCCCATACCTGTACCAGTTGGGTCTCCACCTTGGCTTACAAAACCAGGAATTACACGGTGGAACACTACACCATTGTAGAAACCACTGTTAGCTAATTCTTCAAAGTTAGCTACTGTGTTTGGTGCTTCGTTTGGATATAGTTCAAATTCAATTTTGTCCCCAGATTCCATAAGGAAATAACCTTTTTTCGCCATTATAAAACACTCCTTTTGTAATGAAAATTCTTTCACAGTATAGCATGAACTCTTGCTTTTTCCAAAGAACATAGCTGTTATTAGCAGTTGTAGTGTACTAAATATAAGATGGCGCCCATTTCTTCTAAAACTTACTAAGGAAAACCGGTTTCAATTAAACAAATGGATGTAAGCATGATATGAAAGTGGTACGATACAAAAAGAGGTGATTATATGAACGGACAAAATAGAAAAGACATTCACGCAGGACTAGAAGTTTATATTATTTTGAAGAAGGATCAGCGTACCGGTAACAAAACAAAAGGAATCGTTCAAGATATTTTAACGAATTCTTCCTTTCATCCACACGGTATTAAAGTAAGACTCACAGATGGTCAAATTGGCCGTGTATGTGAAATCATAAAGTAAAAAATTGGGGCTTCAAAAAAGCTCTAAAAATAAAAAAGTGTAAAGGGAGAATGAGAAAAGATGCAGGTAGAATCTCAAATTTTAGAGTGGTTTGAACATTTTCATAAATACCCCGAAGTTAGCTGGAAGGAATTCGAAACAACGAAAAAAATAACAGAAATTCTTGATTCGCTCAATGTACCTTACCGACTTTTTAATGATGTAACCGGCCTCCTAGCAGAGATAGGAGAAGGTGACGAAGTAATAGCAATTCGTGCAGATATAGATGCTTTGTGGCAGGAAGTGGACGGGGTTTACCGAGCCAATCATTCATGTGGTCACGACGCTAATATCTCTATGGTTTTAGGAGCCCTTCTTTTATTGAAGGATGAAAAATTAAATAAACGTATTCGTTTCATCTTCCAGCCTGCAGAAGAAAAAGGAAATGGTGCGAATTCTATGGTCGATAGAGGAGCGCTTGAAGGAGTTACGCATCTCTTTGGTGTGCACTTAAGACCGATAGAAGAACTACCTTTTGGTAAGGTCTCACCAGCAATTCATCACGGAGCAGCTATGTTTCTTGAAGGTAAGATTAAAGGAATGGATGCCCATGGAGCCAGACCTCATCAAGGGCAGAATGCAATTGATGTAGCAGTCGCTATACATCAATCCTTAAAGAACTTATATTTTTCTCCTTTTGAAGCATATTCCGCGAAACTAACTAAAATTCAGGCTGGCGGTGAGAGCTCTAATATTATTCCTGGTACAGCGAGCTTTTCAATTGATGCACGCGCTCAAAAGAATAGTGTGCTAAAACAAATGAAAGTACAAATTGAAAAGAATTTACATGCTCTTCAAGCTCTTTTTGATATAGATATAGAATGGGAATGGCAGGATATCACTCCAGGAGCAGAAGTCTCCAATGAGGCTGCTTTAATAGCAAGAGAGGGTATCGTGGAAGCAATAGGAGAAGAGAGCCTGGCGGAAGAGGTTATCACATCTGGTAGTGATGATTTCCATTTTTATACGATTAGACAGCCGGATTTAAAGGCTACTATGATTGGGGTCGGTGCAGACCTTTCTCCCGGTCTTCATCATCCACATATGTCTTTTGACCGTAAAGCCCTTTATATAGGCGCTCAAGTCCTTATGAAAACGCTTTTACAAATTGCCAAAAAAGATTGACGAATTTTTAATAAAAGATTAATATATCCCTAATAGCGACTAATAAACGACAATTTCTAATAATTGAAAAAGTCGCGAAGGGGTGAAGTGGAATGGTAGAAAAGAAGGAACAAACAGAGAAAAAAGAAATGTCATTAATATGGGCTGTAACGCCTTTACTAGTAATGATTATAACAATGGTTATAGCTGTCGTTAAGCTGGAGCAAGGTCCTCACATTCCGCTAATAGTTGGTACAATCGTAGCAGCTATGGTTGCTTGGAAGCATGGCTTTAAATGGGATGAAGTCGAGGAAATGATGTATAAGGGGATCAAACTAGCGCTTCCAGCTGTAGTCATCATTATATTGGTCGGCCTCATAATAGGAGCTTGGATCGGTGGCGGTGTAGTTGCGACCATGATTTATTTTGGTCTAAAAATTATTACACCAGCATTCTTTTTAGTCACTATTTGTGTGATTTGTATGATTGTCTCTCTTGCCATTGGTAGCTCCTGGTCTACGATGGGGACTATCGGGGTTGCAGGTATGGGGATTGGTCTAAGCATGGGGATTCCAGCTGCTATGATTGCTGGTGCAGTTATTTCTGGAGCTTATTTTGGAGACAAGATGTCCCCGCTTTCTGATACTACCAATCTTGCAGCTGGTCTTACAGGGACAGATTTGTTCGTACATATCCGACACATGTTTTATACAACTATACCAGCAGCTATTATTGCGTTAGTAGCTTACGGTCTGTTAGGAATGAAATACAAAAATAGCAGTATTGATCAGGAGAGCATACAGCAAACAATAAATGTACTTGATCAAAGCTTTGTAATATCTCCATGGTTGTTATTAATCCCGTTAGCAGTAATTGTATTAGTTGCTGTAAAGGTACCTGCTATACCAGCTTTAGTGGTGGGGATTTTACTAGGATTCCTTTCTCAAATTTTTGTACAAGGGGGAGATGTAGCATCAGCTGTTAGTGCTCTTCAAAGTGGGTTTGAGATTAAAACAGGTAACACAATGGTGGATGAACTATTTAATCGTGGTGGATTGGATTCCATGATGTATACCGTGTCGATGACCATTGTGGCGATGACATTTGGTGGTATTCTCGAATTTTCAGGGATGCTTCAATCTATTATGAATCAAATTTTAAAGCTAGCAAAGACTGCTTTTTCGATGATAGCTTCTACTATATTAGCTTGCTTTACAACGAATGCGACATGCTCTGAGCAATATATCTCCATCGTTGTGCCAGCGAGAATGTTTTCTAAAGCATATACGAATATGGGACTCCACTCTAAAAACCTATCACGAGCTTTAGAGGATGGAGGGACATTGACTTCTGTGTTCATACCTTGGAACACATGTGGCGTTTTCATATTAGGAACATTAGGAGTAGGGGCTTATGAATATGCTCCCTATGCAATATTAAACTTTACAGTGCCAATTATATCTATTATCTATGCAGCGGTAGGGTTCTCCATTGTAAAAATTACAGAGGAAGAAAAGCAAGAGATTTTAAACAAAGAGATTGCCGAAGCGTAAAAAAGAAAGTTCAGTGACAAGCTGAACTTTCTTTTTTATAGGTTTCATGATTGAATACTGATAAAAAGATTAGTTGATGCCTATACATATTTATTGGTAGGTAGGAAAATTAAATTCATAAATCGCTCGGGGACGGCCTTGCTGGTACGTCATTTCTTCCCCAACAATGGATGCATAACCTTTGTTCAACAGCTTCTTTAGTATCCTTTCGGTAGTCCTGCGGCTGACCTTTAAAAAGATCTCTAAATCATGTGCCGTAAACTCAACTGAATGATGGAGGCGACTAAAAAGCATAATTTTAGATAGATTTGCTGGACTTAAAGTTGTTTCCTTCGCCAATACAACTAGCCTAGGATCGCTCGTTCTTAAATTGATCTTGTTCTCTTCCTGGAAGAGTGGGCTAGTCAATTGTTTTTTCTCATTCATAAGGAAGACTGTATTTTCTGTCGCATGTGCTAAAGCATCTTTTGCATTTTCACTTGCTTCTATTGCTGTCGTTCCATAACCAAAGGCAATACGAATTGGTGTACTAAAAAACTCAAGCCAATTATTAACCTTATTGTGCTCTAAGGCTTGCTGAACCTTACCTTGAGTAGTAAATAGCAAATAGAGGAGGTCATCTGCTTTCACAATAGAAGCATCAATCGAATCTGTAATTCTTTTTAATGCTGTTGCTGTGTTCATGTCTTGTTCGGTAAGGGAGATGGAACAAACGGCAATCTTAGCAGCCTCACTTTTTGTGAGTAATGCCAATGACCTAGTTTCTTCAAGGGACTTTAAAATAGAGTTTTTAGGATCAATCATTCGTATAACAGGTATTCCCCTTTGTACCAGGGTCTCATAAACTGCGTGCACAGAGGTGATAGCCAATTTTGTTTTTTCGTTCCTTTGTAGGTTTATATGAAAGGAAGTCACTTCCTCTAAAGAGAATGCAGGATCTACTTGCATAAGGAAGGGGACAGAAGCAGTTTGATTAATATCCTGAAGGACACTCTCTACAAGGGCTGGTTCCATTAAATCCATGGAAATATGATGCATAGGGGTACTGCAGGTTGCTAATAATGTAGTGGCAACAGAAGTACCATCCTGTTTTAAATAATAGGAAGGTACCGGCAACAGCTCTCTCTCCTGTACTGCATATAGGTAGGGGAGCGAACCGGAGAAAAATACAGCGTCGCATGGTTTTATATTTTTTAGTAGTTCCTTTGCTTCTTTTGGAGTATGATATTGATAATAATCCAAACGGATAGAAGGAATTTCTTGTTCGAAAAGCTTCAAGCGATCTATAAAGTTTCTAGAACCAAGTACTGCTATACGTGTTTGCATGACATCCTCCTTTTTTTAAAACATTAACGACTATTTAACGACAACTATAACTAAAAAATATAAAAATGTAAAGGAAGTTAGAAAAATATGAAAATTAAAGAAATAGAAATTTATGCTATTAGATTACCATTAATTGCCCCATTTATCATCAGCTATCATACATACGATGATATGCCTTCGATTATAGTTAAGCTAACAACAGAAGAAGGTTTAATTGGATATGGGGAGGCAGTAGCAGACGAGCATGTAACAGGGGAAACGTGGGAGAGCACTTATGCGATGCTGAAAAATACGTTAGCTCCGGCTTTGATTGGAGAAAATCCAATGGAATTTGAGCGACTGCATGAAAAAATGGATAAGGCGGTCTATCAAGCTCCAGCAGCTAAAGCAGCCTTAGATATTGCTTGTTACGATGTAGTTGGTAAAAAACTAGGCGTACCTGTATACCAATTGTTAGGTGGGCGTTATCACGAGCAATTTCCAGTTACTCATGTATTGAGCATAGGATCACCAGAGTCTATGGCAGAGGAAGCAGAAAAACGTATGAAAGAGGGCTATACATCGTTTAAAATGAAGGTTGGAACAGAAGTACAGGCGGATGTACAACGTATACAAGCCGTTAGAGAAAAAGTAGGTAATGAGGTTGCTATCCGAGTGGACGTAAACCAAGGGTGGAAGAACAGTGCGAACACAATTTCTGCCATGCGTCAGTTGGAGCATACCGGATTAGATTGGCTAGAGCAGCCCGTTATGGCCGACGACTTCAATGGGATGGTAGAGGTCAAGGCAAAAACTAGTACCCCGCTTATGATGGATGAAGGGTTGAGAGGAATACGAGACATGCGTGAATTAATAGAAAAACAAGCCGCGCATAAGGTGAATATCAAGCTGATGAAATGTGGGGGTATATACCCTGCTATGAAACTCGCTCATATGGCAGAAATGGCTGGAATGGAATGCCAGATTGGCTCGATGGTAGAGTCTTCTATTGGTTCAGCAGCAGGTTTTCATGTGGCATTTTCTAAAAAAGCATTTACGAGTGTCGAATTGACCGGTCCACTTAAATTCTCGAAGGACGTTGGGAATTTGCGCTATGATGTCCCATTTATTAAACTGAATGAGTGTCCGGGTTTAGGAATTGATGTGGATGAAAATATGTTAAAAGAGTTAACCGAGTTCTCCGTAAAAGTCATGAAGTAAGAGGAAGTGCGTCAATGAAAGAGTGGACTGTCAGTCTAGGGAAAAAAGATTATCCAGCTAGAGAATTAACAATAGACAACATGGAACAAATTTTAGCGTTACAGAGCATTGTTCTCCAGCATTTAGAGAACAAAGAGTTTTTACAGCCTCTAACAAAAGAGGAATTTGAAGACTCTCTTAAGCATCGATTAATGGTAGGGGTATTCGCTGATGATGAGCTGATTGCATTTCGAACGCTTGCCATCCCAGTGATGGATGAGAATCACCTTGGCTATGACATTGGTCTTTCGGAAGAGCAGCTAGGTGATGTAGTTTATCAGGAAATTACAAATGTCCATCCAGAGTATCGAGGCTACGGTCTTCAAAGAAAACTAGCAGACCTAGTAATGGAGCTCCTGCAGAATTCTCCGTACACATACATTTGTGCAACAGTAGCACCTTTTAACTTTGCTAGCTTGAAGGACAAGCTTAGTCAAGGAATGGTTATTAAAGCTCTCAAACGTAAGTATGACAACATGCTACGTTACATATTTTACAAAAGGCTCGACGGAAATGATTATATTGTATTTGGTGAAAATCAGATGAATATAAAAATGTCTGACATAGAGGAACAGCAAAAGCTACTTAAAGCAGGCTGGGTAGGCACCAACATTCTACAAAAAGAAGAAGAGTGGTACGTAGTCTATAAAGAAACGATTTAAGGTAAAGGGAATACCTTTAGAGCTATAGCCTTGAGGTAACTCTTATAAATTTTTGCTTATTTGCATAGACTATAAAAGGCAGGGACACTAGTGTCTCTGCCTTTCTTATATATTCATTATAGCAGATTTATTTTTTTATTATAAGACTGCAAATTGTTAGAATTTTTTGTAATAATACATAAGCATGCTATGTCAGGGAGGTTAGTGGATGGAAAAACATATTTGGGATGAGGAACAGCGACATTTAACCACAGTAGTTGAAAAGCTAACGGGACATATAGATGTTCTTCAAGTTTTTCTTAAAAAGCAAAAAGGTGAACTAATAGAAGAGCGGCAATCCGTTTCAAAGGAGTTCTCAGATTTGTCTGATGAACGTGGAATTGATTTTGCAACCATACTACCTACTCTCAAGGAAAAAGAACTTCGTTATATCCATGTTAATGACGTGCTTTCTAAGTTAGAGCTACTCTATAAAAGTGCCTATTTTGGACGAATTGATATAGAGGATGAACAACTGGAGAGCCTTTATATTGGACTCGCTACGTTTGGTGAAGAAGATACAGGTGATATCATTATCCATGATTGGCGTGCCCCTATATCCAGTCTGTTTTATGAAAACAAGTTAGGTGAAGCGTTCTACCAAATTCCTAGTGAAGAGATGGTGCCCGTCCAGATTCAAAGACGCCGACAATTTAAAATCTCCTACGATAATCTTCTACAAATATTCGATGCAGACATGTATATCGGTGATGAGGTGCTGCAAAGCCTTTTGACGGATACAGCAAAACAAAAGATGAAGAGTATTGTGACGACCATTCAAAGTGATCAGAATGCAGTTATTCGTTCAGAAAGTCATCGTAATATGATGGTGCTAGGACCACCGGGAAGTGGAAAGACATCTGTAGCTATGCAACGCATCGCTTATCTTCTATATCAATACCGCAGGACGCTTTCCGCCAAAAATATTATGCTTATATCCCCAAGCGATTTGTTTAATGATTATATTTCCAATGTTTTACCAGAATTAGGAGAGGAGAATGTCGTACATTCAACCTATTATCGTTTATATAAAGGGATGAGGCGTCTTCCATTATTGGCAGAGACCTTTTATGAAAATGTAGAGCGGCTACAAAACGCCGACTTGATACATCAGGAAAGCTTTTACTGGAAAAACTCAAATGCTTATGCAATTCATCTCGTACAATACCTACAGGATTTAGGATTGGCAGGATTACCTTTTTACACATTAAGCATTGGCAAGAAAGTTTTTATATCAGCTACAGAGCTTCAAGAATTGTTTTATCGAAAATATACAAACTTGGAAATAGACTTCCGTTTAAAAAAGATCCGTAATCACTTGATGCCTAGGTTAAGGGAATGGAAGGAACAAGCGATTTTGAGGAGATACGAGGAACTTAGAGGAGTCGACCAATACATCGGTGATGACGAGGATTTGATTAGACAGAGTAAAAAAGAGATAGAAAAGCAGTACTCACCCCTCCATAGTGCAATAGAAGAACTGGGATTCGTTAACATCCTGAAAATTTATACGGGTTCCATTAGGAGTATGGATACAACGGAGGCTAGAAAAGTCTATGAATTAACGATTCGACAAATAAAATCCAAACAACTTTTTTATGAAGATTTAGGTCCACTTATGTATATACAAGCTAGAATCAAAGGGATTGACAGAAACCTAGACATCAAGCATATTGTAATCGATGAAATACAGGACTATTCATTTCTTCAGTTTAAAGCTATTCAGCAGCTTTTCCCGAAAGCTCACTTTACCTTGCTGGGAGATAAAAACCAGGTAGTACATCCAACCGAAAAAGATCAGATACCAAGGGAGCTTTCCGATATATCTATAGTAGAACTTAACAAATCATATCGTTCTACGCATGAAATTACAGATTTTATGAGTGCTGTTTTAAAGCAAGATAAGGTCCTCTCGCTAGGAGTGAGTGGGAGAAAGCCATTAGTAAAAAAAGTGGATAAGGAGCAGCGGCTAACGGAAATAAAAGCAGTGGTAGATTCTTATTATGAGACCAACACCTCTTTGGTTATATTATGTAAGGACATGGCAAGCTGTCGGATGCTCTATGAGGAATTGAAGAATATCATTCCCTCTATTCAACTAATATCACAGGAACAAAAGGTATATATGAAAGGGATATTAATCATGCCAGGATACATGGCAAAGGGGTTTGAATTTACGACTGTATTAATAGCAGACGCTGACCAATCGGTTTACGATGGGCCCAATGACAAGTTTCTTCTCTACACGATGGTCTCGCGAGCAACCAGAAACTTAATTATTTTCTATCGTATAGAGCTTACGGAGGCTTTGAAACAAATCCAAAAGGACTTATATCTTACGGAAACCTTAAAATAAAACAAAGAAACCCACCTTTATCTGACTGTAAAGGTGGGTTTCTTCGGTCAAAGGTATGAGGATGATTTAAGACCATTGGCTGAATGCAATCTATGCCAATTCCCTTACATTAAGAATAGTAAGAATATTTGAAGGGGTGTTTGACGATGAAAAATTTATATCAAGACTCAAGATTTTGGCTGATCATATTGGCTAATATAGCTTCCTCTATAGGCTCAGGAATTACAATGATAGCAATTCCCTGGATGCTCGTGACGAGTGAAGACGGTAACGCAGTATTCGGTTATATTACGATTTCAATGACTATCATTAGTTTTATCATAACGCCCTTTGTTGGCTCGTTAGTAGATAGAATGTCCAGAAAAAAGTTACTGTTAATTAGTGAAATAGTTTGTTTAGTTGCCTTATTGTTTTTCACTTCCATTGGATTCTTGGGCTTATCCTATGAAATTTGGCATTACACACTAATTTATATGATTGGCAGTCTGTATTACACTATTTTTTATCCAACCATGTTTGCGATGAATCAGGAAATTTTTCATAAGGATCAGTATAAATCTTTAAACGGGACGATGGAGGTACAGGGGCAGCTTTCTAGCATGATAGCTGGAGGAGTAGCTAGTATTTTGTTAATGAAATGGGATTTACATTTTATTTTACTATTAGATGTTTTGACTTACGGAGCAGCTATTTACTTCTATGTTAAACTTCCTTATACCAGAGCGAAACGATCAGAAGCAGAGAAGGAAGAGAAAGGTAGAGCTTGGGATGGGTTAGTTTATATGATGGGACGTCCAGCCATGTTCGTTTTTTTGGTATTTGCCTTTATGCCTTTTATAGGAGTTATGCTGACGAATTATTTGTTTCCTGTTTATTTAGTGGAAGTACTAGAGGCGGATGCTAGCGTTTATGGCTTAGAAGGAATGATATATGCTGCTGGTGCAGTGCTAGCAGGGGCATTTGTTCCGATGCTTGCGAAAAAACTAGGAAATGAGAAGACTATTATATTAGGAGTGCTTATTTATACCGTTGCCATTTCTTTGATTGTTTTTGTAGAGCTGCCTGTTTACCTATCGTTAATGTTGTTTTTAGCTATCGGAAACAGCGGGGCTCGAGTAGCGAGAAATTCGTTCCTTATGGATCAAGTCCCGAACAAGATTATTGGCAGAGTTGATAGTTTGTTCCGTTCTATTGGCTTACTCATCAGAATTTTATTGCTTGCACTTTTTACAGGAATGGTCTCTTCCGGATTAATTATCATATGTTTCTATATATTAAGTGGACTCTTGGTCGTGTCGGCCTTCATGGTTACAATTAGCTGGAGGAAAGGCTTTTCGGTAAGAAATAAGAAAGCTATTTGTATAGAGGAAGTCAGTCTGTAAACAGCTGAATCATGAAGTTCTATAGGGAATCTACTAAACTTAATAAATAAATCAATAGAACTGCTCTTTCGTGAGGTGGAATATGAAGAGCAGTTTTTTCATATTCTCTTGATAGTGAAATGTAGAGGAATTTAAAAAATATAAGCTTTGTTAAAGTTATTCGTTGATTTTGACTAACAATTTTTTTATGGTGACTGTAAACATTATAAAAAGGACATTCCAATTACTACTAAAATCATAAAATAGATGACGAAATTGGGTTGGTGACATTTTTTCAGCTTCGCTTATGCGAGTAAATTTATTAGCGCCTTATCGATGTTAAACCTGTTCCCATTTATTGATTGGAGCGCCAGACGGCGACTCCTACGGGATGAGTGAGACAGATAAGACATCACAACCACGCGCGTAAGCGATGGGTGATGGCTTATCGCTACCCCGAGGAAAGCGTCCGGCTGGTGCGAAAAATCAATTCTACTCTCTGATCTAAGATTTCTTTGCATCATCAATCAACCCAACCCTTTAATATAGCCAAGATATAAACAGTAATTTACAAAGAAGCTTCTATATAACCCGAATTTAATCTTTTTTATAATTTTGACTGCAGGATGCTATTAGGTCTAAAAAACTAGGATTCTCAGGTTAATATCCTACCCTAAACTATATTGTAAAACATATGTTTATAAACTAACGTCAATTCCATAATTTTAGAGTACAAAGAATTGTTGAAATTAACAATGTAATTAAGTAGTACATGTTGATTTTACTATATTCGTTGTTTATAATGGAAGACGACTCAATAATGATAATCGTTATCAACAAAGTTGAGAAATATATTTTTTATGGGGATTACAAATGAGATTATGGATATTAGTAGTAGCAACTATTATCCTATCCTTTATTTCGCTATTTATAGGTGCCATTGATATAAAACCGAGTGATCTGCTTGATTTGGACTCCCAGAAGACCCAAATCTTTGTAATGAGTCGATTGCCACGTTTAATGGCAATTATTTTAGCTGGTGCAGGAATGGGTATTGCAGGCTTAATTATGCAAAGTTTAAGTCGGAATAAGTTCGTATCACCGACAACGGCCGGTACGCTGGATGCAGCAAAACTAGGTGTCATAGTTTCGATGATATTCTTTACAAATATGTCTTATATGGGACAAATTTTCTTTAGTTTTTCATTTGCACTAATCGGTACGTTTATTTTTATGCAATTGCTTGAGCGTATTAAGTTCAAGGATGTTATGTTCGTACCCTTAATTGGTATTATGTATGGTAATATCATTGGTGCCATTTCCACATTCTTAGGATACGAAGCAGATGTCTTACAAAATGTAGATTCCTTCTTCTTAGGAAGCTTTACACTAATTGTCTCTGGACGCTATGAATTACTATACGTAGCCGTACCTGCCATTATTATAGCTTATATTTATGCAAACAAATTCACTGTAGCAGGTATGGGTGAGGACTTTGCAAAAAACTTAGGTTTAAGTTATCGTACAGTATTAAATATAGGTCTTGTTATTGTAGCAATTATTTCTACAACGGTCGTTTTAACAGTAGGTATTATACCGTTTTTAGGTTTAATCGTACCGAACCTTGTTTCTTTGTATTTAGGAGATAATTTACGCAAGACAATACCGCATACTATTTTCATGGGAGCAGCATTCTTACTCGCATGTGATATTATCAGCCGACTAATAGTTCATCCCTATGAGATTCCGGTAAATACAACAGTTGCCGTAATCGGCAGTGCGATCTTCTTAATTATGTTGTTTAGGGGGAAAGCATATGCGAAAAAATAGTAAGAAGCTAATTATTTTGGCTGTTATTGCATTAGTATGTATGGCATTGTTTGCATTTTATAATATTCAAGGCGGCTTTAGTTATGCCTTTCCAAAGCGTGTGGAACGTTTAGCTGCAATGGTAATCACGGGTACTGCAATTGCATATGCAACGATTATATTCCAGACAGTAACACATAATCGTTTATTAACACCTTCCGTAATGGGTGTTGACTCTATGTATGAGGTAGTACAAACGGTGATTTACTTTACAGCAGGCTCTGCTTCTTTATTCGTCGTAAATCGTTATTTGAACTTTAGTGTATCGATTATGGCAATGATCATTTTCGCGGTGCTTTTATATCGTTTCTTATTCCGAGCAGATAAGTATCCAATCTTCCTTCTCTTATTAGCAGGTATGATTATTGGGACTTTGCTAGGAAGTCTAGTGACATTTATGCAGGTCATCATTGATCCTGTGGAATATGAAAGTTTACAAGCTCGGTTGTTTGCAAGCTTTATGAATGTGAAAACCGAATTATTACTAATTGCCATGGTTATACTAGGACTGGCATTTTTGTATGGCTCTAGGTTATTAAAAGATTTGAATGTTGTTTCGTTAGGTCGAGACAATGCCATTAACCTCGGTGTTAACTATGACAAGATTGTTCTACAAGTTTTGATTTTATCTTCCGTGTTAATAGCTACTTCCACAGCGTTAGTTGGTCCTGTTACATTCCTAGGACTAATCGTAGCGAACGTAGCTTATCAATTTTTAGATACGTATAAGCATTCTGTATTAATTGTTGGAGCGAGCTTGATTAGTATTATCGGCCTTGTCGGAGGACAATTTATCGTACAGCATGTGTTTCATTTAAATACAACTATTAGTGTCATCATTAACTTTGTCGGTGGGATTTACTTTATTTACTTATTACTAAAGGAAAGTAGGAAAGCAGCATGATAGAAATTAAAGAGCTTTCTAAAAGCTTTGGGAAAAAACCGGTCGTTGAAAATGTAACACTAAAAATACAACCAAAGGCAATCACTTCTTTTATTGGACCAAATGGTGCAGGTAAATCCACATTGTTATCCATGGTAAGCCGCCTTTTAGATGCGGATACAGGGGAAGTATTTTTAGATCAAACGGATGTAAAGAAAATGAAATCGAATAACTTTGCAAAGCGTGTGGCTATTTTAAAGCAGGCCAACCATTTAAACATCCGTTTAACTGTACGTGAGCTTGTGGCTTTTGGTCGCTATCCTTATTCAAAAGGGAGACTAAATGCAGAGGACGAGAAGTTGGTAGATCAAGCACTGGAGTATTTGAATTTAACAGATATGCAAGATAAGTTCTTGGATGAGTTATCAGGTGGTCAAAGGCAGCGTGCTTTTATTTCCATGGTAATTGCTCAAGATACGGAATATATTTTATTGGATGAGCCGTTAAATAATCTAGATATGAAACATTCCGTACAAATCATGAAAATTTTACGTAAACTCGTAGATGACTTAGGAAAAACTGTCGTTATTGTATTACATGACATTAACTTTGCTTCTGTTTATTCTGATCGTATCGTTGCACTGAAAGAGGGGCGCCTTGTAAAGGATGGTCCAACACATGAGATTATTAATTCAGAAGCTTTACGTGATGTCTACGATATGGATATCCCAGTACAAGTGCAGGATGGTTGCCGTATTTGCGTATACTTTAATTCTCAATAACTTTGTAGACGAAAGGTTCCTTTTAGTTTGTAATCAGTAGATTCCATGTACGTGCATAAGTCAGACACTTATGCACGTGTTTCATGAGGCTAAATGAGAATGATAATTAATTGCAGAAATCAGTTGACAAATTTTGAGGGTTTCATTTAAACTATAGTTAGAAGTGAAAATGATAATCATTTTCAATTAAAGTAAGTATATTTTAGGAGGAAAAGAAAGATGAAAAAATGGAAGTTTTTAACTGCAGTTGCAGCTTTAACATTAATGCTAGGAGCATGTAACTCAGATGATGATTCAGCAACTGGTGAATCTACAGAGAAAGATTCAACTTCAGCAGCAACTGATACGGCTGAAAAATCTGCATTTCCAATGAAAATATCTTCTTTGACAGCTTCAAGCGAAGATGAAGAAAAAGGTACAACAATTACATTTGAAGATGTAACTTTAGATAAAATGCCGGAGCGCATTATCACTTTAGATTATGGTTTCTTAGATACACTTGATGCACTTGGAGTAGAGGGAATTGTAGGAATCGCAGCAAACGGTGGTAAAGGTAATATCCCACCACACTTAAAAGAAAAATATGTTGTTGACGGTGTAGCTGATGTTGGTACGCTAAAACAAATCGACTTTGAAGCGGTAGCAGCTGCTGAACCAGATGTTATTTTCATCTCAGGTCGTCAAGCACCATTCTATGAGGAATTAAAAGAAATTACACCAAATGTAGTATTCATCGGTTCTGACAATGAAAATTATATTAACGCTGTAAACGAAACAGTTGACTTAGCAGCTCAAATCTTTGATAAAGAAACAGAAGCTGAAAAGCTAAAAGCAGATCTACAAGCTAAAGTGGATGAAGTGAAAGAAAAAGCAGCAGGTTATGAAAATGCATTAGTAGCAATGTACAATGACAAAAAAATCTCTGGTTTCGATAACGGAGCAGATTCTCGTTTTGCATATGTGTACAATGACTTTGGTTTCAAACCAGCAACTACTGATATTGAGGCATCATCTCATGGTTCAGATTTCTCTTATGAATCAGTTCTTTCTGTAGATCCAGAAGTTTTATTAATAATTGACCGTACTGCTTCTGATGTAGATGCAATTAAAGCAGATATTGAAAATGATATTATTAAACAAACTCGTGCTTACAAAGAAGGTAAAATCGTGTACTTAGACGGTGTTAACTGGTACTTCTCAAGCAACGGTGTAACTACTGAAACAGAAAAATTAGATGAAATCTTAAATGAGTTAAAATAATCTCATAAAAAGATTCAAATCATAGCCAAATAAACCCTATAAGATAGACACTTTGAAAAAAGGTCATCTTATAGGGTTTTTTTTAGTAGCGGGGTGAGCGATAAGCCATCACCCATCGCTTACGCGCGTGGTTGTGATAGCTTATCTGTCTTACTCATCCCACCGCGGAGTCGCCACCTCCCGCTACAATCAATACAGAGAGTGTCCGTAATTAATCGAAGGAATATTACAATCTTTCAAACAAGTTCCATCCATCTGCGTTTAGAAAATATGAGATGATTCTCTTAACAAATCATTAACTGATCTTGTATGGTGAATAATACTTTAGAGTTAACCGGATTGGAAAGAGATGAATCACATCTTTGGGTGGATTTTTTTTACCATTATACAATCTTAGGCAAATCTATTAGTATATTAATATATAGTTTTTATAAGATTCTTAATAGGATGAGGAGAGCAATTAAGTGAATAAATGTAATATTTTTGCGACGGTTATTATTTTAACTGTTCTTATGATGACAATGCCTAGCACAGGCAATGCAGCTACCCTTTCACAAGCAGAGAAGTTGGTTCAAAAAGCTGAGAGTGCTGCAACGGTATTAAAATGGGAAATCTCTCTAGAACATAGAAAGGTTAAGTATTCAGATCCCGTGACATTACCAAATATGAATTTATATAATGATACAAAACGTGCAAGGCAATTAGCATACGATGCGATCAAAAGTCTCCCCTCTCAAGAGAAAGCGAAGTTAACTAAAAGAATGGAGAGTAATGTGGATATCCACTTTACCAGGTCAATGGCGTACATAGATGCTATAAAGTCTGGGAATAAAATCATAGTAAAAAAAGATGACCTTAATGATGCCTATAGATTAAACCCGTTAGGTAAGCAAACAGAAAAGGCTTATCATGATTTATCGAGCGAAATTAGAAAGCAGGCGATATTACTATATCGTGTATACGGTAAGTCAACGAGGGATGCTATTTTAGAAAGATATAAAAGCCCAGGAGAAAAAGCCAGACAATCTACCATGTATGCCATAAGCGCAAACATAGAGATTGACCGGTTTCAGCAATTAATTGCTAATAATAAAACCAAAGAAGAACTACTTTTAACTGCCAAGCAAATTCATGCCACTGTTAACAAAATACAAGATGAAAACGCTCGACAACTATTACTAAATAAATTAGATGAGGCTAAAAAGACCATTCCAGGAATCAACCTGTTCGATTATGATGAGTTCTTTTATTTATCCGATTTAATTCGGGAGGTAGTGATTCATCCATCCCAGCCTATTATTTATGCTTTAAACGAAAATAAAGATGTTTTAAAGATAAATTATAAAACAGGTGAAATTCAGCGACTTACAATGAATCTAGTTCCCGAAACTATCTATTTATATAATAATGAGCTGTATGTTGCTTTACTAAAAGGGACACGTAGTCCTTATATAGAATATCAAAATGGGGCTATCGCTATAATTGATACGGTTAATTTTAAAGTGGTGGAACAGTTTGATATTAATATCGATCCTTTTGATATAGTGGCAGATGACAAGTCTATATATATATCAAGCGGTTCTGGTCAACATTCAAATATCCTGGGATATTCAAGGGAGACACTACTCGAAACTTCCAAGAGCAGCATGTCTGTATATCAGGATAGTTATATAGTAATGCATCCAAATTTAGATAGAATTTATGCCATTGATACAACTGTTAGTCCAAGAGACATTGAAAATCACTTTATTGAAAATGGTAAAGTAACAACAGGGTACGATTCACCTTATCACGGTGATTACTCACTAAATACAAATATAAGCATTTCACCGGATGGAAAATATATTTTTAACGGTTCCGGTGTCATTATGGTTGCTTCAGATTCAAAGGCAATGAATATGACGTATCTAACAAAGCTATATACCCCCTTTGAACAAATTACCTATAACATGGATGATGGGCTCTTCTATACAAGCAATAGAAAAAATATAGAGGTTTACAATTATGCCACAATGGAAAGAGTTCAGAGTTATACAATGAGTGGATATATCAAAAATATATTTTATCAAAATGGGAGATTGGTGGTTGTTTCTACTGAAACATTATATTCTTCAAAACTTCCAAAACACGCCATAAAAACGTACAAGGTGGAAGGCGATAAAATTATACAATGATGAAAGTCGTTTCAGCTAATTAAAATTAACGGTTAGATATAGGGAAAATAATAGAAAAGAACCTTGTGTAAAATTCGATTGTTCCAGTATAGAGAAACTTGCCAATGCTAATGAGTTACCATTTTCTGTGCAAATGGGAGTGATAGTGACAGAATTAATACTGTCCATCTCTCTAAGGGCTTTTTAATATTTTCGAGGTTTTCACATGAAAACACACATGATTCACTGATTTATCTTCAACGCCGATACATAACCGTAACATAGCCTGAATAAAAAAAGACTGTAATATATCCAACATTATTCATGGAGGAAGTATTACAGTTTTTTATTAGTAAAAGGGAGCTTCAAAATAAAAGTCAGCTTTTTCTCTAAGGTTTTGAGGATTTAGTTTATCGAAATTGACCTTTAAAAGCTTCTCCTGTGTAAAATCTATTTTGAATACGCCATAGTTTATATTTTCCCCATTTTCTTTTTCATACGGTATTTCAACTACAAGTGTAAGATTCTGCACCTTGTCTTGCATTTGTATTTCTTGCAAAAGTAGTATGCAACTATCAAGTAAATCAGCTTTAAATTCTTCTACTGTTTCATCCATAAAAGCTAAGGTAGTTACAACAACTTTTAAATTTCCATTTTTTTCATTAAATTCTATCGTTTTAACTGCTTGTTCTGGAATTTCAACCCGATGGCCAAAATAACCAATAATGGCCTCGTTCATTTGGTCTTCTAGAGAAAAATCTTTACTTTCATTTTCCACGCTATTGTTCTGATTTGAACAGCTTGCAAGGATTAACATGGATATAAGTATAGTTAGTATTCTTTTCAAATTATTGCTCCCTTAATCATTAGATTCTTGTAAATTATAATGGGAATTAAATAAGTTTGAAAGAATTATTTAATTTATTAGCTTGAAACCATTTCTTCTTTCGACCGTATATTGAAGTATGAACAAAAGAAAGAAGGATGAATAAATGGCTTTTGTATTTATTATTTCAGCCGTAGTCGCAGTAGTCACTGCATTATTAGTAGTCCCACTTGGCGGCGATCGTAAGGATAAAGTGTCTTCTATTGCTTTACTTGCAATCCTAACGTTCGTTGTAGTCGCAATCATATATTATGTAACAAATTTAGATAGAAACTGGACTGCCCTATGGCCGTGGCTAGTATTGATCACCTTTGCAGGAACGTTTTTGGCAAGAGGTGTAGAACAAAAGGTAAAAGGTATCCTTTTACTAGGAAGCTTAGCTTTAGCAATTTATATGCTATCAGCACCTGTGTGGAATGCTGATAAAAAGTATGAAGTTGCAAAAATGGATGAAGAAGTTGAAATTGAGGCATTCGATGAAACGAAAACACCAGCGAGTGTTCCTCCTAAGTTTGCGCGTAACAAAATGAAGAAGGCATTTGGTCAAGTGCCTGATACGAGCTATTATGAATTAGGTAGTTTACAAATTCAAAAGGTAGATGGCAAGTACGTATATATCGCACCGGTAGAATTTTCAGGATTTTTTAAATGGTGGAATGGGGATATAACTCCAGGTTATTTCACAATGAGTGCAACTGATTCAGCGGATAACCCTAAATTTGTGAAATCCCAAATGACCTATACACCATCGTCATTTCTTCATAAAAACTTAGAAAGACATATGCGTATGAAACATCCGACTAAAATTTTCTATGGAGATGCCCAATTAGAAATAGATGAAGATGGAAAACCATACTATATTCGTTCATACGGTAAATTTATCACTGCACGTAATGGCTTTGATGTAGAGGGGATCGTTGTTGTAGACCCAGCTACAGGTCAAACGGAATCATTTGCTTTAGCAGATGTACCTGAATTTATTGATGGTGCTGTTTCACCAGAAACTGTAAGCTTACAAAACAGTTATTATGGAAAATATGTACATGGTTTTATTAATAGCTTGATCGGTAAAAAAGAAGTGAAGCTTCCTTCAGACGAAGGGACGGAGGCTAATGTAAGTCCTATCTTCACTGAAAACGGAGAAATGTATTATTTTACAGATTTCACTAGCCCTAAAGAAGGCGTGGACTCTATGCTCGGTTACTCCTTAACCGATGGTCGAACTGGTAAAGCTACTTATTACACTGGTAACCTAGAGGATTCCTATATGGACTCACAAGGTGCACTTCAAATTATTGAAAAGAAATTTATAGAAAAGAAATGGTCTGGTGAGATGCCTGTTCTCTATAATTTTTATGGAGAAGCAAGCTGGCTAACACCAGTATTAGACTCAAACGGGTTTCTACAAAACTACTTTATCGTGTCAGCAGCAAACCCGGAAATCTCTGTTTACGGGAATACGCCAAATGAAGCGTTAAAGCTTTATAAAACAGCTATTCAGCGTGGCGGAAGCACTGTAGACGGTAGTTCTAGCGCCGAGGAAAAATCAGTGTCTGGTACAGTAGTTCGTGTATTTAAAGAACGTGTAGGAGACTTCACGCAAGTATCGTTCCTACTAGACAATAAAGCAAATTACATTGTCTCGTCGGAAATGGCACCATTCGTTGTATACATGGAAGTGGGCGACAAGGTACAGGTGAAATATTTAGAGACTGGCGAGCTATTCTTACCAGTGAAAGAAGTAAAGATAGAGGGCATTGAGTAGTGCTATAAAAAAGGGATTTGGAGTTATCTCCGAATCCCTATTTTTTCGCTAAATTTAAGGCAATATCAGCTTTTTCTAAGTCATGCTCCATTTGTTCGTTTAAATCATACGCATGATACATTTCATTTTTAATCATGTATTGTGCGATTTTATCATGTGTATCAATGGCATTATCCAACTCACGACGCAGTAGCTTCTTAACAGAAGGAGTCGCAGTTTCCGTAATTGCAGTAGCTAGGTTTCTAACAGCTGCTTTGGAAGTAATTAATAAATCAGTCGCAATTGCTAAGTCGTCAATCATTGCCATTTCTTGTTGTTCTGTTTTTGTTTCCTCTTTTTTAGTAGCCATTTTAAATTCCTCCTATTTAATTATTTGCTTGCGTCTGCAAGGACTTTTCTTAAATCTTTAATAGCCTTTGTAGAAAGCTCTAAGTCTTCCTCTAAAATTTCTTTTAATTTTTTGTCTTGTACTAAATCCATAAATAATTTGCTTTTTGCGACACAAGAAGTTTTAAAGATTAACACCTCGTGCACCTCTAGTTGTTCGTGCAATGCCAGTTCTTTAGTAGCCATCTGAAATCCTCCTATGCAAGATTATTTTGTTTTAAATCTTTTACCCCCTTTTATTTCTTTTAATCCTAAAAAATTTCACTTGAAATAAATTTCCATCTTTCATTTAAATAGAAAGGGCGGAGGACATTTGAAAGGAAACAGAAGGAAGGATATGCTAATAGGGGCAGTAGTTAAAGGAGGAGAAAAGATGGACGTATTTATCGTAACTGGATCCACTAGCGGGATCGGACAAGAGCTTGTAAAACAACTTATAGATAAAAATAAGAGAGTATTTGGTATTGCAAGGGGAGAAAGTAAGCTTGAACATCCTAATTATCATCACGTTCTATTTGATTTAGCAACAACCGAAAAGGTAGCAGAAACTCTAGAAGAGCTGTTGAATAACGTGATAGAAGAGGCAACATCGTTGACCCTTATCAATAATGCAGGAACCATTGAGCCAATTGGGACAGCTGGAGAGATAAATTCTAATCTAGTGGCTAAAAGCATTGCGGTAAACTTAACTGCACCTATGATATTAACTGGAACGTTTATAAGAATGACAGAACAAAAAGTAGTTCCGAAAAAAATTATGCAAATTTCTTCTGGCGCTGGTCGAAATGGATATGAGGGATGGAGCAGCTATTGTGCTGGGAAGGCAGGACTTGATCGTTTTACAGAAGCAGTACAGCTCGAGGAATCGAGGAAAACAAATGGTGTAAGGCTTGTATCTATGGCTCCGGGAATTATTGATACGAATATGCAAGGGAAGATTCGAGATGCCAAAGAAAGTGAATTTGCGTTAGTAAATAAATTTAGAGAGTATAAAGTGTCTGGTCAGCTAAGTAGTGCAGAGGAAGTTGCATCCAAGCTGATAGGTTTTTTAGAAAGTGATCAATATTATACTAGTGAAGTTGTAACAGATTTACGACAACTGTAAGGAGTCATTTTATCTTTTAGGCAAAATCCGATACAATAGAGGGTATAGAATCTTGAACGTGAAATGGAGGCGCATAGTTGTGCGTGAAGTAGCAACATTACAAAAAGAAGCAATGGATATGCTAAAGAAAACAAGCAGAACCTTTTATATTCCAATTACTTTTTTAGAGCCCACTCTGAAAAAGGCGGTTGCTTCTGCATATCTTTGTATGCGTGCAATTGATGAGATTGAAGACCACGAAACATTGGATGCACTAGTAAAACAACATTTATTGTTCGAAACTAGCAAGATGCTTGTAAATGGTTTTGATAAAAAAGAATATGAACTGCTTGTAGCTCCGTATCAGGAACAATTACCAGCAGTTTCCCTCCGACTTGGCGACTGGCTTGAAATCTGTCCAACAGATTTAGTGGCTACAGTTAAGACCTATACCGCTGAAATGGCAGAAGGAATGGCGAAGTGGGTAGAGAAGGAATGGCAAGTAAAAACAAAAGAAGACCTAGACGAGTATACCTACTATGTAGCTGGACTTGTTGGCGTAATGCTTTCTGATCTATGGAAGTGGAATGCAGATATTGAAACCGACCGCGATTTAGCGATAGCGTACGGGAGAGGCTTGCAAGCAGTAAATATATTGAGAAATAAAGACGAAGACAAAGAGCGAGGGGTACAATTCTTCCCCGAGGGATGGACACGAGCGGATATGTTTGAATATGCGGAGGACAACCTATCTAAAGCGGACGAGTATATAAAAAGCATTAACCGTAAAAGCATCCTACTATTCTGTAAGCTGCCGCTTGCGCTAGCACATAAAACATTAAAAGCGTTGAAGAGCGGTAAAGAAAAAATGAGTCGCTCTGAAGTAGAAGAAACCGTAGTTGAAGTACAAGCAGAAGTTTAAAATTGTATAGACTAAAGCAATCTCGAGATGTAGTGTCTCGAGATTTTTTAATAGGCTGATTTAAAGGAAAAGGTTTATGACCTAAAAGAATAGGGAGTATCAAAATGACATAATTCGGGCTTTTATCATATAGTATCTAGGGGGTGAAAAAATGGCTAGAGTTAAATACCGAGATAAAGATGTTGACCTCATGGCAAGGATGATGAGAGCAGAAGCTGAAGGTGAAGGTAAGCAAGGGATGTTATATGTTGGAAATGTAATTGTAAACCGTGCTAAAGCTGATTGTTTAGACTTTAGAGATGTAAGGTCTATTGAGGATGTCATTTTTCAGGTACAAGGGGGCAATTATTCTTTTGAAGCCGTTCAAAAAGGTAATTTATTTTATGAAAGAGCGAGAGGTACTGAAAAAAAGTTAGCAAAGCAGGCTTTGGACTATTGGAGAGAACACCCAGCGAAATATGCATTGTGGTATTTTAATCCATACGCTCCGTGTCCTCCGACTTGGTATGGTCAACCTTTTTCTGGTCAATATAAAGATCATTGTTTTTATGAACCAGCAGCCGGAACATGCGAAAGCGTTTATATAGGCTAGGTTATACAGTATTTTAAATCTGGAGTTTTAGTGGAATTTAATGTTCTTCAATAAGTCTATTTGTAAGACATATTCAGATAAAATGAATATGTCTATTTTTTGAGCATAGTTTTATAAATCACTGGAGATAGATGAAAATATAGCAGTCATTTTTACTTCTACTAAATAAAGTACTTATATTCCAAAAGAAAAACACCTCCGATTGAAAATTAAGGTAGTGTATACCCATTTTTCAACGAAAGATGTTTTTATTTGTCTAATGTAATCCCAGCTAAGATTATATATGAGCAAAGCTTAACAGCAGCTAGAAGTAGGGTCTTGAATATTCACACTGCAAACTCCCGTTTCAGGTAAATCTAATTCTACCTTTTTAGCCGCAGCTATATCTCCAGTTATATAGGCTACAATGGAACGTACTTGCTCGTATCCAGTTGCCATTAGAAATGTAGGGGCACGACCATAACTTTTCATCCCAACAATATAATAGTTCTTTTCAGGCTGTCTTAATTCCTCTTCTCCATGGGGGCGAACAGTTCCGCAGCTATGGATATTTGGATCAATTAATGGGGCGATCGCTGTCACGCTTTCAGTTACCGGATCGATATCCAAGCGAATCTCTCTTGTTAAAGAAAAATCTGGTCGACTACCTGTGTTTGCAATAATTTCATCGACGGGAGGTAGAGTGGTAACCTGTCCCTGAGATTCACCCTCTATAATGATTCCATTTTTTGTTTTTGTTAAGTGATGAATAAGAAATGGTGTGAATACCCGCACTTTGCCGGCATCTACTAGTTGGTGTACTTTACTGCCTAATTCACCTCTAGCTGCCAGGGCATCCTTGTCTTCTCCTCCAAATGCCGCTTCTACATTTCTCTTTCTCATAATCCACATGATTTCAACTTTGTCATCTAATTGAGCTAGCTCTAAAATCGAATTAATAGCTGAATGACCACCACCAACAACAGCTACTCGTTTTCCTTTATATTTGTCTAGAGCAGAGCCATGTACATTAGGAATTCCGTAATAAATATGGTCTATTAAATCTTTTTCAGCGTTTGTCCATATGTTGTCGGCATTAATTGGATTGGGGGAAGACCACGTTCCAGTTGCGTCAATAACTGCTCGAGTCTCTAGTCTCTTTAATTGTCCTGCTTGCTCCATGTACAAAATGAAGGGTACATCTGATCGATTGGCAGTTTTCATCTTGTCTAATCCCTTTTTGCTAATGGATACTACTTTCGTGTTAAGTGAAAGTGAAGACTTTATTTCGGGTATTTTTGCTAAAGGCTCTAAATAGCTGCTAATTAGTTCTTTACCTAAAGGAAGATGCTCAGGATTTGGTACAATCCATCCCTGCTTTTTCAATAATTTCTCCGCAACCTTATCTATATTATATTGCCATGGAGAAAACAAACGTACATGTTCCCAAGAAGAAATATGGTGTCCAACAGTACTTCCAGCTTCAAGAATGATAAAGTGTTCTCCTGCATTTACTAAGTGAGCAGCTGCTGCCAAGCCAATGGGGCCAGCACCGATAATGGCTATAGGTAGTGCTTTGTTTGGTTCAATCTTTTCAGGAGTGGAAGAACAGCACCCTGTGTTAATCGGCGTTAATTTAATTTGATTCATTATAGTAACCTCCAGTAATTTACTTGCAATTTGCAACTATATAATGTTTTATTAAGCAAGCTTTCGCTTGCTTAAAGTAACGGAGTACAGCATACAGTGGATTTAGCCATTGCCTGATTCAATAATTGAATGGAGCGTATGACAGTTTCTTTTTCAAACTCATTCATATGTGAAAATACTTCCTCTAAATAATCATTCATCGATTGATCGATTGTGGTAGCGACAAATTTTCCTTGAGTGGTTAAAGAAAGCAGGTAAACTCTTTTGTCTTTAGGTGATGGACATTTCTTTACTAATTCCATTTTAATTAATGTTTGAATCTGTCGACTAAAGGTAGTGATATCCACTGCAAGAATATCTGCAATTTGTTGCATAGAACGATCGGGGTGTTTATCAATTTCGTATAAAATGTGGCTTTGAATAGTTGAAATATCAACAGAACCTACTGAACAACAATTTTTGTTTAATAGTCCAAAGCGACGCGTAAGTATTTGAAATAGCTCCCGTTTGTTATCCATGTAGTTCACCTCTATTAAAGTATATGGTCATTACTTGTAAAGTGCAACTAATTAATAAAAATTTCGAGCGTAAGTGCTCGAAATCATACTTATTCACCCGTTTTCGCGAAGTGCCTGATTCTTTCTCCAATCTCATCGCGAACTCGTTGGAAGACGCTCCATTTTTCTTCTTCAGATCCTTTTGCTTTAGCAGGGTCATCAAATCCCCAATGTACTCTTTTCACATGGGGTGGTGTTACTGGACATTTGTCGGCAGCATCGCCACATAGAGTAACGACTAATTCGGCGTGATGGAGTGTGTCCATGTCAATAAGATCTGAGGTTTGATTGGAAATATTGATATCTACCTCATTCATGGCCTTTATAGCATTAGGATTAAGGCCGTGTGCTTCAATTCCAGCACTTTTTACAATCCATTCGTCACTTAAATATTGTTTTGCCCAACCCTCTGCCATTTGACTTCTGCATGAGTTACCGGTGCATAAAAAGTATATGATTTTGTTGGTCATTGTAGTTTTGCTCCTTTAGTTAATAGGCTAGTAAGGAAAGATATAAGCCCAATAGTGTGATGAATAAAATAGGGACTGTTAACAGGAGACCTGTTTTAAAATAGATTCCCCAAGATATTTTAACGCCTTTTTGAGAAAGGACATGCAACCATACAAGTGTTGCAAGAGACCCGATAGGTGTAATTTTTGGTCCCAAATCAGAGCCAATAATATTGGCATAAATAAGTGCCTCTCGGATTGTACCAGTAGTATTCGTCTCGGCGATTGCAAGTGCATCAATCATTACCGTTGGCATATTGTTCATAATGGATGATAGAAACGCAGCGATGAACCCCATAGACATGGTTGCAGTAAATAAGCCATATCCAGCAGCAGTCTCAATAACCCCCGCCAAGGCATGAGTCAATCCTGCATTTCCTAGTCCGTAAACAACTACATACATACCAATAGAAAAGAAGACAATATTCCATGGTGCACCTTTAATTACCGTGCGAGTATCGACAACGGAACTCTTTCTTGCCATAACGATAAAAAATATGGCAACCACGCCAGCTACAAATGACACAGGTAACCCTATAAACTCACTTGTGAAATAGCCGACTAATAGAATAGCAAGCACATACCAGGACAAGCGGAACATAGACGTATCTTTTATAGCCTCCTTAGGCTGTTTAAGCATGGTTAAGTCGTACGTTCTCGGGATACTTTTTCTAAAGTAAACCAGCAAAACTGTAATAGTGGCAATTAAAGAAAATATATTTGGCAAAATCATTCGAGATGCATATTCTATAAATCCAATGCCAAAGAAATCAGCAGAAACGATATTTACTAGATTACTGACGACAAAGGGTAAAGAAGTCGTATCGGCTATAAAACCACTAGCCATAATAAAAGGAAAAATCATTTTCTCTGTAAAATTTAAGTTGCGAACCATTGCCAATACGATAGGGGTAAGGATCAAAGCAGCTCCATCATTAGCAAAGAACGCCGCAACTACCGCCCCTAGCAGACTGACATAGACAAACATTTTAATACCATTGCTTTTTGCTACTCTAGCCATATGAAGGGCAGCCCATTCAAATAGACCAATTTCATCTAAAATTAATGAAATTAGAATGATTGCTATAAAAGATAGGGTAGCATTCCAGGTGATGTCTATTACTGTTAGGACATCATTAAATCCGACAACGCCAACTAACAACGCGACAACGGCTCCTGCGCAGGCAGACCAGCCGATATTCAAGCCTCTAGGCTGCCAAATGACAAAAATCAAAGTAACGATAAAAATAGTTGCTGCTAAAATAAGTGGTGACAATATAGAAACCTCCAATAATTACTTACATGAAATGCGTCTTCCTTGTTCCTCTAGCTGTTCCAGGTAAAAGTCTTGGTTTGGCAAATGTTCGAGCAAGCCTTGTACGAGTGAAAAGAGCTCCTGATTTCTATTTAGCGAATAAATAATCCATTGGCCTCTTCTAGACTCTTGAACTAAGCCTGCATCCTTTAGCTTTTTTAAATGCTGACTAATTGCAGGCTGACTCGTCTTGAAAATCTCCACAAATTCACAAACACAATAATCATGCGATTCAAGCATCTTAAGCATTGTAAGTCTGGTTTTATCACCGAGTAGCTTGAAAAGATTCGCAGCACGTTCGATTTCTTGTTCCAAGAGTAATCCATCCTTTATATAAGTGTTTGCTTATATAATACTTTGCTTATATGCTCGAGTGCAACTAAATTTTACAGTAGGAGAAGAGGTGGACTATAATAAAATATATGGAACGTAAAGTAGAAGGGAAGTATTTAAATGTTAAAAACAGCAGTATTTGAACAATTGAAGCAAGCGATGCGTGATAAAGATGTGTTATCAAAAGGTGTATTGACTCTTTTAAAAGCAGCTTTAGATAAAGCTGAAAAAGAAAAAGGTGCTACTCTAACGCAAGAAGAGGAAGTAGCAGTGGTAAATCGTGAAGTAAAACAAACGAACCAAGCATTAGATGGAGCCAAAGATGCGGGGCGTGAGGATTTAATTGAGAAAGAGGAAGCGAAGCTAGAATTATTAAAGAGCTTCTTGCCTAAACAATTAAGTGAAGAAGAAATTGCTGCGGCTCTTACAGAAGCAGGGGTTACTAAGGGAATGAACATGGGTGACGCTATGAAAATTGCTAAACCTTTGCTTTCAGGAAAAGCAGATGGAGCAACAATGTCTAAAGTAGTTAAAAGCTTAATCTAAAAAAAGGAGGGGCGTGACTCAAAAAGTCATGCCCCTCCTCGTTATATTTAAACCATTTATGAATTAGGCTCCGGCAGAAAACCTTGCAGAAACGAGCGAGAACCTTGCACAGATCGACTGAAACCTTGCACAAATCAGCTTAAACCTTGCGGAAACCATCAAGAACCTTGCAGTAACCAAAAACCTGCCCTTTCTCTTACCCCATTAGCATATCGAGCCTAGCCTAAGTAGTGCTTACGCTTTTATTATTTTGCCCGTATGAAAAGTACTTTTAAATAGTTACCTTCTTTGAAGAGTGGGGAAGTACGGAAATCACTTGGTAACGAGAATTCATCTTCAATGACATACTTTCGATTGCTTTCGTTAAATGCCTTTTCCACAAAGGTCTTAAATTTCTTCATGCCAAAGGTTGCATTGTTTGTGGAGGCAACAATTACCCCATTTTTTTCTGTTATCGTAATGGCATCCATTAACAATTTCGTATAATCCTTAGCGGAACTGAACGTATACTTCTTCGAGCGTGCAAAGCTAGGGGGATCTATAATAACCATGTCAAAAGATAATTCTTTACGCTTTGCATATTTGAAGTAATCGAAGACATCCATCACGATAATATCCTGGTCTTCAACATTAATCCCGTTTATTTCAAATTGCTCTGTCGTTTTACTTAAACTACGTTTTGCTAAATCGACACTTGTTGTCTTTTTTGCACCGCCAGCTGCAGCAAATACAGAAAAAGCACCAGTATAGGAGAATGTATTGAGAACCGTTTTTCCTTTTGCATACTCATCGCGTATTTTTTTTCGAACCTCTCGCTGATCTAGGAAGACTCCAACCATCGCTCCATCGTTTAAGTAGATAGCAAAGTTTTCTCCATTTTCTTTTACTAAAAGAGGGAACTCCCCGCGTTCGCCTTTTACGAAATCATCGTCTTCTAAATACTGGCCCTTCGTATCGAAACGTTTTTTTTCATAAATTCCTTTATAAGAAGGAACAGTAGATTCTAAAGCTTTTAAGATTTGCTCCTTAAATGCATAAATCCCTTCACTGTACCAGCTGAGCAGATAAAATTCATCAAAATAATCAATCGTCAAACCGCCGATTCCGTCACCCTCTCCATTGAAGACACGGAAGGCGGTTGTATCATCGTTTTCATAGTAATCTTTTCGGTGCTTTAATGCATTGGTAATTTTATTTTGAAAGAAACCAGTATCAATTGTCTCTGCTTCATTTTTAGTAAGCAGCCAGCCAATTCCCTTATTTTGCTTCCCGACATAGCCTTTGCCTATAAACTTTCCTCCAGGATTTCTGAGCTTTAGAATTGTCCCATCTACCAACGAGTCCGTCTCGTGAAAGCCATCCTTCAGTAAAACAGGAACCCCCTTCTGTAAATCTTGTGCTAGAGAGTCTTTTACTTTAATATCTATTTCTTTTTGCATACATTTCATCCTTCTAGTTATGTTTTCTCTATTATCACATAACCAGCTATATTTAAAAAGGAACGAGGTTCCAGTTAATTCAGTAGCTTATAAATGACTTATATTACCTACAAGCACAAAATAGAGACTAATGGTTTTCCATACTTATAATGTAAAGTAGCTTCTAAATTAACTCGACGTTACACCCTCTTCGTCACATTCTTCCTATGAATTATGATATACTATTCTATATGTCGCGAAAGGAAGTTTGTTTTGAAAAAATCAAAAGTTATCATACCAATCATGGTAATTGTGGTCGTGTTGGCAGCCATTCTTTTATCTCAAGAAGAATATAATGAAGTCACTATTATAAATAAGATTCTTATCGCACTTGGTGCAGCTATTGTGTCCTCTTCCATAGGTTATATCCTCTTAAAACCAGACATCGACAAGGTAGATCCAAAACCATCAGCTAATCATACAGAGAATAAAAAGAAGGGAAGCGGAAAATAATCTGTTTCCCTTTTTACTTCACTAGATAGGAGCGACTAGCATGCTAGAAAATGCAACACAGTTACTACAGGAATATTATGGCTATGACTCTTTCAGAGAAGGGCAAGAGAAAGTAATCAATTATGTAATGAATGGCAAATCGAGCCTGTGTGTTATGCCTACTGGAGGTGGTAAATCTCTTTGCTATCAAATTCCCTCTCTATTATTAGATGGGACGACTATAGTAATTTCACCATTGATTTCCTTGATGAAGGATCAGGTGGATACCTTATTGCAGGCAGGTATACCCGCAACATTCATAAATAGTACATTATCTTCTGAAGAAGTACGAGAAACGATGGAAGAGGTTCTAAATGGCCAATATCGAATGCTTTATATAGCTCCAGAGCGTTTGGAATCACAAGCCTTTTTGAACCAATTAAAAAAAGTGAAGGTACCGTTAATTGCAGTCGATGAGGCACACTGTATCTCTCAGTGGGGTCATGATTTTCGTCCCAGCTACCGTGCGATTCATCGATTAAAGGATGTATTCACGGAACAGCCTGTTGTTCTTGCATTAACAGCAACAGCGACACCAGCTGTACGAGACGATATTTGTCGTTTATTACAAATTCGAGATGAAAATACGGTTATAACTGGATTTGCTCGCTCAAATCTATCGTTCTCTGTTGTGCTCGGCCAAGATAAGAATAAATTCTTAAAAGAATTTATTAAAAAGAATGCACAGGAAGTCGGCATTATATATGCAGCAACGAGAAAAACAGTAGATTTGTTATATGATTTATTAAACAAGGCAGGAGTCAAAGCGGCTAAATACCATGCCGGATTACCTGAGGCCTTTAGAAACAAGGAGCAGGAGCGGTTTCTTACAGATGAGGCACAGGTGATGGTTGCTACAAATGCCTTCGGAATGGGAATTGATAAATCGAATGTCCGATATGTCATTCACTATCAGCTTCCTAAAAACATGGAAAGTTATTATCAAGAGGCTGGAAGAGCTGGCCGAGATGGACTACCGAGTGAATGTGTGGTTCTCTATGCATCGCAGGATGTACAAACACAGCGATTCTTAATCGATCAGGCATTAGACCGAGATAGAATTCCTCAAGAATTAGAAAAACTACAAGGGATGGTAGATTATTGCCATACAGAAAACTGCTTACAGCAATATATTGTGCAATATTTTGGAGAGCCCAATGGAGATATTTGTGGTCAATGTGGAAATTGTACAGATTCTAGAGAAATGCAGGACGTTACAAAGGAAGTACAAATGGTTTTGTCTTGCGTGGTTAGAATGGGACAAAGATTTGGTAAGACGATTACCGCTCAGGTGCTAACAGGTTCAGAAAACAAAAAGGTAATAGAGTTTGGATTTCAAAAACTATCTACTTATGGGATATTAAAGGCTCAATCCTTAAAAGAAGTGTTAGGGCTTATGGAGTTTATGATTGCAGAAGGATTACTTCTAGTGAACCAGGGAAGTATGCCGACGATTTATATTTCGGATGCAGGAAAAGAAGTATTGTTAGGGAAGAGAAAGATCATGCGTAAGGGAGTAGCAGTCACAAAGCAGATTGCTAAGAATGACCCGTTATTTGAAGGGTTAAGAGTGCTTCGGAAAAAAATTGCGGACGAAGCTGGTGTTCCACCGTTTGTTATATTTTCTGATAAAACATTACAAGACATGTGCGTAAAGCGTCCGCAAACCGAAGATGAGTTACTAGATGTACATGGAGTTGGTGCTAATAAGCGTGACAAATATGGTCAAGCTTTTCTAGAAGAAATACTCCGTTATATCACCGTATAGTTTTTATGTGATACTACTGTAAGATTCGAAGGAACATTAATTTTCTTCGCATCCTCCATAGATATTTCGACAATAACAGATTGCTCTAGGATTTTAAAAATAGTACCTTGTACTTCAACATCATTGCGTGTAAAAGAGATCTTCTCATCAATTTTCCGTGCTGCCACGAAAGGTGAAACATCCTTAGGTTGTCGTTGGAAACTCATGTATCTGCCTCTTTTCTAATATATTCACTCACAGAGCGATATAGTAATTATACCACAAAATTGGGTTGAAAATTGTAGTTTAAGATTATTAAAAAGAGATTCCCTACGAATATTGTCGAATTGTAGTTTGGCCAATGACACTAGCACATTTTATGTTTGAGATGACCCCATTTGCACATGATAGAAGTAAGGCAAGAAAAAGAACGCGGAAGATAAATTAGGCTTTAACTAAGAGGAGATTATGCAGAATGCATTTTAACGAATTTAAATTAGATGATAAAATATTGCAAGCAATTGAACAACTAGGTTACACAGAGCCAACAGAAGTCCAACAAAAGGTTATCCCAGTAGCCTTATCAAAGAAAGACATTCTGGTGAAATCGAAAACAGGTAGTGGGAAGACTGCCGCATTTGCCACTCCTTTATGTGAGCTAGTAGATTGGGAAGAAAATAAGCCACAAGCTTTAGTTTTAACCCCAACAAGAGAGCTTGCAGTGCAGGTTCAGGAAGACATCACAAATATCGGTCGCTATAAACGAATTAAAGGATTAGCGTTGTATGGAAAATCTCCATTTGCAAAGCAAAAGCTGGCATTAAAGCAAAAAACACATATTGTAGTTGGAACTCCAGGTCGTGTGTTAGATCATATAGAAAAAGGAACATTGGACGTATCCAAAATAGAATACTTAGTAATTGATGAAGCAGATGAAATGTTAAACATGGGTTTTCTTGAACAAGTAGAATCTATTATAAAACTGCTTCCTAAAAAACGTACGACTATGCTATTCTCTGCAACCTTGTCACAGGAGATAAAAACGTTAAGCGGCAGATATATGAATGATGCGGTATCAATAGAAATAGACGCAGCTGAAGAAGATGCGCCTAAAATTGAGCATTTAAAATATATAGTGAAAGATGACCAGAAGCTAGCCTTCATAGAAAAGCTGACGATTACAGAAAATCCGGATAGCTGTATTGTATTTTGCCGGACAAAAGAGCGTGTAGATCAATTAGTAGACGCATTAGACAATAAAGGCTATACGGCAGATAAGATTCACGGTGGTATGATGCAGGAAGATCGCTTTGAGGTAATGGATGATTTCAGAAAAGGAGAATTCCGTTATTTGATCGCTACGGATGTCGCAGCACGTGGTATTGATATTGAAGATATTACGCACGTAATCCATTATGATGTGCCGTTAGAGCAAGAAAGCTATGTACATCGTACAGGTAGAACAGGAAGAGCTGGCAGAAGCGGAAAGTCGATTATGCTTGCGACTCCTCATGAAGACAAATTTGTAAAAGAGATTGAAGCATTTATTGGCTTTGAAATTCCAACTGGACGTGAAATTACGGCAGAAATGGTTGCTCAAAACAGAGCAGCGTTTGATCTTAAGATGCAGGAGCAGCCAGAAGCTAAGAAATCAAAAGGCGAGCAGCTGAATGTTAATATTACTAAGCTATATTTCAATGGTGGTAAGAAAAAGAAAATCAGAGCGGTAGACTTCGTAGGGACAATTGCCAAAATCGAGGGAGTTTCTGCTGACGATATAGGTATTATTACTATTCAAGATAACGTTTCATACGTTGAAATTCTAAATGGTAAAGGACCTCTAGTATTGAAAAAAATGAGAAACACAACGATTAAGGGTAAGCTTTTAAAAGTCCATATTGCTCATAAATAAGATATTTAATAGAAGAAAAAAACACCTCTAAAGAGTGATCTAGAGGTGTTTTTTCGTCTATTTTAAAGATAAATGTTGATTAAAGATGTACAAAAAATAAGCTGGGAAATGTCCAAACTCATTTTTATGTACTTTTTTTACTAAAGCTCTCGTGTGTTAAATAAGTTACTGGATATTTAAGTAGAGAAAATAACTAGCTTTTCCTTCCTCCCAGTGCCCTGTGACTCTGAATATAAATTTACCTTTAAGTTGTGAAAGGTCTAATTCATCAAAGGTCCCTGTGACATTACTTTCCGATTCCCATATTATGACCTGATAATCAGTTGGAGCTTTTTCAAATTTTAGTACAACCTCTGAATTTGAGCTTACAGTTGTTAACTTATCAATATTTTCTAAGCTAGGCGGTGGAATAGATTCTGTCTCAATGGTAGCCATTGAATCTTCATATTCATCGTAATAACTCCAACTGTAGCCGATTAAAAATGGACGGATGGTCTCTTCTCCTATTGATATAGATAAGCCTGGTGGAAGTTTAGATGTATTTTTATTTTCCGTCGGTATTTCGTCATTATTAACGTTGACGATCCTTTCTTCCTTACTCGAACATCCCATAATTATTGTAAGTGTTATAAGCAAAGAAATAACTATCTTAATTTTTATCACACCTCATTTCTTTTTATAAGTGAGTCAAATTCCTAATCTTAACTATTAAACACCTGTAAAAATCTTAAGGATGAAATTGATTAAATATTAGAATGGTCTATAGCTATTATGTAGAGAGAAATCAATTTTTATTTAGCTCATCTAACTTTTTCAATACGGTATCTAACTTTTGGTTAATTAGCTGTTTTTCTTTAGTTGAATTTCTCAAACCTTTAATAGCGATAAAAATAATAGCAATAACTAGAACAATAAAAATCAAAAATATTAAAGTCGCTATAACATCATCCAGATTCAAAGTCATTAATTAAACCCCCTAAATACTGTAATTACTTTTTTATTCTCCTCCAAATCAATGATGCTATAAGAAGTAGAACTCCCACTGACGCTCCAATAAGTTGGTCTACTAGAATTTCATTCGTTCTAAAATAACGAATGACCAAAGTTCCACCGAAAATAACAATCATTGTTAGCGATAATTGAATAAAGTAAGTATTAATTTTAATAATCAATTCCCCCAGCAACATACTTTTAAATATTTTAACATAAATATCCAATTTAAAAGGTTATCAAATTGTTTTTGAACAATCAAAGAGCAATCGTATTTGCCTTGCTGGTCTATATTCCATGTTTAGGTAATGAGTGAGCTCCGTTCTTGTGACAAAAACTTCGCCAGGTGGCTCGGTAAGAGTATTAGATTTAAGAAATTTTCCTGTTTCACAGCTTATTTCAGCAGCATTAGATGAAATAATCCCAGGGGCTATACGTTAACTTTATTGTTATTTCATCTCTTCGCAAAACAAAATGGGAAGTGGTAAGGTTTCCTGGATAGGAATAAAAAGAAAAGTAACAAAAAGGTCAGCATCTCCTAGTCGCTGACCTTTATTTCTCTTTTATAATTCCTATCCAATTTTTCATCTATAAAATAATTGGAGATAATTGAATGACAATCTATTTTTTTAGAAATACTAAAATTATAGAAGTTTCATACATATTAAGCGTAGTATTTGCATTGAATTATGTTATGGAGACGTTAATCCAATAACTCGTCCTCTATAAAGGTGCGATAAGATGCTAGGATACCGTTCGGTAAGTTATTCGGTGGGAAAAATTGAAGTGAGATAGATTCTAATTCATCCGGTGTAAGTAGGCCTTCATATTCATTGGTTTTGTAAACGATAGTAACCGAATAAAAGGTATCACCATTTGGATTTTCTATATAATAATCAGGACCTGAGTAAACTTGGCAAAGTGTCAGTTTTCCAATGCGCAAGCCGGTCTCCTCCAAAACCTCTCGATATGCAGTGACTTCCAGGCTTTCGCCAAGCTCCATTAATCCTCCAGGCAGACCATAAATGCCAGGTGCTCTTTCTTGAAGTAACACTTCGTTTTGTTCATTTAGTATTAGCACAACTGAACCAGGCAGTATGAGTGGCTGATGCCCAACATATTGGCGCAATTTTTTATAGTATTCCAAGAGTCTCCCCCTATTCAAGTTAAGAATTATTAACAGTTTACTATAAAAATGGTACGATACGTATAATGATGAAACTTACCTTATGATAATTCGTATATAAGATTATGTTAAACCTACATGGAGGATGTGAAAGTTAGTTGACTAAAAAGCTTTGGTTCCAGGTTGGAACCGCAATATTATTTACTTTATTAATTATTTTTATGTTTATGCAGGTTAAATCGATCTTTTCCCCTTTTCTAACAATTGCCCAGGCTATTTTTATGCCGCTGTTATTGGGTGGGGTATTATTCTATTTATCCAGACCACTTCAAAAATGGCTAGAATCGAAAAAATTTCCACGATGGGCTAGTATTATATCAGTATTTGTTGTAATTGGTCTCCTTATTTGGGGATTCATTGCATTATTAAGTCCTGTCCTAACAAAACAGGTGAATGCGTTGGTAGATAATACACCTGAGATGGTAGAAGAGGTAGAGGAATTCGTTAATTATTCCATTTCCCAAAGAAAAAAATTTGGTGAACTGCCAGAGGCAATTCAAACTACGATAGATAGTGCAAGTGGAAAAATAGAAACGATAGCAGTATCTGCTGGCGGTTTGATAGTTAAGTTCGTCCAGAATGTATTCCAAGGAGTATTTTTATTGGTGCTTGTACCATTCTTCCTGGTCTATATGCTGAAGGATCATGAAAAATTTGTCCCTTTCATTACACAGTTTTTTAAGGGGGAAAAGAAAAAGTTTATACGTAAAACCTTATCTGATATAGATGATACTCTTCGCTCATACGTTCAAGGACAATTATTCGTGAGTTTTTTAGTGGGAGTAATGTTATTCATCGGATATACAGCAATTGGTCTAGAATATGCCTTACTACTAGCGCTATTTGGGATGATTATGAATGTTATTCCATTCTTAGGGCCATATATATCCCTAGTTCCTGCAGTTATTATTGCTTTAATTCAAGAGCCTAAACTAGCTATCTATGTAGCGATTATAATGCTTGTAGCTCAGCAAATTGAAAGTAACTTCATTACTCCAAACGTGATGGGGAAATCCTTGGATATTCATCCATTAACGGTTATTACGATTATTTTAGCAGCTGGAAATATAGCAGGTTTAATGGGAATCATTTTAGGGGTTCCAACCTATGCAGTTATTAAAGCCATTTTAAAGAATATATACGCACATAGGGAAGGGATTAAGGATACAGCCACGAAATCTGTCTAGGAGGGGATGGAATGACCTTTAAATCTAAGATTGATAAAACCTTTGCTTATTTTATAGGGGGAGCAATTTTTATAATAGCACTTGCTACTCTTGTACCTGCCTTATATGAAATCTTTTCAGATGATGTAGATGTAAAAGCAGTGGCTATTATCAGTATTTTATTTATCATGTGTGTTGGATTTATTTTGTGGATAACCTTTGATATTGAGTATTCTTTCAGGGAGAAGTACTTATTTATTAAAGGAGGTCCGTTTAAAAGTAAAATTCCTTATGAGGATATAACGAAAGTCAATAAAACATCTCAAATTTTAGCTGGTTATCGAATTCTATCTTCTAAGGATGCGTTAGAAATTCATTATAAAAAAGCAGTGCTTGGAAGTGTAATTATCTCACCTTGCGAACAGCAGAAATTTTTAAGGATTTTGTCTGAAAAAGCACCACACATCTCTATGAAATGAGGTTTGATGATGGATAAGGACGATTATACCCCACCGGTTAACGATTTAATGGGTGATATTCTTAGGAACTATGAAAAGTCTGGAGGCATGGATCGTATCAAGGGAATGGGTCAACCGATCTCGGATGAATATTTCTCAGGAGACATTTTTCAGCACTTTCAAAAGATAGCCAAGGATGCGGGGTACAAACCACACTGGCTTAAGCTACAGCATGAAATTCGTGATGAGTTACAGGACATAGCGTCTACCTATACACATGGTCTTAAAGAAGGTCTCCATTTTCGAATTACTAAAGTAAATGAAAAAATTATGGCCTATAACAAGTCATGTCCGCCCCCTATGCAAAAGAGTACAGTACGTTTAGACTCAGTAGAAAATGCAGTTAGTCGTTGGTTGTAAGCATTGCTAGATAAACTTGCTTCAAATTATTATAAGAAACCGAGAATCATCCTTCGGTTTCTTTTTTTATTTTGTTCTCTTTTAACCGTATTTGTGTTAACTTATATTTATAAGAGGTTAACACAAATAAAAGGGGAAAAAATTATGAGAAATGAACGTTTGAAAATGATGATTACTGCTGCTATGTTTGCTGGCATTATTGCCGTAGCGGCTCAAGTAATGATCGCTATACCACCTGTACCATTTTCACTCTTAACGATTGCTGTTATGTTAACGGCTACTATTTTACCTAAAGAGTATGCGTGTCTTGCCATTATCATCTATATATTACTTGGCCTCGGTGGGATACCTGTTTTTGCTGGTATGACGGGAGGACCAGGCATATTACTCGGTCCAACAGGAGGATATATTTTAGCTACGCTACCAGCTGTGATATGTATAAGTTTTTTGTTAGACATGTTTGGTCATAACAAATTTGTAGCTATTGGAGCCAATATGCTCAGTGTAGTCATTATTCTATCTATCGGTATGGTTTGGCTAAAAATGGTTTCCGGTATTTCATGGGAGGGAGCCTTCAAGGGTGGAATGTTAATTTTTCTTATTCCCGATTTAGTAAAATCAATAGTTGCAGCATTAGTAGGAGTGGTTATTAGACGTCGTTTGGTTCAAGCTAAATTGATTAGGGCTACCCCTCTTTAATATAAAAAGAATGCTCCAAGGGGAAAGGAGCATTCTTTTTTTTATTTCTAGGTTGGAGAAACATTATCTAGGAGGAAATCGTTCTTCGCTAGAAGAACGGTTTTTCGTGTGGGTATGATCTCTTTCGTCTTGAACTTGAATGTTCAAATCCTCTACAGAGATTGCATCAACAGTTTGCATATCCTCATGCATATCGAACAGGCTGACTTTAGTCGTCTTAACCCTATCAGGATTGTCTAACAAACGACCATCTGCCTCTTCTCGTTTATCCTTCATGTTTCGTAAGTTTTAAAAGCATTTGGCTAAGTGCTTGCTTCTCATCTTTGTCAGCAGTTTTCCATAGTTGCTGTAAAAGATGTTCTTCACGGTTTCTAGGTTCTTCGTGCGCTGCAAGATAACCTGCGACTTTCTCGGTTGCTTTTGCAAGGGTCTCATCACTTAGACCCATTTTTTCACCCATTTTAACTTTGTCAGCTAGATAATCCTTAAATGTAGTAAAGCTTTTTAGGATATTATTTTTTTCGTCTGTACTGAAGCTTTCTAATGCTACTTCCACTTGTTTGTCTATTTTTCGATCCATTCTTTCTCACTCCTTTTTTTTGGGGATTGTTATTAGCTATTCCCGAAGCTAAAAGGAATATGCATTTTAGTTTTACAATAAAGTTATTAGCAAACGAGTAGAAGGGGAGTACAACGAACAAACCTCTATTCAAAGGTGTGTAACTTCGATTTCCTCACTGGCGAACGCTTTCTATGGGAAAGAAAGAAGCATTCACCCCATTAATCGACTGCCAAAACAATTAGTAAGTAAAACTTAACTTGGGTAAGTAAAAAATTACATTAATAAAAATGGTTGACATACTAATTGAAAATGATTATCATTATCGTATAGAGCTTACTCAATAGAGAAGGTTCTTACCAGCAACTTTTCTCCAAAGTACAGCTGAGTATTTATTACGACTTAACCCCCTCAACGTTAAGTTCGTCCCTTGTATAGCGGCATCCGCATGGATGCCGCTTTTTTATGAGATAAAACAAGGCTACGAGGTAACTATCAATAAATAGAGAGCGTCCGCTGTAACGGAGAACAGCCTACAGGTATTGGAATAGGAATATTTGGTGGACGAACCTATATTTTTATATAAGTTTAAAAAGAAATAATCGTGGAAAATTTAAAATAGAAAAAATTAAATAATTAATAGTATGAAATTATTATGTGTAATTTATCAAGCATTATTAATAATATACAAAAATAAGGATTTACAAATTTATCACATGTATTTATTCAGACTTCGGCGGCCATTCTAAATGGGAAATATCTTCTCTGTACATCCAATCAATTGGGACATGCATCAGATGTGCTCGCATGCAAAAAAAGAGCATATAGCATAAGGTAAAATCGTTTAAGAATCTTGCGTTGTACCAATTATTAATCATGTAATAATGCCTTGTGACATGGAACTTTTTAACTTCCGCACCGTAGAAGTTAGAAAGGGGGCGGTTATTATGAAAGACGTGCGAGATTTTTATGTGGATATTACACCTATTGAGGCATTAAGGGTAATAGAACAATCAATTGTCACAGGATCTATATCTGGTAAGGTGTTAGACGTATATAAGCGCTCTGTAGGAGACCAAGAGATAGTTGTTTGTGTAATAGAAAAATTCTATTATCGAACAAGTAATAGAGCATCTTTAACTATCACATTAGACAATTTAGAGGAATTTACCAAGGTTCATGCAGTAGCCTCTGGTGGTGGGGCAGGAGCATTTATGCGTTTTGATTGGGGAGCTGGCGGTAATTTTGTAGAGAGTGTAAGCCGTGCTTTGGATCAGTATATTGTTGAACAGTGAAATTTTGATAATTTTTGTCTAATATTACTATTTAACAAAAATAATGAAAAATCTAAAAATTTAAAATATAATTAATGTAGGAATAAAAATGAATACTCATTCATTTTTTGTTTCTGCATTTTTTTAATTTAAAATAGGGGGTTATGTATGGGTGCGTTCAAATTGTTGGGCGTGGAATTATCCAAGCTAACAGAGAAAAAAGGGGTATTATTTTCACTAATTGGAGTTTTGCTAATTCCAATTGTCTATGCAGCAGTTTTGTTATCTGCTACATGGGATCCGTATGACAATCTAGATAATTTACCTGTAGCGTTTGTTAATAATGATGCAGGTGCTGAATCAGGGGGAGCCCCAATAAATGTGGGGAATGATTTAGTGGCAGATTTGAAGCAAAATCCAGCCTTAGGATGGGATTTTGTTTCGAAAGAGGAAGCCGAAAAAGGACTCAAGAGTCAGAAGTATTATATGACGATTGAGATTCCAGAGGACTTTTCTAGCAAGGTAACAACCGTGCTAGATGCTAATCCACAGGTAGCAGAAATAATTTATACACAAAATGAAGGCTTGAACTTCATGGCTTCACAGGTGACGAAAAGTGCTACAGAAAAAATTCGTGAACAGCTAGGAAACAAAATTACGGAAACCTACACCAAAACATTATTTGCACGATTTGGTGATATTTCTAATGGATTTGCTTCCGGTGCTGATGGTTCTAACAAATTGTATGAGGGTACAACAAGTCTTTCGGCAGGTACAAGTCAACTGCTACAATCTTTAAACGAAAAATCAGGAGATGTTCAGAAGCTTGCAGTTGGAGCTAAAACTGCTGAGGATGGAGCTAGCCAATTACTTAGCTCGATTAAAAGCGGAGAGAATGACATTAAAAAGCTGGCTGCAGGATCAAAAGAGGTTGTGCAAGGCTTAGATTCTCTAAAAGCTGGATCTGACCAGGTATTGAATGGTTTAAAGACTGTTAACACAGGTAGTTCCACATTATCTACAGGCTTAGAAAAACAGTTGAAACCAGGGGCAGAGCAGTTAGCAGGTGGAATTGCTAAAGTGACAGAATCTACGAAAACGCTTTCAGGAGGATCTCAAAATCTTACGGAAGGCTTGAAGGGTTATTTAGCAAAACATCCTGAGCTTGCAAAAGATGTGGAATTTATGACGCTTGTAGGAACAAGTGATGCAATTTCAAAAGGTCTCACTCAATTTGATCAGCAAGTTCAACCATTAAAGCAGGGTGCTGACGCTTTAGTTGCTGGAGCGACTCAGCTTACCACAGGGTCTAAGCAGCTGAATGCTGGGATCAATCAACTTGTAGAAGGACAAACGGCAGCTAATGCTGGGATCAATCGACTTAAAACAGGGGCAAATCAAGTGGCTAATGGGAATGCCACTGTTGCAAGTTCTTGGACGAAGATTGGCAATGCAGTTACTGATTTAAAGGCAGGGCTTACACAAATTAGTGATGGTAACCAAACTGTTGCAGTTGGTTGGGAGACAATGACTTTAGGGGTAACATCACTAAACGATGGTGCAAATCAATTGCAATCTGGAAGCCAAGAGCTTCAAACTGGCTTAGCAGGTGGAGCGGAACAAGTAAATGGTATTCAGGTGAGTGAAGCTAATATAGCTAAATTCTCTAATCCGGTTAGTTTTAAGGGGGAGACGGTGAACAGCTATAATTATTACCGTGATTCTACAGCCCCATATATTATTTCTTTAGCTTTATTTGTTGGAATTTTAATCTTATCTTTTATCGTTGATTTCAAAAGACCAGTTACTTTGCCAGGTTCATTATTTAGCTGGTATGCAAGTAAACTTATGCAGCTTTCATTATTTGCAGTTGCTCAAGGTTTATTAGTATCTTTATTTTCATTATTCTTCTTGAAACTTCAGGTTACTAATGCGGGATTATTTATACTGTTTACTGTTTTTGTAAGTCTAGCGTTTATGTCTATTGTATTCTTCTTGATAGCATTAGGAGGTAATATTGGTCGATTTATTGCTCTTGCATTCATCGTTCTTCAATTATCTACAACAGGCTCGAACCTACCAATACCTATGTTACCGGAGAACTTACAAGCGCTTAGTAAATTCTTACCGCTAACGTATTCTAATGCAGGGCTTAAATCCGTTATTTCTTTAGGAGATCCAGGGTTTATGCTGGCAAATGGTTTTGTACTTCTAATTTGCTTAGTGGCATTCCTTGTACTGACATTTATCGTATTTGCTGTCAGCTACAAGCATGTATCTCGCTACATTGCAGAAAGAAATCCAGTAACAGAAGCTACAGTGTAATAAGATATGCTAAAACGGTAAAAGAGACACTCGCTAAATATGGCAAGTGTCTCTTTTATCTATAGCTTAGTTATGCTTTATTTTCAAAGGTTTGAATAATCCCTTTCATTACTTCTGTAGCTTTTTCCATTGCATTTATAGAGATATACTCATATTTCCCATGATAGTTTTCTCCACCTGTAAAGATGTTTGGTGTTGGCATACCCATGAAGGAAAGCTGAGAGCCATCTGTCCCGCCACGGATAGGGATAATTAATGGTTCTATGTCTAAGGAAATCATAACATCCTTAGCAATATCTACAATTTCCATAACAGGTGTAATTTTTTCACCCATATTATAATATTGATCTCTTACATCCACCACGATTGCGTGTTCTCCGTATTCAGCTTTAAATTTTTCTGCAACATCTAGAAACAGTTGTTTTTTAGCTTCGAATTTTTGGCGGTCGTGATCACGAATAATGTAGCCTAGCTCTGATTTTTCTACATCCCCGTTAAAGGACATCAAGTGAATAAAACCTTCGTCCCCACTAGTTTTTTCTGGAACTTCATCCACAGGCATATGGGATTGGAATTTAGTTGCCATCGTAATGGAGTTCACCATTTTTCCTTTAGCAGAGCCAGGATGTACACTTTTCCCATGGGTAGTGACTTTAACACTAGCAGCGTTAAAGCTCTCATATTGCAGTTCCCCAAGTGGACCTCCGTCCATTGTGTACGCGTATTTAGCTCCGAATGTTTCTACATCAAATTTATGTGGTCCGCGACCTATTTCCTCGTCAGGCGTAAAGGCCACACGTATTTTCCCGTGTTTTACTTCGGGGTTTTGAAGGAAGTATTCCATAGCAGTCATGATAATAGCTATACCTGCTTTGTTGTCAGCTCCTAATAAGGTCGATCCATCTGTAGTCATTAGTGTTTGACCAACGTACTTTGTTAATTCAGGGAAGTCTGCAATTGACATAACAGTATTCTTATTCAGTTGAATGTCTCGTCCGTCATAGCTTTCAATTAGCTGAGGATTTACATTTTTTCCTGTGTAATCTGTTGCTGTATCCACATGTGCCAAAAAGCCGATTGTAGGCACATCCTTATTTGTGTTAGCTGGTAGAGAGGCAAACAAGTATCCATTATCATCTAATGTGATCTCTTCCATCCCAAGTTCTGCTAATTCCTTCTCCAATAAATGAAGTAAGTCCCACTGACCTTCAGTAGAAGGACAAGAAGAGCTAGCGGCATTGGATTGTGTATCTATTTTAGCGTATCTAGTTAATCGATCAATAAGAATTTCTTTCATGATAAAATCTCCTCCAATATGCAAAGCATATATTTATTTTAACAGATTATTCCGTGTTGAGGAATAATGCGAAAATATACTGTATGAGAAGAGAAATTGTGCACCATAGTAGGAGAGCATTACAAGTGCATGCTCATAAGGGATAGCTACTATAAACTTATTAATCGCTAGGATGGAATCAGAGAATATAAATAAGATGGCACCAATTATGGCGAACCTATTACCTGTCTGTAATGCATGCCAGCCCATAGTTAAAATAACACCTATATACAGAACAACAGCAACTACTAAAACAAATTCTCCTTCAGTCCATAAGGTGCCTGCAATCCAAATAATCATAATAAGCCCATAAAGAAGTAACAAAGCTGCTGCCCACTTAGGGATTGTGTTTTTCTTTATTCTTCTGAACGCAAAAATATAAACGATATGTCCTATTAAAAATGTGATGAGACCAATAATAAACCAATAAATTAGTCCGTCTGCTAGCATACATATAAATAATCCTAATATGATAAGTGTCTTGTAGCTCTTGGGTAAACCAGGTGGTTGAACACTTGCAAAAAGAATAATAAGCAGCATAGGAATAAGTTTGAACATTATTTTAATACCAACCGGATCATGAGGTATCAAAAATATATAAATAATTCCCATAATCGCAATTGTAATTGCTAATATTTTACTTGACATAATAACACCCCTTTATACTTACATTCGTTATCTTCTATGAATTACCTGCTATTGTATGAGCGCATTATCTAAAAGATTCTAACAAACACAAAAAGGCTAATACCCAAAATGAGGATGGCCGTGACGAAAATCACGACCATCCTCTATAAATGTTTGTATAGTTAGCGTAACTCAGCTTGCCTTTTTAAAGAGCCGCATCATCTACGCTGTTTAAGTAATCCTCAATTGTACCTATGACAGACTCGACGCATCCTTCCTCAAAAGGAGAAATGAGGTTAGCTTCTTTTACAAGCTTAGTGAAGGACATAGAGCCCCCAAGTTTACAAAGGTGTAAGTAATCCTTCCATGCAGAGTCACGATCCTCTCTTGAACGCTTCCAAAATTGGAATGCACAAATCTGTGCCAACGTATAATCGATGTAATAGAAAGGACTTGCATATATATGTCCTTGGCGCTGCCAGAAGCCACCAGCCTCATAATAACTGTTTCCATCATAATCACGATGAGGGAGGTACGCTTGCTCAATTTTTCTCCATGCTGCTTTTCTTTCTGCTGGTGTCATTTCTGGATTTTCATATACAATGTGCTGGAATTCGTCTACTGCCACGCCGTAAGGAAGGAACAGAAGACCACTACTTAGATGGGCAAATTTATATTTCTCTGTTTGGTCCTTGAAGAAAAGCTCCATCCATGGCCAAGTGAAAAATTCCATACTCATCGAGTGGATCTCGCAGGATTCAAACGTTGGCCAGATATATTCCGGTATCCCGATATTTCTACTTGTATAAACCTGAAAAGCATGACCTGCTTCATGAGTTAACACATCAATATCTCCAGATGTTCCATTGAAATTAGAGAAAATATAAGGAGATTCATAGTCATCGATAAATGTACAATATCCTCCAGCTTCTTTTCCTTTTTTAGCTTCTAAATCCATTAGGTCCCGGTCAATCATAAACTGGAAGAATTCCGCTGTTTCTGGAGAAAGCTCCTCATACATTTTCTTTCCATTGTCGATAATCCATTGAGGAGAACCTTGTGGAGTTGCATTTCCAGTTAAAAAGTTAAGTGGTTCATCATAAAATTTAAGCTTCTCTACACCAATGCGTTTAGCCTGTCTTTCGTGTAGCTTATTGGCAAGAGGAACTATATAATCACGAACCTGGTCACGGAATTTTTTTACCATCTCCGCATTATAGTCGATTCTGTTCATCCGAATATAACCAAGCTCTACAAAGTTTTTGTAGCCAAGAGTAGTTGCCATCTCATGACGTAGCTTAACAAGTTGGTCATAGATGTCATCAAATTTGGCTTCATTTTCTTGGAAAAACCCAATAGAAGCTTCTCTAGCTTTCTTTCTTATTTCGCGGTCTGTAGACTCTGTAAACTTTCCAAGCTGTGCTAGTGTATATTTTTCTCCCTCGAACTCTACTTCTGCAGATGCAACAAGCTTAGAGTAGTCAGAGGTTAGTTTGTTTTCCTTTTGCATTAAGCCGATCAACTCTGAAGAGAATCCTTTAATCTGAAAGTCTGCCAAATCAAATAATTGGTTGCCCCACTTTTTTTCTAGCTCATTGCGGTATGGGGAAGCTACAAGAACCTTGTAGTATTCTGTGACAAGCTCATCTACCTCGGGACTGATTTCATCTAAAAAATCGCGTTCCTTTTGATAAAATTCATCGTTTGTATCGATAGAAGCTCGGATATAAACAAGGTTTGCTTGAGTAGAGAAGTTGTTGCGAATCGAGTTAATCTCTTCAATTATTGAATTTTGCTCCTCTACAGAAGTAGCTTCCTTCATTTTATCTAATAAACTATGAAAAGCTGTCTTCATTTCTTGCAAATCTGGTCTTTTGTATTCGTATTCTTTGAATGTAACCAATGTATTTCCCCCTATTTTCTTGTAATCCTTCCTTTTAATTGTTTATTATTTTCAGAAAAATTGCAACAGTATTATTTAATTTGATTTAAAATAGATATTAATATAAAATGTTTGTATATTTACAAACGAAAAGGAGTTATGTTTGTTATGAGAGTAATTGAAAACTTTTTGGACGCATCTATGGAAGAGATGAAAAAAGGGTATGTGGAGGAAAAGGAATGCTATCAATGTTTATTATGTGGGGAGAAAGTTGAAAAGGGCTTAATATATCCTGAAAATAATGTTTTGTATGAATCGGAGCGATTTATGAAGCTTCATATAGAGAAACAACATAACTCTGTATTTGATCATTTAATTGGCTTAAACAAAAAGCTAACTGGCTTGACGGACCATCAAAATAGCTTATTGCAACTGTTTTATGAAGGGAGAAGTGACTTAGAAATTCAAAAGGAGTTAGAGATAGGGAGTGCCTCGACTATTCGAAATCATCGATTTGTCTTGAAGGAAAAGGAACGCCAAGCAAAGATATTTTTGACAATGATGGAGCTGTTGAAGGAAAAGGACAGACATGCCCCTAATTTCCTGCCAATTCATAAAAACGCTACGATGGTAGACGATCGTTATAATATAACAGCTGATGAACAAGCAGAAGTAGAGAAAAAATTCTTCCCAGAGGGAATAAGTGGTCGGATGATTAAGTTTCCGAAAAAGGAAAAACAAAAGCTTGCAACACTACGAGTAATTATTAAGCAATTTGACAAGGAAAAGCAGTATAGCGAGAAAGAAATAAATGAAATTCTAAAAAGCATATACGATGACTATGTAACCCTCAGACGCTATTTAGTAGAGTACGGGTTTTTAGATAGAGAAGATGATGGTAGTGCTTATTGGTTAAAAGGATGAGGAAGAAGGGAATTGAATCCAATTCATAATTAGAAAAGTATAAAGACCATATATAAAAGTATTGAAAGGTAACTTATTCCACCCTTGTCCGTCTAACAATGTAAGGAGGGGATAACGTGAGACAACTTGCATTATTTTGGGGTTTGATCATTTTCGTTTTATTAACTGCTGTTGGATGTTCTAATTCATTGAACACAGAAAAAATAGAAGTTCATGAAACTAAAAATCCTGATGCGGAAGAGGTTTTAACATTAGACCCTGAAGCCGATATTTTTCAACTCGATGGTGTGATTTATAAGACTAAAATTGACTGGGTTGAGGAACTAACTTTAACAAAAGGCGAGCAAGTAGGGGAAATAAAAATAAGAAATGATTCAGACACAGACTTTGAAGATGAAATGTCGAATAAGCTCCCTGTGGGTTCAAATATTTTTTCTACTATAGAAAAAGAAGGCCCTATTTTACTCGTTGAATTAGAAGGTAAACTTCTGAAATATTATGCACTGGTCGAGGGTTAATAACTTTCCTATAATTCGCAAATGAGCGAGCTGGGGGAGGGAGAAAGAAGGGGGTAGCAAAGCTACTCTTCTTTTTTTATCCCTCCCTTGTTATTCTCCGGAGACAAAGGTTTTTAGCAAGGCCGCTCTTTCGCGCAAACGTAGTTTTGCCTCTGAAATTTGTGGTGTCCTAGCTGCTACCACGTCTGCGTCCCATCCTATTCCCTCAGCTATAATTTTTGCTCGCTGTAAATGGAAATCACTCGTAATAATTGTGACAGAGGTAACGCTGTCAGGGAGAAGCTGTTGAGAGTATAAAAGGTTTTCATACGTAGAGGTAGATTGATCTTCTACTATAATTCGACTCTCCATAATTCCATTCTCTACGAGATAGTTCTTCATGACTATAGCTTCTTCTATATCCTCATCTTGTCCCTGTCCTCCAGTAACAACAAGTTTTACAGATGGGTATTTTTCAGCATAATCTAGTGCTGCTTCCAAACGATAAAGAAGTGCTAGAGAAGGGATGTGCCCTTTTTTGACCTTGGCCCCTAACACAATGGCATACTCATTGGAACCGTCGGCCTTAGGCTTTAACCCATCCTCGAGCCATTTACTTGTAAGCATCCACATACCTAATCCGCTCGATGCGATTATTATGAATGGAATGACCACAATCCACCTCTTTTTTTTGCTCATTTAACTCACTCTTTTCCTTTAAACCGAAGGCTTCTTTTTCTTTATAACAGAGGAAATTTTTGTTTCTTCGTTCCGTATTAATCGTTGGACATTCTCTATGTGTAAGAAGGAAGCCATTAAAAATAGGAAGCCTGCTATTAAGATTGGCCCTGTTCCATCTGCTGTCCAGACAGAGGCTCCTAAAAATATGAGGTAAAAAAACAAAACCCCAATCAACAAATAATCTGTTAAAAGTGTAACGCAGATTAATATAAGCAATCCAGCCAGTCCGACCGGCCAATGTAATGCAAGTAAAACCCCGATAATGGAGGCTGTGCCTTTCCCACCTTTAAATTTTGTGAAAACTGGAAAGTTGTGTCCTAAAATAACCGCGGCACCAGCTAGATAAAGAAGTAGATCCAGCTCTGATGAACTAAACAAGCTCCACTGCTCAGAAAGTACACGTACGCCAATAATCATAATGGCACCCTTTAATATATCTATGACTCCCACTAAAACACCATACTTCCAGCCAAGTACGACAGTAGCATTGGATGCTCCGGAATTATTTAGACCTTCTTTTTTTATATTAACTCCACTCATCCATTGAGCGAGTTTAGATCCATGTAGCGAACCAATAATGTAGCCAGTTAGGAGAATGCTAACAATCCAAACAACCATTCTATGACACCCCTTATAAAATTATTCTATCTATTATATTAAACGATTAAAAAAAGAAGAAGTTTCAGAATTTTTATAAAATGACTTGACATCTAAATATATGGAGACTTATACTGTGTAACAAGATGGAATACTAATCAAATACTCTTATCAAGAGTGACTGAGGGAATAGGCCCTAAGAAGTCCGGCAACCACCAAGTTCTATAACTTGGAAAGGTGCTAAATCCTACAAATTCTTTAATAGAATTTGGAAGATAAGAGGAGGAACATGTCATCAATTTGACCCCTCTTCTTAATTGAAGAGGGGTTTTTATAGTTGTCAGTTCTATAATCCTCTCTGGCCTCCAGCATCCATCTAATCTACTAAATCGGAGGAATTCAAATGACTAATCTTCAAAAAGAAACACTTCTATTACACGGTGGACAAACGCCTGATCCAGTGACAGGATCTAGAGCAGTACCTATTTACAAAACAACCTCATATGTATTTCAAAGCACAGAGCATGCACAAAATCTATTTGCCTTGAAAGAGACTGGTAATATCTATTCCAGAATCACAAACCCAACAGTAGATGTTTTTGAACAAAGAATTGCATTACTGGAAGGAGGAACAGCAGCAGTAGCACTTTCCTCAGGAGCAGCAGCTATAGCATTTTCTATTTTGAACATTGCTGGAGCTGGAGATGAAATTATAGCTGCTGAAAATTTATACGGAGGAACTTTTAATCTATTTGCACATACACTCCCACGTTATGGGATTACAGTAAAATTCGTAGATTCCTCTGACCCAGAAAATTTCCGTAAAGCTGTTACAGAGAAAACGAAAGGCTTCTTTGCAGAAATCATTGGAAATCCAAGCTTAAATGTTCTAGACGTAGAAGCTGTTTCAAAAATTTCCAATGAAGTAGGAGTTCCATTATTAGTAGATAACACATTTGCTACACCTTTTGGTTCAAATCCTATAGAGTATGGAGCTAACATTGTTATACATTCTGCAACGAAGTGGATTGGAGGACATGGGACAACAATTGGTGGTGTAGTAGTAGATGGAGGGAATTTCAATTGGAACTCCGATAAATTTCCGGGATTTACAGAGCCTGATGTTACTTATCATGGGCTACGTTATGGAATCGACGTACCAAATGTGGCATTTGCAATTAAGCTAAGAGTTCAGTTGCTTCGGGATTTTGGTCCTACTCTTAGCCCAGAGGCAGCATTTTCCTTTCTTCAAGGACTAGAAACACTTCACTTAAGAGTGCCAAAACATAACGAAAATGCACAGAAGATTGCAGAGTACTTAAATGCAAATGAGGAAGTGTCATGGGTTAACTACTTAGGGCTTGAAAACCATCCAACGCACGAGCTGGCTAAAAAGTATTTAAAAAATGGCTTCGGTTCTATTCTGACATTTGGAGTGAAGGGAGGCAGAGAAGCAGGTAGACAAATTATTGATAATATTGAAATTTGGTCTCATGTTGCTAATGTAGGAGACGCAAAATCCTTAATTATCCACCCAGCTTCTACTACTCACCAACAGCTTACTCCCGAGGATTTAGTAAAATCAGGTGTTACAGAGGATCTAATCCGCTTGTCTGTTGGCTTGGAGGCAGTTGAAGACTTACAAAATGCACTCGAAAAAGTACTTTTGAGAAAAACAAATGTCCTCTCTAGATAGAATCCTATTGTATAATGAATAAAAATAGTCTACAATATGTAAAATAGTCAATAAATTTATTGAAATATTACACAAGTGCGATTATTTATATTCAATTGTACAGATTCATTTTGGAGGAGACAGCATGGCAAAAATAAAAGCAGCGATTTTAGGGTTTGGAACAGTCGGCCAAGGGATTTATCACATCGTAAATGAAAAAAGAGAAGACTTAAAAAAATCATTAGGGTTGGATATTGAGATTTGTGCAATCCTGATAAATAATTTAGCAAAAGAAAGACCTGAAACTCCAGGAGTTTTGGTAACAGACGACTTTGAGGATATTGAGAATATTCCTGGACTCCAGGTAGTTTTTGAGGCAATTGTCAACGAAGAGCCCGCATATAGCTATTTATGCAGAGCGATTGACAAAGGTTGTCACGTGATTACTGCAAATAAAGTCATGTTCTCTAAATATAGTATTCCCTTACAGGAGCGCGCAAAATCACGAGGTGTATTTGTAGGCTATGAGGCTACTACAGCTGGTGGGGTGCCAATTATCAAGACTCTAAAAAACCTGCTTCAAGTGAACTCTGTAAAGAAAATTCAAGGAATATTGAATGGAACATCCAACTATATTTTGACGCAAATGCGTATAGAGGATTCGCCATTTGAGAGTGCCTTAAAAGAAGCACAGCTGCTTGGATATGCAGAGGCTGATCCTTACAACGATATATCTGGTCAGGATGCATTTCGCAAGCTAATGATCTTAAGCGCATTGGCATTTGGAAAACAGCCAGATTGGGACGATGTACGTGTAGTAGGAATCGATGAAATTACATTAGAGGATGTACGTGAAGCTAAGGACAAAGGTCTTCGTTATCGTCATGTAGCAGAAATTGAACAGGATGAAAATGGAGAGTTATATGCATCAGTAGGGCCTCAGCTGGTAGGAGCAGATCATCCGTTGTATGCAATCGAAGGAGTAAATAATGCTGTTTCTCTTGATACTAACTATATTGGGACACTTACACTAGTAGGTCCTGGAGCGGGGATGTATCCTACTGCTAGCGTGATGGTTGAGGACTACGCAGAGATTATCGGTAAGAGAGCAGGCTTTTTTATTACAATATAAAATCAAAAAGGACAATTTCCCTTCGGAAAAAGTCCTTTTTGTTTGATATGCATAAATTGGATTGGCTAGTCCTCGTCCTTTACATCAATGTCCTCTGGAATTGGAGTATTGCGCCACTCATCAATTTGACGTTTTAATTCTTCCACTTGCTCTAAATGGGTTTCGAACTGTGCACTATTGACAACATACTGCTCTCCGTCAAAGACAGCACGTATCTTTTTATCGGCGATATACCTTTTGACTTGTTCAAGTGGCATCGACAAGAAGTCAGCTGTTTCTTCTACTGTCATGTACATGGTACAAATCCCTCCTACGTATTTATTAGTATAATGGAGACAAGGAGGTAACTCAATGTCCTCACATAGAAAATAGTTGTAGTAGAAAGGATGAAAAGAGTGGCTGTTATACCATACATATTCGTATTACTGGGAGCGATGCTTTGGGGAACGACAGGAACGGCTCAAACATTTTTACCAGATAATGCCCATCCCTTTATTATTAGCGCTGGACGATCGGCAACCGGAGGCATTCCCCTATTAATCATTATGATTTTACTAAAAAAAATAAAGCTTCATACTTGGCCTTGGAAACAGACATTATATGCTGCTATTTGCATATCCTTGTTTCAGCTTTTGTTTTTTTCATCCGTTCGATTAACCGGTGTTGCCATTGCCAGTGTAGTTGCTATCGGAAGCGCGCCTGTTTTTTCTGGCGTGGTTGAATGGATTTTCTTAAAAATGAAACCTACAAAAGTGTGGGGGCTCTCTACTGGGCTAGCAATTGTTGGCTGTCTGTTTTTATTTTTGACGAAGGGTGAAGTAACAATCGATCCGGTAGGTATTTTATATTCACTAGTTGCCGGGCTTATATTTGCTTTTTATACGCTTACGAGCAAGTCCCTTTTACAAAAAGAAGAAGCCATCCCTGTAGTGGCAGTGACATTCTCACTAAGTGCGTTGCTGTTAACGCCATTTTTCTTTATCTATGACATAAGCTGGCTAGCTGATCCAGGTAACGTGGGAATCATCGTCTATTTAGGCTTGGCTACAACGAGTGTGGCATATGTTTTGTATGGGTGGGGTCTTCGGAAGATACCAGCATCCTCTGCATTGACACTATCGCTAGCAGAGCCAACTACAGCTGCACTGCTTGGTGTAGTGGTAGTGGGAGAAATTTTAGGGTTTACATCGTGGATAGGAATTGGTTTGTTGCTTGGAAGTATCGTCATTTTAACTTTGGGTAGTAAAGCAACCAAACCAAACAAGCTCAAGTGAGGAAAGGACAAATAAATAAAATGAATTTAAAGAGTATGATTCCAGCTTATATCGGCTTAAATTTATTTTGTAGTGCTATTCTCTTTTTTATGCTACTAGAAGGCTATTTGGCATATGGCGCTGTCTTAGCCTTTAACGAAGCTTCAAAAATAATATTGGTCATCATCTTGGCTTCGATTAGTTTAACTCTATTCGGAGTCCTACTGACTTATCTAACCCCGGAAAAGTACATAGATGAAATGAATAAAAGTTATCAAGATAGTTCAGTTTTAGAAATTATCTCGTTTATGTTGCTGGCTGCTCTTTTTGAAGAATTACTTTTTCGAGGAATTATACAAAATGTTTTATTTATAATCGTCGATCATCGATGGCTCGCCATTTTACTAACTTCTTTTTTATTTTTGGCATTTCACGTCCAGTACTATAAAAAACCGTTGATGCTCCTTAATATCACAGTTCCGAGCCTAGTTTTTGGCTGGTGTTATTTTTATACAGATAATTTATTGGTGCCTATTATTGTCCATTTTATATTGAATGTTAGTATGACCTTATTGTTTAAATTTAATAAGATTACGCTAAAGGCATAATTTAGAAAGACAGTCTCTTTTAGAGGCTGTTTTTATTTTAGTTTAGGAAATTAAAAATTCTGAACCTGTGGATAAATTGATGTCTAGCTCCACCGCCTTGCCCCTCGGGGTCAAATGGAAAAATACTACGGTGGCTGAGGAACTGCCTCCTCGCATTTTCCCATTTGCCTGTCGGGGCAGTGACAGGCGCTTGCGCTTTTCTTGTGAAGCTTTCCAAATTTGGTTGAAAGGTAAAAGAGAACAACTTGTTGAATAATATAAAAAAGTAATGCTAATTCTGCTAAATAGAAATCTGGAAGAGGAGTTGAAAAGATGAAGGAAATAATTGTGTCTATTATTTATTTTATAGCGTCCATTGCTTTCTTTCTTTACTTCTTTTATGATTCCAGCAAATATTTAAGGATTGATCCAACTCTACACTTTTTATCCATTTACATTCCGTTAATTTTATTATCGTATGTTCAAATTTATATTATTTGGATGGATGAAAGAGAAAAATTCTTTAAAACGACAGGATTGTGCTTATTAGGTATTGTTTGTATTACTTTGATGTATGAAATAGTTAAGCCTAATTATACGTATGAAGAAGCAAAGCAAATAGTAGCGAGGGAGTATGACGTAGAGGTCCAAGATAGTTTTCTAACTACTATACCTCAAGCGGAGACAGGTAAAGAGAATTATCGTATGAATGTTATTCAGGATTCCAATGAAATTGTTGTAATCTTTAACCCATATACAAAGGAAATACTGTTTTTAAATTAACACGCTGTTTCGAGCAAGAGTCGAAGCAGCTTTTATTAATATGTCTGTTTTTAAAACGTGCAGTACAGGTGCCTCGTCTATTATTAAAAGGAATAGGAAGGGGGATAGAATTTGGACAGTTATTTAGAAGAACAGAGGTTTCAGCAGGTAATGCAGGAGAATATGGATTATCTGCTTAAGCTTGCTTACTTATATGTAAAGGAGTGGCCTGCAGCAGAGGATATTGTTCAAGAGGTTTTTTTGACCTTCTATCAGAAATTCGAGCAGTTTGAAGAACGAGCATCTTTGAAGACATACCTTGCACGAATAACCATTAACAGATGTAAGGATTATTTGAAGAGCTGGCGATATCGAACTCATACATTAACTAATTCATTTAAATCACCAACTAAAAGGTCTCGAAATGTCATGATAGAAAGTGATGAAAAATTAGAACTGGCAGAAGCAGTGCTAGAGCTCCCATTGAAATATCGTGAAGTGATCATACACTATTATTTTGAAGAGTTATCAGTCCTGGAGATTTCTCAGCTGTTAATCATTTCAGATAGTACCGTAAAGACAAGGCTCAGAAAAGCTAGGTCACTATTGAAGGAAAAACTAAAGGATGGGGAATGGGAGGTGCTTGTAAATGAATGATATTAAACAACAGCTGCTGTTGAAAATAGGGAACACCTCCGAACGTGGTGATAGAGTGAAGGAGCAGATTCAAAAGAAAAAAGGGACCCACATAAAAAGAAAGTCGGAGCGTTTGGCTAGCTATACAGCTATAGCAGCTTTTATAGGTTTGATAGCTGTTGCTTGCTTCCTACTAGTCCCAAACCTTCTCCAAGAAAAGCCGTTCCAACCTGCAGAGGAACCGCCAACCACTGTGGTCCCTCCCTTGGAAGAACCAAATCATGAAGAAGATCTTACATTGCTATTAAAAGAATATTTTCCGGCCAATAGCAAGTCTACTTTTGATGGTGGTTATGAGGATAGCGGTTCTACTATTGAAACAACTTGGCTCAACGTAGATTATGTTCAGCAAATAGTGAGTAATACAGGGGCAGCGTTCGAAAACATTTATCGGATTAAGGACAATAAGGTAGTGCTCGTTTACAGAGAAATGCTGGAGGGCGTCTCGCCAACGAATATGACATTCAAAGAGTTAGAGTCCTTGCCTACCATAGAGCTGATACTAGAAGCTCCATTTGAAGTGGGAGATCCATATGGGTATGGAGGTACCCTTGGTGAAGGGGTTATTGTTTCCTTAGAAGAAGAGATTGCAACTCCTTTAGGTACCTTGAACAATGTGATGGTTGTAGAGACAAGTGCGGATGCGTATCGAGCTAGAAGCTATTATGCTCCTGGATATGGATATATAAAAGGGGTATCTGAATACTGGGATGAAGAAAAAGGCGATTATATTATTGGAGTAACAGAGGAAATAAAAGAATATACGTATGCAACAGAGTCTAAAGATGTTAGAGATAAAGTAACTCCCGAAACATTTGAGAAAACTAAAGTATCCAATTACAAACCAAGTTTCCATTCTCCATGGATTCCTTCACCCAATGGTACATATCGTGCCACAATAGAAGGACGTGGAGAACAGGCTGGAGAAGAGGGCATCGGTACTTTAGTTATCGAAAACATGAATGCAAAGGATTCATTTATCTTTAAATTACTAGAGGAAGAACCTTACAGGCAATACACACCGAAAGAAGTGGCTTGGATTGATGAAAGTCGACTATTTGTTATAATCGGCTATGCCTACGGGATGGTAACTGCTGGTGGCAAGCTGTATGTGTTAGACATAGAGAGGAATGAAATGAAGCCAATTATTACAGATTTAACTAACAAAGAAGAAGTTATGTCTATAAAGGTGAACAACGATGATACTTTCACATATCAATTACATGTATATGATACAGATGCAATGGAAGGCTCAGAAAGCCATGTGGAAGAAAATACACTACCATTACCAAAGCCTGGAGAGAGGGATTAATTACCCTCTCTTTTTTATTCTGCCTTGTTAGAATGGGGGAGGTTATCGAGCTTTCTAGAAATCTCTCTTAATAATTCATTACGCTCTTTATTCGAAAGTACTAATGTAATGATAAACCAAATAACAAAACACCAGAATGCAAAGAAAAGAATTAAAGGGATAATTGCAATAAACGTGTTCATCAATCAAATTTCTCCTTTCTTATTATAATTTGTCACTTAAATGCTCATGAATGAGTTTCCAATCTCCTTCATTCTTTACGAATACATTTGTAGCTCTGCCTTCTCCATTAACATACTCACCATTCACGTACCCTTCATAAAAATAGGTATAGATACATGTCGCTGAGTCTTCATCTTGATGGAGCCAATGGACATTCCGAGCCTCATAGTTTTCATCTTTTACAACCGTCCAAGCGTTTTCAAAGTAATTCTGTATCTCTTGATGAGTAGTACAGGTTTGATCGGAGAAAAAGTAAACGGCATTGTTGTGCAATACTTTACGGACCTGTTCAAAGTCATGCGTGTTCGTGGCTGCTATATACGTATTTAGAATTTCCATGATTATCCTCCGACAGTTTACTTATTTTTATAATAAAGAAGTTGTTTGTAGAAAACAAATGGTATTTGGCAACCTAAAAAGAGCTTCCCTAAAATGGTAGCTCTTTTATTTATGTCTATTGATAGAGGCTTATGACCTCTTCTTTTAAAATCCTAAAACAGCCCTCACCTCAGCCATATAAGATTGGCTAATCGGTAATTCCGTATCATCGGTCAATACAACTAATAAATTGGAGGAAAAGTCTCGAATGATTCGATCGATAAATGAGATATTAACGATATAAGAACGATGTATTCTTATGAAATCATCAGGCAATTTTCTTTGAAGTTCCTTTAAAGGGATAGTCGTTTTATAAGCCTCACCCTCTGCATAAAACCAAATCTTTTTTTGCAAGCTTTCCAGGTATTCTATTTTTTCAATAGGTACAGGCTTCCACTCTTCTTCTTTTTTTCCTGTAAGAAATCGAACCAGGGATTGCTTTGTAACAGCATGCTTGGGTGGGAGTATAACAACTAATACAGCATTTTCGCCATTAATCTCGATAGGATAGCCTACTCCGTAGTAAGGAATTTGAAACAAATTATCGTCTAATACAGCTTCTGTTCGACAGCCATTTTTAAAAACTAAATCAGCAATGCTTCCTGGCTGTACCTTCTGTCCTTCCTGCAATTGTAGGTCATGCTCGCCGGCATAATAATAGATGTACTGGTCTTTAACGGCAATGGCAATGGAAGCCTCTTTAGGAATCCATTCTTCTAAAAGATTGCTATATCTCTTTAATTGGTCTTTCGTTATTTCCATTCATACACCTCCAAGTTCTTTTTTTACCATTCGTCTGCCTTATTTCTTTTTCGTCCTTGAAAAAAAGTATCTTATCCAAAAACCGATACAGAATAAACCATTCTGTTATATATTAGATTACAAGAAAAGGTGCTGTTATGATACAGTAAAAAAGACATATTTTTAATTATCAAAAAATTGTAGAGAGGTGTGTTCATTAATGACAAAAAGACAACAGCAAGTAGAAGAGCTTAGAAAGCAATGGGAAGAGGATAACCGTTGGAAGGGAATAGAACGTCCTTACACTCCAGAAGAGGTTATTAAGCTACGTGGATCACTACAAATCGAGCATACATTAGCGCGCAAGGGAGCAGAACGTCTATGGAATTCCCTTCATAAAGAAGATTTTATAAATGCTTTAGGAGCTTTAACTGGAAACCAGGCAGTACAGCAGGTAAAAGCAGGACTACAAGCGATTTACTTGAGTGGCTGGCAGGTAGCAGCTGATGCTAACCTTTCCGGTCAAATGTATCCAGACCAAAGTCTTTACCCGGCAAACAGCGTTCCAGCAGTAGTGAAGCGTATAAACCAAGCGCTTCAGCGAGCAGACCAAATTGACCAGGCTGAAGGTCGTGAGGATGAGTTTGACTGGTTCGCACCAATTGTCGCAGATGCTGAAGCGGGTTTTGGTGGCCCACTGAACGTATTTGAGCTAATAAAAGGAATGATTGAAGCAGGAGCAGCTGGCGTTCACTTAGAAGACCAGCTGGCATCAGAAAAGAAGTGCGGACATCTTGGAGGTAAAGTACTTCTTCCAACACAAAATGCTATCCGTAACCTAGTGGCAGCTCGTTTAGCAGCTGACGTATCTGGTGTTCCTACTGTTTTAATCGCACGTACAGATGCAGACGCTGCAGATATGGTGACAAGCGATATTGACCCTCGTGACCATGAATTTATTACAGGAGAAAGAACTCCAGAAGGCTTCTATCGTACGAAGGCTGGTATAGAACAAGCAATCGCTCGTGGATTGGCTTATGCTCCATATGCAGATCTAGTATGGTGCGAAACCTCCCACCCGAGCCTAGAGGAAGCAAAGCAATTTGCGGATGCAATTCATGCTCAATATCCAGATAAAATGCTTGCATACAACTGTTCTCCATCGTTTAACTGGAAGGCAAACTTAGATGAAGAGACGATTGCTAAGTACCAAGTAGAGCTAGGTAAGATGGGCTACAAGTTCCAATTCGTTACACTTGCTGGATTCCATTCATTGAACCACAGTATGTTTGAGCTTGCTCATGAGTACAAAACGAAAGGGATGGCTGCATACTCCAAATTGCAGCAGGCAGAGTTTGCGAACGAATCAAAGGGGTATACTGCTACCAAACATCAGCGTGAGGTTGGTACTGGATACTTTGATGAGGTTTCTCAAGTCGTTTCCGGTGGTACTTCCTCTACGACTGCCATGAAAGGTTCAACTGAAACAGCACAATTTGCTTGATCATTGAAGAAATGGGAGGGTAAAGGAATGGAACAAACAACTGAAAAAAAGATTGAAATTGTTGGTAAAGACGTGGAAGGAATGCATGAGATTCTAACACCGGAAGCTTTGGAATTCGTTGCTTCTCTTCATCAGACATTTGATGACCGACGAAAGGAGTTACTCATTGCTCGGCGAGACCGCCAGGAAAGGCTAGACAATGGAGAAAAATTAGATTTTCTTACAGAAACAAAACATATTCGAGAAGGGGATTGGACAATAGCTCCGCTCCCTGAGGATCTACAGGATAGAAGAGTAGAGATTACAGGACCAGTCAATCGAAAAATGGTGATCAATGCCCTAAATTCTGGAGCAAAAGCATTCATGGCCTGCTTCGAGGATGCAACATCTCCTACATGGGAGAATATGATTGAAGGCCAGATCAATATGAGAGACGCAGTAAGAAAGACGATTTCTTATACGCAGCCTGAAACTGGTAAAAGCTATCACTTAAAGGATGAAACAGCAGTGTTATTAGTTCGTCCTCGTGGCCTCCATCTGATGGAGAAGAATATTCATATAGATGGTAAGCCGATTTCTGGTAGCTTCTTTGACTTTGGATTATATTTTTTCCATAACGCGAAAGAGGCGATCGGGCGCGGAACAGGACCATATTTTTATCTGCCAAAGCTAGAAAGTCATCTAGAGGCAAGAATGTGGAATGATATCTTTATCTTTGCGCAGGAGAAGCTAGGGATTCCACAAGGAACGATTAAAGCCACGGTGCTTATAGAAACAATCATGGCTGCATTTGAAATGGATGAGATTTTATACGAATTAAAAGATCATTCTGCAGGCTTAAATTGTGGACGCTGGGATTATATTTTTAGCTATATCAAACGTCTTCGCAACCAACCAGAGGTTATTTTACCTGACCGTGGCCAAGTGACCATGACGTCACCATTTATGAGAGCGTATACACAGCTTTGTATTCAAACCTGTCATAAACGTAATGCTTCAGCTATCGGGGGAATGGCAGCTCAAATTCCTATTAAGAATGATGAGGAAGCAAACGAGGCGGCATTTGCAAAGGTTCGAGAAGACAAAAGAAGAGAAGCTTCGGATGGACACGATGGTACTTGGATAGCACACCCTGGACTTGTACCAGTTGCTTGGGAGCAATTCGACGAGTATATGCCAACGCCTAACCAAATCCACCGTAAACGAGAGGACGTTCAGGTAACTGCAGACAACCTACTCGAAGTACCAACTGGAACAATCACCGAAGAAGGACTCCGTCTAAACTGTAGCGTTGGAGTTCAATACATTGCTTCATGGCTACGAGGCAACGGGGCTGCACCTATTAACAACCTGATGGAGGATGCAGCGACTGCAGAAATTTCTCGTACACAAGTATGGCAATGGGTTCGACATCCAGAAGGAAAGCTAGAGGACGGGCGAAAAATTACAATGCCACTTGTAGAGCAGGTACTAACTGAGGAGCTTGGAAAGTTAAAAGCTGACTTCGGTAATGACATCTATTTGACCGGTAGATATATGGAAGCAGCAGAGCTGTTTTTGACATTAGTGAAAGAGGATAACTTCATTGAATTTTTAACTATTCCAGGCTATGCAAAATTATAGGAGGTGATTGGAATGAATAAGCCAACGAGTGAAAAAAATCCAAAGATTTGTCGCGAATGTGGATGCGTCATCCAAGAGCAAGTCGAATCTCCATTATTTGAATGTGAACGTTGTCTGAATGATAGAAGTGAATAAACTAGAAAAAGAGCTTGGAGGCTATCCAAGCTCTTTTATTATTTGGCTATGTTAAAGGGTAGGGTTGATTTATGATGCAAAGAAATCTTAAATCAGAGAGTAGAATTGATTTCCGCCCCAGCCGGACGCTTTCCTCGGAGTGAGCGATAAGCCATCCCCCATCGCTTACGCGCGTGGTTGTGATGTCTTATCTGTCTCACTCATCCCGTAGGAGTCGCCGTCTGGCGCTCCAATCAATAAATGGGAACAGCTTTAGCATCGATAAAGCGCTAATAAATTTACTCGCATAAACAAAGCTAAAAACTGTCACCAACCCCAATTTCATCATCTATTTATGTTCTTAATAGCCATTTGAAATTCCTTTGTTTATGTTTACAGTCACTATAAAAAAAGAATTGTTAGTCAAAATCAACCAATAACTTTAACAAAGCGTATTATTTTTAATTCGGTTTTGTATATTGCTCATCGCGTGTGAAGGTGGATACAGCTCCCATATGTGATAGTTCAACAGGTGTACCATCTTCTTTAACAAAATCAATTTCTTCTAATTTAGGGTAGTTTTCAAAGTAAGAATGGAGGACTTTGCCTAAAAATAGGTATTCTCCAGCAGTTCCTTGAACATTTTCAGTAGCCTTATCCATTACTAAAACTAGTTTTTTCTCGTCATTCTCAAAACGATATTCTAGTAATCCTACATTTGTTGCGTCAATTTCTTCAAATATTTGCTTCACTTTATCTCCAGATGGATCAATTTCCACCTCGTAAGGCTCTACAAATTCTGCATTAGCATCTTCTTTGTATAAAGTAATTTTATCATTTTCACCGGCAGGAGGTGCACTCTCTTCTGCTTGTTCAGTTCCAGCCCATTCATAATCAGATTCAACCTTTTGATCGCTCAATTCAGATGCCATAGACCAAACAACCAGTTTGTACTTTCCGGCAGGTACTTCTGCTAGTTCATTTTCCAAATCAAGCTTAACGGAAATCTCTTCATTAGGCTTTAGTTTCTTTTCCTGAATTGCTTGTGTAAAGTTTTTATTGGCAGAATACGTATACACGACATTTTTGTCTTGATCTAGTAGCTGATACTCTACCTCCTGTCCGCTTGGAAAGGTTAGTGTCATTTCATTATCCGCAGGGTTTTTAATAAGGAGCATTGCTTCTCCATTAGCATCAACATTTAATTGGGTAGAGACCTTTGCTTCTTTTTCTTGCTCTTCACTGCCTGTTGTTGGGTCATTATCATTATTAGTTCCGCAGCTAGCAAGGAATAAGATTGTAAAAATAGTTAACATACTCCAAAACATTTTTTTCATTTTGTTCACTCCTTTAAGGTATTAGACAGTTTTTATCTGAGAAAGTTTCAGATTTATGGAAAAGTAATAGATAAGTTCCTTTAAGTGGATTATACTGGAACTAAAAAATGTTATATCACCTTAATTTTTACTATATACTGGATTCACAAATTGTGTGATGCCTTATTGAAGTAAGTATTTCCCTCAATAATAAACGGGATTTATTTCCACTCTGGCAGATTTTTCTTGGGTTGAGCAGTATGACATTACCTGTCATTGCAAATCAAATTTATGAATTGAGTCATTATATTGTGAATATACTTCTATCATATTTTCGAAATATCACTACCTACATTATTTCATAATCTCATGCATAACTTAACAAAGATATCTTTATCTTGACTAGTATTGTCTTTTAAAAAGGAGCTGAACTACTATATTGAAAGATAAGGCTCAATCACTAAATGTCATCCCCATCATTATAACAATCGTTTTTTATCTTCTAGTACTAGGTGTATTCCTTCGAGACGCTATAGATGGTATCTCGTTTTTAGTTTTACTGCTCCTTAGTTTATTTATGCTAACTATCTCTATCTTCATATTTCGAAGAAAACAGAAGACCAAACAACAACTTACTATTTCTCTAGCGATCCTATTGCTTCTATTTTGTTATGAGCTTCCGCTTCTAGGGTTCGTTACAAAAACATACGTAGCAAACTTATATGTAGAACCAAGACAGACAGTAGAAGGTTCAGGAATCTTTATAGTAGCTATTTCTTACAAAGCTTTAGATAACATGGAAAGCAAACAGGAGGCTCAGGAGTATTTAAGGAAGTACCCTGATCAAGAGGTCATAACAATTAATAAAGTAAGGAATGAGATTCTTTACGAAAATAAGAACAGGACAATATTTGAGTGGCTACAACTTAAAAAAACGCCGAAGGAAGAGATGAGAGAGAACTTAAAACTGTACTTTGGTAAAGAAGAAGCAAGGCTTACAGAATATTTCAAGCATGATAAAGGGATAGGAGACAGTGCAGGGCTAAGCTTGCTGTTAACTGAACTCATTATAAAAGGTGAATTACAAAATGGTCTACGTTTGGCTATTACAGGTGCCATTGATGCAGAGGGAAATGTTTTAGCTGTTGGAGGCTTGAGAGAAAAACTACAAAATGTTAAAAAATATGATTTTCCTTTTATGATTATACCGAGCGAAAATGCAAAAGAAGCAGAGACCCTTCAAAGAGAGTTAAAGTTAAATATTGAAGTTATTGATGTCGAGCATGTTGACGAAGCCATTGAAGTAATTAATGATTTGAACGAAAAATATAAAAAGTAGATGGATAACTAAACAGAGTGACTTGAAATATTTAGAACGCCCATAGTGGCGTTTTTTTGTTTACTAAAATTTCATTTTCCTGAAATTTCAAGTTGTAAAAACAAACAAATGTTCGTATAATAAAAAGTAATAGGAGGGAACAAATGTGCGCATAATAATTTTGAAGTCAATGAAAGCCAATCAGTTATCTGAAATGATTTACATGAAACACAATGGGGAAATCAGTAAGAGACGAGTTAAGGTGCTAAGTGTCTCTAAGGACTCCTTCCAGGCTTATTGCTTTTTAAGAGGTACGAAAAGGATCTTTAAAATAGAAAATGTGTTAGCATTTGTTCCCGTTCTCCAAAAGGAACGTGAGGTTATATGAATATTCATGATAAATTTTTTGAAGGGATTAAAAAATCTAAATATCCTTTAGATCCTCGTCGAAATATTAAATGGGGGACATCTATGATGCTTCCAGAACATGTCTCACTACTTCGTGAGTATTATGAAGAGGTAAAGAAAGAGCCTAAGCCAGTATTAACCGAATACGATTATGTCATGATCTCAGAGACGCTTGAGTTAGCCTATACGTCTAAAGGTGATACGAAGATCAAACGCTGGAAAAATGGTCACTATATTTATAACAGGGGTACCATTGAAGAAATAGATGTAAAGCATAGGACAATTCATCTTCACGATCCATTTTATTTAATACCTATTAAGCTAGAAGAAATTGTAGATATAACAATTATGGACTAAGGAGTTGCTAATCATGAGCAAAACGAAGGAACAATTAGAGCTAGATCAATTAGTAAATGAATTATTTGAAAAATATTCTGGTGAAGTAGTGAATTCTTATATAGAACGGATTAGCGATATAAGTTACCAGGACATTGACCTAGAGCTTTGCACTACTATAGAAGAAACATGTAATGAATCCACCAACCTGTAAAAAGGTAGGTGGATTTTTTGATTCATTAGAGGGAGTGAAAAGAAAATTTTCATTTTATTTTGAATGTACTTTATTATGCCGATAATTTAGTTAAGCTTACAAAAACCTTATAGTGCAACAATATATAAATAAACCAAATAATTTCTTAAGATTTTCTTCAGAATTATACTGCTGGAATGTTAAGAAATGAAGGTTACAATAAGAATCATAAGAAAGCAAACGTGAGGAGGTAGCAAGAGATGCCTGAGTTTACTGTACTAGTGACCGATGATGATCAAGACATTCGAGATGGAATAGAAATCTATTTAAAAAATGAAGGCTACCGTGTGTTGAAGGCAGGAAATGGGATAGAGGCACTGGAGTTGCTAGAGGAAAACGAGGTTCATGTCATTGTATTAGATATCATGATGCCTCAAATGGATGGAATTTCTGCTACTTTTAAAATTCGAGAGCAAAGAAATATACCAATTATTATGTTAAGTGCTAAAGCAGAGGATTCAGATAAAATTCACGGATTGTCTGTAGGTGCAGATGATTACGTAACGAAGCCATTTCATCCTATGGAACTTGTAGCCAGAGTTAAGTCACAGCTCAGAAGATACACAAAGCTAGGGACGTATCAGGGCAGGCAAGCGGTGATAGAAGTGGATGGTCTCATTTTAAATCAGGAGGCAAAGGAGCTTTCTGTAGAAGGAGAAGCGGTAAAGCTCACTCCAATCGAATATAAAATAACGGAACTATTAATGACCAATGCAGGTCGAGTTTTTTCTATTCATGATATTTATGAACGAGTATGGAATGAACCAGCCTACAACGCGGAGAATATAGTGGCTGTTCATATCCGTAAAATACGCGAAAAAATTGAGGCAGACCCTAAAAATCCGAGATACCTAAAGGTGGTGTGGGGAGTTGGCTATAAAATCGACAAGTAAATGGAGTTTTCTATTTTCAATAGGGGCTATTCTTTGCGGAGCAATATGTTTATTTTATTGTACATCACAGCTCATTCCAATCATGGAGATTAGCAGAACCTTTACAGACATTGTTGAATTAATGAAAGGAGGAGCGAGATGAAGCGCCCTCTAGGAAAAGTAATTGTATTGAGTGTGTTGGTAGTGATAGCCGTTGGTGCGTTCATTACTCTTACAAATTTAGGTAGAGAGTATATAGGGAAAAACTATTTCGATAGCTCTAGCTTTCAACAAGAATTAGACGAGTTCGAATCTGCACTTGTTCCGTTAGCGTTGGCTGTCCCAGATATAGAAGCAGTAAAGAAAAATATAGTAGTTACCTCTAGTGAAATTGAAGAGCATCGTAATCGTTATGGAAATTTGGAAGATCAAATCTATTCTATAGAGCGTAACTACGAGGATAGAATAAACTCTACAACTACAGAGGAGACATCTGCCGAGGGTGATGCAGCACAGGAGAAGGATGTAGAAAACACGGTTAGAGCTAGCCTCATAGCAGAACGGGATGCTAAGATAGCCGATATTAAGAAGAATTTTGAAAGCGACGAGTACGTAGAGGATAAAATCCGAAAAGAAAAAGAAGAAGAAGTGGATGCTTATTTCCAAAGTGTAGCTAAAGCAAAAAACCATTTATTAAATGAGAAAGATGATTTTAACTACGAATTAAAAAATGTAGAAACCGGAGAGGTATTTACAAACGGAACAATCGGAAAGAAAATGGCGTTTAAGAAAGTGTACTCTAGTGATAATGGCTATTTAAAGGAACCTAACACGTATTCACCAGCAATTAATGAAGATTATTACGACGGCGCTTATAGGGATCTAAGTGACACTCTTGGAAGTCGATATACTCGCTTTGAAGGTACCATTGCCATATCAGAAGCAAGTATGCTTAGTGGAAATAGATCGTATGAGTACAATTACTTTAAAACACGACAGCTAATTTTTTATAGTGTCATTGTAGTAGGGATTCTTTCAGCAGTATTGTTTGTGTTTCAATGGAGAAAGAATCGTAAATCTTTCATTTTTGAAAAAGGAAGAGCAAAATATGAAAGCTTGCCAATTGATGTTCAGATAGTATTAATTTTTGTTAGTGGATTCCTAGCAATTTTATTTACTGAAGAAGCAATGCTCTCTGTTTTCCATTATGGAGGATATGATATACCAATCGGTGGATTTATTATTGCGGTTATATTAACAGCAGCAACTCTCTATCAAATTCCATGGCTAAAAGAATCGTTAAGTACAGCAGACTGGAAAAACAGTCTCACAGTTCATGGGATTAAATCATTGGAAGGTTTTTTCCTAAATCGCTCCATTGGGGTACAAACAATTATTATGCTAATTGTAGTATTTTTCTGGGGAGTAGGTACGGTCTTAATGGCAAGTATTCCAGAACTAATCATCTTATGGATTCCTTGCACGTTGTTTATAGGCATTCCTGTCCTATTTATTTTATTATCTAGAATGGCTTATTTGAATCGAATTATTGGAAAAACGGAAGAAATGATTAGAGGCAATGATGGGTCTGAAATTAAGGTAAAGGGAAGATCACCGATTGCTAAGCTTGCATCGAATGTGAATGAGTTAAGAGGGCGGGTACAAACTTCTCAAATCGAGCAGGTGAAAAGCGAGCGTCTAAAAACAGAGCTAATTACTAATGTAAGCCATGATTTAAGAACACCACTGACCTCCATCATTACGTACACTGATCTTTTGAAAAATCCCGATATTACGGAGGAAGAGCGAGCTTCGTATATAGCGATTTTAGATAAGAAATCATTACGGTTAAAAACATTAATTGAAGATTTGTTTGAGGTATCTAAAATGGCCTCGGGAAATATTGAGTTAGACAAACGTAAAGTAGATTTAACTCAGCTGTTGCAGCAGGCAGTTGCAGAGCACCAGGAGGATATTGATAAATCAGGACTAGATTATCGAGTGACTATAGGCTCCAAGCCAATCATGTCCTATGTAGATGGGCAAAAGTGGTGGAGAGTTCTAGATAATTTAATTATCAATACGTTAAAGTATTCGCTACCAAATACACGAGTCTATGTAAATTTAGACCAATTAGATGACCATGCAGTATTTGTGTTTAAAAATATCGCGAAATATGAGCTGGGCGATGATGTGGCAGAGCTTACGGAGAGATTTAAGCGTGCAGACACATCCCGTCACACAGAAGGCTCTGGACTAGGCCTTGCCATTGCTCAATCTATTGTAGACTTACATGGGGGAAGCCTGGTAACCGAAGTAGACGGAGATCTGTTTAAAGTAACTGTCAAAATACCAGTAATCTAATAAGATAATCGAAACCCCTTCCCTTGTGGAAGGGGTTTTTTGTTGTGTACGCATGGGATGGGAGTAAATTTTACTCGGGAGTAAGCTTGGAGCAGGGAGTGTAGTAAAAAAGAGAGTGATTGTCGTAAAGTAGAGCTTGATTGTAGTAAACGAGCAGGTCATTGTTGTAATCCATAGTCGGGGATAGTGTTTGGCCATTGATTGTAGTAAAAAACTAGTTGATTGTCGTAAAGTAGAGCTGGATTGTAGTAAACGAGCAGGTGATTGTCGTAATCCATAGCCAGGGATAGTGTTTGATCATTGATTGTAGTAAAAAACTAGTTGATTGTCGTAAAGTAGAGCATGATTGTAGTAAACGAGACGCGGATTGTCGTAATCGATAGTCAGGGATAGTGTTTTGTCATTGATTGTAGTAAAAAACTAGTTGATTGTCGTAAAGTAGAGCTGGATTGTAGTAAACGAGCGAAGGATTGTCGTAATCCATCTCCAGGAGGAGACTCAGGCCGGGAATGGTTTAAAACTGTGACTTGCTATGTCAAACCCTCTGAACAGTCTACCTAATCTTCGCTCATACTACTACCCGTTCGTGAATCTTTATTTCTTTTGGATGACGTAGTAGCGACTTTTCGTATTATTGATGGGATATAATCTAGAGTTCCTTAATAAGTAGGAAGCAGCATGCTTGTCTTTGAGATTTAAAAATTCCATGCACTCTTTGTTGGAGATCGTTTCCTTATACAGATAAAACCAGTCCTCTAATGCTTGCTGTTGCATTGTCTTTTTTAAGGTACCGAATGAGGAGCAGCTCCCTTCTACAAATTGAAAGCATTTTGCGCATAGCAGTCCTCTTTTTATCTCCTTCAAATTTAAGGGATAGATGTGAGATAGTGGTTTTGGTATAAACCCGGTGGCGTTCACTGTGAAATAATTTAGAAGATGTTTAAACTTGTTTACGGGTAGGACGTCCGGGAGAACGTTCAGTGAATTGATATGAGTTGCAATGTCGCAGCCCATGACTGCTCTTACTCGCTTGGGAGGTTGTGCCACAATAGTTTTAGTGGAAGCAAAGACAATGAAGCTTTTCACTGGAAGCTGAAGGTTGAGGGAATTTAATAGGAGTGTTAGCTTTTGTGCGTGGCGTATGATCTGCTGCTCTGGACATTTAAAGGCAGTGATTTCACCGTCGACTTCACGTATAAGTTGGTCCGGATTTCTTTGGAAAGAGATTTTTCCTCGAATATTTTTGATTTCGAGAATGGCAAGGTATTTCGGGGTAAGGATTATCGTATCTAATTGAAGATAACCAGAGTCGGAAATGGGAAGGTGAAGATCCTTTAAAATAGCGTAATGCTTAGAAAAGGCAATTTGCTTTAAAAAATTGTCGACAAAATTCTCACCAGCATAACCCGCTTCCAGATTGTATATGCGGTCTTCTAAATGAGGTATGAACGGATGTTGAGTAGGTAGTCGGTGAATGAATCGTTTGTATACTTCAATCGGCTTGGGAATGACACGGGGTTGGTCTATAGTAATCTCTCCTTTTTCTTAAAACATATCATCTACTAAAATAGAAAACAAGTATCAGGAGACAGAATTTTCCCATAAATGATATACTCAAATTAAAAAGGGGTGGAGAACAATAGAATCTTTATACCAGCTAAACTTTGCAAGAATCTATACACTAGGCAGAATCAAACAATGCCGAGAAGATGAATGGGATATAAAGCCTAAAGGATTCTCTAACACCGTTCGTTGGAATGTTGGGCACGTTTATGTACAAATGGAAATTTTGGTTCAAAAAGCTATTCCAACTTACAGTATTGTACATCCTGAATGGATACCTTTTTTTGCCCCAGGGACAGGCCCGGATGATTGGCAGGAGATACCCGCTTCAAAAGAAGAACTAGTAGTTAGTTTAAAAGACCAGTTAGACCGTGTGTTAGCACTTTTAGCACCAAATCTTCAAGATTATTTAATAGATACGTTAGAGATAGGGAATCTACATAGCATGGAAACTGTAGAGGCAATTGTGCAATTTATTGTCTGGCATGAAGGCGTTCATGCAGGAATCATTCATTCGATCAATCAAGCAAATATGGAGTAACAGATGAAAATATATATTGTGGGATCAGTAGGAAGTGGGAAAACGACCCTTGCTCGACATTTAGCGAATCACTATAATATTCCTCACTTTGAAACGGATAACTTTGTTTGGACCAGACGCCCTGAGGGGGATATTAGAAATTCTGAAGAGAAACGAGACGATTTGCTAAAAGATGCAATTCGATTGGAACAGTGGATAATCGAAGGAGTCCATATTCAGTGGACGGATTCCGCATTAGAGGCAGCCGATCATATTTTATTTCTAGATGTACCAGTAGCTATAAGACATTGGCGAATTATAAAGAGGTTTACTCGTCAGGCACTTGGATTGGAAAAGGCTAACTACCAGCCAACCTTTTCTATATTTCTAAAAATGTTTCAATGGACGAGATACTTTGAAAAACAAATGAAACCTGAATTTCTTAAGAAGTTTAATACGTATGATAAGAAAGTAGCGCTACTATCAACGAGTGATTTCCGAAAAATAATAGCATTGTTTTAAATACGCTAAAACATCAAAAAGAGATGACCCTTAGATGGTTAGGATCATCTCCTTTTCTTTAATGCTTCTAGCTCTTTAATCACTTGGTCTAATTTTTTTTCTATTTGAGAGAGCTGCAGTTTCTGATTGTTCTTAGAGTTTTTTTCAGATTTCTTTTCTTCTAAGGATTCTTGGAGGGTGATACCTTCTCCAATAGTACCAATGAGGAAACCTAATGTGATGACGACAGAGCCCAAGAAGTCCACGGTAGCGCCAAGGTTAGGTTGCTCACTAGGTTTGTCGTTGTTATTGGGAGTCATATGTTGTCTATCATCCTTTGGCTGTCTTTTCATTAGCATATGATAGCCGAGGAGGTTTGGTTATTTTTTTGTAGAGACTAACTTATGTTCGTAGGCATAAATGACAGCTTGAGTACGATCATTTACCTCCAGCTTGGACAAAATGTTGCTGACATGGGTTTTTGCTGTTTTGAGCGCAATAAATAAAGTATCGGCAATATCCTGATTTGTTTTGCCTTCGGCTATGAGAAGAAGTACCTCTAGTTCACGATCAGTCAAATCTTCATGTAATGAACGACCAGATCCTTGTCGCATGCGTAACATCATCTTGTTAGTGACCTCTGGCTCTAAAACAGCATTACCATTTAAAGTTTTACGAATTGAATCAGCAATATGTGAGGCTTTGGACGTTTTCAAGAGATAGCTGATCGCTCCTGCTTCCAAAGCAGGATACACCTTGTCGTCATCGATAAAGCTAGTGACTACCATCACTTTGGCTTCAGGCCATTTTTTAATAATTTCCCGAGTAGCCTCTGCCCCGTTCATAATAGGCATGACCATATCCATTAAAATAATGTCAGGTCGATGCTTGAGAGCCAATTCGACTGCCTCTAGTCCATTTACTGCCTCAGCTACAACCTCCATATCTGGTTGAGCTTGTAAGTAAGCTGAAACGCCGATACGGACCATCTCATGGTCATCGGCTAGCAAAATGCGAATCATTCTATTCACTCCTCCGTGGCCTTTTTAATATCTATATTTACAGGCTGGACTACTGGTCTTTCAATAGGCAGCTTCACTTCTACAATTGTTCCTTGAGAGGGAACGGATACGACTTTGCATGTAGCACCAATCTCGACGGCTCGTTCTCGAACACTTTGAATTCCATAAGAGCCATTTTTACCTTCTCCTACTTCAAACCCAACACCATTATCCTGGACACGGAAAATAGCGAGATTGTCTCTTTCAACGAAGAGAATGTCTACTTCAGTTGCTTTAGCATGTCTTAGTGTATTTGATAAGGTTTCCTGTGCGATTCGGAATAAATGATCCTCGGCGCCCTTAGACAAGGAAACCTCTTCTAATCGGTAGTGTATGGTAAAAAACACTTTCTCTTGAAGCTCCTGAAGTAACTCCTCTAAGCCTTCCTTTAAGGTTTTATTGTGTAAAGCTGCAGGGCGTAGGTGGAGAAGTAGCGCGCGCATTTCTAATTGAGCCTGCTGTACGATTTTTTCTGTTTGCATTAAGGTTTTTGGGACTTCTCCATTTTTAGATTCTTCTATTTCTACCATGGTAGATAGAAGCATGGACGCTGCAAAAAGCTGCTGGGATACGGAATCATGGAGCTCTCTAGCCAATCTTTGTCTTTCTTGGACTAGTCTTTCCTGAATAATTCTGTCCTGTGTTTCAGCCTTTTCATTTGTTATACGCTGTAATGTTTTTCGTTGGGTCAGGATTAACTGTTCTAGTTGAGTAACAGTTGCCTGCATTCTTTTGGTCTGTGTATATTTTTTCTTGCTCGTTTCAAACGTTTCTGCAAGTAATGGTCGTAAGCTCGTTTCTATTTTCTTTTCTTGACCGCGTACCTTTTGAAGTGTGTTCAATGAAAATCCGAAGCTTATAAAAGCTAGCACAATTATTATCCATACGCCTAGAGGTATTTGTGCATATGTCTGGTTTAACAATGACCACCAAGCTTCGTCATTTGGCCAGCCCCAGACAACATATAAAAGTAACACAATAATACTAACTAGATAGAAAAAGAGGGAGATTCCTTGCCCTAGAAGTATTTTCATTTTCGAATCACCTCAACATCACCAATCCACGTGGATACAGTTATGAGTAGCTCTGCTGGATGAGAAACCTCATCTAGGTAACCGTCCTTTACAAGGACAGTCTGGTTCCATAGACGCTGAACTCCGCGGGAAAGAATTCGTGCTTCACCAATTACGGTAGTGTAATGTATGCGGACTGGAATCTCGTATGGAACATGTATTGTAACCTTTCCTAAAGATTGTCGAATGGAAATAAGGGAAGTGCCTTTTGGTAGCACTGTCTCCGTAACATCAATTACATAGTCTCCGTAAAAGCTTTGCACGTGAACATCCTGCCACTCATAGGCTTGAAATGGCGTTGATTGTGATGAAAATAGCTTGTTTTGAATAATACTATTTGGTGTTTCTTCATATACCTTGCCAAACGGTTTAATCACTTGGCTAATAGGTTCGTTTTTCCAAAGCTTATAAAGGGAATAGACAAGGATAGCTACTAAAAACAATCGTAGGCTCCACATAGAAAAGATAGCTAAAATCAGAAATATAAAGCCTAACCAGAACATATATTTCGATTGCTTCCGTAAGCTAAAGTACATCATTCCTATGCCAAGAAGGACTAATATAATATTGCCGTTCCCAAATATAGTAGCTTCTATAAAAATGAGAAAAACAAAACAAATAAGAAAAAAAGCTAGCTTGTTTGTTTGGTTTTCTTTCATGCTTGTATTCTCCCTTCTTCGCATAGTAATGCATGAGAAGGAGAAGGCGTTTGCCTTCCCCTCATTGGTCCTATAAAATGGACAACCTTTTACTATATATTACACAATTTCAGCCTTTGGTTGTTCATTTTTTTCTAATTGTTCTAAACGTTGCTCCATGGAAGTGATTTCATGCTCTTTTTCAATTTTTTGTCCAAGGCGTTCGATATATTGTTCCATGTCTTGAAAATTACCGAATCCTTTCTGCTTTTCTTCAGGCTTTAACAATTGATCCATTTGGTGGTGGGCACGTGTAACATTTTCTTTGCCCATGAGCTGCAGTTGGCGGACCTTCATATCCTTCACTTTGTGCTTCATCTCTTCATATTTGCGCTCTAACCCGAAAAGCTCCTCCATCGTTTGGTGAATGCTAGTCTGTAAAGTTGTTGCACGTTCGTTGTAGGCATCAACCTCTGCCTGTGCAAAGGAAATTAAATCTTCTTCGCCTGAAGCAGTAGCTAGTTCTACTTGGTTTTTGCGTTTTTCAGCCATCTGTAATGTCTCAGCCAATTCTTTTTCCAGCTCTTGCTTTAATTTCCCTTGGCGCTCTAACCATTTACCGGTTTGCTCTGTTTGCTTCTCGGCTTCTCGAATGTATTGATTGAGCATAGCGATTGGATTCTTTTCTTCTTTTTTATCAAATAGTTGATGTAGATCAGCCTTAACTGAATACTTTAGTCGTTGTAGTAATGATGTCATGTTTGTTTCCTCCTTATTTATTAAGTTCGTTCCACTGTGTTTCAAAATTAACGAATGGATCATCTTTTTTTTGTATTGATAGTGAAAGCTCTTCCTTATTCCAAGTTTTCCAGATGAAGTATAAAGCTACGATTGATAAGATACCAACGAATCCTGGTATATTAGAAATCGCTGTCAATAAACCGATAATACCGACTGTTGCCCAAAAGATTTTTAGTAGGCTTGAATCGCTTTTTAAGTAGAAATGTACACCTGCAATGACGAACAATGCGGATATTCCTAATCCTAATAACGGACCAAGATTCACCAATGCTACAATTCCTGCAATTATCCCAAGTGTAACTAAACCAAATTTTTTCATATATTTGTTCCTCCTCTCGTCTGTATCTATAGCTTACCAACTCCTTATGTTTTGCTAAACGGGCTTAAACATGATTTTCTCCTCGGTCTTAAGGCTGAGAAGGAGTAAATTACGCAAATCTGCTATACTAATGGGAAAAGACAAAATGGAGAACTCAAATGAAAAAAATTGGCTTTATAACGTTAGCGATCCTTATTTATTCCGCAATTGTTTTTTATTTTGGTTGGAGTGTGTGGACATGGTTAGAAGCTTTCTTCTCAATTAATCTTGGGATTTTCATGGGGATTTGGTTTTTAGTTGCTTATGCAATTATTATTGCAAGACTTGACCACAGACTAAGAACTTTTAGTATAATAGGTTCTTATTGGCTTATAATCATGCAGTATGGAATTCTTTTATTCCCGATTGCAAGTATACTCGTGTGGATTTTCCCAGAGTATTTAAAGCTGATTGGTGGAATCGTTTTGCTAATCTTTGTTTTGATCATGTTGCTCGGAACATATAATGCCTTCTCGCCAGTAGTCCGAAAACTTACTATTACCATACCTAAAAAGGGAGCGGCAGTGGACAAGTTGAAAGTGGTGGTTGCATCTGACTTTCACCTTGGTCTGTTATCCAATAAAGTGCATTTACAAAGATTTGTAAAAAAATCAAATGAACAAAATCCAGATTTGGTATTACTAGTTGGAGATTTAGTGGACGATGACCCAATATGGTTTGTAAAAAAGGGCATGTCCGAGGTGATGAAGCAGCTTCAATCTACGTATGGTAATTATGGGGTGCTAGGAAACCATGAATACTATGGGAAGAAAATTCCATTACTTGTAGAGGAAATGGAAGCTTCCAATGTAAAGATGCTATTAGATGAAACAATCATGGTGGCAGACACGTTCTATTTGACAGGACGTGAGGACTTAACGAATAGAAACAGAAAAGAACTATCCGAATTGGCACCAAAACAAAACAATTTGCCATGGTTTGTAATGGATCATACACCGTCTAATTTACTCATCCCTGAGAGGGCGAAGGTAGACTTTCACGTGTCGGGTCATACCCATCGTGGTCAAATGTGGCCAAATCATATGTTTACCCAAAGAATTTTTGAACTAGATTACGGGTATAGGAAAAAAGGAAATATGCATGCGATTGTATCTTCCGGATTTGGATTTTGGGGACCACCGATTCGACTAGGTAGTCAATCAGAGTTATGGTCGGTAGAGATTAAGTTAGAGGATGTGTAAGTATAATGGAAGCATGGGTTACAGACTGGATGAATCAGTTTGGATATTTTGGCGTATTTTTATTAATATTGTTAGAGAACGTATTCCCGCCGATACCTTCAGAGGTTATTTTAACGCTTGGAGGATTTATGACAACTACAACTTCGATGACCAAGGTAGGTGTTATTCTAGCAGCTACTGCGGGGTCGGTAATTGGCGCGGCAATTCTTTATGGGATTGGTCTATTACTAGATGTAGAGCGTTTAGAAAAGATTGTGAACAAGTACGGTAAATTCTTGAGACTTACTATAAAAGATATTCATAAGGCGGATGCCTGGTTTGACAAATATGGCGTTTGGGCTGTATTTTTTGGTCGACTAATTCCATTGGTGAGAAGCCTTATTTCTATTCCAGCAGGGATGTCAAATATGAAATTTTGGCTGTTCCTTCTATTTACTACACTAGGTACACTTATTTGGAACACGGTTTTAGTTTCTGTAGGTTCTGCAGTAGGTGAAAACTGGGAGGATATCGTAGGGTATATGGATATCTACTCGAACATAGTGTATGTTCTTATAGCAATAGTAGGGATTGCATTTTTAGTATGGTATTTTAAAAAACGTGACTAAGGAGATCTTATGGAAATTCTAGAATTATTTAAAGCATTAATATTAGGTTTTGTAGAAGGTATGACGGAGTTTGCTCCGGTTTCATCAACTGGTCATATGATTATCGTGGATGATATGTGGCTGCAAACAAAAGACTTTTTAGGAGAATACTCAGCTAATACATTCAAAATTGTTATTCAGCTTGGGTCAATCCTCGCTGTAGTCGTTGTCTTTTGGAAAAGATTATTGAGTTTAATAGGCTTATATAAAATAAAGGATGCGCCTAAAGGCGGACAGTTAAAGCTAACTCATGTAATTGTTGGGCTTATACCTGCTGGTGTGCTAGGTGTATTGTTTGAGGATTACATCGATGAGCATTTATTTACAACAGAGACTGTATTAATAGGATTAGTGCTAGGTGCGATCCTTATGATTGTTGCTGATAAACTTGGACCTAAACATCCAAAAACGAACACACTAGACAAGATTACATATAAGCAAGCTATTCTTGTAGGTCTTATACAATGTCTATCATTGTGGCCAGGATTTTCTCGTTCTGGTTCAACGATTTCTGGTGGCGTAATATTAGGGATGAATCATAAAACTGCAGCAGATTTTACTTTTATCATGGCTGTGCCGATTATGGCAGGGGCAAGCTTTCTATCCCTTTTGAAAAACTGGGAGTACGTGGAGATGAATCATTTTGGCTTTTATGCAGTAGGCTTTGTCAGCGCATTTGTATTTGCTTTAATATCGATTCGCTTCTTCTTGAAACTAATTGATAAAGTTAAACTAACACCGTTCGCTATTTATCGAATAGTTTTAGCAGCAGTACTAGCGGTTATTATATTTTTGTAAGTTAAAGGATGACTTCTTTCACAGGGGTCATCCTTTTGTTTTGGGCTACGTTAAAATTAATGGTTTTCTGTCTTTTTCATTAAAGATACCCGTTAATAATGCATTTAAAATAATACATCTTGACAGTACGGGTAAACATGTTAAAATTCTAGTAACTTTAGCGATTGAAAGCGTTGAATCGCGAAAGTAAAATTTATACGAGTGATTGTCCTAGTAATCTGCATGTACCCAGCAAAAAGAGACTGAACGGTTGGTGAAAGTTCAGGTAAACATGATAGATGAATTACAACAATCAAGTAAACTCGGTTTTAATGAAGTGGTTGAACATACACAATGTTCGACAAATAGGGTGGTACCGCGGAGATTTCCTTCGTCCCTAGCTATAGGGATTGGAAGGTTTTTTTTCATTCCTAAAAACTATTATTAGGAGGATTAACAATGTTTCGTATTCGTTCCACGATCTCCCCCTCATTTTCGGAGGCAGCACTACTTAGTACTATGATTATCGCTATAATGGCGCTTTGTATCATAAAATTTAATGCAGTTCCTCATATGCCTATCTTACTGGCAATTCTATTACTCATAACTTATGGTCTTATGAAGAAAGTACCTTACAAAAAACTAGAAGAAGGACTAACAGATGGTGCCAAAGCAGGTCTTGGCGCAATTTTCATCTTTTTCTTTATTGGTATATTAGTTAGTAGCTTAATGATGAGCGGGACGATTCCAACACTTATTCACTTAGGCTTTCAATTTATTACGCCACACTTTTTTTATGCTATTGTATTTCTAGTTACTTGTATCGTTGGTTTATCTATAGGAAGTTCCCTAACAACGATAGCTACAATTGGTGTTGCATTTATTGGAATGGCTAGCGCTATGGATATTTCTTTGGCTATTACAGCTGGTGCAATTGTTTCAGGAGCTTTTTTCGGAGATAAAATGTCTCCACTGTCAGATACTACAAATCTCGCATCTGCTATCGTTCAGGTAGATTTATTTGAACATATTCGAAATATGGGATGGACAACGATACCAGCATTCATTATTTCGCTAATTGGATATGGGATTTTATCGCCAAACAAAGAATTTCAACAGCTCGAGCAAGTAAATGAATTTCAAGCTGGACTACTCCAAACAGGGATGATTCATTGGTATACACTGATTCCTCTTGTTTTACTCGTTATACTTTCCATTAAGAAAGTGCCTGCTATATTATCTCTGGCTTTCACATCAGTTGTTGCTATACTTATTTCCTATTTCCATCACTCTTTTAGTTTTGGGGAAGTATTAAATATACTATTTTACGGTTTTACTTCTAGCACGGGTATGGAAGCGATTGACTCCTTACTTTCTAGGGGAGGCATTAATAGCATGATGTTTACGATTGGGCTTGTTCTACTTGCGCTAAGTATGGGTGGGCTTTTGTTTACGCTGGGGATCGTGCAAAGCTTACTGATGAAAGTGGAAAGCTCGCTAAGGAAGGTGAGTTCTGTTGTTGCAGCAACTGCATTTACCGCAATTGGGGTTAATACACTTATCGGAGAGCAGTACTTATCGATTTTATTGACTGGAGAAGCATTCCAAGCACAATTTAAAAAAGTTGGCTTGGCCAATAAAAACTTAGCACGCGTAATGGAAGATGCTGGTACGGTTGTAAACCCCCTTGTACCATGGAGTGTATGTGGGATTTTCATTACGAATGTATTAGCTGTTACAACACTCGAGTACCTACCATTTGCATTTTTCTGCTTGCTTAGCCCGATCCTGACTATATTATTTGGGTTTACTGGAAAAACATTGACTTATATCGAAGAAAAATAGTTTTACAGTAAATCCCCATTACTACTTTTATTTAGTAATGGGGATTTACTGTAGTTACGGGCTGACTTGTTTTTTAATGAATAAATGTATTATGAACTCTTTGAGATTCATTGAAATAATTCGCCCATATAAATGTCAAAATAAATGACATCATAGACACTGCAGCGAATTCAAACCGTTCCTCATGATTCACTCCATATAATAGATTTGATATGTAAACAAATGCAAAGCCGAAAACAAATTTACACGCAGCAGTGGCAATATAATAAAGGATCATATGCTTTGGTAATGACCTTTTTTTCTTGAAAAAGTGAAAAATAAGGATTGTTGAGATGACTATTGTTAAAAGTAAAATAAGGGAGTAGACTACTATGGTTACACTTATGAAGATTTGCTGTCCTTTAGATACATCTAATTCAATCATCGTCACCCAAATGTTATTCGTAAGGTAGGTTATTATGTGGCTGAAAAATCTAAGTAAATAGTGAAACGGTGCATATAGCAGACCAATCAAGGGCAGAATGAGCCAACCATTGATTCCTGAGGGTCCATTATGTGGTTGGACAGATACATTAGTAACAGTCATTGAGAACTACCTCCTATCGTATGTTTACTTTACAAATGTATTCTTTACTCTCTTGGATTTACTAAAATAAGTAATCCAAATCGAGGTACTTATCATAGCCCGTATTACATTAAACATATAGTATTGGGATGTTAAAGGATCAGATCCAAACACATTCTCTATGATTTGCAAATTTATATAGCCAATGAGAATATCTATTATTAGCATGATGGTAAGGCAGGTAATCATTACCTTAGGGAAAAACGTTTTCTTTTTAAAGAAAAGTATGAGTAATACTATTACTGTAGATATTTGAGCAATACAAATGATGAGGTCTGTTATTACAAATGGTCCAAATAAAGGATGATAATATTCTCCACTCTTACTAGCTATACTCTCCCAACCTTCAGCCGTCAAAAAAGGGAAAACATCTATCATGAGATAGGCAATAATAACAAACGGTGAGGTAATTAGCCCGATAAGTGGAAGTATTAGCCAGCCCCCTATACCAACAGGTCCGTGTGGTAATAAGTCCTTAGATGTCAACCTAGTGGAATTGCTTGTAATCATATTTATAACCTCCTAATTTTAAGATATTTTACCAATTTTATAGGTCGCTATAATTATAATATACAGAAAATATTGGATTCGCAATTTTATAATTGGGTTATTCTGAAAATGAGATGTAAGACCTAACACAAAGTCTTTTTACCTATGTACAAGTTTAAACACAATATGTTAGGGTATATAAGTAAACAAAACACAATATATAGTATATAAACGATGAAAAGGTACCATTATGGTTTAAAAGGGAATTCGGTTTAAGACCGAAGCTGTCCCCGCAACTGTAAGTGCGGACAACTGTTGATTATGCCACTGCGAAGTTTCGTGGGAAGGCCAATGGGAGGAAGATGCACGAGCCAGTAGACCTGCCTTTTTGTCGATGAAGCAACACTTTCTTCGGGGGTTGAGAGGTGGGGGCGAGAGACTCTATCTTAAAACGAACGATATGTCTTGTTGTTTCCTACTTTAAAATCATGAGCGATGACTCAGCCTAAGAGGCTAGAGGCATCGCTTTTTTGTATATAAAAAATAGGGAGGAATTTAAATTGGCAATAATTACGAATACAGAAAAACAGCAGGTATTACAGCAATTAATAGTAGAATTTGGGGAAGAAAAGTTAGCACCCTTAGTTAAGTCACATCACAAGTGGCTACAAAAACATTCAGAAGGTATGATATCGACATGGTCTAAGGCTATGTCACTAGAGGCATTGAGCTTTTTAGATGAACAGGAGCCATTTTGGACATTTGTGGCAGCACGTATTTATTTAGCAGAAGTATATTCGCAGCAAGCAGAACGGAGAGGTACCACTGCTGATGCCGTCTATACAAAATTTGCAGAGAACGTACGGATCCTTTCTAAAAAGGGAATATATAATCCCTCTATTATGGAAAGCTATTCGAATGAGGAGTTAGAGCAGCTAGGAAATCTCCTTGTCGCCAAAAGAGATTCCCTATTTACCTACATAGCCTTAAAAACCCTTTTAGATCGCTATGTAGCGAAGGATTTTAATAAGGATATTGTAGAGCTGCCACAAGAGCGCTGGCTTGTTATAGCTATGACACTTATGAAGGACGAAAAAGAAAACCGTCTTGAAAAAATAAAAGAAGCTTATTGGGCAATGAGCAATTTATATATGACGGTTGCAACTCCAACTTTATCTAATGCTGGAAAGCCACATGGACAGCTCTCTAGCTGCTTTATTGACACGGTAGATGATAGTCTGCAAGGTATTTACGACAGTAATACAGACGTAGCCACTCTATCTAAATTTGGAGGGGGTATCGGTGTATACATGGGGAAGGTGCGTAGCCGTGGCTCTTCTATACGAGGATTCGTGGGAGCATCTAGTGGAGTTCTCCCTTGGATTAAACAGTTGAATAATACGGCAGTCAGCGTCGATCAGCTTGGACAACGACAAGGGGCCGTAGCTGTTTATTTGGATGCTTGGCATAAGGACATTTTTACGTTTTTAGATCTACGCCTAAACAATGGAGATGATCGCCTTCGAGCGCATGATATTTTCACAGGTATATGCTTGCCGGATTTATTTATGGAGAAGGTAGATGCAAGGGAGGAATGGCATTTATTTGATCCGCATGAGGTCCGTCAGGTAATGGGTTATTCTTTGGAGGATTTCTATGATGAAAAAAGAGGAGAAGGATCATTCCGGGAAAAATACGAGGAATGTGTGAATGACCAACGCCTATCGCGAGAAACTGTACAAGCAATCGACTTGATGAAAAGAATTATGCGTTCTCAGTTAGAGACAGGGGTACCATATATGTTTTACCGAGATGAAGTAAATCGTAGCAACCCAAATAAGCATGAGGGAATGGTCTATAGTAGTAACCTCTGTACAGAAATTTTTCAAAATCAGAGCGCAACAACGTTTGAATCGATTCAGTTAGAGGATGATGTCATTGTCACTCGTAGAAAACCTGGGGACTTTGTTGTTTGTAACTTATCCTCTATTAACTTGGGGAAGGCAGTACCAGCAAATGTATTAGAAAGACTGATAAATATTCAAGTACGCATGCTAGATAATGTCATCGATTTAAATATGATACCTGTACCACAGGCAGAGCGCACAAATGCAAGGTATCGAGGTATTGGCCTTGGAACATTCGGATGGCATCATTTACTCGCACTTAAGCAGATTCGTTGGGAGTCAGAGGAAGCGGTTAAACTTGCGGATAAACTATATGAAAAAATTGCCTTTTTAACTATTCAGGCATCCGCAAGTCTTGCTAAGGAAAAGGGTGCTTATCCTTTATTCGAAGGTTCGGAATGGCAAACGGGTGCTTATTTTGAAAAGCGTCAGTATGAAGGAGACGAATGGAATAAGCTTCGCAGGAAGGTCGCAGAAGTAGGCCTTCGAAATGGCTATTTAATGGCAGTTGCTCCTAATTCATCTACGTCAATTTTGGCGGGAAGTACCGCTAGTATTGACCCAATTTTTCAAAAGACTTACGCAGAGGAGAAGAAGGATTATAAAATTCCTGTTACAGTTCCAGATTTAAATTCAGAGACTACGTGGTTTTATAAGTCTGCTTATTTCATTGATCAGCATTGGACGGTGAAGCAAAACGCTGCACGCCAGCGACATATTGACCAGGGGGTCTCCTTAAATTTATATGTACAAAACACGATAAAGGCAAAGGAATTACTTTCGTTACATTTAGAAGCTTGGAAAAGTGGGCTAAAAACGACTTATTACGTACGTTCCACCTCGATAGAACTTATCGAATGTGAGTCCTGTTCGAGCTGATGAAGGCAATTATATGTTATTTGAGCTATAGCGGAAATACGGAAGAAATAGCAGAGCTTTTACAAAATCAGCTGGAGAATTCCGAGTATCAGGTAGAGATATATTGTATTGGTATCGGAGTCCTACCAGATTTACAACTATATGACCTAGTATTTCTAGGGACTTTTACTTGGGATCAGGGAAGTATTCCAGATGAAATGAAGGAATTTTTAAGAGAAATAGGATATCGACCAGAAAACAGTTATATATTCGGATCTGGGGATACCCAATTTGGAGGAGACGAGCTATTTTGCGGGGCGGTGGACAAATTAGTTTGCTATTGTAACAGTCCATTCCAAGGCTTAAAAATTGAACAGTCACCAAGAGGAAGTCAAGAGAAAATTGTCACTAAATGGCTAGAGGGAGTTTTAAATCATGCAAAAGGCAAAAACATTAGAACCAAGAAATCCAAACAAATCAACAGGAATATTTAATGGGCAATCAAGCGGTATACTGAATTGGAATGATATTGCGTATCCACATTGGCATAAGATGTATAAGCGTCTACTCGGAAATTACTGGCAAGCAGATGAAGTTAATATGTCTAATGACATAAAGCAATTTGGTAGCTTGAGTGATTCGGAGCAGGATGCGTACTTAAAAATCATTGGCCTGCTAGCGACATTAGATGCACCTCAAACACGTACAGCTTTATTGCTTTCCCTATATGCAACAGACCCATCGGTACAATCCATTATGGCGGTCATTGCACAGCAAGAAGCCGTACATAATGAAAGCTATTCCTATGTTTTATCATCCATTGTATCGCTGGATAAGCAAAACAAGGCATTTGATTTTGGCAGAACCGATGAAGTGCTAATTAAGCGCAATCAAAACATTGCCAAGTACTACAATGAATTTGTAGAGAACCCAACGACGGAAAACATATTAAAGACGCTTACTTATACAACATTATTGGAAGGGCTATTTTTCTATTCTGGCTTTGCCTTCTTTTATAATCTTGCTCGTCATAACAAAATGGTAGGTACTTCTACGATGATTAGCTACATCAACCGAGATGAGCTAGAGCATGGCCGGTTTATATCAGAGTTATTCAGAGCAACGCTAGCTGAAAATCCAGAGCTAAATAACGATGAATTTATAGGGTGGGTCTATGAGCAATTTAAAGAATCTGTCCAACTAGAAATAGAATGGTCCAATTATGTACTACATGATATCGATGGAATCGATATAGAAGATATGCAAGGTTATATTAAATACCGCGCCAATAAAATGCTACGACTAATTGGGCTAAACGAGATTTATCCTGAGTATGTAGAAAATCCAATGAAATGGATTCGAGCATACGCAGACAACATAGACGGCACTAAAACAGATTTCTTCGAACAAAAGTCTCGACAGTATGTAAAGGTGAATGCAATCGACAACGGTTTTGATGATCTATAATATAGAAGAAATACAAACCTGTTAGAGTAATGTAAGTTATTAGCTTAAAATCTTAGGTAAATACCATGGACCAAGTGTTCATGGTATTTTATTATATACATTAAAATAGGAAGGATCCAATGCACCTAAGTCAGTTGAATATTAAAGGATTAATATTGTTATGATAGAAAGTAATGAAGTCAATTAATTTTAGGGGGGATAAGATGAACAATAAACGAGATTTAGTATTATATATTGCGGCTAGCTTAGACGGATATATAGCTACGGAAGATGATTCTTTAGATTGGCTATTTAATGTAGAGGGCGAGGGTGATAATGGAATATCAGAGTTTTATGAGACGGTAGATACCGTTTTAATGGGTAAAAAAACATATGACTGGATAGTAAAACATGAATCAGGAGAATTCCCATATAAAAATAAAGAATGTTACGTATTTACAAGATCCACTATGGAAGATACCGAAGATGTTAAATTTACTAATAAAAACGTCGTGGGTTTAACCAACGAACTGAAGAGTCAAGAAGGAAGTAATATATGGCTTGTAGGCGGAGGCGAATTATTACAATCATTTTTAAAAGAAAAGCTAGTAGATGAAATTATTTTAACAGTAGCGCCAACTATCATCGGAAAAGGAATTCCGTTATTCAATAAAGGAGATTATCAGTTAGACCTTATATTGAAAGGAACTAGAACCTTCAACCAGTTTGTAGAACTACATTATGAAGTTAAAAAGTAAATGCATGTATAAGGTGTGAATGAAATGCGACTCCCCATGAATATTACAGGCTTAGCAAATAGTATGATTGAAATGAATGAGATGGATGGAAACCTATTTAAAAAGTTAGGATACGAAATTGCTAGAAAGATTAATGGTAAAATAATTGGTTTTTTTTCACCTAGCTACCCATTGAATTATTTTCGTATGGACATTGAGGTAGATAAAAAAGTGGTGTCGATTCTACTGCATCAATATTTTCCATATGCGGCCATTGTATTATATGAAAATGAACTCCAGCTACAATTTATAGAGTATGATAATTTGTTCACTGAGCTGAGTCCATATTATACAGTTTTAGAAGCAGGTTTTTTAAATGAGCAGTTTAATCCTAACGCCCATGATTTATCAGAGGTTGAATTAAAAAATGTAAAGCACTGGCGTCCGAATACTAATGGAGAGGTTATTTTTAATTGTTGGGATTAACGTTGTCCAATCCCTTGATGCTTGTACTATCCTTGATTAATCGTAGAGAACGGGTGATAAATGTCGTTGAGTGAAAGAGAAATTCTACTGAAACGATAGATAAACACCTTGGAATAGTAGTAACAGTCTAATTTCTGTCTCCCTCAAAAGCAGGTAGCGAAGAATTTTTATGATAAAATTATAAAGATAAACTGTTAATAATAGGTATATGAGGTGGGAAGAGGATGAAGAAGATAATGTTAATGGTATTTTGCATTTCATTTTTAGTTGGATGTGTAGGTGCAAAAGAAACCGTTTATGAATTTGATGGAATATCTATGTCGCCTACTATAAAAGACGAGCAAAAGGTATTAGTTGATAAGGGTTACTATAAAGAAAATGAAATTAATCGTGACGATATCGTGCTTTTTAATCTCGAAGAAAATGAGCATTTTAAAAGAGTAATAGGCTTGCCTAATGAATTAATCCAAATTCAAGATGGTACCATTTATATAGATAGCAAACCATTAGAAAGTGAATATAGCTATACAGACGTATGGGAAGGAGAAATCCCTATAGATGGTATTCAATTAAAGAATGACGAGTATTTTGTAATTGGAGATAGCCTAGTTCCTTTAACAAGTAAGGATAGCAGATCGGTCGGTCCAATAGCGAAAGAAGATATTTTGGGGAAAGTGGTAGAGATTAAATAGCTTGGGTAAAACTCAATGAAATCTGTCTAGAAAGGGTGTTGAAGTGAAGATCAATCATATAATTCGCCTCGAAAACGGATTAGCTTTCGGGATTTCCTTTTTTATTTATATGCAGCTGGACTTTCCAATCTGGTTGTTTTTTTTACTATTATTCGTTCCTGATATTACGATGATCGGTTATACAATTAATAATAAAATTGGTGCAACCATTTATAATGTTGGTCACAGTTTTATTTTTCCTATACTTTTAACATTAGGTTACTTCTACTTTTTAAAAGATTATTTGCTTATAATTTCTATTATTTGGGTAGCCCATATTTTTATGGATAGACTTTTTGGCTTTGGATTAAAGTACCAAGAATCTTTTAAAGAAACTCATATGCAAAGGCTTTAAAATTAAAGTGAGATTTTTTATAGTCATATAAAAAGCGTCTAATCAGTTACACAACTGGTCAGACGCTTTTTTTAAAGCTTATACTGTTCTCTAATCAAGTAGGAAACCCACTTGCATTGAGGGTGGTTTTTAATATTCTCTAAAAGACCTTTTATAAGTGCGAGACTCGGAGTTTCGGTTAGGAGGTGATTTTTTAAAATTTGAAGCGTTTCCTTTTCGATTGGCTCTTCTATTTCTAGTAGAATCTGATTGATTAACTCAAGTATTTGCATATCTTTATCGGTGTTTTCCTTTATAACCTTTTGCATAATTTGAGCACTATCTGTTGAGATTAAAGGAATCGTTGAATGTTTTGCTAATACTTTCGTCTTTTCTACAAGTGACTTAGTTAGCGTGTCTATATCAATTGGTAATTCAAAGAATAGATAGAGGTCGATATATATTTTCATAAAGCCTTTTATGCAAATAAGTAAGTCATATTTTGTTTCTTCATAAGTTAAATCTAACTTGTCTACCATATAAAGAATAATTTCATTTAATAGATTGTCATAATAAGTTAGTTTTTTTAATAAATCATCGTTTACCGTATGTGTCTGTTCCTTGAAGAAGATTTTAGCAAAAGTAGAGTTTTCTTGAAATGCCTTGTTGGCAGTGTAGAAAAAGGTATATAGCATATCGTCAGAATGTGAACATTCTTTGACCGAGTAGTCAATTTCTGAAATAATCTGCTTCATAAAGCAATCTACCAAAGAAGTGATGAGCTCATCTTTGGATTTATAGGAAAGGTAGAAAGCACCTTTAGAAATGCCGCAATGGTCAGTGATTTGTTGGACTGATGTAGCCTCAAAACCTTGCTTTGCAAAAAGTTCTAATGCTTTATCCATTATTAATTGTTTCTTTACCATATCTTATCGCTCCCAATGGTTATTGTTGACAAATGACCAATTAGTCATTATTATAAATAAATGAGTTTGATAAGTCAAATGAGGGTAGGTGCAAGTGTGAAAGGTTTAGTGAATTTTGTACTAAAAAATAAGTTAGCGGTATGGTTATTGACTATTATCATTACTGTTTCCGGTATTTATTCAGGTACAAGAATGAAGATGGAGACCATTCCAGATATTTCGATCCCATTCTTAATGGTGATGGATGTTTATCCAGGTGCGACTCCTGAAAAAGTTATGGAAGATATCTCGATGCCTTTTGAGAAAGCGTTAGAAGGACTAGAGGATGTTAAATCGGTATATTCCAATTCCTATTCGAATATGTCTAATATTCAAGTAGAGTACGAATATGGCACAGACATGGATGAAGCAAAACGCGCATTGGAGTCTGCATTGGATACGATCTCCTTACCTGAAGGAGCAATGGAGCCAACTATTACGGCAATAAGCATGAATATGATGCCGGTAGCAGCCCTAAGCGTAAGTAGCACAGAAGAAGATATCGTAGAGCTAACATCGACAGTAGAAGAAATTTTACTACCGAAAATTGAAAAAATAGATGGTGTTGGGTCTGCTACTATAACTGGCCAGCATATTGAAGAAGTAGAGCTTACATATGACGAAGCAAAAATGGCCGAACTAGATGTAACTCAAGATACAGTAAAACAAATGATCCAAGCAAGTGATATGGCAGTATCCTTAGGATTGTTTGAATTTGAAGAAGGCGAGCAGGCAGTAGCGGTTGACGGTAAGTTCATGACAGCCGACGAACTGAAAGAAATGCTTATCCCTGTTACACCTTCCGCTACAAACCCATCTCCTTTTGTGAAACTTGGAGATATTGCTTCTATAGAAGTAGTTGGTAAAGTAGAATCGGTTTCCCGTACAAATGGGAAAGATGCAATTGCAATCCAAATTGTAAAAAATCCAGATGCTAACACTGTAACAGTAGTAAATGCAGTGAAAGATTTAATCGCAGAAGAAGAAAAGAACATTGATGGTTTAGTGATTGACGTTTCCTTAGACCAAGGTGCTCCTATTGAAGATTCAGTATTCACAATGGTTGAAAAAGCATTGTTTGGTGGATTAATCGCCGTGTTGATTATTCTATTGTTCTTACGTGATTTTAAATCTACAATTATTTCTATTGTGTCTATACCAGTTTCTATTTTTATGGCATTACTGCTATTAAATTGGTTAGATATTACGTTAAATATTATGACACTTGGAGCCGTTACCGTAGCAATTGGACGTGTAATCGATGACTCGATTGTTGTTGTAGAGAACATTTATAGACGCCTTCACTTAAAAGGCGAACCATTAACAGGCCGTGCCCTTGTTCGTGAAGCAACGATTGAGATGTTCAAACCAATCCTTTCTTCTACATTGGTAACGGTAGCGGTATTTGCTCCATTAATCTTTGTAGGTGGTATGGTTGGAGAATTGTTCATGCCATTCGCATTAACAATGACATTTGCTCTTGGTGCATCACTGTTAGTAGCAATTACAATTGTACCTGCAATGTCACACTTCTTATTTAAGAAGAAATTGTACGCTGAAAAAACAGAAAGTAATCATAAAGAGCAAGGTAAGTTAGCTGGTAGCTATAAAAAAGTTCTAGAGTGGACATTAAACCACAAAATTATTACTTCGCTTGTATCGGTTGCATTACTAGTAGGTAGCTTGATGCTTACGCCGTTAATCGGTTTCAGTTTCTTGGGTAGTGAAGAAGAAAAAGTAATGTATTTGACTTACACTCCAAAAGCTGGTGAGCTAAAAGAAGACACATTGGCAAACGTCACTAAAGTTGAAGAAGAGATGCTTAAACGTAAGGATATTGATATCACTCAAGTATCTATCAACGGTGACGGCGCAAATGACATGACTGCAATGATGGGCGGAGGTTCAGGCGGCGCATTAATGTACTTGATCTTTGATGAGGATATGGAAGACTTCCCAGGTGCTCGTGAGGAAATCGAGGAATATGTGTTCAACATTGGTCAAACTGGCGAATGGAAGAGCCAAAACTTCTCAAGTATGTCCATGTCGACAAATGAAATTAGCTATACATTCTATAGTGAAGATTTAGATAAGTTGAACGAAGCTGTTGCAATGGTTGAAGAAGTAATGGGAGAAACAAAAGGATTAGAAGATGTTTCTTCGAGTGCTGAAGACAGCTACGTAGAGTATACATTCCAAGTAGCTCAAGATGAATTATTGCAGTACGGTTTAACAACTGGTCAAATCGTTGGGATGTTGAGTCCTTCCACTACGGAGGAAGTATTAACGACAGTTGAAAAAGAAGGAAATGATTTAGAGGTTATCGTACAGCAAGAACAAACAGCAACACCTAAATCGATTGATGATATTTTAGCTAGAGAAGTACCGACAGCAATGGGAACTACAATGCCATTGTCTGAATTAGTAACAGTAGAAGAGGGTTACGCTCTAAATACGCTTGCTCGTAGTAAAGGTGAATACTATGCTTCTGTATCCGCTACAATTCAAGATGATGATATTTCAAAAGCATCTGCAGATGTAGATAAAGCGATTGAAAAATTAGACTTACCTAAAGGTGTAACGGTTGGGGTTGCCGGTGTAACTGCAGATATGAATGAAACATTCACTCAGCTTGGAGTAGCAATGCTTGCAGCAATTGCGATTGTTTACTTTATATTAGTAGTAACATTTGGTGAAGGTATTGCACCATTAGCTATCCTATTCTCATTACCATTCGCAGTAATTGGTTCATTTGCAGGTCTATGGATTGCAAACGAAACAATATCCGTATCTGTTATGATGGGTCTTCTCATGTTGATTGGTATCGTTGTCACGAATGCCATTGTATTAGTTGACCGAATCATTCATATGGAACGCGAAGGTATGAATATGCGTGAAGCGATCCTTGAAGCTGGTGCAACTCGCTTACGTCCAATTTTGATGACAGCTATTGCAACCATTGGGGCACTTGCACCATTAGCAGTAGGATCAGGCGGCGGTGGTTTAATCTCGAAAGGATTAGGTATCACGGTTATTGGTGGTCTAGCAAGTTCTACGCTACTAACATTAATCATCGTTCCAATCGTTTACGAGGTTCTATCGAAGCTATTTAAGAAAAAACGTAACGAAGTACAAGATAATTAAATAACAGAAACGCCTGTGGGATTAAATTCTCACAGGCGTTTTTTTTAAAACTTAGTTTATCCTTTTCTTACATCCATTCTAATATCTCGATACGATTACCAAATGGATCGTTAATATATATGCGATTAGCCCCTGGTAGTTCTGTATCTACTTTAAAGCTTACCTGTTGATCGGTTAAATGCATTTTTAACGCTTCAAGGTCTTCAACTTCAAAAGCCGGATGTGCCTTCTTTGCTGGAGAGAAAGGCTCTTCAACTCCGATATGAATTTGATAGCTTCCCAGCTCGAACCATACGCCACCCTTCTTTTTTAGAAGTAGTGGTTTTTCTATTTCTTTTAATCCTAATATTCCCGTGAAGAAGCTTCGTGCCTCTTCCTCACAGCCCTTTGGAGCAGCTAATTGAATGTGATCAATTCGTTTAAATGTAAATGACATGGTCCATACCCCCTTATGAATTAACTTAATTATAATGTGAATTTTTTGATAATAAAAATTTATATAAATCATGATAAGGGATAAGTAACTCTTATGTTAAAAAGGTTACATTCGCTCCAATATTTTATTTACCGTATTTTTATTTCTAGCTGTAGATACCATTTGAAGCTTCTTTTCAAAAAAGGTGTTTGTATATTTAGTTTGATGATAATTTTTAGTATGGTGGATGATCAAGTTTCGATTATGCAGGACAATAAAATCATCCTCTACAATTCCCTTTAAAATAGAAAACTCATCGTTTGTAATTTCTTTTCGCAGAAACATGACGAAGGTTTGGTCATTTAAGAAAAGTGGATTTTTACTTATTTCCTCCAGTTCTGCTTTGGGCCTCACTACAACAGGTATTTCGAAACCATAGGTATTCCTTAATGCTTCTTCCAGTTTTTCCTCGCTACAACCTCCACCATCAAAAATAACATTTCCCGTTTGAATATACGTACGCACATTTTGAAAGCCTAACTCTTCAAAAAGAAGCTTTAGCGATTTCATATCTACTTTGTTGAGCTTTCCTAAGTTGATCCCTCTTAATAGAGCTACTGACGACATGTTATGACCTCCACTATTTTTACATTAATCATACATTTCTTTTCTGAATAGTGGAATATGTAATATAATTCTAACAAAATGTAAAAAATAGTTTACTTTAAGTAAAAAATATATTACAATTTGTGTGAGGTGACAGAACATGGAAGGTAATAGACATATAACCAATAGGATTTTAGTGTTAAGAGCAGAAAAGGGTCTTTCCCAAAAAGAAGTGGCGGATTTATTGGGAGTAAGTCGGCAAACAATCATTTCGCTTGAGAAGAACAAGTACAATCCATCGTTAAAGCTTGCCTTTGACATTGCATTGCTATTTGAAGTGGATTTAACGGATGTATTTCAATATAAGAAAGAGGGGGAGTAGAAGTGACGGAGGTTGTATTTGCTATATTAAGGCTTGTTTATGTAATTATCTTTTTTATTGCTTGCTATATAAGCTTCAAATTTGAATGGAGTAGTGAAGGAAAGGATGAAAGGGGCAACGCAATCGCTCACAAATCCTACAGCATCATATTTCCTTTTGCCCCCTTTGGATGGTTCGTGATTGAGCTATATGACTCATATATAAGTGAAATAGGCTACGAATCATACAAGCTAGCAATATGGTTTCTATTGACGGGATTAATGATTTGGCACGCTATTAACATAATCGTTTTAAAAAGAAAGTATTAGGAGGATACGATGAGCATTTATACGTGGATTGGTATTGGGATATTTGCTTTTTTTACACTCCTTCCCTTGAAGAGCGCGAAAAATCTTAGTAAATGGGACATTATTGGAATTGTTATAACGATGGTCACCTTAGTGGTAATTATAATCGCACATATATTTTATAGCTTTAATCTTTGGATTGGAATTGCCGTGCTTTTTATACTTGCAATATTATTAGATAAAAAAACATATACGAAAAAAATGATCGTTATTTATGCTTGTATGTTTATTGTCATAGGCGGAGTGGTTTATTGGCTATTAGGAGATCTCTTTGGAAAGACGGATTCTGACATAGTCTTAGAGCATCTTATAGAAAATCCAGAAACAACATCCCTCTATTTTGCTAAGGAGGGTGAAGTACACATTAGTCACAACGATGAAGAAGTTAGGCCACTTGCAAGTGTTGTGAAAATAATGGTTGCTTTAGAATATGCCTTTCAGGTAGAAGAAGGAAAAGTAGATCCTGCTACTATTATTGATTTAGATGACCTAAATGTTTATTATATTCCCCAAACCGATGGGGGAGCCCATGAGGCTTGGATAGAGAGCTTGGAAACAGAACAACCAATGCTACAGGAAGTAGCAAAAGGAATGATCAAGTTTAGCTCAAACGCTAACACCGAATACCTTATGGATTTGCTGGGTCTAGATGCAATCAATAATAGGATGGAAGAGTTAAACATAGAAAACCATGAAGAGGTTTACCCTATTGTTGGAGGACTAGCTATCTCGAGCTACCTAAAGGAGCAGGAGAATTTAAGCAATAAAGATTTAATAAATAGACTTAACGAAATGTCTATGGAAGAATATCGTTCTTTAGCAATCGAAGTAAGTCAACAATTGAAATTCAAACAATTTGCAGTTACAGATGCATCTAAGATTTCCATGGATATTCAACGGATCTGGTCTGACCGACTAATCGGAGCTTCTGCAGCCACCTATGGGAATATCCTTTCAAGTGTGTCAAACAATGAATTTTCGCCAAGTGTCACTAATACTTTAAGGGATATATTGGAATGGCCACTTGTTCATGAAAGTAATCAACAAAAATTCCACCACATAGGTAAAAAAGGTGGTTCAACAGCTTTCATACTTAACCAGACGATTTATGTGGAAACAAAGAATGGAGAGAGAATGGAGATGGTCATTATGTTAGATGACTTATCGATGTTACAAAGCCTCACGTTGCAAAAAAATATAGACTTCTTTCTATTTAAATTGATAGAGGATGAGGAGTATTTAGAGACAGTGAATCAAAAATTATCTTAGAGAGTATGGATGGGGTTACGTCCATTCAAAAAGAAGTGTCATCCATATCGGATGACACCTCTTTTAAGGTAGCCACAAACTACTAATACAACTAATTAGTAAAACACAAATAAACAAGAACGCTAGTATAAAATCCTTCTTTTCAATAGGCACTTCATGATAAAAGACTTTTCTAGGTTCCCCCGTAAAGCCTCTTGCTTCCATTGCGAACGCCACTCTTTCAGCCTTACGAACAGCCCCAGAAAGCATAGGGATCAATACGCGACGTAAACCAATCAGTCTTTTAAAAACATTGGAGTCGTCGCTTAGTCCTCTCAGTTTCTGTACTTGTTGAACTTGTATAAACTCGTCCTTTAAAAGCGGTAAAAATTGATAACCAACCATAATACCATAAGCAATTTTAGGAGACAGCTTCAACTGCTGCATTAGACTCCGTATAAATATAATTGGGTCGGTTGTTAGAGCAAATAATAGGCTTAGACTAGAAAAGGCCAACACCCGAAAGCTTAAGGATAAGGCGTGGTTCAATTGGCTTTCCGTTATATCGACAGAACCGATGGACCAAAGAACAGTTCCAGTCCCGCTCTCTGCAAATAGAAGAGTGGTCCAAAGGTAACCAAAAGCTGCGATTACGAAAGGAAGCATCAGCAAGGTCCAGTTTTTCCAGGATATATTGCTTAAGAATATTTGCATCACCATAATGCTGAACCAAAAAACTAGTGGTGTCCATGGATCGAAAAAGAATGCTAGTGAAAGCATGCAAATCATTACGATCACAAACTTAACGGACGGATTCATCCTATGAAGGCTAGCACGCATAGACAGGACCTCGCTTAGGAGGAAGTAATTGATGTTCTAGCATTAAATCTTTCTTATCCCAGAAGCTGGTCGCACTATATTTCCCTGTCACTCCTCCGTTCCTCATCAATAAGATGGAATCAGCTACCTTATACGCAAATTCCATATCGTGGGTAACGATTAGAAAAGTAGTACCTGCCCTAGAACGCTCATCTACGACTTTTAAAAGTTCTGTCAGATTAGCAGAGTCCTGACCAGAAGTTGGTTCATCCATCAAAATCACTTCCCGGTTCTGGCAAAGCATAACGGCTATAGCTAGGCGACGTTTTTGTCCATGGCTGATAGAAAATGGATGGGCCTCAGAGATGCTAGATAAATCAAGTCGTTCCAGCAATTCTTCTGTGTTTGATCCTCCGCCAAAAGAGACCTCCTCTTTTACTCTTCCTGTAACAAACAAAAATTCTGGTGACTGTGGTACATAGCCTAACAAGCTTGGCAGGACGTTGCCTTCAGCTGGCAGAACCCCTGAAAGAGCCTTTAATAATGTGGATTTTCCACTGCCGTTTGGTCCCGCTAGTACTGCGACCTCTCCTTTGTGTAAAGAAAACGAGCTTGGTTGAAGAAAACTATGGGTGCTAACTCCTTCTACTTGTAGGGATAGTTCCTGTTGGACCCTGTTATCCCGTTTAACATCGTCTATAAGCGAATTTCTGTCTTCTTTTAATCTAATTCGACGATGAAAGAAATCTTCCCAAAGGTCTAGCTTGTGTTCAATTGCTAATATCGTTAATCCAGAGCTTTGCTGCAGTGTATCCAACCATTCAATATATTGTTTTGCAGTATAAGGATCTAAGTGCGTAATCGGCTCATCTAACAATAAAACCTCTGGCTTCATAATGAGTGCACAAGCCGTGGCGACTCTTTGTTTCATTCCTCCAGAAAGTGACTGAATGATGGAATGTCGATAAGCGGTTAACCTGGTTGCCTCCAATACTTCTGAAATTCTTGAATCCATGTCCTCTCGCGCTACTAGTAAATTCTCTAAAGTAAAGGCAAGCTCCTCCTCAACGGTTGGCATACAAAACTGCGCATCTGGATCCTGAAAGACGGTAGCGATACGATGATTGACCTCGCCTGGTCGATAAGAATTGCTGTCCTTCCCAAAAAGCTCTATTTTCCCGGAAACTATTCCATCGCAATTGTCAGGGTAGAGGCGGTTACACAAATATAGCAATGTACTTTTCCCACAGCCACTTGGACCGGTAATCACAACACGCTCTCCTTGTTCAATAGACATCGAAAAATTTGATAATACAGGAACCTCTTCATCAGGAAATGAAAAAGAAACATTTTCGAGACGGATAACATTAGACACGTGCGTCACCTTTTTTAGAGCGTGAAATAGAATATCCTCTTAATGAACCCGTTGCAAGCAAACCATCAGCTATGGCTTTGCCGCCTACACCAGCAATCAGTGTCCCGCTAAAAATCCGAACGACAAGCATAAAAAGGACGTACCCAGTAGTATAAACTGTAAATCCTCCTAAAAAATATCCATACACAAAGCTAAAAACTGCAGACCCTGCACCAGCAAGCATTAATACCCAAAGGTCAAATCGTTTATAGCGGGTAGCTGCGAATACTGCCTCTGCACCCAATCCTTGAATGACACCTGAAAGGATAAGTCGTGGTCCAACAGCATTACCTAAAAGCACCTCTATTGCGGCTGCAATAGTTTCAGAGATTACAGCAGCTCCTGGTTTGCGAATGATATACATACAGATGATAGAAACGATAAACCATACTCCAAAAATCCATTCATATGCGATTGGACCAATAAACCCTGACCAAATATTTCCGACATGAAGGAATAGTAAATACACAATCCCAAATACTACTGCAAAGATAGACATTAAAATAATCTCTTTTAGCTTCCATGATTTAAGCATGAAGATTATCTCCATGAGAAGGACTGTTAATGCTCATCGATAAAGTCATTACTAAATGTTTGTGCTCCTCTGATCTGGCTCTGCTAAAGGTAGCTTCGTAGAAGGCAAATACATCATGGATATCTCCATGGATACCGCTTGCATAATGCATGGACTCATTGAATACACCAGCGTCTTTCGCATGCTGAATCTCTTTGTAGATAACATCCATATAGTTTGGATTGTTCATTGGATATAAGGCGAATTGAGAGGACACATATTGTTTAGTTGCATCCATATTAGCAACCTCATCCCCTCTTTCTAAATAAACGTCAGCTGCTGTGTCACCTGGACAGCCCGCTGAAAATGTTCCTGATAGAGCCACGTGTACCCCAGTTTTTGCTGCATTTAAAGCTATTGATTTTGCCACATTAAATACATGAGCTTGTTTTCCCCTGATCACAGTCGATACGTCATCCGTATGCATCCACACATTGGATGTGTCTGTATCCTGTAACGCCCCCTTAATAATACTGATAAACTCATTGCTCATTGGATGTAGGGAGAAACGAAACCCTACAATCGGACTTAAACCACATTCCATTCAAAACCCTCCTTAAAATTTTTCATAAAAAAAAGCTACATCCGTGAAGATGCAGCCACTAACCTTATGAAAAAAAGGAAAGTCACCGCACTTCCTCACGCAGGTATTATCCTGATCGAGTAATAAGGGATCGGAGCTTAAAAAGCTCTCATCACAGCCAAAGTGGGCACCCCTAGTGCAGAAACGGTATGTAGTTTTCCAATTATGTAAGATTTACACAATCTGTTTTTTTATGTGACCACAGTATAGCGTATAAAAATATTATTGTAAATACAGTTGAATTCTTTTCTCAAATCAGCGATGCTTAAATTATCAGAAAATCATTAGGGGGAATTGGATGTATAAAATATTTATTACTAGAAAGTTACCGGAAGAGATTGTACAACCACTAAGAGAAAAATTTGAAGTCATTATGTGGCATAGCGATGAAATTCCAATGAAGTACGAGGATATCAAAAAAGAGGCAAAGGATTGTAATGCTTTGTGGACCGTTCTCTCGGATAAAGTGGACCGGGAACTGATAGAAAGCCTACCAAATCTAAGAATTATATCTAATCTTGCGGTCGGCTATAATAACATTGATATCGAGGCTGCAAAAGAAAAAGGGATTATTGTAACCAATACACCAGGTGTGTTAACGGAAACTACAGCAGATTTAACATTTGCCTTATTACTAGCAACTGCTCGTCGTATTACAGAAGCGGAGCAGGATATTCGTGCAGGGAAATGGAAGTCTTGGACACCGATGCAACTAACCGGCATGGACGTTTATGGGTCAACCTTAGGAATTATAGGCATGGGGAGAATCGGTGAAGCAGTCGCACGCCGGGCAAAAGGGTTTGATATGAAGGTCTTATACCATAATCGAACAAGAAAATTAGAATCTGAGCAACAGTATAACTTTACATATGTGGAGCTCGAGACACTACTAAAGGAGTCAGATTTTGTTGTAATATTGACTCCTCTCACTCCAGAAACTAGAGGCTTAATTGGGAAAAAAGAACTGGAAATGATGAAGGAAACCTCAGCTCTTATTAATGTGGCACGAGGAGGAATAGTTGATGAGCAGGAGCTTTATGATGCCCTAGTCAACAAAAGCATTTGGGCTGCGGGTCTAGACGTTTTTGAAACGGAGCCAGTCCCATTAGATCATCCACTTTTAACCTTACCTAACGTGACTGTCCTACCCCATATCGGTAGTGCCAGTATCTATACAAGACTTGCTATGATGCAGATCAATGCTACGGCCATTGAAGATGCATTAGAGGAACGGGTACCAGAAAACAGAGTGGTTTAAAGTGTAAGAGATGCCATGAACATAGCGTTCATGGCTTTTTTATGTTTTGTGGGGTGAGAAAAATATAAAAATAAACCCTACCGGTGATAAAACCTCGCGAACGGTGATAAAACCTTTATGAGCGGTGATAAATCTCTACGAACGGTGATAAAATCTCGTGAACGGTGATAAACCTCCCCCGAGCGGTGATAAATTCAAAATCTCCTCTTTATCACAAATAATTAATAATTACATCGTTATTTATATGAATAGATTGTCTAGGGTTCACTAATTACTTAATGAAAAATGACTAGAAAAATGATGCATAATATTCAGATAAAGATAGAATAATAACAATCATTTATTAAGTGAATTTGCAATATACAAATTTTTTTAGTAATATTAGTAGTTATAAATTAGACGTCCTTTAATTTCCAAATTCAGGGAAGTTTAATTGTTTAGGATTTTAGCAATTATTTATAGATTTTGAAGGAGGAGCGATCGAACGTCTAATTTAAAAACTGAATGAAAAGAGGTAGTCAAACTAATGAAAAAGATTATGTTATTTTTTTCACTTTGTATGCTTTTAGTACTTGCAGCCTGTGGCAGTGAGACAAGCAAGGACAATATTGAGGTGATTAAGTTTGCTGATGCGGGGTGGGATAGTATTCGCCTACACAATAGCATAGCTCAAACAATCGTCGAAGAAGGTTATGGTTATGAAACCGAAGTAACAAGTGGAACAACGGCGGCAACCATGCAGTCACTTGAAAAGGGCGACATAAATGTCTATATGGAAGTATGGACCGATAACATTAAAGATGTCTACGAAAAAGCAATTGAAAGTGGAGATATCATAAAGGTAGCTACTAATTTCGCTGATAACGCGCAAGGATTATATGTTCCAACTTACGTGATAGAAGGAGATGCAGAACGAGGTATTGAACCAATAGCACCGGATTTAAAAACGGTTCAAGACTTAGAGAAGTATCCAGAAATTTTCCAAGATCCCGAAGATAGCAGTAAAGGCCGAGTGGTCGGTGCTCCATCTAGTTGGGTAGTAAGTGAGTATTTGGGGACGAAACTTGAAACATATGGCCTTGACGAACAATATAACTATCTAGCACCTGGCTCTGATTCTGCCATTGTTGCAGATCTAGCTGGCGCATATAAAAAAGGCGAGCCGTGGGTAGGTTATTATTGGTCACCAACGTGGGTAACAGCAAGCTACGATTTAACTCTATTAGAAGACGCACCATACGATGAAGCAACATGGAATGATTCGAAGGGAACTGAATTTCCTCCGAATGATGTAGTGGTTGCTGTTCATAAAGATTTACCAACACAAGCTAAGGAAGTAGTAGACTTTTTAAGTAACTATGAAACTAGCAATGATTTAACTGAAAGTGCTTTAGATTACATGCAAGAAAATGATGTGGAAGCAGATGAAGCCGCTATTTGGTGGATGAAAGAGTATGAAGATATTTGGACAGCTTGGGTGTCAGAAGAAGTGGCAGAAAAAGTTAAAGCTTCTTTAAAATAATTCATAACTCAATCTAACTAAAAGAGAGGTGACCTGCGACTGTATGTTTTGCAGTCCTACTATATGACAGAATTTCCAGATGTACGTTTTCCAATCGGGGATGTAGTAGAAAAATTCGTAGATTTTTTAGCCGCGAACTTTGATGCATTCTTTGATTTTATCTTTATTATTTCTTCCTCTATGATTAAAGGCTTAGAGGCAGGTCTATTAGCAATACCATGGTGGTTATTTATTGTTATCATCTTTTTAATAGGGTGGTATTTTAATAATATTTATGGAGGATTGCTTTATGGGGCATTTATCTTTTTAATAGGCTCCTTTGATTTGTGGCCGGAAACGATGACCACGATTTCCATCGTTCTAATCTCCGTAATTTTGTCTCTTGTAATAGGCATTCCGCTAGGCGTTGGAATGGCTTTTAGTAAGTCCATGTCCAGAATCATGCGCCCAATATTAGACGCAATGCAGACAATGCCAAGCTTTGTCTATTTAATACCAGTAATTTTCTTCTTTCCACTAGGAAATGTACCAGCAGTTATTGCGACAATCATTTATGCGTTACCACCAGTAATCCGTTTAACAGAATTAGGGATCCGAAGTGTAGATAAAGAAATTGTAGAGTCTGCACAATCATTTGGTTCCTCTTCCTCTCAAATGCTCATGAAAGTTCAACTACCACAAGCCTTACCTACAATTATGGCTGGTATCAATCAAACAACGATGATGGCTCTTGCAATGGCTGTTGTTGGTTCTATGGTTGGGGCACAGGGACTTGGAGAGCGAGTACTCTTTGCGATTAACCGAATTGACATATCCCTTGGTTTTGAAGCCGGAATTAGTATCGTCTTTCTAGCGATCATCATCGACCGAGTTACCGGAGGAATTGCAAATCGCCTTCAGAAACATAGGAGGGATGTAGCATGACAGTAAAATTAAGACTAGAAAATGTATCCAAAATATTTGGACCACGCCCTAAAAAAATTATCCCAATGGTAGAGAAGAGTGTACCAAAGGAAGAGATATTAGCTAAGACAGGGCATACTGTTGGAGTGTACAATGCTTCTATGGAAATCATGGAAGGAGAGACCTTCGTCATCATGGGGCTGTCTGGAAGTGGCAAATCTACCCTAATCCGTTGCTTGAATTTATTAAATAGACCTACCTCAGGTGCTATTTATGTCGATGGGGAAAATGTGGTCGATTACAATAAGACACAGGTAAAATTTTATCGTCAAAAGAAAATAGCAATGGTATTCCAACACTTTGGACTGTTTAGTCATCGTACAGTATTAGAAAATATTGAGTATGGATTAGAAATTAGAGGTATGTCCAAGAAGGAGCGTCAGGAAATTGCTCAGAAGCATTTAGAGACGGTCGGTCTTAAAGGATATGAAAACCAATATCCAGATGAGCTTTCTGGCGGTATGCGTCAGCGAGTTGGCATCGCAAGAGCGCTTGCGAACGATCCAGACATCCTATTAATGGACGAGCCCTTCAGTGCACTTGACCCACTAATCCGTAGAGAAATGCAGCTAGAGCTTTTAGATATCCAAAATCGTCTGCAAAAAACAATTATTTTTATTACACATGACGTCAACGAAGCATTTAAAATTGGTGACCGTGTGGCTGTTATGAAAAACGGGAAAGTAGAGCAAATTGGTACGCCAGAAGAAATTCTAGAAAATCCGGCTAGCAGCTATATTTCCGAATTCATACGCGATATCGATCGTACTAAAATTCTTCAAGCTGAGCATATCATGTCTAAGCCAAATGGATTAGTATCCTTAAAGGATGGACTAAATGTTGCAATCCAGGTAATGAGAGAGAATGGTAACTCGAGTGCGTTTGTAGTTGACAGAAAGCGACAGCTACAAGGTATTATTACCATCGACCAGGCTATTGAAGGGATGAAACAAAAGAAAACCTTGCAAGAAGCAATGTCGAAGGAAGTAAAAACTGTACATCCAGAAGAATATGTACAAGATTTAATACAACAGGTACTTGATTCCAAGTATCCTCTCGTTGTTACAGACGAGGAAGGTACGATGAAAGGAATTATTTTACGAGTGCATGTATTGGCAAGTTTAATAAGTGATCCGATCGAAGAAACGGAAGAAATATAAATATCAAGGAAGCCCAAAGACAATTACATGTCTTTGGGCTTTTTATATTGGCCATTTAAAGATGAAAAATGAAAACAACATGTGTAATAAATGGAATAGTATTTGGTTAATTATGTTAAAATTTAACATGTAAACATAGTGTTGTTTGAGAATTATTAGAAGTCATTTTAAGTCTTTAGGAGATGAAAAAATGAAGAGAATGTCACTCTATTGCCTATGTATCTTGTTCTTATGCTCCTGTAGTCAATTCAATGAACCATTATTAAATGGTGAGATGGTTAAACTTACAATTGAATGTAAAGAAGGTGAAATAATAGAAATTGAAAACGAAAAAACCATTAATAAAGTGGTTAGGGAAATCAACGAATCAAAAAGAGAAGGTACACAAGAGATGGAATTTGATCTGGAGCATCTCTCTACACTCGAAAATAATGAAGGTGAGACAAAATCTTTCAATTTATTTAGTAACGGAAAAGTCACCATGGCTGGATACTACATCCACTCAAATATAGATAACTTTTGTGAAGAATAGTTCTATGTTTAAGGAGGTATTATATGCTACACCATAATATCAAAATTATTCCGTATAACCCTAAGTACGCAGTAAAAACAGTGGATATGTGGCGGAAAAGTAAGGAACAGGCTATTGGCCAAAAAGAAATTCACGACTTCGAAAGCCACGTTTATTTTTTAAATCATATTTTAACGGAACAATTTCAAATAGAGTTAGCTTTAATGGATGAAGAAGTAGTTGGGATGATCGCCTATAATGATAGGGAAATAAGCCAACTATATATTCACATAGAGTATCAAGGAATCGGTATAGGTCGAGCATTACTAGATAAAGCAAAAGTGAAATCTAGTGGGAAATTAACATTATACACATTTGAGGTAAATAAAAATGCACAGCAGTTTTATGAAAAACATGGTTTTGAAGTGATAAGTAGAGGACATGAAAACGAAGAAAATTTACCTGACATTTGGATCTACGTCAATATCCTGGACATAAAAAAGTTAAGTCTCTGTCAGAACGGCATCCAATCATGGAGCGTCCTGTACCCAGCGAAACCAGTCAAGTGAAAGACCGTACTTGACAGCTTTCGCTGGGTACAGGAAATACAAGCCATGGATGTCGTCCTGAAAAAATGTGTAGGTAGGGGTAAATCTGGAAAACTAGATGCCTTTGCTCTCAAACCGCTTCTTTTCGGCATAAGTCCTCTAATTGTTGAGGTGTTAGATAGTTAATAGCTCCATGAATTCGTTTTCGGTTGTACCACGACTCGATATAATGGAATAGGGTCAATCGGGCTGTTTCAAAATTGATATAACTAGATTGATATACCTCTTCTTTTTTCAAAATCGCATGAAAAGACTCGATACATGCATTGTCATATGGGCATCCTTTACGACTGAAAGATTGTTTGAATTTTGCTTCTTTCACTGCTTTTTCAAAGTCTTCACTAGTATACTGGCTGCCTAAATCGGTATGTAAGATTAGTCCTTCTTCTGGTTGTTGAACATCGATTGCGTTCGCTAAAGCTTGTAAAACAAGTTCTGTTGTCATCGATTTGGAAAAGGAATAGCCAACAATTTTTTTCGTGTGTAAATCTAGGACGGAAGCTAAATAACACCAGCCGTCTCTTAATGTATGAATATACGTAATATCTGCAACCCATTTTTCATTAATGGTCGTCGTTTCAAAATTTTGTTCTAACAGGTTTTCACGTTCCACCACTTGTCCAGTGGAGGAAGTTGGTCGGTACTTCTTCACGATCGTTGATCGAATTCCAGCCTTTTTCATGATTCGCTGCACTCGATTTAAGCTGAAATCGACCTTTTCTTGGGTTAACAGATAATGAATTTTTGGTGCACCATAGCGACCTTTACTCTCCGCATGTATAGTTTGTATGCGTGCTAAAACCGCTTCGTTTTCCATGGCATACGAAGATTTTACTTTATGGAACGACTGGTAATACGTACTTCTTGGCACTTTTAGCACATCACACATCAATTGGATAGGAAAGTGTTCTTTCTCCTTTTCGATATGGTCAATAATCTCTTGGTCTGTTACTTTCTTGCGAATATGGTCATAGCCTTTTTTAGGATGTCTACCTCCTGTTGAAGCCGAAGGTTTTCCTTTTGGATTTCTGCGATTTGTGACGGTGTTAAACCCCCACTGTTTTCGATTGGGGAATGTGTTTTAATCCATTTATAAATAGTTACTTCAGAAATACCATATTCGCTACTGAGATTACTCACAGGTGTACCAGATCTGTGGAGTTCGACAATTGTTTGTTTAAATTCTTGGTTATACCGTTTTTGTTTCATTCCGGACACGTCCTCTCTATTTATAGGATAGAGACTTAACTAACTTGTGTCCATACATCCATACTAGCATCAATTCAATACGAATGGATATCAAAAATAAATGGAGACATACAAACATGAATTATTATTTCTATTAGAAGGGTAACTCTACATTGTTGCTCTTTTTTTATTTTGTAAAATAAATAGAAAAATTCAGAAAATAAACTTTTGTTTTGGAGAAATTAATCATACAATAAAATTAGAACGGTCGTTCAAATTGACGAAAGGGGATTATTTTGTATTGAGTAGGCGTTATGACAGCTAAGAGGCAAAACGTATCATTAAGGAAAAGGCTTTTGAATTGTTTTCATTACATGGCTACAATCAGACCTCAATCGCAGATGTTTCTAAAGCTTCTGGATTTAGTAAAGGTCACATTTACTATCATTTTGAAAACAAAGAGAAGTTGTTTGTTCTATTAGCACAGAATTCCATGCATGATTGGTATTCAAAATGGACGGATGTTGAACAAAATTATTCATCAGCCACTGAAAAATGGTACGGAATGGCCAAGCATGTTTTGTACAATTATCAAACTCCATTGCTTAAAGCTGGAGAGGAGTTAGCAGCTAATCCTAAATCATCATTGGAATCGGTCCAAAAGTTATATGAACTTGCGGTAGTGCCGATGAGCTCTTATCGTTCAATCTTTATAGAAGGAATTGAATGTGATGAGTTCGAAAACGGCAATGTTGATGAATGGACTGCTCTGTTAGGAACTTGGCTCGGGGGATTATGTCAATTGACCAATACACAGCCATTACAGTCACTTGAGCCTTTATTTGAACAAGCAATCACTATATTTTTAAGTTCAATCAAGAAAAGGGGAAACTGATATGAAAGTTGCATTAATTGGTGACAGCTTAACTGAGGGACGACCTGGCGTTTCGTTTGTAAATATTTTAAAAGAGAAGTTTCCGAGCGATTCGTTTGTGAATCTTGGAAAACCAGGGGAGACTGTAAAAAGTCTATATAGTCGTCTGATAAAAACTGGTTTAGATGCTGATTTTGATGGGTCATTTGGGAATGTAAAATATTTTGTGTAAATGTATTACTATCTTTATTCTAAACACATACTTACTTTATCCGTTAAGGGGATAAGGCTCTGCTGAAGAGCAACCTGAGCACTTAACCGATGGCCAAAAAGGAGAGGGTTTTTCTCTCTCTTTTTCTTATCTTTTTGGTCTAAATAAAGCGTAAAACTTTTGGGTGTAGCGTAGCGGAGCCCAACACGACTGTACATGAACAAGGGATAATCCTACTAAATCCGCCCCTCAAAAATAATTTTGAATTGTCCCTCACACTCTAGCCATCCTGGAATAGGCTTATTCCATTTTTTTATGGCATCCATCGTGGCCAAATAAAGAATCTTCTTTAGTGAATTGTCCGTAGGATAGGCTGTTTTTGTCTTTGTTACCTTTCTCAGTTGGCGATGGAATCCTTCCACTGTATTGGTCGTATAAATGATTTTCCGTATCTCCGTCGGGTAGGAAAAGTAAGCTGTAAGCTCCAACCAATGTTCCTCCCAAGAACCAATAACCTTCGGATATTTATCTTTCCATGATGCCTTTACTTTTCCAAACTCAAGTTCAGCTTGCTCCAAAGTAGAAGCCTTGTATACCTTCTTTAAATCGGTCATAAACGGGTTTCGTTCCCTTGAAGGCACATACTTCATGGTATTTCGTAATTGATGGATCACACACAACTGAATATGCGTCTTTGGAAAGGTGCTCTGGATCGCTTCTGTAAAGCCAGAAAGTCCGTCCTTACACGCAATAAAGATATCTTCTACACCACGACTTTTAAGGTCTGTACAGACACCTAGCCAAAAGCTCGCGCTTTCATTTTCACCTACCCATATACCAAGGATATCCTTAATTCCATCGGAATTAATGCCGAGAACAGTATAAGCAGCTTTATTAATAATACGGTTCTCGTGCTTCACCTTGAAGTGGACCGCATCCAAATAAACAATTGGATACACACGGTCTAAAGGGCGGGAGTGCCATTCGAAAATCTGAGGTAAAATTTTATCTGTTACCTTACTAACCAAGCTAGGAGATACTTCGACACCATATATATCTTTCATATGTGACTCGATATCTCTTGTGGACATTCCTTTGGAATACAAAGCTAAAATCTGTTCTTCTAAGCCATTGATGGACGACTCGTAATTCTTCACGATTTGCGGTTCATATTCACCATTGCGGTCTCTAGGTATATTTAATTCTGTATTTCCAAACTTTGTTCGAATCACCTTTGAACGATAGCCATTTCTACTGTTTCCGGTATTATTTCCTGTCGGGCTATGTTTGGAGTAGCCAAGGTGGTCTTCGATTTCGGCCTCAAATACAAGCTGTAATGTTTCTTTAAAAAGATTTTTCATCATCTCGATGATGTCATCAACAGATTGACACTCTCTAGCTAAATCCTTGATTCTCATATTTTCGTAATTTTGCATAATGATCATCTCCTATAGGAAAGTTATGGTCATTTACACAAAATTTTATACGTTCTCGGTCATTTCTTTGGATTGGTACGAATGACGTGTATTCAAAGCTTTTGAAGGTTCAAGCGCAGCCAGTAGCTGAAAATCATGATGAATTTATAGAGCTTTATGAGCAAGTTTTAAAAATAGTGATGCCTTCTACCAAGAAGGTGGTGACGGTTTCACCCTCTATAGTAGGTGAACATATTGAAAATCAGACTAACAAGGAAATTAAAGAATTATCTGTTCTTATCCAGTCTTTAAGTGAAAAAGAGCTAATAGATTATATGAATCTCCAAACGATTTTTGAGAAAGAATTGGCTAACAGGAACAGCTCCACTTATATTTCAACTAATCCATTTCGAGTTATGTTCGATGTATTTTTCTACAAAAGTGAAGCAAGGATTGATCGATTATCAAACGAGCGCGGTTTAAAACTTACCTTAGACGGAATACATTTGAACAGCACTGGAGCAAGAATTGTTGCAGATGAGTATGCCACTGTGATCAGAAGTACACTTGGTGATAGTTCAATTATGGAAGTTTCTTAAGGGGGGAATCTATGGACACAAAAAGAAAAGTTGCGATTGTTACTGGTGGAGCTTCCGGAATTGGTAAAGCAATTTGTGAAGAACTCATCACTCAACAGGTATTTGTCATAATAGCAGATGTAAATAAGATAGAAGGTAAAGTTGTGGAGGATGAGCTTAATCGACAACAGAACTGTGCGCGGTATGAGTATGTGGATGTAGCTGATCATGTAAGTATGGAAGAGTTGGTTCGGGATACTTTTAACGAACATGGTAGACTGGATTATCTGTTCAATAACGCTGGAATTACTATGTATGGTGAGTTGTATGATGTTTCAATAGAAGACTGGAACCATATTATAGATATCAATCTATGGGGAGTCATTCATGGGACACAGATTGGCTACAAGCTCATGAAAGAGCAAGGCTTTGGTCATATCGTAAATACTTCCTCGGCAGCAGGATTAGGCCCCTCTCCTCTGACTGCACCATATTCTGCAACGAAACATGCGATAGTAGGTCTCACGACTTCCTTGCATTACGAGGCAAAAGAACATGGTGTGAAAGTAAGTGTACTTTGTCCCACGTTTGTAGATACGCCCATCTTTTCAAATGCTATAGCTATTAATATAGATAAGCATAAAATGATTCAACAGATGAAAAAGCAAAAGTTAATGACTCCTGAAAAGCTAGCTAAGATTACCATAAATGGTGTTCATCACAATAACCCTATTATTTGTCCGATGCCAATGCGACGAACAATGGATATCTTTTTTTCTTTGTTTCCACTAGCACATAGTAAGCTAATGGACTATGTTTGCAAAGTTGGAAGGAGAGCTCGAATATCATAATGTTAAAGACTTCAAGAAGCCCTTCCTCGTCATGAAGAAGGGCTTTGTGGTTTATAGCTATTATAGAAGCGGATAATAGGCTTCAAAGCTTGGATGGCAATAAAATGGGGGTCTTGCTCCAATTTCGGGTAGTTCAAAGGGCTTGGAGTTAGAGTTATATTGTACATTTACCTTTGCATCGGAGTAATTTGTGAGTAGTGTTTCTGCCCCTTGGTTAAGTATTAACAAATGATTGTTCAACTGCATTCCTCCTTTTAATTAATAATTTATTCTTTTATCGAAAAGTAGGCACAGCACGTAGATTATTATCACCGATACAGGTAAGTTCACATAAAGTAGTTCGAAGATTAAACAAGAAGGGAGATATTATTGTCCGAACAACATGAGCACAATCAAAAGTACCCTATGAATCCAAACTACGGCAAAATAACAAAGTTTCAGGAAGTTCCAATTACGGTGCCGGAGCAGCGTCAGTTAAGGCAGCCTGGTCTGGAAAGTCTGATGCATCCAAGGCCAATTATAGAGAATCCTAACTATACTGGAACGGGTAAGTTACTTGGCAAGGCGGTCTTAATAACAGGAGGAGACAGTGGGATGGGAGCGGCTGCAGCTATAGCCTTTGCTAAGGAAGGAGCAGACGTCGCCATTGCTTATCTTGATGAGCACGAAGATGCCTATCGTACAAAAAATAGAATAGAGGAACTTGGTCAACGTTGTTTACTGTTGCCGGGAGATTTGCGAGACAAGGAGCATTGTAAGTATATAGTAGATGCAACTGTTCAAGCTTTTGGGCAGTTAAATGTTTTATGTAATCATGTAGGAATTCAATTCCAGCAGCTAAGTCTTTTAGATATTACAGATGAGCAATTTGACGATACGTTTAAAGTTAATATTTATTCCCATTTCTACACAACGCGAGCAGCTTTACCACATCTTAAGCCCGGGAGCTCTATTATTAATACTGCTTCAGTCGTTGCATATGAAGGACATAAGCATTTAATGGATTATACGGCTACTAAAGCCGCAAATGTAGGGTTTACTCGCGCCCTTGCAAATAACCTAGTGAGCCAAGGTATTCGAGTAAATGCAATTGCACCAGGCAGAATATGGACACCGTTGATCCCTGCTAGCTTTTCAGCAGATGAGGTTACGCAAGCAGGCAATCCGATGGAACGACAAGGTCAACCTTTCGAGCTAGCACCTACCTTTGTTTATCTAGCCTCAGATGATTCACGTTTTGTCACTGGTCAAACCCTTCATGTTAATGGCGGACAAATCACTTCTTCTTAAAAGTTCTATTAAGACCATGTCCTTGTGATTTGGTCTTTTGAGTTTGTATATAGAAATACTAATTTTTCCTTTACTGAGTTTATCATCCATGTGTTTAGGTTATATAGATAAAATGAATGTCGAATTTTGTAATAGTCTTAGGGGCATTCAGTTTTAAAGGAGGTATTTGTTATGAAAAAGAGAATTTTAGGTGTCACTGCTCTTACTCTGTTGCTTGCAGCCTGCTCTGATGAGGAGACGACAGTGAAGGAAAAAGACCAAACTGAAGAAAACAAGCAAGAAGAAGTCGTAGAAGATGAGGAATTTTCACTCGAGGTGACGGATGAAGAATGGCTAGCATTATCTAACCAAAGTAAGTGGTGGGAGGAAAATGACTTAACGGAGCCAGAATTTGGACAAGCTGTAATCGTCCAATTTGATGAGGATACAATCCCCGAGGTAGTTATTCCTTATACTCAAGCTAAAGAGGAGCCTCAAGGTTTGCTTATTGGAAAGTACAATGAGGGCGAAGAAAAATGGGCTATCTCTCAAAATATACCGGTTGATAATAGCTTGAAAATAGAAATATTAGAAGACAAACTAACTTTCAGTAACGGTACTGAAGTACTTGTTACTCAAGAAAGTGACGATCAAAACAAAACATTAGCAACCTATAAATACTCCAAAGAAGATGATGAAGTAATAGCTACAAGAATTGATGTAGATGTGGACCAACCTATCGAGGTAGATCCAGCAGAAAATACAATTAGCTATTTTGTTGATGGAGAAGAGAAGAAAGAGACGGTAGAAGAGGAGTAATCATCTTCTTCTCTATCTTGACTCTTACAGGATTATAGTGCACAAAAAAACAGTCCCTAATTCAGACTAGGGGCTGTTTTTATATGACCTCATTGTAAAGAATTCCTTCTCCATCCTCTAGCTCTATAACTTTTAAGTAACTCTCGTTTTTGACGAAAACACTTTTATATACTTTATTGCCATCTTTATCTTCAAAAAAGATAACTCGAGTTTCTTCGTTATCAGTTTCAATATTTGCTAAGTATACTTGCAAATCAATAATATTATTTAAAATAGGATACTCGGGTAAATCATTGAGGACTTGATTTTCTTCTGGTAACTCTTCTATTAATTCAACGGGTACTACCTCTTCCTCTTGAGGACTGGAACAACCCGTTATTATAACAGATCCTACTATAGCTATTAATAATTTCTTCACTTTGCAGGCTCCTTTATAAATTTTTATATGATGCATTTTTGGAATAAAAGTTATCCCTTAAATAATTATCCTAAAATACTGAATATATGAAGTCAAATGATAGCTCTTCCCAAACTGTCACCTTTCAAGAAAAATCGTAATAGTATAAGCTGATAAGAATTATTATGAAGCATCATTTAGGAGAGTGCCTATGCCTGCTATTACAGGAAAACAATATATAGATCGGATAGATCAGTTGAACTCGGAAATTTGGGTTGACGGAAAAAGAGTAACGGGGAAGATCTCCGAACACCCCGCTTTCAAAGGGGTCATGAAGAGCCAAGCAGCATTATTTGATATGCAGCATGACCCAAATTTAAAAGATATATTAACCTATCCTTCTCCAACTACTGGAGATTCTGTTGGGCTTTCTTTTCTAGAACCAAAAACAAAAGAAGATTTAGTGAAAAAAAGGATGATGGTTCAGGAATGGGCTCGAGCGACCAATGGTCTAATGGGAAGAAGTCCAGATTATATGAATACAACTTTAATGGCTTATGCGTCTTCCGCAAAATTACTGGAAGGTAAAAATAGCTGTTTTCCTCAGTATCTCCAATCTTACTTTGAATATGTACGAGAAAATGATTTAACTTTAACTCACAGTTTCATTGAGCCACAGGTAAATCGAACTTTCTACTATTTAGAAGATGAAAAAGAACCAATTGCAGCTAAGGTCATCGGTGAAAATGAGGAAGGAATTATTATAAAGGGTGCTCGTCTGCTTGCAACGCAAGGAGGTATGACGGATGAAATATTAGTATACTCCATGGGACCAATTATAGATGAAGGGAAGGGCTATTTTTTCTCTATCCCAAGTAACACGAAGGGCGTAAAATTTATATGTCGGGAGTCATTAGTTGGAGGAGATTCTTCCTTTAATTATCCGCTGAGCTCCAAATATGATGAAATGGATACCATTGTGGTTTTTGATGATGCGGTAGTCCCGTGGGACCGTGTATTTATTTATGATGACCCAATGACGGCCAATGATTTTATGATTAGTAGCTCCTTCCAACCGTTCACCCTACACCAGGTAATATCTAGACAGATTGTTAAAACTGAATTTGTCTTAGGAATTGTCCAGTCTATTATTAAAACTATTAATATAGCAGAATACCAGCATGTTCAGGAAAAGGCGGCAGAGGTAATTGTAGCATTAGAATCTTTAAAAGCGTTGTTAATGAAATCAGAGATAGATGCGAAAATAAATCGATTTGGTTTAATGGAGCCAGATAGAGCTACATTGCATGCTGCTATCACTGTTTATCCGAAGGTCTACCCAAGACTAGCGGAAATCGTACAGTTATTAGGTGCTAGTGGTTTAATGACCATTCCAACAGAAAATGATTTTAACTCACCGATTAGAAGGGACCTCGACCAATACTTGCAGGCAAAGGCAGCCCCAGCTGAAGAACGTGTAAAGCTATTCCGCCTTGCTTGGGATCTTACGATGAGTCCCTTCGGAACAAGACAAACCATTTATGAGCGTTTTTTCTTTGGAGATCCAATTCGCGTAGCAAGCCAGCTCTACTTTGCCTATGATAAAGAGCCTTATGTTCAACGTATTAAAGATATATTGAAGTGATAGGGGAATGAATCTAGAAACAGACTTGTAGTAATACCGAACAAAAAGAGAATCGGTCGGTTATGGTGCATAATAGGTCGGTCCAGTGAGAAAATCGGTCGGTCGCCGCGAATAATCGGTCGGTTCGCACAGAAAACCGGTCGGTTCAGGCAAATAATCGGTCGGTTCCACTCACTCATCACATAATTAAGGCAAGGATGCTTATTTCTGCATCCTTGCCTTTTCTCTTTATTTCTTTCTTCTAATAAGCGATGAATTAACCTCGTTCATCGATGCACAACCAGATAATGCTAAAGTAACATCAATATCATTAATCATGTTACGTAATACATGTTCTACTCCTTGCTCGCCGGCAGTGGCCAAACCATAGATAAAAGGTCTGCCAAGTAAAACTACATCTGCCCCAAGAGCCTTTGCTTTAATGACATCAGAGCCCCGTCTGATACCACTATCCAATAACACTGGAATATTCCCCTGAATAACTTCCGCGACGGAGGGGAGTGCCTCTAATGACGAAATACAGCCATCCAGCTGCCTTCCTCCATGATTGGAGACTATAATTCCATCGACTCCGTGGAGTAAAGCTTTTCTTGCATCTTCCTCATGAAGGATGCCTTTCAGTAAAATGGGAAGCTTCGTATGCTCCTTAATGGTTTTAAGATTTTCCCAGGTTAATGAAGGATTAAAGATAATATCAACAATACTTTTAATGACCTCCGGATCGTCAGCGGAAGGGGGGCTAGTAAATCGACCTTGAAAGACAGGGTCGTATAAGTAGTTAGCAGCCCCTTTTCCCAGTTTTAAAGGAGAATAGCGATTGTTCAAATCACGCTCTCTATTTCCAAGAAGGGAGGTGTCAATCGTAATGACGATAGCAGAATAACCTGCTTTTTCTGCGCGACGAACCATACTTATCGCCATTTCCTCATCATTGGACCAATACAACTGATACCAGCGAGGGGTGTCTCCTAGATTAGCGGCAATTTCCTCTAAAGGATAAGAGGATAATGTACTAGCTATAAAAGGGACTCCACATGCTGCAGCAGCACGTGCGGAAGCCAGTTCACCTTCAGGATGGAAAATACTTTGAACCCCGATTGGTGCTAGTGCAAAAGAGGAAGGGAAGGTAGTTCCCAGCAAAGTAGTGGAGGTGTCTCGACTGCTCACATCATTTAAATATTGAGGGACGATACACCAATCCTCAAAGGCTGCCTCATTGGCACGAAGGGTGCTTTCATTACCAGCACCACTATGGACGTATGTAAACGGTCCTTTTTCAATAGATTTAGAGGCCAATTCTTCTAAAAGAGAAATTGAATGTGGTAACTCCAGCTGTGAAATAGAACGGGTCATATAAGCTCCTCCTTAAATACTAACTCGTTTTCTTACCTAAATATGCCTCAACAACTCTTGGGTCTTCTAGTAAGCTATTTGCTTCTCCGTTAATAATGATTTTTCCGGTTTCCATGACATAGCCATAATCCGCAACCTTGAGTGCCTGCTTTGCATTTTGTTCCACCAACAATACAGTCGTACCGCTAGCTTTAATTTCACGAATCATTTTAAAGATATCGGCAACTATTAATGGTGCTAGCCCCATAGAAGGTTCATCTAGCAATAGCAACTTCGGTTTGGATAGCAGTGCTCTTGCGATGGCAAGCATTTGCTGCTGCCCACCGGATAAGGTACCGCCTAACTGATCCTCCCGTTCTTTTAAAATAGGGAACTGTTCCATAACATTTTCCAAATCTTTTTTTATGTCCTTATCATTCCTGTGATAAGCTCCCATTTCCAGGTTCTCTAGAACGGTCATGCTAGAAAGGATAGCCCTTCCCTCAGGGACAAGGGCAATACCTTTTCTGACAAGCTGGTCAGGTCTCATGCCAGTAATGTTCTCACCTAAAAACTCAACAGTTCCTTTTTGAGGCTTTAGTAGGCCAGTAATTGTTTTCATCGTTGTCGTTTTCCCAGCACCGTTTGCACCGAGGAGGGTGACAACCTGACCCTGCTCTACGACAAGGTTTACATTTTTAAGAGCTTGTATTTTTCCATAAAATGTTTCAATTCCTGTTACCTTAAGCAATTTCTTCATCCTCCTCTGATCCGAGGTAAGCTTCTATTACATCCTGATTATTTTGAATTTCAATAGGAGTACCTTCCGCAAGCTTCTTCCCAAAATTTAAAACTGCAATTCGGTCGCAAAGCTTCATCACAAAAGGCATGTCATGCTCAATCAGTAAAACAGTAACTCCACGCTTTTGAACTTTTTTTATCAACTCAAATAGGTTCTCTGTTTCTGTTTCATTCATACCGGCTGCAGGCTCATCTAATAATAATAGCTTTGGATTACTTGCCAGGGCACGGGCTATTTCTAATCTTCGCTGTTGACCGTAAGCTAAGTTCTCTGCAATTGTTTCTTCGTATGGGGAGAGACCCACTAACTCTAACAGCTCCAAAGCCGCCTCATAATTCCCTTTCTCTTCTTGTTTTTGTGACTTTGTTCTAAGTACACTTTTTAAAACCCCGGATTTATTTCGACAATGGGCACCTACCAATACATTTTCCAAAACGGACATTTGAGAAAACAACCTGATGTTTTGAAACGTACGACAGATTCCCTTATCTGTGATTTTATGAGGTTTCATACCTGAAATATTTTTCCCTAGAAATAAGATTTCTCCAGAGGTAGGGGCGAACATATTAGTTATTATATTGAACATGGTTGTTTTACCAGCCCCATTAGGTCCGATTAATCCGAAAATTTCTCCTTCGTTGATTTGGAATGAAACGTCCGTTAAGGCTGAGATTCCACCAAAGTTTTTAGTTATATTTTTTAACTCTAATACCATTGGAATCCCTCCTTTTAAATGTAAATGTTCGTTTTAGCCAATTTAATACGGGAACATCTATAATTCCTTGTGGGCGGAAAGCCATCAATACAATTAGAATAATCCCGTAAATCATATATCGATATTCACTAATAAATCGTAATGCCTCTGGAAGCAATGTCATAAAGGTTGCTCCGAATATTGCTCCCCATATAACCTCGCTTCCACCAAAAATGGAGAAGATTAAAATATCAATGGCACGGTGATAAGCAAAGTCTGCAGGACTGATATAAGCTAATACATGTGCGTAAAGAGCACCAGCAAAGCCAGCCAAAATTGCACCTTGTGTAAAGGACAATACTTTGTAATAAGTGATATTAATACCCATTGCTTCTGCCGCTTTTTCATCCATTTTAATGGCAGCGTATGCTCTACCAACACGTGACTTGTTCTGCCTGATAAAAAACCAAACGATAAATATAGTAATGATCAGTAAAACAAGTACTACTATTAAATAAATAGCTTGATTGTTTTTAAGTCCAAGCATATCGGGATCAAATCCTAAATCTCTTAAAAATTGAAACAGCTCTCTACCAAGATGAGGTATACCAGACAAGCCAATCGAGCCCTTGGTCACGGAGTCCCAGTTCACAAAAATTACTCGAAGTACTTCTCCAAAACCGAGTGTTGCAATAGCTAGATAAACTCCACTCAATCTTAATGCAGGAATACCAATTAAAATTCCGAAAGCTCCTGCAACTACTGCTCCCAAAACAATACTTAAATAAAGAGGGACCTCAAAGTTGATCGTTAGGAGTGCAGAAGTATAGGCTCCGATACCCATGAAACCTGCATTTCCTAAAGATAATTGCCCGGAGGAAAGCGTTATGTAAATGCTTATCCCTAAGATAATATTGATAAGAATAAAAGAGATAATCTGTAAATAGTATGGGTTTAAAATTTCTCCTAGCATATGATCATCACCTTCCTACCTCAGCAGTTTTCTTGCCGAAAATACCCTGTGGACGTATGAGAAGGATAAAGATAATAGCAACGAAGGCAACGGCATCTCTATACCCAGAATCTCCGTAGGCAACAATCATTGTTTCAGAAAGACCAAGGAGTAATCCTCCAACCATCGCACCTTTTACATTTCCCATACCGCCTAATATGATAATGGCTAAGCCTTTTAAGCCCATGGACAAGCCCATCTGTGGATTAACGGAGTTAAAGGCCATACCTACTAGAATTCCTGCTATTCCACCCAGGGCAGAGGCAAGTATGACAGTTGTTGTAATAGTACGTTTCGTGTTTACACCAAGTAGACTAGCAGTCTCTAAGTTTTCGGCAGTAGCGCGCAGTGCCTTTCCAGCTTTCGTTTTAGAGAGCCAATACGAAAGTACGATCATAAGGGTAATAGAAATCGCAAAGATTAAAATCTGTACTAAATAAATAGTGATGGAACCAACTTGGATTTGAATTTGTGCAAAAGAATGTCGAAACGGATGATTACCGGCTCCAAACAAATGATGCGAAAGGTTCTCCAACAAAATGGAAACCCCAATAGTGCTGATTAAAGGGGCTAGATGTGAAACACCCTGCTTCCCTCGAAGCGGTCGAAGTGCAATCTTTTCTAACAAATAGCCCAAGATTGCGGTAACGATTACTGCAGAAAGAAATGCTACCCAAAGTGGTAATCCTAATACGCTAGTTACCAACACCCCTATAAAAGCACCTATCATGAAAATTTCTCCATGAGCCATGTTAATAATGCCGAGTACACCAAAGACAAGTGTAAATCCAAGGGCAACAATAGCATAAATGCTTCCAAGTGTTATACCGTTAATAATTTGTTCTAAAAGCATGAAAGCTCACCCTTTCAAAATAAGGTAAGGGCTATTCACCCTTACCTTTCATCGTTAGATTTTATTTACTTACTCAAATAATTTAAATTCCCCATCCTGAATGATCAGTACAGTAGGGTCCATGATTACATCGCCATCTTCGTCAAAAGAGATCTTACCAAGAATACCTTCTAAATCTTTTATTTCAGCTAGAGCATCACGGAGTGCATCACGATCTGCTTCCCCAGCATTTTTTAGTGCCTCTGCGTAAATATAAAGAGCATCATAGGCCTGTGCAGCAAATTGGTCTGGCTTGTGCCCATACGCTGTCTCATATTTCTCTACAAAAGCCTTTACTTTTTCATCGGGTTTATCAGCAAACCAAGGAGTTGCAACGATTAATCCGTTAGCTGCTTCCCCAGCAATCTCAATTACTTGAGGTGAGTTGAAACCATTCCCTCCTACAAAAGGAACTTCAATTCCCATTTTTCTCGCTTGATCCATAATAACGGCCCCCTCATTGTAGAGAGCAGAAGCCAAAATTAAATCTGGCTGAAGATCTTTAATCTTAGTAAGCTGCGCATTATAGTCAGACTGTCCTTTTTGGAATGTCTCGATTGTTAATATTTCTAGTCCCATGTTTTCAGCCTCAGCCTTCATCGTATCGAATCCAGATTGAGTGAATAAGTCATCGTTTCCATATAAAATGGCCACTTTTTTAGCGCCGTATTTGTCTACTGCCTTCTCTAATGCTGCTGGAATAGCCAAAGATTCCGGTATAGAGTTACGGAATACATAATCCCCAATTTGAGGAATACCAGCGGCTGTAGTCGATGTTCCCATAATTGGAATACCATTAATATCAGCCTCAGGGCCAACAACGTTCATTTCCGTACTTAACGTTGGTCCTATAATGGCAACAATGTCATCCTGACTCATTAATTTTTGGCCAACTGATAATGCCTGCTCTTGTTTTCCGACAGAATCCTCGATAACAAGCTCAATCTTTACGTCGCCCTTTTCATTAATTTCTTCTAAAGCTAGCTTTAATCCATTTGTAATCGCTTCCCCATAAGCTGCGCCTGGACCTGTCATGTAAGAAATAACCCCTATTTTGGCTGAAATCGTGCCATTAGCGTCCTTACTGCCTTCTCCATTTGTAGACTCCCCAGTTCCACAAGCTGCCAGGAAAACTAACATCGTAACGGTAAAAATAATAGATAACTTTTTAAAAACATTTCCCATACCCCAAACCCCCTAAAAAAGATTTATAAAACATATATCTATATTAAAACTATTAACTCCATAATGTAAAGTTAATATTTTGAATAATTGAAATAATAAAATAATAATATATTGATATATGAAATATAGAACTAGTCATGTAAATAGAGGTTTCAAAGAAAAGATTAATAAGATTAAATTATTTAAAAATAAAGCTATTACGTATAAAACTAGTAGGGTGTATCTTACATAAATTCAAGTTTGCTTCTGACTTTGCTGTCCAAAAGATCAAGATTGGCCCAAACGCTTTTATTTACAAAGATCAACTTCTTCGTGAGCCTTTTATCACAATATAACTTAAAATTCAATTACTTTGGAATTATTTGTTGTTTATAATAGAGTTCTGACTTTACCTCTATATACAAAAATGGAATATTATAACTAATATTAATTTTTAAAAGGAGGAGTTTTATGTGCAGAGGCAAGCAAACAGGGGATGGTTGTAAGGTCGTTAGAAGAGCTAAAAGGAAAAGCATACTATGAAAATATTAGATGTAGACTTATTAGAAAATGGACTTCAGCGGATTGGGAATCAACAGGAGAGATTAAGAGCTGAAATGACTGCTATACAGCAATCGATCGAGGTATTAATTGCTATGGACGAAGTACTGAAAGGGAAAGGAGGAACAGCGATAAGGTCCTTCTATGAAGAGTGTCACCTCCCTCTTCATCAAACCTTTCAATTGTTTTCTCAACATTTTTCAGAAACCTTAGTGAATATAAATAATGCTTTAGAATCACTGGAGTCAAGCACAGAAGGCTATATAGTGGAAACGTATTTGGAGGGTGAAATAGAGACAGGGCTGACGAGTATCTCACAACTCACTAGTGATTTAACTAACCAATCAAATGACATTATGAATCAAGTTAGCGATATTGTACCCCTTCCTCACTTAGATGATAGTCTGGTGCAAGAAGGAGTAAGTAATGCAAGAAAAAGTAAAGATGAAACGATAGACAAGCTTCATGAGTTTGATTCCTCTCAAAAAAATGCATTATCCTCTATAGAGGAAGGTATTAATTTAATGAATCAATGGGTTTCTATGATTGAATCATTATTTTTATCCGGACGTACAGATATGAGATTTGAGACGAACCAATGGAAAGCATTGACGTTGAACAGTGAATTAAAAGATATAGTAGATTCGAAGACCTATCCAATGATTACTTGTACTGCAGGAGACAATGTAGACGAATTAATAGGGACAGAGATTGATCCGGAGATACTGAGCATTATGGAAAATGGTAGAATTAAATCAGTTGAAGGGGAACCGGATGAAACTATGTTGTTTGTCAGGTATCATGCTTATGACAATGGACTTATCGTAAAAGAGTTTCAAAAAATTGAATCCGATCAAATTCAATATGAAATAGTATCCAAGGTAGAAGAAGCACAGGAGTCAGAGGATAAAAACGGTTTTGAAATGGTCGCTGATTTTCTGATTATGGATGATATCAGAACATTAACAGATCCAAATGCATCTTTTTTAGATAAAGGAATAGCTGCCGCCTCTGTTATCCCTATTCCTGTTGGAAAACTTGTAAAAGGCGGTTCGGCAGCAGTCAAAGCTATAGACAACGCTGCTGATGCTTCAAAGGCAGCAGATAAGGTTAGAGATGCTTCTAAAATTGTAGATGAGTTACCTCCTATAGAAAATGGACCATATATAAAAAATGGAAAACCACGTGGAAGACCACAATTATCAGGTGACAAAAAATTAGAATTTGAACGGAAGGTATATGACGACAATGTTGGACCTGATGGCATTTTACGTGATCCAAATACAATGGAGGTCCTTGACTGGAAGCCTGGTCAACCAAGAAGAGGTGCAGTAGACTTTGGACATCGCCAAGGTTATGAGTATCATCCTATGTTTGAAAAATATAGAAATCGTGAAATAACTTTAGACGAGTTGAAAGAGTTCCAATTTAATCCCGAAAACTTTAGGATAGAGAGTCCTGGAGCAAATAGGAGTCGTAAATTCGAAGGGAAATGATAACGATATGAAAATAACAAATGTGTTTGATGCAGTACTAAAAGGAACCTTTGAGGATTTTAAAAGTTTCTATAATGGAGAAGTAAATCAGATAAATCCACATAGCAAGTTAAATTTATTGTCTACCGCAATGCTTAATTATGAGAAACCCAATGATAAGCTGGAGATTATTCAGTATCTATTAGAAAATAGTGTAGATATTTCTTTTACAGATTCTCTATATAAAAGGAATGCTCTACATACTTTCTTTTTTAACGTTATGAAAGGCCCACAAGAATATATGGAACAAGTTGTGAGACTGCTAGTGGAAAATGGTGTAGAAGTAAACGGTTTAGATAAGTTCAATTCGATTCCCTTAAAGTATGCGATAACAGTTAATAAAAATACTACAGAGGATATGAAAGGGATTTATTCTTATTTAGTGGAAAAGGGATCTGATGTGAACATTAAGGATACCTTTAATAAATCAATAGTAGACTACGCAAAAGAGTTTCCTTGGAGAAATGAATTTTTGGAAATAGTAAAGGAGTATGAGCATGGATAATAAAAATGATGCATATGGCGGCTTCATGGTTTCTAAAAACGTCTTGAATGGAGTGCCAATCAGATATAGCTTTAGAGAACCGAGTTCTATACCTCAGTTAAACGGCTGGAATCTTTTCTCGGAGTTAGACGATGATGAATATGTAAACAATCCGGATAACTTTGTCATTGTGAATGCTGAAACTATTTATTCTTTAGCACCACAGATGCTAGAAATTTTTGATGCTCCTTACGGGACCGATTTGTTTTGGGTTTATGAAGAAAACGTACACATCGGTTTTTATGATTTGGTGGCAGATAAGATAACGTCAATTGAACAGATTCTAGCGTAGGCTTAGATGCTCCTAGTTTTGGAGTTTACAAAGTTTAAAAATGGATAGGCACAACCATATAGGAGGGTGGTCATGACGTGTGTCTTGATCACCCTCTTATTCCTTATATTTCCTACACTTATCTGTCATTGACTTTAAAGTAAGTTGTCTATATCGTTAAATGATGATAATGGTTATCAATAAAATTCAGTGAGATAGGATACATATGATAAATAACTTTCAAACAAAAGATCTATCAATAGCCTACGATAAAAAAATAATTGTAGATGATTTAAATATTTCTATTCCAATCGGAAAAGTTACTGCATTGGTAGGAGCGAATGGCTCTGGGAAATCAACGATATTAAAAACGATTGCTCGTTTACTAGAGCCTCAGAGTGGCCAAGTTTTGCTGGATGGGGAAGCCATCCATACCTTCTCTACTAAAGAGATCGCAAAGAGATTAGCAATATTACCACAGAACCCAATTGCACCAGACGGATTGACGGTCAGTGAGCTAGTTGCTTATGGAAGATATCCACATCAGAAGGCATTCAGTACAAATACAAAGCAAGACTTTGAAATTATCCAATGGTCAATGGAAGCTACAGGTTTAATAGAATTTCAAAATCGTCCAGTAGATGAGCTGTCGGGCGGTCAAAGGCAGCGAGCATGGATCGCCCTGGCGCTAGCTCAAAAAACAAATATTTTATTGTTAGACGAACCCACGACTTTTTTAGATATGGGTCATCAGTTAGAGGTTCTAAAGCTTATCCAAAAACTAAATCGAGAAGAGCAATGTACTATTGTGATGGTTGTACATGACTTAAACCATGCCACTCGTTTTGCAGATCATATTATATGTATTAAAGAAGGTAAAGTGGTCAGTAAAGGAAATCCCCACGAGGTTGTGACAGAGGAAGTTATGAAGGACGTGTTTCAAATTGAAGCTACTATTTGGATTGAACCAAAAACAGGGGTTCCGATATGTATTCCAATGGATGTGATAGGTGAAGAGAAGTGATAGATGATAAAACAACGGATCTTTATTGTAAGGAAAGCAATAGAAGGTTTTATGTGACCTTTTTTATAAGTGTATTGTTGTTACTCGTTAGCATGCTGTTTGCATTTTCCTTTGGTGCAAAAAGCTTGCCCTTGGAAACGGTTTGGAATGCTCTTTGGAAAGGTAGTCAAGACAATATAGATTATCAAGTTCTTCAGTTTGTTCGGTTTCCTCGAGTATTAGCTGCTGCGTTAGTAGGGGCTGCCTTTGCAGTGGCAGGCGCTTTAATGCAAGGAGTAACTAGAAACCCTTTAGCTGATGTCGGAGTTCTAGGTATTAACGCTGGAGCAGCCTTTGTTGTTGCCCTTACGTTTGTCTTCTTTCCGCAGCTTCCATTCTCTGCCCTTATGGTTCTTTCGTTCCTAGGGGCAGCCTGTACGACCATGCTCATTTTTTTACTTGGTATGAACTCCCCAGGTGGGCTAACGCCAATTAAGCTCACACTGGCTGGCACCGTGATCGCCTCTATGCTTCATTCTTTAACTTCTGGTATAGCTATTTACTTTGAGCTTAGTCAAGACTTGGCATTTTGGTATGCAGGTGGAGTTGCAGGAGTGGAGTGGGCGCAGTTTTTATTAATCGCACCTATTTTGCTTATTGTTTTAATGTTCTCTATGCTGCTTGGTAAGCCTTTATCATTGATGGCTATGGGAGAAGAAATAGCTACTAATTTAGGCTTAAATACAAAGAGAATACGATTGCTTGCTGTGTTATGTGCCTTGTTGTTGGCTGGAGTCTCTGTTTCCGCAGTTGGTTCCATCGCTTTCGTAGGATTAGTCATTCCACATATTTCTCGGAAGCTAGTAGGGGTAGATTATCGATTTGTCCTTCCGATGAGCGCAGTACTTGGAGCTTTTTTGTTAGTAGTTGCTGATTTGGTTGCACGAACCATTGATCCACCGAAGGAATTTGCTATAGGTGTTATCGTTGCCATGATTGGTGTTCCTTTCTTTTTATTTATTGCTAGAAGGGAAAAGAGACGACTATGAATATGTTTCAGAAAAGAAAACAAAAGATGAGAAAAGTTGGATTTGTTCTATTGATAGTGGTTCTGATCACCATATTATATGGGTTGAATACAGGCTCTTTAAAAATAGCTCCTTTTGATGTTATAAAAACATTGCTTGGACAAGGTACGGATATATGGGAAATGATTTTATTCGACTATCGTTTACCGAGAATCTGTATAACAGTATTAGCGGGCTTTGGGCTTGGCGTTGCAGGTGCAATTTTTCAAGGCATTACCCGAAACCCATTAGCTGACCCAGGTGTTTTAGGTATCCATGCAGGAGCAGGCGTCGGCTTAATGATTTATATGACATATTTTACTTCCTTAAATACACTACCTGCTCTTACGATTCCTTTGTTTACATTTGCAGGGGGTATAGTGGCAGCCACGTTGATCATGTTGTTTGCTTATGAAAAAGGGAAAGGCCTTTTGCCTAATAGATTATTGCTAGTAGGTATAGCAATTGCAGCAGGATTTAATGCAGTTACCTTATATTTATCCCTCCAGTTAGATGAAAAAACTTATTCATTCGCAGCTAGCTGGCTACTAGGTAATATTTGGGGGAGAGACTGGATTCATGTGTATGCGCTGTTGCCGTGGATTCTATTGCTTATACCTATTGTATATATGAAAAGTAAGACGTTAAATAGCTTTTCTCTAGGTGACTCCTTAGCTATGAGTATTGGGACAAGAGTGAATGATGAACGGATTAAATTGTTAGGACTTGCGGTTGCCTTATCTTGTGCAAGTGTGGCGATGACTGGAGGAATTGGATTCATAGGTCTTGTGGCACCTCATATTGCAAGAAGATTAGTAGGCCCAGCTCACGAATATTTATTGCCAATTTCGGGATTGGTAGGGGTAGTAATTTTAGTGTTATCCGATACGATAGCCCGCTCTATATTTGAACCTAGCGCAATTCCTGCAGGAGTGATTGTCTCGGCGATTGGAGCTCCATACTTTCTATACTTGCTATTCAAAGCAAAAAAATACTAAAAAACGTTGTGTTTCAGCATTTTCTAATTTATAATGATAATCGTTATCAATTAAAGATTAGGAGAGAACAATGAAAAAAATATTAGTTATAATGACAGCATTGCTGCTATTGTTGTTAGCTGCATGTGGTTCAGAGACAAAAGATGATACAACGACAGATAAAAAAAGTGAGTCAGCAGTTGATGAAACAGTAACAACTGATGAATATGATAAAAAAGTAGCCTCTATCTCCATCTTTTTAACGGGAGATTTAATGGCTTTAGGAATTACTCCAGATGGAACGACAACGAGTGATTACTTACCACTTGATCCGGAGCGTTTCCCTTCTACAGAATATCTAGGTTTCACAAAAGAGCCAGATATGGAAGCTTTGATTGCCATGCAACCTGATGAAATCTTTATCGATGCAGAGTTTGCAGAGAAGCATGGTTTAGATAAATACGAAGCAATTGCAACGACACATGTGATTAACCTAGACGAAGGTCGATGGAAGGATCATCTGCTAAATATCGCTGAAATTGCGGACCGTAAAGAAACAGCAGAGGAATTTATCGCTGACTATGATGCTCAAGTAGAGAAGGTCGCTACTCTAGCTAAAGAAAAAATTGGTGATGGCACTGTAATGGCAGTGCGAGTATCTGCTAAAGGTATTCGTGTCTATGGGATGGAACGACCACTTGGTCCAATCCTATTTGAAGACTTGAAATTTACTCCTGCCAACGGTGTAAATCAAATAGATGGCAATTGGGAAAATATTTCGAAGGAAGTACTCCCTGATTTCAATGCGGACACAATGTTTGTCCTAGTTTCTTCTGTTGATGAAGGTAGTGAGGAAGTTTTTGAAGAGCTACAAAACGATCCTATCTGGCAAAGTCTAAATGCTGTTAAAAATGACCAAGTATTTGTTATAGGTGAAAATCCATGGTTAGATTATTCAGCTTATGGAAACAAATTGGCATTAGAAAATTTACAAGATATTTTAGAGTCTAAATAATAGGAGAGATGGACGTCCAACAATGGGCGTCCTTTTCTTTTTGTCTATGCTGTTAATCGTAAAGAATGCACAAGGCGCACAAACATTCCTATCATGCTAAAATAGAGCTAACTAGAAACAGAAACAGAGAAAGGGTTTTAGATGATGAATAGTACGATAAACGAAAAGAAAATTAAAGAACTATGTGGCATTACTGCTTTTAAAAAGGGTAAGGCTTATTTTCTTGCGGATAAGGTGCATCTTCATCCTAGCCCTAAAGATGAAAAGGTGATGAAAGCTACTGTAAAGGCAGGAGAGAATTTTATTGTCACTATAAAAGCTGACTCCGTTGGAGAGATTGTGGCCACTTGTACATGTCCCCCTGTCGGTTTTGTTTCCACCTATTGTCAGCATATTGCGGCTGCTCTCATCTCACTCGATGAAAAGCAACGAATGGATGGTTATTTGGCAGAAAGAATGCTAAATCTATTTGAAAAAAAGACCTCACCACCTACAGGAAAGCAGCTGCACTTTGATGAAAGAAAGATACTGGAGATGGAGTTCACGTGCTGTACAGTTCCTTTGGAGGGAGGGGCTTACGGATTCGGTATACAGTTAACTGTTGGCCCCGAACCATTTCAAGAAATAAAGCAGGTAGCAAAATTTCTCTATGAAATGGAAAGAAGAAGACCTTTCGAATATTCGCCAGGCTACTTCTATGCACCGGAGGTCTTTAGCTTTACAAGGGAAACGGATGACGTACTTCAAATATTAATGAAAAGTCAGCGCGTAAATAGTAAGGCATTAATACAGGACGATATTTTGCTTATGTCGGCCACCGATTGGGATAGACTTCTCCCTTTACTCATAAAAGCACCGAGAGTTAAGTTTCTACATGATGATTTTTACTATGAAGGTATTCAACTTGGTCAAGAGCTGCCGATACGTTTTGAATTTGATGAAGCGAAGAAGCCTGACTATCAGTTGAACGTAAAAGGTCTCGATATGGTGACCGTATACAGATCCTATGGCTACGCATTTTCTAAAGGGGTGCTATACAAGCTACAGCCGGAGGAGACAAGCAGACTGGCAGAACTAAAAAGCATGCTGGACCAATCTGGTAAGCATGAGCTAATCATTCTAGAGAACAATATCGACCAATTCATGAAAACAGTTCTACCAGGCTTGATGAAGCTAGGTCAGGTCTACATAGCGGAGCCTATCTCTAAAAGGATGGGAGAAACTCCTCTAAAGGCGAAGCTGTTTCTCGATAGGGTGAAAAATCGCCTGCTTGCTGGCTTAGAGTTCCATTACGGCCATCTGCTAGTCAATCCCTGTGAGGAAACAGAGGAGTCATTCACCCATTTTCCTGGTATACGGCGTCAAAGAGAGAAGGAGCTCGAAATCATGAAGCTCTTGTTGGACTGCGGGTTCACCCAAACGCCAGGGGGATTTTACTTAATGGATGAGGAAGAAGAATATAACTTCCTGTATTATGTATTGCCAAATGTTGAAAAGTGGGTGCAGGTATACGCTTCTACTGCTGTGAAATTACGGGTAGTGAAGGAATATACAGGTCCAAAGATAAGGATTGAGATGAAGGAAAGAACCGAGTGGCTAGAGTTTCGCTTTGAGCTAGACGGTATAAAGGAAAAAGAAATTCAACAGCTGATGACAGCCATTGAAGAAAAAAGAAGATTTTATCGGATACCAAACGGGAATCTAGTGTCGCTTGAAACACCTGAATTTGTAGACCTTGCAAGATTCATGGAGGACATGGAGGTAAGCAGTGAACATTTTCGGGACGGGATGCAGGTTCCTGTTCTAAAGGGGATGCAGATTGCACAGACACTAAGTCGAGGGGATCTACTTGAGCCAGGACAAAGATTTGCTAAGCTCCTTAGGAATCTAAATGAGCCGGAGAACCTGGAAGAGGATGTACCATTAGGGTTAGAAAATGTATTACGAGACTACCAAAAGGCGGGCTTCAGATGGTTTAAACTGATGGCATCATATGGTTTTGGAGGTATACTCGCAGACGATATGGGGCTAGGGAAAACACTTCAAAGCATTGCCTTTATTGAATCGGTGCTATCAGAATCTCGTGTTCGAAAACAGCCCATATTGGTCGTTACGCCTGCATCACTCCTCTATAATTGGAAAAACGAGCTAGGCAAGTTTACTCCACATATAGATGTACAAATCATCGATGGCAGTAAGGCAGACAGAAATGTGGCATGGAAAGCTGGGATAGAGGCTGATGTCCTCGTCACCTCCTATCCTTCCCTACGAATGGACACAGAGTGTTATAGAGATCTTTTCTTTCATACTGTATTTTTTGATGAGGCACAGGCTTTTAAAAATCCAATGACAAAAACAGCTCGGGCAGTGAAGATGCTACAGGCCAAGCATCGATTTGCACTTACCGGGACACCAATAGAAAACTCTTTAGACGAGCTTTGGTCTATTTTCTATGTTGTATTTCCTGGTCTATTGCCAAACAGAAGAGAATTCAGTGAGATGAGAAGAGAGCATATCGCCAAACAAGTTCGCCCATTTATATTGCGGCGTATGAAAACGGATGTTTTACAAGAGCTGCCTAAGAAAACGGAAATGGTCATCTATTCCGAACTGCAGGTCGAGCAAAAGAAACTATATGCCGCACACCTAGCAGAGCTTAAGCATGATGCCCTTAAACATTTAAAGAAAAAAACCTTCCGGAAGAATCGCATTAAATTTCTCGCTGGGCTAACTAGATTACGACAATTGTGCTGTCACCCAGCCCTCTTTGTAGAAGGCTATGAAGGGAGCTCCGCTAAATATGAGCAGTTAATGGAGATTTTAGAGGATTGCCGAATGACAGGTAGACGAGTGCTTGTTTTTTCTCAGTTTACTCAAATGCTAGCCATTATCCGTAGACAGCTCATTAAGCAGGGGGCACCATACTTTTATATAGATGGACAAACCCCTCCAGTGGATCGTGTCAGTCTATGCGAACGATTTAACAACGGAGAGGGAGACTTGTTCCTCGTGTCATTGAAGGCAGGGGGAACAGGGCTTAATCTCACCGGAGCAGATACCGTGATATTATATGACCTTTGGTGGAATCCAGCAGTGGAGCAGCAAGCAGCAGATCGTGCTCACCGCATGGGCCAAACAAATGAGGTTCAAGTCATTCGATTGGTAGCAAAAGGCACCATTGAAGAAAAAATTACACAGCTCCAGCATAGAAAACAAAATCTAATAGAAGAAGTAATCCATTCCGGACAAGATATATTAGCTGGAATGAATGAAGAAGACATTTTAGAGGTTTTGATGGGGGAGTGAGATGACTGAAGAAAGAAAATGCAAAAGACACAGCAAAAAGCTTCACTAAAGCATTGAAAGAATACTTTGGAGACCGAGTAGATAATTTTTCAATTTACAACTTAACAGATACACCACAAGAAATGTTCTCGATAGACTTCCAAGCATATAAATACTTCATAGTTACGTTAGGTTATGATAGAGGCAGTTTTGGATGTGCTATTAACTACGGGAAATCTAATGTGAGTTTAGAAAACAGTCAGAAATGGTTTGATGAAGCAGATATGAATATCTTCTTAAAGGAATTGGAGCAACAGTTAAAATTAAGAATACCGGATAAATTTTTAGATTTTTATGGGTGGAAATAAAGGATAAGAGATTAGTAAAGAATTATTAATGAAAAAAGAGCATCTTTAACATAAGAGTTAGAGATACTCTTTTTTATTATTCTTCTACTAAATAGTGGTATATATCATACTGAACGGGTTGTTCTAAAATCATGTTCATAGTAGCTACACTGTATTCTTTTCCTTTGTCGATAAGGGTGTCATTTTGTGCACTTTTTGGGTCCACTTCAACTTCTCCAAGGTAGTAAAAATCTTTACCTTCACCGTTATGTTTTTTGACAAACAGATGAACCTTTATATTAGAGTCGGTAGAATTAACAATGGGAGAGATGTCCTTAGCTGTAATTTTTCTATTCTTGGTTGAACACCACTTAAAAACATCTGCTGATAAGAACTCGTCCATGTATTTAACTTCTGATTCATCATCGTCAGCTTTGTGGTAATTCACAAAAATAGGACATTTATTCATTTTAACTCGTCCCCCGTTTAACGTGCCTTCTTCATTAGCAGGCCAGTTTAAAAGTCTACATACATCTTTTCTAGAGTATTTCTCATATAAAGTAAATGGATTCAATTTTTTGTATTTTTTATTTTTTTCAAAACTACATAAAATTATATCCTCTAGCAACGATCTAAATGAATCTTTTTCAATACTTTTTTGTAGTTTCTCATTTAGTTTATATATACCATTCTCTATAAAAATAATTGGTATTGAACCATAGTTTTTCTGTGCTGTTGTAACAAAAAAGTCTAAAGATAGTAAATTTTCTACTGAAAAAATAGTCTCATCATCAATATATGTTCCGTAATCTTGTAATAATTTTAGGTAATCTATTTTAGAAATTTCCTTTTGATCCAGCAAACATTGGATTAATAAAACTTCATGGATTCTTTTTCCGTTTATTAATTCTTGAGAAAACATTGTTAATACTGCTTGTTCATATGCGTCTATTTCTACAACAGGTTCATTAATACTAGATAAAAAATCAAAGTAATTTTTCTTATTCATAAAAATTACTTCTGGATCTATTGAATTGTTTTTAATAAAATCTATTAGCTTAGGAACCCTACCTAAACGATTTTTTAGCTCATAGTATGGAGCTTTTAGAAACTCCATATTAGACAATTTCAATTTTTTATTATCAATAGCATCAAAGATACGCTTCTTAGCAATTTCTTCGAAGTTAATTGTTGAAACTCCTTGAATGTAATTGGTGTTAACTGTTCTTCGACGAACATTATCCTTGTTCATAGACTGATCACCAGAAAGAGCAATGGGGATAAGATAGTTATTTTTATAGTTGCCTATAAAATCAATAATAGTAACGTATTCTTTTTCGTCATGTTTGCGTAGACCACGACCTAGTTGTTGAATAAAAATAATGCTAGATTGTGTTTGTCGAAGCATGATAATTTGGTTTAAAAATGGAATATCAATACCCTCGTTAAAAATGTCCACGGTTAAAATATAATCGAGTTCATAGCGTTCCAATTTACTAATAGCATCTTCTCTTTCGGATTGTTTATTATCACCTGTAAGAGCAACTGTTCTTATATGATGAGTTTTTAACACTTTTGAAAGCTCATGTGCTTCTTGCTTTGAACTACAAAAAATTAAACCTCGTACTCCCTTTCCAGAATAACCGTAGTAATTAATCTTCTCTAAGATATGCTGGACACGTTCCTCAGAAACTAAGCGCTGTAAAGAAGAAGTATCATCAATTATCTCTCCATCTCTTTCATAGTCTGTTACCCCAAAATAATGAAATGGACAAAGCATTTCTTCTTCCAAAGCGGCCTGTAGTCTAATTTCATATGCTACTTTGTAGTCAAAAAGTTCAAATATATTGAAGTTGTCTGTACGTTCGGGAGTGGCTGTCATTCCTAACAGAAATTCTGGTTCGAAATAATTTATGATGCTTTGATAAGAACTTGCCCCTGCACGATGAACTTCGTCTATTAGAATGTAATCAAAATCGTCTTTAGAAAATTGTTGTAAATGACGTGTTGATGACAAAGTTTGAACAGTGGCAAATAAGTATCTTGCATTCGTTTGTTTTGTATTACCTGAAAGGATTCCATAGTCATCTTCGTGACCACCTAATATCTTTCTATAGTCTTGTAGTGCTTTTTTTAAAATTTGCTCTCTATGCACGATAAACAGCATTTTCTTTGGAGCAAAGTTTCGAACATCAAAAGCAGATAGGTAGGTTTTCCCTGTACCAGTAGCAGAAATAATTAACCCTTTATTAGCCCCTTTTTCACGAAGATTTCTTAATTGGCCAAGTGCTTCTACTTGCATTTTATTAGGCTGGATTGCAAGGCTATCGGCTAGTTGGTTTGATAAATATTGAGTGTTAACTTGAAGTACATTCGTAGTTTGATGGTTAATAAAAGGCTGGTTAACATAAGTCAGATTGTAGTTGTTTATCCACTCTAAGGTTAAAGGTATTGATTCATTCCAAGCATCTTCGAATTGATTACGAAAGTGATGAATTATTTCGCCCTCTTCAAGAGATGTTAAATAGACATTCCACTCATAGTTAGCTTTTAAAGCACTATCGGTTAAATTAGAGCTTCCAACTATTAGAGAGGAATATTCTTTATGTTCAAATATGTACCCCTTTGAGTGAAAACCTTTTACGCCAGTCAACCGAACTTCTACATTTTCTAGTTTTAATAACTCTTTAAACATTTTAGGCTGATTAAAATTTAAAAAGGTAGAAGTTAAAATTCGACCTTGAATACCTTTTAGCTGTAAATCATAAAGCATAGTTTTTAAAGTAGCTAAACCACCCTCAGTAATAAAAGCTATAGAAAAGATAAAAGTTTCGCATGTCTTCATTTCTTGAAGAAGTGTAGACAAGACATTTTCATGAGATTTATTTGAAAGTAACTTAGGTTTAAATTGTCCGGTTACGGGGCTATTCTTATCTATAAAACCTTTGTGCAATGAGTTCTTCATCTTACGAATCAATGGTTCTATTATAATCACATCATTTCATTTAATTTTTCACTAATAATTTTATTCACCGCAGGAATATCAGCAGGCGCAAAATTAAGTGTATGCAAATATTCCCTTTTGATCCATTTTGCATCCGCATGCTCAGATAAAACTGGAAAACCATCTAATAATTTTGCTTTATACGTTTCTAATCTAACTATAAAATTTTCATACTCATATGTAGTATCTTCAACTTTTTGACCTACCTGAATAGTGCAATTAAATTCTTCATGTATCTCTCGATATAATGCTTGTGTTGGTGTCTCGTCTTTCTCAATTTTACCTCCAGGAAACTCCCAAAGATTGGGAAGTGTCATTTTGGAACTTCTTAATGCACAAAAAATTTCATTGTTTTCATTCTCAATAATTGCTCCTACGACATGAATTAATTTTTTCATAAAATATCCATCCTAAATTTTAATTTTATTTAAATTCATAGCTAATTATAAAATATAAAACAAAAAATTACTTCAAATGATTGGGAATTTATTTATTCTAGTCATTTAGCTAATGTAGATAATTACATCAGGAATAATGAAGAAATAAGAACAGCTAAGTTTTTTTAGCACTATGAATTTTAATTGAGTCAACTTATTACTTATGATTTAATGTTTAGCCCGATTAATGTATAGACTATAACAAGTCAACGACTCGGGGATCAACAAAACAGGTAAGTTAACAGCACTGTGATTTATTTAGGTTTACCTATAAAAGCAGGAATTATGAATTAGGTTCAATCGTAATGAATTTACACCTAAAATGGTACTCTTTGTTATTTTTAAGTAGAATAGGGTAGTAAGTAATAGATGTAATTAGGAGGAATTTTAAATTGAGAAAGTTAACTGTAGTTCTTATGATCTTTGTTTTGTTTTTATCAGCCTGTAGTAATGAGACTGATAAAAAGGAAGGAAAGTCAAAAGATGAAAAATCAAAAGATGAAATGGTTCAGGTAACAATTCCTTTTCGTTTTTATGATGGCGTAAGTGAGGAACAGGTACTTGAACAGGCGGACAAACTTGGGATAAGCAAAACTACAATAAATAAGGAAGATCGACTAGTTGAATATGAGATGACTAGAGGAACACAGGAGGAAATCAGTGCAGATTTAAAGAGCAACCTGAAATCGTTTGTAGAAGAAATAGAAGCGAATGAAGATATTAGCTCGATAAAGGGAATTGAATATAACAAGGAATACAATGACTACACCGCTACTGTAAACCGAGAGCTTTATGAAGCAGATGGCAATGCCCAGGGCTATGCTCTTTTAGGTCTTTTATTGAGAACACTTTATTACCATTATTTTAATGGGGAAGATTATGAAACGTATGAAGTAAAGATTGATGTAAAGGACGAGGATACGAACAAAGTATTTGATACAGTAGATTTCCCTGAGGATGGCGGAATTTAGAAATTAGAGATTCAATTGTAATGGGAAAATAAGGATGGGTTGAGTTAATTATATAAATTAGGAAGTTGGTTATACTTCTGTACACAGAGATTTTACAATGCTGTAATTTGTAGCTAAGCGAGAGGTGTTTAAATGCGAAAATCATGGGTAGTTTTATTGATATGCTGTATTTTACCAATCATTACTGGCTGTACAGAGTATGACCAAATGACCGTACAAAGTGAAATAATACAAGTTCATGCAGATAGCCCTTCCATCCTAATAGCAAATGGTAATAGATTCACGGAAGTGAGAGAAACAACAGGTAGTGAATTCACTATTGGAGAGAAGGTTGGGGAGGTACAAGAAAATGTCGGTCGAGATATTGTACCAAGCAATAATCTTTCCTCCAATGCATTAGCGCCTGGGACGGAAATCTATTCCATTAACGAGGATCCGGATATTTACCTTGCCAAGATCTCTAGCAGTAGCTATATGATTTATATTAGTGAGTAGTTTGTGTGGATGAGTTGTTAAAATATAAAAAAAGTAAAGGTAAAAGTGACAAAAGCTAAGAGAGAATTTTCGCTTAACAGGTCTCTTTTACCTTTTTATAAAACGAAAATAGAACATATGTGTGGTATAATAGAGAGATAATAGTGTGGTAGCTCAAGGGTGGTTGGTTCACTCCCGTTAGAGAGGGGGTGGTGCCTTGTCAGTATTCGAAGCATTGATGTTTGCGGTAGCATTTGCAACATTGGTCGTTGTAATATTGTCGTTTAACCATAAAAAATAACCCATCCTTGAGTTGAGAGCTCAGATGGGTTAATCCTAATGAAAGCCAATCCCCTTTGGGACCAACTATTACAATGGACTGGTTGATGCACTAACATCAATCAGTCTTTTTTAATGTACGCAGTTGTTACTTTTAGTATACGTTTGGAAAAAAATCTTTTCAAGTAGTTCATCTTTTTTTAGTGACTGCTAATTACCCAAAGTGCGCTCTATCTAGATAAGATAAGGTATTAAGCGAGTAAGTATAAATCTTAAGAGCATTTTTTACAGTGAGTTTTTCCAATATCTTTTTTTAAATCAGACCCCAAACCGCTGTCTATACCCACATTTTCTACACATTTCCTCAACAGCTTCTCTTCTAGTGAAACCATCGTAAAGCGCATTTGCTCGTTCACCTTCAATTATTTCAGAGAAGGGGGTTTTGTTGATATTACCTAGGTTTATGACTCCTTCACCGTCTAAACAGCAGGGCACTACAGTTCCGTCTACCAGGATAGCAGCTTGACTTCGAAGAGCATGGCAGAAACCTTTCCCGTCGTCCTCTGGAGCCTGTAGACTTGGCCACTGGAATTCGTGATCTTGGTTTAAGAAGACATTTGGAGCGATTTTAATCCCTTTACCTGGTTGTACCTTTTCTTCAATTCTGAAGTCTAGGTTATATTCATTCTCTAAAATTTCTAATGTTTCTCTATTTCTCCGCTGTACTAGGTCTGACACCTGGTCTTGCTGGAGGTTCCATAAGCGGTAAGAAATAATTGTGTTATGCTCTCTCGAATCACGTACGAATTCAAGAATATCTCCTAAGTACTTTTCACGATTCTCAGATCCTTCATGACCATCAAAGCTGTGAAGAGAGAAGTTGATTTGACGAAGTGCTGGTTTACCTAATAATTTCTCTCTATTCTTTTTGATTAACGTTCCGTTAGTAGTGATATTAACCTTAAAACCCTTTGCATGAGAAGCATCTAGAAGCTGATCGATACGAGCGTGGAGTAGTGGCTCTCCTTTTACATGCAGGTAAATATATCTCGTATGGTCCTTTATTTGGTCAAGGATATTATTAAATGCATCTAATTTAATAATGTTAGCCTTACGAGCAGTGGGTGGACAAAAACTACAAGCAAGATTACAGACACTTGTAATTTCTATATACATCTTTTTAAAAGTTTTCAAGTTTTCTTCACCGTTCCAGTTCTATTTGATAAACAACTATACTCATTTTAACAGAAAAATATTTTAGGGGGAGAGCTTTCTAAAAGTATATTTTACGGTAGAAGGAAAACCTTCAGATTTTGCCGAATGAAGCATGAGAGATAATTTTAAAGGAGGCGTGTCTATTGGAAAAAAAGATTCGATGGGGAGTTTTAAGCAAGGCGAGAATTGCAAGAGAACAGCTTATCCCGGCAATCCAAAGAGCTGGAAATGCTGAGTTAGTGGCTATTGCAAGTAGAGGAAGTAAAGTGCATGAGGTTGCAAAGGAATTAGAAATTAATATCGCTTATGAAAGCTATGAAGAGCTTCTCGCCAATCCAACTATTGATGCAATCTATATTCCCTTACCTAATCATTTACATAAGGAATGGGTGATTAAAGCAGCCAAGGCAGGAAAGCACGTACTTTGTGAAAAGCCAATTTCGCTTACGTCCCAAGAAGCAATCGAGATTATTGAAGTCTGTAAGGAACAAAATGTGAAGTTTATGGAGGCTTTCATGTATCAGCTCCACCCACAGCATACACGTGTAAAAGAACTCATCTCTTCCGGTGTTATAGGAGAGATCAAACTGGTTACTGCTAGCCACTCGTTCTATATGGAAAATAGACAAAACGAGTTTAGAATGAATCTAGAGATGGGTGGGGGTAGTCTATTCGATGTAGGCTGTTATTGCATCCATGCCATTCGATATATGACCGGAGCAGAACCTGTTAGGGTGCATTGTATGGCAGATCTAGATAAGGAAACTAACGTTGACATAAGTGCATTCGGTACTTTACAGCTAGACAATGGTATTCATGCTACGTTTAATTGTAGCTTTGACATGGCTGGGAGAAATGAATATGAAATAGTGGGTTCTAAAGGAACGATTAAAGTGCTGTATGCATTTCGTCCTGACCAAAACGGCGGCTTAGGTAAAATAATGATTCAACAAGATGACATGACAAGTGAAGAAAATATTCCTGGTGATCTTTATCGAATAGAGGTCGAACATTTCTCCAATGCTATTTTAACGAATACAAATCCCGAGGTGACAGGCGAATTTAGTATTGGAAACATGCGTGTAATGGAGGCCTGCCTGGAGTCGATTAAAACGGGAAAAATTATGCAGATGGTAAATTAACAAAATACAGAAAGAAAAGCTAAACTCTTACTAGAACAGTTGTAAGAGTTTAGCTCTTCTTTTTTTAAAGACTCATTCTGTTTCCTTATAAACAAAGTAATCAAAATCAGCAGGGATGCTTTGACCAGATGTATCCTGACATTGCATACCAACAAATGCCCCCGTAAAAAATCCTCCGCCACGAATATAGTCATCGGATAATTTATGGGAAGCAAAAGAAAGAGGAATCGTTGTCCAATGATCACCATCCAATGAATACGAGTATTCATAAATAGATGTCTTAACCTCTACACGTAGATATACATACTCTGCATCTTCAGGTAGGACAATCTCTTTTCCTTGGAGTGGCTGGTCAAATACAAAGTTATCACATGTACTTATCTCCAGAATCCGTCCTTTTTCCTCGTGCCAGGAAATCTGTAGCGCTGTCCAATTTTCTGTGTTGTAATAGTTCACGAGACCCGCTGATTGCTGGAAGGTATTTGGGTGGAAGGCAACTTTAGTTTCTGCAATGAAGTTAAAATGCTGCCAACGTCTTGCTATAAACGCCTGTGTAAACTTAGAAGTTAAAGATTCCTTTCCATAAAGACGCAAATGACCAGGATTGTCTTTTAGTGAAACAACGTGTTCCCCTAGTGGAATTCTCAATGATTGAAAATGAGCATTCAATGATTGTTCGTTAAAATCATCCTTTTCCTCAAAGTCCTTTTCCCATACAACTTCTTCAATCGCTGGTCCTTCAATTTCTAGTGAGGGACCATTTCCATTTACGACATATGGCCAGTCATTTTTCCATTCTAAACGTTGAATGGCAGTCTCTCTTCCAAGTGGACAAAATCCTCGTGGATCCAGTAAAGGCTGGTTGTCTCTTGGTAGTGGACGACCGGTTAAGTGTACTAAAAACCATTCATCAGTATGGGTATGGACGATGGAAGCATGACCTGACTTTTGTAATGGGTTTCGTGGATACGGGAAAGATGTTATCAATGGATTTTCTGGATGGACCTCATAAGGACCCTCTAGGTTTTTCGAACGCGCCATAGTAGCTGCATGGTCATATTTTGTGCCCCCCTCAGCAGTTAACAAGTAGTAATAATCATTAATCTTGTATAGGTGAGGAGCTTCTACGAGCTTAATATCTGTTCCTTTAAAGATAATAGTAGATTCACCGACTAATTTTTGCTGCTCCACATCATATTCCTGAAGCGCAATACCATAGAAATTATGATGATGGAGGCGGTGATCCCACTTCATATTCACTAAATACTTCTTGCCGGATTCATCATGATATAGGGAAGGGTCAAAGCCAGAACTATTTAAATAGATAGGATCAGACCATTCACCGTCGATTGTGTCACAAGTGACAAGATAGTTATGGCAATCTTTCCACTGTCCTTCTGTAACTTTTACATCTGTGAAAATGAGCCAAAAATGTCCATCACTGTAGGATAATGCAGGTGCCCAAACCCCACCAGAATTAGGGTTTCCCATCATATTCAATTGACTAAGACGATTAAGAGGTCGAGAAGCTAAACGCCAATTTTTTAAATCCTTGGAATGATAAATTCCAACGCCGGGGAACCATTCAAAAGTAGAAACAGCGATATAATAGTCTTCTCCAACTCTACAAATACTTGGATCTGGATTAAAGCCTGGTAATATAGGATTGCGAATAGTTGTCATTTGTCATCATCCTTTTTATGAGTGATTTTTGTCCATTTCAAGCACATAAACTGTAAGCCGTTATTTATTTCACTGAACGGTTATAAATCTAAAAAATTGCTGTCCATTAAACCATTTATTATCAGAAGATATAAAATCGTAATTTTCGGATAATTAAATTTACTAATCATCACGATGTGTAAGGGAGGGAAATTAATCATTTTTTAGTCTTTAAAAAAGTAAATTGACTCCAGAAAACGTTTATTCTAGCAAAACATCCTGTTGGATACTGACACTTAAAAAATTTTCAATGGAAAAAGCAGCAACCCCTAATGCTGTAGACCTCGTGGATAGCTCTGAAAAATCAATTTGCAAATCGTTTTGTTGAAACCATAGAGCCTGATTTGTAATTCTTTTATTTAAAGAGTCCTTTAACCATTTTTTGGAGTAAGCTAAACGGTTCCCAATGATAACTTGTTGCGGGTTAAAGATATTGATAATGTTATTGATGCCGATGCCTAAATAGTCTCCCGTCTGATGAAATAATTGAATGACTTCCTCATTTCCACTTTGCGCAAGTGAGACTAAGCCTTCTAAATCCTGTGAATCAAAGGGTATATCTAATTTCTCTGCATGTCTCATTAGCGCTTGTTCAGATGCATAAAGCTCCCAACAGCCTTCGTTTCCACAACGACATAACAGATCTCCTGCTTGAATAGTCATATGACCAAGTTCACCAGAGAATCCATTAGAGCCTTTGTAAAGAGAACCATTCAATATTAATCCGACGCCGATACCTATTCCTGCACTTACGTAGATGACATTCTCAAAGTCCTTGCCAGCTCCAAAATGCTTTTCGCCATAAGCACCTGCGTTTGCTTCGTTTTCTATTATGATGGGTAGATTATATTTTTCTTCTAAAACCTCCTTTAAGTTAATATTTCTCCAATTTAAATTTGGTGCTAATAGAATATTTCCATCCTTCTCTACAATCCCTGGTACACCTACCCCAATTCCTACTACTCCATGCGGACAATCGGGAGTAGAGATAAGAAGGAAGTCTATCGTTTCAAATAATCTCAACTCTATTTCTTCATAAGAGAGATTCTTAAAAGCTATACGCTTCTCGGTGTGAATATTTCCGTTAAGATCGGTTAGCACGCCGAGAAGATAGTTAACTCCAATGTCTATACCGATGGAGTAGCCAGCTTTTTCATTGAAGAGCAGCATAACTGGTCTTCTACCACCACTAGATTCCCCTGGTCCAGATTCATAGATAAGGTGTTCTTCCAGCAAGTCATTAACTAAAGAGGAAACAGTTCCTTTGTTTAATCCGATTTGACTAGCAACAGTCGCTCTCGAGATAGGGGAATTATATTTTATCTTATCTAGAACTAGTGATTTGTTTCCTTTTTTGACCACATGGTGATTCCATGTTTGGTTAGCATTCAGCTTCATTCACTTCAGCTCTTTCTTTATCATTTTTCATCATTCTAACATAAAACTGAAAAATAAAAAAACTTTGTTTATCCACTAGACTAACATAGTGTTATTTGCTACAATGAAAACGCATACAATATTCAGAATATTGTTGTAAAAACTTTGGGGTGGGGGAAATAAGAATGAAAATCAACAAAATGATTAAAATTCTATTATTTGCTTCTTTATTTTATTTATTAGCAGGTTGTTCAGACGCAGACGAAACATCTTCAAGTAAAAATGGGGACAAAGAAATTAAGTTTATGCATTTATGGCCAGAAGGAAGTTCCAAGCAACATTATGATGTTGTAAATGAAATTATTGCAGATTATGAAAAAGAGAATGATGGTGTCAAAGTGGATTTGGAAGTGTTAAGTAATGAACAATACAAGGATAAGTTAAGAGTATTATCCACCTCTAAAGAGCTTCCAGATGTAGGGATGACTTGGGCTGCAGGCTTCTTAGAGCCTTATGTTGGCGGAAATATGTTCGCTCCATTAGACGATGTTATTAAAGACCAGCTAAGTGATAGCTTTGTTCCGGGAACTGCAGAGGCATATGCCCTAGACGGGAAAACATATGGCTTACCGCTAGAGCTGAATATTGTCACACTATACTATAACAGTGCAATGTTTGAGGAATATAACTTAGAAGCACCAAAGACTTTTGAAGAATTAGAGAATGTGATAAAAGTATTTAAAGAAAAGGGAATAGATCCAATTGCTTTAGGAAATAAGGATGCTTGGACAGGGTCACTTTGGTATATGTATTTAGCTGATCGTCTTGGAGGAGCAGAGGTTCTTAACAAGGCAATCGATCGTTCTGGTTCTTTTGAAGATCCTGCATTAGTGGAGGCAGCTCAAAAGGTTCAAGATCTTGTTGATATGGGTGCATTCGTCAAAGGATTTAATGGACTGGCGGATGAAGAAGCAAAAAGTATGTTCATGAGTGAGCAAGCTCCGATGTATTTAATCGCTACTTGGGATTTACCGAACTATACAACAAATGAAACGGTACCTCAGGAATTTAGAGATTCAGTTCAATATTTGAAATTCCCAACTGTTAATGGAAACGGGGATATGGATAGCTTTGTTGGAGGACCTGGAGTCGGGTTATTCGTAGCTGAGGACTCAGATGTAAAGGAAGAGGCGAAGGACTTTGCAGCTTACTTTGTAAAAGCATGGGGAGAAAAAGCTGTTACAAAAGCAGGTGTAATCCCTGCTACCAAAGTAGATGCAGGATCGTTGGATCTGCCAGAGATGTATATTGATATATTAAATGAGTTAAACGAGGCAAGTAATATCACGCTATTTGCAGATGTTCAGATGAGCCCTGATGTTGCACAAGTACATTTAGATTCGATTCAGGCTCTATTTGGTAAGGAAATGACTCCAGAAGATTTTGGGAAGGCGCATGAGGATGCTCTTTCTAAATAATAGATAATTAGCTAGAGGATTTGTCGATGGACGTAAGGGTTATTCCTTTAACTGGAGTAACCCTTGTCTATCTGATAGGGAAGGAGTTACTTGTATGAACAAGGTAATGTCTAACAAATTGTTGATAGCATTGTATATTTCACCTGCACTTTTACTCGTCCTGGTGTTAATATTCATTCCGCTAATGTTGTCTGGATATTATGGCTTAATGCAATGGGATGGTATAGGAGAAAAAACGTTCATTGGCTTAGAGAATTATATTAAAGGTCTTCAGGATATGAAATTTTGGAGTAGTGCCTATCATTCCTTTTTGTTGGCAATATTCTCTACCTTGAGCTTAGCCATTTACTTAACCATCTCCTTTATATTGGCGTCCAAGATAAAAGGATCTGATTTGCTCAGAAAAATATATTTAATACCAATGTTGTTATCCTCTGTAGCTATAGCCCAGCTTTGGATTAAAGTATATAATCCTTCGAATGGTATTTTAAATGTGTTTCTTAAGCAAATAGGAGTGGAAAATCCTCCAGCTTGGCTTGCAGAGCCATCGTTAGTGTTGTTTGCTATCTTCATCCCGATATTATGGCAATATGCTGGGTTTTATATTTTGATTTATTATGCTGCGTTGAAGAACATTCCGGAGTCCTTAATAGAGGCTGCAAGAATGGATGGGGCCTCTGCATTTCAAATTGCTACAAAGATTAAGCTTCCGTTGATCAAAGAAGTGGTGAGTGTAACCATTGTATTGGCGATAATTGGGTCATTAAAGTATTTTGACTTAATCTATGTCATGACTTCTGGTGGACCGAATGGAGCTAGTGAAGTAATGGCTTCTTATATGTATAAGCTTGCATTTTCAAGCTATAACTTCGGTTATGGAAGTGCGATTGGTTTCTTACTGCTTATTATTACATTAATCGTAACCTTTATTGTTCGTAAGTTAACGGCGACAAAAGAGAGAATAGAATATTAAAAGGAGGTTGTATATGAGACGTGTTGGATACTTTTTTCTGTATTTCAGTCTAATTGTTGTAGCATTGTTTCAAATCATCCCGCTAATATGGTTATTTATTTTCTCATTAAAAGATAATCGAGAAATATTTGCGGGCTCGCCCTTTGCGTTGCCATCAGAGTTTAGATGGGAAAACTATCTAAAAGTTTGGGATGGCGGTATTGGAGTTTATTTTTTTAACAGTGTGTGGATCACAGCACTTTCTATCGTATTAACTGTGCTTTTCGCAAGTATGGCTACTTTTGCAATTACTCGGATGAGATGGAAGCTAAGTGGAGCAGTACTCAGTCTGTTCATCATTGGTTTAATGATTCCCATTCATTCGGCGTTGATTCCACTCTATAGCATGTTTTTAAGCGTGAATTTAATAGATAACCCACTCGGAGTTGTTATTACATATACAGCCTATAACTTACCAATAACGATGATGATTTTACTTGGATTCTATTATACTTTGCCAAAAGAAATAGAGGAGGCAGCCATAATAGATGGTTGCTCCGTTAATCGAATGTTTTTCCAAGTGATTCTCCCGATGACAACGCCAGTAATGGCTACAACGGTAGTGATTAATATGATTTATAACTGGAATGAGTTTGTTTTCGTGAATACATTTATTAGCTCAGACAAATATAAAACATTAACGGTCGGAATACAAAACTTTATTGGTCAATATATGACAGACTGGGGAGCAATAGGGGCTACCCTGATTATAAGCGTATTGCCAATCATTATAGCTTTTATCTTCTTTAGCAATAAAGTAGTCGAAGGGATTTCTGCAAGCGCAGTAAAAGGTTAAGTAATGGCTTTCACTTAGGAGTGGCTATTACTGAGAAGATCCCAATGTTTCCTTCTTTTCATGCACTTTTTGAAAGGCATGCAGGCTAAATCGCATAGATATAAAAGCGTATACGCTCCCACCAAATATAAATCCGATAGCTGGAAGAATACTAATTAAGTAGATGAAAGGTATTAAGCAAAGAAAGATTAATAGAGTCGTCAACGGATTGATGAGCATGATAAAAAAAGCATTCTTAATTACCTGTCCTAACTTTGTGTCAAAGTGTACAAAGGCTGGGAAAAGATAAAATAGAAACATAACAAACAATAGCATAAATGCAAATAGTGGTAGGTAAGTCCAGTGTAACAGGTTGCTTTCGGAAGACTGTATGTAAAAAATGTCTAAAGCAATAAAGACTATAAGGACGGCAACAAATACTCCTAACCTATTACTTTTTAAAAATTCATCTCGATAATGTTTCCAAAATGTACGAAATACGGATATATCAGTGTCACCTTTTAACCATGCCCTTACTACAGCGAACATGGAAATAGTAGAGGGGAACAGTCCTAAAAAGACACCACCCAGAAGTGTGAAAAGTATCCATAGCAAGTTTAAATAAGCAAATTTAGTGATCCATTCAGCTAGGTTATAAATAAAGCTACTGGTTGCATTCATAGGAATCCACCTTTATCAATTTTATATTTTTGTAAAATTCGATATTTATTTATAGCATACACTCTATTTTTGAAGAATGGCACTATTTTTAAAACTTTGTTCAGATAATTAACAAACTAAAAAGTGAGAGTAAAAATCAGGAGGTATAAATAATGGTCTATTTCCAAAATGTACAGAAAGTTACGTTTGAAGGTGCTGCATCACAAAACCCTTATGCATTTAAGTTTTATAATCCACAAGAGAAAATTGGCGACAAAACAATGGAAGAGATTTTAAGATACGCGGTGTCTTACTGGCATACGTTTACGATGGACGGGTCAGACCCTTTTGGCGCAGGTAGCATGAACCGTCCTTGGGACAAACTAAGTGGATTGGACTTAGCAAAGGCACGGGTAGAAGCATCTTTCGAGTTCTACGAGAAGATGGATGTGCCGTTTTTCTGTTTCCATGATGTTGATATTGCTCCAGAGGGAAGTAACTTAAGAGAAAGTAATCAAAATTTAGACGTGATTGTCAGCATGATCAAGGACTATATGAAAACTAGTAAAGCAAAGCTACTTTGGAATACGGCAAATAACTTCACACATCCTCGCTTCGTTCATGGAGCAGCTACATCGAGTAATGCAGATGTGTTTGCTTACTCCGCTGCTAAGGTGAAAAAAGGATTAGAAATTGGTAAGGAGCTTGGGGCACAAAATTACGTGTTCTGGGGAGGCCGCGAGGGTTACGATACTTTATTGAATACAAATATGAAGTTAGAATTGGATAATCTAGCTCGCTTTTATCATATGGCTGTTGACTACGCCAAGGAAATTGGCTTTGAGGCACAATTTCTAATAGAGCCAAAGCCAAAGGAGCCATCCACTCACCAATATGATTATGATGTAGCGACTGCCCATGCGTTTTTACAAAGCTATGGCCTAGAAAAATCATTTAAATTCAATATTGAAGCGAACCATGCCACACTTGCTGGTCATACTTTTGAGCATGAGCTTCATTATGCACGGATTAATAATATGCTCGGTTCTGTTGATGCCAACCAAGGTAATCCACTTCTTGGCTGGGATACAGATGAATTCCCGACAGACCTATGGACTACAACCCTTGCGATGTATGAGATTTTACAAAATGGTGGTCTGGGTAAGGGCGGTTTAAACTTTGATGCAAAAGTAAGAAGAGCATCATTTGAACCGGAGGACTTGTTCCATGCACATATCGCTGGGATGGATGCCTTTGCTGTAGGATTACGAGTGGCTCAAAATCTAATAGATGATAGAGTACTAGAAAATGTAGTGAAAGATCGCTATAAAACGTATCAAGACGGTATTGGCTTAGAAATAGTGGAAGGGAAAACTAACTTTCATAAGCTCGAAGAATATGCTTTAGGACTACAAGAAATTAAACAGACTTCCGGTCGCTTAGAGCAGATTAAAGCCACGATCAATCAGTATTTGTTACAGGCGTATAAATAATAACCCTGCAAATGGTAGGAGGGCTGAGACTATGAAATATGTTATTGGAATAGATTTAGGAACAAGTGCGGTTAAAATACTACTCGTCGATCAGAATGGGTTAGTTGTTCAAAGTGTATCTAAATCGTATCCGTTAATACAAGAGAAAACGGGTTATAGCGAACAAAACCCTCAGCACTGGGTGGATCAGACACTGCTCGGATTAGAGGAGCTGTTGAAGAGCTTCTCCGGTGATGTCGATGACATAGAAGGAATCAGTTTTTCCGGTCAGATGCACGGGCTCGTTCTGTTAGATGAGGTTAACGAAGTATTGCGTCCTGCAATTCTATGGAATGATACTCGTACTACAGCACAATGTGAACAAATCTATGATTTGGTTGGCAAGGAAAAGTTGCTTGAAATAACTAAAAACCCTGCATTAGAAGGCTTTACTCTTCCTAAAATATTATGGATTAAAGCTCATGAGCCAACCATCTATAAGAAAGCGAAGACGTTTTTGCTTCCGAAGGACTACCTAAGATATAAACTAACTGGTCAACTTCACATGGATTACTCAGATGCTGCGGGAACACTTCTCTTGGATGTAAGTAAGAAGGAATGGAGCTTGGAGATATGTGCCTTACTAGACTTAGATCCTAGCATGTGTCCGCCACTTGTGGAGTCATATCAGGAAGTTGGTACGGTATCCTTTGAGATAGCGAAGGCTACTGGTCTTTCCAACACTACTCGTGTTTTCGCAGGAGGAGCTGATAATGCCTGTGGAGCAATTGGTTCAGGGATATTAAAGGACGGTGAGACCCTTTGCAGTATAGGCACGTCTGGTGTTGTTTTATCCTACGAATCCACACCGAACAAGGATTTTGCAGGAAAGGTTCATTACTTTAATCACGGTGCACCAGATGCCTTTTATACAATGGGTGTAACTCTTTCAGCTGGCCATAGCTTGAGTTGGTTTAAAGAGGTTTTTGCGAAGGAAGAAACGTTCGAAGAATTATTGTCTGAGGTAGGCTCTGTTCCAGTTGGTTCTAATGGATTGTTATTTACCCCATACTTAGTTGGAGAAAGAACTCCTTATGCCGATGCAACTGTTCGTGCTAGTTTCATTGGGATGGACAGTTCACATGAACGTAAGGATTTTACCCGTGCTGTACTAGAGGGAATAACATTTTCGTTGCACGAATCCATTGAAATATTTCGCCGAAATGGGAAGTCGATAGATACTGTGGTGTCCATTGGTGGCGGTGCTCAAAATGATGAGTGGCTTCAAATCCAAGCAGACATTTTTGATGCTAAGATTGTTCGGTTAACTAGTGAACAGGGTCCTGGAATGGGAGCTGCTATGTTGGCTGCTTATGGATGTGGATGGTTTAATTCGTTAAACGATTGTGCAGATAAGTTTTTGAAGGAGGATAAAGAGTTTACTCCTAATAAAGAAAATGTGGAAAAATATAAGAAATTATTTGCTATTTATCAAAAGGTTTATGTTCAAACGAAGGATCTGAATAGAGAGCTATTAGAGTTTCGTCATTAAAGGATGTCATATCCCGAGTCTCAACTATCTAGTTGGGGCTCTTATAAATTATTGTGTGAAAGGGGATAAGGAATTGCTAGTCAAAGAGAGAAAGTTTGGAGTTATAGATGACAAGCAAGTTACGTTATTTACAGTAAAAAATAAAAATGGTTTTGAAGTGTCTTGTATGAATTATGGGTGTGTGATTACTGAAGTATTAGCGGCCGACAGAAGAGGCCAGTATGAAAATGTAGTATTAGGGTACGATTCCTTAGAAGAATACGGTAAGAATAGCATATACTTAGGAGCTGTTGTCGGTCGAGCTGCTGGCCGTATTAAAGGAGGAGCCTTTCGCTTAGGGGAGAATGTCTACCATGTTACAACGAATGAAAAAAGCAATCACTTACATGGAGGACACAAAGGGTTCAGTCATGTATTATGGGATGCTACTGTGTTGGAAGGCGCAGAGGAAACAACAATTGAGTTTACTTACTTAAGCAAGGACGGGGAAGAAGGTTACCCAGGGAATTTGAGCATGAAGGTAGCCTATACAATTTCTAATAATAGAGACGAGATATCTATTAGTTATAGCGGTATTTCTGACAAGGATACTTTAGTAAATGTAACAAATCATTCCTACTTTAACCTTAGTGGTAATCTGAGAAGAGATATATTAAACCATGAATTAACTTTGGATAGTCCTACATACTTGGAGCTAAATAAAGAGTTTCTACCAACGGGAAAGTTAGTACCTGTAGATGGCTCTGTATTTGATTTTCGGGAGAGCCGTAAAATTGCGGATGGGGTACATTCCGGACACCCTCAAAATGTACTTGTTGGTTATGGATATGATCACCCCTTTTTATTGGATGAAAATAAAAATAACAGAATCGTTTTAATGGAAGAGAAAAGTGGTCGAAAGCTAACAGTGGAGACAACGGAATCGTCCGTCATCGTCTATACAGGAAATAATTTAAACAGCACGGAAAATATGAGAGGAAAGAGGTTAAGAAATCATTTAGGTGTATGCTTAGAAACACAAGGTCCCCCAGACTCAATCCATCACCCTCATTTGCGTTCTGTAATTCTACAAGCAGGGAAAACGTACACATCTAAAACTGTTTATTCCTTTGGGGTTATTTAGCAGACTAAAATAAAAATAATACATCTTCAATGGGATTGCTCCATTGAAGATGTATATAAAATTTAGATATCTATAATATCATCGTATCCGACCATTTTATCCATATGACTGGCAATCATAGCTATAATAGTACTTGCCTCATCCTTAGTAAATGTAAAAGTACTCTCGTCCACTAGCTCTTGTTCAGTATCAGTCCAGCTGCGGTTTCTTCTACGAAGAACACCATCACCATTGGCACTGTCTATTCCGAATTGATATGTTACTTCCATTTTATCATCTATTAAAAATGCAGTGATTTCAGGAGTTTCCCATTCTACATCAATTTCCTCTAACATAATTTCGTCGTCATCGTCATCGTCATCATCATCATCGATAACGTAATCGTCAAGTCCATCTTCATCATCCATATAGACCCACTCAATATCACTATCGTCTTCAAGAAACTCGTGGAAGCTTTCATGAACTGCTTCTATTATATCCGTAATATCATCTAACATTATTCTGGTTGGCTGGTTCAACTGGACGTCAAAGCTTTCCACATAAAATTCTTCATTATAAGGGTCAAAAAGTATAGTGCAAAAATAGTCTCGTTCTTCCTCATCCGTACTAGCAACAAAAAATTCAATTCTAGGATGCTTAGAGGCACGATTAATATTCATATGGCCGACTTGGTCATATTGCTCGCAGATCGAATTCAAATGATCCTGTAGTTCCTCTGTTACTCTGTCAAACCATTCTGTAGTCATAGTCATTACCGCCTCTCATCATTTTCTTCTACTATCTTATCCCAATCTGGTCTTTTTATTCCTAAGATGAATAGAGAATAAAAATGCGCAAAAAAAGACCTATTAATCTTTGCATCAATAGGTCTTTTTCATATGAAGCGGGTGAAGAGAATCGAACTCTCATCATCAGCTTGGAAGGCTGAGGTTTTACCACTAAACTACACCCGCATATTAATATAAATGGTGGCTCAGGACGGAATCGAACCGCCGACACAAGGATTTTCAGTCCTTTGCTCTACCGACTGAGCTACTGAGCCTAAATCTCATTAAGTAAATCAAGCTTAGTGTCTCATAGTCAGTTAAGTATAACACAAAATATGTTTGTTATATCACTTAGTTGCATAGGAACTGCTTGCTTACAAAAAAATGGCGGTCCCGACCGGGATCGAACCGGCGATCTCCTGCGTGACAGGCAGGCATGTTAACCGCTACACCACGGGACCATTTGGTTGCGGGGACAGGATTTGAACCTGTGACCTTCGGGTTATGAGCCCGACGAGCTACCGAACTGCTCCACCCCGCGACAATAATATATAAACTAGTTTACTATATTTTATATTTACAAACAATCTAAATATAAAATGGAGGAGGAAGAGGGATTCGAACCCCCGCGCGGTATGACCCGCCTGTCGGTTTTCAAGACCGATCCCTTCAGCCGAACTTGGGTATTCCTCCGTAAAATGTTACTTCTAAAGCAACAAGACAAGATATAATATACCATGTCTAAAAAAAATATGCAACCTCTTTTTTCTGATAGAAGACATTTTAACCTATCTTTGGTTGTGTTCCTCTATGAAACATTCTTCTACAACAAGCAAATTAGAAAGTCAGGTAGCAATCTTTACGAAAAGTCATTTTAACGTTCCATTAATATCGAGCAAACGATTAAATCTAATAATCGGTCGGTTTTCGACGGAAATCGGTCGGTCAGCACAAATAATCGGACGGTTCTGGTCAATAATCGGTCGGTCGGCACAAATATGCGGTCGGTTTCAGACAATAATCGGACGGTCCCACTACACATTTATGAGGAATTACGAAGACTTGTATACTTTAAAGGTTCATTGGAAAATTCTTTTTATAGTAATATTCTTCAAAAAAATCATACACACCTCACATTTGGGCAATCTAAGAAAAATGATTTGCTGTGAGGTGTTTTTTTATGTTGATTGAAAGATCGTCTTCCTGGAAGGAAGGCTTTACAAAAAGATTAGAAAATGAAGAGCCATGGGATAATTGGAATCTTTATAATATGAGTTATGACATAGTAAAAAATAATTTGATTACAGAGTTTACGGGACTTCAGTCTCCAAAGTATTTACCAAATCTTCAAGCATTAAACCACCAATTAGAGGTTGCTCGGACAGTGATCGAGCGGATGAATGGAAAGGCAATCTTAGCGGATGAGGTAGGTCTTGGTAAAACGATTGAAGCAGGCTTGATATTAAAAGAGTATATGGTGCGAGGACTAGTAAAAAAAGCTTTGATACTTGCCCCTGCTTCCTTGATTAATCAATGGGTGGAGGAAATGAATTTTAAATTTCATATACCTGCCATTCCATACAAAAAGAGTTACTCCCTTGACCACAATGACATTGTCATCATGAGCATGGATACAGCTAAAAAAAGTCCGCATAAAGAGCTTATATATGCTCAAAATTATGACATGATCATCATTGATGAGGCACATAAGCTGAAAAACCATAAAACGAAAATATATGAATTCGTCCAGGGGTTGAAAAAGAAATTCTGCTTGTTGTTAACAGCTACACCTGTTCAAAATGATGTATTTGAATTATTCTATCTTGTTTCTTTATTGAAGCCAGGTCATTTGGGTAATTACGAGACATTTCAGGAGTCGTTTTCTGCAAGTAAGCATAGCTTAGAGCATGATGAGTATTTAAGAGAGCTCGTCAATCAGGTAATGGTAAGAAATAGAAGGCAGGATACTGGGATTGAGTGGACAACTCGTCAGGTGAAAATCATTCCAATTGAATTTACGAAAGAGGAAAAGGAAGTCTATGAAATGATTTCTGATTTAAAAAATATTTCCTCCGTCTTTTCTGGTGCTTTTTCTATGATTACACTTCAAAAAGAAATGTGTAGCAGCAAGGAAGCAACTTGTTTGACGCTTAACAACATGGTTGAAAAGTGTACGAATCAAGAAGAAATTACTTATGTACAAAACTTGATGGAAAAGCTCATGTCTTTAGAGGTAAACTCGAAGGCGGAGAAGGCTTACGAGATTATTGCTGAGGCAGATGACAAGGTCATTATTTTTACAGAATATCGTGCAAGCCAAATTTATCTGCAATGGTATTTAAGTACAAAAGGAATTACGAGCGTTTTATTCAACGGGAAGTTCAATAAGAACAAGCGTGATTGGATGAAGCACTTGTTCAAGGAGCAGGCACAGGTGTTAATAGCTACTGAATCGGGTGGAGAAGGGATTAACCTTCAGTTTTGTCACCATGTAATTAACTACGATCTTCCGTGGAACCCGATGAAGCTGGAGCAACGAATAGGGCGTGTCCATAGGTTAGGGCAGGAGCATGATGTCCATATTTATAATTTAGCTATTCAGGAAACTATTGAGCAGCATATTCTAGATCTGCTGTACACGAAAATCGATGTATTTGAAAAAGTAGTCGGTGAACTGGACGATATATTAACGACCTATAAAAAAACAATATAGTACAAACAGGGTAGGGAAGGAGGGTATGCATGTACCCAAAACAAGTTCACGACTTTTTACTTCAATTTTTTAAAGAAAATAATTGTCCTATTCTAAGCGAAAACGACCATTACGTTGTTGTCCAATTGACAGAAGAGATGGATAAAAAGCTGATGAACCGTCCGTATTATTGGCAGTATGTAGAAGCAACTGGCACTGAGCCAAGTCCAATGCAGCTTACCTTTATAACAGATAAAACAAAGCTAAAGGAAGACGTCAAGGGAGAGGTTATTCACTTTGGCTCCAACAGGCTTAGTCAAATGTTCAAGGCTGTGCAAGACCTTGGCTCCTTCGTCCATATGTACGAAAAAGTTAAAAGTGATACGCAAGTGATCTTTACTCCATGGCTTGGGGTCAACTACAAGGTGACCTATTATAGTGATCAAACGAAGGAAATGTTCTATTCTCTAGGGATAAACCTAATGACAGGAATTGTTCGAGAGGATTTCCATGAATCGATAAAAGAGATTAGCTTCGATGTGGCTATGCCTGACAATGTTTTTAACCTGCCTTATATTATAAAGCCTTTACGTGGCTTAGAGCGTCTAGATGCTCTAATTGATGGAGTAATTGCTAATGACGATCATACTTGGGCTGAAGAGGCAAAGGAACGTTTACGGAGGAGTCTGGAAGTTCTGGAGTATTTCTACGACGGTGTGGATGACAAGCCTGAATGCTATGAGATGGAAAAAAAGGCTCTTGAGGAACAGTATGCAGCTCGTGTGGGAATAGAAATTATCAATGGCGGTCTGTTTTATATGAAGTGAAAAATGGCTCCAGAGATTTAATCTCCGGAGCCATTTTTATATATATTAGTCGGCTACTTTAAACCAACCCTTCACTTGCATGATTTTATCCCATAATGGATTAGGGATATCTAACTCCTCTTTTTTGCTTACATAAACAGCTGGAAAGATGGAGTCGTCCTCTCCTTTTTCCATTTTAGAAAACCACTCGGGGTCAGTTACTAATGCGCGCCCAATTGCAACAAGAGGTGTAACGTGTAATGCTTTTTCAATGTCTTCTCTAGATTCCAAAGTTCCAACACCAATCACAGGTACCTTGTCGCCGACCGCCTCCTGAATAAGTTCAATACGTGGTGTAGTATCACTTTCGTCTCTATTAGAAGATCCAAAGAAGTGCCCGAGAGACACGTGAAGATAATCAAGGTCTTTCTCAGCCAATACACGTAAAAGCTTTAATGTATCATCCATTGTGAATCCTGGATCCTGATATTCCTCTGGAGAAAAGCGATAGCCTATTATAAATGGCTCCTTTGTATACTGCTTAGCAGCAGTTTGAACCGCATCTACAATTGCCAACGGAAATGTCATACGCTTCTCTAGGTTCCCACCCCATTTGTCAGTTCTACGATTGGAATGTGGAGAGAAGAACTGGTGAATTAAGTAAGTGTTCGCCCCATGTATTTCTACTCCGTCGAAGCCTGCTTCAATGGCTCTACGGGTTGCTTCTTTAAAAGAGGCAATAGTCTTTTCAATCTCTTCCTCTGTCATTTCTCGTGGTACTTCTGCATTGTCGCGAGGTGCTGCAACAGCACTTGCAGATACTGGTTGTTCGCCGTTTAACACCCTCGAATTCGATTGTCGTCCAGCGTGAAAAATCTGAAGGATGGCTTTTGCTCCATTATCTTTAATAGCACTAGCCAGTTTCTTGAGGCTAGGTATTCTCTCATCCGATTCAGCACCTATTGAATACTCAAACCCAGCACCAAGTGGCTCTGCATAAGCGCAAGCGGTGATAACTGCACCAATCCCACTCTTAGCACGTCGAGCATAGTATATCAGTTCATCTTCTGAGACATCACCATTTTTCTCTGAAGAATAAGTAGTCATGGGAGCCATTAAAATTCGATTTTTTAATGTAACCCCTGATGGTAAAGTGTATGCATCGAACATAGAAGTATTTTCCATTAAATAACATCTCCCTTATATTAAGTCACCTATACATATACCCTAAAGGAATGCTCTTCAAAATCAAAATAATTGGCTTGAAATCTCATCAAAGGAAGGTTTTTACTTGTTAATTGTAGAAGATTATCTATGACGCATTAGGGGGAGGAAAGCTATGTGATTCAGGCTGTGTTATTTGATTTGTATGAGACACTGATCACGGAATGGGAAATGGGAAAAAGGAAAGCAAGTTATTCTGTAGAACCACTTGGTTTGAAGGAGTCGATTTATAAAAGGGGATGGCATGCGAGAGTTAATGACAGAATGGATGGAACTTATCCTGATCACCCAAGCGTTTTGAGAGAGATATTGAAGGAGGCAGGTTTACCTATTGATGAACAGGCCATCCAACTAATACATAATGACAGGGCATTCGTTAAGTCGGTAGCCTTTAAGCATATCGATGAAACTATTATAGGCATGCTAGAAAATCTGAAAGCTATGAATATAAAAATTGGTCTTATAAGTAACTGTACATCAGAGGAGATAGAAGGTTGGTTTAATTGTGTGTTGCCCTCTTATTTTGACGACGTGGTGTTCTCTTATCAAGTCAAAGAGCGTAAGCCGAATCAAGCAATTTATCTAACTGCCTGCAACAACTTGAATGTAAATCCTAAGCAATGTTTATTTATCGGAGATGGCGGCTCCGAGGAACTGAGGGGAGCAAGTGAGGTAGGAATGAGGCCATACCAGGCTACATGGTTTTTGCCTTCAAGTGCCCCTAAAGAAATTTCAGAATTTCCAAAGTTAAGAAAACCTATGGAGGTAATAGAAGTTTTACGAAAAGAGGAGGAGAGCTATGGAAGCCAAAAAAGATAAGTGGGATGCTAGTCACAGGTCTTGGCCATTACCTAAACTGCCATGGACAATGACTCAGACATGGAATGATCTGTTATTTGCACATTACCCTATCGATATAAAAGTGTTAAGAGAAATTGTACCAAAAGCACTTCCTTTGGATACGTATAATGGAAAAGGATGGATTGGTATCGTTCCCTTCCATATGACAAATATTAGGCTACGAGGGACGCCGAGGGTACCAGGCACAGACAGTTTTGCAGAATTGAATGTTCGAACTTATGTCACAATCAATGGGAAACCAGGGGTATTCTTCTTTAGTCTGGATGCGGAAAATTTATTTGCGGTAAAGGTAGCTCAAACTGTATACCGTTTACCATACGTGCATGCTGAGATGAATGTATCAAAAAGTGAATCATTTATCGATTATAAAAGTAAGCGTCGACAAGGAGTGGATGCCAGATTGGAATGTAGATACCGTCCTACATCAGAAATATTCTATGCAGAGAGAGGAAGCTTTGAAGAATGGCTCACAGAGCGCTACTGCTTATATACGTTAAGCAAAAAAGGGGATCCGCTCCGTTGTGATATTCTTCATCCCCAATGGCCGTTGCAACAAGCAGAGGCAGAGTTTCAGGTAAATACTATGCTGTCCGAGCAGGGGATACAAGTAGAGGATAATTTGCCAATCTTGCATTTTTCCAAAAGTATAGAGGTTCGGATGTGGCCATTAGTATCCGCGATGAATGACTGATAGAAAAAAGGAGGTAATAAAATGAATAAATATCCACTTCGGTTAAACGAGAGAATATCTTTAATAGACATTTTGGATATGGGGTTAAATGAAAGAACAGGTACATATGTAATTCAGGAAGATGAATTGACTATAGTAGAGACTGGACCAAGCCCCTCTGTAAAACATGTGAAAGAAGGCTTACAAAAACTTGGCTTCTCCTTAGCAGATGTTAAATACATTATTTTGACCCATATCCATTTAGACCATGCCGGTGGAGCAGGTCTGCTTCTCCAGCAATGCCCTAATGCAACAGTAGTGGTACATCCTAAGGGTGCTAGACATTTAGCAAATCCAGAGCGTCTTATAGCAGGTGCAATAGCTGTATACGGCTCAAATTTTGATGACTTGTTTGATCCTATCGTAGCGATACCAGAGGAAAGACTCTTAACAAAGGCTGATGGAGAAACATTAAAAATTGGAGAAGCTTGTACTTTGACCTTTTTAGATACACCTGGTCATGCCAATCATCATTTTGGTATTCATGATCCAATTAGTAACGGGATGTTTGCTGGGGATACGGTGGGGGTCCGCTACGAGCAGTTGGCCAAAGATGGCGTAGATTTAGTGCTGCCTTCCACCTCCCCTAACCAATTCGATCCAAAGGCAATGCAAAAAGCTATAGAGCGATTCCAACAGATGGGCCTAAGTTACATTTACTATGGTCACTTTGGAGTGACTGATAATGCCGCTGCAGCTCTAGCACAGGTTTCAGAATGGCTTCCGCTTTTCGTTGAAACGGCTAAAGACGTCCAAAGAGAGCATAAAGACCATAGGGAACTAGCCAATAGACTCGAGGCATTAGTGAAGGATCATTTAAGAGGGCAAGAGATTCCAGATAATCATGAAGTCTATCCATATATCCATGGTGATTTAAGGGTTTGCGCTATGGGGTTGATGGATTATTTAGGTAAGTAATATCAAAAAAATTATGATTGAGTTTGAAATAGGGATAGAACAATGTAAATGAGATATACAGAGATAGATTACTATTTTAGGGGAGATAATATGTTTAGCATATTCAAAACTAAATGTTCCATTTGTCATAGAAAAGCAGGTCCTTATCGTTTGTTTCAAAGTCCAGAGGGAAAGAAAATGAAGCTTTGTTATGGCTGCTCGGAATATGCTGCAAGACGTGCATATAAAAAGTTGTCATGAATTAACTTATTATTTTACAGTAGTGCCACAGGATTTGGGTAGAATTTCAAGTCTAGCTCCAGGAGAAAGTGAAATTTTATACACTCCGCGAATCAAAGAAACGGGAAATGACCGAAGTTTATACTTTGAATATCCTTTAAATAATTCCTCGTTAGTAGAAGAGTCTTTGCTTTACTTAGGCTCCTTCAACACTAAAAAGGTAGTAATTGAATTAGAAATAACAGACGTAGACGAGAAGGGTAGCATGTCATATTATGTAAAGGGTTACGAGGATCTGTTTGGTCCATTTTGATGCTCTTAAGCGTCTATCGATAGGAGTTTTGATTAAAAAATAACGCTATTTAAACTTTACGCTGGGTAAGGTTTAAATAGCGTTATATTTTCAAGTGGATTTTGGTCCTTCTATACGTAGATTTCCTTCTAGTGAAGGTATTTCTTCAACATAATTATGAGTTGGAAATATAAAGGTCCAAGGCATACTTGTTTCAGGAGGAAGTGTAAGCGCTGGTACCGTAAATACATGTTCAGCCACTAGCTCATTCTCCATCGTATAGACTAATCTAGTGTTGTTAAAGGCTAGCTCCTGGCTGGTGAAATTATGGATCAGGACAGTGGCGAGAAATTCTTTTTTATGATTAATTGCAACTCGGATAGGAGAGAAAAGAATATCTTTGTTTACATGGTTTTTGGTTGTTCGAAAAATATGTTCAATTTGTTCTCTATCCTTGGCTGCCACTGCTTTATTCCAAGATGGTTCAAATTTTAGCTGCTGCATGTTATAAACCCCCTCTTGTGTAATTTTAACATAAGAGACAGGCTCATTATGGAAATGGACTACTGTTCAATCTGCCAAGTATTGTCTATTATTTAAGTTAATAGATATTAAGTGCGAGGGGAAGGGGATAAGTAGAATGCCTTTAGAAATTGTTCGAAATGATATTACGAAAATGCAGGTAGATGCTATTGTAAATGCCGCTAACCGAGATCTTCAAAGGGGAGGCGGTGTGTGTGGAGCAATCTTTCAAGGTGCGGGATCCGGTGAGCTACAAGAGGCGTGTAATAAGATTGGCAATTGTCCCACAGGTGAAGCTGTCATAACGGACGCGTATCAACTAAGGGCAAAATATATTATTCATACAGTAGGACCGGTATGGAGAGGGGGTTCTCATAAAGAAGAGGAGCAGTTGAAGGATTGCTATAAAAACTCGTTAAATTTGGCGTTATCTCATGGCTGTGAGACAGTAGCGTTTCCATTAATCTCTTCTGGTATTTATGGATATCCAAAGGAGCAAGCTCTACAGGTAGCTATTTCTACGATAAGTTCGTTCCTCTTGATTCATGAAATGCTTGTTTATATTGTTGTGTATGATAAAAAAGCCTTTAAACTAAGTGAGAAACTGTTTAGGTCTATTCAGGAATTTATTGATGAGCACTATGTCGAGGAAATGGACATAAGTTTCGGCACAAATAGAAGAGAGGCATATGAGCTAGAGGATTCGATGGTGTTGCAATCTAGCCAGGATTTACAGGAAATGATAGAACATATGGATGAATCATTCTCTGAAAGGCTTCTACGCCTTATAGATGAAAAGGGAATGACGGATGTAGAAGTTTACAAAAGGTCTAATATGGACCGTCGACTTTTTTCGAAAATAAGAAATAACAAGGACTATACTCCGTTAAAAAAAACGGTAGTAGCCTTCGCTATTGGTCTACAGTTAAATTTACAGGAAACAAACGAGTTACTAGAAAAGGCGGGTTATACCTTGTCTAGAAGCCATAAATTTGATGTGATTATTGAATATTTTATCCAACAGGAAAACTATAATATATTCGAGATAAATGAGGCTTTGTTTAGCTTTGGCCAAGCATTATTAGGTGCATAGACAAAGAAGGGACGACCCTGACTGATGTCTGGATCGTCCCATTTCATTATTTCTTTTGAACAGTAATTGTCCAAGCCGCATCACTTAGCTGCTCGTAGTTCGTGATTGTATGACCCTCTTCTGCTGCCCAGCGAGGGATGCTTTCAGTTGCTTGCGTACAGTCAAATTCAATTACAAGCTCGTCACCTGAGCTCATTTCTGCGATAGCCTCTTTTGCTTCTACTAAAGGGAACGGACAAACCATACCCATAACTTCTAATACTTGTTTCATTTCAAAATCTCTCCTTTTTTATGCAGTTTTGACACTTGCTTTCATTGCTTTATTCTTTTTACGTCCACGGACAAAAACGAAGTATACAGCCGTCCATGTACCTAAAATCATAAATGCTAGAGCAATCCAGCCCTGCCAAGTCATCATGGCAGTCATTACTAAACCATTCCCAATTGAGCATCCGCCTGCTAAACTAGCACCGAAGCCCATTAAATTACCACCAACAAAGCTATTAATACCAGTTTTAACATCTGGCATTCTGAAACGGAACTCACGGCTAGCTTTTGCTGCGATAAATGATCCAATGAAAATACCAAGGACTAAAAATACACCCCAATTGATAAATGCTGTGTCTCCTGTTGTTAAGTATTGAAGGATATTAGCTGATGGAGTGGTAATTCCTAGACCACCAATACGTCCTGTAGCAACGCTTAACGGCCAAGCTAACACTGCAATAGCCCCGATTAAAACTGCAGTTACAAATGGGTGCCAGCGTTTTTCAAATAAAATATGTGCCAATCCAGTTCTTTTTGGCTTTAAAGATGGGATAAAAACTTTTGGTTTTGTAACTTCTTTATAAACGATCCATCCTACTACTGCTACTAGAATACCTATTAAAATCCATACGTTAATTCCAAGTGTTTCTGGAATGGAGTTAGATGGTAGCTGAGAAGAACTTATTTTATTGTTTAAAGGTACTAATACCCCAGTTTTCATAATAGCAGCCATTAGCATATATCCTGCTAAGGCAATCCAGCTCCCGATTAAGCCTTCACCTGCACGGTACCACGTCCCTGTCGCACAACCACCTGCTAACACAATACCAATACCAAAAATAAATGATCCTATAATTATTGCAACTAATGGTAGAGTACCGGCATTAAATTCAAACACGCCTAACTCTATTAATGTATACACACCGACACTTTGTACGGCAATTGCTATTAATAACGCATAAAACATGCGATTGTCTTTTGTTAAGTACATATCACGGAAACCGCCAGTCAAACAAAATCTTCCTCGTTGCATGACGAATCCTAATAACGCCCCACAAAATAAACCTGTAATGAGCATTTGTATCACGTTTATCCCGCCTTCTCTTTAATTCTTACTAAACTGATAGGATTATATTACATTGGAAAAGTAAATATGACAATTATTTTGCTTAAAAAAATAATAGCCAATATGTGGAATAGATAATTGTCGCTTTTCAAGCGACCTTTTACATTGTCTCAATTGATATTATTCATTTGTAAACAAAAAACAAATGGGGGTTAACCTAATGCAGAAGAATGTAACGGAGTTAGTATTTATCTTGGATAAGAGCGGTTCAATGGCTGGATTAGAGACAGATACGATAGGAGGATTTAATGCGATGCTTGATAAACAGAAAAAGGAGAAGGGAGAGGCTATAGTTACAACGGTGTTATTTAGTGATGACTATGAATTATTACATGACCGGATAAATATAAAGGGTGTTTCGTTCATGACGGATAGAGACTATCAAGTTGGTGGAATGACTGCGTTACTTGATGCCATTGGATCATCTATACAGAAAATAGGAAATACACAAAAGAGAACAAGCTACGAAGAGCGTGCCAATAGAGTGCTCTTTGTTATTACAACAGATGGGATGGAAAATTCAAGCTGTGAGTACAATTATGAAAAAATTCGCTCAATGATTTCACGTCAGAAGGAGAAATACGGTTGGGAATTCATATTCCTCGGTGCTAATATTGATGCAATTGCAACTGCTGCTAACTTTGGAATTGCAGAGGAGTTTGCTGTTAAATACTACGCGGATAAAGAAGGAACGCGCTTAAATTATGAATCAGTTAGTGATGTGGTTTCCTCCTATCGTAATGGAGCAAAAATAAATAAATCTTGGAAAAAGGGAATAGAAAGCGATTATGCGAGTCACAAACAACATCGAAAATGATTCATATAATAAGGTTAGCCAAAAGCGACTAGCCTTTTCTTTTTTTGGTTAGTGGATTTCTGGCGTGTAGTTTGCCAAGGGTGTTGAATTAGATGGGAGTTGATAGCACAATGATTGGTATTATTTTTTATGCGTATGGAGCTCCAAAATCGATAGATGATTTGCCTGAATTTTTTGCCCACCTCATACATGGGAAAGAAGTAACCACAAAGATGATTGAGGACTTTGTAAAAAGATATCGTGCGTTTGGATCGAATGACCCATTAGGTGCACATACCGCGCGGATTGCTCAAGGTCTAGAAAAATTATTGAACAGCCCCTTAAAAGCAATCAAAGTATACAATGCCTACAAGCACACTTCTCCATTTTTAGAAGAGACACTCCAAAGAATGTTAGATGACCAAGTGGAGACAATTGTTACTTTTTCAGTTAACCCTATATTTTCACCAACTGGCGCCGGAGTGTACCAAAAAGAGGTAGAGGATATTCTTGCAAAATCAGGAGTTAATAAAGAACTTATTCATATAAAAAATTGGAACACGCATCCAGCTATTATTTCCGTGTATGGCGATCGAGTGAGACGTGCCTTTAGATGGCTTCCCACACATGTGCAAGAAAGTGCATTTGTATTATTTACGGTTCATAGCCAGCCGCTTAATCCTGAAGGAAATGAGAAATATATTGAACAATTTCAAGCAATGGCTCAGGCAGTTGCGAGTGAAGCAGGTATATCTAACTGGATGTTGTCTTATCGCAGTGCCAGTAATAAGGTCGGATGGCTTGGCCCAGATGTGAAGGATATCATTCGATCACTAGTAGAGCAGGGAGCTCGCGGATTCGTAACATGTGAGCTTTTATCTGTGGTGGCAGACATGGAGTCATATTTTGAAATCGGGAGAGATGCCCAACTTGTTAGTGAGGAGCTAAAGGTAGATTTTGTCCGTGCAGAGTTTCCAGGTGATTCATTTGATACCGTAAATGCATTAGGGGAGATAGTGAGGGAGCAACTAACTATGAAAATTAAGAGAATAAAAGATTAGTGATAATCTGGCGCTTTCCGTGTGGTGAGCGATAAGCCACTACCATCGCTTCCGTGCGTTAGTGTTGTCTTATCTGTCTCACTCATCTCCCTAAAATAGCCCTTTTTAAATCAATAAATCAATAAAACAAAAACCATTAAGGTAAAAGTAATAATGAAGAAGGATGTTCAAAGTTTATAATTGCTATTGGATTAATAGTAATTAATAAAATTTTTTATCAGTATATATTTCCAAAGTATCGTCCGATAAGACTTTCTGTTTATTGCGTTTGTTGTGATTTCTCCATCTACCACAAAATATTGAAATAAAGGTTTGTTGTTTTATTTGGCTAATCGGTTATAAATAAATAGCTAAATATAATAATTCATTTAACGCTAAAAAATATATTGACTATTTAAAGTTTTTTGATTATTCTTTAAAATATGTAAGTTGTATACAGTCTACAATTAAAACGGGAGGGGTAATGTTGTCGACAGGTATAAAAAAAAATCCGAATTTAAAGACCCAAGTTTATAACTACTTGAAAAATCAAATAATGACGGGAAAGTTAAGACCGGGTGAAAGATTAATAGAAGAGAAGATATCTAACGATTTAGAAGTTAGTAGGAGCCCAATTAGAGAATCAATTAGAATGCTTGAGAAAGATGGACTTCTGAAAGTAAAAAAAACAGGAGGAGTTACAGTAGTAAAACCCACTATGCAAGATTTTCAACATATGTATGAATGTCGCGTAGAAATGGAACCGCTTTCATCTTTTTATGCCGCGAAGAGAAGGTCATCAGAACAATTAGAGACGATAAGGGCTGCGTTGCTTAAAGGTAAAAATCTTGAAGCCGGTTCAACTAGTAAAGACGATGAGCTTTTGAATTTTCACGAGGCAATTGTTCAAGCTAGCAATAACCAATGGCTGATTAGTATGGTTTCTCACCTAAGAGGTATTAATGGTTTTTATAGAAAGTCCATAATAGAGGAAAATCCTTTTCATGTTGAACAAGCTTATATAGAACATCAAAAAATATTTCAAGCCATTGTAGATCAAGATAGCGAAGGTGCTCGTAAGTATATGAAAATCCATATTGAAAGCGATTACAATTTATTTATGGAATTATGTAGAAAAAAAGAGGTGAAATAATTGTCGTCAAAAAAACCGTTAGAAGGAATTAAAGTATTGGAATTAGGCAATTTAGTGGCTGCTCCATTTGCGGGGAAATTGTTTGCGGAGTTTGGTGCAGAAGTAATAAAAGTAGAAGAACCTAAAAATGGTGACCCTTTAAGAAGTTGGCGGGTGATGCACGAGGATACTTCCGTTTGGTGGTACGTACAATCAAGAAATAAAAAGTCGATTACCGTAAATTTGCGTGAGTCTGAAGGACAGGATATAGTTCGGGATCTTGTGGGCAAAGTGGATGTCGTTCTTGAGAACTTTAAACCAGGAACTCTAGAAAGATGGGGGTTAGGCTATGAAGACCTTAAAGAAATAAATAAATCAATTATTATGACGCGAATCTCTGGGTACGGTCAGACCGGACCGTATAAAGAAAAGGCTGGATTTGGAAGTGTTGCCGAAGCAATTGGAGGTTTGAGGTACTTAACTGGTTATCCAGATTTACCTCCAGTCAGAGTAGGGATAGCTTTAGGGGACTTGATAGCTGGATTATATGCTGTAATTGGTACTCTTATGTCGCTCAGAGCTAGGGATAATCACCCTTTAAAGAATGGGCAACTAGTTGATGTAGCTCTCTATGAGTCTGTTTTTAGTTTACTAGAGGGAATTTTACCAGAATACGATTTAACAGGCGTTGTTAGAGAGAGAACAGGTAGTACACTTCCGGGAATAGCACCTTCCAATACATACATGTGCAAAGATGGAAAGCACATAGTCATAGGGGGAAATGGGGACAAAATTTTTCAGAGATTAATGAAAGCTATTGGTAGAGAAGACATAGCAACCAACACTTTGTATTCAACTAATCAAGGACGCGCAGATAATGTAGAGTTTATTGATGGTGCTATTGAAGAATGGACAAGGCAGCTTCCATTAAAAGAAGTGCAACATATTCTCGATAATGCATCTGTTCCGGTAGGACCGATTTATGGAATCAAGGAGATTATTGAGGATGAGCAATACATTGCTCGCGATATGTTACAAAAAATTGAAATACAAAATGGCGCACAGGTTTTAATGCCTGGAATTGTACCCAAGCTCTCTGAAACTCCTGGGAAAATTGAGTGGAGTGGACCTAAACTAGGGGAGCATAACGAAGAAATTTATACTAAATTTTTAAATATGTCAGTGGAAGAGTTCAAAACATTTAAAGAAAAGGGAGTGATTTAATATGACCGATGTGAAAATTATTGACGTCAGTCCTCGTGATGGACTACAAAACGACTCTAAAATTATATCGGTTAAAGAAAAAGTTGAATTGATTAATAGATTACTAAAAGCAAGGGTTAGCTCTATTGAAATTACTTCATTTGTTCATCCTAAAAAAGTTCCCCAGATGGCGGATGCAGAATTGGTTGTCCAAGAATCAGCAAAATTAGGAAGTTTTGAAGCAATTGCATTGGTCCCGAACTATAAGGGATTTCAACGACTGAAAGAATTCAACCTCTCAGAAATAAACTGGGTCAGTTCAGCAACAGAGACATTTAATCAAAAAAATATTGGCTTCACGATTGAAGAGAGTTTGAAGCAATTTAAATTAATTAAACAGGAAGCTAAACAAGCGGGAATTAAGACTAATTTTTCAATTGCTGTTAGTTTTGGTTGTCCTTATGAAGGAGATGTGGATAAATCAAAAGTTGTTGAATTAGTGGAAAGAGTAAAGGAAATTGGTGTAGATCGGATTACTATTGCAGATACGATAGGTATTGCAACACCTAACCAGGTAAAAGCCCTAAGTGAGGAAGTCTTGGGTATTGTAGGTGATACAGCTGTAGCAATTCATTTACACGACACAAGGGGTCTTGGATTGGCAAACGCCTACAGTGCTTATGAAGCGGGTATTCGCATTTTTGAAACAGCGGTTTCTGGAATTGGTGGATGTCCCTTTGCCCCAGGCGCTGCAGGTAATTTAGCAACAGAAGATTTAGTTTACTTATTTCATCGAATGAACATTAGTACAGGCTTAGATTTAAATGAATTAATAAATGCAGCAGATTTTGCTGCAAATTTATCTTCGAAGAACCCTTTGGGACGTATTAGGCATATTGAGAGAAATATTATTAGGGAGGAAATAAAATGAAAAAACTGTGGAAAACTCTTTCTTTTATCACTATAGTAACTTTACTATTATCGGCATGTAGTTCTAGTGATGGAGAAACTAAGGCAGTCAGTTCAGATGTAAAAGGATTTGAAGAAACTACAATTCGCTTAGCCTATAATTTGCCTGCAGATCATCATGTGGCAATAGGTATTGAACAATTTGCAAAAGATGTTATGGAAAAATCAGGTGGTGCTATAAAAATGCAAGTATATCCATCTGGTCAGTTATTAACTGATAAAGAGATGAACCAGTCTATATTAACTGGTGGTGTAGAGATGGGAGTAAATTCTTCAACTCTTTGGGCAAGTACAGTACCTGTAATGGGAGTATTTGACGTGCCTTATGTCTTTAATGACTATGAAAAAACAGGAGAGGCTCTAAATGGTGAATTTGGGGACAAGCTTCGTACTGCTATGGAAGATAAAGGTGCAAAGGTGCTCATGTTTGCTGACTATGGATTTGCTCAATTTGCAAATAATAAACGTCCTTTAAAATCTCCAGAAGATTTTAAAGGGCTAAAAATTAGAAGCATAGGGGATATTCCTTCTGAAATGATAAAGGCTTATGGCGCTTCGCCGGTATTTATGGGTGGGGGAGAAGTGTACATGGCCTTACAACGTAACACAGTTGACGGAGCAACGTCTGGCACAACTGCCATGGTTCAAAGAAAATATGACGAGGTAACAAAATACTTAACTATTAACAATTACGCCTATCTTGAATTTATTCTAGCTGTTAATAAAAAGTTTTGGGACGACCTTCCTGTAGAAACGCAAAACTTACTAACTGAAACTGCTCAGGAAACTGAAAAATGGATCCGTGATAAAGCGAAATCTGAAGATGAAAAAACAGCTAAAGAACTTGAAGACAGAGGCATGGAGGTATATAAAGTTCCCGAAGAGGACTTAGAGGAATGGAAAGAAGCAGCTAAACCTGCTTGGGATGCATTTTTAAATAATACTGGTGAAGCAGGTAATGAACTTTTAGACTTGGTTCAATAAGGGGGGGAACTTATGAAAGCAATTTATGAACTCTCCGATAAGCTGATAAAAATAGGGGCATATACGGCAGGTTTGTTAATAGTGTTAACAACATTTATGACATTCTATGAAGTAATTTCTCGATGGTTATTTAACAGTCCTACCATTTGGGCAACTGAACTATCCACATATTCTATTATTGGAAGTTGTTTCTTGGCGAGCGCTTATGCAGTGAGAACTTATTCTCACATTACTGTAGACCTCTTGATTAATAATGTTAACGATAAGTTTAAGAAAGTACTTGCTTATCTATCAAATGCTATGGGCTTAGTATTTAGTATTATTTTTACGTATTATGGATTCCATCATGTGCTGAATACTTTTGAATTAGGGATTACCTCTTCCTCTTTATTAAGGATACCAATGTACCTGCCGGAGTTGTTTTTACCTGTGGGAGGCGCCTTGATGTGCATAGCCTTTATCTTGCAGATAATAGATGGTGATATTCACAGGGGAGGGGAACATATTTGAACATTTTCTTTATTGGTGGACTAGGAACATTTTTACTCTTGGGCTTACCTGTAGCATTTGCTCTTTCATTACTCGCTGTAGTGGGAATGTATATATTTAATGGTGGGACTTTTGCATTTATGCAAGTGCCAATTATCTCTTACAAAGCTCTCGATGATTTTTCCTTAACTGCTTTGCCTATGTATGTATTAATGAGTCAAGTTTTGCTAGTAAGTGGCGTAGGTAGAGACTTATATGAAATGGCCAGCAGATGGTTTCGTCACTTACCGGGAGGACTTGCAATTGCTACACTCTTTTGTTGTGCAATTTTTGCAGCTATATCAGGTTCGAGTGTTGCCACTGCAGTAACGGTAGGCTCGGTAGCTTTACCAGAGATGGTAAAGAGAGGATATAATAAGAGACACGTACTTGGTATGCTAGCTGCTGGTGGTACTCTGGGAATTTTAATACCACCCAGTGTTCCGATGATTATTTATGGCTCAGTAACTGGTGAGTCAATTGGTAAGCTGTTTATAGCTGGAATTGTCCCGGGTATAATACTAACTATATCTTTTATGATTTTTGCTTCATATCAAACACGTCATATCAAAGATAAACCAGCTACTTGGGCCGAAAGAATGGAAGGTACTAAAACTGCTATTTGGGGCTTGTTATTACCAGCAATTGTAATAGGGGGAATTTACACTGGTATTTTTACTCCTACGGAAGCTGCAGCAGTAGGTGTAATGGTTAGTTTTGCAATTTCGTTGTTTATCTATAAAAATCTAACGCTTGCAAATTTCAAAAAAATAATAATTGAAACTGTAAAAACTAATGCAATGATTCTATTTATCATTGTTGGAGCTATGTTACTTGGCTACATAATGACAATTTTAAATATTCCTCAAACCATTACAAATTATGCTACAAGCCAAGAGATTTCGCCATGGATTATATTTATATTAATCAACATAGTTTTGCTAATATTAGGTATGTTTTTGGAGACAATATCTATTTTGGTAATCACTTTGCCTATCTTATATCCAATAATAATGGCATTAGGATTTGACCCAATTTGGTTTGCTATTATTATGGTTATAAACATGGAGCTTGCTCTTATTTCTCCTCCAGTTGGTTTGAATTTATTTGTTTTAAAGGGAATAGATAGAACTAATAGGATAGATGAAATTGTTAAAGGGGTAATTCCATATGCAATAATTATGATTTTGTTAATAGTGGTGTTATCTGTTTTCCCGGAAATATCCACCTTTTTAATTAGTGATATAGAATAATATTTTTCTAAATTACAATGTAAATACAGGAGAGAAAGACAAAAAGTACTTCAGGTCCTTGAAGTTCTTTTTGTCTTCTTCCTATTCATATAAGGTACTGTCTAACTCCCCATCTTCCTGATATATAGAAAGAATTCCATTATGGTCATTGACGTAAGGCTTTGCCTTTTCAAGCAAAGCATCTTTTGTACCCTCAGAGAAAATAGCTCTTTCCCCATTTTCTTTTAGCAGTACCCAATCTTCCGAACGAGCCTTTACTTCATATTTTGGGCGGTCATTATCGTCTCCATTTACTGCCTTTCTTGCCTGGGCTGTTGCAATAGCTATTGCTCTTCCTTCATCAGTATCGTCTCTTAATAATGCATTCGCAATTTCAATTGCCTTTTCTCGAACATCCGGCTCAAGATTTTTCATTGAAGCTGGATAATCATTTTTACTCCACGGCATATCTATCGCCTCCTTGGCTAAGAAATTCCCCGAAATAAATCAAAATAAACATCCCGTGCTGAAATAGTAAATTATTTTCAGGGAAAATCTTATTATTCTTTTCTGGAAGATCTTCATTCGAGTATAATTATTTATATACTTTCCAATATTTGGAGTGATTTGAGTGGAGTTATTAATTATTAGACATGGAGAATCGGAAGCTGATCTGTTAGGTGTGCATGAAGGTAGAGCGAACTTTCCTTTAACTGAGTTAGGTATTGAACAAGCTAGTAAGATGGCTACATACGTGAAGGGTCATTTTCCACCAAACGTTATATTGTGTAGTCCTCTAAGCCGTGCAAAGAGCACTGCGACTATTCTACAAAGTAATATAGGCTGTGAGCTGTATGAGGAGTCTGACTTAATGGAGTTTAATAACGGAGTGCTCGCGGGTTTACCTCGAGGAGAAGCAGCTATAAAATACCCTCTACCTAAAGAAGGAAGACCAATTTATATACCAATTGAAGCTGGAGAATCCGAGTTAGCGTTTCGTTACAGAGCAGAATACATCCTTCACAAAATAATAGAAGAATACAAGGATTATCAAAGAGTAGCAATTGTGTCACACGGCGGCTTGATCTCTATCCTTATTAAGGCGTTTCTACAATTGCCAGTTAACAGTGACTATATTTTCCCTACGGGAGACACTGGAATTCATTTACTAACCATTGAAAAGGACAAGCGTATCATCAGGTTTTTAAATAGACTGGAGCATATAAATAACGAAGAAGAGGTGATTAAATGATTTTACATACATCCATTCAGGGGAGAGGTGAACCACTCTTATTTTTGCATACAGGCCTACAAACTGGAAATACAGATTTTCATTATCAGCAGGACTTTTTCAAAGATAGCTATCAAGTGTTTGCCCCAGATTTAAGGGGACATAGTCAGTCGCCTTCTGATGATATTGAAAACTTCTTTTTAGATTCCGCGAAGGATTTATTGGAAACCATCAATCATTATCAGCTGAAAAAGATTCATTTGGTTGGATGCTCACTGGGTGCAATTGTAGCTGTACAATTTGCTAGACTTTTTCCGGAGCGAATTCAAACACTCACTGTTTCAGGCATGATGCCAGTTAAACCGGACAACTGGCTGGATTTGCATATGCAGGATGTAAAAACTCAGGGACAGATTTTATGGAACAATGATTTTATAAACTATTTCAATGAGCTACATTCATCTGATTGGAGAAGGTTTATTCACTTGGGGAAAAAAGAGGATTGGTATCCTTTTGAAGATATGTTAGCTATGTATCACTTCGAGTTCCCGGTCCTATACATAGTTGGGGAAATAAATGTGCATGAAACTGTAGGGGCAACCATTTATCCGAAAGAAAACAAACATATTCACGTTGCTGTTATCCCCTTTGCAGGGCATTTAGTGCATGAAGATCAGCCTGCTATTTACACCGATATAGTAAAAACCTTTTTAGAGTGCTCCTACAGTTAAATTATTATTTTAAACAAGTTTTTTGGCTGGCAAGCATATGCTATCTATATATGCAATTTGGAAGGGGATCTTATGTATTTAAATGCGTTACATCCTTGGCCTCTCATTCGGACTATTTCCGTTAATGGGGAAGGCTCAATTACTGTACCACCGAATTATGCGTTGTTACAAATCGAAGTTACAACGGAAGGCAGCGAGGTGGAGGAAGCCCAGCAAAGAAATGCAGCAATTATGAATCAGGTCATTCAATCCATACTAGAGCTAGGTATACCAAGAGAAAATATACAAACAGCTGCATATAATATTTTTCCGCGTTACGATTTTGTAGATGGAAAACAGGTTTTCAGGGGATATGAAGTGACTAATGCCATTTCGGTAAAAATACCTGATGTAAGCATGGTAGGAAAAGTGATTGATACAGCAGTCAGAAATGGTGCAAATCGAATTTCTTCTCTTGAATTCAGATTAGAAAACGAAGATGCCTATTATCAAAGAGCTCTTAGTAAGGCTTTAATAAATGCACAATTAAAGTCAAATACAATAGCAGAAACAATGAGGCTTTCAGTTTCACCACAAGTTATAGAGGTAGTGGAAGAAAAAGAAGGAAGTCCGATCGTACCATATAGAGCGATGTTAATGGAATCATCTACAGGAGCAACCCCAATAGAACAAGGTGTAATTACGATAATAGCTAGAGTCACAGTTAAGTTTCAATACTAATAAATAATTAATATTGTGTATAAAAATACGTAATATCCATTTGCATAATACCTTTTTACAACTTATCATGTATATATAGGTAAGGAGGGTTCAGGATGGATGCAATTGATATTCTAACGAACTTAGATAACTTGCAAGCTTATTTTCAGCCTATTTTTAGTGCAGACGAGCATATTGTAGTCGCCTATGAGGTTTCTGGAAAATTACTGCATGATGAAAAGCTTATAAACTTAAACGCGTTTGCTTATGATGAAGAGGTACCAGAGGAGTATAGAGTTGAGGTCGAACAAAGAATTCTTCATATTGCTTTAGGGGAGCTTGTAGACCAGCCAAAAAACTTTGATATATATCTTCCGTGCAACGCCAATTTACTAGTGCTAGATTATGGCGAAGGTTTTTTTGATATTATAAAACAATATATCCCCGAGGAAGAGCTTTCCCGAATTGTTATAGTTATTTCCGAGCATAACTTTAAAGGGGATTTTCATCAGTTAAATAATATAGTACGTTACTTTAAAACCTATGGAATAAAAATAGCGATTAACCAATTAGGCTCAGAGAGTCATCTCGATTATATACAAATGCTAGCACCTAATATCCTTAAGGTAAATATAGAGCAGTTAAGCTATGAATCCTGGGGAGCACAGAATGACCTTTTTACATCACTTAGTTCATCGGCGCGTAAAATTGGAGCAAATATGCTTTTTGAGGGTATTGATACAGTTCACCAGCTTCAATTTGCCTGGAAAAATAGTGGCCGATACTATCAAGGGAAATATTTAGCTGAAGCAGGCACAGGGCTGATCCCACGAAATCAATTAAAGAAAAGCTTTAAGGATAGATGTCGTCAATTTATTGCAACAGAAAAACGGATATTAGAAGAGAATTACAAGGCATTGAAGGAATTACAAGTTAATCTAGAGAAAAAAGTTCAAGCTATTAAATCTTCTAGCGAGGAAGTAGAAGATTTATTGAAACTAGCTGAAGAGCTAAGTGAATACTCATTCCGTCTTTATATTTGTGACGAGGAAGGCTTCCAGACCTCGCCCAATATTGTTCGAATTGATTCGCATTGGGAGGTTGAAGAAGACGCCATTAACAAAAACTGGAGCTGGCGCCCATACTTTCTAAAAACAATTATTAAGATGAGAAATGATCAAAGTGGTGTGTTCTCTGATATTTATAGCGATATTCAAACAGGCGAAATGATAAGAACCTTCTCTGTACCAATCAACGAGAATGAATATATGTTTATTGATATTTCCTATGATTATTTATTTAAAAAGAATATCTTCAGATGAAGCCTACTAGTAGGTGAGGGTGCCTTACTATAACTAAAGAAAATCCATCTATCGAAATCTTACCTAAGGTTTCGATTTTTTGTGTATATTTATTGCCCAGATTAGAGCTATATTTTTCCGTTTCTTTCAAGGATATTAGGGAATAGTTACAATATGTCTGATTTTAAAAGGCGAATTATACATAAAAAGAAGGTGTTTTGACATGAATATACTTTGGGGAATTGGTGGAGTTATTGTTGTAATCGGGATTGCTTTTCTCCTTTCCAATGCTAAAAAGTCGATAAATTTACGAACCATACTGATTGGTTTAGTTATACAGATTGCATTTGCATTTATGGTATTGAAGTGGGATTTGGGACGCTGGGCATTACTAAAGCTTTCAGAAGGAGTTCAAAATTTAACTGGGTATGCCAATGAGGGGATATCTTTCTTATTTGGCTCATTGTCCGATGTGGATGAGTTTGGGAGCATCTTTGTTATACAGGTGTTAACTATCATCATTTTTTTCTCAGCTTTAATTTCAGTTTTGTATTACTTGGGCATCATGCAGTTCTTAATAAAGATTATTGGAGGAGGACTTTCCAAGCTTTTAGGAACTAGTAGGGCAGAGTCTGTATCTGCTGCAGCAAACATTTTTGTGGGACAAACAGAGGCTCCTCTAGTTGTTCGCCCCTTTATTGCAAAGATGACTAACTCAGAGCTTTTTGCTGTGATGACAGGCGGACTTGCATCGGTTTCAGGATCCATTTTAGTAGGATATTCTTTGTTAGGGGTGCCACTGGAATATTTGCTTGCCGCTAGCTTCATGGCTGCGCCAGCAGGTTTGATCATGGCTAAGCTAATGTTTCCTGAGACGGAGACTGTGGAAGACACCGATTTCAAGATGGAAAAAGATGATTCAAACGTCAATGTAATTGATGCTGCTGCAAGAGGTGCAGCAGACGGGATGAAGCTTGCAGTCAATGTAGGAGCTATGTTATTGGCATTCATCGCCTTAATTGCTCTTTTGAATGGTTTAATTGGAGGGATTGGAGGACTCTTTGGCTATGGTGAGATAACGATAGAAGGGATATTAGGCTTTATATTCTCTCCATTGGCTTTTGTAATTGGAGTACCTTGGTCAGAAGCAGTGGCGGCTGGATCCTTCATTGGTCAAAAGCTAGTTTTGAATGAATTTGTTGCTTATAAAGCTTTTACCGATGATATGGGGAACCTTTCTGCTAAAACCAATCTTGTCGTAAGTTTTGCTCTATGTGGCTTTGCAAATTTAAGCTCAATGGCAATATTGTTAGGTGGATTAGGTTCCCTAGCTCCAAACCGGAGACCAGACATTGCAAGATTAGGGTTTAAGGCAGTTATTGCAGGAGCGCTTGCATCATTACTTAGTGCTGCAATAGCAGGAATGTTTTTATAAACAGTGATCTTTGACATAACAAAACCGTTCTACAAAAAATAAAAATTATTTGTCGAATAATGAATTTACTACAACCTCCTATGGAACTAGCCATAGGAGGTTTTCTTTTTGGGATATACAATAGTAGCGCTATAGAGACTTTTGGTTTCAACATTTTCGTACATTTTCAAACACTTAACGACAAATTATTAGGAATAAAGTCGCATAAAATTCATTGACAAAGTTATTGTTTGTAAAGTAATATTCAACAAAAGCTTACTTGTAAACGCTTAACTAAAAGGGGGTATCCATATTGGATCCTATATTAGAGATAAAAAATGTCTCTTTACAATTTGGAGGGGTAAAGGCACTAGAAGATGTCAGCTACCATATTAACAAAGGAGAGATTTTTTCGTTAATAGGTCCAAATGGAGCTGGAAAAACTAGTATGCTGAATTGTATTAGTGGTCTCTATCAACCGACTGGTGGCTCCATTTTGTATAAAGGTCATGAAATCATAAATATGAAACCCTATAATCGCACAGCTTTAGGGATTGCTCGTGCATTCCAAAATATAGCGTTATTTGCCCATATGTCTGTGCTAGACAACCTAAAGCTTGGAAGACATACATTGATGAATTCCGGACCGATTAGCGGAGGAATGTATGTTGGAAAGGCTGCAAAAGAAGAAATTGCGCACAGACAGAAGGTAGAAGAAGTAATTGAATTTTTAGAGCTTCAAGATATCCGTCATACTCCTGTCGGTACGCTGCCTTACGGTTTACAGAAGAGAGTCGAGGTGGGAAGGGCGCTTGCTTTAAACCCTGAACTTATCTTATTGGATGAACCAATGGCTGGGATGAACAAAGCGGAAAAAGATGAAATGTCACATTTTATAGTAGAGATGCATGAGACGATGAATATGACGGTAGTCTTGATCGAGCACGACTTAGGGGTTGTTATGAATTTATCGGAACATATAGCTGTATTAGATTTTGGTAGACTTATTGGTTTTGGAACCCCAGCAGAAATTCAAGAAAATCCAGCTGTTATAAAGGCCTATATTGGGGAAGAAGCCGTTATTTAGGAAGGGGAAATTAAAATGGATCACAAAACATTACCCACTCTTTTAGCGGAAAGGTCTGCTAATCATGAGCAAGAGGTTGCTCTCAGGCAAAAACAGCTAGGGATTTGGCATGAGGTTACTTGGGGGGAATACAGTAAAAAGGTAAATCAATTATCTATTGTATTATCTGAATATTTTGATTTTTATAAGGGGGAAAGGCTAGCAATTATAGCCGATAATCGGCAAGAATGGGTTTATACCCAACTTGCTGCACAAAGTTTAGGCGGTATAACGGTAGGGATCTATCCAGAATCATTACCTGAACAAATTGTTTTTTATCTAAATGACTGTAAGGCCAGAATCGTATTAGTTGATAATCAAGAGCAGGTAGATAAATTGTTGGGGATTGAAGAGCAAATACCATTAGTTGAGCAAATCATATTTTGTAACAAGCAAGGGATGAGGCATTATAAGCATCCAAAACTAGTAGACTTTGAGGATTTACTATCAGACGGCATATTATTGTTGCGAGATAAGGCAAAGTTCCTTGTTGATCCACCTGAAGAGGTTTTGGAAAATGACCCTGCAATTATTGCCTATAGTGCAGCAACATCAGGGATGCCAAAAGGTGTCATTTTAACGCATGCTAACCTAATTGATGCGGCTGAAGGTCTACTTACTATTGATAACGTGAAAACAAAGGAAGATTATTTTTCTTTTTTACCTTTCGCTTGGATTCATGAGCAAATTTTAGGGATAGTAACTCCTTTAATTAAAGGGATGGTTGTTAACTTCCCCGAACGCCCACATACAGTTTTAGGCGATCTTCGGGAAATAGATCCACATACATTGCTGGCTCCACCTAGAGTTTATCAATCTATCATGTCTAGTTTTACGAACAGGATAGAGGGAGCAAGTAAGTTTAAAAAAACAATTTATAATTTTTTCAAGAAATTTGGGGACAAGGCTGCCCATGCAGAATTGAACAAAGAGCCAATCAATTTCGTAGACAAAGCAATGTATGTATTAGGAGATATTATTGTTTTTAGTGCCATTCGTGATCATTTAGGTTTAGCGAGAGTTAAAAGAGCTTATGTTGCAGGAGCTGCTTTGCATCCGGAAGCTTTTTACTTTTATCACAGTATTGGAGTAAATCTAAAACAAACCTATGGAGGGACTGAGGTTGCTGGTATAGCTTTTGTTCAAAGAGACAAAGACGTAAGAGCCGGAAGCTCAGGAAAAGCATTACCAAATACACTAGCTAAGATTGGAGAAGATGGAGCAGTATACATTAAAAATTCAGCTGTTGCTACAAATTATATAGGTGGAGAAAGTACGCATGATGGGGATGGATGGATTTCCTTAGGTGATTGTGGTCACTTGGAGGATGACGGACATCTTTACGTGCTAGATAGATTAGAGGATATTATTATTGCCGAAAATGGCCAAGTTATTTATCCGAGACTGATAGAAAACAAGTTAAAATCGAACCCTTACATTTTAGAGGCAGTTTGCTTTGGTCAAAATAAACCATATGTAACTGCAATGATCAATATGAACTGGAACAGTATGGGGAGATGGGCAGACAAACAAAGAATTGCTTACACAGATTATGAAGAGCTGGCTAAAAACAATCAAGTGATAGAGTTTTTGGAACAACAGGTGTCATTGTTAATGAAAGATTTACCTTCCTTTGCAAGGGTAGAGAAATTCACACTTTTACACAGACCATTTTCAACAGAAGAAGGAGAGCTCACCAGAACCTATAAAATAAGAAGAAATTTCATAGAAGATCGTTACAGAGTGTTGATTGACGGGATGTATACAGAAAGAGAAAGTATTTCTGTAGGGTCGAGTGAGATGGATAACGTAAGAGTGGTTCAACTAAATAGAGAGCAGGAGGTGACGTTATGACATTCTTTCTTCAAATGCTTGTCACGGGAGTGGTAGTAGGTAGTATCTATGGTCTAGTGGCATTAGGGTTTGTATTAATTTATCGGGCAAGTGGTGCACTAAATTTGGCAAATGGAGAGTTTGTTATTGTTGGCCCCTATATTTGTTTAGTTTTGATGACTGCTTACCGTATCCCTTTCTTTATTGCCTTGTTAATTACCCTTATATTCAGTGCCATTTTGGGGTTAATCGTGGAAAGATTAGTTATCCGCCCTATTCAAAATGCACCAGTAGTATCTGTTATTATGGCGACAATTGGACTTTCTAGCTTACTAGGGGGAGCCGTTCATATGATTTGGGGTCACCAAACAAGAATGTTTCCTAAAATATTCCCAACAACTCCTATAAATATATCAGGAATTATTATTAGTCCTGTATATCTTTGGTCTTTTGTAATTGTCATAACATTGCTCACCATATTCTTGTTGCTGTTCAAGTTTTCAAAAATGGGGATTGCTATGCGAGCAGTGGCAGATGATCGTCAGGCTGCGATGTCAATGGGGATCAGTGTGAAGTATGTTTATGCAGCAACTTGGACTATTGCTGCTGTTGTAGCAGCGGTAGGCGGGATATTGCTAGGGAATATCAACGGTTTAAGTCCTACGATGTCTGCAATTGGTTTGACAGTTCTGCCGGTCGTAATTTTAGGTGGATTGGATAGTGTTCTTGGAGCAATCGTAGGTGGATTTATAATTGGTATTCTCCAAAACATGGCAGGTGGATATATAGATCCATTTGTAGGAGGAGGCTTAAAGGAGGTTGTTCCATTCATAGTGGTTTTACTCATCTTAATGTTAAAACCATACGGACTATTTGGTAGTAGAACAATTGAGAGGGTGTGAACCTATGAGGAATCTGTTTGTTAGAGAAAGTGGTAATTATAAAATTTCTTATTTAGACGATGCAAAAATGTTTGGAACAACCTCTGGCAAGATTAAAGGTTTATTAATAGTAGCCATGGTCCTCTTGCTGCCATTAGTTACTACTAATTATTGGATTGGTCTTCTTACCCTCTGTTCTATTTCAGCGATTGGGGCAATCGGACTTAACATACTGACGGGTTTTACTGGGCAAATATCGATTGGAGTCGGCGCCTTTTTAGGTGTAGGTGGATATACATCAGCAATTCTAACTTCCACCTATGGATTAAGCTTCTGGATTTCTTTACCGTTGGCTGGAATCGTTACAGCTTTAATAGGGGGCTTGTTCGGTGTTCCTTCCCTGAGACTAAAGGGTTTGTACTTGGCTATTGCTACTTTAGCTGCGCAAGTTATCATTTTATTTGTCATTAGTCGATGGGATAGTTTAACAGGTGGTACTGCTGGAATGGTATTGAATCGTCCAAAGGTTGGAGACGTTTCTTTAACGAGTAATACACAATATTATTATTTATGTGTCATTATTTTGTTACTTACCGTCTTGTATGCTACTAATCTATTGAGAACAAGAACTGGAAGAGCCTTTTTGGCTGTCCGAGACAGAGATATAGCTGCACAAATAATGGGGATCAATCTATTTAAATATAAGGTAATGGCATTTGTTATAAGCTCGTTCTTTGTCGGTATATCTGGAGCTTTACTCGCACATTACACAATGATTGTGAGTCCAGAACTATACAACTTTCATGTATCTATCGAGTACCTAGCAATGATTTTGATAGGTGGCTTAGGAAGTGTATTTGGTTCTATTCTAGGAGCAGCTTTTATAACATTGTTACCTGTACTGCTAGGTTCCTTCGTTGATGTTTTGGCAGCTTTTATGCCAGACTTCTATCAGTTGTTTTCAGCTTTTAAGGATTTTGTTTTTGGAGCTGTCATTATTTTATTTTTAATCTTTGAACCAGGAGGACTCGCACATATTTGGCTCAATTTTAAGAAGTACTTTAAGCTTTGGCCGTTTTCTTATTAACTAGTTTTCGTTTTCTATTAGAAACAAGGGGAGTGTTGATGAAGTTGAGAAAAAATAATTTTGTATACAAAATATTGGGGATTCTTTTCGTGTTATTACTAGGGGCTTGTTCAGAGGAAGGTACATCTGAAGGCAGTGATGGCTCGAGAAAAGTGGTTGTTGGTGGACTATATGATATAACTGGCGGTACTGGAGACGTTGGAACACCTTACGCAGAGGGAGAAAAAGCGTATTTCAAATATGCTAAAGATAAAGGAGAAATAGAAGGCGTAGATTTGGTTTTGAATGGAAAGGACTACGCTTATTCTATTCCAGAAGCCCAAAAGATTTACCAAGAGCTGCGAGATAAAGAAAAAGTTGCTGCTGTACTTGGCTGGGGAACGGGAGACACAGAGGCATTACGTCAGCAAGTGGCTAGCGATAAGCTTCCTTTTTTCTCTGCATCGTATTCTGAGAATCTAAAAAACTTAGAGGAGAGTCCTTATAACTTTTTGGTGGCTGCTTCATACTCCGATCAAGGGAGAACTGTATTAAAGTGGATTAAGGATAACCATAAAGGCTCTGATCCAACGGTAGCATTATTGTATAACGATACAGCGTTTGGGCGTTCTCCAATCGAGGATATTAAAGCGTACGCGGCTGAAATTGGTATTAAGGTTGTAGATGAGCAAATTGTTGATGTGCAGGCTACCGAAGCACAATCTCAGTTATTGAATATGGAGAAGAAAAATCCAGATTATGCAATTATCCAAGAAACTTGGGGCGCAACAGCTACAATTCTTAGAGATGCTAATACACTGAACATAGATACCCAATTTATAGGGTTAAACTGGGCCTCTGGTGAAGGAGTTATTACAATAGTAGGGGAAGATGTAGCGGAGGGCTATATTGGTATTCTATCGCATGCTTTACCATACGAGGATCAACCAGGAATGGCTGAGGTAGAGGAATATTTAAAAGGTGAGGGAAAAACACTAGAAGATATCAATCAGAAATTTATCCAAGGATGGTCGGCTGCTAAAATTATGGTTGCTGGTATAGAAGAAGCGGCTAAAAAACATCCGGACGGTGATATTACAGGAGAAGAGATTAGATCAGGTCTTGAATCTTTAAATAACTTTGACCTTGGCGGACTTGGAGCACCGGTAAGCTTCAGTGCAGACAACCATACAGGCACGGAGCAGACTCGTCTAGGCATAGTGAAGGGCGGCAAATGGGAGCCTTTAACAGATTACTTTAGCTATAAGGACTAAAGTGGAAATGAGGAGCTGGCATGCTAAAGGTAAATAATGTAGAAGCAGTATACTCAAAAATTATTTTAGCTTTAAAGGGAACGACTCTTAATGTTCCGAATGGAGACATCGTAGCTCTTTTAGGCAGTAACGGTGCAGGGAAGTCTACGACGCTTAAAGCGATTTCAGGTTTACTTTATGCGGAAGATGGACAGCTAACTGATGGAACGATTGAATTTGAAGGCAAGTCATTGAAGGGACTAACAACTGATGTGATTGTAAGGAAAGGCATTTTCTTATGCATGGAGGGTAGACGAGTTTTTAAGGACTTAACGGTTGAGGAGAATCTAACAGCTGGGGCATTCACTCGAAAGGACCGTTCTAATATAAAAAAAGATATAGAGAAAATCTATGGGTATTTTCCAAAGCTAAAACCTTTAGCTTCCCGTAAAGCGGGTTTCCTTTCGGGGGGAGAGCAGCAAATGCTCGCAATAGGAAGAGGAATCATGGCAAAGCCAAAGCTACTGCTATTAGATGAACCATCGTTAGGAATAGCACCCTTACTGGTCAAGGAAATATTTCAAAATATAAAACAGATAAATGAAGAGGAAGGTACTTCCATCTTAGTTGTAGAACAGAATGCCAATATTGCCCTATCGATAGCTGACTACGGATATATAATGGAAAATGGTAGAGTAGTTTTACAGGGTGATGCTGCGAGTCTATTATCAAACACAGAAGTTAAGGAACATTATTTAGGCATTGGCAAAGAAAAAGGTTATAGAGATAATAAAGGAGCTGGACGTAAACAGCGAATGGTTTGGTAAACTAGCTTACTATAAGGTTGGAACATTACTAGTCTCAATTAAAGACGTGAAATCAGAAACTTGATTTCACGTCTTTGCTTTTTTTAAAGGAAACTGATTTCGAATAAAAAATTCTCTATACTCGTTGATTGGCGAGGAAGTCAGGACTCCTATAAAAATATTTTAATAATATAGGCATTAAGTTCTATATTTTTAGTTTAAATTTAATGAAAAAAGGGAAAGTATTAATAGTTAAAATTATCTCTTTGATAAAAAAGATATAAAAATGATTATTTTTTGTTTATTATATAAACATATCTAAAATACTAGATTTATTTACAAAAAAAGGTGTTAATATAGATATTAATTAATCTATATTAAAGATTTATAGATTATTAAAAATGGAGGTACTTTATAGTGAGAGAGCAAACGAGATATTCTCGTCTAGCCCATATAACAAAGCTGATCAATACTAAGCTAGATCTTAGAGAGGTATTGGAGCAAGTCATCAAGGCTATATCTGAGGAAATTGTTCAATGTGATTCTGTAGGAATTTATTTGCCACAGCAGGATGGACAATTTAGGGGGTTCGTAGGGAAACCCGAATATATTAATGGTTTTACGTTAGATATGCATTTGATTGAGACGGAATATGACTTGCTTGCTAAAGAAGTAATAGAAACGCAAAAAACTATATATATACCAGATACATCAAAAGATACTAGACCAGACCCAAGGAATGTGAAAGCTTTCCAGATAAAATCTTTATTAGCTCTTCCTATCTCTTTTGAAAACGAGCTTTTTGGACTAGTTTTCTTGTTCGATTACGGTACGCCGATGAACCTGACGGAGGATGAAATTCAAACCGTAGAGGCCTATGTGAATATGGCTGGGGTTGCTATTCAAAATGCTACCAATCTTACTAGAAAAGAGAACCTAATAGCGGAGAAGCAATTACTTCTAGATCATACTCGAGAGCTATCTATGTGTTCAACCATGCAGGAAGTAATTGATCGGTGCTTCTTCTATGTGGGTAAAGTATTGGGCAACTATAATATTGGCGTTCATTTATTGGATCCTATGGCTGATAAGAATATAAAGCCAGCAAGTCTCAGTCAAAATAGTGATTGGACTGAAGAAGAATGGATAAGAACCCATGAAAACTTAGAAGTAGATGAAAATGATCTCGTAATTCAAGAAGTCATTCAGACTAAAAAAGCAATTATGATACCTAATGTTTTTGTAGATGATCGTCCCAATCACGATGCCTGTAGAACGTTTGGTATAAGGGGAATGTATCTGTGGCCATTAGTGACGATGGGGGAAGTACTAGGGGTAATTGCTGTAGTAAATTTAGATGACGAAGAAATAAACTATTCCGAGTCTGATATTCTTTTAGCGCAATCCATTGTGGACGCAACTGCAGCTAGTCTTTCTAATATGCTTTTTATGGACAAGCAGGAAACCATTATAGAAGAGAGAACCTCGGAAATCCGTGTAAAAAATACAGAGCTGGAAAGAGTTGTTCACGAGCTGCAGCATCTTAGTAATGAGAAAGAATTGATCTTAAACTCTGCAGGTGAAGGGATTTTTGGTATAGATTTGTGCGGGAGAATCACGTTTTGTAATCCAGCTAGTGAAAAGATGCTAGGTTATGAAAAGGGAGAGCTGATCGGTACGTTATCTTCTAGTGTTATTTGCGAAGAGACTGAACATTCATCCTTTGGAGAAACCGTGCAAATGTTTTGTAAGAAAGATAAAACAAATTTAGCTGTAGAATATGTTCTTTCCTCGATTGTAGAAGATGGGAATGTTATTGGGCAAGTTGTAACGTTCAAAGACATTACTGAAAGGAAGAAAATGGAGGAAGAGATTAGATACTTGGCTTATTACGATAGTTTGACGGATCTTCCAAACAGAGTCTTGTTAAATGATAAGTTAAAAAAAATACTAGAAGACAAGGAGCAACAAGGAGCAATTTTATACTTAGACTTAGATCGCTTTAAATTAGTAAATGATAGTTTAGGACATAGCTATGGCGACTTGTTGCTTAGAGAAGTGGCAAACCGTCTTCAAATAGTAATCCCGACAGATGCGATTGCATCTCGACAAGGGGGAGACGAGTTTACTGTTGTTTTGCCTAATATTCAATCTAAAAAGGACGTGCTCGATGCTGTAGAGCAGATTTCCGATATATTCTCGCAACCTTTTTCATTAATGGGAAATGAAATTTATATTAAGACAAGCATAGGGATAAGCATGTTTCCTAAAGATGGCGTGGATGTGGAAGTACTGATAAAAAATGCAGACGCGGCCATGTACAAATCCAAGGAAAAATCAGGTACAGGCTATCACTTCTTTGAACAGGAGATGAATACCAGGTCATTAGAAAGCATTCAGCTAGAAAATGCTCTATATAAGGCGCTTGATCGGAACGAATTAGATGTATATTATCAGCCACAAATTGATAGTAGGACGAACGACATAATAGGAGTGGAAGCTCTTTTAAGATGGATACACCCAACAAAAGGGATGATTTCTCCTGCAGATTTTATACCAATTGCAGAGGATACAGGGCTAATTGTGCCGATTGGAGAATGGGTACTAGAGAATGCCTGTAAGCAGTTGAAAGAGTGGCATAAAGAAGGAAATGACTTTATGAGTGTCTCGGTAAACTTATCCAGCAGACAATTTGAAGAAAATGATTTAGTAGAAATGGTGCAGAGAGTTTTATCTGACATAGAGCTAGCTCCAGAATTCTTGCACTTAGAATTGACGGAAAATCAAATCATCAAAAATAAAGATTTGACCGTTGAAATGATGGAGCAACTTAAAGAGATTGGTGTAAAGATAGCGATAGATGATTTTGGAACAGGATATTCTTCGCTAGGCTATCTTAAAAACTTTCCAATTGATGCTTTGAAAATAGACAAATCGTTCATTCAAGATATTAGAGAAGATGATGATAGTAATTCAGCTATTACTAATACAATCATTACACTAGCAGAAAATCTCATGCTCAATGTAATCGCTGAAGGTGTCGAAACAAAGGAGCAATTAGATTTTCTTTTGTCAAAGGGCTGCTATTTAATGCAAGGTTATTACTTTAGTGTTCCTTTAAAAGCGGGTGCATTGAAAGATAAATATTTAATTTAATAGGGGGAAATGGGATGAAAGCTGTTCGTTCTGTGTTGGAATATTTAAAGGGGATTGGAGTACAACACGTTTTTGGAATACCTGCAGGCTCTGTAAATGCATTTTTTGATGAATTATATGATATGCCGGAGATTACTCCCATAATTACTAAGCATGAGGGTGCTGCCTCCTATATGGCTGCAGCCTATGCGAAATACTCGGATCAGCTGAGTGTATGTATTGGAAGTAGCGGTCCTGGAGGTACTAATTTAGTCACCGGTGCAGCTAATGCAATGAGAGAGCACTTGCCAATTTTATTTTTAACGGGAGCTGTGCCAGTAAGTACAGAGGGCTTGAATGCATCGCAGGAGCTTGATGCGGATCCGATTTATCATTCTGTCACGAAGTATAGTGTAACAGTGAGAGACTCAAAGGATTTATTAAAGGAAATTATTAAGGCTACCAAAATAGCAGTTTCCGGTGTTCCTGGTCCAGTACATATAGCTATGCCTATTGATGTTCAACAAGGTCCGTGTGGTAACGAAGAGATTCCTACTATTTTGGTAAGGGAAGAAGTTATACCGAATCTCGACATGATTAAACAGGCAGCTAAAGAGTTAGTCGAAAGAAAAAGTGGTTATATATTTGTAGGTCAAGGGGTTAGAAATTCAGTCGACCTATTATTTGAATTGGCAGAGATGCTCGAGTGGCCGATTATGACAACGCCTGTCGCAAAGGGCTTTGTTCGTCAAGATCATCCATTGTCTGCAGGAGTTTTTGGATTTGCTGCTACAGAACAAGCTACAAGTCTTATAAATGACGGAGATGGAAAATCTCTATTAATCATCGGTTCTAGTCTTGGAGAAACAGCTACTAATAACTATAATGGTAGCCTGACTGATGGGCGCTTTACGGTTCAAATGGATTTTGATGAAACCGTCTTTAATCGCAAGTATCCGATCGATATTCCTATCCTGGGTGATATTCAATTGAGCCTTTCTGCATTAATAGAAGAGCTTAAAGCTCTTGGAATAACAAGGAAAGAAATGGCCTTTAATAGAAAAGATAATGTCCAAAGTCATGAAGATTATACTACTAAGAATGTGTTACTTCAGTTACAGTCGTACCTCCCTTCATCTACCCGATACACAATAGATATTGGAGAATTTATGGCTTACGTTATACATGACATGGATGTCCTTGAATACAGTACATTTGATATAAATGTCCATTTTGGAGCTATGGGTAGTGGTATAGGGTCTGCGATAGGAGCTAAGCTTGCTGAACCAGATCGTCCTACAGTAGCCATTACCGGTGATGGGTGTTTCTTTATGCATGGAATGGAAATATTGACTGCTAAGGAATACAATATTCCTGTGCTCTTTGTTGTGATGAACAATGCTCGCTTAGGCATGGTTTACCACGGGCACAATCTGCAATACAAAAGGGTTCATCCAACCTTTGCGCAAGAGCCGATTAACATTGCAGCGATGGCAGCAGTTATGAACATACCTAGTGTTCGTATAGAGGAAATGGGAGACTTGAATGAGGAAGTTATAAACAGTCTCCTGCAGATGAATGGCCCAGCTGTATTAGAGATTTCATTGGTAGATAATAGTATCCCTCCAATGGGCGATCGAGTTAAATTTCTATCATCCTTTGGAAAATAATTAATATAAAAGCTCCTATCTCAGTGTTTGCGAGATAGGAGTTTTTTTATATTCGCTTCGTCATACGGCAAAGCACTTGTATTTTATAAGTGTTTATATTTCGTCCGGGCTACTTCTATCAAACTATTTAGGACCTGGCCTTTAAATGAATCTTCTACTGATTGTCCGTCTTCTGTGCAGAAATAGTAGCACATTTTTTCTTGATTATAACTGAATCCCAGCTCATTTAGCTTTTCATGTAAATTCTCTGGTAAGCCATCTAATCCAGTCTTTTGTTTAAAATAATCAGTTGCTAAAATGTAAACGTCTATATCTTTTACCCCAGTAGAAACAATAAACAAATCATGGTCCTGTTTTAGAATCCATTGCTTCTTAGAATATAAAGAGATTTTCTTGTTTTCTAAAAATGCAAGTCCATTTGTATTTATACCAAATAGGTTTTTTAGGAGAATGCGAATCTGCTCTCCAGTCCAATCTTGCTGTTGAGTTTCCAGGTGCCATGTAATGGCTGCCTTTGGAGTAGGCTCTTTCAGGTTTTCAGCAGTTTCTATGTCTAACAAGTATGCTTTGTCTAAATCTATGTAAAAAGCATGGGATATAAAATGGGAGATAGACTCGGTAGTTACCTCTACTTCTTTAGAACTAAAATACCGATCCATAGCTTCTATTTTAGACATTTCTACTAACTTGTCTTCAATTACTTCATTTTTAACGCCTTCACTTTTTAAGGTTTGGATGATTACTTCATCTATAGACGGATGGTATTTTGGAGAGTGTAAGAATGGCATAATATTCCTCCTTATTTTTAATTATCATACAATAAAAGCGGATGGGGTGCTTACATTATTTAAATAATAATTTTAATAACCTCATTTTTGAAGTTGTAATTCCTACTCATTTTAAAAGTTTTGAACGAATCAACTTAAGAAATACCCCTTTGTAGGAATCGTTAATCTATTTCATAGAATTTAAGGGTATAATTTTATACGTTTATATTATATGATTATTTAGAAATATTAAATTTATTTAAAAATAAATCTATTTTATAGGAAGGTGTGCCTATGAGTAATTACCGTATTCAAAACGTTCAAATGTGCTTAGAGGATGGCCAAATAATCGATGGGGAGATTTTAATTGTTGATGGAAAGATAGCATCTATATCTGAAGGTACAATGGAAGAGTTTACTGGAGAAGTCATTGATGGTATGGGATATGTTGCAATGCCTGGTTTTATAGATATCCATATTCATGGCGCTGCTGGCGCTGATTTTATGGATGGAGAGCTCAAGGCTACTAAAGAGATTGCCGAATACTTGCCTCAAGAAGGAACAACTTCTTTTTTAGCAACGACTATTACTCATTCATCAGAGCGAATTAAACAATCGATAGAAGTAAACACTCAATTCCTGGAGGAGGGTATAGAAAATCAGGGAGCAGAGATGCTTGGCTTTCATTTGGAGGGGCCATTTATACATCCCGAGCAGGCAGGGGCTCAGCCGGTTCAGCATATACAAAAGCCTTCCATTGATCGTTTAAATAGTTGGTTTGGAGAACAACTAAGCAATTTGAAGGTGGTTACATTGGCTCCTGAGCTCGACGAAGCTTTTGAGATGATCCAATATTTAAAAGAGAAAGGAGTTATTTCTTCCGCAGGTCATTCGAAGGCATCCTATCAAGACATTAATAATGCAGTACAAAATGGGTTAACACACCTAACGCATTTTACCAATGCTATGACAGGTGTTCACCATCGAGAAATTGGGATGGTTGGAGCAGGATTCATGAATGAAATGCTTTTCTGTGAAGTTATTGCGGATGGTATCCATTTATCAGACGATATGCTTCGATTAGTATTTAAGGTGATTGGGCCGGATAGACTCATCCTCATTACTGATTCAATGCGAGCAAAAGGGCTTCCCGATGGAAACTATTCACTTGGCGATCAGGAGGTCAAGGTGGTTGGTCGAACTGCTACATTAAAAACGGGTACATTAGCTGGAAGTGTGCTAAAAATGAATGAGGGTGTACGGAAAATCCGAGATTTAACTGATTTACCGCTTCATGAGTTAGTCAAAATAACCTCAACAAATGCAGCAAAAAGATTAGGGATAGATGATCGAAAAGGGAGTTTAGCAGTTGGGAAGGATGCCGACATTGTATTGCTAAATAACTCCTTTGAAATACAATATACTTTTTGTAAAGGAAGGCTGAGTTATTCTAATGAGCAAAGGTAATATAACATGGTTGGAAGTTAAAACTTACGAAGAAATGAGTAAAATGGCAGCTACTATTTTTGAAAAGCAATTAAGAGAAAAGCCACATAGTGTATTAGGATTGGCAACAGGAGGTACTCCGATAGGCTTTTATAAAGAATTGGTGCAATGCTACATAAAAGGTGATATTTCTTTTGAAGAAGCAAGTACGTTTAACCTGGATGAATATGTAGGGGTCGGGTCGGAGGAAGCTACAAGCTACCATAAATATATGCAGGAGCATCTATTTAACCATGTAAACATTCCAAGAGAAAATGTTTATCTTCCAGATGGCTTAGCAACGAATTTAGAGAAGGAATGTGCCCGTTATGAGCAGCAGATTGAACAAAAAGGCGGAATTGATCTTCAATTATTGGGGATTGGTGTTAATGGACACATTGGGTTTAATGAGCCAGGTACGTCTTTTCAGTCAAGAACACATGTTGTCGAGCTTGCAGATAAAACAAAACAGGATAATGCTAAATACTTTCCAGAAGGAAAATCAGTCCCAGAGCTAGCCATTACAATGGGTATTGAAACAATTATGATGGCTAAGCAGATTGTGTTATTAGCCTTTGGTGAAAATAAAATAGAGACTTTGAATCGCATTAAGGAACAAGGCATCTCCGAGGATTTTCCGGCAAGCTGTTTGAAAAAGCATCCTCATGTAACCATTATTTATGGAAGTTAAACATATATATAGTATCAAAAAAATGTTTGAGGAAGATATATAGTATCTCCTCAAACATTTTAAATAAGAATAAATTTCATTTTTCAATTGAGATTGATATATGTGCAAAAAAACGATTATTCTACAATTGTTTTATAAAATTAACTAAATCAAGCTGATTTTCCGGAACAACTCCGTGACCGTCCTCGTATGTTTTATATGTAACATTAGCTCCTAGTTCCTCAAAATAATTTTTACTTTCTAATCCCCAGTGAGATGGAATTACGTAATCATATTCCCCGTGCGAAATGAACATAGTCAAATGATCGACAGGGTGCTTTCTATATTCCTCTTTCACAAAATCAGGTAAATAACCGCTTAGGGCAGCTACTCCTTTTATTACATCGCCCATAGTAAGAGCTATTGTCTGTGCCAATACAGCGCCCTGACTAAAGCCGACTAAACTTATTTTACTTTGATCTAAGCTATATTCCTGTACGGCCTCTGCAATAAACTGGTGTAGGTAAGTTACTACCTTATCAAAAACCTGTCTTTCTGGTCGTCCCTCTTCCTCAATCGTAAAAAATGCATATCCAGGGTTAAATACAATTGGTCCACGCAAACTAAATATATGGTGGCTTCCCTCAAATTCCTTTACAAGCTGGAGCAAATCCTCTTCGTTACTGCCCATGCCATGAAATAAGAAAAGGGATGGCTGGTCATTTCCTTTAGTGGTCGGTGCTATATATTTATATGTAAAAGGTGACTTCATAGTAGCTACTTCCTTCCTTCTTGTAGTAAATACATTCTATCATATGCTTTATTTAAAGATAAAAGATAGTGCAAAGAGCTTTTCTAGTTGTTTAGGAAATTATAAAGTTCTGAACCTGTGGAACGCCTTGCCCCTCGGGGTCAAATGGATAAAAGTACCGGTGGCTGAGGAACTGCCTCCTCGCTTTTCTCCATTTGCCTGTCTGGGCAGTGATAGGCGATTCCGCTTTTCTTGATGTCTAGCTCCATCGCCTTGCCCCTCGGGTCAAATGGATAAAAGCTCCGGTGGCTGAGGAGCTCCCTCCTCGCTTTTTCCCATTTGCCTGTCGGGGCAGACATAGGCGATTGCGCTTTTCTTGATGTCTAGCTTCATCGCCTTGCCCCTCGGGTCAAATGGATAAAAGCTCCGGTGGCTGAGGAACTGCCTCCTCGCTTTTTCCCATTTGCCTGTCGGGGCAGACATAGGCGATTGCGCTTTTCTTGTTTTAACCAGATTAAAAAGGGAAAAGTAAACAAACAATATAAGTAAATAAGGAGATGGTTAAATGACTAATTCAAGGCAGATGCCAAAGGAAGAGGGTCTAGATCATAGTCTCACGTTGTTACGTGAGGGGTATATGTTTTTAGCGAATAGACGTAAAAGCTTTGCATCTAATATCTTTGAAACAAGATTGCTGGGGCAGAAGGCGATCTGTATGGGTGGCGAAGAGGCGGCTAAGCTTTTCTATGATAACGATAAGTTCATAAGAACGGGAGCAGCTCCAAAAAGACTTCAAAAGACACTATTTGGAGTAGGCGGAGTTCAAGGATTGGACGAGGAAGAGCATAGAAATAGAAAAGGGATGTTCATGTCTATCATGACGCCAAATCATCTAGAGCGTTTAAACCGTCTTACTCAAAAAAATTGGGATATCAAAAGTAGAGAATGGGAACAGAAAGACCAAGTCGTTCTATATGATGAATCGAGAGAATTATTATGTAAGCTGGCATGTGAATGGGCAGGGGTGCCTTTAAATGAGGGCGAAGTAAAAAAACGTACAGAGCAGCTGACTAAATTATTTGAGTCTGCTTCTGCGCTAGGACCTGAACATTGGATGGGAAGGCACGCTAGAAAAGAATTAGAGGATTGGATTGGAGAGCTGGTGGAACAAGTAAGAAATAGCGAGCTACAGCCACCAGAGGGAACTGCTCTCAACAGTTTTTCCTTTCATAAGGACATAGATGGCAAGCTATTAGATAAAGAAATAGTTGCTGTAGAAGTGTTGAATATTATTAGACCAATTGTAGCAATCTCCGTTTATATTACCTTCACCGGCTTGGCCGTGCATCAATATCCTGAAAATAAACCGAAACTTTTAAAAGAAGACGAATTCCTTCAAATGTTTGTACAGGAGGTCAGAAGATTTTATCCTTTTTTCCCTGCGACAATCGCTAGAGTGAAAAAAGACTTTATCTGGAACGATTTTCAATTTGAAGAAGGAACCTTAACGTTATTAGACTTGTATGGAACCAACCATGATCCTCATCTATGGGACAACCCAGAAATTTTCAATCCCGATCGTTTTGCACAGTGGGACGAGAGCCCATTTAGCTTTATACCTCAAGGTGGTGGAGATTTCAATATGGGTCATCGCTGTGCAGGAGAATGGGTAACTATTGAAGTAATGAAGGTGAGCCTTCAATATCTTGCAAATAAGCTAGAGTACGACCTTCCAAATCAGGATTTAAGCTATAGCATGGTAAGTATACCAAGTCTTCCACATAGTAAGGTTATAATGGCCAATGTAAAAAGCAAGCAATAATAGGAGACTAAAGATGAAAGAATTTAAGATCACTTACTTCTTTGATGAAAACCACTATATAAGAAGGTTTATTCACTTAGAATCATTGGAGGAAGCGGAAAGTCTGATCCGAAATGAAAGGGATCAGTTTATTTCCTTTTGGGATAGTAGAGGCATCTACCATGAATTGAATACGAAGAATGTCCGTGTAACCCAACTGTCTGAATACCATCGTATAGATAAAAGTAAAAAGGTACCCAAATGAAGCATAGTCTTCATGGGTACCTTTTTTCATATGTGATTTTTGGCTGTATTTTCTTGCTTTAAGGTAAGCCGCTGTTTCTTTCCATACAAGTTAACGAGTAATAAGCTGCTTATTGCAATGGTCCCACCAACAATAGAAAGTGGAGAAGGAAGCTCATGAAGCCAAATCCAAGTAATAATTATAGCAACAACTGGCTCTGCGTATAATGTATTGGAAATAGAGCTGGCATTGCTCTTAGATAACGCTATTGCCCAAGTAAGGTAGGCTAATGCTGTAGGAAATATACCAATGTAAATTGCAGATAGATTTGCTTCTACAGTTGCGTTTTGAAGAGTATCGAATAGTCCAGGTGAAAAAAAGAGAAATGGTACAGTACCAGCCCAAGTAAAGTAAGCAGTAAGCTCAATAGCGCTATATTTCTTAAATAAAGGCTTTTGATATACGAAAAAAATAGAAGTGGCAATGGCTGCAGTTAGAACTAGGAATACTCCCGGAGAGATATCAAAGGATGAGTCTCCAGTCCCTAAAGCGATAAGTATTATTCCAACAAATCCAAACCCTAATCCTACCCAACCTACTTTTCCTAGTCGTTCATTTAATATAACGACAGCCATCACAGTGGTAACAATTGGTGCAGAACCGATAAGCATACCTGCCGTCCCTGCAGAAATGGTCATTTGTCCAAATGTCACGCAAACATGGTAGAGGCTAATACCAATCCACCCTAATATTAATATTTTCCATATGTCACTTTTCTCAGGAAGTTTAAATTTACTTCCTGGCCAGAATGCAACAACAGCAAAAATAAGTGAGGCTATCAAAAATCTATATAAAGATAAGTGACCCGGAGGAAAGCCTCCATTTAAACTTGCACTAATCGCTGCAAAAGAAGATCCCCAGATAGCTACAGTCATAATTGCGAGAAAAAAAGCTTTTGTATTCATCTATCATTCACCGAGCCTTATGTTGTAAGATTCTTTATTTTAATATAACTAATGAATCTTACAACATATATGAAATTTAAACAACATGACGACAGCTATTTGGCACACAAAATAAAAAAATACCCATTGTGTAGAAAATTAGAGACTATATTACGACATTGTCTCTTTCATATCAGTCATATACTATTAAGTAACTAAATGATTTACATTTTACATAATTGGAAAAAAGTCCTTATTATTTCGAAAGGGGTGAACTAGAAGCAGAATCGAAAAGAGAAGAGCAGCTAGAAAACAAATCGAAGGGGTAGGTCAATTGAAAAAGTTATTTTTTTTATTGCTGGTAAGTGGGTTACTGATGGTTGGTTGTAGTGATGATACTGGAACAACGGATTCTCAAAGTAAAGGGGAAATAACTGTATGGGCTCATCCGTACACGGACAATCAGGATAAGGAAGGGGAAATGTGGAAGGAGTTAATCGCTTCTTATGAAGATGCCTCTGGTGTGAAGGTTAACTTCCAACAAATTCCTTGGGCTAATCGAGATCAAAAAATATTGACTGCACTTGCAGCAAATAATGGTCCAGATGTATTTTATGCCATCCCTGACCAAATGCCTCAATATGCTGAAGCGGGAATGCTAGTTGACCTTAGCCCTTACATGGAAAACAACGATATGGACGATTTTGTGGAAAGCTCCCTGGTTCCAACTAAGTGGAAGGGGAAAATGTATGGTGTGCCGATATTACAATCAGTCGAAACCTTTATGTACAACGTTGAAGTTGTGAAAGCGATTGGGGAAGATCCTTCCAAGCTTCCAACTACGTGGGAAGAGTTTGAAGAATGGGCAGCTAAAGCTAAAGAAAAAGGTTATTATGCTTCTAGCTTCCAAGGAGGAGGCTCAATGAATGGTACTCTGTATCCTTATTTATGGCAGGCTGGCGGTGAAATACTAACGGAAGACAATAAAGTAATGATTAATAATGAAAGTGGCGTAGAGGCATTTGAATTTATTAACAAATTATATAGTAATGGTTGGATTCCGCAGGATTCGATTACTGCCTTAGACCATGATGCCTTATGGGATAGCGGAAAACTGTTATCTATTCAAGGAGCAGGAAAATCAGTAAGTAGAATGCTAGAAAAAGAGACTTTTGAGTTTGTCATTGCTCCGCCATTAAAGAATAAAAAACAAGCTACCTATGGTACCACTGGCATGTTTGTTGTTCCGGTAAATTCAGATAATAAGGATGCAGCTGCAGAGTTTATTAAAGTAATTACAAATGCTGAAAACCAAAGGAAATTTAATAGAGAAACTCAATTCATTCCTACTAGAGAGTCAGCAAAAGATATTTATGACGATCAAAAATATCTCGCCCAATTAGCTTCTTACACGGAGTTTACACAGTCAGGAGTCATTCATCCGGAAGGGCGTAGTATTATGCCGTTAATACAAGCAGAACTTAGAAGGTAAGAAAACTCCTAAAGAAGCGGCAGATGCAGCAGCCAAAGCTATTGAAGGAAAGCTAAAGTAACAAGAAAAGAGAGCGTGATCTAAAGAATAGATCCCGCTCTCTTTTTTAAGATTTCAGGTCCTCAACCAACATGTCTTTACTAACTAATGGTTTTTCTTGTTGTACTTTTTGTTTTTGCTCAATTCTTCTAAAGGCTCTAAAACTTAAAACGGTTATTGCATAGGCTAGAAGGCTTCCTGAGAAAAGTGGTATGGCTCCAGGTAAAAATGTTAGAAAAAAGTACATAGCTAATGTACTTGCTAAGATGCCAAAAAGCTCTAAGGGAGACGTAATAGCAATGAGAAACGACTGTTTTATGTATTGAAAGTATTTTAGCTCAAAATGAACATAAACAGGAAAGAAAAATAGTAGTGTAAGAATACTAGAGATTAGGATGAAAAATAGAGCAGGTAATAAAAAATTAAATTGGCCATTACTTAATTGAACAAATTGAAAGTCAAAAATTAAAAAATAACAAATGAAAGCAAAAAATAAGCCAAAACTATTTGCTTTCCAGAAGTCTTTTTTAAAGATTCTCCAAAAAGATTGAAAGACTTTAAATGGTTCTTTGCCTTCCTTCATGATCATCAATCTTACAACCCCAAATAATGCGACAGTGGAAGGGAATAGACCTAAAATCCCTAAGCCTAAAACAGTGAACATAATCCACAATAAATTCAAGTAAATTAGTGACAACATCCAATATGCAACTTTATTAAAATTATCCCAGTTCAGCTTCATTTTCTCCTCTCAAACAGAAGTCTATTAATTAAAGACTATTTATAGACATTGTCTCTTTATTGTTAATCATATAAGATAAATAAAAGTTAACTTATTATTTTGTAATTTCAGTATATTTTAGGCTATTAAGAAAGTAAATAGTTTTATAATTTGAACTTGATAGCGCTTTCTTAAAAATGTACTCGAAGTTTTTACAATTTATATCTGTGAATGTTGGAGACGTTACGGAGAAAGAACGAGCCAGAGCAGTTTATTAGGAGGAGGGATTTAGTAATTAAGCAACAGTTATTAATCCAAACAACATATTTTAAAAAGGGGAAGGGGTAAATATATGAAAAAGCTGTGGTTATTTTTAATATTGTTAGTATTTAGTGCCTTAATGGTAGCTTGTAGTGATGATGAGGCAGGGGAAAAAATAGAAACGTCTGGAGAAGCTGGAAAGGATGGTTTTTCAGGAGAAATAACTGTTTGGGCACATCCGTATACAGGGGATCAGGAAGTTGAAGGTAAAATGTGGGATGAAATTATTGCTTCTTACGAAGAGGCTACAGGAGTAAAGGTCAACTTTGAGCAAATTCCTTGGGCAAATCGTGACCAAAAGGTTCTTACTGCTTTAGCTGCTAACAATGGTCCGGATGTATTTTATGCTATCCCTGACCAAATGCCACAATATGCCGAAGCAGGGATGCTAACGGATCTTAGCCCATATTTAAAGGACAACGATATGGAGGACTTTGTTGAAAGTGCTCTAGTTTCCACTACATGGAAGGATAAAGTATACGGTTTACCTATTCTACAAGAAGCTTATACCTTCCTTTACAATGTAGATATTATCAAGGAAATCGGTGAAGATCCATCCAAACTGCCAGCAACATGGGAAGAGTTTGAGAAATGGGCAGAAAAAGCAAAAGCAAAAGGGTATTACGCATCTAGCTTCCAAGGTGGAGGTTCTATGAACGGTACATTATATCCATATCTTTGGCAGGCTGGTGGAGAAGTACTTACAGCAGACAATGAAGTAAAGATTAACAGTGATGCTGGTGTAGAAGCGTTCGAGTTTATCAACAAAATGTATAAAAACGAGTGGATTCCAAAGGATTCTATTACCGCATTAGAGCATGATGCTTTATGGGACGGTGGTAAACTGCTTTCTGTCCAAGGATCTGGAGCATCTATTAGCCGTATGTTAAGTAAAGACACATTTGAATTTGTTATTGCACCACCTTTAAAGAACAAAAAACAAGTTACGTATGGAACTACTGGTATGTTCGTAGTGCCTATTAACTCTGAGAATCCAGATGCAGCAGCTGAATTTGTAAAAGTTATGACGAATGCTGAAAACCAACGTAAATTTAATCAGGTTACTCAGTATATTCCAACGCGTGAATCTGCAAAGGATATCTTTGAAGAGCAAAAATATTTAGCTCAGCTAGCGACTTATACTGAGTTTGCTTTACCAGGAGTTATACACCCAGAGGGACGCAACATTATGCCTTTGATTCAAGCGGAGCTTCAAACGATGATGGAAGGCAAGAAAACTCCAAAAGAGGCTGCTGATGCAGCTGCTGAAGCAATTAAAGGAAAAGTAAAGTAAATCTAATAGGGAGTTTGGTCTTTGACAGATCAAGCTCTCTATATGATTAATCTACATATGAAAGGGTGTTTACACTGGTAAATACAATAGGTAAACCTTTAGCGTCCAAGAAAAATGGGATGACGCTAAGGGCTAGATTAAAAAGACAATGGGATCGTAATGCAATCGTCTATATTTTTCTTATTCCGATCTTAATACATTTTGCTATTTTCCAAGTGTACCCATTCCTTTTAAGCTTTTATTTAACATTCATGGATTGGAAGGTAATTGGTGATCCAGAATTTGTAGGGCTTAAGCATTGGAAATACTTTTTAAGCGATAGTATTGCGTGGAAGGCCTTATGGAATACAGTGATGTTTTCAGTTTATTATATTGTCCCGACAATGGCAGTGGGCTTAATACTAGCCTTAATTATTAATTCGGGTGTTAAGATGGCTGGATTTTTTAAAGGGATTTTCTTTTTACCTGTTGTCACATCTTTTGTAATTATCGCTGGCATATGGGGATGGTTATTCAGAGGGACAGAGGAAGGAATGATTAACTATCTAATAGGGCTCATCGGTATTGAGCCTCAGCTATTCTTATCTGATTCTAGTCAGGCTTTACCTGTTTTAGCCGCATTAAGTGTCTTTAAGGTTGCCGGGAGCACTATGATTTATTACTTCGCTGGTCTCCAATCGATAGACAAGGGGCTATATGAGGCGGCTAAAATGGATGGCGCATCGACAAGTAAAATCTTTTGGAAAGTAACTTTTCCTCTATTGAAGCCTATTCATTTTTATGTAGCGATCACTACTACTATTGGGTCGTTCCAAATTTTTGACTCAGCTTACTTGCTAACAGGTGGAGGACCAAACTATGCAACAACGACTATTGTTTATTACTTATACAATCAAGGCTTTACTAGCCTGAATTTAAGCTATGCTGCAGTACTTTCCTATGTGCTATTCTTCATCATCCTAATGATCTCGCTCTTACAAAGAAGATTTTTAGGGAAAGAGTCTAATCTCTACTAGAAGGGGATGAAAGTGTTTGAAAAAGGTAATTTCCTATGTTGCTTTGTTTATATTGGGTTTTTGTTTTCTAATGCCCTTTATCATTATGATTTTAGGGTCTTTTAAAAATGTAGAATATGCACAATTAGACCCGCTTTTTTGGATTCCAGATGAACCAACTCTAAAAAACTACTTTTATATTATGAGAGATGGCCAATTTCTCCGGTGGATTTTTAACTCCGTTGTTATTACTGTGATACCCGTAGCTAGTCAGATGATTTTTTGTGCAATCCTAGGTTATATTTTCGCAAAGAAAAAATTCTTTGGGAGAGAGGTTATATTTTGGGTGTTTATGGGGGTTATTATGATTCCTCAACAATTGTTGATCATACCAAAATATATTATGTTCTCTGACTTTGGATGGATCAATACCTATTGGGCGCTTATTGTTCCAGAGCTCTGGGGAATTATGGGGGTTTTCCTAGTAAGACAGTTTCTACAGGGAATACCAAATGATTTAGAAGAGGCTGCATATATAGACGGGGCAAATGATTTACAGATATTCTTTAAAGTTATTTTACCTCTCTCTATTCCGGTAGTCGCTACAGTTGGAACTTTTGCCTTTATCTCCAACTGGAACGATTTATTTCAGCCACTAATTTATTTAACTCAGGAAAAAATGTTCCCAGTAACACTTGGCTTGGCTTCGATGTTAGGGAAGGAAGGAAACTTTGGGATAGAAATGGCAGGTTCAGCAGTTTCTTTTATACCGACTTTTCTTATTTTCCTATTCTTCCAACGATATTTTACAGAGGGAATTCAAATGTCAGGTTTGAAATGATGAATTCTAACCAAATAGGTTTTGATGTAAGGAGCGATTGAAGTGAAGTCAGTTATTGCTAAAGATCAAATGGTTTATATAGAAGAAAGGCCTAAAATGGATATTTTACCTTCCTATCTTATGATCAAAACGTTGTATAGCGCTATATCTCCCGGAACTGAGTTGAGTTTAATATCAGCGAGCAATTCCCGAGAGATTTCATTAGGGTATAGTGCTGTTGGTATTGTTGAGGAATGCGGGAACGGAATCACTGATTTTCAAGAAGGAGATATAGTTGCTTGCTACGGTGCACCCTACGTGGGGCATTCTGAGTATTTATGTGTACCAACCACCTTATGTGCCAAGGTTCCAAATGGTATGGATCCAAAAGAAGCTGCCCTCGCTGGAATCGGAGCAATAGCTATTCATGCACTTCGAAAAGCGAAATTAGCATTTGGAGAAACAGTGGTGATTGTTGGGCTTGGATTGTTAGGGCAGATGATTGCAAAGATAGCTCATGCTGCTGCCTATGATGTTCTTGCATACGATGTACAAGCTGAAAGAGGAGCTATGTTAAAAGAAGAATCAGGAATTACCTCCTTTTCGAATTTAGAGGACATGAAAGAAGAGATTAATGTACGTACATTCAACCGAGGAGCAGACGCTGTATTGCTTTGTGCGGGAGGCAAACGGTCAACGCTTACTGGTCAAAGCTTGGAGTGGATACGCAACCAAGGAAAGGTCGTTATTGTAGGAGATATTGAGCCGGACTTTCCACGAGAGTTAATGTTTGGGAAGGAAGCTCAAATTCTCATCTCTAGAGCAGGTGGACCAGGGAGATATGATCCTGTCTATGAAAAGCAGGCAGTGGATTATCCTTATGGATATGTGCGTTGGACAGAGGGAAGAAATGTAGCTGAATATTTAAGATTAGTGAATGAAAAGCGTATTAAGATTAATTCATTTATAACGGAAGAAGTGAACATAGATCAGGCGCCAGCTGCATATAAAGATTTGACTGACAAGAAATCTAAAACCCTGACGAAGCTAATACGTTTTCGTTAGGAAGTAGTTTTATAACTGGAGAGGAGCATGTTAATGTTGAAGGTTGGCGTGATTGGTGGAGGCTCTATTTCACAATTTCATATTACCCCTTATATTCTACATAACCGGGTGGAGCTAGTGGCATTATGCGATCAAAATGAACAAAGACTTACGGAATGTGGCCATCAATATGGTGTTACTCATATGTATACCAACTATAAAGATCTATTAGCTAACAAAGACGTAGATGCAGTAAGCATTTGTACATGGAACAATACACATGCTGAAATTGCTATTGCTGCACTGGAAGCAGGGAAGCATGTATTAGTGGAAAAGCCCTTATGCATGACGGTCGAAGAGGCGTTGGCAGTCGAGGCTGCAGTAGTAAAGTCCGGTAAAGTTTTACTCGTCGGATTTGTTAGAAGACATGGTAACAACTCTAATATCTTAAAACAATTCATCGACCAGGATTATTTGGGGGAAATCTATTATGCAAAAGCATCTTGTTTAAGAAGGCTAGGAAATCCAGGTGGCTGGTTTAGTGATAAATCTAAATCTGGGGGAGGAGCCCTTATGGATTTAGGCGTTCACATGATAGATCTTTGCTGGTTTTTGATGGGGAGGCCTAGACCAGTTTCTGTCAGTGGCAACACGTATTCCAAACTCGGTAATCGAAGTAATGTCAAAAATCTTTCCTTTTACAAGGCAGCTGACTACGACTCTTCTTTAAATAACGTGGAAGATTTAGCAAATGGATTAATTCGTTTTGAAAACGGTGCATCTTTGGCGGTAGATGTAAGCTTTACGCTTCAGGCAAAAGAGGATCAAGTAAGTGTTAAATTGTTTGGAGACAAAGGAGGAGCTGAAATAGAACCAGAGCTAATTATTGTGACGGAGCAGAACGATACGATCTTAAATATTCTTCCGCAGGTTGACAACAAAAGCTTTGACTTTGCAGGCTCTTTTACTAATGAGATAAACCATTTTGTAGAATGCTGCTTAGATGGGAAATCACCTGTTGCACCTGTTGAAGATGGGGTCGAAGTAATGAAAATGTTGAATGCTATTTATGAATCTGCTCAAACAGGTAAAGAAGTTTATTTGTAAGGACAAAGTTTGCTTAGAAAGGAGGAGCTAAATCGATTTGGGTAGACAAATTGGAGACTATTCTTTAAACCATTTAAAGGAATACCAGCCAAAGCTTATTCATAAGCCGGTAGACTTTCAGGTGTTTTGGGAAGGACAAAAGAAGAAAATAAGCAATATCCAACCAAATGTCACAGTTGTTTGGAAGGATTACGTGATTCCCACTATGGAGGTAGCAGATTTGGTGTTCGAAAGCTGGGATGGGACACCATTAAAAGGATGGGCTATTAAGCCTAAAGGTGTTGAACGATGTCCTGTTATATTAAATATCCATGGATATACAGGTAGCCGTGGACTGCCCTTAGACTATTTAAAGTGGATTTCTATGGGGATAGCTGTGTATGCCTTTGATGTTCGAGCGCAAGGAAGCTCACCGGACTACGCTAAATACAATAATGGAAGTAGAAGTCTTGGTTGGATGCTAAATGGTATCCATGATCCAGATAATTATTATTATACGAATGTGCTTAAGGATTTACTATTACAGCTTGAATGGATTAATTCACCGGAGGCTCTTTTTAACCCAACAAAACTAGGCGTTGTAGGAAGCTCTCAAGGAGGGGGCTTAGCCTTAGCAATTGCAGGATTGGATCGAAGGATAGAACTAGTAGTCTCTGATTATCCATTCCTCGCAAATTTTGAAAGAGCCTTAGAGGTGTCTTTGGCTGGGCCGTACATGGAATTTATCAACTATTTCAAGTATACAGACCCACAATATGACAGCTATGAAACATTGATGAATACACTTGGCTATATTGATTGTGTCCATTTCTGTGAATCGATTAATTGTCCGACCCTAATGTCTATTGGATTAGAGGATTCTGTAACACCACCATCAACTGTCTTTGCAGCCTATAACCATTTACAAACAAAAAGTAAGGAAATAGAAGTCTACCCTCAATATGCACATGAGGTTAACCCTTTTCATGAAGAAAAGAAGTTAGCTTTTGTCAGAAAGTATTGGAGCTGAAGGGATAGATAGGAGGGGAACAAATGAAAGTTAGTATAAGTATGTATAGCTTAGCCTCCACTCTTCGAGGAGAGAATTGGTCAGTTTCAGATTTCATTAATTATGCCAAAAATATTTCTTTGGATGGCGTAGAGCTTTTAGATATTTACTGGCAAAATCCTGTTAACAAGGATGAAGAGATACAGAAAGTTGTCGAGAAACTGCACAAAACCAATCTAGAAGTATCAGCTTATGATATTACAAATAACTTTGTTCATCAAAACAAGACAGAACGAAAAGCGGAAGTTGAGAAAGTAGTAGAAGGCATTCGTGTCGCCAAGGCTTTGGATGCTAATACAGTTCGTGTTTTTTGTGGAGATATTAGAGAGGGCCTTATCTATGAAGATTGTTTTGATTGGATCATCGAGGGCTTGAAGGAAAGTGCAAAGGTAGCTGAACAGGAAAAGATAGTGTTGGCTATTGAAAATCATGGTCTTTTAGCGGGAAAAAGTCAGCAGATTCAGGAAATTATTAAAGCAGTCAACAGTCCATATGTGAAATCTACCTTTGATACGGGGAATTTTTTATTAGTCCACGAAGAACCTACGAAGGCATTTGACCGGCTTAAGACTGAAATAGCTCATGTTCACTTTAAGGATTTCAGAGAGAAGGAAGTTCATGAAACCGTAAAAGGCTTTCGTTCAACGGAAGGAAAAGAGCTAATCGGGGTGATCCCAGGTGACGGGAAAGTAGATTTAACTTATATCGTGGAAGGACTTAAAAAACAGGATTACCAGGGTTGGCTTTCTATTGAATATGAAGGCTTTGAGGATGCGAAGCTTGCTAACGAAGAGGCCGTGCGTCGACTTAGAAAGCTGTTGAATTGAGGAGTGATTAATCATGAGTATTATTTTAGGTGATTTTACTGAAGTGGAGCTAGGACAGGCAAGTAGGCTTCAGTCTGTTGAAAAGCTAGTGGAGATTAACGGTGAACAAGGCTCGTTTGTTATGGACGCTACAGAGAAAAACTTAAGAGCTCTAGAGAAAAGTGGATATAATATTTTCATTCCAGCAGACTTACTTAGTTATGTGAATGAGGATAGTGACGCCAAGGTATATTTTGAATTAGAGTGTTATCCTTTCTACAAAAAAATAAAAGAAGTAATAGAGAATGGCAGCAAGGCAAATGGCGTATTTCGTTTTCGAAGAATGGTAAGAGAGTATAACCTAGATGTTATGGCAGGAGACCTCTATGTACTTTCCTTATTATTTGGTGAACCTATAGTGAGACAAATAAAAAGGTCTAAGCGAGATTCTGGTATAAGTCATATGATTCTCATGATCCGTTTTGAAAGTGGAGCCATGGCCCATGTCGAATTTACGATTGCAAATGTGGAACGAGTTGAAGTGGAATGGAGTGGAATGAAGCGTATTGTTGAATTTGATAGTGAGGAGTTGAACGGTCAGCTTCTTCCATTACAATACAATGCAGATGATGTATTGCGCTCTGCAAAAAAGGTAGATGCTGTACTGATTGAAAAAGTGAAATTCTATCGGGATTTCATAGCTGGAGGTACACTTATATGAAAATAGGTATGATGAGTTTTGCTCATATGCATGCAAACAGTTACGCGAACGCTCTAACAAAAATGAAAGACGTGCAGATTGTTGGTATCTTTGATGAGTCGGCAGAGAGAGGGCAACAGGCAGCTGCTTTGTTTGGTGCGCCCTATTTTAACAATCAAGAGGAATTTCTCTCCTTAGACATGGATGCAGTGATCGTTTGTAGCGAAAATAATCGACATAAAGAGATGGTAATCAATGCAGCTAAGGCTAAAAAGCATATTTTATGTGAAAAGCCAATTGCTACTAATATAGAGGATGCAAAGGAAATGATTGAAGTATGTAAAGAGCAGTCGGTCATTTTGCAAATAGCTTACCCCGTAAGATTTAGTACTCCAATCCGCCATTTAAAAGAGTTAATTGATAAAGGAGAGCTAGGAGAGATTATTGCTTTTCGTACCACTAATAGAGGACAAAACCCTGGTGGTTGGTTTATAGAAGAAGAAGCGGCTGGAGGAGGAGCAGTGCTAGATCATACGGTACATATGGTAGATATAATGCGTTGGTATATAGGGCAGGAAGTTTCAGAAGTGTCTGCTATAGTTGACTCCTATTATCATGATATTGCAATAGATGATGCGGGTCTGCTTACGTTAGAATTTGCAAACGGTGTAATTGCTTCTCATGATCCTAGCTGGTCAAGATTTGCTCAATATCCCACTTGGGGTGATGCAACGATTGAAGTAATTGGTACCAAGCAAATAGTTAAGGTAGATGCCTTCAAGGAGCATTTCCGTATGTTTGTTAGTGGAGAAAAATCTCTTGAACACGTTTTCTATGGAAATGATATGGATTTTGGGTTAGTACAAGATTTTGTTCAATGTGTAAAAGAAGGAAGAGAGCCATCGGTTACTGGCTATGATGGTTTAAAGTCGCTTGAAGTTGCCTTGGCTGCATATGAGTCTAGTAAATTAAAGCAACCAATTAAATTATAGAATTCTACAGGCACGTGTCTAGAAGAACATGGGCCTTTTACTGTAGCTAGAAATCAAGATATTAATCTAAAAGGCAGTGATATTATGAATTTGATTACTTACTTTAGCAAACAAGAGCCAATTCTATTTGCAGGAGGAGAGTTAAAAAGGCTGTTAGAAAAAGCCGGTATCGAAGGCTCCTTGCAACTTGTTGAATGCTTTAAAGATAGCGATGATCATCAAATTTTATTAATTACGAGAGAACGATACCAATCATTATCGATTAATTCCAAGCTATCTGTGGAATTAAACCTAGATGGCTTTGCCATAGTAAAACAAGGTCATCATACATGGATTATTGGGGAGGAGCCACGCTCTGTTTTATATGGAGTTTATAAGTATTGTGAAATGGTTTTAGGCTACAGATGGACTCAGTTGGACCAAGAAGAAATATTTCAAGCGCCGCTTCAAGAGCAAGAAGAGCTTTCTACCTTTAATCCTACTTTTCAAAGAAGAGGAAATATTATTGAAACCATTGATAACTCAACATTTATTAACTCGTTAATAGATTGGGGAGTAAAGAATGGCCATAATGAATATTTTTTTACTTTCTTTTTATGGGAAAAAGTAAAAAGGTATGTAGCTCCGACCTTAAAAAAAAGAGGAGTAAAGGTAACATTAGGCGGCCATTCACTTCAATTTTTATTAAACGAGATAGGTATTCAGAGTGCTAAGCAAGAAAATATTCAATTCTTTACAAGAGATAAGATAATACAGGAGAAGGTCATCCAAAAAATTGTAGCCATTTGTAAAGAGAATGAGGTGATTTCTAGAATATCCTTATGGCCAGAGGATGTTGGTATTGGAGAGAAAAACGCCAGTGACTTTATGTCGAGTTACATTTTATTTACTGAAAATTTAAATAAATACTTAAAGAGAAGTGGGCTGCAGGTAGAGGTAGAGCATATAGTCTACAACGCTGGACTTTCGTGGAGCATGCTAGAACGCGACAATAACACGAATATCTCGTCAGAAGTTGATATTCTATTTGCATACTGGGGAAGAAATTACGCAGAAAGTATAGAATCACAGGAGATTAATCAGCAAAGAGCTAATCATTCATTAAAGGATTGGAACGCGGGAGCCACACAGAATGGTAGAAATCTAACCGTTTTAGAATATTATAGCGACCATTTCATGCTAAGTGAGCTATTCCCACCTCTGGCAAAAAGAATTGATGAAGACGTAAGGGATTATCGACGTCAAAACGTAGCGGGAATTTTAAATCTCATTGTCCCGCCACATGTGAAAGACCACTCTACGGAATTAGACAAAAGTTACCCATGGATGTGGGCCCAACATTTTAATAATTATATATATACGAAGCTTGTTTGGGGACAGAGTTTAAGTGAGTCTCTAGAACAATATTTTCAGATCTATGCTTCTGATTCGACACAGATTAAAGAAGCATTTCTCTTTTTAGAAGAAATAATCTCTCCTCATACTAAATGGAATGTACCACTATTTCCAGCTAGAGTCGTCGATCCAGAAAAGATTACAGATACGGCAGAACGGCAGGGGGTTGTATGCTTTCTAAACGAGATCGGTAAGCATCTTGGTCAGACGGATTTTGAAGAGACAGAAAGGCTGCTCTCTACTCAATCGAAAGATGTTCCTCAATCTTATACACCAACAGAATTAGCCAACATATACTTCTATTTTTTAAAAACAGTAGCTGCAAGAACTCTAAAAGAATGGAACGAGAAATAAGAGAAGGAGGGAAGCGAATGAATTTTAAAAAACTTTACTATTACAAGCCTACACCAAAAAATAAAGAATCTAAAATTGTGGAGAAAGACCTAATCATCTACGGTGCAACTCCCGCTGGCTTGACGGCAGCTGTTCAGGCTCGTCGAAACGGATTGACTGTTGCAGTAGTAGAATTTAGCCGAAATATCGGGGGAATGACTGCCAGTGGGTTAGGAGCAACAGATCTTGGTGCTGAAAAGGCAATTGGTGGACTTGCTAAGGAGTTTTACGAAGAGGTAGCTAAATACTACCATAAGGAAAAACAATGGAGATTCGAACCTAAGGCTGCACAATCTATATTTGCCTCATGGATGGATAAGTACGATATTCCTGTATTTCTTAATGAGCATTTACAAAAAGTCCTTAAAGAGGATGGGAAAATAAATGAAATCATTATGGAGAGTGGTAATAGATTTAAAGGTAAAATCTTTATGGATTGTAGCTATGAGGGAGACTTACTTGCGCTAGCGGACGTTTCCTATTTTGTAGGTAGAGAGTCGAATGCCACTTATAAGGAAATCTATAATGGCGTTCAATTTGGTGCACCACATCATAAATTTGAGAAGTGGATTGACCCGTATAAGATAGAGGGTCAGGAGGACAGTGGACTATTACCAGGTATAAGTGTAGATAGTAAAGAGTCTCTAGGATACCAGGGACAGGGGGATCATCGGATTCAAGCCTATAACTTTCGAATTTGTTTAACAAATAACCCTAAAAATCGAATTTCTTTTCCAAAACCCCCTAACTATGAACCTCAGCGTTATGAGCTTTTATTACGCTATATTAAGTCGGGCGTGTGGGATGCTATGAAGCTACATACTCCACTCCCAAATGACAAATCGGATTTAAATAACCACGGTGCAATCTCCACTGATAATATTGGTAAGAATTATGAATGGCCAGAGGGTAGCTACGAAAGACGAGAGGAAATTTTTCAGGACCACGTAAATTATGATCTTGGGATGCTCTATTTTTTATCTAATGATGAACGAGTCCCACAGTCAATCCGTGAGGAAGTAGCATCTTGGGGGCTACCAAAGGACGAATTTATGGAAACGGGACATTGGCCGCATCAATTATACATCCGAGAAGCAAGAAGAATGATATCAGATTACGTCATGACAGACCATAACTGTCTTGGACAATCCTTTGTTGAAGACCCAATTGGATTGGCTTCCTTCCATATGGATTCTCATAACTGCCGACGTGTGGTGATTGATGGAAGATGTGTAAATGAGGGAGATGTGCAGGTCCCGATTTCTCCATTTGAGATATCCTACCGCTCCATACGTCCAAAAGTAGAGGAGTGTACTAATTTGCTTGTTCCAGTTTGTTTATCCAGTTCTCACATTGCTTTTGGATCTATACGAATGGAGCCAGTATTCATGATTCTTGGACAATCTGCAAGTGTTGCAGCCAATTTAGCTATTAAGCATAATACATCTGTCCAAGAAATAGATTATCAGGAACTAAAACAAGAACTGATGAAAGTAAGCCAGGTAGTTGAATGGAGTAGCGACATGAAGGATGACCCTATTAAACGTATGCAAGAGACATTCGGACAATAGTAGAAAGGATGACGTGAAATGAAAACCATACCTTGGGATGTTAGTAGACTAGCGGAAGTGGTTGAGCTCTGGAACAAAGAATTGGGAGAAGAATATCCAATGCGTCAAGAACTTTTTAACCAAAATAGTTTGGAAGACAAGAATGTCCTAGAAGATGGTTGTGCCATGGCGGTAGACGACCAAAATAACATAATAGGGTTTATTGTAGCTAAAAAATGGCAGGAGAACGTAGATATAAAAATGGATTCTAAAAGGGGGTGGGTTCAGGTAATCTTGGTTGACACAAATTACCGGAATAAAGGGTTAGGGACAAAGTTACTTAATAAGGCCGAAGAAACTTTAAAAGATCATGGTATAGAGGAGGTTCAGTTAGGCGGAGATCCTTTTCATTATTTCTCCGGAGTGCCTCTACAATTTGGGGAGACACAACAGTGGGTTGAAAAGAAGGGCTATGTGAAAAGAATCGACACATATGACTTGATTAATCATCTAAGTAAGAACTATTCCATGCCCGAAGACAAGACAGTGTCTTATTCAATCTTACAACCGGATGAAAAGGAAGAGTTACTTACCTTTTTAAACAAGTCTTTTCCTGGCAGATGGGAATACGAGGCGATTAAATATTTTGAATCGAATGGAAGTGGAAGAGAGTTTGTAGTACTCAAAAAGAATGGACGGATCATTGGCTTTTGTCGAATCAATGATGAAGAATCCCCAACAATTGCGCAGAATGTTTATTGGAGTCCTTCCTTTACAACTAAGGTTGGAGGGATTGGACCCCTCGGAGTAGATTCGAGCGAACAAAAGCAAGGATATGGATTAGGAATTGTAGAGGCGGCAATGGTTCTATTACAGGAAAGAAAAGTCGAAACTATTATTATCGATTGGACGATATTAGTAGACTTCTATAAAAAACTAGATTTTGATATTTGGAAAGGATATGGGATTTATTTAAAGGATTTAGCAGGTACAAATTGAAATAGCGTTTACAGAAGAAAGAAGTACTCGATTTTAGACTCATTCAAAGTCGACAACCCTCACTAATCATAGCAAAAACTATTCTTAAGACTAGTACTAATAACTATATAAATAGGAGGAAAAATAAATGAGAGAATTCTTTAAAATTGTAATGATTACGGTTCTTTGTACAAGCGTGGCGTTAGGAAACTTTACGCCATTATCCATATCTCATGCGGAGGAAGCTTCAAGTGAGATACGAAACCCTGGATTTGAAGAGGTAAATAATGACCCTTCTACTATACCAGGATGGTCGATGGAAAATAACAGTAGTACTCCAGCAGTTATTACCAACACTATTTCTCACGAGGGGAGTCATAGCCTACACTTTAAAGACGAATCGGACAAAGCAGGTAGTAGGATATTTAGTGACAGAGTATCGGTCACTCCTGGTAAATCCTATACTGCAAAGGTCATGACAAATGTGGTAAAGCAAACTCATAATATTGTGTATGAGGTGCACTATTACGACAAAGACAATAGAAAGCTCACTAACAATGTCAAAACAGAGTTATTTGGAAACTTACCTAAAGACAATTGGACAGAACTAAAAGTCTTTACTGAGGTTCCTGCGAATGCAGCATATGCAAGGCTAGCCTTCTACTCTGGCGTAATTAGCTTAACAGAGGCTTACTTTGATGATGTTACTTGGGAGCAAGCAGTAGAAGACATTCCATTAGAAAGAGAATATGCTTCTCCAGTCGATTTAGGTGAAATGGTTAACGTGCAGTTAGGACAAGCAGCAGTTATTCAAAAAAATAGCCTAGGAGAAAATGAAGTATATTATCATTCTAATGGCCTTCCGGGAACATTTTCTGTTTTAAATGCTGAAACAGGAGAGCTTAAATTTTCTAAAGTAATAGAAGGAACAGAGGCTTTATGGGCAATCACAATTGGTTCCGATCAAAATGTGTATTTTGCAGGAACAGGTGATGGTAAGCTTTATCGATATTTACCAGAGGAGAAGAAAGTAGAAGAATTAGGGGTCAATCCATCTGATAACTGGGTGTGGGATTTAGAAGGTACCGCTGATGGGAAGATTTATGGGTCCACTTATCCTCATGCAGCTGTATTCGAATATGACATAGAAAGCGGTGCTTTCCGTAACTTTGGTACTGCAAAGGAAGGTCAGCAATATGCGAGAGGAATTGGAGTAAGTGATGACTCTATTTACGTCGGAGTAGGTACTAAAAAGCATTTGATCAAGATTGATAGATCTACAGGAGAAAAAGAAGAAATAATAATTGAAGGCCAAACAGGTACAGATGGCATGATCGAAAATATTTTTATCGTAAATGATAAGCTGTTTGTTTCCGCTGGTTCAGTAACTATGCTAGTTCTTGATAGAGAGACGCATGAAGTGATTAATCAATTTAGTTATAGCAATATGATTTCAGACCCTTCTCCACACAATAACAATTTAATTTACTTTAAGTTTGAAAAGAAATTGTATCAGTACGATTTTAGTGAAAATGAAACAAAAGAGATTGAAGGTATTCCTTTATTACCAGACACAGTACGAGTTAAAGATATGGAATGGATAACATTAAGCAATGGAGAGACAGTTCTTGCGATGATTACACAGTATGGTGAATATATATTATATGAGCCAATAAAAAATGAAATAACGTTTATTGACATGAATATTGCCTCACAATCCGTAGAGATTCAGGCGCTAGAAGCTGGACAAGATGGAAAATTATATATGGGTGGCTATCAGCGTGGACTAAGTATATATAACCCATTTACGAATGAAAGGGAAGTGAATATACCTTCCTTTGCCCAACCAGAAGGCATCGGTTTTCTAAATGACAAAGTATATTATGGAACATATGTAGGAGCGATGATTTATAGCTATGATCCGAACAAGGAGATAGATTTAAATAGTAACCCTAAGCTAGAATATGATATTACTGATCATCAAGATAGACCTTTTACACTTACATCGGGAGATAATAAGCTATTCGTTGGTACGGTACCAGATTACGGGGTATTAGGTGGAGTTCTAGCCATATTCGATGAAGACACCGGTAAATGGTCACAATATAGAAATGTAGTAGAAGATCAAAGTATTATTGGATTAGCCTATAAGGACGGAAAGCTATATGGCAGCACATCCATTTGGGGCGGACTAGGCTTGGACCCAAAAGCAAAAGAGGCTAAGATATTTGTATGGGATGTAGCTACTTCCAAAAAAATAGAAGAATTTACCCCTGCTATTCCTGGAATAGATGAAACTCCAAGAATGATTGGTGAGATCTCATTTGGACCTGATGGTAACCTATGGGGCATAGTTGATGGGACAATATTTGCGATGGATCCAGAAACGAAGGAAGTGGTTAAGAGTAAAACCATTCATCCAAGCTTATATAATAGCAGTAAGTGGCTACCTTACCGACTAGAATGGGCACCAGATGGAATGCTTTATACGACACTTTCTCGAAAGTTAGTTGCTATTGATCCAGAAACCTTGTCACATAAAGTTATCGTAGATCGCTTTATGAATAATATGACGGTAGGGATGAACGGAAGCATTTATTACGCACAAGGCAACAAGCTACAAATGATTGCAGTACCTGAAACAGACGCTACACTAAAATCTATTTTAATTGGCGGAAAGACTATTTCTAATTTTTCACCAGGGAAAAGCCAATATAGTTTACCGGAACAAGAAAGATCGAGCTTACAAGCTATAGCAAATCAGACAGAAGCGAATATAGATATAAAAGACGAAGGACAAGTAACTATTATTTCAGTCACTGCTCCAGATGGTAAGTCAAAGAAAACATATAGTATTCAATGGGAGCAACAAGCAGAGATTCCGGAATATGCAATGGAAGTGAATGTGAAATTCCAAGATGAAAAAGGAAAGGAAATACAAAAGCTTACGAAGGAGAAAAAGATTACAGCTGCCATAGAGGTTATAAATACTAAAAATAAAAATCAAGATATTTTAGTATTAATGGAGTTACTTGATGAGAATGGAAAAGTAGTTGATCAAGATCAAAGCTCAAGAACAATCCCAAAAGGTAAGACGATGAAAATGTCGACAAAGCTTAAGATGCCTAAAAACATTAAGGGGTATCAATTAAAAGTAACTGCGTGGGAAGGGAAGAAGATAAAGGAGAATATGGTCCCGTTATCGGAAGAGTTTATCATTAAGGAATAAAATCTGGAAAACATATTCATAGGTGGGTGAAAAAAGTGCTAAACATAGCACTTTTTTTACTGATATTTTCTACAGCATAGCATTATAAAAGCCCACAACCCTTTAATGGGCTGTGGGCAAATTTATATTATCGTATGCGGCTTTCTGTTTCCTTGTCAAAGAAGTGAGCCTTAGACATATCAAATGTAAGCTGTATGTTTTGCCCTGTTTCTAAAAGAGAATCTGCATTAATTCGAGCAACGTATTGCTGTTCTCCTAGAGTGGAGTACACCATGAACTCAGCACCTGTTAATTCACATACATCTACATGTGCGTTCACTACGGATTCTGGTGTTCTAGTCAGATCCTCTGGGTCGGCAGAAATATGCTCTGGACGGATTCCGAAAATAATATCTTTACCGTTGTAGCCTTGCCCATTTAGAAGAGAAGCCTTTTCTGGAGATAATTTAATCTTATTCTCGCCGGCTACAAAGTAACCGTCTTTTACTTGCCCTTGGAAGAAGTTCATGGCAGGTGATCCAATAAAGCCTCCAACGAAAACATTTTCTGGGTTTTCATACACGTCTTTCGGTGTACCGACCTGTTGAATAAGGCCGTCCTTCATAACTACTAAACGTGAAGCCATTGTCATTGCCTCTGTTTGGTCATGGGTAACGTATACAGTAGTTGTTTTAAGTCGGTGGTGAAGCTTAATAATTTCAGCACGCATTTGTACACGTAATTTGGCATCTAGATTAGATAATGGCTCATCCATTAAGAACAGCTTAGCATCACGGACGATTGCACGTCCTAATGCCACACGCTGACGCTGACCGCCAGACAAAGCTTTTGGTTTTCTATTTAGAAGTGGCTCAAGACCTAGAATTTCAGCTGCATTCTTCACTCGCTTGTCAATATCAGCTTTAGGGAATTTTCTTAGTTTTAACCCGAAAGCCATATTATCATAGACAGACATATGCGGATAAAGTGCGTAGTTTTGGAACACCATTGCGATGTCGCGATCTTTAGGAGCCACATTATTCATAAGCTTACCCTCGATACGAAGCTCACCTTTAGAAATTTCCTCTAGGCCTGCAATCATACGAAGTGTTGTCGATTTACCGCAACCAGATGGCCCAACTAAAACGATAAATTCTTTGTCTTGTACGTGTAAGTTAAAGTCTGAAACTGCAGTAGAAGTATCATCATATATCTTATAAATATTTTCGAGAACCATTTTTTCCATTGTAAATCCCCCCAAATTGTTTTTTCCATACATTAAGTTTAACAATAGAGATTAATGGCTTATATAGATGATATGCACAAGGTTTTTAGAAATATATTGTGCATGTTGTTATTCATAGTTTACGAGCAAGCTAGCACAATAAACAATGAGTGCTCCGCCAAAGTCACGGACTGATATACCTGTGATTTCCTGAAATTTTGACAATCTATAATGAAGTGTATTCCGGTGAATATGTAATTTTTTTGAAGTGATAGAGGCGTTGAAGCCATTTTCGAAAAATGCACGGACGGTTTGCAGTAGCTCCGTGTCAAATTCAATTGGAATTAACACTTCGTGGTGAATGATTTGTCTCAAGCTTTCCGACATTTCATTGGTTAGGATGGTCGGAAATATGCTTTCGAGTGTATAAATTCGTCCAGGAAAATAGTTGCCTATTCCATTAGAAAACCATTCTCTTTCTAAAGCATAACGTGAAGGTGTTTGTTCATCTACAGGATAGAACTTCCCGATAAAGAGCTGGGCTTTTATAAAAAAATCACTTTCTAAAGCTGAGATAAAGGAAGCCAGGTCCTCTGGAGACTGAGTATATGTAGACTTTTGTTCAATCAGTAAGGCATTGTTGGGGGCTACGAAAACAAGTTGCACAGCATCCTCGAAAAATAATTGAACGGCCTTGGCCAAGTCTGTATTTTGAAAGCTATTACTCTTTATCACAAGCTGTATAATACGAATTTTCTTGCCTGCCTCAATAGGTAGCTCACCAGAGCCTTGAAGAAAACGATTCCACCTTTCAGAAAGTGAGTAATCAGAAGGCAATGTTAAATCTACTACTGTGTAGAAAGAAGAGAGTAGCGAAAAGTCCCGAGAGGATACTTCATTCTTCTTTATTTGTATCCACTGATTACTAGAAGGATCATGAAAAGTATGAACGTCCTTATCTGTGTTGTTTGGGTATTCTGAAAATTTGTGATAGGAAGGAAAGAGGGAAGATAAATCTTTCAGCATAGTTGAACTCCTTTCTCATGAATCTCTTTCTGGAACTGTGGTAGATTAGTATGCAAAGTAGACATCTAAACATATATATCAGGAAATTAATTGCTCAAAATAGAAATCTCCCAAGTTTCATATGAACTCGAGAGATTTCCTTTACTGTGCGGGCTTGAGATATAAAGTTCAATCTTTCTTGTAAGCTTGTCATGCACTTATTAAATTGCTTAGCTAAGACCAAATTCCGTTATTAAAGAGGCTAAGCCACCTTGGAAACCGCTCCCAATTGCGTTAAACTTCCACTCATTTCCGTGTCTGTATATCTCACCAACAACAAGTGCCGTTTCAATGGAAAAGTCCTCTCCCAAATCGTATCGAACTATTTCTTCATGCGTCTCGTCATTTACAATCCGGATAAAGGCATTAGAAACCTGACCAAAGTTCTGATTCCTAGCCTCTGCATCATGAATAGTAACGGTAAAAACTACTCTATGCACACCGCTAGGGACTTGTTGAAGGTTCACTAACAATTGCTCATCGTCACCATCGCCATCACCTGTGCGATTATCTCCAGTATGAACAACTGAGCCATCCTCACTTTGAAGATTGTTATAGAAGATGAAACTTTTATCGCTTAGTGCCTTTCCATTTGAATCAACTAAGAAAGCAGAGGCGTCTAAATCAAAGTCATGACCACCACTATAGCGATTTGTATCCCAACCTAATCCAACCATAATTTTTGTTAATCCAGGATTCGTTTTTGTAAGATCAATCTTTTGTCCTTTAGATAGGTTAATAACTGACATTTCAATTCCTCCTTTAAATTAGTGAGTACTGAGTAAGTGTTTTATTTTCTTTGACCATCTTCATATTTCTTTTGAAGCTCTTCTAATCGAAGACGACCTTGTTCTCTCATTTTACGGTTTTCATCTTCAATCGCCTTTGTTTCGTTCATCCCACGCATAATCGTTTCCCACGTTTGCTCAATCGTTTCAATTTTAATACTAGGCTGACCTGACATTCTGGCGATATCTACACTTTGCCTAGAAATGTCATTCGCATTTCTTAACAGCATTTCGTTTGTTCGACGGTCTAATTCACTCATCGATTGGGCAACCAAGTTTTGTCGTTTGGCAGAAATAGCATTGATTAGACCAGTTTTAAATATAGGAATGGTAGTCACAAATGCAGAGTTAATCTTCCCTATAAGCTTGGTATTACCTCGTTGCAGCATTCGGATTTGAGGGGCAGACTGATAGGCAACTTGTTTAGCCATTTCTAAGTCATAAATTCTTTGATCTAGTAGCTCAACGGCATTTTGAAGGGAATTTAAATCCATTAAAACAAGCTGATCGCCTCTCTCTGCTTTTTCCTGTAGGGCAGGGAGCTGCTGGCGTAACTGGTTAAGCTTTAATTCACCTGCAACAATATATTTCTCTAGCTCCATGAAATAAGTGAAGTTTTTATCGTAGAGTTCTTCTAACGTTTGAGTAGAAGCTTTCATCTCTTTTTCATATTTCGTAATTTCAATGAAGACTTTGTCTATTTCTTTCCCCATTGTTTGATACTTATTGAAGAGCTTTTCAATTAGCTTCTCACCCTTTTTGAACACCTTGCTCAATAGAGATGGCTTTTCTACAAAATCTTTTTTATCGAACTTATCCATAATTTTACCAAGCTGTTTTAAAAGCTCGCTGGATTCTTCCATACTACTAGATTTTATTGTGTTTAAAATTCTTCCTGTAAAAGCAGAGATTTCGTTTGCTGGCTCGCGACCAAACTCTAACAACTCTACTTGGTTCTTAGGATCAATTTTCGCAACCAATTGTAAAACCTGAGGATCTCTCTTCAATTGTGTTTTGAGTTCATTGCTTTCCTCTAAAAGCTGTTCCTTTTGGTCCATTTCTAATTTTTCTAGTTCCAAACTACTTCAACCCCTATATCATCTAAATTTTTTAAAAATCTTACTTACTACATTCTCTTCTTTAAAAGGCTCATTGAAGGATCTATCATCCATCCAGTGCAGATCAAACATTCCTTCTTGAACCCATTTTTCTATATCCAAATGTCCTTGCGGATTTACCAATATAATATCTAAACCAAGATGATGCATGATGCATAGAGCGTTTGCATCTGCTCTACTCAACTCGGGTCCCTTTTCTTCGTTATAAAGGAAGATAGTTGGAACAAATTGAGGGTAATCAAACGTTTGAAACAGACGTATAACAAAATCAGGTATAAACATGGATTGAGAGAATGCATATAATTGTAATTCCTCATGTGTTTCGTTTCCCTGAGGAATAAGAATGGGATCACGCACATGCTTAGCAATGGCTTCACCTATCGCTGTTTGTGTACCTGAAGGTAGCTTACCATAAGACCACCAATTAGAAGATTTCATAATCTCAGGATCTAACATTCCGTCAGAGTTTAAAGCATTTCGATAATGAAAAACTGGATTTGCCTTTTGTTCCTTAGTAAATGGGAATTGACGAATCACATGGGTATCCTCTCGAGAGGTTAAGGAATGCACGTTGTTCCAAAAACGCTTTCGATTGCGGTCTATTCCCATGTATTTAGCAAAAACGACGGGAATAGTTACTTGCTGACTGCTTACTTGAAAGTGAGGCCGAATCATAGCACGTTCTTTAGCTATTAAGAATGCTTCATCCTCGGTGGTTTTTAACCTTAAGGAATTTATGGAATATGATTTAAATTGAAAAGGCTTATAAAGACCTGAATCATCGTGATGCAAGAGTTCATTTATTTCTTGAGTAGCTCTAAAAGCAACTGTACCAGCAATTTTAGGCATCTCATTTGGAAATTCACTTGGCTTGCTTGCTATTTTGGGAAATTTAAAGGAATGTTCCTCATCTATTCCAAGCATTTGCATTGGCCAGGATTCATCGCAGGGATTAAATATGACGATATGAAATCCATAAGCTCCTAAAAACTTTAGAAACCATCTCTCACTAGGAGTAGCATCACCGTACCAGAGGAAGCCGGGCAGACCAGTTTGAAAGTCTAATTTTTCTAAAACAGGCTCGACATGATTGAATATCCATTTAATCATATCAATCGTTATCCGTCGATACTCATGGTGCTGTGTCCCTTCAACATAGTTAGATTGGAGCTGTTTTAATAAATCGATTAAAACAATCCTTATACGTCTATTTAAATCGGTATCATTGAGTTTTGGGAGTAAAAAATGACCTTCCAAAAAGGCAACCATTCGATTCGGAGACAGTCCTTTTTCCTGGCGATGTATTTCAAAAAGCTGATTAATAGCACGTAGTTTATCAGGTGCAATATTTTTATTAAGAGAATTAGTAAGATTAATCAGCTTACCATCAGAATCATTTAATTGTGTATGCAAAATAGTAAAATACTCATCTTCATCCATAGAAACACCAATAAATTGGCATAATAACTGGGGATATGTCAGGCTATCTTGATCGACTGTCACTATGCTAGGGTCTTCTAAAGAGTTTTTTAGCCATTTCCCAATGTTAGATGAATCCCACGACTGCATCCTTATTGGATTTAACTTCACCATGGGTTTTACCTCCTGTTAATACATATTATAACAAATATTATGAACTTTTTTTATTATTTCCTCACCTGCCAATACACCAGTTTGATCGGTTACTTGGACGTGAGATGGGAGGTGCGAATTATTTAATATAACTTCTCCATGCTGAGGGATGAAACCGTAATCAGCACTCAAAACCATATCTAAGTCTAATAATGAATCACCTGCTGCAATTACTGTTTCTGCCTCTACTCGATCAGCTACAAACTCAAGAGCGAGAGATTTGTTAATACAATTAGGCATTACGTACAACTTTCTTCCTTGTTTAGACAAGGTAAAGCCTTGCTTGTAAAAGAGTTGGGATAGGTCTTCCAAGTCCTCAACTGTAAATCTCTCCTCATCTATAATCATATACACAAACCAGTTCTCTGCCTGTAAGGATTTTAAGACGGAGCCTCTTTGAATATAAGGTTCAATCTGTGATAGTACGTGAGAGACAGAGGTACAGTCGTTCTCAAGCTGTACCTCTATTTTATCAGACCATTCCGGAATAGGTTTACCATTTTCTAATATTACAGCTCCATTGGAAACAATGGAGTATGTTGGCTTCTCCTGAGGATTATACAATCTAAACAAACGTTCATATTGTTTACTAGTTCTAGTTGTGACCGGCAAAAATTCAATGGAAGAGGAGAGTTCTTTAAAAATTTCTAGTCCTTCCTTGGTCATGAATGCTGTCGGATTGTTCTCACGCCACTCTACTATGGCTAGATCTTGTTCACTTACTTCGAGACCTCTAGATTTTTTACTATATATGAGTGTTCGATCTAAATCACTCGCAAATAGAATAGTCATATTAATTCCTCCGATTCTATAAGCCCAATAGCACGGTAATAAAGGTCAGGGATTATTTCAATAGGTATATTTTTTTCTTGGCATAAGCTTAAAATATGCTTAACAGCTTCCTCATTTTCATCTCTTAAGAGAATTTTATGAGGTTTCCTTCTTAATAACGTTCTAGTCGTTTCCCCAATACTAGGCTTTACTTTGGTGAGGTCAGAGTTTTTGTAATATTTGTGTGCGATTTCTTGAGCTACCTGCATGCCTGACCAGGTTCTTTCGTTCTTAATAGGGAATTCATTGAACTGCTTTAGGGTATTTTCCTCTTCAGCAGAAAAATGAGCAGTTATTTGATCGACAAAAGAGTTGGACACATCCTCATCCTCAAGCTCCGCGTAATACTTGGCCCCATGAAAATCCTCTGGTGACTGATAGGCGTTATTTAGAATAGTTCTACTGATTAAGCCAGATACTGTAGAATTTAAAAAGGCATTAGGTATTAGAATATCTTCTCTTGTGCTATATAACGTTGCACATCCACCAGGATCGGAAAGGACTGCAAGGTCATCGTTTAAGTGAAGACCTTGTTCATTCAATTGTTGAACGGATTTGGTCAACTCTTTTTGAATGGCACCTTTTCCTGTCCAACCATCTACAAATTGTAAATGATGGTTCGGGTATAAATCACGCACTGTTTTTATAGCATTTTCGTCAATCCCTTTTCCTCTTAAGATGGATACGCTAAAATGTGGCCAGTCTAAGCCTAAAAAAGTACGAGCATATCTTCTCATTAAAATTCCTACTGGGCTTCCTGCGCGTGCCAAGGAAATGATGACGACTTGATCCGTTCCTGCATATTTGTGGACGCGTCTAGTGACAATGCCTACTAATTGAGCTATATAGCTAGAAAGCTGGTTCATAGCCTGATTGTATAAACGTAGATACTCTGGAGAGGGTCGATATTCTATAGGTAAGGACTCAGAGTAATGATGCCCTAAAGAAAATGCCTTTTCTCGATTATCTATGTTCGATTCAATTTGAATTTTGGACATATCCTTTAGTAAGAAGGTAATGTCTTCTGGTGAGTAACTAGTTTTAACTAAGTGATCAGTCTTAAGCATCCTCTAATCCCCCTCTGTTAGCTGGCGATGTAAGGGATAACCATGTGACCGATCCTTTGCTGTGCAAATAGCTTAGTAAAGGAGACCAGGTTTCTTTATTTTTTACAGACTCTGCTACTACTAAGATTTGTTCAAATTCATGTTCTGCAACGTTATATAAGTATTGTTCAACACCATTTGAATCAGGCAAAATAAATTTACACTTACTTTTAATTGGATAGTGTTCTTCTTTTTTTGCAAAGATTGGGCTTCTAGTCGTTGTTTGGATCTTGGTATGTTTACCTAGTGCGAGAGCAATACGGCTTGGAATATATATGTTTTCTCCTATGCCTATTACAAGCGTTGGTTTATCCCTATCTAATTTCAGCTTCTCAAGTAATTTATGTATCCAGTCGTCCATTGCTGCATGGCTTTCACTCGTCAGGCCAAATCTACCAGTGAGAGTGCTATAAATTGCATGTTCGCTAAAATAGGGAGTGGTGCACTGAGAGGGGATGTCATCTTCTAAAGACACATGAACTTCTTCACCCCCTTTTAGATAAGGTATGACTTCCTCTTTGATGGTAGCTGTATTGTGTAGAGTGAATTGACCAGAAAGAATGGGAATTATTTCGGCATGAATCCCATTTTGTTTCATTAAGTCAGTAAAGTTGTTTATATTTTCTACACTTCTCCAATCCAGAATAGACAATATTTTAAACTGCTTTTTTGGGAACTTTTCGTTTAAGGATATAATTAAATTGGAAAGTGTGAGACCAGAGGTTATTTCATCATCGATAAGTACAATCGTTTCCGCTTCCTTTAACACGTTCTCTGAAGCATATACTCGGTGAGAGGTAGCATGAGAATGCTCTTCTTCAAAAACAAAAGAAGGGGAGAGATTGATGATTTCTTCACGCGTAGTATGAATATACTGAGCCTCATCGAAATGATTAAAAACAGCATGACCTAAACCGGTGGCAGTTTCTGCGAAGCCTATAAAGACAGTATTAGTCGGTAATTTAACCTTATATTTTAAAGAGCTAAGGCTAAGCGTGCGGTCTGACTGGCCGGAATCAATCATTTGAATAATTTCCATTAACTGTGGATGAGCAGGTAAACCTTCATTTTCCATTAACATAGAAGCAAGAACAGTCCCAGTTCCTAGTGAAAGAGAAGGGTCTACTGGTAGGTGTTTCCCGAGCAGGCGACTAATAAAGAGAAATTGTCTTTTTTTATTTATTCTTACTCCCATTTCAAAAAGCTTATCTGGATTAAGGTTGTATGGATTATTTTGAACATCAATGGTTAGCTTTAAATTTCCATGTAAATTATATGTTCTTGATGTAGCCGATAAAGTCGTGTGTGGTAACATTTTCATTTAGCACCCCATATATTTCTGCTTGCGCCAGTATTTTTAAAGCCCAACTATAATGAGGTTTAACCTCATTCATTTTATTTTTTGAAGGGCTACTTAAAATTCCATTATTTCCATATCTGTTTCCAACGATCATGCTAGCGTCGTCAAACGTCTCCTTAGAAACAGGATAGACAGCATTAACGATATCTACTTGGCTTGGATGAATGCACGTTTTACCGTAAAATCCATTCAAAAGGTCTAGTTGAACTTCTTCCCATAAGATGTCCTTACTTTTATCATCAAAGTATTCAAATACAGGACCTGAAATTATAAAGTTATCCTCATAGCGTCTAAACGTGTTTAGAATTTCTGTTAAACAATCTCCAATTAATTGTAGCTCGTAAACAGTTCTATTATATGGCCGTCTAAGGCTAAAAAGGCTAGAGAAGTCTGTTGCCCCAACTCTAATGGTTAATATGAGACGTTCGTAATTCAAGAAAATCTTATAAAGCTTTTGGAGCTCCTCTTGTCGAGACTCTTTAAAAATAATCTCTTTTGATTCAATAATAGGCAAACCATATAGCGTAACGGATCTTGCTTGGTTTAAGGAATCCAAGCATGAAAAGAAATCATTAGCATTAGTAGAATTACATTTAGGGAAGACTATACCCGTGATAAGGTCTAAATCATTTCCTAACTGACTAGCAATTCTCTGTAACTGGTCTACGCTTCGAATTCTTATAAATAGGAGGGGCAAATCATACTGTAGGGTAGCATTTGCGCTGATCGCTTCAGCTAAGGTGTGCAGTTGTTCTACTACATTGTTTTCGGCTTCTGTTAGCGCGTTATCTGAAATAGAATCCTCTAAACACATAATTACACTAGTAAGATTTTCAAAAGATCTCTTGATTAATTTTGAAGAAAAATTACTCATTAGGCCAGGAATATATAAAGTGGCACCCATAGCAATCCCCAATTTTAGCTTGTCTGTCGTTTTTGAAAATTCTTTAGGAGGTAGATGAAAAAAATTATTCACTTCATTTTCACTTAAACCCTTAAAATGTCTGATGGTAATCACTCCTTGAAAGAAGAAGGGGCTATAGGTCACCCAAGTTCTATTAAATATACTCTTTGTAAAAAAAAAGCAAGGAGAAAACCCTTGCTTTAGAAAAGATTTAACTAGTTTAAGCCAAAGTCAGAAACTAAAGCTCCTAATCCACCTTGGTAGCCGCTACCAATTGCATTAAATTTCCACTCGTTATTGTGGCGATACAATTCACCTACAACTACTGCTGTTTCAATTGAGAAATCTTCTCCTAAATCGTAGCGAATTAGTTCTTCCTGAGTGTCTGCATTGATAATTCGTACGTATGAATTATTTACTTGACCAAAGTTTTGACCTCTAGCTTCTGCATCGTGAATAGTAATGCTAAAAGCAATTTTTTCAATAGAACTTGTAACGTTTGCAAGGTTTATATTAACTTGCTCATCATCGCCATCGCCTTCGCCTGTGCGATTATCTCCTGTATGAACAACTGCTCCATTACTACCTGAAGTATTGTTATAAAAAATAAAATCAGCCTCAGATGCACATTTTCCACTGCTATTTAATAAGAAAACGGAAGAGTCAAGGTCGAAGTCGTTTCTGCCGTCATATTTGTTTGTATCCCAGCCTAGACCTACAATAATGTTTGTTAACCCTGGATTACCTTTAGTTAAGTCTACCTTTTGTCCTTTAGATAAATTAATAGCCATGTTTATATCCCACTCCTTATAAGTATTTGTTTGCTATAGATGAAATATCAGTGTCTGCTGTACCTTCTCCAATAGCCGAGAATTTCCACTCTTCACCATCGCGATATAGTTCCCCAAGGAAAAGTGAAGTTTTCCCAGAATAATTATCAGAAAGATTATAATGTACTAATTCTTGTCTTGTATCGTTGTCCACTAAACGAATAAATGCATTTTTTATCAAGCCAAAATCTTGTTTTCGTTGTTTTGCTTGGTAAATATTAACGACAAATAAAAGTCTATGAACAGAACTTGCAACTGATTTAAGGTTTACGTTAATTACCTCATCGTCTCCGTCACCATCTCCGGTACGGTTGTCACCCATATGTACCACGCTGCCATTGTTAGAAGTTTTGTTTCCAAAATATATTAATTGTTGTTTGGAAGATAACTTTCCATTTTCGTTTAAAAGTAGAACTGAAGCGTCACAGTCTATAGCAGCGCCACTAGAACCACCGCCAAAAAGACTACCTAAAAACCCACCGCTTTTTTGACTTACTGGATCCCATCCAAGTCCAACCATGACACTTTTTAAAGAAGACCTACCTTTAGTAAGATCAATTTTTTGTCCTTTTACAAGATTAATAGCCATTGATAAACCTCCCCAAATTTCTTTATTTAATTAATTTTACGTAACTACCGCTTAAATAGTTTCATTAAGTAATAAAATTTTTATCGTTATTCATACTAATATATTTTAACGGTTTACATGGGAAATTGGAAATATATAAGCCGATATCAGAACAAAGACTGTGACAATTTAAATTCGGTATCTGCTTTCTCCTGAAGTTTTCAGCAGAGCCACGCAGAAGTTAAGTGTGAGTCACTTGTTGCTTCATCCGAGCTTTATTTCTTTTGATAGAGAATAGCGGCATGCCCTAACGTTTTAGCTGCTGTTAGCATGGCCTTTTCATCAAAATCAAACATCGGGCTATGATGTGGGTAGACATCTCCATCAGGCATAGCTCCGGTGAAGAAAAACGTCCCTGGAATTTGTTCGAGATAATAGCCATAATCCTCACCAATCATTAAAAGCTCCGATTCCTGTACCTCTTTGACATCTGGGATTTGTCTTGCTATTTCAGCAAGATATTCTGTTTCTTCTTTATGGTTAATGACTGGAGGGTATCCTCTTTCATATGTGAGTGTATAGGTACAGTCTGCAGTCAGACAAGTTCCGTCTAACACGCGTCGTAACTCATTCTCCATTAAATCTCTTACAGCAGGAGTAAATGTTCTAATGGTTCCGCTCAATTTAACCGAATCAGCGATAATGTTAAATGCATTGTCGGCAACAAATGAACCGACAGAAAGAACAGCCGACTCTACCGGATTGACTCTTCTTGAGACAATTTGCTGCAAATTAACTACTAGTTGTGAAGCAGCCAAAATGGCATCTTTTGTGTCATGAGGATTAGCGCCATGACCACCGCGCCCTTGAATTTTGATGATAAAACGATCTGCTGCAGCCATAATTGGGCCGGAGCGATAGGCAATTGTGTGAAGGGGAGTTTGAGACCATAAATGGGTACCAAAAATTACATCTACGTCATGTAAGCAGCCAGCTTCTATCATTGGTTTTGCGCCACCTGGTGCATATTCCTCCGCATGCTGATGTATAAATACGTATTCTCCGCTCAGTTCATCTTTTAACTCATGTATAGTACGGGCAAGAATGAGCAGTGTAGCAGTATGTCCATCATGTCCACAGGCGTGCATTACACCAGGTACTGTAGATTTATACGGAACTTCCTTCTCATCTTGAATGGGTAGTGCATCAAAGTCTGCACGCAAAGCAACCGTTTTCCCAGGGCGTGCCCCTTTAACTCTTGCGACAACACCATTTCCGCCCACATTGGCGTCAAAAGGTATACCAAGTTGTAAGTAAAAGTTTTGAATATATTTGGCAGTGTTAGTCTCTTGAAAGGATACCTCAGGATGCATATGTAAATACCTTCTAATTGTTACCATGTCATTAAAACCTTCTTCTAATCTTCGAAATAAATCATTAGTCATCTTAAAAACACCTCTTTTATATATTTTTAATTAACAATTACTTCTAAAAATTATAACAGATAATAGAAAGTCTATTTTAAATTATTTAAATAATCTATTTTTTATTTTGGTGCATATTTTCTTACAGAACTCACATCATACGACTGTAATAATTTATTGAAAAGGAGAAAATAAAATGATAAAAAAGATGAAGATATTAATCGCTATTCTTATAATAGGGTTCTTAACAGCATGTGGAAATGATGATGCTAAGGATGATAAAACAACAGATACGACAACGGATACAACTCAAGATGGGAATATGGATCCTAATGCAACAGTTGATACTGGGAACGATGGAGAAATTGGTGAAGAAGAAGGAAAAGACGTTTCTACAAACGGAGATCAAAAGGTTGATGTAGCAGATGACGTGGCTGCAAAAATTGCAGAATTGGATGAAGTAGATGTTGCTCATGTGTTAGTGACGGATACAAATGCATATGTTGCTGTTAAAGCGAAAGAAGGAACAGAAGATAACGATGAGTTAAAAACTCGTATATCTGAAAAAGCTAAAGAAGGTAAAGGTAATTTAAATTTTGAGAACGTGTATGTATCTTTGGATCCTGATTTTGTTGGCCGTATGGAAGAGTACGGAACAAAGATTAAAGCAGGGGAGCCGGTTGAAGGATTCTTTGATGAGTTTACAGATACAGTACAACGTGTATTTCCTGATACAGCTAAATAAAAAAGGCGAAGAGGTAATTCTCTTCGCCTTTTTCTTATTTTAACCCGATATTTGCTTTGACATCGACCTCTGCATATTTCTTCTGATCTGCTCTTGCTCCTATTAATGTGCCTATATAGCCACCCAAGAACCCAGCAGGTACTGAAAAAATCGCAGGGTTAGTTAATGGGAAAAGAGCTGTACCATTAAATAAATGAGTGCCATCTGTTCCCCAAAGGTTTGGACTTAAGGAAACTAATACTAGAGCAGTAACTAGCCCGGTGACAATTGCTGTCATAGCTCCAGTGGTATTGAACCTTTTCCAATAGATGGTGTAGATGATCACCGGTAAATTAGCACTTGCAGCGATACAGAATGCTAGTGAAACCAAGAACGCAACATTCATCGTTTGTGCTCCTAAGGCTAAAACAATAGATAGAAGTGAAACCCCAACAGAAGCAAAACGAGCCGCTCTCATTTGCTGTTTTTCAGTTGCTTTTCCTTTCTTTATGATTTGTCCATAAATATCATGGGCAAATGCAGATGCACCTGATAGCACTAGTCCTGCTACTACTGCTAATATAGTGGCGAAGGCAACAGCAGATACGAAAGACATGAGGATATCCCCTCCTAGTGCCTGCGCTAGTAATGGTGCTGCCATGTTTCCTGCTGAGTTTGCAGACATAATGTCGCTAGCTCCTACAAAGTAAGCAGCTCCGAAACCTAGGAAAATAGTAAGAACATAGAAGATACCTACAATCCATGTTGCATACACCACAGAAGAGCGGGCAGTTTTAGCATCTTTTACTGTGAAGAATCGCATAAGAATATGAGGTAAGCCTGCTGTACCTAATACTAAGGCGATCATCATAGAAATTGTGTCCAAGCCATTCGTATACTTTACTCCAGGATTTAAGAAGTTTTCTCCTTGCTCTGTAACCGTTTTCATCTCAGTGAACATACCAAGGATATTAAAGTTGAATTTCCATAATACTAAAAACGAGATAAGGACTGTCCCAATCATTAACAATACAGCCTTAATGATCTGTACCCAGCTCGTTGCAGCCATTCCACCCCAAAGAACATAGATGGTCATCATTGTTCCTACGATTAGTACAGCAATCCAGTAATCAATGCCTAGTAATAGTTGTATTAGTGCACCTGCACCCACAAGCTGTGCAATCATATAGAACAAAACGATTGTAATAGTGCTAATCGCGGCAGCTCCACGTACTTTCTTTTGGTTAAAGCGTGCATTAATCATATCGGCTAGCGTATATTTCCCCAAATTTCTTAGAGGCTCTGCTACGATGTAAAGTACAACTAAATATGCTACTAAGTAACCTATACTATAGAAAAAACCATCAAAACCAAAAAGTGCGATAGCTCCGGCAATTCCGAGGAATGATGCAGCAGAAAGGTAATCTCCTGCGATGGCTATCCCATTTTGCCAGCCAGACAAACCTCCACCGGCAGTGTAAAATTCACTAGCAGAGTTAGTTCGTTTGGACGCAATGTATGTGACAAATAGAGTTAATGCTACGATTCCTACAAAAAATATAAGACCGACTGTACTCATGCCATTCATACATAATCACCTGCCTTTTCCTTTTCGATTATTTCTTCCGCATCCTTATCAAACCCCTCTGCTTTACGAACATAGATCATACATAAGGTCCAAGTCATGATGAATTGAGCAAGAGCAAAAACCCAAACCCAAGTTATATCTCCAATTGCTGGCTTGTTTAATATAGTTGTATAAGACGTTAAAATTGGTAAAGAAATATAAAATAGCAGAAAGAAAATCGTTATTGGAACGATAAAATTTCTTTTCTTCTTTTTTAAGGCAACAAATTCAGGGCTGTGTGCAATAGCCTCATAGTTGTAAAGTGGTGGTTCCTTTCCGCTTTTTTTCACTTTTTTAGAGGTTTTTTGAGGACTAGCAGGGTTTAATACACTTCCAGCTTTCTTTGGCATTTTCCTTCCTCCTTCAACTTTACTAGCTTTCTGAATATTAAGTTAGAAAACTGTATTTTAATAATAGGGAAAAATAATAAAAATTACAAACAAAAAATTATAATATTGTAATTATTTAGAAAATTATATTAATATAATACAACTATACCTTTTCAAAAATATTTTGCTTGTCGACGTGTGTAGCGAGATGAACGATGCACTATAATGGGCGTGAGGGTCTTTAATTTATGGAATATTGTTGTAGGGTGTTGGGATGACTAGGACGGATAAAGTAAGTAAAGTGTATTAAAAAAAACTTTGTTAAAGTTATTGGTTGATTTTGACTAACAATTCTTTTTTATATTGACTGTAAACATTATAAAAGGGACATTCAAATGACTATTAAGATTATAAATAGATTATGAAATTGGGATTGGGTACAGTTTTTCGGCTTTGTTTATGCGAGTAAATTTATAAGTACCTATAGATGCATGAAAGCTGTTCCCATTTATTGATTGGAGCGCCAGACGGCGACTCCTACGGGATGAGTGAGACAGATAAGACATCACAACCACGCGCGCAAGCGATGGGTGATGGCTTATCGCTCACCCCGAGGAAAGCGTCCGGCTGGTGCGAAAAATCAATTCTACTCTCTGAATCTAAGATTTCTTTGCATCATAAATCAATCCTACCCTTTAACATAGCCTAAAAAAATTACGATTTCTAAATTTAACCAAATCAAAATAGTAATTGATAATTTAAGAAATCCTTAAAAAATGCTAACATATAAAAGTTGGACTAAAAAATCTAAAAGGAGGTCTGTTCATGAGTAATGTTTCAACTCTAGAAAAAACAATGCGCTGCAATTTAATGATGACTAATAATGCTCGCAAAGGAATACAGGAGTGGTCAGCTGATGAACACGACTTTTTTAATATACAAAAATCGTTTCAAGTTTACATTGAGAAACGTCCGGTTAATGCACAAGGAAATATCTCGCTTTCCTTATACTTTGACAACATAGAGAACTTGCAGCTTACTGAAAAACTGGATGGCAAGGTAGCAATAATGGACTGTGTACTACAGAACAATGGGTTTCTTGCAACCGGATTTCATGTACGGGGTTCTCGAGTGCCGGTGCAGACAAATAGAAGGCTACCAGTTAACCTATCATTCGTTACATCAAAAAATAACGGTGCTGGGTTACCGATACAGTTACATACAAAGATACGAGAGTTACCTGTAGCAGAGGAACGCTCTGAGTACGTGAAGAAGCGGATATCAAGCTGGGAAGGTTATTTAAAAATACAGGAACGAAATGCGGATATTGCAGATATAACTGCAAGCTTTTCTAAACTTATATTTAACGAAGATTTTAGTAGGATGTCATTAGTAGGCTGTGAAGTTAACGGTAACGAATGGAATAAAATAAGAGGGCTTAGCATTAGCTTCAAGGGTTACCAAAATGACATTGGGGATGTATTAAAAGCAAATAGGAATAAAAACACGATTGAAATAGAGCTAAGACCAAGGATTAGGGAAATGGCAAGGAAAAATAGTTTGAACCCTAAAGCTAAGGAAGTGGTTTTTAGTAATTTTGCAACCCTTAGTCAAATACGTCGACTACGAAAAGGTTTTGAGGATCTTCAGAATGGCTTAGCAGCAAATGCCAACCTAGAAAAAATTCTATTTGAAGATCGTCCTACAATTAGAATTACGAATAAACAAAAGGAACTGGAATTCCATAATAGGCTTAATGAATTTCAACAGGAGGCAGTCGTTGGTGCTATGTCTGCAGAAGACTTATATGTTATTCAGGGTCCCCCAGGCACGGGTAAAACAACTGTTATTTCCGAAATATGTCAGCAGAATGCTAAAGCTGGACTTCGCACCCTTGTAGCCTCTCAGTCAAACTTAGCGGTAGATAATGCCCTTAGTAGGTTACTATCTAACAAAGAAATTCGTATATTACGGTTTGGTAGAACGGAGAGCATAGAAGAAGAAGGGAAAAGATTTATAGAAGAAAATGTGGGGCAGTATTGGAAGGAACAGACGCTTGCAACACTTTCCGATGTAATAGAGCATCATGCTTCTCAAGAAAACCTACTAAAAGACAGATTGAATAATATTGTCCTAGAGACAAAGAGTCTTGATGAAGAAAAGCAACGTTTAATAGAAGCTATTGAAAAGAAAGTCATAGCACAGACCGAGTATGATGAACGTAGTCAACAAATAAGAGCATTAAAAAAATCCTTAGTTTCATTAAAAAAGGAACGTGAGGAAATTGAACTCACTATTCAAAGTATTGGTCCTGCAGTTCAACAACTAGCTCAGGATATAAAGGCTATGGAGCAGTTCCTGGAAGCTAATCCTTCAATAGATCAATTAACAGAACAAACGGAGCAGCTAACGAAGAAATTGGATAGTATCCAAGATCAGATATTGTATCAAAAATCAGTACGTTCTTTACAAAAAGCTCAACAAGAAATAGAAAACACGAGAGAACAACATCAAAAACTTCAAAAAAAATTAGGGGCATTAGAAGCTCTTAAAAAAGAAATCCAAACAATCCGTAAGGTGGATGAACTGAAGGAGCGTCTAAAGCTATGTGGGATTGTTCCATCATTTCTTGTTAACCGCCAGATGGAAGAGTTGGATTTGTTAATTGAAAGCATAAAGTCCTCAAGTGATTGGCAGGAGTTAAATGCTCGATTGAGCTCGGCCATAGCATTTATAGAAAAACTACTAAAAAAACATAAGTACCCTGTAGAGTCAGTCAAAAGCAATATGGGCAGAAGTGGTGTCGTTTTTGATTCCAACTACACGGTTAAAGAAATTCACCAATTTATGAACAGATTAAAGCATATTATGACTTCAGATGAAGAAGAGCTGACTACTGAGAAATTAGCTATTCTGCTAGAGGGTCTTTATGTAAGAGAGAAATTTGTTTTAAAGCAACAAGCAAGCATTCAACTGTCTAAGAGCAATTCCATTACCAAGTATCAGGCTATCAAGGCCCAAGTAGCCACTGAATTGGAAAACGGGTTCAAAGCTATTAATAACCAAACAAGAGAGTTATTAATTGTTGGGACAAATCAGAAACACCAACTTACCAATTTAGAGAAACAAATTAAGGACATTTCCGCTGAATCTGGTGACTTTGAAGGCCTTCCAACACAAGAGACTCTTGAAACCAGCTTATTAGATAAACAAAAAAAGAGAGCTGCTCTGGATGAAACAATGGAGAAAGTATCTGTTTACAGTGCGAAGTTAGGCCACAAAAAGGCTGAATTAGAGAAGCTTAAAACTCAACTTCAGGAGAAAGAAGATATTCTACAAAAAAATGAACAAGAAGCTAAGATGGTAAATGCAGAAGGTCTAGACCAGGAAAAGCGCTTAAGGATTTTAGATGAAATCATACTCCAAAATCCAGAAAATGCGTTAAAGAAATTGGAAGAGAGCTACACAGCATTAGAACAAGAAAGTGCGCAGATACACATTGAATTAGAGCGCCTACCTATAACTCAAGCTCTTCAAACGGAATGGTTTTCTCTTTTACAGGAAGCTAACGATCATGACTTAGATGAGATAAGAAAGCTATATGTGCGTCATGCGAATGTGATTGGGACTACTTGTGTTGCATCTGCTAGAAAAGAATTTATGGAGAATTATCCAACCTTCGATGTTGTCATCATTGACGAGGTATCCAAAGCTACACCACCAGAACTCTTGTTGCCGATGTTAAAAGGAAAGAAGATTATTCTAGTAGGTGATCATCATCAGCTTCCTCCATTAGTTGGAGAGGATACGTTAGATGAAACGCTTCAGGCTATTCTTGAAGAAAGCGATAGCTTCGAAGAAAAAGAAGAGTTGAAAAAGTTGCTCAAAGAGTCTCTTTTCGAACGTCTCTTCAAAAATTTACCTAAGAGCAATAAAACAATGCTAGCGATTCAATATCGAATGCATGAGAGTATTATGGAAACTATTACGCCGTTTTATGAGGAAGAGAACTACAGGTTACAATGTGGCCTAACCGATTCTGATGCGATGAGGGACCATTTATTAGATTCTGAGATTGTCAAAAGAACCGACCATCTTCTATGGGTTGATATGCCTAATGAAAAACGATACTTTGAAGAACGTATGAAGGACGGTAAGAGTAGATTCAATCAAGCTGAGCTCGATTCAATTAGAAAGATTCTCATTGACTTGGACAAAGCTACAGAGAAAGCTAAGCAAGAGGGAAGAATGGAGCAACATGAAAAGAAAAGCATTGGAGTTATTAGCTTCTATGGTGAACAAGTAAAAAGAATTGATCGACTCATTCAACAGGAAATGAACTTAAAGCATTTGCATTTTAGAACTGGAACGGTAGACAAGTTTCAAGGAATGGAAATGGACGTCATCCTTTTGAGCATGGTACGTAACAACCAGGACAAGAGTGGAGACATTGGATTTGCTAATGATTATCGTCGACTGAATGTAGCATTATCTCGTGCTAGAGAGCTGCTAGTCATAGTAGGCAGTGTGGAAATGTTTACGAAACGAGCTAAGCAAAAAAGCTCCAGAGAAATGTATGGTCGTTTAAAAACAATAGTAAAACAGAAGGAAGGCTTTCGTAATCCAGAAGTGATTGGACAAGGGAGTCGCATAGGAGTTTAAAGATGCAATCATTACAAAAACGCTTAGAAAAAGAAATTTACCAAAATTCTAAGGTGAAAATAATGGAATCACTAAATTGGTGTGTTCCAGTCCATACAATTGAAGTGGAATATAAACGAGTGAAGCGTACAAAAATGGACGTACTGATGAAAATGATGTTAATCTCCTTTCAAAAAACGAATATTAACACCTCGGCCCAGCTTAGTGAATTGTTGATGGTGGAGCAGCTATTCATCGATGATTTAATAGAGGTTATGAGAAAGTCAGGTTTAATAGAAAAAAGAGAAGCTAATATTGTACTAACGGCAAAAGGTAAACAACAACTAGAACAGGGAATCTTCGAAGAGGAGCAGGATCCTGGGACACATCATATACTGTTTAGTCCTACCCATAATAATTTTTTAACCGGAGATATAAAGCCTGCCTCAGAAGGTGAGGAGCTGCTCCAGGTGTATAGATACGCTAAAGATGAAAAAAAGCTGGCTATAGAACAAGCAATTCTGTTAGACGCTCTACATCAATCTAACATGGAAGATCATGAAGGAGAGGAATTAATAATCATCTCCGAAATTATCTCGTCTACTGAAATGTACATTGATGATATCCCGTGCTTAGAATACATTGTCTATAATGAGCAGGAGGACCTGTTTTTCGCAAGAGTATGGAATACGCTGACCGATCAATGGGACGAAGCACTAGAAACGCAGTTAAATGAAAAAGAACGACTGCGTTGGAGAGAGAAATTTTTATAATCATTATAAAAAAACTGAAGATGCCCCCAGAGTTTTACAAACCGTAAAATTCTGGGGGCGTTATTATTGTCTGTAGAGCTCTTTGCAAATGACTTAATTATCACTAGTCATTGCATTATGTCGTGGGCCGGATGATAATCAGCTGATCTAACTTAACCTATTTAGTTGTAGCCTTGTAATATTCCTCTATAGGTACAAACAAACCAACCTTACCATGGCTTTCATGCTCCAGGGTAGCAAAAACAATACCAATAACAAGTCCTTCTTGATTAAATACCGGACTTCCACTATTGCCTCTGTACACAGGTGCCTCCATCATCATGATAGGTACATCCCAATCACTTAATTGGTAGGGTTCTATTAATGTTCCCTCATTGGCTATCCCTGTAAAGCGCAATGGATTGCCGATAAAGATGATAGGATCTCCTTGCTTAGCTTCCATTTGCTCAGCTAAGGTTAAATACGGGAAGTCTTCATTGCTGGAGACTTGCAAAACGGCTAAGTCAATTTCGGGATAGGATTCTATCAAATCAGCTCGAAATCGCCCATCATCAGGGAAGCCGACAGTTATATTATTTTTGTCTTCAATTACATGATAATTGGTTAGAATGATCCCGTTTTCTGAAATGGAAAATCCAGTGCCTTTACTATCGTCTGTGAGAACAACTACAACCGATTTCTTATACTCTGCTATATTCTCCTGAGCTGATAGGCGAGCTGATGTTTTGACGAATTCAATAGCCGGAATGGAGTAAACCTGCAAGATAATACCAAAAGTATTAATAAATAAGACCAATGCCATCAAGTAAAAGATCCACTTTGGAAATGGGCGCTTTCGTGTAGGAAGGTTTTTTTCCTCTTTAGCTTTGAGCAGTGCCTCAGCTTGTGCCTCCAAAACTAATTGCTGCAATTCTTCATCATCAATATCCTCTTCCCATTTTTCCTTTTTTCGATCATCAGGCATCTTACTCACATCCTTACTGATTGCAACTTGTACATCTATTATACATAAATGTTGTCTATTAATTGGTAAGATAAGAATTAATTTCACTTGAAATATGAGTACAAAAGGTTTAATATATGAATACAAGCTGCATTGTGCGTATGAATATTAAGTTTTAACCTTTATGCTGTAACAGGGAGTTTTATATAGAGCCGGAATGACAAGCTTCATTCTCTTTTAGACAATGAAGACATGCAAAGAAGGTATCTGCGAACACCCACTTTGAGGAGTGGTGGTTTAAAACTTTCATATAAGATACGGCAAAGGCGGCTTCCTAATAAGAATTTTATAGCAAGATATATAGACACTCTTACCAGAGATGGTAAGGGTGTTTTTTGTGTTAGATAAAGAAAAGCAATAAAGGGGAAATATGTCATCGACAGCAAATGAATATGAAGGAACAATTAAAATTTTTAGAAAGATTTCAGCGAGTAGTCATTTGTAACATGCTGTTTTTTTCTGTCATAAATTTATTATCTCCCTAACACTATCCTGAAATACCTTTGTCATCTTAACATGTTAAGCTAGGGGTCGTTAGTGAAAAGGAGGAAATTCATTTTATGAAAAAACACATTGTAGCACTAACTGCTATTGCGGCACTATCAGTAGGAACAGCAGGACAAGCTTCTGCATCAAGTGTTCACACGGTAGAAAAAGGTGACACTCTTTGGTCAATTTCACAAGAGAATAACGTCAGTATAGAAAATATACAAGTATGGAACGATCTAGATTCAACAATTATATACCCATCACAACAATTACAGGTGGAGGAATCTACAGGAACTTATACAGTTGTTTCGGGAGACACTCTCTATGGTGTTGCGCTTATGCATGGGATGAGCGTTACCGAACTAATGACAAGTAACCAACTTATAGATGACTTAATACACCCCGGTGATAAGCTAGTCGTTAGTGGAGATAAGGTGCAGCCACAAGTGAGTGCATCTCAGAGTTCAGCTAATAGCTCAGCACCTAGTAAACCAGCAGCATCAACGGATGTAAAAGAATTAACCGTAACCGCTACTGCATACACTGCTTCCTGTGAAGGCTGTTCAGGAATTACTTCTACGGGGATTGACTTAAATGCGAACCCCAATCAAAAAGTGGTTGCAGTAGATCCTACTGTTATACCTCTTGGTTCCAAAGTTTGGGTTGAAGGTTATGGGGAAGCCATTGCTGGAGATATTGGAGGCGCAATAAAAGGAAATAAGATAGATGTTTACATGCCTTCTTATAATGATGCGATTAACTGGGGTCGTCAATCAGTGAAAGTTAAAATACTTGACTAAAGTTTTAAAGATAAACAAAAATATTATTTTATTGGATAAAAAAGGAATATTGTAGGTAGGTATTTGTTATTCGAAGGATAATAATTACACATAAAGTAATTTCAAACCCTTTTATTCCATATTAATTACTAAATGTAATTAATTACTAGTAAATAAAAATGCTCATAATGGGTATAATATTGGTATGAGAAACAGTTGATAGCTGAAGAAGATCTCCCTTCGTCTTTCTCATCCGATTTTATATAAAAAATCGGGCCCCACTGTTGAAGAAGTGGGGCTTTTTTTATATTAAAAATAAAACAAGATAAGTATATTGATTGGAGTAATTAGGCACTAAGTAAATTGATACCCTAAATCACGAATAATTTAAACTCAGCAGGGTACTTATACAGAATAATAAATGTTTAATGAGGTGATTAAAGTATGAAATATCACTCAAAAATAAAAGAAGGCGGTTGGGATGACAGTCACCGTCAGTGGCCGCTTCCAAGCCTGCCTTGGGTAATGCAACAAACTTGGAACGATCTCTTATTTGCACACTACCCGATTAAAATGGATAAACTACGAAGCTTAGTCCCAGAGGCCTTAACAATTGATTCTTTTGATGGTGTGGGATGGATTGGCATTGTTCCTTTCCAAATTACCAAAAGCAGGATGAAGGCAGTACCACCGATTCCTGGAATATCAGCTTTTCCTGAACTTAATGTAAGAACGTACGTCTCAGTAGATGGTAAGCCAGGTGTGTATTTCATAAGCATGGATACCACCAATTTACTGGCGGTGAGTGGAGCAAGAACCTTATATCATTTGCCTTACGTAGTAGCCGATATGAATGTCAGTTATAAAGAGGATTTTGTAAATTATGATAGTAAAAGATTAGATGATAGTGGAGCTCTTTTAAATTGTAGCTATAGGCCAATTTCAGATCCTTATTATCCACAAAAAGGTTCATTTGACGAATGGATGGCTGAACGCTATTGTCTATACACGGTAAATGGAAGTGAAGAAGTCAAACGGTGTGACATTTTACATGAGCCATGGCAATTGCAAATAGCTGAAGCAGATTTTAATTTGAATACAATGTTATCTCATCAATCTATTTTTGTAGAAAACAATGCACCTATTCTTCATTTTTCTAAGAGGAAGAAGGTCCGTATATGGCCACTTGTAAATCCCTATAAGGAATAATGTGTAAGGAAGCAAATAACTCCATTTGCTTCCTTTTTTGTGTTTTTTTAAAATGTCGGATTCTCTGCAAAATAGTGGAAATGTTTAAAAGGCACTATTCACGCAAAAAGAGTTGTTTAGAAAAATAGTTAAACATTAATTTGTGTTGGGTATTAAGTAATGATTAAAAAATGGTTCTTAATAATCGTTGTAAATAATTAAAACGCATAAGAAACCTTTCATACTATGCCCTTTTTTAATTTAATAATGAAAAGTATATATACCTAGAAGGTATTAAATGGAGTGATTAAGCAATAAAAAAGATCTCTATTTAGGTTAATTTATTCATTTTTCAGAATAAACTAATTCTTACTGAAATTTTAAAATAACCTTGTCCTTTGAGAATAAAGGGTTTAAGAATTTTTTTAAAAATTTTGTCTCTCCCGAAAATATCTAAATACCTATAAAAAATAAGCGTAAAGTAGGCGTATACAATCAAATTGGAATATTTGAACTAGTTAGCGTCAAAATTCGACAAAAATCCTTTGAATTATAGTATATAGTTGTAAATACATCAAGAGCTTTTGTTCAGACACCATGGAATCTGTTTACCTAAACTTACAATTAGGAAAGGGGGAAAGGGTGTTTTTGTGTTTCCTATGTGGTAAAGAACCTAGATTAGTAGGAGTAAAAGATCCAGCTAAAATCAGAGGAGGAATGAAAGTTGAGTAGGAGCAGTAGACGAACTAAACGAAACAAGGCCGTCAGTATCGCAGCAACTTTACTTATGACATTTTCACTGATCGCTCCCAATGTAGTTAGTGCAGAAGCGAACAGCAAATTGCACCAGTCATTGCGAGATTCAAGTCCGAACAGTATTTCTGTCAAGGATAAAATGAGCAGTAGATTACTAGAAGACTTTAAAGAAGATGAAAAGGTTACTTTCTTGATAAAGTTTAAAGAAAAGGCTGACTCGGCAAAAGTAGCTTCAGAGGCTAGAAAAAATGCCGAGTCGAAAAATCTTTCAGCTCATAACACAAAGCTGATTCAGAGGTCAGCAGTTGTGTCAGAACTAAAAACCACTTCCATGGAATCACAAGAAACTGTGATGGAGTTTCTTGAACAAGAAGTTTCCAAAGGAAATGCTAGCGATTTAGAATCTTATTATATCGTAAATGGGATGTCTGTAACAACGACAAAAGAAATTGCTGAAAAAATAGCTACTTTTCCTGAGGTAGAAAAGATACTTCCCAATGAGACACGACAACTGTTTGTTACTAAAACAAAAGATGCAGTAGCACCTAAAGCAGAGGTCGCAAATGTAGAATGGAATATTGATCGAGTTAAGGCTCCACAAACTTGGGAAATGGGTATTGATGGATCAGGAACTGTAGTTGCGAGTATAGATACTGGCGTTCAATGGGATCACCCTGCTCTTAAAGAAAAATATCGTGGTTATAACAAGGCTACAGGACAAGTCACTCATGACTTTAACTGGTTTGATGCGACTTCTTCAGCAAGTCCAACGCCATTCGATGATCAAGACCATGGAACGCACGTAACAGGAACTATGGTAGGTAGTGAGCCAAACGGTTCTAACCAAATTGGTGTTGCTCCAGGTGCTAAGTATATTGCTGTTAAAGCATTTACAGCATCAGGTGGGTCTGACACAGATCTACTAGAAGCTGCACAATGGATATTAGCTCCAACTGATGCAAGTGGAAATACACGAGTAGATTTAGCTCCAGATGTTGTCAATAACTCATGGGGTGGCGGAGCAGGATTAGATGAGTGGTACCGCGATGTTGTCATTAACTGGCGTGCTGCTGAAATTTTCCCAGAATTTTCTGCAGGGAATACTACATTTACTAACCCTGGTGGACCTGGTTCTGTAGCGGCACCATCAAACTATCCTGAGTCTTTCGCAACTGGAGCGACGGATATTAACAATATAGTTGGAAGCTTCTCTCTTCGCGGTCCATCACCATATGCTGAAATTAAGCCTGACATTTCAGCTCCTGGAGTAAACATTCGTTCTTCTGTCCCTGGTGGAGGGTATGAAGGTGGTTGGAATGGAACTTCTATGGCAGGACCAGCTGTATCTGGTGTAGTTGCATTACTCAAGCAAGTAAATTCAAATCTTACAGTAGATCAACTGGAAGAGATACTATTAAATACAGCCATTCCTTTAACAGATACCCAATATACAGAAGTACCAAACCATGGCTATGGATATGGTCTAGTAGATGCTGAAGCAGCTGTAACTTCTATTTTAACTGGACTTGGTTCTTTAAAAGGGCAAGTTACTAAAGAAGGCGAAGACAACGCAGCGCCTGTACTTGAGCACTCTGCTCCTGCTGAAACGTACGAAGGTATGGCATTAACATTAACTGCAAATGTAACAGATGATATCAGCGTATCTTCTGTAGTTTTAAACTACCAAGATGAAAATGGAGCTTGGCAAGAAATCGAAGCAGGTCGTTCATCTGGTGATTTTAAGTCTGGAGTATATACAGTAGTGGTCCCTGGAGATCTAATCACAGGCACTTCCTTTAAATACACTTGGACTGCAACAGATTTTGGTAACAATGAAGTAACTAGTGAAGAATACACGGTACAAGTAAAACCAGGTATTACAGTGGGGTACACAGAGGATTTTGAAGCACAACCAACTGGATGGTATTCTTTTGGAAACCAAAACAGCTGGGAGTGGGGTGTACCAACATCTGGTCCTGGAAATGCTGCCTCTGGAGAAAAAGTATATGCTACTAATCTAAAAGGTCAGTATGCAAATAATATGAACGCAACACTTGTGGCACCTCCAATTGATTTGCCAGAAGGAAATTCATATCTTCAGTTCAAGCAGTGGCATAATTTTGAACAAGCTTCATCTGGTACAGCTTGGGATTATGGACATATCGTTGTTTCTACTGACCAAGTAAACTGGACACAGTTGCTAAGGGTTACAGGAATATCTACAGCATGGGGAGATGTAGAGGTAGACCTTTCTGAATATGCGGGTCAACGTATCTATCTTGGATTTAATGCATTTTCTGATGGAAGTGTACAAAGAGACGGTTGGTATATTGATGACGTAGCTTTAACGGATGTTTCTCAAACTGGTACTGTTTCAAAAGGAAAAGGCAACAACAAAGGCAACACAGCTATCACAGGTGGTAAAGGAAATGATAACCAAAAAGATATCGATGTGAAAAAAGCACCGGTAGATCCAAATAAAATTAAGCCTGTTTTACCTGAACTAAAAGCGGCACCTCCAGTAGTGGAAGATACAAATGCTCCTACATTGCTCCCACTTGGTGCTCAAGTGAGCGTACTTGAAACAAATCGCTCTGTATATACAAACCCGGCCGATGGTTCATATTCCATGACCCATGCTGCAGGTACATTTACAGTAAAAGCAGAAGCTTATGGTTTCGAGTCTGAAGAAAAATCAGTAGTGATTGAAGCAGATGAAACAGCAACTGCAAACTTTACTTTAGATGAAGTTGAACAAAATACGATTAGCGGTACAATTACAGATGCTTCTACAGGAGAAGGAATTGCTGGAGCAACTATTCTTCTAGTAGAGGATGCAAATATCTCACCAGTCGTTACTGATGAAAATGGTAACTATGAGATTACTGCATATGTAGGAGAGTACACGTTAAAAGTTATCGCTCGTGGCTACCATGGTCAAGAAGTTCCTGTAACAATTGACGGTGAGCCAATTACAAAAGATATTGCTTTAGAACCTTTTTACACTTATCCAGGTGGGGAAATTGGTTACGATGATGGAACTGCAGAAAATGCAAGAGCATTTAACGCAGCTGGAAATGCATGGTCTGTAAAAATGTCACTTCCTGAAGGTAAGGAAAGTGGAATTGTAACAGATGGAGTATTTAAATTCTGGACAACAGAATGGCCAGTACCAGGTGGAACAGCATTCGCAGTAGAAGTTTGGGATGCAAGTGGTATTGATGGAGCACCAGGGAAAATGATTGCTGGTCCTGTTAATGCAACAGCATTACGTAATGGTGATTGGACGGTTGTTGACTTAACGGAACACAACATCGTTGTAAATGGAGACTTCCATATGGTGTATCGCCAAACATTTGCAAACCCTAACACTCCAGGTCTAGCTACAGATGAAGATGGACCAAATGCTGGTAGAAGCTACCAAGGAGTTTCAGGTGCATGGACTCCTGCACCTGCTGCTGAGGGTAACTATATGATCCGAGCTCGTGTAAGCTACGAGGTTGTAGGTCCAGTTATCACTTCACCTGAACAAGGTTTAGTGACTAACGAAGAAAACATTACAATAGAAGGATCTGCGTCACCAACTACAACTATAGAGTTGAAGCAAAATGGTGAAGTAGTAGGATCTACTGAGGTTGGTAATGACGGTAAATTCGCACTTGATGCAGTATTAACAGAAGGTGAAAATGAATTTACAGTTGTATCTACTTTAGATGGTCGTGAAACTGGAGAGTCTGCACCAGTAACAGTTACTTTAGACACTCAAAAGCCTGAATTAACTATTACAAAACCAGTTGATGGAGAAAAAACAAATCGTGAAAGTGTTACTGTAGAAGGTACTATTGCAGATGCTAATTTGGAATATGTTCATGTAAATGGACAACCAGCAACAGTAACTAACGGCAAATTCTCTAAACGTATCCTTTTAGAAGAAGGATTAAATGAAATTACTGTAGAGGCGAAGGATGCAGCAGGAAATGTAGAAACTAAGACAATTAAGGTTACTACTGACTCCATTGCTCCAGAAATCTCTAACCTAAAACCAGCAACAGATTTAAATCTTAAAACTGGCCGTAGTGTTAAAATTGAATTTGACAGTGAGCCTGGTTTAAAACCTACATTTGTTATTCATATGCCACTTACAAATGTTGGAGATGTACAAAATGCTACAGAATTACCAATGATGGAAACTGGTAATGGCCATTATGTTGGTTATTGGACAGTGCCAGCAGATACAGTAGCAAATGGAGCAGTAATCGAAGTAATAGCAATTGATGGCTTTGGAAATGAAACACGTCAAAAAGCAGCAGGTAAATTGTTTATTAATGTTGATGCTCCAACCTCTTCACAGCCAGCGGTAGAAAAACCAGCTGAATTAGAGGAGCCTGTAAAAGAAACAGAAGAGAACTAAGAAATATTTAACACAAAAAGTCAGTGAGATATCTCACTGACTTTTTTGTTTTTAAAAATATTCATAACATTCGGTAAAATATGATAATATTAGGTAATAGCAAATTATGTAAACAAAGGGGATAGGTATGAGAAGAGAATATAATATAAAACATATTTTTTTAGTAATTGCTGCATGCGTGGTTTTATTTTCACCAATTTATATTTTATTAATGCCAAATATTGTAGCCGATACTATCTATTATGATAGAAACTCATGGCTTACTTATGTACCATCTATTAATTATTGGGTATTGGGGATAAGTGTTTTTACGTTTGCTTTGTGTTTTGTTCTTCTGGGGTTATTAAAAAGTTGGAAGATCTCTATTCCAACCGCATTAATTGCTTTTGCTTTAAGCGTGGTAACGTTTTATTATGCTTCCTTGTCATATATTTCACTTAATGAGGACCAAATTTCTTATAGAAAAATGTTTTCAACAGAAAAAGAAATTTATCAGTGGGAAGAGTTAAATAAGGTTTCCTATTATATGGTAGACGAAAAATCTGAGGAACTTCCTTATTACAGCTTTTACTTTAATAATGGAGAAAAGTTTACGATTAAAGAGAACACTCATGTATTAGATGTAGCATCAAGCATCAGGTGGAGGGTAAAGGCAGCTGAGGTTCCTATTGAGCATGTAGAAACTTGGAATGAATAATAGCGCTTATGGAATTATGATTATTTGTTATCAGTGTTTTCCTTTTATCAAAAACCTTGAAAAATAAATACTTATATAATTTAACTACATACTAACTAAAAGGAGGATGATCATAAAAACACGGTCATCCTCTTACAAGTACATGTATTAGATATGATGTCCTAAAGAGTGCTGAAATTAAGGAGAAGTTTAAGATATGGCTTTTACTTTTTGCTGGAAGGGCAGCTTTAAAGCATTCTTAGTAATGCTTCTCTTCCAATCATTCCAGTCTCAATACCTAATTTCTCTGCCTCTAAAGTAACTGATTCCAGCGGAGCATTTATAAGCTGTTCAATTGTTTTTACTCCTACAGCTCTGCCTGCAATTATGTTCCTATCTTTTAACTTTTCATTGAGCAAGCCAACATCTAATGCTCCACACATAATGTAACCTTTGTCATTGGAAACGGTTAGCAAAGTCGTTTTTGGAAGCTCAACTGAAACAGCTATAAATGTGTTTCCGTCAATGTCAACTGGGTGCACTTTAATCAATAAATATTCACTCCTTTAAGCTTTCCCTTCAGATTATGTAAGAAGTAGGAAATAGGTGAATATTAACGAGCTAAAGTTTAAGGAGCCTAAAATATTTCATTTAAAATTTTGGTTTTGATATAAAGGATAACCATAATCATTAGAACAATGCAGTTAAAAGGTTTGAAAAAGTTTTTTGTCTAAAATTTTATTTCTTGTATATATCAAAAGATTTGGCACAATATAATCTCACAAGGAGGTGAGAGAAATGTCAAACAACAACAACAAACTACTTGTACCAGGTGTTAAACAAGCTCTTGACCAAATGAAATATGAAATCGCTCAAGAATTTGGAGTACAACTTGGAGGAGAATCTACAGCGCGTGCTAACGGATCCGTTGGCGGAGAAATTACTAAGCGTTTAGTAGCTCAAGCTCAAGGACAAATGAGCGGTTTTCAAAAATAATTAAATTGAGACCGGTGGCTTTATGCCATCGGTTTTTTGTTTTTGAATTATGTTTTGTAATACCGAATACTTTCTCATAAAAAAAGCTTTGTTAAAGTTATTGGTGGATTTTGACTAATAATTCTTTAGGAACATTCAAATGGCTATTAAGAACATAAATAGATTATAAAATTGAGGTTGGGGACAGTTTTAAGCTTTGTTGATACGAGTAAATTATTTGCGCTTTATCGATGCTCAAGCTGTTTCCATGTATTGAATTGGAGCGCCAGACGGCGACATAAGCAGGGATGAGTGAGACAGATAAGACATCACAACCACGCGCGTAAGCGATGGGTGATGGCTTATCGCTCACCCCGCGAAAAAGCGTCCGGCTGGTGCGAAAAATCAATTCTACTCTCTGATTTAAAGATTTCTTTGCATTATAAATCAACCCTACCCTTTAACATAGCCTAAAAAAGTAAGAAAAAAGGTAACGAAGAAAATTCTTCGTTACCTTTTTTTAACTTACAACTGCAATTATTCCTTCTTTTTCATCTAATACAAGCTCTATACCGGTAGAGATAGGATCTAGGTTTAAAAATTCTAACATTGTTTGGCGTAAAGATTCAATAATGTCTAGAGTACTTAAATTATACTGTTGATTATTTACATATGCCTCAGCGGAAAAACCAGTTTCGTCATCATACATTAACTCCACTTCAACTGCTTCCGGGTTAGCATTGACTTTACGACCAAAGTGAACGCAAATAGCATTAATAATATTTTGTTCCGGTACTACTAGTTTTTCCATGTATGTGGTTCCTCTTTCTTTTTCTTGTCTTTAAAGATGTTGATGATCTTAAGGATAAGAATAACAATTACTGCGATAGCAGCAGCATTAATTAAGAAACCTAATATGGAACCAAGTATACCCATGTTTGCAAAAAGACTACCAAAGAGTAATCCAGCGAGACCACCTATGAAAAGACCTTTCATCAATCCACCAGCCGTAAATCCACCTTTGGAGTTTGTGTTAGATGATTTATTTGTAGCTGTTGTAGAATTATCTTTATCTTTTTGAATATTAGAATTCGTATTGGAATTATTCGTATTGTCATTTGAATTATTATTAGAATTAAAACCTTTTTTTCCTGACTTGTATTTCTTAGCTTCAGCAGTTATATCGTCTTGAAAGACAAAATTGCCCACTGAAGAAAAAACAAGCGTGATAGTAAGTAGTGCGACTAGAATTTTCTTCAAAATTTAAAACCCTCCGTAAAATAGTTATTAGATTAGACTTACAGTATTACCTTATACTATTTACGAAAGAATGGAAAGAAAGTTTCATTTATATAAAAGATTATAGTTCAACTTGAAGAGAGCGACGTTGTATCTCACTTTTCAATAAAGCTAAAAAGTCAGGGCAAAGGTTAAGTTCCTTAGCAGTAAAATATGATTCTAATAATAGATCATCCGACATTTTACTCATTTCATTTCCTCCTAATAGTTAAATGTTCTTATATGTGAAAGGGCTTTAAGATTAAATAATTGTTATTAACATTACTTTACCAAAAAGTACTATTAAGAACAATCGTTCTTTTTATCCACAGTATATGGGTATAAGATGTTAATAAGTTGTTTACATGTTTGTCAAAATCATATTTATCTAGTGTGAATTCTGTGTGTAAACTTATCCACAAAGAATGAAAAAGGCGAATTTTGTCGAAACCTTTTTGGAATAAAAATCATTTTTAACATCTAAGCTGCTCCTTTAACGCATATGTTATATGATAATTTTTTTTCCTACTATCTAATAAATTTTTAGTTTTCTTTTTACTTAATTACATGGAAAAACAAAATATTTCCTTTTATCAATACCCGTTAAAATATGTGCTTAAACATAAAATAATTAAATTTTTTAAAAATTTAATTAAAATTCTTCTTTTTCTTGTTCTTCCTTGTCGTCAACTTGATTGTCATCATGGTCTAAAGCATAATTGGTGTCTCCAAGTAGACCTAAAGAGATGAATGTAGCTGCTCCGATTTTTGCTTTATTTTTTTCAGTAAACATATTTGTTACCTCCGTGCCTTATAGTTTTTCATTAAAGAATTTATCTTAAATAATACATACCTCTGGAAGAAGGAAATAAACACCTAAAATTTAGTTGAAAGCTATTGTATAAAGTAGGATGGGTACGCATCGCCTTATTATTAAAAAATTTATAAAAGGATAAGCAATATAGTGTATAAGATAGAAAAAATTATGAGAAGAAGTGATATTAACTATAAGGTTAGAAAGTAGAAAGAGCGGTTGTATGGAGTTGATCACGAGTTTGGAGAGTGATATATGCAGGTGAAATGGGATACTTGGTGTGGAGAATTTTAAATCTATTCTATAATGTGTAATTTCAGTTATACAGAGGCAATCTAACAAATTTAGAATTATTAGCGAGAGCTATAAGAACCATTACTTGTGGATGTAAACATTTGTCTGCAAAGGTACCTGGGAGGATAATTCTATAACGTCATTGTTGTACATTCTTATACAACCAAGTGATACTTCTTTTCCTATTGAGCTTGGATCGTTTGTCCCGTGTATACCATAATGAGGCTTAGATAATCCCATCCACAATGCCCCATATGGACCTCCTGGATCTACCTCCTTATTTATAATCATATAATTACCTGTTGGAGTAGGGGTTAAGACTTTTCCTACTGCAATAGGGTATGTTTTTAACAGTTTGCTTCCGTCATAAAGCTTCAACTGACGTTTTGTGACTGATACATCAATCCAAAGTGTCAAAAAATCAACTCCCGATATATTATTTCTTATTATATGAGTTGATTCGTAAGATGGATAACCAAAAATGAATGGTTATATACATTATGAAAAAGTGTATAGAGGAAGCAGGGGTTTCCTTGGTGTAGCCTATACACTCCTCCAAGTAGAAGCAAACTGTTAAAACAAAGGAAGAGCGCACTTAAGAGATATTCAAGTCCTCAAATAATTTTGCATTAACTCGATATCCTTGCTAAAGACCCGATCTTCAGTTATGGAGGGAATAAATGTACGGATCTCCTGCCACTTTTTAAGCAGTTTTGGAGCCATCAGCAACTCATTACGATACTCGACTCCTTGTACTGCACAAATAGCCTCGATAGCGATTACCCCACGGGCATTTTGAATGATTTGATAGGCATGTCTAGCCCCAATGGTTCCCATGCTGACATGGTCCTCTTGGTTTCCGGAGGATGGGATAGAGTCGACAGATGCTGGGTGAGCCAGTGTTTTATTTTCAGATACTAAACTAGCGGCAGTGTATTGTAAAATCATTGCTCCTGATTGTAGGCCAGGCTCTGGGCTTAAAAATGGCGGGAGACCAACATTTAATTGTGGGTTCACGAGTCTTTCTACCCGACGTTCGGAAACGTTAGCAAGCTCGGCCATTCCTACCTTTAAGAAATCCATCGCAAAGGCTATTGGTTGACCGTGAAAGTTCCCCCCTGAAACAACTATATTTCCGTCTTCTACGATTAATGGATTATCCGTGGCTGCATTCATTTCTATCTCAAGTTTTTCTTTTACATAGGAAAGCACTTGCCATGTGGCTCCGTGTATTTGAGGTATGCATCTTATGGAATAGGCATCCTGCACTCGCTGTTCCCCTTGTTTAGTGACTAGTTGACTTCCTTCCAACCAGTACAGCATTCGTTTAGCGACGTCTATTTGCTCCAGGTAACCTCGTGCTTCATGGATAGAAGGGTGAAAGGCGTCTGTAATCCCATGGAGGGCTTCCATTGTCATTGCAGCAATCCACTCGCTTTGATACGCAAGAGTCTCAGCTTCTAGCCAGTTAATCACTCCTTGAGCAGTCATTGCCTGAGTTCCATTTATTAAGGCTAACCCTTCCTTAGCTTCAAGTACAATTGGCTGTAGTCCATGTTCACTCCATACATTTGCAGCAGGAACATGCTTGTTAGCTTCCCAAACAAATCCTTCGCCAATTAATACAAGAGCTAAATGTGATAGAGGTGCTAAATCTCCAGATGCACCTAAAGAGCCTTGGGAAGGTATTACAGGATGGATATGGTGGTTTATCATATATGCCAGTCTTTCTAATACCTCGAGTCGTATGCCTGAAAAACCCTTCATCAGAGCATTCAAACGTAGAACGACCATAGCTCTTGAAACTAACTCTTCAAAAGGAGTTCCAACCCCACAAGCATGAGAACGTATCAAATGTAGTTGAAGTGCATGAACATCCTTCTCGTTTATACTTACATCGCTAAATTTTCCAAAGCCCGTATTAATTCCATACACGATTTCTCCGCTACTAACAATTTTCTCTACGGCTCTTCTACTGTTTTGAACAGCTTTTATAGCCTCTCTATCTAATGTTATTTTCTCGTCTTTATAAAGAATGGCTCTCAATTGTTCCAATGTAAGGCCATATCCTTTTAAGTGAATCATATTCTCCACTCCCACTTTTTTTATAGCTTTCATATTGTACCCATTTGCCTGTCGGGTCAGAGATAGGCGCCTGCGCTTTTCTTGATGTCTAGCTCCGTCGGGGTCAAATGGAAAAAAGCTCCGGTGGCTGAGGAGCTGCCTCCTCGCTTTCCCCATTTGCCTTTCGGGGCAGGAATAGGCGCCTGCGCTTTTCTTGGTGTCTAGCTCCGGCGCCTTGCCCCTCGGGGTCAAATGGATAAAAGCTGCTCCTGCGCAAGCTCGTCGCAAACAAGAGCGTTTGCGGTGGCTGAGGAGCTGCCTCCTCGCTTTTCCCCATTTGCCTGTCGGGGCAGGAATAGGCGCCTGCGCTTTTCTTATATTCTATCGGAATATTCCATTTTATTAAGCTTTTTTAGAAGAAAAGTAAAAATTTCTCATATGCTAGTAGAGTGTCTTGATAGTGTGCTAAACGGGAGGGTTGTAACGAAGTTTCTTCACAAACGTCTATTATTTAAAACAAAGGGGGTTTTTAGAAGTGTCTAGACTTAATATTATTCTAGTATTTATAGCTATTATATTTTTAGCTGGCTGCAGTGCACAAGACGAGGAAAAGGCAGCTGTAACAGAGTCTATGAAGGATGTAGAGTATTCAAATGATATCGGTGAGGCAGAGGATTCTTCAAAGGAAGAGAGTATTACTGCAGCAGAGGAAAGTACAACGAACCCAACTATTTCTCAAAGGAAAATTATTCATAAGGCTAATATTAGTGCAAACGTCAAAGAACTAACGGTAGCTCAAGAAAAAATCACAGAAAAAGTAAGTAAATATAACGGATATATTGTAGAATCTAATATTTTTCAAGAAAGTGATTCTCGTAGTCATGGACGTATGGTTGTCAGAGTACCTGAGGAGCATTTTGAGACTTTTTTATCAGAAGCTGAAGGACAGGTAACTAAGGTATTAGAGAGGAATATAACGGGGGAAGACGTAACAGAGCAGTATGTAGACTTAGAGTCCCGATTAAAATCAAAAAGAGCAGTAGAAGCTCGATTGCTAGTATTTATGGAAAGTGCAGAAAAAACGGAGGATCTTTTAAAGATTTCAGCTGACTTGGCAAAAGTACAAGAAGAAATAGAAGTAATAGTTGGGAAGATTAAATATTTGGATAATCAAACTTCCTTTTCCACAATAGAGCTGAACTTTTATGAGGATCGCGTAATCGTACCAAGTATTGAAAATAAGGAATTAAACACATGGGAGAAGACAAAGAAGCAATTTGTTCAAAGTGTGAATGCGCTATTAATGATTGGATCGGGGATTATAGTGTTTCTATTAGGCAATTTACCAGTCTTATTAGTGATAGGTATTGTTTCCTTTTTGAGTATTTGGTTTATAAGAAAAAGAAGGAAAGATAAATAATGACCTTCATTCAATAGAAAAAATTTAAGGAGATGAAATAGCGATAGGTATAAACAAATAAGAGACAACTACAAAGTTATATGTATCATTAATTCCTTCCCGTCATATTATGTATAAAAGATGCCCCTGAATGGAGGGAAACATGGATATCTTAAGTAAGGTTAAAGGTTATCGAGAAGCGGAAAACCAGCTGAAATGGGAAGGTACGTTCAGGGAATACTTGGAGATTCTGAAAGAAAGACCAGAAGTTGCTCAAACTGCACATGCAAGAGTATACAGCATGATTAAAAGTGCGGGGCATTCGGATGAAAATGGAAAGAAAAGCTATAAGTTTTTTGAACAGGAAATGTTTGGTTTAGACGAAGCGTTAGAGCGTCTGGTAGAAGAGTATTTCCATCCGGCAGCAAAGCGTTTAGATGTTCGGAAAAGAATTTTATTGTTGATGGGTCCCGTGAGTGGTGGTAAATCTACTATTGTTACATTGTTGAAGAGAGGTTTTGAGGAATATTCAAGAACTGATAAGGGTGCTGTCTATGCTATTAAAGGGTGCCCTATGCATGAGGATCCGCTTCATTTAATCCCAACTCATCTTCGAGAAGACTTTTTTGAGGAATACGGAATTCGAATAGAAGGTAGTCTATCACCTCTGAACTCGATGAGGCTGGAGCAGGAGTATGGCGGTAAAGTAGAAGATGTCTTAGTGGAGAGGATTTTCTTTTCAGAGGACAAAAGGGTAGGGATAGGTACTTTTACTCCATCTGATCCAAAATCTCAAGATATCGCTGATTTAACTGGAAGCATTGACTTTTCAACAATTGCTGAGTTTGGGTCTGAATCTGATCCAAGAGCATATAGATTTGATGGGGAGCTAAATAAGGCTAATAGAGGAATGATGGAATTTCAGGAGATGCTGAAGCTGGATGAAAAATTCCTGTGGCATCTACTATCTCTAACGCAGGAGGGTAATTTCAAAGCTGGTCGTTTCGCGCTTATCAGTGCAGATGAGCTGATTGTAGCCCATACCAATGAAACGGAATATCGTTCGTTTATCTCTAATAAAAAGAATGAGGCGCTACATTCACGTATTATTGTAATGCCAATTCCTTATAACTTGAAGGTTAGCCAGGAAGAACGAATTTATGAAAAGATGATTAAAGAAAGTGATATGAACCATGTCCATATCGCTCCCCATGCCTTAAGGGCGGCAGCTATATTCTCTATACTCACAAGATTAGAGGATCCAAAGAAACAAGGAATCGATATAGTGAAGAAAATGAAGTTGTATGATGGGGAAAACATTGAAGGTTTTAATGAAATTGATGTTGAAGAGCTTAAAAAAGAATTTACTACGGAAGGAATGCATGGAATTGATCCGCGATATGTGATTAATCGCATTTCCTCCGCCATTATAAGAAAAGAAATCCCTTCTATAAATGCATTAGACGTTTTACGTGCGTTAAAAGAAGGTCTTGATCAGCATGCTTCTATTTCTGAAGAGGATCGAGAAAAGTATTTAAACTATATTGCTATTGCACGAAAAGAATACGATGAGATTGCTAAAAAAGAAGTTCAGAAGGCTTTTGTTTACTCATATGAGGAGTCGGCAATAACGCTAATGAATAATTATTTGGACAATGTTGAAGCATTTTGTAACAAGAACAAAATGAGAGATCCATTAACTGGCGAAGAGATGAACCCAGATGAAAAATTAATGCGCTCCATAGAAGAACAAATAGGCATATCTGAAAATGCAAAAAAAGGATTCCGAGAAGAGATATTAATTCGCCTTTCAGCCTATGCAAGAAAAGGGAAGCGTTTCGAATATAATTCCCATGAACGCCTAAGAGAAGCAATTCAAAAGAAACTATTTGCTGATTTAAAAGATGTAGTGAAAATTACTACATCTACGAAAACGCCAGATGAAGCTCATTTGAAAAAGATAAACGAAGTAGTTGCTAGATTGATTGATGAACACGGATATAATTCTACTTCAGCCAATGAATTATTACGTTATGTAGGAAGTCTTCTTAATCGATAAAGCCATGAAAAAACAAGACTAATATGTTTCATTGGTCTTGTTTTTTTTATACTAATTTGGATTGTAACTATCCTCGGGGTCAAATGGATAAAAGCTCCGGTGGCTGAGGAGCTGCCTCCTCGCTTTTCCCCATTTGCCTGTCGGGGCAGAGATAGGCGCCTGCGCTTTTCTGATTGTCTAGCTCCGGCGCCTTGCCCCTCGGGGTTAAATGGATAAAAGCTCCGGTGGCTGAGGAGCTGCCTCCTCGCTTTTCCCCATTTGCCTGTCGGGGCAGAGATAGGCGCCTGCGCTTTTCTGATTGTCTAGCTCCGGTGCCTTGCCCCTCGGGGTCAAATGGATAAAAGCTGTGGTGGCTGAGGAGCTGCCTCCTCGCTTTTCTCCATTTGCCTGTCGGGGCAGAGATAGGCGCCTGCGCTTTTCTTGAAACTTTGGCAATAACTTTGTTGCACCGGCATATGATAAAAAATAGGTAGGTGTTGAGGTTGAATGAAAAAGAGAAAAATCCCTTCGTTATTTCACAAGAGAATTGGTCACTCCATCGCAAAGGACATCAAGATCAGCAACGCCACACGGAAAAGGTCAAGGAAGCAATAAGAAACAACTTACCAGACTTAATAAGTGATGAAAGTATTATCATGTCAAATGGACGAGACGTTATAAAAATCCCTATTAGATCCCTGGATGAATATAAAATAAGATATAACTACGACTCTTCTAAGCATGTTGGCCAGGGTAAGGGAGACAGTCAGATAGGTGATGTTGTCGCTAAGGGGCCTGGGGAAGGAAAGGCCACAGGAACTGGTAAGCAAGCTGGAGACAAGGCAGGGCAAGATTACTATGAGGCAGAGGTTTCCATGGAAGAGATTGAAAATGCTCTTTTTAGTGACATGGAGCTACCTAGTCTAGAGGATAAAGAAAAATCCGAAATAGTAACCGAGCATATTGAGTTTAATGATATTCGGAAAAAAGGTCTTATGGGTAATATTGATAAGAAAAGGACATTAATTACAGCTATTAAGAGAAATGCTCTTAAGGGAGAAGCGGCAATTGCACCTATTCATCAGGATGATTTGCGCTTTAAAACTTGGGATGAAGTTGTTAAGCGCGAATCAAAAGCAGTCGTTCTCGCTATGATGGATACAAGTGGTTCAATGGGAGTTTTTGAAAAGTATTGTGCACGTAGCTTCTTTTTTTGGATGGTTAGATTTTTACGAATGGAATACGAAGCATTAGATATTGAATTTATTGCTCACCATACAGAAGCAAAGGTAGTTACTGAGGAAGCGTTCTTTACAAAGGGGGAGAGTGGAGGTACCATATGTTCCTCTGCTTATCAGAAGGCATTAGAGTTAATACAGGAAAAGTATCCACCTTCTCGGTATAATATTTATCCAGTTCATTTTTCAGATGGAGAAAATATGACTAGTGATAATGAAAAATGTATGAAACTAGTTAACGAATTAATGAAGGTATCTCAAATATTTGGGTATGGGGAAGTTAATGAGCACAATCGTTATTCCACTTTGATGAACACATATAAGACAATAGAAAATCCAAAATTTAGACACCACGTAATTAGAAACAATAAAGATGTATATGCTGCGTTAAAAAGTATTTTTAAAAAGGGAGTAAAGTGATGGACACAAAACTACAATATGCAATTGCCGAAATAACTGAGATTGCATCTGGTTTTGGATTGGATACATTCCCTATGAGATACGAAATATGTCCTGCAGACATTATTTATACATTCGGCGCATATGGGATGCCAACTCGTTTCGCACACTGGAGCTTTGGGAAGCAATTTCATAAAATGAAGATGCAATACGATTTTGGGCTTAGTCAAATCTATGAGCTAGTGATCAATTCGAACCCTTGTTATGCATTTCTATTAGATACGAATAGCCTTATTCAGAACAAGCTAATTATTGCTCATGTACTTGCGCATTGTGATTTTTTCAAGAATAATGTTCGCTTCTCTAACACACGGAGAGATATGGTAGAAAGCATGACTGCCACTGCCGAGAGAATTGCACACTATGAAATGGTTCATGGAAAAGAAGAGGTAGAACAATTTTTAGACGCAGTATTAGCTATTCAAGAACATATTGATTCTTCGATTGTCCGTCCTAAGCTTCCTAGTTATGACTTAGAGGAAGAAGAAATAGAGGAAAAAAGAAAAAGTGAGTATGATGATTTATGGGATTTAGACGAAAAGAAAAAAAATAAGTTGGTTCAGCCTTATCGAAAAAAGTTCCCGCCCAGACCAGAAAAAGATTTGCTATTATTTATAGAGGAGTATAGTCGGGAGCTTGAAGATTGGCAACGTGATATCTTAACGATGATGCGGGAAGAGATGCTTTATTTTTGGCCGCAGCTCGAAACAAAAATTATGAATGAGGGATGGGCAACTTTTTGGCATCAGCGAATTCTCCGAGAAATGGATTTGACTTCAGATGAAACCATTGAATTTGCCAAGTTAAATGCAAATGTTGTGCAACCTTCCAAGACGTCCATAAATCCGTATTATTTAGGACTCAAAATTTTTGAGGATATAGAGAAAAGGTATGACTCCCCTACAGCTGAAATGAGAAGAATTGGAATTGAACCAGGGCTAGGGAGAGAAAAGTTGTTTGAAGTACGGGAAATAGAGTCTGATATTTCCTTTATCAGAAATTATTTGACAAAAGAGTTAGTTAAACAAGAGGACCTTTACTTATTTGAAAAGAAAAATGGGAACTATGAAATAACTGATAAGGATTATGAGAATGTCAGAGATGAAATAATAGCGAGCCGTGAAAATGGTGGCTACCCCTACATTGTAGTAGAAAATGGTGATTTCTCTAGAAACGGGGAGTTGCATCTAAAGCACAATTATGAAGGTGTGGAATTAGATGCGCATTATTTGGAGCATGTGCTTCCATATATCTACCAGCTGTGGGGGCGTTCTATTCATATGGAAACCTTTGTCGAGAAAAAACCAGTGCTCTATACTTATGATGGAAAAAAAGTTTCAAAGAGCCTTATGTAAATACTTTAATATGAAAAAGAGGATGATCGTGAATATAAACGATCATCCTCTTTAAATTTTATATAATTTTATGAACCTACGAAGTCTCCACCATCAACATGAATAGTTTGTCCTGTAATATACGTGGAGTCATTAGATGCTAAGAAGACATAGGCAGGTGCATTTTCTGATGGCTGACCTCTTCTGCCAGTTGGATTGCTTTCAGCATGATTTTCTACCTTCTCGGCATCAAAAGTTGCTGGAATAAGTGGGGTCCATATTGGCCCAGGTGCGACGGCATTTACACGTATACCTTTTTCAACTAGATTTAATGCTAAGGAGCGTGTGAAGGAAGTGATTGCTCCTTTTGTTGCCGAGTAATCGATTAACTCAGCAGAACCTCGGTATGCTGTCACTGATGATGTATTTACAATTGTGTCCCCCTTAGACATATGCGGAAGAGCAGCCTGTGTTAGATAGAACATAGAGTATATGTTAGTAGAGAAAGTTTCCTGTAATTGATCTGGAGTAATCTCTAAGAAATTCATCGTTGGGAACTGTTTTCCTGCGTTGTTTACTAAAACATTTAACTGGCCAAATTCCTCAATAACCTGCTCTATTAACTTTTCGCAGTTTTCGTCATCGCTAATATCTACAGCAAAACTTTTTGCTTTAACTCCATAGTTTTCAACTAGCTTTACTGTTTCTTTTGCATCCTCATGTTCATCTAAATACGCAATAGCGACGTTTGCACCTTCTTTTGCATAAGCAATTGCAACTGCTTTACCAATACCGCTATCTCCTCCTGTGATTAAAGCGACTTTTCCTTTTAGCTTTTCAGAACCTTTATAATTCTCATCATCATAAATAGGTTTTGGACTCATTTCATTTTCAAAACCTGGTTGACGATTCTGTGTTTGTCCTTTGATATTTTCTTCCATTTTTTCGAATTTGTCATTACTCATGTTGAGTCCTCCTTTATTGATCTCTAATAAATGTATTCCCAGATGAAATAAAGACAAACATTAGATAAAAAGACTGACACAAGTTTAGCAAATTCAAACAAGGGTATTAATATAGAGCATGAAATTTAAAAAAATGGGGAATCTAATATGAAACCAATAATAGGTATTACTGCTGAAGTTAAAGATGATAAAAGTTATTACTTGTCTTCAGTATATTCAGATACAGTTCTACAAGCAGGAGGTATTCCTTTACTTATACCACTCATTCCTGATAAAGATATAGACCAGTTATGTCAGCAAATAGACGGGTTGATTATAACTGGAGGAGAAGATATTGATCCTTCTTATTATGGTGAGTTGCCACATCTTCACTTGCAACGAATTACTCCACGACTTGATAAAATGGAATTTGCACTTGTGCAAAAATTTCTAGAGTTAGACAAGCCATATATTGGGACTTGTAGAGGCTTGCATATGCTTAATATAGTGATGGGTGGATCTTTACACCAGTCTATTCATGAGCAAAGAGAAGAATATACTTTACAGCATAGGCAAAATTCAATAAGAACGCACAGATCACATCCGGTTAAGCTAGATAGTAAAAGTAAGGTATATCAAATGTTACAAGAAGAGGAATTTAAGGTAAATTCATTTCATCATCAAGGCGTAAATAAGCTTGGAGATGGGTTGAAAGTAGTGGCTAGTGCACCAGACGGTATAGTAGAAGCAGTAGAAAGTGAAAATCATTCATTTATCTATGGATTCCAATGGCATCCTGAAGAATTTGCTCTAGTTGGTGATGAGCCTTCACAAAAGTTGTTTAGAAAATTTGTAGAAGCAGCAATTGAAAGAAAAACTAACAAATAGCATACCTATTAAAAATAGGAGGTGAAATTGGTGGGTAAAGATAAGAAGGATAATGATATGGAATACAATTCTAATTTGAATCCTGACGATTTTAAAGAGACAGATAAGAACAATGCGGATAAGAAAGATATTACCAAGCCAGGTGGGAAAGAAGAAAATAAAAATAATAAGTAGTTAATATCGTATATAGAAGGTCAAAAATACTAATAAAAGAAGGATTGTTATGGCGTATGTCACAACGGTCCTTCTTTTATTTTCTCAACTTATTTTAAGCATAATAACTATTTAATAGTACAACTTATTCTCATGGAGGTGAAATCTCATGAATGATAAAAAGAAAAATCATAAAAATAAGTTAGATCGTGAAGAGTATGGTTATGGATATGACATCAGTCCAAATGATATGGGTGTGATAGGGCAGAATACAGAAGCAAAAAAACACAATAACAGCCAACAAAAGGAAACAAAAAATAATTCAAACAAATAATTAATCACTTTATGGTAACCACCTCTATTCCATATATATACATATCAACATTTTTGTTCATCTTATTTGTCGATATATGTTCTAATTCGATTGCTTCTCTCTTAGAGTGATATAACAACTTTTTTAGAGAGAAGGGTGCAGTATGTATATAGATGGGATATTTTCAGGTGGTGGGATGAAGGGGATTGGCCTAGTTGGGGCATATCAAGTTTTGGAAGAGAAAGGATATCGTCTAAAGCGTGTGGCGGGAACTAGTGCAGGAGCAATACTTGCCTGCTTTATAGCTGCAGGCTATAACGGCAGAGAAATGGAAGAGCTAATGATGAGTCAAAACTTCCAAAAGCTATTGGATCCACGGAAGACAGTAATTCCACTTCCGTTTACAAAGTGGTTAAATTTATATTGGGGTTTAGGCTTGTATCAAGGAAAGGCATTGGAGGATTGGTTTTTAGAGAAATTGGCTTATAAAGGTATTTATACTTTTGGAGATCTACCTCCAGGCTCGTTAAAGCTAGTTGCCTCAGATTTAACTAATGGAAAGATGATTGTCCTACCAGATGACTTAAAAAATTATGGAATCGAACCAGATACTTTTTTAGTAAGTAGGGCCTTGCGGATGAGCTGTGGAATACCCTTTTTCTTTGAACCAATCAAATTAAAATCGAATATTGGAGACGTAGTGGTGGTTGATGGCGGTGTGCTGAGTAACTTCCCAATGTGGATATTTGAAAATGGGTTAAAAGAGAGACCAGTTTTAGGTATCCGACTTAGCGCAAATATTGAAGAGCCGCAACCAAAAAAAATAAAAAATGGACTCGACTTATTTGAAAGCTTATTTACAACAATGAAGGACGCTCATGATACAAGATATATATCACGAAAGATTGAACGAAATATAATATTTATACCGGCAGATGAATATAATGCTACCCAATTTGAATTAGATTATGATTCTAAGCTAGATTTATTGCAAAAGGGAAGAGAATCAACCACTCGATTTTTGAAAACCTGGTAATAGCATTTAAGAATGTTTAGTTTATTTACCAAAAAGGAATAATAAAGACAATAAGGGAAGGAGAGATTGATATGACTAATGCAAAAGAACAAGCACTAAAAATATTAAATAGTAATATGATTGGTACTATGGCGACAGTGCAGCAAAATAAACCGCATTCCCGATATATGACCTTCTTTAATGACGACTTTATCCTCTATACCGCAACAAGTAAGAAAACGCATAAAGTAGAAGAAATTGAACTTAACCCATACACACACATCCTCCTAGGGTACGATGGAAAAGGATTAGGTGATTCCTTCCTGGAAATTGAAGGGAAGGTCGAGGAATCGGATGACGAATCGATGAAAGAAAAGGTTTGGAATGATGCTTTAAAAGGATGGTTTAAAGGTCCAGATGATCCGGATTTAATCATTTTGAAAATTACTCCAACACAAGTTAGAGTTATGAATACAAAAGGCGAAGGTCCAGAAATAGTTGAATTTTAAACTCTAAAACACTCAAAACGACAAAGTTTTGAGTGTTTTTATATGCTAGTAAAGAATCCAATAGATTCACTTGCATACATAAAATATAAATGGACAAACTAATCAAATCTATAGGAAGGGCAAGTGATTCTTATAACAAAGATGAAATTAGTAAAAAAGCCGATGCTTGCATATTTTATGGATGGTACCACATCGACGAATGCTTTGGTTGAAAAAAGGATTAGGTATTATAAAGAGATTACTAAAGATAATAATGACGTTTTATATAAAAATATCCCAACTAACGAAGGCATTGTTACGATTATTTTTTCTCAATCCTTAACAGATAGCAAAACTTTAGAAATAATGGTTTTAATTCCTTTAGCAAATTATATTCACCAAATACATCAGGTGGCAGAACATATGAACCCCTCCAATATTGATGAGATTACACAAAAACTTGCTACTGGTGAAACGTTATTATACTTCCATGAGACAAACCGACTGTTAAGTATACATACGTATAGTGTAAAGGAGCGGGAAGTAACTACTTCAGAGATGGAGAGTACATTCATTGGCCCTCAAGATGTATTTACTGAATCCATACAGACAAATCTTTCGCTTGTTAAAAGACGAATAGTTAATCCCATGCTTAAAAATGAAGACTTAACAATAGGAAGCGTTTCTAATACGAAAATCACTATTATATATATAGATGATTTAGTAGATAGAACATCTCTCGAGCAATTAAAGAGTCGTTTAACCAAGCTTGATTATCCAAAGTTCTTTGATATTTCTACTCTTATGCAATTAATAGAAGATAATCCCTATTCACTATTTCCTCAATATTATATGACTGTAAAACCGGATACCACATCACATTACCTTGCAGATGGCAGAATAGTTATTTTAATGGATAACAGTCAAGCAGCTCTTGTATGCCCAACCTCCTTTTTAGAAATGTTCATTAGTGCGGAGGATTATTATAATCGCTGGCCATCTGCTAGCTTAGTTAGATCTCTTCGATTTTTTGGTTTTTTCTTAACCATTATGATTACTCCAACTTATATTTCCGCATTAACCTTTCACCAGGAGGTGCTTCCTTATGAGCTCCTTTTAAATCTTCAAGAATCTAGAATGAAAGTGTCTTTTTCTCCTCTCTTTGAGGTGTTATTTATTGAACTAATTGTAGAGGTATTAAAAGAAGCAGGAGCCAGGATGCCAGCGAAAATTGGCCAAACGATAGGGATTGTTGGAGGGATTGTTATTGGTACTGCAGCAGTTGAAGCTGGCCTTGTCAGTAATATTTTAATCGTTATTGTGGCTACTTCTGCTCTGTTGTCCTTCCTTCCACCGGTTTTCCATATGAGTAATACGAGCAGGACTATTCGTTATGTCTTTATACTTTCAGCTGGTATCTTTGGTTTGTTTGGTCAAATGCTCGCATTTGCATGGCTAATTGCCCACTTATTAAGAGTAAAATCCCTCGGTACGCCATTTATGTCACCCGTTATACCGAGAAGGGTGTCTGACTTGATGGATAGTGTTGTACGTTTTCCAATATCTTTCTTAAAGCGGAAAAGCGGCATTTCTCGTTCCAAAAAACGAAGTATATAGGTAGGTGAACATACCTGAGTGCTAATAAAGAGAGTTTAAAAGGCTATCATGTCATTTTTTTGGTACAGAGTATTATGTTTGGTACAGGAGTTCTGTCACTGCCTGAAAGATTGAGTAGTCTAGGATACAGCCAGGCTTTGATGCCAATTCTATTTGGAGTAATTGCAAGTATATCTCTATGGCCAATGATCTGGATATGTTCAAAATATCATGCAAAAAACTTGTTTGAGATTAATGAAGAAATATTAGGTAAGTCTTTAGGGAAGTGTATTAACGCCTTTATAGTCATTCAGTTAATTTTACTTGCAACTGCAAAGGTCAGCAATTATGTACAGCTGATTCAAAGCACGGCTCTCCAAGAACAAACGACAAGCATACCTCTTATTTTAGTTTTGCTATTGGTATTGTATATCGTTAATGGTGGTATAAAAAATGTTGCTAGATTTTGTATAATGGCATTTTTTATTACAATACCGATGGTTTACTTTTTAAAATGGTCTATAAATAAAGGCGATATAAGCCATGTTTTCCCTTTGTTTAATCATAGTTGGAATGATTTTTTTGTGGCATTTGACCAAGGCTTTAATACTGTATTCGGATATGAGGTAATATTAATATTCTTTCCTTATATTATTAATAAACAAAAAGCGTTTAAGCATGCATTAATAGGTATTTGGATTAGTGTATCTTTGTTCTTCTTGACTACCCTGGTAAGTGTCATGTATTTTTCTGAATGGCAGCTAAGCAATGTTCAGTACTCTGTTTTACATCTATTTAAAGCAGGGGGATTTTCTTTTGTGGAGAGAATAGATATTTTTGGTATTACCTTGTGGGTATTTTTAGTGCTTTCATCTGTGTCAGGATATATCTGGGCTTCTATGAAAGGTGTAAATTCTATTATATCCAAAAGAAAAAGTTCCCACGTTTATATAATAGCTACCACCATTTTCGTAATCCTCACGCTACCGCTTTCTCATGAAAATTTAGAGAGGGCTTTTATTGTAAGTTATAGAATTGGTTATGGATTATTACTGTGGCCAATTATTTTAATTGCCCTTCACTTCATTAAAAAAAGCAGGTGGAATCATGAGTAAAAAAATCATTTTAATATTATTAATAGGAATGATTTTTTTGACGGGCTGCAATTTGAATGAAAAGAAGGTGCCGATTGAAGGTATTGATATGGTAGGAGTTCTCGGATTTGACTATGAGGGAGAAGGAACTTATAAACTAACTGCAGCCATTCCTCAAAAATCCAAGTATGCTAATGAAAGAACACAAATTTATACAACTACAACTGAATTAGTCACAACAGGAATGGTTGACATTGAGAAAAAAACAGAGAAAAAAGTAGTTCTAAATCAATTACGTGTCATTTTATTTAGTGAGGAATTTGCTACTAGTGGAAAGGTTGAAGAAGTAATCAAGCATTTATACCGAAACACACAAGTAGGCAATGAGGTTTTGCTAGCTATTGTAAAAGGTAGCGCTGAGGAGTTAATGCGACAGGACTATACGGACAAGGCAAGCGTCATAAACTATGTCACTGACCTGCTCCAGCCAAGTGTAAACTTAGCATTTAACCCAAATACTAATATACATGACTTGATGTATACACAAACTAATCCTAATATAGATTCAATTATGCCTGTAATTGAACTTAAAGGGAAAAAGTTGGAGTTAACTGGTGTCGCCTTATTTAAAGGGGATCATATGGAAAACGTACTTCACCCAGATGATGCTTTATATATTCAAGCAATACAGGGGAAGAAAAAATTATCTCCTTTTACCTTAAAGGTAGGGGGAGGAGATACACTCTTACTTGATTTCATTGATAACAGCGTAAAAATTATAAGTAATAAAAGCTTAGAATCCCCAAGATTAAAAATTATACTTAAGATAGAGGGAACGATGTCAGAGTATAAAGGTAAAAGTGCTTCCTTTAAAGACCCGGAAATCATGGAAAGATTAGAAAAAGATGCAGAGAAGGATTTAGAAAAAAAAATCAATGATTTCTTAGAAGAAATGCAAAAATTAGAGGTCGATCCCATTGGATTGACAGAAAACGTACGTCGACATCAGCGAGTTAAGTGGGATACCGAGCTTACCCGTAAAACTATAAGTAAAATGAAGTGGGATATTGAGGTTGATATGTCTATTTTAAGTACAGGTGTACTTCACTAGAAAATAATTTAAGGAGGACATGAATATCCAGTCCTCCTGCTTATCATACTATTTATTTTTTCTAGAGGAATGTCTTAGTTCTGCAAATTCTCGAGCAAATTCTTCTCGGACATCCTTAGGCTTAATCTTCATATTCTTTGGTGTCTGAGGTAAGGAACCAGTGTTATTACTACTTCCCTTTTTGTCGTCTCTACCCATGATGTGATACTCCCTTTCTAAAATTTTCTCTTTATTAAGATGAGAAGAAAAGGTAATTTTACTCCTGGGAATAAAACTTATTTAGAAATCATTTTTCCTTTCTCTTGTTCCACTACAGGTGGAATGTAAGCTAACGACGATCTAAAATTTAATTCGAAGGTAGTTCCAACGCCTACCTCGGACTCTACATGAATATTTCCATTCATTGCACGGATAACGCTAAAAACAACCAATATACCAAGACCAGTTCCTTGGTTCCCTTTTGTAGAGTAATACGGCTCTCCTAAACGACTTAATTGCTCATCAGTCATTCCTGAACCAGTATCTTTGATCGTGATGACGACGTTCGTAGGCGTAGCTTCTGTCCCCACAGTTAAAATTCCTCCTGAAGACATAGATTCTATTCCATTCTTCATAATATTAACTAAGCTTTGATGAAATTTTTGACTATCACCCATAATTATGGATTCCTCTGTGAAATCTGTAATTATTTCAACGGTCCTATTTTGTGCCAGTGGTATAAGCATTTGTATGACTTGATTTAATGCCTTGTTGATGAGAATAGTGTTTTCAGTTTCTGGATCAACTTTAGAAATTGTAAGATAATCTTGAATAACTCTTTCAGCTGACTGAAGCTCACTTTTAACGATAGATAAATACTGCCTTTTTGTGTCTGCTGAAATTGAGTCGTTATGTAAAAGTTGGACAAAACCTATAGCAGCAGTCAATGGATTGCGTATTTCATGAGAGATAGCGGCACCCATCTTTTCCACAACTCCTTGCCTTTCTAAAGTTACAAGTTGCTGTCTGTAGATTGTAAATTTATCAACCTCCTCTAAAAAGTAGGTGATCATCCCTACTCCTAAAGGTTGTAAAAATAAAAATGCAAAACTTACATCAAGTATGTCATAACCATCTAACATAAAAAGTAAAGGAGTGGTTTGATAAATTCCTACGATATAAATAAAGCCTATTGCTATCCAAATTCGTTGTTCTCTATTTTTTCCCAAAAACCAAGGGTGTATCTTCCATAAAATAAGAGAGAAAATTGCATAATAAGATACTGCTACCCAAAATCCTAAATCTATTCCAAAAAAGGCTCTAATAATAATTGCTGTTAGACCTAGGTATGGACCTAGACCAATATAAAGCGCACCAATTACAAAAGGAATATTTCTTAAGTCCAATAAGATATTTTCAGATAAAGGATAGCTAAATCCGAAGCAAATTATGAGGCTGGCGAAACAATACAGCGTCGCAATGAATTGTACCTTTTTCGTATTTTCAAGCCAAATCAAGCTGAAAAAAAGTAATACTATTAAAAGAGATAGGTTGAAAAAAAAATGTAGCGTCAGCTCCATAGTATTACCTCTTTTCAGAAAGATTGAATGTGAATTAAAACTTTACCAGAATATATATGAAGTTTTTTGTTTGCGGAAGGTAAAGTAATAAGTAGTTTCCTGTTCGGTTCTCTTCGTTCGAACAGTACCTTTTATGTTTCTTATAATACCGAAATCAATGGATGTGTCTAGTACTTTAGATTCCATTTGATTTTCTGTGGTAGGACTAGTTATTGTAATAAGAATTTTGGTTTTAGTCTCCTTAGTTGTGATAGATATAACGCCTCCATCTGTTAAGGAAACTATATTATTTTTAATGATATTTATGAATGTGTGCTGGAACTTTGCACGATCTCCGTCTATTAAACTAGTAGACGATAAATCAGAGACAATCTTAACTGAATAATAATTGGCTAATGGTTGTAAAAGCTTTAGAACAATAGGGAGTTCCTCTTGAATATTCAATTCTTTTGTATGTTCCGTTATAGGCTTAGAGTAGGTTAAATAATCTTGAATAATTTTCTCAGCCAAATCAAGTTCGTCTTTTAAAATAGCAAGGTATTGCTTGCTTTTTTCAGAATCTAGCGGTTCTCTAGTTAATAATTCGACAAATCCAATTGCTGAAGTTAAAGGATTTCTAATTTCATGTGATATAGCCGCACCCATTTGTTCTACGGCTTCTTTTTTTTCTACTTTTATTAAAAGCTTCCTTTGGGTATTAATTTTTTCAAAGGCTTCAATAATATATGTAATAATGGCAATGCCAAGTGGTGGTATAACTATATATGCTATATATAAATCTAAAGTATGTGCGCTCCCACTAGTGTTTAGTACAACTAATAATATAAAAAGGCTCATCATAAGAGCTAAAAAGGAGGAACAAATTATACGATATTTAGATTTTAATCGCATAAAATAAGGAGATACTATCCATAATGCAATACTTAGTATGCCATTGATCGTAAGAGTCATATAGAAACCTAAATCTATTCCATGTAGACCTCTTAGTAAAATGACGATTGCGCCCAAAATTGGACTCAACCTAAAATAGAGGCTTCCTATAAGTAAAGGGACAATTCGTAAATCTAACATTAATTCATCCGTTAAATGATAGGAAAACAAATAGCACAGAAGTAATGTAATAACAAAAAATATTAAAGAGGTTTTTTTTCTTTTAAGCAAGCTACCAGGTTTTCTTAAGTTAGTGAAACAAAGGAAAAACAAGATGATAATTAAGGATAAATTGAATAGAAAATTAACGGTAATAAGCTCCAATTTAATACCTCATCTCACCTTAAGATTATAAATTTATATTATCTTTAAATCGAAGGGTATTCAAGTTTTTATTTAATTATTTGGAAAATTTAATAAAATGAAAGTAAATAAAAACCAGATCTATAAGCTAGATCTGGTTTTTACTATAGGCTTTCTTTATTAAAAAAAGAAATTAGCTGCTTATTGGTAGGAGCTTGGATTTTAAACGTTAGCTCTCTATCACCGCTATTTTCAATACGTGGGATGATGGATTCTATTACATGGAACTTCCAAAAAGATGGCTTACTTTTCGTGCTTTTTTCGGTATCCGAAGTCATCATTTTACGTTGGAAGGGATGTAACTTACACATAAGGAATTTTTCTTTTAGACGTATGAGTAAATATCCATCATCTGTTTCAGGGTTAAACTTTTTCATAAGTGATTCACCTAGCTCAAACGTGTTTGATTTATTTTGAACCGATGGCGAAATGACAAAAATATTTCCTTTACGAAACACGGAAGTATTAGAAACTTGTTGTAGACCTAATTCGTTGATTAAAAAATCAAGATTTACTTGTGATGCTTCACTAGCGACTGACATAAAGTAGTGCCTCCTTTACAAATCCACAAACTCATTACTATTAAGTATACCCCATTTTCACATTAATATCTTAAGTTAAGCATAATAAAATTAATAATTTACTGATTTTTCGTAAAAAAAACCAAAAAAAATATAAAAATAGCCTTCCTACTAAGTATATTTTGAGTAGAAACACTTAATTCCTATAATGTAAAAATTTTTATAGTAGAACAAATTAAATGAAATGAATTTTACACGAAAACATATTAAAGTACGTTTACAATAAAAATGTAAAACTTTTTTTCAATTAGTCTGTCTAATTAATAGGGACGTAGAAATGGGGTGATGGTTTGAGCGAACAACTGTTATTAGTAAAAAGAGCGATAAAGGGGAATGAGGAAGCTTTTTTGGACTTGATGCATGTGCATCAGGAAGCATTATATAGGACTGCTATATCCTTTTTAAAAAATGAAGAGGATGCATTGGAGGCTGTGCAAGAAGTTACCTATAGAGCCTTTAAACATATAGGGAAACTGAAAGAGCCGGCTTATTTTAAAACATGGGTAACCCGCATCATGATGAACTATTGCCAGGATGAAATTCGAAAAAGTAAGCGTGAATTAGTTGAGGATGACTTACTACACTTAATTGGAGTAGAGGAGAATTTTACCTTTCTAGAAATAGAAGAGGCACTTAAACATCTGACTGACTACGAAAGAGAGCTACTCCATCTCAAATACTTTGAAGACATCAAAATTAAAGATATTGCAATCATGTGGAAGACACCAGAAGGGACGATTAAAACTAGACTACATAAGGCACTCCGCTCATTACGACATCAATTTGAAGGGAAAGGGGAGATGAAGCGTGTTTGAAGAGGAAAAACAAAAATTGGAGACAAGAAAATATGTAATCAACCAGGTAGATGTTCCAGTGGATAGGGTACAAATGTCCGTTAGGAAGGGTTTTGAAAAAGCAAAACAAGAGAAAAAAAGGAAGAGAATGATTGCGAAGCGCAGTATATTGTCCATTGCTATGGCAGCCATTTTATTCATAGCATTTGTAACCTCGGTAAACGTTTCTCCAGCCTTTGCCAACAAAGTGTCAGCGATTCCTGGCTTGGATAGAGTAGTAGCTCTTATTCAAAATGACAAGGGTCTTGTAGCAGCAGTAGAACATGACATCTATCAACCGGTAAATGTATCCCAAACCGAACACGGAATTACGGTTACGTTGGATGGAGTGATTGTTGATGAGAAAGGGATGGTTATTTTTTATACCGTGGAATCGAAGGAAAAGGATTTGAGTGAATTAGGATATAAATATTGGCGAGTGAAGTCAAATAAAAGATCGCCATATGAATATAGTATGGAAATCCGTAATAGCTTTTATCCTTTAGCTACAGAAAAGGGATTGAAGGCTTTCAGCTCTAGTCATCGTATAGAATCTAGGTATAAGTCAAGTCTGCCTTCTGAAGGCCATAGATTAGAAATAGGAATTATCAATGGAGATAAAATTGAAAACTTTAAAATACCCTTTTCCTACGAGAAAATAAATAACTTGGAGAGCAAAACTTTTACCGTGAATAAGGAAGTAGAGATAGAAGGGCAAATAGTAGAAATAAAATTTATTGTAGTAGATCCGACGGGAATGAAATTATTTTTAGAGGCAAAACCAAGTAATACCAAAAAGCTTTTATATGGTGCATTTAATAATATCCGATTGGTAGATGAAAAAGGCAGAGAATGGTCCACGCACGCTGATAGCTATTATTGGGAGCAAAACAAATTTACGGTTTCCGTGCCTGATAGCTTTTATTTTTATAGCCCCAAAAAGTTGACATTAAAGTTTGGAAAAGTAGCAGCAATCGATAAAGACGAGGCTTATTTACTCATTGATACAAATTTATCTAAGTTTATAAAGCAGCCAAAGGATTCTATCTTCTCAGATTTAAAAATTGAAAACAATCAAGTTAGCTTTGTTATCGATGCAGATAGAAACAAAGAGTTCGTTTATTTTCCAAAAATAACAAATGAAAGGGAAGAGGAGTATACATTTAAGTATGACGACAGTCCCTATTATCCAAGCACTCAATATGTGACCAGCTCTTTTACAGATCTCCCAGGTGGGAAAACAAAATTTGAATTTCAAATTCCACCAAATAGTAAACAAGTTAGATTGGCCTTAGATTATTATCCTTCTTGGATTGAGGATGAAAACGTAAAGATTGAAATAGATTTGCAAGATAAATAAGGAAAGTGTAAGTTGCCAATGACTGATAGCGGGTCTCAGGGGTTGATAAAAGCTAAATAAGAATAAAGTAAAAAGACAGCAAATCAACTTTGATTTGCTGTCTTTTTAAAAGTAGGAAATATAATATCAATACATTTCTATTTGACCTACCTGATGAATTTTAAAATCCATATATCCATTGGGCTGAACAATAAAATACATTTTATTTTCCCCAGAAACTAGAGGTCCTTTGTAGTCCTTTTCAAGCTCTACAAAAATTGTAGCAATATACTCCACGTGGTGTGAGCCTCTATCTATTTCTTTAATCTTTGATAGATCTACTTTTTTGAGCCCTTTCTTAAACTCGTTTACTTCAAAATAAGAAGTCGGTAATAGTTGCTTTTGAGCAACTTGTGGGCTCGATAATAAATTGGTAAACAAAATATGAACAGGGTTTATTTTGTCTGGAATATCTAGGTCAACCACTGGTCTCTTACTAACACGCCAACCTATGTTTTCAACTAATTGATATTCTACGCTGTACATTATTTTTTCTGAAGGCTCACCAATAGGTACGGTTAATCGATATTGAACCTTATCCTTATCCTTTTTTATAACCTCTGCTGTAGCTTTTTTCCATTCCTCTAGAGAACCTATGTCAGCTTCTTTTTGAGCGAGCTTTCCTTTATGTTCTAAAATCTCTAAGTCATTTATAAAGTGTTCTGCTGCCTGCGATGTCATAACCTCAGTTAAATATTTCATGAGCTTTGCCTTGGTATTAATGTTACTTGATAGATAACGATAGGCTAAGTCATTATATAGAAAAGTATCATATTCTCTATTCTTATAGCCTCCTCCACTACTTACAAACAGATAGGCCTCCTCATATTTAGCAGCTAGGTCCACAGCTATTTTGTCTGTTAGCTGATCCTTTTGAATAACGGTTTGGTTACTCTTTATATTCCCTGTTGTGGCTGCCTCTGTTATTGGGATAAATGGGGTTTGTAATAGAGTTATTGTGGCTAATGCTAGTAAAACGTTTGTAGGTTTCATTTAAATTCCTCCAATTTGTGTTGTTTAATAGAGCAAAAACATTAGAAAAGGTATTTTGTTAAGTTTGGAGAATATATAGCTAATAAATATTATGTTGAGGGAGCACAGATTATGTCTGAAGAGTTAAAAGAAGTTTATGGAAAGTACCTGATCCCGAAAGAAATCTTACAACTCATTCAACTAGAGGAGAACCTTAACAAGGAAGATTTATCGTTAGATATGATCGGATTTAGACCAGCTACGGAACTTTCTCCATATTCCATCACACCGCCTGACTTAATACCCTTTGCGGAAACTGGAGGGGGTGGAATTCACTTCGGTTTTTTAACTGACTTTCAACAAATTGAAGATTTAATGAGAGCCTCTATTGTATGTGTTTCCCCTACTAACGATCCTCCTATTCGTTACTTGACGAACAGTTTCGAGGAATTTATAAATCTAGTATTTTCGGTTCCTCATGCTGAATTGATCGAACAATTAAGTCTGTATTCAACTAAAGAACAGGAAAAGGTAATAGTAAGTGAATATATGGACGAACTTCCAAGCTCATGGGAAATGAAACAAGAAAAAGTTTTCGCGAAGTTAAAAAGTATCTTTCCCATGGCTGAAAAGGTAGATGTTATATCAAATTTTTCTTCAGCGAAGCAGAAAAGGAAAAATAAAATAGTAATTGAAACTTATGATGGATTAGGGGTTATAGGGAAAAACGGTGGGGAAAGATATAGATTTTTGGATAGTCGGATAAGTGATACAGAAGAGTTATTAAGAATGCGTCGATTTATTCAAGATTCTTCCTTAGAAGAAAAACACGCTTTTATAAGGGATATACAGTATTGGTATGTAGTAGATCCGGATTATAACTATGAGATTTGGTCGCTAGTTCAAGAAATAATCGCAACATTTAACGAGTAGGATTATTTAAAAATGGAGGCTGGTACATAACTAGTCTATAAATTAAAAGAAGGTGAAATCAGCGACTTGATATCACCTTTTTATTTCTTATTAAAGTCAGCCGACTTTCTAATTCTTATTATTTGGAGAGGAGGCGGAGACTCAAAGGGGGGAGCGTACGTCAGCTGAAAGCTGTGCCCCTGTAAAACGTACGCCATAACAGAAAATTACTACAGAAAAAAATAATATAAGACCCTCAAAACTATACCAAATCGTAGAATTTTCAAGGCTATTTATTCTGAGGAGAGTTTATCCCACCCCCAATTCATTATTTGTTAGGTAAAGGATATTTTATAGCATTCTTTTTTATTTTCTTTTTTGCTGCTTCCTTTAAATCTATGTCTAATAGGTTTGCCAGTTGTAGGAGGTAGATTAGAACATCTGCCGCTTCTTCTTCAATGCCTTGTTTGTCGTTTGCTATAGCTTCTTCTGGGGTACGCCATTGAAAATGCTCTAATAGTTCACTAGCTTCTAAAGATATAGAGATCGCGAGACTACGAGCATCGGTATTGCGAACCCAACCTCTTTTTTTGTTGAACTCTAAAATTTCCTCTGTTAATTCCTTCATATTCTTCTGCCCCTTTTGTAACCATAAAATGGTTTATGTATTGTATGACTACCATTATTATAGCCAAGCTTATGAACAAATGGTCTATATTCTTTTAAACATAGTGGCTTATGTATTGATATAATATTGAACTATACATAATGGGATGGAGGGAGATATATGAATCTAAAAGGAGTCTTACTATTAATATTCTTATTTCATACTGTTGTAAACGCAACTAGACCTGTCATTACACTTTCAGCGGATGAATATGGGGCTTCTATTTGGATTATTGGTATTTTAACCTCTACGTTTGCCTTTTTACCATTAATATTTTCGATTCATGCAGGCAAAATAATAGATAAAATAGGAGATAGGCTCCCTATTGTTATTGGGTTTGTTAGCCTTATAGCCGGAATGATTGTACCAGCTGTTTTTTCTACTATATGGTCATTGTTTGCAAGTCAGTTACTGTTAGGGATAGGGAATATAAGTATACCTATTGCGTTACAAAATCAGTTAGGTCACCAAACGACTAAGAAAAATAGAGATTATTATTTCAGTATGTTCAGTTTGTGTGTTGCTTTTGGAGCTGTAGTAGGTCCTCTAATGGGTGGATACTTATCTGAACATATATCCTTTCAAATTGTTTATATAGTATGCGTGGGGATAGGATTAGCTGGTATTATCTTCTCTTTAAAAATCCCTAAGGCAGAGCAACAAATACATAGAAAGCCAACTAAAATGATTGACTCTATCAAGCTATTGGAAAGCCCGTTAATAAGAAGGGCATTGTTCTCCAGTGCCTTAGTTCTTTATTCAAAAGATATCTTTGTTGCCTACTTTCCGTTACTAGGAAAGCAAATGAACTTGTCTACGTCTACAATAGGTTGGATCATAGCTCTTCAGGGATTGGCAACCATGTTTGTACGTTTTGTGTTACCAAAGCTTTTAGAAATATATAAGAGAGAATTTATCCTATTCGTATCCATATTTGTCGCAGGGATTGCCTTTTTATTGTTGCCTTTGACAAGCTCCGTTATTGTAATTGCATTTCTTGCTATTATGATGGGATTAGGTTTAGGGTGCGGACAGCCAATCTCCATGACAACGACTTATAATGCATCTCCACCAGAACGGACAGGGGAAGTTTTAGGACTACGAATAACTATAAATCGCTTATTTCAGCTCATAGCACCAGCTTTTTTTGGGGTAATTGGAGGCTCTGTTGGAATGGCAGGCGTATTTCTTTTTAGTGGTGTTTTTCTAGTTGGAGGATCGTTGTTGTTTAAGGGGAAGAAAGGTGAAGATTAAAGCTGTTGGTAAACACTAATCTTTTAGCAGAGATTAGTGTTTATTATTTCCAAAAAAACAATATTATTGTATAGTTTGAAATAATTAAACTTTTATGAAGGTAGTGAGTAAGATGAATCAAGGAGTTACTGCTAAGGACGTTGCGAAGCTTGCTGGCGTTTCTCAATCCTCTGTCTCACGTGTTTATTTTAAAGGGGCGACTGTGTCTCAAAAAACTCGTGAGAAGGTATTAGCTGCTGCTAAGGAATTAGGTTATAGACCGAATGAATTTGCGCGTAGTTTAATTACAAATAGAACAAAAATAATTGGTTTAGTTATGAAGGGGGTCCAGAATCCTTTTTATCCACAGGTATTAAAGCAATTTACAACTGCATTTAAAAAGTTGGGCTATAGCATTTTATTTGTATATACAAATAACGATGAGATTCAACAGGAGGATATTGATATATTACTTAACTATAATGTGGCAGGTGTCATTATTACGGATGCCACGTTGTCTTTGCAAGCTAACGAGGATCTATTTAATAACAGAATTCCTTTAGCTTTGTTTAATAGAAAGATTGATGGTAATAAGTTTTATTCTGTCTGCTGTAACAACTTAGAGGCGAGTAAACAAATTGCACAGTACTTATTGGAGGCAGGTTGCTCTAATATGATTTATATTTCTGGCAATGAAAACACATCGACAAGTATAGAGAGAGAAAAAGGCTTTGTAACGGTATTAAAAGAAAATAAAGTGAAATATAAAAAATACATTTCTGATTTTACTTATGAGGGTGGGTATAAAACAATCGAGGAAGTAGTTTCTCAGGGAAAAGTACCTGAAGCGATATTCGTGGCGAATGATATTATGGCTCTAGGAGTGATGGATTCCTTAAAAAAACATCATATATCTGTTCCGGATGAAGTGAAGGTGGTGGGATTCGACAATATTGAGATGTCCGCTTGGCCTTCTTATAGTTTAACTACTTGGGAGCAGCCAATAAATGAAATGGTAAACGTAACAGTTGACTATTTAACCGCCGAAATCAGCGAATACTCTGGTCAGACACAGAATATAGAGATTGATGGAAGGTTAATTGTACGAAAATCGACACAAAATTGTTGACTAATTAATGTAATTAGAATAATCTTACTTGTATATATTTTTTGCATACGTATGCAAAAATGAAGTGAATTATTTTGAATGCGTTTTCATACAAAGGGGAGGAACTACAAATGGTTAAATTAATAAAAGCTGGTAAGTCACAAGAAGAAGTAAGCGCTAATGATTTAAAGGTATCTCAAATAGTTTCAGAAGCGTTACAGAATGTGGAATCTAGAGGGGATCAAGCGGTTCGTGAATTATCAGAGAAATTTGATAAATGGTCACCTGAATCATTTCGTCTAACAACAAAACAAATTGAAGAAATGGTAGCACAAGTACCAACAGAGGTAATTGAGGATATAAAGTTTGCTCAAAAGAATATTCGTGAGTTTGCAGAAGCCCAACTAGCTTCATTACATGATGTAGAAGTAGAAAATATTCCAGGAGTAATTTTAGGACATAAAAATATCCCAGTAAATAGCGTAGGCTGTTATATACCTGGCGGACGATATCCAATGGTTGCCTCAGCGCATATGAGTGTGTTAACTGCAAAAGTTGCTGGAGTAAAAAGAGTAATTGCATGCACCCCTCCGATTAATGGAGAAATCCCTTATGCTACTATTGCTGCTATGTCGTTGGCAGGGGCAGATGAAATCTATTTGCTAGGTGGTATTCAGGCAATGGCTGCAATGGCAATTGGGACACAGACTATTCAACCGGTAGATATGATTGTTGGCCCTGGTAATGCATTTGTAGCAGAGGCAAAGCGTCAGCTCTATGGCCGCGTTGGTATTGACTTGTTTGCTGGTCCGACTGAAACCTTAGTTGTAGCGGACCATACAGCAGATGCAGAAATGGTTGCTACAGATATTCTAGGACAAGGAGAACATGGTCCAACTTCTCCAGGAGCTTTAATAACTACTTCAGAAAAATTGGCAGAGGAAACGTTAATAGAGATTGAGCGTCAATTACAAACTTTACCTACGGCCGATGTAGCGAGAGTCTCATGGGAAGACTATGGACAAATTCTATTAGTAGATTCTATTGAAGAAGCTAGAGTAGAGGCTGATCGTTTAGCATTTGAGCATGTGGAAATTTTGACGGAAGATCCTAATTACTTCTTAGAAAATATGACGAACTATGGCTGCCTTTTCTTAGGGCCAGAAACGAATGTTGCCTATGGAGATAAAGTTATTGGTACAAATCATACACTTCCAACTAAGGGTGCGGCAAGGTATACAGGCGGCTTATGGGTAGGCAAATTTATTAAAACAGTAACCTATCAAAAGGTAACACCGGAGGCAAGTGCCTATATTGGGGAATATGCAGCACGTTTATGTCAACTTGAAAACTTTGCTGGCCATGCTGAACAGGCGTTATTAAGAGTAAGACGATACGGTAAATAAATAGTTCTTAGGGGTTAAGGGGGAGAAAGAATGTTAGGTTTCATAGGATTATTTGGTGGTCTAGCTTTATTGATTTATTTAACTATGAAGGGGATGAACCTTCTAATTGCCGCACCACTCACAGCTCTGTTCGTTGGTGTATTGAATGGACTTCCATTGTTTCCGCAGCTTGTAGAAAAAGGTGCGGACAATTTCTTAACAAATTATATGGGAGGCTTTACTAGCTTCATAGCTTCTTGGTGGTTAATGTTCTTAGCAGGTGCCATTTTTGGTAAAGTCATGGAGGATAGTGGTGCAGCAGATAGCGTGTCCCAATGGATTGTTAGTAAAATTGGTATTAAGCGTGCAGCGCTAGCTGTTGTAATTGCCTGTGCAGTTTTAACTTATGGGGGAGTAAGTTTATTTGTAGTAGCCTTCTCTGTATATCCAATGGCTTTGAGTTTATTTAAGCAAGCAGATTTGCCAAGACGGTTCATACCAGCCGCCCTTGGTTTTGGTTCTACAACCTTTACGATGACATCAGCGGGTTCACCAGAAATTCAAAACTGGATTCCTATCCCATTCTTAAAAACATCTCCTTATGCAGGGTGGGAAGTCAGCATTATTGTAGCTGTCTTCATGATGGCATTTGGTTATTGGTGGCTGAAAAAGATGATTAAGAAAGCAATGGATAATGGTGAGAAGTTTGTAAGTAGGGAAACTGATGTAAAAGAGGTTTCTCGTAAAGAACTTCCGAACCCGCTACTAAGTATGATTCCGTTAGGTGTAGTACTTATCATTTCATTTGTCTTACATAAGGAATTGGAAACTTCGGCATTAATCCTTGCATTGACCGGTGGTATTATTGCTACCTATCTGATTAACAGAAAGTATTTTCAAAATTTCGGTGGTGCAGTTGCTGAAGGAGCAATGGGTGCTGTTATTGCCATTGCTAATACTGCCGCAGTTGTAGGCTTTGGTGGTGTAGTAAAGGTTACTCCCGCGTTCGAATCAGCAGTTGATGTAATGACTGGTATACCAGGTAGTCCACTAATTGGTGGAGCATTAGCCGTGGCTGTTATAGCTGGTTTAACGGGTTCGTCTTCAGGTGGACAGGCTATCGCCTTACCTCTATTAGCACCACATTATTTAGATTTAGGTGTAAATGCAGAAGCACTTCACAGAACGGTTGCGATTTCTTCTGGCTCTCTAGACTCTTTACCTCAAGGGGGCTATGTAGTTACGACTATTCGTTCAATCTGTGGGGAAACACATAAGGATGCTTATCCGGCCTTTGGAGCTTTAACAGTTGTTGTGCCGATTCTAGGTGTAATATTAGCTGTCATTCTTTTCTCTTTTGGCATAGGGATATAATTACAATACCCAACAAACAGAAGTACAGTCGTTTGTTGGGTATTAGTTATTAAAGAAAATTAGGGGTGTGAAAAAATGGAAAATGTATCAATTCTAGGGTGTGGAACAATGGGACACTCCATTGCTTTATCCGCAGCATGGGCAGGGTTGCATGTAAAAGTATATGGAGTTAATGAGCAAGATCTGGAGATTGCTAAAAAAGGCCTTCAAAATAAAATAAAAGTAATGAAGGATAATGGTTTGTTTGATGAAAAGGAAGCAGCACGCATTATGGACCTCATTAAGTTATCTCTATCTCTAGAAGAGGTTGTAAAAGAGACAACCTTTATTATTGAAGTAATACCTGAAGTACTAGATCTTAAAAAAAATATGTATAAAAAATTAGAGGCCCTAGTGGGTAAGGATGTTATTATAGCAAGCAATACATCTGGCTTTATGCCAAGTTTATTGGCAGAGGGAATGGATCATCCTAATCGTTTTGTTGTTACACACTTTTGGAATCCCGGTCATCTAATTCCTTTGGTTGAAGTAGTAAAGGGTGAAAAGACAGATAACGGTACGGTTCAGCGAGCTATGCAAGTACTTCAGCATATGAAGAAGAAACCGGTTTTATTAAACAGAGAGATTCCAGGATTTATAGGGAATCGCTTACAGTACGCGTTATTTCGGGAAGCACAATCCCTACTTGATGCAGGGGTAGCAACTAAAGAGGACATCGATGCAGCGGTAACATATAGTATTGGGCGTCGTCTTCCGGTAACAGGCCCTTTAATGACTGCGGATATGGGAGGTCTTGATGTTTTTTCTGCTATTTCAAATTATCTTTTTGAGGACTTGAGCACCGATCAAAAATCCGGTAGAGTGCTTACACAGTTAGTGGAAGAGCATAAGCTTGGAGACAAAAGTGGAGAAGGCTTCTATACATGGGACGAGCAATTTTCTCAGCTTAAAAATGTAGAACGTGAACAGATGTTAATTCATTTTCTTAAGGGAGACATGAATTTAGGAGGTAGCGATGAATAACTTCTTTTCTGAATTAGAGCATAAAACTGTAATTGTAACAGGGGGTAGCAAAGGAATAGGGAAAGATATAGCCCTTACATTTGCTAAGCTAAAAGCTAATGTGGTGATTTCCGGACGAGAAGGTATAGCATTAGAGGAAACGCTGAAAGAACTACAAGGCTATAACGATCGATGCATCTCTGTTCAAGGCGATTTAAGTAAGTTGGAGAACATTAATAATTTAATAGAGACGACAGTAAAAGAGTTTGGAACAATTGATGTACTTATCAATAATGCAGGAGTTAATATTGCAAAGCCTGCATTAGAAGTAACGGAGAATGACTGGGATACTGTCTTAGATTTAAATTTAAAGTCTGCATTCTTTACAAGCCAGGCAGCGGCTAAATTTATGAGTAAACAAAGAAATGGTAAAATTATAAATATAGCCTCTCAAATGGCCTTTGTAGGATATTACAATAGAGCAGCATATTGTTCTAGTAAAGGTGGTCTAGTTCAACTAACAAAGGCTTTGGCAGTTGAATGGGCTAAGCTTGGTATTAACGTTAACGCTGTGGCACCTACCTTTATAGAAACAGAGTTAACTGCCAAAATGTTTGAGGATGAAGATTTTAAAAGAGATGTCGAAAATAGAATTCTCTTAAAGGGACTTTCGCAGCCAAAGGACATTTCTGGAGCCGTGTTGTATTTAGCCTCTGATTTGGCGAATTTCGTGACTGGAGAAACTTTAAAGGTTGATGGTGGATGGACTGCAATTTAAGATTGGAGGAATTCAATTGAAGGGTAAAGTAGTATTTATAACTGGGGCTGCTAGAGGAATTGGCTATGATGTCGCTAAGGCATTTTTAGAGGCAGGAGCAAGAGTAGTTATTTCAGATTTGAATAAAGTGGCATTAGATGAGGCTGTCTCCACTCTAAATGGGCAAGTAAAGGGTATTGTCTGTGATGTAACGAAAGAAGAGGACATAAAGAACGCCATTGAATCTACAGTAGATTCCTTTGGAAGAATAGATATATTGATAAATAATGCAGGTATGCAGCATGTTTCATTAATAGAAGATTTCCCGACAGAAAAGTTCGAGCTATTAATAAAAATAATGCTAACAGCTCCTTTTGTAGCTATGAAATATGCATTACCACACATGAAAAAGCAACAATTTGGCCGAATCATTAATATGGCTTCTATAAACGGCTTGATAGGATTTGCAGGAAAAGCCGCCTATAATTCGGCTAAGCATGGGGTGATTGGGTTAACAAAGGTTGCCGCATTAGAGGCTGCAGCTGATGGAATTACAGTGAATGCAATATGTCCAGGCTATGTGGATACATTGCTTGTACGCAACCAATTTGAAGATTTAGCTAGAACGAGAAATATCAAAGTGGAACAGGTACTGGAAGAAGTATTGTATCCCCTAGTTCCCCAAAGAAGATTATTAGACGTTCAAGAAATTACAGACTTAGCTTTGTACGTGGCAAGTGAATCTGCTAAAGGAATGACAGGCCAGGCAATCGTTTTAGATGGTGGTTATACAGCCCAATAATAAAAGGCCCTTATTTTGTAAGGGCCTTTTCTATATAATAATCTAAATTATGCTTTACTTGATTTTTCGGTAAAGAAGGTGATAACTAAGAACATAAAGAATGCAAAAAGTAAAACAGTTCCCCCTACGATAAAGAAGACCATAACCAATGTTTCATTTAAGTCAAAGGGATTTAGATTATACATCCACATGCCCAATGTTAATCCTAATGCGCCTATCATGGCACTAATACTTTGTACAGTTACCATCCATTTATGTTTGACTGTAAATACTTGATAAAAAATCCCCCATGCAAAGACAGATAACCATCCTACTAAAAGTATGTGAGCGTGGATTGGTCTTAGTGAGTAGTCCATCTGACCCGCCATATGCGAACCAATATAAGTTCCAATCAGTCCAAATAATGCTGCAAAACGAATTAATCGTATACTCCAAGTTTTTTCCATTATTATCTCTCCTCTCAAAACCTCAGTTTAATGATTAAATATCTTTTCCACAAGTGGTAAATTTACTTTGACTTGAATATTTCAAATTTGATTAGAAAGAATATAAAAGTAAAAGGAAAGTTCATAGAGAGTTCATATACCTTCTGTAAACTAACTATTTGATAGAAATTTTGAAGGAGGAAAAACGCTCATATGAAAAAACTATTACACCCAATTACTGACTGGGTCTCAACTAAACGAGGCATGTGGATTACCATTATTGCTTGGTTAGTCCTCATGATTGGACTAAGTGCTGGGCCACAACTTGGAGAGTATAAGGTAACTAATTTTCAATCTTTACCTGACGATGCAGCTTCTATAATTGCCAGTGAAAAATTAGATAAATACTTCCCTAATGATCAAGGGACCCCTGGAATCCTAGTTTTTCATAACGAGGATGGAGAAGTAAATGTTGAAAGTGTAAAAAATATTCTTGAAGGTATTCAACAAGCAAATATTGATGGGATTGACACCATCGTTGATATTGCTTCATTACCAGAACAAGCACTAGTATCTTTTATCTCTGAGAACCGTTCAACTATGATTGTGCCTATGAATCTTGAGGCTGGATTAGGAAATGATCAATATGCCGAGATTAATGATGAGGCTTCAAAGATTGGAAATGACATAGCTAAAAGCACTGGGGATACACAATTCTATATTACTGGTCCTGCGGGTATTGCAGGAGATACTGTAAAGCTATTTGAACAGGCAGATATCCAATTGTTACTTGCTACTATAGTTATTATTTTAATATTATTAATAGTTATTTATAGATCACCATTGCTGGCATTTATCCCATTGTTAGCAACTGTTATCGTTTATCAGGTAGCAAACCAAACGATTGCTCTTTTGGGAGCAGGTGGGTTAGAAATTAATAACTCTACTACTTCGATTATGAGTATTTTATTGTTTGCAGCTGTAATTGATTATTCGTTATTCGTATTCTCACGTTATCGTGAAGAGTTGAATCATTATGAAAGTAAATATGAGGCAATGAAATATGCGATGCGTGCTACTGGTGAGCCAGTATTCTTCGCTGGAGGAACAGTCCTAGCTGCTATGCTTGTTCTATTCTTTGCTGATTTCCGTGATTATCAAAACTTTGCACCAATTTTTGGGACAGCTGTATTTATTATTATGATTGCTTCCATTACATTAGTGCCTGCCTTATTTACTTTGTTTGGTCGCAAAGCATTTTGGCCAAAAGTACCAAAGTATGGAGATCAAAAAGAAGTAAAACATGGCATATGGGGGCCAGTTGCTAAATTTGTTGTTAACAAACCATTTTTGACAGGTGGTCTTGTCTTTGTATTGATGGTTATCACTGCATTAAATATGTTTAATCTAAAATTTGAATTCGATACCGTTAAGTCATTCCCAGAAGACCTACCTTCTCGTGAGGGTTATGAAATAGTTGAATCTAACTTTGACAAAGGTGAGCTTGCTCCTACGTCTATTTTAGTAGAAAGTAATTCAAACCTTTCAGATGATCAAGTAGAAGACTTAAGAGTCTTACTTGAGGAGCAAGAGAATGTAGCTTCTGTGCGGTTAACTAACGCTAATGAAGAACAATCCTTAGTAAAATATAGTCTAGCATTTGATATCAATCCTTATTCGACTGAAGCAATTGATCATATGGGTGATATGCGCACAAGTGGTAAGGATATACTCAAGGCTGCACAAATTGATGGAGATATTCATTTTGCTGGCACTACAGCTAAGCTTGTAGACGAGCGGGAAACTAACAGCAGTGATATCTATAAGATAGTGTTATTGGAAACATTATTAATAGTAGTTCTATTATTTGTTTTGACTCGATCATGGAAAATGCCTCTATACATGATGGCAACTATTCTTCTTTCCTATTTATCAGCATTAGGATTAGGGATTTTCCTTGTAGATGTGTTATTTGGTTACGAGGCAATAAGCACGCGAGTTCCAGTTTATTCCTTCATCTTCTTAGTTGCACTTGGGATCGATTACAATATAATTTTAGTCTCCAGGTTCATAGAAGAACGTAAAAACTACAAGGTAAAAGATGCTCTGGAAATAGCGATCCGTAATACAGGTGGAGTAATTTCTTCAGCTGGTATCATTCTTGCGGCAACGTTTGCAGCACTGACAACAATGCCAATAGCAGATCTATTCGTCTTTGGCTTCATCGTATCAATAGGGATCATTATAGACACATTCCTAGTTCGCGGAATGCTTCTACCAGCTCTAATACTCCTATTCGAAAAAGATAAGAAGTAATATAGAAAAGCGCAAGCGCCTATGTCTGCCCCGACAGGCAAATGGAGAAAAGCGAGGAGGCAGTTCCTCAGCCACCGGAGCTATTATCCATTTGACCCCGAGGGGCAAGGCGCCGAAGCTAGACACCAAGAAAAGCGCAAGCGCCTATGTCTGCCCCGACAGGCAAATGGAGAAAAGCGAGGAGGCAGTTCCTCAGCCACCGGAGCTATTATCCATTTGACCCCGAGGGGCAAGGCGCCGAAGCTAGACACCAAGAAAAGCGCAAGCGCCTATGTCTGCCCCGACAGGCAAATGGAGAAAAGCGAGGAGGCAGTTCCTCAGCCACCGGAGCTATTATCCATTTGACCCCGAGGGGCAAGGCGCCGGAGCTAGACACCAAGAAAAGCGAAGGCGCCTATCTCTGCCCCGACAGGCAAGTTGTAAGCTGTTATAATAACTTAAAACAATTAGAGGGTGTTTCGTAAGGTAACTTACAAAACACCCTCTTTTAAAACAGGCATTAAAGAAGGTGGCGTAGATCCATGAATATCCTGGTAGTAGATGATGATGTAAATATACAGACATTAGTTATGATTCATTTAAAGAGGGCAGGTTATGAAGTAATGACAGCTAAAAATGGAGAAGAGGCCCTCACTTTATTAAAGGATGGTTGGGCAGATTTAGCTGTAGTAGATGTAATGATGCCGGGGATGGATGGCTTTGCTTTGACGAGAATTTTAAGTGAAGAATATGATATCCCGGTAATTTTATTGACTGCTAAAGGAGCATTAGAAGATAAGGAGCAAGGCTTTTTAGCAGGCTCAGATGACTATTTAGTAAAACCTTTTGAGCCAAAGGAATTACTTTATAGAATTGCAGTTATATTACGTAGACTGGACAAGACCTTTAAGCCAATTATGGTAATTGGTAACGTAACTATTAATCGCTCTACCCATGAGGTCACCGTAGGCAAACAAACCCTCTTACTGCCTTTAAAGGAGTTCGAGCTTTTAAGTGTATTATCCTCTAAGCCAGAACAAGTTTTCACAAGAACTAGTTTAATGGAAAAAGTGTGGGGTTACGATTATGAAGGAGATGACCAAACATTAAATACACATATTAAGCGTTTAAGACAACGATTAGAGAAAGCGAAGGCTCGGATAGAGATTCAGACAGTACGCGGTCTTGGTTATAAGCTGGATGTGATAGAACCATGAGATCCTTGTATAGACAATATACTTTAGCCACTTTGTTTATTATTGGGATTAGTATTCTAGCTGGTTTTCTAATTGTAAGTATCGTTTATAATATACAAATTAAAGAAAAGAATGATGAGAAAAACGTTGGAGTGGCTATAGAAATTACTTCCGTCTTAGAAAAAATGCATGGAGGGGGCTTCAATAACTATCTAGAATCCATAACTAAGTTGGGCTATCAGGCATATGTCATTAATGAAAATGAAGAAGAATATTCTTATGGTGAACCATTCCAAGATACTGAGCTACCAGAAGAAATTCGTTTGGAAGTATTAAATGGAAATATTTATCATGGGATGCGTGATTATCAAGGTAAGTTTTTTATCTTTAATCATTATGCAAATAGTGTTAGAAATACTGTTGGTATTCCTTTCGAGCATGAAGGTATAGTTTACGGTTTATTTATTCGTCCAAATAACCAGCTACTGTTCTCTGATATGCATTTATTGCTATTAGGCTTCCTACTCGCACTTGCGGTAATAATTCTTACTTCTATGTTATTACTGGCTAAGCAGCTTGTTAAACCAATTAAGCAATTGAATGATGCAACCAAACATGTAATGGTGGAGAATTATCGAGTGGAATTAGATATTACCCGTAACGATGAGCTTGGACAGCTAGCTAGAAATTTCTCTAACATGGTTAAACAGCTTGAGCTTAATGATGAGGCAAGAAAGGCATTTATAAGTAATGTGTCCCATGATTTCCAATCGCCTCTTTTGAATATACAAGGGTACGCAGACCTTTTAAAATCGACCGACCTTAGTAAGGAGGAAAGAGAAGATTATATTCAGGTGATTGATCAGGAGGCAAAAAGATTATCCAATCTGACCAAGCAACTTTTGTTGTTAACATCTCTGGATCAATCTGCAAGACCAGTAAGGAAATCTGATTTTAGATTAGATGAACAGCTTAAGAAGGTCATTTACAAGTATAGATGGCGAATAGAAGAGCAGAATATGGATCTTTCTTATGAGATGGAACCAGTTATGTATTATGGAGATATAGATCTACTGGAAAACGTATGGGATAACGTGCTAACGAATGCTATTAAATATAATGTAGCAGAAGGTGAAATCTCTATTAAAGTGATAGACGGTAGTGACTATGTAAGGATTTCCTTCCAAGACAGCGGAATTGGTATGAAGGAAGAAGAGATAGATCAAATCTTTGAGAGATTCTACCGTATAGATTCATCTAGAACAAAGGAAGGCTCAGGTCTAGGTCTCGCGATTGTAAAAGAAATTGTTGAATTGCATAAAGGCAAAATAGAAGTGACAAGCAATATAAACGAGGGGACCTTATTTGTTATTTTGTTACCTAAACAAATAGCTTTTTAAACCGAGTTTAAACGTTCCATTTAACTATTTCATTGCTTATTGTGGGGAGAACTTAATTTAGGATGAAATTCGTGTTAAAATAAGCACTTAGCATATAAGAAGGAAGTGTTTTAAATGATAGGACGAAATGATCCTTGTCCATGTGGTAGTGGGAAAAAATATAAAAAATGCTGTGAGTCTAAACAGACTATTTCTATAGAGGAAGTTAAAACGGAAGAATTAGAACGAGTGCTACAGACGTTCTATGATGAATATCCAGAAAGAAAAGATTATACAGCTTTTGGAGATTATGCTGCAACGTGGATTAAATCCTTAAAAGGCTTTATGGAGCAGGAAATGATAGAAGCAATAGCAATGGATGAATTCTTCTTTCACCAACGTTTAGATATTTGGACAGGTTATTTAGAAAAGCAACATAAGAAAATAGCTCGCCCTTCGACGTTGAAGGTGTTAGATAGCTGGAATGAGCCAAGTGCTTTTGTTGGAGAGGTAACGGTTGTGGAGGCGGAGTATTTAACTGTCAAGCATATATTGACCAATGAAGTAATCTTACTCAGAAGAGAAAATGATAAGCCGGTTCCGACTGGCATGCATATATATTGCTTTATATTGCCGGATGGCCAAGGAGACAACCATTACTTGGCTGTTTCAAGTCTTGTGTTTTTCCCTACGGATCATAAGGTAGTATTTGAGGAGTTTACGAAAGAATTTAAATCAGGCAAGGATACAACAGACAAAGAATTCCTTAAAGAAAATGGCTTGAAACTTTGGGTTGCCCTTGGTAAAAATGGCTATCAGGGTGGAGAGTATACCTTCTTTGAAGCAGGGGTACTTCAGCAAGCGATGGATTTTCTAGAAAAAAATCAACGTGACTATACTAAATTGATAGAAGCTGTAGAAGATTATTTATTTGAGCAACAGCCTAATGCTAGAAAAGAAGTAGCAATAGCTGCAGGTGCCATAAGATTTGGACAAGATAAAGGTTTCTTTGAGCCATTAGACTTAACGGTTAAAGAAATTGCCGAGACATTTGAAGTTTCAACATCTTCTTTAAACAAATACTATAATGAGTTATTAGCGTATTACGAAGAAAAAGTAGTATAAATATAAATAGGTAAAGGCTATCTAGAATCTACATAGCCTCAGACTGTAAGCAAAAGGGTTGGAAACCATTTCGATTTCCAACCCTTTTTTTGTTTTATCTATTTTCAACGGATTAGCTTCTTAAGGTGTAAGGTAGCAAAAGTCAACATCGCCTGCTGGGAAAATAATAAGTTCTGATTCAAGCGTGTCATAACTTATGAAATCAATTAACATGTTTATAATCCTTTTAGAGTTTTCCATCGTATGGAATAGTTGCCAAAGATGTATTAGATGAATGTCATTTTGATCAGTAGCACGTTTTAAATAAAGATAAAAAGCAGTTAGAAAATCTATTAACAAAATATCAAAGTAAGCTTTTGTAAACGCTAAAATAAAATGGACAGTTGCTGCTAAATAACATTGAACACTTTCGCTAATCTAATAGATTTTCAGTAAACTATATATATTCGTTTATTGGGGGTCAGACAAGTGGAGGGAAAATTAGTGCTTTATTTAGAAATTCATCAACTAGCCAAAAGAAACTTAACAGTTTCTCAAATTGCAAATCAGTTTAAAGTATCTAGAACGACAGTGTATAAATATTTGGAGATGAGCTTTGAAGAGGCGATACAACAATTTGAAGAAGGTAAAACAAGGAAGAAGAAATTAGATGAGCATCTAGATTGGATAGTTGCCTGGTTGGAGGAATATCCACACCTAAGTGCAGCTCAGATTAAAGATTGGTTATTAGAAAAGTTTCCAAGCCTAGAGATTGGAGACAGTACTGTTCGATTATATGTTCAAGAAGTCAGAGAGAAATATCAAATTGAAAAGACGAAACAAACAAGGCAGTATGAGGCAATACAACAACAGCCTATGGGAAAACAGATGCAGGTTGATTGGGGAGAAACAAAGCAGAAAACGGTAAGTAAAAGAGAAATAAAACTTTACTTTATCGCGTTTGTTTTGGCGCATTCACGCCACAAATACATGGAATGGCAAGATCGACCATTTACAACAAGAGATGCGATTCGCTGCCATGAAAACGCCTTTCACTTTTATGGGGGAATGCCTAACGAAATTGTATACGATCAGGATCATTTACTTTCGGTTAGCGAGAACGCTGGTGATTTAATTCTGACTACCGATTTTCAATCGTATGTGAAAGAACGGAATTTCAGGGTTCATTTATGTCGTAAGGCAGACCCTGAATCAAAAGGAATGATTGAAAATGTCGTTAAATTTATCAAAGGAAACTTCGCAGATAGTCGAGTTTTTAAAGATATTGATGACTGGAATGAACGAGCACTTCAATGGCTCGAACGAACTGGGAATCACAATGTGCATAACACAACGAAAAAAAGACCCGCAGAAGTGTTTCTCCTCGAAAAGCAACACTTACAACCGGTCTCTAGCTTACTTTCAATAGAAAGTATGAATGAGTCTAGTATAACAAGAAATGTAATGAAGGACAACACAGTCAGATTTGAGTCTAATCGATACTCCGTACCGATAGGTACTTACAAAACAAAAGGAAATAATCAGGTGTTCCTTGAAGTAAAAGGCTCCAATAACAAGCAGTTGGTTATCAGAAGTAGTAAGAATCGTGAAGTCATTGCCAAACATACAATCAGCAAGGAGAAGGGTATTCTTATTAAGAATAGAAATCATAGTAGGGATCGATCTAAAGGTATCGAGGCTTTAAAAAAGGGGCTTTTATCGACATTTGAAGAGGAAGAAAAAGCGAAGGCGTACATAGAGAAAGTGCTCGAGAAATACCCACGTTATCGTCGAGATCATTTAGAAATTTTCCGTTCGGTTTCAATAAACGATTCCACTTGGTTAGATAAGGCGCTGGAGAAATGCATCAATGAAAATTTGTATAGTGCGAATGATTTTAAAGACGTTGTACTTTACCTAAAAAAACAATCTCAACAGGAACCATTACTTTCCTTAGAACAGGAGAAACGGCTGATTCATAAAGTAGATATACCAGTTGGAACACGTCCTTTAAGTACGTACACAAGCATTTTAGGAGGCGAACTTTCATGAATCATACGGTAAAAGAAATTCAGAGCCAGTTCAAACTATTACGCTTAGCCGAAACAGCCGAGGAGCTTCCACAGCTCCTTCGCGAAGCTGAGAAATCCTCATGGACCTATTTAGAGTTCCTAGAGGCCATTACCCACTTTGAATTGAAGAAAAGAGAAGCTAAGAGTGTGGAAAGACGGTTGAAATGGGCACGGTTCCCTTATCAGAAAACTCTGTTGGAATTTAGTATTGAAGCACAAAATTCTTTAAGTGAACGCCAACTTACTCAACTACAAGAAATAAATTGGCTGGAGCAACAGTATAATTTGATCTTATTAGGTCCTCCAGGAGTGGGAAAAACACACTTAGCCGTAGGCTTAGGCATCGAGGCGATTAACAAAGGTTATCAAGTTTACTTTGTGACAATGGGAGAATTAATTCAACTACTGAAAACGGAGGAGTTTGCGCATAAATCACAGGTACAGATGAAACGATTAAGAGCTTCTGATTTAGTTATTATTGATGATTTGATGTATATGGCGATGGACCAACGCGAGGCCAATCTGTTCTTCCAAATGATCAATCATCTTTATGAACAAAGTTCCATCATCTTAACTTCTAATAAGAGTCCAGATCAATGGGGAGAATTAATGGGAGATGAAGGAATTACTACGGCTATTTTAGATCGTCTTTTACATCGTGTGGAGGTAATACACATGAATGGAGACAGTTATCGGATGAAAAACCGACAGAATTTGTTTTAAGCAAAAGTGTTCACTCTAAATTAGCAAAAAGTGTTCAATTCTACTTGACGGTTACAGCTTTCTAAACAACAAAATAATATAATATACATGGATTATATTTAGAAAGTAATTATTTTCAAAATTAAGTGCTCTTGATAGCATTATCGAAAATAGTAATTACAATCAAAATTTTTTTTATTCTTACCTCTCTGGTCAACTTTATGAAGAAAGTAATGGTCTAGAGAAATCTAAAGAAATGTATTACAACTTTTTAAATAACAGTAATATCAAAAAAATTGAAGACCAAAATTATTGGTATGTTTTACAACCAAATGTTATAAAGTACTCGGGAAAATAGAATTGAAAATGAATTAGTGCAATAGGAATATAATAAAAAAATAGAAAGAGTGGATATACCTTGTCAAAAAAAACATTCTACATATTAGTACTACTAGTATTACTAATTGTCTTTCTATTATTTATTAGAACAGCGGTAATCAAGTATAAAGAAACCATGCCTCAGCTGGTGTCTGCCTTAACGGCGATAGAAAGGGAAGAAGGGGAGGAAATAGCTAGAAAAAAAGAAGAATTATTAAAAGAATATAATAAAACGGAGTACAAGCATTTAAATATATATTATTTAGAATTAGACAAAGAGTTATTACCAGCAACCAAAACTGCACTCGAACGAGGTATTATTTTAAATGAAAAATTTATTGGTAGTTATAATAAACCCTACGACGTAGTTCTATTTGAAAACAATAGTCAAATAGAGAGTTTTTCCAATTTAGACTATGCTATAGGACTTAATGCTGATAGTATGAACATGCTGGGAATTTAGCCCGAAGATCGAGAAGCTATCCTTAATAATATACCGCCAATGGTTTGGTTATATAATAAAAATATAATACATGAATATACTCATAATGTATTGGAGCAGAAATTAACTGAACTAGAAATACCTAAGAAAGAGATTCCATACTGGTTTTTTGAAGGTGTCGCAGAGTATATTGGTAGTGACGATCAGGATCACTACAATATAGATGCTAAAATTTTACCTGTAAACCAACTATCGACATATACACAATGGGATCGCTATCGTACTAATCCTGAGTACGATGTATATTTACAATCGTATTTAACTATTAGATACCTAATTAATAAATTTGATAATGAGATTATTAATGAAATACTCATTCAAACACAAATTAAAGGTGACTTTGATGAAGGTTTTAAAAGTGCAACCGGGATGGATATTAATAATTTATCAGGTATTTATTGATTGTGCCCACGGAAGCGTACACTCGGCAGCGAAAATCAGCATTTCTAGCTTTATCTCTATTTAATAAGATAAGAATGTAGAACATATATAGCCTTTTCATTTACTTGTATTGAGTAAATACGGATTCTATTGAAGGTGAAAACAATAAAGCTCCGAAAATTTACGAACTGTAAATTTTCGGAGTTTTTTTGTTGTTTAGGAAACTGTAAAGTTCTAAACCTATGGATAAATTGATGTCTAGCTCCACCGCCTTGCCCCTCGAGGTCAAATGGATAAAAGCTCCGGTGGCTGAGGAACTGCCTCCTCGCTTTTTCCCATTTGCCTGTCGGGGCAGGGATAGGCGGTTGCGCTTTTCTGGATGTCTAGCTCCACCGCCTTGCCCCTCGAGGTCAAATGGATAAAAGCTCCGGTGGCTGAGGAACTGCCTCCTCGCTTTTTCCCATTTGCCTGTCGGGGCAGGGATAGGCGGTTGCGCTTTTCTGGATGTCTAGCTCCACCGCCTTGCCCCTCGGGGTCAAATGGATGAAAGCTCCGGTGGCTGAGGAACTGCCTCCTCGCTTTTCTCCATTTGCCTGTCGGGGCAGGGATAGGCGGTTGCGCTTTTCTTGTGTGGGAAGGTTTGTGAAAGCCTTAAGGACTAGAGACTAGGAAGAACTACTTCTTTCCATTTCCTTTACCATTGCCATTGCCATTTCCATTGCCGTTCCCGTTACCATTACCATTTCCATTTCCATTTCCATTTCCATTTCCATTTCCATTGCCCTTACCATTCTCTTTCTTTTCTACTGTTATAGTTTGGGTAGTTTCATGGCCTACTAAATCTACTACTTTTAAAACAAATTCATTTTTACCTGGCTCTAAAGGTAGTTCTACGTCAATCGTTTCGCTATAGCCATTCATTGCATATGGTGACGAAACTGGTCGATAGAAGACTTCGCTATCATTTAGATATAGGCGAACTTCATCAAAGTTATCTCCAACCTTAACTTGGATGACAGGATTTTCTGCATCCGCATCTAATTTACCTTTTGGAAGAGATTTTTTAACTGCTTCTACAGTCGGTTTTTTACTATCTACAATAATTTTGCGAGTAATAGCCATTTTATTATCAAATTCGTCTATAGCTTCTACGTTCACACTTTGTACCCCGTCTTTAAAGGATAGCGTATGAGAGAATGCTTTACCGTCAAATGAACTAGCTGGTACTCCATTGATCTTTAATGATTTAATTTTAGAATCGTCTTCCACTGTACCTTGAACTAACACTTCACCTGTTTGATAGTAACCGAAAAACTCAGGTGATTGGATGTAGATTACAGGTTCTTTTGTTTCTTTTTCTGGAGCCGGTTCCGTTTCAGGTGCTTCCTCTACAATAATTTCTTCTACTGTTGAGTTACCAGCGATATCCCATACTTTAACGGTTACCTTATCTCCAGCTTTAGCCTGTTCTATTACATAGCTTTCAAGTGTTGCTGCTTCTGTAATTTCTTCATCATTCAAGTACACTTCAATACGATCAATTCCAACACCTTGATCGCTTGCATTAGCTACAGTAAGTGTTTTTGTTTCTAAGTCAAATGCAATTTCAGCTGTAGGAGCTTTTGTATCTAAGATAATAGGGTACTCAATAGTTTGCCACTCAGCACCTGCATAATCGATAACTCCACGTAGCTGAATCTTATATTGCCCATCTGCAGCAGGTTTACCGTTAATCATACCGTCCCAAGCATTAGCATTTGAGAATGTATATGCGTTAGTAGAAATATAGTGTTTTCTTAAATATTTTTCCGTGCGAATGGTACGTAATTTTTTCCCATTTGCATCTAACACATTAATTTGAAGATCCTTGACGTTACGCATTAGTGAATATACAGGAATTACTTTGTCTAAAGTTCCATCTCCGTTAGGGGAGAAAGCAAATTTAGTAGGATCAAACTCTTCATTCAAAGTAGACCCATTGATAAAGTTCCCTTTATCGTCAGCTAACCCTTGGAATCCCCAGTACGTTAAATCTTCCCAAAGGAATTCATCAAAAATAGAAGCATCATCCCAAGATCCATTAAAACCAAAGAATGGAACAGTTAATGGCACATTTCCAGAAGTTTCTTCAGAAGGATCGACTAAACGCACGAATCCATCGATGAAGTAACCATTAGAGAAGTATTGCTTTAACCACTCAGAGTTAGAAGCGTCTACTGATACCTGAATAGTAGTTTCTCCATTTGCAGGAACTGTGACAGTCGTAGGTGCTGACACGTCAGCATCTGATTCTTCTAAAACATAAGAACCATAAGTTTCGTTATTTGGAATCGTTACGTAGTTAGCTCCAGCGTTAACTGGACGGTCTACTTGTAATTGTACATCTACATTATAAGTTTTTGCTTCATTGCTATAGTTCTTAGCTTTTAAAGAGAAGTTAAATTGATTTCCACTGATTTCTTTTAATGCTACTTTAGCTTCACCAGTTGCACTATTGGTAACTACGACATCCGTTTCTAAAGCATTAGCAAGTTGCATAATTCCAGCACCTTGACGACGAGGAGATACGTATTCACCAGCTTTTAACTCAATTGGTTTAGCTGTATTCATCATTAGATTTTTAGCGAATTGAACACGTTCTGCGCCAGTTAGTCCAAATTCTTCATTTACACGCTCTAATACTAATGCGGTACCACCTGCAACGTGTGGAGCTGCCATGGATGTACCACTCATTAATCCGTAATTATTATCGTTCAATGTAGAGAAAATATTGCCACCTGGAGCAGTAATCTCTGGTTTAAAATCTAAGTTAGGAGTTGGACCCCAAGAAGTAAATGAACTCATTTTACCTTTAGTAGGGTTTGGTGTATCAATATATTTGCCATCAAATGAAACAGTTACTGTTTGACCAGCATCAATTCCAGCTTTGATAGCTAGTCCGTCAGCTTGTAAAGCAGACATAAATGGAATACGAATCGCAGGGTCAGAAGCCATATTAATAGTTCCTGCAGCATTGTTATATACAATAACTCCAACCGCGCCAGCTTCTTGTGCATTTAAGCCCTTTTCGACAAATGAGATGCTGCCACGAGAAACTAAAGCAAATTTACCCGCTACATCTTTACTAGCAAACTCCTCTGGTGTACCTAATCCAGCTTCAACAACCTCATAGGAATCGCCAGGTAAATCAGCAGGCTCCTTATCATTTGCCAGTAAGAACATTGCTCGTCCAGCATCAGTTCCATCAAAAGCATATTGGAAGCTAGAAGCAGTTATTGAATCATTCTCATAGGAAGCTACTCCAAATGAATCTTCTGAAACAGAAGGGGAACCTGTTAAACCATAATCTTGGTTAGAAGCATATGGATACCAAGTGCCTGAGCCAAACATGTCAGAATTACCGGCAGAAATAGCTACAAGTAGTCCATTATTTTGCGCGCGAGTTACGGCTTGCTGTTCTGGGCTTTCACTATTTACAAATCCTGCAGTTGAACCAAGGGACATGTTTAACGCGTCCGCACCAAGTTTAATTGCATCATCCATTGCCTTTACATAAACGTCTCCATACGTAGAAGGGAATAATGGGTCGTTACCAAATACCTTCAGTGCAAGAAGCTGCACTTCTGGGGCAACCCCCTTAATACCGCCATTTTCTTCATCTCCGTTAGCACCTACTGTACCGGATACGTGCATTCCGTGCATGGAAGCATCAGGACCAATGTCTCGAATCTCTGTGTTTTCATCCATATAGTTATAACCGAATGGAACCTTTGGAGTGAAAAATAAACCAGGTTCAATAGATCCGTCATTTAATAACGCATTTACTTCTGCAGAAGTAATCTCTCCCGTATTTTCATCCGATAGGACCATATCGCGGTGGTTAGGATCTATTCCTGTATCGATGACACCAACAACCATACCTTCACCCTTAAAGGAATATTTCTCCCAAGCCAATTGGGCTTGTACAAGTTCCTTAGAATGCACCATTTGAGGTGTTATTTTGGGGCGGTCATATTCTGTAGATTCATAGACTCTTTTGACACCATCAATTAGGCCAATCCCTGCAACGTCTCTAGCATCTACTTCAGCAGAGAATCCATTAAATATTGCAGTAAACTCTTCTTTATATTGTATGTTTTTTGAAACTCTTTTAACTTTGTCTTTTACATTACGTTGATCAGTTTCAATAGCAGATTCAACTGATTTTCTTTCAGATTTCGATAGGTTCTTGTATAAAACCCCTTTTTTGGTTGCTGTCTCAATGGCTGGAGCCTTTTCCAGTTCCACAATGATTCGCACCTTTTCGCTAGGATTCTCTGGAACTCGTAGCCTTTCTGGTACTCTTGGTGTTTTCTGCACTTGAGTATTGGTGATAGATTTTTCTATCTGTTTTGCAGCTACAGGACTTGCTAATCCTAATGATGCAGAGCTAAACATTAGCGATGTTACCACAGCTAGAATAGTAGTTTTTTTCTTAATTCCCAATCCCTTTTCCTCCTCTTAAATATGTTTAATATATCTACTAGAACTTACCATATATTCAGAACATTTAAAATAGAGTGAGAGAGTATACGTGAGACGTGTAAATAGAGGATATGGAAGGAAAATAATCGATATGTCGCACTAATTTGTTTTTTTAGTAATTTCATAGTCTTGGATTTGATTGATAAAGGCTTAGGTATTTATGATTGTTTTTGCAAAGAAAATCGTGATAAATCTAAAGGAGTATGATTCTTACAAGATTATTTCATGCTTTGATGAAAAAAATAAAAAAAACCCCTATTTTGTAAAAATAGTGCTAAATATATACGGTTAGGTCTTTTAGTTCAGTTATCCTGGCGAAACTTGTCGAAAATGTTTAGTGATTGTCAAAAAGGATATACATAAATAAACGAAGAAGGAGTGGATAAAAATGGACAAAAAGAATGTAAATGACCATAACGTAAACCATAAGGATTCAGAAAAACAAGATATTCCTGGACGTATATTAGACAATCCTGATCTTCTAGACACTGAAAAGGAAAGTATTTTTGATAGAGATGAAGCGATGAAAAATGTAGATCCCATTCCTATGGAGGAATTAAATCAAAAAGTAAAAGATGAAAGTAACCATAGTAAGACTAAAAATACTTCCGCAACAGATAAACGATATCCAGGATAATTCTTACTAATGTTTAAGAAATCATTTTCTAGACAATGCTAGTAATAGTAATAGTAATAAATTAGTAAGGAGTGACTTATATATGATTAGTACTAAAGGTAAAATACTAAGTAGCGTTTTTTTATCATCGGCTCTTCTTTTAGGGGCATGTGGAGACAAGGAGGAGGTAAGCGATCCGCCTACCACTGAAGCAGCAGAAAGCGAGTTTGGTTTTACTTCTTTTGATTTAGATATTGATACTGCTGAACAGCGAGATGCAGTAGAAGCTTCCTTTGAAGTGGAAACAAACGGAGTGGAAGCAGAGTATGTGAATTCACTAGACTCTCAAAAACTTCACGGAGATGAAGCTTACGAATTCTTAAAGCCAATCTTTACTGACTTAGCTTTAACAAAAGATATGACTAAGGAAGAAGTAATAGAGAAAGTTAATACAGCATTTGGGATCAGTGACTATACTGAATTTGACCTAGAGATTCTTTACGAGGATGGTCAAGAAATTGAGTATAGAGATAATAAATAAATTTTGTTTATGAATGTGAGAAAAGGTATCGGGAGATTAACTCCGATACCTTTTTTATTTTAAAAACAATTAATTAATTTTACCAGTGGAATGAGGCTACTCTTCAGAAGGTATTTGTAAAAGCGGAAATCAATATTATCTTGTTCTTTCTTGATTGAACGTGTGTAGAGAATTAGAAATAACGTGATTAATATAATATGTAAAATATTAAATTAATGTTAAAAAATAGAGGGGGAGGTTAGAAAGTTTGTAACGTGGGTATTCAAGCAATAACACATTAAATAAAAACTAAAAAAACAGGAGGAATACACATGAACTTAAATTCAAACAGAAAGATTGAAATTGCTCGGACTGAGGAAGATATGTACGAAAAATTAGAACATCTGCAAAAACAGGGATATGAAGAGAGTGATATTCATGTAATTTCATCAGAGAGTACTCACTTGAATGCGTTAAATCGCTATTCGGATGTAACCACGCACGAAGCTGGCACATTCATAGACAAATTTAAATCGTGGTTTACAGGAGAATCTGCAATTGTAGAGGGACTAAAAAAGCTAGACTTAACTGAAGAGGAAGCAGAACAATATGCAAAAGAGGTAGCTTCAGGAAGTATTGTATTATATACAGACGCTGTGCCTGAAGGGGATTCCCTAGGAGCTAGCGCGAATGATGAGGCAGCTGCAACCACTGATTATACAGATACAGTAGGAACAGATGTAGTGCAAAATCGATTTACAGAAGGAGAAGCACCAATCTCAGATTATGCTAAGGAAAGTGGCTTTACTCCCTCTACAAATAATATGGTGAACGAAACGGATGGCCGTTTAGATGAGCCACAGGATAAATTTGTTAGAGGAGAAACCTTTGCTACAGACCCATTGCTTGTAAGAGATGAGAATCATGTAGGACATACCATGCAAGAGGACAAGTTAGTACAGAACAAGCGTCCTACCATTGAGGAGAGTATAACTGTAGAAGAAAAATCTTATGGGTCGCAGTCTCCAGGTTCAGATCCAAATTTAGGTCCAGCAGCTTTTGGAGACGATCAGGCGGAACTGAATGAGGAAGAACGAAGAGTTAATCAACAGCAACAGGAAGAAAAACTAGAACGTCAAAAAAAACTAGATGAACATTCACCAGTCAATAGATTATATTAAACATTGAAATCCCCTCTATTTAGAGGGTTTTTCTATGTCTGAAGCTACTAGTATGAGATAATGGTAGCATACGAAAAATTAGAGGTGGTAAACATGGATTTTGTTGCAATAGATTTTGAAACTGCCAATAGTTTACGAACTAGTGCTTGTTCAGTTGGAATTGTAGTAGTAAGAAATGGTGAAATAATAGAAGAAGTTCAAACGCTTATTAATCCACTTAGTGAGTTTAATTATTACAATACAAAAATTCATGGAATTACAGATTACATGGTTCAGGATGCACCGACATTTCAAGAGTTTTGGCCGCAGCTAAAACCTTATATAGATCAACAAACGATTATAGCCCATAATGCAAGTTTCGATATTGGCGTACTAAAAGAATCGGTTAATAGATGCTACGAAGAACAACCTCAATTCCAATATGCTTGTTCTTATAGAATTGCTAAAAAAATATGGCCGGATTTGTACAACCATAAACTATCCACAATAGCCAACTATTTAAGTATCCAATTCAAACATCATGATGCATTGGAGGATGCAAGAGCTGCAGCATTAATTACAATCGAAGCAATGAAAAAAACAAGAACGAGCTCATTAAAAGAAATGTCTCTTTTACACAAGATCAAAGTTAATAGTTCCCTTGATACTAAGAAAGCCCCTTCCAGAGTAAAAAAGAGCAAGGAAGACATGGCCCTTCCTTTTATAGTTCCAGACAATATTGAGAAAAATACTCGTCATCCATTTTATGGTGCAAATATTGTTTTTACAGGGAAAATGGATTCTATGACAAGATCGAATGCAGCTAAATATGCTGCTGACCGTGGAGCTACCTGTAAAGGGGCCGTAGACATAGATACAAACTTTTTAGTAGTTGGAGATCAAGCGCTTATGAAGTATGTAGAGGGTGTAAAAAGCTCCAAAATGCAAAAAGCTGAGGACTTAATCCAAAAGGGGATTCCTTTAGAAATAGTTGGAGAGCAGGATTTTTTAAGGTTAGTTAAACATTAAATATTATGATGAAAACAAAGGATGATTATAAAAGCCATCCTTTGTTTTTTTATACGTACACTAAATTATTCTTTAATCATTGGGAGAGAGGTTGGATTATTGTTTCCCCGTAGGAAAATATTAATGTAAGAAGAGAAGCTATATATCGAGACTATTGCAGAGACTTTATGGTATTTATACAAAATAAAGAGATAGAAGGTTTAAAATGGTCGGTAAAAGTGTAAACGATAATAAAGTATAAATTTGAGGAGGGAAGAGAAACTAAGATAATAATGGAAGGGGATTAAATATTATGGACAATTCGATATCTTACGGAGACGATTATAAGTATATACCGACGACATCTGTTGGTAGTGGTGTAGGTTTAGAGATTCTACCAGATGTCTTTTGTTACACCATTCAAATTGTAAACGTTTGTTTAGTAGGGAAGCCAGGTACAGATGATTTCGTTTTAGTAGACGCTGGAATGCCTAAGTCTGCTGATAAGATTATAGAGATAGTGGAGGAACGTTTTGGTGAGAATAAAAAACCAAGGGCGATCATCTTAACACATGGACATTTTGATCATGTAGGAGCTATTAAAGAGCTAGTTGAAAAGTGGAATGTCCCTGTATATGCTCATCCACTGGAACTTCCTTTTTTAACGGGAGCGCAGGATTACCCAGATCCGGATACTTCCGTAGAAGGAGGAATGGTTTCCAAAATGTCTGGGATGTTTCCTGTTAAAGCAATAGACCTGGGAGATCATGTACACATCTTACCAGAGGATGGCTCTGTTCCTTTTATGCCAGGTTTTAAGTGGTTTCATACTCCAGGTCATTCCCCAGGGCATGTTTCGCTATTTAGAAAAGAAGATGGACTATTGATCGCCGGTGATGCATTTGTTACGGTCAAACAAGAGTATTTATACAAGGTGTTTACACAAGAACAAGAAATAAGTGGACCCCCTCGTTATTTGACAACAAATTGGGAGGATGCAGAATACTCCGTAAAACTTCTAGATTCCTTGAAGCCTGATATAGCGGTAACTGGTCACGGACTTCCAATGCGCGGTGAAATACTTAAAAGCAATCTTCATTTATTAGTTAGTGAATTTAAACGAATTGCCAAACCAAGCCACGGGAAATTTTTAGACCATGAATAAACATAAAAGAATCCTATCACCTTTGAAAAGGGATAGGATTCTTTTGTGAATGGGTATCACTTTTTTGCTGCTTGTACAGTTACTTTAATAGTAACAGATTTGTTACTATAAGTAGCTTTAATGGTAGTGCTTCCGGCAGATTTAGCCGTAATTACTCCTTCATTTACAGAAATGATATTTTTATCATAGCCACTATATTCTGCATCTGCAGTTACATCAATAGTAGAATTTTTCTTCCCTTTGTTATTTAACATAGCTGTAAGCTTAAATGTTGATGATTTATTAACATCTATTTTAATATGCTTTTTATCCACTTTTAGATTAAGGATTTTAGGCAGAGATGGTGGTGACTCTTGTTCCTTCAAGTCAACTTGAATAATAATTGGGTCATGGTCAGAAGCACGTCCATGAATATCCATATAGTTAGCGTTGATATGAATCATATCCACTGCTGTTTTTTCTACTAAATTATTTGTTATTAAAATATGGTCTAAGACTTGGTTGTTCCCTTGATAGTAATAGGAGAATCGTTCACCTGCAGGAACCTTCTCTACCATATTAGTTAATATTCCACCCTTTAAAGCTGCTAATGCAGGAGTAAATTCAAAGTCATTCATATCTCCGGCCACTATCACCTTCAAGTTAGGGTCTTTTGCTTGTCCTGCTTTTACGAAATTGTTAATCATAGTCGCAATCTCGATTCGCTCAGCCTCTGAACCTAACAAAGGTGGCTGGTTTTTCCCGAATAAAGGTTGATCTCCACCCTTAGAATTTAAGTGAGCACCGATTACAACTACTTTTTCACCTTGGAACTCAAATTGTGCAGCAAGGGGCTTACGGGTATTTTCCAAAGGTAAGTCTAAAATACGTCCAGGATTTAAAGTGAGATTTCCTCCCTCATCCCAAGCAACCGAATCAGTTGAACTTCCTTTCGTACCCTCAGAAAGTGTTACCCTTTCCGGGTTGTATAGGTAGCCAACTCGAATATTTCCCCCAGGTTGTCCACCATCACGATTATATTCAGGTGCAATATCCGTCCATGCATACGCAGGTCCGCCTTCCTCCACAATGGCAGCAATTAACCGCTCATAGCTCGCAGAAGCATCGGAATTTCCAGAGTCAGTAGGACCGTCGTTATCTTGAACTTCTACTAATGTAATAATATCTGGGGATTTCATATTTTCAACAAATGATCGTGCAATTTTTACAACCTTCTCGTTTGGTGTGCTTTCGATGTTAGCGGAGAAGTTCTCTATATTATAAGCAGCGACCGTCAGCTTCTCTTCGCTTGGAACGATTTCTGTTATCGTAATAGGTTTTTCAACACGAGTGATAGGTGGGAGCGATTCCTCATCAGTCCATAGCTTAAAGTTTCCAAAACCAAAGCCCATGACTCCGACAATCTCCTCTGTAAAATAATCACCAGATTTTGCATCATAGTTCTCATTATCGATTAATACTGTAATTCTTTCAGGGTTATAGTCATCAGCAGAAATATTAATACCACCTAGAGCATTAAATGTAGTATTAACCGAGTTGCCAGCCACGACCACAATTTCACCATAATCTTGAGGTCCAACGACTTTTGCATTTGGCACAGCTAGGCGCATTAACTCCACGGATTCCCAAAAGTCTATTCCATCCTCAAAAGGATCGAAGGAAGTCAGACCATCGTTATCAATAAGCTCTGTCGGAGGATGAATATCCTCTCCGATTACTAATGGTTCTGGTAGCTCTGCAGTTCCTGTTTTAAGTGTTTCAGTAGCTCTGATTCTAGTGATTGGTAGGTCATTTGCTTTCATGTCAGAATAGCCATCGTAATACCATTCCTCTACTGTCCCGGCAACTGTCACTAAGTCGCCAACCTTTAAACCATTAGAGCTTTTATTAACAATAATTGCTTCAGATGTATGGTGGTTATCATCTGGGTTGATATCCTGAATAACAAAATTAGCTGAATTATACAAGTGTGTTACTACACCAGTAACATTTTGTACAGTCGCACCTTCATAATCAGAAAAGTGACCTTGTCCTTGGATATCACGAATAGAAAGGTTCTGTGTTTTTAAAACGTTATACGTAAATGTAAAAATTTCAGAGGTAGTGTCTCCAATTGCGATTGCTTTAATCGTTGTATCTTTTGTTAATGTAATTGGTTCGGTATATTTTGTACTTAATACCGTTGGGGCAGAGCCATCTAGTGTGTAATAAATACTTGCATTATCCCAAGGAGTTGTTAATGTAATTTCTGTTCCTTCAGAGACAGTTCCGGGGTAAATATTTGGATACACGGCAGGCTTGTTTACTTGCTCAAAGCTTTCTAAACCAAGTGTTTTAACTTGGTAAGTAGTGTTAAAAATGGATCCAATACCTGATACATTAATTAGATCACCATTTTTATATTGCTTAGTAAAGGTTTCATAATCAAGACCGTTGCGATTATCATTGCGAATAATGATCGATTCACCGTTTTCGTGTGTGGCAGTGAATTCAAAAGTTCCGAAATCATTAACCGCTGTTAAATTAGAAATCGTTACATTATTTAATAGTATTCTTTCTCCTTGTGTCTGTTCATTGACTCCCGCAGGTGTTATTTCTTGAACAGACGGTAAAGGGTTACCAGAAGAGAGCTTTTTTATAGTAGTAGGCTGAATTTGCAGCTCTCCACTATATGGGCTAACCTTTCCTTCTAATTCAACGATATCCCCTGGTTCTAAATCAGCAGAGCTAGTATATGCATAGAGACCACCAGTTTCATCTTGAATATAGAAAGCTTTACCTCCCCAATAGCCAAGACCAGTTGTCACGGTTCCAGTCACACGTATCACTTTATTTTGGTCTGTAATAGCTCGCGCTTCTGCAATATTGTCCACTATTTCAACGTCAGTCGGCGGGGTCTCTCCTTCAGAAATTATAGTATAGGCACTTGCGCTTCTCATGCCAGGAACTGAGAAATAGGCAGCCAAAGTTCCTGTTACCGTAACTTCACTTTGGAACAAGCTTGGATTGTCTACTAAATTTAGTCCAGAACGTACAGTACCGGTCGGAAGTTGTACTGGGAGAATATTAGCTGGATCAGTCTCTTCCGGAGAATCAGCTAAGCCAATATTGGTTGCTACAGTAAAAGGAGCTTCTTGGTCGTAAGAACTTCCAGAGGATGCGGTACCTACTATATATCCTTGAACAGTTGCATTACCAGTGTTATTAGAGATAGCTTCCGCTACAGAAATAGGTTCAGCAGCTTCGACTTTGGATACAGAGAGAAAAGGAATAACCATGGAAACAATTAACAGTAGCGAAAGGAATATCTTGCTAACTGCACTTTTATCGCTCACTCTTTTTATCATACATTCACTCCTAGGAAAATATTTTAAGTTCAAAAGGAGTATAGCAGAGGATTATTGCAAAATTATTTAATTTCCATAAATTTTTAGTTTTTTTATTAAAAACAGGAGAGAAGTAGTGATTGAGGAAAAGTAAGGGGTATAAAAGGATTATTGTTAAATGGTAATAAAGAATCTTTAGAACTCACGTGGAATAATTAAATAGTATTGTACTATATTTATCTATTTCGAATTTTAATAGTTGTAATCATCAGAATTTATTGTATAATTTAAATTAGTTAAATAACTAGGCAGAGACGATGAGATGAAAGCCTAAATGTAAGCCTTTTTGAAAAGGCTTACATTTGGCGTTCATCTTTATTTTTTTGCCATTAACACAACAAAGGGGGATTTAAGGTGATGAAAATGACGGGGCTAGTTGCAAGTATGTTGCTTGCGGGAAGTATTTTAGCTGGTTGTGCAGGGGACGATTCAAGTGAAGGAGGAAGTGGAGGAGGACGAATAACTCTTTATTCTCCTGAAACACCTGATTTTACTAAAGAATTAGCAGCTAAATATGAAGAAGTTCACGGTGATAAAGTTGATGTTCAATACGCTGGCACCAACGTTCTTGTGAATCAAATGCTAGCAGAAAAAGATAATCCAAAAGCTGATGTATGGTATGGAGGAGGAGGAATACTACCTTTTGAAGCAGCTGTAGAGCGTGGTATTTTGGCAGAATATATTCCAGATTTTGCAGCAGATTGGGACATAGTTGAAGATGGCATTAAGATGAAGCATGAAGATGGAAAGTATGTTGGAATCGAAATTTTCGTTCTAGGGTTTTCATATAATACGGAGTTAGTAACTGAGGAAGAAGCGCCAAAAACGTGGGAAGATCTGTTAGATCCTAAGTGGGAAGGAAAAATTCAATTTCCTAATCCAGCAGCTTCTGGGACTGCAACATTAATGGTTATGGACCAAATGATGAGAAAGGGTGAGGATGAGGCTTGGAAGTACTTTGAGCAATTAGTTAAGCAATCTAACTCTATGCCAGACTCTGGTTCCGCCCCAACTAAGGGGGTAGCGATGGGAGAAGCTCATATTGGTATTGGCTTTGACTTTATGGCTTATGAACAAAAAAGTAAGGGAGAAAGTGTAGACTTCATTGTTCCTGATCAGACACCAGTTCTTGTAAACCCAGCTTCCTTAATAGAAGGAGGTCCCAATGCTGAAGGCGGTAAGAAATTTATTGACTTCTTGTTATCAGAGGATGCTCAGCAAATTATGGCAGACTGGTATCATATCCCAATTAATCCGAATGTAGAATCTAAAACACCATTGAATTTAGAAAAAGTTAAAGAGGTAGCGGTAGATTTAGATATAGATTGGGTTAACGAAAACTACGACAGAGTAAGAAACGAATGGAAAGATAAATTTCAATAAATAAGGGTGAATATAAATGGGATCAGTAAAAATTAGTAACATCACGAAAAAATTTGGGGACGTTACTGCACTTCATGATATTAACCTTGAAATCAAGGAGGGCGAGTTTTTCGCTCTTCTTGGTCCTTCGGGATGTGGGAAAACGACCACTATGAGATGTATTGCCGGTTTTGAAAGCCCTACTTCAGGAAAAATTTACATAGGGGACAATGAAGTAGAGAACATTCCTGCAAATAAGCGGAATTGTGGCATGGTTTTTCAAAGCTATGCATTATTTCCTCATATGAATGTATTTGACAATGTTGCCTACAGTTTAAATATTAAAGAGCTAAACTCTAGTAATCCTGTTAAACAGTTAGGGATTTACGCCCGGTTATTGAATAAAAGATTAGGAAAGACACCAAAAGCAATACATGAGAAAGTGATGAAAATTCTACAATACGTTGAGTTAGATAAATATGCGAATCGTCTAACTAGTGAGCTTTCTGGGGGGCAACAGCAAAGGGTTGCCCTGGCTAGGGCATTGGTGATGGAGCCAGCCGTGTTATTGATGGATGAGCCACTTTCAAATCTTGATCAAAAGCTACGTCACTCGATGAGGAATACGATTAGATCCATACAACAGGATTTAGGAATCACAACTATTTTTGTTACACACGACCAAGAAGAGGCGATGAGTATGGCCGATCGAATTGCAGTGATGGACAAAGGGGAAATCGTGCAAATTGGAACACCAACAGATTTATATAGTAATCCATCTACACCTTTTATAGCTGACTTTGTTGGTACTTCCAATATATTAAAGGGGAAAGTTATAGGGGAAGAAAATGGCTTGCTTATTGTTAGTGGAGATGGTTTTCAATTGAAATCCTCCAATAAGTCTGCTAAGGAAGAGGTAGATATTATTATACGTCCGGAACACGTAATGGTAGAGCCTGTTCATAGTTTAGTAGATTCTTCAACAACGAATGTTGTAGTTGGAAAGGTGATTATGTCAACTTATTTAGGGTCGATTGTTCGCTACGATGTCAAGGTTGGAGAATATCAATTAATCGTGGATACAACTTATTCTACAGGTGCTAATATATTCGAAGAAGGAAGAGAAGTAAAGCTAACAGTAGAGTTTGAAAGGGTGCTATTGATATGAAGAAGTCATTAAAAAATTTCAGTGGCTTGTCAGTAGTAAAAATATTTATATACGTTTTTTTTGGCCTTTTCATGCTACTACCATTATTTTCAGTGTTTCTTGTAAGCTTCACAGGACAGCCAATAAATATTTTGGGTTCTATAACAGACCCTTCAATTTTTAGTTCAACTATTGAAAAGTTAAAAGGATCGTCGTTAGAGAACTATAAAAAGATTTTTACAAACTCTGGGTATTTAGATGCCTTAAAAAATAGTTTATATTTAGGTTTTTTAGTAACAGTTATTGTCATTACCCTTTGCATTCCTATGGCCTATGGGATCGCACGGACTAAAATGCCCTTTAAAAAGACAATTTCCGCATTATGTACAATTCCGTTAATCGTACCTACTTTTATATCTGCTTATGCTTTTATTATAATGTTTGGCAGAGCGGGTTGGGTAACTGAAATATACAACCTATTAGGTGGAGAAGGAATGTTAATCGACCCGTATTCTATGACAGGAGTAGTCATGGTACAAGTGTTTTTCTTCTTCCCTTACGCATTGTGGCCATTAGTTGCCGCTTTTAAAATAAGCGACATTAGTTTAGAAGAAGCTTCGCAAAACTTAGGAGCAAAGAATTGGTTCACATTTGTCTTTGTAACTTTCCCATTAGCACTACCAGGCATTATTTCTAGTGCATTATTAATTTTTACGGTGAGTTTTTCAGATTTTGGAACCCCGATTGTGCTAGCTCCGAAAGAGTTAAACCTTTTGGTAGTAGAGGCTTATCGAGAAATAGCCGGCTTCTTCAACTGGGGTGGTGCTGCTATTTTAACAGTAGTCATGGTCATTGTTGCAGCATTCTTTTTCTGGCTTCAACACCTATTTACGAAAAGTAGAAATTATGGTTCTGTTTCTGGTAAACCAAAAAAACAAAAATTAATAGAAAATAAATTATTAACAAGATTACTGTCGGGTTACTCTTTTTTAGTAGTTTTAATCCCTCTTTTCGCTATGTTATCTGTAGCATTACAATCTGTTGCTACTACTTGGGGAAAAGATTTACTGCCTAACGGTTATACCCTTAATCACTATAAAACAATTTTTTCAACCTCTATGGGGAATATACAAAACAGTATTATGCTAGCGACCGGAGCACTTGTATTAAGTGTTATCATAGCAACCTTTGTATCTTACTTTGTAGTAAGACAGAATTCATCTAAGTTAGATTTCATGGCATCAATACCTTTAGTTGTCCCTGGTATTGCATTTGGGATAGCTTTGATTCAAACATTTAACACAGCTCCATTGCAGTTAACTGGTACTGCCGTTCTACTAATCATTGCCTATACGATCCGAAGACTGCCCTATATGGTTAGGTCTACTATGGGAGCGATGAGAGCAATTAAGCAGGACATTGAGGAGGCCGCTATCAATCTTGGAGCAACACCTTTAACTGCTGCTATAACTATAGTTGGACCGCTTATGCTCCCTGGAATAGCTGCTGGATCCGTTTTAGTATTTATAACCGTAATTAAAGAGGCGAGCGTATCCATACTACTGGCTCCTCCTGAATGGGCACCAATGAGCTTAGCTATATTCCAAAATATTCTTCGTGCTGAGTATTACTCAGCTGCAGCGATGTCGATTGTTCTTATTGTACTTGTGCTTCTACTACAAGGTGTAGCTAACTTCTTATCAAGAAAACAACAGTTATAGGTTATTGGAGTGAAAAATTTGAATGGATATATTTTTGATTTAGATGGAACTATTTATATTGATAATGAGATAATCCCTGGAGTCCCAGAGGCTATTAAAAGTTTGAAGGAAAGAGGGGACAAAGTAGTATTTCTTACAAACAAATCTATTGCAAGTAGAAAAGATTATGTAGAAAAGTTAAAAGCTTTAGACATTGAAGTGAGATTAGAGGAAGTTATTAACTCAAATTATATTACTGCTCTGTATTTAAAAAAGGTTATGAAACCAGAAGACTCGGTATATGCAATTGGAGAAGCACCACTATTTGAAGAACTTAGGGAAGGAAACATAAAATTAGCGGATTTCTCCGCTAAAGCTTCCCATGTCGTTTTAGGATGGGACAGGGAGTTTAATTACGACAAGCTAAACCAGGCATATCAAGCGTGGAGAAATGGAGCAAAAATTATAGCTACGAATCCTGACCGAACCTGTCCCGTTAGTGGAGGGGAAATACCTGACTGTGGAGCAATGATCGGTGCTCTAGAAGGAGCAACAGGAGAGCCGATCAAAATCATCACGGGAAAACCGTCCGCACTTATGGCAGATTATGTACTAAATAACGTTTTGCAGATGGAAGCTTGCAATTGTTTTATGATTGGTGATCGATTAGAAACTGATATAAAAATGGGAAATGATGCTGGGATGCAATCTGTTTTAGTTATGACAGGAATTACAACACCAACCATGTTAGAAAATCCTGAACATAAACCTAAATATATTTTAGAGAGTGTAAGGAATATACTTTCTTTATAAATTAAAATTCCACATCTCCGGTACTCCAGCGGAAATTGCTAAAGCTCCATTTTCTAAGGCTTGATGTACCTCTGAAATGTTATCTATAAGGCCACCAGCTATTATAGGGAAAGTAAGACTTGTACAAAGCTGGTCAATTACCTTTGGCATAATACCAGGCATCACTTCTACAGCATCTGGACGACAGGAATTAACCATTTCTATTCCTTTAGTAACTGCATTACGATCGAGCAAAAAAATACGTTGGATTGTCATTAGTCCTACTTCTTTAGCCAACTTTACTACATGGCTCTTTGTAGTAATAATACCAGTCGGTTTCCATTGATCTGCTACGAAGGTTAAAGCCGTTTTTGAGCTAGAAATGCCATCTATGAAATCTAAGTGAATGAAAACGTATTTGTTTGCCTGCTTTATTTTATTTATGTGTTCGCCTGCTGTCATCAGATTTCCAGTAAGAAGAAAGACAATATTCGCCTTACTGGTAATTGCTTGCTTTAAATCCTGCTCATTAGTCACTGCAGCAATTATTTGGGACTCTACCATGTCTACTAAACTCATAAGTGCTCACCTTTTCTATCTTTTGGTTATTATGATTATATCATATTTAAATTTTTCTAAATAATATAAAATTGGTCAGAGAATTCAGAGAAGACCATTACAATACTTGCCTAGGGCAAGTTTATTGTAATGGTCTTTTTAATGTGAAGGAGATAAAAATGAAGAAATTTTCATATGAAGAAAGAAACGTACTATTATCAACCCTTGAGGGAACTACATATGACGTCATAGTTATTGGCGGAGGCATTACTGGAACTGGAGTAGCTTTAGATTGTGTCACGAGGGGTTTAAAGGTATTAGTAGTAGAGATGCAGGATTTTGCTGCAGGAACTTCCAGTAGGTCAACCAAATTAGTCCATGGCGGTCTTCGATACCTAAAACAGTTAGAAGTAAAAATGGTTGCTGATGTTGGTAAGGAAAGAGAAATTGTTTATTTAAATGCCCCTCATGTTACTCATCCAGAGTGGATGCTATTACCTATCTATAAAAAAGGGACATTTGGAAAATATTCGACTTCTGTCGGATTATTGGTATATGACTTTTTAGCAGGAGTTAAAAGACATGAAAGAAGAAAAATGTTAAATAGGAATGAGACTATTCAAAAAGAACCCTTACTTAAGCAAGAAAGTTTATTAGGTGGAGGGTATTATGTTGAATATAGAACTGATGATGCAAGGCTTACGATAGAAGTTGCAAAAAAGGCATTTGAAAAAGGAGCAGACTTACTTAATTATGTAAAAGCAGAGAAGATGATTTATACGGATGATGGAAAGATTCGTGGAATAACTGTGATAGATCAATTTTCAGAAACTAAAATAAATATTTTCGGGAGAAAAATAGTTAATGCATCAGGACCTTGGGTTGAAAAAGTAATTAGTTTAGATAAAAAAATAGCAGGTAAAGGTTTGTTGCATACAAAGGGTATTCATATAGTAATAGATCAGCAGCGATTTCCATTAAGACAGTCCGTTTACTTTGATACACCTGATGGAAGAATGGTATTTGCTATTCCTAGAGATGGTAAAACGTATGTTGGGACAACAGATACTATTTTTGAGGGTGATTTAGTTAATCCGTGTATTGAAAAGAGCGATCAAGAATATTTAATTCAAAGTATTCATTTTATGTTCCCTGATATAAAAGTAACGATAGATGACATTGAGTCTAGCTGGGCAGGAGTTAGACCATTGATTCGAGAGGAAGGAAAGGGGCCTTCTGAAATTTCAAGGAAGGATGAGATTTGGACATCTGCAACTGGTCTTATAACGATTGCAGGGGGAAAGTTGACTGGATACCGAAAAATGGCCGAGACTATTACTGATATATTATGTAAGGATTTGAAGAATGAAGATATTATAGTTGGCCATTCTATTACCAAGAATTTAAAACTATCTGGCGGAGAATTTGATAATTTAATGGACTATGCTAGTTATACAGCAAAGAAAGCAAAAGACTTAGTAGATCTTGGCTTAACCAATAAAGAGGCAGTTAAGCTGGCTGCAATGTATGGTAGTAACACGGATGGAATTTTACGACTAGCAGACAAGGTTTTGAAAGAAACAAATTTACCATTGGTTATTAAACTAACTCTTCATTATGCTATAGAGCATGAGATGGTTATAACTCCAGTAGATTATTTATTAAGAAGGACAGGAAGCATCTTATTTAACGTTTCTTCTGTACAAAAATGGAAGCTAGAGATTATTGAATATATGGCTTTAATATTCAATTGGGATGAAAAAACAAAAGAGTATATGTGGGCTGACCTGGAGTTGAAACTACATCAAGCAACCAACTATAGTAATTAGAAAATGACTATTAAAAACATAAATAGATTAAGTAATTTGGTTGAAACCCTTTTTCCAACTTTGTTTATGCGATTTTTTTAATATAAATAGAGCTTTATAGACGAATGAAAGCAGATTCCATTTATTGATTGTAGCGACAGACGGCGACTCCCTCTTAAAATGTAGTCATACCAATGGTTTATTACGTATTTTAAAGTGAAAAAAATTCGTCTAACTGACCTTTTCCACCCTTTATAAACCACTTATTTAAAATATTGGAAACAAAGTCTGCACTCCGCTAAATATTCTGGTTAAAAATTCCATAAATATACCTATTCTTGGAGTCCCTTATTTCTAATTATTCAGGCACCACAACAGGCTTTAATTTAACTAGAATCGAGTCAGTATCTAATCCTTCTCGCTCATGCTCTTCTACTACCCAGTTAATAGAAAGAAGCTGTCTTAGAGTACTTAATTGTTGGGGGTTAAGCTCTAATAATTCAAACGTATTATCGACAATTTTATAGTCCTGTTCCTCTAGTTTGTTGAATTTCATTTTAAGTAAGTTCCTTAAACCATTAAAAGTAATATAAATTTGACGGAGTAACCATTTTCCAAGAGCTCAATAAATTGTTGTTTATCTTGGTTGTAAATATTAAGTAATGTTTCATATTCGGTAGAAAAAGTCTCCTCCCAGGAACGACCATCTAAACAATCTAGTAATTCCTGGTTGGATACGCCATTACTTCGTAAGGATTCTAGTAAAACTGCTTCCATCGTTGTTAGTTTTATATTTTTCATATTGTCACTCCCTAATGTGTTTATCTATTCCATTAAGTATATCAAAACAAATGAACAAACAACCCCAGATTTGTTTATACAATTTGGGGTTCTCAATTTATTTATTTAATTTCCATACTGCAAAGTTTAATCCTAAGGCAAAGGTTACTGGAAGTGCATCCCACTTAATCAGGTGGGAGTTTATATGTAACTTTCCCTTTTTCATCAAGGAACTCTAATTTAGGTATATCGTTTTCGTCAACAACCATTCTTATGCGTGAATTCCCTTTGCTATCCATTAGTTGTACCGAAATATCTCCATTTTCGGCTTTACCCATATATGCTCGTTGAACACTCCCCGCATACTCTTTCTCTATTGCTTCTTCTTTTTCTATAGTTGTAAGATCCGATTTCTCAATTTGATTAGTTCTCTTTATCATTTCTCCAAGATTTTTATTTGGTCTATCAAAAATGGCAAACCCATAATTATGATTCCCGTTTTCGCCTACATACCTCATTTGTACAACTTGGTCCTGTTTATATTGGTCAAAGGTAAGTGAAGCAAAGGCACTGTAATCTCCATTTTCCTTAACTTCATTCCCATAAATTAAGCCGCCGCATTCATCACCCTCTGCATTATAAAACATTAAGCCTGAAATAGGATCATTTTTCCTGTGACCTGGAAGAATATCTACCCCATCCATTATAGCCGGTGGAATATTATCATCATTAAACAAGGAAAGTCTTACTTTTCCAGACTTATCAACAATATTTAAACGTTCTGTGTCAATCTTTGAAAATCTCTCGTTCTGGTTATGTAACACCATTTATCCCCCCACTATACATTTTGTACTATTAAAAATATATTCGGTAAGTTGAAAATTAGCCTTTAATTTTTATCCTAATTAAACTGTTTTAATATGATATTTCGCAACGTCATCATAATTTTTAAGACTTATATAAACCTATATATTTTATTAATTTACATTAATTGTATCAAAACAATAGGTTAAAAAACACCAGATTACAAAATCTGGTGTTCTCAATTTATTTATTTAACTTCCATACTGCAAAGTTTAATCCTAAGGCAAAGGTTACCCATCCGATGTACGGTACCATTAATGCGCCGGCAGTAGTATCTTTCTTTTGGAATTCATATGCTGTCATGGCTATGGCACCTAATAAAATGGTCATTTCAATAAGTGCTGTTCCTCTAAGACCCCAACGGAAAAACAAGAAAGACCATAAGAAATTTAAACCTAGCTGTAAGTCATAGAGAGGAATTGCAGGTGATTCCTTATCCCCTTGTTGAACTTTTTGATCAGCTCGATATTTGGCTAGTCCCATCATTGCGTATAAGGACGTCCATACTATAGGGAAGACAGGAGCAGGGGGAGCGAAGGAAGGCTGTTTAAGCTTTTTGTATTTTTTTTGTGCATTACGATTGGCTAACCAGCCTGTAATAGAGCCTCCTATAACAGGTACTAGAATGCTAATAGCTAGTTTTTTTTTTATCTAACTCACCGTTTACTTTTAATACTTCCATTTGATTACCTCCTAAATAGTCTTATGTAAAAATTATTCCCTAATTACATTGGAATACGCTTAAATTTTGAAAATATTAGAGTTAATGGAATTATTAGAATATGATATGATAGGAGAATAATTAGGGGGAGACATAGCTCATGACAAGATTAAAAATCTTACATACGAATGATATACATAGTCAATTTGATAATTATAAAAAGATCGTTTCTTTAATTCGAAAGCATCGAGATGAAAATACGATTGTATTAGATGGAGGAGATTTTGCAGATTTTAAAAGCATCGAGCTACAGGGGACTAGGGGGATAGCGGCCCTCGAGCTGCTAGAGGCTGGTGGTTATGATGCAATTACAATCGGTAACAACGAAATGTTCAACGGAGTCGATACGCTAGAACATATGGCTAGTAATAGCTCAATTCCTTTTATAAGTAACAATTTAGTGAAAAAAGATTTAACAGCTATAAAGGGAGTATGTAAGAGTACGATTCTAGAAAAGAACGGTTTGCGTCTCCTCATTACAGGCTCTTCCCCTGATATGGGAGTGTTTAACGAGGGTCTTGGCCTCTACATGAATGATTATACGGTTGCTATCAAGGAAGAGATTCAAAGAAACAAAGGGAAATATGACGTATGTATTCTGTTAAGCCACGTGGGCACATTTGCAGATGAACCGTTAGCCAATGAAATAGAGGAAATTGATATTATCATATCAGCTCATGACCATAAACTATTCACAGAAGCGAAGTTAATTAATAATACGATTATGAATAGTGCTGGTAACTATGGGGAGTACCTAGGAATAGTTGAAATAGAAGTGACAAGAGGAAAGGTCGACCTAATCCACTCACAGACTATATCAACGAAAGAAATACAAGAGGACCCTCAGGTTATTTCAGTTTTAAAAGTGAATAAAACAAAGGCAGTTAACGTATTAAGTCAACCGCTATATACCTTAGGGAATCCTCTTTGGCACGATGTAGTGGAGGAGAATCCTATTAGTAATCTGATTGCTGATGGATTGAAGGATATGCTAAAGGCAGACATTGGACTTATTAACAGTGGTATTTGTAATGCAGGTATCTTCCATGAGATGTCTAGAAAAAAACTAATAGAAATTTGTCCTTCTCCCTTGAATCCTACTCTTTTTGAGATTCAAGGAAAACATATTCAGGAAGCACTGCAATCATCCTTAGATGCCCAGGTTTGCTTAGCCGAAGGTCGAGGCCCAGGTTTTAGGGGGAGATTTGTGGGCAGATTACACGTGTCTGGACTAAAAATTGAGCACGATGGCAAACATATTAAAACTATCTATTTAAAAGAGATTCCAATGGAAGATGAAAAATGGTATTTAGTTGCAAGCTCCGACTATTTGCAAAGGGGATCAGGTTATCCTAGTCTGGCCATTAATCAAAACGAAACCTATTGGGCAGAAGAGATTAAGGATATCATTCAAATATATGGAGAAAAACCTGAGTTCATAAAATCTGCTTATCAAAATAGGTGGATGGAAGTAGCTAAAATAAGGGGATAAAATATGAAGCAAATGAAAATACGACAACGTGGTGTGACAATCGGAAAGTTACCAGTGGGCCCCAAAAATTGTATTACAGATGTAGAGGGTGTCCAAGTGGGCCATGTAACGCTAAATCATCAACTTCAAGAGGGTGAGCATGCTTGTACAGGAGTCACTGCTATACTTCCACATGGCGAAAACCTATTTCATCAAAAAGTTGTAGGAGCTAGCTATATATTAAATGGCTTTGGTAAAACAACTGGTCTAGTGCAGGTGGATGAGTTAGGGGTGATTGAGGCTCCTATTATGCTCACCAATACATTTGGCGTCCCAGCGGTCACTCAAGGTACTTTGGCGTATATGCTAAAAGAAAATCCCGATATCGGGGTCTCTACTGGGACAATTAATATTGTGGTCGGAGAGTGTAACGATGGTAGGCTAAATTCTATACGTGAACTTCCAGTAGAACCTAAACATGCAATAGAGGCAATCCAAAATGCTACTTCAGAGGCTTCTATAGAAGGAGCAGTTGGAGCTGGTAAAGGAATGATTTGTTTCGGTCACAAAGGAGGGATAGGATCATCCTCCAGGATAGTGTATGATACATCAAGCGATACCGCCTATACCATTGGGTGCATGGTGGTAAGTAACTTTGGAAAGAAAGAAGAGTTCCAGGCAGAACGGTATAAAGCAAAGGATGATAGTTCCGTGCCGTCGTATCCTACACCTGCAGATGGCTCCATAATAATTGTTTTAGCAACAGATGTACCTCTAGGAAATAGTCAGCTCAAGCGAGTGGCCAAGCGTTGTGGTATTGGCTTAGGAAGGACAGGGAGTCACTTTAGCAATGGAAGTGGCGATATTGTTATTGCATTTTCAACTGCTCATAAAATACCACATGTCTCTGAAAACAGCGTGGAACCAAGGAGTGTCCTAAGGGATGATCATGCTGTCATGAATGATCTGTTCCAAGCTGCAGCAGAAGTGACAGAGGAGGCGATTGTAAACTCCTTATCTCAAGCCGTTACTACAAAAGGACGTCTGGGTGAGACAGCGTACGCCTATCCATTTGAATAAAAGAAAAAGCGAAAGGAATCGAGGTAAATGGCTCGGTTCCTTTCACTCTTTAACATGTAAACAATTTGGGTTATTTAAACTCTAGTTTTACTTTGCCTTCTTCTAGAGCAAGCTTTGCATCAAACTTTTGACCATTTTCAGCTTCAAACCCCTTGATAGTGTTTGTTATTCCTTTTGTACAAAGCAGCTTGATTTGACTAGGCGTAATTTTTTTCTTTAAGAAAAATCCATTAAATGTTTGAGTACACCCATTTTTATAATTGGTACAGCCGTAAAAATTTTTACGTGCTACAATGGAGCCTTGTCCACATTTAGGGCATGGAGCAATCGGTTCCTGCTTAAACTTTGCATATTTCGAACTTGGTTCTCTTGGAGGAAGCTTGATCGTAATGTTTTTGGTTTTAAGTTGGGTAGGTGTTTCATTAATCAGGCTATAGATAAACTTAGCTATGCTACCAAGAAAACGATCTTGAGAGCCTTCACCATTTCCTATTTTCCGTAGATAGTTTTCCCATTTAGCAGTCATAGAAGGGCTGGAGAGAAGGTTTCCTTCAATAGCCTGACAAAGAACACGCCCTTTATCAGTAATAGAAACAATATTTTTGGTTACCTTTATATAGTTATGTCTTTTTAAGGTTTCAATAATCCCACTTCTCGTGGCCTCGGTTCCTAGACCTTCTACTTCCTTTAAAATCTCCGTTTCATCTTTATCTTCTATTAGCTTACCGCAGGTTTTCATCATTGCGATTAATTGACCCTCTGTATATGGTTTTGGAGGAGTTGTCTTGCCTTCTTTAATTTCAATCTTACTTGCTACTGATTCCTGCTCGGTTAAAGGAGGAAGCGTTGGTTCTTCTTTTTCCTTTTCATTAGATGACTGAATAAAAAGAGCCTTCCAGCCTTTGTCGACCTCTGTTTTGCCGGTTGTAAAGAATAGCAATCCGTTTACCTCAGTGGTAACCTTTGTTTCTGTATAAAGATAGTCCGTATGAAACATCCCGAGCGTCGTACGAATAATTTCCTCGTAAAGATTTCTCTCTATCGGTGACAGTCTGGCAAGTACAGATTGAGATGGAATCTTTTTAGTTGGGATAATAGCATAATGCTCCTGTACCTTTGAGCTATCCACATAACGTTTTTTTGGAGAGCGAGAGGCTATTGGGAACGGTTTATTGATTAGTTTTTGGTACTCCTCCACTTGTCCGACGATATAAGCAAACTCATTTGGAGTAATGTGACGAGAATCAGTTCTAGGATAAGTGACTAACTTTTTTTCATATAGTCCCTGCATCGTTTTTAACACATCTGCTGGACTGATTTTCCACAATCTATTAGCTGTAGCCTGTAATGTCGATAATGAATGTAGCTGTGGCGGTGGAATTCTCTTGTCCTGTTTTACTACAGAGGTAATCACACCTGGCGAATTAGGCTGAATATCATGCTTAGCTAAAAGCGCTCGAATAATTTCCCTTTTAGGCTCTTTTGCTTTTGCTTTTCCCTTATAGCTTCCATGCTCTGCAGTAAATAATGCTTCTATTTCATAAAAGGGCTCTGAAACAAAGTTCTCGATCTCCATATGACGCTGATAAATCAAATATAGTGTAGGGGATTGAACGCGTCCTATGGGAAATACGTCTTGTATGCCTTGTTCTTTTAATAAAAGGGAGTATAGGCGAGAAGCATTCATACCAACAAGCCAATCACTGATTTGTCTAGCTTTTGCCTCTTCATACATGAGTAAGTCCTTTTGATTGTTCTGCAGGTTAGTAAAACCTTTACGAACTTCATCTACTTCTAGTGAGTTAATCCATAAACGTTTAATCGTTTTCCCTCTAGCGCCTGTTTGGTTATAAATACTATAAAAGATATTAGAGCCTTCGCGGTCAACATCGCATGCATTAATGACTGTATCGGTAGATTTGATGAGTTTTTTCACTATCGTAAATTGCTTTGCTTTCCCTTTAGCTACTTGAAATTCATAGCGTTCAGGTAATATCGGAAGGCTAGCGAGTGACCATCTATTCCACTTAGGATCGTATGCTTTAGGTTCCTTCAATTCTACTAGATGCCCAATTCCCCAAGTAATAAAAGCTCCTTCGGGAAAGATAGGTGAGGGGAGAATTTCAATATAGCCTTCATGGCGTTTTACTGAAAAAGCGTCTGCATATGCCTTCGCTTGACTTGGCTTCTCAGCGAGTATGACTGGTTTCACATTTTCACCTCTTCAAGATTCATATATTTATTGTGCATTAAATTGGAGTAAAATACAAAGGGCTAACGTATCTTAAATTTTCAGTTGGGAGAAAGTTTAATTGAGGTTGTTGATATTCTTTAACATTAACCTAATGAATTTTGCTATAATTATGAAAATTAATATGGAGCTAGGATTGACTACTCACTTGAGGGAATGGTAGTGGGGGGTTTTGATTAAGAAAAAGTTGGGGTTTTTGTTGCTTCAGCTATTTTTGAAGCTTCCTGAAAGAATGGGATAATATTGAGTGATTCAAGTAATTTTAAAGGATATTCTATTAGAGATTTTCAATTTTGGAGAATAGTAGGGAGCCTGGGCTTAGCGTCCATGTTTATATTCGGTTCTATGTATTCAGTTCAACCAATACTTCCGATGTTTACGAAGGAGTTTGACGTTAAGGTTTCTTACTCTAGTATGATGATGTCCTTAACAACAGTTGGTCTTATAATTGGTTTAATCGTTTTAGGTTTTTTCTCTGATCGGATTGGCAGAACTAATTTCGTTAGATTTTCTATAATTGGCTCGGTGATACCTTTTTTTCTTATGACTCTTTCGGATAATTTTGTGTGGATTATTATTTTACGATTTATCCAGGGCTTCCTACTTGCTGGAGTGCCAGCTGCAGCATTAGCCTATATAAGTGAGGAAATAGATAGGAAATTTTTGAGTGTAGCAACCGCCCTATATATATCCTGTAATGCTTTAGGAGGAATGATAGGGCGCGTCGTGACAGGTTATGCAACAGAGCATTTCTCTTGGGAAATAGCTTTTTATATTTTAGCGGTTAGTGGCATATTTGTTTTTATATTAGTGTTGGTTACTTTACCTAACTCAAGAAATTTCCAGCCTCAGGAAGCGAGCTTTAGAAATGATCTAGATGGCTTTGCTTATCATTTTAAAAATCCTTCCCTGCTGTTAATGTTCGGATTGGGAATTGTGCTTCAGCTTTCTTTTACTGGAATTTGGACATATATACCATTCCATCTGACTAATTCACCTTTTTCACTTTCAATTGATGCTGTTTCAAATATATTTTTCGCATATGGGCTTGGGGTAATTGGCTCCCCGTTAGCCAGCTGGATGGCAGGAAAAATAGGACAAAGAAAGGTCCTCATATCTGGAGTTTTTATGCTGAGTATGGGTATTTTACTTACAAACAGTAGTTCAGTTTGGATGATTGTAGTTGGCTTATGTGTAGTGTGCTTAGGGTTTTTTACAGCCCATTCCTTGGCTGCGTCCTCCGTTAGTAGAGAAGCGAGTCATCATAAAGGGAGTGCCTCCAGTCTATATCTCGTTTCCTACTATATAGGGGTAGGGGTGGGAAGCACCTTATTAGGACCGCTATGGGAGCGACTTGGATGGAGTGGACTTGTAACATTTACAGCCATAGTTCCTGTGATTTATGTAGTTTTTGTAATGCTCATACAATATTGGAACACTAAAAAACAGCCCCTTGTCTAACAAGGGGCTGTTTCTACTTCTTATTTAGGATCATGAGCAATAATTACTAATTTACCTTGATCTAATTCTTTTTCTGCAGCTTCTGCTTCTTGAGTGGTTAATCCTGCACCGCTCATTTTAGCTCGTAGTTCATCTCCACGTGAAGAGAACATATTCTTCATTGATTGAAGGAATCCCATCTCCTTCACTCCAACATCAGAAGTATCTAATGCGTCATTTACGTCGTCTGCACGATCTTTTGAATGTGCAAAAATATGAATATGGTCTTTATGGTACCCTTGAGTTTCTAATCGTTCGATTTCTTGCTTAGCCTGTACGGCATTTTCTACAGTTAATTTGACTGTCATATAAAATCCCTCCAGTATTTGTTCTCCTTCATACTTTACCCGTCCTGAATAAATTTAAACTAAATACAAAACGTATTATGTGAAACAATAAATGGTATTTGTTATGATGAAAGAAAAATAGAATGGAAGTTGCCGGATGGAAAACCAATCTAAACGAATAGAAAGTTTTAAGACTGCAATGGGAAATTACCCGACAGGAGTAACCGTGGTAACTGCTTTAGATCAACAAGGTAAGCCGATGGGAATGACTGTTAACTCCTTTGCCTCTGTCTCTTTGGATCCATTACTTGTTCTCTGGTCTATTGATAAAAAAGCGTTCTTATATGAAGAGTTTTTAAAAGCGGACAAGTTTGTAGTGAACATATTAGCAGAGGATCAAAGTGACCTTTGTAATTTGTTCGCCAGCCGAGTGGAAGATCGTTTTTCTGGCTGTGAATGGCGAGCATCCGAATTAAATCAGCCGATATTAGCAAATAGTCTTTCTGTTTTAGAATGTACATTATTTAAACAAGTAGACGCTGGAGACCATACTATATTAATAGGAGAAGTTAAGGATATAAAGAATGAGGAAAAAAATCCTTTACTATACCACCGTCGCTTTGTCGGGGCTATTCCTAAAGAATTTTATAAATAAGTATTCGATGGCTAGGGAAGAAATAAATACGATATGTTAAAGGTAAAGTTAGTTATACAATACACATAAAAATGAGTTAGGATATTTTTTTCCTGACTCATTTTTTTATTAAGCTTTGTTAAAGTTATTGGTTGATTTTGACTAACCATTCTTTTTTATAGTGACTGTAAGCATACACAAAGGAACTTTCAAATGGCTATTAAGAACATAAATAGATGATGAAATTGGGATTGGGTACAGTTTTTCGGCTTTGTTTATGCGAGTATATTTATTAGCACTTATCGTTGCATTAAAGCTGTTCCCATTTATTGATTGGAGCGCCAGACGGCGACTCCTACGGGATGACATAGCTATCAAGTTAAGAAGTTTATAAAAACCCTCGAGGTTGGTATAGAAAACTAACCAACAGGAGGTGCTTCACATGAAAAAAACAGATTTAGACGAATGGAAACTCTTAATGGAACAATTGTATAAACTATTTTCCCCAGATAAGTTGGATTGTTGGGCCAAAGAATCAGGATGGATCAAACGAAAACGAAAGCTTGATGCGTATTCATTTCTCCACATCCTTCTTTATCATTGCGGAAACCTGGCCGGCAGTTCGCTACGCGAGCTCAGCCTGTCATTAGAAGAAACCTGTCATATTTCTATGACTCCAGAGGCAATAAACCAACGTTTAAATAAAGAATTAATTGTATTTCTAAAAAAGTGTTTGGAACATTTTATACAAGTGGAGTTAAATTATCAGTTGCCGATCAGTGACGAACTACGAAAATTTTGTGAGAGGATCCGTATAATAGACGCGACCATCCATTCCCTTCCTTCGGATTTGAAGGAGACTTTTCCTGGCGTCTATCGAGCCGAATTAAAATGCCAACTGGAGTATGAATTCCTGACAGGACAGTTCATATTGGCTGACTGGATGAACGGAAAGGAAAACGATTCTCTATATGGGAAGAATCGATTAGAGACGGTCTCACCTGGCGATTTATTTCTACAAGACTTGGGTTATTTCCATCTACCCACCTTCCAAAAAATTGATGAGTCCGGGGGCTATTTCGTCTCTAGAGTTCGACCAGATTGTTCTATCTATACAGGGAATCCCAACCCTCGTTACCATGCCGATGGCAGGGTCGTCAAATCCTCTTTTTATCAGAAGGAATCTTTGGCAGAGCACCTGGAACAAATGGAGCGTGGCTCCGTAAGGGAATGGGAGGAAGTTTATGTGGGGTATGACTATAAATTCCCTACCCGTTTAATTTTGTATCGCCATACAGAGGAACAAGATAAAAGTGATCAGTATAAACGTAAACATTCACGTTACCAGACAAAGGAGCACGTAAGAGCGCTAGATGGGGCGACGATTATTATGACAAACCTCCCGGATACTATCCCAGCTGAGAAAGTGATGGACCTTTACCGATTGCGCTGGCAGATCGAGTTATTGTTTAAAGGATGGAAATCTAATTTCCCGACCACTTTTTATAAACAGATAAAGGAAGAACGTGTCCTATGTCATTTTTTCGCTCATTTATTATTGTTTCTAATCACAACTACAACAACTTATCAGGCACGTTTATTCTTGCTAGAGAAATCTAGAATAGAGATAAGCATTCAAAAGGGCATCTCAGTTGCACTACGCTTTATTCGCTTGATGTTTGAAAGCATAAAAAAATACACCAAGCTTACCAATGGGGTACTGAAAAGGTTTCATGGTGCTCTTTGTAAACATGCATTGAAAACAAAAGGGCCACCTGAAAAGGATCCATTGATTATACTCGGTGCAAATTACAGTTAGTATTCTATGCCCTGTATAGAAAGAAATTAAACTTACATTTTTTGGTTAAACCAAAAAGTGTTAATTTCATATGGTCTAATTTTCAAAAATACCAGTTCATATGAGAGTGAATGACGTAAATTTTTCTTAACTTGATAGCTATGCTACGGGATGAGTGAGACAGATAAGACATCACAACCACGCGCGCTAGCGATGGGTGATGGCTTATCGCTCACCCCGAGGAAAGCGTCCGGCTGGGGCGGAAATCAATTCTACTCTCTGATTTAATATTTCTTTGCATCCTAAATCAACCATAACCTTTAACATAGCCTTTTATTATTGTTTTTTACTAAAGCCCCCATTACTTTACGTGCATCTTTTTTATCAATTCTTCTATTCCACTCATTAAACGCCCCATCGAATTCTACCAGCGCATGATTGAAGGATTTCGAACGCTGCATTTTGCAATCTTTGTGGGATTCCTGCTAAAACAGCGCGCATTGCCTCCCAGTGAAAAGCAAGTAGATTCTTTATTCCACATTACTTAAGAGTTTTAGTTCCCTGTAACTTTTAGGATGCCCCTTTATTTTGGTGAATTAAAAGATAAAATTATTTATAGAAATAAATTCTGACAGAACAGAGCATTTAAAGACAGGTATTTAAAGTGAAATAAATTTACTATTTAAATAAGGAGGAAATAGCATGTCAACTTGGTTAGAATCGTTACAAAAAGCAATTAACTTTATCGAAGAAAACTTATTAGAAGAAATTTCGATAGAGGGCATTGCAAAGGAAGCAAACTCTTCTGCATACAATTTTCAACGAGCATTTGGATTATTAACAGAAACCTCAGTAGGTGAATATATTCGACGGAGAAGATTGACTTTGGCAGCAGATGAGTTAAAAAGAACAGACAGTAAGATTATCGACCTTGCATTTAAGTACGGCTATGATACTCCCGAGGCTTTTTCAAAAGCCTTTAGGCGTCAGCATGAGGTTTCACCAAGTGACGCTAGAAAAAATATTGGCAAGATCAAATCATATAACCGCCTCGTGATAGAGGTGAGATTGAAAGGGGCAGAACCAATGAAATATCAAATCGTAGAACGTGAAGGCTTTCAAGCAATAGGTATAAAAAAAGAATTTTTACTTGAGAATGAGGGAAATTTAATCGGAATTCCTAAAATGTGGGATGAATTAAATGGGGATGGCACTACTGACAAGCTAGTACAAATTAATAATGGACAAATTAAAGGAATGCTCGGTATTTGTGTAGAAAAACCTCATGAGAAAATTGACTATTGGGTTGCTACAGAATATGCAGGTGACGTTAAAGAAGGATTTGAAGTAATCGAACTTCCAGCTTCTAAATGGGGTGTTTTTGAAGTACATGGTCCAATGCCTGATGCAATGACAAAAGTTTGGAAACAAATTTTCTCTGAATGGTTCCCTGCTAACGGATATCAACATGCAGGAACTCCAGAGTTCGAAAGGTATACAGAGGATGATCCATTCAGTCCAGATTGCTATTCAGAAATTTGGATTCCATTAAAATAATTTGAAATAGAGGTCCCATTCGTCGACGCCAAAACGACTAGTGGGATTTTTGAATGGAGGCAAGATATACTTTCTTCTTCGGCCCAACAACTATACAGTTCAAAAAAATCATCTTAATCAATTTAACTGCTCACAATTTTACACAGTTCAATTAGTTTATCTTTTGATTCGTACATGTTTTTTTGTTCATATATTCCGAAATCTTTATTCCCCAGTCACTTTTTTTCACATCTCGAAGGTTATACTTGTTAATCAATTATTTAAGTACATTTTTTAAGGCTTCCTCAATATCTGTTTCTAGGTCATTATTGGATAAATCATATAGTGTACCTGAACCTTCAGAATAACCACCAAAGTAATACCACAATCGAATTGTATCTGCATAAAAATCATATCCCCAAATTTTGGACTATCTTAATCTATCGCTATTTGAGAACGATACTCTTTTCTACTCGCAAGCTGTATCAATAATAAAGTTTGTGAGGTCTTTTGGACTACTAAATATAATCATTAAATAACATTTGTGAGAAATTACTCAATTGAAAATTTTAAATTGTCTAATCTTCTATAAATTGGGTATATAAATGGTAAAATTATATTATTTGTAAACAAAAATAAAATAATGGAAAAAGTTAGGGGGATTAAAATGAGCTTAACTATACATAACGGCGAGTATGACTCTAAACAAGCCTTTGATCAAATAAAAGATTTTTTTAACGTTTTAAAAGCAAATGTTGTTCGCTCTCGTACGACAATTACTGCTGTTTTTTTATCGGCTTCTTTTAAAAGGTTAGGATTTCAGCAAGAGGATTTAACATCCTATCTTGGAAGCAAAATTAGAAAAACTGATTTTCTTTTTGAGCTTAAGGAGCCTCATAAATGGTGTATCATACTATCCCAAAGTGGCGAGGAGGAAGCGCAAGCCTTTCTTAATAGGTTGTTTGCAGACACTAACATTGTCTCTTCTCTGACTCTATCGGCAACTATTATAGAGATAGGGAACAATCGCGTAGAGTTTGAGGAATTATTAGAGGTTGGAAACAGAGCTATAGATGAGGTCGTTAGTACTGGAAGTCCCTTTGAAGTAACATACATATCACAATTTAAAGAAAAAGACATAGAAAAAATTAAGGTTAGTATTCTAGAGGAAAATGAAATATTTCGGAATGTCCTAAGTTCTTCCATGGAAAATATGAATGTTGATATGTTCGAATTAGAGATAAAAGCTTTCTCTAATGGGTATGATTTTTTAGCATCTAATTGGTATCGTTCTAGCCATACACATATCATCATTATGAACGATATTTTACCTAGAAAAAATGGGCTCGAAGTTTTGCATATGGTTAAACAGCTCCCTAATGAACAACGCTTTATAACGTACATGATGACCAAGAAGAAATCGGAGGAGGACATGCTCTATGCCTACGAAATAGGAGTAGATGAGTATTTGATAAAACCATTTAATATTAGACTTTTTGAGGCACAGATAAGAAGGACTTTCGAAAGGTTATGGCTATGATTCAAATTTCCATTAAATTTGTCCTCCTACTGATCTGTCTATTAACATTGTTACTCGTTTCTATCGGTCTTTACTTAATTATAAAGAGAGTCAAAGAAGTAAAGATAAAAGCGAAAATAGCATCTTATGTCAGCAAGCATGAAGAGAATTGGCGTTGCTACTTAATAGAAGGGGTACCCTTTAATCCGGAGGTCATTCCTAAAAGTAGAGAAGAGATAATAGGCATAGAAGTAATATTTTCGACCTACTTAAAGAATCTCTCTAACGAATCCATTCAAGAGAAAATTAGTCAATTTTCTAATGAATACTTAAAGGACTTCTATTTGAATCTTCTGCAAAGTAAAAGCTGGAGTAAACGAATGAATGCTATGTTTCATATAGAAGATTTCAAGATTGATTCTCTTGAAAAAGATTGCGAAAAGCTCGGGAAAAAGAGGATTTCAAGAGAAGAATACTTTCAGCTTTTGAAAATCTATTCGCTATTTAATAAGAATTTATTTTTACAGCATATCCTGATCAGTAATGTTCAACTGTCAGAATATGAGTATAAAAAACTACTTTTAAATCTTCCGGCAGAGCTTTTGGATACCTTAACCGATAAAATTACAGATTTACCTAAAACATGCCGCTATGCCTTAATTGATACCTTGGGGCTTAAAAGAGATATAGAGTATTTGCCTCATCTAGAAGTACAACTACAGCAAGAGGATATTGAGATTCGAATAAAATCCCTTAGGGCGATCTATGAGATTGGATTTATTAATAATCCAGAAAATTATTTAGCTTTTGTGAAATCTCCAGTTTGGGAGGAAAGGCTAATGGTAGCTAAATTGTTTCAGCTTTTACCACTTTCTTATACGCTCCCTCATTTAGAAATACTTTTAGAGGATGAATCGTGGTGGGTCCGCTCTCAGGCTGCTAAAACAATGATGAGGGATAAAAGCGGCAGGACTAGCCTAGAAGAGTATATAGAGCATTCAAGTGATCGGTATGCAATTGATATGGCCAATGAGGCACTAGGGAAAGGACTTAAACCATAATGGGCTTAGCCAATATTTTAGATTATATACTTTTGTTTTTTGCCGGAATCATATTGTTTTATATGGTCATCGTTATTTTAACGTATAGTATTATGCTTTTCATGGCTTTCCATCAGCTAAAAAAGCAATCCAAACTCGATAAGGATGAATTAGACGATGATTATATAGATGTGATTTATTCAAAGCCCGTCTCGATTATTGTCCCAGCTTACAACGAAGAAGCAGGTGTGATTGATAGCATCCATTCTCTTTTAAGTCTGCGATATCCACAAACAGAATTAATTGTAGTAAATGATGGGTCTACCGATGCCACTCAGCAGAAGGTAATTGAACAATTTAAAATGAAAAAGATAACAAAAATTATACGAGATCAGCTGTCTACAGAGCCTATAATCGATATTTATCAATCAGTTATACACCCCAACTTACTGTTGGTAAATAAAAAAAATGGAGGAAAGGCTGACGCTTTAAATGCAGGCATTAATGTCTCGAGATACCCTTACTTTTGCTCTATTGATGGAGATTCTATCCTAGAAGAGACTTCTTTGCTTCGGGTGATGAAACCTATTATTTTATCTAACGGTGAAGTTATCGCAACGGGAGGTAATATTCGAATAGCAAATGGATCAGATATTCAATTAGGATCTATATTTAAAACTGGTCTATCGAATAACTTCTTAGTTGTGATGCAGGTTGTAGAATATTTAAGAGCTTTTCTTATGGGAAGAATTGCACTTAGTAAATTTAATTTAGTACTGATTATATCTGGAGCCTTTAGCGTTTTCTCCAAGCAATGGGTCATAGAGGCGGGTGGATATTCCAAGCATAATATTGGAGAAGATATGGAGCTGGTCGTTAAAATTCACCGCCTACTTAAAGAAAAAAAATTAAAGAAACGCATTGAATTTGTGCCTGATCCGGTTTGCTGGACGGAGGCTCCTCAAGACCTATCAACGTTAAGGAAGCAAAGAAGAAGATGGCACCAGGGGTTAATAACAAGCTTATGGAAGCATAGAAAAATGACCTTTAATCCAAAGTACGGAGGAATCGGTATGATTTCTTTTCCTTACTTCTGGATTGTAGAATGCTTGGGACCTGTTATTGAATTGGGAGGATATATTTATATTGTTATTGCATTCTTTTTAGGAGATATCTATTACGAGATTGCTATACTTCTTGCGCTGTTATTTGTTGTTTATGGAGCCATTTTTTCAGCGTTATCCATATTATTAGAAGCATGGAGTACAAATGCATTCCCGAAAGTTCGAGATGTATTTAGGTTAATCATTGTATCCCTTTCGGAAATATTTTGGTACAAGCCGTTAACGTTATTTTGGAGATGTGAAGGGCTGCTCCATTTTATACTAGGTAAAAACGTATGGGGAACTATGAAGCGTAAAGGCTTATCGCAGAAAGGATAGTGGAGATGAAACGATTTTATTTAGTTTGTATTGCTATCCTCTGTATTTTACTTCTACCAATTATGCTGTGGTTTTTAGAACCAAATGAAAAGGTGAGTATAGCCATTATTGATAAGACAGTATCAGATGATTCTTACCGAGAGCATTTAGGACTCACTTGGTTACTCAATCATTTAAAATATACGAATGGTGATGAAGCATATGATGCATCATCCGATTACTTTGGGTTTACGCCAAATAATAAGGAAAAAATACGGGCATTGCCTGATGACTATTCGAATTATGATGTCATTTACTTGGCTGATACTTACGGTGTTCATGAGGGTAGTAGCGAAGCTTATGGCGGACTGGAGAAAGAAGAGTGGAACAATATTCTAAAGAGATTAAATGATCGAGACAAAAGCTTGTTAATCGCGGAATTTAATACTTTTGCCTATCCTACTGAACCTCCAGTTAGAGAGAGTGTGGAAAATTATTTAGGACTCCAGTGGACTGGCTGGACAGGAAGATATTTTGAAGATTTGGATCCAACTAGCAATGAAGAGATTCCAAATCGGGTGATTGACTCTGTAGAAGATTGGAGCTACACCGGAGAAGGATTTGTGTTAGTAAACGACAAAAATGATGTCATTGTTTTAGAAAGTGATCAGCATTTTGGCGAAAAAGGAATTCAAGTATCCTTTACGAAGGATGGAAAAGCCAAATTTGATCTCGAGAAAAGTGCGGATTACAAATATTGGTTTGACATAGTAGTGCCGCAAGAGGGAACAAAGGTTTTAGCTAATTATCAATGGGATATAACAGAGGCGGGTAAGAGTTTACTTGAGGAGTATTCAATCCCAACAGAATTTGCTGCAGTTTTGGCAAGAGAACAGTCAAATTCATCTAGTTATTATTTTGCAGGTGATTTCAATGATATAGCAAAGGTTCCTGCTTTTTATCAGCTGAAGGGGCTAGCAAACATCTATCAATTTGCTGAGAGATTTGCTGATAATGCTTTTTACTGGTCTACGTATGCTCCTATGATGAAGGTAATATTGGAAGACTTCCATACAAGTGAGGGGACCAACATGGAAGATGGCTTGGGCTATAACGCTAGAGTAAAAGGCGAAACATTTGAAGTGTATGAGAATGACCAGTGGAAGCCCTTAACCATTAAAGGGGTAAACATCGGCATGGGAAAACCAGGCTATTTTCCCGGTGAAGCAGCTATTACCGAGGAAGAATATTATCGCTGGTTCAAACAAATAGGGGAGATGCACGCTAACATGGTGCGCGTTTATACATTACATCCTCCCGGCTTTTATAATGCCTTGAAACGCTATAACGAGGAACAGGAAAATAAAATTTATGTTCTTCATGGCGTTTGGATCAATGAAGAAAAGCTGGAGGAATCATTAGACGCTTTTGAGGAAGAAAATTTGAAAGATTTTCAAACGGAAATGAAGACAATTGTCGATGTTATCCATGGAAACAAAATAGTCAAAGAAAGGCCAGGGCATGCTTCGGGTGTTTACAACGCTGATGTGTCTGAGTATATCGCAGGATGGGTTCTAGGCATCGAATGGTACCCTTACATGGTACTAAATACAAATGAAAAGCACAGCTCCATAGGAGAGTATGACGGTACATATTTTGAGACGAAGGGGGCAAGGCCCTTTGAATATTGGTTGGCAGAGCAAATGGATACTATCGTTAAGTATGAAAAAGAGAGCTATAACTGGGTAAGACCAATGAGCTTTACCAACTGGGTGACAACGGATATTTTAGAGCATCCCGCAGAGCCAGCTGAACAGGAGGATCTGGTAGGTGTAGATCCTAACGTCATCTACACAAAAAATGAAATGAAGCTAACTGAGCAATTCGCTTCCTACCATGTCTACCCCTATTATCCTGACTTCTTTAATTATGAGGAGTCCTATCAAAAATTTGTAGATCACCGTGGAGAATTTAATAGCTATGCTGCTTACTTAAAAGAGCTACACGAGGTGCATCGTATGCCAATACTAATTGCGGAATTTGGAGTGCCAGGTTCTAGGGGGCTAACGCATAAAAATCCATTTGGTTGGAATCAAGGTTTTCATTCCGAAGAGGAGCAGGGTAAAATAATTAGCCGTCTATTTGAAGATATTATGGCAGAAAAGCTCTTAGGAGGCTTAGTTTTCACCTGGCAAGATGAATGGTTTAAGCGTACGTGGAATACCGTGGACTATGATAATCCAGATAGACGCCCTTACTGGTCCAATGCGCAAACTAATGAGCAACAGTTTGGTCTATTGAGCTTTGATCGCCATAAGATTAGAGTCGATGGGAAAACAGAGGAATGGAAGGGGAAGCCTATCTATGAAAAGAAAGACGGAAGTATACGATCTTTATATGTAGACCATGATGAAAGATATTTATATATAAGATTAGATTATGATACGTCATTTACAGGATACCCTATGTTTCTTCTAGATGTCGTTCCGAATCAAGGAAATACTAAGTTTGAAGGCTTGCCTAATATATCTTTTACGAACGGGATAGACTTTATAGTAAATTTAAAGCAAAGTGAATCTCGTTTACTAGTGGATCAATATTACGACTTTTTCTCCTATCAATATGGTCATGTATTAAACTTACTAAAGCCAAAGCCAGCAACTCCTTCTTTGGATAGCGGGAAATTTGTAAAAGAGCAATATGCCTTAAATAAGGAACTATACTTGCCGCAACAAAAAACAACGCTTCCCTTTGAATCCTATGAAGCAGGAAAGCTAAAACGGGGAAATGGAAATCCAGAAGCTAGTGATTATAATTCACTAGCGGATTATTACATAGCCGATGGTAAAATCGAGCTTAGAATTCCTTGGCTATTACTACGTGCCAAAGACCCTAGTCAAAAAGAGTTCATGGGGGATTTATACAAGGACGGAATAGAGGCAAGCAAGTTTGTAGATGAAATATTTGTAGGTGCCTTGTTACTGAATGAGCAAGACATTCTTCAGGATACGTTTCCCTCCATGGAAACAAGTGTTTTACCAAAGCTAAGCAGCTATACTTGGGATAAGTGGGATTTACCTGAATACGAAGAGCGCTTAAAAGAGTCTTATACCATCGTACAAGATCTATTTGGTCGATATAAATAATTTAGTAAAGACGTGAAACCTTATTGATTTCACGTCTCAGAGTGTAGACAAAAGGGGTGGAAAAACGATTTCCAACCCTTTTGCTATTATCACAGTTTACATTTCTGGAAAAAGAGCTAACTCAGCTCTCGATTTTGTTTGTTTTACGCCATTTTTGGCGTTTTCCAGGTCCAGCTGGCCAACTTCTTAAGATTTAAGGCAGCAAAAGAAAGAAGTCTTCTTTTGTCATTGGTCGTTTGTACGGAAGTGCAGGAAGGATATGATTCTCTAAAAGGAAATTCGCAATAGCTGGTGTCTTGTAGGCTCATCAGCGGCAACAACGACTTGGCGTCCTACCTGTGTCGATACTAGGTCTCCCTATTGTCGAATAAAGGTTTTCAACCAGGGGGTAGATAAAGGAAAAATTAATTGCCGCATCTAACTTACGAACAAGATGGTCTTGTGGTACCAACTGTTTAATAGTCAAGATTTCTAATTGTTCGAGTTCATTGGTTTGATTTTTCGTCATCATATCCCTACCTCATTCATTTTACAGGAGGCTCCGTTGATTGAAGCGAAGAACGGCGACTCCAGCGGGAACAGCGCGAGCTGAAGACCCTGGACTGAGCGCAGCGAGGGAAGCGGCTGAAGCCGTGCCCGCGGAAAGCGTCCGTTCGTAGCGGAAATCAACTCTTCCTCGCGTTACTTCTATTTTAAAAGACGTGAAATCTTATATTGATTTCACGTCTTTTAAATTACTGACTAGTTATTTACCAGCGTCTTATTCATCGCAAACTCACTTATTCAAAATCGAGCTTGTAATCCTGGGATTTAATCATTTTAAGTTTACGTGAGAATAAGTATATCAATCCTACATTTAATGCAATCGGAAGAATAAGAAAGGTACTAAGCATAATAGTTATATTCTTAAGGTTCCAACCTCCTTCGGCTAGATTAATATAATTTAGTGGACCTACGAGACCAGATAGGCCAAAGCCTGCACTCATGGGAGTACCCTGTATATTTAAGACACCTGCTAATCCTCCCAATATGGCGGCACTAATAACCATCGGAAAAACAATTTTTGGCTTCATAAAAAAGTTACGCATTTGGATTTTAGGGGAACCGAGTACATGTGCTAATGCAGTCCCTAAATTATTTGCTTTGTAGCTTGCAATTGCCAATCCGACCCCGGTTGCCACTATCCCTAAGTTGGCTGCACCTGAACCGACTCCAGAGAGCATGATAACAGTCGCAACACCGACCGTCGAAATAGGCGATAAAATAATTAGACAGAATGCCACAGCAATTACTGCGCCCATCACTACCGGCTGTAAGGTAGTCAAATAAGCAATTCCTTCTCCTAATAAGCCAGTAGACTTCTTCATGAATGGCAATAAAAGATAACCGACCATTCCTGGAATCATAATAGTAAGTGTTGGTATGAGAAGAATTGCATAGGCTTTTAGTTTATCTCCAATCATTGTCACAAATAATACTGCTAAAGCTGCCGTAACTCCTGTATTAAGAACAACCCCGATCCCATTCAATGCAAAAAGACCGTCAGCAGTTTTCATGACTGCCCCACTACCTACCATTGCTGCTAACCCAACGCTAGCTGTCTGAATAGGGGTTAGTTTGAAAGTAATACCTACCATAATCCCGATTAAAATAGAAAGCATACTCATTAAGTAAACGGTTATATCAAATAATGGCTGTAAAAACGGAAAATGTGGTATTAATAGTTTTAATATCTCTCCAAGTAAAGCATTTGGTATGAGAGCTACAACAATTCCAATGCTCATCCCAGTGAGTAATTTACTCATAAATTCTTTCATTTCTCTTTCCTCCATCCTTACAGATTGGTGTTAATTATAAAAACTATTCAGAATAGGGTCAATACACTTTATTACTTTAAAGTGATATATAACAAAAGTTAATCATTTTATTGTCATTTTTTAATAATAAAATGATATATATAAAAATCCCCTAAACAGTAGTTCAGGAGATTAAGGTCTTTCCGTATAGTTAATATTTATTGATTCACATAAAACAACTTAAATAGAATTTCTCTTTGAGGAACCTCTAATTCCTCAAACTTTTTCAGAAAGGCTTTTTTATTATATTTTACATGACGGATTAATATAGATGGTTCTTTAGAGGAAGCATCTATAATTGCAAAAGGAGCTGTAGTATCTTTTGACACCCCCAAAGCACCAGGGTTTAAGTAGATTTGTTTTTCATTTGAAAAAAGATGCTGTGGATGATGGTGACCAAAGCAGATAATATCTGCGGGATAGGTAGAATACATTTTCTCCATATTTTCTAAAGTGCCTTCTAAGATACTATGAAAAGGTTCGTCCTTAATATGAGCACATCTTTTTTCTTCTTCGATATGATAATGGATGCCGAGTATACGAATACCATTTAAATTTTTTTCCAGTACACGTGGGAGGCTTGTAAGTCTTTCAACATTTTTCTGGCTTAACTGATTAGCAATCCATGAATGATGTTCGAACGTATGGCTATAGCTTTCCGGATGACCCTCCCCTTTTTTGAGCGAAAGTATGGCTTCATCATGGTTGCCTGTAATCATTTGGATCTCTGGTCGAGAAAATAATAAATCTAATACTTCGTTCGTATCAGGACCCATGGCAATCATATCACCAAGGCACCAAATCTCATCAATATCCTGTTGTCTATCAATTTCCTCTAAAACTGCCTTTAAGGCAAGTTCATTTCCATGGATATCTGTAATTATGGCAAGTTTCATAGCTATAATCTCCTATATTTGATTGGATTTTTCCTTCTTTTTTATTATAGCAAATGGTTGGAAAAGGAAAATCTACACTTATAAAAAATAAAATAAATTGAATCTAAATAGTTAACAAAAACATGTTAAAATAAGTATATTCCAAAAATTTACTGAATATTTAAGTAATGTAATTGTGAAGGAGGTAGGGCTCATTGAAATCTAATTTAATCATATTAGGGGTAAATCATGCTTATCAGCTCGTTTCAAGAGATTGTCAACCTGCCGTTTATCGCGCATTTTTTGATAGAGTAAATCCAGATTTAATAGGGATTCAAAGAACCCCTGAAAAATATGCGCGTATGGATCTACAGGAATATGCTTACGAGCAAAAAGAAATAATATTACCTTATGCGCTTCAAAAAGGCGTACCTATTTTTCCGTTTGATTGGAATGCATCTTCGAATGATCAACTATTAGCATACGGTATAAATGATAGTGATCAGCCAGCCTTTTTTAGAGGAGAAAACTCCCTCAAGAAATTCGCTTTTTTCTCTAATTTACAGGAAGATTTCTTTTACTCAGAACGCAAAGAAGTTATAAAACAAAATAATGAATGGATACAAACGAAATCATCAGGGGAAAAAGATTTTGCGAGACGATTATTTCAGTATAGAACATATATGCAAGCGATGAGTATTAAGTCAATTGCTGAGAGTCATCCAGGAAAGACTATACTAATCATAGTTGAGTATAAGCACAAGATAGATATTGAAAGTATATTATCCAATAACTCTTTCATGGAAATTATACAGCCATCTAAATTTGGTTATCCAACTAATGAGGAAATTAGTCAGCACAAAGAAATTAAAGACGCTTACGCAGTATGTTCCTTTAATATACTAGGTTTGCAGGCTAATCATGAAATAGATATGAAATGGGTAGAAGAAAATCTAGATACGTTAAGAGAACATGAGTATACAAGTGAAGTAAAGCTGTTAGAAGTTAAGCTAGAGCTTTTAAAGGGAACAATCACTGATACCGAAGCTATTAAAAGATATATTGAGCTAGAGAAGGGGTTAAATTACTACCAACGATTTACCTACACAGGTGTAAAAGATAAATCTAGGATTGACTCTTATTTCGATCCTTTTGGCAATTTATCGGTAAAAAATAGATTACGAGTTGAACTTGGTAAGAGTTTTTATAACATAAAGCAGCAAGACAAGGTTCAGGTCTTAAAAGAAGAGATACTTAGTATGAGTAGCTTAACCATCTTCCAGGAAAAGCAGCTTGAAGCTTATTGGAATATGTATATTTCCACGGTTTAAAGGTTATAAAATGGAGGACATTCTAATGTTCATGTTTAACTCAACTCAGCAAAAAGAGGAATTCAAAGAAAGTTTGCAACCAATTAATATTGTGCTTTCGAAAGATTGAAGAATATGTAAGTATAGATAACTTATCTTTTGAACAATTAAGCAAATTCCAGAAGGAACCTCTCTTATTAACTGCTGAAGAAGGATCCTGGAAAAGAAGCTGGGTCGTGATAGCCCATGATACATTGTGTGGTGACCCTATCTCACGGGAGAGCCATTTTTGTCTCGGCTTTGTAATAAAGCAGTTTCTATTGCAGCACAAGGAAAATAAATAAGAGGATGGTCTCAGGAAATAGGAGGGACCATCCTCAAGTGATGCATATATATTGGTGGCTAAGTTATTTTACATTTTCAGAATCCGAAACAGGCTTACGTTTATGTTTGATGAGTTTTATAACGTAATAAAGAGCAATAGTCACAAAAATAATGCTTAGAATCAAATATTCATCTAAATCAGAGGATAAGATGCCAGCAGGGATTAATGCGAGGATAAAGAAGTATATGAAGTTGCCAATAGTAGTAGCAACTGTAAAAGGCAAAATTCGGATTGTACTAAGTCCAGCTAAAATATTTACGAGGCTAGTTGGGACGAAAGGAAAGAGTCTTGCTTGGAATACGTAAGCAAAGCCATTTGCATCTACTTTTTCGATTACTTTTGCATCAAACTTATGAATAATCATGCTTTGGAATATGTAGCGAACGCCATAAAAAACGATAATAGAAGCGAGAACACTAGTAAACCAACTCCATAAAAAGCCATTTACAAAACCAAACAATGCAATATTTATAGTAATTACTAATATTAGCGGAAAAACAGTAAAAGAGTTTTGTATCACCATGACCAATGCCATAAAAAATAATGCATAAGCAATATTTTTATCTAGAAATGTTTTGGCTTTATCTACATCTCCATCTAAAAGGATACTAATTAGGTCTTGGTTTATTGAGAAAAAGAATATAAGGAACAGAAATCCACCGATTAAGATCCATTGTTTTTTGGAGAGAGTAGTTTTCTTTTTTTTCATAACTCACCTGTTCTTTCTAACTCGAAGTGCTGATATTTTATTCTTTTATGGTATCATTCTTTGCCTATTCTCAACACTTTGATGCATCGCTATATTACTATAACTAAATGGAGGTTATTTAATGTCACATAAAGGATTTAACGCCTACAACCAAGAACAATTTTTCACGAATTACTTTAAGAGGAGAGAACGTTCGGACAGCCCGAATAATGCGATTGAAGGACCGATGATTTTTGAAATGCTAGGAGATATTACTGGTAATTCCATACTAGATTTAGGTTGTGGTGATGGCTCATTTGGTAAGGATTTGATACAGAATGGAGCTACTGAATATATAGGTGTGGAAGGCTCCGAAAAAATGGTGGAAGCAGCCAAAGCGAATTTAAAGACGTTAAATGGCAAGGTGATTATGGATACAATGGAGTCATATCCTTACCCAGACAAAGCGTATGACATAGTGACTTCTAGGTTTGCTATACATTATGTGTCTGATATAAATCAGCTATTCGACTCTATACATAAAAGTTTAAAGGATAATGGTAAATTCATATTTAGTGTCCAGCATCCTCTCACGACTTCTTCCTTTTTAAGCAAGCAATCTGGAGAGAAACGTGAGAATTGGATAGTGGACAATTATTTTCTAGATGGAGAAAGAGAAGAACCTTGGATCGATCACATAGTCGTAAAATTTCACCGTACAATTGAGCAATACTTTACAGCATTACGAGACAATGGCTTTACTATTTTAGAATTGCGTGAAGGTAATCCAAAACGTCAACACTTTTCTAGTGAAGAAGAATTTAAACGAAGACAAAGAATTCCTGTTGTATTAGCCTTTGCGTGTGAAAAAAGTAAATAGTCAAAGGGCTTCAAAACCTCTTGTTTTAGATATTCTCCATGTAATAAGGATTAAATAACATGAACCAAGTAGCATGAGAATGGAGCCGCCTAGGACCACTACTTTGACGGATACCCAGCTAGCAACTAGTCCGAATAGAAGGACTGCTACTATTTGAACAAAACTAGAAATCATCTCATATAAACTAGTGATGCGTCCCATCATATTAGAATGAATTCGTGATTGGATATATGTCATAAAACCAGTATTGGCGATGGAAAGACTGAATGATAATGCGAAAAACCCAATACTTGCTGCAAAATAGGAAGTTGAGAGACTATAAATAAAATATCCACTTGCTACAAAAAATGTCCCTACACCCATCATTGCTTTAGCTGATAGAAACCTTACCAACAAATTTGTACATATTGCGCCTAATAAAAATCCCAGTCCAGCTATACTAACAAGGGATCCATAGGCAGCATCCGTCAATAAGAGCACTTCCTTTGCAAAAGCAACTTCTGTGGAATCTAATGCTGCAGTTACTAGCATCGTCCCTTGGAAGGTCATATAAATGAAGAAAAAGGACAAGTATTTTTTACTGAAGTTCCAAACAGCATACCAATCTTCTCGCACCTCCTTTACGTGGAGGTGTTTTTTCACCTCAGGGATCGTATTAAGTATATTAGGCAGGAATATAGTCCATATACCGCAGCAAATAAAGATTAATACATTTATTACTAATGAAAATTCAAGTGGTGCAAGCATAAATAATATACCTGCCAGAAAAGGTCCTGTCACAAAGGCTCCCGAATGAACAAAGGTTAACACAGCATTAAACTTGTTTCGATCCTCTTCTGGTAACAATAAAGTCATATAAGTAAATGAGCTTGTTTCAAATATGGCACCTGCCATTTGTATAAATAACACCAGCAAATAGATAACCCATAAGGAATCTACAAAAAGCAGAGAGCCTACGAGAATAGCCCGGATAATATCTAAAAATATCATCAAATGCTTAGTAGAAACACGGTCAATCATACTTCCAGCCCAAGGTCCAATTAACATACTAGCGAAGGGTTTAATTATATATAATCCAGTTACAGCTAATACAGACCCTGTTTTGTCCAAAATAATTAGATTAAGGGCAAGTAAATAAATCCACCCTCCAATGTTAGCTAGTCCGACTACACCTAAATAAAGAGCTCTAACTTTCCGCTTATTCATTTATATTCCTCCCGACATGTTTATTACTACAAATAAAAAAATCCCACCCCCAAGACGATTGTCTTGGGGACGAGATTAACATGTCGTGGTGCCACCCCAGTTTGCCCCATTGTCACCAAAGGAGCCTTTTCAAGTACGGCATAGAAAATGCTTATACTTTAGCTCTATAACAGGAGCACCCGTCACATCATACCCCGTTTTATACGAGTCCTATGTGAAGCTCAGAGGCTTGTTTCAGTAATTCCTTCTTCATCCCTTTTCAGCTACCAGGACTCTCTTTTGGAAGACTTTAAATTACTTACTCTTCTCTTCATCGCATTTAATTTACAATATCATACCATATATTTGGTTAATTTCTATCTCGGCATATAAAATAGAATAAAAATAATTTAGATTACTCAAACTTTATATGAGAGGAGTGCAATTATTGAAGAAATTAAAGGAGTCTATTCAGCAATTTGCGTTGCCGATGTCCACGGATGAAGATTTAAATCCTTTATTAGAAGCAATTGGGGGAGCTAACATTGTTTTACTTGGCGAGGCGAGTCATGGTACCTCGGAGTTTTATAAGGTAAGAGCTGAAATTTCGAAAAGATTAATAAAGGAAAAGGGTTTTACTTTAATAGCGGTTGAGGGAGATTGGCCATCCACACAGCACATTAATCGATTCATAAAGGGTTATAGTAAGTACTCGGATGCTAAAGAAATGCTTAAGGCTGCATTTGAGCGTTGGCCAACCTGGATGTGGGCCAATGAAGAAATTGCTGAATTTTCTACATGGTTAAAGGACTATTATGGCCATAAGGAAGATAAAATTGGCTTTTATGGAATCGATGTATATAGCCTATGGGAATCTTTGGATGAGGTCATTCGATATTTAAAGGAAACCGATCCAAACGGAACGGAATTACAATTTGCACAAAGAGCTATTTCTTGCTTTGAACCATTTAATCGACATCCGGAAACATACGCACTTTCCACGTTAGACATTTCAGAGGCTTGTATAGAAGAGGTATCAAAGCTTATCAAGTCCATCAGAGAACACGAGGATAACTTTAAAGACGAAGGAGAAAATGACTTAAATTTGAAGATAAACGCTTTAGTGGCCCAAAATGCAGAGGAATATTACCGAGCAATGGTTCGAAGTGATGATCTGTCATGGAATGTCCGAGATGAGCATATGGTAGAGGCCATTAATGAAATAATGGATTACCATGGAAAAGATGCAAAAATCATTATTTGGGAGCATAATACGCATATTGGTGATGCGTCAGCTACAGATATGAAGGATGCAGGTATGTTGAATGTTGGACAAATCCTTCGTCTTCAAAATAGAAGAGACAATGTATTTGCGTTAGGCTTTGGTACTCATTCAGGAACAGTCATAGCTGCAGATGAATGGGACACCCCCTACAAAAGAGAAAAAGTTCCTCCAGCGAGGAAGGATTCGTGGGAGGATGTGCTCCACGATGCTGGAGGTGGAGACAAGCTATTACTCTTTAATAAAGATAATCGTGCTCTGTTCAATGAGTGGATAGGTCATCGAGCCATAGGAGTCGTTTATAATCCCTCTTTTGAGGCCTATGGTAATTACGTTCCTTCTAAAATAAGTGAAAGATATGATGCGTTTATTTACTTAGAGCAAACAAATGCTTTGAAACCTTTAAAGTAGAAAGTTAGAAGAGGTGATAAGGTCAGTGACTTTACACCTCGTTTTATTTTGTAGTAGGAAAAAAGACAGGTTTTTAGAAATATATACATTTTGAACTTATTATTTTACTATTTCATGTTAAACTAACAAAAAATAGATAATTTGGAGGTAGAGAATTGAAGGCTTGCAGAAAAGTACTTATTACATTAGTAGCTATCATCTTAACAGGAAGCGCTATATTTGTACCTACTCCGTCCATTTCATCGGTTGAGGCTGCTTCAACCTATACTAGTTTAACGAATAAATTAAATACAATAATGGCAGACAATCGAATGAAAAATGCAACTTCCAGTATTACAGTTCGCAAGGCTTCTACAGGAGAAATCATCTATGAACGCAATGGAAATAAAGGGATTACTCCTGCATCGTCCTTAAAGCTATTGACCGGAGCTACAGCGTTAGAAACTTTGGGAGAGGATTTCCGGTTTTCTACTGCTGTATTAACGAATGGAAAGGTAAGTAAGGGTACCTTGAATGGTAATCTCTATCTTAAAGGGCAAGGGGATCCGACTTTATTAAAAAGCCATTTTGACAATTTTGCCACAGGACTATCCAAACAAGGTATTAAGCATATATCAGGTAACCTAATTGGAGATGATACATGGTATGACAGCGTTGGGTTGTCCTCGGGGATTATGGCGGAGGACGTTCCTTATTATTATGCAGCCCCTATTTCGGCATTGACCTTATCTCCAAATGGAGATTTTGATGCAGGGTCTGTCATTGTGGAAGCTAAACCGACAAGCAATGGAAAAGCAGCCAGAGTAACGCTATCTCCGAATACAAATGTACTAAAGGTAGTCAATAAATCTAAGACAGTCCCTAAAGGAAGTAAAAACACGTTGAAAATCACTCGTGAGGTTGGAACAAACAAAGTGATTATTACTGGTAACTCTCCTATAGGAACTTCTGGATCCAAGGAATGGATTGCCGTCACAGATCCAACGATGTATGCACTGGACATTTTCAAAAAATCCTTAGCAGAGAAGGGGATTACCCTTGGGAAGTCTAGTAAATTAGTGAAAGGGAAAACACCAGCTACCGCTAAGACCCTCCTTTCAAGAAAGTCACAACCTTTAAAGGATTTAATCATTCCATTCATGAAGCTGAGCAACAATGTACACGCTGAGATTTTAGCGAAGGAAATGGGAAAAAAGGTTTATGGTGAAGGAAGCTGGGATGCAGGACTTCAAGTCATGCGAGATTATGCTTTCTCTGTTGGTATAGACACTTCCCAATGGAAGTTCGAGGATGCTTCTGGACTATCCTACTCCAACAAAATTACATCAAGAGAGCTTTCACAATTATTGTATGTAATCAGAAAAGAGCCTTGGTACAACACCTATTATAAGAGTCTGCCTATCGCTGGATCTAAAGATCGCTACGTTGGTGGTACACTGCGCCACAGACTAGGAACAGCACCAGCTGCTGGAAACGTAATGGCGAAAACCGGAAGTCTTAAAAACATTAAAGCACTTGCAGGCTATGCGAAAACAAAGGACGGAGAGCTACTCATATTCACGGTCCTTACAGAAGACAATAAAGCGAGCACCGTACCTTCTATTGACCAAATAGCAACTGCTATAACAAACCACAAATAAAACAATGACAGCAATGTTACAGGTGCCTGGCACTCGTAACGTTGCTGTCATTTTGTGTAGGTTGGTTTTTGTAATATAATGAGTGGGATAGTGAGGTGTTGGATATGGCTCGTGAAAGAAAATTTACTGATGAGCATTTGTTTAAGGAAACAAAGGAATTAATTATTCATGATGGCTATGAGGCTTTTACGTTTAGTAAGCTGGCTTCACGTCTGGGTGTTTCAAGAGGAAGTCTCTATAAATATTATGATAATAAAGATGAGTTAATTTCTGAGTTTCTGATGTATGAGATGGCTAGGTTTTTATCGGATTTTGATAAGTTGAATAAAAGTGCTGATTTCCAAACTCAGTTTAATGAGCTGATTGATTTTATTTTTGCGCATAATAATATTTACGAGGTATTGGATATCATAGGTCAAATTCCTGCACCGACGACAAAACGGGCATTGAATAATAAATCTAGAATAAGCGAATACTATATTAGTATGTACCAGCAATTTGAAGGGTTTATTGAGCTAGGGAGAAGAGAAGGTCTTATTAAGGAGCATTTGCCTACAGCAGTTTTACTTGGGATGATCTTTCAAATTATTGCGATTCCCAACCACTTTCATATTCCTGAAGGCGAGTGGGTGGCTTCTATAAAGGAAATCTTGAGCAGTGGAATGTTCAAGGTCGATTCATTGACAGGAAAATGATAGAAAAGGATAATGAAAAAGTAATATGTTTTTTTATCCAAAGTGACACTAGTGTCACTTAATAAACCGAGTAGGGAGTGGAATTGTTGAAAAAGTTATTAGGAAGTGTCACTGATTTTGTAGCCACTAAAAAGGGTATGTGGATTACAATCGGTGCATGGATAGCGATTACGGTCTTACTAACAATATTTGCACCTGGAGCGGGGGACCATAAAGTATCAAGCGTCACGTCTCTTCCTGAGGATGTCCAATCCGTAGTGGCTCAAAAGCATATTGACGAGCACTTTAAGGATGCAGAAAGTCTTCCAGCTATTTTAGTACTACAATCCAAGGATTCAGAAATTGATGTAACTGCCCTTGGAGAAGCATTAGATAAAGTAAGTGCAGCAAATATTAAAGGTGTAAAGGAAGTTGTTCCTTTTAGCAGCCTGCCACCTCAAGCTCTAGCTGGTTTCTTCTCAGAAGACCAAAAGACAGCCGTTGTTCCGTTAAATTTTATAACCTCTTTAGAAACTGCTGAATTAGAAAAATCACTAGAAGAAATAAGAGATATAGTTTTGGAAGATACGGGAGCAGATGTTTATATTACTGGCCCAGCTGGTATTGCGGTAGACACGACTAATTTGTTTGAAAGAGCAGATTTAGTATTGATTTTAGCTACTGTTGGTATCATTTTAATTCTATTAATCGTCATTTATCGATCTCCTTTATTAGCAATTATTCCATTATTGGCTGCAGGGATTGTATATCAGGTAGTTAATCAATTGTTAGGTATTCTCGGAGCAGGAGGTCTAGATTTAGCAGCTCAGTCATTATCTATTATGTCTATTCTATTGTTTGCAGCTACCATTGATTATTCTTTATTTGTTTTCTCTCGTTATCGTGAGGAACTGAAGAATTATGAGAGTAAGTTCGATTCGATGAAGTGGGCAATGAGAGAAACAGGAATACCTGTATTCTTTGCAGGCGGTACTGTTCTTGCAGCAATGCTAGTATTGTTCTTTGCGAGCTTCGGAGATTATAGAAACTTCGCTCCAATCTTTGGTACTACGATGTTTGTTATTATGTTTGCTTCTGTAACATTAATACCTGCATTGTTCACATTATTTGGTCGCAAGTCGTTCTGGCCACGCATTCCTAAGTACGGTGAAGGAGAAGAGAAGGTCAGTAAACTATGGAGCAAAATTGGTTCATTCGTTGTAGGGAAACCAATTGTAGCGGCTCTAATCATACTCGTTATTTTAGTGGGATCTGCTTTGAATATGTTTAACCTTAAGTATGAGTTCGATACGATGAAGTCCTTCCCAGAGGATATGCCATCACGTATGGGCTATGAGATTATAGAGGAAGAGTTTGCGAAAGGTGATTTAGCCCCAACAACTGTTCTTTTTGAATCAGAGGAAGAAGTAACGGAGGAAGTTCAAGCAAGTATTTTGGAGCAGCTTCAAAATCAAGAACTTGTAAACTCAGTACGTCCTACTGGTGTATCAGAGGATGGGTTAGCAGTGCAATACCAATTAACCTTTAAGGACAGTCCATATTCTACTGAATCAATGGATGCTCTCGAGAAAATGATAGAAGAGAAAGAGGATATCATTTCTGCATCGGATGCTAGTGGCGATCTTTATTTTGCAGGTGAGACAGCTGCTCAAGTGGATGATCGAGCAGTTAATGATCGTGATTTAATCATTATCGTTGTATTAGAAACGATCTTGATCTTCATTCTATTAATCGTGTTGACAAAGTCTATTAAAATGCCTATTTACATGATGGGAACCATTCTTTTATCATTCTTAGCTGCATTAGGCTTAGGGATGTTCTTATCTAACTTATTCTTTGATATTGATACTATCAGTAATCGAGTTCCTTTGTATTCCTTTGTGTTCCTCGTTGCGCTTGGTATAGACTATAATATCATTTTAATATCTCGTTTTATGGAGGAACGTCAAAAGCATTCAGTAAAGGATGCTGTTCAAATTGCAGTTTCTCATACAGGAGGAGTAATTTCCTCTGCCGGGATTTTATTGGCAGCTACATTTGCTGTCTTAATGACTCAGCCAATTCAATTATTGTTCGTATTCGGCTTCATTGTTGCGGTAGGTATTATTCTCGATACCTTCTTAATTCGAGGTATTTTATTACCGGCTTTAATTGTCTTGTTTGAAAAGGATAAAAAGAATAAGTAGAAATAATGAAAGCTTGAACCGTTAGGGATTCTAATGGTTCAAGCTTTTTACGTGGATGAAGGAGTAAAAAAAACATCCTTACCCATACTATAGACACTTATGGATGCAAAGACATTGAATGTATTTCAATAAGCTCTGAGACAGTTACAAACTGATATCCCTGCCGCTGAAGCTCAGGAAGTATTTCTTCCAGTGCTTTAATAGTTTGAGAACGGTCCCCTCCAGAATCGTGGAATAAAACAATGTTGCCTGGCTTCACACCTGATAATACTTTTTTAACAATTTTCTTTGTACCTGGTCTTTTCCAATCCTCTGTATCCTGATGCCAAGACCACATAATTACTTTATAACCTTCATCAATCGCAGTGTTAATAATTTTGTCATTATACTGGCCACCTACTGGCCGATAAAAAATGGGGTAGGTTCCTGTTATTTTATGAACTATATCATTTGTCTTTTCTAATTCTTCCTTTAGCTTAGCTGGGGAAATGGTTAGTGGATGTGTATACGTATGGTTGGCGATCTCATGTTCATCTGTCCCCATTCTAGAAACAACCTCTGGATACTTCTCAACTCTTTCGCCAATAACAAAAAAAGTTGCTTTTGCATCATATTTTTTTAATAAATCTAAAACCTGCGGTGTATATGTAGGATGAGGACCATCATCAAAGGTAAGGGCGATCACCTTCTCATCTGTTTTTATCTCCCACATAACATAGCCCTTCTCTTCGTAATAAGGTCGCCCCTTATCCATGGCGGAGGTAGTATAACCAATGCCAAAAAGCACAAGGAATACTACTCCAATTTTAATGACAAGTGACTTCATTTATATTCCTCCTTGTAGCATATTTGGCGGAAGTATTATTTAAGTTATTGTTGCCCTAGCAAATAAGAATATACCAGACCAAACACTCCCATTAAATGCAAGATGACTACTGGCGCGATGATTACAGAATGATTACAGGTGCCTGGCTCCTGTAATCATTCCGCAATCTAAAAAAATGCTTGGGAACTAGATTTGACTAGTCACCAAGCATTTCTATTTAGAATATTTTTTTCTGATCTCTATCTTCTATAAGTAATTCCACCGATTCTCTAAATCTTAAGGAGTGAATATTTTCCCTTTCTCTAAGGAAACGAAGTGCATCACTTACACCTGGATCATCACAAATGTCGATTAACCATTGGTATGTCGCGCGTGCTTTTTCTTCTGCGGCAATATCCTCATATAAGTCTGCAATTGGATCACCTTTTGATTGAATGTAAGTAGCGGTAAAAGGAACACCACCAGCATTTTCATAGAATAAAGAGTGCCCATGATTAACAAAATGAGGTCCAAGGCCAGCTTTTTCTAATTGCTCAGGAGTTGCATCCTTTGTTAATTTATAAATCATAGTAGCAAGCATTTCTAGGTGAGAAAACTCTTCTGTTGAAATGTCGGTAAGAATTCCAATTACTTTATCAGGAACCGTGTATCGCTGGTTCATATAGCGCAAAGCAGCTGCGAGCTCTCCATCGGCTCCACCGTACTGTTCCATAAGATATCTAGCAAGCATTGGGTTGCATGTCGTAACTTCTACAGGATAAAGCAGCTTTTTCTCATAAACCCACATTAGTTTTCTCCTTTCAAATTTGCCATGGCCATGGAGTAGAGTTCCAGCGCCAGCCAACATCTAATGCTTGCTTGGAGGGAGTAGTCATTAATGAAAGCGGACCATACTGAGCTTCATATTTCTTCCTTACTGCAGCTGCATTTTTTATAGCCATACGCCATTGCTCCAAAGCATCTAAATCATCTGGATGTGTATCGGTGTAGAGAGTCAGCTCTACGACAACAAAATCCATTTGCTGGACTTGTTTTAATAGATTCCATTGGTGATCGCTTGATGTCATGATATTCCCTCCTCCCTATAAAATCCATCGACAAACTGTGGCCATAAAGAGCCTTGCATTAATGCATCTGCTGGTGTATTTTGCGGTAATCCAGGTTGTTGAAAATTAGTAAATAGCTGTGGAGGAAGCACAAACTTTCTAACTAAAATAGGGGGGCAAGGATCCCGTGGAGAAACGTATGGCTTATAACTACCCCGAAACTGCCAATTTTCCATCTTTAATCACTCCTTCAAACCAACCTATGTAAAAAAACATAAAATAAGACTAGAAGGACAACCCAAAAAACATTTTTAATAACCACTGCAGCGTCTCGGCAAGGCAAGGGACATAAAAAATGTTACAGGTGCCTGGCACCTGTAACATTCTCGATCCTTTAGATACTTTTACAAAAAAAGACCACCTAAGAAAGGTAGTCGGTAAACGGGCTTTAGAAAAGCTTTAGATATTAAATTCCGAGAAAAAATAAAACGAATGGAATGGTAAGGATACTGAGAATAGTAGTTATAAAGGTTGTAAAGGATACTAAATCTGGTTCAGTTCCAAATTGTAAAGAAAGCATCGTGGTGTTTGCAGCTGTTGGCATGGCAGCTTGAATGATAAAAACCGTTTTAAGTAAGTCATTTAGCGGTAGAAAAAACATAATGGCTGCTGCCAGTAAAGGTGAAACAAACATTCGAACAACCGTTGCTGTCGTAACAAATCGATATGCAACTTTTTTTCTTGAGATTACTGCCAATTGCATACCGAGCACAAGCATGACGGTCGGAATAGAAGCATCTGCAGCTAGTCCCACACCTTCCATTACGGACTGAGGCACAGTCACATGTAGCACTTGAAGGAGAACTCCCAGTAAGGATGCATAAACTAATGGCATTCTTAAAACCTTATGTACAGCCTGCTGCCAGGTAGCTTTCTCCTCTCCACCTAAAGAGGCAAAAAAGATTCCAATGGTGTTCATGATCAAACCGTGGAAAACCATTATCACAACAGCATAATCAAATCCAACAGCCCCTAAAGCAAAGAGAACAACTGGTGCTCCGTAGTTCCCGCTATTAGGAAAAACACTCCCTAAAATTAATGCTGCTAACTGAGGACGAGTAGTCTGCATAAAAAGCGAAGAAAGCCACACGACTCCCAATAAGCAAAAGGTTAAAAGGAGACATGCTCCTAGAATATATACATAATCAATCGACAACTCATGCGTATAAAAAGTACGAAATGCTAAGAAAGGAGACATAAGATAAAGCGCAGCTGAAGAAATAGATTTAATATCAAACCCTATCAACCTCTGTCCTATAAAACCAATAAAAAAGATAATAAAAACCGGCAAAATAATCAGCAATAAATCCATCCAAACCCACCCCTTAACATATCTTCAAATATTACAGGTGCCAGGCACTTGTAACATAAACAAACAAAAACAAAAAAAACAAGACAAAGCAAAAACAGAACAAAGACAAAAAACAAAAAACTAGTCCGGTATCCGTAATATATATAACTATATCATTTGTGGAATCTTTTTTCTGAAATAGTTTTATGGTTATGTTAAAATTATATCGTATTATACGATATAAAAACGGGGGATAAAAAATGAGTATACAATTAAATCAACTAAATCAGTATTGGACTGACATTTATTTTTATTTACATTATCCACATGTGGATAAAATAACTCATCAAGCAGTACGAATACTTCAACTTCTGGATAAACATTCGGATGCTGGAATTAATGAAGTAGCAAAGGTTTTAAAGATTTCACATAACACTGCATCAGAACATGTCAAAAGGCTAATTGAGAAAAATTACATTGTTAAAGAGAGAAGTGGAGAGGACCAGAGAAGAGTTATTCTTCGATTGACCGGATTAGGATCCGATGTTTTATATCGAAACACAAGTCTGGATGATCAAAAATTATCGAAAGTCTTAGATCAACTATCGCAGGAAGAAAAAATAATAATTGAAAAAGCATTTCAAACCTTAAGTGAGGTAGCAAAAAAATGTACATTTTAATGAAGGTTATTATATCCGCTATTATCATAGCTATGGTAACGGAGATTTCGAGGAGATTTCCCACCTATGGAGGTATTATTGCAGCATTGCCTTTAGTGAGCTTACTTAGTATTGTTTGGTTGTATGTTCAAGGAGAGCAATCCTCTACGCTGAGCAAGTTCGCTTTAGGAGTGCTTTGGGGATTCCCAGCCACCGCTGTAATGCTACTGATTGTATATCTGGCATTACAAAATTCGTTGCATCTTTTTGTTTCCATTTTGCTAGGGATTGCTGGGTGGCTGTTCTTCTTATACATACAAGAAACCGTGGTTACTTACATTAAGCACATCGTCTAATGAGAGGCTGGTGTTGTTGCCACAGCACAGGTGGCAAATGAGGAAGCGCTTGTTTTGAATAAACTAAAAGAAATTGCAAAAGAATTGTAGACAAAAACACATTTGAATTAATTGACATTTTTTATAGTCATTTTGACAATTATAGTTGTCAAAATGACTATAATTGTATATATTGGAAGAGAGGAGGCGGGGAATGGTGAAAAGCCGTTTAAAGGAGTTAAGAGCAAGAGATGGACTCAATCAGACTGAACTAGCTAAGTTAGCTAGGATTTCTAGGCAAACTATTAGCTTAATAGAGCGAGAAGAATATATGCCTTCTATATTAATAGCTGTACGTATAGCTAGAATTTTTAATGAGCCTGTAGAAAATGTCTTTTTAATAGGGGAGGAAGAATAATGAAAAAGATGTTCACAACAATTGTTAGTTTACTGCTCGGAGGGGTAGCTGGTTTTACGATCACCTATGCTATCATGATGGGCAAAGATCAGGGTCGCGAGGCATGGGACCATCCTGTAAATCTGATTTTATATATTGTTTTGGCTATGATTCTAACTCTTTTAGTAATCGGTCTTGTGTTTATAAGGAAGATAAAAATAGTTAATTCCCAAACATTTGATGGGGAACAAGAGGATTTAATGGAAGAGTACAAATACAAAAAGGTCGCTGATTTGGGTATAGCTGCTAATATTTCACAGGTCTTATCTATATTAGCGGTTGCAGTTTCTATTCTAATGACAAACAATACAATTTTACAAATTGGTTTTATACTTTTGTTCATAGCTAGCTGGACCATTCCGATGTTTAGTGCAAATTTTATAAAGACAAGTTATCCAGAAAGAAACCTTCCGAGCATCCAATCAAAGGACTATGAGCAACGGCTTATGGACTCTATGGATGATGGGGAGAAGTACGTGACCTTACAAGGACTTTATAAATCGCATCGATTATTCAACCTGTTTATGCTCACTGGTATTAGTTTAGCTGTTGCATTTTCTTACTTTAGCGAGCAATCGCAAATTTTTTCTATAGCAGTAATGTGCTTAGTCTTGCTGGTAGTGAACACAAGCTATTTAGTAGTTGTACGCAATAAATAAGGGGGATTTTAAAAATGACAACGGGACAATTGCTTTTATGGATAATAGGTTTATCTATACTTTTATATTTTATTATCAAGTGGGGAGTAAAAAATGGGATTAATGAGTCTATGTTAGTCTCAGAGGAAGCTAGAAGGAAATATCGACAAGAACAAGAAGACAAGGTGCAAAGGTCCATAGACGATTTAAAGAACTAAGATTTCTTATTTCGGTAAGCCACCACCACAGAAATCCAAGCAGCCATGATGGCTTATCTTTTATACTTGCTCGCTGTTTGTTTATTAAAATAAAAACTGATACCTGTCTCTAAAATAAGACAAGTATCAGCAACTTAGTTATCCTGCATGGGACCATGTAGTAGGGGTTCCTGCTTTTGGGCAGTTTGGAAAAGTAGAGCCAGCCTCTAGAAAAGCTTCATCTCCATCTTCATCCACATAGCGACCGGATGTTAATACTTCCTGCCCTGAGCTGTGGGTATGACTTTCAGAGCGTTTCCAATACGTAACTACTTCCGTGTCGGGACAGGAAGGGAACTTCGAACCTTTTTCTAAAGTTCTAGTACTACCAGACTCACACGTATAATTACCGGTTTCTTCTACGACATCATCTGTTGTATATTCATAAACTTTACTCATCATACATTCCTCCCATATAGAACTGATATCTTATTTAAATAGATACCCTTACAGGCAAATGTAAAAACATTTCTACTAACGTTATTCACATGTGGGTAAGTCAGTTCCAGACATCCTTTGCTATTTGGACTACATGGCGAATTTTTGCCCATTGTTCCTCTTCAGTTAATATGTTTCCTTCCTCAGTAGAAGAAAATCCACATTGAGGACTCAAGCAAAGCTGTTCTTTTGGTACATATTTAGTAGCATCTTCGATGCGAGCTTTAACTAATTCTTCTTCCTCTAGGTCTCCATGCTTAGACGTAATCAGCCCTAGGACAATATTTAAATCCTTTCGATTAACATGTCGTAAAGGCTCGAAACCACCAGAGCGCTCATCGTCAAATTCTAAAAATAAACCATCCACATGTAATCCACCGAATATAGTTTCTGATACTAACTCATAGCTTCCGCTTGTAATATAAGTGGATCGGAAATTTCCCCGACAAATATGCATGGTCACTAGCATATCGGCTGGTCTTTTAGAAATAGACTCATTAATAGCCCTTGCAGAAAGGGATAAGGCTTGCTCTAGCGATAACCCCCTGTCCTTTAAGGAAGCGAGGCCTTCCTCGGAAAAGGAGGTAGCCCATGAAGTATCATCAATCTGAAGATAAAGACAGCCCTCATCGTAAATTGCCTGGATAAACCCTTGATAAGCTGTGATTAAGTCAGAAAATAATTCCTCATCATTGTTATACACACCTTCCTCAATTGCAGCTCGGTAATAAAGCATGTTCGGACTAGGAATAGTAAATTTTACAACAGCATCCCCAGCTGCTTCTTTTAAAAACTTGAAATGCTCAATCATGTAATGGGTACTAAAGCCAATCTTTCCTGTCACCTTAATACCATGAGCTTTTGTTTGCACCCCTTTAAATGATAGTCCTTGATCGGTTTCATAAAATTCCACGCCATCTAGTCCGCTTAAAAAATCGAAATGCCACCATTTTCGACGAAATTCTCCATCTGTGATAGAAAGTAATCCAGCTTCCTTCTGTTTTTCTATGAGTTTAATAATCTCTTCATTTTCCACTTGAGTTAGCTGCTCTTGGGAAATTTCTTTTTGTTCAAATTGAGCCCTTGCTTGCTTTAAACGTTCCGGTCTCAGGAAGCTTCCAACGTGATCTGCTTTGAAAGGTGCTTTTACAAGTAATTGATTTGTCATATTAAATTCCTACCTTCTATTTATATTATGTTGCGATTACTACTGTCTATAAAATCAAATAAAAAGAGGGCTCGCTTCATAAGAAGAGAACCCTCAATATATATTGAAGTCATTCTTCTTATCTTCAAGACTTAATGTCTATTGGATTTAGCACCACACCTAAAAGGCTGGTTGCTGAGACATCATAGGGCCAATCCCTCCGTCTCTCTTGATAAGAAATAAAATATTAAATTATCTAAATATAATAAAAATAAGTTTAACATGGGCTTTAAACAATTTCAAGGGCTACCTTACTTAGGGATAGCTACCCAGTGACCGTCGGATACCTCTACCAGCTCAGAATTCTTTAATTGATACTTGTCAGTAACATTAGACTCTTCCATGAGCACACGCTTTTTCTTGGCCTCTACTTTTGGGTCAGGGATTGGAATGGCTGCTAAGAGAGACTTAGTGTACGGATGCTGTGGATTAGTATAAAGCTCCTCACTTTCTGCTAGCTCTACAATTTTTCCAGAATACATGACAGCAACGCGATCACTTATATGTTTTACCATGGACAGGTCATGTGCGATAAATAAGTATGTCAGGCCTAGTCTGTGCTGTAAATCCTCCAAAAGCTCTACAATCTGTGCTTGTATAGAAACATCTAAAGCCGATAGAGGTTCGTCACAGACGATAAAATCAGGCTCAACCGCAAGTGCTCGAGCGATACCTATACGTTGTCGCTGTCCACCAGAGAACTCATGTGGATAACGTAATGCATGCGAGGGCTCTAAGCCTACCAATTCTAGTAATTCCTCTACCCGCTTCTTTCTCTCCTCTGCATTTTTGCTCAGACGATGAATATCTAATGCCTGCCCAATAATGTCTAGCACCTTTAAACGAGGGTTTAAGGAAGAGTAGGGGTCCTGGAAGATGATTTGCATATGCCGACGCATCGTTTTAAGCTCATTTTTACTTAAACGATTAATGGCCATTCCTTGATATAGCACATCTCCATCTGTAGGCTCATGCAATCGAAGAATCGTCCGACCGGTAGTAGATTTACCTGAGCCTGATTCTCCTACAAGACCAAGAGTTTCCCCGGGCTTTATAAAGAAGCTAATATCGTCAACCGCTTTTAAGACATTCCCGCGACTTACTTGAAAATGTTGTTTTAAAGATTTAACTTCCAGCAGTGGCTTTCCATTTTCTAATCCAATAGAACGAAGAGGAAGTTTCTTCGGCTTTTTCTTCTCGTCTAAACGAGGTAAGGCATTTAATAGTTTTTTCGTATAGTCATGCTTTGGGTTAGCAAAAATTTCTTCGGTAGTTCCTGTTTCAACGATTTCTCCATTTTTCATCACAGCTACACGGTCACACATTCCAGCGACAACTCCAAGGTCATGAGTAATTAAAATAATAGAGGTCCCAAAGCGCTTCTGCATATCCTTCATTAAATTTAGTATTTGAGCTTGAATGGTCACGTCTAACGCAGTAGTTGGCTCATCTGCAATAAGTAGAGTAGGCTTACATGCTAAAGCAATGGCAATCATAACTCTTTGACGCATACCACCAGAAAACTCATGCGGATATTGGTTATAACGTTCTTCACTATTTTTAATTCCTACAAGCTTGAGTATCTCAATAGCTTGTGCCTTTCCCTCTTTTTTCGAGAGCTTTTGGTGCTTAATAAGGCTTTCTGCTATTTGAACGCCGATACGAATGGTTGGATTTAAAGAGGTCATTGGATCCTGAAAAATCATACTGATATCTCTTCCTCTAATAGCTTCCATTTCCTTCTCTGTCTTTGTGTGGAGTTGTTCCCCTAAAAACTCAATGGAACCATTTTTCATGAAGGAAGGAGGAGAAGGTAAAAGGCGCATAATGGAACGGGCCGTGACACTTTTTCCACTTCCAGATTCTCCGACTATGCCCAATGTTTCTCCTTTTTTAACCTCAAAGCTAACACCTCGAACAGCCTCGAATTCATTGTCATTTGTTAAAAAGGAAATCTGTAAATCCTCTACTTTTAAAATAGTTTCCATGAAAACCACCTATCTGAATGAAATCTTCGTATTGTTTATGATTCATGCTCTGTTGTTAGAGAGCGTATATTTAAAGTAATATGAGCGGTTTCTACAAAAAAGAAGACTAAACACGCACATTAGTGGCGCATTTAACCCTACTCTAAATAGACTAAATAATTTGCGTTGACTTAATGGTAGTTCGAATCTATACTATACTATACCACTCGGATTTATACAATATGGAGAGGGGGGATTTAGTATGGGAAGAAAACTTTCTTCCAACGCATTTAGTTTTACCTACGGAAGACTACAACATCATTCCTTCTATAGTATTTTGTTATTTTTACTTGGTTTGCCGGTTCATGTCATTACTTTTATACTCTTTTACTTAAAAAAACAGAAGGATCCTCATTCTTCCTTAAAAAGTGATTTAAAGTCTGCACTTGAGACAAGGGGAGTGCGAGAGGAACTGTACGAAGAGTATAAGGAACAATATGAACGAAAGCATGCCTTTTTTAATGAAAAAATTAATAAAGAAAAAATGACGGCGGAAGTAAATAAACTAGTAGAAGATCGAATAGAAAAGCTTGTATCTACTGAAATGGAAGAAATACATCAGTTAAAAGGCACGAAGCCTCTTACTTATACATCCTATTTTCAAAGTCTGTTAGAAAATACAACATTTCTCATTATTTCATTTATACCAGGCTTACTGATGTACCTTTTGTTAGGTATATATAGTAATGCGTTCAGTAAATTTATTTTTGAGAGACTTATTATGAGTGTCTTTGTGATAACGGGTGTTTCCATTCTAGTATTTACTATTTTATACCTGTCACCATTTGATCCAGCTGCCAATCTTTTAGGGGAAAGTGCAACGAAGGATCAGATTGCTGCATTCAACCAAATGCACGGGTTAGACTTACCTTATTTACATCAGTTATGGAATTCGGTAAAAGGTATCGTAACATTTGATTTAGGAGCATCCTTTACGGGAAATGAAGATGTCGCTACAAGTATTGCAAACAAGTTTCCAGTTACGCTAATGATTGCTATCTTTTCTTTAGTGATGGCTGTAGTGATCGCGATCCCAGTAGGAATCATATCTGCAACAAGACAAAACTCGTTCTTAGATTATTCCTTTATGTTCATTGCTTTGATCGGCTTGTCCATCCCTAACTTTTGGCAAGGGCTTATCTTCATCTTGAACTTTTCTATTAAGCTACAATGGCTTCCTGCAACCTATAGTCCTCAAAACTATTTGTCGATTATTATGCCTGTAGTTGTGCTCGGAACAGGTCTTACTGCTTCGGTAGCGAGAATGACACGTTCATCCGTATTAGAAATTATAAATGAGGATTATATAATTACTGCAAAAGCAAAAGGCTTAAACCAACGCCAAGTGCTTTGGAAGCATGCAATAGGAAATGCAATGATTCCAATCATTACGGTTATCGGTCTACTGTTTGGTGGAATGCTAGGTGGAGCAGCTGTTACAGAGAAAGTATTCAATATTAGTGGTATTGGGAGTTATATTGTCGACAAACAGTTTATACCCGATATCCCAGCCATTATGGGTGGAGTTATTTATATTGCAATAACCATTTCCTTAGTGAACGTGCTCATCGACATTTTATATGCATTTTTTGATCCGCGTATAAAATCTAAGATGAAGCAACTGTAAGAAGTAGGTGTAAAAGTGGTATCTAAAAAACAACATGCACTAAAGCTGTCACGAGAATATACTCAGGCAAACTTTGCTGGAGTATTATCTCTTCTACTGACAATAGTTTTATTGTTTAATAGCTTTAATTTTGATATGGGTACGTTAAAGCCAATTGCTAGTAGTGTTTCAGCTATATATGCATTTTTTACAGCGATTCAGTATTTTATAATCTGGAGAATGAAGCGAGAGCTTTTGAGTTTAGGGCATTTAAAAAATGCTACTAGAAGGCTTGGCTATGTCCAAGTAACCGCTCTATTAACTGGTAATATCTTCATAGCATCATTCGGTTTTAATTTGATCAAGGAGAAGAAAACACCAGAATACACATTCAGCATTTGGATGATTTTCACCCAGCTGTTTATTCTAGTTATTTCTGCATTAAATCTCTTTAAACCCTATGTGTCGGACACTTTTTTACCCGCAATGGGTGCTTTACTCGTCATTTTAATTATCCAAGTGTTTACTTTGGTGGCTGTAGCTAGGTATGTCAGTGATGAAGGCGCGCCTGGGTGGATGCAAGGCTTAGCGATTGTATTAATTATCACTTCGTTGACAGGTAATATTTTCAACTTACTGCTTGGCGTTAGCTTAATCATTAAAACGCGTAGTAACAGTCTGTCACGAATAGTGAAGTGGAACACAATGTGGGATAAAATCACTCGTAATTCTACAGCTATACTAGGAATGTTCTTTATCGTTCTTATGTTCGCGTTATCAGTGTCTAGCCGTTTTACTTTTGACTATGATATGGCAGTAGAGAATAACTATGAGGCACTGCTTCAGTCGCCAAGCTTGGAATATCCGTTCGGTACAGATAATTATGGCAGAGATGTATTTTCTCGAATTATCTTCGGGGCGAGAATTTCTCTAATTGTAGGCTTTGCTTCTACGTTAATACCATTCATAGTGGGAGGGGCATTAGGAGCATTGGCTGGATATTACAGCAAACGTACAGATAACATCATTATGCGTTTGCTTGATATTTTGTACGCAATTCCAGGGATATTACTTGCCATTGCAATTATTGCAGCATTCGGAGCAAATACTACGAATCTTATACTAGCTTTGAGTGTTGGTTCTATTCCGACATATGCTCGAACAATGCGAGCGAATGTGATGATGGTCTCGAATTACGAATATGTAGATTCTGCCCGGGCTTTAGGGGCTTCCAATCTATCGATCATCTTTAAGCAAATTGTTCCAAATTCCCTTGCACCTATGATTGTCAAAGCTACACTTACAATAGGTACAGCAGTAATTGCAACGAGTAGCTTGAGCTTCTTAGGTCTTGGAGTAGAGCCACATATACCTGAATGGGGCAATATTTTAAAAATAGGTAGTACTTATTTAGAGTCTAATTCCTATTTGGCGATTATACCTGGCCTTGCAATTATAGGTCTCGTATTATCTTTTAACTTTTTAGGCGATGGACTTAGAGATGCATTTGATCCGAGAATGGATTAAAGCAAGCTCAACAAGGAGGAAAAAGTAATGAAGAATACAAAAGCATTATTGGCTTTATTGTTAACGCTAGTTTTAATATTGGCAGGTTGTGTAAACACAAAATCAGACGTAGATAAAGCAACAGACAAATCTGATTCTAAAACAGAGCAGGGTAAGGTAGTAATTGAGCTGTTAGGGATGAGCACTGGGGAAGCGGACATGAATATTGTACGTGACCAGTTAATCAAAAATGGCTTCGATGTGAAATTAAATATTCAACCAGACTACGGTAGCTTCACTGCGCAAAAAGATGCAGGAAACTATGATTTAGCTTTATCTAGCTGGACGACTGTAACGGGTAACCCCGACTATGCAGTACGTGCGCTTTTTAAAACAGACGGTGATAACAGCATTATGTCTGACAAAAAAATCGATGAGCTGATTGAAGAGGCTAGCACAGAAACACCGGAAGAGTACACAAAAACATATAAAGAGTTCGAGGATCTTTTAGTCCTAGAAAAAGCATATATTGCACCGTTATATAATTCTTTTAAAGCGCAAGGAGTAAATAAAGAAGTATTGAATGCGGATACTGTGAGATTGGCTAAATCTCGTGCAATCGCTTGGGAAACAATTGACTTTGTAGATGCTTCTAAAAGAGATTCTGCACCACTGATCATGCAACAGGGAATGGCATCCTTAACTTCATTAGATCCTATTAAAGGAAATGATGGTTCTATTAATACACTAAATACAAATATGTACGTTCGTTTAGTTAACTTAACAGACGATGATAAAGTAGTTTCCGACGGTTCTCTTTCATTGAACCATGCAATCGCAGATGGCAATAAAGATTATTACTTCTTACTAAGAGATGATATTAACTTTGCAGCAGTAACAGATAAAAAAGCAGTTGATACGGGAGAACGCGTAGGGGCAGAGGATGTCGTATTCTCGATGAACCGTGCAAAAGACAGCAAATCAGTTCCAGACCATCGCACATATAGCTTACACGAAAGCATGGAAAAGATTGAAATCGTATCAGATCTTTCAGAGCTTGATGTGAAGCAATCTGGCAGTGATATTACAGTGAAGGAAGCTTTAGAAAATAATGTGGATACAGCAATTTCAGAGCTAGTGACAGATAAAACACAAGCAGATGCAGCTAAAGGGAAATACCAAGTAGTTAAAATTACAACGACTAATCCATTCCCACAAGTTTTAAATTATTTGGCTCATCAATCTGCAGGGATTGTGTCTAAAAAACAAGTAGAGAGCATCAACACTTACGATGTTGCTACCTTCGATGTAAACAAAGATATTCCTTACGGGGATCAAAATACAGTAACGGAAGGTGCTTCTTACAATAATACGTTATATGCTAGTGGGCCTTACATCTTATCCCACAAAAATGATTATGAGGCAGTATTCGTAAAAAACCCAGCTTATATGCAAGGAACTGAAAACGAGCCGAAGATTGCAAACGTAACCGTTCGTTTCATTGCAGATGCAGATAGCGCGCTATCGGCTCTTCGCAACGGAGAGATTCATATATTTAATGGAGTTCCTGAAACAAAATACAAATTAGTAGAAGATGATAGCAAGCTAACTCTTCAGAAAAACGATAGCAATGCTGTAAGTTATCTGCTATTTAATACAAAAGGTCGTGATGTATCAGAAAGCGAATCTTTACGTAAAGCGATTCTGTACTCGATCAACCAGGATGAAATCATTAACTATTACCAAGGAAACAAGAAAAAAGCAGTATCAACTGTAAGTCCTCTTGTAGAAACGGGTAACGAGCTTAAGGCAGATGCTGCTAAGGTAAATGAGTACTTAGAGGCTTTTAAAGCAGGTAAATAAATAATATTAAAAGGCATACTCGTGTAAGCGGGTATGCCTTTTTTGTTAACTTTATTTTTAAAATTGAGCTAGAATATTTTTTCCTAGCTCATGTTCCTTTAATATTGTCTTTGACTAACGCAACAGTTAGTTTAGGCGTAACATTTCAAAAAAAACTAAGCTCATGAAAAATCAACTCTAGCTTTTAACAGAGCCTTTTAAATTTACGCGTGTAAAAGAACTCAAGACTCTTTTCAAAAAAGGTTTTCGGACTTTCTTTTTTCTAGATAGGTAGTTATGTCCTAATTTAGATTGTCTTACTTCCTTTTCCAAGTCAGCCATCCGTTGCTTTGCATATTCTATATCATTAATCGTAATCATTATTTTTCTCCTTAAGGAGAAGTCCAATTATATTGTTAAGGTGTGGCTAGCACCATTCCTGTTAGCCACTTTTACTTAAATAGTGTGTTGGCAACTCCAATTTATTTTTACCTACAAATTTATTAATCTGCTTATCACTCTTTTTTGATATCATCATTTCTTTTCCTCCTTCATTTATTATTTTTCCGATTAAACCAATAGCATCATTTTAGTCGACTGGGGTTTTCTCTCCCCAACCATTGCTATCCACTTTCGAGAGATTCCTTTTTTAATAACTTTCTTCGCTGTTCCATGATCATCATCACCAGCACTCCTTTTCTTATTATTTTGTTTATATATGCAACACGCAATGCGTGAAAACACCAAAGTTTTTAAAAATGCACAAAAAAGAGCACACGCTTCTTTACATAAGCGTGTGCTCATAGAAAAAAACGGCATAACATGCCGTCAGTATTAATTATTTACAAATAAAATAATTAGCGGTTGGGCACGAAATCACTATACGAATATTTTTTGAAGTTTTAAATGTAGTCATTTTCCGTACCTCCATTTCTAATTTGAATATCTAACTACTTGAGGATATCATTGTTTATTTCTGAATGTCAACATATTTCTGAATATTATGTACAAGATTGTATCTCAGTAGCTTCACATCCCAATTTGTTGCTGATTATTTTTCTACTAATATCCACCGATTAAATCCTATTTTTTTTCACATAGGATAAGCTATATTTTGTCCTAAAAGATACGAGTGTATTACGGAGACTAAACATTAACAAATCTTTTTCGATCAAGCTATTATCCTCCTTCAAATATATAAGCTTACAAAGACCCACGTGTCCTCTTCGGCTATTTGAAATATTTTTAGAAAAATTCAAACTTTGGGTGTTTGGGAATCGTTTACTATATAGAGAGAGGAGCTTGCGATTTTGTTGACTGTTTATGAACTAAGAGAATTGATGTTTCAATATACAGAGCCTTTAATACGTTTAGCTTATGGTTATGTAAAGGATCTTCAAGCGGCAGAAGATATTGTACAAGAAGTTTTCATCAAGTTTTATCATCAGAATTATTATGAAGAACGTGGTGAGCTAAAAGCTTATTTAATGAAGATGACTGTTAATAAAAGCAAAGACTATTTAAAAAGTTGTACCTATCGGAAAGTTCGCATACAGAGCAAAATCTTCTCAACAACAGGCAAACAAAATGTGGACGAATTCGTGAAAAAAGATGAAGAAGCCATTATTGGGGATGCAATTCTTGAACTGCCCTTAAAACATAGGGAAGTTCTCATACACTTTTATTTTAATGAAATGACAATTTCGGAAGTAGCACATTTATTATCCATTCCTGAAAGTACAGTAAAAACTCGGTTAAGTCGTGGAAGAGACCTATTAAGAAATCGACTGAAAGGAATAGAATGGGAGGCGCTATTAAATGAATAAATTTATCCCAACTAAAATGCGAGATTTAACCGAAAGTAAACAACGGGTGATGCAAAATGTAGTAAGTGAGATTGAAAACAACTCGAAACGACCAAAACATCAATGGCGATTTGTTGCGGTTTCTTTTGTTTTACTAATGTGTACAATCCTTTTTATCTTAAATATTAAAAATGAACTGCCCTCAAACAAGCTACAGGCTACATCAGAGCAACGTTTTGATTTAACAAAGCCTTCATTCATAGAGGAACGAGGAATCCTTTATCTGCAGGGTATAACGTTAGGTGACTCTCATAAAAAGGTTATAGGGGTCTTAGGCGAAAATTATTCAATTATACAAGAGGAAGATAGCAAAGCAGACCTCATCATGGACTACGACGGTCAGGCCAAATTCTACTTCGATGATGATAAATTGAATTCAGCAGTTTTCATGAATGTAGATAAAAACTATTTCAACCAAGTATTTAAAGATTACGATGGATTTAAATTTTTCACATTTATTTATACAGACTATGATGGTCATTATTTCTACTCGAATGAGACAAAACAAATAATAGAAGCCATAACGGGGACTTCTGAAGGGAAATTACAATTATCCTTGTCCTATAACGATCCGAATTACCTAAATGCTGAATATCTATATAGGATAGAAAAGAAACTTAATAATCAACGCCATTCTCCATCAAGCATTAAAATAGATTTAGTTAATCCAACAATCTTCGAGGAGCAAGGTCACCTTCACCTTAATGGAGTAACATTGGGTGACTCATCATCAGAAGTAATTGAACGCTTTGGTAATAATTATCTAATCGGTCGAGTGGATGGAGGTGGCTCCGACTTCGTTTTAGATTATGGTAAGCAAGCGAGCTTCTCTTTTTACGAAGATAAACTAATATCAGTAGCACTAACAAAAGTTGATAAAGACTACTTTGATCGATTATTTAATGGCTATGAAGGATTTAAATTTGTTTCTGCTTCTAGTGAAGACGATAAGATTCGTTTTATCTACTCGAAAAAGACGAATAACATAATAAAAGCAACAACACAAACTCCTAACCAGGAGCTACATCTCTATCTATCGAATTCTGATCCTAGCCTCTATGAAATTCCAAATTTTCTTGAAGCGATGGAACAATATCCAGATTAATTTTTACACTATCTCTTTTACTGGTAACGTATGTAAGTATCCAATTATTATTTCTGCATATAAAAAAGGCACCTGGTTTCTACGATCCAGTTGCCTTTTTCAATAATTATCAACAATAGCTTAGAAGAAAAAATAAAGTATGAGCACAATTACACCTAAAATAATGGAAAGCCATCCTACAATAAGCTGCTTGTAGTGATACAATGCTACAAATCCTAAAACAATAGCAGCTAAACCTAGCCAAATTGGGTAGAAGAAAAAGCCTACAATTGCTAGCACGATACCAAGAAGCCCTATCCATAAGCCTGCGTTATTAACCATTTTACACCCTCCTTTTCTTATTTATGAGAACGAACTACACAGCTGTTCTTATAAACTAGTATATGAGGGGGGGACTAAGACTGTTGAGCAATTTGCTAGGGGTTCTCTAGTAAGAACAGAAATAGGTCTACCGAGGGAGCAGGGTACTGAAAGGGTCTAGTGCGTGTGATATTAAATAGACGAGCTTTCTAGTTTTTGGATATAAAAAGAACTGAAGACAAAACTCTTGGAGTTAGTCTTCAGTCTGTAAAGATAGACTTCTATTATTTCCCGCCTAAAAGGTCAAAAAGGCCACCAGTTATACTTCCTTCTCCTTTAGATCCTCCACCTGGTGTTTGGGGAGCAGCAGCAAACACTCGACTCGCTAAACGGCTAAATGGAAGGGATTGAATCCATACTGTTCCAGGGCCACGTAGAGTTGCGAAGAATAATCCTTCACCGCCAAATAGAGCTGTTTTAACTCCTTTAACCATCTCAATGTTATAGTCAACATCTGAAGTCATAGCTACTAGGCAACCCGTGTCCACTCGTAATACTTCCCCAGGTCGTAAAACTTTTTGGTGTATCGTTCCTCCAGCATGAACAAATGCTAGACCGTCTCCTTCGAGCTTTTGCATGATGAATCCTTCACCGCCAAAGAATCCAGTACCTAACTTACGTTGGAATTCAACTCCAACGGAAACTCCTTTAGCTGCGGCCAAAAATGCATCCTTTTGGCAAATAATTTTTCCTCTATACTCGCTTAAATCCATTGGGATTATTTTTCCCGGATAAGGGGAGGCGAAGGAAACGTGTTTTTTACCGCTACCTACGTTAGTAAAAGTAGTCATAAACAGACTCTCACCTGTTATTAACCGTTTCCCTGCGCCCATTAACTTACCCATAATCCCACCGCCACTACCCCCGGAGCCATCTCCAAAGATAGTTTCCATAGAAATGCCATCCTCCATCATCATTAAGCTGCCAGCCTCAGCTACAACCGTTTCCTGTGGATCCAGTTCAATTTCAACAAACTGCATATCGTCCCCATACAACTTGTAATCTATTTCATGATTATTCATTCTTTTTTCCTCCTCGGTGTAATTAAATAACTATACGAATGATAAAATAAAAGGTTCCTGTTTTTTTATAGAGCAACACCTTCATTACGACATGTCGAAGCTACTTATAGGCTTTTGTATTCGTAGTTTATTGTTATCCTGCATTGTAGTTCAGTTTTATAAAGGAACTTTTATTAAATTTTTCTTAATTTTTAAATTTTTTAAAGGGTTTTATTAGTAATTATAGAATTTATTATATATGTAAACGTTTTCAATTTTAAGAGAGAGAGGTAAGGATATGAAACTAACAAATTTTATTAACGGAAAATGGCAAGAGGGAGAGGCTTCATACACTGCTGTTTTAAATCCAGCAAACGGTGAGCAACTAGCAGAAGTAAGGATGTCTACAAAAGAGGATGTAGACGCTGCAGTAGAGGCTGCAGTGCAGGCACAAAAGAAATGGGCATTAGTTCCGGCTCCAAAACGAGCGGACTATTTATATGAAATTGGTAGACTGATGAAAGAAAGGAAAGAACACCTAGCTCAAGTACTGACAAAAGAGATGGGGAAGGTGATAGAAGAAGGTCGTGGAGAAGTACAGGAAGGAATTGATATGGCCTTTTATATGGCAGGTGAAGGAAGAAGACTTTTTGGAGAAACGACCCCTTCTGAGCTTGCAGACAAGTTTGCTATGAGTGTTCGTGCACCAATTGGTGTTGTTGGACTGATTACACCATGGAATTTCCCAGTGGCTATTGCTACGTGGAAGTCGTTTCCAGCTTTAGTTGCGGGCAACGCATTTATTTGGAAGCCTGCTACAGAGACACCAATGATGGCGTTTGAGATGGCTAAAATATTTGAAGAGGTTGGTCTGCCAAGTGGCGTGGCAAACGTCGTATTTGGTTCCGGATCAGAGGTGGGAACTGCAATGATTGAGCATAAAGATGTAAAGGTTATTTCGTTTACTGGCTCAACAGATACGGGAAGTAAGGTAGCTGAGCTTGGCGGAAAGCACATAAAGAAGGTTTCCTTAGAAATGGGCGGAAAAAATGCTGTCATCGTTATGGAGGATGCAGATTTAAATCTTGCAGTAGACGGAATTCTTTGGAGTGCCTTTGGTACAGCTGGACAGCGCTGCACAGCATGTAGTCGAGTGATTGTGCATAAAGATGTGAAGAAGGAACTGGAAAAAATGCTTCTAGAAAGAATGGAGAAGTTAACAATTGGTGACGGAATGGACGAAACAGTCAAGGTTGGTCCAGTTATTAACAAGGATGCATTAGAGAAAATCCACTCCTACATTCAAATTGGAAAAGAGGAGGGGGCTAACCTTGTTGTAGGTGGTAATATCCTTCAAGATGGGGATTTAGCTAAAGGAAATTACTATGCTCCCACTCTTTTTACAGATGTGAAACCAGATATGAGAATTGCTCAAGAAGAAATCTTCGGACCGGTTGTTTCATTAATTGAAGTGGAATCATTGGAAGAAGCAATAGAAGTAAACAATGGAGTGAAATTCGGGTTGTCCAGTTCTATTTTCTCTAGAGATATCAATAAAATATTTAGAGCTCAACGAGATTTAGATACGGGGATTGTCTATGTTAATGCTGGAACAACGGGTGCTGAGATACATCTTCCGTTTGGAGGAACAAAGGGTACAGGGAATGGCCACAGAGATTCTGGAGTTGCGGCGCTAGATGTTTATACAGAGTGGAAGAGTATTTATATAGATTACAGCGGGAAGCTACAAAGAGCTCAAATAGACACAGAATAAGGGGGAAGTCGATATGAAGGTAGCTGTATTAGGTGCAGGTTTAATGGGGAAGGAAGCAGCAAGAGATTTAATCTTGAGTCCAAATGTGGAGAAAGTATATTTATGTGATTTGGACGTTGGGCAGGCCAATATGTTTAAGGAAAAAATGCAAAACTCTAAGATTGAGGTTTTAAGGCTAGATGCAAATGACGATGCCAACTTAATAGAAGTGATGAAAAAGGCAGATGTCGTGATCAATGCACTGTTTTACTCATTCAATGAGAAAGTGGCTAGAACCGCAGTCGAAGTAGGAGTGCACTCTATTGACCTTGGTGGTCATATTGGAGGTGCTACAGATGCTGTGCTTTCGTTAGATGAAAAGGCGCAAGCGAAAGGGGTAACGATTATTCCAGACTTAGGAGTAGCTCCGGGGATGATCAATATTCTTGCAGGCTATGGTGCTAGTAAATTAGATGAAGTGACAGATATTCACCTGTATGTTGGAGGAATACCTGTAGAACCAGAAGGGATATTCAAATATAATATCGTGTTTTCTTTAGAAGGAGTATTTGATCACTATACCGATCCTTCTCATGTAATAAGAAATGGTCAATTAGAGGAAATAGACTCTTTAACAGAGGTTGAGCCAATCCAGTTTGACGGATATGAGGAACTGGAAGCGTTCCATACAGCAGGGGGGACGTCCACTCTAACTAAATCATTTCCTGACGTTCAAACATTAGAATATAAGACAATTCGCTATAAAGGCCATGCAGAGAAATTTAAGCTGTTGGTAGATTTAGGTCTTACGGATAAAAATAAAACAGTCAACGCTGGAGGAAATATTGTAAACGTTCGAGAGGTCCTGAAAGAAGTGCTGACACCGTCCCTTCTCCTAGGCGATAAAGAGGACGCAGTGCTACTAAGAGTTATCGTTAAAGGTGAAAAGGATGGAAATGAAACAATTTACACGTATGAAATGGCAACTCAAAAGGATCCTTTATCTGGTGAAACTGCTATGGCTCGTGCCACTGCAAATACCATTTCAGTTGTTGCACAAATGATTGGCAATGGTGTTATTACAAAACCAGGCGTGTCTACACCGGAGCTAATTGTACCAGGTGAATTATATATTAAGGAAATGTCTGCTAGAGGCGTTGAGATAAAAGAATATGTAACAAGAGGTGAAACAGTTTGAATTTTGAATTCTCTGAGGAGCAGGTGCTTCTACGAAAAACAGTAAGACAATTTGTTGATAACGAGATTATTCCTCACATTGCAGAGTGGGAGGCAAAAGGGGCATTTGACCCTATCATTTGGGAGAGACTTGCTAGCTTAGGATTAATGGGAGTATGTATTCCAGAGCAGTATGGCGGAAGTGGCATGGACTATAATTCTCTTGCTATAGTTTGTGAAGAGCTAGAAAGAGGAGACACCGCTTTTCGAACGGCTGTCTCCGTTCATACAGGCTTAAACTCCATGACCATACTACAATGGGGTACTGAGGAGCAAAAGAAAAAATACCTGGAGCCTCAAGCTAAGGGAGAAAAAATCGGTGCGTTTGGACTGACTGAGCCTGGAGCAGGTTCAGATGTAGCAGCGATGTCGACAGTTGCCGTTGCAGAAGGAGATCATTATATTTTAAATGGACAAAAAACATGGATTTCTTTATGTGATGCGGCTGATCATTTTATAGTTTTTGCTTATACGGACAAGGCTAAAAAACACCACGGGATCAGTGCATTCATTGTTGAGCGCACAATGCCGGGCTTTTCCTCTAAAGCGATTAAAGGAAAGTATGGCATAAAATCGGGGAATACCGGTGAAATTTTCTTTGAAAATATGAAAGTTCCAAAGGAAAATCTATTAGGAGAAGAAGGCGAAGGTTTTAAAATTGCTATGTCGGCTTTAGATAATGGTAGATTTACTGTAGCTGCTGGAGCAGCAGGTCTTTCACTTGCTTGTCTTGAAGCGAGTGTTAAGTATGCTAAAGAGCGTGAAACCTTTGGTAAGGAAATTGGACGGCACCAGCTTGTACAGCAAATGATCGCTAAGATGGAAGCCGGCCTTCAAATGAGTCGCCTGCTAGTTTATCGTGTTGGTGAGCTAAAGAACAAAGGAGTCCGGAATACACGAGAGACCTCCTTGGCAAAATGGCAAGCTTGTGATTTTGCAAATAAAGCTGCAGATGATGCGGTTCAAATCCACGGTGCTTATGGATATTCAGATGAATACCCGGTAGCTCGTTACTTAAGGAATTCAAAGGCTCCTGTCATTTATGAAGGAACAAGAGAAATCCATACCGTTATGCAAGCGGAATATGTGCTAGGTTATCGAGAAGATAAAAAATTGAACAAAATGCTTCCAAAATGGCCTTTTGAAGAATAACAAAAAAGGGGATTAGGTTATCCTCAACAATATACTATTAAGGCAGACCATTTAGTTATTTACTGGTCTGTCTTTTTGATGTATATAAGTTTTAGGTTGAAACCCTCTTAATAATGAATGAAAATTAACGTTAAGATACAAGTAAGAAAAGCATAGATACAAGCTAGGTGAAGGGGGAGATTGGTTGAGTAATTACATAGATTTTCAGTGGAGAGTCACAAAGTACAACCCTGAATTTAGGGATGAAAATGGTTACTATACGTTAAGGGAGGAATGGACTTGTCCTTCTGAAATCGGAAAGACCATTGACGGAAATGAATTCACTTTGAATGAATATCTCCAAGTTGAGGCTGCTTATATTGATTCAGCAATCAAGTTTATAGAGGAAACTAGCCTTGATTCATTGCGAATTTTACAGTTAGAATACACTATTTCAGAAGAAGATACGACATCTCCTTTATACGAAAAAGAATTTGAAACACTGGTTCTTAAAGAAGATGCACTGGTAAACAAAAACGATATACGCTTAATTTGCAAAATGATTTTGAGAAATTTTATATGGTGTCAATTATATAGTAAGAACAATTTCTTTGTACATTTTGGTTGGGATTACTATATGTATATTGGGTCCAAAGTAAATTGTCTTTCCGCTATCGAGTTTGCCTCCAACAATGGATTGTTTGTTGAACAATGTGCGTCACCATATTATTTCTCTGAAGAAGAGACTACAAGGCAAATTCAATGGAGTGAGATTGGGGATGAAACGAAAATAATTGTCGGTGAAGAGGAACTTAAAAATGTTCCACTAAATGAGTATCAGAGGATTTTCGATTTGACCCAAGAACATCCAGTGATTGGCTCTTTTAGTGTAAATAAAAATCAAATAAATTTCTTCCAACCATTTTTGAAGCATAGGATGGATTTTGATAAATATGAGTATAGTTTTTGGGGCGGATATTAAGAAGATTTTGGGACAAAAATCTCCTCCAAATAATAAACCTTGAAAATTTTACAATCTGGTAAAGTTTTTGAGGCTTCTATTTAAATTCCTGAAGTTGTTTTCCGTTCCAGCGGACGCTTTCCGGGGGCACGGCTTCAATCTCCTCGTCGCTTTGCTCCTGCGGGGCTTTTGCGCTCGCTTGTTCCCCCAGGAGTCGCCGCTTCCATTTCAAACAACAAATAGATTAGTTCAATAAGAAAAAAAGCTACCTAAGCAGCTCAACGATCTTTCATTAAAGTACCAGTCAGTTGAAGAAGGATTTGCACTCTCTGGAGTAACATTGTACCTATACAGAAAAACAAGACACCATAATAAAATGATGACTCTTATTCAGTGATTAATCTCAGACAAATCTCCAAAAGTATAATTCATCTGTTTCTTTATACATTTTCGCCCCTGATTTTTCTAAAACCCTGTGTGATGGAATATTATCTTTATCTGTATCAGCAATAACAAACATAACATCGGGCTGATTTAACAACCAGTTTTTCAAATTATTAATGGTTTCCGTCATATAGCCGTTACCTTGAAATTCAGGGAGAGTATAGTAACCTATTACTACTTCACCATTTTCATTAGGAAGACCTTTTATCATTATTCCTCCAACACTACAGTTTTTGTCTTTCGACACGATTAACCAATTGGTATACCATACATAATTTTCCTCATCACCTAACAACTTTGAAAGTCTTATTTCCATAGCTTGTTTAAGTTCTGGACTAAGAAATCTGTCTGAATCGTTTAAAGATAACCTTAGTTCCATTTTCTGTGGATTATCAATTAGTAATCTTAGATTTTCTGCACTTAGTGGAATTAATCTTAATCTTTCTGTGTCTAATTCAATCATTATTACACTCCTATCATAATTTTGTACGTCATTTTATAGACAGACACAAATTTTAAAATAGGTATATATTATTGGCAGCTACTCCCGTTACATTTAATCCAAAGTAAAGGATGCATCAAACTTTGCAATCCGATATTAAATGGTTCCTAAAGTTTATCATTCGAGATATCTCATGTAAATCATTCCATTAATAGAATAATTATTTTATACAGAATATTTTTTATGAAAATAAAAAACATGAAATCAATTTGTCGATTTCACGTTTTCTAATTATTCTCTAGTTATGTCCCAGCATCATTTGCGTCTATATTATTGCGTTTTTCTAAAGAAGGAGACCCCCCTTTATGAGAAGGGTTCTCTTTCATATTTCAGGGAATGTATAATAAAATTTATTTAGAAAAAGAACAAGCCGATACTAATAATGACACCACTTAATAACAAAACGAATACACAGTAGCCCATGATATCTTTTGCCTTTAGACCTGCGATAGCAAGTGCTGGCAATGCCCAGAAAGGTTGAATCATGTTCGTCCAAGCATCTCCCCATGCAATAGCCATAGCTGTTTTTGCATAACTCAGATTAAGTGCAGATGCAGCTTCCAACATAATTGGTGCCTGCACAGTCCATTGTCCTCCACCAGAAGGAATAAAGAAGTTAACTATCCCTGCAGCATAAAAAGTAAACAAATAGAACGTGTGCTCATTCGATATACTAATAAATGCCTCAGAAACAACTCCAGCTAAACCAGAAGCAACCATCATGCCCATGATCCCTGCATAAAAAGGAAATTGAATAACAATGTCCCCAACTGTACTAGCAGCATTTTTAACAGCTATTAAAAAGTTTTTTGGTGTGCCGTGACAGATAATGCCAAGTGTTACGAAGATCAAGTTAACGATATTTAAGTTTAAGTCAAAACCTTTTGTTACAAAGTGGTTAACTAAATAAACTAAACCAAGTAGTCCGATTAAACCGGTCAAGATATAGCTTCCTTCCAGTCTTTGCGCAGGAGTAGGCTTTTCAATTGATTTTTCCTCAACCTTTTCCTCTTCTAACAAAGCTGGGTCTATCGAGAAAGTATCCTCCTTACTTGGCATCATCCATCTGTTTAAAAGAGGTACGGAGATAAATAGTGCAATAACAATAATTAAATTGTACGGTGTAAATAATGTTTCAGAAGTTGGAACGACTCCCATGATATCAGCAAATGGATGTCCCTCGGTTGCAATAGAAAGTGGTATCGAACCTGCGAGGCCACCATGCCATATGATAAACCCTGAATAAGCACTAGCAATTAATAGGCGGTAATCTACATTTTTAACCTGCTTGGCAATTTCCTTTGCAAAAAGAGCACCAATTACTAAACCAAAACCCCAGTTAATCCAGCATCCGATTAAAGAAACAACGGAAACTAATAGAATAGCTGAACCAGGTGTCTTAGCTATTCCTGCTAAGGAACTTAATACTTTTTTAAAAAACGGGCTGCTTGCTAATACATGACCTGCCAAGAGAACAACAACCATTTGCATAGTGAACGATAGTAAACCCCAAAAACCATCTCCCCAGTAGGTTGCCATTTCCAATGGTGTGGAATCAGTTAAGAACACCCCTAGTAAAAATACAAGTAGAGTAAGTATTGCAACAAATATGTATGGATCAGGTAAGAATCTGACCATTAAAGTGTTTGAAAATCTTGTTAACGCTTTCAATTTATTTCCCCCTTTGTTTTTTTACATCCCCTATTAATCTATGTTATAGGAAAGAGAGAAAATTCTCTATATTTTAATTAACATTTTTCGACAAAAAATACTAAAACATGACCTGTAACTAATAACCAGAAAAACGGTCTAATATATTAATTAATGTAAAAGAAAGGAAGTTGAAAATGAGAAAGTGGATCGTGACATTTATAGCTATTGCCCTTTGTCTAACAGCGGGTTCGGCTTGGGTTTATTTTTCCAATCAAAAAGTATTGGCACAAAGCTTTGTGTTATCCAATCAGGTTTTTAGAGCAGAATTTTCAAAGGGTGTAAGTAAAGATGTATTGGAAAAAGGAGAGGTGTATGTAACCGATGATAAGAATGCTAGGATAGAGGCAGACTTTCAGCTGAAAAACAATGGGAAGTCCCTTGAAATATCCGGACTATCAAACGGAAAGTATACACTCCATGTCGATGAAAAGTTTAGTCTAGGAAAAGGCAAATACACATTTGAGGTGCAAGAAAGCCTCCCAGTGGTACAGTCTCGAGGAGAGCTAGAGAATTATTTTAAGCTGGTTATGAGTACAAGAGAAAATGTAGTCACGGAAGAAACCATGGAAATGTCTGTAGCAGAAGACAAATCTAGTGGAGCTGCAGACTACTCCACGACTAATAACCAGGTAAAAGGAGTGGAAGAGGCGGATATTGTTCAGACAAACGGTTCCCATGTGTTTGTAATTAGTGAGAACAAAGTTGTTATAAATAATATTGAAAATCCTTCTAATATGAAGCAAGAAAGTAAAATCCAATTTACAGAATCCTTTTATCCAAGTCAGCTATTATTAAAAGAAGAACTGTTATTAGTGATTGGACAAAAGAACATGTACCATACATTGGAAGCTACAGATTCGGCACCACGAATAGAGCCTGATTGGGAAAGTATGACAGGGGTTTTTCTTTATGATATTTCTAATCCTAAAGCTCCTAAGCTGATCAGGGAGCTAGCCTCTGAGGGATATACGAATGGGGTTCGTTTAAAGGGAAATATGCTTTATATCGTTTCTACTATTATGCCTAGATATTGGGCGATGGAAGAAAATGATGATATGGAGTTAAGACCATTTACGTATGATTCAAAGACTGACAAAGAAGCTCAACCGTTGGATTATGAGCACATATCGATATTACCTGATTCATTGGATGGTAACTACACCGTTATTACAGCTCTAAACATTTCGGAACCATTAGTGAACGAGGTTAAAACAAGGAGCTTTCTTGGAGGTAGCCAGGAATTATATATGTCCACGGAAAGCCTGTTTCTAACTTCTGCCATTTATAAGAATGACGAGGCTACTACTATGAGTAAAAGGTTATGGGGACCAGGGCAATTGGATACAATGGTATATAAATTTTCGATTAAAGATACGATAGTTGATTTTGTAGGATCTGCTACGTTAACCGGAACAATTCTTAACCAATTTTCGATGGATGAGCATAACGGTTACTTTAGAACAGTTACCACGACAGGAAACCTTTGGGATCAAAATAATCCCTCCGAGAATAATCTATTCATTTTAGATGAAACAATGAACATGGTAGGGTCTATTACAGGATTAGCAAAGGAAGAAAGAATTTATTCGGCAAGGTTTATGGGGGACAAAGCATACATGGTGACATTTAGAGAAACGGACCCATTGTTTGTGATTGATGTTGCCAATCCTACTAACCCAAAAGTGCTAGGTGAATTAAAGATTCCTGGGTTTAGTAATTATTTACACCCTCTAGGGGAAAAGCATTTAATCGGCTTTGGTTACGAAACTTCATCTATAGTACCTGTTGGTAGTAAGGTGCCTATTATACAAACGGAAGGTATGAAAATCTCTTTATTTGATGTTAGTGACTTTGATAGCCCTAAGGAAGTAGATACAGAGGTGATTGGAGGACAAGGAACTTATTCTCCTATTCAATATGATCACCATGCCTTGTTCCAACATAATGAAAAGAATCTCTATGGTTTCCCAGTGACTATTTATGAAAAAGAAGAAGGTCAGGAATATAGTAGCTATAAACAGGATGGGGCATTCATCTATGAAATAACACCAGAGAAAGGAATAACTCTGCAGGCAAGCTTGCTTAACAAAGAGAGCCAAGGCCAGCAATATGAGGAATGGGGGACCATGATTCATAGAGTTATTTACGCGAACAACTTCATCTATACAATTGGGATGAAGGAAATGAAAAGCTATCAAATGGATACATTCAAAGAAACGGGTGTTCTTTCCTACTAAATCTTTTATAAATTTTCAGAAGGTGGCTCCTTCATAAAATAACATAATTTATGGAAGCAAAAGTAAGCAATGCTTGCATTTATAGTTGTTCGATCAAGTTCATTGAATTGTTTTTTATTCACAATGGTCGCATCGCCTCGGAGTATTATGAAATTCAAAAGTGCATTTCTTCTTTAGAGCCGATACAAGTCGGATTGGAGCGGAAGGCGCGAAGACTCCCACGGGAACAGCGCGAGCCGAAGCACCAGGACTGAGCGAAGCGGGGGAGAAGGCTGAGGCCGTGCCCGTGGAAAGCGAAGCTCTTGTAGTGGAAATTGGCTAATTCTTGGGTATATATGTAAATAAAAAAGACGGAAGACAATATCAAATTTCTTTGAGTTTGTATAGGTTTTGAAGTGTTAGGTCGACATTAGTCAATCTAACGCTTTTTTCTATTTAGGAAACTAAGTAAGTCACCAATTAAAAGAAGAGGCTACTTTATGAAAATAACACAGGTAAATGTTATATTAGATTAAACATTTCTTAAAAGGGAAATTATATATACAATGATATATGAAGAAAAAGGAAGGTGAGCGGCATTGAACACGGATTATGAGCTAGCGGTAGAGTGCTGTTTACTTGCAGGCAAATTGATGATGGAAAGTGGGGCAGAGACATATCGAGCAGAGGATACGATGGACCGAATGGCCTTATCGCAGCATTTAACCCAATCCCAAAGTTTCGTTACCCCAACTGGAATCCTCTTTAGTGGAAAAGACAATCTTCCAACGCGATTAGTTAGAGTGAATAATAGAACAACAGATTTGGAAAAGATTGCTCTCGTAAATGCCGTTTCTCGTAAATTGGCCACGGCAGAAATAAGCTTAGAAGAAGCGCATAAAGAATTAAAAAGAATAGATGAAGAACATAAAATGATTGCTTTTTGGATTCGTATAGCAGCGTCTGCTGTTGCATCAGGTGCGTTTCTATGGTTATTTGGTGCGTCATTAATAGATGTACCACACGCCATGCTTGCTGGTGGAATAGGCTTTGCTGTTGCTGATTTACTGGAGAGAAAAACAAGAGTGAAATTCTTTGCCGAATTTTTTGCTGCACTTATCATTAGTATGATTGCCACACTTTCCGTTCGGTATGGATATGGCGTTGAAATTGACAAAATTATTATTGGCTCGGTAATGCCTCTAGTTCCAGGTTTGCTTATAACAAACGCAGTCAGAGACTTAATGGCAGGGCATTTTATGTCGGGACTATCCAAGGGAGCAGAAGCTTTTCTAACTGCTTTCGCTATTGGAGCAGGAGTGGCGTTTATATTATCGTTATAAGGAGGAATCGAGATGACTTTTGTTCTACAAGGTATCATAAGCTTTATTGCTGCTGCTGCATTTGGGGTGATTTTTAATGCACCGAAAAAATCCCTCATCTACTGTGGATTAGTTGGTATGGTTGGTTGGCTTGTATTCTCCATGATGAGATATTACAACGATGATCCCATTGTGTCTACCTTTGCGGGTGCATTCTCTATTGCATTTGTTGCTCATATAATGGCAAAGAAATTTAAAATGCCAATGATTATATTTAGTGTTGCGGGTATTATACCGCTTGTTCCAGGTGGTTCTGCTTATAATGCAATGAGAAATGTAGTCGAGGAGGATTATGGAACAGCAGTAGAATACGCTGCGCTTGCCTTAATGATTTCCGGAGCGGTTGCAATGGGGCTTGTGTTCGCTGAAATCATAACGCAGATATGGCTACAGACTTTGAGGAAGAAGAAGCCTATGCTGAACAAGTAATTCCTGCTCATTTTGTGAGGGAGCAGTTAATCCTAATTATTTTTAACTTTGTTAATGTTTATTGGTTAATTTTGTTTAAAAAATCTTGTAAATATGAAATGGGATGGAGTTAGTTTTCCTGCTTTTTTTATGTGAGTTAACTTCATAACTAAAGTTTTTTGGATGGAATAAATGTGTTCTCCGTTTATTGATTGGAACGACAGACGGCGATTCCAGTGGAATGAGGGAGACAGATAAGACATCAAAACCAAGCGTTAGCAATGGGTGATGGCTTATCGCTCACCCGTGAAAAGCGTCCGACTGGCACGGAAATCAATTCTATTTTCAGATTTTCAGATTTCTTTGCATCATAAATCAACCTAGCAGTATTTCTTTAGGTAGGTTCCATAAAGCAGCTCCCGAAATTATATATTTGGGAGCTGCTTTTTTATAAAGAATTGTTAAAGTTATTGGTTGATTTTGGCTAGACATTGCGTTTTTATACTGACTGTACAATTTAAATGGCTATTTAGAACATAAATAGATTATAGGGTGTGGTTGGAGTCAGTTTTCCGGTATTATTTATGCGAGTATTTTATAAATAGAGGTTATTGAAATACAGCCCTACTCCATTTATTGATTGGAGCGCCAGACGGCGACTCCTGTGGGATGACATAGCTATCAAGTTAAGAAGTTTATAAAAACCCTCGAGGTTGGTATAGAAAACTAACCAACAGGAGGTGCTTCACATGAAAAAAACAGATTTAGACGAATGGAAACTCTTAATGGAACAATTGTATAAACTATTTTCCCCAGATAAGTTGGATTGTTGGGCCAAAGAATCAGGATGGATCAAACGAAAACGAAAGCTTGATGCGTATTCATTTCTCCACATCCTTCTTTATCATTGCGGAAACCTGGCCGGCAGTTCGCTACGCGAGCTCAGCCTGTCATTAGAAGAAACCTGTCATATTTCTATGACTCCAGAGGCAATAAACCAACGTTTAAATAAAGAATTAATCGTATTTCTAAAAAAGTGTTTGGAACATTTTATACAAGTGGAGTTAAATTATCAGTTGCCGATCAGTGACGAACTACGAAAATTTTGTGAGAGGATCCGTATAATAGACGCGACCATCCATTCCCTTCCTTCGGATTTGAAGGAGACTTTTCCTGGCGTCTATCGAGCCGAATTAAAATGCCAACTGGAGTATGAATTCCTGACAGGACAGTTCATATTGGCTGACTGGATGAACGGAAAGGAAAACGATTCTCTATATGGGAAGAATCGATTAGAGACGGTCTCACCTGGCGATTTATTTCTACAAGACTTGGGTTATTTCCATCTACCCACCTTCCAAAAAATTGATGAGTCCGGGGGCTATTTCGTCTCTAGAGTTCGACCAGATTGTTCTATCTATACAGGGAATCCCAACCCTCGTTACCATGCCGATGGCAGGGTCGTCAAATCCTCTTTTTATCAGAAGGAATCTTTGGCAGAGCACCTGGAACAAATGGAGCGTGGCTCCGTAAGGGAATGGGAGGAAGTTTATGTGGGGTATGACTATAAATTCCCTACCCGTTTAATTTTGTATCGCCATACAGAGGAACAAGATAAAAGTGATCAGTATAAACGTAAACATTCACGTTACCAGACAAAGGAGCACGTAAGAGCGCTAGATGGGGCGACGATTATTATGACAAACCTCCCGGATACTATCCCAGCTGAGAAAGTGATGGACCTTTACCGATTGCGCTGGCAGATCGAGTTATTGTTTAAAGGATGGAAATCTAATTTCCCGACCACTTTTTATAAACAGATAAAGGAAGAACGTGTCCTATGTCATTTTTTCGCTCATTTATTATTGTTTCTAATCACAACTACAACAACTTATCAGGCACGTTTATTCTTGCTAGAGAAATCTAGAATAGAGATAAGCATTCAAAAGGGCATCTCAGTTGCACTACGCTTTATTCGCTTGATGTTTGAAAGCATAAAAAAATACACCAAGCTTACCAATGGGGTACTGAAAAGGTTTCATGGTGCTCTTTGTAAACATGCATTGAAAACAAAAGGGCCACCTGAAAAGGATCCATTGATTATACTCGGTGCAAATTACAGTTAGTATTCTATGCCCTGTATAGAAAGAAATTAAACTTACATTTTTTGGTTAAACCAAAAAGTGTTAATTTCATATGGTCTAATTTTCAAAAATACCAGTTCATATGAGAGTGAATGACGTAAATTTTTCTTAACTTGATAGCTATGCTGTGGGATGAGTGAGACAGTTAAGACATCACAACCGCGCGCGTAAGCGACGGGTGATGGCTTAACGCTCACCCCACGGAAAGCGTCCGGCTGGCGTGGAAATCAATTCTACTATCCGATTTTGAGAGCATCCTAAATCAACCCTGACCTTTAACATAGCCTTTTATAAAAGAGGAAGTGGGAGGAGAAGTGACGAAAAAGTATAGGAAGAAAAAGAATGGAGGAGCTTCATATGAGATGTAGGGTAATTGGAATGTGGGGAGGATATCCAAAAGAAAATGGACCTTGCTCAGGCTATCTGATTGAACAAGACGATTTTTCTGTGCTAGTAGACTGTGGAAGTGGAGTATTAATGGAAGTTCAAAAGTATATCAACTTGAATGATATAAACCACGTCATGCTGTCTCATTATCATTATGATCATAGTAGTGACATTGGTGCTTATTTGTTCTCCAGATTAGTTAACACGAAGATTGGTAGAGCAAATGAGCATTTACAAATATACGGACCTAATGATGAGGATATAAAAAGAAGAGTGGAGGAAGTAGAGTACTCTAAATTCACCTCATTTAATGAAAAAAGTGAGATACATATTGGTCCCTTTACTTTCACCTTCTTGAGGAATATCCATCCAGTCGAAACTTATAGTATTAAAATTGAAAGTGAACATACAAAAATAGTGTATACATCTGATACAAGTTATATGAAGGAGCTAATTGATTTTGCTGAGGAAGCTGATTTACTAATTGTAGAAAGTAGTTTATATGAGGATATGGATGGAAGTTCATCTGGACATATGAATTCAAAGGAGGCAGGACTTCTAGCTAGTCAATCTAAAGCAAAAAAAGTGATCTTAACACATCTTCCACACTACGGAGATTTAGAAAACCTACTGAAAAGTGCTAGAAATGAAGGAAATGAAAATATTGATCTAGCTACCTCTGGAATGCTTATAGAGCTGTAAGTAGGGGAGCGTATGACGATCCATATAATAAGGTTAAGGTGTAATTATCTATGTTGCTATACTATAGAAGAAGAGGTCCTGAGCAATTCAAGACCTCTTTTTTATATTTACTATTATACATTTTCTGTAGATCTAATTAACTTTTCAACTTGATCTGCAGTAATTGGTTCGCTAATATAGTAGCCCTGAACTGCATCACAACCCATATCCTTTAGTGCATTATATTGTTCCTTAGATTCTACGCCTTCTGCAACAACCTTCACGCCAAGAGACTGTCCAAAATGGATTAAACCTTGGATCAGTTGCTGAAGTTTTTCTTGTTGCATGATGGAATTTACAAAAGATTTATCTATTTTCAGTTTGCCTATTGGTAGCAACTGTAAATATCTTAAGGAAGCATAGCCCGTACCAAAATCGTCTAATGCAAAAGTTATTCCTTCTTGATGGAGCGTCTGCATTTGCTTCACAATATTTTTTTCTGCCTCAGCTTCCAAGGCAAACTTCTCTGTAAACTCTAATTGTAATAATTCTGGGGAACAATTATATTTTTTTAACGCAGCACGTATCGCTTTGACCATATTTTTATCTCTAAATTCTCTTATGGAAGAGTTATAGCTTACCTTAACGGATAAGCCTTTTTCTTGCCAGATTGCAGCTTGTTCGCAGGATTTTTCTAGCATAAACATACCTATTTCATTTATAAGTCCGGTTTCCTCTGCTATTGGGATTAATTCATCTGGGTTAATAACTCCAAGAACTTCATCTTCCCAACGAACTAAAGCTTCTACGGAAGTAACTTTCCCAGAAGTCACTTCACGTTGAGGTAAATACATAACATGAAAGTCATTATGGTTGAGTGCTTCTATTAATCTTTTTTCAATTTGTAGGGATCTGGTAAGCTTATGATGATCCGATTGAGAAAGGGATGAAATGATTCCCCCGCCCTCTAATTTTACTTTTTGAAGCGTTGTATTTGTTGCTTTTAATAGATGTAAATAGGTCTGTTGGTCTTCAGGGAATCTAGTGATTGCTCCACTTACGGTTATTGGAATAACCTTGTTCTCCACATAAATTGGGTTTTGTTTTAAGAAATGTATGAAACCTTCAATATACCAATCGCTTAGTGGAGTGATTACGGCAAAGTCATCTCTGCCCGCTCGAGCTATAATAGAATCTTCAAAGTAGATTTTTAATCTTTTTGTTAGCTCTATCATTAGGAAGGATTCTGTTTCAACATCTAGTATTTCTTTTAACGTATAAAATTGGTTGATGCTTATAAAAACAAATGAAAAGTTCTTTTGTTCCTCGATATGCTCGTTAACAACTTGTTCTAAACGATGTCTACTCATCAGACCTGTTTCTGCATCTACATAAGCAATTTCTTCTAGGCGGGTTTGTAGTAATTTTTTTTCTGTAACTTCTTCTTCCAAAAGAATATAGTAAAGCGTATTATTTTCAATATCCGTAATTGGAATGGCTATAAGGTCGACCCAATAGCTGAGCCCGTCTTTAGTCATTTTTTCTACTGTACCTTGATAAGTACTGCCTTTTTGAATCGAGTTCATTATTCCATCTGCTACGGCAATATGCTCAGACGTGTTAGGAAAGAGCTGCCAAAAGGATTTACCCACGATTCTTTTAGGGGTCCAATTACTCTTTTTAAGAAAAAGATCGTTTGCGTGCATGATCAATCCTTCCTTATCAAGGTAGAGAACCATAAAACTATGGGATAAAGCTTTCTTCAAGATTTCAAGTTCAAATGATGCTGTTTGATCTGAACTTTTTATTTGATCGGTATCAAATTGGAATAAGACGTACGTTATATCATGAATAGTTAGGGATTTTAGTATAAGCGATGTTTTTAATAATTGTTTATCTTTTTTATACAATGTTACTGAATTAATGCGAATTGGTTCTTCTTTCGCGATAATTTTGTCCCATTTGGCAATAAGGTGACCATGAGTATAATCATTAAAAAACGGTAAATTTGAACCCTTTACTTCTTCGGAAGTATATCCAAAGTGCTTTTCTGCTTCTTGGCTCCACCAAACGATATGACCATCCTCATCTGTTAGAAAGGTTGGGTATGGTATATGATTTAACACAGCTTCACTTAAATCCAGTTGTTTTTCCTGCAGATACATCGTCAGTCCCCCATAAAAATTATCTAATAGTAATTATACAGAATATAGATAATATAGTCATTAGCATAGAACAATATATTCACAAAATAATTAAATATAGACTAAAATACCTACTAAATATTTGAGTTATAAAGGAGGAAATCAATATGAAAAGGTCAAAGGGAATAATTTTAATAATTATCGGGTCTGTTCTTTGGGGTGCCACAGGTCCCATGATGGAGTGGGTCCTGCATAATAGTGAACTAAGTGTGCCATTTTTCTTAACTGTAAGGCTAATTGTTGCAGGGACTAGTATTTTAGTATTTTTAAAATTTCAAAAGAAAAAGGTATTTGTTATATGGAAAGAACCCGTCTGGTTGAAGCAATTGTTTATCTTCGCCTTACTGGGGATGCTCGGAGTGCAATATACTTTTATAGCTGCGATTGAAGCCAGTAATGCATCTATAGCAACCCTGCTTCAATTTCTTGGCCCTATTTACATCATCATATACGTTTCCTGGAAGGGTAAGACATTTCCTCCGAAATACCAGGTGGTTGGAATAATAGGAACATTGCTAGGCTTATTTTTATTGCTGACTAATGCGAACATAAACCAGCTTTTAATAAGTAATGAAGCATTGTTTTGGGGACTGCTGCTGGGAGTTACCTTTTCTATATACACGGTATATCCAGCAAGACTTATGAAGGAGTGGGGGGTACTAGTTGTAGTAGGGTGGGGAATGCTTATTGGAGGTATTGTTTTAGCATTACTCTCTCAAGTTTGGAATAGTAATGAATGGAGCGAATTGGTGAGTTATCCTATCATCATATTTGTAGTACTTATAGTTTTAATGGGGACGATTGCTTTTGTTATGTTCCTATCAAGTATGAAATACATAACAGCGGTAGAAACGAGTATTTTATCCAGCATAGAGCCTTTGACAGCAATGATTATCTCGGTATTTTGGTTTGGGCAAATATTAGGAGGCTGGCAGTATACAGGGGTATTAGTCATGCTAGTATTTGTGACTTGGCTCTCAGTAGCAGGTGATCTTAAGTGGGATCGTTTTAAAAAGAAGAAATAAATCTAACATTAGGGTATTACAATACCCTATCTTTAAAATAAACAGATTATTAATTTTTTTCTATTTATTATAGTAGGGATGTGGCATAATAGGTTTTACAGTAATTAGTTCGAGTGACGAAGAATTTAGGAGTGTTTTATGTGAAGACCATATTTTCTTATTTAAAGCCTTATAAATGGCTTGTAGTAACAGCTTTACTTTTTATGTTGATTGAGTTGTCCGTAGAGCTCATTCAGCCACTGTTAATTGCAGTTATTATAGATGAAGGAATTGTTGGAAGGGATCAATCATCTATTATTTTCTGGGGAAGTATTATGCTAGGGCTTTCTTTCGTTGCCTTTTTAGCTGGTATCATCAATACTTTTATAGCTTCGCATGCTGTACAGAGCTATGGCTTTGATATTCGACAGGCTTTGTTTAGAAAAGTTCAATCTTTTACAATGACTACTTTCTTAAAGTTTCCGACTTCTAGTTTAATTACTAGATTAACAAGTGATGTTACTATTACTCAGAATCTTATCTTTATGGGTCTTCGGATTATGCTTAGAGCACCGTTGTTAGTAATAGGAAGTATTATCATGTCTTTCATTGTTCATCCAAAGCTTGCGCTATATCTAGTAATTGGTGCTCCTTTTCTATTAATTTTTCTTTATTTTATGAGCAGAAAAGGACTGACCTTGTTCTCTAAGGTACAAAAAAGTGTAGATAATGTAACACGTAAAATCCAAGAAAACTTACAAGCGGTAAGATTGATTAAAGCTTATTTAAGAGGAGATTTTGAAGCAAGTCGTTTTGGAAAGGTAGCTAACATTTTAAAGGTGGATAATGTGAAGGCCTTTAGAATTATGGAATTGATCCTCCCAGTCTTGCTATTTGTTATGAATATAAGCTTAATGGCAGTTCTCTGGTTTGGCGCTAAGGAAATCCAAACGGGTGGAGCACAAATTGGAGAGTTAGTAGCGATCGTCAATTACGCTATGCGAATGACAGGTGCATTCTCTATGTTTTCTTTCATCATTATATTCTTTTCCCGAGCAAAAGCTTCTTCAGAACGGATGGAGGAGGTACTGCTGGTGAATGAAGGGATAGAAAATTTTGAAGGTGGAATGACTGAGCATCTTTCTACTATTGGTAAGCTAGAATTTCAAAACGTTTCCTTTACATATCCAGGAACGAACGCACCAGTACTTCAAAACGTTTCCTTTACTGTTGAACCAGGATCTAAACTTGCCATTATGGGAGCCACTGGCTCGGGAAAAACGACCCTGCTAAATCTAATTCCTCGCTTCTTTGATGCAACAGAAGGCCGAATTCTTATCAATGAAAAAGAAGTACAGGAATGGCCATTAAAAGAACTTAGACAGGTGATTGGGTTAGTCCCTCAGCAATCTATTCTCTTTACCGGTAGTATAGAGGAAAACCTTGGATGGGGAGACTCCACTGCTACGGAGGATCTATTGAGGGAAGCTGCAAAGCAAGCGCAGATACACAATTCGATTGAACGCTTCCCAGAGCAATACAACACTAGAGTTGGTCAAAAAGGCGTTAATCTGTCTGGAGGGCAAAAGCAAAGACTTTCTATTGCGCGGGCCTTAGTACGTAAACCAGAAATTTTACTATTAGATGATAGTACTAGTGCATTGGATATTGCTACAGAAAATGCATTGTGGGAAGCATTAGAAGGAGAAAATGCCACTATGCTCGTAATTACTCAAAAAATTAGAACTGCTAAAGGAGCAGATCAAATTCTTCTTTTAGAGAATGGAGAGGTATCGGCATATGGTACGCATGAGGAGCTTATGAAAAAATCTTCGCTGTACAGAGAGATTGCAGAATCGCAACAGGAGGTGGACGAACAAGATGAGCTTCATTCGTAAACCTTTTGGCTATGAACCCGTTATTACAAAGGAAGATTTGAAGAAAAATAACAAAAAGAAAGTAGAAAAGGTATCTGATTGGAAAGGAGTACTTAGCAGGTTATGGAAGCTAGTAGATGAACAACGATTTTTACTAATCGTTGTCCTGCTATTAGTAGTAGTAAGTTCTGCATTATCCTTGTTAGGCCCTTATTTAGTAGGGAGAATTATTGATGAATATATTACAGTAAGTGTTTTTGAAGGCTTAGCACGCTTAATAGGCATTCTAATTGTTGTTTATATATTCTTATCTATTTCTATGTACTTACAAAGTTATTGGATGATTGGTGTAGCGCAACAAACTATTTATCGTCTACGAACTATACTATTCAATAAGCTTCAAAAGCTACCTGTTTCTTTTTTTGATAAGCGTCAGCACGGTGAGCTGATGAGTCGAATGACAAATGATATTGAAAATGTCAGCCAAACCTTAAACTCTTCCTTTATCCAAGTGTTTTCTAGTTTACTAACATTAGTAGGAACAACTGTGGTGATGCTTATGTTGAGTCCATTACTAACCTTGGTTACGCTAATTATTGTTCCAGTGATGTTCTTTGCGATGAAATGGATTACTAAGCGAACATCCAAATTATTTAAGGAGCAGCAGCAGGCGGTTGGAGAATTGAATGGGATGATTGAAGAAACAATCTCTGGCCAGCGAATCGTCAAAGCCTTTTCACAGGAGCAGCGGATGCTAGAGGATTTTGCTTTAAAAAGTGAACGCTTGAAAAGAACAGGGTTTTGGGCGCTTACATACTCAGGATTCATACCTAAAGTAATGAACCTGCTGAACAATACAAGTTTTACATTAGTTGCCGCTGCTGGGGGTGTCCTTGCATACCACGGATATGTTTCAATCGGGGAGATAGTTATTTTTACAGAGTATGCCCGCCAATTTACAAGACCTCTAAACGATTTAGCCAATCAATTCAACACTGTACTTTCTGCAATTGCTGGTGCGGAGCGTGTTTTTGCTATTATTGATGAGCCAGAAGAGCAGGATACAGTAATGGAGAATAAAGATTTGAAATTGAAGGGTAATGTAACTTTTGAGAATGTAACTTTTAAATACAATACAAAAGATGAAAAGCCTACGATTGAAAAAGTTTCCTTTCATGTAGAGGCAGGAAAGACAGCAGCGCTAGTTGGAGCCACCGGAGCAGGGAAAACAACTATTATGCAGCTGTTAGCCCGCTTCTACGAGACAAATGAAGGGAAAATTATAATTGATGGTATCGCAATCGACCAAATGCCTCGCTATACGTTACGTAGCCAAACGGCTTTTGTATTGCAGGACCCTTTCCTTTTTGAAATGAGCGTAAAAGAAAATATTCGTTATGGAAAACTTAATGCTACAGATGAAGAGATTATCCAGGCTGCTAAAGAAGCAAATGCTCATGAGTTTATTGCCAAGCTTCCAAATGGATATGATACAATTCTTTCGGCGGACGGTGGAGAAATCAGTCAAGGTCAAAAACAGCTACTTTCTATTGCACGAGCATTAGTCGCAGATTCAGCAATTTTGCTGTTGGATGAGGCAACCTCAAGTATTGATACAGTTACGGAATTGAAAATACAAGAGGCTCTTGAGAGATTAATGGAAGGCAGAACAAGCTTTGTGATTGCGCACCGATTAAATACGGTAAGAAAAGCAGACTTAATATTTGTCATGGAAAATGGAAAGCTGATAGAATCAGGTTCACAAGAGGATCTTATAAATGCGCAAGGTCGTTTTTATAGTATGCTTATGAATTCAAAGATTTAGAAGGGAAGTATGGACTTGGACATATCAGTCATGACAGTGTCGATTCCAATTGATATGGAAACACGGGAAGAGATGGAAAACTTAATAGAGGAAGCTGCTCATGTCGATTTAATTGATTACAATCATTTATTAAATACATCAGAGCTAACAGATTATTTCTTAAAGGGATTTTGTATTTTAGCATATAGCGACGAATCGGATCAATTGGTTGGAGTATTAACTGCTGTTGATAGATTAGCTACTTTAGATTACGAATGGAGCGCTGTAGTTCTTCCAAGTGCCCGCAAATTAGGTATTGGAGGAAAACTGCTGCAAGAACTACAAAGAAATTTAGAGCTAAGAGGAGCCTCTAGAGATATAGCGTTAGTTGCAAGCGTTGCAAAGACGGGACAATATATGCTGGCAACTCGGGGTTATTCATACGAGCTTTCCGAAATTACGATGGTTGCTAATGCAGATTCAATACAAGTGGATAGTCCATTTGAAGTGACGCCTTTTCAAAATGAAGGTGAAGAGCTAATAGAAGTTCTAGAAAATGCTTTTGGGGATACAGCAGAAGAGGCACAGGAAATGATTGCCTTTAACCTGCAAACACCGAACCGCAAGCTAATGCTTGCTAAGCAAGAAGGAAAGGTTTTAGGCACAACTACCATTGTAGAAAATGAAGATCAGCTTTGGATAACTGGCTTAGGTGTGCATAAAGAGGCGCAGGGCAAGGGAGTAGCCAAGGCATTATTGAGCTGGTGTAAGCATGAAGCTTATAAACTTGGAAAGACACAAGTCTATTTGGACGTAGAAACCGACAATGATATTGCCTTCTCTATTTACGAAAAACAAGGCTTCCAAACAGTAGCTAATACGTTGTTTTATAGAAAAAATGACGTGTTGCAGTAAGTTGACTAGATAAATATTTTGTATTTAGTTAAGTAAAGACGGAAATATTTAGATTGTAGATAACCTCAAGAGACACTTGAGATTTTCTACAATCTTTTTTTATTAGTTAAGTATAAGATTTCACAATTGACGGCTTTTACATCTTCATAAAAATATGTAACAAGAAAACATTTACAAACTCTAAACATAACGCCTATATTATTTTCATAATATCTTTATAAGATGAATGTAGAAACATTCAATCGTAAAGGAGCGATCTTATTGGGGTTAAACGATCAACATGTAACAATGAAGAATTCAGACAAAAGGTTACATTCTATGCGTATTACCCATGTAAAACAAAAAATTCAACTTACGTTACAGTGGATGATTTTAAAGAAGACACGACCACCCAAGCACAAATACATAGCAATCCCCAGACGGAACTCTATTCCGTCAAAACATAAGTAAAGAACCATTTTCTAGTTTCCTTTAGCCGTGGCTATTAGTAGACCTCATCGTGATAGTAGTCGATATCACGATTTTTTTATTGTTAAGAAATTATAAAGTTCTGAACCTGTGGATAAATTGATGTCTAGCTCCACCGCCTTGCCCCTCGGGGTCAAATGGATAAAAGCTCCGGTGGCTGAGGAACTGCCTCCTCGCTTTTTCCCATTTGCCTGTCGGGGCAGACATAGGCGCTTGCGCTTTTCTTGATGTCTAGCTCCATCGCCTTGCCCCTCGGGGTCAAATGGATAAAAACTGCGGTGGCTGAGGAGCTGCCTCCTCGCTTTTCTCCATTTGCCTGTCGGGGCAGAGACAGGCGATTACGCTTTTCTTGAAATTTTTAGAAAATTCATTTCCATTATATTCTACGTGAAGATATACTTAATGTATCTATATGAGGGGGGCATACCATGAAAATTTATGCACACAGAGGCTCGGCTGGAACTCATCCAGAAAACACAATCTCAGCATTTAAAGCAGCGGCGGCTTTACCTATATTCGGAGTAGAATTTGATGTTCATATGACAAAGGATGGAGAACTTGTCGTCATTCATGATGAAAAAATTGATCGTACTTCTAATGGACAAGGCTTTATCAAAGATATGACTCTTTCCCAGTTAGAAGCGTATGACTTTGGAGCTTGGTATTCTCAAAAGTGTAGAGGAGAAAAAATACCAACCTTAAGAGAAGTATTATATGTGTTTAAAGATACTCATCATCATATAAACATTGAATTGAAATCAGATATATTCCCTTATGAAGGGATGGAGGACAAGGTAATTGAAATGCTCCAAGATTACCGGCTCACAAATCGTGTCGTCGTTTCATCCTTTAATCACGAGGTAATTCAAAGTTTTAAAAGGAAGGCACCAAATATAGAAACAGCCATTTTATTTATGGAAGTAATGATTGCTCCTCACAAATATGCAGATTTAGTAGGAGCAGATGCGTTACATGCGTTTTTCCCAACGGTTATAAGAAAGATGGGTCATGACGCAGTAGCAAGCGGGAAAAAGGTACGTGTTTTCACAGTAAATGATGAAGCTTATGTGGACATGTTAGAAGAGATTGGGATCGATGCCATTTTTACTGACTACCCAAAGAAAATGCTAGACTACTTAAATAGTGGGAAGTAGTAAAAGGAAAGTGTGAAAGTAAAAAATCACACTTTCTTTTTTATATGAACTTTCATTTACTACTGCACCTCGTCTATTCTTTGCTTGTACTTTTCCTAATAAATAGGAAAGCGGAATAAAGAAGTAGGTCGTGAACTGACAGGTGTTACAGTATTTAATTCTATTAACGAAGCTGATGTAGCTATGAAATTTTATCGAAAATACATTGATAAACTGTATTTTATGATAATTAAAAGAGTCCATTTTAAAAAATGAACAAAATGGGCTCTTCTTCAGGTGATTTCAGTTGGTTTATTACCAACCTGGTAGTCCAACACTATTTTAAAATTTGTTAGGGAATTGTTTTACGACTCCATTTGAAAGTGTATCAGCAAGCTTGAGGATATGATCTATCCCTTTATCTAAAGCAATAATACTTGAATCCCAATCCTTTGCCAATCTTGCCTTTACATCCTCCGTAATCAATTCTAAATGCATTTCCAAAAATTCTTTTAATTCTTCATTAGGCAAATTGGGATTGGCTTTGCTAAGGAAATCAGCTATATCGTCTGCGTTTTTATACCATTCTTTATTGTATCTTTCAAAATTAGCATTGTTACCGCTTTTTGCCGCATCGACAACTTTTCCGGCAAGGAGGATATGGTCCTTTAACAGCTCGGTCAATTTATTGCCTGGTGCTTCACCATAATACGGCTTGAAAGCATTCCCTATGTCTTCCTGATTCTCTAATAACCTTGCTAACACCTTTTCTTGATCGTCAAGACCTTCCAACGTACTTACAATATAAAGTCTCGTCCACATGACGTGATCAGTCCATAGCTTTCTTATGTCTCCTTTCAGCTGACATGCAGCTTGGCTAACACATTGTTCTTGGGGTACGTTTTCTTGCGCTTCTGTAGTTAATGGAGAGGCAATCAAAACAAGGGCCATTAACAATACGGTTGACTTCAAAAACTGATTTTTCATACTATTTACTCCTTTTTATAGAATTAGAAAAATGTCCTTGTTATTTTAGCTTTATTCTCTGATTTTATTCTTCCATACAAAAAAGTACTTAAGCTTTTACTTAAGTACTTTTTTAAAGGATATCAACCATTTTTTAATTACTTTCTTATTGGAATTTAAATGGGAATCTATCCGTGTATAGACACATGCCTTAAACAAAATATCGCTTATTTTTTTAGCAATAGATACATAAAGTAAGGAGCACCAATAAGGGAAACTACAATACCGGTTGGTATCCCGCTAGGCTCAAGTATATTTCGTCCGACTGTATCAGCTAGTAACAATAACCAGCCGCCTAATAGGATTGCAATTGGTAAAAATAGCTGATGTCTTGGACCTACTAGCGATTTCGCGATATGGGGAGCCATTAAACCAATAAATGCAATACCACCCGTAACACTAACTGCAGCTGCTGCTAAAGCTACTGCCACTATTAAGAAGGCTATACGTTCTTTTTCAATGGAAACTCCAACACCAATCGCCACTGGCTCACTGAGTCCTAATAGATTTAACCGGTTTGCTCGATACATGGTAAAAGGAACCAGTACGATCAACCAAGGTAGTAAGGCTAAAATAAAGGGCCAGTCCGCGCCCCAAATGTTTCCTGCTAACCAATTGGCTATAAAATCAACTTTTTTAGTATCAGCAGAAGAAATGAGAACAATCATTAAGCCTGAAAGCGCCATGGAAAAGCCCACACCTATTAATACTAAACGTACTGGCTGGAGTCCAACTTCGCGATTATAGGAAAAGATATAGATTAGAAATGCTGTAAGTAAAGCTCCTAAAAATGCCACAATAGGTAAAAGGTAAATAAATGAACCAGGATCTATAGGGAAAAATAAAAAAAACAAAGCAATTGCTACACCTGCTCCAGAATTGATACCAATTATCCCAGGATCGGCTAAATCGTTTCGAGTAATCCCCTGGAGTATAGCTCCTGATAAAGCAAGAGCCATGCCTGCAAGTAAGGTAATAATAATTCGTGGGAGCCTGATAGAAAATAGTACAAACTCTTCCTTAAAGGAGCCATCTCCTAATATAGTTGGAATCAAGCGGTCAAAGGATAGAGAAGAATAGCCAATTCCCGCACTCACGAAAGCAGTCACTAAAATTAAAACTAGAAAGCTAACAAATAATATACGTTGTTTTTTTATAACTTTGGGATGAATCATTGAAATATTTTCCCTCCTTTTCGAACAATCAATAAAAAGAATGGTAGACCCATTATTGCAATGATTGCCGCCACAGGGGTTTCATATGGAATATTAATCGTACGACCGATAGTGTCAGCTAAAAGCATTAATATAGCTCCTAAAATAGCGGACATAGGGATAATAAATCGATAGTCAGTGCCGACAATGGCCCGAACGATGTGAGGAACCATCAGACCAACAAAAGCCATGTTACCAACTAATGCTACGGATGCGCCGGTTAATAAGATAACTACTAAAAATAGAATGGTCTTCACTAAAAAAATTCTTTGCCCTAATCCAACTGCTACCTCTTCATTCAAGCTTAAAATAGTAAGCTGTCTAGATAGTAAAAGTGAAACAATAACGCCTGCTATAACAAATGGAGCAATGACCTGTAGCTGACTCCACGATGTACCAATTAAACCACCGGAGGTCCACATAGAAACATCCTTTGATATTTTAAAATATATACCGATTCCATCTGCAACGGCATATAAAAAGGCTGAGACGGCAGCTCCTGCAAGAACGATGCGCAAAGGAGAGAATCCGCCTTTTTTAGCAGCCCCTATACTAAAAACTAATATAGCCCCTAACGCAGAACCAACAAAGCAAGCAAATGTAATACCTAAATAGTTGGTAGCCGGTAAGAAGGCAAGAGTTACAGCTAAAGCTGCATTTGCCCCAGAGGTTAGACCAAGTAGACCAGGATCGGCTAAAGGGTTTCTTGTCATCCCTTGCATGATAGCTCCCGATATAGCCAAGGCTGAACCTACTATAATTGCAGCCACCTCACGAGGAAGACGTATTTCTCGAATAATATTTATTGAATCGTTGTTTTGGGATGTAAAAATTGCTTTCCACACATCTACAATGCTAGTTTCTGCAGCTCCAAAGATGATAGCAAAGCCAAACATAATGATAAGCAGGAAGCAGCTTATTATTAATTTAATACTAAAATGCAGAGAAGAGTTCATATTTTAGTTCCTTTCTGACATGAAGAAGGAGGAATTCCAATATGAATCCCTCCAGTACACTATTTACTGTTTAAAAAATTTTCCTTAAAGAACGCTAGTTGATAGTCTAAAGAAATTGGGTCATTGAAGTAGAATTCTTCAGCAACAGCCTCAAAAACTCGATCTTCTTTTACGGCAGGAATATTTTTGTATACATCAGTTTCTTGGAAGGAGTTATCCTGTGTCCCTGCTTTACTGAAAATAATGTAATCTCCTGCATATTCAGGCAATACTTCGAGCGATAAAGCATAAAACCCATCTTTTAAAGCCATTTCCTTTACTTTTTCAGGCATTGCTAGCTTCATTTCCTGATAGATAATTTCTGTTCCTCTACCCCAGTTATCACCAAATACATATAATTGCTTGTCAAAATTCTCGATAACAGAGACAGTTGCATCATCACCTATTTTGGTTTTAATTTCTTCACCTGCTGTTTGTGCACGTTTCTTAAAATCATCTATCCATTCCTGAGCTTCTTTTTCTTTATTTAATAGTTTTCCAATTTCTAAATGTTGAGTAAGGTAATCTACTTTTCCATACGTAAACGTAACAGTTGGAGCAATCTCTTTTAATTTGTCTAAATTTTTAGCAGTGGAAAGTCCAATGATTAAATCCGGGTCTAGCTCAATAATTTTTTCTAGGTTATCCTCTGAAACCTCTTCTACATCTGCGAAATACTTATCAAACTGAGGATTAGATTTCGACCAAGCATCAACCCCAACAAGGTTTACTCCGAGTGCGGCTACATTCCCCGCATAGGTAGATACCACCACAACACGTTTCGGATCAGCAGGAACTTCAATCGGACCTTCCTCTGAATTATATGTAATAGTAGTAGACTCTTTGGGATTTTCATTAGCTGTTCCATTTGTTTCGTCATTATTACAAGCGCTCATTAATAAGATAAGTAAAAACAATATTGGTATAAGAAGCTTTTTCATTTTTTATATTCTCCCTTTAGTAGGTTATATGTAATGCACATTGGTTTTTCTGTCCTCGGATCCAAGCCTATTTCAGCATCAATTTGAAAGACATCTCTTAAAATTTCTTTTGTGATGACTTCCTTGCAATTACCAGCCTTAATAATATGGCCATCTTTGAGAGCAATAATATAATCAGCAAAGCGTGCAGCTTGGTTTAAATCATGTAAAACCATAACAATAGTTCTTTTTTCTTGAACATTTAACTTCTGTAAAAGCTCTAGTACTTCTAATTGGTGGGCCATATCGAGATAGGTGGTTGGTTCATCTAAAAAGATGATTTCCGTTTCCTGTGCAAGCGCCATAGCAATCCAGACTCTTTGACGCTGTCCTCCTGAAAGGGAATCTACTGGTAGATATTTAAACCCAAGGGTTCCAGTCACTTCCATTGCCCAATCTATTACCTCATAATCTCTTTTGGTGAGACGTCCAAAACCGCTTTGGTAGGGGAAACGACCATAGGATACTAGTTCACCAACTGAAAGTCCACTTGCACTTTCCGGAGTTTGGGGGAGAATCGCCATCTTCTTAGCAAGCACTTTTGTGTTTTCTCTTGAAACTGTTTTCCCATCTAACAATATAGATCCTGATTGGTGTGGAATAATCCGCGTAATTGCTTTTAGAAGGGTGGATTTGCCACAGCCATTAGGGCCAATAATTGTTGTAATTTTTTGGTCAGGAATTTGTATAGATAGCTCCTTCACAATAAGTTTTTCTCCATAGCCTATAGACAAATCTTCCGTATAAAGGCGAACCATTTAAAAACCTCCAAACTAACAGTTGATAAAATAAATGAAAACGATTATCATTATCATAAAGAAAGCATATGGAATTTTTGGGCAGAAGTCAACAATAAATTTCAAAGGGGATTACAGTATGCGTGATATATTTGATGTAACGATAATTGGTGGTGGCCCAGCAGGCTTATATTCTGCTTTTTATAGTGGATTACGAGAAATGAAAACAAAGATTATTGAATTCCAACCCCAGCTAGGTGGTAAAGTTCATGTTTATCCAGAAAAAATGATATGGGATGTGGGGGGACAGCCTCCAATCTCGGGTGAACGATTAATCCATCAGCTAGTAGAGCAGGGGTTAACATTTAATCCGGAAGTAGTATTAAACGAAAAGGTAGAAGCAATTAGTAAGGATAACAATGTCTTTTGTTTAACTACAGCTTCTGGAGAAATTCATTATTCCAAAACCATTATCCTTGCAATCGGGGGGGGAATCCTAAACCCTCTTAAACTAGACATACGTGGAGCAGATCGCTTTGAGGTTAGTAACCTAAACTATACGATCAAATCTATTCGTCGCTTTAAGGATAAAACCGTCGTCATCTCAGGTGGAGGGAACTCTGCGATTGATTGGGCAAACGAACTGGAGCCAATTGCCAAAAAAGTATTTGTTACTTACCGCAAGGATGCGTTAAATGGACATGAAGCTCAAATAACTCAATTGATGAATAGCTCAGTAACCTGCTTATTCAATACATCTATCACTAAGCTGATCGCTTCTAATAACCGTGACATTATTGAACAGGTAGCCCTTTCAAACAATGAAACAGGGGAAATTACTTATCTTGAAGTGGATGAAGTCATTATCAATCATGGCTATGAACGAGATGCAGAGTTGATTGAAAAAAGTACGGTAAATATAGCAGTGAAGGATGAATATTACGTAGCCGGCACCAGTAAAAGTGAGACGTCTGTTCCAGGTATTTACGCAGCTGGAGACATATTAGCTCATCCAGGAAAACTACACTTAATTGCAGGTACTTTCCAAGATGCAGCAAATGCGGTAAACCGAGCGAAACAATTCATTGAACCAGATGCACATAGCTTTGCCATGGTATCCTCTCATAACGACATGTTTAAGGAAAAGAACAAACAAATGCAAAAACAGCTTATTTAAAGACCCTATGACTGTCCAAGACAAGGGATGGTAGAGAAGTGTCACGTTAATAGAATGAAAAGTGCACCTAAAAGGTGGAGAATGCCACCTAAAGGTTAGCAATTAACACCTAACTGGTGGAATCGCACCTAAACCTAGAAAAGTGTCACCTAGATGGAATAAAAAGTGCACCTAAAAAGTGAAGAATGCCACCTAAAGGTTAGCAATTAACACCTAACTGGTGGAATCGCACCTAAACTTAGAAAAGTGTCACATAGATGGAATGAAAAGTGCACCTAAAAGGTGAAGAATGCCACCTAAAGGTTAGCAATTAACACCTAACTGGGGGAGCCACACCTAAACCTAGAAAAGTGTCACCTAACCTGGAGAATAGGAGAAGGCACAACATTCCACAAAAAAAGGCTTCCCTAACTGGGTAGCCTTTTTACCATTTAGCCTTGTGCTCCTCAATACATCCTAACATCTGCTGGATCGTTAGAATTGTTCCGTCTTCTAAATGAATCTTGCCATTATAATACCCCATCATCTGATTTACTTCCGAGGAAACCAACTTAACATCTGTCTTCGCTACTCGATGGAAGAAAGGAGTGAAGGTGAGATCAACGTCTTTAGAAAACTTAGTCTTAATTTTCCAAGGGACCATGAAATCAGCATTTTGATACTGAAACACTAAATCCTCATGAATCTTTGACAAATGACCGTCTACAATAACAGCATTTTCTGTCATCCCAGTGCCATCCGTCCATTTACCTCCAAAGTTAAGCCCAATTTTTCTTGCCCCTACACGTTGAGATGCAAAGCCCCAGTTCCAAATTGCCTCGCGAGGCCAAACGCCTCTTCCATAGTCTAGTACTGCAAAGTTATCTTCGCCTTGAAAGGAATAAGAGGAACTACCCATCTTCACAAAGCCCTTAGCAGGAAGGAGGTGATGCTTCGCAGTAAATTGGAATTGAGTTCGATTCCATGGAATAACCACATTTAAAGAATCCTCATCTGGTGGATGAGAAATAACCAAATCAGCATGCAAAACTTCTCCATCAAAATCTGGAACTGTAACTGTCATATGAGTTTCATTTTGAAGATATAGGAGCTGAATGGACATTTCCTCAGACTGTAATCGAACGCTTTCCAGTACATTAGTTGGCATTTTCACCTTTGTACCTAAAGGAATAGTTACCGTTCTTTCGACAAAGCGTTGCGTCTCATAATTTAGGAAATAAACAAAACAGACAGCAGCATAATCTAAATGACTAATAGTTACTGAAAATAGGACTTCATCTCCAAAGATGCACCAATAATTCCATTTTTTCTTTCGCATATAGTGACCTTTAAGATTACTTTCAATTATAGGTCTTCTAGCGAATCCAATTGCCTTCGGATTTAAATTTCCCTTATCATCGCAGAGCAAAGTCGGCACTAAGATTTCCTTTTCTGCATGTTGTCGCATCAGCCAACTTCCTTTCCCAAAAATATAGAATAAAAGATAAAAGATTGTTCAGTTAACTTCATACTAGCATATATTCTTCTTAAATACATATAAACAAGATAGGAGGAGGTGGTAAAAATGGCAAAATATAATAGAAACGCTGCCATTCAATATGCGGATCAATGGTGGAATAGCTATAATCCTAATTTCCCTATATTTGATGTGGATTGTACAAATTATATTTCACAATGTTTATTGGCAGGTGGGGCCCCTATGAGAGGGCAGCCAAATAGGGAAAAAGGGTGGTGGTTAAGTAATAATTCATGGAGCTTAAGCTGGACGACACCCCATTCGTTACGGTGGTACTTAGCTGGATCTACTATTGGATTGCAGGCAACACAGGTTAATTCCGCAAGCCAGCTAACACTAGGAGATTTAATCTTTTATGATTTCCAAGGGGATGGAAGGTGGGATCATTCTACGATTGTTACAAGGGTTGAAGACGGGGTGCCGTACGTGAATGCTCATACAAACAACAGTAGAAATAGATATTGGGAATATCAGGATTCCTATGCGTACACCCCTAATACGAAGTATGTATTCTTTCATGTAAAGGATGATTTTTAAGTAAATTACGCATACCAGAACAATAAAAGCTCCCGAACCTACTCGGGAGCATTGATATTTAAAATGTCTTTCTTACTTAAGGCAAATACCATAGGACTGCAATTGTATCCTCACCTGCATGTACTGCAAGAGAGGTGCTTATCTCACCTATGGTTACATCTAAATTCGGACAAGATAGCAAAATAGTTTCTTTTAAGCTTTCCGCTTGCCCAAGAGCGTTGGCATGCATAATATAAACAGTTTTGATACCATCATTTTCAACAGAGTCTACAACTTTATCCACTAAATATTGAATCGCTCTTTTATGGGAGCGTACCTTATCTAGCTCCTGTAGCTGACCCATATTATTTATTTGAATAACTGGTTTTATTTTTAAGAGACTTCCTAAGTAAAATTGGGCACTACTTAAACGTCCACCTTTATATAGCTGAGTAAGATTACCGATTAAGATATAGTTTTTAAACTTAGTAGCATCTGATTTTAGGTGTTCCACTATTTCGGTATAAGGCAGTCCCTCATGTTGTAGTTTAATACCCTTTTCAACTAAACCAGTAATTCCAGCAGATAGTGATAGGGAGTCTATACAATCTACTTGCACTTGAGCAATTTGTGCTCCAGCAACAGACGATGAAAGGGTACCGCTTAAACTATTTGATACATGTATGGCGATGATGGATTCGTATTCTTTACTTAATTTCGAGTAAAGCTGAGCAAACTCACCTGCTGATGGCTGGGAGGTTTTTATAGAATCCGCACCATTACGAATTCGTTCGTATAACTGCTCAGACGTTAAGTCTACACCATCTACAAACTGCTCCGTACCGAAATGTATATTAATCGGAACTATAAAGACATCGGGATGTTCTTGTAAATAATTATTTATATATGCGCTGCTATCAATAACCCATGCAATTTTATGTGGAATCATTCTGTACATCCTATCTATATATATTTACGATAATAATGTAGCATATTCAAATGTAAGTGTTATATTGACTAGTTGTTAGTTTCTTTTGACTTGCTCCACCAACGTTCATTCCAGGAATCAACTATATCAAACCGATGACGGAAAAGAATAATGGCAATAGCTAGAGATAAGGGGGCAAGCTCTCGGTATTCAGGTATAACTAAGCATAAAACACCATATGCACTGAAGGCGAAAATCATGCTTAAGGTTGCACTTCTGGAAAGACCTAAGAAAAATAAAAAAATAATAGCTAGTATTCCAAATAAAAATGGATTAAGTGCTAATGATACCCCAATGAACGTAGCTATTCCTTTGCCTCCTTTTCCTTTTAACCAAATAGGATATAGGTGCCCTATGATGACGAAGAATGCTGCAATCGAAATAACCAAAATCGAAAAATCTAAATAATGTCCAATATAAAGTACGAGAACCCCTTTTAAAGCATCTCCAAGAAAGGTTAAGATGAAGGCAGTCTTACCTAGTACAGCGCCTGCATTTCTAGCACCGAGGTTCCCACTTCTCATGTGCCGAAGATCAGTTTTCTTCCATTTGCCAATCCACCAGGCTGTAAGAATGTTGCCGACAAAATAGCTGAAAATCCAGTAGAGAACCAACAGATCACCTCAAAATAACATTTGTATTGTTTCCTATTTATACTATATTTTACACTAAGTATACGTGCTGCATACATAATTCTAGTAGTAACTGAAGACTTTTAAAGTTTCATAGAAATTGGTATGATTAGAAGGATAAAAAAGACTGACAATTAAGAGGGTGTTAATATGACGGAACAATCATTATCAGTACGTGACGCAATTATCCAAAGAAGATCTATTAAATTGTTTAATGGAGAGCTAGTTGATCGAGATACATTAGTATCTATTATGGAGGATGCTCTTTGGGCTCCAAATCATCAGATGAGACAGCCATGGCGTTTTATCGCAGCATGTGGCGAGGAAGGTTTAACAGAATTACATGAGCTGTTAAAAGAATTTGGCATTCCGAAATGGAAAGAGCTTTCAGAGGATGCTCTAGAGAAGCAAATGCAGAAATTTAAAAATCCTGGAGCATACCTATTTGTCATTGTTCCGGAAGATGCACGTCAAAAGGAACGTTTAGAGGATTATGCAGCAGCTAGTATGCTTGTGCAGAACATCCAACTTCTAGCTTGGGAAAAGGGTATTGGATCATGCTGGAAGACACCAGGATTCCTAGACAATCCTAAGTTCCGTGAAGCTTTAGGAGTTCAATCTGGAGAACGTATTATCAGCATGTTCCAGGTCGGTTATTACAATGAAGCACCTCAACCAAAACCACGTAAAAGTATTGATGAAGTTGTAACATTCTTTGGAAATCAAAAATAAAATGCAAAAGGCAAGCAAAAAGAGGGGAATCCCTGATGTTGCTTGCCTTATTTTTTATAGTAGGGGGGAACTGGGCCGCTTTCACTATGAAGAGATACTGTGTTTCGATCAACTATATAATGAATTTTGTAAGTTCCGTTCAAATACCCCTTTTCCCAGCTTTCTGTGAAGGTAACAATATACTCATGATCACCTCTATTTCTTGCAGAGGACTTTCTAGATACCTGAAAGCCTTCAATTTCCCCATTCCATTTCTTTTTATCCTTTGGAAAGTTACTAGAAATAGTATCTTCTCCAGATGTTGCACGTTCAATCGCGTCTTCACTAGTAAAAGGGGGCCGAGTTTCAGATGAAAGGGAGAAACTTCCCCATAGTATTAGAGTAAGGGCAACCGGAATAAGAAGTCCGAATTTAATATGGCGACCATCCATATTTTGAGTGTATAGCCATCTATCCACTAGGCCGTATAGGAAGGCCGGAACTATTCCTAAAAATAGTATGTCTAGATCCTGGAATAAGAAAATACCACCAAATAAGCCATGAAATAAAATATATAACCAATTATACTTGGGTAATATTTTTCTTAGCATTAATTCTAAAACAATAGAAACGGCTGTCCCGTATATAAAAATGATGATACCACCGTAGTAAAAAAATAGAGAAGCCCAGCCAATAAATTCTTCACCACGATCATATGGTGAAAGAGAATCGTTACCAATCAGGCCATAAGAAGAAAAGCTTAAAGCAAAAAGCATGGCAGTGATGAGGGTGGTCACAATTTTTCTAGCTAGTAACTTTAAAGCTTGTTCTTTCATTAAAGTCTCCTTTCATTTTTAAGTTTTTGTTGAAAAAATTATACAGTAATTTGATGACAAAAGCACATGAACTCAGAACGAATTCATGTGCTTTTCATGGTTTATTTTTTTAATTCGTCTTTTGATAGGCTAGCGAGCTCATTATAGTAATCACCAATAACTCGTAATCCTTTATCAAAATTTTCTAGATGGAAATGCTCATTAGGTGCATGGAAGTTTTCTGTAGATAAGCCAAAGCCCATCAACACTACCGGTAGTCCAAGAATTTCATCAAACGCTGCTACGATTGGGATAGATCCGCCACCGCGTGTATAGGCAGTTGGTACAGCGTAAACTTTTTCATAGCTACGTCCTGCAGCTTGAATAGCTGGATGGTCGAAAGGAGTGATGAAAGGTTTACCTTTATCAAATTCAGTAACTGTTACTGTTACGCCAGCTGGCTTATGCTGATCAATATGAGCTTTCAGCTTTTCAACTATTTCATCTGGATCTTGGTCTGGTACTAAGCGACAAGTAATCTTAGCTCCTGCCTCGCTTGGTAAAACCGTTTTAATGCCTTCCCCAGAGAAACCACCAAATACTCCGTTGATTTCAAGAGTTGGACGAGCCCAAACTCGTTCTAGATGTGTATAACCCTTTTCTCCAAATAACTCATCGACACCTACTTCTTGTTTCAATTCATCCTCACTGAAACCAAGTGCAGCATATGCTTCACGTTCTTCTTCCAATAAAGGACGAACGTTGTCATAGAAGCCTTCCACTTCAATTGTACCCTCAGCATTACGGAAAGACTCTAGAATAGATACTAAAGCGTGGATAGAGTTTTGTACTCCACCACCGTAAAGTCCAGAATGCAAGTCTCCTTTAGCACCTTTTACATCAATTTGAACACCACATAAACCGCGTAGACCGTAACAAACAGCAGGTTGTCCAGGTCCTTGCATTCCTGTATCAGAAATAACAATGACGTCTGCTGCAAGCTTATCTTTGTTATTTTCAATGTATTCTTCTAGATTAGGACTTCCAACCTCTTCCTCACCCTCGATAAGGAATTTCACATTAACAGGTAGAGAACCCTCTAATTCAAGAAGCGCTTCAACTGCCTTCACATGCATGAATACTTGTCCTTTATCGTCACTTGCACCACGAGCATATAGCTTATTATCACGTACCTCAGGCTTGAATGGCTCTGATTCCCAAAGGTTTAATGGATCTACGGGCTGAACATCATAATGTCCATAGATCAGTACCGTTGGCTTGTCTTCCGCATGTAGCCAGTCAGCATATACTACGGGATGACCTTTCGTTTCATCAATTACAATATTTTCTAGTCCTACTTGTTTAAAGGAGTCTGCAAGCCATTCTGCACCTTTTTGCATATCTGCTTTGTGCACTGATAAGGAAGAAATACTTGGTATGCTAAGGAATTTTTTTAATTCTTCTAAATGTTGTTCTCTTTTTTCTGCAAAATAGTTATCTAAATTAGTTATTTGGCTCATAGATTTATCCTTCTTTCCAAAGATAGTTTAGTAAAAATAGTATATCACAATTTCAAGGTAACTAAATCATTAGAAAAGTTTGTTAAATAGAGATTAACGAAATAATCTCTATCTAAATTATAAAGGTATTTAGCTTATGTATAAAGAATACTAATAGAAATATGGTTAACTCATATAGAAGATAGGCTATTACAATAAACAAAAATTAAAATTATAGAGGGAGTGGATAGGAATGAAGAAATATGTTGAAATAGGTTATCCAATCTATGAAGGGATGCCTGTTTATCCCGGTTTACCAGAAGTTAAATTAGAGCCAAGAGAGCGTTTGGAAAAAGGGGATGATTGGAACGGTAGCGTTCTTAGCATGTATCTTCATGCTGGTACCCATGTAGATGCACCATATCACCATTTAAATAATGGGAAGGGGATAGATGCTATTCCAATTGAAGACTTCATTTACGAAAATCCACTATTAATTGATTGTCCAGTTGGTCCTAATGGTTTTATAACAATTGAGCTACTTGAAAAATATGAAGATCTTAAGACTGCTGATATTCTTATCTTTAATACAGGAAACTGGAAACACCGCGGAACTGACTTTGAAAAATATGCTAATAACTTTCCGACTGTCTCACCAGAAGCAGCCGAATATATTCGGACAAAATTGCCGAACTGTAAAGCAGTCGCTATTGATACGCTAAGCATTGAAAACTTAACAGAAGCAAAAGAGAATGGCTATTTCGTACACCATGCTTTCTTAGACCATGAAAGGTACAAAGAACCGACCATGCTTATTTACGAAGACATTAACCCTGAACCTTTAATAGGCAAAAGACTTATTTCTGCCTTCACCGCACCACTACGTATCAAAGACCATGATGCATCGGTAGTTAATGTCATCGTACAAGTGGAGGAATAGAGATTAGACTTTTTGAAATAGAATCAATATATAAGCGAGAATAGTGAATAGTTAAATTACTAACCTGTTCGGTGTAAATCTTTCTTTAAGATCAAATGAATGATATAATAAAAAAACTCAGTATAGAGGTTACCCAATTGCCAGTTTAGGCAATGGGTAGCCTCTTTCGTGTTTTAAGGGAAGTTGCGGAGGGGAAACATTTTGGAGCTTTACACAAACTTGCGCGCCGGTGAAAAAGGTGCTTACTTATCGATAGTGACTTATATTGTCCTAAGTATTTTTAAACTAACAGCAGGATATCTAGGAAATTCAGAAGCCTTAAGGGCAGATGGTCTTAATAATACGACAGACATCATTGCTTCTGTTGCAGTGTTAATCGGGTTACGTATTTCACAGCGACCACCAGATGATGACCACCGATACGGCCACTTTCGTGCCGAAACAATAGCCTCGCTAATTGCTTCCTTTATTATGATATACGTTGGAATCGAGGTATTGATATCTGCGGTAAAGAGTATGACTAATCCTGTGGAAGTAACCCCCGACATACTAACAATCTTTGTCGCCCTAATAAGTGCAGTTATTATGTTTGGCGTCTACAAATATAACTATAATTTGGCTGAAAGGATTAAAAGTACAGCCGTAAAGGCCGCTGCTTATGATAATAGGTCCGATGCTTTTGTAAGTATCGGAACGGCTGTTGGGATTGTAGCAGCAATAATTGGCTTCCCTATTATTGATACGATAACAGCTTTTATCATCGGTATTATAATTATTAAAACTGCAATTGATATATTTAAAGAGGCTGTTTATTTGTTAACAGATGGCTTTGACAGTAAATTTTTAGCTAAAATCCGTGCAGATATAGAAAGAATGCCACAAGTACGTGAAATTACTGAAATTCGAGGCCGTCAGCATGGTGGTATGATGCTAATTGATATAACCATTAGTGTTAATCCGAACTTAAATGTTCGTCGATCACATGATATTTCTAATAAAATTGAACAACATATACAATCTCTTAACAGTGAGGCCGTAACGTTTGTTCACATTGAACCATATGACCCGAAGGAAATAGTCATTTCGGAAGATGATTATCATTTTTAACCAGCACAGAACATAAAAGTCAAAGCCCTTATTTAATAGGGTTTTGACTTTTTTTATAACGTAAAAATATATGTCATACCTTTATTTGAAAAATATAGTTTATAATGTTATATTGATTAAAAATAAGGAATATTCTGTAATTTATGGAGGAGGATTGAAAACTTGCCTAGATTAGCGATTAAAAATCTTTCAAAAAGCTATAAGAAACAAAAAATACTAGATGATATTAGTTTAACCATCGATTCGCCGGGAATCTGGGCTTTGGTTGGGCCAAATGGAGTCGGTAAAACTACTTTCTTAAATGTTATTACTAACATACTTTCCGCTAATTCAGGAAGTGTAGAATTGGTCGGTAAATCAAATAAAAATTTTAAAGTGTTCAAAGAGGTAGCTTATCTTCAAGACAACTCTGTTCTGTTTGAATATTTAACGGGCTATGATCACTTAAAATACGTATGCGAGGTTAATAAAATAAGTAAAACCCGAATAAATGAAGTAACGGAATATGTGGGCATGACCAATTATGTGAAAAAGGTAGTGGGGAATTACTCTCTTGGTATGAAGCAGCACCTATTGCTAGCTATGGCTTTGGTGAATAAGCCCAAGCTATTATTATTGGACGAGCCATTAAATGGTTTAGATCCGACAAGTGCCATTCTCATGCGAAAGATTTTACTAGAGTTGGCAGAGAAGGGTACGACTATTATTCTTTCCTCCCATAATCTTGCGGAAATAGATCGTGTCACCAAACAAATCCTTTTTTTAAAAGACAAAAAAATACTCCAAGTCAATATGGCAGAACACGAATCCATTACCTATTTTCTCACTTTGTCGGATTCTCAAAAAGGGAAGTCCTGTCTTATTAAAAATGGTTTTTTAGTAAGCGAACAGCAGGATAAGCTTAAATTTGAGTTAAAAGAGCAGCCCTTATCCACAGTGTTAAGCATTCTTCAGGAACATCAAATAGAAATCTACGACATCGAAAAGGAAATAACCGGTTCAGAAAAACATTATGAAGAATTATTTGGACTGTGAGGAGCTCAATGTGAAAATATTCCTATTTGAGATCAAGAAGATACTCCATGCAAAGGCATTTATCATCTTCATTCTATTAACTGTGTTATTTATTTGTGGATTATATACTCGAAATGTTCTTCAGCAAGATTTGGTGGCAGCCAATAAGGTACAACAATTCTCCGAACATAGAGGCAATGTGTTTCAGGAAATCGAACGAAACAGACAGGAACTAGAAACAGCCTCAGATCCAGAAGCAGAGAACAAATTAAATGCTGCCCTAAACTTATATGATGAAATAAATGAACTCATTCAAGCTGTACAAGATAAAAAATGGGAAGTAGAGCTGGCAACAGAAATTAAAGTCTATCAATCTGCAATCGCTTATCAAGATATGAATGGCGACTTCAGACAGAGTAAGTCAGACATGTTGGATACAATTTCGCTCAATGAAGAGCTGTTAAAGGAAGGACTGCCAAAGGAGGATTTAAACCTTTCTATTCAGACATCCCTCTTTATGAAAAATGTAGTTGCTCTCCTATTAAATCCTTTTGGATTTTTGGTTCTCTTATTGATTCTTGGGACATCCATTACGAGAGAGTTTGAGGAGAAAAATATACAAATGGTATATGTTTTACCCTTGTCGAGACCCTATTATTTAATGAATAAGTTCGTTAGCTTTTTTGTATTAGGTGTACTTTGGATGTCCATCGTGTTTTTGACTTCTTTTTTACTTCCTTATCTATTTACTGACAACATGGAAAATGGTTTTTCTTATCCATTGACTACAACCGAAGGAAATTTTCTTACATCCGGCAATTACCTCCGAGAAGCGTTTTCCTATAGTTTCGTCTATATGATTTTTTCCGTCGCCTTAATCACTCTAACGGGTTTTTTAGTAAGGAATACAATCATAAGTTATTTGCTTATCATCTTTTTACACATTGGGAACTACATCGTATTGGTGAATGGTTTTGTCTATCAGGTAAACCCATTTACATACGGTATGATTGATCTCGCTGTATTGAATCATAAAACTCAGGTACTTTTTGGAGCAAGTCTCTTATTAGGAGTATCCATCCTTTTAATCCTGGTTGCTATATATATGAGTAAAAGGAGAGGAACTTAGATGAGAGGATTTTTATTTGAGTCTAAAAAGGTACTTAAAAAGAAGACGACATTAATTTCTATTTTCCTCTCCTTTCTAGCTGCCGTTGGTCTTTATATTTTTAATTATGCGGTGGCCGAAGAGGTTCACGAAGGAAATATAACCAGGCTAGAAAGTTATCCTGAGATGTTTACAAATTTCGCAAATGAATCTAGAGCAGAAAAAGACAAGGCTATCGAGGCAGGAGATACCGCCAAAGCGGAAGAGATGGATTCATTTATTAGTCGCTATTTAGAGTCGATTACAAACTATGAAAAAATGATAGAAGCCTATGAGCAAGAAGATTGGATGTTCTTACATGAAAAAGATATTGATAGTTTACAGATATTTGTGGAAGATCCAGAGGCTGCAACATACGGCATTGAGGAACAATTGGTCTCTCATTTTACATTAAGAGCCACTTACGAGGAATTAAAGCTACTGAAGGATATCAACAGTAAGCCTTTTGTTCAAAACACGACAACTCAGCCTCTTCTTGCGACAATCTATGATGATTTTACTGGGACGTCTTTGGAACAGTATCTAACTATGACCAAAAGGTATGGTCGAGAAGGCTTTTCCTTTTTAGTTCAACTTATTCAGCTGTTTTTTATCCCTGCAGTTGTATTGATTGGTTGTTTTATTTTTGGAAACAGCATTGCATCCGAATCAACCAAAAAGAAGAGGGGCCTGAATTTCTATAGAGTGTTACCTTATTCTAGCTTGAAACTATTTTTCACAAAATATATTAGTGGATACATATATCTACTTATTTTTTCTCTCCTTATGTTAGCAATCCCATTAGTTTGTAGCCTCTTCACCAATGGGCTAGGTAGTTTGAAAAATCCGATCCTTGTATATGAAGGTACAAAATCAACAAGTATTTTTGGTAACTCCTTGAATCCTAGAGAAGACCAGTTTCACTTTATAGAATTCCAAGAGTATTTTTGGAAGGTCCTATTATTCTTAATCGTTTTTTCCTTCTTTATGTACTCGCTCTATTTCTTACTTGCCCTTTTGACCAAAAATGCGAGCCTTTCCATGGTTTTGTCAGGGGCGATCACTTATATTGGGATGAACTTTCTTTCTTCTGAATTTAATCCTTTTGTATATACAGATATCCATAGAATTATCACTGGAGAAATAGCTACCCGTACATTTAATTCTGGTTTTACATTTAATACAGGTTTATATATTTCTCTGGCCTTAGGCATTATTCTAACCATTTTGGGTTATGTAACTTTTCGATTTAAAAGACAAGTAACTTGAATAGGAAGCCTTTCATTTGTGTATCTAGGTGCAACTATATATGCATGATTCTCCTTAGCCTTTAATCCCTCTCTATACTAGAAATTTTAAATTACTAGAATAGAGAGGGATTTTTTGGTCATTAATTGGCATGGAAAAATAATTATAGAGTATAATGATAGAGTATTCCTTTTCTTTGGAAAGTCTTACGCTTAGTTTTTTGTAGTTGTGTTAATTTTGTGACAACTTAAATCGCGGTATGCTATATTTATAATTAAAATATATGAACGTGAATAAATAGGAGGATTTTAAATTGTACATAGAATTTGTACTTTTAGCTGTTTCCATTGTAGCTTCCTTTTTCCTTTCCGGAAGTGAAACAGCCTTAATGACAGTAAATAGGACAAAGGTCCAGCTGAAAGCAGAGCAAGGGGAGGTTGCTGCAGTTAAATTACTTGCCCAGCTAATGAAGCCGGACCGAATGATTATAACGATTCTCATTGGTAACACGGTAGCTAATACATCTATGACGTTATTAGCTATATTAATAGCAGACCACTATGATTGGCATATTGGTTGGTCCGTTGTAGTTGTGGCAGCATTTATAATATTATTTTGTGAGGTATTGCCGAAAACCATTGCAGCAACATTTTCTGAAACGATTGTTTACATAGTAGCACCATTTATACGTTTCTTAGTCGCAATTCTTCGTCCTATTACTATCTTGATTTCAGAATTTACAAATATGCTCATCAGAATAGGATCTAATGGGGCAGTAAAAGAAACCATGATTACGAAGGAAGAATTGCTTTCCATGGTGGATCTTGCTTCAAGTGATGGTACGTTTGAGGTAGAGGAGTCGGAGAGAATTAGAGGAATTCTGGACTTTCCAAATAAGGATGTCTCGGATGTTCTTTGTACACATAGAACAGACGTGGTAGGTATCCCAATAGAAGCTACTTACGAAGAAGTAAGAGATATCATTTTAGAACACTCATATACGCGCTATCCTATATATGAAGAGAGCTTAGACACGATTGTTGGGATGTTCTATTCGAGAATGCTAATAGAATGGTCTATAGAACCGTCACTTACGCTAGAGGAAATTGTTGATAAAGAACCATTGTTTGTCGTACAAACATTAAGTGTAGAAAAAGTATTTAAGTTGATGCTCAACAAGAAGAAGCATATGGCCATCGTTTTAGATGAATACGGGGGTACACTTGGTATTGTTACGCATGAAGATTTAATAGAAGAAATGATTGGCCAAGAAATTGAGGATGAGACGGATGAGGATGAAGAAATCCTTCTGTTTGAACAATCGCAAAACCATCTGGTATGCTCCGGACGTTTTGAAATTGAAGACCTAAATGAAATGTTCGAGCTTTCTATTGAAACAGAAAATGATACAATAGGTGGTCTCGTTTTAGAACAGCTCGGTCATGTACCAGAAGAAAATGAAAAGTTCCGTTTTGAAAACCTGTATATAGAAATAAACGAAATGGATCGCAATAGAATTGTACGAGTAACGATTACAAAGGATTCAGAGGAAGATACTACCGAAACACAAGAGGATTAAATTCTCTTGTGTTTTTTTATTTAGGTGCCATTTTTAATTGGTTTTTTATAGAAGACAATGCAATAGATCGAACTAAAAGTATACAGTGGTTATATTATCTATTTTATTTTAGTAATTGTGGGTTGTACTTCACTTAATACATCAATAAAATGATTGCCTGTTACATATAAGTGATGTTCAAGAGTAGAATCTTCTGGTAACGGAAGACTACCGTCAATACTTTTATACCAGGATTCAAAACTTGAATTTTCTACTTTGTAAAAAGTAGAATCGTACAAGTGATTTGGCAAACCAGCGTCTTTCCTTTCCTTGTAAATTTCACCAAAAAGGTTTTCCAAATCCGATCTTATATGTTCTTCCAAAATGCGAAAATGACGAACTGGATAAAAATAATTCTCGTCTTGCTTATATGTGAATTTAAATTCCTGTACAGGGTTGTTGAGTGTACATGTTGCGAATGTTAATTCGAATTTTTCAAAATCATAATGCATGGATACTAAGTCCATTGGTTCTTTAAAACGGTCAAATGGATTGTTTTGTATTGGTTCCCAAGTTATTAATTTTCCATTTTCCAAAATTATATTCCTCCTAGGAAGTTAGTGGTTGGCTTTGGCCGCTAGTAGATAGTGCAGGTTGGTTGATGCGTACTTTACTACATGATACCTTTCTTGTTTCTTACACGTTTGTAATTTTTCTGAAAGAGAATCCGATGGAGGGTAAGGTTAGGATTTGGCATTATATAGTTATAAGAAAAGCCAACCGGAGGATATTAAAAATGCAAATTACAATTGAGAATATATATGAAGAATATAACCGTTACATATACTACCTATGTCTGAAACTGACTAAAAACCCTGTAGAAGCAGAAGATTTAATGCAAGAGGTATGGATGAAAGTTGTAAGGTACGAGTCTTATATGAAGGAAGTAGACCACGTAAAAGCATGGTTAACAACTATTTGTATGAATACATTCCGCGACCGTTACCGTAAGCAAGTAAGACGCAGTAAATACGTTGCAAATCAACCTGATCAGTTAGATATTTCATTGCTGGACCTCATTGCTTCAGATGTTTTATCAGTAGAGGAGCAGCTAGAAAAAGAAGACGTTTGTGAAATTGTCCGCACTAAGATTTCTGAACTAGATGCTATTTATCAAAAGACTGTCATGTATTTCTATGTACATCAATTTTCACTAAATGAAATTGCAGAGGTTATGAAAGTGTCTATAGGAACTGTAAAATCACGCTTATTCCGAGCAAAACAACGTCTAAAAGAAATGATTATGAATGACGATCTAGCAAAAGAATCATTAGCTTTTGCGTAAAATATGTATAAATAAGGACGTGAAATCTTGATGAAGGTTTCACGTTTTAGTATTTTTTAGTTAGGCAATAAATTCAATTGAATGAAATCGATGACAAAAGCGGTGATTATTATGAACTTTTTATTTGTGCCGATTGTAGCAGTAGGCTGCGACTCCAATGGGAAGAATGATAAGACACGTACGTTATATTTATAAAAAGGCAAAGAGCTTGGAATAGCAAACCCAAGTTCGTTTTTCTATTTTAATTAGTCTTTGTTAGTAGATTGGGAAGTATGAACATTTTGCTCAACGGGATAATTGCTAGCCTCAATTTTAATCCTTGATATTACTTCTTCTTCATTAAGCTCAGTAGGTTCAACGCTATAGCGCAGCTGATCGATGAGCTCACTTACCTCATACCACTCCATCAAATCGTCCGGATACTCTAAATCAGATGCAATAATCCGATACATCATGTAAGCCAAATCAAATATCGCAGAATGACTATTAGCCTCTAGTATTTTAGCTGCTAAATGACCTAAATAATCTCTTGTACATGTTTCAATGGTTGGTGCTTGTATTGATAACTCTTGTAAAGCCCTTTTGAAATAAACTTCCACTTCGAAAATACTCTCATTATATGAGATGGAAGAAACTATATTTACGGATGATGATGATATATCGTTTGCTAATAAGTTATGGGACCAATTCACATAGTCCTTAGTGGTCACAGTTCTTTTTTGTATTTTATAAAATAGAGCATTGGTTTTCACTGTATTAATCTCCTTAAATAATAATCTCTTTTATAACTTTATACACGATGAACAAAAAAATTTCTATGCAATATGTTATAGAAATAGCTGTTAGTGTTCTGCTTTGAGATATGCTATTATTGTAAAAAAAATAGAGGGGTAAGACACTATGAATTATATAATCCAATTGTTCAGCTACATGCCGAGCTTGTAGGGTGCGCTATTGCCATTCCTTGAAGCAACTTGCAAGCTCGGGTTTCTCAAGGGAGCTGATACAATATGAAAAATCGTTCGAAATCTTACACTCGCCATCAGCGAGAGCGAGCCATTCAAAAAAAGATAGGAATCGTAAGAAACGTTTTTAATTGGGACGACAACGAAGAAAAATTTCTGCCCGTAAGAGGTAAGTTTAACAAAGGCAAGGTTCATTGTTCTTGTTGGATGTGCCGTTATGAACAAAATCTTGGGATTCCAAAAGCCAAATATCAAGCAAAGTGGCATGCTATGAAAAAAGAGATAGACTTAGAGTTAACTGTCGATATGGGAGATAACTAACGTTTCCAGTCAAAAGAATATGCAAAAAAGCTGATCGCGATACTTCTCACGATCAGCTTTTTAATGTTTATCAGGTTAAAGTTTTACTCTTCAATAATTTCTTTCCCTGTAGAGAACCATTCTTCAACGTTCCAAACCTTTGTCGCTAAGCCCTCATAAAATTCAGGCTCATGGCTGACAAGAACAATTGTGCCTTTGAATTCCTTCATTGCACGTTTCAACTCTTCTTTTGCATGAATATCTAAATGGTTAGTTGGCTCATCGAAAATTAGCCAATTACTTTCTTCCATCATTAGCTTACATAAACGAACCTTCGCTTGCTCACCACCACTTAAACTGGAAAGAGGGCGAGTAATGTGTTCACTTTTAAGTCCGGTGCGTGCCAATGCTGCTCGAACCTGGCTTTGCTCCATGCTTGGATAAGTTTCCCATACAGACTCAATTGGTGTAATGTTACCAGCTTTTACTTCTTGTTCAAAGTAAGAAGGGAAGAGGAAGTCGCCTCGGATTACTTTTCCACCAATTGGAGGGATTTTCCCTAGCATGGTTTTTAGTAAGGTAGATTTACCAATACCATTCATCCCTACAAGGGCAATTTTCTCTCCGCGCTCTATCGTAAACGTTAAAGGGGGAAGAAGTGCCTTGTCGTAACCAATCTCTAAATGCTCCGCTTCAATGACATAACGCCCAGAGCTACGAGACTCCTTAAAGCCGAACTCTGGCTTCGCTGCAGTCTCAGGACGGTCAATACGCTCAATGCGATCCAATTGTTTTTGGCGAGACTTAGCCCGTCCAGTTGTAGAGTAGCGTGCTTTGTTTTTAGCGATGAATTCCTCTTGTTTTTTGATGAAATCCTGTTGTTTTTCATAAGCGTCCAGATGCTGTCTTTTATTTAGCTCCGCAAGCTCTAAGAATTTTTCATAGGAAGCTGTGTAGCGTGTTAGCTTCGAGAATTCTAAATGGAAAATGACATCTACAATTCCATTCATGAATTCTGTATCATGAGAAATTAATAAGAATGCATGTGGATAGTTTTTAAGATAGTTGGATAACCAATTTACATGCTCTTCATCTAAATAGTTAGTAGGCTCATCTAGTAAAAGAACTTTTGGCTTTTCCAATAAAAGCTTGGCAAGTAAAACCTTTGTACGCTGACCACCAGATAATGCCTCTACTGGACGGTCTAGTCCGATTGCATCTAGACCAAGTCCTCTAGCAACCTCTTCGATCTTCATATCTAGTGAATAGAAGTCTCCAGCATCCAGTGCATCTTGAATTTCTGCCATTTGTTCGAGTAACACTTCAAGCTCTTCAGGTGTAGCATCACCCATTTTTCCAATAATCTCGTTAAGCTCTTCTTCCTTTTTATAAAGAGGTAAGAAGGCATCACGAAGTGTATCGAACATGGAACGCCCTGGCTGTAAGCGTGTATGCTGATCTAAATATCCATAATGCGTACCTGGAAGCCATTCTACTCGACCCTCGTCATATATAATCTCTCCCGTTAAAATGCTCATCAATGTTGATTTTCCAACACCATTTGCCCCAACTAGTCCTACGTGTTCACCCTCAACTAAGCGAAATGAAACCTCTTTAAATAATGTACGATCACCGAATGTATGTCCCAAATTTACTACGTTTAACATATGATTTTTTCCTCCAAAAAGAAAGCTCGCAAAACTGATAAAACGATTATTTTCTCTGTATCTTTGCTTAAAAAAGCATCGCAAAGACATTTTCTTCTGCATATGTTCTGCAGAAATGCAGGCAGGTCAAGTCACCATGCTTCAGCCTTTCCAGGGGATAGGCGTCCATCTGTTAACTATGTCCTGTCTGCAAACAGAAAAAATACGTTTTACAGTTCAGCGAGCTGTTTGTTTAGTTTAGCAAGGTCTTCTTCCATTTGTGCTAGTCTACGCTCAGCATTCTCGACTTGAGTAGGATGTCCATTTGATTCAAGCTTTTCCATGTCACCTTGTAATCGAATATAGTCCATTTTTAACTCAGCGATTTGTGTCTGCAGCTGTTGTTTTGTCATGAATGTTCACCTTCAGCTTTTTGCTCCATTGTAGCACAAAAATTAACTTAATGCGCAATTTCTTCTTCCTCTTTTTTGGAGACTATCAATTGTTCTATGAGTTCCACTACATCTGTAAGGTGATTGCTAAAATCTAGTTGCTTTTGTTTATATTTGTAGGCATTTTTGCGATTCTCGTGGAGAATGATTTCCATTATTGCATTTTGCAAGTAGGATTGTTTTATCTTTCTTCCGAGTCCCAGATTTGTAAAACCATGCTTCTCAGTAGGAAAACCGTAGTTAACCTCTTCCTCATGCGCACATAGGACAATACATGGTACCTGGAATTGTGAAACTAAATAAGGCACATAGGATCCCGAGCTAATCACGATATCGCTTAATGGAATATAAATTTCCGGTTCATTCGTTTTAATAATGCCGATAGATTTCCTTGTGAGAGCGAAACGTTTTAGCTCCGTTACATCATGCTTATATTGATCATTTACAAGTACACTGATGCGCAATGGAATATGGAGCTGTACTAGATGCCGAAGTGTTCGGTACGTTAAGTTTTCGGGATCCTCATGTGGAAAAGCGACCACTATATGCGGAGGTAAGTCCGGCATGTTATTATTTTTATAAACGATCTTGTGTACGGGAATGTAGCCAGTTGGCCCATATACATAATTCTCCTTGGAAATTTCTTTAGGAGTTTCATAGAGTGCTTGAAAGACAATATCAGCAAGTAATCCGCCATCTCCATGATCATCAAAATGAACCAGGCATCGGTTATCCTTTTTTAATCTTTTAATGAGGTCTTTCTCAGAATTACCACTATCGTGAATGATACAATCCGGCTGGAAGGAGTCCATCTCTGCTACTAATTGAGCATTTGTTTTATACAAGAAAGGTTTAATCTGCTTTTTTTCTAAGTAGTAAATGAGGCTTGTATTAGTAGAAGGAACAAAAACTTTGTTTTCCTTCATCTCCATTGCAGAAAGAAGGCTATTTGCACGATCGGCAGGATACAATCCACGATGAGGCAGCGTGTTTAATAAATAAGCAAGTTTCAAATTTCATCATCTTCCTTTCAGACATATTCCTTCTATTGTATGGGGACGGGCAGGGGGATATGACAATTTGGCTAGGAAAGTGATGACTACATTTAAGAGGAGGTATAAAAGTGACTAAAAGAACAGCTATAGTAGTTGGAGCGACGGGCTTTACAGGTCAATTTTTAGTAAAGCAGCTCTGTGAGAGTGATGAATATACAGCAATTTCAATTATTGCTAGAAGGAAACCTGATTTTAATCATCCAAAGCTTGACGTAAGGGTAAAGGATTTTGAGCAACTGGAGGAAAAGGATCTAGAAATTGCAGATGACTTGTTTTGTTGTTTAGGGACTACGATAAAAAAAGCTAAGTCGAAAGAAAATTTTCAAAAAGTGGATTTTGAGTACCCTCTACAAATTGCTTCCCTAGCAAAAAAGAGAGGTGTACCTAATTTTCATGTAATTTCTGCGGTCGGATCAAACAAAAAGTCTCCTTTTTTCTATAGTCAGGTAAAGGGCAAACTAGAGGAAGAGTTAATAGCACTAAATATGCCGAGTCTCTCCATTTTTAAGCCATCTCTAATAATCGGTGGGAGAGAGGAATTCAGATTAGGTGAACGTCTATCCGAAGGTTTATTTAAAGTGTTAAACCCAGTGCTGACAGGTCCCTTTAAAAAGATGAGGGCAGTCGAAGGACACCAGCTTGCCTTTGCTATGTATCATTACGCCCTTCATGGTCAGAGGAATAAGGTGAATATTTATCAAAACATAGATATTTTAAATGCTAAACAAATCGAAGTGAAGGAAGAACAGCCTATTTCTAGAGAAGACCTTTTTAATTGGGAGAAAAGAGAAGGTATTTTTGTTGATAAGGAAAAAAAGGATTAGTAAGAAAGATGCTATTGTCGTTCATGCAAGAAGTGCATATACTGCATTAAACTAGGTAATCCCGTATTTACAGGGATAAAACTGGGTGTAGCCCAGAAGGGAGCTATTTCAGTCAAAAGGATGAACTTCATCAAACAGGAACTTTTCTACTAAAATGGAGCTATTTTTTTGATATAATAAGAACGGAAAAAGGAGGTTCTGTTAAGGTGAAAATTCTATTGGTAGACGGAACAATTATCGGAACAAAAACAGGTGTATTATTAGAACAAGTGAAAGAATATATAGAAGAAATCAATAAAGACTATACATTGGAAATCATCAAGCTTTCTAATTATGAGCATCAATTTGTGGACGGGCGACCATTTCAACAATATAACGATGACATGAAGCTATTGGTTAGTAAATTTGATCAAGCAGACGGGTTTATTTTTGCGACGCCTATTTTTCAAGGATCTATTCCAGGCGTATTAAAAAATACCTTCGACTTCTTGCATCCAAAATCTATGCGTTACAAGCCGGTTTCCATCGTAGCTAACGGAGGTACATTCCAGCATCATCTAGTGGTAGAAAACCAGTTGAAGCCTATTCTAGATTATTTTAAATGCTTAGTTACTCCAAACTACGTGTACACGCAAACTAGTCACTTTGATGAAAACAACAAAATCATTGATAAGGATGTCCATGCTCGATTAAAGGAACTTGCTCGCGTATTTGTTTTATATGCAGATATGAGCAACAGCCTAACAAAAGAGGCAACGATTCGAATAAATTAATTGCTTTCCCTATGCTCTAGTAATGGGGAAGACAGACCCTAGACTGTAAACAATCTTTCAAAGTTGTTTATAGTCTTTTTTTATGCTCATTTTCATTTACCTACTCAGCTAATTTTCAGAAAAAAATAATGTTTTCGATGAACTTTTTCTGTGTTCGTGTGTCTAATGTATAGAAGAAAGCTAAAAAGGGGTGTCCATGTGGAGGAGTTAGAAATTGCAAAGAAAGCGATACAAAGAGATGAGCAGGCTTTTTTGCAATTAATGCAGAAGCATAAGGCTGCTCTTTATCGTACAGCATATGCTTTTTTAAAAAACGAGCATGATGCGATAGAGGCAATGCAGGAAGTCACGTTTCGAGCCTATCAAAAAATACATACCGTAAAGGAACCAAACTATATAAAAACCTGGCTGGTCCGAATCATGATTAATTACTGCCAAACACAGTTAAAGAAAAACAAACGATTCCTGTCTAGCGATTTTCTTCAGGAGCAAAGGTATGACGAGAATAGCTCCTACTTAGACATAGAGGAAGCAATCTCGACCTTGTCAGAGAAGGAACAGCAGCTCATTTATATGAAATACTATCAAGACTCTAAGATTAAAGAAATTGCTGAAATAGAAAGTATACCTGAAGGTACTGTAAAATCGAGGCTCCATAAAGCACTTAAATCATTAAGGGATTTTCTGACGGAGAAAGGAGGGACCGATCATGTATGAGCGAGAGGAAGAGATGATAAACAAATCGAAGAAACGGTTAGAGGAGATTACTATCCCTGATGAATCAATAGATAATGCCATTCTAGATGGTCTGCGAAAAGCAAAGGCAAAAAAGCGTAAACAGAAACAAACGATTTGGGCGCTTGCAGTGGCAGCAATACTGATGATTTCATTTGTGACTTCTATACGTGTTTCACCTGCCTTTGCAAGTGCAGTAGCATCAATCCCAGGACTAGAACGATTTGTTCATGTACTTCAGCCTGAGTTTGATAAAGGTCTTGAAGCAATCATCGAAAACCAATACTATGAGCCAGTTGGTATTAGTCAGACGAAGGATCATATTACTTTCACGTTAGATGGAGTAATTATAGACGAGACTGGAGCGGAGATTTTTTATACGCTCGAGGCATCCAGGTCGATAGAAAATATAGAATATACCGATATAAAGTTATTTAATGGTGATAAAGAACTAACCGGTTCAATAAGTTACAATTCTCCCAATCAAAAAGAAGATAATCGAAAAGTAGACAAATTTAGTTTTACCTTTAGTGAGATAGAGAAATTTGATACAAAAAATTTTACAATTAATTTTGATATAGAAGAAGGAGGAAACAATACAAACTTTGAAGTTCCATTTACGATTAAAAATGATTTAATGAGCGGTAAAGTATATGAGGTAAATAAGGAAGTAGTGATAGATAGGCAGAGAGTCTTCATAAAAGAAATAAAAGTTTACCCACTTCGAGTAGCTCTTACGATGCGCTTTGACGAAGGCAACGATATGTTATTTCTTCAATTTGAGGACTTACGACTGGAGGATGAAAAAGGAGAAGAATGGAGCTCTATAAGAAATGGTGCCACCGGCTTTGGCGGAGTTGAAGATATAGAGAAGACTTATTTTCTGCAAAGTAACTATTTTAAGGAGCCAAAGGAGCTATATTTAAAGTTTGATAAGGTGCAGGTACTGCCGAAAGAGGAAAGCTACCTATTGATTGATTTTGATAAAAAGGAAGTTTTAAATCAGCCATCTTTTGAAAAAATAGAAGTTACGAAAATTGTATCGGAAGGTTTGGAGCTGAGATATAAACCGATGAAAGAAAAACATACTTATTCATTGTTCTCACAGGGAGAGAACGCTAATGGAGACATAGTAGATATAACTTCTCAATCAAGTTGGCATTACGAAGAATACCAATATGCCGAAATTCAGCTAGAAGGGAATATGATCAACCCAATAAAGCTGCCGTTTTATGCTTATCCAAATTATTTAAAGGGCTCCGCATCGATTCAGATAAAATGAAAAACAATAGTCAAATGAGCTTGGAGAATTTGTTCCAGGCTCATTTTTTCTGTCTATTCATTTTGGAAAGGAATTTTTAACTCATCCCAAAGCTCTCCTTGAGCCCACTCATGTCCATGTTCACGAATAAATGTTATATCGTTTTGATAATGCTCAACATGGCCTTCATCTATCATCTTTTGAAAAGCAATGTCACCTTCATTGGCTTTTCTTTGAATGGTTTTACACAAACCTTCTAACCGTAGCAATACCATCTCCAAATATCCCTCATCTAACTCTCCACCGTAGGATTCAAAAAACAATTTAACTCTTTGTTTTATACGGCTGGCATGCTGTAAGGAGTTATAAGCAACAGCTTCACCTGTTTCAGAATGATATACTCTACTTAGAGGGACGCAAGTATAAAGAGTATAGGCTATATCCCACAATTTTGGACCAGGAGCAGCTACATCAAAATCAATAATGCCTACTGGTCTCTTGCGATTAAATATAATGTTGTAGATTGCAAAATCATTATGGCAGATTACTTCAAATGGCTTTGGGGTATTATCTATTGAACTCCAACCTTCTTCAATTGAAAAGTCATTCACACAATCGTGATAAAGTCGGAGCATCTTCGCTATTTCCTCTAAAACGTCATTAGACCACATGTATTCTTTTAAAGGATAGTTGCCAGCTTCACCTTCTATAAAAGATAATATTTCTCTTCCTTTTTCATCGATTCCTAAAAACTTTGGTGCATAACTGTAACCTTTGTTCTCTAAATGCTTTAATAACTTGTGAATTTTATGGCTATAAGGCTTTAATTCTCTACGAACACTATCTCCCGAACGATAAACATTCGTGACGTTTCCTCCTGTTAGAATTTCTTCGTTCTCATGGTTTGCCATCTTTATATTCCTCCTCCATATGACTTTCTCTAAAGCACATACAAATCCCAGTTGTTTATAGCCCTATATTTAAATTAAATAAATATCCAATGTGGTTAATCAGCTTTCCTTTAGCAGAGTCTTATTTACAAGTGAGATATATTTTATAAACATTCTCATTCTTGCTCTAAATTTTAATTTAACTTTAGCAAACACCTATTTACTATATCCACTCAACCGATTATAGTAATATTATTTGATTCGTTCGTAGTGGAGGGTTTTTATGGTTTCAACTGTATTAGCAATTATCATTTTTATTATCACTCTCGCATTAGTTATTTTACAGCCTAGAAATTTGTCCATCGGCTGGTCTGCATGCGGGGGGGCGGTAGTAGCCCTTCTAGTTGGAGTAGTTGATTTACAGGATGTACTCGATGTGACAAGTATCGTATGGAATGCGACTCTTGCCTTTATAGGAATCATCATCATTTCTTTAATCTTAGATGAAATAGGATTCTTTGAATGGTCTGCACTCCATGTAGCGAGAGCTGCAAAAGGTAATGGAGTCCGTATGTTTATATTTGTAACTGTTTTAGGTGCGGTAGTTTCCGCTTTGTTTGCCAATGACGGAGCTGCACTAATTTTAACTCCAATTGTTCTAGCGATGGTACGCAACTTGAACTTCAATGAAAAAATGGTTTTTCCGTTTATCATGGCGAGCGGATTTATCGCAGATACTACGTCACTTCCATTTGTCATAAGTAATCTAGTCAACATTGTATCTGCTGACTTTTTCGGAATTGGATTTGTAGAGTATGCATCCAGAATGATTGTGCCTAACTTATTTTCATTGGTAGCTAGTATCCTCGTGCTTTATTTATTCTTCCGAAAAAGTATTCCCAAAAATTATGACACCGCTGATTTGAAGAGTCCGATGGAAGCAGTAAAAGATGTGAAAATGTTCAAGCTATCCTGGTATGTATTAGCGATCTTACTGATAGGCTACTTCTCTAGCGAATTTATTGGAGTACCTGTTTCCTTTGTAGTGGGAGTTATTTCGATTTTCTTCTTAATTATGGCTAGAAGAAGCCCTTCAATTGAAACCGGTAAAATTATTAAGGGAGCACCTTGGAATATTGTTTTCTTTTCAATTGGAATGTACGTTGTTGTCTACGGACTACAAAACGTCGGGATGACGTCGATTTTAGCGGATGTGATACAGTCAGCAGCAGACCAGGGTCTTTTTGTTGGAACAATATCGATGGGCTTTATAGCTGCTATACTTTCTTCAGTAATGAATAACCTTCCGACAGTCATGATTGATGCGTTAGCCATTGCGGAAACATCCACAACTGGAATTATGCGTGAAGCTCTTATTTATGCTAACGTTATAGGCTCTGATCTTGGACCAAAAATTACTCCAATTGGGTCGCTTGCCACATTGATATGGCTGCATGTGCTCTCTAGAAAAGGAGTAAAAGTTTCCTGGGGCACCTACTTTAAAGTAGGAATCGTTCTTACTGTACCAACCCTTTTTATAACGCTGGTAGGTCTCTATATTTGGCTACTCATTATTTTATAAAAAAACGTCTGAGTTTATCGCTCAGACGTTTTTTTGTATGGAGTGTTGCGAGGCTTATCACCGTTGATCAGAATTTATCACCGCTTAACGAGTTTTCCTAATTCTTAGCCCATGCATGATTTAGTTTGCATCCCCTTGCTTATTCGGGAACCAGTTGAGTGAATTGGAAAAAGAGTAGAGATACTCGTTTAGCTCGTCAGGAGAGGTAGCAAATTGATTGCTATGCCATTCCACTAAAATACCCATAATGGCGTTGGTTTGGTAGCTAACAAAATACTCCATTTTTTCATCTGGAAGGTAGTCGATGGAATTCATCGTCATTTCCTTCATCATTTTTCGGATCGCGTGAAATAACTTGTAATAGTACTTAACGGGATTGGCTTCATCAAAAATGATTTGGTAAAACCCTTCATACCTTTTTACGTGATGAAAGATAATAATCATATCGGATTTTAAATTTTGTATATTAAAGTCAGTTTGATGATATGGCTCTTCGTAAGACTTTCTTAAATCGTCTATGATTTCCTCGAAATAGCTTTCAAAAACACCATGTACATTTTGATAGTGAAGGTAAAAGGTGCCTCTATTAATTTTGGCACACCGACAAAGCTCAGCAATATTAATGGATTCTAACGGTTTAGTTTTAAGTAGTATTAGAAGTGCATTTCGCAGGCTTTCTTGTGTTTTTATAATCCGTAAATCAGTTTTCATTATTTTCCTCCAAATGATAATAAACATATTTTTGGATTTCGTCCTATAATGTACATTTTTAGATTTTGTGTTGTTTGTGAAAAGTAGTTAGATTAAGTATAATTTTAAATGAACAGGTGTACAATAAAATATCCTTAAAGGAGGAAAAAATCATGAAATTACAAGACAAAGTAGCTATCGTAACTGGAGCAGCATCCGGTATGGGTAAAGCAATCGCAGAAGGCTATGCAGCAGAAGGTGCAAAAGTTGTCGTATCGGACATGAATTTAGAAGGTGCGAAAGCGGTTGCAGAAGCAATCATAGCTAATGGTGGAACTGCATTTGCAATTGACACAAATGTAACTAAGGATGACGATCTTACTCGTTTATTTGATGAAACGGTTAAAACGTATGGCAAGCTAGATATCCTTGTAAATAACGCTGGAATTATGGATGGCATGGAGCCAGTAAATGAAATTTCAGATGCACGCTGGGATATGGTATTTGCAGTGAATACTACAGCAACAATGAAAACAATGCGTATTGCAACTGACCTTTTCTTAAAACAAGGAAGCGGTGTAATTGTTAACAACATTTCTGCTGGTGGTCTTTATGGAGGACGTGCTGGGGCAGCTTATACAGCTTCTAAGCATGCAGTTGTTGGTTTAACTAAAAACACAGCATTCATGTTTGCTGACAAAGGAATCCGTTGTAACGGAATTGCACCAGGTGCAGTAATAACAAATATCTCTTCCACTATGAACAACGTGAGCCCATACGGAGCTGGAAAACAACAGCTAGGTATGCCATTAAACCCACGTGCTGGACAACCTGAAGAAATCGCAAAACTTGCTATCTTCTTAGGCTCTGAAGATGCTAGCTTCATCAATGGTGTAGTAGTAACAGCTGATGGCGGTTGGACTACTTACTAATAGGTAAAAAAATTCTCAACCACTGAAGTTACTTTTAACTTCAGTGGTTTTTTATATTTGTAAATAGGATGAAACCTTTGGTTGCATTTTCTCGTATAAAAGATATAACTCATAGGTAAGGTAGCTTAAAATAGCTCCAATTTAAAATGGTGATAAGAACAGAAATCCCTTACAGTTGTAGGAGTTATATCCAATTGTTAAACTATAATATAAAACGATAAGGGAGAGTGCATAATGGAAATTTTAAGAAGATTCCGTGACATTATGTCGAGTAACATCAATGCTTTATTGGATAAGGCAGAGGATCCAGAAAAAATGATTGACCAATACTTACGCGACCTAAATAGAGATCTTGGTAAAGTAAAATCTGAAACAGCAACAATTATGGCTGCTGAAAAACGTGCGACACGCGAGCTAGAGGAGTGTCAAAAAGATATCGCAAATATGCAAAAGTATGCAATAAAGGCATTAGAAGCAGGTAATGAAGAGGATGCAAGGAAATTCCTGAGCAAAAAGGCAGAATGCACGGCGAAGGAAACCGATTTAAAAACGGCAAAAGAATTAGCCTCCGCGAATACGGTTCAAATGAGACAAATGCACGATAAGCTAGTAGAGGATATTGGAGAACTGGAATCTAGAAGATCCATTCTTAAAGGAAAAGCTTCTGTAGCCAAGACTCAGAAGAGGGTCAACGAATTTGCAACTTCCGTAGGAGGGGCAACTCGTTCAATGTCTGCATTTGATAAAATGGAAGCTAGAATAAACCAGGAGCTAGATGAAGCAAATGCAATGGCTGAGCTAAACAAAGGCACAGGTGAAAACATTGAGGATCTTGCTTCTAAGTATGATACAGATTCAAATGTGGAAAACGAACTTTCTGCACTGAAGGCTCAATTAAACGTAGATGATGAGCTGGCAGCTTTAAAGGAACAGCTACAAACGAAAGAAGAATAGAGTAGACATAATAAATAGGCTGTGGCATACGCTGCAGCCTATTTAAAAAATAGTACGAAAAGGCGAGGAGCGAAAAGATGGTTATCCATTATAAATGTCCAAACTGTGGATCTGATATGGAATTTGACAGCACTTCAGGTATGTTGTCCTGTAATAGCTGTGGTAGAAAGGATAACATAGAGGACTTCTCAGATGAATATATTACGACGACATTTGAGGAGGACGAAGCAAAGCAATACAATTGCAACAACTGTGGAGCTGTTATTATCACGGAGGCAGATACGACAGCCACTAGCTGCAGTTTTTGTGGAGCGGCTGTAGTATTAGGGGACAGATTGTCCGGTGATCTTGCTCCTGCTAAGGTTATTCCCTTTACCATTAATAAGGAACAGGCGATGGAAGCATTTCGTAAATGGTGTAAGAACGGTCGGCTAACACCTGCTGGATTTATGACTGCGGACAGAGTAAAAGGAATCACCGGGATCTATGTGCCCTTTTGGCTGTATGATTTAGATACAAAGGCAAAAGTCGATGCAGTTGGTACAAAGGTGAGAACCTATACAAGAGGTGACTATATTTATACGGAAACTAAGTTCTATGATGTATATCGAGATTTAGATCTTAGGTATGTAAAGGTACCTGTTGATGCATCTGAAAAGCTGGACGATGAGCTAATGGATAAGCTGGAGCCGTATGATTACAGCAATTTAAAGGATTTTAAAACTCCTTATTTAGCAGGCTATATTGCGGAAAAATACAATTATACAGACCAGGAACTATTCTCTAGAGTCAAAACGAAGGTGCAGCCATACATAGACAGTTATATTATCTCTTCAGTTGCTGGTTACTTCTCCGTTCAATATAAAAATAAACAAATTAATACAAATAAGAAAACGGCACACTATGTCCTTTTACCAGTTTGGATGGTTTATTATGATTTTGGCAATAAAGAGCATATTTTTGCTATGAATGGCCAGACAGGAAAAGTAGTAGGAAAGCCACCGCTTAGTATGGGCAAGGTTGCTGGCTGGTTTAGTGGTATAGCTGCCGCGTCCTTTATTATACTGAAGGGCATTTCCTTTGCAGTTGGTGGTGTTCTATGGTGAAAAAGTATTCTATTTTATTCATTGCACTATTCCTTTTATTGCTTCCTATAGGACTAACCGAAGCAGCCGACACAAAGCAACGCGTTTTTGATGAGGCAGGGCTATTATCTGCTAGCGAGATAGAAGCACTAGAGAAACTGTCATCCGAATATAGCGAGAAAAACGAAACAGATTTTGTATTCCTTACAACTGATGGAGCAGATGATAAGGGTCTAGATACTTACGTAGAAGACTTTGCAGATCGAACAGGAATTGGCTACGGAAAGCACAATGGCAGTGCTGCCATTGTAGGCATAGATATGGCCAGCAGAGATGTTGTATTAAGGGGCTTCGATAAAGCTAAGGAATACCTTGATGATCAAAGAATGGATCTACTCAGAGATAAAATAACTCCTTCCCTATCAGTGGGAAACTATTACGAAGCATTTAGTGATTTTATCCTTACCGCGGATAAATATATGGAATATAATCCTGGTGTAAATCCTGAAAGTATCCTTTTCAAATGGTGGTTCCAGCTTGGAGCTTCTCTAGCTCTTGGCGGTATAATTGTTGGTATGATGGCATTTAACTCGGGAGGTAGGGTAACAGTAAATAGTAGAACCTACTTTGAAGAAAATAATTCAAGAATAAACAGTAAGCGTGATGTCTTCGTCAATCAAACGGTTTCCAAAGTAAAGAAGCCTACGAACAATAATAATGGTGGAGGAAGCAGTGGTGGCGGAGTTACAAGTGGTGGTAGATCATTTAGCGGAAGTAGCGGGAAATTTTAACAGTTAAAGCTTACTTAATCATGAAGGGAATGAGGATATGTCTTTTTTTAGAAACCAATTTTCAGATGTGGTGGAATGGCGAGAATTCAGAGAAGATATGATTTTTTGGAAGTGGAGCAATGAAGAAATTAAGAAAGGGAGTAAGCTAATCATTCGACCTGGTCAGGACGCTGTGTTTTTCAATGGTGGACGCATCGAAGGAGTCTTCGAGGACGACGGCGAATATGATATTGAGTCTCAAATCATACCGTTTCTTTCTACATTAAAAGGGTTTAGATTTGGATTTAATAGTGGGATGCGCGTGGAGGTTCTTTTCGTCAATACGAAGGAATTTACTGTAAAATGGGGAACACAGAATCCAATTAATATTCCAACGCCTCAGATGCCAGGTGGAATGCCTATTCGAGCGAACGGAACATTCAACTTTAAAGTAAATGACTACATGGCCCTAATCGACAAGATTGCTGGTGTTCGCACAAGCTATCTAGTAGAGGACATTAAAATTCGTATTACCTCTGTTTTAGATCAGCTATTAATGAAATGGATTAGCAAAGAAGGCAAGGATATGTTCAACCTTCAGGCTAATGCCTCAGATATAGCTAGCGGTATTAAAGACGATTTAGACATGCAAATCATGGATATGGGGATGAAAATCACTGGCTTCCATATTATGAGCTTCAATTATCCTAAGGAGATTCAAGATATGATTACCAAAAATGCTTCTCATGGCATGATTGGAGATCTCTCTAAATATCAGCAGGTTTCTGTTACAGATGCAATGGCCTCTGGAAAGCTTTCTGGATCAGGCACGGCTTCAGACATGGCAGGAATGATGATGGGTATGAACATGGCAAATGAAATGATGAAAAACATGAACCAAAGTAACCCGAGCCAAGGTCAAAGCCAGTCTTCATCACAAAATAACCAATCGAGCAGTGGAAACTCAAGCAATGGTCAAATGCCAAACTTCTGTCCAAACTGCGGACAAAAAACAACTGGTGCCAACTTCTGTCCGAACTGTGGACAAAAGCTAGTTTAATCCAATAAATATGTAAACAAGGGATAATCACAACCTGTTCGGGTGGATTATCCCTTTATTGTGGGTCAGGTTAAGCTAAGCGGTGATAAATCTGTGCGAACGATGATAAAACTAAGTAACGTAAGAGTAAAGTGTGATCATATCTTGCGCTGCTAACTGAATCTAACGAAAACCTATGCTATATTATTCATAGGGATTTACGAAAGGATGTTTGGAATGGCAAAACGCTTAGTATTAGCAGAAAAACCATCTGTGGCAAGAGATATTGCAAGAGTACTTAAATGTGATAAAAAAGGAAATGGCTATATAGAGGGTAAAGATTATGTAGTGACTTGGGCTCTAGGGCACCTCGTAACATTAGCAGACCCAGAAAGCTATGATGTTAAATATAAAACATGGAATTTAGAAGATTTACCGATGTTACCAGAAAGCCTTAAACTGTCTGTGATTAAACAATCAGGTAAACAATATAATGCTGTTAAATCGCAGCTTACACGTGGTGATATTAATGAGATTATTATTGCTACCGATGCTGGACGAGAAGGCGAGCTAGTTGCGCGCTGGATTATCGCTAAAGCAAAGGTGAATAAGCCGGTTAAACGTCTTTGGATTTCATCCGTAACAGATAAAGCGATCAAGGATGGCTTTGCAAACTTAAAACCAGGTAAAGCATATGAAAACCTTTATGCTTCTGCAGTAGCCCGTTCTGAGGCAGATTGGTACATTGGGCTTAATGCCAGCCGTGCACTATCTACCAAATTTAATGCACAGCTTAATTGTGGACGAGTTCAGACTCCAGTAGTGGCGATTATTGCAAAGCGTGAGGATGAGATCAAGCATTTCAAAGCGCAAACCTACTATGGAATTGAAGCGCAAACAGTAGATAATTTAAAGCTTACTTGGCAGGATGCAAAAGGAAATGGTCGTAGCTTTGAAAAAGAAAAAGTAGACGCGATCGTGAAAAAGCTTGGTAAAGGTAACGCTACCGTAACAGAAATTGAGAAAAAGCCGAAGAAGTCATTCGCCCCTGGCCTGTATGATTTAACTGAGCTGCAACGTGATGCCAATAAAATCTTTGGCTACTCTGCAAAAGATACGTTGAATATCATGCAAAAGCTGTATGAGCAACACAAGGTATTAACTTATCCACGTACAGATTCACGTTTCATCTCATCCGATATTGTGAGCACTCTCCCAGAACGTTTGAAAGCCTGCGCGGTGGGTGAGTATCGACCATTAGCAAATAAAATCTTAAGCAAGCCTATCAAGTCCTCTAAATCATTTGTAGATGACAGCAAGGTATCGGATCACCATGCAATTATACCAACGGAAGGTTATGTAAACTTCTCTGCCTTCAATGATAAGGAACGTAAAATTTATGATTTAGTTGTAAAACGTTTCCTAGCGGTGATGTTCCCTGCATTTGAGTACGAACAATTAACGTTGCGTGCGAAAATTGGTGACGAGAACTTTGTTGCTAGAGGAAAAACGATATTAGTGAGTGGTTGGAAAGAAGTTTATCAAAATCATATGGAAGATGAGTCAACGGAGGATTTAAAGGAACAGATTTTACCACGCATCGAAAAGGGAGATTCTTTACATGTTAAGTTAATAGCTCAAACGTCGGGTCAAACAAAATCACCTGCACGTTTCAATGAAGCTACGTTACTAACTGCAATGGAAAACCCTACAAAATATATGGAAACGCAGGATAAACAGCTCGCGGACACGTTAAAATCCACCGGTGGACTAGGGACAGTTGCAACTCGTGCGGATATCATTGATAAGCTATTCAACTCATTTTTAATTGAGAAGCGTGGGAAAGATATTCATATTACATCAAAAGGCCGTCAGCTGCTTGACCTAGTACCTGAAGAGTTAAAATCTCCGACGTTAACTGGTGAGTGGGAGCAAAAGCTGGAAGCAATCGCTAAAGGGAAATTGAAAAAAGAAGTTTTCATAGCCGAAATGAAGAACTATACGAAAGAAATCGTTTCTGATATTAAAGGCAGTAATAAAAAATATAAGCACGACAATATATCCACTAAAACTTGTCCTGACTGTGGAAAACCTATGCTTGAAGTGAACGGCAAAAAAGGTAAAATGCTTGTGTGTCAAGATCGGGAATGTGGTCACCGTAAAAATGTGGCACGCGTGACTAACGCTCGTTGCCCACAATGTAAGAAAAAGTTAGAGCTTCGCGGGGAAGGTGATGGTCAAATCTTCGTATGTAAATGTGGTCACCGTGAGAAGCTATCTGCTTTTGAGGCTCGTCGCAAAAAAGAAGGCGGCGGTAAAGTAGATAAAAAATCAGTGCAGCAGTACTTGAAAAAGCAAAATAAAGAAGAAGAACCGATTAATAATGCATTTGCGGATTTATTAAAAGGTATAAAATTCGATAAATAACTACAAAAGATGAGTTGGATCATATTTGACCAGCTCATTTTTTGTACAAAAAAAGTGCTCATTAAAACACAAAAAAGACCTTCTTCAAGGTCTAGTCATTTCAGTTCGCTATTTACATGTTCGCGAATGATAAGTAATTCAATAACATCTTGTGAGGAATAGGAATAAGGTGCATTTTCAGGTATGAGTTCATTAAATTGTTTTACTAGGTCATTAAGGATGTCTACATAAAAATCGTTTAAGTTTATCATTTTGTTCTCCTTTTTCTTTTTTAGAAGCATGAACTATTCTATTTCATTTTATTCATCCGACTTGAATTTATTATTCTCGAAAATTTAAAATCATTTCATTTGCATACCCCTAAAGGGTATCATATACTGTAAATAAGAATAGGAGGTTGGTTACTTGGACAATGTAATAGAGGAAAATACAATATTACCAACTGATTTGTCCTGTAGGAAAAGTCACCATCCTGATCATGTAAAAAAAGATTTAACCAATAGACTGAATCGGGTGGAAGGTCAAATCCGGGGTATTAAAGGGATGGTTGAGAAGGATATCTATTGTGATGATATTATCACTCAGCTGTCGGCAACTCAGTCGGCTTTAAATAGTGTCGCTAAAGTTCTTTTGCAAGGGCATTTAAAAGGCTGCGTAGCTGAAAGGCTAGCAGAAGGCGATGAAGAAGTATTAGATGAATTACTTGTGACGATTCAAAAACTAATGAGAAAATAGGAGGAATGGAAATGTTAAATCAAGTTACATTAGAAGTTAAAGGTATGTCATGTGGACATTGCGTTAAGTCAGTAGAAACGAGTGTAGGTAATCTTGATGGCGTAGAGCAAGTAAAAGTCTATTTGGAATCGGGCAAAGTAGATGTTTCCTATGAAGAAGATAAAGTTACTCTAGCTAAAATTAAAGATGCGATCGATGAGCAAGGCTACGACGTTCAATAATAGATAGGGTGCTAATTAGCACTCTCTTTATTTAATCTGAATATACCCCCTAGCCGTATGTGAGGAGAGGTAATGAAAATGGATAACAACATAAAGCAGACCAGCTACAAGATAACAGGTATGACCTGTGCAGCATGCTCCGCGAGAATTGAAAAGGTTATTAACAAAATGGACGGTGTAGAAGAAGCTAATGTTAATTTGGCACTAGAGAAATCTGTCATTAAATATGACCCGGAGAAAGTGACAGAGGAAGACTTTGAGAAAAAAATTGAGGCACTTGGTTATGGTGTGGTGAAAGAAAAAAAAGAATTTGCTATTACCGGCATGACTTGTGCAGCATGCTCAGCCCGTATTGAAAAAGGTTTAAATAGATTAGAAGGTGTAAGCTCTGCCAATGTGAACCTAGCGCTGGAGCGAGCAACTGTAGAATTTAACCCTTCCAATCTTACGGTAAATGACATTATCGAAAAGGTAGAAAAGCTAGGGTATGGGGCAATTATAAAATCTCAGGATAAAGAGACGGTTGACTACCGAGAGGAAGCAATCAAGAAGCAAAAGACAAAGTTTATTATTGCAGCGATCTTTTCCTTACCACTTCTATGGACGATGGTCGGTCATTTTTCTTTTACAACGTTTCTATATGTACCTGAATTTTTGATGAATCCGTGGGTGCAAATGGCACTAGCAACACCTGTTCAATTTATCATTGGGGGACAGTTTTATATTAGTGCTTACAAAGCATTGAAAAATGGTAGTGCTAATATGGATGTCCTTGTCGTGTTAGGTACATCGGCGGCTTATTTTTATAGTGTTTATCAAGCTATTATAACGGTCGGTGAACACCATTCGGCTCAGCTTTACTTTGAAACAAGTGCGGTCCTGATTACGCTTATTTTATTAGGGAAATTATTCGAAGCGAAGGCGAAGGGACGTTCATCAGAGGCCATCAAAAAATTAATGGGTCTTCAAGCGAAAACTGCATTGGTACTAAGAGATGGCTCTGAGTTAATGATTCCCATTGAGGAAGTGCTAGTAGGTGATACGATCCTTGTGAAGCCAGGGGAGAAAATTCCGGTCGATGGAATAGTAGTAGATGGAAATAGTGCAGTTGATGAATCCATGCTAACCGGAGAGAGTATACCTGTTGATAAAGTACCTGGAGCTTCATTGTTTGGGTCAACTATCAATAAAAACGGATCCATTCAAATGCAGGCAACAAAAATTGGAAGAGACACCGCGCTTGCTCAAATTATTAAAGTAGTAGAGGACGCTCAAGGATCAAAAGCTCCTATTCAGCGTTTGGCAGATAAAATCTCGGGGATTTTCGTTCCCATTGTAGTAGGAATTGCAATTGTTACATTTCTCATTTGGTTCCTCCTCGTCGATCCCGGAGAAATTACGCCAGCACTGGAAGCGTTAATAGCAGTTCTCGTCATAGCTTGTCCATGTGCGTTAGGCCTTGCAACACCAACTTCGATAATGGCTGGCTCTGGCCGGGCTGCAGAGTTTGGAATATTGTTTAAGGGTGGCGAACATTTAGAAACGACACACCATATTGACACGGTAGTTGTAGATAAAACTGGCACAGTCACTTATGGGAAGCCAAAGCTAACAGATGTAATGGTGGCAGAGGGAATAAAAGAACTCGACTTTCTTTCATATATCGGGGCTGCTGAAAAACAGTCTGAACATCCTCTGGCAGAGGCGATTGTGGATGGCATAAAAGGACGTGAAATAACGCTGCAGCAAGTCACATCTTTCGAGGCAATTCCTGGTTTCGGTGTAAAAGCAATGATCAATGATCAGGAAGTACTGGTTGGGACTAAAAAATTAATGAATCAAAACAATGTCCAAATAGCGGCCATTCTTAATCAAATGGAGGAACTAGAGGCACAAGGAAAGACAGCTATGCTCGCAAGTATAGATGGAAAATACGCTGGTATGATAGCTGTTGCTGACACCATTAAGGAATCTTCCATTCAGGCAATTCAACGATTGAAGGATATGAACATTGAGGTCATGATGATCACAGGTGATAATCAGCTAACAGCTGCGGCAATAGGAAAACAGGCTGGAATTGACCATGTTATAGCGGAGGTGCTTCCTGAAGGTAAGGCAGAGGAAATTAAAAAACTGCAATCCTTGGGGAAAAAAGTAGCGATGGTTGGAGACGGCATCAATGATGCACCTGCATTAGCAGTTGCCAATATAGGAATGGCGATTGGCACAGGAACAGATGTAGCCATGGAGGCAGCTGATATTACATTAATTCGCGGAGATTTAAACAGTATTGCGGATGCTATTATAATGAGTCGCAAAACAATGAGAAATATTAAGCAAAATCTATTCTGGGCATTTGCCTATAATGTATTAGGTATCCCAATCGCAGCAGTCGGTTTGCTCGCACCATGGGTTGCTGGAGCAGCCATGGCATTTAGTTCTGTTTCGGTAGTTTTGAACGCTTTACGTTTACAACGCGTTAAATTGGATAAATAGAGTAATAAGGAAAACGGCTGCTGAGTGGCGGTCGTTTTCTTTACATAAGAAAAATACTATTTAATATAGACGATGCATAAAGAGGAGCGAGATAGATGAAGAAGATAGCTATAACAGGATTATGCTCATTATTTTTACTGGCAGGCTGTGGTGATGATAGTAAGGAAGCTGCAAAAGACACGAATACAGAGCAGGAGCATGCTCATATGGATCATATGGACGACGGTGGAGTAATTCCGGAGGGCTTGGCTGAGGCGGAGAACCCTAAATTTGAAGTAGGAAGCAAGGCCATAATAGAAGCAGATCATATGGAAGGCATGAACGGTGCAGAGGCTACTATTGTTGGTGCCTTCGATACAACTGTATATGCGGTTACTTACGAGTCTACAACGGATGGGAAAAAAGTAGAGAACCATAAATGGGTAATACATGAGGAATTAGAAGCTACGGATGGCAAGGGAATAGTTGGCTCTAATGTGATACTAAATGCTAAACACATGGAGGGAATGGACGGAGCAGAGGCTATCATTGAATCGTCTGAGGACACGACAGTTTACATGATTGATTACGTTTCGACTACCGATGATACTGAGGTTAAGAATCATAAATGGGTTACAGAGGATGAACTATCAGAAGCTAAGTGACCGAAAGCTCTATTGTTTAAATCTTAACTGTTAGGGAAAAATAATAAAAGTTACGCAAAACTTGAGGAGGGCTAATGATGAATACAAAGTATGAAGAATGTATAAAGGCGTGTTTAGAATGCCTAGAGGCTTGCAATCATTGTTATGACGCTTGTCTCAAGGAAGATCATGTAAAAATGATGGCAGGTTGCATACGTTTAGATCGTGAATGTGCAGATATTTGTGCATATGCAGTCCAGGCTATGACAAGAAATAGCCCGTTTGTGCAGGAAATTTGTAAGCTTTGTGCTCAAATTTGTGATGCATGTGGTGAAGAGTGTGCCAAACACGATCATGAACACTGTCAGAAATGTGCAGAATCTTGTCGTAAATGTGCTGAAATTTGTCGTCAAATGATCGCGTAAAAAAAGGTAAAATTACCAGACAGCTATATCTTTTTATAGCTGTCTTATTTTTATTCGTAAAATTAGGTATTTTATACTAATTGATAGAAAAATACATAAATTTTTAATTGATTATTATGCCTCATATCAACTTATGACTAAAGGTTATTTAATTATTTTGACAAATTAGTTAAACTATAAAGAACAATAAGGTACGGAAGGGATGGTGATTAGGATGAGCTTAGTTAAAGCGACTGGCAATGGGATGTCTAACTTTACGGCTAGTATAAAGACAGTACAACGTAAAGATGCAGGTCAGGCATATAGAAGGCACGCAGAGTATTTCCTACCAAAAACTCCCTCTTTAAATGATTTAGAAGAACTTTTACTGGGGAATAAAGAAAAAGAGAAAGACACACCAGAGCTTTCTGCTGCTATTCGTGAGTTTCAGCAAATGGAAAAGCAATCTATAATGGATATTAAGGGGCCGGGTATTCCCATACAAAGCATAGGAGGACCGACACCTGAAAAGACAATAGAACTATTGGAAAAGGTTCGCAGTCAAGCACTTGCAGAAACACCTGCAACGCCACAGCATTTATTGGTCGCTGCAAGTGCAACCTCGAAAATTAGACAAGAGCAAGCCCAGCTTACGTTAAATGAAATGGCGAATAGACAAATCAAGATTGAGGTTCAACGACAAAAGGATATAGAGTCTGAAGTGTTTAATCGCTCTATGCAGGTAGATTTTCAAACACCAAAGGTTTTGGAGGATGATTTGCAAAATCTACAAGCGAAGCGGTTAAAGGAGCAGGCAATTGCCAAATATTCTTATCAGGTTCATTTAAAAATGTATGGCTTTTCTGATCAACAACCGAGCTTTTTCCAGATAGCATAGGAGTAATAGAATGGCTAAAAAACAAAAAACCAATGCTGTCCGCATGCTGGAGCAGCAAAAAATACCATTTGAATTAATTGAATATGAGCTGACTGGCGATCAAGTGGATGGGGTAACTGTAGCAAATAAAATAGGCTACCCCGTTTTTGTCGTGTATAAAACACTACTTGTGACAGCCGGACCAAACAAATATTATGTCTGCATTATCCCTGTGGACCAGGAGTTACATCTCAAAAGAGTGGCAAGGGAGGTTGGAGAGAAAAAGGTGGAGCTGCTACATCTAAAGGATCTCCTCCCGACGACTGGATACATAAGAGGAGGCTGCTCTCCTATCGGAATGAAAAAGTTATTTCCAACCATTGTGGACAGTAGCGCAGAAAATAATGACTATATCATTGTTAGTGGAGGCAGGATAGGGCTTCAGGTGAAGGTGACACTAGCTGACTTACTTCACATGACGAATGGCAAAACGGCTTTAATTACCAATTCCAAAATGGACTAGCATTCTTCCTTCAAGCGATTATAATAGATATAGTTAGAAATGATTCCATTCCAACTGTTTAGTTGAGAATGGTTTTTTCGTTAAAGGAAAGTAGGACTGAATTATGAAGGAACTTGGTTTGCGTTGGGCCTTTTTTATAGTGGGCATAACGATTATGTCATTAGGAATTTCGATGACTATTAAAGGCTACTTGTTTGGTATAGGACCTTGGGATGTTTTACACGTTGGTCTTTTTAATCATTTAGGGTTATCCATTGGTACATGGGCTATTTTGACAGGCATTATAATTGTTTTCATTACAATGATCAGCACTAAAAAAATTCCTGCATTAGGTACATGGCTTAATATCTTGTTTGTAGGATCATTCATCGATATGTTTAATTGGCTTTTGCCTAATCCGACAGAATTCTTGGGTCAGGCAGTGATATTTATATTAGGGGTAATAGTTATGAGCATCGGGATCGGGATTTATGTATCACCGAATCTTGGCGCTGGACCAAGGGATTCTTTAATGCTTTTTATAATGGACAAGACAGGCTGGAGCTTAAAGAAGGTGCGGACAGGTATTGAAGTTATCGTAGCTATTGCCGGTTGGCTGCTTGGTGGACCGGTGGGGATTGGGACTATCCTTATTGCGTTTGGTCTTGGCCAGCTCGTGCATTACACATTACCCGCCTCACAAAAATATTTACAAAAGATAAGTGGCTATACACTACCCTTCATGAACAAAAGCGCTGAGAAGCATATATGATTCTCAGCGCTTTTTCATATTTTAAATTAGCGGAGCATACATTATCTATTGAATGAACCATAGAAAGGATGACTATTTGAACGGAACAATTACGCACTTTATGGGCAAATCTTATACAGGACAAGGTGTTAAAAACTTCTATAAGGAGATCATTCAGGAAGCAAAAAAGGTATATTTTTTTAAAGGGCCAGCAAGTTCTAGACTCTCAGATACGTTAAAGGAAATTGGATACGCAGCGATACGGAGAGGCAATGATATGGAATGGTTTTTAGATCCGCTAGATGAGGACGCAGTAGAGGCTGTTTATATTGTGGATACAAAAACACTTTATCTTCAAACAAATACTATTGATCCCTTCTTCTATGGGACTGGTCATGAATGGGTAACTTACTATGACGCCTATCAACCGGACAGACTTCGTGATGTGGGACTAGTTGTCCGTGATAAGCACCTTGAGGGAGAGGCTTGGCTAGCGAAGGGCTTGCAAGCACTATCCAGAGCTAAGCTCATCCATGATGATTGGGAGCAGCTCATCCAGCCGGGGATGGATTGGAAGGGCATTAATTCTTTATTAGAGGAACTTCAAAAGAAGCATATAGGATTCGTAAAGCTTCAAAAAAACCCTAAGCTGACTCATCGTTTAATGGGTTCGCTCACACCTTTAGGAGCAAAAGATACGTTTGCTTCCATTTCCAAAAATTTAAAAACCCGCTTGTATATAAAGGGACTGCCAGGGAGCGGAAAGTCCTCCTTTATGAAAAAGTTTGGAGAAGAAGCGAAATCGCACGGACTAGATGTTCAATACATTTGGTGCGGACTCGATGCAAATAGTATTGACGGGGTTGTGGTTCCAGAGCTTCAATTGAGCATTGTTGATGCAACAAGTCCTCATGTCTACGATCCAGAACGCGAGGGTGATGACATTGTTGATTTCTTCCCATATATTGACCAAACAAAATGGAGTGAAGAGGAATTGACGAAAATTCGAGAGGCTTATACGAGTGAAATGGAGCTTGCTACGGATTACATCAGTACCTATTTTGCAGAGGCGAAGCTTATTAAATCGCTTTACGACTCTGCAATAGATGAGGAAAAATGGAGAGAGATTCACGATAGAATGCTAGAAACAGTTGAGTGAGTAGGGTTTCCTACTCGCTTTTCTTTATTTGCGGGGAGCTCTGATTTTTCAAAGGGACATATCTTAGTCTTTCTTCTACAACAATGGTAAAATAAAGTGGAATATTTGTGTGAAAGGAAGATGAACTTGTCTAATGTATTAAATAGTTTTCTGACAGAAAACCTAGAGCAACTAAAGAGTCAAGGTCTATATAACGAAATCGATCCAGTAGAGGGAGCGAACGGACCAACAATTATAGTTGGCGGTAACGAGCTAATCAATCTATCCTCAAACAATTACCTGGGACTAGCTACAAATGATGAGTTGAAGCGTATTGCAAAAGAAACGATAGATAAATATGGTGTTGGAGCAGGAGCGGTACGTACGATTAACGGAACGCTAGATCTACACGTAAAGCTAGAAGAAAAGCTTGCTGAATTCAAGGGGACAGAAGCAGCAATCTCTTATCAATCTGGTTTTAACTGTAATATGGCTGCTATATCTGCCGTAATGGATAAAAATGACGCGATTCTATCTGACCAATTAAACCATGCATCTATTATCGATGGCTGTCGTCTATCTAAAGCCAAAATCATTCCATTCAATCACTCCGACATGGAGGATCTTCGCAAGAAAGCAAAGGAAGCAACAGAATCAGGCCAGTACAATAAAGTAATGGTCATTACAGATGGTGTGTTTTCTATGGATGGTGACATCGCGAAGCTTCCAGAAATCGTAGAAATAGCAAAAGAGTTTGACCTAATCACCTATGTGGATGATGCACATGGCTCTGGTGTGACAGGTAAGGGTAAAGGTACAGTGAAGCACTTTGGACTAGAAAAAGAAATTGATTTCCAAATCGGTACTCTTTCCAAAGCAATCGGAGTAGTTGGCGGATACGTTGCAGGGAAGAAGGACTTAATCGACTGGTTAAAAGTTCGTTCACGTCCATTCCTATTTTCTACAGCCTTACCACCTGGCGATGTAGCAGCAATCACTGCAGCAGTCCAAATGATTATCGATTCTACAGAGCTTCATGACAAGCTATGGGAAAATGGAGACTACCTTAAAGCTGGCCTATCGAAGCTTGGATTTAACATCGGTGACTCTGAAACACCAATCACTCCATGCATCATCGGAGACGAAAAGCTAACGCAACAATTCTCTAAACGACTGTTTGAAGAAGGTGTCTACGCGAAATCTATCGTGTTCCCAACAGTACCAAAAGGAACCGGCCGAGTGCGCAACATGCCAACAGCAGCCCATACAAAAGAAATGCTAGACGAAGCCATCGCTACCTATGAAAAAGTAGGAAAAGAGCTAGGCGTAATTAAATAAGAACGAATAACCGCTACCAATTGATTTGGTAGCTTTTTTTGTGGGGTGAGGTGGCAATTGGAATAAAAGACTGGGCAAGTCATAGGGGAATGGAGCTAGGGGGGGAATGTTGAACCGCCCATAAACATGCGGAATGCGCCCGTAAATAGGTTAGAAGTGTCCTATAAAAAGAAGAAAATACCCCATAAAGAGTGGAGGCGCCCGTAAACTTCAAAAAGTGTCCCATAAATGAGAGAGAGGCGCCCATAAATAGGTTAGAAGTGTCCCATAAAAGGATGAGAGTGTCCCATAAAAAGTAGAGGCGCCCGTAAACTCCAAAAAGTGTCCCATAAATGAGCGAGAGGCGCCCGTAAATAGGTTAGAAGTATCCCATAAAAGGATGAGAGTGTCCCATAAAGAGTGGAAGAGCCCGTAAACACCAAAAAGTGTCCCATAAATGAGCAAAAGGCGCCCATAAATAGGTTAGAAGTGACCCATAAAAGGATGAGAGTGTCCCATAAAGAGTGTAAGAGCCCGTAAACACCAAAAAGTGTCCCATAAATGAGCGGAAGGCGCCCGTAAACCTAAAAAAGTGAACATAAATAAAAGCGAGGTGCACCTAAATGAGTGAGAATTGCTACATAAAACGGAGAAAGAGTCACCTAAACAGATGAAAACCCGCCAAGGCGGGCTTTTTTTATTGGAATCGGTCGGTTTTTATTCATAATCGGTCGGTTCGGTTCAAAAATCGGTCGGTTTTCTCAAATAATCGGTTGGTTCTGGTCCATAATCGGTCGGTTTCCCCGAATAATCGGTCGATCAACACTTCACTCAAACACTCAGTCAACAACTCACTCAATAACTTAATTGAAAAGAGTAATAGAGACTATATTTTTGAACGCCTGTTGCTAGGTCGATGGATTTGTCTACTTCTTTCTCAAAGAGATCGATGTTGCCTTGTTGTTTTGCTATGACAGCTGCAATTGCGTGCTGCATCCATTCTTTTGGCAGTTGATTTTTTAGAGTAGTGGCCTCGTCAAAGTTTCCTTTAAGTGCTTCTGCGTATGCTATGTAATAAGTGCGAAGTGGTTCTTTGCTTATTTGTTTGGCTAGCTGCTCAAATTTGGAGACGTTGTTTTCAAAAAGTGCCAACATTGTTTTATATACTTCCTGCATATAGGGTTGTTTATGTCTTTTCAAAATCTCCTCTATGGAACGAACAATTTGTTCTTGATCACCAGTTTTTAAAGCTAGAGGGTAAGCAAATATGGGTTTTCGTTTATTCTTTTCCAAGTATTGTTCTATTTTATTTAGGTCCTTGGATTTATAAACGGTATACATTTGTGGAGCCACTAACAAAAGTAAATAAATTACTACAACTGATAAATAAATGAACCAGAATGGTAGCTCTAGAAACATCATTGCTGTTGCCAATATTACTCCTAATACAAAGATGAGTGCGTACTTTATTATTTTCATAAATACCTCCTAATCTAATCATTATACCAAAAATTGAAAATGTATATGGTTGTATTTCACGAATGAACACGATATAATTAATTCCTGACAAACATAGTCATATCAAGGTATTTTATTAATATAATGTACTTCCCAAAAATACAATTGTTTTTGAAAGGGAGAAATAAAGATGAAAAAAATAATGGTTACCGGAGCATTAGGACAAATTGGCTCGGAGCTAGTGACGAAATTACGAAAAGAATATGGTTCAAATAATATTTTGGCAACAGATATCAGACATATAGTTTCACCAGTAACGGAAAGTGGCCCGTTTGATATCCTAGATGTAACAGATGGTGAAAAAATGCATCAGCTCGCGAAGGAATTCCAAGCAGATACAATGGTTCATATGGCTGCATTACTTTCTGCAACAGCAGAAGCGAAACCACTTTTAGCATGGAATTTAAATATGGGTGGTCTAGTAAATGCTTTGGAAGCTTCACGTGAGCTAGGAATGCAATTCTTTACACCGAGTTCTATAGGCGCTTTTGGGCCATCGACTCCTAAGAAAGACACGCCTCAGGATACATTGCAGCGTCCAACAACGATGTATGGAGTAAACAAAGTGTCTGGAGAATTGTTATGTGATTATTACTTCCATAAATTTGGATTGGATACTAGAGGAGTACGTTTCCCAGGTTTGATCTCCAACGAGACATTACCAGGCGGGGGAACAACTGACTATGCAGTAGACATTTACTATAAAGCATTAGAGGATGGAGCTTACACTTCTTATATCGCAGAAGGAACATTTATGGATATGATGTATATGCCGGATGCACTTCAAGCAATTGTCGATTTAATGGAGGCAGATCCATCTAAGTTAATCCATCGTAATGCATTTAATGTAACGGCAATGAGCTTTGAACCAGAACAAATTGCAGCTTCTATCCGAAAGGAAATACCAAACTTCCAGATGAGCTATGATGTGGATCCAGTTCGCCAAGCAATTGCTAACAGCTGGCCAGATAATATTGATGCGACAGCAGCTAAAGAAGAATGGGGCTTCTCCTATAAATATGATTTAGACGCAATGACAAAAGATATGCTACAAACATTAAAAATAAAAAAAACTGCAGGCTCCTTATAAAAGGGCCTGTTTTTTTATGTGTATGGCTTAATTTTTTCCTCGAAACATTCTCATTTATTCATAAAACACGCCTTTTAATGCAATACTAAGTAGAATATATTTCATACCAAATCTTTAACAAAGTTTTTAGAGAATAATAAATTTAACTAAAAGGGTTGAAATTTATCTGAAAAACGAATAATATGATTAATGTTGTTAAAATCGTTCGTGTTTAAGGAAGAAGGTAATAAGATGTTTCGTTTGAAGGAACACGGTACCAATGTGAAGACTGAGCTTATTGCAGGAATGACCACATTCCTTACTATGGTATATATTGTAGTGGTAAATCCAATTATTTTATCGGATGCAGGTGTACCACTAGACCAAGTATTTATGGCAACTATTATTTCTGCTGTTATCGGTACATTATGGATGGCAATTTGCGCCAATTATCCAATAGCTATAGCTCCCGGTATGGGATTAAACGCATATTTCACTTATGCAGTTGTATTAGCATCAGATGGTAAAATTGATTATCTAACAGCATTTGCAGCTGTTTTTGTAGCGGGTATAATTTTTATTATTTTATCTTTAACACCTTTACGTGAAAAGTTAATTACCGCGATTCCCTCTAATTTGAAGTATGCCATTACTGCAGGAATCGGTTTATTTATTGCTTTTTTAGGCTTACGTATGTCAAAGGTAGTTGTTGCTAGTGATAGCAATTTGGTGATGTTAGGGGATTTAACTTCTCCAGGTGTTTTGCTGACGTTATTTGGTTTAATATTCACAGTCATTTTGATGGTGCGTAATATAAATGGTGCATTATTTATCGGTATGGTCGTTACTGGTATTGTAGCTGCGCTTACCAATCAATTACAGATTGAAAAAGTGGTAGCTCTTCCTCACTTACCAGAAGGTATTTTAATTTGGAATCCAATAGAGGCAATTGGACAGGTTATTTCTTACGGTTTATATGGAGTAGTATTTTCCTTTATTTTAGTTACGCTGTTCGATACAACAGGTACGATGGTTGGTGTCGCTAAGCAAGCTGGCTTGATGAAAGATGATAAGCTTCCACGAGCACGCCAAGCGCTATTAGCAGATTCAGTAGCTACTACTGTTGGATCAATGTTCGGAACTAGTCCAACAACAGCATTTGTTGAGTCTTCCTCAGGTGTAGCTGTTGGTGGTCGTACTGGTTTAACTAGCTTAACTGTAGCTGTGCTATTCATCGTTGCATCATTCTTCGGACCTTTAGTAGGTGCGCTGTCCAGTGTTGCAGCTATTACCTCGCCAACCTTAATTATCGTTGGCGCCTTGATGATTGGATCTGTAAAAGAGATTGAGTGGAGTAAATTTGACGAAGCATTCCCAGCTTTCTTGATTATTTTAATCATGCCTCTTACATCAAGCATTTCAACAGGTATTGCTTTTGGATTTATCGTTTATCCACTGTTGAAAGTAATTAAAGGGGAAGCGAAAAAGGTTAATATCATGCTTTATATCTTCGCTGTCCTATTTGCATTTCAATTAATTTTCTTACCACACTAATTCATAAACGTGAGATCAGAAACTTGATTTCACGTTTTTTTTTAGTCAGCTTATTTGGAAATTCTTTCATTCTATTTGTTTGGAGAGGAAGCGGCGACTCCTGGGGGAATAGCGCGAGCTGAAAGCCCCGCAGGAGCAAAGCGACGAGGAGATTGAAGCCGTGCCCCCGGAAAGCGTCCGCTGTAACGGAAAACAATTACAAAAATTTAAATAGAAGCCTCGAAAATTTTACCAGGTCGTAGATTTTTCGAGTCTTTTTATTTGGAGGAGAGAAATGTCTCAACCGCTTTTTTAAAAGGAATTTTCGTGTAAATGTAGAACTAAACGAAGAACTTATTATGTTGTAAAGGGAGGGCTTCATGTTTAAAATTGTTCTATTTGTAATAATAGTGATTTCTTTCTATGTAATTACTATATGGCAATATAGGAATCCCACAAAGGCTATTAGTTTATCAAATAAAAAAGCCTACCTTGAAGATCCTCGAGTAGATGAGGAGTTAGTTAGGCGTTCCATTAAAATAAGAGCTATTTTCTTTAGTATTGCTTTTATCTTAATAACTATGGTGACCTTCGTTAGTTGATTTCTAATACTATAGAAAAAACGCTTGGAGTTTTCCAAGCGTTTTCCTTTTAAAATAGTATATGTGCAACTGCTGCTATGATTGGGAATGAAATCAGCGTACGTAATAAGAAAATAACGATTAAGTCTTTGAAATTAACCGGTATTTTAGAGCCGAGTAATAATCCGCCAACCTCAGACATGTAGATCAACTGAGTAACTGACATAGTTGCTATAAAGAATCTTGTAAGCTCAGAGTCAATTGATGCACCTAAAATAGTAGGCAGGAACATATCGGCAAAGCCGACTACCATTGTTTGTGCAGCCTCAGCAGCTTCAGGTATACCGAATAATAGAAGCAATGGCTCAAATGGTTTACCTAAGATGGTGAAGAAAGGAGTATACTCTGCAAGCATTAATGCAATAGTTCCAAATGCTAATACTACTGGAGCAACACCAATATACATATCGATAACATTCTTAATTCCATCTGAGAAGAACTTTGTAATAGACCGGTTTTTATTAGCGGTGTTTAATGCGTTTTCTAAACCGTGTGTAACTGCATTATAATTCTCAGGGAATTTCTCTGCATCCAAGTCTAATGGGCGTCCATCAATATGCACATCTTCTTTGCCAGCTAAAGGATAAATACGAGGCATGATAAATGCCAGGACAACACCACATAGCAGAACAGTTAAGTAATAGGGAGCAAAGTATTTCTCTAAACCGACTTGTTCCAATACGACGATACAGAAGGTAATAGATACAACGGAAAAAGTAGAACCAATAATAGCTGCTTCTTTTTTCGTGTAATAGCCCTCTTCATATTGTCTACTAGTCAACAAGACCCCAATTGTTCCATCTCCAACCCAGGATGTAAGTGCATCAACTGCTGAGCGTCCTGGGAGCTTAAATAGAGGGCGCATGATTTTAACCATCATCGTGCCGAAAAACTCCAGTAATCCGAAATTTAAAAGAAGGGGAAGGAGTAGTCCCGCGAATAGGAAAATCGTAAATAGGAAGGAAACCAACCCATCAGGAGCTAACAAAAGTCCTCCCGTATCCTCGCTCCAAATAGCCTCTGGACCAATTTGGAAAATGATTAAGACAGAAAAAATTGCACCGACAACTCTTGTGATTGTCCAAAATATAGAAACCTTAAAAAGATTGTTAATAAATGATTCGTTCTTTGGTATAAATAAAAATATTAGAGAACCAATAGCCGCAAGGAATAAGGTGATTAAAGCAATCCAATGAACAATAGGTTCAAGTACACCAGATAATAGACTTGCAAACCATGCGATAGGAATCTTTATTTCTCCTCCGATTGGTAACGGGATCATGAAAAGGATGACACCAGCTATAGAAGGGAGAAGAAAGAGAAGCCAAGTAAATAAGCTGAATTTTTTCAAGTGAAGGCCAACTTTCTTTTTGAATAATTATGCATGAAATAGATGTTTTACACATGATAATTCATTAGAGAAGCTAAGTCTATAGCTATGAGCAATGTTCTATTATTCGAAATCTTTATTAAAATCGTATGTGTAGAAGCGTTCAAAGTGTAACCAGTTTTCTGCTTCTGGTTCTCCGTCAGCTAGACGTTTTTCCATTTCTTCAAGCATCCAAGCTGTTTGAGAAATGTGGGCACGCATAGAACCCATTTTTTCTTCACTCGATTCAGAAATGTTATGGATGATGTCTGGTTCTCCTAACACCTCTTTCGAATCATTGGAAAAAGCTAGTGCGTATACCTTTGGACGTTGATCCTTTGGCATTCTTCGTACTGCACGAATCATTGCTCTACCGGTCGCGTCATGGTCAGGATGCACAGCATAGTTAGGATAGAAGGTAATAACTAAAGAAGGGTTCGTATCAGCGATTAAATCCTTCATCATTTGGACCATTTTTTCATCATCTTCAAATTCTACTGTTTTGTCACGAAGACCCATCATTCTTAAATCGGTAACGCCCATTGCTTTTGCAGAGGCTAGCAGCTCTTGCTTGCGAACTTGTGGCAGTGTCTCGCGAGTTGCAAAAGGAGGGTTTCCAAGATTGCGACCCATTTCCCCTAAGGTCAAGCATGCGTATGTAACAGGGATTCCTTGTTTTACATAAGTAGCTATTGTTCCAGAAACTCCAAAAGCCTCGTCATCTGGGTGAGGGAATACGACCAACACAGATCGTTCCATTGGTAAAGTCATTTTTCTTCCTCCTTAATATGTAAACGGTGTTTTGCTAATTTCAAGTGCGACTGCAAGCTTTCCACTTTGATCGTGACCAGCCATTAATAATCTACCATGCTCATCTAATTCATAATGTGTAATACCTTGAGCATATACCCATCCATGAGGGAGCTTTAAACCTACACGATGAGGAGCTTCTCCAGCTACCTTACCAAGCTCGTAGCGAATCACCACATTGCGAATAAATGCACCAGCATTAAATACGTTTTCGTTGAAATGAGTGGCATAAGCACCATTTGTTGTTTCTAAATGAATGTATACATCTTCATTTGCAAAGCTATTTAATAGCTCTTGTAATTGTTCCTTATTCACTATTTCCATACTTTCATTGCCTCCTAGCATACTGTCTGTTAATAGTATAATGAAAAATAGTTCAGCAAGCGAATGATTGAGCCACCGTTCTGATGGCAATTTACTATACAAGTAAAAACTCGCAAAGCCCTGTTAGACTTTGCGAGTAAGGGGTTTATTAGACTGTAGTTGTTGTCACTTCTGGAGCACCGAATTTTCCTTTAGCGCCGTGAAGTACAGGTCCTACGTATTGGTTTAACTTCCAGCCGTGAGCGATTGCAGAGGAAACAAATTCTTTAGCCTCAAGTACAGACTCAGCAACAGAAAGACCATTTGCTAGGTTTGCTGTAATTGCAGCAGCAAATGTACAGCCAGCACCATGGTTGTAAGTCGTTTCCGTTTTTTCTGTTTCTAATAATGTATGAGTTTGTCCATCATAGAAAAGGTCGACTGCTTTATCGTGGGCCAATTGTTTACCGCCCTTAATCACTACGTTTTTCGCCCCAAGCTCATGAATTTTTTCGGCAGCTGCCTTCATATCTTCGATTGATTTAAGTATTCCCAGTCCTGAAAGCTGACCAGCTTCAAATAGATTTGGAGTAACAACAAGTGCACGTGGCAATAAATGAGTGATCATGGAGTCTACAGTACCAGGGTTCAATACCTCATCCTCGCCCTTACATACCATGACAGGATCGATTACGATACTAGTTACACCAGACTCTTCAATAATTTTACCTGCTGCTTCGATAATATCCTCGGTACTTAGCATTCCAGTTTTAATAGCATCTACATTAGTGGATAAAGCCGTTTTTGCTTGACGTTTAATTTCATCCACAGGAAGGGAAAACACATGGTGACTCCAATTATTATCCGGGTCCATTGTAGCGATGACAGTGAGAACATTCATACCATAGGTTCCATGCTCTTGGAATGTTTTTAAGTCTGCTTGTATACCAGCGCCGCCAGAAGTATCAGAACCTGCAATTGTTAATGTTTTTTTAATAGACATGTAAAAGTTCTCCTTTTGCGTGAAAGTTATTTCATTAATTGTATCAGATAGATATGAAAATTCAATTACGGCAGCTTTGGAGCAGTCCAAAGCTTGAACACTATAAAAGCAAATGTGATTGAAACGAAAAGAGTTATCGTCCCGCCAATATAAATGTTATTTATATAAAGTGAGATAGTTAAGTAAACAAGGATTCCTATAAAAAATATAGTTCCTAGTAAAAAGCAACCGAAACCCATACTCGTTGCCTTTGGTGGAACATCGTTTTTTACAGCTGCATTCTCCAGTTTTTTTAGTTTTTCTCGAAATTCAAAATTTGCCATATGCAATTCCCCTTTTTACCATCGTATCATTGGGCGGAATAGTTGTTAATAGGGAAACTTTTCGATACTGTAAACGTAGTAGTTTAATAGAAGGAGAGGGATGAGGATGAAACAAGATGACAAGATTCGAGAAATGGAAAAGCTATTAAAAGAATTGAAAGCTCAAAATGAGGAAAGTGCTGCTACCATCGTAGAAGATTCTCCTAGGCGAGGAGGGTTAAACCTCTGGAGGATGCCATTATTTTTATCTAGATTCAAATTTAAAACAATCTTGCTCATCTCAGTCTTAGCATTCTTACTAATTGCAGCATTGCCATTTGCAGCATTCTGGGCGATCCAAGGTAGTACCTTTACGGAATCCAAGGGTTCCTTTGTTGAAAGAGTACAAGGTCTTAATGAGTTATCAACTGCGCAAGCGTATACGAAAGTAATTATAGAACGACAAGATAATGCAGTATTTGGAAAAGAGATTGGACTAGACTTACCAGGAACCAAAAGGCAGCTTTTAGTCGTAGTTCCAGGATCCGTGAAGGCAGGGGTTAATTTTTCAGAGGTAACCGAATCAGATATTAAGGTTAATGAAGAAAACAAGACTGCTGTTTTAACATTGCCTAAACCAGAATTTTTAGGAGGACCTGAAATACTGTTTGACCAAGTAGAGGTATTTTCGTATGAAGGATTATTTCGTGAAAAGGCAGACATAGAAGAAGCCTATGAACTAGCTGCAACCGCCAAAGAAATGATGATTGAAGAATCTACCGGACAAGGTATTCTGGAGCTTGCAGAAGAAAATGCCGTAAAATCCGTACAGGAAATGTTCCAGCTCATTGAATATGACGTGCAAGTGGAGTTTAAGGAGTGATTAAATGCCAAATTGGAAAGAATTATTAGGTGCAGAATGGGATAAGCCTTACTTTAAGGAGTTACAGTCCTTTCTAGATCAGGAATTTGCTGAGCACACGATCTATCCACCACGAGAAGAGGTGGGAAGTGCGTTTCGATCAACGCCATATGATGCTGTAAAGGTGGTTATACTTGGGCAAGATCCCTATCATGGCCCAGGACAGGCCCATGGCTTAAGCTTTTCAGTAAAGCCAGGAGTTAAAATTCCACCAAGCTTGCGTAACATGTTCAAGGAGCTAGAAGATGATTTAGGATGTCCAATCCCTTCACACGGTTATCTAGAAAAATGGGCGAAGCAGGGTGTCTTGTTGTTAAATACGGTTTTAACTGTCAGAGCAGGTGAGGCAAACTCGCATAAAGGCATGGGCTGGGAGCGCTTCACAGATACCGTTATACAGAAGCTATCTGAACGTGAAAAGCCAATTATTTTTGTTTTATGGGGTAAGCCTGCACAAGCTAAGTTAAAGCTGATCGACACGACCAAACACTACATTATCCAATCAACTCACCCAAGTCCTCTAAGTGCTCATCGAGGATTCTTGGGAAGCAGACCCTACTCTCAAATAAATGAACAGTTAGTGTCCATGAATGAAAAGCCAATCGATTTTTGCCTCTAATTATGCTAGGATAACGATAGAAAGTAGGGAGAAAAATTGGCTGTAAATTGTTTTAAGTGTCGACATTTTTTTACTACCTGGGATGCGAATCATCCACGTGGCTGTAGGGCTTACCAATTTAAAACAAGGGAGCTTCCTTCTGCGTTAGTCAAAAGATCCTCAGGCGTGGAGTGCTTAAAATTTGAACCAAAGCAACTGGAGGGGCATAACAAGTGATTTCGAACAGACAGATTTTAATGCAAATAGAAAAACAGCTTCAAGAGGCAAAGACTGCATCGGGGGAACAATCCATCCGGGAAAGTTTAGCGGCTATAAAGGCTTTATGTGACGTAGCTCTAACTGTGCCACAAACAGAAAGTCCAACAGTACTTCAAACGCCCTCCGTTAAGGCAGCAACCTTAACTGTCCCTTCTGCACCCTTGAAGGAAGACGATGCAAACGGAGAGTCATTATTTGATTTTTAATAATAGAAAGTAGGGAACAGCTTGAAATTTTTTATCATCGCAGGTGCTATTAATGGCTTCTTATCCGTAGCCCTTGGAGCATTCGGAGCACATTTATTAGAAGGTCGAGTGGCTGACAAGTATTTAGCGACTTGGGAAACAGCGGTTCAATATCAAATGTTTCATGCGCTTGCATTAGTTGCCATTGGTATTTTAATGAGCAGTAAACTATTAGGACCAGTATCACAGTTAAACGTAGCGGGCTATTTAATCCTAGCAGGTATCGTTATTTTCTCCGGAAGTCTGTACGTACTTAGCTTAACGGGTATTAGTATTTTAGGAGCAATCACACCAATCGGTGGAGTAGCATTCCTAATCGGCTGGGTAATGCTAATCGTAGCAGCCGTAAAATATGCAAATTAATCATTTTAAAAGCGAGCTCTGGATTTTAACTGGAGTGCGCTTTTTTTATTCATGAGGTGGTTTGGTCAGTTAAATGTTAAACTCAAACTAACAAGGTAAATTCAATAAAATGGGAAATATAAGGGGGGTTATAATGGGGACTTGGGGTACCGCAATATCATCAAATGATAAATATGCAGATATATATGAGGACATAATGGACGAATTTAATAAAGGGGTACCTATTGAAACTGTAATATATAAAGTTATCGAAACGTATGAAAATGAGTTTAAAGAAGACGAGGATTCTTTGCACAATCTATATTTTGCAGCAGGGTTTGCAGCTTGGGAATGCGGCATGCAAAATGATAAACTTTATAAAAAGATTAAGGAGATAATAGAAAGCGGTAGCGATATAAAATGTTGGAGAGAACTTGGAGCTTCCAACCAAGACATAAAAAAAAGAGAAAAAGCACTTTTATCATTTCTAACCAAATTATCTACTCCCAAAGAGAAACCTAAAAAACCTAAACAGGTAAGATTTAAACCTGCTCTTTTTGAAAAAGGAGATGTACTATCTATCTTATTAGATGATGGGAGCTACTCTGGAGCAGTAGTTTTAGAAAATCTTAAAGGTAGCGATCAGTTCGGAACAAATTTTATTGTAAAAACGTTTATGAATAACAACGAAAAACTCACTATCTCAGAAATACTTGATGCAAAAGTATATGGCTATGCTTGGTACATGGGTGTAAACCATAAAAAATATATGAAGCAAATTGAAAAAATCGGAAATATTCAAATAGAATTTGAATACAACTCTTCTGGGATTGGCACTACTTACTCTGGATGGGGGTCGTTCGTGGCGGCCAATAATGAAAGTCGAAATAACATGCAAGAAAATAAAGATATTAAAAATGTTAAAGCTTTTTTAAATATGACACCTCGTGAAATAGCTAAAAGGCAAAAAGAAAGTCTTAAACGTACGATAAGTAATCATAAAAAGAATGAGAATGATAGAAACTAGCTATTTAGGAGCATCGTATTACTTGAACTCTTAGCCATTTAGTAAAAAACATGTCAAATTAAAATAGACTTGGGACATATCTAGTAGTTCAATTTAAAAACGTGAAATTAGAAAACTCCATTTCACGTTTTACTTTGTTCAGTCTAATGATAAAAAATCTGCATTATATGTTTGAAGAGGAAGCAGAGTTTCTGGGAACAGTGCTAGTGTAACAGGAAAAAGGCTTACTCCTTAAAGAATAAGCCTTGCCTATGGTTAATAGTAATTTATTTCTTCATCGAACGTCGCATAATCAAAGTAAATCATTAACATTAAGTATCGTTTCCCATTTTGATCACTAATAATCACATGATCGCGTCCAGCAGCCTCTACATATCCGTTCAGGACTACATTGTTTCGTGTTGCATTGTTTTCAAAAGTAAAATAAAAAGTTCCTAATTTTCCTTTGTTGGCTCTTAAAATGTTCTCCACATAGGATTCTTCTGCTGACCGTCCACCGGCAGGTATTTGGATCCCAGGAGTATATTGCTGTTGGGGCGGTTGTTGCCCCGGAACCTGTTGCCCTTGCGAGTACTGTTGGTTTGGATAGCCACCTGGATACCAATAATACTGAACCATTTATACATCCTCTCTTTTTTTAAATCTCTGGACATTCTTCTTCGGTAGGCGAAAAGAAACAGTGTGCTTTAAAGCGTCCGGTATTCCATTGACCATACCATTGTGCTGGACATGGAGTACTCTCGCCAGGATCAAAAAACCATAATGATCTGGTAGCAGGATGAAAACGCTCACCGTTAACTACACGTTGTGCTAGTTTTAGATCACTATCTCTTGCACGCTGGTAAAAGTATGGCTTAGTAGTTGCCTCAAAGCCACCGGGACGTTGAAAAACCATTTGCTCGAGGTTTCGTATATCTGTAAAATCTAAACAAGCTGTACGAACTCGATTTACACCTACATTACCAACCATTAGCATTCCTAGTTCGCCTTCGCCCTCTGCTTCTGCTCGCATTAGCCTTGCTAGTAGATCGATGTCTTTCGAAGTCGCACGAACTACCGCCAATGCATCACCTCCTACATTAAACTATGTTAAGAAATGACCTATCATGACAAATTTTGCATATAAAAAAGACTACCCAAAGGCAGTCTCAGATTTTAGACAAAAGGTGTAGAAACGATTTCGATTTCTTCCCCTTTTCCGGGTAATCCAGGTTAAGTCTGTGATATAGACTGAGTAGCCCACGGTTTGCCTCTCCGTCATTTAATAAGAAACATTATTGTTGATTGGAGCGCGGAGTGGCGACTCCAGCGGTAATAGCGCGAGCTGAAGACCCTGGACTGAGCGCAGCGAGGGAAGCAACTTTAACAAGCTTTATCTCCATCTTAAAGAAAAAGACTGTAGGCAAACACCAAAATTCATGGGGTTTGTGCTACAGTCTGAGACTACCAAAAGGCAGCCTTTTATATATTTATATTAAAGATTGAAAAATGTAGAGCGTTTTTCGCCTTCTAAAATAGTACCAACGAAGAACGAACCGAACTCGCCATAGCGAGCGCTTACTTCATCAAAGCGCATTTCATATACTAATTTTTTAAATTGAAGTACATCATCTGAGAATAAAGTTACTCCCCATTCAAAATCGTCAAAGCCGACAGAACCTGAGATAATCTGTTTCACTTTTCCTGCATAGCTGCGACCAATCATTCCATGGCTACGCATTAACTCTTTGCGTTGCTCCATAGGAAGCATATACCAGTTATCGTTGCCATCACGACGCTTGTCCATTGGGTAGAAGCAAACGTATTGAGAGCGTTGAAGTTGTGGATATAGACGTGAGCGCACATGTGGATTTTGATATGGATCTTCATTTGACTCACCAGACAGGTAGTTAGATAATTCTACTACTGATACGTATGAATATGCAGGAATCGTAAAGTCAGCAATTGTTAACTTGTTGAATCTCGCTTCTAGCTCTTGCAATTCATCCATAGTTGGACGTAACGTCATTAACATAAAGTCTGCTTTTTGGCCCACAATAGTATAGAAAGCGTGAGCTCCAGTTTTTGTATCGTCTGCTTGTTGTAATTCATCTAAAAAGGCAACGAACTCATCTGTTGCTTGTTTACGAAGTTCAGGATCTACTTGTTTCCATGATGCCCAATCCATTTGGCGGAAATCATGTAAAACGTACCAACCATCTAATGTAATAGCTGCTTCATTCATTATATAAGACACTCCCTTTAATAAATATTTCGCATATTTAGTTTACCATACCAGCTTTTAGAATTCCCCTTTTAGCCCCACTTTTACATGACAATCTGTGACAAACTCGTGTATGCTTAATGTACAAATATATCCTGATGGGGGCGTTATTATGGCTGATTTATTTACAGAAATAAAAGGCAAGCTGCAAAGTAAAAATGTAACCATTATATTACCAGAGGGAAACGATCCAAGAATAATTGAGGCAGCATTAAAATTGCAGGAAGAGGGAGTAATTCAGCCTATTGTCATAGGAAATGAGAGGGATATTCCAAGTGGCTTACAGGTGTTGAACCCCGCAACCTATGAACATATGGACGAACTAGTAAATGCTTTTGTGGAAAGACGCAATGGTAAAGTGACTATAGAAGAGGCAAGAGAAATATTAAAGGATGTTAACTATTTTGGCACAATGCTTGTTTATACAAAAAAAGCGGACGGGCTAGTAAGTGGAGCAGCACATACAACGGCAGAAACTGTGCGACCGGCCTTACAAATTATCAAAACCAAGCCTGGAATTACTAAGACTAGTGGGGCATTTCTAATGGTAAAGAATGATACACGCTATATTTTTGCCGACTGTGCCATTACAATTGCTCCGACAAGTGATGACTTAGCAGAAATTGCAGTGGAGGGAGCTAAGACAGCTGCTGCATTTGGTATAGAGCCAAAGGTGGCAATGCTATCTTTTTCTACTAAAGGTTCCGCAAAATCGGAGGAGACGGACAAAGTCGTCCAAGCAACAAGGCTTGCAAGAGAACGAGTACCTCAGCTAGTGATAGAAGGAGAGCTTCAATTCGATGCAAGTATTGTTCCGTCCATTGCGGATAAAAAAGCACCAGGTGCCACAGTGAGAGGAGATGCAAATGTTTTTGTTTTTCCTTCGTTGGAGTCAGGCAATATAGGATATAAAATAGCAGAGCGTCTTGGAGGATTTGAAGCAATTGGGCCGATACTGCAGGGATTAAATGCCCCAGTAAATGACTTATCACGAGGCTGCAATGCAGAGGATGTATACAAGCTTGCTTATATTACAGCAGCTCAAGCACTAGATTAAGGAGAATAGGGATGTCAGAAATAGATGTTTTATTGGAGCAACAAACATGGCGTTTTTGGGATCAGTCACTTAGCGGAAAAAGCCGCTCTGCATTGGAATCCTTTGCAGCTGACGATTTACTTTGTCATGTAGTCGGTCAGGGGCAGTCCCCAGCAACCGTAAGAACGTGGGTACATGATCAAACAGTAGTAATGGGGATTCAGGATCATAGATTACCTTTTGTAGAAGAGGCTCAAGATTTCTTACGTACGCGAGGCTACAATCCTATCGTTCGAAATTCAGGAGGACTTGCGGTTGTATTAGATGAGGGTGTCCTAAATATATCAATCGTGTTGTCTGAAAAGGAAAATTCCATAGACATACCTACTGGCTACGAGGTTATGTTGGCTTATGTCCAGCAACTTTTCCCAGAGGCTCAGGGAAAAATAGAAGCTTATGAAATAGTAGGCTCATATTGTCCCGGATCCTATGATTTAAGTATTGGAGGCAAAAAATTTGCTGGGATCTCTCAACGAAGATTGAGACAAGGCATAGCTGTCCAGGTGTACCTTTGCGTTGAAGGAAGCGGAAGCGAAAGAGCCCGCCTTATTCAAGAATTTTATGAAGTAGGGGTTCAGGGAGAGGATACTAAGTTTAGTTACCCTAGTATAAAACCTGAGGTCATGGCTTCACTTAATGAGCTGCTGCAAGCGACCTTTACAGTGCAGGATGTAGTCATTCGAATTCAACAACTACTACATCAAAGGTCCGAGCAAGTGGTCTCTCAATCACTTATGCAGGAAGAAGCGGAACTTTATCGATTCTACTTAGAAAGAGTACTAAAACGAAATCAAAAAATGCTAGAAGGATAACCAAGCCATACGCATAAAAAAGTTTTATTGCGCACATTGAGTATGTCTATCTAACTGCAACGAAATGCTGATATAATCAAAAAAAACCACCAATCCATTAAACGGTTGGTGGTTCTTTTGTTACTAGGTTGCCGTTTTTCTCCATTTGAAATACTGGCACTGCTGGCATTTCTTCGTCGTTTAATGTTACTAGTCGACGGGCACGGTTCATGATTTGTACGAATTGCTCGTAATCTTGTTTAATAGCAGCATTTTCTTTTTCGAGTTTGGCAAGCTCGCTTTCTAACTTACGAATCTTTTCATTTGAGATCGTTGCCATATGACGATATCTAGAAATATCTGAATCACTATGCTGCAGTCGTACTAGATAAGCAATGATTATATCTATCGATAATGCAGAAACCGGAATAGATTGAGTGCGTTCTCCCTCTTCCTGAGGTTTCGCTAGGTAGATTCCATTTCCTCTACGTCTGTAATCTTTTCCTAAAATACGAAGCTTTTCTTTGCGTTCTTTCTTTGCTTCTTTTAGCTCTGTTTCATATTGATGGCGAACTACTGCATTCCATCTAAATCCACAAGCAGCTGCAGTACGGTTTAACTCGTCACCAGCTTCCTCAAAAGCGTTTAACTGGGTGCTACCTTCACGAACGTGTCTTAACACCAATTCAGCTAACAATTCATCGTTTTCTCTCATCCATGCGTCTTGTCTGATTTTTACCATGTTTGTCCTCCTACCATGTTCATAGTTTCGTTGTTCTATTAACATCATGGACAACATATCGCTCTTTTATTCACGTAATTTACACTTGATAGCAATATAAACTTTAAGATACAATGACGTGTAGACAATATCTATTTATAGAAAGGGTTGTGTACTATGGCAAACCATTTTCGAGTTTGCGATGAGTGTCAGGCCGTTAATTTAAAAACATTAATTCCAAAGCTAAAAGCAATCGATCCAGAGGCAGAGGTTGAGATTAAAGAATGTCAGTCCTACTGCGGTCCAGGGCGTAAAAAGACGTTTGCTTTTATAAATAATCGTCCAGTGGCAGCTTTAACTGAGGACGAATTAATGGAGAAAGTACGCGCCAAGCTGGAATCATAATAATAGACATTCCTTGCAAGAAGGTTATCCTATATGTAACGAACTATTGCCGCCTTTCCATAAGCGGCTTTTTTCTTTATACTTTATAGTTAATAGGAAGTGAGCTACATTTTTAAGAGACATGGAGGGTGAGATATGAGCTATGCTACGCAAAAGCTAGCAGAAGAAAAAGTATTTAAGGATCCAGTCCATCGATATATACATGTTCGAGATCAAGTGATTTGGGACGTGATTGGGGCAAAAGAATTTCAACGGCTTCGTCGCATTAAACAGCTGGGTACTACTTATCTAGTCTTTCATGGGGCAGAACATAGCAGATTTAATCACTCGTTAGGTGTATATGAAATCGTCCGTCGAATCGTAGATGATAGTTTTGAAGGAAGACCAGAATGGGACCCCTCTGAAAGACTGGTAGTATTATGTGCAGCATTGCTACACGATTTGGGACATGGACCATTTTCTCATGCCTTTGAAAATGTATTTGGATTGGATCATGAGGAATTTACAAAGCAAATCTTACTTGGAGATACAGAGGTTAATGAGGTACTTAAAAGAGTCAGTCCTGATTTTCCTCAAAAAGTTGCCGATGTAATAGGGAAAACTTATCCTAACAAGCAAGTGGTAAGTCTTATTTCAAGCCAAATAGATGCAGACCGTATGGATTATTTACAAAGAGATGCTTATTTTACTGGGGTAAGCTATGGTCATTTTGATATGGAACGTATTTTACGAGTGATGAGACCGCTCGATGACCAGGTAGTTATTAAATCTACTGGGATGCACGCGGTAGAGGATTATATTATGAGCCGCTACCAAATGTATTGGCAAGTATATTTCCACCCAGTTTCACGAAGTGCAGAAGTCATTCTTACGAAAATTTTGCATAGAGCAAAAGCGTTGAGTGAAAACGGATATGCCTTCGAGCAGCAGCCTACTCATTTTGTTCGGTTTTTTGACAAGACCTTTACTCTTAATGATTATTTGGCATTAGATGAAGGGGTATTGTTAACGTATTTTCAGCTATGGATGAATGAAAAGGATGCCATTTTGTCTGATTTATGTAATCGTTTTGTTAACCGTAAGCTATTTCAATATATTGAATTTGACTTGGCAAAAGACTATGTGAAAATGAAGGAATTAGAGCAGCTTTTTAAGCGAGTTGGAATTGATCCAGAATATTATTTGGTGTTTGATTCGTCATCAGACTTGCCTTACGATTTTTATAGACCAGGAGAAGAGGGAGAGCGTATCCCGATACACCTGCAAATGCCAAATGGAGAAATACGTGAACTTTCTCGCCAATCGGAAGTGGTAGAAGCTATTTCGGGTAAGCGACGAACAGATCATAAATTATACTTTCCAGAGGACTTTTTGACTGCAGACGGCAAGAAGAAGGCTTTGAAGAAACAAATACTTGATTTACTAAAATAGAGGTGGGTTTGTATTGTTAGAGGAACATGCAAAAATTGTACAATTTATCGGAGCAGCAGACGGGATCACGGGAAGAAAAAAATTACAAAAAATGGTCTATATCGCAAAGAAACTACAATTTCCATATAAAGAGAAATATGATTTCCATATATATGGCCCATACTCTGAAGAGCTAACCTTACGTATAGAGGAACTTTGTAATATGGGTTTTTTGCAGGAGGAGCGTCAGGATAAAGGCTCTTACGTCCAATATAAATATCAAATGACCGATGCAGGGGAACACTTTACTCAAATGGCTCAGATCGCAGAACCTAGTGCCGCATTAAATTCCTGCATTAAACAAATGAAGGAGAAAAGCTCACGGTTTTTAGAGCTAGTATCTACATTGCTTTATTTTGAGAACTTTCCAAAGGAAGAACAAATTGAAAAAGTACGTGTTGTAAAAGGAAAGTTGAATTACAGTGATGAGGAAATCGAGGAAGCTTTTTCGTTTGTGATGAACTTGATGAATGAAAAAGCTATTCACTAGGAATAGCTTTGGCTTACTTTATTTATCGCTAAGAAGTGTTCCAGCTACCGCATAGTGGTTTTTAGGCATTTCTTCGATAAATACAACAACATTCTCAACTGGAGCTTTAGTCGTTTCTGCAACTACTGCAGTAACCTTTTCCACTAGCTCTCTTTTTTGTTCATCTGAACGGCCTTCTAACATTTTTACTGTTACATATGGCATTTTGTTACCTCCTTTGTAGAAATAATCAGTATACTTAACATCATAACAGAAGAAAAGGAGCATACGCATGACAAATGAAGAAAAACCGAAACAAAAAGTAGGATTTACCATTATTAAAAACGATCCAACTGATGGTCACAAGGGATATGGGATCGGTTCTCTTTCACTTGAGAACGTTTCTCCAGTCATTATCGATATAGAAGAAGGCACTGCCAAAGTTGAAATTGGGGCAATGCATGCAAGAAGCGATACGGAAAGAGGTATTAAATTTACTACCAATCGGGAAGATTCTGCTGGAGGGAAGCCATATTGGTTAGTTTGGGTAACAATCGATTACAAGCAGGATGGTCCTTATTACGCCGGCGTAGCTGCCTGTGAGATGGTAGTAAATCGAGAGAAGCGACGTGGTTATAAGATTTTAGCTGACCATGTCAATCGAATGGATAAGTCTATGAAGCGTCAAATTTTAGTTGATTTTATGGACGATCGTTCAAAAGAAATCTTGAAGGAATTTTTACAATCTCACAATCCTCAAATGTGGGAACAAAGCGAACAAAAGCTGCATCAAGATTTAGAAATATCATATTAAAATAACTTTTGAGTGAATTAATTACAACATAGTCCGATTAGACGGTTGAATTAATTGAAAAAAGAAAGTACAATTTACTTAAAGCTTACTTCACAGTAATGCTAGGACACTTAGTTAAATGAGTATGAGATGGGCTGGAAGATTTGTGAAACCCAATCCAAATCATTCCAACTTTAAACAGAAAATTATACTAAGAAAAGGCTTTTCGTCTCTTTAGGGAGATGAAAGGCCTTTTAAATTTTAGGCTATGTTAAAATGTAGAGATTGTTAATAATGCAGAATCAATTTCATAATTACTGCTATTCTTATGGAAAACACGAAAAATTTAAAGATCTCAAAATAAAATCTAGTTGTTTTCCGTTATGGCGGACGCTTTCCGGGGGCACGGCTTCAATCTCCTCGTCGCTTTGCTCCTGCGGGGCTTTCAGCTCGAGCTATTCCCCCAGGAGTCGCCGCCTCCACTCCAAACAATAGGAATGGATAGATGTCTTACAAGAAATTAGCAGCTTTAAAAAGAAATAAAACCGTAAAATCAAGTTGCCGATTCACGGTTTCAAAAGTTAAATGAAAAAACTAACTGGTTTTCGGTAAAAACAATATAAAAGTAAATTGAGCTTGAAATTATTCTCCCTAGCTCAATTTTTTAAAGTTATCAATTTCATAAATAGCAATTTACCAATTAAAACACGAACAATTTATATGATTGATTGTAGCGGCAGGCGTCCGCCGAAACGGAAAACAACTCCATTTTATTTAGAAGATAGTCTTGACCCAGCCTTTTAACTGTTTTAAATGCTTAGTTTCCAAAGAAGTTGAAAGGGAAGATGGACCAGGATTCATCTTCTTTTTGTTGTTCCGATAAATCCTCGAATGTGTGCTGTTTTAGTCGTGGATCTGTACAAAGCTTAGTTGGAATATCTTTTTCTTTCAGATAAACAAGACGCTGCTTTTCACAATCAGAAGTTGCGAGTCCTCCTGTTTCGATATCTACGATAACTCCGCGTACACCTGCAGGAGCGATAAATGGCTCCTCAGGTAGTCCACGATGCACTTGCTCCATGAATTCAATCCATACTTGCTTCGTTACCTGCTTCGCTTCTGCATCACTCACTGCCTTGCCTTGGTCATAGCCATTCCAAACTCCAGTAGTTAGCTGTGGTGAGAATCCTATCAGGTACTGGTCTGTATTCGTTGTTCCCGATTTAGCTGCGTAAGGACGTGTTTGCTTTGCGCGTATACTAATACCGGTAGCAGGAGAGTAATCATTAAACGTAGGATCAAAAGTTCCAGTCATCAAATGTGATAATAAGAAAGCATCTTCTTCTAACAATACTTTCTTGCCTTTTCTTTTCTCCTCACTGATGTCATATATAACTTTGCCCTCATTGTCTGAGATTTTCGTAATATACGTTGGTTTCATTTGGATTCCTTTATCTGATATCGTATTGTATGCCTTCGTCATATCTAGTAAGGAAGCCTCTGGTGTACCTAACGCGGTAGCAGGTGTTTGATCGACCTTCATGTTGATATTAAATCGCTCCACCAGTTGTTCAAATGGTTTATAGCCTATATGCTCCAATGTTTTCACTGCATATATATTGTCGGAGATTGCTAAGGCCTGCGCCATGGAGATTGGATGATTAGCAAACTCTCCATTTACGTTTTTAGGCTCGTATTCTCTTCGTCCATTGTCATAGGTGAATATCGTTCGTTCACTTTTTAAGTAAGTAAGGGGTGAGAAGCCATTCTCTAGTGCTGCTGCAAACAGTAAAGGCTTGATTGTTGATCCAGTTTGTCTTTTTGCTTGTGTAACTCGGTTAAAGGGACTTTCGGTAAAGCTTCTTCCTCCAACCATAGCTGTTATATAACCTGTTTTGGGCTCCATACTGACGAAACCAATTTGCAGTTCCCCTTTAGGCATCCACTTTTCAATAGTTTCCTCTGCTACCTGCTGATGCTGTTTATTTAACGTAGTAGTAATCGTCCACCCACCTTCTTCGATGCGACGGCCTTTGCTCTCCACTATTTTTGTAGCTTCCTTCCAAACTTCCTCTAAGAAATAAGGTGCTGTCTTTTTGGCTACTCTTGATTCTTCTGTCTTTAGAGCTAAATGCTCTAGGTTAGCACGTTCCTTTTGTTCCGAAGTAATGAATTGCTGATTGTTCATTAATTGTAATATTAGCTTTTGCCGATTAACGGCCTTTTCTTCGTTCACAATTGGAGAATAGTGGGTAGGTCCTTTTGGAATACCCATTAAAAGAGCGGATTCTCCTAAAGTTAAAGACTTAGCACTTTTCCCAAAATAATACTGACTTGCAGCCTCTACTCCGTACATCCCATGTCCAAAATAAACAGTGTTCAAATAACCCTCTAGAAGCTCATCCTTTTCATAAAATATTTCTAAGCGATAAGCATACAATGCTTCATTTATTTTTCTTGTCCATGTTTTATCGTGGGTTAAAAACACATTACGTGCATATTGCTGAGTAATAGTGCTGGCACCTTCAACTTTTTTTCCTGCCTTTACGTCCTTTAGAAGAGCGGAAGCAATTCGAGAGTAATCAAAACCATTATGCTCGTAAAACTCCTGGTCCTCCACGGAAATAGTTGCTTGTGGAATGAAGGGAGACATTTCATCTAGTGATATCCAGTACCTACGCTGCTCATTAAAACGATCTCCTATGACGTTACCTTGATTGTCTAAATATACAGAGGAAATTGGAACCTGAATAATCGGTGCGCCAACTATTTGCGCATATATTCGAAGAGTGACTATGGCACTTAAAAATGCACAGCTAGCAGCTATTCCTATTAGGAGAACTCTTTTTAATCTTTTATTTCGAGTAGTCTTCTTTTTATATTGCGCGCGCTTCAAAAAATCAACCCCGTTCTCACCTGTGTTTTTAACAGTATGAGAACTATAGAAACAAATTAAACCGAGAATTAAAAAACTATTGCACTTTTGCCAAAAACCACTATACTTTCTTTGTATTTACTTTTTAGGTAAAGTAAAAGAATCATATATTGGAAGGAGATAGATAAATGGCTGGATTTTGGTTTACAGAGAAGCAAACCGAGAACTTTGGCATCACAATGAAGGTGAAACGCACACTTCATACAGAACAAACGGATTTTCAACTGTTGGAAATGGCTGAAACAGAGGAATGGGGTAACATGCTCTTTTTAGATGGCATGGTTATGACTTCCCAAAAGGACGAGTTTGTTTATCATGAAATGGTTGCACACGTTCCTTTATTCACGCACCCTAACCCAGAAAATGTATTAGTAGTTGGTGGGGGAGACGGTGGAGTAATTCGTGAGATTATGAAGCATCCGAAGGTTAAAAAAGCGACATTAGTTGATATAGATGGAAAAGTAATTGAGTACTCAAAAAAATATTTACCAGAGATTGCTTGTGAATTAGAAAACCCAAGAGTAGACGTCCAGGTGGGAGACGGGTTTATGCATATTGCTGAATCTGAAAATGAGTACGATGTCATTATGGTAGACTCAACAGAACCAGTAGGACCAGCAGTAAACCTATTTACGAAGGGCTTTTATGCTGGAATCTCCAAAGCATTAAAAGAAGACGGTTTGTTTGTTGCACAATCGGACAACCCTTGGTTTAAAGCGGATTTAATCCGCCAAGTACAAAAAGATGTGAAGGAAATATTCCCAATTACAAATATGTATTTGGCTAATATCCCAACGTATCCAAGTGGTTTATGGTGCTTTACAATTGGATCTAAAAAATATGATCCACTACAAGTTCCAGATGAGCAATTCTTCGATATAGACACGAAGTATTACACAAAAGAACTTCACAAAGCGGCATTCGTTTTACCGAAATTTGTGAAAGACCTTGCAGGAGAGTAAGCCAATGAGATTCGATGAAGCATACTCAGGTAATGTTTTTATTAAAAGCAAGCAAAATTATGATGAAGCACAGGCAGTCATTTATGGAATGCCGATGGATTGGACAGTAAGTTATCGTCCTGGATCTCGTTTTGGTCCCCAGCGTATTCGTGAAGTATCTATTGGTCTAGAGGAATATTCTCCATATCTTGATAGAGAACTAGATGATGTAAACTATTTTGATGCAGGAGATATTCCACTTCCATTTGGAAATGCAGCGAAAAGTCTAGACTTAATTGAAGGGTTCATCCGCCAACTTTTGCAGGACGGAAAAATTCCGGTCGGCATGGGTGGAGAGCATTTAGTCTCTTGGCCAGTAATGAAGGCTGTATCGAACAAATACGATAACCTGGCGATCATTCACATGGATGCCCATACAGATCTGCGTGTGGAATACGAGGGAGAGCCATTATCTCATTCCACTCCAATCCGTAAAATTGCAGAGCATATAGGACCTAAAAACGTCTACTCATTTGGAATTCGTTCTGGAATGAAGGAAGAATTCGATTGGGCAAAAGAAAATGGCATGCAAATTGCTAAGTTCGAAGTGCTGGAGCCTTTGAAAAAGGTACTTCCAACACTTGAGGGACGCCCTGTTTATGTGACAATTGACATCGATGTACTAGACCCAGCACATGCACCTGGTACAGGAACAGTAGACTGCGGAGGAATCACAAGTCGCGAACTACTAGCCTCCATCCACGCAATCGCAAACTCAGGTGTCAACGTAGTAGGCTTCGACCTAGTAGAAGTAGCCCCAATCTATGATCAGTCGGAGCAAACCGCAAACACAGCGTCGAAACTACTACGCGAAATGCTACTAGGATGGGTTAAATAGAAAGTGGTCTCTAATGTTCTGCGGAGCTGAACGAAGTGAGGCGGAAGCCAAACAGCCAATACCGCGTCGAAGTTGCTGAGAGAAATGATCTTAGGCTGGATAAAGTAGTAAGCAGTCACTATGGTTCTGCGACGAGCAGTTAAAGTGAAACAATCGTCACTGCTGCAGAAAATGTAATAGAATTACTAAGGCCCCTAGAACTTTACGTACAGTAAAGTTCTAGGGGCCTTTATGTATTTTGGAAGAATTAATTAGATTATTCTTTTTTCGATCAATATGAGCCGAATGTTGGATTTGCAACAATTCGATAAAACTGTTGGTTTGTATAGCTAATAAAACATTTTATACTAAACATACAACAGATGTTGTAAATCTTATAGAATTAGAGGGAAAAAATTATGACTAAGTTATTATTTATTACAGCAAACCCAAATGATGAAAATCATTCATTTAGTATGGCAGCAGGAAAGGCATTTATTGAAGCATATACAGCAACAAATCCAAAAGATGAAATTGTGACTGTAGATTTATTTAAGGAAGAAATCCCGAATTTAGATGCAGATGTGTTCAGTGGTTGGGGAAAACTTCGTGCAGGACAACCCATGGATGCTCTTTCTAAAGAGGAAGTAGCGAAAGTGAGTCGCCTAAACGAAATTGTTAATCAATTTGTTTCAGCAGATAAAATGATATTCGTAACCCCATTGTGGAATTACTTATTCCCAGCAGTACTGAAAGCATACATTGATGCCGTAGCAGTGCCTGGTAAAACGTTTAGATATACAGAAAAAGGTTCTGTAGGCTTACTTCGAGGTAAGAAAGTGCTTCACATTCAAGCACGAGGTGATTTTTATTCAGAAGGTCATCCTTTAGCAGACTTAGAGCTAGGCAATCGCTATTTAAAACAATTGATGGCCGTCATGGGTATTTCTGAATTTGAAGGTTTATTTATTGAGGGTCATGATGCAATGCGAGATAAAGCTGAGGAAATTAAACTAGCAGGCATTGAGCGTGCAAAGCAATTAGCAAAAAAATTCTAATCATTTATTATCTATATATTGCAATTTGTGGTCTGTTTTATTGGACCACGAATTGCTTATTTTTTTTCCCAGAAATTTTTCTGTTATAATTTAGTCATTCATTTAATTGATCAAGCGATCAAAATAATACAGTTTCGAGAAGGTAGGTTCGAATGAAAAAACAAGATCCACGGATCCAACGGACAAGACAAAATATCATGAATGGTTTTTTGAAACTAATTAAACAAAAAGATTTTAGTGATATTTCTATTTCTGATATTACACAAGAAGCAAAGATTAACCGTTCAACGTTTTACTATCATTTTATGGATAAATACGATTTAATCGATGTGATTCAAAAAGAGGTTCTCACGAAAGAAATTTTTAAAGAAGTAGCATTACAAGAAGTGATCGACGAACAAACGATTATTATGTCCCTACAAGCTATTATAAGTTCTCAGACAAATTTAGCCTTACATTGTCAACGAGCAGTTAAAGAATTTAAACCGAAAATGGACTATGAAATAAAACAGCGCTTGACGGAAAATCTACATACATTATTAGATAAAGAGCACGGTATAAAAGAAGAACATTATTTTCTTGCTACATTCTGGAGTTGGGGCATTTATGGAGTTGCAATGGCATGTGTAGAGGGAAAAGAAACCTTACATACGGCGGTAAACCGTTTGACAAGCATCATTTTAGGCTAGTACAAGCATCCATTATAAATCCCTTGTATCAACTAAACAGAACTAAACTGCTTCAATCGTTTATGTGTAAATTCATAAACAAGACCACCTCTCGAAAAATAAACCATATCCTCTAACAGAGATAAATAAGAAAAGCTTAGTGATGATCTCCACACTCTTTTTGGTGTATTTAAACAAGCTTTTTTTTTTAGAAAAAAGTGTATTTTACGATTAGTTGTAACTTAGATGAAATTTAAGCTATAATATGAAGGTTATATTTTTACATAAATAAATTATTATAAAATGCTTTAAAGGATGAAGTCCATGTCTGAACTATTAAAAAAAGAAGTTGCTGTTCGTTTACGATCAACAATCCAACACCCGAAGTCTAAAAAAGAATCTTTTGATATTCATACATCTGGCGTTCTAACCTTAAAGGGAGAGCAGCCTTATTTAGTTTATGAAGAAGTACAGAACGAAAAGTTAGTTCGAACAACTGTAAAACTTAATGCTGAATCTGCGCTAATACTTAGAAGTGGTGGTGTCAAAATGCGCCTGCCATTTCAAAGAGGAGAACAGCAGACCGGTAGCTATGACACAGGCTACGGCACATTCATGATTACAACCAATACAAAGAAATTGCAATTCACAGATGGTCAATTCCTAGTACATTATGAGCTTATAGTGGACGAAGAAGTGGTCGGTACATATAAATTAGAACTAACATATACGGAGGCGGAATAAAATGAATGCAGTAGAAAAAGTCCAACAATCCATTAAGGAAGCTTTGCAGCAAGCAATCCTTAAAGCAGAACTTGTAACCGAGGAGCAACTGCCATCAGTTCATCTTGAGACACCAAAAGATAAAGCGAATGGTGACTATGCAACAAACATTGCTATGCAATTAACTAAAATTGCGAAGAAAAACCCTCGTCAAATCGCAGAGGCAATTATTGAAAACCTTAATATGGACGGAACAATGATGGAGAAAGTAGACATTGCTGGACCAGGCTTCATGAACATCACGGTACGTAAAGATTACCTACAAGACGTGGTGAAGGCAGTACTAACAGAAAAAGAAAATTACGGCCGCACAACATCTGGTGGTAACGAAAAAATTCAAGTAGAATTCGTTTCTGCCAACCCAACAGGTGATTTACATTTAGGACATGCACGAGGTGCTTCTGTTGGAGATTCCTTATGTAACGTATTAGACTTTGCTGGCTACGATGTTTCTCGTGAATATTATATAAACGATGCAGGAAATCAAATCAATAACTTAGCCGTTTCTATTGAAGTGCGTTATTTTGAAGCATTAGGTATGGAAAAGGAAATGCCTGAAGATGGATATCGTGGTCAAGATATTATTGATATTGCTGCTGACATTGCAAAAGAGCATGGAGACAAATTTGTTCATATGTCTGATGAGGAGCGTTTCCAAGCATTCCGTACTCACGGTTTGAAGGTAGAATTGGCGAAGCTTCAAAAGGATTTAGCAGACTTCCGTGTTAACTTTGATAACTGGTTCTCTGAAACTTCCTTATATGAAGGCGGTAAAATTGATATTGCGTTAAACAAATTACGTGAAAATGGTCATATTTTTGAAGAAGAGGGGGCAACTTGGTTACGCTCTACTACCTTCGGAGATGATAAAGACCGCGTGCTTATTAAAAGTGATGGCTCATTCACATACTTATTACCAGACATCGCTTACCATGAGAATAAGCTAGCTCGTGGCTTCGATCAGCTCATTAATATTTGGGGAGCAGACCATCACGGATATATCCCACGTATGAAAGCTGCGTTTGAAGCACTTGGATATAACCGTGAAAAACTAGAAGTATCGGTTATTCAAATGGTTCAGTTATATAAAGACGGCGAAAAGATGAAGATGAGTAAGCGTACAGGTAAGGCTGTAACGATGCGTGAGCTTGTAGAAGAAGTAGGACTAGACGCAGTACGTTACTTCTTCGGTATGCGTTCAGGCGATTCTCACATGGACTTCGATTTAGATTTAGCTGTTTCACAATCAAATGAAAACCCAGTATATTATGCACAATACGCACATGCTCGTATTTGCTCTATTTTACGCTCAGCAGAAACACAAGGTATGAAGGCTTCTACTGACTCCTTGGATGTATTGCAAAGCGAAAAAGAATTAGATCTATTGAAAAAAATTGGTGACTTCCCACAAGTAGTGGCAGACGCTGCAAAACTTCGTGCCCCTCACCGTGTTGCAACTTATATTCAAGAGCTTGCTGCAACATTCCATAGCTTCTACAATGCAGACAAAGTATTAAATGCGGACAACATGCCACTTTCAGAGGCACGTCTAGCATTAGTGACATCTGCACGTCAAACGATTGCAAATGCATTAAAATTAATTGGAGTTTCTGCACCAGAAAAAATGTAAAATAAACCTTTAAAGGCATTAAGAATTCGCTTCTTAATGCCTTTTTTGTAATTTGATAATAAAAACGTGAATTCGGCAGCTCAAGTATTCATACCTTAGCCGAGATAATCTAACAAGTAATCAGATACTATTAGAAGTCCAAGTGAAAATACTATTCCATTGCTAATCGTCAGAATAGATTGTTTAGGATTATTGGAATATTTATATTCAAAAAATGCTCGTACGATAAAATCTAACACAGCGTAGAAAAGTGAAGTATAAATATAGAGTTGTATTGAATAATCTTCTATTATTACTAAAATATTCACAACGATCAATATCATCATAAAAACAAATCTGAAAGTCCAGTCCATTTTTTTATGTAATTCGTTTACATGATTGTACGAAAAAAAAGATCTTTTTTCTTTTTTGATTCTAAATGAATAACTCAATAGAAAGCTAACGATTATATTTATAACAAATATAATCGATATATATAACAAAAGTTTAATCCAAATCATCCTATCACCCCTTACGTAACATTCTCGTAACTATTAATAGTCGATGGCTCAAGCCATCCCATTAAGGTAACCCTTAATTTTACTTTACCGATGATCCAATTCTTTATTCCTTTAAATATCCCTATCAAAAAGATTTAAGAAATAAGCATATAGTTTGTTATTATATTTTTTACTTTAAAAACACGAACCTTTTCTAATTATTGATTGAAGTGAGAGGCGGCGACTCCAGCGACAGGCGGGAGAAAGATAAGTCATCACAGCCACGCGCGTAAGCGATGGGTGATGGCTTATCGCTCGCCCCGCGAAAAAGCGTCCGGTTGGCGCGGAAATCAATTCTACTTGCCGATTTAGAGTACATCATAAATCAACCCTAGCCTTTAACAGAGCCCTTTTTAAAGCTAGCTCATTTGATGAAAGTGGGCTACACCTCGTAAAAATGCTTATACCTTTCCTCCAGATTAGGCTTCCTTTGGTTGACGGATAGAATTTGTACTTTATTCTTTAGTAGCCACTCCAAATATTCTCCTACATCATGATTTTGATCTGTAATAATTCGGTTTTCCCACACCTGATAAGGTAATGGACTGTCGGTCATCAGCTTTTCTAACACGGTATCCTTGGGAACTAAAACTTCAATTTGATAAGGGAGATTTACTACTAATGTTTTGTCGTCTTTAAACAATGTTCCGTCTTTGATAAACCATATTTTTTTCGTCAGATCCTCCAAAATATCCAGGTTATGTGTGGAAATGAGAAAGCTAATTCCTTGCGCATGTAACGTGCGAATCAGCTCCTTCAATTCGATCGTACTTGTAGGGTCCAGTCCATTAAAAGGTTCATCCATTAAAATGACAGAAGGCTTTGTTAGAATGCATAATGCAATAAGTAAATGCTGTCTCATCCCGTACGAGTAGGATTTTACGGGCTGGTCGACATAGGATCGGATTCCAATTTGCTCAATAACTTCTTCAATTGCCGTTTTCTCCAACCTATAGATGTTTGCAACAAATGCTAAATGGTCGAATCCAGTTAGCTGCATATATAAATAGTTATCGCTCGGTAAAAAGGTAATGTATTTATAAAAGTCAGGACTCTGATTAGAGATGTTTTTGACCTTCACCGTTCCATATTCAAACTCTTCAATTGCCAGAATGGATCGTAAAAGAGTGGATTTACCTGCTCCATTTGGGCCTACTAGACCGATAACGTCACCTTCATGAATCTCAAATGAAATATCGCGCAAAACAAGTTTTTTTCCATACTTTTTTCTGAGCTGGCGAACTTCTAATACTGACATCATGACACCCTCTTCCTTCTTGGTATGAAGCCTATTAGGAACAATGATAAACCACTAAGCAACAGAATCATCGATCCATTACGGAAATTGACGGCGGACGAGCTCGCTAATACCGATTTCCAGCCATCTACAATGTTCCATGTATCAAAATAAACAAATGGATTAAGATACATAAAGGAAGTAGTAATGTATTGATTTGCGAAGTAATAACCCAATACGGAAACTAATAATGTGATAACTAAAGAAACATAATAGTTTTTAATCCATCTCCCAATTAAACTAAATAAGCTATTCAGAAAGAAGATTTGGGCAACGATAAGAAATCCACTTTTAACGAGTAACACTAGTAAACTCTCAAAGTAAAAATAACTATTCTCGACAGGAGAAAAAAACGTGTTTTGGTTCGTGTTTTCAAGAGCATAGACTAAAATCGGATAGTCTGGTTCACCGAAGCCACCTATAATTGAACTGACAATAAATGTAATGCCCCCGCTAATTAGAATTGCCACATAAGCAATTAAGAGATTGTAAATCCATTTGCTTGCATAGATAGATTGGAAAGTAATCGGCTTGGTAGTCAAAAAATGAATGGATGATGTTGGTCGCTGTTCCACGGAAATACATGTCCATAGCAGAAGTATAAACACACATAAGACCACCAACATTATATTCCAATCTAAAAATTTATACATAGTGAACAAGCTACTATTTCCATATTTCGTGTTTCTTTCTTGAGATGATTTTAGTAAGGTGTAGTGTTCGTTACCTAAAGCATAACTAGGATCATTGAAATGAGAAATCCACTGATACCCGATCGGCCATGGTGTAATATTTTTCTTATCTAATATATGCTGTTGCTCCTCAGAAGCCATTACAGTAACATTCCACATGGTTGAATCTAATTCTCTATAGGATTGGTCGGGCTTCGTAATTTCATTATATTTTTGAGCGAAATCTTTCGAACCAATATTATATTTTAACTCATCCAATACGTTGTATTCGTTTTCAGCGTGTCTAATCATCATGGTGAATGGGTTTTCCTCGGGAAAGTCTGTCGTCCCGTCTCCTGAATCCTCCGAAATGCGATTCGCTTCAACTTCTCTATTAAAATCCTCTTCATGGACTTTCCACTGTACTTGTTCTTCAATAAGGAGGTTTTGTAAATCTTCCATAACATTCAAGTATATGGTTGGCAGCTTTTGATAGGTTTGATTGACGATAATAAATGTACTACCGATAATCCCAGTTAACAGAATAATGGTAAGCAACACATGACCTTTGCGCTTCTTTTTAATATGTTCAAATTGAAGTAACTGCATCCTCCCCTCGAGTTTCGGATAAAACCGCTTGCGAGCATAAGCAGGGAGGGGGGAGGTGAATACCACATTCTTCGATTTAAATACCGGAAAGCATGCTAGTAAACATAGAATGAGCAAGAGGAGCATTCCAGTTAAATACGTTACAAAACGATTGGTTGGTAGTAAATGCATCTCATAAGAAACAATTAGATGGATAGGATTAAACATATGAAATCCAAATAGAACAGAATAAATATAACCACACACGACCGTGACGGCAATGATTGCTAAAAGTACACTAAATGAAAGCCGCTGTTTAAACAAACATATTGCAATCGTCAGCATAAGTGCCACAAAAATTGCCCAACCAATTGGAAGGAAGAGTAGCCATTTCCATAATGGCACCATAACTGTTTCTGTACCAATAAGCATATCTATTGGATAGTGTATCGTCTCTAAATTTCCAGTTAAAAGAGGCGGCAATAAGGAAAAGAATCCTGCTAAAATCGTATATACAATGGCAAGCATTAAAAAAGGTATGAGGTACCCGTAATAGATTGCAGTATTTGAAAGTGAGTTAACTTTAAAGAACTCGAATGTTCGATTCTGTTCATCAGAAATAATTTTATAAATGAAGATGAGAAAAAATAGAAATGCAGTAAAGGGACTGAATAATAGCTGGAATAACTGCTTAGAAAATAGTGCTGTATTAAAAGGGGTCTCTTGTTCCGTAAAAGGTAGGCCTTGTTTCGATAATGCGGCTGCTTTTTGTTGCTCAACTTTTAAAACCTGAGGATTAATATAACTTATAAAGTCATAGCTTTCATACTCACTATATGCTTTTAAGTAGGCGAGGTTTTCGTTGGAAATATCTAAATCTCCTCGAGCCAGCTTAGTTGATATTTCTTTTAAATACACTTCTTGGAGGAGTAAACTGTCTAGTGCTAGTTGTTGTTCTTCAGGTAAGCCTAAATCCTTTTTTTTATTTAATAGGCTACCAATGATAAAATTAATGGTTTCCTTGCGATCATTAAATGTGTCTTGTAGCTCCTGTTGAGTTGTTCCAGATTCATTACTATTAATAGTCATCAAAGAAACGATAAATAGAATGATAATAAAAGGTACCAATAATATGTATTTACTTTTTAAGATTCCTTTCATAACGAAACTTATAACTTCTTTCATGAGTTCCTCCCTGAAAAACAGACGTAGATTGGCCCACTTCCTCTTTATGTATGATTATATGCTTGTATAATGGAGTATAATTTCTAGAAAAAGAAAACATCCCTTTAAATAGTGAAACTTACAGAGAACTGCAGAGTTAAACAACTACGTAAAGGGATGATTTCTAACAAAGCCTTTATTTTAACTACTCTATCTTCCTATTTTTCAAGTTCAAGTGATAATGGTGCATGGGGACCTGTTCTAATATATCCTGAGAAAAATGAGTAGTTTCCAGAGCCGTCTGCAAAACCTCTATTATAAATATACCCAGAATACGTTTTACCATTTCTAGTTTCAGTTACCCACATAGATTGATCTCTAGTAAAACGAACCGTTCTTGAAACAAAAATTTGTTCTGAAGCTACATCAACTTTTGTTTCTTTACTTTCAGTGGCTCGTACATTTTCTGCTTGGGCTGTGAATCCAAAACTTAAAGCAATTACAAAACTTAACAATAATATTTTAAATTTCTTCATAAAGTATATTCCTCCGTATCAAATTTTATTTTTTTAGAAAACAAAATACTTAGGAAGAAAATCGGCCGATTATTCTTACAATTCAATCTTTTCACATTATAATAACCTTGTCCAGCTCTTTTTGTTACACACTTTCTTAGAGGAAATGCCTATTTTTAGTATGTTTTCAAGAGTAACTTGTGTAAGTAATTATAAATATTTTTTGAAATTTTCAAATGTGAGATCAGTCCACATTGCCTTTTAAAAGACGAAATTAGTTTAAAATCTTTAATTCTATAATGTAGACAAAGTGCTAAATGCAGCAAATGGATCTCTTACAGGAATAAAGACATTTAAAAACTTTCAGAATTTTATTCTGGTTCCTTTATAATCCTAGAGTATTAATATATTTTATTTACAATAGTATTTATTCTAAAACAATCAAATATGTAATATTATGTAGACAATGAATGAGTGAGGTGCTTTTATGGAAAAAGCTATTATTTTATTTTTAAAGTTGGCCGTCATTTTAATGGGAATCCCGGTTCTCGCGTTATGTATCTTTTTAGTGCCTGAAATAGCAGGCTTTGCAGCGGAACTATATCCTGACCATTCTTATCTAAAATATCTAGTTTATATCGATTTGTATGCAACAGCTATTCCTTTTTACTTTGCTCTATACCAAGCACTAAAGCTTTTAAATTATATAGGTCATCATAATACCTTCTCTGAACCTTCAGTAAGAGCCTTGGAGAAGATAAAATACTGTGGATTAGCTATTAGCTCTTTATACGTTTTAGGTATGCCAATATTCTTTCTTATGGCAGATAAGGATGATGCGCCTGGAATCATAGGCATCGGACTAGGCATGATTTTTGCTTCTCTTGGAATTGCAGCCTTCGCATCTGTTCTACAAAGACTTCTACAAGAAGCAATTGCACGATTGGAACATAACAAATGAAAAGTAGAGGCTTAATTATTGGAATGACTATAATAATTATAGCTGTTCTTGCTTTTTTCCTTTTTAGTAGAGCTGATTATCATGGTAAGATAGGGGACTTAACCGAAAGTAAATTTATATTATATCCTCTTGAAATTAACCCTGAATACGAGCATTTTACTCCTAAAGTCCATTTCACAGATAACACTGAAATAGTTGGGAAAATAAAGACTTCTAAGAGTCTAATAGAAGGTCAAGAAGTGAAAGTCTGGACTGAGGAAATCGAAGGGAAGATAGTTGCCAAAAAAATTAAAGTGATGAAAGACTCATAAAAATTATGTCGAAACAGTTCAAGGGGTAAATATAATGTCATGGTACTTAGAGAGTGTTTATAAGAGAAATAAAGAAGCGCCCTATACTTTTTATATTCCTAGCCAGGAAGTAATTGATATTTTAAGAATAGGAGATCGGGTCAAATTAATTTTCGAATGCGAGACTAGAGGAGACGGGTATGCAGGTGAAAGAATGTGGGTGAAAATTACCCATAGGGATATGGAAAACTTTAAGGGAGTTCTTTCAAACGACCCAATCAATATAAGCGAATTAAAAATTGGACAAGAAATTTCATTTCGTGCAGATCATATATGTGACACTGAGTATAATGATCCAAAATCTTCTAAATGGGATTATTACTTTGATACGAAAATAATTGTAAGCAACGATGTTTTAGAGAGAGATGAATTTAATTTTATGTTAAAAGATGATCCAAAAGATGCTCAAGATTCTGGTTGGTCTGTTTTAACTGGTTACGAAGATGATAGATTTTTAAGTAATTCTGATAATTTCCAGTATATATCCATAGGTGTAATTTTAAATATAGATGACTCTGTTCTATCTTTTATTGATGAGCCACCTCTATGTGCATACGAAAAAAACGACCGTGGTATCTTTTATAAAATAGAAGATTACGATTGGAAGTCTTACTTAGCTTAGGAGGGGATTTATATGAACATTGCTCAATTAAAAGAAGTACTATTTAAGCAAGCTACCATTTTTGAGACGGGTGGTTATCGACCAACGGAAGAATTAGGAGAGAGCTGGATTGGAAAGGTCTTGTGGGGAAAAGAAGAAAATATCCCTTCACAGTTTGAGCCTTTATGCACCATTTTTTTAAACGATCTCCCTTACGTACCGGAGGAATTAAAAAATATTCAACTAATCACCATTTATATGGACTTTAATGTATATGATCATTTAAATGATGATAACCTAGCGCCTTTTTTTATGATCAATTGCTATACAAACCTCAATGGATTACTAAAAATAAACAACCAATCTGTGAGGATGAGGTCTTTTCCGTTAATTCCAAAGCTGGTTAATAACGACACTCCTGCCTGGGATTCTGAGGATATAGAAACGGAAGTCCAAGATGAGATTTTACATCTTGAATTGGATGAGGATATTGAATATTACGATGATATCGTGGAGGATATCTATCCTATGCATAAGATCGGTGGATACCCCTCTTATACACAGAGTGGAGTTTCATATGGTGAAGAATATCCATTTGTCTTACAAATAAGCTCTGATGCGAAAGCACAATTCAACATAGTAGACAGTGGTAGCTTCTATTTTTTCTATAATCAAGACAAACAAGAGTGGATTGTGTACTGTGATTTTTATTAATAGCAGGTAAAAAAAGTAGTAATGGATTAAAGCTCATTTCAGTAAAAGTTTTTTTATATTATTATTTATCTCAAAATGTTTTGATTCAATTATTCCCTTTGTTTTTAGATATATTAAGAAGATGGAGCGAATTTCAGTTGCACACAACTAAGAGAGGGTGTTCTTTGACTGGATGGAAAGAAGAAAATAAACCAAATATCCTGAAAACGGCACGAGAACAATCAAAAGCAACGAAAAAAATACTAAAAGAAGTAAGAGAAACGATTGATAAAAAAAATGATGAAAACAAGAAATCGCGATGAAAAACTACTATATTAAGCTTTTTTAAGGTTAAAGTTGTCGTGTTTTATATATTATAAAGAAGTCTTTACCAATCAACCATGAACCTTTTCTAATTATTGATTGAAGTGGCAGGAGGCGACTCCAGCGGGAGGAAGGAGACAGATAAGACATCACAACCACGCGCGTTAGCGATGGGTGAGGGCTTATCGCTCCCCTCGCGGAAAGCGTCCGCCAGAGCGGAAATCAATTCTACTTTCCACATTTAAAAGCATATAAACTTCAATATTCTTTATTAATCGTTCGTATTGTTGAAATGTATAAAATGTATGCTTTTTCAAATACCGACTTCAACTCGACAACATCTAAATATAAGGTATAATAAATGCAAGAAACAATAGAATAACATTTGCTTAAAGGTGCTCTAGTTATCGGTTACTAGAGTTAAAAGGGAAGCTGGTTAAAGTCCAGCGCGGTCCCGCCACTGTAAGTGATGCATATGCATCATAAGCCAGAAAACCTGCCTTTACGTACACACCCATTACCTACGCGGATAGGTCTGGTGTAGGTCCGCTTTCGGTTTTTCGTGGCTGATTTATACCTATCTATCTCTCATCCTAGGATGGGGGATTTTTTGTTGTCTATATTTAGGAGGAATAAAGGATGAAGAAACTGTGGTTAATTATTGGAATGACCTTGCTGATTTTAGGTGGTTGTAATGAGCAAGAGACACTTCCAACAGAAAAAGAAAGTAGCCAGGAAATTGGTAACTCAGAAACGGCATTCCCACTTACACTGACGGATGCAGTAGGACAAGAAATTACGCTAGAGGAAGCTCCGAAATCAATCGTATCCATGATTCCAAGTAACACGGAGATTCTATTTGCTTTGGGACTAAATGAGGAAATTATCGGTGTTAATGATTACGAAAGCTATCCAAAGGAAGCGTTAGATAAAGAAAAAATTGGCGGGATGGAATTTAACATTGAAAAAATTATCTCTTTAAGTCCGGATATTGTATTCGCTCATGAATCCATTGTTTCAATGGCAGAGGCAGGATTACAGCAGCTTCGAGATGCTGGTGTAAAGGTATTTGTGGTACAGGATGCAAAGGATTTTAACTTAACCTATACAACTATTGAACAAATTGGCCGAGCAACGGGGAAATATGAGGAAGCACAAGCCGTTATAGAGGATATGAAGGCAAAGGTTGACGAAATTCAAGAAAAAGTTGCAAAAGTAGAGACAAAGAAAACAGTATTCGTAGAAACTTCCGATGTACCAGAAATCTATACTCCTGGTAATGGGACATTTATGCAAGAAATTTTAACGATGGTCAATGCAGAAAACATTATGGCTGATCAAGATGGCTGGTTTCAAGTTAACCCAGAGGAAATAGTAAGCCGTAACCCAGATGTAATGTTAATCACCTATGACTACGTGGAAGGAATTGTAGAAAAGGTGAAGCAGCGTGATGGCTTTGACACAGTGACTGCCATTCAAAACGATGAGGTGGTACAAGTGGATGAGGATGCAACGAGTCGTCCAGGTCCACGTTTAGTAGAAGGCCTAGAGGAAGTGGCTAAGGCTATTTATCCGGAGGCATTTAGTGAGTAAATCAATGATCGGTTATACCTTGTCACTGGCTACGTTAATCGTAGCCATTTGGCTAGGTGTGTCGGTCGGATCTGTAAAGGTACCGATCAGTACTTTATGGGATACGGGTACAGATGCGATTGCAACAAATATCGTCTGGAAGATTCGCATGCCGCGAGTTATACTCGCAGGATTAGTCGGAGCATCCCTGGCAATAGCGGGAGCAGCTTTTCAAAGTCTGCTTAAAAATCCGCTAGCCGATCCTTATACATTGGGAGTGTCGTCCGGAGCATCGGTTGGTGCAGTGACTACACTCTTTTTTGGAATATCAGTACCTTTTTTAGGAATGTTCACCTTGCCTGTTTTCAGTATGTTAGGAGCTCTTGCAACGATGCTCACCGTAATCACCTTCGCGAAGCTTGTTGATCGAGCGATGAAAATGGAAACGATTATTTTAACAGGTATTATCTTTAGCTCGTTTCTCGGCTCTGTTATTTCCTTAATGATTGCATTAACAGGGGAAGAGCTAAGGCAAATAATTGGTTGGCTCCTTGGAAGCGTCTCTATGCGTGGCTGGAGCTATGTTCAAATGGCATTACCTTTTATAATAATTGGTTCACTTTTATTATGGTTAAACCGTAGGGAGCTAAATGCAATGCTGTTTGGAGAAGAACGAGCACAGCATTTAGGTGTGGAAGTGAAGAAACGTAAAATGATGATACTAATAGGTGGGTCTATGCTTACTGGGACGGCTGTAGCTGTATCCGGTACGATTGGATTCGTGGGGTTGGTTGTTCCTCATATGACGAGGCTGCTATTTGGCTCCGATAACAGGCATGTACTTCCCTTAAGCTTCATAAACGGAGCTTCGTTATTAATCATTTGTGATCTTGTGTCACGTACCATTATATCTCCAACAGAGCTTCCAATAGGTGTCATCACTGCCTTTATTGGCGCACCAGTATTTGCATTTATCTTCTTCCGACAACGTAAAAAAGGAGCTGCATAGCATGCTAGAGATCAAAAACATTTCTGGTGGTTACAATCAAAAACTAGTCGTGCATGACGTATCCTTCCAGGTATCTAAAGGAGAGATGCTAGGAATATTAGGTCCAAATGGCAGCGGGAAATCTACCCTTTTAAAATTGATGAGTGGCATACTTACCCCTGCATCAGGAGAAGTAATGATTGAAGGTAAGCAACTAAAATCCTATTCCTCAAAGGAGCTTGCGAAAAGGCTGGCCGTTTTGCCGCAGCTGCACAATCAAGCTTTTTCACATACCGTTCGAGATACGGTTTCACTCGGTCGTTACCCTCACCAGTCGGGCTGGTTTTCAACATGGTCGCAAGAGGACGAGGTAGCGACACAGGAAGCAATGAGGCTAACTGCTATCGACAAATATGAAAAGCATTTACTAGAGCTTCTATCAGGAGGAGAACAGCAGCGGGTGTTTGTAGCACAGGCATTGGCTCAGCAGGCTCCCATATTGCTGTTAGATGAGCCGACCAATCACTTGGATATTGCTCATCAAAAACAACTTCTAGATACGATTAAGACACAAGCAATTGAGAATGGTATTACGGTTATAAGCATTTTTCATGATATTAACCTTGCATCGCTTTACTGTGACAGGCTTTTATTGATGGACCAAGGGAGGATTAAAGTAATTGGAGAACCGCATGAGGTAGTAAAAAAGAGTTTAGTGGAAACGGTTTATGAAGCCAGAGTTAGCACTAGTCCTCATCCAGAACGTCCTAAACCACAAATAACCATTTTGCCAGACGTAAAGGAAAAACAAGACGATAAACCAATTACAGTGTCCAATTTTCAAGTAACGGATGATTATGTTCTCTTCCGAGCAGAAAATCAATTAAAGACGTGGTCATCTGCAGTCATTAATGCAGGAAGTGGCTGGTATAGAAACTTTGTCAATCGAAGAGTGGATGCGAGCTACCATTGTGATAACGTTCAGGAGGAAATGATAGAATACCTTGCTACCGAAGGATTATCAGAGGCAGATACGGTAGGTATGATGACAGCGGTCAAAACTACGGACGCTATCATAAAAGAGTACAAAACACCTCTTGGTAATCTAGTCGTAATGGTAACTGCGGGGGTTGGAAATGCAGTGGATGTCTCTAGAGCGCATGAGGTTGAAATGTTTCCTTCTGTAGGTACGATCAATACATGGATTGTTATTAATGGTGAGCTAGCAGAGGAGGCATTTATTCAATCAGTTATCACTGCAACGGAGGCTAAAACGAAAGCGATGGCTCATGAACAAGTGAGGGATTCAAGAACTGGTACACTTGCGACCGGTACCTCGACAGATAGCGTCCTAATTGCTGCTACACAAAAAGGCACTCCTATTGAATACGCAGGTCCTATAACAGAGATCGGTAAAAAGATTGGGCAAGGTGTATTTGAATGTACAGTGGAGGCTATTCAGATATACAAAAAGGCAAAGGGATGGGTGTAAGATGGCATCTCATATGATAGCAATAGCAATTGGTCTTCTGCTAGATCGATTAATAGGAGATCCTCCTAATTGGCCTCATCCAGTCCGTTGGATCGGTACGCTTATTTCATGGCTAACCAAGCAATTAAACAAAGGTAGTAAGAGGAAGCTTAAAGGGCTGATCCTAGTCCTAGTTATAGTGGGCATATCATTTAGCGTTGCTCTAGTGCTTGTAACCGTTGCTTATTCTATTCAAATTGTTTTAGGAATTGCGCTAGAAAGTATACTTATTGCTTCTGGCCTCGCCCAAAAAAGCTTGAAGAACGCTGCAATGGATGTATACAAGCCTTTGATAGAGGGGGATTTACCTAATGCAAGGGTTAAGCTTTCATGGATTGTAGGAAGAGACACGGAATATTTGGACGAGGAGGAAATAACTAGAGGGGTAGTAGAAACCGTCTCTGAGAATATAAGTGATGGAGTTACTGCACCTCTATTTTTTGCCTTCTTATTTGGCGCTCCTGGTCTGTGGGCATATAAAGCAATCAATACTTTAGATTCCATGGTTGGCTATAAAAATGAACAGTTCGAGGAGTTTGGTTATACAGCAGCAAAGTTAGATGATGTTGCGAATTATATCCCGAGTCGATTAACTGGGTTGGCCATTATGCTGGGAGGAAGAAAGGAAGCAGCCATTCCCTTGAAGGAGAGAATGAAGGGCTGGTGGATGGATGCTAAGAAGCATCCGAGTCCCAATAGTGGCTTTTTAGAAGCAGCCACTGCCTATCAATTAGGCATACAGTTAGGCGGAAGAAATACATATAAAGGAGTCGCTTCCAATCGTGCATTGATGGGAATTCGTAAGGTTCCTTTAAGTGCGAGACATATATTAGGAGCGATTTCCCATTTACACACAGCCGTCTTTCTTTTCTGGCTTGGAATGACGGGGATAGGAGGTTTAATACTTGTCGTTACCTAGCCACGGAGCAAATGCTCACCAATTATATCAACGTCTAAACATTCCAATACCTGAGATGGTCATTGATTTTAGCGAAAATGTGAATCCACTAGGTCCCCCCAATTTTGTGAGGGAGCAGTGGGAATCCTATGCAAATCTAATAACGAAATACCCAGATCCCTATGGAGAGCCATTCTTAAGCGCGGCTGCAATGTATCATGATGTGAGTTTAAAACAAATACTCATTGGCAATGGTGCAGCTGAGATATTTGCAAGCATTGCCATTCGCTATCAGCATAAAAAAGTAGTGATAATTCATCCGACATTCTCTGAATACGAGGCTACGATCAGACCATATGGGGTAGTAATCAAGGAGATTATAGCAATAAGTTCGCTGCCGATGAATGAGGTGCTTAGTGCCGTAGAAAACGCAGATGTTCTGTATATATGCAGACCAAATAATCCTACAGGCTATCTGGTACCCTTAGAGGAAATCATACAGATAGCGACTGCTGCAAAAAGGCATGATTGTGATTTAGTATTGGATGAGGCTTTCTTAGATTTTATAGAGGAACAGGAATCTTTTATTCCGTATTTAAGTGATTTTCCTAATGTTATCGTTGTCCGTTCAATGACTAAGATGTATGCAATTCCAGGGCTACGACTCGGCTATGCAGTAGCGGGGAAAGCAACAATAGATGATATTCGTTCAAGGCTGCCTCACTGGAATAGTAATGCATTGGCAACTACGATTGGTGCACAGTGCTTCAAGGAAGAGGAGTATAGACAGCATGCTATTCATTTTGCGCGAAAGGCACGAACGGACTTCACCCAATTTTTAGAGGGGCTTAATTGTAGAGTGCTACCATCTCAAACAAATTTTCTTTGCTTTCAGCTTCCCGACCCTGTTCAGTCGAAGGATTTTTTTGAATATTTACTAGCTAAAGGCTGCGTGCTCCGACATACGGAAAACTTTAAAGGACTAGATGGTAATTGGTTTAGAGTAGGGATGAAGAAAGAAGATGACATGCAGTACTTGAAAAAGGAGTTGACCACATGGTTCGAGGAAAGCTTGTCTTTATAACAGGGGGAGTGCGGAGTGGGAAAAGCCACTTTGCGGAGCAATACCTGATGAACGAGCAGGCTCCTCGTAATATATACGTTGCTTCAGGTGTAGCAACAGACAGAGAAATGGAACAAAGAATTGCACATCACCAAAGAGATCGGGAAAATTATCCGGTAAACTGGATTACGATTGAGCAACCGAGATATTTGGAGAAACTAGTGCCAGCAATCAAGGAAACAGATGGAATCCTTTGGGACTGTGTCACGACTTGGCTAGCAAACGAGCTTTATGTTAGTGACATGGAAAAGGTGGAAAAGAGGCTATTTGAAACAATCGACCGATTGTTAGAAAAGGTAAAGGTCATGGTCGTTGTATCCAATGAAGTACTAGATGAACAACTTTCTAGCTATGAAAGTGTGCTTCTCTATCAGCAGTGGATTGGTCGTATTCATCAAAAGTTAGTTGCTAAAGCCGATGTTGCATACGAAATGGAGTATGGATTAGGACATCAGTGGAAATGAGGTGGAATGATGAATAGCCTGTTATTGGCACTTCAATTCTTTACCATTATTCCGGTTAAAAAAAATCTGCCGATGGAAAAAAGAGAAATAACTGGGATGTATACTTTTTTTCCTTTGGTAGGAGTTGGCATTGGAGCAGTCGCTAGTTTGGCTCTCTATTTTGAATGGAGCCCCTTAATGACTGCATTTGTGATTGTCAGTCTGGGAATCCTACTGTCAGGAGGACTCCATATGGACGGCTTTATCGATACTTCAGATGCTTTTTTTTCCTATAGAGATTTAAAAAAGCGAATGGAAATTTTAGATGACCCTCGAGTTGGTGCTTTTGGTGTGATCGCTATTGTTTTGCTGATTGTAGGTAAAGTAATCATCATAGCCGAGGTGTTGTCTTCTGAAAGTTTTCATTGGATATTTATAGTGATTATTCCTGTCTTATCACGCATAGTTCTTGTGGCGCTATTTAGTACTACAGTAAATGCTAAAGAGAGCGGTCTGGCCCATTTCTTTAAGCAAAGGATTCATATTCCACTACTATTATCGTTAACAGCATGCTCATTGTTTATAGCCATTTGTTTAATTGGTCTAACGACGTATTGGCTTATTGCGATTACAATCTTAAGTGTGTTAGTCGTATTTAGCTGTGTATATCGTAGCTGGACGTTAAAGAATTTCGGGGGCATTACGGGTGACTTACTCGGTGCCAGCCTAGAGCTGACGGAGGTTATTTTATGGATGACTTTTTTACTGTTACTCTCATAAGACATCTTCCGACGAAAGGGAATGTTAACAAAAGATATATTGGTTGGACGGATGAGCCCATTATTTCTGATCTTAAGACCGTCCGAAAAATAGGGAAAGCTACAGAAGTGTTTGGGAGTGATTTACTTCGATGCCGCCAGACTGCCAATATAATTTTTGGAGATATTCCATATATTGAAAGTACTAATCTCAGAGAGTGCTCCTTTGGTAGCTGGGAAGAAAAAACATACGAGGAATTGAAGCATGAAGCAAAGTACCAGGCGTGGCTAGACGATTATGAATGTATTGCCCCACCAGGAGGGGAATCTCTACGACAGCTAGAAGTAAGGGTAACAAGTGGGTTTTGTGATGTTATAACTAGCTCTAATCATCCAATTATAATTACTCACGGTGGGCCTATTCGAGCATTGTTAAGTAAATTTGTAAATGACTCTAAAAAGTTTTGGGATTGGGATGTGCCCCATGGAAGCATGTATACACTGTGTTGGAAAGATAGACAAGAAGTACTGGAGGGAAAGCATTGCACGTCATATTCGGTGGAGCATTTAATGGAAAAAGAGCTTTTGTAGAAAAAAAGCTAGCTGGACGTCATGTTCAATGGATTGATGCAGGTGAAGAACTTCCTACTACATTATTTCTCGATAAAGAAATACTGGTGATAACAGGATTTGAGACCCTACAACAAGATCAGCTAAATATATGGTTTACGCATTTAAAGAAATGGGATGCGGAAAAAGAGGTTTATGTGATTGCTACTGAAATTGGAAGAGGGATTGTTCCGATGGAGGCTAGTATGCGGAAGCTTAGGGATGATGTGGGAAGATTTTATCAGCAGCTTTTTGCTGTTGCAGAGAGTGTTACACGTATTTGGTATGGTATTCCACAAACTATAAAGGGAGATGTTCACAATGAAAATTTACACTAAAACAGGTGACAAGGGACAAACAGGATTAATCGGAGGCAGAACAGATAAAGACGATATTCGAGTAGAGGCATACGGAACAATTGACGAAGTAAACTCATTTATAGGAAAAGCAGTGACAGAGCTAGACCCAACCAAATTTGCAGATCTTCTAGAGGATTTGGAAACGATTCAGCACGAGCTATTTGACTGTGGTGGAGATCTAGCAAACGTATCTAATCGCAGAATCTATAAAATGACAGATGAGGCAATCGAGGCAATGGAAAAACGCATTGATGTATTAGTAGAAGAAGGCCCAGTATTAGAGCGATTTATCCTTCCGGGAGGAACTCCAGCTGCGGCGACGCTTCATATTGCGCGTACTATTACACGTCGTGCAGAGCGATTAACTGTGACGTTATCTAAAACGCAAGAGGATGTACCTTCCGTTGTACAGCGTTACTTAAATCGTTTATCGGATTATTTATTTGCAGCAGCTCGTGTGGCAAACGTGCGGGAAAACGTAAGTGATGTTGAATACGTAAGAAGCGCAAAAGTGTTTAAAAACGTTGGAAGCGAGAAAAAAGAAGGGGAGTAATCTATATGAAGCTTCGACTATTAACACTTGCAGCCATGTTCGCAGCTCTTTGTGCAATTGGAGCGTTGATCAAGATTCCAGTGGGGATTGGAAGTGCGGCACTAGATACAGTGCCTGCACTTATTTCCGCTCTTTTTTTACCGCCAATGTATGCAGGAGCGGCTTCTTTAGTAGGTCATTTAGTCTCTTCCTTATCAGCTGGGTTCCCACTAGGTCCATTACATATCATCATAGCCCTGGAGATGTTTGTCATTCTATTTGTTTTTACAAAGCTCCATCAAAAGGGATATCACTTTTGGAAATGGGTTTTCTTTATCTTTGCAAATAGTGTGCTAGCCACTTTACCTTTCTACTGGATTATTTCACCTGCGTTCTTCATAGGTGCTTTACCGGGTATCACGCTGGCAACTATACTTAATGCTTCCATTGCTATGATTGTTTCTCCTGTTGTTGAAAAGGTAATCGAACGAGTGAAGACACATGCGTAATGCTATATTATTGCCAAATGGAATAGTACTAACCACGGATAATTCGGCAGCGATAGGTGAAAAGGAAAACGATGTGGTGTCTATATCAGATGAGGCAGTAGCCTACTTTGCCGCTCGAGTCTCTATCTTGGAGCAGTGGGCAGCTAGCGCGTACCCACAAACGATAGTGGTTCATAATTTTTCAGGGAATGACAGCTGGAACAAGTATATAAAAGGAATAAAGAAATTGTTTAATGAGATTGCAGAGGAATGTCCAACCATTACAGGTAGCAGCGAAACGAATATAGAAACCATGCAATCAGCCGTGGCTATTACGATGCTTGGTCAGCAACAGCTAAAACACGATCAAGATGTTCAATGGTATGCCTACGGAAAGCCATGTGTAGGGGAAGAGGTTATTAAAGAAGCAGACAAAATCGCAGACTTAAAAAAAGTTTGGGAGGCAATGAGGTCTGGATTGGTTCATGCTGTTTGGCCGGTCGGCTCTAAAGGAATAGCAGATGAATGTAAGCAACTAAAGCTCGAGTGCGATATGAAAGGCTGGGAAGTCCAAAAATCTGCAGGTCCAGCAACGACGGTACTAGTAGGTATTAATAGGGAGAGACAGCAGGAAGCAAAACTATACTTTGGCGAATACTTTCAAGCAATCATTTAGCTTACTTAGCCTTATAAAAAGCAGTCCATTTCCTAGTTGGAACAGACTGCTTTTTTTAGTGATTATAATATTACCCCTGAGATACATATGATGAATACCTTCATCCCCTGAGATCTTTATAAATAATTCCACATCATTTAATGTAAAAGTTCTTTCAAACCTAACTATATCTCCAATCTTTAAAGACATATAATCTCCCCCTTAAAAGAATATTATATTACTTGTATAGCCAAGTCTTACTGGATGGTACAACTCGTAAAATCTAATGGAAATGAAGCTATTTTTCTCGTCTTACGATTTTGGTATCTTTATCACTCCCAATTGAGGTATATTAAGAGACCGGTATCACCTTCAAAAGAAAGTTTCCGTAGAGCTTCAAGATGAGTTAATTTCTAGTACTCACTGCCGATAAAAGGAGGGTGATTACTATAGAAACATGGATTTTACGTTTATAGACACGAAAATGTAAAAGGAGATCAATTGAATGTTTGAAAATTATTTGGAAGAGGATATGGTCGTCATTCAAGGTGACTATGCTACTTCTGTTGTTATATTGTCCATTTTAATAGCCGTAATAGCCTCATATTCAGCCTTGACGATGAATGGAAGAGCGCAAAGGATTGGGTTTTTTCATCGAAATCTATGGTTAATGTTTGCTTCTATTGCTATGGGATTTGGAATATGGTCTATGCATTTTGTTGGGATGAGTGCATTCTCCTTGCCTGTCCATATGACATACAATGTTACACTGACTGTTTTATCTATTGTGCCAGCAATGGTAGCATCGTTTATTGCCTTTTATTTATCTAACCTGCCGAAAAGAGGGCTTTGGGTTTATATCCTAGCTGGAGTTTCGATGGGAGCTGGTATCTCTACTATGCATTATATGGGAATGTATGCCATGAAAATGGATATCTTTTATTCTTATAACTACTTAATATTTATAGTTTCTATTGGTATATCAGTGGCAATCTCGATGTTAGCCGTCTATATTTTTTCAAACCTGCAACTTTATATGAAAAATCGTTGGATTCAATTATCAACTGCTCTAATTATGGGTTTAGCAGTGTCTAGTATGCATTATACGGGTATGTCAGCAGTCACTTTTTATGTGCCTAGTGATTTTCATGCACACGCACTAGCACATGACATGGGGAATATAGGTGGTTTAGTTATCATTGTCACTGCAGGAATGGCGTTACTGCTTGGTATACTTTTTTTATTGGGTCAAATAGATCGTTATGTGGCGTACCACACGAATTTTTTTGATTCCTTTACAAAACTACCAAACCGGCGACTATTTGAGCAAGATCTTCGAAAGCATTTATTTCCGGAGTACTTAATCATATGGCAGCTTCATGGATTAGAGGAGCTCAATAAAGAATATAGTTATCAATTCGTTGATGAAGTGATTAAGCTAACAGCTCAAAGATTTCAAACAATGCGACCTCCATCCTCTGAACTATATAGAATTGAAGAGAACCGCTTCGCTTTTTTGATGAAGGATGTTAAGGAAAGCTCACATGTAAAAGAAGCTATGCAGAGAATTTCTGAATATCTACAAACGCCATTCTTTATTGATGGGGAAAAAATATATCTTTCTTCCGTTTGTGCAGTTGCAGAAGCTAACAATAAAACCGAGGCAGCAACCTTGTATGCTAACGCTTTAGCTGTTATCCGCCACTCCTCTACTAAGTTTGAAAATGAGGTAATATTCTTTGATCCAGCAATTCACACACATGCTTTTGAGCGTGAGATAGTGGATGGAATTGGTCGTGCCATTAAGATGGGGGAACTGTTCTTAGTCTATCAGCCGAAAGTTTCTCTTAAAGGGAATCAGGTGGAAGGGTTAGAAACCTTACTCAGATGGAACCACCCCATTCATGGGTTACTATCCCCGGCCTTGTTTATTCCTATACTCGAAGCACATAATCGAATGGAGAGAGTTACGGACTGGATAATTGAGGAAGTCTGTAAACAAATCGCAAGTTGGAGGGAAGAGGGGATCTCTTTTGGGCAACTTTCTATTAATATACCTGGAGACTATGTAACCTCACCAAAACTTCTCCAAGTACTCCAAGCTAATATGCGGAATTATGAGGTGTTAGCCTCTCAGCTGGAGCTTGAAATAACGGAAACGAGCTTTGTCAGAAACATAGAAAAAGCAATCCAAGCTGTCATCGCTTTTCGAAAGGAAGGGCTATCCGTAGCTTTAGATGATTTTGGCACAGGTGTTTCTTCTTTGTCCTATTTAAAAAAAATGCCTATTTCCACGTTAAAGATAGACAAGTCTTTTATAGATGAAATTCCGACATCAGAAAAGGATTCATCCATACTGGAAGCAATGATTGGGCTTGGTCAATCGCTAAAACTAACGATTGTGTTTGAAGGCGTAGAAACGAAGGAGCAAATAGAGTTCCTACGAAACACTTGCATCAAGCCGGTTGTACAAGGATATTATTACTCAAAGCCACAATCCAGTGAAGAAATAGTGTTGTGGAATCAAGTCCACTTAGCGACATCTAAAGGATTGGCATAGAAAGCATCGAGTGAGACTCGATGCTTTTTTCAAATTAGGAAAAGATAAGTTTTAGTGGCTAATCGATTCCGCTTTAAAAAGATGGGAGTTATTTCTGAGAAAGGCTAGTTTTTTTTAACACCTGATGGATATTAGAAAAGCTATCAAGAATATAATCCGCATGGATCAGCTCAGCTTCCTGTGAAAAATCAAACCGTACACCAATAGAGAGTAGATTGTTATCTGAAGCAGCCTTAATATCTGAGGAACGGTCCCCAACTACATACCCTCGCTTTACTCCATTCTCTTTCATGACTAACGACACTAATTCAGATTTATTCCCAGATTCAACTAAATCAATGCTATACATATCTTTTATCCACCTATTTAGAGTGTAATGCTCCATAATTGCCTCTAGATAGGCAGTTTGTCCATTACTTGCAATATACATGGGAAAATCCTTTGCAAGGTCCGCTAGAGTAGATTCTACACCCTCATATAATGCACCTCGATCGTTTTGAATCTGTTCGATAAGAGCCATTTGAAACAATTGATTACTCTCCTCACGAACTGCATCGCTATGAGCTGGACATAAAGTTTCCCAAACAACGGGTAAAGGTACCCCCATAATCTCTCTGTATGTGTCAATCGGAGTTTCGCCGCTCCACAGGCCTTTATTTCGCAGTTGCTCAAAAGTAGCCTCAAGAGCAGGCTCTAATATTAGGTTTGTTTGAAACAACGTGCCATCCATATCAAAAATAATTGCTCGATCCATTGGAACACATCCTTCCATTTAGTATTGATTACTAATCATGATCATTTCACCTTGATAATGACGCCGATTAGCATTGCTAAGATGCTTAATAGGTTAGGTTATCTAAAGCGTTATATTCGGAGTAGCGCCTATAAGTAATACACCATTAAGATTAAATCTGATTAATGTGAGGGGGGTCCTCTTTTATGGGGAGGTTTTGTGAGGTTATGGGCCATCTCAAGACTTTTATGGGTCACTTCTTCTAGATTTATGGGACGTTTCTTATAAGATTATGGGACACAGTATAACTTTAATGGGCGCTTTGAGAGTTTATGGGCCATCTCAAGACTTTTATGGGTCACTTCTTCTAGGTTTATGGGACGTTTCTTATAAGGTTATGGGACACATTAAAGACTTTTACGGGCGCTTTCCGAGTTTATGGGCCATATCAAGACTTTTATGGGTCACTACTTCTAGGTTTATGGGACGTTTCTTATAAGGTTATGGGACACATTAAAGACTTTTACGGGCGCTTTCTGAGTTTATGGGCCATCTCAAGACTTTTATGGGTCACTACTTCTAGATTTATGGGACGTTTCTTATAAGGTTATGGGACACATTAAAGACTTTTACGGGCGCTTTCTGAGTTTATGGGCCATCTCAAGACTTTTACGGGTCACTTCTTCTAGATTTATGGGACATTTCTTATAAGATTATGGGACACATTATACCTTTAATGGGCGCTTTGCGAGTTTATGGGCCATCTCAAGACTTTTATGGGTCACTTCTTCTAGGTTTATGGGACGTTTCTTATAAGATGATGGGACACATTATACCTTTTATGGGCGCTTTGCGAGTTTAGGTCACATTACTACTCTCTAATATTGCAGCATGCTTGGTGATTGAAGCGACAGGCGGCGACTCCTGGGGGAACAGCACGAGGGAGAGACTACAGGCTCGATCCGTGCCCCCAGGAAAGCGCCCGCCGAAAGCGAAAATCTGTGATTTCTAAATCTACTTAGATGTGAAGGTTATTATTAATCATTTATGTAAAACTCGATCCCAATATCTAAAATCCTTTCCCCATCCTATATGATTGAAGCGACAGGCGGCGACTCCTGGGGGAACAGCACGAGGGAGAGACTACAGGCTCGATCCGTGCCCCCAGGAAAGCGCCCGCCGAAAGCGAAAATCTGTGATTTCTAAATCTACTTAACAATGCGAGTTTCATTATTAAATTTATATCTATAATTCCTAAATACCATCTGCATTTAATATAATACTTTAACGCAAAGCCTAGAAGATTAAATTATTTTAAAAAAATAACATTTTTGAAAAGAATATATATTTCCCTATTGACTGAATGCTCATTCAGTTTTAATATTGTATTAATTCATATAATTCTATTATAATGTTATTCTATTAGTAATTAGGCACATCTTAGAGGGGGAAAAGGAATGAATCCATTGTTAATCGCAAACTGGGTGTTATTCATAGGTGTTGTACTGTATGCGGTATATCTATTTGTATATCTACTACGAACGAGATACGCATACATTAAATTGGGGAAAAAAGTTGAGTTTGAAGATAATGTGAAGGAAAGACTTCGCAAAATCTGGGTGTATGTATTTGGGCAAAAGAAATTATTAAAAGACAAGAAGAGTGGATCTATTCACGTCATGTTCTTTTATGGATTTATCTTAGTACAATTTGGAGCAATTGATTTTATCTGGAAGGGACTAGCACCTGATTCACATTTACCGCTAGGACCACTATATCCAGCATTTACATTCTTCCAAGAAATCGTAACATTAGTTATTTTAGTAGCAGTAATCTGGGCATTCTACCGCCGTTACGTAGAAAAGCTAGTTCGTTTAAAACGTGGATGGAAAAATGGCCTAGTACTGATTTTCATCGGTGGACTAATGGTGTCTGTATTAGTCGGTAACGGTATGGGAATGATTTGGCATGGACATGAGGCAACCTGGAGTGAGCCTGTAGCATCTGCTGTTGCAACCGTTTTCCAAGGGATACCTGAGGCAGCCGCAATCACTGTATTCTTTGTTATGTGGTGGATTCACTTATTGTTCCTATTATCATTCTTAGTTTATATACCACAATCTAAGCATTTCCATTTAATTACTGGACCTGCAAACGTATATTTTCACCGTCTAGATAAAGTAGGTAGACTACGTCCTATTAATTTTGAAGAAGAAGAGGACGAGGAAGCGGATGAAGAGGAAATGCCAGTCTTCGGTGTCGGTCGCGTCCAAGACTTTACACAAGCACAGATGATAGACTTCTACGCGTGTGTAGAATGTGGTCGTTGTACGAATATGTGTCCAGCGACAGGAACTGGTAAAATGCTTTCTCCAATGGACTTAATCGTGAAGCTTCGTGATCACTTAACATTTACTGGAGCAGTAGAAACGAAACAAAAACCATGGGTACCTTCATTAGCATTCCAAGGAACAAAAGGAAATCAACTAGCGATGGCAGCTGGTGCAGAAGGTGCAGTCATTGAAGATATTTACAGTCCTTCATTAATCGGTGATGTAATCACTGAGGAAGAGATTTGGGCTTGTACAACTTGCCGTAACTGTGAGGACCAATGTCCAGTTATGAACGAGCATGTAGATAAAATTATAGACCTTCGCCGTTATTTAGTAATGACAGAAGGCAAAGTAAACCCGGATGCACAACGTGCAATGACAAACATTGAACGTCAAGGCAATCCTTGGGGTCTTAACCGTAAAGAGAAAGAAAACTGGAGAGATGCTCGCCCAGATCTTCATATTCCTACTGTAAAAGAAGCTTCTAAAGCTGGGGAAGAAATTGAATATCTATTCTGGGTTGGGTCTATGGGATCCTTCGACAACCGTTCTCAAAAAATTGCTTTATCGTTTGCTCATCTGATGAATGAAGCAGGAGTGAAATTCGCAATTTTAGGTAACAAGGAAAAGAATTCTGGAGACACACCGCGACGTCTAGGAAACGAATTTATGTTCCAAGAATTAGCTGCAGCAAATATTAAAGAATTTGAAAAAGCAGAGATAACGAAGATTGTTACAATCGATCCTCATGCATATAATATTTTCAAAAATGAATACGGTGATTTTGGTTGGAATGGAGAAGTTCTTCATCATACAGAGTTACTATATGATTTAGTAATGGCGGGTCGCTTAAAACCTAAGCATGCGGTAAATGAAACAATTACCTTCCATGATTCTTGCTACTTGGGACGTTATAACGATGTGTATGATGCACCTCGTGAAATATTAAAATCGATCCCAGGAGTTCAGCTAGTAGAAATGGCGCGTAACCGTGAAAACGGGATGTGCTGTGGCGCTGGTGGAGGCTTGATGTGGATGGAGGAGCATGTTGGTAACCGCGTAAACGTTGCTCGTACAGAACAAGCGTTAGAAGTAAAACCAACCGTTATTTCTTCTGGATGTCCGTACTGCTTAACGATGCTGTCAGATGGTACGAAAGCGAAAGAAGTAGAAGATACAGTAGGAACATATGATATTGCTGAGCTTCTAGAAAAATCCATCTTCGGTGAGTCAGTGACTGAAATAGAAGAGGTTAACGAAGAACAGAATGTTCAATAATAATTGCAATCACAAATTACTTTAAGTAAACTTAAACTAATGAGGAAGGGAGTGGAAATACTCCCTTTTCTTAACATTATTAATCGAGCGAGCGTTCAGTCAGTGCTATTTTATTTAAATAATCTTGAAAGCGTATACAAATCAAAGGGGTGACTGTATTGACGAAAACAGTAATTTTGGATGGGGCACGTACAGCTTTTGGTAAGTTCGGTGGAGCACTTAGTAACTTAACAGCTTCCGATTTGGGAGGAGTTGCTATAAAGGAAGCACTTGTAAAAGCAGGTGTAAATCCTGAACAAGTGGATGAAGTAATTATGGGAACGGTCCTACAAGCCGGGCAAGGTCAAATTCCTTCTAGACAGGCAGCTAACAAGGCTGGAATTCCTTGGAATGTTCAAACAGAAACGATTAACAAAGTATGTGCTTCTGGGATGCGAAGCGTAACGATGGCAGACCAAATTATTCGTTTAGGGGACGAAGAGGTAATCGTAGCTGGGGGAATGGAATCTATGTCCAACGCTCCATACTATTTGCCGAAAGGTAGATTTGGTTTAAGAATGGGCGATGGCCAAATGGTCGACGGAATGATTTACGATGGTCTTTCTTGTTCATTCCATCCGAAGCGTGTTCATATGGGAACTTACGGAAATTCGACTGCTGAGACGTTTGAGTTATCACGTGAAAAACAAGATGAATGGTCATACAGAAGTCACAGCCGTGCGTTGAAAGCGATTGAATCTGGAATATTTGCAGAAGAAATTGTTCCGGTTGAGATTCCCCAACGGAAAGGTGATCCGATTGTTGTGACTCAGGATGAGGCTCCTCGGACGGATACTTCTGTTGAATCACTTGCTAAGCTGAAACCTGCATTTGGTAAAGAGGGCACTATTACAGCTGGAAATGCACCTGGGGTAAATGATGGTGCTTGTGCACTTGTACTGACAAATGAAGATAAAGCAAAAGAGCTTGGAAAAGAGCCACTAGCATATATAGTTAGCCACACTGCCATTGCAATTGAGCCAGAAAACTTTCCACAAACTCCAGGACTTGTTATTAACAAGCTACTTGAGAAAACAGGGAAATCTATTGAAGACATTGATTTGTTTGAAATTAACGAGGCTTTTGCGGCAGTTGCGTTAGTGAGCAGTCAAATTGCTGGTTTATCAGAGGACAAAGTGAACGTGAACGGTGGGGCTGTTGCATTAGGTCATCCAATTGGAGCATCTGGTGCACGAATTATACTTACGCTTGCGTATGAATTGAAGCGTAGAGGGGGAGGCATCGGAATAGCTGCCATCTGTTCAGGTGGAGGCCAAGGAGATGCCATCATGATTGAAGTTCCAAAAACAGGGGGAAATCTAGCATGAACATTCAAAAGGTAATGGTAATAGGCGCAGGGCAAATGGGTTCTGGGATTGCACAAGTCTGCGCACAGGCAGGCTATGAAGTGAAGCTAAATGACAGAGAAGAAAAATTCTTTGAGCGAGGCTTTCAAACAATCTCCAAAAATCTTTCTAGAAATGTAGAAAAGGGAAGAATGACCGAGGACGACAAACAAGCGGTTTTAAATAAAATCAGTAAGTCACTATCAATTAACGATGCAAATGATGTAGATCTTGTCATCGAAGCAGCTGTAGAAAACATGGAAATCAAACAATCTATTTTTAAACAACTAGATGCTATTGCACCAGCTCATGCTATTTTAGCAACGAATACGTCATCACTTCCAATAACAGAAATTGCAGCAGCTACCAATCGTCCAGAACAAGTAATTGGCATGCATTTTATGAATCCAGTTCCCGTGATGAAGCTCGTTGAAATTATTAGAGGACTTGCAACGAATGATGAAGTTTATGCAGCGATTGAGGAAATGACGAAAAAGTTAAGTAAGGTTCCTGTTGAAGTAAATGACTTCCCAGGATTTGTTGCAAACCGTGTATTAATGCCAATGATCAATGAGGCAATTTATACATTATACGAAGGGGTAGCAACGAAAGAAGCAATCGATGATGTCATGAAGATGGGCATGAATCATCCAATGGGACCTCTACAGCTAGCAGACTTCATCGGTTTAGATACTTGCTTGTATATCATGGAAGTGCTTCATGAAGGATTTGGTGACAGCAAGTATAGACCATGTCCGTTATTGCGTAAATACGTGAAGGCTGGATGGCTAGGGAAGAAAACTGGAAGAGGCTTCTATATTTACGAATAACCAACAAAGGGGATTTATTAATGGAGTTAACATTCACTGAAGAGCAGCTAATGATGCGCAGCATGGTTCGTGATTTTGCAAAAGCCGAAATAGAGCCTTTTATTGAACGGATGGAGCAAGGGGAGTTCCCTCGTGAAATTATAAAAAAAATGGGTGAGCTAGGTTTAATGGGGATCACGATACCAGAGAAGTACGGTGGATCGGAGATGGACTTTACTAGCTATGTGATTGCCATCCATGAATTATCCAAGGTAAGTGCGGTTGTAGGGGTTATCCTTTCCGTACATACATCCGTAGGGACGAACCCAATTCTTTACTTTGGTAATGAAGAACAAAAACAGAAGTACATCCCAAAGCTTGCATCTGGCGAGTATCTTGGAGCATTTTGCTTAACAGAGCCATCTGCTGGGTCAGATGCAGGTGCTCTTAAAACGAAAGCAGTCAAAAAAGACGATCATTATGTGCTGAATGGATCCAAGGTGTTTATTACAAATGGTGGAGAGGCAGATGTTTACATCGTATTTGCTTCGACGGATGCTTCGCAGGGCTCTCGCGGAATCTCCGCCTTTATCGTGGAGAAAGACACACCAGGATTTATCATTGGAAAAGACGAACACAAGATGGGCTTGCATGGATCGAGAACAGTCCAAATCACCTTCGAGGATATGAAAATTCCAGTAGAAAACCTTCTTGGAGAAGAGGGCGAGGGCTTTAAAATTGCTATGGCCAACTTAAACACGGGACGTATTGGAATTGCAACTCAAGCTCTAGGTATAGGCGAAGCTGCTTTCGAAGCAGCGGTAGGATATGCAAAGGAACGCGTCCAATTTGGTAAGCCAATTGCTGCAAACCAAGGAGTCGGGTTCAAGCTTGCAGACATGGGAACAGCAGTTGAGGCAGCTAGATTACTAGTTTACCGAGCAGCCAATATGCGAGATAGAGGGCTTCCTTGTGGGAAAGAAGCGTCGATGGCTAAGCTATTCGCTTCTAAAACAGCGGTAGACGTAGCAATTGAGGCGGTTCAAGTATTTGGCGGCTATGGATACACAGAGGATTATCCAGTAGAACGCTACTTCCGAGATGCAAAGATTACCGAAATTTACGAGGGTACAAGTGAAATCCAACGAATCGTTATTAGTAAGCATTTGATGAATTAAGAGAGAACGAATATAGCAGACAAAAATAAATACGACAAAAAGGCGGAATGTACAAATGAATTTTCAACTAACAGAAGAGCATGAAATGATTCGTAAAATGGTACGTGACTTTGCTGTGAATGAAGTAGCACCAACAGCTGCTGAACGTGATGAAGAGGAGCGTTTTGATCGTGAAATTTTCGACAAAATGGCAGAGCTTGGACTAACAGGAATTCCGTGGCCTGAAGAGTACGGCGGAATTGGATCGGATTATTTAGCTTACTGTATCGCAGTAGAAGAGCTGTCACGAGTTTGTGCATCTACAGGAGTAACGCTTTCTGCACACACATCTTTAGCTGGATGGCCAATATTCAAATATGGAAATGAAGAGCAAAAGCAAAAATATCTTCGTCCAATGGCAGAAGGAACAAAAATTGGTGGTTACGGACTAACAGAAGCAGGGTCTGGTTCCGATGCAGGTGGCATGAGAACAACTGCTAAATTAGATGGAGATCATTATGTGCTAAATGGCTCTAAAATATTTATTACAAACGGTGGGATTGCAGACATTTATGTAGTGTTTGCTGTTACAGATCCAGAATCTAAGCATAAAGGAACAAGTGCATTTATCGTAGAAGCTGGATTTGAAGGATTCTCAGTTGGGAAAAAAGAGAAAAAGCTAGGAATTCGTTCATCGCCTACAACAGAAATCATCTTTGAAAACTGCCGTGTGCCTAAGGAAAATCTATTAGGTCAAGAAGGCGAAGGATTCATCATCGCTATGAAAACGTTAGATGGCGGTCGTAACGGTATCGCTGCTCAAGCGGTTGGTATTGCTCAAGGTGCTTTGGATGCTTCCGTTAGCTATGCAAAAGAGCGCGTACAGTTTGGTAAGCCAATCGCTGCAAACCAAGGTGTTTCCTTTAAGCTAGCAGACATGGCCACATCGATTGAAGCTTCACGATTACTTACTTATCAAGCAGCTTGGTTAGAGTCTAATGGACTTTCCTACGGGAAGGAATCTGCAATGGCTAAGCTAATGGCTGGAGATACAGCTATGAAAGTTACAACAGAAGCAGTGCAGGTATATGGTGGATACGGGTATACGAAGGACTATCCAGTGGAACGTTTTATGCGTGATGCTAAAATAACTCAAATTTATGAGGGTACACAAGAAATTCAACGTCTTGTTATCTCTCGTATGCTTACTAAGTAACATGGACAAAAAACACGAAGTATTGACCTCTGTAAAGGACGGAAACTTAATTGAAAAAAGACGTCAGCAAATGATTCGAGCAGCTGTCACTTTATTCAAACAAAAGGGCTTTCACCGTACTACTACAAGAGAGATTGCGAAGGAAGCGGGCTTTAGTATAGGCACGCTTTATGAATATATCCGCACCAAAGAGGATGTACTCTATTTAGTTTGCGATAGTATTTATCATGAGGTTCATGGAAGGCTTTCAGAATTTCAGCCTGAAAAAGGCACGACGATGGAGGATTTGAAAAATGCGATATATCACTATTATGGGGTGATAGATGATATGTCGGATGAGTTTGTCGTCATGTACCAGGAATCCAAATCGTTACCAAAAAAAGCACTCGAATATGTATTAACGAAAGAGCTAGAAATGGTGGATATCTTCCATAAAATCATGGTTGGCTGTATGGAGGCTGGGGAGCTGAAGCTAACTGCGGAGCAGGCTAAACTCTATGCTCATACCTTGGCTGTCCAAGGGCAAATGTGGGCATTTAGAAGATGGGCCTTGCGCAAGGAATTTACCATCGAGCAATTTACAGATCTACAAGTGCAGTTATTACTCAGTGGGATGGGTAAAGCGAAGGACGTTCTTTAAATTAGTCCAGGGTTTGGAATAAATGTTCACACAAACAAGGAGGAACAACATGTCTAAGGTAGAAGTATATCGTCCAAAAAATCATGTTCGTTTTGTAACGGCGTCGAGTCTTTTTGACGGTCATGATGCATCCATCAATATTATGCGCCGCATTTTACAGGCGAGCGGAGCAGAGGTGATCCACCTAGGCCACAATCGTTCGGTTGAAGAGGTTGTTAATGCTGCTATACAAGAGGATGTTCAAGGGATTGCCATCTCTTCCTATCAAGGAGGACATGTCGAGTATTTTAAATATATGAAGGACTTACTTGCCGATAGGGGAGCACCTCATATTCGTATATATGGTGGTGGCGGTGGAGTAATTATCCCAAAAGAAATTAAAGAGCTGCAGGAATATGGTATTTCCGGAATATTTTCACCTGAAGACGGTCGAAAGCTAGGACTGCAAGGGATGATCAACAAAATGCTAATGGAGTGCGACGTTCCAACAGATCCTTCAGGAGCAAAAGAAACAATCGAGAAAGTTACAACTGAAAATCCGGAGGTACTCGCTCATCTGATTACACTAGCAGAAGAGGCACATCACACCAAGGATTCCGAAACAAAGAGTATGCTTGAGCTGGCACAAGGCCTGTCTAAGAATACTCCGGTGCTAGGAATCACGGGTACAGGTGGTGCAGGGAAAAGCTCCTTAACGGATGAATTGATCCGTCGCTTTCTTCAGGAATTGCCAGATAAAAAGATAGCAGTTTTATCGATTGACCCTACAAAGCAAAAAACTGGTGGGGCTCTGCTTGGAGACCGTATCCGTATGAATGCTATTTTCAATAAACGAGTATTTATGAGAAGCTTAGCTACTCGTGGATCACGGACAGAATTATCAGGCGCAATTGCAGATGTATTAGATGTTGTGAAGGTTGCCGGCTATGATCTGATTGTTGTAGAGACAAGTGGAATCGGTCAAGGGGATGCCGAAATTACGAATGTTTCTGACCTCTCTATGTATGTCATGACTAGTGAGTTTGGAGCACCGTCTCAACTAGAAAAAATTGATATGATTGACTATGCAGACTTAATCGTTATCAATAAATTCGAACGAAAAGGCTCTGAGGATGCATTAAGACAGGTGCAAAAGCAGTATCAACGCAGCCGGGAGCTATGGGATGTGGAGCTGGACAAAATGCCAGTTTACGGTACAATTGCTAGCCAGTTCAATGACAAAGGCACTAACTCATTATTTGCAGCGTTAATCGATACGCTGAATAAAAAATTGGGCACAGATTGGGCAACATCTTATGATCAGTTTGTGAAAACGCAAAAGCAAAATGTCATTATCCCTAACGATCGCAGGTACTACCTTCGTGAAATTACGGACACAGTTAGAGGCTATCATAACAAGTCTCAAGAGCAGGTAGAGTTTGCAAGACGATTGTTCCAACTAGAGGGTGCAATTGATGAGGTTAAGAAAAAAACAGCAGACGATGCTTTAATTCAATCATTAGAATCTCTAGCCGAGGGCATTAAAGATGAATTAACGGCAGAATCAAAACGTATTCTAGACAACTGGCAGGCACTAAAAGATGCGTATGCAGGCGATGAGTTTGTCACAAAAATTCGGGATAAAGAAATTCGTACAATTCTACGTACGGAAAGCTTGTCTGGCTTGAAAATCCCAAAAGTCGCTCTACCGAAATTTGTCGATTACGGGGAGATTTTGAAATGGGTTTATAAAGAGAATGTACCAGGATCGTTCCCTTATACTGCAGGGGTGTTCCCTTTCCGTAGAGAAGGAGAGGACCCTAAGCGTCAGTTTGCAGGAGAAGGAACTCCAGAGCGTACTAACCGTCGTTTCCATTATTTATCTAAGGATGACGACGCAAAGCGATTGTCTACAGCGTTTGACTCCGTAACGCTTTACGGAGAAGATCCTGATTATCGTCCAGATATTTACGGCAAGGTCGGGGAATCTGGTGTTAGCATTTGTACATTAGAGGATATGAAAAAGCTATATGCTGGCTTTGACTTATGTGCGCCATCCACGTCTGTGTCGATGACCATCAACGGTCCAGCTCCGATTATTTTAGCAATGTTTATGAACACGTCAATTGACCAGCAGGTACGCCTAAAGGAAGAAGAGCTAGGTAGAACATTGACGGTAGAAGAATTCACTCATGTGAAGGAAGCAACATTGCAAGTCGTTCGAGGTACCGTGCAGGCAGACATCCTAAAAGAAGATCAAGGACAGAATACGTGTATCTTTTCGACAGAATTCGCACTTCGAATGATGGGGGACATCCAACAATACTTTATTGACCATAAGGTTAGAAATTACTATTCTGTTTCTATTTCTGGTTACCATATTGCAGAGGCAGGGGCAAATCCTATTTCCCAGCTGGCATTTACGATGGCAAACGGTTTTACGTATGTAGAGTATTATTTAAGCCGTGGGATGAATATTGATGAATTTGCACCTAATCTATCATTCTTCTTCTCAAACGGGCTAGATCCAGAATATACGGTGATTGGTCGCGTTGCCCGTCGTATATGGGCTGTGGTTATGCGTGAAAAGTATGGGGCAAATGAGAGAAGCCAGAAGTTAAAGTACCATGTACAAACATCGGGAAGAAGTCTTCATGCCCAAGAGATAGATTTCAATGATATACGTACAACGCTTCAGGCCTTGATGGCATTGCAGGATAACTGTAACTCGCTCCATACAAACGCGTATGACGAGGCAATCACCACTCCTACAGAGGAATCTGTACGTCGTGCCATGGCTATCCAGATGATTATTACAAAAGAGCATGGTTTATCGAAAAACGAAAACTCTTTACAAGGCTCCTATGTAGTGGAAGAGCTGACTGACCTTGTAGAAGAAGCAGTTCTAATGGAATTTGATCGGATCAATGACCGTGGTGGTGTTCTTGGAGCCATGGAAACTCAGTATCAGCGTGGCAAAATTCAAGAAGAGTCTATGTATTATGAGATGAAGAAGCATACAGGGGAACTTCCGATTATAGGAGTTAACACCTACTTAAATCCAAACCCTGCTTCTGAAGATGATATAGACAATATGGAACTTGCCCGTGCATCCAAAGAGGAAAAAGAAACTCAAATAAATAATTTAAGAGACTTCCAAGCTAAGCATGAAGCTAAAGTGGAGCATGCTTTAGAGCGCTTGAAGCAAGTTGCAATGAGTGGTGGCAATATCTTTGAAGAGCTCATGAGCACAGTCCAAATTGCTAGCTTAGGTCAAATTACTAATGCTCTTTATGAGGTCGGCGGTCAATATCGAAGAAATATGTAAAAATATTAGTGTCTCTATGTATATTAGAGGCACTTTTTTATTATATTTTTTGTATAATGTATATATAAAGTCGTAGAGGAGAAGTGTGATGAAAAAGCCTGTTCAAATTATGGTTATAATTGTTCTCCTTTTAACGACAGTTTGGTTGTATAATAAAAGACTCGCTTCCATACCGTTACTCTTGCTTTCTTTTTATTTATTTTCTATAGTTGGTAGGAAAATATCTCTTTTCAAAAAGAATAAATGAATGTAGCATATAACTTAATTGTTTGTATATAATGGAAAGTATGCAAGCGGACATAGAAAGGACGTGCACGATTTGAATTTTCGTGAAATGACAACAGCACAATTACAAGAAGAATCACTAATAGATCTTGGATTTGCCATACTAGAAGACAAGAAAAATTCTTTAACATTAACAGAATTATTTGATGAGATTCAAAAGTTGAACGGCTTTACAGATGAAGAGATGGCAGATCGTAAGCCACAATTCTATACAGACATGAATATTGATGGACGTTTCCTAGCAATTGCTGAAAACCAATGGGGCCTTAGAGAGTGGTATCCAGTGGAACAAATTGAAGAAGAAACTGCTCCAACTGTAAAAGTACGTAAGAAGAAAACAAAAGCAGTAGATGATTTAGACGATTTGGATGATTTGGATGAGGATGAAATTATCTTTGAAGAAGAATTCGATGAATTTATTGAAGATGACGACGATGACGATGATGACGACGATGACGATGATGTAGTAGCAATCGATTTCGTGGAAGCGGAAATTGATGAAGTAGACGTAATCGAGGAAGATTTAATCGACGAAGACGATGAAGACTTTGAAATCATTGATGATGAAGATCTAGATGATGATGAAGAATTAGACGAAGAAGAATAATTCTTGACTTCTACTAGCAAACGCTATAAGATTTTATTGGGCTCTTTTTGAAGAGACATACTCATGTGCATACGCGCTCCCCTGCTAAAACCAGCAGGAGGAGCGCTTTTTATTATTGGAACACGATAAATAGGAGGAACGACAATGACTAAATTTATTTTTGTTACTGGTGGGGTTGTATCTTCGCTTGGTAAAGGTATTACAGCTGCGTCTCTTGGACGTTTATTAAAAAATAGAGGATTGAAAGTAACTATTCAAAAATTCGATCCTTACATCAATCTAGACCCTGGAACAATGAGTCCATATCAACATGGGGAAGTTTTCGTAACAGACGATGGTGCAGAAACAGACTTAGACTTAGGTCACTATGAGCGTTTCATCGACATCAATCTGAACAAATACTCTAATATCACAACAGGTAAAGTGTATTCGTCCGTTTTAAGAAAAGAACGTCGTGGAGATTATAACGGCGGAACTGTACAAGTCATTCCTCATATTACAAATGAAATAAAAGAAAGATTATTCCTTGCTGCGAGAGAAACTCAAGCGGACATCGTGATTACGGAGATTGGTGGAACGGTAGGAGATATAGAATCACTTCCTTTCCTAGAAACAATCCGCCAAATGAAGCGCGATGTTGGAAGTAATAATGTCATGTACATCCACTGTACGCTAGTACCATTTATCAAAGCTGCTGGTGAGATGAAAACAAAACCAACTCAGCACAGTGTTAAAGAGCTTAGAAGCTTAGGTATTCAACCAAATGTCATTGTTGTTCGCTCTGAAATGCCTGTACCACAAGATATGAAAGATAAAATCGCGTTATTCTGTGATATCAAACCAGAAGAAGTAATTGAATGTATCGATGCTGATTCTTTATATGAAATTCCTTTAAACCTACAAGCTCAGCATTTAGACCAAATCGTTGTAGATCACTTCCAGCTTACTACGCCAGAAGCAGATATGACGGACTGGATAGGATTAGTAGATCAAGTAAAATCATTATCGAAAAAAGTTCGTATTGGTCTAGTAGGTAAATACGTAGAGCTTCAAGATGCATACATTTCTGTTGTAGAAGCAATGAAACATGCAGGATATGCATTTGATGCAGATGTAGAGATTAAATGGGTAAACGCAGAGCACGTAAGCAATGAAAATGTTGCTGAAATTCTTTCTGACGTAGATGGTATCCTTGTTCCTGGTGGATTTGGAGATCGCGGGGTAGAAGGTAAAATTGCAGCGATTAAATTTGCGCGAGAAAACAAAGTACCTTTCTTCGGAATCTGCCTAGGTATGCAATTAGCAACAGTTGAATATGCTCGTAACGTGTTAAACCTAGAAGGAGCACACTCAACTGAGTTAGATCCAAGCACACCACACTCTATTATTGATCTATTGCCAGAACAAAAAGACGTAGAGGACCTTGGTGGTACACTTCGTCTAGGATTATATCCATGTAAACTAACACCTGGCTCTAAAGCACAAGAAGCCTACGGTGAAGAGCTTGTATATGAGCGTCACCGTCACCGCTATGAATTCAACAATGAGTTCCGTGAGCAATTCGAGGCTGCTGGATTTATGTTCTCTGGGACAAGCCCAAATGGTCGTTTAATCGAAATCGTTGAGCTTCCTGAGCATCCTTTCTTCGTAGCATCTCAGTTCCATCCGGAGTTTGTGTCTCGCCCGCAGCGTCCACAACCATTATTCCGTGAATTCATTAAAGCTTCTGTTGGAGAATAATTGAAGATAGAAAAATGAAAAGACAGCATCGAGCACTTTACTCTTTTGTAAAATGTTCGATGCTTTTTTTGTACATAAAAGTGATAATCTTTCACATAAACAGTAATGTAATTATTATACAGTATAGGTTATAATAGGATTAGTGAGGTAGGGAAGGAAGCGCCAAGTAGAAATTCTATTATAAAACATATAAATTTCAAATATTCCAATTACATATGAAACTTTGATGTAAGATAATAAGTCTACTATTCATAAAGGTTTTTTTGGTGAGAGCGAGTTAGCAGGCAAGGGATTGTAGTAAAAAGTGGGCTCATTGTCGTAAAGTAGCGGGTGATTGTAGTAAAATACCGTTCTATTGTCGTAAAACTAGTCAGAGCGAACTAGCGGAAGGAAGAAAGTTTCTTTCAGAAACAAACAACCGTTAAAGTCACGAGGCAGGCACTAATTCTAGTGAATAATGTTTGTATATTTTTCTCATTAAAAAAAGCTAGCTTTTGGCAGCTAGCTTTATACCTAATATTTATTCCTCACTTTTAAGTATTTCGTCGATTTGTAATTTAACAGCTTCATATACGAACAATCCAGCGAGTGCGTGTGGGAAAACTACTCTAGAGCCATCTTCAGCAGGAAGTAGTCCTTTAGAAATCTTTAAGGATATATATGTATATGCAAGATCAAATAACAAATTATCGTCCCCAGCCGGCTCGCTAGTTAAAACGCCAAAAGGGATAAACTGCTCACTTAAGCTTTTAGCGAGCGAAATTGCCTCATCATTAAGAGCGGAGCGAGTAATGATCCAAACTCTGTCTGCGCTAGTAAACTCTACATCAGGACTCCATCTTTCCATTTTTGGAAATGGCTCAGTAGCATACTGTGCATTTATCGCAATGCTATGCATTTCATCAAACGTTGCAAAATAGATTTTCCCTTCCCCTGCAGCCGCTTGTGCAAGGAGGCGAGCAGTTTCTTCTATGCTTTCTTCCTCGGAGCTAGCAATTCTTTGGAGCAGCCCGGAAAGTTGTGTTGTTAACATTTTCATTCTTTTCACCTCTAAATTATTATATAAGAATTTGGATAATCATTGTAGTAACTTGTATAGCAATCATAAAAAATGTGTCTATTATTAGGAGATTTTATCCTTTTTATCATAATATTTTCAACGGAAAAAGGAGGAAAGAGGAATGTTTGTAGCGAATATTACATTACTAGAAAATACGGTAAAAAGGGGTCTTCCTTCATGAAACAGTTACTAATTGTAGATGATCAACTTGGGATACGGATGCTCTTAAAAGAAGTTTTCGCTCAAGAAGGGTACGAGATTAGCCTAGCATCAAATGGTTATGAGGCATTGAAGCAATTAGAAGAAAAGCCGATTGCTGGTGTATTATTGGACATGAAAATACCAGGTATGGATGGGATTCAAATTTTAAAAAAAATAAAAGAACAATCACCTGAATTACCAGTGATGATGATGACCGCTTATGGTGAGTTAAATCTCATACAAGAGGCGATGGGCTTAGGCGCATCTCTCTATTTTACAAAGCCCTTTGATATTTTTGAAGTAAGGGATGCTGTGAACAATTTACTAAAATAATGAGGGTATGAGCAGGCAGTGGAAAACATCGCCTGTTTTTGTTATGATTGTGTAGGAAATGAGTAGGCTAACTCTAAACAGTTTATTTGGACAAAATATAGGGTATTTTATTATGTGGAACGTTTAGAGGTGTGTCCTGCTTAAGCATTTGATTAATTATTTGCGATGTACCAATTAAAATATAGGAGGTCCTTTTAAATGGCTTTAGTTTCTATGAAAGAAATGCTTGAAAAAGGTAAAAAAGAAGGCTATGCAGTTGGACAATTCAACATTAATAACTTGGAATTCACGCAGGCTATTTTACAAGCAGCTGAAGAAGAAAAGTCACCAGTTATTCTAGGTGTTTCTGAAGGCGCTGCAAAATACATGGGCGGATTTACAACAGTTGTACATATGGTTAAGGGATTAATGGCGGACTATAATATTACAGTTCCGGTAGCAATTCATTTAGATCATGGTTCAAGCTTTGATAAATGTAAGGCTGCAATTGATGCTGGATTTACTTCTGTCATGATTGACGCATCACACCATCCTTTCGAAGAAAATGTAGAAATTACTTCAAAAGTGGTAGAGTATGCTCATGCTCACAGTGTTTCCGTAGAAGCAGAGCTAGGGACTGTTGGCGGTCAAGAAGACGATGTAATAGCAGATGGCGTTATTTATGCCGACCCAGCAGAATGTGCAGAGCTTGTAAAACGCACTGCAATTGACTGTCTTGCACCTGCTCTTGGATCCGTTCATGGTCCGTATAAAGGTGAACCAAACTTAGGTTTTGAGGAAATGGAAGAAATTTCTAAGTTAGCTGATTTACCGTTAGTACTACATGGCGGAACTGGTATTCCAACAAAAGACATTACAAGAGCTATTTCATTAGGTACAGCTAAAATTAATGTAAATACAGAAAACCAAATTGCTGCAACAAAAGCAATTCGTGAATACCTAGCAGCTAACGAAGAACAATACGATCCACGTAAGTATTTAATCCCAGCACGTGATGCAATAAAAGCAACTGTGATTGGAAAAATGCGTGAATTCGGAAGTTCTAATAAAGCATAAGTAATATAAATAGCTATAAAGGAGAAGTGCTCTTTGGCTCTTAAGTAGAGTGACAAGAGGGACTTCTCCTGTTTTTCCATCAAGAGGAGGATATTATTAATATGAAATTTTTTATCGATACAGCAAACTTTGACGAAATAAAAGAAGCACACTCATGGGGAGTAATCTCAGGTGTTACTACAAATCCATCTTTAGTAGCAAAAGAAAATATTTCTTTTCACGATCGTTTACGTGAAATCACAGCTTTAGTAGATGGTTCAGTAAGTGCAGAGGTTATAGCTTTAGATGCAGAAGGTATGATTAAAGAAGGTAGAGAGCTAGCTGCAATTGCACCAAACATCACAGTTAAGCTTCCGATGACACCAGAAGGCTTAAAAGCATGTTCGGTTTTCCGTGCAGAAGGTATTAAAACTAACGTAACTTTAATCTTCAGTGCAAACCAAGCACTAATGGCAGCGCGTGCTGGTGCTACATATGTTTCTCCTTTCTTAGGACGTTTAGATGATATTGGCCATGATGGTATGGAATTGATTGCTAAAATCTCAACTATATTCTCTATCCATAACATTGACACAGAAATCATCGCTGCCTCAATCAGACATCCACAGCATATTACGGATGCAGCATTAAATGGTGCACATATCTCTACTACTCCATTTAAAGTTTTAAAACAATTATTCAATCATCCTTTAACTGATAAAGGAATTGAAGGTTTCCTAGCGGATTGGAACAATAGAAAAAGCGAGTAACCAACACGAAGGAGAACGGTATGGAAGTTTATAAAATAAAAGGAGGAAACACCCTCCGTGGCACGATTAAAGTAAGTGGGGCAAAAAATAGTGCAGTAGCTCTTATTCCCGCTTCGTTGATGGCTAATTCTCCCGTTACAATAGAAGGCTTACCTGAAATATTGGATGTTTTCACCCTAAAGGAAATTTTAGAAGAGGTTGGTGCAAAAGTAACCTTCTCTGAGGGGACTATGGTGATAGATCCGACAAATGTTGTAGATATGCCTATGCCTAATGGTAATATTAAAAAGTTACGAGCATCTTATTACTTAATGGGTGTTATGCTAGGGAAATTCAAAAAAGCAGCTATTGGGCTGCCGGGCGGCTGTCATTTAGGCCCTCGACCAATTGACCAGCATATTAAAGGGTTTGAAGCGTTAGGTGCAGAAGTGAGCAATGAGCACGGAGCAATCTATTTGAGAGCAGACGAGCTAGTTGGATCAAAAATATATCTAGATGTTGTAAGTGTGGGCGCCACAATTAACATCATGCTTGCTGCCGTCCTAGCAAAAGGTAGAACTATTATCGAAAACGCTGCAAAAGAGCCAGAAATCATTGATGTGGCAACGTTACTTTCAAATATGGGAGCTAATATTAAAGGTGCAGGAACAAACGTGATTCGTATTGATGGGGTAGAAGAGCTGCACGGTACAAAGCACACGATTATTCCGGACCGTATAGAGGCTGGCACTTTTATGATTATGGCTGCACTTGCCGGTGATGGAGTAACCATTGATAATGTCATTCCATTTCACGTGGAAGCTTTAACTGCAAAGCTTCGAGAAATGGGAGTAGCTGTAGAAGAGTTTGAAGAGAAGGTATTTATTCCTAAAACGACAAATTTACAAGCTGTTGACGTTAAGACACTTGTTTATCCTGGATTTGCCACGGATCTTCAGCAACCTTTTTCTGTTTTATTGACACAAGCTACCGGAACTTCGGTCATTACTGATTCTATTTATTCAGCGCGGTTTAAACATATTGATGAGTTACGCCGCATGAATGCAAATGGAAGAGTAGATGGTAGAACTGCTGTGCTAACTGGACCTGTTAAGCTAGAGGCTGCAACCGTTCGAGCGAGTGATCTTCGCGCAGGGGCTGCTCTGGTACTGGCAGGCTTAATAGCAGACGGTGAAACCGAAATTCAAGATATCTACCATATAGACCGAGGATATAGCTCATTAATCGAGAAGCTACAAGGTATAGGGGCAGATATTAGAAGAGTGGAAGTACTGGAAATCGAACAAAATAATAGCTAGAAAAATGGAGGGTATTTTCTCCATTTTTTTAGAAACTAGACATAACTTAGGTGATTTCTGTCGATCGAGAGACAGGCGATTGCGCTTTTCTTATTGTCTAGCTCCATCGCCTTGCCCCTCGGGGTCAAATGGATAAAAGCTCCGGTGGCTGAAGAGATGCCTCCTCGCTTTTCTCCATTTGCCTGTCGGGTCAGAACAGGCGATTGCGCTTTTCTATCTGTCTAGCTCCATCGCCTTGCCCCTCGGGGTCAAATGGATAAAAGCTGCGGTGGCGGAAGAGCTGCCTCCTCGCTTTTCTCCATTTGCCTGTCGGGGCAGACATAGGCGATTGCGCTTTTCTTATTTGACAAATATGCTACAATGATATCGGAAGAAACAAATTCGTATGTATTTATATACAATCCGTAATACGGGAGGCACAAACGAAATGGAACGTAGTTTATCAATGGAATTAGTCCGAGTGACTGAAGCAGCCGCTATTGCATCTGCTCGCTGGATGGGACGAGGATTAAAAAATGAAGCAGATGATGCAGCAACTACTGCAATGCGTACAGTATTTGACACTATCCCTATGGAGGGTGTTGTAGTAATTGGGGAAGGTGAAATGGACGAGGCACCGATGCTATATATCGGAGAAAAGCTTGGCCATGGCACAGGAGGTCCTCAAGTAGATGTAGCAGTAGACCCTTTAGAAGGTACTAATATTGTAGCTTCTGGTGGCTGGAATGCATTGGCAGTTCTAGCAATTGCAGATCGCGGAAATTTACTTCATGCACCAGATATGTATATGGAAAAACTGGCAGTAGGACCTGAATCCGTTGGCCAAGTGGACATAAATGCGTCTGTACTTGATAATTTACGTGCTGTTGCTCGTGCAAAAAACAAAGATATTGAAGACGTTGTTGCGACTATCTTAGGTCGTCAGCGCCATGAAAAAATTATCGAAGAAATTAGAGCAGCAGGCGCTCGCATCAAGCTAATTACCGATGGCGATGTAGCTGGGGCGATTAACACTGCTTTTGATAATACTGGTGTTGATATTTTATTCGGCATGGGAGGAGCTCCAGAAGGAGTTATCTCAGCAGTTGGATTAAAATGCTTAGGTGGAGAAATTCAAGGGAAGCTTGTTCCTCAGGATGAGGCAGAACTTGAAAGATGTAAAAAGATGGGACTAGATGTTTCCAAGGTATTGCGTATGACTGACCTTGTAAAAGGCGATGATGCCATCTTTGCAGCAACTGGAGTTACTGATGGAGAGCTCCTACGTGGAGTGCAGTTCAAAGGCGCTTTTGGTTCCACGCATTCTATCGTAATGCGCGCCAAATCCGGAACTATTCGTTTCGTAGAAGGCCGTCACAGCTTAAACAAAAAACCGAATTTAGTACTATAAAACTAAACTTCTTTGTATACCCGATAGTTCTCTATCGGGTATCCTCTAATAAAACTTCTTTCCTTTTATCCAGTTTCAATAAGTAAACAACAAAATATAGTAAAGAGTGGTGCGTGCTAATGACACAAACAACGATCAATGAGCTAGAGAATATGACCTTAAAAGAGCTCTATACTCTTGCGCGCAAGTATAAAATAGCTGCTTATAGTAAATTATCAAAAAAAGAACTTATTTTTGCAATCTTAAAATCTCGTGCAGAGCAAGAAGGCTTTTTCTTTATGGAAGGTGTTTTAGAGATCATTCAGCAGGAGGGCTTTGGCTTCCTACGACCGATTAACTATTCTCCTAGCTCCGAAGATATTTATATTTCCGCGTCACAAATTAGAAGATTTGATTTGCGTAACGGAGACAAAGTAACAGGGAAAGTACGACCACCAAAGGAAAGCGAACGTTATTACGGTCTTCTGCATGTAGAGCTAGTAAATGGAGAAGATCCTGAAATTGCTAAAGAGCGAGTTCATTTCCCAGGACTAACACCTTTGTATCCAGATCGCCATATTAAATTGGAAACTGTTCCAGAGAAGCTATCTACTAGAATTATGGATTTAGTAGCTCCAGTAGGTTATGGTCAGCGTGGTTTAATTGTTGCTCCACCAAAGGCTGGTAAAACTTTATTAATAAAAGAAATTGCTAATGCTATTACTACGAACCATCCAAATGCAGAGCTAATTGTATTATTAATAGATGAGCGCCCGGAGGAAGTAACAGACATCGAGCGTTCTGTAAAAGCTGATGTAGTAAGCTCCACATTTGATGAGGTACCAGAAAATCACGTTAAGGTAGCAGAGCTTGTCTTGGAAAGAGCTATGCGCCTTGTAGAGCATAAGCGTGATGTTATTATCCTAATGGATTCTATCACTCGTTTAGCACGTGCTTACAATCTTGTAATACCGCCAAGTGGACGTACTTTATCAGGTGGTATTGACCCTGCTGCATTCCATCGTCCAAAACGCTTCTTCGGTGCTGCGCGTAATATCGAAGAGGGTGGAAGCTTAACTATTTTAGCCACTGCTTTAGTTGATACTGGATCACGAATGGATGAAGTTATTTACGAAGAATTCAAAGGTACAGGAAACCTAGAGCTTCACCTAGACCGTAGTCTAGCAGAGCGCCGTATCTTCCCGGCCATTGACATCCGTCGTTCAGGAACAAGAAAAGAAGAATTGTTAATTCCTAAAGACCAATTGGATAAACTATGGGCTATTCGCAAAACTTTCTCTGATTCTTCCGATTTTGGAGAGCGTTTCTTGAAAAAACTACGCTTAACGAAAACGAACGAAGGTTTCTTCGAGCAATTGAGTGAGGAAATGAAAGCACATCGTAGTGGTAAAGTGTCACTATAATTGAACTAATAACTTTAAATGGAGACTCAAGACAACAGTCCTGAGTCTCCTTTTTTGATGTTTTTAAATAATGATTTCATAAATGAAAACTTTTCTAACTGCACACTCGTCTAATGTGCAAAAGGGGGGACAACGGTGGAGCGAATGCTAATGGGGGATACTAAATCCGAGAATTATGAGCAGCTCATCGATGAACTGATGAGTACACATGGTCAGGATATATTGCAGCTAGTCTATGCTTACGTACATAACGAAACGATTGCTGAGGATTTAACACAAGAGATTTTTGTGAAGTGCTACAAAGGGTTACCGAGTTATAGAGGCCGATCATCTATTAAAACATGGTTATGGCGCATTGCCATCAATCATGCCAAGGACTATTTAAAAAGCTGGTATAACCAAAATGTTAGGATAACAGAAGATACGTTTCTAAATAGAGCTACATTGTCTTCAAGTGTAGAACAAATCATTGTCCAGCAAGATGAGGATGCATCGCTTGCAGCGGCAGTCATGAGCTTACCTATTAAATATCGTGAAGTAATTTACTTAGCTTATTTTGAAGAACTGACCATGAGGGAAGCAGCAGCCGTTTTGCAGCTTAATGAAAACACCATTAAGACGAGGCTGCGCAAAGGAAAACTTCTATTAAAGAATATATTGGAGGGGTCTGAGTGGAAGAACGATTGAAGGGCTTAAAAAAAGCTATGAAAAGTACTACATTTGAGCATCTGCAATTTTCAGAGGTACATCAAAAAGTAAATGACCAAATTAAACAACTCTCTCCAGCTGCTTTAACAGAAGAGATTTTACCTCTTTTAGTAGAATCTAAGACGGGTAGTGAGTTAGTAGAGCTTCTGCATGTAAGAGGAGAAAAATCTATTAGATGTAATGAAGGAGCTGTATATACCTCACTTCATCTGGCGGAACAAAACGGTGAGCTAGAATCCTTTTGGACTGAAGGAGAAAAGTATTATAGATTATCGAAAAAAGGACATAAGCTATTACAGAAAAAGCATTCTTCTACAGCAACTCGTTTCTCACTAAGGCAGTTATTTCACGAGGTGACTACAGATGAGCATTAAAGAATATTTACAGTCAGTTATTGCACATATTCGCTCTAAAGAGGCAAAAAGTTATGTGGAAGCTGAGCTAGCTAATCATATGGAACACTCGAAGATGTCTTGGATGACAAAAGGATATACGGAAAAGGAGGCAGAGGGTAAAGCTGCTTCCGAAATGGGCAGTCCTACCGTGCTCGGTAAATCATTAAATGAAATCCACAAGCCTAGAATAGATTGGCTGCTTCTCTCCTTACTAATTGGAATATTATTACTGAGCTTTTTGCCAATTATAGCTTTGAATCAGCCACATTATGAGTACAGATATGGTCATATGATTCCTGCGTTTTTATCTAATCATGTAATTCATATTATCTTAGGCTTTGGCGTTGCTCTTGGATTAATGTTTTTGGATTATCGAAAGTTTGCACAATTGGGTTATGTTTTTTTCGGCATTGCCTCCTTATTTATAATATTTTTATATAGTTTTTACAATGCACAAATAAACGGAAAAGTAATGATCCAAGTTGGATTTATTAGTTTAAAGGTTTGGATGTCGATCCCACTTTACTGTATTGCCTGGGCAGCATTGTTTTCTAAACAGAACTTTGCCTTATGGAAAGCGACTGTACTAGTAGGAATTTCATTTATTTTATTTAGCTTTAATGCGGACTTGTCAATTTTATTAATATACGGAGCTCTTGTTGGAGTATTATTCATGAAAAGTAAGTTTTCTAAAAAACAAAAAAGTATAGTTTTTGGAGCTGTGGCAGCTTTAATCATTAGCTTCATCATATTTACGTGGTTCAGCTATCAAAATGGAAGTATTGCAAAATACCAGATAGCACGTCTACTGGGCTTCTTTAATCCAGCAAGTTATGCTGAAGGTGCAGGATATATGAATGTATTGCTTACAGATTTACTTCAAGGAGCTAAATGGTTTGGAGCAGGAACGACCTATAAACTTCCAGAAGCACATACAGATTTAGTTTTTGGACATCTCATTCAATCCTATGGTTTAGCTATGGCGATTGGAATATTTATAATACTAAGCTTAGTGATTGTGCGCTTTTTACACAATACTTCTTCAGTGAAGGACTCCTTCGGAAGATTAATCATTACAGGATGTATTACAATTTTTTCGACACAATTCATCTATGCCGTTGGAATGACAGTTGGGTTAGTTCCAATTGTATCGATATCACTACCGTTTTTTAGCTACGGATTTATGCCAACCGTACTCAATGCTTTCTTAATAGGCTTAGTCCTTAGCGTATATAGACGAAAACACTTTGTACAGACACTCCACGTTCCTAAAATAACTTCTAAGGTAAGTCATTAAACAAAAACTAATGACTTGTCTAGAACGTGAAGACATGTTATTATATGAAACGTAAGTTTATACATTTCTGCTACATATGCGATTGACATCAATCGGATCGTGTAAGGTATCAGTTTCATAACCAACTCTGTTCCAGATGGTTCAGGGCGAGAGGAGAGATAGAGATGAAAGCAGGAATTCATCCCGATTACAAAGAAGCAACAGTATCATGTTCATGTGGTAACACATTCACAACTGGTTCTGTAAAATCAGACATTAAAGTCGAGTTCTGTAACGAATGTCACCCATTCTATACTGGACGTCAAAAATTCGCAGCTGCGGATGGCCGTGTTGATCGCTTCAACAAAAAATACGGAATTAAAGAAGAAACTCAAGACTAATAACAAAATACCTGCAGAGCACTTAGTGCTTTGCAGGTATTTTTGTTTATAGTTTAGGAAATTATAAAATTCTCAATCTGTGGATAGTGTCTAGCGCAAGCAGCCTTGCCCCTCGGGGTCAAATGGATAAAAGCTCCGGTGGCTGAGAAAATGCCTCCTCGTTTTTCCCCATTTGCCTGTCGGGGCAGAGATAGGCGGTTGCGCTTTTCTTGATGTCTAGCTCCACCGCCATGCCCCTCGGGGTCAAATGGATAAAAGCTCCGGTGGCTGAGAAAATGCCTCCTCGCTTTTCCCCATTTGCCTGTCGGGGCAGAGATAGGCGCTTCTGCTTTTCTTGTGACAATTCCTTTAAAATAGTTTCGGGGAATACACCCGTATGATATAAATAGATAGAAGCAAAATACATAGTCGATAAGTAAGGAGATATATCATGGCTCAACTATTTTTTAAGCACGGCGCGATGAACAGTGGAAAATCAATAGAAATTCTAAAGGTAGCACATAATTATGAAGAACAAAACAAACCAGTCGTTATTTTCACACCTGGTATTGATACTCGTGATGAGGTGGGACACGTCTCTAGCCGAATTGGTTTGAAGAGAAAGGCCACTGCAATTTATGATGAAACGAACCTATATGAAGTAGTAAAAGAAATAGATCCGAAACCATATTGTGTGTTAATCGATGAGGTGCAATTCTTAAAAAAAGAGCATGTTCTTCAGCTTACACAAATTGTAGATGAACTAAATATCCCTGTCATGGGCTTTGGCTTAAAGAATGACTTCCAAAACGAAATGTTCGAGGGCAGTAAATATATGCTGATCTATGCGGATAAAATCGAAGAAATGAAAACGATATGCTGGTTCTGCCATCGCAAAGCAATCATGAACTTACGAGTGGATGAGAGCGGTCAACCAGTATATACAGGAGAACAAATTCAAATCGGTGGAAATGACTCCTATTATCCAGTTTGCCGCAAATGCCACTCCAATCCACCGCTTACTCAGTGAACGAGTAGGTATTTCTAATACAATATAGAGAACCTTGCAGAGAAGAAGCGAAACCTTGCAGAGATGGCGAAGAACGTTGCGGAGACGGGCATAAACCTTGCGGAAATGAGCAAGAACCTTGCAGAAAGCCAAAAACCTTGCGGAGACGAAGCCGAACGTTGCAGAGATGGCGATGAACCTTGCAGAGACAGGGAATAACCTTGCGGAAATGAGCAAGAACTTTGCAGAAAGCCAAAAACCTTGAGTAGACGAAGCCGAACGTTGCAGAGATGGTGATGAACCTTGCAGAGACAAGGACTAACCTTGCGGAAATGAGCAAGAACCTTGCAGAAAGCCAAAAACCTTGCGGAGACGAAGCCGAACCTTGCAGAGATGGCGATGAACCTTGCAGAGACAGGGACTAACCTTGCGGAAATGAGCGAGAACCTTGCAGAGACGAGGATAAACCTTGCGGAAATGGGCAAGAACCTTGCAGAAAGCCGAAAACAAGTTCGGAGACGAAGCAAAACTTTGAACAAACGGTTCCCACCTGTGCAGTTGAGCTATCAATCCGTAAAGTAGCGGAGGGCGAGCGAAATTGTATCTTCGCGAGCCCTTTACTGAATAGAATAGGTATATATTCTTTCATTAGCATAAAGGCTCTTTAAAATAGAAAAAGTAGCAAGGACTCTGCTTTTTCTTTATAATAGTACTATTAGACATATAAATGAACGAGGTGAGCACGATGTTTGATCGATTACAATCGGTAGAAGACCGTTATAATAATTTAAATGAATTGCTTAGTGATCCAGATGTAGTGAATGATACGAACAAGCTAAGAGAGTATTCAAAAGAACAATCGAATCTACAGGCGACAGTGGATGCGTATAGAGAATATAAGGATGTTAAAAGCCAATACCAGGATGCAAAGCAAATGCTTGATGAGAAGCTAGATGCAGATATGCGTGAAATGGTAAAGGAAGAAGTGAACGAGCTAGAAGGTCAGATTGCTGAGCTAGAAGAGCGTTTACGTATTTTGTTGATCCCGAAAGATCCGAATGATGACAAAAACGTTATTATGGAGATTCGTGGAGCTGCGGGTGGAGATGAGGCAGCCTTATTTGCAGGAAATCTTTTCCGTATGTACAGCAGATTTGCGGAAACACAAGGCTGGAAAATCGAGGTTATGGAATCGAATCCAACTGGTTTAGGCGGATATAAAGAAATAATCTTCATGATTAATGGGAATAATGCCTATTCGAAGATGAAATACGAAAATGGTGCACACCGCGTGCAACGTGTTCCAGAAACTGAGTCAGGCGGCCGTATTCATACATCCACTGCAACAGTAGCAGTTCTTCCAGAAGCGGAAGAGGTAGACGTAGAGATTCACGAAAAAGAAGTTCGTGTAGATACTTTTGCATCATCAGGTGCTGGTGGTCAATCGGTTAACACAACTATGTCAGCTGTTCGTATGACCCATTTACCTACAGGGATCACAGTTTCCATGCAGGATGAAAAATCTCAGATTAAAAACAGAGAAAAAGCGATGAAAATTCTTCGTGCACGTGTAGCGGATAAGTTCCGTCAAGAAGCGCAAGCAGAGTATGATGCTGTCCGTAAATCAGCGGTTGGTACTGGTGACCGTTCGGAACGAATTCGCACATACAATTATCCACAAAATCGCGTGACTGACCATCGTATTGGTTTAACTATTCAAAAGCTAGACCAAATTTTAGAAGGTAAGCTAAATGAAGTAGTGGATGCACTGATTTTAGAGGATCAAGCTGAAAAGCTAGAAAGAATGAATGATACAAATGTCTAAGACCATTTATGAGGCCCTGAACCGGGCTTCTTCTTTTTTAGAGGAAAATAACCGTGAAAAAGAAGTAGCTCGTTATATTTTTCAATTTGTCCTAGGAAAAAATTACTCTGAGCTTATGATGACCATGTATGAGGAGATATCAACTGATTCTTTTAATACTTTCTGGAGTTATGTAGAGGAGCATGCAACCGGTAGACCATATCAATATATTATTGGTCAGGAAACCTTTTATGATCGAGAATTTTTAGTGAACGAGTCTGTTTTAATTCCGCGACCTGAAACGGAGGAATTAATAGAAGAGGTAAGAAAGCGTGTGCCGCTCCTATTTAAGGATAAAAACCCATTATATGTTGCCGATATTGGCACAGGAAGTGGGGCCATTGCTATTACTATTCAAAAGGAAGTACCAAACGCCAAGGTGACGGCTACAGATATATCCGAGAAAGCATTACAGGTGGCTACAAAAAATGCGGAGAGACTGTCCGCACTTATCGACTTTAAGCAAGGAGATTTGGCAGAGCCTATATCACATGAAAAGTGGGATATTGTTTTATCGAATCCACCTTATATTGCACATTCAGAGGCGCCAAGCTTATCAGATACCGTGATCGATTATGAACCACATTTGGCTTTATTTGCAGATGAGGATGGTCTTTTACTTTATCGTAAATTATCAGAGCAGCTTCCTTCCTTGATGAATTCAACTAGTTTAATAGGTTTTGAGATTGGCTATGAGCAGGGGCCAGCTGTTGCTGGAATGCTTCAAAAAGCCTTTCCTAAAGGGAATGTAGAGGTTATTCAAGACATTAATGGAAAAAATCGTTTTGTTTTTTGTACAAATGCTGAATAAGATATGAATCTATTGGTAACAATGTTCCTAAGGGAGGAATGTTACATGTTACCAGATTACGAGATAAAAAGAGCAAGTAAAGTAGGACAAAAAATAGATGCAGTTATTCTCTTTGTATGGATGCTATTGGTTATTCAAACGATTTTATTTGTTTTTATTCATAATGCGGAACAAACGGAGGCGATGCGCTTTCGATTAGTTGCTAACAGCAACACCGCTTATGATCAGCAGGTGAAAATGGAAGTACAGGAAAAAATAGCGCCAATCTTAGTAAATTATGAAAAGGATCCGGACGCTACAATAATAGAACTAGAGAAAACAGTTGTGAGTCTATCCAGTAGCTTGCAGGAGAAGATGACAATCACACAAGGTCAAACGATCTTTCCGCCAAAGGAATGGGAAAGTGGAATTGCAGCTCAGACGCAGGTGGAGGCAATTGTAGTTTCTATCGGTAGTGGAAGAGGAGATAATTGGTGGTGCGGTCTATTTCCTAAAGCATGCTATAAAGAAGAAGTAAAAGAAGAAAAGCCTAAATTCTTTGTTTGGGAATGGTTAAAAAAGAAATTTTCCACATAGTTTTCCACAATTGTCTGAAAGTTATTAACATTTTGTGGATAAGGTTCTAAAAAAGGAGAAGTTACGTATGAATACAAAAATTTTATCTGTGGGTAACTTATCCACAGAAGAAATAAGTTATACAGAGGCCGTCCAATTATTACATTCGGGTGAAGTGGTAGCTTTCCCAACGGAAACTGTTTACGGCTTAGGGGCCATCGCAACGAATGAAAAAGCGGTAGCGAAAATTTTTGAAGCAAAAGGCAGACCCCAGGATAATCCTCTTATTGTGCATATTGGATCTAAGGATGAAATTAGTGATTTTATCTCTCACATCCCGGAAAAGGCTCAGCTATGTATGGATGCATTTTGGCCTGGACCATTAACGTTAATACTTCCGCTGAAGGAAACTGTTTTGGCTTCCAATGTTAGCGCAGGCTTGAATACTGTCGGGGTAAGAATGCCTAATCATCCTGTAGCTTTAAAACTTTTACGTGAACTAAAACTTCCGGTTGCTGCTCCGAGCGCAAACCGAAGTGGAAAACCTAGCCCAACTAAAGCAAGACACGTGCACAAGGATTTAAATGGTAGAATCCCTGCTATAATAGATGGCGGAGCAACTGGGATGGGACTTGAATCGACGGTGCTTGACTGTACTAGCGAGATTCCAACTATTCTACGACCAGGTGGAGTAACAAAGGAAATGCTTGAACAAGTTATTGGCAAGGTCAATGAAACAAAGCTTGTAGATAAATCAGAAGCTCCAAGAGCACCTGGCATGAAATATGCTCACTATGCCCCGAATGCACCTGTCTATTTAATAGAGGCATCTGTACAATCGATACAAGAAGCTATCGCTAGTATACATAAGGAAGATAAAAAGGCTGCCCTCATTGCAACGGATCAATTGAAAGTAGTAGATGCCAACTATTATTTTTCACTTGGTAACAACGAACAAGTAAAAGAAGCTGCTCATTTGTTATATGAGGCACTTAGAAGCTGCGACGATACAGATGCAGATATCGTGCTTGCCCCTGTTTTCAAAAAGGATGGCGTTGGAGCAGCAATTATGAATCGTTTAGAAAAAGCTGCAGATGGTAAATGGTTTTTCGAAAAGTAAAACAAGTTAAAAAAGGTTGTCTATATTTTGTATTCTCTCCGGTCCATTTGCATACATTTAATTATGCAAATAGACGGGAGAGATTTTTTTGTGGACAGAAATATTAGCAGGATTCTTAATGTCGGTAGATGTACTTATCTTATTTTCTCTTGTATCATATAGAAAACAGGTTTTGACTCTAGCTGCTTGGGTTGCATCCTTACATATGCTCTTCCCCTTAATAGGTTATTATGCAGGTGTTTTGGTACAAACCTATTTACAGCAGGCAAGCCCTTATTTATCAGGAGTTCTGCTAACCTTGGTAGGTCTTCAAATGGTATTATCAAAATCTCCAAAAGAAATACCGATGATGCCACCGTATATCTTGGCTATAGTAGCGAGTCTAGATACCTTCTCCGTCAGTATTTCCTTTGGTATGCTCCAAGTAGAAAAGTTCATTTTTATTCTAAGTGCAGGCATCTTCGCTTTTGTTGGAGTAATTGTTGCACAGAAAATTATATATAAAAGCACTGTGATGAACAGAGGTATGATTATGAAACTGGCCGGTGGAGTTTTACTAGTCATGGGTTTGCTTACTCTTCAAAATATATAACAAAATAAACAGCCTATACACACTAACATAAAGGAATGATCTAGTATGAATATTTTATTTGTCTGTACAGGAAATACTTGTAGAAGTCCGATGGCAGAGGCAATTTTAAAAGCAAAGAACTTAGATAATGTAAATGTGAAGTCAGCAGGTATTTATGCAATGGATGGAGAAAATATGTCTCTAAATAGTCAAAAAGTTCTAATGGACAACAACATTCCTTTTACCCATAAATCCTCCTCCCTACAGCCGTCTATAGTTGAGTGGGCAGATTTAATTTTAACGATGACTGCTGCCCATAAACAAGCTCTGATTTTTGCTTTTCCCGAAGCAATTTCTAAGATTTATATGTATAAAGAATTCGCAACTCCGGACGATATACAGGATGTAATGGATCCTTTTGGAGGAAACTTAGGTATATATGAACGGACTTATGAAGAGCTTAGTGAACTAACAGAGGGATTAGTGAAGAGACTACAGGGGGAAAAGGGATGAAAGAGAAAAGAAAGAAGCACGCCTTTGGATTTCAAAAGAAGATAGTGCTTTTTGTAACGGTTCTTGCATTAATTACGTATTCAACAAGTGCATTGTTTATCAATTATGTACAACCTTATTTACAGACGATGGATATAAATATAGGAGCCCTTCCATTTGAAATTCTTACATATGCTTTAGGTATATTCTGGTCAGGCCTTCTTGCTTACTTTTTCAGTGGATTAATCATCAAGCCTCTGTTTAACTTGGAGAAGGTTGCAACACTTGCTTCAGAAGGTAAAATTGGCGTGGATGTAGAAGTTCCAAACTCTAAAGATGAGATTCAATCCGTAGCTATTGCCTTCCAAACGATGTTAGAAAATCTTCGTGAAATGGTCCAAGGAATAGAAGAAAACTTTGATAAAACAAACAACAGTGTACAAAAGCTTGCAGAAGAAGCTTCCGTTGCATCTGATCAGGCAGAGGCAATCGCCTCTACTATAGCTCAAATTTCCGAAGGAGCAGAGCAATCCGCTATGGCTGTGCAAGAAACAGCTGAGTCAGTAGAGGATGTTAGAGTACTTGCTTCGGAGGTAAATAAGCGTGCTGAAAAATCTTCTGTACAGTCAAAAGAAATGATTACCGAGCTATCAGAAACTACTAAGGTCATACAATCTTTAGTGAGTGGTATACAAAAAATTGCCTCTGGCAGTGAATCTGCTTTAGGGAATGTTCATCAGTTAGAAGAGAATGCCAGCAAGGTTGAAAGTATTATTCAGTTAGTTGGAGACATAGCAGCACAAACTAATCTGCTGGCACTGAATGCTTCTATAGAAGCTGCACGTGCAGGAGAGCATGGTAAAGGTTTCGCAGTAGTAGCAGAGGAAGTACGTAAACTTGCAGATGAAAGTGCGAAGGCGGTACAAGGTATTTCTACTCTTATTCTAGCGATACAAAGTGATGTTCAAACAGTAGTTCAACAGATGACGAACCAGGTAAGCTTTGCAGTTGGGGAAGCCAAACGTGTATCTGAAACGAATGCTGCAGTAGAAGGCATGTCGACAAAAGTTCATGAAATGGCTGAATCAGTAGTAGAGATTTCTTCTCTTGTAGAAAAACAGCTTTCTAATATAGAAAGCACTGCTCGACAATCTCAGGATGTGGCAGCGATTGCAGAGGAAACTTCAGCAGGAGCAGAGGAAGTAAGAAGTGCTACGGATGAACAAGCTCGCTCTATTGAACAGGTTGATATTTTAACAGAAGACTTAAAACGTCAGTCCGAGGATTTGTTCCAGGTGATCTCTCAGTTTGACCGTACTGCCCGATAATGTTATAAAATGAATATGTCAAAAACGGATACAGCTCAAACGATTTGAGTTGTATTTTTTTGCTCAAAAAGATGGTATGATGAATTTGAGTACTAAACAGAAAAGAGGGAACAAGATGAAAATTGCAATTTCTTCTGATCACGGAGGCAATAACCTTCGTAAAGAAATTATTCAACAGCTTGAAGAACTCGGACTTTCCTATAAGGACTTTGGTCCACAGACAAATGATTCTGTCGATTACCCTGACTATGCAGCACCGGTAACAGAAGGTGTAGCAAGTGGAGAGTATGATCGTGGAATTTTAATTTGTGGGACAGGTATTGGAATGTCCATCGCTGCCAACAAGATTAAAGGAATTCGTTGTGCTTTAGTGCATGATGTTTTTTCTGCTAAAGCAACACGTTGTCATAATGACTCTAACGTTCTTGCAATGGGAGAGCGAGTAATTGGTCCAGGCCTTGCACGAGAAATCGTGGCAACTTGGTTAGCTCAAGAATTTGAAGGCGGTCGTCACGAACGCCGTATTGAAAAAATTTCAGCTTTAGAAAAATAACATGGAATAGAGGGATTTCAGATGGAAGCAAAAAATTTGTGGCAACAGCAAATGGAACAGCTTCTCCTGGAAGTGGAGCAGCAAATAACGTTTCATGAAAATGATTTGTTCGTTGTAGGATGCTCTACCTCTGAAGTAATAGGGAAAAAGATAGGAACTGCCGGTGGGTTAGAGGTAGCAGAGGTTTTATTTGAACCGATTCGAGCATTTGCCGAGCGCAATAAAATACTTCTGGCCTTTCAAGGCTGTGAACATATCAATCGTGCATTAACAATGGAAAGAGCCACACAGCAGCTATATAGACTGCCGGAGGTTTCAGTTATTCCAGTTGTTCGTGCAGGAGGCTCTATGTCTGCCTACGCATATACCCAATTTCAGGAGCCTGTAGTGGTGGAACATGTGCAGGCTAAAGCAGGACTTGATATTGGTCAAACCATGATTGGCATGCAGCTGCAACCAGTTGCTGTACCGATACGTGTATCCACCAAAATGGTAGGGGAAGCGATTATAACGATCGCTAATACTCGACCGAAACTTATTGGCGGGCTACGAGCATTTTACGGATGAATTTAGAGGAGGAACTAGAAGTGAAAAAGATTCAATCACAAGATCCAGCAGTATTTGAGGCAATGTTATCAGAGAAAAAACGTCAACAATCAAACATCGAACTTATTGCATCAGAAAACTTTGTTTCAGAAGCTGTAATGGAAGCACAGGGTTCTGTTCTGACAAATAAATATGCAGAGGGCTATCCTGGTAAACGCTATTACGGTGGCTGTGAGCATGTAGACGTAGTAGAGAATATTGCTCGCGATCGCTTAAAAGAAATTTTTGGAGCAGAGCATGCAAATGTGCAACCACATTCTGGTTCTCAGGCTAATATGGCCGTTTATATGACAGCTTTACAGCCTGGTGACACTATTTTAGGGATGAACTTGTCACACGGCGGGCATTTAACGCATGGTTCTCCTGTAAACTTTAGTGGAATTCAATATAATTTCATTGAGTATGGTGTAAACAAAGAAACAGAAATGATAGATTACGAGGAAATTCGCTCTATCGCTCTAGAACACAAGCCTAAAATGATTGTTGCTGGTGCAAGTGCATATTCACGTACAATTGACTTCGCTAAATTCCGTGAAATTGCGGATGAAATTGGAGCATACTTATTCGTAGATATGGCTCATATAGCAGGTTTAGTAGCTGCAGGTCTTCATCCAAACCCAGTACCACACGCTCATTTTGTGACTTCTACAACGCACAAAACGTTACGTGGACCACGTGGTGGATTGATTTTAACTACTGAGGAATTCGCTAAGAAAATTGATAAAACTATTTTCCCAGGTATCCAAGGCGGTCCATTAATGCATGTAATTGCTGCAAAAGCGGTTGCGTTCGGTGAAGCACTTCAACCTGAGTTTAAAGAATATCAACAGCAAGTAGTTGCAAATGCTAAGGTACTAGCTGACAGCTTAACAGCAGAAGGAGTTCGTATTGTTTCTGGCGGTACGGATAACCACGTTATGCTATTAGATGTTTCTGCACTAGGCTTAACTGGTAAAGTTGCAGAGCATGTACTAGATGAAGTAGGAATTACTGCTAACAAAAATACAATTCCTTTCGATACTTCTAGCCCATTCATTACTTCAGGAGTTCGTGTAGGAACACCAGCGGTAACTTCACGTGGCTTCAAAGAAGAAGAAATGAAAGAAATTGCTTCTATTATTGCTAAGCTATTAAAGAATCATGAGGATGCTACAGTAATTGCTGAAGCAAAAGAAAGAGTGCAAGCTCTAACTGATCAATTCCCTCTATATAACTAACTGTTGTGTGGGAGGCCTATGACTGTGTCATAAGCCTCCTTTCATTATGGCATTCAGCTTTATTGGTACTTAATAAATGAAGGCAGAACAAATAATGTCTCTTTTTAACTGAAGATCTCAATGGAAGTCGGACATACTATTCAAAGTAACTGTCTTGACGGTAGCTTCAGTCTGCAAACGGATGTATTTGTGTAAAGTATCGCTTATGTTAATGTAACCGACAGAAATCGTTCGTTTAAATGAAATAGACGCAATATTAAGTCCCTATGATTACTAGTATGATTACTACCGTTTTTGTTATAATGGCAAAGATGAAAAAAAACAAGAAGGAGAGATGTAATATGGCAAAAGTATACGTATTTGATCATCCACTGATTCAACATAAACTTACATATATCCGTGATGTGAAAACTGGTACGAAAGAGTTCCGTGAATTAGTAGATGAGGTAGCGACATTAATGGCCTTTGAAATTACACGTGACTTACCTTTAGAAGAGGTGGAAGTAGAAACTCCTGTTCAGGTTACAAAATCGAAAGTAATTGCAGGAAAGAAATTAGGACTAGTTCCAATTCTTCGTGCGGGTATAGGCATGATCGATGGTATGTTAAATCTTATTCCAGCTGCAAAAGTGGGACATATCGGACTTTATCGTGATCCAGAAACATTAAAACCGGTTGAATATTACGTTAAGCTTCCAGCGGATGTTGCTGATCGTGACTTTATCCTAGTAGATCCAATGCTTGCAACTGGCGGTTCTGCCATAGAAGCAGTTAACTCTCTGAAAAAGCGTGGTGCAATGAGCATTAAGTTTATGTGTCTAATCGCTGCTCCTGAAGGTGTAAAAGCACTTCAAGATGCTCACCCAGACGTTGATATTTATATTGCTGCATTAGATGAAAAGCTAAACGACCACGGTTATATAGTTCCTGGTCTTGGAGATGCTGGAGACCGTTTATTCGGAACAAAGTAAAATACGGCATTTTCTCTATCGAGAGTAAAATTAGGATAATTAGGTAATGCTTGCAGTAAGTTGGCTTTCCAGTTTCAGATGGAGGGTCAACCTGCTGCATAAATGTATGGTAAGATGGTAACGTGTGCTAAATAAGAGAAGTATTTTTACGGTGAAAACTCTTGTTTTGAAAAAGTTGCGAAATTTTCTTTTAAATTTGTCGATAAATTGTCAATCTAGTCATCTACGTGAAGTTTTTCACTGATAGCAATTGACATCAAATAGCCCCTATTGTATGCTTACAAAGGATAAATCATGATAGGGGTTTCATGCGTGAAACACTTGATGTATCAACTTTCTACTAGATTCACAGTTTTTACTTATATTAGGGGAAACGTGAGTACACTTTTATGCGTCATTTGACGTCCGTTACAAGAGATAGCTCTATTTTCAGCGATTCTCTCACAGCTTGTAGGTTCTATAGAAGATACGTTCACGTTTTAGTGAATTGATCATACTTTTGGAACCACTCCAATCTTTTAGTGATTTGTCTATGCCAGGTCTTATGACTAGAGCAGCGAGAATCGCTACCATTCGAAAATATGATTCAGGAGATTAGACCAATGCTAGAAATGCAACGTATTTTTACGAGGCAAAAAAAGTACATATTTTTTTTGCTTGCGATATGTGTTCTTGGATGGGCATTTACGCCATATCCTGCTATTTTTGCGGGCTTAGCAGTAGGTTCCTTATTCGGTCTGTATAATTTCTGGATACTAGTACGAAGAATGGAAAAATTTGATCGTGTGATGTTAGGTGAAAAGGGACGAGCAGGCTTAGGGACAAGTTTTCGATTTGCCTCAGGTATTGCTGCAGTTGCAATTGCACTTATTTTCCCAGATGATATTCATCTAATTAGTACGGTTATCGGATTAATGATTCCCTATGTTCTACTTATAGTAGAACGAATTTTGTTAGTTAGAAATCAGCCATGAGTATGTGAAAGAGAGGTGAAAGAATCGTGGGACACTCAAATCCAGAATTTGTGCTTTGGGGTATGACGGGGAACTGGTCAAACATCCTTATGTTGTTTGTAACTTCTCTGATCGTTTTCTTAATTGCATTTTTTGCAACGAGAAGCTTAAAGCTTAAACCAACTGGGATGCAAAATTTCATGGAGTGGATAATGGACTTCGTGAAAGGAATTATTAAGAGTAATTTCGACTGGAAAACAGGCGGAAGATTCCATATTCTTGGAATTACATTAATCATGTTTATCGCAATAGCCAACCTATTAGGTCTACCGTTTGCAATTACGTATGACGGAGTGCTTTGGTGGAAATCACCGACAGCAGATCCAACAGTTGCTATGACACTATCAGTGATGATTATCGTTTTAACTCACTATTACGGTATTAAGATGAAAGGTTTCAAACAGTACAATATTGATACGTACTTGAAGCCAATGCCACTATTATTCCCATTAAAAGTTATAGAAGAATTCGCAAATACGTTGACACTCGGTCTACGTCTTTACGGTAATATCTATGCGGGGGAAGTATTGTTAGGCTTAATCGCAGGTTTAGCAACATCTAGTATTTTTGGCTTTTTCGGAGCAATCGTTCCGGCAATGGCTTGGCAAGGGTTCTCTATCTTTATCGGTGGAATCCAAGCATTCATTTTCGTTATGTTAACAATGGTTTATATGTCACATAAAGTGTCAGCAGACCATTAATATAACTGTTTAGGAAACTAGGCAGAAAATAAAAAAAAACAACATTCCAAGGAGGAAATTAAACAATGGTAGGTTCAGTTGGTCTTTTAGCAGCAGCTATAGCAGTTGGTTTAGGTGCACTTGGTGCAGGTATTGGTAATGGTCTAATCGTTTCAAAAACAGTAGAAGGTATCGCTCGTCAACCAGAAGCACGTGGAGCTTTACAAACAGTTATGTTCATCGGGGTAGCGTTAGTTGAAGCCGTGCCGATTATCGCAGTAGTTATCGCGTTTATCGTATTAAACCAATAGTATTTATATTTAGGTCTATAATGGCGGAAACTAACTCCGCCATTCTCTTTATGAAAAAACATGAATTAGAAAATAATAAACACAAGTTTAAACATTATAGAAGCAAGATCTCTTAATAGCGTTTGAAAGGAGTGAAACAATCGTGTCTTTTGAATACCTAGTACTTGGTGCTGGTGATACTCATAATGGGTTAAATGTTTGGGATATCGCAGCTACATTATTCTTCTTCATCTTATTGATGATCCTATTGAAGAAAGTGGCTTGGGGTCCTTTAATGGGAATCATGACACAGCGTGAAGAGTTGATCGCGAGCGAAATCGAAGCAGCTGAAACTAGCCGTCAAGAATCTCAGCGTCTACTTGAAGAACAACGTGACTTACTAAAAGAAGCACGCACAGAAGCGTTAGCGATTGTAGAAAATGCGAAGAAGCAAGGGGAAGCATCACGTGAAGAAATTATCACAACTGCTCGCTCTGAAGCTGCGCGTTTGAAAGAATCTGCTATCCGTGAAATCGATACAGAAAAAGAAAGAGCGATTGCAGCGGTACGACAAGAAGTCGTTTCACTATCTGTACTTGCAGCAGCTAAAGTTCTTGAAAAAGAAGTGTCGGAAGAAGATAACCGTGCGCTAATCGAGGCAACGATTGCGAAGGCAGGCGAAGTTAATTGAGTAATTCAACTGTAGCAAAACGCTATGCCATCGCTTTGTTCGATCTAGCACAACAAAAAAACGAAATTCAAGCAGTAGAAAATGATTTACGTGAGCTTAATGTAGTCTGGAAAGGCAATAAAGATTTGAAAACATTGTTTACATCTCCTAAGCTTTCTATAGATAAGAAAAAAGAGCTAGTACGTCAAATTTTCTCAAACGCTAATCCAATCGTCATCAATACACTTCTAGTGCTTATTGACAAGAAAAGATTAAGCGAAGTTACAAACATCATTGAAGAGTTTATGACCCTTTCTAATGAAGCACAAGGTGTTGCAGATGCAAAGGTTTATACAACTCGTGAGCTAACAGAGGTAGAACGTGCAAATGTTTCTTCTGTATTTGCTAAAAACGTAGGTAAACAATCATTACGTATTCAAAACATCGTTGATCCATCTATTATTGGTGGTATCCGCGTTCAAATCGGAAACCGCATTTACGACAGCACTCTAAGTACAAAATTAGATCGCTTAAAACGTAACTTGATCGGTTAATATTATGAATTATGAGAGGTGACATACATGAGCATCAAAGCTGAAGAAATCAGTGTCTTGATTAAACAGCAGATTGAGAATTATGAATCTGAGATGAAAGTTAGCGACGTTGGTACGGTTATTACAATTGGTGACGGTATCGCGCGTGCTCATGGCCTCGACAACGTCATGGCTGGAGAGCTTTTAGAATTCTCGACTGGTGTATTAGGTATGGCACAAAACTTGGAAGCGAATAACGTTGGTATCGTTATCCTTGGGCCATACACAGACATCAAAGAAGGCGATGAAGTACGTCGTACAGGCCGTATTATGGAAGTTCCTGTTGGTAAAGAATTGATTGGCCGTGTAGTAAATCCACTTGGTCAACCACTTGACGGACAAGGCCCTATTGCAACAACAAAATCACGTCCAATCGAAAGTCCTGCACAAGGGGTTATGGCACGTAAATCTGTACATGAACCACTTCAAACAGGTATTAAAGCGATTGACGCTCTTGTACCAATCGGACGTGGTCAACGTGAGTTAATCATCGGTGACCGCCAAACAGGTAAAACATCTGTTGCGATTGATACTATCCTTAACCAAGCAGACCAAGATATGATTTGTATCTATGTTGCTATCGGTCAAAAAGAATCGACTGTTCGTAACGTAGTAGAAACACTTCGTAAAAAAGGTGCTTTAGATTACACAATCGTTGTAACTGCATCTGCATCTGCTCCAGCTCCATTATTATACTTAGCTCCTTATGCTGGTGTAACTATGGCAGAAGAATTTATGTTCGATGGTAAGCACGTATTAATCGTTTATGATGATTTATCTAAACAAGCGGCTGCATACCGTGAGCTTTCATTACTTCTTAAACGTCCTCCAGGTCGTGAAGCATATCCAGGGGATGTATTCTACTTACACAGCCGTCTACTTGAGCGTGCTGCGAAGTTAAACGAAACATTAGGTGCAGGTTCAATCACTGCATTACCATTCGTTGAAACACAAGCTGGGGATATCTCTGCTTACATTCCAACAAACGTAATCTCAATTACGGATGGTCAAATTTTCTTACAATCTGATTTATTCTTCTCTGGTGTACGTCCAGCTATCAACGCTGGTTTATCAGTATCCCGTGTTGGTGGATCAGCTCAAATTAAAGCAATGAAAAAAGTTGCGGGTACACTTCGTCTTGACTTAGCTGCATACCGTGAGCTTGAAGCATTCTCTCAATTTGGATCAGATTTAGATGCTGCAACACAAGCGAAACTTAATCGCGGTGTTCGTACAGTAGAAGTACTAAAACAAGACTTGAACTCTCCTATTAAAGTAGAAAAACAAGTTATTATTTTATACGCTCTTACTCGCGGTCATTTAGATGATGTTCCAGTTAAAGATATCTCTCGCTTTGAAGCAGAGCTTAGCAGCTGGTTAGATACAAACCACACAAACGTTTTAGATCATATTCGCACGACAAAAGATCTTCCTTCAGAAGAGGATTTAAACAATGCAATTTCTGCATTCAAAAAAACTTTTGCTAAATCTGAATAATATCTTTGTCTAAGTGAAAAAAACAATAAGGTGGTGAAATACCAGTGGCATCTTTACGCGACATTAAAAATAAAATTACGTCAACTAAGAAAACGAGTCAAATCACAAAAGCTATGCAAATGGTTTCTGCTTCTAAGTTGAACCGTGCGGAGGAAAATGCGAAAGCATATGTTCCTTACATGGGTAAAATTCAAGAGGTAGTAGGTGCAATTGCTTCAGGTACGAGTGACAGCGGACATCCAATGTTAATAAACCGTCCTGTAAAAAAGACTGCATATCTTGTCATCACTTCTGATCGTGGGTTAGCAGGAGCATACAACAGTAACGTTATACGTGCAGTTGCAAATGCAATCGCTAGTCGTCATGCATCGAAGGATGAGTATGTTGTTTTAGCAATTGGTCGTATGGGACGTGACTTCTTCGTAAAACGTGGTTCTAATGTAATCGGAGAAGTTATCGGTTTACCTGACCAACCAGCTTTTTCTGATATTAAAGAAATTGCTCGCAAAGCTGTTGGTATGTTCACGGATGGTACATATGATGAACTTTATATGTACTATAACCACTTTGTCAGTGCCATCTCTAGTGAAGTTACAGAGAAAAAGGTACTGCCACTTACGGATATTGCACAAGAAACTGGCGCAGCTACAACTGCTTCATATGAGTTCGAGCCTTCAAGTGAAGCAATCCTTGAAGTGTTACTTCCTCAATATGCAGAAAGCCTAATTTTCGGTGCATTACTCGACGGTAAAGCAAGTGAACATGCTTCGCGTATGTCTGCGATGAAATCTGCAACAGATAACGCATCTGATTTGATTAGTAACTTAACATTAGTATATAACCGAGCACGTCAAGCAGCGATTACGCAAGAGATTACGGAAATCGTCGGCGGAGCATCGGCTCTAGAATAGGAAGAAAGTAAGACAGGAGGGAACAGTAGTGAACAAAGGACAAGTACTACAAGTAATGGGTCCAGTTGTTGACGTAAAGTTTGACAACGGCCACTTACCAGCTATCTATAATGCATTAACTGTAGCTATTGAACGTCCAAACGAAGCTCCTACTACGTTAACGTTAGAAGTAGCTTTACACTTAGGTGATGATTCTGTTCGCACAATTGCGATGTCATCTACTGATGGACTTAAACGTGGTGCAGAGGTAATAGATGCAGGTGCAGCAATTTCTGTTCCAGTTGGTAATGTAACTCTAGGACGTGTATTCAACGTTCTTGGTGATATTATTGACTTAGGAGAAGAAATTCCTACTACAGAGCGTCGTGATCCAATTCACCGTCAAGCACCAACATTTGAAAACCTTTCAACAGAAGTTGAAATTCTTGAAACAGGTATTAAAGTAGTAGACCTTTTAGCTCCATATATCAAAGGTGGTAAAATCGGTCTATTCGGTGGCGCCGGAGTAGGGAAAACAGTTCTTATCCAAGAACTTATCAATAACATTGCTCAAGAGCATGGCGGTATCTCGGTATTCGCTGGTGTTGGAGAGCGTACGCGTGAAGGAAATGACTTATTCCATGAGATGAGCGATTCAGGCGTTATCAAGAAAACAGCAATGGTATTTGGACAAATGAACGAGCCACCTGGAGCACGTATGCGTGTTGCCTTGACTGGTTTAACAATGGCTGAATATTTCCGTGATGAGCAAGGTGCAGACGTACTTCTATTCATCGATAATATCTTCCGTTTCACACAAGCAGGTTCTGAGGTATCAGCCCTTTTAGGTCGTATGCCATCAGCAGCTGGTTACCAACCAACACTTGCTACAGAAATGGGTCAATTACAAGAGCGTATCACGTCAACTAACACTGGTTCTGTAACATCTATCCAAGCGATTTATGTACCAGCCGATGACTATACGGATCCAGCTCCAGCTACAACTTTCGCTCACTTAGATGCGACAACAAACTTAGAGCGTAAATTATCTGAGATGGGTATCTACCCAGCGGTTGATCCTTTAGCTTCTTCTTCACGTGCACTTTCACCAGAAGTAGTTGGTCAAGAGCATTACGAAGTAGCACGTCAAGTGCAATATACGTTACAACGTTATAGAGAGCTTCAAGATATCATCGCAATCTTAGGTATGGATGAATTAGGAGACGAAGACAAGCTTGTAGTTAACCGTGCTCGTCGTATTCAGTTCTACCTATCTCAAAACTTCCATGTTGCAGAACAATTTACAGGTCAAAAAGGTTCTTACGTTCCAGTTAAAGAAACTGTTGCAGGATTCAAACAGATTCTTGAAGGGAAATATGACCATTTACCAGAGGATGCATTCCGTCTAGTTGGACGCATTGAAGAAGTTGTTGAAAAAGCGAAAAGCATGGGCGTAGAAGTATAATAAATCGGACCAGGAGGTAAAAATATGAAGACACTTATAGTCAATATTGTCACTCCCGACGGCCCGGTATACGATTCTGAAGTAGACATGATTATCGCTAATACAGCATCGGGTGAAATTGGTATTTTACCTGGCCATATTCCAATGGTTGCACCTCTTCGTATTGGTGCAGTTAAATTGAAAAAAGATGGTAAATCTCAATATGTATCAGTAAGTGGTGGATTTGTTGAAGTACGTCCTGAAAAGGTAACGATTTTAGCTCAATCTGCTGAGGTTGCCGATACAATTGATGTAGCTCGTGCAAAAGAAGCGATGAAACGTGCAGAATCACTACTTCAAAGTAAACAAGACACGACAGACTATGTTCGTGCTGAACTTGCTTTGAAGCGTGCGATGAATCGTATCAACGTTTATGAGGGTAACATTTAATTTGGACGAAACATAAAACGGGCAGATTTATTTCTGTCCGTTTTTTTTCTTGCAAATCAGCTATAATTTACGAACTCCAGTGGATAATACAGATTATTCGTCATAAAATAAGGTATAAAAAGAAATGTTTATTTAGAAGGCAGGATAGTATTTCAGTAAGAATTTTGATTGACTAATTGGAACTGTAATCTTTCTCGGCTATTAAATGAACAGGTAGTTAGTCTTTTGATCATTTATACTTTTTTATAGACTATACATGTATTATTTACATTTTTGATCAAATGAAAACATGGAAGAATTTGATGAATATTCTTCTTAGAAGTATAAAAACGAAAGATTTAGCTAAAGTGGAGGGGAAATATGGGTCTTTTAAATTCAGAGCAAGCATTAATTGCCATTCTTGCAAATATCTTTTTTATTGGTATTTCGTTTTATGCTTTACAAGCTCTTATGGTGGACAAATTTATTAAAAAGAATCATGTATTTCAAGCCCAGCTTTTCTTTATTTTGGCAAGCATTATGTTAGGTTCTACAGTAGCAAACTTTTTCTTAAATTTAACTTCCTGGTCTAACCAGTTACAGTACTTATTTTAGTAGAAGATCCTACATGCTCATGCAAATTATGGACAAGTTTGTATGAGCATGTAGAATCTCCTCATATTTCCTGGGAAATATGCTGTCGAAGATGTTTATTACAAAACATGTAGGGTAATTTATAAATATCTACACGAAAAGACTGGGTACTACGTATAATAGACTAAGAAAATTTACCAAAAGAGGACATGAAAATAGGGTTTTCGGTGCTTGTATATAGTCGAAATACGTTGTATGATGATATTGTTTTGAAATAATAAACAACACCATACATATTTTTCTTTTATATATCAGCTAAAGAGGATTATGAACGCGGAGGGAACTAAGTGGATAAAATTGTTGTTAAAGGCGGCCAAAGGTTAACAGGTAACGTACGGGTCGAAGGTGCTAAAAATGCAGTATTACCTGTATTAGCAGCAGCTCTACTCGCGACAAAGGGTAAGAACGTAATTAAAGATGTACCAACACTTGCAGATGTTTTGACGATAAATGAAGTACTAAAAAGTTTAAATACAGAAATTTCATATAGCCCCGAACTAAACGAAGTAATAATTGACTCTCAACAAAAATTATCAAGTGAAGCACAGTTTGAGTATGTGCGTAAAATGAGAGCATCCATTCTTGTAATGGGACCAATTCTTGCTCGTAATGGTTTTGCTCGAGTTGCATTACCAGGTGGTTGTGCTATTGGCTCTAGACCAATTGACCAACATTTAAAAGGCTTTGAAGCAATGGGTGCAGAAATTTCATTTGGACATGGATTTGTCGAAGCTAAAACAACTGGACGTTTAAAAGGTGCTAAAATCTATCTAGACGTACCAAGTGTTGGAGCGACAGAAAACATCATGACTGCAGCAGCTCTAGCTGAAGGAATTACAGTTATTGAAAACGCTGCGAAAGAACCAGAAATTGTTGATTTAGCAAACTTTATCAATGAAATGGGCGGTAAAGTTAAAGGTGCAGGTACAGATACAATCCGTATCGAGGGTGTAGAAGAATTACACGGTACTGAGCATCACATTATTCCGGACCGTATTGAAGCAGGAACTTTTATGGTTGCTGCAGCAATTACAAAAGGCGATGTATTAATTGAAAATGCTGTACCAGAGCATATGACAGCTCTTATTTCTAAAATGCAGGAAATGGGCATTGAGATTAAAGAAGAGGGCCAAGGTCTTCGTGTGCGCTCTAATGGAAACTTAAAATCAGTGGATGTTAAAACAATGCCACACCCTGGATTCCCAACAGATATGCAATCACAAATGATGGCATTGATGATGACAGCTCACGGTACAGGTATTATTACAGAAACAGTTTTTGAAAACCGTTTTATGCACGTAGAAGAATTTAGACGTATGAATGGTAATATGAAAATTGAGGGACGTTCTGTGATGATGGATTCTCCATCTAACCTACAAGGTGCAGAGGTGGCGGCTACGGATCTTCGTGCAGCTGCAGCTCTAATTATTGCAGGTTTAGTGGCTGAGGGCGTAACTCGAGTAACACAGCTTTATCATTTAGATCGCGGTTATGTTAATTTTGACAAAAAGTTAGCTGCTTTAGGTGCTGACATTGAGCGTATTGGAACAGAAAATACCGAAAAAGCGGCTCAGCTCGTTTAATCATATGAAAGGCACAATGCATTTATTCCTGCATTGTGCTTTTTTTGTGGATTTTTTTACATTAAATCAGGAGTGGTTTTACGGGCAATAGAAAGTAAGCAAGGATTTCACTAACGAATAGCGGGTAGCTCGCGAAATTGTATCTTCGCGAGCTGTTTTATGAATAGAAGAGCAATCTATTCCTTCGTTAGCTAAAATGCTTTTAAGTGTATAAAGCATAAGGAACACTTGTTTAATTTCCTAATTAGTATTTTAAGCCGTTTTGAGAAGAGTAATACTTTTAAGATATTTTCCCTCAACTATTTATAAAAAATGGGTTCTATACCCCTTAAAATGCGTTTAAATGGGTATTTATCTAGTAGACTACTATTCTTTTAGGAAGATGCATAGAAGCTTGTCCGTCATGAGATAGTTTTGTACTGCATATAGTAATCCTATGAAACAATACATTCTCTTAATAATCCTTTGCATCGGTCTAATGATTTTGCCTTTTCTTATGATTAAAGACAAAGTGAAAGAAAAGGCTGTACCAGAAGTCGTACCTGAAATTGAAGTTGACTGTCCAATACTAATTGAGGTGAAAGGGGTAAAGGAGAAAATTCCTCTTGAAACGTATGTGTTAGGGGTAGTTGCTGCAGAAATGCCAATCACATTCCATGAAGAAGCATTAAAAGCACAGTCGATTGCTGCGAGAACCTACGTTTTAAGAGAAACTGATTATGGATCAAAGTCAATTGATAAGACAGTACAAAAGCAAGTGTATGTAGGTCCAGAAGAAAGGAAAAAACGCTGGGGGGACTCCTTTAAGGAATACGAGGACAAGCTTCAACGAGTCGTAGCTTCTACAGAAGGTGAAATTATTGTCTATCAGGATCAGCTAATAACTGCGATGTTCTTTTCTACGAGCAATGGTCAAACAGAAAGCGCTGAGAACTATAGTGGATATGCAATACCTTATTTGGTATCCGTACCAAGTCAGAAGGAAGAAGAGTATTCAAAGAAGGTGCAACAAACGTTTGAGTTCACTCATAAAGAGTGGGCGGACGCGTTTAAGATCAAATGGTCTAATAATATCGTAGGCAATGTGAAAATAGCACATACTGATTCAAATCGAGTAAAGACTATCGAAATGAACGGGAAAAGCTGGACAGGCAGAGAGGTTAGAACATTACTTGGCTTGCCTTCTACTGATTTCAAGATAGCTTTTCAAAATGATAAAGTGATAGTGGAAACTACTGGTTACGGGCACGGAGTAGGGATGAGCCAATACGGTGCCGAGGTTCTAGCAAACGATTCCAAAAAAGCACATGACATATTATTGCATTACTATACAGGAACAAAAATAAAAAGTTTTTCTCCATGTTTAAAATCTCCTTAATATGCCAACAATGCAATTAGAGGTGATGAAAATGAGAGAAGAACAATCTAAAAAGCCTTCTCAGCAGAAGAGTAAGAACCCGAAAAAACCTTGGTTTTGGCCACTAGTATATGCAGGTTTTTCGGTAGCGTTTGTCGGAATGATTTGGGGTTATAATGTGTATGTCAGCGATGATTCTGCAGAAGAATCAGAATGGACAGACGCAAGTAATCCAGACAAAGTTGCAATTGAAACGAATGCAAAAGCGGAATCTATGAAATATCCTTTTAAGGAAGCTATGCTAGATAACGTGGAAATTGTACAGCACTATTATGATTTAGAGGCAGACGAAGCAACTCGTGAGAAATCATTGCTTGTGTTTGACCAAACTTACGTAGCGAGCACTGGTGTATCTTTAACGATGAACAATGAGCCATTTGAAGTTGTAGCAGCATTAAGCGGTAAAGTGGAAGCAGTAAACGTAGACCCATTCCTAGGAGACGAAATCGTAATCTCTCATGCAAATGGTATGCAAACAAAATATCGTTCTGTCGCTGGCATTCTAGTAAAAGCAGGAGACGAGGTTGAACAAGGCCAAGCTCTTGGAACTGCAGCTGAAAATGAATGGAATCCTACTGCAGGTATCCACCTTCAATTTGAAGTACTTGAAAATGGAGTCCTTGTTAACCCGGAATCATTACTAGCATTTTAATTCATAATAGCCCACTCGTATGCATAAAATGGTGAAAAGTTCCTTTACTAACGAAAGGAAGAGTTGGTGCACGAAACGATTCGTCATAGATGCATACGATTGGGTGAAATGGTAATTGAAACAAAGAAAACAGTTCGCGCCATCGCGAGCAAAACAGGTCATTCCAAAAGCACCGTACACAAAGACTTAACGGAAAGACTTCATCTGGTAGATCCAGTCCTGGCTAAGGAGGTCAAGGAAATTCTTGCCTACCATAAGTCAGTCAGGCATCTGCGAGGCGGAGAAGCTACGAAACAGAAATGGAAGACCAAAAAAGATGATAGGTAAGGTCGTGAAATGAACTATTTCACGGCCTTTTCTTATTGGTAGGAAATTATAAAGTTCTGATTCTGTGGATAAATTGATGTCTAGCTCCACCGCCTTGCCCCTCGGGGTCAAATGGATAAAAGCTCCGGTGGCTGAGGAACTGCCTCCTCACTTTTCTCCATTTGCCTGTCGGGGCAGTGACAGGCGATTACGCTTTTCTTCTATGTAACGGTAGTATGGTTGGATAAAAAAAGATTATACATACGAAAAAGGAAAATATACTTTCCAAAATTAGTAAGTGAAAGGTAAGATATTTGAAAGGGGTGTGGAGTTGAAAAGGAATAATATTTTTATTGGAGGCGTGATATTGATATTGTTATTCGCAGGCATTCTTCTATACAATTATTTTTCCAAGGAACTTACAGTAGGAGACGTTTTAGAAGAAAATTACATTAGTAAAGAGGCAGCAATATCCGTTCAAAAGATAAAAGATGGAAAAATAATACCCATTCAAATTTCAGAGGATAAACAGAATGATTTAGTGAGGTTATTCGAGGATATAAAGCTAATTAAATCAGACGAAAGATATCCCGTCCTCGATGCGGATTATATAATTGCTCCTAAATCAAATTACTCGCAAAAAGTGTACTTATTTCTCGATGAAAATATAATAGTTTTCAGTGAAAAAACAAGTGATAGTTATGTAATTCAAAATAAAGATTTACGCAAACGACCAAACTATTACTGGATTAATCACGTATTTTCTAAAGTACTTCAGTAGCTAGCTAATTGAGGTGCTTTTTATTTTGCTCAATTGACGAATATAACATATTCATATGTAAACTTACGCATACTACAATTACGTTGCAGAGCAGTTTCCGCAACTGCAACACTCTAAGTGGCTAGCGCAACACTGTGATCAAAAGGCGCAACACTTTTGGATTTCCCGCAACACTTTGAGCTGATTTACTTTGCGGAATAAATCCCTGTGAGCGGTGATATTTTCAAAAACCCTTTCCAATCGATATCAATTATGCAAGCGGTCTCCCAGTACGAAGCGAATTGTGTGGAAATTGTGTGTGACACAGGGACAGACCCAAACGCACACTTTGATCAAAAGGCGCAACACTTTTGGATTTCCCGCAACACTTTGAATTGCTTTGCTTTGCGGAATAAATCCCTGCGAGCGGTGATATTTTCAAAACCGTTTTCCAATTGAAATCAACTTATGTGAGCACCCCCAGTACGAAGCCAATTGTGTGGGAATTGTGTGTGACACAGGGACAGACCCAAATCCTTGCAAACAGTGATATTTTCAAAACCGCTTTCCACTAGATATCAACTATGCAAGCGATCCCCCAGTCACGAAGCGAATTGTGTGGAAATTGTGTGTGACACAGGGACAGACACAACTCCCCTATATGTAACTTTTTTATAAATAAAGAGCCCCCTATTTAATTTAAACCTAAAGTCCCGATATAAGAGTAAGAACACTTACCTAGACAGGAATAGTGATAATAGTTTCTAATTCGTCAAAAATTTCTATTTTTTTATACTTTTTTGTCCAAAATGCTATTTAAAAAAACTGTTATTCTGACAAAACTATGATAAAATTAGATGTTAGATACATTACGGAGTTTACATATAAAAGTTTTAGTGAGGAAGGGGAAACACTAGTAATGTTTGCAAAAGATATAGGAATTGATTTAGGGACAGCAAATGTGTTAATTCACGTGAAGGGCAAAGGAATTGTATTAAACGAGCCTTCCGTGGTTGCTTTAGATAGAAATACGAATAAAGTACTAGCAGTTGGAGAAGAAGCTCGACAAATGCTAGGTAGGACCCCAGGAAATATTGTAGCGATTCGTCCATTAAAAGATGGAGTAATTGCTGATTTTGATGTGACAGAAGCGATGCTTAAGCATTTTATCAATAAATTAAATGTAAAAGGCTTTTTATCGAAGCCTCGTATTTTAATATGCTGTCCTACAAACATTACAAGTGTTGAACAAAAGGCAATTCGCGAAGCAGCAGAAAAGTCTGGTGGGAAAAAGGTTTATTTAGAAGAGGAGCCAAAGGTTGCTGCGATTGGAGCAGGCATGGATATCTTCCAACCTAGCGGGAATATGGTTGTGGATATTGGTGGTGGAACTACTGATATCGCGGTACTTTCTATGGGTGATATTGTTACTTCTGAATCCATTAAGGTTGCTGGAGACGTTTTTGATAATGATATTCTTCAATATATTAAAAAAGAGTACAAGCTGCTGATCGGAGAACGAACTGCAGAAAATATTAAAATTGCGGTAGGAACAGTTTTTCCAGACAGTCGTCATGAGGAAATGGATATTCGCGGACGGGACATGGTAAGTGGTTTACCAAGAACGATTATGATCAAGTCCGATGAAATTGAACATGCACTTAGAGAGTCTGTATCGGTTATTGTACAATCGGCTAAAAATGTGCTAGAAAAGACTCCACCAGAGCTATCTGCAGATATTATTGACCGTGGCGTAATTATTACCGGTGGTGGAGCATTATTGCATGGAATGGATACTTTATTGATGGAAGAATTGAAGGTTCCTGTGTTTACTGCAGAAAGACCGATGGATTGTGTTGCTATTGGCACTGGAATTATGCTTGATAATATCGATAAAATAAGTAGAAGATAAGAGTGGAGGCTTTATCATGTTTCGAGGATTTAATACAGTAGCATCCGGAATGATTGCCCAACAGCGAAGAACCGAGCTATTAACCAATAATATGGCAAATGCGAATACACCAGGCTTTAAAGCAGACCAATCAACTATTCGTTCGTTTCCTGATATGTTAATGTCACGTTTAGGGCCGACTAAAATTCCAACAGAGAATCCGATAAGCGGAAAATCTCTTTCTACAGTTGGTGGAATTAGTACAGGCGTGTATATGTCTGAGATTGTTGCCTTGCAAACACAAGGACAACTAAAGCAAACGGATTTGAATACAGATCTTGCTTTAATAGATGGTGGGCTTCCAGTGGATGCTGAATCAGGAAAAGCAGGTGCATTATTTTTCCGACTCGAGCATCCTGCAGGTGGAGAGGCATACACTAGAAACGGTAACTTTACATTAGACGCAGCAGGCTTTCTGACGAATGCTCAAGGGTTATATGTATTAAATTCTTCCGGACAACGCATTCAAATGCAAAATGATGACTTCCGCGTAGGCGATGATGGACAGATTTATGTGGATAACGAGTCAGTTTCTCAAATTGGTGTTTCATTTGCAGCAACACCTGATCGTTTAGTTAAACAAGACAATGGTTTATTTAGAACCGAAGATGGCAATGAGCTACCTTCCGCATATGACAATGGAGAAGTAAGCTTTGCGATGCAGCAGGGCTATATTGAAGGATCTAACGTGGACACTGCAAAGACCATGACAGAACTCATGTCTGCGTATAGAACGTTTGAGGCAAATCAAAAAATACTTCAAGCATATGATCAAAGTATGCAAAAAACAGTCAACGAGGTTGGCCGAGTTTAACTAATGAAGGAGGTGCGGTAAATGCTACGTACTATGATTACAGCAACCAACACGATGTCCCAATTACAAAACCAATTAGATATTATAGGGAATAACCTTTCCAATTCTAATACGCATGGTTATAAATCAAAAGAAGTTAAGTTTCAGGAATTACTGTATCAGCAATTTAACAATGATAAGTTAGATAAAGCCGACAGACAGTCACCTGTAGGTATTCGTTACGGGGTGGGAGCAGCGCTTGCTCAGTCGCAGATGAATTGGAAGCAAGGGAGTATCCAATCTACTGGTAGAGACCTAGATTTTGCTTTCCAGGAGCCTAAGCAATATTTTCAGGTAATTATGCCAGACGGCCAAAATGGTGAAAAAACAGCTTATACTCGTCAAGGAGCGTTTTATGTTTCTCCGGTAGAGAATGGTCAGCTGATGCTCGTTAACGGGGAAGGATATCCAGTTGCCGACGCACAAGGACAAGCGATTACCTTACGAGAAGGTGTTTCCAGATTCTCTGTCAATGAATCCGGAGTCTTAGTAGCAGAGTATCCAGATGGCACAACTGATCAAAGAGAATTAGCGGTTTCTGTACTGCAAAAGCCTCAATTCATGGAACACTTGTCTGCTGCGTATATTGTTATACCAGAGAATTTAGATGAGTTAGGTGCAAATGCTGAGGATGTTATGGTAGATTTACAAGGAGCGGCCAGAGGAGAAATTTCCTTGAGCAACCAAGTGTTAGAAATGTCTAATGTGGATGTTTCCAAAGAGATGACAGACTTAATGACCACTCAACGGCAGTATCAGTTTAGTGCACGTTCCATTTCCATTGCAGATCAAATGATGGGCTTAATTAATGGGATACGCTAGTAAGGAGTAATTTGTATGACAGAAGAAGTAAAATCTTCTAGCAGACAACAACGTAGGCTAGAAAAAGCACAAGGGCAAGCAAATAAGAAAGAACCAGTAAATGAATCAACAGAACAAACGAAACAAACTAAATGGGTTCAAATTCGTATGTTTCCAATTTGGTTGCGTATCCTAATTGTTGCGGCTCTTATAGCAGTGGCAGTAGCTGCTGGACTTATGGTCGGCTACGGAGTAATAGGCGAAGGCGAGCCAAAGGATGCGCTCAAATGGGAAACGTACCAGCATATATTTGACATTAAAGACGGTAAATAATTGGAGGGCGATTCCATGCTAACAACGGAGCAAATACAAGCTATTCTACCTCATCGATATCCATTTTTAATGGTAGATCGTATTTTGGAAATAGAAGAGGGTAAAAGAGCGGTAGGATTAAAAAATGTAACGATTAATGAAGAATTCTTTAATGGTCACTTTCCTGGATATCCGGTAATGCCAGGCGTTCTTATTGTGGAAGCGCTAGCCCAAGTTGGAGCAGTGGCAGTATTACAAATTCCTGAAAACAAAGGAAGACTCGCTTTCTTTACAGGAATAGATAACTGTCGTTTCAAACGCCAAGTGAAGCCAGGCGATCAACTGAAACTTGAAGTGGAGCTGACTAAGCTTCGCGGGCCGATGGGTAAAGGCCACGGTATTGCGACAGTAGATGGCGAGCTTGTTTGTGAAACAGATATCCTGTTTGCACTAGGACCTGTTCAAAATAACATTTAATCGTATTATTTCACCTCTAGATAAGTATATACAATTTCATTTTTGTTGAAAAAAGAGGTAATAATGCCATAGGATAGTTCCTTCTTCTCTTGGATAACCTATCGTAAGTCACATGAAGATGTGATGACGATATCAAGAAAGGAGGAATTTTTTTATGTGGAAAAAAGCTGTTCCTACTATTGCATTATGTTCGTTTTTATTGGTTGGATGTAATAACGATGAAGCAGTACCATCAAACAACGAAACACCAATGGGAGAGTTAAACAATGGTAATCGTGTGATCACCCCTTCACCAGGTGGAGATACTGGTAACGGTGTTGGAGGTAATGGCGGTGGAGCTGGTACTGGCACAACTGATGGTATGAACGAAGGTAACGGACGTAGTGGCGATTATGATGGCAACCGTGGTATAAATAACGATGATAATAACGGTACAATGGGTGGAAACAATGGTAATGGTAATTCAACTCTAGACAGAGATAAAGGAACATGGGTAGAAGAACCTACTGTTGATGGCAATGACCGATAAAGAAATTCTTCACATAAAGAAAAGCTGATTCCAGTTGGAGTCAGCTTTCTTTATCTTTCTTTAAGGAAGGTCTAGTTTTCATGTCCTTTTCAAATTGGGTTAATAATTCTTCTCCGATTAACCCATCCTCAATTAGCTCTGCCAGTAATGATTCGGCATATTTTCTACGTACACGCTTTAACGTTCCACGAAGCAGGACGGAAAGGTGATCACCAATTTTTTTCACGGAGTATGTCGCTACTTCAAAATGAGCTGGTTCATTTTCCGGGTAAGAGATGACAACCTTTGCGTTAAACAATTCATTCGATGCTTTTAATTCATTAAAGAAATCCTCATGTTTTTGGTCGATAAATAACTCTAAAATCCAAGATCGACTGGTATTCTCTTGGTTAATCACAATACCATCCTCTAAAAGAATCGGCAGTTCTTCATTATTACGAATAAGGGATACGGAAATCATTTTAAAAGTTTTCATAGACAATCCACCTTTAGTCTGGCTAATTATTCTCCATTATAGCATAGCGATTCTATGGAAAAAAATAATTATGAAACTAGCAAATTTCTATTTTTGATTTTTAAGAATGAGAGGGAGAAAGGGGTTGTCGAAAAAGAGGTTTTCAATTTTAAATTTTAGTCTGGAATAACGCCCCAAAACGCTAAAATGCGACTTTGCCAATTATGCTTGTAAAGCTTATGATATGGCTAATAAAGGAGGTGACAGATTGAATACAGTTTCGATAATTGGAAGAATGACGAAGGCTCCACAGCTGAAACACTTATCCGAGGGGAGAGTACAAACAGGATTTGTAGTTGCTGTAAGCAAGGGCTATAAGAGCGAAGAAGCAAATTTTGTCCTTTGCACGATTTGGGGGAAACTAGCTGAAACAACTGTGAAGTACTGTGGAAAGGGCTCCTTGGTAGGAATTACTGGCCGCTTAAATACGAGATCTTATGAAAAAGGAGAGGGCATAAGAGTATTCGTTACGGAGGTTATAGTGGAGGATATCCGATTTTTAGCTACCAAAAATCGTGACGAAACAGAACAAAGTAAAGAAGAAAATAAGCAAGTAGAAAGTGATTTTGAATTTCCAGCAGAACAAATAAAAAAACTTCCAGTGTAAAAATTTGAATGGCCGCAACCAAATCAAATGATACAAGAGAGAAAAAACCTGACCAATCGCTGGCCAGGTTTTTGCTAAAAAATTTAAATGGAAAGGGTGAGTAAATCCTTCAAGTCTGCATCTGACATTTCCGTGATCCATTGACTAGAATGAATCAGTTCCTCAGACAATGCCTGCTTCTCTTCAAGTAGCTTATCAATTTTTTCTTCAATGGTACCAATTGTTATAAACTTATGAACATGAACAAAATTCGTTTGTCCGATTCGATAAGCTCTATCTGTCGCTTGGTTTTCAACCGCAGGATTCCACCAGCGATCAGCATGAAGGACATGGCTAGCAGCTGTAAGATTCAGTCCTGTTCCCCCTGCCTTCAATGATAGAAGGAAAACTGGGAACTCCTTGGCCTGAAATGCTTCAACTAAATGGTCACGCTGATTTTTTGGCATACTTCCTGTTAGGAAAGGAGCGTCAATTTGGAACAGCTCCGTCAAGCAATGCTGTAGTAAATGGCCCATTCCAATGTATTGGGTGAAGATGAGACATTGCTCGCCTCGGGCAGCGATTTCACCAGCCAGAGTCACAATTCGTGCTAGCTTTTCAGAGCGTTCAAGCATGTCATCTGCGTCATCAAAAGGCTCCTTCAAGTATAGTGCAGGGTGGTTACATAGTTGCTTTAACTTACTAAGCATTTTTAAGATGAGTCCTTTTTTCTCAAAGCCGGAAAGCGTATCCAACTTACTGACCGTTTCTTGTATGAGAGACTCATACAAAGCCGCTTGCTCGGTTGTGAGGCCACAGTATTCTCGCTGCTCCAGCTTTTCTGGTAGGTTAAGCAATAATTCAGGATCCTGCTTCGTTCTTCTAAGTAGGAAGGGCTGGATTTTGACACGTAGCTTATGCTTCACAGAGTCCGAATTATCTCGCTCAATTGGTGCTATATAGTTTTCCTGGAACTTACGGAAAGAGCCTAAATATCCCTTGTGGATAAAGTCGAAGATGGACCATAGCTCGGATAGTCTGTTTTCAACCGGTGTTCCAGTTAAAGCGATATGATGCTTACCAATTAGCTTACGAATGGCACGTGATTGTTTGGTATGCATGTTCTTTATATTCTGAGCCTCATCGAGTGTAATACTAGACCATTCGATTTCCTGTAATGCTTCAATGTCCTGCATTGCAGTACCGAAAGTGGTAATGACAACATCTGCTTCTTTGTCTATTTCCCGTGTTCGTGCTGTCCCATAATGAGTTTGAACAGTTAACGATGGAGCAAATTTAGCAAGCTCCTTCTGCCAGTTTCCAAGAACAGAGGTCGGACAAATAATTAAAGATGGTGTCTTTTGTTCACCGCTTTCATGAACATGGAGCAGATAGGCGATTAATTGAACAGTTTTTCCAAGCCCCATGTCATCTGCAAGACAGGCACCAAACTTTTCATTGCGCATAAAGACAAGCCAGTCTAATCCTAGCTGCTGATATGGGCGTAGTGAGGTTAATAGGTTGGATGAGACATCAACCGTAGGATAACCTTTTTTCTCTGAAAGTTGTTCCATTAACACCTTAAGAGATTGCTGCATTTCAAATTGAAATAGTGGATCCTCATCGGACTGCTCGTCATCATCAATGGCTAAAGCAATTTCTTCAGGAATCTCACGGAACAATAGCTCCTTAACCGTCCAATTTTCATCCTCGGACTGCTTCATCAACTTTCGGATTTGTTGCATCCAAGCAGCATCAATTCGGAACCATTCGTTTCCTGCTTGAATATAAGAACGGTTTTCATTGACCATTTTTTGAAATTCATCTGCAGAAATTTCGTGACCGTTTAAAGAAAAGTTCCAGTTAAACTGAAGAATTTCATTTAAACCTGCAGCTGTCTTATACGTATTAGCAGTCTTTGCGATTGTTTTTACCTTCATTTTGGATTCCTTGAGGCTCTTCAGCCAGCTCGGAAGGACAACCTCAAACCCAAGGGCCTGTAATTTGATCAAATCATCACGTAAAAAAACACGCACTTCTTCATCAGTTAACGGTGAAGAGAAAAAGGTAGATAATTCTACAGCATCAATGGAGGAAACAAGGGAAAATATTTTATCCTGAGTTTCCTCGATGTAGGTGCTATGATCTCTCCATTTGTCTGGCAGTGCTTCCTTAATAGGTGATGTCTTTTTACGATAGGCAGGCGTCCAATAGACACTGCTTTTCTTACCGCGAACAACTGTCTCTATTAACCAAGTGTCATCTGCTTCATCTGGCTCGGATAGACGTAAGGCAACCAATAGATTCGGATGAGTCGATTGGGACTTTATCGGCCAGCCGCCCTGCTGGAAGAAAGGTATTAAGGCAGGTAAATCCTCCATCGTCAGCCCGGCCTGAAACAGCTTCTGCTGAATGGCATGCTGGACAAGCTGCTTTCCTCGTTCTTCAAGCGGAGCCAAAACCTCTAAGTTATTCTCCTTTAGCTCGACTGTGTTCCAAAGGTCAGGTGAACTCCAAACGCCTCCAGCTTCTTTAAACGTCGTTAGCCATTCTTGAGCAGACTCATTTGCCGCAGAAAAGGTGATAAAGGGATGCCCTTCGGAAGAAAAAATCTCCATTACCTCTACTGGAGAAGCTACTAATACGTTATCCTCAATTTGTGCATTGAGTCCAAAAAAGCTTTCACGATGATTTAAGTAGAGAGCCTCCACCCATTCTTGAATAGAAGCTGCATTTGTAGATAAAAGAAAGCTTCCATTTGCTGCTTGTTCGATATACAGAGAAAATTCTTTTGTAATAGATAAAGGCTTATTCATAATGGCAGGTTTCCTTTCTCTATTTCTTGTTGCAAGGCGCGAAGTCGGCGATACTTTTCACGAACACTTTCTACGTAAGCATTCCAATAGTCAATTTCGTTTGCTTTCTTCGCCACCTGTTTCATTTTCTTCCAAACGCGAACAGCTTGCTTGTAGCTGTATCTGTTTTTTTCTTGGATATAACGCATGGCATAATGATGATAAAGTGGAAGAAGTACTTCAGGAGCCTCCTCTCTTACAACCGCTAAACCACAGGACTCCGTATACTCTAGTGAAGAGTTGGTAGCCTGGTGAAGCGCCATCCATTCTTTATACCGCTTCTGTTCGATTAGTAAACTGGAGTATGCCTGGATCCCGTATAAACCAAAAGATAAATATAGCTTTTCCAGTTCCTCTGTTGTTAAGTCCACTTGGTTGAATAGTATTTGCAGTCTTCTAATGAGCATAACCTTTGCTGGATGTTGAATGACTTCCGTTAAATAATAGGAGATATGAGGCAATAGCTTTCTACTCAGCTCATTTACTAAATCCTTGTTGGACGCATGTAGAGCCTTTTCACTAACCTCTACCCACTCTAGTAGTTGGTTTCTATCCATATTCTCCGCTGCTTCCAAAAGCTCATCAATCATAGACAGGGTAAGATAGAAATATGGCAGCACCATATTTAACATGAGTCCATCTTCTTCTATAGTAAGCTCCTGCAGGTATTTAACCTCTTGCATACGAGTAGCCTTATCCGTTACTAGGGCATCCCAGAAAGCCAAGTATATGTGCTTTCGGTAATAGATCAGCCCTTCCTCCTCATAGTAAAAGGAACGTATAATTTCCATCATTCGATCGTAAAACGGATCTGCTGCGAACATTCTAGGTTTTGCAGCTAGCTGGGACAGACTCTCATCTAAATCCTCCGTATAGTTTGTTAAAAACTGATACACTCGGTTGCGCATATTAGTTTCGGCATATTCATTAAAATAAAACCAGGCACGTTGCAGAATACCTAGCTTGACATACACATCAAAAATAGGTTGCCATTCTCGCTCAAATGGTCGAGATTTTCGAACCTGAGCTTCAAGGTCATGGATTGCAAATTCTAACAAATAGAAGCTTGTTGGCGGGTAACTTGAGATAAACTTTCGGAAAAAATTATCGATAATTAAATCCCAGTTTTTCGGATTTCTTTCATTGGAAAGTAACGATAGTTGTAGATGCTCCGAGTTGGATTTCCAATTAGAAACCCAATCCGATAAGGAAAAGTTTTGTTGATATAGATAAAAAACGGCTGCAACAATATGTCTACATGGCTTTTGCATTTGGCAAGGACAATGAATGAGGTCTACCATCGGCAAATATTTAACCTCAATATTCGTTACATCTCGGATAACAAAATCTACCCGGTTTTCGGATAGGGAATAATTTGATATGGATACCGCACCATTACGTACAAAAAAGGTTGCTCTTCTTACGAGTTCCTCATCTTCTGTGACTGTCGGATTTAATTTCTCTTCTATATTTCTCATCGATGTATCTATATATTCTTTATAATGACGAGCTAATTTTTGATACGAAGTTAGGTTCAAACAAATCTCTCCTAATAAAAAAGGCTTTCCTTCCATTATACGTTTAAACCTGCTCGAATAAAAGCCAAAGGGAGAGCAAAACTGTTTCCGAGGAAAAAAAGCAAAATAAAAAGCCTCACTAGTATTGAAGAAAGTGAGGACCTTACTCTGTTTTTAATTTCTTTATATACCGCTTGAGCTCTTTGTCGTCGTTAGAATGTGATTTAATATCCATCACTAACTCACGGAACTCTTTCAGATGCTGTAGTGGTGCGATGTTTTCCTCGTAAAAGGACTCTAAGTATCTTGCTCGGCTTTCTCGCGCCTCTAGCCCAGGGTTCTTACTTTTAGAAGGCTTGCCCATCAGCATATGTAAAAAATCATCCTTAGGTATGGCATAAACCTCCTGGATTGTTCCCAGTAAGGTGATAGGGATTGCTAAATCACCTTTTTCGTACTTAGACAAAGCAGAATGATCAATGCCCATTCTTTTCGCAGCTTCCATTTGTGTAATATCTAATTGTTCACGGTACGCTCGGATATGCTCGTAAAAGGCCATATAATTCCTCCTCTACAATGCCACAAGAATAACGAAAAGAGAGAAGGTTAGATTAAAAATCGCCAAATTGGAGATTAATGTAATTATTTTGATGTAATACAGTATAAAAGTATTATAGGACGATTTACTTAAGAGAGGAGAGGAAAGTAGTAGAAAGAATCCAAGTATTTATCCCTTTGTTGTTTGATTCTTTAGATGGTTATTCGAAGAATGGTTTAAATCATGTGAAGCTAATTGGAGTAAAAAAGCAAAATGTACAATACATTGTAGAAAGTCCTAAAAAAGATATGAGGCATATACCTTTAATCGTCTCGGAATATTTCAGCATCTATGATCTTCAGCTGGACTTTAACCGAAATATGCTTCTGTTCTATATAAATTGTGTGAAAGAGGTATCAAGAGAGGAAGTCCTACAAAGGATTTTTGATGCTATTTTAGTAGAATATAGTGCCGAAAGATATGGTTTTTTTATATGCCCTAGAGGAAAAAGGAAGATAGAGAGTGCATTGTAAATTAAATAGAAATATTTTAATAGCGAATGCATTTAGCGTTCGCTTTTTTGGCTAAATACACTACACGAAAAAAAGATATTATGATATACTACAATAAATCAGAAAATTCAAAAAGGATAGGAGGGGATGGAATGTTACTTGTACAATTAATGAAGCCTTTTTATACTCAGCTGGAAGGGGATAGGATCAAGCTGGTCTTCGCCTATCAATACTTTTCCTTGCGTAAGGACGATGAGCTTTTTGACTTCATACCTGTAGAAGGAAAAGAGATCATAGTTAACGCTAACTCGTTACAAGTCGAGAACCTGTCCGAAGTATTTGTCTTCCAAAAAGGAAATCGTTTTATTCGACTTCCTCTATACCAACTCCTATTAGTCTCTGATATTCATGTACACCTTCAAACCATTATTAATGCAAACAATGTAGACGAGTCTAGCTCGATGCTATTAGAAGGAACACAGGAAATTATAGACCATTTAGAAAAAGAAAATTTTGATAGAATGATAGATTATGCCTTACTCCATAAAGATGCAACTCTATTTAGAGAACTACAACAATACAAAGACACGTACGGAGGACATCATGTCGACTAATTTCATACCTTGAAAACACCTTGCAAAAGTTTATCTGCTGCTAAGGTGTTTTTTTATGGCTAAATTACTGAAAGGATGAAAACAAATGAAAAAGAATAACAAATGAACTTGAACCTACTATTCCAAACAAAATATCCTCCCAATTAAAACCCAACTTAGCCATATACATAAACCTCCTGCTCGTTATTGTTGATGTTGTTTGTTGTTACGGGTGCCTGGCACCTGCAATAAATCTGCAATGCATGTGTAATATATACCCAATGTTTAGGAGGTTAGACAGTGTTTTAAAAATATTTTTGTTGTTTAGGAAGGCGTTAATTTCATAGTATCAATTGTTGGCTAGCTACACCGCCTTGCCCCTCGGGGTCAAATGGATAAAAGCTCCGGTGGCTGAGGAACCGCCTCCTCGCTTTTCTCCATTTGCCTGTCGGGGCAGAGATAGGCGGTTGCGCTTTTCTGGATGTCTAGCTCCACCGCTTTGCCCCTCGGGGTCAAATGGATAAAAGCTCCGGTGGCTGAGGAGCTGCCTCCTCGCTTTTCTCCATTTGCCTGTCGGGGCAGAGATAGGCGGTTGCGCTTTTCTTTTTTTTTTGTTGATATTCTAGGAGGGTGGGTCGATATAAAGGTTAGTAGAGTGAATGGGGGGTTAGGGGATGCTAGGTAAGTGGAATGCGATGGGGTTATCTATTCTTCGTAATATGAATCAGCATTGGTCGGTTGCTAATCGGTCGATGGAACGTCTTTCCTCTGGTTATCGGATTAACCGAGCTGCGGATGACCCGGCTGGTCTTGCTATTTCGGAGAAGATGAGGGCGCAGATTAGAGGTCTTGGTCAGGCGGCTCGTAATATTCAGGATGGTATTTCGTTGTTGCAAACAGCTGAGGGAGCACTTAATGAGACACATGCTATACTCCAACGTATGCGTGAGTTAGGAGTGCAGGCTGCGACCGATACTTTAACGGATGAGGATCGCAGCTTACTTAATATTGAGTTTGAGGAATTGAAAAAAGAGGTTACTAGAATCTCCAAGGATACTAATTTCAATACGAAAACCATGCTTGATGGCACTAACACCTCCATTAACATTCAGGCAGGGGCAAATGCAGGACAGTCTATTGAGCTCCTCTTTGGAGATATGTCAGGAGGAAGCCTTGGCTTGAATGATCTGTCGATTTCCTCAAGAGCTGATGCAGAAGATTCAATCGGTGGGTTAGACGATGCTATTAACAAGGTTTCTCGGGAAAGATCTCGGATGGGGGCATACTCGAATCGATTGGAGCACGCCTACAATAACGCGGTTAACATGGAAGAAAACTTAACTGCAGCGGAATCTCGTATACGTGACGTAGATATGGCAAAGGAAATGATGGCATTAGTGAAAGCTAATATACTAATGCAGGCCAGTCAATACGTACTAAGCATGCATATGCAACAGGCTCAATCTGTGCTGCAGCTATTAAATTCGCACAAACAATCGTGACACATTGTTCACGGTTGTTTTTTTGTACTGGAAATTATAAAATTCTGAACCTGTGGGTAAATTTATGTCTAGCTCCACCGCCTTGCCCCTCGGGTCAAATGGATAAAAGCTCCGGTGGCTGAGGAACTGCCTCCTCGCATTTCTCCATTTGCCTGTCGGGGCAGAGATAGGCGGTTGCGCTTTTCTTGATGTCTAGCTCCACCGCCTTGCCCCTCGGGGTCAAATGGATAAAAGCTCCGGTGGCTGAGGAGCTGCCTCCTCGCATTTCTCCATTTGCCTGTCGGGGCAGAGATAGGCGGTTGCGCTTTTCTTGATGTCTAGCTCCACCGCCTTGCCCCTCGGGGTCAAATGGATAAAAGCTCCGGTGGCTGAGGAGCTGCCTCCTCGCATTTCTCCATTTGCCTGTCGGGGCAGAGATAGGCGGTTACGCTTTTCTTATTTTGCCATCTACTTTGTTCTGAAATAGAAGCTTTGTAACCAAATATATACAAGAAGCTTTAGCATTTCACAATTTTTTACGTTAAGATAGGTTTATAGATTATAGAAAGAGGGAAAAAGGTATGAGGAAGGTCTCGGGATTAACTACATTCGTATTCCTATTAACATTATTACTTGCACCTATGTACACATGGGCAGCTCCAATTGATGAAGTCAGGCAACTGGTCAAGGAATATTACAAGGGAGAGCTCCAATCTAACATAACAGAACTGGACTCCATTGAATCCATAGTGGGGCAGTTAGATCCGTACTCTACCTACTTTACAAAGGAAGAGTTTGAAAGATACACAGATTCGATAAACAATAAACCCACTGGTATCGGGATCTCAATTGAAGAACATGAAAAAGGCATCCAAATAGTGAGCACGTTTGACGGTGCTCCAGCAAAGGAGGCTGGCATTGAGCCGGGAGACATTATTCTTTCTGTGGATGGGAATTCTACGGAGCGCATGTCTGTGCAGCAGGCTTCCTCACTGATCACAGGAAAAGCCGGTACAAAGGTTAACATAGAAGTGTTAAAGATTACAGGACAAAAACAGTCATACATATTAACAAGAAAAAGCTTTCAGGTTCCAGTTGTTTCTACTGAAATGTTATATGGAAACGTTGGCTATATAAGCATCAACTCCTTTTCAGAGGATGGCGCTTCCTTAGTCATTGCAGCAAAGGAGCGACTTGCAAAGAAAGGTGCGACCTCTTATATTTTAGATCTGCGCAATAATGGCGGGGGCTACGTAAACACTGCGGAGGAGCTAATTGGTTTATTTCCAAATAGTCCTCATGCGTATATGCTAATGCTAAAAAATCAGGTAGGTTTAGTAAAATCGATACCGCAAAAGGATTTATTTCCTAATAACACAAAGGTACTGATCAATGGCTATAGTGCGAGTGCATCTGAAATGACTGCGGCTGCACTATTAGATCACAAATCAGCTACTCTTTACGGACAACGAACTTATGGAAAGGGCTCCATGCAGTCGTTTTATCCATTGTCGGATGGGTCTTATCTAAAACTGACGGTGGCCGAATTTGCAGGACCTAAAGGCACTGTTGTGAATAAAACAGGGGTGCAGCCACAGGTGGTGACCAAAGAGGGAATGGAGCTTGAAAAGGCCCATTTAGATACGATTTTAGAAAGTTATCCATCTTATAAACGATTATCTAAACTAGAAAATGTAGCGCAGACAAAACAATTCACGGTTACATTTTCAGAAGCTGTTCAGCTGAATAAAAAAGAGGGAATCGAATTGATCGCATTAGGTGATACCAAGAAAATCCCTTTGAAAGTAGAACAAAAATCTACCAATCAAATTAAAGCAATACCGACAAAACTAGAAAAAGGAGCAGCCTACTTACTACTGATCCACCCTACCTTCCAATCTTCGAAAGACATTCAGATGGAACAAGGTGCTTACGTCGAGGTAACTGTTCAACAATAAGAGGGGGAACACTTGGTGTTTTTTGAATTTAGATTTTGGAAATATCTTTTCCATCAGCAAGACTTGGCGAATTCATTAAAGGATGCGACAGTGCGCGATTTTAAGGGACGTGTATGGATGGTCGCTTTGTTAGGCGTGCTTCTTTTTGCACTTCGCGATATCTGGGGGATGCACACAGAAGGACTTACGACTTTATTTGCAAAGGGATTTGGTGAAACCTATATTATTGCTAGAATTGTCTCCTTAATTGGAGCTATTCTTTGGTCGCTTGTTTACATGGCATTTTATTTTTTCCTCATTTCTTACGTGCTTCATAAGCTAACGAGCGTAGACTTATCTAAAGTTGCAGTGCTTCAATTATTTGTAGTCGGACTTCTTTTATTGGAAAAGGCATTTGTCTTTGTTATATACGCAATCGTTGGTTATACAACAGACTTTTCAGTACTATCGTTTGGACCACTAGCAGCGGTGTTTTTAGATAATGATTTCTTTGTTTACTTCTTTAATGAATTAAGTCTAATTACTGGCTTAATCATTGCGATTCAGTTTCAGTTCCTGCGTAACTACACAGAATTGTCTACTCGAAATCTAATCATTATCTTAATAGCAATTCCTATAGTATTGGCATTACTTGTGGCAGGCTTTGAAGTTCTTCCTATTGAAACATGGATTGAAGGGGGGCAAGCCGTATGAATAAATGGTTAGTAATAGGAGTTTCTATTATTGTTTCTACGTTTATAGCAGCAAACGCAATTCTGCTGTTCGAGGAAAATAGTGAGATTGCGAGAACGTACTACTTAAAGGATCATGAAACTGTTCAAACGAATACATATTCCAAGGAGCTAGAAAAAGAATCGGTTGTAGTACCGACCGATGCAGTCACGGTGACTGTCGATGTGGAACGAGTAAGTAATTTAGCGGTCTCAGAAGGTGAAGAAATAGGTGCTGATACCGAACTGGCTCAGCTAAAGCCAGATTTTGCTGAAGAGCAACGAGGCATATGGGAAACCGAGGTACAGGCCTATAGACAGGAACAGATGCAGTTAAATCAAATTATAAGTGACCTAGAGTATGAAAGATCGAATACAGAAGGGTCTTACACAGATACAGACACAGCTACTAGTAATACGAGTGATGAGGTAACAGATGTCAATGTCCAGGTGGATGTTCAGCTTTCTCAAGACGGAAGCTATTCACAGGCTATCGGAGCAGCAAAACAAAAGCTTGCGGAGGTAGACCGTCAGCTACAGATCATGGAAGCTCAGCTAAACCAGGAGCCAGGGGCAATGTCACTGATTAGCCCAATCGCAGGAACCGTTGGGTCGATTGAGAATAAAGACGGTAAATACTTTATCGAGATATATTCCGTAGAGAAATCATTGCTTACCTTCGTGCCTGAGAAGGAATGGCATAAGCTAGAAGCAGGAATGCTCGTACGAAATTATTCTTCACATAGCGAATCTATGGCAGAGGGAACGATTGCAACAATCACACAAGTCCCTGCAAATGGCTCTCCTTGGCTTTCGGCATATAAACAATATGACGCGCAATCAGAGGAGCCACTTTACGAGGTAATGATCCAACTAAACGAGCAGCCAGAACAGCTACCGTTCGCCGCAAACATGAACTCTGCCATTACAACAGAACAAGCAGAGAACGCAGTAACGATAAAAAGAGAATGGCTTTTAAACCCGACAAGGGAACAAGCCGAGCTTTACTTGTTAACTCCTGAAGGGAAGATTACACGAACTGCAGTAAATACTCCATTCCATTTAAACAAGCATGCTGTCGTATCAACAGGACTTGAAAATGGCATGATCGTCCTAGACGATAAACCAAAAGCAGAGATGGCCCCAGCCTTCCTACCGTTCCCGTTGGAGACACCGTCATGGACGAGCATCAAGGCAGTTAGCTGGAAGGATTACGTTAAATACCTTACCTATAAATAATGGTATTCTATTAAAAAGAGGATGTATGTTCACTAGGTGAGCGCATACATCCTCTTTTTTTTGATTAAAAGTGGTTGACCCGTTGCGGGATTATTACAAGTGCCTGGCACCTGTAATAATTTATTGGGTGATTGTAGTAATTTATAGCTGGATTGTTGTAAATCTGGGGTGGCCAGCGCGGCTTGGGTTTGATTGTAGTAAAGTAGCTATGGATTGTAGGAAACTACCCTCGGATTGTCGTAAATTTTTCTCGTCCGATCGATGCTTGGGTTTGATTGCTATCTTAATCTATCAAAAACGATTACTAATACTTAACATATTAATATTACTTCGCTATACTAAAGATTAATCTAAATTGAAAGTAAGGCGAATAACTATATGAACAACCAGTGGAAAATTTACGGTATACTCGTACTCGTTATGTTAATATGGGGCGCTAATCTTCCGATGCTTAAATATTTGATCGCAGAGGTATCCCCAGTAACCCTGACCGCCTTCCGTATTTTTACAGCTGGTGTTACAGTTTTTCTTATTTTATGGAAAATGAAAATGATTCGAAAGCCTTCGAAGCAGGAATGGAAATATATTGCGATAGGGTCTTTGACTAACGTAGTAATCCATCACTATTTCCTGAATATAGGGCTCTCGGTTACAAGTGGAACACACGGAGCACTGATCCTAGGGACAGGGCCAATGCTTACAGCGATAGCAGGAGCATTTATCCTAAGGTATTTTCCTTCTTTGATTCAATGGCTAGGTCTGGTATTAGGGATAATTGGGGTAAGCCTTTCTGTAGTAGGCGGTGGTGACTTAGGGGGCTCTGCCATCGGAGACTTCTTTGTATTCCTTGCTATACTTGCACAGGTCATGAGCTATATGGTGATAAGTAAGGCTGCAAGAACATTGGATCCAAGACTGCTGACAGCATATATGCTTGTAATCGGCTCATTTATATTAATGATTATCAGCTTTATACAGGAGCCAGGAGCAATTGTTCAATTTACAGAAGTAGATCCAGTATTCTGGTTGATTTTCTTTGCCTCTGCGATCCTAGGCACAGCAGTTGGTCACATGCTATACAACTACTCGATAGGTCAAGCGGGTGCAACTAAATCAGCGATATTCATGAACCTAAACACTATTTTCTCATTAGTATTCTCTGCCATTTTCTTAAACGAAGTGCTAGGGTGGAATCATCTGGCCAGCCTAATCTTCATCATAGCCGGGGTAATACTCGGCTCAGGAGCAGCAGAGGATCTATGGAAAAAGCATAAAAAGAAAAAAGCAGCTGCCTGATATTCGGTAGCTGCTTTTTCATTGTTGCGTGAGTATTACAGGTGCCTGGCACCCGTAATGTATTTAAAACATTATGACAAGTGCCAGGCACCTGTAATAAAACAAACTAAAAAAATATAAAAAGTTTGCTAGCGACCCCCACAAAAATGAGTGAGCCTTCGAATAACTAGGTGTCCGGGTATTACTTGGACAAAAATTTATACGAGGTGATTATATGCAGAATTGGAAGAAGACTGGTGCTGCTCTATTAGTGGCAACTTTGACAGTATCAGGCGCAGGCTATGCTTGGGCGAACAGTAATTACGACACCGTAAACATTAATGACGTAAACAAAAACACACAGGAAACATCGTCAGCTTCTGAGACAGCACAGGTAACGCCGACTCAAGCGGTTGCAGCAACATCAACGACTGCAGCAACTGAACAAACGACTACAAACAAGGATCTTCCCGTGGAATTGGCAACCGAAAAGCTAGTTGGATTGGTGAAGGCATATGAAACTGCTAGTAATGATGACGCAAAAGCAGCAATCTTGAACGTGATTAATCGAGTTATTGCAGAGTATGAAACGACTCAAAAAGATATCTACCAAAAGAAAGCTCCAGAGCTTACGGCTGCAATCGATCGATTAATCGTGTTATTCAAAGATTATCAGCAAGCACCTAATGCAGACAAAAAAGCAGCAATTATCGCTCAAGTAAAAACTGTAGTTACGGAGCTGCAAAATTATTTAGCTAAACAAGAGGACCCTAAAGAAAATACACCACCAGTCATTGTTCCTCCAATTAAGGATAAAGACAAAGACAAAGCAGACAGAGATAAGAAAAAAGCAGAGTTAGAAAAGAAAAAGGCTGAAGAAAAAGCAGCTAAGGAAGCAGCAAAAGCTGCGGCCGAAGCAAAAAGAGCGCAAGAAAAGGCAGAACGCGAAGCAGCAAAAGCTGCAAAGCAAGCAGAAATAGAAGCAGCGAAAAAAGCTAAAGCCGCTGAATTGGCTGCAAAAAAAGCAGCTCAGGAACAAAAGAAAGCTGAACAGAAACCAAAGCATCCTAATGGTAAAGATGAAAACCGTCATCACAAGGGACCAAAGCACAATCAACAACCAAAACATGATAAGCATCAAAAACATAAAGATCACCATAACAAGCATGACCACAAACATGGTCATCATGGGCAAGGAAAAAATGATAGAAATTAATCATATTTCAGAATACCGCTTTTCATTTCCCGGATAGACAGATACAATACAGGTTTATACGGAACTAATGGGAACGGAGGGTATATATGCTTTTGTCCATCATTCATGGCCTCTTCAAATCAAAACAGAATAAAAGAAAGCTAGAATTTGGGACAATGGCTGGCGATGAGGAGGCAATCAATGACCTCCTCTTAGCCAATACCTCCTTTATAAAGAAAACGGCAGCTTACATTTGCAAGCGGCCAATCGATGAACAGGATGAAGAATATAGCATCGCGCTTAATGGATTTCATGAAGCGGTCCTTGCATTCAATCCTGAGGAAAATGCATCCTTACAAACACTTGCACATCTTATTATAAAAAGGCGACTTGTTGACTTTATTCGAAAGGAAGCTACCCGCAAGGAAAAGGTGCTTCTACTCCAAACGGGGACTACCGAGGATAGAATAGACGAGCAGCATTATATATGGAACGAGCAATCCATTGAATCATACACAGAAGAACAGCGAGCGGAAGCAAGAAGAGAGGAACTGGTCCGTTATGGGGAGCTGCTAGCAACTTATAACTTGTCATTTGATGAGTTGACGGCTTCAGCACCAAAGCACAAGGATACACGGAAAACTGCCTTTCTAGTGGCACAAATTATTTCCGAATCCGAAGAGCTTTACGAGTCCTTTATCCAGCATAAAAAGCTTCCGCTCAAGAATATCGAAGCACTGGTAGATGTATCGCGAAAAACGTTGGAACGGCATCGCAAATATATGATTGCCGTCGTACTGCTACTCAACAGTGACTTCGTTTATATAAAAGATTATGTGAAGGGAGAAATCATATGATGCGCAACTTTCGAGGCGTTGTCTGTGAGAAGAAAGATGATTACTATGTCTTTCTCACAAGTGAGGGCGAATTTCTGCGCGGTACCCCATTGGTTGATGACCCAATGATCGGATCCGAAGCAGAATTTCAATTGCTAGAAGCAAAAGCTCCATTTTTACTGACACAAATAAAGCCTAAAATTCTAGCCCCAATACTTGTCGCGGCAATTGTTCTCATATTTTGTGTCGCATCTTTGATCCCTCAGCAAACGAGTGCTTATGCTTACGTACAATTAGAAGGTGAGCATGCTGTCGAAATCGGTGTAGATGAGGACGGGCAGGTTATTTCACTCCGTTCTCTCGATGAAGACACTCCTATCGATATTAATAATTGGGAGGACCTAGCTCTTGCTGCTGTCTTAGTCCACGCAGTCAAGCAGGTAGGAGCAGCTCAGGATGAATTAGTAATCACAACCGTTTATGAGAATGAAACCAATCAAGAAGTAAAAGCTCAAGTAAACGAAGCGGTAAAAGAAGTAAAGGCAGTACAACCAAAGCAACATATTAATGTAACAGAAAGCTCTGCAGAAGAACGCAAAAAAGCAAACGAAAATAACACATCGATTCAAAAGTACAAACAAAAAGAACAACAACCAGTTAAAGAAAACAAAAGCAGTGTAGAACAACAAAACAATTCCAGTGTAGATAAACAAAATAAAACCAGTGTAGAACAACAAAATAATTCCAGTGCAAAGCAACAAAAAAAATCCAGTGTAGATGAAAAACAAAAAAACAGTGTAGAAAAGCAAAAACCAGTCGTTCCAGCTCCATCTCCAGCTGCCACCCAGAAGCCGGAGAAAGAGAAAAAGGAACAACCAAACAAACATGAAAATGCATCAAAAAATAAAACTCATAATCCCGAAAACAAACTAAACCATAACCAGTCAAAAGACAAGCCGAAACACTCGAACGACCGTAAACACAAGGATGAAAAACAACACCCATCCAGGAACGATCACAAAGGTGTAGGTCCAAAAGACAATAATAAAGGGCACGACAAACCGAAAAACAATCATCACAATGGCAACAATCAAGGCAACCACCATAGAGACAAGAATAACAACCATAGGCCATGAGCTTCTACTTTGCTGTAAGTATGTGTAGACTCATGGGCCACATTAAAAATGCTTTGTCTTATTAGACGAGGCATTTTTTTTCGTATAAATGGAGAAGCGGTCGGTTTTTTTCGATAATCGGTTGGTTCAGTAACAGAATCGGTCGGTTTTCCCGAATAATCGGTCGGTTCCAAATACCAAATAAATCCCAAGCCCCTTCCATTTCTCTATCCTAATATAATAGCCACAAAAAAAGCAGAAACGCTGTTAGATCAGGATTCCTGCTTTTTTGAGGTTAAATTCGAACCATTCCATTTCCTTTATTAACACTGTTTCCTTAATAAGGAAACTTTTTTAATATGCTTCGAAATAATTAAAAGAGTTTGGCATAATTGAATTCGTTTTTCATACAATGAATATTAGCCTAGGAGGTTTATCACATGATTCCAAATAGTATAAAGGTAACAATTATTACATTTTTATCCATAATATTTTTTGTCCAAATTAATTCAGTAGCGTTGGCAGAAAACTCGAGTGAAAAAAATTACTATGTTTCTCCAAAAGGTAAAGATGCTAATCCTGGTACTAAAAAGAAACCGTGGAAGACAATACAGCATGCTGCAAAGGTGCTTGAACCCGGTGATACGGTGTTTGTACGAGGAGGGGTCTACTCCGAATTCATTCATATAACAAAATCAGGCTCTAAAAATCTTGGGAATATCACTTTTCAATCATTTCCAGGAGAGGTGGCCATTCTGGAAGGCAAAAAATTAACAGTAACATCAGCTAAGAGAGCCTTCTTTTATATAGATAATGCAAGTTATATCCGAATTGAAGGATTTGAGTTAAGAAACCTAAAAACGAGAAAACAGAATCGATATCCGGTCGGAATACTGGTAAAAGGCGGAAGTAGCAATATTCATCTTTCCGATAATAACATTCACCATATTGAAAATAAATCTCGAAAAGGAAATGCGCATGGCATTCTCATTTATGGGAATACCTCCAACGCTATGAGTAGCATTACGGTTAATAACAATGAGATTCACCATCTGAAACTCGGAAGCAGTGAGGCACTTACCTTTAGTGGGAATATACAACAGTTCGCTATTACGCACAATGAAATCCATCATAATAACAACATTGGAATTGATGTTGCAGGGTTTTACAATGCTTGTGAAACAGACGACTGCGTAGATCAAGCGAGAGATGGAATCATCGCAAACAATAAAGTCTATAAAAATAGCTCTAAAAGAAATGTATCATACAAAGAATATTCAGCTGGTGGAATTTATGCAGATGGTTCTACTCAGCTTACTATTGTAAATAATATAGTAGCTTACAATGATTTCGGAATTGAGCTAGCAAGCGAGAAGGAAGGAAAAACGTCTAGTGAGATTGATGTGAAAAATAATATTATTTACTCCAATAATGGAGCCGGAATAATTGCGGGAGGGGCAGAAAAAAACAATGGAGGTTCGAGCAACAATAACATAGTGAGCAATGTTCTCATGTTTAATGACCAGTCAGATGAAGGCTATGGAGAAATAACGTTGCAATGGAATACAAAAGAAAACCAAATTTTAAATAATCTAATATACAGCAAGGAAAAAGATGAATACCTCCAAAACTTAGGGGACGACGCAATGAGTAATATTTATCTTAACAACACTATTCATTCATTTGAAGAGAAACCTTTTTTCTTTGCACCAGTAACAGCTTTCTTTAAAAACTTACGTTGGTGGTAAATGATCTTCTACAATTTGATGGAGAGGGATGTTATTTATTTGAGAGTTTTAATAACAGGTGGATATGGCTTTATCGGTTCTCATGTAGCCGACCGATATTTTAAAGAAGGCTATGATGTATTTATCTTGGATGATTTATCTACCGGAAATAAAGAACATATCAAGTTCAAGCATAAGAGTTATATCGTTTCTGTGGAAGATAAAAAATGTGAAGAAATTTTTCGTTCGTATCACTTCGATGTGGTCATTCATTTGGCAGCCCAGGTTAGTGTAATGAAATCTATTTTAGATCCAAAACGAGATACAGAAATTAATGCAGTAGGTTTAGTGAATATATTATCCCTATCTCACAAGTATAAAGTAGGGAAATTTATTTTTGCGTCGTCTGCTGCAGTTTATGGGGCTAATGAACAGCTTCCCTTACAGGAAACTAATAGGTGTAATCCTATCTCTCCTTATGGTATGAGTAAGTGGTTAGGAGAATCATATTGTGAAAAATGGCGAGAACTATATAGCTATGAAAGTGTCGTCTTTCGATTCTCTAATGTGTATGGGCCTCGTCAAGGCAATACAGGAGAAGGTGGAGTCATCTCTACTTTCTTAGAGAGAATAACGGAAGGTAAATATTTGGATATTTATGGAGATGGAGAACAAACACGAGATTTCATCTATGTAGGCGATGTTGCAGACGCCATTTATCGGACGTCAAACTCTAATTTAAGTGGAATTTACAACTTGTCCACGAATAGTGAAATAAGCATAAATGAGTTGGTCGGTTTGATGGAGGAGCTTCATGGAGAAACAGAGGTTGCCTACACTGCTGCCAAGGAAGGAGACATTCAGCGTTCCTCTCTATCAAATGAAAAGGTAGTAAACGATTTAGACTGGAGCCCAATGTTTAGTATGAAACGGGGTTTGGAGCAGACATATGAGTGGATCAAGGATAAAAAAACGAAACAGACGTCCGAAAAAACAGTTACTTCTTCCAAAAAAGCTCCTAGCCTCTTCAAACAATTTCAGCCCTATATAGAAAATGTGCTGGTATTCTCTGTGATTGCTTGGTTAACTCTAGCAAACCAAGTGAGCGTCTTGAATATAGTAGACTTTGCCTTATTTTATATATTAATTATAGGTGTGATTTATGGGAACAGGCAGTCTATTATAGCTGTGTGCCTTTCTATTGGACTCCTCATCTTTGAAAAAATACTTGAAGGTAGAGAATTGATCTCCCTTACGTACGATACCTCTTTCCTCTTACAAGTGGCACTCTTTCTATCCATAGGGCTTATTGTAGGCTACTCAATTGAACGAAAGAACAACCTATTAAAAGAACAAAAAAGTAAACTGGAGGAGCATGAAGATCGCTATTCTTTTTTAAGTGACATGCATGCAGAGATGAGAGAAGTAAAAAAAGAGCTGCAATTGCGCGTGCTCAATACAGGAGACGGACTTGGAAAAATACATTATCTCCTGAAAGAGTTAGATACCCTAGACCCTGAACGTATTTATTTGAACAGTATAGATGTGCTGCAAAAAATGATGAAGGTAAAAAAAGTGTCTATATATAAGTTTTCGAATGACAATGCCTCCTACAAATTAGTAGCAGATTCAGGCTCCTTTAAATCTTCTGCAACTCTGAAGGTAGAAGATGATTATGTTCAGCAAATAGCAAACAAGAAAAGTATTTTTGTGAATAAAACACTCCTCCCCAATGCCCCTTTAATGGCTGCCTGCCTGTCAAATGGTGAAGAAAAAATAGCACTTATTACAATTGATGACTTAGAATTCGAGCATATTTCACTTTATCATGAAAACCTATTTAAAATTATTACAGAATTGATAGAAGCTGCACTAGTTAGGGCGCTACACTTTCAAAGCCTGTCTGAGCAAGAACATTTTCTGGCGCAGAGTCCAGTATTAAAGGAATCTGTCTTCCAAAAAATTCTTCAAACGAAAAGAGAAGCATATACCAAATTTCAAATACCATATCTTCTGTTAGAAGGAATGATAAATGAGGAAACCTTCATTCATGATGTCACAGAAATATCCAAAGAAATTGATGAAACAGATTATATAGGAGAGAGCAACGAGCATCATCTACTAGTTTTGCTTGCTAATACTTCTAAGCAAGCAGGTGAGCAACTAGTATCCAGGCTAAGTGAAAAAGGCATTGTATTAAAGCTAGTAGAAGGAGAGCTTTAAATGATGTACGTCTATGTAATTTACCTTATATTATCGGCTATCATTTTATTTTTCATCACACAGAGAAACGTAAAGGAATGGATACTGAAGATCATAGTTGTCAGTTTTCTACCTGTTATCGGGTGGCTTTTGCCCATTCAGTGGCCAAAAAGGGCGATAGTAAACAAGGGAGATGAGCTAGATAGCTATATTAATCAGATGAATGAGGATATAGCCTTGGAAATATTATTAAGCCAAGAAAAAATAGATAAAGAAAAAGAATTGAATATTGTTCCAATAGAGGACGCATTAGTAATCAGTAATTATACTGCTAGAAGAAAAGCGATGATTAACGTATTAAAGGAAAATCCACTGGAGTATATGGAGGTTATAAAAACAGCCGTGCTAAATGAGGATCCTGAAACTTCACATTATGCTGTTACCGCAGTAATGGAAGTGAAGCGAAAGCTATCCATCGCCATTATGGAGCTTTCGGATGCCTATCATAGTAATAAACAAGATGTCGCAAATGCTATATCGTACACCAATGCTATCAAGTCCTATATGAACAGTGGCTTTTTAGATGAACAGACCCTAAAGAAATATAAGTATTTATATATCGAAGTGTTAGAACAGTTGATACTTCATAACGTATCAGAGGAACACATATATAAGGAAAAGTTTAGAGCAGAGGTAGAGATGAAGGAATATTTAGCAGCAGAAACTACATGTAAACAATATCAGAAGAAGTTTCCAGCCTCTGAAGAACCTTATATTTGTTTCATTGAATTATTTTACACTACTAAATCTTCTATTAAGCTACAAGAAACATTGAATCGATTAAAAAATTCAACTATCCAATTTTCAAATAGAGGACTTACTATCGTAAGGTATTGGTCGGAAGGATTTGAACATGAAGCTAACAGGGAACTTCTCTAAAAAAATATATATCATTTTAATACTAGTCTTATTATTTGGTTTACTCCTTCAATTCGCCCATTCCAAGTTTGTCTTACAATTTCAACAAAATCAAAGCTTGATAGAGGAAAAGAAAGAGATTATGAAAAACGGCTTTGGTGAACAACAGCCTATTACAAGTGGGGACGCTTATTGTGTTTTCTATGATAAGGCCGATGCCTACAGTAATAGATTAAAAGCTAATGCGATACAATCTTTGGAATATATGAAAATGAAGACTTTAGAAGTAAATGTGGAGGAAAGATTGGAAGAGTTAAGCAATTGTAAAGTGGTGATTCTCGCGACAGACAAAATAGGACATTTAGGAGATATAGAAAATGTGGAGCAGTATGTTCATCAAGGTGGATATATTCTTTTCATGTCGGTCCTAGAGCCTGATGATCATTATCAAATTTTGTACCGTAAAGTTGGAGTCACTTCTTTTCACGATTATATAAACACGAAGGGAATAAAACTAACTTCTAACGTGTTGATAGGAGAGAAAGATCTCATAATCGATGATGAATTTATTACTAATACATCCTTAAGTATAGCGCTAGCTGATGAGGCAGAATTATTAGCGAAAAGTTATCAGGACATTCCACTGTTATGGAAATCGAATTATGGGGAAGGGGCATTTATGAGTTTCAATGGAACCTTACTCCAGGAGAAGATAAACCGCGGCTTTTTTGTAGGTGCATTAAGCTTGCTAGAGCCCAATTTCATCTATCCAATTTTTAATCTAAAAGTATTTTTCATCGATGACTTCCCTGCACCAATTGTTAGAGGTACTACGCAGGTTATTTATGACGAATATAAGAAGGATATCCCATCTTTTTATCAGGAAATTTGGTGGCCAGATATGTTGAAAACTGCTAGAGACTACGATTTAAAATATACCGGAGCCATCATTGAAACATATAACGATAGAGTAGAGCCTCCCTTCGATAATATAGACGACAAGGATACTCATTACTTAATATCTTATGGACGTGAGTTAATAGATAGCGGAGGGGAATTAGGATTCCACGGCTATAATCATCAATCGTTAGTAATGGATAAAGAGGTTTCTAAAGTTTACGGCTATAAGGAATGGAAAAAGAAATCTGACATGTTCAAATCCATTCAAGAGCTTGTTACCTATACTAAAAATGCTTTTCCTCAGTACACAGTTACCTCCTATGTTCCTCCATCCAACACGCTGTCAGTGGAGGGGAGAGAAGCCTTGAAGCTAGCATGGAAGGATTTAACGGTTATCTCTTCCTTATACCCTCAGGATGGAGAGGGAGTGGCCTATGTCCAGGAATTCGAAGTAGCGGATGATGGGATTATCGAGATGCCACGAGCAACCTCTGGCTATTATGAGAAGGTTTATGATCGTTGGGCAGAGGCGAATACAATGACTGGAGTCGGTGTATTTTCTCACTTTGTTCATCCAGATGACGTTATTAGTGAAGACCGAAGCAACAACATGGGATGGGAACAAAATTATGAGCTTTTTAATGAGTATATGAGTCGGGTTCAGCATACGTATCCATGGGTTCGGGCTTTGCCTGCAACTGAGGCTGCTTTGGATATGGCGAAGAGTATCTACTCCCATGTTACTTGGAGTCATAGTGAATATGCGATAGAGGGTCACGTGACCAATTATCGTTCAGAATCCTTTTATGTATTTAGGACGACAAGTAACATAAAGGGCTTAACCAACTGTACTGTTTTAACTATCGATGAAAACACCTATTTAGTTACTGCCAAAGCTGCTAATTTCAAAATAGAACTGGAGGAAGCTTGAGCGTGAAAATATGTCTGATAGCCGAAGGGTCATATCCTTATGTAAACGGAGGGGTATCAAGCTGGATTCATAGTCTAGTCACAGAAATGCCGGAGCATGAATTTATCATTTATGCTATTGGAGCAGAAACAAAGCAAAAGGGAAAATATAGGTACACACTTCCAGCTAATTTAATTGAGGTGAAAGAAATCTTCCTAGACGAGTATTTATACGAAGAAAAGAATTGGGGAAGAAGATATAAGCTTACGGATAAGGAAAAGAATAATCTTGTGGCACTTATAACTGGCAGTAAGGACATAAACTGGAGTGAACTATTTGACCTTCTAAGGAGCAAAAAATTTGAGAATGTTGGTGAGTTCCTTTCAAGCAAGGATTACTTCGACCTAATCGAATTCTTAGCAGGGGAGACATATAGCAGGGTACCCTTTACGGAGTTATTTTGGACAGTGAGGTCTATGATTCTACCTTTGTTCTTAACGATTCGTCATGATATGCCAGAGGCGGACGTCTATCACGCAGTATCAACCGGCTACGCTGGAGTGGTTGGAACTTTAGCGAAGCATGTGCATCAAAAGCCGCTTCTGCTCACGGAGCATGGTATTTATTCGAGAGAGCGAGAAGAAGAAATTATAAAAGCGGACTGGGTAAAGGGGTACTTTAAAGACTTATGGATTAATTATTTCTATACATTATCTAATTCCATTTACGAGGCAGCCGACCAGGTAATTACTTTGTTCGATCGAAATAAGGAAATTGAAGTAGAGCTGGGGTGTCCAGAAGAGAAAATAGTCATCATACCGAATGGAGTGGAAATATCTAGCTATAGTGACTTACAAGGAGCAGAAGATGAAGATGTCCTGCGTATTGGCGCAATAGTTCGTTTAGTACCTATTAAAGATATCAAGACAATGATTCAAAGCTTTGGATTAATAGAAAAAGAAATATCCAATGTAGAATTATTTATCATGGGACCAACCGACGAGGATGACATGTATTATAGGGAATGCCTCCAGATGGTAAACACTTTAGGGATTAAACGAATTATCTTTACAGGAATGGTAGACGTAAAAGAGTATGTAGGGAAAATGGATATTCTTCTGTTAACCAGTATTAGTGAGGGGCAGCCATTGGCTATATTGGAGGGCTTGGCAAGTAAGAAGCCATTCGTCGCAACGAATGTAGGGGGATGTAAGGAGCTAATATTAGGCAGTAAGGGAGATAACTATGGTCAGGCTGGTTTTATAGCATCCGTCATGAATTATGAGGAAATAGCCAGCTATATTCTTCAGCTTTGTAACGATAAAAAACTGAGAGAAACAATGGGAAGCAATGGTTTTAATCGTGTGAAAAATAACTACAAGCGAAGTAGTTTCATCACAGGTTATAGGGAACTTTATTTGTCAGTAGGAGGAGTGGCATGGCAGGCATAGGCTTTGAGCTTAGAAAGCTGTTCAAAGAGGAAGGCATTGTCCAAAATTTAAAAGCCTATGGATATTCCTCCTTTACGACGATTGGACCAATGATTCTTTGTATTGTTTTAGTATTTATACAGCAAAACATGATCACGAAGAATGGTGGTAAACCATTTGACAATGAATTGTTCATCTCAACGATGACCTACTGCTTTATTTTTTCTATTCTAGTGACATCTGGATTAGCGATGGTATTAACTAGATTCATAGCGGATAGTATTTATGAACGGAAGCTGAAGAAAATCATTTCTTCCTTTTACGGAGCACTTATTATTATCTTACCGTTTGCAGGGATGATTGCAGGAGTGTTTCTTTATGGGGTTTCAGCAGGCTTGGCCTTTAAAATAGCTGCCTACTTATTTTTTATCGAGCTAGTCATTATATGGGTGCAGGGGATTTATCTCTCTGCTTTGAAGGATTACAAGCGTATTGTGAGAAGCTTTACAATTGCCATCCTTACTTCCATGGCGATCAGTTATTTGCTGTTTACCTTAACGGAGATTAACCTCACCACTATTGCATTGATAGGAATGGACATCGGCTTTGCGATTTTTGTAGGAATGACTATGTACCATTTTGAGCAGGTGTTTCCAAGAGACGAAGAGAACAGTTACTTTTCCTTTCTCCGTTACTTCCAAAAGTTTCCTTCCGTCTTTTTGAGTGGAATCTTTTTATATGCGAGCGTATACGTTCATAATATGATCTATTGGTTTTTTTCAGGAAATCATCTATTGGTTGCCGATCGATTTCGGTTAATGCCCTTTTATGATTTACCTGTGTTTTATGCGTATCTAACAGTGGTACCATCCCTGGTGATGTTTGTAGTTATCGTAGAAACGGATTTTTATGAGAAATTCTTAAACTTTTATAAAAATATTATAGACGGTGGAACATTTAACAGTATTCAAATAGCGAAAAAAGAAATGCAAAATGTATTGTTTTTAAGGATTGGATTTGTAGTAGAGGTACAGCTTGTATTTACAGCTCTGTCCATTGCATTAGGTTTAATCTATCTACCAAGGATAGGATTTTCTATGGAGCAGCTAGATTTGTTTATCTTCTTATGTCTAGGTTATTTTTTCTATATTATTGCCTTTATTGTAATCCACGCGCTCATGTATTTTGATGACCGTAAGGGAGTGTTGTGGATCAGCGCTTTATTATTTTTCTCTAATGCAATCCTTACGTATGTATCCATGAATATGGGTATTGATGGACTCGGTATATTCATCGCTGCGTTTGTAACCCTTGTCGTAGCAATCGCTCGACTACTCTATATGCTTTCTAACCTATACTATTACACGTTTTGTTCCCAGCCAATAACCACACAGAAAAAGAAGCTTAAAGCCTCGAAAGGTATTATAACGATGCTGCTAATTGCTTCGATTATTTTAGCTGGTTGTACAGAGAGTAAGAGCGAACAAGAAGAGAACGTTGTTCAGGAAACTCCAGCTATTGTGCAGGACAACACAAAGGATTCAAAGTTGGTGGAGGATAAGCGGCTATATGAAAGAGATGTAGATAGCTCGATTAAGTCGTTGTATATCACAGTCTTACCTGAAGATAAGCCTAAAGAGGAAGCATTAGATTGGTACAGTTTAAATAGACTAGAGGACCGATATAGTGAAGAAAAATTAGAGGTTATTTTTGCTGAGGGAACAGAAGACGGGGCAGGCTCAAAGGAAGGCATGTTCGGTCACGGAGCAGTTGAGGCAAACGCCAACATAAGCCTAAGAGGGAACACCGCAAGATATGCTGCGCAAAAGTCTTATAAGATTAAGCTTTATGATAACGCTGGTTTGTGGCAAAACCAGCGTATTATCAATTTGAACAAACACATATTGGATCCGAGTCGGCTGAGAAATAAATTAAGCTTCGATGTAATGGAAAATATAACGAATTTAACGAGCCTCCGAACGCAATTTGTTCATCTTTATGTAAAGGACCTAACAGCTGGAGAACAAGCAAAGTATGAGGACCATGGTTTATATACACACGTAGAGCAGCCAAATGAGATGTTTTTAAAAAACCATTGGCTTGACCCTAATGGTCAACTTTATAAGGTTAATTTCTTCGAATTCGGTCGATATGCTCAGCAAATTAAATCACAGAATGACCCTACCTATGATAAAAAAGCATTTGAAACAATATTAGAGATTAAGGGCAGGGAAGAGCATGACAAATTAATCGATATGTTAAATGACATAAACAATATGAATATCCCAATAGAGGAAACAGTGGAGAAGCATTTTGACTTGGACAATTTCTTAACCTGGACCGCAGTGAATATACTAATGGACAATATGGATACAGATGCTAACAATTTCTATTTATATTCCCCTTTGAACTCGGAGAAATGGTACATACTCCCTTGGGATTATGACGGAGCGTGGGAATACCAAAGAGAAAAAAATTATATAAGACCTTACCAGGCAGGTATTAGTAATTACTGGGGAAGTCTCTTGCATAATAGATATTTTCGGACAGAAAAGAACGTTCAGCAGCTTACTGACAAGCTGGAGGAGCTTTCGGAAATCATTAACGAAGAAACAGTGGAAAAGCAAATAAATGAGTATGCTGATTTAATAAAGCCTTTTTTATACCGTAATCCTGATATTCAGTTTCTACCTGTACCCAATACTCGTTTTGAGGATGAATTACAGAAGATAAAGGAAACACCTTCAAAATCCATGCAAAGATATATAGAAGACCTTGAAAAGCCGAAGCCCTTTTTTATGAATGAAGTAGAAACGACAAACTCAGAGCTGTTGTTCTCCTGGCAAATATCATATGACCTCCAAATGGATGACATCTTCTATAAAGTTACTGTAGCAAAAGACCCCAATTTTACAGAAATTGTAGAAGTAAAAGATAAAATTCGTGAAAACTTTTATACAATGAAAAAACCAGAAGATGGACTTTACTTTTGGGAGGTAACAGCTTCAGATTCAAAAGGGAACGTTCAGAGCTCTTTTGAAATGTATATAGATCCAGAAGGAAATGAGTATTTTGGGTTTAGAGAATTCGAGGTGGACTAATGGCAATTGCAAACAAAAGATTTCGACATGAGATGAAGTACTATTTAAACGTATTCGACTATCTGGCCCTTCGACAGAAGGTATCATCGATTCTTTCACTTGATAAAAATTCAATCAGTCCTAATGGTTATGGAATACGGAGCTTATATTTTGATGGGATCCATAATCACTCCCTCTACGATAAAAACAATGGAGTTTTTAATAGAGAGAAGTACCGTATACGAATTTACAACGAAAGCAATGAAAAAATCAGCCTGGAAAGAAAGAGCAAGTATGGTGATTTCATATGTAAAGAATCTGCACCTCTTTCACTACGAGAATATGAGGCAATTCTAGCTGGCGAAGTAGACGTACTTGCGAATAAGGACAATGCACTGTTAAAGGATTTTTACATGGCATTGAAATACCGAGGATTTAGAGCAAACGTCATCGTAGATTATATTCGTGAGGCATATGTGTACGAGCCAGGAAATGTGCGGATAACATTCGACAAAAGACTTGCAGCAGGCGTTAACACGGTCGATCTATTTGACCCTAATATCATTTTAGAGGAGCCTCTACACCCGGAGCAAACCATTTTAGAAGTGAAATTCGATCATTTTCTCTCGGACAACATCCGCCAGCTAGTACAGCCAGAAAGATTCGTCCGATCCGCTATTTCCAAATATGTCATTTGTAGAGAAGTAAACTTTTTGCATTTTAAGTAGTAAAAATTAAGAATAATTTCCACTAGCATAGCTCGAGCAGGCTTTTTTCCGCTCAGACGAATGTAGAATTTTATATCACTTAAAATAAGTAGCCGAGGAGTAGAATGATGAATGATACCGTAAATTTTCAAGACGTTATAAAAAAGAGCGTTCTTCATCTCGAATCATTTCGTAGTGTTTCCTATATTGATATTTTTTTAGGCCTAGCCTGTTCCTTTGTTATTGGTATGTTCATCTACTGGATATATAAGAAATTTTTTCGAGGCGTCGTATATAGCTATAACTACAATGTCTCTTTTGTTTTAATGACGATGATTACCTCTCTAATTATCATGACAATTAGTACTAACATTATTCTATCGCTCGGAATGGTAGGGGCACTAAGCATAGTCCGTTTCAGAACAGCCGTAAAAGATCCTTTAGATATTGTCTATATGTTTTGGGCGATAGCTGCAGGAATTGCAACAGGAGCAAAAATGTACCCATTAGCGATTATAGGTTCCCTAGCATTTGGTATCACCATCGCATGGCTTTCCAAAAAGAAAGTAAGGCACCAAGCATATTTACTAGTCATAAGGTACACAGACGACGCAACCTATCAGATCCGTGCAGAGCTAAAAAGCTTAGGAGCTAAACTCAAATCCAAATCCGTCCGCAACAACTTCACCGAACAAACAGTAGAAATCAATCTAAATGACGACAACACAGCCTTCATGAAAACCATAGGGGACATAGAAGGCGTCATCGAATGCTCCTTAGTCAACTACACCGGAGACTATGCACAATAATTAGTACAGACTTGTTTTTTTATGAGTTTTGTTTTGTTACAGGTGCCTGGCACCTGTAACAAAACTCCACAACCTATTATCTGTACAAACTAGCCAATCTAAGTGGAAACACTCCAACTAGATTGGCTTTTGTCAATAACGAAGGTGTTACTGGTGCCAGGCACCTGTAACAATATGTATATAATAATTCACCCATAAAAACTACTAAAAACAAATAAAAATACAATTGACTTTATATTTATACATAGTTATAATATTGCTAACAAATGGTAAGAGGTGAGTGCATGAAGGTAGGTATTATTGGAGCAACAGGGTACGGTGGGCTTGAGTTAGTTCGTTTCTTACATAATCATCCTGAAGTGGAAGTCGTTGATCTGTTCTCTTCATCCGAACAGGGTATACATTTTTCGGATAAATATTCACATTTAATGAATATTCATGACCAACCACTTTTAGAAATTGAGTCTGATAGATTAGCAGAGTACGATGTATTGTTTACGAGCACTCCCTCAGGGGTCTCATCCAATCTACTACCAGCACTTATCGGCAAAAAGCCGAAGCTGATTGATCTATCAGGTGATTTTCGTCTAAAGGATCTAGCTGCATACGAGCAATGGTATAAAAAATCACCGGCTCCGGCGGATGCGGTTGAACAAAGCGTATACGGGTTAACGGAATGGAACACAGCCGCTATCGCAGAAGCCCAGTTGATCGCAAACCCCGGATGCTATCCTACAGCCGTCCTGCTTTCCTTGCTACCTCTTATTAAAGAGAACCTAATCGACGCAAGTCATCTCGTTATTGATGCTAAAAGTGGTATCTCTGGAGCAGGCAACAAGCCGAGCCAAATGACACATTACAGTGAAACAAATGAAAACACGGCAATATATAAGTTGCACAAGCATCAGCATATTCCAGAAATCGAGCAGGCCATTCAAATGTTTGCTAATCAGTCAGCGCCAATCACGTTCACGACGCATCTTGTTCCAATGACAAGAGGGATCCTGGCAACAAGCTACGCACCGGTAAACGATGGCGTCACAGAAGCAGACCTAGTAAACACTTTACAAGAAACATACGTAAACCATCCATTCGTACGAATTATAAAAGAAGCCAGCAAATTCGGCACAAACCAAGTGTATGGCTCTAACTATTGCGATATTCACGTAAAAGTAGATCCGCGCACGAACCGAGCAACAATCGTCTCGGTCATCGACAACCTAGTCAAGGGCGCAGCCGGGCAGGCTATTCAAAACATGAACGTTCAATTCAATCTCAACCAAACGACCGGATTATCGCTCGTTCCATTATTCATTTAAAGGAGGAAACCCCATGTTGACAGAAACAATGACGATGAAGCGCATCACCTACAAAAACATCGCTTCACCAAAAGGTTTCAAGGCGACCGGCATCCACTGCGGCGTTAAGCACAAGAAAAAAGACTTAGCCCTACTCACAAGTGAGGTGCCCGCTAGCGTTGCTGGGGTTTTCACGACGAATGCAGTCCAGGGTGCTCCACTTATCGTCACGAAGGAAGTTGTATACACCACACAGAAAATGCAAGCACTTATAGTGAATTCAGGAATCGCAAACTCCTGCACAGGAAAGCAAGGCTTAATCGATGCCTACACGATGCAGGAAAAAACAGCGGAAAAGCTTGGGATTAACCCCAATCTAGTCGGAGTTGCCTCCACTGGCGTTATTGGTGAAATGATGAAAATGGAGCCGGTTCTAGCGGGAATCAAACACCTCGAGCCAATCGATGAGCTAGAAGGAGCCATCAATTTCTCTCAGGCAATCATGACGACAGATACAGTTACGAAGGATACTTCCTATAAAACCCTTATCGACGGAAAGGAAGTAATCATTGCAGGAACCGCTAAGGGGTCCGGCATGATCGAGCCTAACATGGCGACGATGTTTGCCTTCATCACAACGGACGCCAATATCGAATCAAACCATCTGCAGGATGCACTAAAATCCATCACAGATGTTACTTTCAATTCCATAACCGTAGACGGGGACACATCCACGAACGACATGGTAGTCGTGATGGCAAACGGCTTAGCGGAAAACGATCCATTGACTCCACTTCATCCAGACTGGGATAACTTCGTCCAAACGCTTCATACAGTTGCATTGGATTTAGCTAAAATGATTGCGAAAGACGGAGAAGGAGCTACCAAACTGATTGAAGTTGAAGTTAAGGGTGCGGTTAACGATGAGGAGGCGCGTAAAATTGCTAAGACAGTCGTGGGCTCACCGCTAGTTAAAACTGCGGTTTTCGGCAGTGATGCTAACTGGGGAAGATTGATTTGTGCTGTTGGTTACAGTGGTGCAACGATAGATCCGAACGCTATTAAGATTTCAATCGGTCCAACGCCGGTTGTAGAAAATGGGGAACCTGTCCCATTCTCTGAAGAAGTGACGATGCTTTATTTGAAGCAGGCAGAAGTGAAATTTTTGATTGAACTGAACCAAGGGAAAGGCCAAGGAACTGCATGGGGGTGTGATTTGACTTATGACTACGTTCAAATCAATGCAACCTATCGTTCCTGACCGCATCGTTATCAAGCTTGGTGGCAGTATGCTCGAAGGGTTAAATGAGCAATTTTTCACGAACTTCAAAAAGCTGAAAGCTGAGGGCAATGAAATCATCATCGTCCACGGTGGTGGTCCGGCAATCAACAAAGCACTAGCAGACAATACAGTAGCTTCCACTACTATTAATGGCTTCCGAGTAACTTCCGAGGAAGCGGTAGACATTGTCCAATGCACACTCGTTGGCAAGGTCAATCCAGCTCTAGTACTCCAGCTCAATCAAAACGGGATTGCAGCTGTAGGCTTAAGCGGCTATGATGGCAATCTACTCGAATGTGACTTCTTAGACAAGGAGACTTACGGCTTCGTCGGAGATATTAAAAAGGTGAACACGCCGATCCTTGAAACACTATTAGTAAATGGCATCACACCTGTCATTTCCTGTATTGGCTGCCTACAAGATGCAACACCACTCAATATAAATGCAGACACAGTAGCAAGTAAAATCGCTTTAGCAATCAAAGCAGATTGCCTACTACTCGTAACAGACACACAAGGTATTAAGATCAACGGAGAAGTCCAAGAGGTCGTGCAAACGTCCTCTATCAAGGAATGGATAGCATCCGAAGACATATATGGCGGAATGATTCCTAAGGTGACTGCAGCTATGGACTGCCTAAAAGAAGGTATTCCGTCCGTCAAAATTGTAGATGAAAAGCTAAACGGCACAACGATAGTTCATCAGGAGGTTTATGCATGAGTTCTCTTTTTCCAAACTACGCCCGACGCCCCGTACATTTAATAGAAGGAAAGGGCACAATCGTCACCGATGATCAGGGCAAAAAATACTTGGATTTCACTAGTGGCATAGCGGTGCTCAGCCTAGGGCATGCGCACCCTGCCATTGTAAAAGCAATCCAAGAGCAAAGCGAAAAGCTTTGGCACACATCGAATTTATTTGAAAGTAAAAAGCAGGAGCAGCTTGCTAGCACTTTAATAGAAGAAACTCACTTTGCACATGCTTTTTTCTGCAATAGTGGAGCCGAGGCAAACGAAGCTGCCATCAAGCTAGCTCGTAAGCATACAGGCAAGCACACGATCATTACCTTCGAGAACTCTTTCCACGGCAGAACGTTTGGAGCAATGTCCGCAACTGGTCAGGAAAAAGTACGCCAAGGCTTCGGTCCAGTACTAGAGACATTTAAAACTGTGCCATTCAATAATGTGGAGCAGCTAGAGGCTTCTATCGATGAAGAGGTCGGTGCAATCATGCTGGAGGTTATCCAAGGAGAAGGGGGAGTCAACGCAGTTACCCCTGAATTCGCCGAAGCAATCTCTAATATATGTGAATCAAAGGGAATCCTACTGATTGTAGATGAGGTCCAAACAGGCATCAGCCGAACAGGTACACGCTACGCCTACGAGCAAACCGTTTTAAAGCCAGATATCATGACACTAGCAAAAGGACTTGGTGGTGGTTTTCCAATCGGCGCCATGCTAGGAACAAGTGAACTAGGAGAAACATTCAGTCCAGGAACACATGGTACGACGTTCGGAGGGAACCCACTGGCTGTCACCGTCGCTCAAGCAGTACTACAAAACGTATTTGAATCGGAATTTTTAATCGAGGTCAAAAAAAAATCTGAGTATCTAGTGCATAGACTGACGGAGGTATTGCCATCCTATAAAGTAGTTGGTGCCGGCTTATTACTAGGACTCGTCTGCGAAGACGAAACGGCACCATACATAATCAAAGCCGAAAAAGCTGGACTGCTATTAGTAGGAGCAGGACCAAACGTCATTCGTCTCCTGCCACCATTAACAGTAACTCGTGACGAAATCGATCAAGCAGTAGAAATATTACGTACAATCTTAAACTAAATAACCTTGAATTAAAGCGCTCAGCGAATCGCTATTCACAAACATGGACTACTCTCTACTGGAGAGGGTTCTTTTTGTTTTGCCTTCTTTATATAGAAGAAAAGCTAGATTTCAATAGCATTACAGGTGCCTGGCTCTTGTAATAATTACTAAATATAAAGGCGGTTACTATATAAATATAGCAATATCGTTTGGAATCTTACCAAATTGATAAATCTTTCATACTAAGTCTAACATCCTACTATTTCAAGTATTTTACAGGTGTTTTACAAGAAAAAGAGCTATATTACAGCAGATTAAGAGACCTACTTTCCATTATAAGTAATTAATTAATATCTATTAAACCACCTCCATTAAGTCATATAATTATTAATCTAATAGAAGAGTTTTGGTTAAAAATGGTTTAAATCAAGAAAAACACAAAAGGTCATAGCACAAAAAGATAACCAGAAAATAGAAAAGCATCGACCAAAAAACGGGTCGATGCTTCTTTATAGATTGGAAATTATATATTGTCCGGTAAAATAAGAAAAGAAGCATCCGAAGATCAGATGCTTCTTTTCTTGAGCGATAAAACGAAGGAAGTAGAAGGCTGCACACTAATTAATGTACAAACAAGTTTACGGCGTTACACATTTATAAGTAACCTTCTATACTGAACATCATAACATATATTTGGAAAAATGCACGCCTTTTTATAAAAAATATAAAATTATTTTTTTAATCAGACTTATCCTAATAAATGGTAGGCAACAGAAATCTATCAAACTATATTGTAAAAAGAAAAAATTCTAAAAAAGACTAGCATAAATGGTAATGTTACTGTATTATGGAAAGTGTAATGAAGTCACTGGTGCTTTCATAACATCATTCTTTAAAAAAACTGGTAAACTTTCTATATTATTGGTTGATTTTAGTATAAGAGTTGGGTATACTCATATATTGTTAGGGTGATGATAATGGACGCGATCAGGCGACCGCATTTACACACTACAAAAAAAGCAACACACAAGCGAAGGGAGATCACAAGTTTATGAAGAAAAAAGCTATTAAAATTGCAGCTTCAACTGCAGTAGCAGCTTCAGCATTCGTTGCAGCAGCACCAGCTCAACAAGCAGATGCAGCAACAAACGTAAATCAATTAATCACAGACGCACAAAATGCAGGTACAGTTCTTAAATGGGCTATTTCAGTAGAGGGTTCTGCTAACTTTGTAGATCGTCCATACGATCACTACAATGCAGCTAAAAAAGCAATTGCTAATGCAGAAAAAGCTGCAGCAAAACTTTCAGGATCTGAAAAATTAAGCACAGACGCTAAACTTGTTGAACCAAAACTACAAGTTAAACGTGCTGGAGCTTACATCGATGCAATCACTTCAAGTGAAAAAATTAAATCTTTAACAGCGGGCTTAGATGCTGCTATTAAAACTAACGATATTGAAAAAGTAGAAGCAGCTTACCACACAGCAACTGCTGAGTACCGTAAACAAGCAGCTCTTTTAGACCGCGTATACGGACAATCTACACGTGATGAAATCCGTAATAAAGTTAAACCATCTATCGAAAAATTAGTTGCAGACGTAAAAAATGAAGTAACTGTTAATATGCTTGCAAAATCAGCAGCATCAAATGCTAAAGCTGGTAAATTTGAAGAAGCAGCTAAAAACCTAACAGATGCACAAGCTATTCTTGATGCAAATGTACTTAAATGGGAGACAGCTCTTCAAAAATCAGTATCTGATGTAGAAGCTTCTATTCCGTTAACGGTTCTAACTGTTACTAGTAATAATAAAAATGAGGTAACTCTTAAATTTTCTACTAAAATCCAACCTGGATATGCTGTGCTTCCAGCAGGGCAATTTACATTCTCTAATGGTTTAATCGTTCAATCAGCGACTGTTGCTGCAGACGGTAAAACGGTTACTTTAACAACTACTGAACAAAAAACTAACACTGAATATGCACTTTCTTACCAAGGGGTAGCGACAGGTAAATCTTTCAAAACTCCAGTAGCTGCTTCAGATACAACTTTAAATGTTGTTGAAACTGATGCTGCAAACTTAGATTCTGGTGGAGAACGTTCATATACGGTAAATGTAACTAAAGCAGATGGTACACTTTACACTGGTAAAGTTAAAATTGATCTTTTAGATGAAGATGAAGCAGCAATAACTACTTCTGATGCTGTAATCAAATCTGTAAATGGTGTAAATCTTACAGGTACAGCTGTAGCAACTTATGTAGCTGATGCAGTTAATGGTAAAGTAACATTTGTTGTTGCAGATGGTGCTACAACTACTACTACTACAGTACTACCTCAGATTACTCGAGTAGAAGATGGTTCTAAGAAATTTGCTCCAACAGTAACATTCTGGGAGTTGGCAACTGGAGATTATTCAGGTGCTGCTACTACAGTTATCGTTGATGAAAAGAATGGTTTCATTTACTTAAATGATAAAAAATACAACTTTGATTCAAACGATAAATTCTTTTTCAAAAACGTTGAAGTTACTCAAGCAGATTTCTTAAAAGCATTATCAAAAGATGATGTTGTAACGTTTAATTACGCTGTTAACGCTGCTAATGAATATAATAAAGCTGGTATCTCTAACTTTGTTATAAATACAGATGTTACTGCAGATGCAGCATTAAAAGTAACAAATCCTTCTAAATCTGTATTAACAGTTGATACAAACGCAACTCGTCTTGAAGGAACTAGCCAACCTGGACATATCATTGAAGTTTACAAAGGTACTGTTGCAACAGGTACACCTGTAGCATCAACTACTGTAGCTTCAAATGGTTCTTGGGTTGTTAACTCTTTAAATTTAACTGACGATAATGCAGGTAAAAATGATTTTACGGTAACTACTCGTCCAGTAGGTACAGCAACAGTAACAGCTCCAGTTGTAACTAAAACAATCTGGAAACAGTACTTTACTGCTGATACAAATGGTCTAGAATTAGCAGATGGAAACACAGACTTCTCTGCAGTAGCAGATAATAGAATTAGTCTTTATGACGTTATTACATTAACGCCAATTAATGCAGCTTTAACAAATAACCAATTAAAAATTGCAGCAAATGCTACAATTTCAGTTAAAGACTCAGAAGGCGATATTATTGTCTATTCTGTAAAACCAGTTGCTACTGATTTAACTAAAACTAAATTCTATATCAGCGGTGTTGTAACTCCTAATGATAAATTTAATAGTGTATTAGTTACTCAAACTGGCGGATCAAACCATTATTTACATGCTGTAACTGGCATAACAAACCAAGACAACTTGACTTGGAATGTATCTCAATCTAAAGATATTACATTAGACTAATAGACTTTATAAATAAATTGACTCCCTTAGACATAAGTCTAAGGGAGTTTTTCTTAATCATTCAAAAATTATTTTTAATAAGATTTTAAGCATATTCCTGCAAAAATAAAATGAAAAAATTTTGGTTTATAATATTTGTTGGGGTTTTCCTACAATTGCGCATAAAAAACGACAAGAAACGAGAAGAAGGAAAACCCTTTGGAATAGCGATTAATGCCTGTGTAAATAAGCTCTTACTCTGGATTTATTCCTTACTAAAAAACCAAACCACTTTCCATGATATAGCATAGAAACTGTATTTATACCAACTTACCAAAAACTTCCAAAATGAATTTAGAGAAAGGTTATTTGGCATGTGCTTTTTTAGTATATCATGAGATTATTAATCTTTTATATGAAAAATATTGACAAACTATTAGCAGGGTTAATTGAAATATACTATTTTTGTTCAGTCGGATAATCAATTAAATTAGCGATATCAACTAATATGGGCATCTTATACACCTCAAAGTAAGTTTAAGTGTATTATTCTCGTTCTTAACAGTATTATCAAATATTTCTTGTTCAGACTATACCATTCCACTATAAATCAACCTTTACCTTTAACATAGCCAAAAAGAATTAGAAGCTTTTTACCGTAAGGTAGAGGAGAGTGAAATTCCAGCCTTTATAAAAGCTATTCAAACCTTTAAAAACTGGCAAACTGAGATAATAAATAGTTTTAGTTTTGGTTATTCGAATGGCTTTCTGGAGGGCATTAATAATAAAACGAAAGTGATGAAGTATAACGCATATGATTTTCGTTACTTATAGAGATTTATGTCCTGTAAAAAGTTAAGTATTAAGCGAATTGTTAGTGCTATATTAATTAATATGAAATATATTTTCATAAAAATTTATAACACTTATTATCTAATGGTGAGTAAGTTTCAATAACTCATTGTTAAACTACATAATAAAATAAATTTTTTAGTAACTTATATGTTAAAATTCTAAAAAAACTATATAATTAAATTGATTAAGTAATATCATTTTTCAAAATATTGAGTTGTAAAGGGGAGAAATGTCATGAACAACAAAACTAAAAAAATTGCTGTAGCTACCGCATTAGCAGCATCAGCAATTGTTTCAATCGCACCACACCAAGCAAACGCAGCTAGTAACATTGACCAATTAATGACGAATGTCCAAAATTCAAGTACTGTTTTAAAATGGGCAATCTCAATAGAAGGTTCGGCTGATGGGGTCACTCAGCCATGGAGTCAATTTAATGAAGCGAAAGCTGCTATCGCAAATGCTGAGAAAGAAATAAAAAAGCTAAGCTTTTCTGACCAATTGAAGTATGATCTTAGATTGACTGAAGCAAAAACACAATTAAAAAGAGCGCAAGGATACTTAGATGCAATTACTGCGAGTACAAAAATTAATGAAAAAACCATTGCACTTTCGGCAGCCGTTTCAGCAAATAATCTTGATTTAGTGGAAAAAACATATCATGAAATGACTGCAGAGTTTCGTAAGCAAACAATTTTATTAGACAGAGTGTATGGACAATCTACTCGAGATAGAATTCGAAACGTAGTTAAGGGTCCTGCTGAGAAGCTGATTAATGAACTGAAAAATGATGTAACGGTTCATATGCTCACTAAAGGAGCCGCTGAAGATATTAGATTATCTAAACAAGCAGAAGCAGCTAGAAAAATATATGAAGCTCAAGCGATATTAGATGCCAATGCTCTAAAATGGGAAAGTAGACTTCAAAGTAGCTTAACATCCGTGACAAATGCTTTACCTATCGAAATTACCTCCATTACTAGAATAGATAATACAACACTTAATTTAAAGTTGAATAGAGCTATTCCATCAGTACAAACTTCCGAATTTACTGTCGATAATTCTTTGTTAATTACGAATGCCACTTTAAGTAGAGATGGATTAACGGTAACCTTAACCACATCAGCTCAAACTCCAAGTGTGAAGTATTCAGTAAAGTATAAAGGAAGTACCGCTAGCTTCATTGCACCAGGAACCATCATTCCTATTCAAATGGGTAATTCTACAATTCAACATAGAGACACTTCAGAAGTACTAGCATTAACAGGCACTTTTTCTGGTTATGGATATAGTACAGTTAAAGTTGATATCCCCACTGGATTAAAAATACTTACGATTAACGGGATAGAAAATAACATTACCGGATCTAAAAGTGTGAATGTAATGCCTGATAAAAATGGTACTATTAACGTTACCTTTACAGCGAGCAACGCAAATACGCCAGCATTAGATAAAGTAATCACCTTTAATAGATTAGAAAATAATAGAGTGGCTGACACACAAACATCACCTACTTTAAACTTCTATGCACCTGCAAAAACAGGTACTATATCAAATAAAGCAGTTCGCTATATAGATAATGCTAATAATTACTTTGTAACCTCAGACGGCTTCAAATATATTTTGAAGGGTTACACAGATACTTATAAAAATGAAGATGTAGCGGTATCTTTAGATACTTTTAAAGCTGCGTTAAATATTGAAGATATTGTTAACGGGAATTATCAAACAAATTCATCATCTTCTTTCAATATATCAGTAAATCACTACTCAGTACCGTTACTATTGGATACTAAATTTGGGTATAAAACTTCCTCTGGCTACCGCATGATAGGTAATCAAATTGAATTGTCAGGGACAGGTCAGCCGAACTATGAAGTATTTTTCTTTAAGAATACTGGAGCTCTCCTTGGTAAAGTGAAAATAGGCTCTGCTGGAACATGGAAATATAGAACGAATATTGAACAAAATGGTATAAATGATTTTTATATAATTCAACAGCCGGCTGGTAAAACAACTCCAACTTTTAATAGTGGAATGTTATTTAGAGTAATTGAAGGGCCTTTTAATCTACAATCAGTATCTGAGGGGAAAACACCAGATAAAGATATCACTAATGAAGAAATAGAGTTTACTATTGCACCGATATCTCGTGCGAATTCTTTTGTATTCAGAGACAACGCAGTAATAGCTAATTCTTCGTATATTACCCTAAAAGATGAAGATGGAACAACCATTCAATACAGTAACAATAAGAACGGTAACTTATTCTCTAAAACTACTAACGGGTTCAAAGTAAAAATTGGAGCAACCGTAGATGATAAGTTAGCTGGAGATATTCTGCAAGAAGGAAAAGAATCAGGCTTACAAGGTCCTTTAGAAGTGGTCGCAGTGGGTGGTGTAACGAATTCCTATGAATTCGATATAAATATACCTTCTAAATTAATAATAACTAAATACTAAAAGATCAACGCCTCCAAAGAGAATAATCTTTGGAGTTTTTTTATGTTCGCAGAGTTATTTATTTTTCTTCAATGAAATATAAGGTGATAACATTTTTAAACTAAAATTCATTATTTTTCAACAAACTAAAACATTGTTCTTCATATCCAGACAAAATATGATATAGTTATATAGAATTACTTAAGTTTTCCATTTTTATATGTTAATGGTTTTATCGGTAACTTTAAAACTATATCTAAAGACATGTTAATAGATGGTTCTTAAGTGAGCTTTTATGAAAAGTCTAGGAGGAAAAAATGAAAAATTGTTTAGAGTGTGGCACAAGCCAAGAAACGGGAAAATTTTGTGGGAAATGCGGTTCATTATTGGGGGTATCAGTCTCCAGTGAACAAGTATCAGCTACTACGGAAACAGTCAGTCAGGAAGGACCTTCCTTTTCACAACCAGTCGCTCCACAGGTACAACCAAGCGTACATGTAGAAAAAGTGAAGGCACAATCAAAAGCTTATTGGTCTTTTTTTCTTAATTTTGTTAAAAACCCATCAAAAGTCTTTATTGCTGGGAATAAAGAATTTATAAATGGAATGATTTCAATAGTCATCCTTGCAGCTATCATAGGGTTAGCGATATATGGATTTGTTCAAAGTATCACATCATCCATTTTTGGGAGTGTAGGTAGTTTATTTGAAAATGAATATGTAGGTCCATCTTTCTTATCTATTTTTAGCAGTATAGTCTTTTTTATTTTATTTACCGTATTTATCGTTCTATTAAGTATGTTCATCGTAGGTAAGGCATTTGGATCCGGCGACTCTTGGAAAGAGTTAATCAGTTATTATGGAGCACATATTTTATCCGTTATTTTACTATCCTTATTTGGATTGTTTTTAATGTTAATCAAGTCATATTTATATGGAAATATTATTTTGGTCATTTCTTTCCTAATAATTCTTATAGTCATTCCACTTTATATTATGTCAAGGTTACTTTCTAATAGTCCGAAGGGCATTGATTCCTATTATGGATATCTTCTATATATCGTTCTTGTTTGTATTCTTTACAGCATCTTTATTTCTGTCATTGCAGATTCAACAATCGGTCAATATTTAAATTACTTTACAGACTATTAGACATATATTTGAAAGAGGGTTCGTATGGACAGGTTTTGCCAAGAATGTGGTCATAAAATAGAAAATAATGATTTTGCTTGTACAAATTGTGGTACAAGATTTTCGGATCAACAAGAAAAGAAAATAATAACAACAAAGAAACAGATAGTTATAAGAAGTATGATTGGTGCAGTAATGGTTATACTTGTTGGATTTTCTCTATGGGCATCGAACTACTATTCAGAGAAATCCACTATAAAGCGTTATACGGAAGCCTTATCTGAAGAAAAGGTAGATAGATTAATAGAGTTAACTGTTCATGAGGATGGTTCTTCTATTAAAAAAGGGGAAGCTAAAGCATTGCTTTCCTTAGTGAAAAAAGATGGGAAAAATATAATTGACCCATTAACGTCGATTGAACCTAGTGGGAAATTCTTAGGTGTATTCCAACAGTATCACATTAAACTCAAGGATCAGTTTGTTTATACGGGAGAGATTTTTGAAGGACTCCACTTCGAGTTTAACCAAATGGAAGCTCCAATGAAGCAAGATAGTGACGGGGTTATTTTTGGTCCGCTAACTCCGGGAATTTATACTGTGTCAACCAATTTAAATAACAATTTTGGTAACTCTTCTAGTAAACAAGAGCTTTACTTGACAAGTGATATATCTAATCCTAGCTTTTTGGAATCTAACTTACCAGTTTCGCATGCCGTAATAGCGGTGGATAATTATGATGCTATGATGATGAAGGAACTTCAAATTGTGATCAATGACAATTCGTATCCAGTAAATGAGAACGGTGTTACAGATTCATTTGGACCACTGTTGCTAGATGGGGGTATAAAAGCAAAGGTAATTGCCCAGCTTCCATGGGGAGAAACGACTACAGCAGCATTTCCGGTCGATAGAAGCTATCTTGAAGTGCAAGTAGCTCCTGTTTCTGGAAAACAAAGAGAACTTATATCTTCTACCTTGCTAACGCTAGGAGAAGAAATTGCAAATGCGAAAGCAAGTAAAACAACAACTGTATTGACAACTGCATCTACGAATTTTAAAAAGGATTTTCAAGAAGGAGAAATTGATTACTTAATTGATAATCAACGGTATTTCAAGGGTAAGCTTAAACAATTAGACATCAATTGGAACTCTATTGGTTTAGTGGAGAATGAGGCTATTATATCTCTAGATGTGGCTTATAGCTTTGAAGAATCATTATATTCATTGGAGGAAGCACCAAATTTACAAAATGAGATTTACAAAAATAAGGTTCATCTTAGCTATGATTCAAAAGATAATAAGTGGAATGTACACTCTGTGCAAAATACTTGGTCAGATATCGTCTCTACTGAAACACTTTTAGGTTCAGAAACAATTTATGAGCCTAATAAGGAAAGTTTTCAAACAGAGAAGATTGCTTTTATGAAAGAAGAGCTACAAGATTTCATGGAGGATTATGCCTACTACGGGGTAGCTGCTATCAATAATCGAAATATCGAGTTTGTCGAGGATTATTTGTCAAAGGATGGCCCTAAGCTACAGGAATCTATTGATTATATTTTTGAGTTAGAGAAAAAAGGAATTAAGGAAGACTATATATCTTCAGTCGTAACGAATGTAGTTGATAAAGGCAATAATACATATGAGGTAACGACGACTGAAGCGTTTACAATTTATTATCCAGACAGTCAGCAGGATAAGAAATACAATACAGTTACCCTTGTAAAAAAAGTGGATAATCGTTGGCTTGTGCACCAGCTAGTCTCTACAAAGGAAATTTAAATAAGGCATATTTTTAGGGCAGTCAGTACGTCGTATTGGCTGCTTCTTGTATAGGAGGGGAAATGAGTGAAGAACTGTATAAACTGCGGAACACTTATAAGTGGGGAAGAGAGATTTTGTTTAAATTGTGGTGCAAAGCTCGAATCAGCAGAAATGACTCAACCATTGAAGAAGGAATTGACATCAAGGCAACGCAAAAGGCGTAGGTTAAGTTATGCTTCTGTTCTAGTGATCGCCGTTGCGTTAATTGGAGGACACTACTTTTTACAATGGAAGTATGATGCATCCAGGCATCTTGCAGAGATGAACAAAGCATTTTTAAAAGGTGAGAAGGAAGAATTTTTATCTTATTTTACGTTTTCAGATGAAGTAGTGAGTGATCCAGAGGGTTTTTATTCGTATGTAGAGACTGAGGGATGGGAGGGCTTACGTGAAAAACTCCTTGAAGAAGTAACTATTCTAGAAAATGATGAATTATCCAATATAATAGATGACTCCATTGGTAATAAATTCTTGTCTGTCACAAATGACTCCATCCTTTTTGGGTTGTATGACCGCATATCATTCAATCTAAAACCGATTGAGGTTCATGTAGAGCTACCTTTAGATAAAACTTCTCTAGCAGTAAGAGAGTTAGATGTTTCAGGTAAGCAAGGAGAGGTTAAAAGTCTAGGTAAATTTTTGCCAGGTACTTACGCTTGGAAAGCTACTGTACCAAGTGAATATGCAGTGATTGAGGATTCAGGTGATATGGCGGTAATAGGAGAGGGAGATAATACATACAGATTTATTCCTCCACTAGAAGCCGGGATGGTATCCCTTACATCCGATGTAGAAGAGGCAGTATTATCGATTAATAACATAACTACAGAAAAATTAATAAAAGACACAAATACTATTGGACCATTTCCTTTTGATGGTACTATCCAGCTTTCGGCAGAAATAAAAGGATCGGATGGAAACGTCCTAAAGGGAACACCTGTTAAGGTTACGTCAGACAATACTCATATTGAATTCGCGCATGTACAAGAAAAGCTACAAATTGACCGTGCAAATCAACTAGCAACAGAAGAAAAGAAACAGCTTGTAGACATGTATGCTGAAACGGCTGCAGAGTATATTGATTCATTTAGGAATGAATTTGAATATGCTTTAAATTATGCAGATTACTCCTATATATCATCCTTTTTTCCGGCAGGAAGTGAAGCGCAAACTATTTATATGAAGGAAATAGAAAACCACGGTAAAATCGATGGCTATTACAAGTATCAGTTTCAGTCTAATACAGCTACGGGAGTAGAGGCAGTAGATGCCCAAACACTCTATGTAAAAACAGCCGAAGTATTTTATTTTTACTCGGATGAAGATAATTACATTTATAAGAAAACAAAGGGATACACCGTAAAAGTTATAGATGGTGAGATGTATATATTAAATATTGAGCAATTAACGACAGATAAAGAGATTATCGATTAGTGTATGTCCCTGTGTCACACACAATTTCCACACCATTCATTAAAAAAGGAAGCAGCCGGTATATGCCAGGCTGCTTTTTTGTATATACCCATTTGAGCAGCCTTTATTTAAAAATTGATTTTTCGTGTTCATATTATCTAATAGAGGCTATAAAATTACCAGTCTTATAAAAAACTTTCCTCGCTTTTTTTACAGAATAATACATAGGTTGCTGTCGAGAACAATCGAATGTAGAGGGATTTTCCAAGAAGAGAATGAAAATGAAGTTAATTGTCGGAATAATGTGATTTATTTATTCTTGAAATATTTGTATATTTTAATAGGGGTATTAGGAATAAAGATTTACTGTTGACGCATGGCATTTAAGCGAAAGTTCCTGTCAGGATTGGCCTAAACCAAAAACTGCAGTAGGCAAGAGAAGCAACTAGATGTAGTAACAATGAAAAACAAAAATAATAATGCTCAAGATTTTTGTACAGAGTTGATGGGAGGTGAAGAAGAATGCAGTAATTACTTCATGACATGCAACGCATATAACACTGCTCAAGGTAGGACAAAAATTTAGATACAAGTTCCTATATCAAAGCTACAAAAATGTATTACATTTATCCAAGTTGCCTCTGGTAAAGCTATGCCAATTGCTTGTCAATAATGCAAAAAAGTGATCGTTTTCTTATCCCCACGTCATACTAAATTCAAAACTCATATGTAAAATTTTCAAATAAAGATAACTAATTTTTCATATTCTAAATCATATAAATAGAGGCAAGCACATAGATTGGTAGGTATTAAATTATACATTTGATACTTATTTTAATAGGAAGGGTGCGATCCTTATTAAAAGACATTAGCTGAACGATTGTCACAAATACGCTATAGAGGAAATAACATTTGTACTTAATAGGGGGAAACTAAGTGAAGAAAAAACTAGTTTATAAGTTTTTTAAAGTGTTTTTGGTACTAGCTATGGTCTTAACGATGTTCAGTCCAATGATGACTGCATCTGCAAATGGAGAGAAAAAGCAGTTCAAGCCAAACATTCCAAGTGAAAGTACAATGGAGCTAAAGGCGGCAATTGCAGAACAAGTAAGTTTATCGCTTAATGGACCAAAGCTGCACAAAGATTTACAAAAGCTTTCGGGTAATCAGGAAGTTGCTGTTATTATACATTTATCCGAAAAACCAGTTGCTCTAGAAAAGGGGATTAGCGAGTTAAAGGGAAAATCATTCTCTGCTGCCCAAGAAAATAAAATTAGAAGTAATGTAAAAGCTCAACAAACAGCTGTAAAAAAAGAGATTAACCTTAAAAAGATAACAATGAAGCAAGGATATACATTTGATACGGTTTTGAATGGCTTTGCAGCTGTAGTTAAAGCGGAAGACCTACCAAAACTATTAGAAGTCAAGGGTGTAACGCTAGTAGAGCCAGATGCAATCGTTTATGCATCGGAAGCACCTCAAAAAACGAAAACTGTTAATTCCTCTTCTATTAAAAAAGAGGGAAAAATAGATGCAAAGATGAATACAAGCATTTCATTTCTTGGCATTGAAAGACTTTGGAATGAAGGAATAGAAGGACAAGGCATTAAGGTTGCAGTACTAGATACGGGTATTGATGCAGACCATCCAGAGTTTGCTAACATCTACAAGGGTGGAAAGAATTTCATACCTAATTCATCTACGTATACAAGACCTCGTGCAGACAATGATGCGTCGGAAACTTTACCTTCCGAACGTCCTGCTGGAACTCCTGAATTTAATGCAAATGGAAGCTCATTCTATACATCTCATGGTACACATGTTGCTGGTACAATCGCAGCGATCGGGGCTAATGAGTTTGGAATCAAGGGAATTGCACCAAAAGTAGATTTATATGCTTACCGTGTATTAGGTGCCTACGGAAGTGGATCTACTTCAGGTATCATTAAAGCTATTGATACTGCGGTAGTGGAAAAAATGGATGTTATTAACCTTTCTCTTGGTGGGGGAGCTAACTCTGAAACAGATAGTGGATCTTTTGCGATTAATAATGCAATGATGGCAGGTACTATTTCCGTAATTGCTACAGGAAATTCAGGTCCTAACCGTGGGACTATGGGAACTCCTGCTACTGCTCGATTAGGAATTGCTGTTGGTAACACTACTAATCCAGAAACAATGCATAATGGACAAGTGAACGTTACGGTTGGTGAATATAATTTAACAAAGCAATTACAACTGATGGGCACAACTTTTGGTACAGATGTTTCTACTCAGCTTCAAGGTGAATTTGATTTAGTTGCTGTACCTGGAAATGGGGAAGCAAAAGATTACAATGGACTAGATGTTCAAGGTAAAGTTGTTCTTGTTTCTCGTGGTGGGATTGCATTTGTCGATAAAATTGCATATGCAAAGCAAAACGGGGCGAAGGGAGCAATTATTCATAACTTTGCGGGAGGTACCAATGCACCAAATGCCTCTGGAACATTCTTAGGAGACTCTTTTGACTTTATCCCAACGTTTGATATGTCTCAAACAGACGGGGACGCAATTCGTGCAGCGTTAGTAAACGGAACAGGGAAAGTTTCATTCGGGAACTTTGGATCTGAACAAACTACTGGGGATGAAGTGAACAGCTCAAGCTCACGTGGGCCTTCCACTCCTAACTTTGATATTAAGCCTGATGTGAGTGCACCTGGTACAAACATTATGTCTACAATACCTATGTACAAAACAGACTTCCCGGAAGCTGTGTATGGTGAAGCTTATGATCGTAAAACAGGAACGTCTATGGCAACTCCTCATATCGCAGGGATTGCAGCTCTTGTTAAACAAGCAAATCCAACATGGAATGCTTTCGATGTAAAGGTTGCTCTTTCCAATACAGCTAAAATTCTAGACAAGACTAAATTTGATGTGTTTTCACAAGGCGCTGGCCGTGTAGATGCGTATGCCGCTGCTCATCCAAATGTACTTGCTTATGCAATTGACACAGCTGTATTAGATGGAAGTGGAGCAGTTGTTGAAAACTTGAAAGGGACGGTCACATTTGGTCCGCAATCTTTGAAGGACAAAAACCTTTCTGTTACAAAACAAATTCTAGTAAAAGATTTAAAGAATACAGGTGGAAACTATAATGTAGCTGTAGATGTTACAAAGACATTTGCGGATGCTAAAGTTACGGTTGATAAACCGACATTTACATTAGCAGGTGAGCAGTTGTTAAATGTCACGTTGACTGCTTCTAAAGTAGCAACAGCACCAAAGGGATCTGAAATTCTAGGTTATATCCGTATTAACGGTGGAGGTTCAGAGGTTTCATTACCATTTGCTGCAGACTTTTCTACTGTTACAGCACCTGCTACAGAAATTAAAGATATGTCTATTACAGAAACAGACCTTTCCTTTAATGGAGATGGTGTGAAGGACACAGCTAACCTTTCATTCACATTAACTGGTCCTGTGACAACAAACTATATCGAACTTTGGGATATTATGAACCCTGAAGGCGGGGAGTATGGAGACGGTTACATCGGTTATTTACATGCAGGTACTTCACTTGCAGCAGGTAAATGGACGCTACCGATTACTGGTGAGTACAAACCTTGGGGTACTGCACCTGCAACAACTATTCCAGACGGTCTGTACACAATTGACTTTACTGGTCAAACAACAACAGGAGCAATCATTGGTGATTATGTAGGCCCTATCGTTGTTAAGACGACCAAACCAGCAATCGCTGGCTCTGTGAAGGACGGAGTGGCAACCGGGAAAGTAACGGACAAGTATATTACGTATAACGAAGAATTATATTTATACGGATTAGAATATGATTTGAATACAAAATTAAATGCAACCTATGTTGCAACGGTGAACGGTGTACCTGCTGCGCCTGTAAAATTCAATTTAGCACAGGACGGGTCATTCACATTCCCAGTGGCAACAGGAACTAACTCTATCAAAGTAGTTGTCCAAGATGCTGCAGGTAATGTAGGAGAAGCATTAATCTATGAAAATAACAATCCTGATCCAGAACCAGAACCAGTAGTAACACTAGCTGTTAATCCATCTAAACTTGATTTAGAAACTGGAAAAACAGCTCAGGTTACAGTAACAGAAACTTCTACTCCAGCAGAAGGAACAGCAACTGATAAGGATGTAACTGCAGAAGCTACTTACACAGTAGCGGATGAAGGTGTAGTAAAAGTTTCCAAAGGACTAGTAACAGCTGTTGCTAAAGGATCTACAACAATCACTATTACTCATGGTACAAATACAGTGACTGTAGAAGTTACTGTCAAAGATTCAGTGGTTATTGTTCCAGGAGTAAAGCTTGTTGCAAACAAAACGCAAGTTGATTTGGAGCCTAAAAAAGAATTCCAATTGAATATTAAAGAGGTAACAACAACTGCTGATGGTAAAACAAAACAACAAGATGTAACGAAGGCTGCAACATACAAGGTAGCAGATACTAAAGTTGTTACTGTTAAGAATGGTTTGATTACAGCTAAAAATGCAGGAAGTACAACAATTACCGTTAAGTATGGTAAAAACGAGCTGACTATTAATGTAAATGTAATAGAACCAGTCGTGACATTGACTGCTAACAAAACTGAGCTTAATTTAGAGCCAGGAAAAGAAGCTCGACTAACGATTAAAGAAGTAACTACAGGAGCAGACGGAAAAACAAAAACAGTTGACGTAACGAAGGCTGCTACGTATAAAGTTGCGGACAATAAAGTGGTTTCTGCGAAAGAAGGATTAGTAATTGCTAAAAATCCAGGAAGTACAACGATTGCAGTTAAATACGGTAAAAATGAGTTAAATGTGAATGTTACAGTTACAGAGCCAGGAGTGATATTGACAACAAACAAAACACAAATCGATCTAGAGCCAGGCAAAGAATCACAACTAGTTATTAAAGAAGTTACAACAGGTGCTGACGGAAAAACAAAGCAGAAGGATGTAACAAAATCTGCAACGTATCAAGTAGCAAACGGTAATGTAGCTTCTGTTAGCAATGGCTTAGTAATAGCGAAAAGTGCAGGAGAAACAACAATCACAGTTAAGTATGGTAAAAATGAATTAAAGGTAAATGTCACAGTTACAGAACCAATCATCACTCTGACTACAAACAAATCAGAGGTTAATCTGGAACCAGGCAAGGAATCTCAACTGAAGATCAAACAAGTAACAACTTCAGCAGATGGAAAAACAAAAGAGGTTGATGTAACAAGCTTTGCAACGTATAAAACTGCCAATAACAAAGTGGCAACGGTAAGCGGTGGCTTAATCAAGGCTAAAGGTGCGGGCACTACAACCATTACAGTAAAATACGGTAAAAATGAATTAACTGTAAATGTATCAGTTACCGAGCCAGAAGTAACATTAACTGTTGATAAAACAGAAGTTAGTCTAGGGTCAGGAAAAGAAGTGCAATTAAAAGTGAAGGAAATTACAACAACAGCAGATGGAAAAACAACAGAAAAAAATGTTTCTGCATCTGCAAAATATAAAGTAGCAGATACTAAAGTTGCTACGGTAACTAATGGTTTGGTAAGAGGAAAAGCAGCAGGAAATACTACAATTAAAATTACGTACGGCAAAAACGAACTTACAGTAAATGTGACGGTCATTGAACCAAAAATCACACTAAGTGTAGACAATAACCAAGTAAATTTAGAAAAAGGAAAAGAAGCTCAGCTGACTGTTAAAGAAGTAACAACAACGGCAGATGGGGAAACAACAGAAAGAGACGTAACATCTTCTGCAAAATATAAAGTAGCAGATGGTACAGTCGTTTCAGTTAGCGGTGGTTTAATAAAAGCAAAATCTGCAGGAGATACGATTATAACTGTTGGATATGGTAAAAATGAGCAAACAGTAAATGTATCTGTTACAGAACCAGTCGTAACTATTAAAGCTGATAAAACGCAAGTGGTATTAAAGCCAGGCAAAGAATCACAGCTAACTATTACAGAAGTTACGACATCAGCAGATGGGCAAACAACAGAAAGAGATGTAACGGTAGCTGCTAAGTACACTACAGATAACAAAAATGTAGCCTCTGTCACTAGTGGACTAGTAAGAGCAAAAGATATTGGAGAAACAATAATCACTGTTAAGTATGGTAAGCAGACAATTACTATTAGCGTAGTAGTTTCTGAACAAGGGAAATTGGGCATTGAATCGGTTAATAGCGAATTGTTCCTACTTCCTGAAGTCCCTACTTCTACGATAGAAGAAAAACTTGCTAGTTAAGAAAGTTAAAAAGAAGCAGCAGACGTGTAACCGTCTTGCTGCTTCTTTTTTTGGTAGGGAGCGTTGTGTCTGTCCCTGTGTCACACACAACTTCCACACAATTAGCTTCGTACTGGGGGCCATTTGGATATTTGATACCGACTTGGAGGAATTTTTAAATATATCACCGTTCGTAGAAATATATCACCGGTTGATGAAATCTATATCCCTGAGAGAGTTGTGTCTATCCCTGTGTCAGACACAATTCATTTTAATAAAGTAGCCAAGGAGAAACCTGGCTATTAATACTAGTAATCTAGGGATTTTATCTTTAATACATGGTAAGCATCGACCTGAGTCTATAAACTTTGTTATGATAAAAAGAAAAAGGTGTGATTTCGATGACGGTAGGTCGCAATGATCCTTGCCCGTGTGGGAGCGGGAAAAAGTATAAGAAATGCCACGGCGCGAAGGATGTAGTGTCGATTGAAAAAGTGGTGGAGGATGAATTACGGCAAATAGTAGAATCCTATTACGCCGAGTATCCACAACAAAAAGATATGTTCGAGTTAAATATGATGATGAACACATGGGCTTCCAGGTTAAGAGGTATTTGGGATGAGGAGCAAATCGAGCTACTTGCATTAGACTATTATTTATTAATAAAGAAAGAAGAACAATGGAAAAGCTATATAGAGAAACAAATGAAAAAGTCATCGAGAGCATCTGTCACGGAAGTACTGAAAGAGTGGACAAGTCCTATTATACTTATTGGGAAAGTGACGAACGTTAAAGATGAAATGGTACTGGTGCAGGATATGGTCAGTGGAATTGTTCATGAAATGGAAAGATTAAAGGGAATAGATCTTGACATGATGTCATATATCATGGGGGTAGTATTTCCTGACCATCGAAAAGGCTCTAACGGAATAAGTGTTGCTACTGGCGTTCTTATTATTCAAGATATGCTTGATGGAGAAATGAAAAGAATTAGGGAACTTGCTAAAAAGAGTAAGCTAAAACCTCAAGAATTTCTTAAAGAACAACTTTTGGAATGCTTTGAGATTCTACATGAAGGTGAGGACGTTGAGCCTGAGATTTCACCTGCACATCTAGAAATACTAGAAATATTAGAAGAATTTTTAGAGGAAAATGAACTGACTGATGAGTTGCTTACACCTCTTTTGGCTGCATACTTAATGGCTTATTCCCCGAATCCAAGAAAAAAAGAAGCTGTTGTTGCGGGGGCTATACGTTTTGCGAATGAGTATCTTAGCTTTAATGTTGATTGGACGAACAAAGATATTGCTGAAATGTTTGATGTCTCCCCTTCTACTGTCAAAAAGTACTTTGAAGAAATAGAGGAATTCTATTTTACTGTTGGGGAAGAGTTGGAAGAAGAAACGAGCGTAAGTCAAAGATCGGGGAATTTTGGATTTGAGGTAGGAACATATCCTCGTCTGTCTGAATATCGAAACTGGGAGTTACTGATGCACATGAATAGTGTTGAAATTGAAAGTGAAGAAGAGATGCAAGGATTAGTATCTCAATTGATGAATAAACCTTATAAACCTAAAAATAATTTGGAAAAGGCTCAATTAAACGCATATGAAGGTTATTTTGCAGAAACAGAGCAGCTTCGAAATAATTATTGGAAGATTGCTAAATTATCAGATGCGAACAATCCAGATGTCCTACTGCACCAGGCCGAATTAGCAAAAACTGAAAAAGTTGCAAGAGATTTTTATAAAAAAGCCATTAAAGAAGCTTACAAACAGTTCGATTCATCATTTGATGTGGCGTGGGGTTACGTGCCTAATCGTCCATATTTACGTGCCCTGTTTGCATATGGAGTTTGGGAATTTGAGCTTGGTAATTTCGAGGCTGCGCTGGATCAGTTCCTACAAGTAATGGAGCTAAACCCAAATGATAATCAAGGTGCCCGATACTTGTTAGTAAGCACCATGCTACACCTCGGATCACCGGAAGAAGCGGAGGCAGTTTTAGCGATGTACCCGGATCCTGATGATGCAACCTACGAATTCTTAAGCTTCCAAACGAAGAAAATGTTGCGTAAATCCCAAGGTAAGCCGCTAAGTGAAAAGGAATTAGAGCCTATAATGGAGAAACTAGCAAAGCTGAACCCTTTAGCACTCTACTTACTTGCAATGGATCAAATTCCTCCAAAACCTTATCCTAAATCAGCTGTCATAACAGCAAAAAGCGAAGAAGAAGCACAGATCATTCATACGCTTATGGAAGGATTTGATATGCGAGAGTTGTGAAAAGGAATTGTGTCTGTCCCTGTGTCAGACACAATTCATTGCAGAAGGAATGTGTCCCTACCAGCAGTTGTACTCGCTTTAAATCAGCTAGAAGATTGTTCATAAAAGTTAGAGATATAGGGTAATGCCACACTATGTAAAAGGATTGCAATAATAGGGGGTGCAGATGATGGATAATCAATACTTCGTAGGCTGGGGGACATTGGCGTTGATAAATGCTGGCCTTGCACAAGGAAAGAATAGAACGGGATTAAATTGGTTTTTCCTTTCTCTTATATTAGGTCCATTGGCAACATTAATTTTGTTGTTTGTTGAAAAGAGACCGTAGTTTAATTAATAAATGTAAGCCGTCAATTTCAATTATTGTTCGGCTTATTTTTTACTTTCACATTACTAACGAACAGAAAAGCTTAGTACCGGTTTCAACAAAAAAACAGCATTCCAAAAGAATTTGAAATGCTGTCTGAAGGCTTATTTTGTTAGCGTTATTAGTTCATGGCTTAATGTATGAAGTTTTGCTGTTACTTCACCAATGGATTCTAGTAATTTATTTTCTTCAAAGATGGAAGAAACAATCTCTTCTGTTGCTGCACTGTTTTGCTGGGATGCTGCCGAAAGCATATCAACTTCCCCTAATAATTGTGTGAACTGATCATTCACTTTATCGATTGCCAGTACACTCTGCTTCACATTTGTATGTGAAATGTCACTTGATACCTTGACGTTGTTAAATGCTGCTGATATATTAGCTAATAATTTGTGTCCTTCCATAGCTGCTGTTTGTCCATGAAGTGATTGCTCTTGAGCAGCAGCTGATTTGGTGAAAAGCAGGGTTGTAACTTCTGTAATTTTAGATGCTGTTACTGCACTTTCTTCTGCTAACTTTCTAACCTCATCTGCCACTACTGCAAAGCCTTTCCCATGTTCACCTGCACGAGCTGCTTCGATAGCTGCATTCAGTGCCAATAAGTTCGTTTGGTCAGCAACGCTTTTAATGCCCTCTAGTAAATCATTCACCCTCTGTAAGCTATGTTGTAATTCATCCATTGTAGTAACCGTCATACTCATGGAATCGCTTAATACACCCATGTGCTTCGTCACCTGTTCCACACTTTGCGTATTTCTTGATAATTGCTCGTTTACTTTTTGTGAATGTTCCATTGCCTCTTGGGATAATTCCACAGTTTGCGAAAGCTCTGATTTCGAATCATGCATTACATTATGCATTGCAAAAATCATTTCTGCCTCACTTTGAATAGACTCGGCAATTTGTTGTGTGGAGTCTAAAATTGTATTACTCACAGAGGCTAACGAATTTGATGTATTTTTGACTTCTCCTGTTTCCGCTTCTAATGTATGAGCGCTTTTTTCGATCATTATTACTAATTGCTTTGTTTCTTCTAGTAGCTTATTTGCCTCTAGCTCACCCTTTTGCGATTCGGTAACTAATTCGCCACCCCACTCATTTAATTTATTTAACATATATAAAATTCCGTTAAAAATAAAGAATGTGGTTAGGAAATAAGCGAACGTGTTGTTTACGCCTAAAAATTTATCGGGCACTAAAACGTAAAGTAATATGAGATAAACGTTAAAAATAAGCCCATAGACAATTAATACTTTTCGTTCAAAATAAACGGCTGCCATCACAATTGTTATGAAAAGTAAGTAATGCTTGGTTATTCCATAGCCATCTAGTATAAATAAGGCAAATACTACTGTTCCATTTAAGGTTGCAAATAAAATTGCCTTCATCAAATGGGGGAGCTTCAAAAAATAATTTAAGCATGCCAACGCAATAACAATGACACCGGTAATCATATATTTTTTTGAATCTACAAAACCATGATTAGAGAGTATGGGAAGTAAGACCAGTATGACCAAGAAACATGTAATTTTTAAGTTTAACTGATGAACCTTTTGAAGATTAAACGAGAAAGGTGCTCTTTGCATTGAGATTTTCCTCCATTTGTTATATATAGTATTTTGAAAATTTTAATATATCACAATAATATCATAAATAGGTAAAAATTCATGGTGTTTTAGTACTATTTATTTGTATAATTTCAATTATTTCTGGTTATATAGTTAGTGGTAGGTTTCCGGTAGATACAATTGTGTCTGTCCCTGTGTGTCTGTCCCTGTGTCAGGCACAATTCCCACACAATTCGCTTCGTACTTGGTGACCGCTTGCATATTTGAATTTGAGAGAGTTTTTGAAAATATCACCGTTCACGGGGATTTATCACCGCTAGGATGAAATTTTTCCCTTTGTAGCGTAAAGCAAAGTAGTTCAAAGTGTTGAATAAAGAGAGTAGGTATGCATGTAGCAAGGACAACGTAAAGTGTTGCGCGAAAGTGATTAAGTGTTGCAGAGAGAGTTGTGTGTCCCTGTGTCACACACAACTCCCACACAATTTAATTTCAACCTAAAAAGTAGCCAGCAACCACTGTGGCTGCTTTTTTATTTACAGTCCTATTAACTTCATGTCATTAAATGACATAAAAATCCGCAGCTGTTGCAGAGAGAGTTGTGTGTGTCCCTGTGTCACACACAACTCCCACACAATTCAATCCAACCTAAGAAGTAGCCAGCATCCCACTGACTGCTTCTTTTTTATTTACAGTCCTATTAACGTCATGTCATTAAATATCATTATACGTTAATATAAAAACATATAATTCAGAAAAATCAGTAGAAGGGGGATTTCAATGAATGAAGGGGCAAAGATTGGGGTTGCTGGTAACGCGAAGGCTGGAAGAAAGAGTATTTTTAGCTATTTGGGGCCAGCATTAATTACTTCTGCTTTGGTGCTTGGGCCAGGAAGTGTGACATTGTCTTCTAAGATTGGTGCGATTTATGGGGCACAGCTTGTTTGGACGTTGGTGTTGGCTGTTGTGCTGATGATGGTGTATACCGAGATGAGCACAAGAATTGGGATTGCAGCCAAGAGTAGCTTCATTGGTGTGATGAAGGAGAAGTGGGGTTTCTGGTCTGGGCTGCTTATTGGGATAGGTGCGTTTTTAGTTACGGCTTCGTTTCAGGCAGGGAATGCAATTGGGACTGGGATAGCTATTTCAACGGTAACTAATATGGATCCGACCATTTGGATTATCGTGTTTACGCTTATTTCGATTGGGCTTTTATTTGCGAAGCAGTTTTATCAGATTTTAGAGAAACTGATGCTTGTGCTAGTGGTGCTGATGCTATTGGCATTTCTAATTACAGTGATTGTTGTTAAGCCTTCTATTAGTGCCATATTTCAAGGGTTTGTTCCTGTTATTCCAGATGGAAGTATGGGATTGATTATAGCTTTGTTTGCTACTAGCTTTTCGATAGTTGGGGCGCTCTATCAGTCTTATTTGGTTAAGGAAAAAGGCTGGACTTTGAGGGATGCTGTTAGTGGGAAGAGAGAGTCTTTCTTAGGCATTTTTCTGCTTGGATTTATTTCCTTCCTCATCATGATCACTGCAGCAACTATTCTCAAACCACAAGGGCTGGTTGTGAATGATGCGTCGGAAATGGGCTTGGCGCTCGAGCCGTTGTTTGGTAGCTGGTCGACGGTTGTGTTTATGCTTGGGCTGTTTGGGGCTTCGTTTTCGTCCTTGATGGGGAATGCGACGATTGGTGGGTCACTGCTTGCGGATGGATTTGGGGTAGGGAATAACCTTTCTAATATGAAGGTAAAGCTTTTCATTATATTAGTGATTTTATTTGGCTCAGTTATTGGAATTGTGTTTGGGTCTGCACCGCTCAATTTAATTGTTTTTGCGCAGGCGGTTACGATATTTGTTGTTCCGTTTATTGCGATTGCCATTTTAGTCGTAGCGAATGACAAGCGAGTGATGGGGGAGCTGAAAAACAAATGGCTCAGCAATTCACTCGGCATAATAGGGTTACTTGTATTAATTTATCTAGCATATAACAACGCAAACAATATCTTTTTTTCTTAAAAAGGAATGGGGGAAATTATGAAAACAGTTGAAGAGTTAGAGAATTTGATGACGCAGCCGTCCGCTGCATTGATTGATGACATGGTGAAGCTAGACGGGAATATTATGATTTTAGGTATTGGTGGGAAGATGGGACCGACGCTTGCTGTGATGGCGAAGCGCGCGATTGATGAGGCCGGCTTAGATAAAAAAGTGATTGGAGTTTCACGTTTTTCAAATGGCACGCTGCAGGATGAGCTAGAAAGTGCAGGGGTTGAAACGATTGCCTGTGATCTATTGAACGAGGACGAACTAAAGAAGCTGCCTGTTGAAAAGAACATTATTTACATGGCTGGCAATAAATTCGGGACGACTGGCAACGAGCATTTCACATGGGCGATGAACACCTATCTGCCTGGTCGAGTGGCAGAGCATTTTAAGGGCTCTAATATTGTGTCATTCTCTACGGGAAATGTGTATCCGTTAGTGCCTGTGATTGGGAGCGGCTGCGATGAGAACCACCAGGTTGCACCGGTTGGAGAGTATGGTCAATCCTCTTTAGGAAGAGAGCGTGTGTTTACATATTTCTCAGAAAGGGACAATACGCCACTTGCGATTTTCCGCTTAAACTACGCAATCGATATGCGTTACGGGGTTTTATTGGAAATCGCGAAGTCGGTTTATAATGAAAAGCCGCTGGATCTATCGATGGGGCATGTCAATGTCATCTGGCAAGGGGATGCGAATGAGTATGCGATCCGTTCGTTGCTTCACGCGAGCTCGCCTCCAACCGTTATCAACGTCACTGGTCCGGAGACGCTTTCTGTTCGATGGCTGGCAAATGAGTTTGGGCGTTTGTTTGATAAGAAGCCAGTATTTGTAGGCTCTGAGCAGGAAAATGCGCTGCTAAACAATGCGAGCAAGGCTCACCAGCTGTTCGGCTACCCGCGTGTATCGATCCGTGAAATGATCGAATGGATTGCAGACTGGGTCGCGAATGACGGAGAAACGATCAATAAGCCGACTCACTTCCAGGAGAGGAAGGGTGAGTTTTAAATGAAAGAGGAGTTAAAACAGCATTTACATGACGGGGCGTTCATTCCGGCGCATCCACTTGCAATCACGCAAGACAAAAAACTCGACGAAGAGGCACAACGCCGTTTAACTCGATATTACTTGGAGGCAGGTGTTGGCGGGGTCGCGGTTGGTGTGCATACCACACAATTTGAGATTCGAGATCCTCAGTTTGATTTGTATGAAACGGTATTAAAGCTTGCGATGGAGGAAATCAACAACGCAAAGCTGAATCGTCCATTCCTTAAAATCGCGGGTGCTTGTGGTAAAACAGAGCAGGCGGTAAAAGAGGCAGAAATCGCTAAAAGTTTTGGCTATGATATGGTACTATTAAGTAACGGTGGATTAAATGAATATTCCGAAAAAGAACTAGTTGAACGTACGAAAGAGGTCGCTGCTATTATTCCAGTGTTCGGCTTTTATCTGCAGCCAGCTGTAGGTGGACGGGTATTCAGCTATGAATTTTGGGAGCAGTTCGCTGCAATCGACAATGTATTCGGTATTAAAATGGCTCCGTTTGACCGTTATTTAACGTTAGATGTGATTCGCGCAGTGAACGCCTCTCCGAGAAGAGACGAGATTGCGCTTTATACCGGCAATGACGACAACATCGTAGTGGATTTGTTCACCAATTATAATGACAAGCAAATCGTCGGCGGCTTGCTAGGTCACTGGTCTGTATGGACACATAAGGCAGTGGAGCTTTTTGAGCAAATAAAAGAAGCGAGGGCACAGGGTCAGATTGATCCAAAGTGGTTCAGCATTGCCCAGCACGTCACGGATGCCAATGCAGCATTCTTTGATTCGAGGAACGACTTTAAGGGAAGTATTGCGGGTATCAATGAAGTGCTCAGAAGACAGGGGCTTATGCAAGGGAACTGGTGCCTGATGGATCACGAGGTATTGAGCGAGGGCCAGCTAGAGGAAATCGATCGTGTGTACTACGCGTATCCAGAGCTGAACGACGATACATTTGTAAAGGCTTTTTTGGAAAAGGAAAGTGTAGTAAACGGTTAAGTAATGGAGGCACATCGATTAGGTGTGTCTTTTCTTCTATTTCAAAGGGGGGAGAGGTATGGAGACAAACATAAAGGTGGGAGTAATAGGACCGCAATGGATTCGTGAGACGATGGTTAGATGCTTTGGACTTTTTCCGAATATCCAACCGATTTTCCGTTTATCCGATGAAATAAAAGATGCAAGGAAGCTGACAACTGAGCTGTTGGACAAGGTGGATTGCTTGTTTTATTCGGGAAGAATCCCTTATTTAGTTGCAAAGGAAGAAATACCAATCGAAACACCTGCCTTCTATATTCCACTGAAGGGAGCAGGACTCTATCAGTCTCTGTACAAGCTAAAGAGGAAGCAAAATTTCATGAACATTAGCTTGGACGGCATACAAGACAACTACATGGAGCTCATTAAAAGTAATTTAGAGGAAACGTTTACGTATCAAAATTTCCAAGAAATCGTCTATATGGAAAACAAAGATGACGTGGTGAATTTCCATCTACAGAATGTTGAGGAGATACCTAATACGGTTGTCATTACTAGTCTCAAGCTAGTTAGTGAGCAGCTATCCGAGATGAATATTATAAACGAATGGCTAAAGCCTACGGACCAGGACATTATTGTGGCAATTGAACGTATGCTGCTTGCAACCAATCAACGAAAGCAAAAAGAGATGCAAATAATAGTAGGTCGAATCTTTATCGAAAATTCCAGTGATGCGAGTGAATTTATGTCCGAGCAGCAGGTACATACTCGAAATCATGCCATACACCGTATGCTTCTTCAATTTGCCGATCAAATAAATGGCTATCTGATTGCGCTTAGCAGCAGTGAGTATGTATTTATCACGAATCGAGGGATTTTCGAGCGGATTACAGAGGGCTATAAATACTTGCCAATTGTCGATGAGATGAAGAAAAAGCTGGAGGTGTCTTTATCAATAGGAGTCGGCTTCGGTTTTTCAGCGCTCGAGGCAGGATCGCATGCAAGGGTGGCACTCATTCAGGCACAGGAGCATGGAGGGGGCTGCTGCTTTATCGTTCGCGAGGATCGCAGCGTCTTTGGACCAATCGACTTGATTGTCCCGATGAAATATCCACTCACAGTGACGGATCAGCTGTTAATAAGTAAAGCAGAGCATATCGGCATGAGTGCAGCAAACATCCAAAAGACAATGGCAGTCATCAAGCGAAAGAAGGAAAATGAATTCACGGCGCATGAGCTTTCTTCTATTTTAGGTATTACACCAAGAAGCGCCCACCGAATTATCCAATCGTGGCTGGACGCGGAGCTCATCAAAATTATCGGGATGGAGAAAATTTCAAAGCGCGGTAGACCAAGACAAGTATTCGCACTCGTAACAACCGAAAGCTAGGAGGGACTCTATGAAAATAGGATTGATAGGACTAGACACTTCACATAGTGAAATATTCACCAGATTACTAAATAACCAAGATGATCCCCATCATGTACAAGGAGCAACCATCACCCATGTTATCCCGACATTCTCGGAGGATTTAGCAATTAGCTCAAGCAGATTTACTGACTTCTATCAAATTGTCATCAAGAAATACGGGGTAGCAGAGGTAGATACAGTTGAGGAATTAATGGGTGAGGTAGACGCCGTCATTATAGGGACAGTCGATGGGCGCAATCATCTAGACTGGTTCAAGGAAATTGTGCCTTATGGTAAGCCGGTGTTTATCGATAAGCCAGTCGTCATGAGCAGCAAGGAAATGGCAGAGGTGATTAGACTGAGCAAAAATCATGGAACACCGGTCATGAGCTCCTCTGCCTTACGTTTTTCAGAGTCGGTTATGGCGGTCCAAGGGTCAGTAGACTGGAGCAGTGGCTATTTCTACGGACCAACCCCCATGCAGGAGCAGCTAATCGGATACTTCTGGTACGGTATCCATCTAGTCGAAATGGCGGTCACACTGTTTGGGACAGGCGTGGAGAAGGTACAGGTAGAGCAAAAGGCTGATTGCCACCATGTTCATCTGACCTACAAGGATGGTCGACATCTCATCATTCGAGGAGAAACCGAATGGCATGGCCGTTTTGGAGCAGTATTACACTCCGCGGATGATGTACAGACATTGAAGCTATGGGAAGAAGAGAAACCTTTTTACGCTGGCTTGGTCGAGCATATAGTAGAGTTTTTTGAGACAGGGGTGGGTGCTGTTTCGTTAGAGGAAACAGCTGAGATTGTGAGGATTATTGAGGAGATTAATAAGGGATTGTAAGATAAAAACACTATTCAAGCTAGTCTTGAGTGGTGTTTTTAGGGTAGTTTAGATGTTAGAAAATTAATATAAAGGCATATAAAATTTGGTTTTTTATACTGATTGTTCGTGTTTTCGAATAAAAAAAGTTAAATTTTATAAGAAAAATAGTATTATTACGATTATTCCGAATGATATAATAATGAAGTTATAAAAAATGAACTTTAATCAAGGGGGAGAAAATTTGTTTAGTGGGAAAAGGATTGTAGCAAGTTTTTTAGTTGTGGTTTTATTATTAGGGAATGGAATGTTTCTAAAACAACTTCCTGTACATGCAGAAGAGAAGGATATTAATATTACCCTTCTTGCAACTTCAGATATTCATGGGCGATTTATGCCATGGGATTATGCGATAGATGGTCCGAATGTAAGCGGGAGTCTAACGCAGTTATATACCATTATCAAGCAAGTGCGAGCAGAGAATCCAAACACCATTTTATTGGATAATGGTGATTTAATACAGGACAATTCTGCAGAGCTATTTAATGATCAACCATTATCTCCTATGACTCAAGCGATTAATGCGATGGGCTATGAGGCATGGACTTTTGGTAACCATGAATTTAACTTTGGTTTAGATGTGTTAGACAAGGTTTCTAGTCAATTCAAAGGACCTAGACTTGCAGGTAATGTATACAAGGAAAATGGGGAACGTTTTTTGCCTGCCTATACTATTATCGAGCGTGATGGAGTAAAGGTTGGAGTAATAGGGATGGTCACTCCATTAATAACTCAATATGAAAAAGGTACGGATCATCTAGAGGGTCTAGTCGTCAAGGATCCTGTAGAGGAAACGAAAAAAGCAGTGAAAGAGCTAGAAGGTAAAGTAGATGTAATGATTGGTCTTTTACATATGGGTCTTGAAAATGAAAACGGTAATCCTGGAACAGGAGTAATGGACATTGCAAATGCAGTGCCAGAGCTAGCTGGTATTTTTGCAGGGCATAACCATGTATTGATTAACAATGAAAATGTAAATGGCGTTGTAATTACAGAGCCTGCAAAATATGGTACACATATTTCAAGAATTGATTTAACCTTCTCCAAGGATGGGGAAAAGTTAACACTAAAGGATAAGGGTGCTTCCACAATTCCAGTGAAAGCGGCAGACGGAACTACTGTTAAGTCGGATGAAGAGCTGGAAAAATTATTGCAGCCTTACCATGAGTTCGCGCGAGCAGACGCAAATGTCGTGGTCGCACAATTAAAAGGGACAAACCTTGTTCCTCCTAATGAAATAGAGGGTATCCCAGCAGTACAAGTCCAAGAAACACCTTTGTCGGACTTTTTCCATGAGGTGATGCTTCATTATAGTAATGCAGATGTGGTAGCTCATCAGATAGATAATGACAAAGCGTCCTTAAATGTTGGACCTATCAAGAAAAAAGACATTGCTTACAACTATCAGTTTGCTGGTGGAGAAGTTTCTGTCTATGAAGTTACAGGAAAAGATTTAATGGATTATATGGAATGGGCAGTTGGCTATTTCAATAGTACGCGTGATGGTGACGTGACAGTAAGCTTTGACAAAACTCGCCGTGCTTCCAAATATAGCACGAATGACTTCTTCGGTAATGTGAAATACGATATCGACTTATCCGAGGCACCGGGAAAACGTATTAAAAACCTTAGAAAGCTAGACGGAACTCCGATTAAAGCAGAGGATCAATTAACTTTAGGGATGAATGCATATAGAATGGACTTTCTTCTATCTAAAGGACAAGCGTTAGAAGGGCGTAAGTTTAATATGACCTGGTCCTCCAAGGATGAAAGTGCCTATGGTGAAACTGGCGGTACCATTCGCAATCTTGCCATTAGATACTTAAAGGACGAGATGAAAGGCGAATATAAACCAACCATTCAAAACAACTGGAAAATCGTCGGTGTAGATACAAAATCTCCAGCACGAAAAGCCGTTGTAGAACTAGTCAATAAAGGAATTCTAACTGTACCTACAACGGAAGATGGAAAGTACACGAATATCGCATCCATCAATGTAAAGGATGTAATTACACAGCAGGAAATAAAGGAGCTATCAGCAAAAGCTAAAGTGGACTCCGCCCAATTTGCAAAAGTAAAAACAACAGGTGAATTCTATTTAGCTTTAGCGAAAGCATTGAATAAACCAGAACCACCAAAGGACAAAGATAAACCAGTTAAACCAGAAGCACCGAAAGATAAGCCGGCTAAACCTGAAACACCGAAGGATAAAGCTAAACCAGTTAAACCAGCAACACCAAAAGGAAAAGTAACAGCTTACCATTTGAATGTTCGTGCTCAAGCAGCAAACAGCGGAAAAGTGCTAGGAACCATTGCTAAAAACAAAGAAGTAGAAGTGTTGGGCAATGAAAAAGGCTGGTATGTCATTTCCTACAAAGGTAAAAAAGGATACGTGTACAGTCGATATATTGACTTACTAAAATAATGGATCTAACACTCATTCGGAAATCCCGTATGAGTGTTTTTAATATGGGACGGTAGAACCTTGCGGAAACGGGAGTGAACCTTGCAGAGATGAGAGTGAACCTTGCGGAGAAGGAGGAGAACCTTGCAGAGACGGTAGAGCCTTGCAGAGATGGGAGTGAACCTTGCGGAGACGGGAGAAAACCTTGCGGAAACGGGAGAGAACCTTGCAGAGATGGGAGAAAACCTTGCAGAGATGAGGGATAACCTTGCAGAGACGGGAAAGAACCTTGCAGAGACGGGGGAACCTTGCGGAAACGGGAGAGAACCTTGCAGAGATAGAGGAGAACCTTGCAGAGACGGAGAAGAACCTTGCAGAGATGGAAGAGAACCTTGTAGAGACGGAGGATAACCTTGCAGAAACGGCAGAACCTTGCGGAGACGAGGTAGAACCTTGCAGAGACGGGAAAGAACCTTGCAGAGACGGACGAAAACCTTGCACAAAAGGGAAAACCCCTTGCTCCACAAAAAATCCCCATGCCACCAACCGACACAGGGACTAACCAAAACAAATCTACTCCACAATCTCTCCATCAAAAGCTGCTCGATAAATTGCAACAATCTCTTTTTCACCTAACTCCAATGGACTGCGAGCCAAAATGCGCTTCTGTTTTGTTGCGTCTTCCGTCAAGCTTTCTAAGGCGTTTTCTGGAATCTCGAACCCTTGTAGGGTAGAAGGGATTCCTACGTCTTCTACTAATCTCTTTAGCTCAGCGACGCATTTATAGGATGCTTCCTCCTGAGATAGATTACTAGAGCTGAAGCCCATTGCTTCGTATATATCTTTCATGCGTTTATCGCAGCTTTTGCGTATGTAGCCCATAACATAAGGGAGCAGGACGGCGTTGGAATCTCCGTGGGCGATATGGAACTGGCCGCCTAGCGGATACGCGAGTGCATGCACACCAGCAACTCCTGCGTTGAAGAAGGCAAGGCCGGCTAGATAGCTGCCGTAACTCATATCGGTACGAGCTTGTTTGTCTTCACCGTTCGATACAGCGGTACGAATGGAATTGCTGATTAGACGAATGGCCTGTAAAGCTAACGCATCGGAAACAGGACTTGCATTTTTCGAGATATACGCCTCAACTGCATGAGTTAGTGCATCAACGCCAGTAGCAGCAGTAACCTTAGGAGGTAATGAAACCGTTAACGCAGGATCGACAATAGCGACATCTGCCAATAAATAATCATGCGTCACAACATCCTTAGTAGTCTCTAAAGATAGCACCGATATATTCGTAACCTCTGAGCCTGTTCCAGATGTAGTAGGGATTAAAATCGTCGGTAATCCTTTATGAGTAATCTGCTTTGAGCCAGTTAAGTTCAAGTAATCAGCTACATTTCCTTCATGAGAAGCTAGAACTCCTGCAAGCTTCGATAAATCGAGCGCACTGCCGCCACCGACACCGATGACCATGTCAAAGGCATGCTCACGAGTGTAGGAAACTAGCTTTTCGCCAATAGCTAAAGGTGGCTCGGGCACGACTTCTGTATAGATATCAACCGTGTAACCTGCCGACTCTAGTGGCTCCGATACTTGATTCGTTAAACCGATTTCCTTTAAAAATGGATCGGTGACAATCAGTATTTTCTTTACTTTAAATCGTTCCACTTCAGCTAGTAGATGGGATAGTGCATCCCATCCTGTGTAGCTGATTGGTGTGAACGTAATTTTTTCTGACATACTGCTCACTCCTTATTGATTATTCCAAACCACAAGCTTCGTTTCCGTCATTTCGTGGATCGCGTATTTGATACCTTCCTTACCGGTACCGCTATCCTTTACACCGCCGTATGGCATTTGGTCCACACGATACGTAGGAATGTCATTGATCATGACACCACCAACCTCTAGAAGCTTAGCCGCTTTAAAGGCTGTCTTAATATCATTTGTGAAAATGCCGGCCTGTAGACCGAAGCTGGAATCATTGATCGCTTCAATTCCTTCTTCAATAGAAGAAATGCGACTTACGCCAACAATCGGTGCGAATACCTCCTGACAAGAAACCTTGGAAATTGCATTCACATTTTTCAAAATGGTAGGCTGGAATACATCGTCTTCAATCTTCCCACCAGTAATAATTTCTGCGCCATGGCCAACTGCTTCCTCAACCCACTCTAGAGCACGTTCCGATTCTGTAGCAGCAATCATTGCGGATATATCTGTAGCTGGATCGAAGGGACTACCCACGACAAGCTTTTTTGTCATCTCACTAAATTGTTCAATAAACTCATCGAAAATCTCATCCATTACATACGTACGCTGCAAGGAGATGCACACTTGGCCTTGATTAGAGAAGGCACCCATCACACACTTTTGTACGACGTTAGCAAGATCTACATTTTTATCGATAATCAAACCAGCATTAGAGCCAAGCTCCAGTGCAACCTTCTTCAAGCCAGCCTTGTTGCGGATTCCTTTACCTACAGCAGGACTACCAGTGAACGTAATCATCTTCACCTTGTCGCTTTCGACTAAAGCATCGCCAACCTCACGACCGCTACCAGTTACGACGTTAAAAGCGCCTTTTGGAAGAGCCGTTTGTTCAATCAATTCTGCTAAAAATAAAGCAGAAAGTGGAGTCTGAGACGCAGGCTTCAACACGATCGTATTCCCGGCTGCAATCGCAGGTCCCACTTTATGAGCTACTAAATTTTGTGGGAAGTTGAACGGAGTGATGGCACCGATGACACCGATCGGCTCCTCGATCGTATAGCCAAATCGATCCGCGCCGTTTTTTGCAGCGTCCATTGGAATCATCTCTCCAGTTAAACGCTTCGCTTCCTCGGCAGCAAACTTATACGTTTCAATCGTACGGTCAATTTCCCCATACGCATATTTCAGTGGCTTTGCGGCCTCTAATGAAATAATTTTTGCAGCCTCTTCACGATGTACGGCGAACAGCTGAGCAATTTGCTCCAAAATAGCTGAGCGCTCGAATGCTGTTAAAGCCGCCATTTTTTCTCGTGCACCGTGTGCCACTTCAATTGCTTCATCCACTTCCTCACGAGTCGCCTGAGGAATTTTCGCGATTAGCTCTTTTGTATGTGGGGAGTAAAGCTCCGCAAATCTTTCAGAAGTTCTCCATTCACCGTTTACATAATAGTTTTTTTCCATGTCGATCATCCTTTCATTCGTTACAGTTGTAACACTATTTTACCATGCGAGGATGCCATATATGTTTAGTCCGCCTTCTGATCCTTCATGAAGGTGTTGTCGACCTCACCTCTAAAGAAATGCTTACCGTAGATTAATAAACAAAGAATGATTCCTACAGCAAACGCCCAAGCAGCACCCTTTATGCAAAGCACGGCACCAATAATACCAGCGATACCTAAATCACGTTGACTGCGTGATTCTAAAATACCGACCTTAACACTAACATACCCTTGAATGAGTAAAGTTAAAGCCAAAGCTACCCCTAAAATTGGTTCTACTAAACTAACAATTGGAAGTAATAGTAAACCAGTATTAGTACCCCAACGGAAGGAGCCAACTCCGCCAAAGATCGAATCCATTGCTTTTCGTCCTTTTTTAAAACGTTCGATCATCACTACCTGCATAGCTGACCATAATGGACCACACATCGTTACGTCTGGACCTAAAATACTCATCGCACTATTACGAATTCCAAATATCAAGTGAGCACGACTAGGATTGTATTCTACTTTTTCATCAGGACGTGCCGCAGCCCCTTCTTCCACTAAAGCTTTCGTTTGTAGCACATCTCCGAACAACACGATATACGCTGCTAGCACTGTTGGTAAACCAGTTAGGAACATCATCAGTGGTGGGAACCCTAAACCAAATATTGTATATTCGTTCCACAGTGTGACAAAATCAGGTGTTGAAAAGCCCCATTGAAGTGTTGGCCATGGTGCTTCTCCAAAAATCGGCGCGATGACCACCGCCAAAATAATTACAGGGAATATCCCGAGCTTAGCAATCGTCCCCCAAAACGGATTTCTATTTTGGAAAGTAGCAAAATGGTTAGAGAATAATAGATAGAAAGCTATGCCGATTGCAATTGTGATCGTCCATGGGAAGGTTTCAAATCTTCCTCCGATTTGGAAAACAGAGATAACAGCTGCAAAACCTGCCCCAAGGATAACCCCTGATTTAATGGCAGGTGGGATTAGCTTAACAACCTTAGATGCGAGACCGGTTGAACCGAGCAGCAAGGAAAGAATCCCTAGCGTCATCTGGAAGGCAATCAAGGCATGAACCCGTTCTGCACCTTCAGGGAACTGCTGGCAATAAAGCATAATCAGCGGTATAGCTGGAGTAATCCATCCCGGAACTGCTGGGTCACCAAGTAAATGATGTAACAAATAAAAGATTCCGTTTAGTAATACGATTGCCATAGCAACCTCAAATGGCATTCCCAGCAACTCGATTAAAAGTGGAATAGCAGATAAGTCGACTGCACACATGAGCAAGCCTTGCACATAATCTGGCCATTCAAAACGGTAGTGAATAAAAGGTAAGCGGATCTTAAAAGGGCCCGCTGGTATGTATGGGGATTCCTCTCCATACTTTCGGTTTTTCCATAACATAAACTAAATCTCCTCCCAATTTTTAATGTAACCCCTTACATAAAACCCCTTTTGAATACGTAACCATTTTATTGGAAAGTAAAATGGTTACGTATTCATTGTTAGAGAAAAAATAAAACAAACCTGGCTTCATTAGTTTGTTTTAAGTGCTCTCGTCGTGCTTCTTTTAAATACTTTAACAGACTCCGTAATTTGTGTGCAACTATTTTTTTTATTTTCAATCATTTCTATTAATTCCTGAATAGCTAAAAATCCTAGATTCTCTTCAGAGATGCTACCCACTGTTGTAAGCTGAATCGACCCGTGCATACTCATATCCACGTTATCAATTCCTATAATACTCAAGTCATTTGGGATTGATAGCCCGTGCTGAAAAGCTTCGTCCATTAAAAACAACGCGAGCGAATCCGAGCCCCCGCAAATCGCAGTAGGACGATTTTCTAAATTCTTCAGCTTTTCAAAAGCCAAGGCAATATCCTGTTTGGAAGTATCCGTATTAAAAATATACCTCTCAGATACATGTAGTTCAAAATCCTCCATAGCCTTCTTGTAACCAAGATAACGATTACGGAAGGTACTTACAGACAATGGGCCACCAACCCAAGCAATCCTTGTATGGCCCAGCTCCACCATATGCTTGACTGCTAAATAACCAGCTTGAAAATTATCGATTTCCACAAAATACTCATTGTTTTTATGCTTGCGGTTATAGGTGATAAAAGGAATGTTCATCCGCTTGAGCTTATCAAAAATAGGGTCATCCAATAAAATACAAGATAAAATAATGCCGTCAATCTTATGCTCAAATGCAGTCGCATACGCTTCACTAAGCTTTTCATCGTTTACAAACTGTACGCTTACACGATATCCCATCTCATTGGCATAATTGACGATAGCAGTAGTACTGTCCACAAAAAATGGGTTATGTAGCGGTCCTGATAGAAGGGCAATCGAACCGGTCTTATTTTGAACTAGTGAGCGCGCATGAAGATTCGGCATATAGTTTAACTCATCAATCGCCTTCATTACTTTTTCAAGTGTGGGCTTCTTAACTAACTCCGGTGTATTTAAAACACGAGATACTGTCGTTTGGGAAACACCCGCATGCTTTGCAACGTCTTTTGATGATACCAAGACAAAACCTCCTTTTAGGTCTATTCTATATCGTTTCTCCCAGAAAAAGAAGGATTATAAATACCCTTGTGGAAATAAAGGAAGGAGGGGAGAGGAAGAAATGTTCCAAACTATAATAGAACCAAGAGTCTCAGAAACCGATGGAGTAGGGCATATCAACAACACCACCATTCCTATTTGGCTAGAGGGTGGCAGAAACCAATTATTTACCTTCTTCAACCCGGATTTAAGCTTTCAAAACTGGAAGATGATTATCCTAAAAACAACTGTAGAATATAAAGCGCAAATCTATTACGGAAAACAAGTAGAAATCAAATGTTGGATCAAACGAATCGGCAACTCCAGCCTCGAGCTATACGAGGAAATCTGGCAGGAAGGAAAGCTAACTGTCCAAGCCACCACCATTTACGTAAATTACAATGTACAAGAGAATAAAAGCGAGGTAATCCCAGACGAGATTCGAAGAGAGCTGGAGAAGCATATGTATGAAGAAAATGAGGGTACGCCATGAAGTGAATAGTGGGAGTCGCCAAAAGGGCTTTGAAAGTGTCACCATCTATTAACTGAATGCAACATTATCAAGTGGTGACGTATTTATTTTCCTAGTACCCCATTTCTAAATATTAAAATATCTATTTTCATTTATAGAATAATATATTACATAAATATCCCTTCACTACTACTTAATAGAATACGAGGAATGACCTAGTATTATCATAGTAGTATTTGTGATATAATGTCTATAAAGTTCGGATATTTGAAAGGAATGTTTTCATGTTTAAGACAAATCAACCAAAGACATCCAATAGATTAAAGACATTATTAGAATTCAGTGAAAATTGGGAGCTAGACCAACAAGAACGCTATGTTTTTCAATATTATCACAACAAGTTAAAGGGTCTAGATCCAAATCAAATTAATATCCACGGTGTAGCATTACACAAAAACAACGATGGATTTATTATGACTGCAATCATTCGCCATTCCCTACAAAAAAAATTAAATCTACAAGACATTAGATTAGTAGTTAGAGATTTAGATGGAAAAGAATTAGCACGTAAGGATTTCAACATGGAATACTTTGGTGTATTGAATTCGTTGAGAGCACGTCCATGGATCTTCGAGTTTGATAGTGAATCATTGCTCGTTTCAGATGATGAAATTAAAGATAAAATGGAATTCGAAGTATTATTTGAAATCCAAGAGCCAGCTGTATCTGACTTTTCTTTACAATTAGATGAAAACTGGTCTAATGGATTATCGGAAGAGCAAGTGTCATCACTTGAAACTTCTTTAGCTGGGATGGAACCAGTGACACAAAACGAGATTTCAGTTTCTGCCTTTAATCTTGAAGAAGCAGAAGAAAGCGTAAATGTTTTCGTTATAGTACGTAATGCTTTCGAAGAGGAAATCACAATCAGCAACCTGCCGTTGCAATTGTTTGATGCTTCAGGAGATTTAGTAGCACAATTAGGCTTTCCACTCGAGCAGTTTGTAGTTGGCTCTCGCCAAGCCCGACCAATAAGCCTAAGTTTCCCAAAAAATGTATTCAAAAAAGAATCTCCTGACTTTACTAACTGGAACATCCAGTTAACTCAACAAGGATAATGGATAAATGAAAAACTCCTCACCAAACACTGGTGGGGAGTTTTTTTATGCTACAAGAAAAATCCTTAACTTGAAAATATTACATAGGAAATTTTCATGATATAATTTCTTTATTGAGGACAATCGCAATCCAGTAGGGTCCTCCAAATGGAGCCCGATTTACGCCAATCAAGGCAATATTTACGACAATGGCCACTTAGAATACAACAATCAAGCGATATTTTACTATAATCAAATTCCAGCTCGCCAAGTGGAGCCTGATTTACGACAATCAAAGCAAAATTTACGACAATGGCCACTTAGATTACAACAATCAAGCGGTATTCTACTACAATCAAGTCCCAGCTCTCCAAGTCGAGCCCGATTTACGACAATCAAGGCAAAATTTACAACAATGGCCACTTAGATTACAACAATCAAGCGATATTTTACTACAATCAAATCCCAGCTGAGAACGTATAAAATTTTGTGTAAATGACCATAACTTTCCTATAGGAGATGATCATTATGCAAAATTACGAAAATATGAGAATCAAGGATTTAGCTAGAGAGTGTCAATCTGTTGATGACATCATCGAGATGATGAAAAATCTTTTTAAAGAAACATTACAGCTTGTATTTGAGGCCGAAATCGAAGACCACCTTGGCTACTCCAAACATAGCCCGACAGGAAATAATACCGGAAACAGTAGAAATGGCTATCGTTCAAAGGTGATTCGAACAAAGTTTGGAAATACAGAATTAAATATACCTAGAGACCGCAATGGTGAATATGAACCGCAAATCGTGAAGAATTACGAGTCGTCCATCAATGGCTTAGAAGAACAGATTTTAGCTTTGTATTCCAAAGGAATGTCCACAAGAGATATCGAGTCACATATGAAAGATATATATGGTGTCGAAGTATCTCCTAGCTTGGTTAGTAAGGTAACAGATAAAATTTTACCTCAGATTTTCGAATGGCACTCCCGCCCTTTAGACCGTGTGTATCCAATTGTTTATTTGGATGCGGTCCACTTCAAGGTGAAGCACGAGAACCGTATTATTAATAAAGCTGCTTATACTGTTCTCGGCATTAATTCCGATGGAATTAAGGATATCCTTGGTATATGGGTAGGTGAAAATGAAAGCGCGAGCTTTTGGCTAGGTGTCTGTACAGACCTTAAAAGTCGTGGTGTAGAAGATATCTTTATTGCGTGTAAGGACGGACTTTCTGGCTTTACAGAAGCGATCCAGAGCACCTTTCCAAAGACGCATATTCAGTTGTGTGTGATCCATCAATTACGAAATACCATGAAGTATGTGCCTTCAAGGGAACGAAACCCGTTTATGACCGATTTAAAGAAGGTATACAAGGCTTCTACTTTGGAGCAAGCTGAACTTGAGTTTGGAAAAGTAAAGGCATCATGGAAAGATAAATATCCGAAGGTTATTGGTTCTTGGGAGGAACATTGGTTGGAGCTTACAGCTTACTTTTCCTACCCGACGGAGATACGGAAAATCATTTATACGACCAATACAGTGGAAGGATTCCATCGCCAACTGAGAAAGGTAACAAAGACAAAAACAGCCTATCCTACGGACAATTCACTAAAGAAGATTCTTTATTTGGCCACGATGGATGCCATAAAAAAATGGAATAAGCCTATTCCAGGATGGCTAGAGTGTGAGGGACAATTCAAAATTATTTTTGAGGGGCGGATTTAGTAGGATTATCCCTTGTTCATGTACAGTCGTGTTGGGCTCCGCTACGCTACACCCAAAAGTTTTACGCTTTATTTAGACCAAAAAGATAAGAAAAAGAGAGAGAAAAACCCTCTCCTTTTTGGCCATCGGTTAAGTGCTCAGGTTGCTCTTCAGCAGAGCCTTATCCCCTTAACGGATAAAGTAAGTATGTGTTTAGAATAAAGATAGTAATACATTTACACAAAATATTTTACATTCCCTCCCAGCTCTCCAAGTAGAGCCCGATTTACGACAATCAAGGCAAAATTTACGACAATGGCCACTTAGCTTACAACAATCAAGCGATATTTTACTACAATCAAATCCCAGCTCTCCAAGTCGAGCCCGATTTACGCCAATCCCGGCATATTTTACGACAATAGGCAGCTAGATTACTACAATGAGCGTCTAATTTACTACAATCCAGCATTACTTTACTACAATTCGAGCAAACACGAAAAGAAGCTCTTCAACTAAAGTGTTACTACTAAAAGTGATGCTCTTCAAGAGACAATCCCAATGAGGAGGACGACCATGACACACATTTTATACATAGAAGACGAAATAGATATAGGCACTTGGGTGACGAAGGATTTAACGGAAAGAGGATATGAGGTGACGTGGCTGAAGTCTGGGGAGGATGCGGAAAAGTACGTTTCGCAGGTGGATCTTGCTATTTTGGATGTGATGATTCCAGGGCTGGATGGCTTTTCGATTGGAAGGCGGATGAAGAAGGAGAAGGGGGACCTGCCTATATTAATGCTTTCGGCTCGGACGGCGGTGGAGGATAAGATAGAGGGGCTTCATTTTGCGGATGATTATTTGACGAAGCCGTTTCATCCGGATGAGCTGGCTGCTCGGGTCGAGGTCCTATTACGGAGATACCAAAAGAATGACGATGTATTGAAGCTTCAGCATCTGACCATACATACTAAGGATATGCGCATCGTGGACAATGAGACGAATGAAGAAATCCAGTTAACTGGAAAGCAGTATCATCTGCTACAATTTTTTATTCGTCATCTCAATCAAATCCTAACGAAGGAACAGCTGTATGAGGGAGTTTGGGGAGAGCAATACATGGAGGGGGATAAGACGCTGATGGTTCATATACGTTATTTGCGTGAAAGAATTGAGCGGAATCCGGCAAAGCCGACCATTATTGAGACCATTCGTGGCATCGGATATAGGGTAAAACTATGAAGAGATTATTCCAATCCTTACTAGCGAAGTATATGCTACTGATTTTGTTAGCGATGTTTATCGTTCAGGCTGCATACTTGATTATTGCCTTGTTTGTGTTTGGTGTTTCCTATAATTCTGGGGTAACGCAAAATAAAGGTGCGGTTGAGGAAAGTGCAGTAGAGGACAAATGGCATCAGGAAGCAAACGCAATGCAAAACGCCACGACCGAATCCGTTCAACAGGTGTTTGACCGTTGGAAGGAGCAGTATCCGCGAGCATCCATGTTTTGGGTGGATGGACAAGGGAAGCTTGCGAGCCAAAAGGACGTACAGGAGCAACTCCCTACTGAGTGGTCGCCCGCCTATACTGCAAAGTTTATCAAACAGCGTTATGGAGGGAACCCTTTTACGGTTATTGCGTTTGTTGAACAAGATGAGACGAACGGCTTCGTTGTACTCGAGCTGCCAAGGTCCGAGTTTGATCCGCCACTTGCCAATATGTATGACAGATATGGACTCATTTTCATAACAGGTGTTATGGTTATCATTTTCCTGTTCTTATTCATGTCCTTTCTATTCTTTAGAAGCATTCGAAAGCGGTTATTGCATTTACAGGAGGCAATGGAAATACGGGATGTAGACGGGCTGCCAATTGGGATTCCGGTGAAAAAGAAGGACGAAATCGGACAGCTTGAAAAGACATTCAATCAAATGGTAGGCGAGTTAAGGGAGAGCAAGCAACGCGAACAGAAGGAGGAGCAGCTACGTCGAGAGCTGATCGCCAATCTGTCTCATGATTTGCGAACTCCGTTAACGAAAATAAGAGCTCAAGCGTATTCGATTGCAAAAGAGGATTTATCAGACGAAGGAAAGAAAGCGATCCAATCGCTCGAGTCCTCGGTTGTGAATGTGGACAGGCTCATTGAAAATCTGATGTCTTACACGCTACTCATGGCGAGTAAATATAAATTTGAATCGAAGGAAATGGACGTTGTCCGCTATGTAAAGGAATGTCTAGCTTTATGGTATCCTGTATTCGAAAAGGAAGGGTTTGAAGTGGACGTCCACTTGGTCCCTTTTGAACAAAATAACTGGAGGATCGACCCGATTTGGTTAGGGAGCATACTAGATAATTTATTGCAAAACGTGCTTCGACATGCAAAAAATGGGGCTTATGTTTGCGTCAAAACGGAAACTACCGACCAATACGATGCTATTGTTATTTCCGACAGAGGAAAAGGCATGAAAAACGAATCCGATGAAGCTGGAGCAGGAATCGGATTGTCCATCGTCGATATGATGGTGAAGGGCATGAAGCTGGACTGGGACATGGAGTCTAGTGAAAATGGAACGACTATCAAATTGAAAAAATACAAGTAATGGTGTAGGAGAATAACTGAATAAGTAACCGAAAAACGCATAGATCCTTACGTCTATGCGTTTTATTCTGCATATTTCAGACTGTACAATCGTGATCTTGTTAACACTCTAGGTACCAGAATCTACAAGGGTGATAGCCTACCATGGTGGCCTTTTTAATTGAAATCGGTCGGTTTTTGCTCATAATCGGTCGGTTCGGTCAATAATCGGTCGGTTTCCTCGAATAATCGGTCGGTTATCTCGAATAATCGGTCAGTCAACGAAGGTCAAATAGAAGAAATACAAGTAATGGTGTATGGTAATAAATATAACTGAATAAGTAACCGAAAAACGCATAGATTATTACGTCTATGCGTTTTAGTCGTGACCTTTGTTCAGATATAGCCAACTATTACTATACTAAAGAGTATGCAAAAGGTTCCAAGATCGACAAGGGTGATCATATATTGTCTTTCTTCTCGTTCGTATTTATATGATACAAAAGCACGGTGACACAATATAACAAGAGTGACAGCCATTAGTAAATAGACGAATACCCAATCCTCCATAATCCAAAAAAGAACAAAGAGAACACTGCCTAAAACAATTAAGATTATTTCTATCCATTTGTGTGTAGTATTTACAAAGAACCTTAGAGGAGTACTAATGTTATATTTCTGTCTAATGAAGTACTGCAGCAAAACATAGATAACCAGTAATAAAAAGATTAAAGCAATATACATATCGACAGTCATCATTCAACACCCCTTTCTACCTGTAACGTTTATTTCTATATAATGTATTTTAACACAACCTAAATATTCAAATACTTTCGATATAACATGCTCCCATTGTACAGCACCCCATTTCCACCGCCATTTTTTAAACAAAATTTAACCTTTACCCTTACGTTCTTTTAACCTTACATCTCTAACATAGAAATAGAGGTGAGGGAAATGGAATATGTAGTACAAACAAACAATTTATCGAAGCGTTTTGGAAAGGAAGTAGCCGTAGAAGGGCTGAATATGAAAATACGTAAAGGAGAGATTTACGGGTTTTTAGGACCGAATGGAGCAGGGAAGACAACGACCATCCGTATGCTGCTAGGGCTGATGAAGGCGTCGTCCGGCACAATTCAAATCTTTGAAAAGGATTTACATAAAGAGCGCATCAACATTTTAAAAAGAGTAGGATCTCTAGTAGAGAACCCGTCGTACTATCCCCATTTAACGGCATATGAAAACTTAGAGGCATTACGGAAGATCCTAGGGGTACCGAAATCAAGAATCCATGAGGTATTAGAAATTGTCCGATTATCCGAAGTAGCCAATAAAAAGGTTAAAGGATTCTCGCTAGGAATGAAACAACGCTTAGGAATAGCGGCTTCCCTATTGAACAGTCCGGAGCTTTTAATCCTAGATGAGCCAACAAACGGATTAGACCCATCCGGCATTATCGAAATTCGCAATCTGATCAAACAGCTTCCCGCTGAAACTGGGATGACTATTCTAATCTCCAGTCATTTATTATCCGAGATCGACCAAATGGCGACGACCGTTGGAATCGTGACAAAAGGAAAAATGATTTACCAGGATTCCATCGAGGCTCTCCGCATGCATGCCAAGCAAAAAATTTTACTGAAGGTGAGCAATAGTGAGCAGGCATGGCGTTCGTTATTAGGGAACGGCATAAAAGCAGAATGGCAGGAAGGGGTTATCCTACTGTCCGAGCATTCTGATGAAAAAGTAGCGAAGGCAATCAAGACCCTCGTGCACGGAGGCTACTCCATTTACCGTGTGGAAGAGGAAAAAAGATCGCTAGAAGATACGTTCCTTCAAATGACCGCAGAGGAGCAGTTTGTATGATTGGAAAACTAATAAAGGCAGACTTTTTGAAGATCAAACGAAAAGGGTTATGGTTCCTAGCATTTTTAGGGCCGTTCGGAGTGATTGCGCTGCAAATGGTCAACTACGGCGTTCGGAAAGATTATTTACTAAAGCAAAGTGACGATGATTGGGGCTATTATTTAGCAAACGTACACTCGCTTACCCCATTAGCACTTGTATTAGGAATCGCTATTTTAACTTCATTTATAGCAAGTATAGAAAATGAGACGAATGCTTGGAAGCAGCTGATTTCATTGCCGGTCTCCAAAATGGGCGTGTATTTATCGAAGTTCACGGTTCTCGCAAGCCTGCTATTTGTATCCTCATTGCTTGTAGGAATATTTTCTTTAGTATATGGCATTTTTCTGAACTTGGGAGATGACATTCCTTACTTGGAGCTTTTGAAATATAGCTTTTATCCTTATTTGGCAGCTTTGCCAGTACTAGCGCTACAGTTATGGATTGCGTCCGTCAGTCAAAACCAAGGTATTCCCATTACAACAGGAGTGCTAGGTGTCATTTTTGCCTATTCGGCCTTCTTTTTACCGGACTGGATGATTTGGAAGTGGCCATCTTTGATGAACGAGTGGGATGAGCCAATCATTAATGCCCTGCTTGGAGTTGGGGTAGGGCTTGTATTGTATATCGCAGGAATGCTCGACTTTATGAGAAGGGACGTGAAATAAATGCTCTCGATTTTACAATCAGAATGGTTTAAGTTTAGACATTCCAAAATTTTGTTCATGATTTTGACCGTGCCCCTTGTTGGTATTTTTCTTGGATTGACTAACGGTTTGTCAGATGACCGTGTAAATGAATGGTATCTGCCCTTGCTGACGATGAATTTTACGTATGGCCTACTATTTTTACCTCTGTTAACTGGAGTTTTAGCAAGTGTGATTTGTAGATATGAGCATCAGGCGGGGGGCTGGAAACAGCTGCTGGCATTGCCAGTGACAAGAGGAAAAGTATTTGCGGCGAAGTATATATTGTTACTATTGCTAGTGCTAGTCATTCAATTATTATTTTTCTCCTCCCTTTACGTAGTTGGTATCATGCAGGGGTTCACCGATCCATTCCCCATGCAAATTGTATGGAAAAGCTTAGTCGGGGGATGGGTGGCAACCTTGCCGTTAGTCGCATTACAGCTATGGATGGCCATCATGTTCAAAAGCTTTGCAGCGCCCTTTGCCGTTAATGTGATTTTAACATTGCCTACGATACTAATTGTAAACTCTGAGCGTTTAGGGTCCTTCTATCCGTGGGCTCAGCCATTTTTGATGATGTATATCGGAGGGGACACGAGTGATACGTTCTTCGTTCCATGGGAGCAATTATTAACGGTAGTTGGCGGAAGCTTTTTATTATTCTTCATTGGAGGATATATCTATTTTCAAAGGAAGGCGGTATAAAAAATGGAACGGAATTTTATAGTAGTTATGGTTATCTTGCTTGCAGTTTTATTGACAGGGTGCAGCAGTAAAGCAGCCGATAATGCAGAATCATTTATTTCAACCGTAGAAGCGATCAATATCCCAGACGGTGTGAAGGTCATCGGCTTAGGGGAAGCGACACATGGGAATGTGGAGTTTCAAGAGCTGAAAAAAGATGTATTTGAATCGCTAATCAAACAAGAAAACGTTCGTGTATTTGTCATCGAGGGTGACTTTGGTGGCGGCCAGCAAATAAACGATTTCATCTTAAATGGAACGGGCACAGCCGAAGAAGCGGTAAACACGCTGGACTACGCAATTTATAAAACAGAGCAAATGGTCAATCTCGTACAATGGATGCATGATTACAACGCAATCGCAAACGAGGAAGAAAAGCTATACTTTTACGGAAACGACATGCAGCGCTATGACTATAGCAAAAAAGGTGTGCTGGACTTTTACCAAACGGTTAACGAGAATGCCTTCAAGAATTATGAATCAAAGCTGGAGCACGTTTCTAATGAGAACATGCGTGAACTAACAACTGATCAATTAAATGATATCAATCAAACAGTAGAAGAGATTATTCAAGATTTACAATCTAACGAAGCAGCTTATATAGAGAAAACAAATAAAGAAGCTCACTCTCTTGCGCTACAATACGCTCAAATCATGAGGCAGCGTACTCAGCTATTCTTAAATGAAAAGGATTATATGCAGCTGCGAGATGAATACTTGGCACAAAACTTACAATGGATCATGGAGTTCGAGACAGCCCGTGGCAACGAGAAGGTTTTCTTTAATGGCCATAACGGACATGTGGAAAAAACGTCCGCATCGTTAGCTGGCTACAAATCGATGGGACATTATTTAGACGAGCAATATGGAGAAGCGTATTTTGCAATTGGAACGGACTTCACCAAGAGCAAGTTTCAGTCCAAAAATGGCAGTGGAGAGCGTAAAGACTATAAAGTAAAAAACAACAATGACTTAACCGATGCCTTTAGCAAGGTAGAGTCCAATATTTTCTATGTGGATTTTGAAAAAGCAGGAGAGTCGGAGGTTTTAAAGGATATTATATCGAAGAAACAAAAGATGGCTAATATCGGGGATGACTTCCGTTACTGGTACAAGTTTTTGAAGATGTTCTACACAATCGAAATGGTGCCAAATGAAGCTTATGATGGTGTCATTATCGTAAAGGAAGCAACACCGACAAGTGTAAACGAATAGAAGTGGCAAGAATCCATTTTATTTTTAGAATGGATTCTTTCTATTCATTCAACGATAACTGAAAAAGCATAGTTGCCGTCTCCTTTGTTCCACGTAGCAGTCATCCAGTAGACGTAGACCCCTTTTTCCTTTGGAGCTTCAATCATATGGTCTTTTATCGGAATTGGAACGACATTATTTTCGCCGAGCAATTGCTCCACCGTCAAGGATTCTTCAATTGGTTTTTTCCAAAAATCTATGTTAATTTCCTCGCCTGGGGAAACCGAGGTAGGCGAATCTAATGGATGATAGTTTGGGTTTACACATTTAGTAGACAAAATTCCACTCCAACAATAGGAACCTTGTGAAGTAGCAACTTTTGTGTTGTTTACCATTACAGCAGGTAAGGGAGGCTCGGTACGAAAAGGCTCGAACACGAGCAACCCCATGATAATTAATCCAATCATACTAATTACAGTGAATATCTCTCTAATTGCAATCGCCTCATTATCTACAGTCTAAGTTTATTTATCTATCACTTTAGTTTATTGGGCAATTACCTTTGCAGGCTCGATGTCTTCAAAATGTACTGCACCGCTTCTAGTCAGCTTGTTCCAATTCGTTCTGCTTCCGAAAAAGTATAAAATAGTACCGTAAGTAAAGAAAAAGGTATCCAAAAAGCGATAGGTGATAGATTCCCACATTGTGAAGAGGATGATACGAAGCCAGTGTAAAATAGAAAATTTATAGCCGTAATATCCTGCTCTTTGAACTGCCACTAAACGTAGTATAAATTCGCTTAACCAAGCGATAGCCATCAACAGAAATGTAATGCCGGATACGTTTCCGAGTACGATGGAGATTGGGAATATGACCAGTGCTACTGTCCCCACTATACTAAGAGTGATGGATTCAAATAAGAGAAAGCTAGAAAATTTCTTACCCAAATTGATGAAAAAGTCTTTCTTGTATAGATTTATGCAATCGATGAATCCTTTTTGCCAGCGAATACGCTGATGCATAAGGGATGCAAAATTCTCTGGGACCTCTGTGTAACAGACAGCCTCCGGTATAAAAATCATTTTTTCTCCCAAATTTCTTTTGTGCATATATTTTTGAAGTCGGAAGGTAATCTCCATATCCTCACCAAGCGTATCCCGATAACCACCAATTTGTTGAAGGACATCTCTTCTAAATGCCCCGAAGGCCCCAGACACTACATTTAACACATTTAGTTTCGCTTGTGTGACCTTCCTTACGTAAAAGGATGAAAGATAACCAGAAACCTGATACTTTATAATCCAGTTTTTAGTGTAATGAATAAGGCCCTGTTTATTTATTTGCTGTCCGACGTGGACCATCCCGCCACCGGCTATCACCTTTGGATCAACAAATGCTTCATTGATCTTGTTTAAGCTATTCTTTTCTAATATAGAGTCAGCATCCAAGGTGATGACAATTTCACCAGTCGCTATAGATATTCCTGTGTTTAAGGCTGCTGATTTCCCGCCGTTATACTGATCCACAACTAGAATATCAGGATATTTTTTACTTAGGTAAACATTTTTAATGCCCACTGTATTAAAGAGGATAGTAGAGTCTCTAGGCGTCACTTCTAAATCGAGCATTTCCTGTAATACGTGTAAGGTGGCATCCGTCGACCCATCATTTATAAATATGGCCTCTTTACTCGTATAATCTAACCTAAACCAGCTATCTAAGCATTGTTTCAAAACGAGCTCTTCATTGTAAGCTGGTATTAACACAGAAATCTTTTTCTCTGGCAAAATAAGAAGCTTCGTTTTAGTTGTGTTCAGAGAGCTGTATATATACTTTAATTGTAGGAGCAAATAAAGTATAAAAATTATGATTAAGCCAATAGATAGTAAATCCAAATAAATCCTTCTTTCTCTATTTTATTATTTTAAATAAATTCTTACGTAATCCACTTCCATATAGGCTGGAAATTGCGTTGTTGCGTTCGGGTCACCAACCCAAGTACCACCCACTGTCACGTTCATTAGTAGATACATGCTTGTATGAGAGATATTGCTTGTTCGAAAGGTTATTTCACCGTCAATATAAAAAATCAGCTCATCCGGTGACCAATCGAGCGTATAGGTATGCCACTCAGACCCATCTATTTGTTCGTTCAGATGAAATGCTCGATTACCTTCCTCCTGGTGAGCGACATGCCAAAGTTCATTTGGCAATTGGCCTAGCATTTCCACTATGTCAATTTCTGGATAAGAAGAATGGTCAGTGGGGAGCAGCCAGATCGCAGGGAATAGCCCTTGACCTTTTGGGAATTTAGCCCTTATTTCAAACTTTCCATACATTTGCTCGTGTAAGCCTTGTGTCGTCACAGCTCCGGAGCGATAAGGATAGCTTTGATAGGGGGAATCGCTAACCTCTAGCTTTAGAACACCAGAATCGGAGGTTACTTGTTCTGGTAAGTAGTGATGTAATCTACCATGTGCTTTGTAACCAGTATTTAAGAGATTCCATTTAGAAGCAGAGACGTGATCCTGATCAAATTCATCACGAAAGGTAACTTCCCAACCATTTACAGTGTGATGATCCTCATGGGGAATTTCTACGATTGTTGGTTCTGTTGGATGTTTTATAATTCTCATCTCTTCTTCCTTTTCATATATTTCTTTTACCTCTTCCTTAGTTATTGGATTATTGCTGACCGGGTCACTATTACAACTGCATAATAAAATTATGAAAACAATAAAAAATGCCCTGATTAGTTGCCCCTCCTCAATGAGAAGTGAATTCATAAAAATGGTTTTTAAGAATTTCTAAGAGTACAAAATGGCAAATGAATGATAAATAAAACATTGCTATTTCTTAAGTACTTACTAATATTAAAATAGTTTTTAATTTACTAAAACTGAGTTTTGTTAAGAGTTTTTCAATTAATATACTGAGTAATGTTAAGGTACAAGCCATAATCGGATAAAAAGAGCACTCCAATTGGAGTGCTCTTTTTAGTATTTTAAAATAATAAATTTAATGGGATATATAATCGGAATATAGTATATTTTGTAGATTTTTGACTACTCTTCTTAGCGAGATGTGCGTATTTTGCTGAAAAACAGCCTGTCACTAGAGGGGAAGGTAATATCATAGCGAAAGATTGAAAAACATAAAAAACCCTCCACAAAAGTGAAGGGTCTAAAAGTGTTAATTATTAATCCAAATATCTCCGTGCACCTGCATAATTTGTTTTAAAAGTCCCAGTATTCATCGACTCAATTCTTACTTTGGAGGATGAGCTAGGGGCGTGAAGCATTTTACCGTCGCCCACATATAGCCCTACATGATATACCTTTCCTTTGCCACGGTTACCAGCAAAGAATACTAGATCTCCCGGCTGCAGGTTAGCTTTTTTTACGGCTTTTCCTTTTGTTGCTTGAACAAAGGAATCCCTTGGAATGATGATTCCGTGGTTTTTGTAAACAGAGTAGATGATACCTGAGCAATCATAGCCGTAAGAAGAAGTACCAGCCCATAAGTATGGGAGGTTTAGAAACATTTTAGCGCTGTTGACGATATTCTTTTGAGTCGGCTTCGGAATAGATTTGTAGTTTTTGAAAACCTTTGCATCTTTCTTATGCATATACTTCACACCATTTTGAGGAGTCTGTACATGTAGCCAATCGCCTTCCTCTTTTACTACTGGAAGGATAGTAGAGTAGCTAATGCTGATGTATTTATTCTTTTTAGCTGTGTCGCTATAGAGTGTTGTGCTTTTTGCATTTACAACGGCAATGGCACAATCGGAATAATCCTTTGTAGTTTCATAAATATGTGATTTTGGAACCCATCCTGGATAGCCTTCCTTTTGGTGAGGGACATATTGATCCTTGATGGCGATTTTGACCCAGTTGCCACTCTTCTTTAAAATCGTTACCTCATCACCAAACAATGCTTGGGTATCAACTTTATTTACTAGCCACCATTTTTCCTTGATGCTCATATTTTTTGTCCATTTATGGATATCCACTGGAGCAGAAATAGACGGCTTATCTACTGCACGATATGCGTTTGGCGTCTTCCAAAGGGAGGTTACCTGCACATTTACCTTCACTATTTTCTTATTACTTGGCTTCTCGCAAGATTTTGCAGGAGGGACGGGCTGGGCTGGTGGAGCAGTTACCTTACGTAAACTTGGCTCCATACTGCGAGCTAACCAAACGACGAAATCTCCTTTTGTCACATTTTCGAGTGGTCGAAATGTATTGTCGGTAGTCGAGCTTATAATGTTGTGGGATTGAAGAGTTTTGATAGCATCCGATACCCAATAACCCGGTAGCACGTCTTGAAAAGTCTTCGAAACCGTTCCAGTCAAACCAAAGCCTTGAACTAAAAAGACGGCAGCCTCGCCACGAGAAAATGGCTGGTCCCTATTAAATGCATGATCTCCATCGAGACTCATGATTCCTTTTTCAACTACAGCAGCTACGATCGGATAACTAGGATGGTCTCGATCGAAATCGGAAATGAGCACATCAAATTGCTTGGCTGTATCTATATCCAATGCTTCGACAAGTAGCTCGGCAGCCTCTAATCGAGTTATTTCCTTGGTGACTCCAAAATTACTAGTGGCGTTAGTGACGATAAGACCCTTTGTAGCTAGAAAATCGTAGGCGGCTTTGTCTGGATGGGAGTCATCCACATCCTTGAACAATGCAGCGGCAGAGGCGGTAGTGAAGGTAGACAACAGCAAAATAAACAAGGTGATGATCATGGTGAGTTTTTTCAAAATATTGCTCCTCTCAAGTTTTACAACCTCTTCAATTATATGGTTTAAATTGGTAAAAAGGAATGTTTTTTATCCCTAAAAGTTAAAGTAAAATAATTTTAAAAAGCTTGTTAAAGTTATTGGTGGATTTTGACTAATAATTCTTTTTTTATAGTAACTGTAAACATCAAGAAAGGAACTCTGTTTATGCGAGTAAATTTATAAGCAATTTATCGATGCAACAAAGATGTTCCTATTTATTGATTGGAGCCCAGAAGGCGACTCCTACGGGATGAGTGAGAAAGATAAGCCAACGCAACCACGCGCGATAGCGATGAGTGATGGCTCCCCTCCCCCCCCCCGCAAAAAAGCGTCTGGCTGGTGCGAAAGATCAATTCTACTCTCTGATTTAAAGTTTTCTTTGCATTATAAATCAACCCTACCCTTTAACATGGCCTTTTAAAATTACATATCCTACTAATTACTAAAATTAAATTTATATATCCTAATCATATAGAAGTAAAATTAACCCTATAAATGAATTTTAAAATAAGGATAAAAGGACTAAAAAATAATTAATTGTACATATAAATGGTATTAAAATTGTGAAATTATGGAGTTTTTGTTTGAATTTTGTCGAAACGGATAGTAGGATGAAGTTGTTGAAATATATTGGTAATTCTCAACGAAATTTTACTATTAGTTAAGAGGAGGAGTAATATGACAAGGAGATTTTGGAAACAAACAGCAGCAGCAGTATTGTTAACATCTTCAGTTCTATCATTTTCATCCATTGCTTATGGGGATACATCGAAGGTGAATCGATCCTTTGAGGCAACAAAAGCTGAATTGAATCGCAGCACTACACATTATGTCTATCCAGCTTTAGAAAACAAATTAGTAACAAGTCAAGCGTTATACTCGTCGCTAAATAGTGCAAAGAAGAATTATCAGCAAACTAGGAATCTGATAAATTCATCTACTTATTCTTCTTCTCAAAAGCAAAGTTATCTAAGAGACTTAGATGCGCTCTACAATGAAAAAGTTTCAAAAGGATTAGTTCCATATATTGATGCTTATAATTATGCGACAAAATATCTCGATCCGATTATGAATAATATTACTAGTGCTCAATCTAGGAATGATTTTGCCGCAGTTGAAAAAGAATATCATAAATTATCCTACCAATTAAAAGGTAGAACAGCTATTTTATATAGATTTTCCGGTAAAGCGGCTCGCGATTTATTATTAGAGCAATATAAAAAGCCAGCTGATGCTAAAAGAGCAGAGCTAATGATCCCTGTGACGATTTATATGGAAATTGTCAAAATCAAGGATTTTTTAAATGCAGGTAAACTTGAAGAGGCTCAAGCTTCGTACAATGAAATTAATGCTCTATTAAGTAGCCTGCCATCTGCAACGAGTAATCCGTTTATAGCGGCTTTGTTAGAGGAGGTTGCTAAAGTCAAAAATGCAATTGATAATACAGCTAACCCTATTCAGCAAGAGATACTTAACTCTAAAATTGCTAACTTAGTGACTACTCTAAATGCTGCTCAAAGTAATATTGCTACAATTGAATCAACTGGACTCAATGCTATATCTGTTGCAGTGAAAGCAGATGCAAAACCAGAGGATATAGCGAATTATTTAGGGGTAGATCTATTTAATAATGTGGTTAGTCAATTAGGTGTAACTCATGTTAATGGTTTCACTCCTCTTTCACCAGAGGGACTAGCTTACATTAAAGCACAGGTTCCCGGAGCAGATTCATTGGATGATGTAAAAGGAAAGACAGTTTCACTTCCTTTAACAGTAAACAATGGTGTGCCGATGAATGTGGATTTTACCATTACTTTTAAATAAGTTGCTAATCTATTAGACCCACCACGTATAAAAAGTGGTGGGTTTTTATACATAATGTTGCTACTTTATGTACTATTAAAATATTTATCATGCTAAACTAAGGTTACTTTTTGGGAGGGATTTATTATGAGGAAATTTAAAATTTTTGCTATTATTGTCCTTGTTCTAATTATTGCAGGCGGCAGTTACTTACTGTATATGTTTAAATTTAAAGAATATGATGTTGCAGACGAGGAAGTAAAACAGATTGTAGAAAAAGAACCATATAAAGTAGATTTACCGGGCGGTGGTACTATTTTTATGGATGAGAACGGTGAAGTAGTAGAAGAAGAGGGGATATCTACAAATGGAGAGAGTGGTAGCGAAGCTGTTGCTGATGGAAACAGTGAAACTAAGAATGGCAATGGTGAGAGCTCCAATTCTAATAATGTAAAGAATGATACTAATAAGTCTTCTGAAACAGATGCTAGTACTGGGAGCACTACTGCCTCCAATGAAATGACGGTAACTACAATAAAGGAAAAGTATAGACCAGCTCTAGAAGGATTAGAGGAACAAGCGGATGTTAAAGTAAACGCATTAATTGTTAGAGCTAAAAAAGAATACGTAGAGAAGCAGGCTAACGGTGAAAAGATCGATCTTGGTTACTTTTACAACAAGTATATGGCTGCTGCTAAGGATTTGGAAAGTAATACTGACAAAGTATTTGATGCAGTTTTAGGTGCGGTAGAAAAGGATTTAGCAGCAAATGGCTTTGACAAGGCTGAAGCTAAAGCTATGGAAGAAGAATATGAAGCGAAAAAGAAAGCACGACGAGATAGCATAATGAAAAGAGTGGTAGGAAGTTAAAAGAGACCATTAGTAATTTGGTAAATCCCATTATTTTGGGGAAATGATATTAGTAGTTATCTCAAGTCTGTATATGATAGAATAATAGAAACTTTTTAGCAGTACCTAAATTAGTAATAAAAAGATAGAAGGAGTTATCAATTTGAATGAAAGAAACAATAACAATTCAAGATATTTTTAAAACAATTAAGAAACGATTATCATTAATTGTTATATTGACGATAATTGCCTTAGCTATTAGTGCAATCGTAAGCTATGTTGTTTTAACCCCTATATACCAATCATCAACACAGATTTTAGTGAGTCAAGAAAAAACAGAAGTGAATTCGTTTAGCTCACAAGATATTGAAACGAATCTTCAACTTATTAATACATATAATGTAATCATCAAAAGTCCAGCAATCTTGTCACTAGTGATTGATGAATTGGAATTAAATACTACTGCTGCAGCCTTAACCAATAAGATTACAGTAAGCAATGCAGAGGATTCGCAAGTAGTTAATATTACAGTTCAGGATCCTGATCCTCAAAAAGCAGTTGATATTGCAAACAAAACTGCAGAGGTTTTCCAAGCACAAATAAAAACGCTCATGCAAGTAAACAATGTTAGTGTATTAACCCCTGCTGTTCTTGGGGATAATCCTACTCCAGTTAAGCCTGATCCGATGTTGAATATGGCCATAGCAGCGGTAATTGGAATGATGCTAGGGGTAGGACTGGCATTTTTATTAGAGTATCTAGATACAACTGTCAAAACAGAGGAAGATATAGAGGAACTATTACAATTACCTGTTTTAGGTTTAATTAGTAATATTTCCGAAAAAGATCTTCAAAGCACCAAACTAGAAGTAATCGATAGACGAAAGAGGTTGTGAAATGTCCAATAATAAAAAGAAAAATAAAACTTTATTGACTGCTGCTAGAAAGCTAATTACCACAGCCAATTCGAAAGCAATCGTTTCCGAACAATTTAAAACGCTTCGAACAAATATCAATTTTTCTATGCCTGATAGGGAAACGAAAACTATGCTGTTTACTTCTGCCTCTCCTAGTGAGGGGAAATCTACAGTGGCTGCAAATAGTGCAGTGGTTTTTGCTCAGGAAGGAAAGCGAGTGCTTTTAATTGATGGGGATATGCGTAAGCCGACAGTCCATTATACCTTTCATCTGACTAATACTTCAGGTCTCTCCAATTTACTTACAGGTCAAGCTCATCTAGAGGGAGTGATTAAGCATCATGAAATAGAAAATCTAGATATTGTAACTTGTGGTCCAATACCTCCGAATCCAGCAGAATTGCTAGGTTCTAATAGGATGGAAAAGATAATTGGAGATTTGAAAGAAAAATACGATATGATTATTTTCGACGCTCCTCCGGTATTGTCGGTTACTGATGCACAAATATTATCTAATTTATGCGATGGGACAGTTATTGTATTAAGTGCAGGGAAAACACAAAAGGATGCATTGTTAAAAGCCAAGGAAGCATTGATTGCTTCAAAGGCTAATATTTTGGGAGTAGTATTAAATAATTATGTACTTCAAAAAGATCATTATTACTATCAATATTATGGAGTTGAAGAGTGATTGGGAATTGTCCTAATCACTCATTTTTCTATTAAAAAATGGAGGTTAGATTATGGTAGATATCCACGGACATATACTTCCGGGAGTTGATGACGGTCCTGCGTCTATGGTAGAATCGCTTGGTCTTTTACATCAAGCAGAGAAAGAAGGAATTACGGATATTGTTGTGACACCACATGCTTACCACCCCCAATATAACGTAAGGAAAGACCTAGTGATAGAGAAATACAATAATGTTAAGGAGGAATTAGCAAAATTAGATTTGCAAATAAATTTACATTTAGGACAAGAGATAAGAATTGGAGACTCAATTGTAGAACAAATAAAAGAGGGGAAGGCATTGACCTTAGCCAACTCGAAATATGTTTTGTTAGAGCTGCCTTCATCAAATGTCCCTAACTATACTATAGCTATTATTCAAGAATTACTAGGTTTGGGGAAAGTACCGGTTATTGCACATCCGGAAAGAAACAAGGCTATTGCAGAAAAACCGAGTAGACTGCTAAAACTTATAACTCATGGAGCGATCTCTCAGATAACCGCAGGCAGCTTAGCTGGACACTTTGGAAAAAGTATTCAAAAAACCTCCATGCAACTAATAGATTGTAATCTGATCCATACGTATGGTTCTGATGTACATAGTAGGAAAACTAGGCCTTTTTTATTTGATGCGGGTCTATGTTATTTGGAGAAACATAAAAAACAGGATACAGTAGATATCTTTTTAGAAAATAACGCTAGAATTATCGAAAATAAAGAAGTCATTATTTTAGAACCAATAGAGCCACCAAGCTCTAAAAAATGGTGGAGTTTTATCGGCTAATTTAAAAGTATGAAGGTATATTCATTTATAATGTGGCCTTTTAAAAAGCGAGCAAAAAGTCAACTCGATTTGACTTTTTGCTCGTTTTTTTTATAGGAACACGTTGTTAATATTTTCCGGTCTGTAAGTAATTGAAATCAGTAACCAATTTATTCTATTAAAATACTAATGATAATACCCTTATTTTCCGTAAAGTAAACGTATAAATATTCTAAAAAAATTTAGAATCAAATGAACTATCGAGTGCAAATATGTATTTAGGTAATTTAATTTTATTACGAAATGCAGTAATAAATAATTTTAAAAATGGATTTATAAGTAAACAAACAGGGATTTATTTGACTGAATTAAAAGTAAGAAATACCTAGATAACAGTTATATTTCAATTGCATTACAATAAAATTACAACAAATTTATATCTAAAGTGCTATAATTGTGACCAGCTGGAATGGAATTATACATAAGTAAAAGAAATAGCTTACATAGGAAAAGAATAGGAGAGTGACACGATGTCATTAAAGCGAAGAATGTCGATGCTGATATTAGTCGATTCTTGTATAGTGTTGTTTTCAATATACATTGGCTACTTTCTGCTACATCCGATCGATAATCCATTTACGGATGTATTGTTATTGATTAGTTCGCTTGCGATATTTGTAGCGCATCACAGTTTTGCAATGTATTACGGGCTGTATCGGAAGGTATGGGAGTATGCATCCGTGAAGGAATTATTGTCGATATTCAAGGCTGTAACTTTCTCTATATTGATTGTTGCTCTTATCCAAGCAATTGTAACGGGAGGAGTACTTGGTAGAGCACTATTTGTTACTTGGATGTTGCATATGTTGCTCATAGGAGGTACTAGATTATCCTGGAGAGTGCTAAGGGATACGTTCATAAGTGAGAAGAATTCTAAAGGGTCAAAAAAAAGGACACTTATAATTGGAGCTGGGGCAGCTGGAACAATGATTGCTCGACAATTGTTAAAGAATACAAACTCACCACTTCAACCAATAGCTTTTTTAGATGATGATTTAGCTAAAAAGGGATTGGACATCTTTAATATGAGGGTGTTGGGAGGTACAGACATAATAGAGGATGTTGTGTTGGATCAAAACATTGAGCATATCATAATTGCTATACCTTCAATGGAAAAGACCAGACGGGCAAGGCTTTTACAACAATGTCTAGATACTGGTATACGTACACAAACGATGCCTCTGATAGAGGACTTGCTAACTGGAAAGGTATCGATCAATGAAATAAGAGATGTAAAGATTGAAGACTTGCTTGGTCGAGACGAAGTAGAGTTAGACTTAGAAATAATTTCTTCAAAACTAACAAATAAAACAATACTTGTGACAGGAGCGGGTGGCTCTATTGGTTCAGAGATTTGTAGACAGGTGGCTAGGTTTAATCCAAAGGCAGTAATTCTACTCGGGCACGGAGAAAATTCTATTTATACTATAGACATGGAACTTAGACAAAAGGTTTCAAGAGATACAAAATTAATACCAATTATTGCAGACGTTCAGGATCGAGGTCGTATTTTTGACATTGTATCCGAATATAAACCGGATGTAATTTATCATGCAGCTGCGCATAAGCATGTTCCATTGATGGAATATAATCCAATGGAGGCTGTAAAGAACAATATATTTGGTACGAAGAATGTTGCTGAGGCAGCTGATGTATTCGGAGTAGAATACTTCGTTATGATTTCTACTGATAAAGCAGTAAACCCACCAAATATCATGGGGGCGACAAAACGCTTTGCAGAAATGGTGGTTCAAAATCTTGCAAAAGAAAGCAAAACTAAATTTGCTGCGGTTCGTTTTGGTAATGTTCTTGGTTCACGTGGAAGTGTAGTACCACTTTTCAAAAAGCAAATAGCTATTGGTGGACCAATAACAGTTACGGATCCAGAAATGACAAGATATTTTATGACAATACCCGAAGCTTCAAGACTTGTTCTTCAAGCAGGTAGCTTAGCAAGCGGGGGTGAGGTATTTGTTTTAGATATGGGAGAGCCGGTTAAAATAGTTGACCTTGCAAAAAATTTAATAAAACTTTCTGGGTACAGAGAAGACGAGATAGGTATAGAGTTTTCAGGTATAAGACCAGGGGAGAAATTATATGAGGAACTCTTAAGTGAAAATGAAATTCAAAGTAGGTTTGTATTTCCGAAAATCCATATAGGTAAGGCGAATCCAATCAGTCAATCTGAGCTAAAATATGTGATGGAGAAGCTTCCTCATATGAATAATGTAACGCTAAAAGAAACATTAATAGGATTGGCAAATCATAAGTTTGTCGACTCACAAATTAAGGAAAAAGTTTGATACGTTAAACTAACTTTAATTAAGATTCAAAATGAAATTATTATAATTTCTAACCATGCTATTTAAATAGGAAGGAAGTCTAGTAAATGAAAGAAAGAATTTTCCTTTCATCCCCTCATATGAGTGAGGAAGGATATGAAATGCAATATGTGAAAGAAGCTTTTGATACTAACTGGATAGCTCCATTAGGTAAAAACGTAAATGAATTTGAAAAAGAGCTTGCTCTAAAGGTAGGATCAAAGGCAGCAGCAGCTCTATCAGCTGGAACTGCTGCACTACACCTAGCGCTTAAAGCAGCTGAAGTGGGGGCGGGGGATATTGTATTTTGTCCAACCCTAACTTTTTCTGCAACGGCCAATCCTATTATTTATCAAAATGCTACACCTGTCTTTATAGATAGTGACTATGAAACGTGGAATATGTGTCCAAAAGCTTTAGAAGAGGCTTTTGAAAAGTTCCCTCAAGTGAAAGCTGTTATAGTTGTTCACTTGTATGGTTTATCAGCCGATATGGATAAAATAGTTGCGCTTTGTAAAAAGTATAAGGTTACTTTAATAGAAGATGCTGCTGAGTCTCTCGGAACATATTATAAAGGTCAGCATACAGGAACTTTTGGAGATTACGGTATATTTTCTTTTAATGGAAATAAAATTATCACCACTTCAGGTGGAGGTATGTTGGTGTCTAACAATGTAGAAAGAATCGAAAAAGCAAGATTTTGGGCCACACAGTCTAGAGATCAAGCTAGACACTATCAGCATAGTGAGCTTGGTTACAATTATCGAATGAGCAACGTGGTTGCTGGAATAGGTAGAGGCCAGCTAAAAGTTTTGGATAAGAGAGTAGACAAGAAAAACTACATATATAATTTTTATAAACGGGAGCTTGGGAATCTAGAGGGTATTGAATTTATGCCTAATAACGAATGGGATAGACCAAACTATTGGTTAAGCGTTATAACGTTGAACGGTAAAATAAGACCTATTGATATAATGCAAGCTCTCGAAAAAGAAAATATAGAATCAAGACCAGTCTGGAAGCCAATGCATCTACAACCATTTTTCGAGAAGTATGACTACATCGGTAATCATGTATCAGAAGACTTATTTAATAATGGAGTTTGCTTACCATCTGACTCGAAGATGACAGATTCCGAACTAGAGAGAGTTACTAAGACTATTAAGGGAATATGGGAGGCATAAATCATGAGGCAAAAAGATGGGATGTATAAAAAACTCATTAAAAGACCATTAGATTTTATCGTTTCCCTTACGATGCTTATCATTCTTAGTCCTTTGTTGTTAGTTGTAGCAGTTTTTGTAAAAAATAAATTAGGGAGCCCAATTTTATTTAAACAAAATAGACCGGGCTTAAATGAAAAGATTTTTACAATGTATAAATTTAGAACGATGACAGATCAAAGAGATGAACATGGAGAGCCATTACCTGATCATGTAAGACTCACGCGTTTCGGAAAGCTCCTGCGTTCTACTTCGATTGATGAATTACCAGAGCTATTAAATATATTAAAAGGAGATATGTCCTTTATTGGTCCTCGCCCTCTATTAGTAGAATATCTAAAATTTTATAATGAAGAGCAAAGAAAAAGGCATAATGTCCGACCAGGTTTGTCTGGTCTTGCTCAGGTGAGTGGTCGAAATTCACTTAGTTGGGAAGAAAAATTTGAGTTAGATGTTAAGTATGTTGATAATATATCCTTTCTAGAGGATGTAAAGATTCTATTTTTGACTATAAAAAAAGTATTTGTAAAAGAAGGTATAAACTTCGACAATACTAAAAAGAACAATAGATTTCAAGGAACCAGTAATAATCCAAAATGACCCATATTTGAATTTGAGGGATACATATGAAAAAGGTTTTTATAATAGGTAGTGGTGGTTTTAGCAAGCAGGTTATAGAAATTGTTGAAAAACTAAACAAGAATGAAAATAAATATAAGCTTATGGGCCTGATTGATGATAATGAAAGTCTTGTTGGTAGTAAAGTAATGGGTTATGAAATTCTCGGAAATACTGACTATCTAAGAGAATATTCAGAGGAGAATCAAGTTTTTGGTGTAATTGCTATAGCTAATTGGAAAGTGAGAAAATTGTTAGAAACGAAACTAACAGCAGTTAATTGGTTAAACCTAGTTCATCCAAGCGCTATAGTAAGTAATTATATTCAAATGGGAGAAGGTAATGTTATTTGTGCTGGTGTGGTGATAAATCCAGATTGTCGAATTGGAAGTCATTGCCACATTAATATAGGTACGACCATGGGGCATGATATAGACATGCGAAACTTCGTAACAGTTATGCCTGGCAGTAGAATATCAGGGAATGTCACTTTAATGGATTGCTCAATGATAGGAACTGGATCCACTATTTTGCAAGGGTTGACTGTCGAAGAAAATGTAATAGTTGGGGCTGGTGCAGTCGTAACCAAAAATACGAGTCCTAATGGTTTATATTTGGGTGTACCGGCTAATAAAAAATAGATATAAATAAGAAGCGAATTAAATGAAGGGTGATTATAATGGCAAGAAAGACTCTTAGAGGAACTGTGTTTTGGGGAGTAGATGCATTAAAAGGTAAAACGATTAAACAACACTATCAACATATAAAACAAATAATGGAAAGTAATACTTCGAATAACAAACAACTACTGTCCATTTGTAGTCATGCTTGTAATACCGTTCCTTTCTATAATTCCTTTAAATCATCCAACTTTAATGATTTACCTGTTGTCACAAAAAAACATTATAAAGAAATGTATTCATCCTTTCAATCTGAAATACATTTGAATAATGTATTTCATCAAATGTCCACTAGCGGTTCTACTGGTACACCCTTTACTGTCAACCAAGACAAAGCAAAACGTGAAAGAACGATGGCAGAGGTAATCTATTTTAATGAAATAGAAGGACAGACACTTGGTCAAAAATATATGTACTTTAAAGCTTGGCCAGAAAAGAAGACTAAATTAGAAAAGCTTAAACAAAATCTAGTTCCTGTCGACGTATTACGATTAGATGAAGAGGCATTAGAGAGTATTAGAGATACATTAAAAAAGGATAAACAAATTAATAGTTGTTTAGCTTATGCTTCTTCCTATGAAATTCTAAGTAATTATATATATAACAAAGGTGACACTCCGGATATGTATAATTTAAAGGTTATCTTTTCTAGTTCCTCGTTATTAAAGGAAGAAACGAGAGAAAAGCTAGAGAAGATTTTTGGTTGCCCTATTATTGATAGATACTCCAATCAGGAAAATGGCATTTTAGCACAGACAAAATCTAACGACAAAGTATTTAAAGTAAATCGTGCAAGCTACCATATTGAATTATTAAGGTTAGATAGTGATGAACCAGCTAAACCGGGCGAGCTAGGTAGAATAGTGGTCACAGATTTATATAATCATGCGATGCCTGTTATACGCTATGACACAGGAGATCTTGCAATATCAGATGATTTAGATCGTCAAAATATCTTTACTTTAAGAAGCATTCAAGGAAGAAGAATTGATATGGTATATGATACGCAAGGAAATGTTCTAACTCCTCATACTATAAGTGTACATATGAAAAAATATAAGCAGTTAAAACAATGGCAATTTATTCAAGAGGATAAAAATTACTATATTTTAAAGGTTAATGGAGCAGAGGGTATTTATATGAAAGATGATTTTGTAGATTCATTTAAGAAAATTTTAGGTGAAGATGCCCTCGTAGAAGTGATGTATGTAAATGAAATCCCTGTTTTATCTTCAGGTAAATTTAAGAACACTATATGTAATTATAAAATTCCAGAAAAAATAAAATAATTACAACGAACAGAAGAGGACATGACAATGCAAAAAAAAACAGTATGGATTTTCAATCATTATGCTCACGGTACATTCTTTAATAAGGGTGGGCGACATTATTGGTTTGCTAAAAATCTTATAAACAAAGGTTATGAGCCTACTATTTTTTGTGCTAGTACTAAACATAATAGTGATTCTTATATACCAATACAAAATGGAAGTTACGAATTAAAGTCAGTAGAGAAAATACCGTATGTCTTTGTGAAGACTACTAGATATAAAAATGGGATAGAACGTCTACAAAATATGTGGAACTTTTACCGAAACCTTTTCCCCTCTAGTAAGCAGTATAGTAAAAAGTATGGTAAACCAGATGTAATCATAGCTTCTAGTGTGCACCCACTAACTCTACTAGCGGGGATTAAAATAGCTAAAAAATTTAATGTCCCATGTATTTGTGAGATTAGAGATTTATGGCCAGAGACAATTGTCCAGTACGGAACTCTAAAAAAGAATAGCTTTGTGGCAAAGCTTTTGTATAAGGGTGAAAAATGGTTATACAAGAAAGCAGACAAGCTTATTTTTACTATTCCAGGAGGAAAGGATTACGTTGAGGAAATTGGACTGGACTCATCAAAGGTTAGGTACATTAATAATGGTGTTGATTTAGAAGAGTACAATACAAACAAAAAAGAGCTCATATACTCTGATGAGCATCTAGATGATCCTTCTACATTTAAAATTCTTTATACAGGCACCATGGGTGTTGCTAACGAATTAACTTATTTAATTAAAGCAGCAGAGGAAATACAAAGAAAAGGTATTCATGATATTCAATTCATCTTATTTGGTAACGGTAGTCAAAGAGAAAAGTTAGAGCAGTATACAGTTAGTAAAGGATTAACTAATATCGTTTTTAAAGGTAAGGTAGATAAAAAACTAATCCCAAACATTTTAAGTAAGTCTAATTTAAACGTTTTCACTGGAAAACATATCCCATTGTATAAGTATGGTCTGAGTCTAAACAAGCTCTTTGACTATCTGGCATCTGGAAAACCTACCTTATCTAATATGGAAAACGGCTACGATATTCTAACTAAATATAATTGCGGGAAAACCGTAAAGGGTGGCTCAGTGGACGCTTTAGTTCAAGGGATTTTAGAATTTTATCATATGGATGACCAAGAATACAATCAGTATTGTCTTAACTCCTTATCTACCATACAGGAATATGATTTTAAAACGTTAACTGACAAATTAGAGAATATTATTATTGAAAGCTAATAAAATGTTTTCATTTTGAGGAGTAAATAAGGAGGGAGTAAATATGCAAATTTTACATATAAATTCATATTACGGTGGCGGAATGCTTTATAAAAATATTTACGATCGCCAAGTAAAAAATGGCATTCCTATTGATGTTTATGTCCCCACTCCTTTTACTACGGATTTATCTCACTTGCAGCTAGGAGATTATACAACCGTTAGAAAAAATCATCATAAATTCGATCGTTACTTGTTTTATGTGAAGCATCAGAAAATCTATAGGGATTTAGTAAAAAATTTCGAAATACAGAAATATTCAATAGCCCATGCACATACTCTTTTCTCTAATGGGTATATTGCTTTACAGACAAAGAAAAATTTCGGCATCCCATATGTAGTAGCAGTTAGAAATACAGACGTAAATCAGTTTTTCAAAAAAAGAGTTTTTCTTCGTAAACTAGGTGTTGAAATATTAAAGGAAGCTGAATCTATTATTTTTCTATCTGATCCGTATAAAAATATTGTGATGGAAAAGTATATCCCACAGAAAGATAGAGAAACGATAATCAAAAAGTCTATCATTATTCCTAATGGTATAGATGAATTTTGGTTTAATAATTTAGGGAAGCCAAAAAGTCTATCTCAACCTCTGTGCATAAATGCTGTTTTCGTAGGGGCTGTAAACAATAATAAGAATCTTTTAACCTCGGCAAAAGCATTAGAAACTTTACAAGGTAGGGGCTTTAACGTTAATTTTACTGTTGTTGGGAAAATTAGTAATGAGCAGGTATTTGAAGAGCTAATGAAGTTTTCGTTCGTAAATTATTTAAAGCCACTGCCAAAAGAGAGGTTAATAGAAATATATCGTTCCAATGATATTTTTATTATGCCCTCTTTAACTGAAACTTTTGGGCTCGTGTATCCAGAAGCAATGAGTCAAGGCTTACCGCTAATTTATTCAAAGGGACAAGGATTTGATGGTCAATTTGATGAAGGGAAAGTTGGATATCACGTGGATGCTCACGACCCTACTATGATAGCGGATCGAATAATAGATATCATGAAAAATTATGAGGATATATCTAAAAATTGCTTGGAGTTAGTAGACATCTTTAATTGGGATAGATTGTTGACTCAATATGATGATGTGTATGCTAAAGCATTAAAGAATGAATCCAAACGATAAGAGGAATGTGAATAATTTATGGTAAAAAATAAATCAGATGATCAAAAAATAAGCATAGCAATAATGGCGTCCTTTATAGTCCTGACTATTCAATATTTTCTTCTGATTTATTTTAATCTTATTGGTACGGGTATCGGCTCAGGAATACAACTGTTTTCTAAAATAATGGTTGGAGTATTATTTTTGTATGCACTACCTGCTGTGTTAAAAAGAAGTTTAGGGAAGTTTATCGGAGTATATTTTGTTGCTATTCTAATTTTCCTTATAAATTATCTGTTTTTCCCACAGAATCATCTCTACTTAAAACAATTAATTTTTCCATTGTTTGGTATGTGCTTGCCCGCGTTCATATATACAATGAGCCTAAGAGATTTAGATGTTTTTAAAAGAGTTATGGTTAAGGCGAGCTATCTAGTTTTCTTTTTTGGTGCATTACTAGGAATCATCATTGTTACTGGAAATGCTAGTGCCGGGTCTTATAGTATGGCTCTATCCTATTATATGCTACTCCCAGCTATTCTATTTTTAGATAGCCTAATAAATAAATATTCAAATAGGGCACTACTTTTTTCTCTAATCTCTATTTTTGTAATACTAGCCCTTGGTTCTCGGGGCGCCATATTATGTATTGTTGTGTTCATTGCATTAAAAATGATTCGTTTAATCTTTCAGGTTTCCTATTCCAAAGTATTTTACAATCTTTTAGTAGTTGTAGGTTTAGTTTTTATAAGTCTAAACTTAGATAAGTTATTTAATATGCTTTATGAAATATTAAACAAATACGACATCAATAGTAGAAGTATAAAATTATTTTTGAGCGGGGAAGTTCATCTAAGTGGAAGAGATTACATATATGAAAATCTTATAAAAGCTGTAATGAACAATCCCTTCCTAGGACTTGGTTTAGGAGCAGATCGTCGAATTATTGGTAAAGAGGGAGGATATGCACATAATTTCTTTCTTGAGATAGTTGTTAACTTTGGCGTAATCGCTGGAGGAATAGCAATTTTGATTATCTTGTTTTTATTAATAAGAAGTCTCTTATCCCAAAATTTAAATAATTATTATTTAATAATTATTTGGATATGTTTAGGGTTCATCCATTTGATGATAAGTAGTTCCTATATTACAGATATCAAGTTTTGGATTTTATTAGGGTTGCTTATCAAACTAAATATAGAAAACGGTGAGAGATTAACATGAAAAAAAAACAATTTCTCGTGGATTCCCTGCTAAATATTATATCAGCTGCATTACCACTGCTTATTCTTCAGCTAGTTTCCTATCCTTTAATCGCCAGGGCACTAGGAGGGGAAGAATACGGGTTAATAATAACCTTGATTAGTGTGTTTACCGTTGTCAGTTTTCCACTAGGGAATGTATTGAATAATATTCGTTTATTGAGGGACAAAGAATATAAAAACGAAAACTTAGAAGGAGATTTTAATCCTCTATTAGTAGGGTCTTCTTTTATAAGTATTCTTCTAATTATCATTATTTCCTTTTATATCGATTCTAGCTTAAGTATTCTGGATTACCTATTATTATGTTTGATCACGGTTGGGTCTATTTGGAAGGAATATTTAGTAGTAACTTTCCGGTTGGTATTGAATTATAAGGGGATTCTTTTAAATAACATATATATGAGTGTAGGTTATTTAATAGGTTCAATCATATTTTTGTATTTAGAATACTGGCAGATTATCTATTTCGTAGGATTGTTATTTAGCTTAATCTATATTATCCGTCATACTAGCTTACATAAGGAAAAGTATAAATTATCTACATTATTTAAGGATACAGCTTCAAATGGGGTATCATTGTATATCGCAAACCTATTGAAAAATGTTTTTTCCTATGCGGACAAATTAATTTTACTACCTTTGCTTGGACCTGTGAGTGTTGCTATATATTATAGCTCTACTATTTTGGGGAAAATTATATCGATGATGATTAACCCAGTAAACTCTGTCATTTTAAGTTATTTAGTTAAAGTAGATAATATAAGCATAAAAAAAGTAGTGAAAATGTTTAGTGTTTCTTTAGTATTAGGTGCGGTAGGCTATATCACTACTATTTGGATTAGCCCGTACTTCTTAGGATTTTTCTATAATGATTGGGCCGAAGAGTCGTTAGAGCTAGTTTATATAACTACAGCTACAGCCATTATAAGTGTACTGTCTACAGTAGTTCAGCCCTTCAACCTTCGATTTAACAAAATTAGCTGGCAAATTTACATGAGTGGTCTTCATTTGTTCGTATATGTTGCAGCGGCGTTCTACTTTTATAAAATTGATGGATTAAAAGGATTTACATTTGGCGTTCTCGTAGCTGCAGTATTTAAACTAATTATGCAGTTAGGTGTATTTATGCTTAATTATCGAAGAAGCCAAACAGTGAAAGGTTCCAAAGGGGGGTAAGTCCTGTTCACCAGGCTTTCCTAATTTGGCACTTAATAATTTACATAAAAATAAAAACGATAGAAGAAAGTAGGACATATAAGATGAAAACAAAAATATTAAATAAAATTGAAAATAAACAAATAACAGTAGGTGTAATCGGACTAGGATATGTTGGACTTCCATTAGCGGTTGAAAAAGCGAAAGCTGGCTTTAAAACAATAGGCTTTGATGTACAACAAGAAAAAGTAGATATGGTTAATAAAGGGCAAAATTATATTGGGGATGTAGTCGAGACAGAATTATCAAGTATAGTCGAGAGTGGTTTGCTGTCAGCAACTATAGACTTCAGCTTTATTAAAGAAGTAGACTTCATCGCTATTTGTGTGCCAACTCCTTTAGATGAATATCAACAACCAGATGTGAGTTATCTTGAGAGCTCTTCAAAAGAAATAGCGAAGTATCTTACAAAAGAGACGATGGTAGTCCTTGAATCTACAACTTACCCTGGGACAACAGAGGAATTAATTAAACCAATTTTAGAAGAAGGTTCGGGCTTAGTGTGTGGAACTGATTTCTACTTAGGGTTTTCTCCAGAACGTGTAGATCCAGGGAATTTAGTCTATAAAACAAATAATACACCTAAAGTTGTTGGTGCTATTGGTGAAGAGGCTACAGAAGTAATTGCAGAAATGTACCGTGCTGTTTTACAAGGAGAAGTAATAACTGTTTCCTCTCCAGCAATAGCTGAAATGGAAAAAATTCTGGAAAATACATATAGAAACGTTAATATTGGGCTTATTAATGAGCTTGCAATGTTAAGTAATAAAATGGGAATCAATCTATGGGAAGTAATAGACGCAGCTAAGTCAAAGCCTTATGGTTTCCAAGCATTTTATCCAGGTCCAGGATTAGGTGGACATTGTATTCCTCTTGACCCTTACTATTTATCTTGGAAAGCACGTGAATTTGGATTCCATACATCTATGATTGAATCTTCCATGATGGTTAATGATCGTATGCCTGAATATTGTACAGAGCGAGCAAGTAAAATATTGAATAGAGATAAAAAACCAATGAATGGTTCTAGAGTTTTAGTTTTAGGTGTTGCTTATAAACAAGATATAGAAGACTTCAGAGAAAGTCCTGCTATTCGAGTAATTGAAGAATTAGAGAAAGAAGGAGCAGATGTAGTGTACTTTGATCCTTTTGTTCCTGAATATCGCGAGAATGGAATAGTGAAAAAAGGAGAACCTGAGTTAACTGCAGAATTATTAGGTAGTGCAGATTTAGTAATTATAACAACCGCTCACTCAACTGTTGATTATGAATTTGTTCAGAAACATTCAAAATCCATTTTTGATACGAAGAACGCAATGAAATCAATTACTAATAGAGATAATGTGGAATTGTTATAGTCTGCAAGATAGGACGGAGGTTTGTTCATGAATTTTTTTGTACATGAAAGCAGCTACGTAGACGAAGGTGTGGAAATAGGTTCTGATACGAAAATTTGGCATTTTAGCCATATCCAAAAAGGTGCAAGAATCGGTGAAAAGTGTTCTATTGGTCAAAATGTAAATATTTCTAATAACGTTCAAATAGGTAATGGCGTGAAAATCCAAAATAATGTCTCCATATATGAAGGAGTAGTGTTAGAGGATTACGTCTTTTGCGGACCATCTATGGTTTTTACAAATGATTTAACTCCTAGAAGTAAGTATCCTAAAGGGACTGAAGGATATAAAAAGACGCTAGTAAAATACGGAGCATCCATCGGAGCAAATGCAACAATCGTTTGTGGTAATTCAATTGGTCGTTGGGCCATGATTGCTTCAGGTGCTGTAGTAACTAAGGATGTTCCAGACCATGCTTTGATGGCAGGGGTACCTGCCAAACAAAAAGGCTGGGTCTGTGAGTGTGGTCATGTGCTAAAGGAACAATTGAAATGTAGTGAATGTGAAAGAGAATATAATCTTTCTAACGGAGTACTATCAGAAACTCTATAGTTTAATTAACTAAAAAGTATAGAAAGCTGGGTTATCATGGAATTTAGAGATTTAAAAACTCAATATGAAACATACAAAAATGAAATTGATTCGGCTATACAGAAGGTTTTAACTAACACGAACTTCATTGGAGGCAATGAAGTAAAAGAATTAGAAGAACAATTATCAAATTATACAGGAGTAAAGCATACTATTACATGTGCTAATGGAACAGAGGCGTTATCTCTTGTATTAATGGCATGGGGTATTAAAGAGGGAGATGCAGTCTTTTTACCTGACTTTACTTTCTTTTCAACAGGTGAAGTAGTTTCATTTGTTGGAGCAACTCCCATTTTTGTCGATGTAGACAGAAACACATTTAATATAGACACCCAAAAATTAGAACAAGCAATCGTTCAAACAATTGAGGAAGGAAAATTAACTCCTAAAGTCATCATTCCTGTCGATCTATTTGGACTTCCAGCCGATTATCCTGAAATCGAAAAGATTGCACAAAAATATAAGTTATTAGTACTGGAAGATGGAGCTCAAGGCTTTGGTGGTAACATTGGCGGTAAACGGGCATGTAGTTTTGGTGATGCGGCAACTACATCGTTCTTTCCCGCGAAACCATTAGGAGGCTATGGTGATGGAGGGGCTATCTTTACGGATGACGATAATTTAGCAGAATTGTTGAGATCCCTAAAAGTACACGGAAAAGGTAGTAATAAATATGACAATGTTAGAATTGGTGTGAACTCGAGGTTAGATACCATTCAGGCTGCCATCCTTCAAGTGAAACTAAAGGCCTTTGCTAATCATGAGGTTACAGATGTCAATCGAGTAGCTGGTCATTACAATGAACGCTTAAAGGATGTCGTTGAAATTCCTTATATGCCAGAAGGCTATATTTCTAGCTTTGCTCAATACACGATTAAACTTAAGAACAAAGCAGAAAGAGATAATCTTCAAACCAAGCTAAAAGAAGAAAATATCCCAAGCATGGTCTATTACGTCAAACCGATGCATAAACAAGAAGCATTTAAAGACCTTGGTTATAATGAGAATGATTGTCCGGTGACCAATGAGTTATGTGATACAGTACTATCATTACCAATGCATCCTTATTTGAGTGAGGAAGAGATCGAACAAGTTTGCAAAGTAATCAAAGAATTTATGAACTAAAATTATGAGCAGTCGATGTAATAACTCGACTGCTTTTCTATACCTGAGAGTTTTTCAGATATAAAGTGGTTACTATTTTTATACAAAAAGGTGGAAGTGCTTTCATGATAAAAGATAAGGCTATGAATGTATATCGTCAGGCGAATATTTATCGGACGTTTATTAGAAAAAACTTAAAATCATCCGTTAATAAAGGAGTTAGCAAAAAAATTTCTAACTCGAGGTTAGGTTTCTTAAGTGAGTCAGAAATAATTTATAATTTTAAGGAAAATAATCCTCAAGAATACTTATCTGATATACAAAGACTAAATACAAGATATTTAAATAGCCCATATAGTTTTGTTTTAGATGAAAAGCTAGTATTTGAATCCATGTATAAGCAATATATCAACGTTCCTAAGAATTTGAGTTTAATTGAAGCAGGGAAGTTTTTATGTTTGGAAGAAGTAGAAAAGATTGATTCTCCTATGAAAATTTTAAAATACTTAGACAGACATTCAGCATGCGTTATTAAACCAATACGTAACGGTGGAGGTTATGGGATACTTGTTTTGAAGAAGACAGAAGGAAATTACTTTCTAAATGGAACGCAGATAGATGAAGCTGGACTCGAAAAAGTAACTTCCAAGCTAAATAATTATATAGTTAATGAGTTTGTTGAACAAAGTAATTTTAGTAAAGACTTTTATCCGAAGACAACGAATACGATTAGAATTTTAACTATGATAGATCCTCTTACGAACAAACCTTTTATACCTATAGCTGTCCAAAGAATGGGGAATTTAACATCTATACCTGCTGACAATTGGACGCAGGGAGGATTAAGTGCAGAAATTGATTTAGAGACTGGTGAGCTAGGCAAGGGTGTTTCATATCCTAAAAATGGGAAACTACAATGGTATAGTGAACATCCTGAAACAAAGTCACAAATTGAAGGAAAGTTAGTTCCGAAATGGAATGAAATGAAAGAAAGTATACTAAATGCAGCCTCTATCTATCCATATATTAAATATGTGGGGTGGGATATCGTTATTACTAATGAAGGATTTTCTGTTCTAGAAGGAAATAATTTTAGTGATGTGAATTTATTGCAGGTGCATAGACCCTTACTTAGAGATGATAGAGTGAAAAGATTTTATAGACATTATGGAATTATTTAAAGAAGGAGTTTCCGATAAAAACATTGAGTAACAATTTTTGAAGGAAGAGTATAAATAGAGATATATCATAAGATGGTTAAAGAATTAATAGATAAAATGTTCATGATTAAATAATATAATGGAAGAAAGAAGCAGTATTTTTATTAGCAGGTTAAGCTGCTTCTTTTAAACTTATTTTTTAGAGTTAAAATCAAACCGTTTTATATAGTTACACCCCTCACAAGCCATACCAATTTGTTTATTTGTTTCAGGATCTATAAAATAAAACTCATTATAACCACAAATCTCACACTCTTTTATATGCAGAATTTTTCTTGGTCCTATCTCCTCGTCTAACTTAGTGCTAAAGTCTGACAACAATTACTACACCTCATAACATCATATTCTTTTACTCCCTTTAACTTCGGTAGAATTCTTAAATATTTAATAGTATTCATTAAAGATTACTAAGAAAGTGTCTTTTATTTCTATTATTTATAGGATAAAAAATATCATTATATCCGTATATCATTATTAATTAATACAATATAAATATAAAAACCTTTTTCATGAAAATACATAGTAAAATAGTTTTGTGTTTTTCTGATAAAAGGTAAAAAGAAATAGTTCTACCAATAAAAGTATAAAACGAAAGTCCTTGGTGGTCAATCATATTTTGTGTAAGTTAAGCAAAAGAAGATGAAATATAAATTAAATATAAAATAATAAAAGGTATTTAAAGGTATTTTTAAGTGTATATAGAATTACTTAATTAGACTGATATTTTTGCTAAGGAGGAGTCTATGTTAAGTAGAATGGTATTAAATGAACAATTTATCGTCATGGCTAAATTTGAGTATAGGCAATTTGAGATACACCAGGTTATTACTAGGCCAGAGGCAAGAATTATAAGAAAGGGAGCAACCATCCCAGATGATTTAAGTAATAGAAAAGCTAATGCGTTAATTGTTATGCAAAACCCTGGGAGCTGCCTACCGAGAGAAGAATCAAAAGATGGATGGCAGGAAAGTATTCCGGATAAAACGCAATATCAGCTTATGCGATTAATGGAACGTATGGATTGGGATGAACTAATAATTGTTAATCTATCGGATATGTGTGAGGGAGATTCCTTTGAGTTCCTGCGATTGCTTAAAATATGCGAGCTCCAAAATGTTCCAAATTCGCGTTATGCTAATAATATAAAAGAATTTATTGAAATGACTACTTTAGTGGAGCATGTGTTGTATGGTTGGGGATCTAGACCTGAAGCTAAGCGACTTGCGGAAGAACATGGTTTTTTACCGTTGAGTGGATTGGACTTGAATGGTAAAGTACCAAAGGCATACTGGCATAAAACGAGAAACTATCCAAGACATCCATTTCCTTATCTGCCTAATAGGTGTATAGAGTGGATTGAGGAAATGACTGCTATTATAAAGGAACAATCAGAAGTTACTATTAAGGAATTTTAACATGCTTGTAGTTGAACCAAAGGAGCAGACCTCCTTTAACGAGTAGTTAAACTGCTTCTTTTGGTTGAACTATAGAACTACAATAAAATACTTCTTCAAATTACTCTCCCCTACATGGCCTCCCAATTAACTTAATTGTTCATAGACTAAGTAATATACCATATAGCATCAATAAAATCGTATTGATAGATTTTTAGGTTTATACAATATTTAAAATAGACATAGACAAAGTGTAATATCCATACAATAGAGCACTTCAGATAAAAAAGGAGGAATACATAGATGGATAAGAAATATCCGGAGTTAGATGAGTCGTTACATGGGGCATTTGTAGGAGCTAGCAAATGGGAGTATTATTCCCGAAAGTGGAATCAGGGGCTATCCTGGAATTGGGCAGCTTTTTTCCTTTCGTTCTTTTGGCTAGGCTATCGGAAAATGTATGCGTATATTTTAATCATACTAGGTCTTTTTCTTTTATATGATCTGATCATTGTCTTGAGTGGGATCGATTTTGGGGTAGATTCGACCATAGGAATTACAGTAGGGGTCATCTGTGGTTTTTTAGGAAACTACTTATATCTGATGCATGCGAATAAGGAGATTAAGAGAGTCACGGAGCAGCAACATGGCAGTGAGGAATTCGTGCAGTCAGAGCTTCAACTGCGTGGGGGTACTAGCTGGCTTGGAGTGTTGGCTGCCTTTGGGTTGCTGATTGTTTATGGGGTTCTTGCTGGGATGATTTATGGGTTTGGGGGATAGCGTGCGTCCCTGTGTCAGACACAATTCTTTTGGGTGAACCCTTGTGTAGGTGGGTTTTTTGTGGAATTGTGTTTGTCCCTGTGTTACACACAATTCGCTACAATTCGGAGGGGTGACGTCATCCCTGTGTCAGACACAATTCTTTTAGGTGAACCCTTGTCAGAGGTGATTTTTTGTGGAATTGTGTTTGTCCCTGTGTCGCACACAATTCGCTACAATTCGAAGGTTTGACTTCATCCCTGTGTCAGACACAATTCTTTTGGGTGAGCCCTGTGATAGGTGGGCTTTTCGGGGGATTTTGTTTGTCCCTGTGTTACACACAATTCGCTACAATTCAAAGGACATACGATCAACAAATTTTCGGAGCATCTTGATTATAAGATGCTTTTTTTATTTGTCCTTGTGATTTTATTAGCAAAAATCGGGTGTGTTATCACAAAAGTACTAATGATAATAAACTATTAAGTTAAAATATAACTATTTTTCTGAATGTTAAAATATATACTACCATACAAGTATACAATTATGGTAATATGACTTTAGTAAAGGGGTGAGTATTCTGCTAGCAGATAATTTTAATAAGAGAAAGAATGTCTCTACTCGAGATCATGTGTATGAGACGTTAAAGGAAAGCATCATTAAATTAGATTTGAAACCGGGGCAGAGTGTCTCGGAAAAAGAGATTTCGGAGTTGCTTAGTGTCAGCCGTACGCCTGTTAGAGAAGCGTTTGTGAAGCTTGCGCAGGAGGAGCTGCTGGAGGTTTACCCTCAGCGTGGCACGTTTATCTCTTTAATAGACTTAGAGCATGTGGAAGAGGTTCGTTTTATTCGAGAGTTGCTAGAACGTGCATCGGCTAAGCTTGCTGCGGAGCGTCCAGAAAACGTGGACTTTGTTTCTTTGAGAGAAAATTTACAGAGGCAGCGGTATTGTATAGAAGAAAAAAACTATACGAAGCTTTTCGAGCTGGATGAGGAATTCCACTATATTATTTCGATTGGTGCAGAAAAGCCGAGAATCTGGTCCGTGCTCCAAAATTTTAATTCCCATCTTAATAGAATTAGAATGTTGAGCCTGGCAGCTAACTATAATTGGGAGCAAATTTTGTCTCAGCATATGGTGATTGCTAACGCAATAGAGAATGGGGATCCTCAGCTTGCAGATGAGGCGATGGGAGAGCACTTAAGGAAATTACGCTTTGAACTTGATTCATTAAAAGAGGAATATCCGGATTATTTTAAGTAATTTTTTTTAAAGGGAAATGTAAGCGCTTTATTCAAAAAACAAGGGGGCTTTTCAATGAAAGGGAAAAAGTATTTACTATTAAGTTTGGTTTTCATGGTGTGCACATTGCTTGCAGCATGCTCGGATGGGAACGATGGTAAGACGACGGCTAGTGCGGATAAGGTTTATACACTCAAGATTAATACTGCATTGGCTTCAACTGACCCAATTTATCAAGGTATAGAAGCTTTTAAAGATCGCGTTGCAGAAAGAACAGATGATAAAGTCATCGTTGAAATTTATGGGAATGGTTCACTTGGCGATGATAGCGATGTATTGGAGCAAGCGAAGGTAGGAGCGAATGTAGCTGTGCTAGTAGACTCCGGTCGTTTAGCGGAAATGGTTCCGGAAATCGGTATTCTTTCGGCTCCGTATATTGTAGACAGCTATGATGAGGCAAACAAGGTAGCTCAGTCAGACCTATTTAAAGGATGGGAAGAGAAGCTTGCGAGTGAACATAATTTACAAATTTTATCGTTTAACTGGTATCAGGGAGATCGTCACTTTTTAACGAACAAAAAAATCGAGAAGCCATCTGATTTGAAGGGCTTAAAAATTAGAACACCGGGAGCTACTGTATGGACAGAAACCATTTCTGCAATGGGAGCTAGTCCTGCTGGTATGGCATTCTCCGAGGTATACCCAGGGATTCAACAAGGGGTTATCGATGGTGCTGAGGCACAGCATCCAGCGTCGTATGGAGCTAACTTACACGAGGTTGTGAAGTATATTGCAAAGACTGGTCATTTCCAGTTAATCACTGGCATTGTAGCTGGAGCTGATTGGATGGCTGAGCTACCAGAGGACTATCAGGCAATCATTTATGAAGAGGCTCAAAAGGCTGGAGAAGAAGCTTCTGAAAATACAATCGGACAGCTAGCTGACTTTGAAGAAAAGATGAAAGCGGCTGGCGTGGAGATTAACGAAGTAGATCTCGAAGCATTTAAAAAAGCGACAGAGGTTGTGTATGAAAAGATAGATGGCTATGCAGATTTGAAGGATGAAGTGAACAATATTCTAGGAAAGTAGTGATTGCAATGATCAATAGAGTTGCAGGAGTATATGTGAGGTTTGAAAACTTCCTGACAAACTTTTTAATGATTGGAATTGTGTTCTTCGTCTTTTTAGCAGCGGTTATGAGGTGGGCTGGCTGGCCCCTCTCATGGTCGGTTGAATTTGCTCAATTGCTGTTTGTTTGGGCTATCTTCTTGGGGGCCAACCGAACGTTAAGAGAGCGAAAACACATTACCGTAGATGTAGTTGTGAAGGCCATGCCTCAAAAAGTAAGGAATGTCATTGAGGTGTTTACTAAATTGCTCGTCCTAGCTTTTTTAGTTTTTTTAACAAAGTATGGTTTCCAATTAAGTATGGAGAATTCAGCGCGTCAAATCAGTAATCTTCCGTTGAGCTACTCTTTTATTACGTCTGCTGTCCCCGTTGGAAGTGTGTTGATGATCCTAACTATTCTGGGTCAGTTAAAAGATGAAGTGAGCGGGTTTAAATCTACATCAAACGAGCTGAAATCATAGGGAGGGAATCACTTGTTAGTAGTTGCTATTGTATTTTTTATTTTACTTCTGCTCAATATGCCTGTTGCTTTTGCTATAGGTATTGGGAGTCTCATGTACTTTTTAATAGGCTCCGACTTACCTATTGAAATAACAACACAGCGAATGGTAGCAGGGACCCAATCCTTTCCGCTTTTAGCTGTCCCTTTCTTTATACTGGCTGGGAATCTGATGAATGCATCAGGGATTACAGAGCGTCTAATTCGGTTTTCCAATGCGTTAACTGGGCATTTGAAGGGGAGTCTAGCGCATGTATCCATTGTGCTTAGTACAGTGATGGGAGGAGTATCTGGTTCAGCCAATGCAGATGCAGCCATGCAGAGCCGTATACTTGGTCATCAAATGATTGCACGTGGCTATTCAGGTGGATATTCTGCTTCCGTTATAGCGATTAGTTCGTTGATCACTGCTACTATTCCACCGAGTATTGGTCTGATTCTCTATGGCTATGTTGGGCAAGTGTCTATTGGAAAACTGTTTTTGGCAGGGATTATCCCAGGCTTTTTAATGATGACATGTCTGATGGTCATTTCTTATGTGATAGCAAGAAAACGTAATTATGACAGCAACATCGTTCAAAAAAGAGCAACTTTTAAAGAGATTATGATTACCTTAAAAGAAAGTATTTGGGCGCTTATGTTCCCAGTCATTTTAGTAGTAGGAATTCGCTTTGGTATATTTACTGCCTCAGAAGCAGGTGCTTTTGCAGTTGTTTATGCGTTAATCGTTGGTTTCTTTATTTACAAGGAGTTAAACTGGAAAAATTTCAAAGAGGCACTTTCCCAATCGGTGACAGACAATGCTTCTATTCTATTAATAATTTCCGTTTCTTCTATTCTAGGTTTCTTAATTACATACGATCGCTTACCACAAAATGCGGCTGACTTTTTAATAGGGATCACGACAAACGAACATCTGATGATCATTTTAATATTACTCTTCCTTGTTATTGCGGGAATGTTCATCGAGTCTACGGTATTGGTTCTGTTACTGACGCCTATTTTCCTACCAATTGTTCAGCAAGTAGGAGTGGACCCGGTACATTTTGGGATCTTGATGATGACAATCGTTACGTTTGGAGGAATGACTCCACCAGTTGGTGTCACGATGTATACGACAACCTCGATTATGAAGGTGCCATTAGAGGATTATATAAAAGAGTCGATTCCTTTTATATTAGGTGTATTCGCATTGGTTCTTTTATTAACCTTTGTTCCTTCTATTGTCATGTTCTTACCAGATCTGTTTATGTAAGAGAATAATATGTTTGGAGGGTATCTCATGTTTTCATTTACAGACAAGGTTGTTTGGGTGACAGGTAGCAGCACGGGAATTGGCAGCTCTATTGCTAAAGCGTTTGCGGAGGCTGGGGCAAAGCTAGTGGTTCATGGCAATTCGAATGTAGACGCAGCAAAGGAAACATTGAGCGCCGTGCAGGCATCGGGAGCAGAGGCTTTACTAGTGACTGGCGATGTGACAAAGCCTCTTCACATACAGGAAATGGTGGAGCAAATAAATGCTCGGTTTGGACGTCTAGACGTTTTAGTCAACAATGCAGGAACGATGGTAAAGCGTTCTAAAATAGAAGATCTCGATCATGACACATGGAATAACATCTTTGATATTAATGTATCCTCTGTCTTTCATGTGACAAAGGCAGCCCTTCCGCTTCTAAAGAAATCTGCAAATGGAAATATCATTAATATAACCTCTATTGCAGCGAGAAATGGAGGAGGCGGTGGTGCGGTGGCCTATGCATCGGCGAAAGGCGCAGTGAGCACATTGACTAGGGGGCTTGCCAAGGAGCTGCTAGAATACAATATTCGTGTCAATGGCATTGCCCCTGGAGTTATTGAAACGCCATTCCATGAAAGATACTCTTCTCAGGAGCTAATGGATAAGATGACGGCACAAATTCCATTGGGAAGAACGGGAACACCAGACGATATTGCAGGGGTAGCGCTGTTTCTAGCATCCGATTATTCTAGCTATCTAGTAGGAGAAATAGTGGAGGCTAACGGTGGAATGCTAATGGACTAAGGGAGGATACGTATGAAAGCATTTATGGATGAGCAGTTTTTATTGAAAACAGAGACAGCTCAAAAGCTATATCACGAGTATGCGAAGGATATGCCAATCATCGATTATCATTGTCATCTATCTGCAAAGGAAATAGCAGAGGATAAAGCTTTTGCAAATTTATATGAGATTTGGCTGGAGGGCGACCATTATAAGTGGAGGGCACTTCGAGCAAATGGAATAGAGGAGCGCTTTATAACAGGTGATGCAACCGACAAGGAAAAGTTTGAAAAGTGGGCAGCTACTGTTCCTTATACACTCGGTAATCCGTTGTATCATTGGACTTCATTAGAATTAAAACGGTATTTCGGGTTAGAAAAGTTGCTGAACAAGGAAACGGCTGATGAGATTTGGGCGCATTGCAACAAGCTTTTACAAACGAAAGAGTTCACGGCACGTTCCCTTATTCAAAAGTCGAATGTGCAAGTGATTTGCACAACAGACGATCCAATAGACGATTTGCAATATCATAAGGCAATCCAAATGGATGATAGCTTTCCGGTAAAGGTGCTTCCAACCTTTCGACCAGATGGTGCGCTTGGAATAGAACTGGATACTTTTTCGGAGTGGGTTGAAAAGCTAGAGAAGGCAAGTGGGGAGAACGTCCGTACCTTTGACGATTTTTTATCCGGGTTACATAAACGAGTTGCATTTTTCCATGAGGCTGGCTGTCGCTTGTCAGACCATGGGCTCGACAGTTCTTTTTATAGAGATTTTCAGCAAGCTGATATAGAGACTATTTTTCAAAAGGGACTAAATAATGACGTGTTAACTGATGAGGAAATTGTTCAGTTTAAAACAGCAACAATGATCGAGCTTGGGAGGATGTACGCTCAACAAGGCTGGGCGATGCAGCTGCATATAGGGGCTATTCGCAACAATAACAAAAGGATGCTAGGGATTGCAGGACCTAATACCGGCTTTGATTCGATCAATGATTTTTCCTATGCTTCCGATTTGTCTAATCTATTGAATGCTTTAGATTATACGGATGAGCTGCCGAAAACGATTATCTATAACTTAAATCCAAGAGACAATTATATGGTAGGAACTATGGTTGGGAATTTCCAAGGGGATGTGCCTGGGAAAATTCAGTTTGGAACTGCCTGGTGGTTTGGAGATCAACGGGACGGCATGCTGGAGCAATTGAAGGTGCTTTCTAACACAGGATTATTAGCACGCTTTATCGGGATGCTGACTGATTCCAGAAGCTTTCTTTCCTATATCCGTCATGAATATTTCCGAAGAATTTTATGTGACTTGATCGGGGATTGGGTGGAAGCAGGCGAATATCCACCAGACTTTGAATTATTAGGTCAGATTGTAAAAGATATTTGCTATAACAATGTTCAAAACTATTTAGAAATATAAGGATTGTTAGGTGATATAAATGGAAATGGTTTTTAGGTGGTTTGGTGAAGAAAATGATCATGTGAAGTTAGAGCATATTCGACAGATCCCTGGTGTCAAGGGCATTGTATGGTCGTTGCATCATGTGGCAGCGGGGGAAAGATGGTCCATTGAGGAGATAAAAGCGGAGCAGCAGAAGATAGAGTCTCATGGCTTGCACATAGAGGTAGTAGAAAGTGTGAACATCCATGAAGATATAAAGCTAGGCTTGCCGACTCGCGATCAATATATAGAGCATTATATAGAAACGATGCAGGAGCTGGCAAAGGTAGGAGTAAAGGTCATTTGCTATAATTTTATGCCCGTGTTTGATTGGATTCGAACGGATTTAAAAAAGGAACTAGAGGATGGCTCGACTGCATTGTTCTATGAAAAGCAGCTGATCGAAGGTATAGAACCTACGGAGCTGGTGAATCGAGTATTACAGGACAGCAGTTTTACGCTTCCAGGCTGGGAGCCAGAAAGATTGGAGCAGTTGAAGGAAATATTGGCTGCGTATAAGGAAGTAAATGAAGATAAGCTGTGGGAGAATTTAAAGTATTTCCTAGAGGCGGTTGTTCCTGCTGCTGAAACATGTGGAATTAAGCTAGCTATTCATCCGGATGATCCACCATGGCCGGTTTTCGGGCTTCCTAGAATTATTGTGAATGAAGAGAATCTTGGTAGATTACTAGGATTAGTAGACAGCCCTTCTAATGGTCTGACCTTCTGCAGTGGCTCTTTAGGGGCAAATCCGACAAATGATTTACCAGCTATTATTCGTACATATGGTGACCGAATTCACTTCGCGCATGTACGTAATTTAAAGCGTTATGAGAATGGAGACTTTATCGAGACATCTCATAAAATGTCTGAAGGTTCTGTTGATATGGTAGGTGTGATGAAAGCTTTCCGCGATATCGGCTATACAGGCTATATACGGCCAGACCATGGGAGAGATATATGGGGCGAGGTAGGAAGACCAGGCTACGGCTTATACGACCGTGCCCTTGGCGTCATGTACTTATGGGGTCTGTGGGATGCCTTGAAATCTACTGGAGGTGAAGAAAATGCTTGAGGTACATGAGAATCTATCGGGTAAGGTGGTCGTCATTACAGGCGGCAGTGGCGTGTTATGTAGTGCGATGGCAAGAGAAATGGGACGCCAGGGTGCGAAGGTGGCGATCTTAAACCGGACGCTAGAAAAAGGAGAAGCGGTTGCAGAGGATATTCGTAGTGGAGGCGGGGAGGCACTTGCGCTTTCTTGTGATGTATTAGATAAGGAATCGATTATGGAAGCGAAGAAACAGGTAAACGAGGCGTTTGGTTTTTGTGACATTTTAATCAACGGAGCTGGCGGTAATCATCCTAAAGGAATTACAACGAAGGAGATTTTTGCAAAAGATGATTTGCAGGATGATTCTATTCAAACATTTTTTGATTTAACAAAAGAAGGTTTTGGGTTTGTATTCGACCTTAATATAATGGGGACATTGCTGCCGACTCAAGTATTTGCTGCCGATATGATTAATAAAGAACACGCGACAGTTATTAATATGTCCTCGATGAGCGCACCGTCTCCAATGACGAAGGTTCCTGCCTATAGTGCGGCAAAGGCTGGCATTGAGAATTTAACTAAATGGTTAGCGGTCCATTTTGCGGATGCAGGTATTCGCGTGAATGCGATTGCACCAGGGTTCTTTTTAACCGAGCAAAATAAAAACTTATTAACGAATGAGGACGGCTCTTTAACGGAGCGCTCGAACAAGATCATTACTCATACGCCGATGCGTCGTTTTGGGAAACCAGAGGACTTACTTGGAACACTGTTATGGCTTGCAGATGAAAAAATGTCTGGGTTTGTAACGGGAATAACTGTACCAGTAGATGGTGGGTTTATGGCTTATTCTGGAGTGTAGGGGGTAGTAATGATGGATGTAGTGACGATAGGCGAGTCAATGGTTTTATTTACACCTGAATCCGTAGGCTCCATGACATATGCAGCGAAGTTTAACAAGACGATTGGCGGCGCTGAATCTAACGTAGCAATCGCCCTTTCTCGACTTGGTCATCAGGTAGGATGGATTTCGTTGTTAGGGCAGGATGACTTTGGGATCTATGTCAGGAACACGATTCGAGGAGAAGGAGTAGACACGTCACAAGTAAAGTTTCTAAGTGATTGTCCTACTGCTGTCTTCTTTAAGGAAAGAAAGATGGAAGGCGAGCCTAAGGTTTATTATTACCGAAAAGGCTCTGCAGCTTCAAAGTTGACGCCTAACGATATACGTGAGGATTACATCAAGCAGGCGAAGTACTTACATATAACAGGTATTACTCCTGCCCTCAGTGCCTCCTGTCTAGAAGCCGTACATCATAGTATCGATATTGCTAGAAAACATGGGGTGCAGGTAGTCTTTGACCCAAATATTCGTTTGAAGCTGTGGACAAAGGAAGAGGCTGCCCCAGTACTTAGAGATATAGCTAGTAAATGTGATGTAGTCTTGCCGGGTATTGAAGAAGGAACTATGCTCACTGGAGAGTCGGAACCAGAAGCTATTGCTAAAGCGTTTTTGTCTGACGTGACGAAAACGGTAGTAGTGAAGTTGGGGAAAAGTGGCGCTTACTATGGGACTACGAGTGAATCAGGGTATGTGGAAGGGTTTGTAGTAGAAAAGGTAGTCGATCCGATTGGTGCTGGCGACGGCTTTGCAGCAGGTTTTTTATCAGGGATGCTGCGAGGCTATCCAGTAGCGGAATCTGTGAAGCTAGCTAACCGTGTAGCTTCGTTTGCTCTAACCGTACCTGGTGATGCAGAAGGGTACCCGTATGAAAACCAGATTGACCCTAGTTTTGTAGAAGTTCAACGATGAGTGAGGGGGGAGAGGCTTGTGAGTGTCTTGGACCAGTTAAAGGATTGTCCTATTATACCTGTACTTAGAAAGATTCCTTATGAGAAGAGTGCTGGTATCATACAGGCGCTATATGAGGGTGGAATCAGAGCAGTAGAAATTACGATGGATAGCGAGAACGCAGAAGCAATGATCCGGGAAGCGTTGGATCGTTTTTCGGGGAAGCTGCTTGTTGGAGCGGGAACAGTTCTGACGATAGCAGATTGTGATCGTGCTATGGATGCAGGAGCACAGTTTCTTGTAGCACCAAATTTCAATTCTGACGTGTTGGCCTACGCCGTAGAGAAAAATGTTCCTTTTATACCTGGGGTGTTTACACCAAGCGAAATGGTTCTGGCAGATCAGGCAGGAGCAGCCATGGTCAAGCTGTTCCCAGCATCTACACTTGGTCCAGGGTTTATCAAGGACGTGAAGGGGCCACTTGGTCATATTGATATTCTGACGACTGGCGGGATTACGAAGGAAACAGTGAAATCGTATTTGGACGCCGGGGCAGTTTCCGTTGGAGCCGGTAGTGCCCTTGTGCGGAAAGAGTTTGTGGAGCGTGAGGACTGGCCTGGGTTGAGTGCGGAGGTCCGGGGGTGGCTTGGGGGGTAGTGTTTGGGGGGCGTGGTGTTGTGTGCTGTTTTTGTTGTGCGCGTCCCATTCGGAAAGTTGTGCGTGTCCCTGTGTCAGACACAATTCTTTTTGGTGAGACCTGTGGTAGATGGGGTTCTGGTGGAATTGTGTTTGTCCCTGTGTGAGACACAATTCTCTACAATTCGGAAGATTGACTGCAATTCGGAAGATTGACTGCATCCCTGTGTCAGACACAATTCTTTTTGGTGAGCCCTATGGTAGGTGCGGTTCTGGTGGAATTGTGTTTGTCCCTGTGTGGGACACAATTCTCTACAATTCGGAAGGATGAACCGATCCCTGTGTCAGACACAATTCTTTTTGGTGAGTCCTGTGGTAGATGGGGTTCTGGTGGAATTGTGTTTGTCCCTGTGTCAGACACAATTCTCTACAATTCGGAAGGGTGACTCGATCCCTGTTTCAGACACAATTCTCTACAGTTCGGAAGGTTTGACTTCATCCCTGTGTGACACACAATTCTTTTTGGTGAACCCTGTGGTAGGTGGGGTTCTGGTAGAATTGTGTTTGTCCCTGTGTGGGACACAATTCTCTACAAAGGCGAGTCCCTGGATTACTTCTACCAAAAGTAGATTTAATATTTTGGAAACTAGGTATTGATAGTTTATAATGGGTTTGTAGAATAAATTTATTAGGAAGTAGGGATGACTATAAGTGGTTAGAAATTTATTTGGCAGAGATACTGATATGCAGTTTAGTGGTTTACTTTCCCCCTCGATTTTTCTTAGTATGGTTAATACCTCGCGTGACTCTTTTCTATCTGTATATTTTTTTTCCCGCAATTCTCTTTTGTCGGTGCTTGCTTGGTGTGGTTGGGTGAGGTGAAATGACAAGGAGAAGAAATTTTAATCCCCATTCGTATTATCATGTAATTATGCGAGGTAATAATCGTGAGGCTATTTTTAAGTCGCACGAGGATATGGTGGAGCTTATGCGTGCTCTTTTGCATGTGTATGATAGGTATCCATTTACGGTTCTTGCGTATTGTTTTATGAGTAATCATTATCATATTTTAATTAAACCGACTAAGGATCAGCTTAGTAAGATTATGGCTCTTATTAATAGAAGGTATAGTGATTCTTATTCTAAGCGTTATAATCATGTTGGCAGAATTTATCAGAAGCGATATTTTGCAAAAGAGGTGAGATCTCGAAAAGGTTTGCTTGTGGTGAGCAGTTATATTCATCGTAATCCAATTGATACTAAAAAGCCTATGGTTGATCGATTAGAAACCTACCCTTATAGCTCCTATCCCTTTTATTTCCACGAAATTAAAGAATCTCCTCGATTTCTTGATAGAAACCTCTTAAAAGATTTGCTACCTCCTCCTATGGAAAAGACTAATCAAGCGTATTGCCAGTACTGTTTAGAATCTCGTGAGCTGGTGGAAGAAGATATTAAGTAGTGTTTATTCTTGAACTGTATTTTTATTTAACAGAAAATTTAATATATTCATTTAAATTATATCGAAATTATGATAGCCTTTTTATATAGATAGATTGATAAGGAGGAAGACTATGAACGTTCAAACAGCAAAAATCCATCATTTTCCGGAGGAGGTTGTTCACTATGCTTGGGAGAAGGATCCTAAGCCGGTCCTGACGATTGAGAGTGGAGACACGGTTATATTTAAGACGAGAGAGGTCACTGACAACCAGTTTTCGATTGATTCTACTACTGAATCTATTGCTAGCTTAGATTGGGACAAGGTGTATCCACTTGCTGGTCCAGTGGCCATCGAGGGGGCAGAGCCTGAAGATACGCTTGAGGTGGAAATTGTAAATTTAGAGACAGGAAGCTGGGGCTGGACGGCTATTTTGCCTGGACTAGGGTTGCTGCCAGAGAAGTTTCCAGATGCGTATTTAAGAACCTTTGATTTGACCGACGGTGAGTTTATTCATTTCCGAGAGGATATTAAAATTCCAATCGAGCCGTTTTTAGGGACGATGGGAGTTAGTCCTAAGGATGCTAGTGGTCAGCCGATTATGCCTCCAGGAACGTTTGGAGGGAATATGGACGTTCGCCAGCTGACGATTGGAACGAAGCTATATCTACCAGTGCAAGTGGCAGGAGCGTTGTTTAGCTGCGGAGATGCCCATGCAGCGCAAGGAGACGGGGAGGTTTGTGTTTCCGCATTAGAGTGCCCGATGACCGCTACCTTAAAGTTCAACCTTATTAAAGGTAAAACGATTCCTTCACCTCAGTTTTTAACGAGTGGTGAGCTTACTCCTAAGGTGAACCATAAGGGGTTCTTCGGTACCACTGGTGTTGGTCCGGATTTGATGAAGGCTTCTCAGGATGCGCTTCTCGCGATGGTAGACCACATTTCAACTACATATGAAATGGAGCCAAGGGATGCATATTTATTGTCTAGCCTTTGCGTGGATTTAAAAATCTCAGAGATTGTAGACGCAGGACAATATATCGTTAGTGCAGTATTGCCGCTGGCGGTGTTTGAGGATTAATGGAGAATACAACAAAAGGAAAGATAACTAGACCATAAAATGGAAAACTATTCTTGACTAAAGAAATTATCTAAACTAATATAAAAATAATAGTCAGAAAATAGAATTATTTCATAATATTATGCCGAAATATAGTGAAGAGGAGGATTACATGAAAGAAACAGTAGTAGAAGAGAACGTCTTACTTAAGGAAGCCTTAGACATAAAGGATAATTTAATACAGTGGCGCAGACATCTTCACGTGAATCCAGAACTATCATTTGAAGAATATGAAACTTCCAAGTTTGTTTTAGAAAACTTAAAGGATCTTGGTTATGAGATTCAAGCACCGGTTGCGAAAACTGGAATTGTGGCTCTTCTAAGAGGCACTGAGCCAGGTCCGACAGTTGCATTAAGAGCAGACATGGATGCACTTCCTATACAAGATGAGAAATCTGTCTCATACGCCTCGTCGGTTCCTGGTGTTGCACATTTATGCGGACATGATGCCCATACTTCGATGCTGCTGGGAGCAGCGAAAATACTAAGCAAGCATAGACCGACAAAGGGAAATATCAAGTTGATATTTCAACCAGCAGAGGAAGGGTTAGCAGGCGCCTTACATATGGTTCAGGAAGGGGTTCTTCAAAATCCCGATGTGGCTGTGATTGCTGGCTTGCATGTACATCCTACAGCACATACAGGTTTTATAACGGTTGCGAAAGATGTCGCAATGGCATGTGCGGATTCTTTTGATATAGAAGTGATTGGAGAGGGGGGACATGCGGCTCATCCACATATGTCTATCGACTCCATAACGGTGGCAGCGGAAGTAATCTCTTCATTACAACAAATTGTGAGCCGTTCAATTGATCCTTTAAAGCCAGCTGTTTTGACAATAGGGAAAATTGAAGGTGGCTTTAAACGAAATGTCATCGCACCGTCCGTTCGACTCGAAGGAACGGTTAGAGTGTTAGATCCTTCACTGCGAGAGGTCATTTCCAAAAGAATGGAGCAATATATTAAAGGCGTTTGCGAAGGGATGGGGGCTACTTATAAGTTCGATTATCAATTTGGCTATCCTTCCGTGAAAAATGATAATCGATTGATTCCATTATTAGATTCAGTTGCTGAAAAAATATTGGGAGCCGATACATTATCGATTATTAATCCGAGCATGGGAGGAGAGGACTTTGCTTACTATGCTGAGAAGGTGCCAGGGATCTTCTTCCGATTAGGTACTTACAATGAGACGAAGGATTGTATCTATCCCAATCACCATCCGAAATTCGATATTGATGAAGATGCGCTGCCATATGGCTCGGCTTTATTGGCCCAGTTCGCTCTTGATTACATAGAGAGTAATACGAACGAATAATAAGTATAGGTTCAATGAAATTATATATATAAAGGGGAATGACTATGAGGAAATGGGTAGGATTAGCAAGTTCTGTACTTTTGACAGTAGGATTGCTGGTAGCTTGTAGTGGAGATGATTCATCTACTTCTACGACCAAAAAAGAGGACGACAGGACATTGACGATTGCGATGGGAACGGACATGGTAACATTTGACGTTCATAACCATGTTAATACTTCTACAGAAGCAATTCACGTGAATATGTTTAACTATCTTTTTAAGCGTGATAATGAGACTGGCGAGATTTTACCAGACTTAGCAGAGGGGTACGAAAAAATAGACGATAAGACTTGGGAAGTGAAATTAAAAGAAGGAGTTACTTTCCATAACGGCGAGGCGTTAGATTCGGAGGATGTTAAATTCTCACTTGAACGTGTTGCGCATGATTCCACGTTATTAGACCACATAAACTATAACTCTATTAAAGAGGTACAAGTTGTGGATGACTTAACGTTACGTATCGTTACAAATGAGCCAGACCCGGCTTTATTAAATAGAATTTCAAGGATTGCTTCTAGTATCCTTCCTTCTGAATATATTGAAGAAAACGGAATGGATCACTTCTTGGAAAATCCAGTTGGGACAGGACCATTTAAATTTTCGAAGTGGGTACGTGACGATCGTATCGTGCTAGAAGTCTATGATGATTATTTTGACGGTAAAAATGAAGAATGGGATGAGGTTGTATTCCGTGTCATTCCAGAAAACTCTACACGTGTATCTGAGCTATTAACAGGTGGAGTGGATATTGCAACAAACATGCCACCAAGTGAGTGGAAACGTATTGATGAAAACGAGGGTACGCATTTATCTCAAGGTACCTCTAACCGAACGATGATGATATTTGTACGTTCAACAGAAGGATATCCAACCTCTGATCCTAGAGTTAGAAAAGCTTTGGACTTGGCTATTGATAACAAGGCGATAACCGATAACCTGTTAAATGGAGCAGGTATACCAACGATTACACGTGTCGCACCAGGGAACTTTGGTTTTGCAGAAGATCTTTATGACACGTATAACTATGACGTGGAAGAAGCAAAGAAATTATTGGCAGAAGCAGGATATCCAGATGGTTTTGAAATGACCTTCCATTCTCCAAAAGGGCGTTATTTACAAGATGCTGAAATAGCGGAGATGGTTGCGGGAATGTGGAGTGCAATTGGGGTAAAAGCAAACGTAGAATTCATGGAGTGGAGTAATTTCGTTGAACTTCGTAATTCAGGAAAAAATAAGGATGCTTATTTACTAGCTCTAGGTAACTCTATGTTTGACGCTGCGAACGCATTAGATTGGTATAACTATGAGAGATTCAAAGGTCAAATTGATTATCATAACGAAGAGGTAGAAGAACTATTAGCAGCAGCTGCTCAAAATATGGACCCAGAAGAAAGAGCAGAACAATATATTAAAGCACAGCATTTATTAGCTGAAGACACGGCTCATATCGTATTACACCAAGAATCTATTAACGTAGGTGTAAGTGATGCAATTGATTATACTCCTACAATGGATGAAATCATTTACGTAGAATCTATCAATAAAAAGTAAATATGGTGATTGGTAGGGAGAGCTTGCTCTTCCTTCCTTTACTATATAGGTAGAAAATTTAGTTGGTTTGTTCAAGTTCATAGAAGATTGTAGCGGAAGGTGGCGACTCCAGCGGGATGAGTGAGACAGATAAGACATCACAACCACGCGCGTAAGCGATGGGTGATGGCTTATCGCTCCCCCCGCGGAAAGCGCCCACCTGAAGCGGAAATCCATACTACTTTCTTATTTTAAAAGGATATTTTTATAGGAAAAACTATGAAATTAATAGTTAATTCAATTTCTTAAAATAATGTTTAACTGATTAGACATGACCATTATCTTCGTATGGATTGTAGCGGAAGGTGGCGACTCCAGTGGGATGAGTGAGACAGATAAGACATCGCAACCGCGCTTGTTGTGCTGTGGGTGATGGCTTATCGCTCCCCCCGCGGAAAGCGTCCACCTGAAGCGGAAATCCATACTACTTTCTTATTCTAAATAGATAAAAAGGACTATGAAATTAATTCAGTCTACAAATCATTTCAAAATATGTGTGAGGTGACAATTAATGAACAATTACTTCGTTAGGCGAATACTACAAATAATACCCGTATTATTAATCATTTCATTTATTGTCTTTGCACTAGTCTTTATAGCAGGAGATCCAGTGGCATTAATGCTACCAGATGACGCTTCTCAGGAAGATGTAGAGCTATTAAGAGAATCCTTAGGCTTAAATGAATCCTTTATCGTTCAATACACTACATACATTATGAATCTTGTACAAGGTGACTTTGGAGAATCGTATCGTTATGGGCAGGATGCGATGTCCATCGTCTTAGAGCGTCTCCCCGCAACACTTGAACTAGGTATTGCAGCACTTCTAATAGCAATTGTTGTTTCGATTCCACTTGGTATTTGGTCAGCTACAAAACAAAACTCTAGTCTAGACTTAGTGGCGACAGGAGCGGCGGTATTAGGGAAAGCGATGCCTAACTTTTGGCTAGGGATCATGCTAGTTTTATTATTTTCCGTTACGTTAAGCTTCTTCCCTGTTTCAGGGAGAGGGACGCTTATGCACTTGGTTCTCCCTGCCATCACTCTTGCTACTGGGATAGCGGCGGAAATGACGAGACTCATCCGGTCGAGCATGATTGAAACCTTAAACCAGGATTACGTACGAACAGCAAAGAGTAAAGGTTTAAAGGATAGAATCGTAGTTTATAAGCATGCTTTCCGAAACTCACTTATTCCGGTTATCACAATTACTGCACTGCAAACCTCTACTGTGGTAGGTGGCGCATTGATAACTGAAACTGTATTTTCGTGGCCGGGTTTAGGTCAACTATTAATACAGGCAGTAAATACACGTGATATGGCAATTGTTCAAGCCAGTGTTTTTGTTATCGCAATACTCGTAATTCTTATGAATCTAGTAGCAGATATTCTTTACCGACTATTAGATCCGCGGATTAAATATAGCTAGGGGGGAAGTTAAGTTGACCCAATCACAGACAGTAAGCATTACACAAAACAAACCCTCTTCTTTTAAAAGGTGGAGTAGATTACTACTTAGAAGCAAGACAGGTACCGTAGGATTCTTTATCGTATTATTTGTTGGTATAGTGTCCATTCTTGCGCCATTACTAGCACCGCATGATCCTGCTGCTATAAATGCAGCTAATATGCTAAAGCCTCCTTTCTGGATGGAGGGTGGTAGTACTGCAAATCTATTGGGAACGGATAATCTTGGTAGAGATATTCTTAGTCGAATTATATATGGTTCTCAAATTTCTTTATTAGTAGGTATTACATCTGTAGTTGTTGCCGGAATTATCGGTGTGACGATTGGTTTAATCGCAGGGTATTACGGAGGTTTTATCGACAATGTACTGATGCGCCTTGTAGACTCCTTCCTTGCAATCCCTACTATTCTTTTTGCGCTAGTAATACTTAGTGTTTTTGGCCCTAGTGTGATTACGCTTATCTTCGTTCTCGGTGCTACGAACTGGGTAAATTATGCACGGCTTGTTCGTGGAGAAGTGTTAACTATAAAGGAACGTGATTTCGTAAGAGCTGCTCGTTCCATTGGAGTGAAAAACCATAAGATAATTACTCGTCATTTATTGCCAAATGTTATTTCCTCTTTTATCGTAATTTCCACGTTAAGTGTGGCAACAACGATCATTCTAGAAGCGTCACTTAGCTTTTTGGGACTTGGTGTTCAACCACCTACTGTTTCATGGGGATCTATTTTGAGTGACGGAAGAGATTATTTAGCGACTAGCTGGTGGCTGGCAACTTTTCCGGGTCTAGCCATTACGGTAACAGTGCTTGGAATCATATTCTTGGGTGATTGGTTAAGAGATGTTCTTGATCCACGCTCTATCAAAAAGTAATCTAAAGGAGGAATCCCAATGGCGGAAGAAGTACTGAATGTAAAAAACCTCAAAACTTATTTCCATACTGAAAATGGGGTTGTTCCCTCAGTCGATGACGTTTCTATAAGGATAAATAAAGGCGAAACAGTAGCGATAGTAGGTGAATCGGGCTCAGGGAAGAGCGTAACATCTCTATCCATTATGCGTTTAATCGAATCGCCAGGAAGAATTGAAGATGGACAAATTTTGTTTAAAGGAAGAGATATTGTACCAATCTCGATGAAAGAGATGCGTCATCTTCGTGGTAATGAAATTGCGATGATTTTCCAAGAGCCTCTTACTTCCTTGAACCCTGTTTTCACAATAGGAAATCAAATGGCAGAATCGATTATGCTGCACCAAAAGAAGAATAAGAAGGAAGCACGTCAGATAAGTATTGAAATGCTGAAAAAGGTTGGAATACCAAGGGCTGAGAAGGTCATTGACTCCTTTCCCCATTCCTTAAGTGGAGGGATGAGACAGCGTGTCATGATTGCGATGGCACTCTCCTGCAATCCGGAATTGTTGATTGCAGATGAACCAACTACTGCTCTAGATGTAACGATTCAGGCTCAAATTCTTAAATTGATGAAGGGCTTAATCACGGAGTTTGATACATCTATTTTGCTAATCACCCATGACTTGGGCGTCGTGGCTGAAATGGCAGATCGTGTAGTAGTGATGTATGCAGGTCAGGTAGTAGAAGAAACGGATGTATTTACATTGTTTAGAGAACCTAGACACCCATACACGAAAGGTCTGATGGATAGTACTCCTAAAATCCATGAATTAAAGGATGAACTAACCTCTATACCGGGTACTGTCCCAAGTCCGTTAAATTATCCAACTGGTTGTCGGTTTATGGATCGCTGTCCATACGCCATGCAAAAATGTGCTGAGGCTCAACCAAAGCTTGAAGAAATTCTGACAAATCACAAGGTCAGATGCTGGCTCCATGAAGAAAAGGTGGTTGATTTGTATGAAACAAAATCATTTGCTGGAAGTTAAAGGGCTGAAAAAAGCTTTTGATATATCTGAAGGTTTCTTAAAAAGAAAAAAACAGTTTCTTTATGCAGTCGACGGCTTGGACTTTTATGTAGACGAGGGAGAAACACTAGGGATAGTTGGAGAGTCAGGATGTGGGAAGTCGACTACTGGGAACCTGATAGGTCAGCTATTGGATGCCACGGAAGGAGAAATTTTATTTGAGGGAGAAGATTTGACGAAGCTAAAAGGAGAGGTGTTAAGAAAGAAACGAGCCGATATCCAAATGGTATTTCAAGACCCTTTCTCATCCTTGAATCCACGTATGCGCGTGTTTGATTTGATAGCTGAGCCTTTAAGAACTCATAAATCTCTCCATAAAAAAGAGCTCACTGAACGAGTAATGGAGCTGATGGACCTAGTTGGTTTGAATCGTGCTTATGTCAATCGATATCCACATGAATTTAGTGGAGGGCAAAGACAACGAATTGGAATTGCTCGTGCTATTTCCTTAAATCCCAAGCTCATCATATGTGATGAGCCGGTTTCGGCACTAGATGTATCGATTCAGTCCCAAATATTAAACTTACTGGCTAAGCTACAAAAGGAACTCAATCTAACGTTCATTTTTATTGGACATGGATTGCCGGCAGTAAAGCATATCAGTGACAGAATTGCCGTGATGTATCTTGGTAAAATCGTGGAGCTGACGACAAAGGAAAAGTTGTTTTTACATCCTATGCATCCTTATACAGAGGGTTTATTGTCCGCTGTGCCAGTTCCCGATCCCACTCAACGGAACATCGAGGGAAGACAGCTTTTAGAAGGCGACATCCCGAGTCCGGCAAATCCACCACCTGGCTGTAATTTCCATACAAGATGCCCTTATGCTCAGGACATATGCAGTAAAACGGAGCCTGTATTTGAGGAAAAAGCGTCAGGTCAATTTGTAGCTTGTCATTTCCCGCTTGAAAATGGTAAAGGAATTATCAATGAAGAGAAAGTGAAGGTAGATGCGTGATGGACTATCTGAGGAGAAACCTTGAGCCCATGCTTGAGCTCATAGAAAAGCTAGTGAATATAGATAGTGGTTCAACGTGTAAAACGGGAGTAGATAAAATAGGGGAAATCCTAATAGATGAATATAAACAAATGGACCTCTCTATTGAAATTAAAGAAAATGAGGAATTTGGTAATAACATTGTCATCAAACATAAAGAAGCCTTGAAGCCTGAAATACTGCTAATCGCTCATATGGATACGGTGTTTCCAATTGGAACGGCAGCAGAAAGACCGTTTACCATTAAAGATGGCCTTGCATTTGGTCCAGGAGTAGCGGATATGAAGGCAAGTCAGGTAACCTTATTGTATGCTATGAAGTATTTGTACGAGAAACACGATGCTGCTTTGAAAAATGTCATCATTATTTTAAATAGTGATGAGGAAATAGGTTCTCCAACATCAAGGGAACTCATTGAGGAAATTTCAAAGGATGTTAAATATGCCTTGGTGATGGAGCCTGCCCGTAAGGATGGATCGATTGTGTCCTCACGAAGAGGGGGCGGCAGATATACGCTACATGTACATGGAAGATCTGCACACTCCGGAGTAGCGCCAGAAGAAGGCAGAAGTGCTATTGAAGAGCTTGCATATAAAACGATAAAGCTCAATCATTTAACTGACCATGAACAAGGGATATCAGTAAGTGTAGGGATAGTGGAAGGCGGAGACGCGGTAAATATGATCCCAGACAGCGCCACTGGATATGTAGATGTACGCATCGAAAGTGATGAGCAAAGCTTAGAAATTGCTAAGCAAATCGAAAATATTTGCTCCGTACCAGATGTACCAGGAACCACAATCGACCTAGAAGGCGGCATCACCCGTCCACCAATGGAGCTTGATGATAAGAATCAGAAACTCCTAGAAATCGTGAAGGAAGTCGGAAACTCCTTTGGCCTAAAAGTAACCGATTCTCATACCGGTGGAGGATCAGATGCATCCTTTCCATCTCACCTAGGCGTAGCCACCATTGACGGTGTAGGACCAATCGGTGGAAAGCTGCACAATGAAGGAGAATATCTCGAAATAGAATCACTGACGGAAAGGTGCTTTTTGTTGGCTGAAACGGTGTCGAGGTTGTCGGGAACTGGTGGGTAGGGGATGCTGGTGTGTCCCTGTGTCAGACACTATTCTGACAATTAACTACAATTCTCGGTAATTGCATCCCTTTGTTATACATAACCGGCAGTGAGCAGTCATGTATTTAACCCTCGGAAGCGTGTAGGCCCAAGGAGACTGATTGCTATTTAAGAAGGATTAATTAGAGGTCGCTCATTAGTGAGTGGCTTTTTTTTTATGTAAATAGGAAAAGCGGCGAAACTATAAAAAGCAGGATTTTTTCGTGTCTATTGCGAATGAATAACGAAGGATGTTAGGAGGGGCATGTATGAACAATATCAAAGTATAGAAGTAAAGGAGAATATATATATGATTAAGCTTAGAGAAATGAATGACCATGAATTTAATAACTACTTAAGTTTTATGATACCGGATTATGCGAAAGATATTTCGGACAACTATAATCTTCCGATAGATAAAGCTATGGAAGAATCAGAAATGATGATGAAGGATTTGCTTCCAGATGGTTTATCCACCGAGGGACAATTTTTATACAACCTTTATGATCCTGTAATAGCTAAGGAAGTAGGAATAATCTGGTTTAGTATAAATATGGAAATTAATCGCGCCTATCTTTACCACCTTTATATTAAAGAAGCATACAGGCAAAAGGGTTACGCAACAAAAGCCTTAGAGGAATTACAAGATAGAGTAAGAGGGCGTGGAATAGATTCAATTGCCTTGAGCGTATTCGGAAATAATGAGCATGCTTATCGACTATATTCAAAGCTGGGGTTTACTTCATCTGCTATTTCCATGCACAAACTGTTGTAGGTGTCCCTGTGTCAGACACTATTCTGATAATTGATTTTTAAATAATTTCTACATATTTCGTACCACAGACTTTAATATTCAAACGCTAGAGAGTAGCGGTGTTTAAGCATTTTCTTTAAGCGAGATAAAGCGGTCTTCCAATTTGAATAAAAAAATTTTAAATAAATATTGATAAAAGATGTTTAATGATTTTTTAGCGGGGTATATTAATAGTACAAGGCGGAACTACCGAAGGAAAGGACTGGTAAACAATGTGTTTACAAGAAACTCCAAAGGATGATTTGCACAGCCTTGGCGGAAGATTTGCTTTACTGACGAAAGGTACTCTCGTCGGGAACCGATATATTTAGGTTTCGATTCAGTGTATTGTTTTTGCAAGTGAAAGAAAAGTTTTTTGTTTTAAGTGCACCTAAATGTCTGGTTCATTAACAGACGGATTGTCAGTTACGATTTACAACGCAACATAAAGTGAATTTTCCGAGTGTATTCCCTTTATAGGGAAAGAAGAAGCGTAATCCGAAATTTGGATTACGCTTTTTTCTGTATGTCTGTCCTTGTGTCAGAAATAATTGCTCAGCTAATAAAAGATGTTTAAGTATTTTCCGGCGGGGTATATAAATAGTACAAGGCGGAACTACCGAAGGAAAGGACTGGTAAACAATGTGTTTACAAGAAACTCCGAAGGATGATTTGCACAGCCTTGGCGGAAGATTTGCTTTACTGACGAAAGGTACTCTCGTCGGGAACCGATATATTTAGTTTCGATTCAGCGTATTTTAGCAAGTGAAAGAAAAGTTTTTTGTTTTAAGTGCACCTAAATGTCTGGTTCATTAACAGACGAATTGTCAGTTACAATTTACAACGCAACATATAAGTGAATTTTCCGAGTGTATTCCCGGTTGTATAGGGAAAGAAAAAGCGTAATCCGAAATTTGGATTACGCTTTTTTCTTTTTTAGGATGGAGTGACTTACATCGCCCCATCCTTTTTTTAATATAGCTTCCCTTGTCTATACAGCACAGTAGATAATCGTATTACCGCATGGATAAAGCAGTTTTGACGAAGTGGCAACGGATCACTGAAGTATAGAGGAAGTAGCGTGTCCATCGTATGCTTCATTTTATCGAGAAGTTGGTTGTAGACTTCTTCTTCCGAGTAGAATTGTGTTTCACGACCTTGCAGCCATTCTAGGTAGGACACGATTACCCCGCCGGCATTTGCTAAAATGTCGGGGATGATGATGACACCCTTTTGGCTCAAGTATAGATCTGCATCCTTTGTCGTTGGGGCATTTGCACCTTCTACAATAATCCGGGCCTTGATCTCGGCTTTATTCGTTGTGTTTAACTGATTTTCTAAGGCAGCCAGGAATAAAACATCAACATCCATTGTTAGAATTTCTTCTCTACTCAAGATAGTCGCTGTGACTCCAGCTTCTTTTAGTTGTTCCTCTGACGTTGGTAGGTCACCTTTATTCCCGGCAGAGAATTGGACAAGTGACTGGATATCTAAGCCTTCTTTATTAAAGAGTGTTACATTTCTATCGCTTACAGCAACGACTTTATTTTGTAAGTGTTCGCATTTAGCTGCCTCGAGTGCAGTGACTGAGCCAACGTTACCAAACCCTTGAACGGCTACACTTAGTGGTCGGTTGGCGTATTCCATTAACGTTTTAGCGTAAGGATTATCGGAGCCTGCTAACGTTTGCCCGTGCTCCTTGGCATAATTGCTTAGCATATAGCGGAAGGTGAAATAAACACCTTTACCAGTTGCCTCACGTCGTCCTAAAGACCCTCCATTGGCGACACTTTTTCCCGTAAAGCTACCGAGATAAGGCTGCCCTTGGTTAATCTTTTTGTACTCTGCCATCATCCAATCCATTTCACGTTCACCGGAACCAACATCTGGTGCTGGAATATCACGGTCAGGACCAAGTACATGATTAAAATAACGAACGTATTTCGTACAAATACGATGTAGCTCCTTATCGGTGAAGTTTTTAGGATTGATAACGATTCCGCCTTTTCCTCCCCCAAATGGAACATCATGCAAAGCGTTTTTTAACGTCATCAAAAACGCTAAGTTAATAACTTCTTCTTCATTCACCGACTCATGAAAACGAATCCCACCCTTATACGGACCAAGCGCATCATTATGATGTACACGATAAGAAGGAATCCGAACGACCTCTCCACTTTCAAGCGGGACACGCAGGAAGGACTTATGTATCTGATTCGGCGTTGATAGAATGGCATTCAGCGAAGTAAATGCCTTTGTCCGCATTTCACCCTGTAACTCTGGCAAAAATGTCTCGTTCTCCAATAGTGCATTCAGTGACTGTTTTACAATAGATATCGTTTGCTCTTCCACTAATTCCAGCACCTCCAAATAATTGTTCATCGTTGTTAGTTATACCCTAAAGTTTTGGGAAAAAACGTAGGAAATGTAATTAATGATCTAGCTTTCATAACTATTTTTGAGAGCAATTTATTGGTATGATTTGTTTTAATTAGACTAATAAAAAGGAGCCTTACTAATGAATCTAAATAACTTTCAAGAAAGATTAAACCAAGAAATATTACAGCGAGGCTTTAACTATTATAGGGAAAATCGGGTTATGAAGAGCTATAACGAGGATAATTTTATAGTACAAGGCAGTGAAGATTATGAAGTTATTGTCAAAGTAGACGAAACAGGTAATATAACTTATTCGGCATGCGATTGTCCTTACGATTTTGGACCTATTTGCAAGCATGAGGCTGCTGTTTATTTTAAACTAATGGAAGCTGAATATGAAGGTGAAATGGTGGGGAAGAAAAAGCCCGCTGTCTTTGAGGTATTGAATGATTTATCTAAAGACAATTTGGTGGAAATATTAATGGAAATGGTAGAACAGGATTCAAAGTTTGGGGAAAAGTTGGTTTTTAAATATGCAAAAACGAATGAAACTAATTTGTTAGATCAGTGTAAAAAGTTACTTTCTTCTATTGTTAAAGAGCATAAAGGTAGAGAAGGCTATATCTCTCGTCGAAATGCTTATGCATTTGTAATGGACTTCGAAGAACTGTTGGAGAAGATTAAAAAAACGGAAGATACATTAATAGCTATTAATATTGGATTACTCGTGCTAGATGAAGGTATGAAGGCACTCCAATATGCAGATGATTCGGACGGAGATATAGGGTCACTTATAGACGAAACATTAGGGCTTATTGGCGAGCGAGCAATGGATTGCGATCCTTTAGACGTGAAATTACGAATAGACATATTTAATAAACTAATGAAGCATGTGGATCGAAGCATATTTGATGGATGGGCCAATTTTAAATTGAATATATTAGAAATCTGCGAGGAGTTTGCGGATATAGAAGTCTTGAGGAATAAGTATAGAGACAAATTGGAAAAGATGATAAAAGAGGAGTCAGACGATGCGTACTCGAATTATTATAAGGAAAGTCTTCTTCAGTTATTATGGAATTTAATAGTAAAATACGATTCTGACGAGGAAAAGGCTTCTTTTATTGAAGGAAATATACATTATAAATTCTTTCGACAGCTATTGATAAATCAGCATATGGAGAAGAAAAATTATGAGCGAGTGATAGAGCTTGCTTTGGAGGGAGAAAAGCAGGACCAAAAGCTCCGAGGTTTAGTGATACATTGGAAGAAGGAGCGATACGTAGCCTATAAAGAGCTTTCACTTCAAGAAGAGCAGAAGAAGCTTGCAAAAGAGCTATTGCTGTCCGGTGACTTTGAATATTATAAAGAGTTAAAAGAGCTTGCCCAAGATGACACATTTTATAATTCTCTAATCAATGAATTAAAAGTTTCCGAAGGGTGGAATGCAAGGGAAGTATACTTGAAAATTATCCTCGAAGAAAACGATTTAGAGGAGTTATTGCATTATGTTAAGGGAAATCTATTATACCTAGAAAACTATGCTGATCAACTGGCACAAGAATACCCAGAGGACGTCATAGAAATGTATCAAAATTATATACATTCCTCGGCTAAATCAGCCACGGACAGAAAGCGTTACAAAGGCGTATGTAGAATAATCAAGAAATACAAAAAGTATGCTGGTGAGGAAAAACAAGCAGAGCTAATCCAGCAATTGAACACACAGTATGCAAGACGACCCGCTTTTATAGATGAGCTCGGCAAGCTATAAGCAACAATAAGTCGATGAAAGAGAATCATTCTCTTACATCGGCTTTTTTATTGAGTTGAATTTTGTCCTCCTTCTATTATACATATGACCACTAGTTGAAGACCAAACTACGCGAAACAGCTTTATGATTGATTCCTGTTTATTTGTGCTTTTAGCGTAATAGACTTTTTGTAACAAAACAACTGGATTAATGGGCGCTTTCTCCTTGGTTAATGGGACATTTTTTGATTTTTGTGTGGTCGATTTAGTTAATGGGTCACTTTCTTCATTTTATGGGACATTTCTACTTGATTAATGGGCGCTTTCCGCATAGTTAATGGGACACTTTTGGACTTCTAATGGGCACTTTTGCGGTTTATGGGCGTTTATCTTTCATTTATGGTGCACTCTTAGTATATTTATGGGCACTTTCAGGTGTTAAATGGGACACTTCTTAACTGTTATGTACCACTGTCACAATTTAAGGTGACAGATAGCTCCTGTTTAGGTGCGATGATTCCTAATTTAGGTGTCACTTTGAAAGTTTTATGTGCGCAACCCTAGTTTAGGTGACACATTCACAATTTTAGGTGACAGATAGCTCCTATTTAGGTGCGGTTACCTCTTATTTAGGTATCACTTGCTAGAGTTTTATGTGCACATCTTCAGTTTAGGTGACACATTCACAATTTTAGGTGACATCTAGCTCCTGTTTAGGTGCATTTTCAATTGGTTTAGGTGTCACTTTGAAAGTTTTATGTGTAAATCTCTAGTTTAGGTGACACATTCACAATTTAAGGTGACATCTAGCTCCTGTTTAGGTGCGGAATCTCCTCGTTTAGGTGACACTTTTACAGTTTTATGTGCACATCCCTAGTTAGGTGACATGTCACTCCTATTTAGGTGTGCTTTCCCCAGGTTTACGTGCGCTTCCCTTCGTTTGCTTTTAACCGTTCCCATATCTCTCTATTCACACCATATATTTTTACTAATTTTTCATTAAATTCACAATATATTTAATTCATTTTTAGAAAGTTTACAATACCTTTACATTCACTTAATAGAACGTTAAGAAATTAGCCTTATGATGGAGAGTAGATAGAAGTCTATAACTTTTGGAGGTTGTCCATGTTATTTAAAAAAGCGATTGTTTCTCTCGTTATTCCGATTGCGTTGTTAGCTGGCTGTGGAGGTAATGATTCAGGGCAGGATAGTGGCGATAAGCAGACAATCTCGATTTCAGGGTCTACTTCGGTGGGACCTTTGACAGAGAAGCTGGCGATGAAGTATGAGGAAACAGAATCGGTCAAAATAGAGGTTAACCAGATTGGGTCGTCAGCTGGGATTACCAATGCAACAAATGGTGTTTCGGAAATTGGGATGAGCTCTCGCGATTTAAAGGATGAGGAAGCGGCTCAGTTAGAAGAAATTATCATTGCCTATGATGGGATTGTTATTGTGACACATCCATCGAATAAGGTAGAGAACTTAACGATGGAACAGGTAAAGCAGATTTTCACTGGTGAGGTGAAGAACTGGAAAGAGCTTGGCGGAGAAGACTTAGAGATCGTGGTTGTTTCGCGTGAGGACGGCTCTGGTTCTCGCGATGCGTTTCAAGAAATTGTCGGCTATTCCTCTGGGGAATTGATTCGAAATGCGATTGTTGCTAGTGGGAACGGTAATATCAAGACAACAGTGGCAACAAATAAGCACGCAGTTGGTTTTATCTCCTTTGAATATATCGATGAAACGATCTACCCGATGAAGATTAATGGCGTAGAGCCGACCGCACAAAACGTGCTGGACGAGAAGTACAGTCTTTCAAGACCGTTCTTATTCGTTTATAAGGAAGGCGAGTTAACAGCTGCTGGGCAGCAATTTATCGATTATATTTTAAATCCTGAAGGACAGCAAATAGTTTCGGAGGCAGGAGCTATCCCTATTCTTCAATAAAATCTGTGAAATTACATAATGGGAGGAACTTGCGTGACTACACCACCATTCGAGAAGCAAACCGTTGAAATAGAAAAAGCGAACAAACGCAAGTATTTTCTAGAAGGTTTATCTGCAAAGGTTTTCCTTGCTTGCGCCTTATTATCGGTCATCAGTTTAGCGTTAATAGTAGGTTTTGTATTTTATAAAGGATCCTATCCGTTTATAGCAGAGGGCTATAGCTTTATAGATTTTATTTTCGGCTCGGACTGGGTTCCAAGTGAGGATAAATTCGGTATTTTTCCAATGATCGTGGCTTCTCTATTCGCGACAATTGGTGCATTAATTATTGGAGTTCCAATTGGCTTGTTCACGGCGATTTTCTTAGCAGAGATTGCACCTAAGTGGCTAGCTAAATTAATTTCTCCGGCTATTCAGCTTTTAGCTGGTATCCCTTCTGTATTGTACGGGGTATTTGGACTGGCAATCATCGTTCCTTTTTTACAGGACAACTTTGGACTGGCGAGAGGGCAAAGCTTGTTAGCTGTCATTCTTGTGTTAGCCATTATGATGCTGCCTACGATTGTAACGGTAGCTGAGACATCGATACGTGCTGTACCTAAGGCATATACAGAGGGCTCTTTAGCGCTTGGTGTATCTCATATCGGGACAATTTTTAAAGTAATTGTTCCTGCTGCAAAGTCTGGAATCATGGCAGCGATCGTTCTTGGATTAGGACGAGCTATCGGAGAGACGATGGCGGTTATATTGGTTGCGGGGAACAGCTTGATTATCCCTACAAGTCTTACAGACAGTGTTCGACCGTTGACTACGAATATTGCTTTAGAGATGGGATATGCGTTCGGAACTCATCAGGAAATGTTATTTGCAACGGGGATCGTTTTATTCTCCTTCATTCTAATTTTAAATTTCGTACTAGCCAGAATTACAGCAAGAGGAGGCAACTAATATGAATAAAGTAAAGGATAATATTTTACGCGGTCTCTTATGGTTTTCGGCTTTTATATCGGTTGCTATTCTAGTTGTGATTGTTGGCTATATTTTCTATAAAGGCTTTCGATTAATCAGTTTCGATTTTATATTCGGCGATTATTCTCCTACTGAAGGAGGAGGGATTTGGCCGATGATCGTCACGACGATTTATTCGATTCTTATCTCACTCGCTATTGCTACACCAATTGGTATATTAGCAGCCGTGTATTTACACGAGTATGCAAAGCAAGGTCGACTAGTGAAAATTATTCGCTATGCAACTGAAAGTTTAACAGGGATTCCTTCTATTATTTATGGATTGTTTGGTGCGGTATTCTTTGTGGCAACGTTAAAGCTTGGTATGTCTATTATTGCGGCATCCCTGACATTAACGATTATCGTTTTACCAGTCATTATCCGGACGACGGAAGAGGCATTAAAAACGGTACCTAACACGTATCGAGAAGGCTCTCTAGCACTCGGGACAACGAAGCTGCAAACACTTTATAAAATTATTTTGCCAAGTGCGATGCCAGGGATATTGTCAGGTATTATTCTTTCCATCGGACGAATTGTGGGAGAGTCGGCAGCGATCTTCTTAACAGCAGGAACAGTTGCTGCGATGCCGGATAGTATTTTCTCTTCAGCACGTACGTTAACGGTACATTCTTACTTAGTTACACAGGAGACGGGAAATATTGAATTGGCAGCAGCCATTGGTATTGTCCTGATCGTGATCATCTTAGTCCTTAACTTGTCTGCAACTTATATATCGAAGAAATTCAATAAGGCAAATCATTAAACGAAGGAGACCAATATGAAGAAAATACTTTCTAAATCTACCGCTGAAAGCTCTGGTGCAATTACAACTACTGAGCAATCAAAAATTAATGTGTATGACCTGAATTTATTCTACGGGGAGAAGCAGGCGTTATATGGTGTTTCCTTAGGTATCCAGGAGAAAGAAGTAACCGCATTGATTGGCCCCTCCGGCTGTGGTAAATCTACATTTCTACGTACGTTAAATCGTATGAATGATTTAATTGATGGCGTGAAAATCACTGGGAGAATTGTTATTGATGAGGAAGATATATATGCAAGTCAGGACGTTATCAAGCTTCGTACAAAGGTAGGAATGGTTTTCCAAAAGCCGAACCTGTTCCCGATGAGTATTTATGACAACGTAGCTTATGGACCACGTATGCAAGGCATTAAAAGCAAGAAGGCTTTAAATGAAATCGTGGAAGAAAGTCTTCGTGGGGCTGCGATTTGGGATGAAGTGAAGGACAGATTAAAAACGTCTGCTTTAGGACTTTCCGGTGGACAGCAGCAGCGTGTGTGTATCGCTCGTGCGATTGCCATGAAGCCAGATGTCATTTTAATGGACGAGCCAACTTCTGCACTAGATCCAATTTCAACGCTTAAGGTAGAAGAGCTTATCACACAAATGAAAAAAGATTACACGATTGTGATCGTGACACATAATATGCAGCAGGCAGCTAGAATCTCTGATAAAACAGCATTTTTCTTAAATGGAGAAGTCATCGAGTACGATCAAACTGACATTATCTTTTCAACACCAAGTGACTCTCGAACAGAAGATTATATTACTGGTCGTTTCGGATAATAAGAGGGGAGAAGGAAAATGATACGCGAAAACTTTGAAAATAACATGCAAGAGCTAGAAAACAAGCTAGCTGAAATGGTGAGAATCACAGAGGAGCAGCTAGAATGCTCCTATCAAGCATTAGAAACACAGGACATCGAGCTTGCTTTAAAGACAATTGAAAAAGACAATACGATCGATGACATGGAAAAGGAAATAAACCAAATGGCTATTTGGTTTATCTCTAAAGAACAGCCGCTTGCTCGTGACCTACGCCGAATCATTGGCGTGCTGAAAATATCAAGCGACATTGAGCGCATCGCTGACTTTGCAGTTAACATCTCCAAGGCAACCATTAAAATAGGAGAGCGCCCATCGCTGTTACACATGACAAAGCTTGACCCGATGAAGACGGTTTCCATTACTATGCTACAAAAATCGTTGAAGTCGTTTGTTGATGAAGATATTGCCCTTGCGAAGGAAGTAGCCGACCTGGATGACCTAGTCGATGCGAACAGTAGAGCTAATTACCAAAATCTCATTCAATATTTAAGTGAGCATCCCGAGGACACAGCCCAGCTAGTCCAGCTCCTATTCATCAACCGTTTCTTAGAACGCACAGCCGACCACATCACCAACATAGCAGAAAGTACGGCTTATCTGATTAAAGGTAGGATGTATGATTTTAACTAATTGGAAAAGCCGATAGAAAGAGTTAATCTCTTTTTTATCGGCTTTTAATGTGTGTATATAACAAGGCACCCTAAAATATGTTCATGGAAGAAAAAAGCTAATTTATTACTTTCCGAGATAAATCAATTATTTGTTTACCATCAGTTGGCCCTATAACTGTAACAAGTGGAATAAGATTAATAATAACATTTAGATACGATACAAAAATAAAACTATCCAAATAGTTTCGGAAGACAAAGAATTCATATCCAGTTAAAAAATGAAGTGTCAAAGCAGATAGTAAATTAAAGAGAACCCCACCGAGGTAAAAGAACATTTTTTTGTTTTTGCTTAGTATTTCGATGTTCTCAGGGACAACCCGACCGCCGGCGAAATAAGCAGTTTTAATGAAAAAAACATTTTTCTTCCACAATACATTGCCATTTCCGATTGCAAACTCCTTTACTGCCCCTCCGAATAATTTCAAAAAAAATGCATGACCTAATTCGTGAATTAGAGCGATAACTGGAAAAATAAATAATGTTATAATGACAAAATTTACTATGAAATCCATTTTCGTCCTCCTTTTTAAAATTATTTACGCAAATAAAAGTAAAAAGTTTCAACTTTTTCTCTAATTAAAGGGAGAAGTGAAATAAATTGAGGGAAATATTTTCAACATTGACTGCCCCTAACTGTACTGGAGAAGAAATATCTTTTGAGCTTGATAGATTTAACAAAGCGGTTAAAAAATTATTTAAACGTAGAAATGTGGCTCATTTCTTTAAAGGGTGCATTCGTAAACTAGAAGTGACAACAGGTCAAGAGCAATATATTCCTCTACTTTATAGTCCTTCGCAAAAGGTTGCAAATTTATAAAGCTATTGAATGTCTGATTACCCGTTAGTATCCAATAACGGATTACTTATCGTCTGTCACATAATTTGGTGTAAATTTTCCTGCTTTCTCCCTGGCCGAACAAAAAGACTGAAATTGTTTGACCTTCGAGATTCAGGATATTTGTAATTTTTTTATGAACAATCGTAAGTCTAGGTTGTTTTGTGTTTTATGTATTTTCGTATTCTCACTTATGAAATATGGATAGATTAACTTCTTCTATCGAAGTACTTGTTCAACCATTAGTATTGTTTTTTCTAAAACACTTTTAGTTGATAAAACTATAGAATGGAATATGATATAATAGTGTAGGCTTTATGTGAGGATATTCACTAAGAGTATAACTTTAAGTGTTTGGATAACATAAGAGCATATAGATTTTGGATATTCCAAAGGAGGAACACGTAAGTGAGTTTAAAATATGCAATTATCGGGTGTGGACGAATCTCTCCTAATCATGTTGCTGCAGCTATAGAAAATAATTTAAATATTGTGGCGTTATGTGATGTGGACGAGAGCAAAATGGATGCAACAATTTCCATGTTTGAGCTTCCAGAAACAGTGAAGAAATATACGGATTACAAGGAAATGCTTCAGCAGGAATCTCCTGAGCTAATCGGGATTTGTACAGAAAGCGGAAAGCATGCACAAATCGCTTTAGATTGTATCGAGCATGGCAGCAATTTAATTATCGAGAAGCCAATCGCATTATCTTTAGAAGAAGCAGATCAAATCATCGCTTTAGCTAAAGAGAAAAATGTTAAAGTAAGTGCTTGTCACCAAAACCGCTTTAACAAGTCTGTTCAAAAAATGAGAGAAGCTGTTGAAGAAGGTCGCTTTGGTCGATTACTTCACGGTACTGCTCATATCCGTTGGAACCGTGGGGAAGATTACTATACACAAGCTCCATGGCGCGGAACTTGGGAGCAAGATGGCGGCGCGTTGATGAACCAATGTATACATAATATTGACTTGTTACGTTGGATGATGGGCGACGAAATCGTAGAGGTTGTTGGAATGACGGATAACCTTATGCACGGCTTCATCGAAGCAGAAGACCTTGGTATGGCTCTAGTTCGCTTTAAAAATGGTAGCTACGGAATTATCGAAGGCACAACGAATATCTTCCCTAAAAACCTAGAAGAAACACTATATGTGTTCGGTGAAGAAGGTACCGTTAAAATCGGTGGTAAGTCTGTTAACATCATTGAAGAGTGGATGTTCGCTGATGACAAAGATAACTCAGAAGAAGTAAAAGCTAAATATTACGAAAATCCACCATCCGTTTATGGATTTGGACACAACCCACTATATACAGACGTAATCGAAGCTATTAAAAACGATAGAGATCCTTATGTAACAGCAGTGGACGGTAGAAATGCACTTGAGCTAGTGTTAGCTATTTATAAATCAGCTGCAGAAGGTAAGAGTGTTAAACTTCCATTGGAAAAATGTAGCACAATGGACTTTGCAGGAAGATTTTCAAAATAAATATATTTTAGCAGCCGGAGTTTCACTTCGGTTGCTTTTTTTAATTAAAAATAGAATAAAATACCTTTTTCTTACTGAAACATTTATAATAGAGTTACTATTGTTTAGAAAGAAAGAAGGAGATCACTTGTCTTCAATTAATGAACAACTTTACAATTATTTGATTGAAAATTCTCCACATATTTCCCAGCAGTGGCTAGAGGAAAAAAGAAATTTTACTGATCCTTTTTATTCAAATAATCCTAACCCTTCAATAGATGAACTGTTGAAGGAACAGAATGCATTGACGATTAGGACAGTTGCCACTTCCTTATTGGATGAGAAAACATTTTCCGAGCTATTAGAGACATGGGCTGAAACAGTCGCAAAAAATAGAGTAGAAAATAATATAGCAATTCATAATGTGATCGAGGCACTTAACAAGACGAGAGAGATTATTTGGAGCTATGTAGAACGTTTTGTTCAAGGTCAAGCAGGAGGTATTACAACTAAAGATGTTTTAAAGTGGAGCGCCATTTATAATCAATCCTTTGACCGATTAATCTTTGAATTCTCTAAACGCTATTATTATCTGTTTACGACTCGGCTTAATGCTCAACAAATGCTAATACGTGAATTGAGCAGTCCTATCATACCTATACTAGAAAAGGTTGGTGTCTTGCCAATCGTTGGGGACGTGGATACATATCGCGCAAAATCTCTAAGTGATGAGATTCCACAAAAGTGTATAGAGCTTGGGTTAGACAAGCTGTTTATTGATATTTCCGGAGTTTCTATAATAGATACAATGGTTGCCAATGAGCTGTATAAGTTTATGGAGGTTTTAAGCTTACTAGGAATTCGTCCATATATTTCGGGTATTCGCCCAGAGGTGGCACATACCTCTGTCCAGCTAGGACTAGACTTCGGTAAGATTTCTACATTCAGTTCGTTAAAGCAAGCCTTGCTTCGGACAGGCGTTTATAAAAATATGTAATGTTTAATAGCAGCTGGAGCTATAGCTTTAGTTGCTTTTTTGATAAGAAAAGCTTTAAAGGTGAGGTTATATGTCGAAAATTTGGTCGTATTTAGCAGTGGTTTTATGGATGGGGTTAATCTTCTTTTTCTCCAGTCAGCCAGCTGATGATTCAAAGGAATTAAGTACAGGGGTAACAGAGGTAATTTTATCAGTGGTGGAAGCTGTTGCTCCGGAGTCGGATTTATTTGTTGATCATTTACATCATTTCGTACGAAAGAATGCACATTTTCTTATTTATTTTGTATTGGGAATATTGGTTGTCCGAGCGTTCCGGTTAAGTGAGATTCAAGGTAAGAAAAGTATCGTATTTGCTTTAGCTATTTGCATTGTTTATGCGATTAGTGATGAGCTTCATCAGCTGTTTGTCCCTGGTCGAGGAGCGCAGGTGAAGGATGTATTGATCGATAGTACTGGCGCATTTGTTGGAATCATAATATATAGTTGGCTAAAGGGTTTGCGGAGGAGTTCAAAAGCATAGATTTGGGGGTGGCTTTTATTTCACAGGGAAAAATTGATATTCAGAGATACATAGATTCTCCAGAAGAAATCCAGCGACTATATAAAAGAACATTGTGGATAGTCGTTTTGTCACAGGTTTTTGGAGGAGCAGGATTGGCAGCTGGAATAACAGTCGGGGCTTTGATTGCTCAGGATATGCTAGGGACAGATAGCTATGCAGGTATACCTACTGCCCTGTTCACGTTAGGGTCAGCAGGAGCGGCGTTAATGGTTGGTAGGATGTCACAGCGTTATGGTAGGAGGTACGGCTTGTCCGGCGGATTTATCGTCGGTGGTATTGGTGCCATTGGGGTAGTTGCTGCTGCTATGACTGACAGTATCATCTTACTGTTTGCCTCCTTGTTAATATATGGTGCAGGATCAGCGACAAACTTGCAGGCTAGATATGCAGGAACGGATTTAGCCACTGCCAAGCAGCGAGGTACTGCCATTAGTATTGCGATGGTATCGACCACATTAGGGGCATTTGCGGGTCCAAATTTAGTAGGGGTTATGGGAAGGTTTGCTGAGTCTATAGGGGTTCCATCTCTTGCCGGGCCATTTATATTGGCGGCAGCTGCCTATTTATTGGCTGGAACAATTCTTTGGGTTTTATTGCGACCAGATCCGTTAGTGATTTCGACTGCTATTAATAAGCAGGTGGAACAGGATACTTCAAGTGTAGAAGAGGAAGTAGAGGATAGGAGAGGTATTTTCATCGGGGCTGCCGTTATGGTCATCACTCAGGTCGTGATGGTTTCCATTATGACAATGACTCCCGTGCACATGAGGCATCATGGACATGACTTGAACGCAGTCGGTCTTGTCATTGGCTTTCATGTGGCTGCGATGTATTTACCCTCACTTGTTACTGGGATACTAGTTGACCGTTTTGGTCGTGTGGCGATTGCGGTAGCTTCTGGATTTACACTGCTGGCTGCAGGGTTAGTGGCAGCATTTGCACCAGGTGACTCTTTAGGAATGCTTATTGTGGCGCTTGCTTTACTTGGGCTAGGCTGGAATTTCGGATTGATCAGCAGTACTGCTTTGATTGTAGATTCCACCGTACCTGCCACTCGAGCGAAAAGACAAGGGTCGATTGACGTGTGGGTGGCGCTCGCTGGTGTTTCGGGTGGCGGCTTGTCTGGTGTGATTGCGGCTCAAACTAGCTATATGATACTTTCGTTAGTGGCCGGGATTGTGTCCTTCGTGCTAATTATTAGTTTGTGTAGGGTTCCAGAACAAGCTTGGAAATTTTATTGGAAGAACTGAATGGAAAATTGAGCTGTCTTGTTAGGTGAGTACACCTGAGGAGACAGATTTTTTGTGTTTTATGACAATCAAGCTCTAGTTTACGACAATGAAGGGCTAATTAACGACAATGATCAAGTATTTTAGGACAATCAATTCATAGATTACTACAATCCCATTCCTATCTCCCGGTTGCTCAAAATTTGTTTAAGTAAAGCTTCCTTTCCCCAAAAAATTTCTTTTCTGGTTGCATAGTCTATTAAAAATTTCCCTTTATTATTTATAAGCATTCCGAGATCTTATTTACTTAGCATTAAACGCTATTTTATAGTCTTTAGATTTTATAAACTACAAAATATTTAACACATTTGCTCCACTAATAAAAAGAAATTAGATTATTACAAAATTTTAATATTTTCATAATTGTATTTAACGATTTTTCGTGCTATGGTAAGAATTGACATTAATATTTTTTTATTTCTATTTATTGTAAAAATAGTTTAAGTGAGGAATTGCCTATTTATTTATTATAAAAAATGGAGGGATATCATGAACAACAAGATGAAGAAATTTGTCATGGCAGTCTTACTCATCACGTCTATACTGGCTTCAAGCAATGTAGGGTATGCAAACGGTTCACTACAATCTATTGTGGATCAGGCAAGAAAAGACATGAAGGAGGCTGCATATTCATATGTAGTTCCTGCACAAAACGGTACTGTTGCAACTAGCGCAGAGTTGTATCCAGCATTAAATTTAGCGAAGATGAATTATCAAAAAGCGAGAAGTGCTATACAAAAAGCTAACGTTAGTAACAGGGATGCTTTATTAAAAGATTTAGATGCTTTATACGAGGAACGTATTTCTAAAGGAATACTACCTTATATTGATGCTTATAATTACACAGACAAGTACTTAAACTCTATAATGGCGGACATAAAAAAGGCAGAGAGTACTAAGGACTGGGAAAAGGTTGAGGCTCTTTATCATAAGCTTTCTGTCCAGCTTAAAAGTAGAACAGTTATCCTTTACCGTTTTTCTGGGAAGGCAGCTAGAGATCTATTACTAGACCAATATAAGGAGCCTGCAAATCAAAAACGAGATCAGCTGATGATACCTGTCACTATTTACATGAAAGTGAAGGAAGCGGATAAGCTACTTGCAGCAGGGAAAAAGGAAGAAGCTATTAAAATATTAGAATCTATTAAGCCGTTAGTTATTCGTTTACCTTCTCCTAGTGATTTACCTATGGTGAAGGAGCTTATCGATAAGGTGACAGAGGTATCGAAAAAAGCGGGAATGGATATTATTATTCCAACTCCGATGCCTGCTCCTACCCCAAAAGCGCCAGCGGCTACAAATATACCTGCGATGAACCTAAAGGTAGGACAATCAAAGTCCATTAATTTGATGGATTACTTCTCTGATCCAGATGCGGATGAGCTGACGTTTACGTCCACATTAGGAACGATCAAAGGGTCAGTATTAACTCTTGATCTGGAAGCGGGTACGTACATTGTAGGAGTTACTGGATCAGACGGCGATAAAGAAGTAACTACGCAATTCAGTGTAGTTGTCTCAGCAGCAGGCTCGCCGACAGATAATTATTATAAGGATGCTCTTGGTAAAGAAGGTGCTGCGCTAAAAGCTGCCCTTCATGAGATTATTGATGACCATACTCAGCTTAGCTATTCTCAGGCTTGGGATGCATTACGGGAAACAGATGAGGACCCGAAAAATAAAAATAATGTGATCTTGTTTTATTCCGGGAAATCCCGCTCTAAAACTGCCAACGGAGGAAATGTAGGACAGTGGAACCGCGAGCATACGTGGGCTAAGTCTCATGGGAATTTTGGTACAAGTAAAGGTCCTGGAACAGACATCCATCACCTTCGTCCCACGGACGTTCAAGTGAATAGTGCTAGAGGGAACCTAGACTTTGATAATGGCGGGTCGCCAGTTAGCGGCTGTGATGGCTGCTATAAGACGAAAAATTCCTTTGAGCCACCAGATAGAGTAAAGGGTGACGTTGCTCGTATTCTTTTTTATATGGCTACACGGTATGAAGCAGGAGATCGAGTAGATTTAGAGCTAAATGAAAAACTAAACAATGGCTCAGCTCCTTTTCATGGCAAGCTTTCTGTTTTGCTAGAGTGGCATGAGCAAGATCCAGTAGATGAATTTGAACTTAACCGAAACAATGTTATCCAAGAGTGGCAGGGGAATCGTAATCCATTTATCGACCATCCAGAATGGGTGGAGTTAATATGGGGAGAAGCTGGTTCTTTAGCTCTTCCGAAAGCTTCATAAGCCATAGTAAAAGACTGGACCCCTTCAAACAGGGGGTCCAGTCTTTTAGTTACTGGAAATTTTCGCGACATCAATGAATTTGCATGAGTAGTTCGAGTTGGCCAAGGTTAACATCTAATTTTAGGTGGTTTACGACAATCATGGCTTAGATTACGATAATTCCACTCCTGAATGCGACAATGAGCGCCCGGATTACTACAATCAAGCTCAGGTTTACGACAATCGCCCCGAAGATTACGACAATCCCAAAACTGCTCACCGGTCAAAGTGACTTTTACGACAATGAGCGCCCGGATTACTACAATCAAGCTCAAGTTTATGACAATCGACCCAAAGATTACGACAATCCCTAAACCGGCTCACCAGTCAAAGCACTTTTACAACAATGAGCGCTCGTATTACTACAATCAAGCTCAAGTTTACGACAATCGCCCCGAAGATTACGACAATTCCAAAACTGCTCACCGGTCAAAGTTAACTTCACAACAATCCACCCTATCCTACAATTAAAAAACCTGGACCCATATAAAGGAGGTCCAGGTTTTTATTATTTACGTTTTGTTAAGCGACCAGCAAGGAATGCAGCTGCTGCTAGTCCAATAACGGTGTTTGTTTTTTTATTGAATACTTGTTTGGTGACAAGTGCTAAGTTTTGTGGGCGTTCTGCTAGACGGCGCATGAAGTATCCATACCAGTCACTACCAAAAGGTACGTATGTACAGAAGTTGTATCCTTCTTTTGCTAGTTGAAGCTGCATGTCCTTGCGGAAGCCGTAAAGCATTTGGAACTCGAATTTATCGTTAGGGATATCATTGATTTTAACAAATTGCTTCACATGATCAATCACGTTATGGTCGTGAGTCGCAATGGAGGTGAACTTGCCGTTTAGCAAATGATACTCGATCAATTGGATAAACTTACGATCAATCTCTGCTTTATCCTGATATGCGATGTTAGCTGGCTCTTTATAAGCACCTTTAACGATTCTTAAACGATAGTTTTTATATTTCTCAATATTTTCAACTGATTCATGGAAGTAGGCTTGAATTACTGTACCAATATTATCGTGCTGTTCGCTTAGTTCCTCCATTAGCTCAAAGGAAGGATACAAACGGCCATAGTCTTCCATATCGAAGTTGACGAAAATATCGTATTCGTCCGCCAAGGCAACGATTTCTTTTAGATTTTCATAACAAAAATCTCGATCTATATCTAGTCCTAGCTGTGAAGGTTTTAAAGAGATATGTGCATCCACACCATGTTCATGTATTGCGGTAATAACCTCTAAGATTTGCTTCTTAGCAGCAGTAGCCTCTGATTTTTCGAACACGAACTCACCTAAATTATCAACCGTACAGGAGATTCCCTGTTGGTTTAGTTCTTTAATGCTCTCAATCGTTTCTTGAATATTAGTTCCTGCAACAACACTTTGTGCACCCATTTTTAAACCATATTTTTGAGCTGCACTGTTGAGTGTACGGTTTTCAGATAAAGCGATAAAAAAGTCACGTAATGCCATCTAATATCTCTCCCTCATGTTCATCAATCAATTTCTCAAGCATTATAACATATATTTTAATATTGTGATAAATTTATCTTTTTTTAATATAAATATATTTTAGCGTAAATCCCTATATGACGGGGTTTATTATTAGAAAATAATAAAAAAATAAAATTATATGAATGCAATATACTTTTCAAAACATATTAAATATTATATGTTTTAAGTTAAAGAAGAAATTAATAGAAAGTGAGGACAAGTATGGATCAGTATATTTTAAGTTTAGAAACAATCGATACACATACGATGGGAGAGGCAACGCGTATAGTTGTCAACGGTTTTCCAGATATTGTTGGAGAGACGATGATGGAGAAAAAGGAGTATGTCAAAGAAAATTACGACCACCTTCGCAAGCTATTGATGAACGAGCCAAGAGGGCATAAAGATATGTTTGGCTCCATTTTAACTGAACCATGTAATGAAAAATGTGATATAGGAATAATTTTCATGGACAGTGGCTCCTATTTGAACATGTGTGGTCATGGTACTATAGGCACCGTTACGATGTGTTTAACTAAAGGGATTATTCCTAAAAAAGAGCTTATCTATGTAGATACGCCTTCTGGAGTTATAGAATGCAGAGCGTATTTTAAGGGAGATCAGGTGGAGAGTATCGAATTTACGAATGTCCCTGCGTTTATCTTACATAAAGGATTATCTATCAAGTTAAATGACATAGGAGATGTATCAGTAGATATTGCATTTGGAGGAAGTTTTTTTGGGATAATCAATTCCTCTGATATAGGGGTCAATATTGACCTATCGGACAAACAAAGAATATTAGAGCTTGCTACTGAGGCAAGGGATTATATCAATCACCATATCAATATTGAGCACCCGACTATTCCAAACATCCGAACGGTGGATTTGATCGAAATTACGAATAAGATTAGTGACAATCATTATAAAAATGTAGTTGTATTTGGAGACGGACAGATTGATCGCTCACCTTGTGGAACTGGAACGTGCGCTAAAATGGCTGCCCTCGAATTAGAACCAGGAGCCTCCATTATTCAAGAAAGTATTATTGGTTCAACTTTTGAAGGAAAGGTATTAGGTAAAACAAAAATCGCAGAAATAGATGCTATTATCCCAGCTATCAAGGGGTCTGCTTGGATTACTGGAGAGCACAGATTTATTCTTCAGGAAGCAGATATTTATGCGGAGGGCTTTGCGATTTAGAGAAGGTTTTTATTTAAAGGGGGCAAAAAAATGGAAAAGAAATTATCGTTTTTTCAAATTGTAGCCATTGGGTTTATGTTATTTGCCATGTTCTTAGGAGCTGGTAATGTGATTTTTGCTCCAGTTCTAGGGCAACAGGCAGGAACCAATACACCGATTGCCATGGCAGGATTCTTAGTAACTGGAGTAGGCTTAGTTTTACTAGCAATAATTGCACTAACTAAAGGTGGAGGAACTGTGGAAAAGCTGGCAAGTAGGGTTTCCCCTAAGTTTGCTGTTGTTTTCTCGGTTTTGCTGTTTTTAACGCTTGGACCGATCTATGTTATACCCAGGACTACCTCGGTAGTTTATGAGATTGCTATTAAACAGCTGATTACAGACAATAGTATGATAGGTTTATTTCTACTTGTCTTTTCTATCATTTTTATCGCTTTGACGGTTTACCTATCATGGGAGACTACTAAATTTGTTGATCGATTAGGCAAGTTAATCACACCTGTCTTTGCAACGCTTTTAGTGATCATCGTCGCTAAATCTATTTTCACTCCGATGGGCTCAGTACATGGACCTGTGGATGGAATGGGCTACGAAACTGCCAGTGATGCATTTTTAAAGGGGTTCACCCAAGGGTACTTTACGATGGACGTGTTAGCAGCGTTTGTCTTTGGTGGGATCTTTATAAAATCAATTGATGCTTTGGGTATTCGCTCTAAAAAGGAAGTATCCAAGGTGTTTATCAAGGCGGGTCTTGTTACTGTGGTTGGACTAGTTCTTCTGCAGGTATCGATGTCTTGGATAGGGGCAACTAGTGTAGATGCAGTAGGCTATACAACAAACGGCGGAGAGCTGATTGCACTTGCTTCACAAGCGCTGTTTGGTCAAATTGGGATTTATTTAATTGGGATTGTTATTTTATTAACTGGTATTACGACGAATGTAGCTTGTTTAGCTGCTGTAGCAGAATACTTTGAGCGGATTATTCCGAAGGTGTCGTATAAGAAATGGTTAATCATCTTCTCGCTAGGGAGCTTAATTATTACTAACTTCGGATTAACTAAAATCTTGACTATGGCTTCACCAATATTAATGCTGCTGTACCCAATTGCTATTGCACTAATTATCTTGATTTTTACGGATAGCTGGTTCAAGGGTTCACGTGCGGTATATGTTGGTACTATTATCGGGGTAAGTATAGTTGCTATCATGGATGCATTAAAAGATGCGAACATCGCGGTGGAAACGCTTAACAATGTATTTGGCTTTATCCCGTTGTTTTCAAACGGAGCAGGGTGGATTGTTACTGGTCTGATTGGTGCAATCATCGGCTTTTTCTTTAAAAAGGAGAAGCAGGAAGAGACCGGGGAACTGCGGGAGGCTTAGTTCGTGTCCCTGTGTCAGGCACAATTCATTTGGATGGAACATGGAGATAGGCGGGTTTCGGGGGAAGTTGTGTGTGTCCCAGTGTCAGACACAATACGCCCAGGCGTACGATAATCTTTTTAATACGAAAAAGCTCCCATATTAGGGAGCTTTTCTTGTCTAGCTTCATCGCCTTGCCCCTCGGGGTCAAATGGATAAAAGCTCCGGTGGCTGAGGAACTGCCTCCTCGCTTTTTCCCATTTGCCTGTCGGGGCAGTGACAGGCGATTCCGCTTTTCTTGATGTCCAGCTTCATCGCCTTGCCCCTCGGGGTCAAATGGATAAAAGCTCCGGTGGCTGAGGAACTGCCTCCTCGCTTTTTCCCATTTGCCTGTCGGGACAGAGACAGGCGATTCCGCTTTTCTTGTGTTTATAAGAATTTTTGGTTGTATAGCAGGATTGCTTTGGCTCTTGATTTCACGCCTAGCTTGCTGTATATCGTTGTTAGGTAAACGCGTATGGTTCCTTCGGATAGAAATAGTTTTTGTGCGATTTCCTTGTTGGTTGCACCATCTACAAGTAGTTGGAAAACTTCCAGCTCTCGAGGTGTTAGTTGGTCTAGTATGCTGCTCTCCGCTTGGCTGCTGCTTTCTATGAGCTGTTTTACATAGCTTAACGGTACCGAATTCCAGCTGGTCTTTTTATGTTTTTGTCGTTCTTTGATATAGGCTTTTAATAATTTTATACTACCCTCCTCATCTAGGAAGGTTCGGACGTAATCATAAGTAGAGCCGTAGCTCAAAGCTTCATGCAATGCGTTCAAGGCGCTGTCCTTATGGTCCATTTCCATTTCACAAATTGCTTCTAACAAGGAAGCTTCTACGATTGTGGATACTTGATCTTCCTCTATTGCTTTAGTTTTCACTTGGATTACAGTCTTTAAGGCTTCTTCTACCTTTGCTGTTGCTAGTAATAATCTAGCATGGACGAGTAACCAAAAAGGTTGTCTCGATTCCGCTTTTCGTAGCTCTGCTTCTGCTCTTAACGTATTTCCTTCTAATAAAAAGCAACGAGCTTTCATCGTGAGTAAAATATTACGCCAATGCTTATCACTTAATGAATCTAATACGTTATCTAATAATGCATGAGCTGCTACGAAGTTTTTATTTAAGGCATAAATTTGAGCCTTTAAAACGTACATGGGAATAAATAATCCAGGATCTTTTAGACTATGACCATACTTTAAAGCGATTTCTAATTCTCCAATGGCAGCATCGATATAATTTCTTTCATACAATGTTTCTGCTGAAGCCCCGTAGCTAAAGAGAGTCATATTTTTTTCCTTAAATTCAGTTTCACGGAATAACTTTGCAAACGGAATAGCTTTTTCTAACGACATAAATCTACCCTTGGATCCAATGCTAGTTCGAGTAAGCTTATGTTCAAATAAGTTAAACCTAATCGGTATTCCATCCCACCTAGAACTAACATAACCTTGGTCTACTTGCCTTTGAATTATTTCTATCGCTTTTTCAATCCCTGTCCCCATGCTAATAAGCGCATATACTTGCAGTGTTGTGAAAATATCAGCTATTCCTTTGTTCTCCTCTTTATCCATCCATTGTTCTAATTGTTGCTTTAGCTCTAACTCATAAATGATTAGACCAGCCTCTTCTAGTTGAAGGGCAGATATTAAGGTAATGGTGTACATCACTAATATTTCATAATTAACAGGGTAATCGTTTCTTCTTAAAGTTTGAATCCAACCTAAAAAAGTGGAGGTTTCTCCATTCTTAAATATTTCTACTAAATGTTCTGTTATCCACGACTCCGCTAGTGTAAAGGCGCCTTCCTGTAAGGCCAAGTCAATCGCACTGTTGATATCACCTTTTAAGTAAAGCAGCTTCGCGGTTTCCAAGATGATGGATGAAACAAATTCCTTTGGATAACGATTTTTAAGTTCAATTTGTAAAGCTTCTACAAATAAATGATGGTAACGAAACATCGGTTGGGCATTGTTTAAACGAACAGTGAAAATTCCCTTGTTTTCTAGTTCTATAAGCATTGCATAGCTATCACTTCGGTTCGTTAGGCTATTACAAATTTCCGGTTCTAAAGATTGTAAAAAAGAAGTCTTCAGAAGAAAATCTTGAATAGATGACGGAAGTGTATCTAGTATCTCTTGCAATAAAAAATCAGTGATCAAGGGCTGTAAAGGGTTCATCTTGTCTAATGTTAATGCATTGTTGGAGTTGGTCCTCATTGAAATACTCGTTAATTGGATGCCGGCTGGCCAGCCTTCTGTGGTGTTTAATACATGATGTAGTAGCTTCTCTTCGAGGTTTTTCTTTTCGTAAAATTGTTCAATTTCCTCAAATGTAAAGCACAGTTGTTCCATGCTTATCTCATTGAGCCAGGATTTAACTCGCCACTTGGCGATTGGAAGGGGGAGATTCTCACGACTAGTTACGTAGACGTGTACGTTGTCAGGTAGATATTCGATTAGTTGGGTAAGCATTTGATGAATCACTTTATTGTCAATTAGATGATAGTCTTCCAACACAATACTGATGGGACGTTCCATTAAACTCATTTCGTTTAAGAAAGAATCAATCAAAAATTCTAACGTGGAAGGATCCTGTGATTGGAACAATGAGGCGAGCGTGTTATACATGTTACTTTCCGTAATATTAGATGTCGTATGAATAACATATTTCCAAAATCGTATCGGATCATTGTCAGATGTATTCAGAGAAATCCATGTAACGGTGTCATTTGTTTGGTTAAACCATTGGCTTAATAGCGTTGTTTTACCGTAGCCTGCTGGTGCTTGAAGAATGGTGATTCTCTTAGAATGGCTTTTTTGAAGTAATTCATATAATCTTTCTCTATCTAATGCTTCTGCTGTAGCTTTTGGTACCGTTGTTTTGGAACTCAACCAGACCATTTGCATCCTCTTTTACCTTCATGGGTTGCTTATACTTTGGAAAACATAAGAATAATTAACTAGTCTCCTTGTAAATCTATTATACTATTAATCTACAACTTTTTATTCAAAAAATTAAAATAATTAACATTCCTCAATATTTTCTGAAAATCATTTCGTATAAGCTTAAGTGGTATGTGTTTTTAAGGGATTTTTGCGAATGAGAAATGGTTTCTTAAAGTAGGTAGGGGGGATACTTGATAAAGTATAGTATATTAATGATTTTTTAAATAATGCACTAAGAATTGAAATAAAAAACTGAGCAATTCAATAGGAGGAATAGTTTTGAGGAATAAAGGATGGAAGACAGCAACAGCGGTAGCCTTATTAACAAGTTCGGTTTTAGCCTTTTCACCAATTGCGTATGGAAAATCATTTTCAGTGGAGCAATCGGTGGCCACGGTGAAAGGTGATTTACAGAAGGCGACTACACTATACGTATCTCCGGCGCTTGAAGGGAATTTAATCCCTAGTGACTCGCTCTATGCTTCGTTAAATAGTGTGAAGAAAAAATATGAGATCACAAAAAGTGTCGTCACCTCATCCAAATTATCGGCAGGCGAGATAGAAGGCACACTGAAGGAAATGGATGCCATTTACAATGAAAAAGTAACTAAGGGATTAGTTTCTTATATAGATGCGTATAATTACGCAACGAAGTATATAGAACCTCTAATGAGGGAAATTAACCAAGCGGAAGCAAAGAGTGATTTTGCAGGAGTAGCTGCTGGATATCATAAGCTTTCGTATCAGTTAAAGGATCGATCCTCTATTTTATATCGCTTTTCTGGTAAAGCTGCACGTGATTTACTATTAGAAAAGTATAAAAAGCCAGCTGATGCTAAACGTGACGAACTAATGCTACCAGTCACCATTTATATGAAATTAGTAGATTTAAAAAGCTTATATACAGCTGGGAAACAATCGGAAGCTTTAAAAGTATATGCAGAAATAAATGCCTTAATGGAAGGGCTACCGAAAACAAGTAAGTATTCGCCTATTCTATTGGCTGAAGTAGCTAAAATTAAAGCGGTAGTGGAAGGACTTCCTAACCAGTCCACAGAACAGCAGGTACTTGATGCAAAGGTGGAAGGCTTCGTGAAGGCAGTAAATGCTAGCCAAAAAAATGTTCTTTTATCATCTAGCACGTCCAATTCTATAACGATAACAGTTCAGGAAGATATCAGTATGTTAGACTTTTTGAGTAAAGGATTTTATCCGACCCTCATTAGTAGCTTAGGTGTGTCTAAGGTGAATGGAAACGATCCATTGTCAGAGGCAGCTATGAATGAATTAAAGACTTTGTTTCCTGCAGATGCAAAAGTGCTATCCGAATTAAAAGGCAAGTCATTTAATCTTCCAGTCACCGTTAATAATGGTGCCTTGGATGTCGTATTTATACTAGTTTTTAACTAAACAAAATAAGACCATGTAAAAGCTAAACTTTTACGTGGTCTTTTTTTGTTTATGAATGTTCATTTTGGAAGCTGAAGGGTTTCACATAATTGCACCCTTCACAAGCGTGGCCTATTTGTTCTTGGGTATCGGGGTGCTGATAGTAAATTTCATCGTACCCACAAATGTAACACTCCATGACATGAAAAATGAGACGAGGACCAATGACGTTGTCTAACAGCTGATTAAAATCGGACTGCATATTCTACATCTCCCTCTGCTTTTGTATCAATATAGCAAGTTAAAACCATATTATTCGTCGAAAGCCGGCAGAAATTTGGATTTGATTTCGACTATTTCCTGTTAATAGATTATATGGAGGGAGCGTGTTCTATTATGAACGTTTTTTTTAGGAGGAACATACTAAAGGTTAGGTCTATTTGTAATCTTTTATTCATAGAAATTGAACTCTATTTTCAATTAAAAAGAACGATTTTTATTCGACGGTGGATTGTTTGTCGGAAAGAGAGGGAAATAAGGGAAAACGGTTAGAAAGATAGATTCATGCTCTGTGCAAGACAGTCAGAATCTCATGTACCTCTTTTTTGGTTGTGGTAGAATAGAGGCATTTTACCCACTTTCTGGAGGCATTTGATTTGATTTGTCGTATTATGGAGGGGAATGAGGACACTTGAGGATGTAAGAAATGAGGAATGCGAAATGATCGAACTCCGAGATGTGCGAAAAAAATATCGTTCAGGGACAAAGCAGATGGAAGTATTGCGCGGGATGGATCTTCGTGTGGAGCAGGGAGAGTACGTGGCAATCATGGGGAAGTCCGGTTCAGGGAAGAGCACGATGCTCAATTTGTTAGGAACTCTGGACTTGTTAGATAAAGGAAGCTATGTGTTAGCTGGAAAGTCAGTACATAAAATGGGTAAAGCTCGTCGGGCAAAGCTACGGAATGAGGAAATAGGATTTGTCTTTCAGCATTTTCAGCTAATCCCCAACTTGTCTGTATATCAAAATGTGTTACTCCCCTTAACATACGGGAGAAAAAGGCTAAAACGAAAGAAAGCTCGCGTTCTTGCTATGTTAGAAGAGATGGGTATTTTAGATAAGAAAAACTACAAGCCAGACCAATTATCGGGTGGTGAAAAGCAACGTGTCGCTATTGCAAGGGCCTTGGTCAATGAGCCTTCGCTTATACTTGCCGATGAGCCGACAGGGAGCTTGGATGAGGAAACAACGAAAAGTATTTTGAACTTATTTGATCGAGTACATGAAAAAGGAGCAACCCTTATTATCATCACGCATGACATGGAAGTAGCTTCTCGAGCACAGCGCATTTTAACATTGCAGAATGGGGTGCTTATATGAAGCTATTTACATCATTTAAATTGGCCTGCTTTGGTTTATGGTCGAATCGGCTTCGCGTGTTATCGGCGATGACTGGGGTGATCATTGGGATGTTTGCAGTCATTGTGTTATCTGCGATTGCTATAGGGGTAAAAGACACGCTGATGAAGCAGATGGGGAGCCTAGGAGCAGAACAAATTCTTGTCATGCCTGGTAGACTACTCGATACTACAAACGGGGAGAAGGATTTACTTAGCGGATTGACTAGTGTACCAAGTACGCTTACATATGCAGATGCAGAAGTGGTGGCAGATGTGGAGGATGTCAAAACGGTAACTCCTATTTTAGAAACAATCAATGTAGTGAAATATGATGAAAAGAGTGCTCAGTCGGCTATGGTTGGCACAACGGATCAATTTCTGAGAGTGCAGCATGCCGAGCTGTCAGAAGGAAGATTTTTTACACAAGAGGAGCAGGATGGGAAGGCTAAGGTCATTGTGCTTGGTAACAATATTCACGAGGCATTGCTTGGAAATAAGGAAGTTCCTGCTGAGGGCGGAGGGATGCCTTCGGAGGAAAAAGTGGAACCCGATCCATGGTGGAAGCGAATCATGAATAAGCTCCTAGGAGAGACCGCATCTGCGGAAGAGCCTTCATTAGTCGGACAAACTGTTACGATAAATGAAGAAACGTATGAGGTAATTGGAGTGCTCGCCCCAAACGCCACGCTAGGGTCTAGTACAGATAATAATGTGGTTATTCCGATTCAGACGGCTCTTGAGAATACAGATATGAAGAACTTAACGAAGATGATTGTGGAGGCTTCCAGTGTGGACGCCGTCGATCAGGTGGACGAGCAAGTGTTTAGTGCCATCATGACGAACCATACAGAAATAGATTTCAGTGTGGTGAAGCAGGAGCAAATGCTCGGAGCTTTAGGAAAGGTTACTTCTATATTGCAGGTGATGTTGTTCGGGATTACTGCCACGGCCTTAGTGATCAGCGGTATGGGAATCATGAATGTCATGGTGATGTCTGTCCGAGAAAGAACGAAGGAAATTGGTATAAGAAAGGCACTAGGTGCAACAACCTTCGAAATTTTAATGCAGTTCTTCTTCGAAACGTTGCTGCTATGTGTGATCGGTGGAGCTGCCGGGATTGGCCTTGGATATTTGTTTATAGAGTTTTGGAACAATAATGTGGATATCTTTGCCTTGGTGCTTCCTTTATGGGCGGTTAAGCTTGCGTTGTATACATCCTTTGGCATCGGTAGCCTGTTCGGCATTTATCCTGCCTGGAAGGCTGCTCGTATGAATCCTAGTGAGGCTTTGCGGTTTGATTAGTTTTGGACCTTTGGAAAAGCAAATAGGATTATTATAGGAATATTATTACAGGTGCCTGGCACCTGTAATAATATTTGTTTTGCTATTTGATTTTTATGGAGCTTGTACTTTTTTTATTTACCTAAAGGTTTTTTGATGTGATTTAGGGAATAAGATAAGATATAGAGTTTCGTAGAAGGGGGAAAAATAGTGAAACAAAAGGTACAAATATTATTGGTTTTATGTTTGTTTGTCTTTAGTGTAAATATGCCAGCAGCTTTTGCGACGAATGACAAAATAGATTACGTGGCGTTAGGAGATTCCATCGCTAGTGGTCAAACGCCATATGGAGAAAGAGTTGGGCGTGGATTTACAGACATAATTAGCGAGAAGCTTGAGAAGGAAGGACGTTTAGGCTCCTTTACGAAGGAATTTGCTAAATCCGGTGAAACGACGGAAGGACTGCTAGAAAAGCTTAAGCGAGAAGATGTTCAAAAGGCTTTAAAGGAAGCAGAGCTTGTAACAATTGTCAGTGGTGCAAATGACTTTATCCAAGTCTTCTATGACCCCAAGGATGAAAGTGTAAATGTTGATCTCACTGCAGCAACTTTAATATTGAGTAAGGTGTCGGAGAATCTGACGACTGCGGTTAAACAAGTAAAGGCTATTAACCCAGATGCCGAAATCTATTTGTTCGGCTACTTTTTTCCGTTTCCACATATGACGGATATTGCTACGAGACAACAGCTACAAATGGCATTCAATATTGTAAATAATCGAATTGCATCTATTGCAGAAAGTGAAGGTGTGCATTTTGTTAATGTGGCGCCAGCGTTTGATGCAAAGGGAACGGTCTATTTAGAAAATCCAAAGGATATTCACCCAAACGAAGCTGGCTACCAAGTAATTGCTGACCAATTTTTCTTAAAAACGCTGCCTGAGCTACCACTTGGATGGGGCAGGGTAATGGAGAAAAATATACCTGTAGCCTCTGATAAAAAATGGACAATTACGTTAAGCAAGGATGTCGACAATGCAAGTTTGAATCAATCCATTTTTGTCATGAAGGATGGGTCAATGGCAATACCAGTTGATAAAGCCGTGTCCAAGGCCAACGGAAAGCAAGTCGAAGTTTTCGCTCCAAAAGGTGGATATAAACCAGGTTCCTACGAGCTAATGATTACGAACAAGTTAAAGGGGAAAGACGAAAAGCCTTTGACGGAGAGTGTGTTAGTTAAGTTTGTGGTGAAGTAGAAGAGAGTATTGGAAAAAATAACAATTAAGTAGAAAAGATTTAAGCCTATTTCATCTCTAATGGATGAGATAGGCTTTTTAATGTCTTTAACGTGATAGTGTTTTGTTAGAGATTCCGAATACCACACACATATAAGGAGAGCTTTTCCTATTATTTTTTTGTCCGGATATAGTTGAGGGAAACTGTTATTTACTGCTGTCAATTTGCTGAGTTTTCTCATTTAGATTAGTGCACGTCGATAGTGGTGAATGGTTTCTTTAGAGTCGTTAGCATTTAGGTTAAAAAAGAATGGTATTCGTGTAGTTATTGGGGATCAAAGGAACGTGCTGTTTTTCTGGGCTGCCTATTGGGATCTTCTCGATTCATGGACTCTCTTACGATATCTTACAAGGAGATTTTAAGGAGTGTAATGAGTTGCTTTTAGGTCAAAATGAAGCACTTTGTGTTCAGATTGAGGAAATGAAATATAGGTGTCTATTAATACAGGTGCCAGGCACCTGTATTAATAGACACCTATAGAGTACAGTAAAAATAGATATTTATTTACTAATAATTTGGATGTCTTTTGTGTATTTAGATTTATTTTATAAAATCTTTGTAAAGTGCGTATTGTTTTAGTGATGATAATTCATTATCTTTAAGAAGTGCTTAATTATTCTATGTTTTAAAAATAGGTATACTAGTTAGAAAATAAATGAAATTAGAAATAGGAGTGGGATTGTGAAAAAGGATTCTATAAAAAAATCGGTAGTTGCAGCTGCACTTGCCACGTCTTTGTTTGCATCAGCCAATGTAACTTTTGCGAGTAGTTCGACACAACAAATTGTCGACCAAGCACGAATGGACATGAAAAATGCGGCGTATGCTTACGTTGTGCCAGCTCAAAAAGGTAAAATCGCTACTAGTAAAGAATTATATCCTGCTTTAAACAAGGCCAAAGCAAGTTATGCCAAAGCAAAAACAGCTATTACTAAATCTAACGCTAAAAATAAAGCTGCAATGCTGAAAGAGTTAGACGCTTTGTATAATGAAAAAGTAACAAGAGGAATTATCCCTTATATTGATGCTTATAATTATGCAGATAAATATTTGAATCCGATTATGGAGGATATTGAAGAGGCAGAAGCTTCTAAAAATGTATTCCAAGTTGAAAAGTCTTACCATGCGTTATCTGCTCAATTAAAATCTAGAACAGCTATTTTGTATCGTTTTTCTGGTAAAGCTGCACGTGATTTATTGTTAAAGGAATATAAAGATCCAGCTAATGCTAAACGTGACGAGTTACAAATCCCAGTAACTATTTTCATGGGAATAGTGGAAGCAGACAAATTAACGCAAGCTGGTAGATTAGAAGAAGCAAAGGATGTCCTTCTTAAAGTTTACCCACTAATTGATAAGGTACCAGCTTCCAATGCATTCCCAGGATTTAAGCAATTCTTAAGAGACTTATACAATCAGAAGATAGACGATAAAGTAGGGAAAGAGACTGTTTCTTTACGTATCCTAGGAACTTCTGATATTCACACTAATATCGTAAACTATGATTATTATAAAGACACAGCTTCTAACAGCTTAGGTCTTGCTAAAACAGCTACACTTATTGAAAATGCACGTAAAGAAAATAGCAACTCGTTACTATTCGACAATGGTGATGCTATACAAGGAACTCCACTTGGCTCTTATAAATCTTCTGTTGATAAATTAGTGGACGGAGAAGAGCATCCTTCAATTACTGCTATGGAGCTACTAGATTATGATGGAGCAACTCTTGGAAATCATGAGTTTAACTACGGTCTTGAGTTTTTAGACGAAGTAATGGATGATGCAAATTTTCCTTTCGTAAATGCGAACGTTCGTGATGTGGCTTCTGGCAAATTAGCATACACTCCTTATGTTTTAATGGACAAAGAAGTGGTTGATGCAGCTGGAAATAAAACAACTGTAAAAGTTGGGGTAACTGGTATTGTTCCTCCACAAATCCTTAAATGGGATAAATCTCATCTAACAGGTAAAGTAACAGTTGATGATTCCGTTCAAGCTATTGAAAAAGTCGTTCCAGAAATGAAAAAAGCTGGAGCAGATGTAGTTGTAGTTCTTTCTCACTCAGGTTTAGGTGATACAACTCATGAGGTAGGCGAAGAAGACGTAACGTATTTGCTAACTAAAGTGAAGGATGTAAATGCAATTATCACTGGACATGCGCACCAAGTGTTCCCAGGTAAAGTAGATGCTTCTCTAACTAATGTAGACATCGATAAAGGAACTATAAACGGTGTACCCGTTGTTATGCCTGGTAAATTCGGTAGCCATTTAGGTGTAATTGACCTTACTCTTGAAAAAGCTGGAGACGGCTGGAAGGTTTCTTCTTCTAAAGCTGAAGTCCGTACAATTGCAAAAGATGATTCAGATGTGAATCAAACCATTGTAAAAGCAGTGAAAGAAGCGCATGAGGGAACTATCAATTATGTACGACAAGCAGTTGGTGCAACTACAGCTGATATCCATAGCTATTTCTCACAAGTGCAAGACGACCCATCTATCCAAATCGTAACAGATGCACAAACGGCATATGTAAAAGCGAAGCTTAAAGGAACAGCTAATGAGAACCTTCCAGTGCTTTCAGCAGGTGCTCCATTTAAAGCAGGAACAAGAAGCGACTCAGAGTATTACACATATATCCCTACGGGCGAGCTGGCGATTAAAAACATTGCAGACCTATACTTGTATGACAATACAGTTTCTATAGTTAAAATAACAGGTGCAGATGTGAAAGAATGGCTAGAAATGTCTGCTGGACAATTCAACCAAATTGATGCAAGTAAAACTGGAGAACAACAGCTAATCAATACAGATTTCCGCTCATATAACTATGATGTAATTGACGGAGTAACTTATGAAATTGATGTAACAAAACCAGCAAAATACGATCCAGATGGTAACCTTGTGAATAAGGATGCTTCTCGTATTGTGAACCTGCAATTCGACGGCAAACCAATCGACTTAAAACAACAATTCATCGTAGCAACTAACAACTACCGTGCAAATGGAACATTCCCAGGCGTACGTAATGCAACAGAAACGGAAGTATATCCGGATGAAAACCGTCAAGCAATCATTGACTACATTTTAGAGAAGAAAACTATCGATCCTTCGGCAGATGGAAACTGGAAATTTGCACCACTTCCAGCAACTGCGAAAATCATGTTTGAATCCTCTAAAAACGCAGCAAAAATAATTCCTACTGATGGAAATATCCAGTTCATCGGTGAGGGTACAGATGGATTTGGCAAGTACTCTATTAAATAATTTAAAAGACAGAGTAGTAGCTATAAAAAGATGACTTCGGCAATTAGCCGTAGTCATCTTTTTGATGTGGATAAAGTCATCATTCGGATTTAAGAGTTATTATAAGTGCTATTGAGAGAGAAAATAAAAAGCCCCCAAATAGGTACACTTTTGAAAGTGGTTACTATCTGGGGGATAAATTGGTACTATCTAATAATTTCATACTTCTTTACATAATTGCATTGTTCACATGCCATTCCATTTTGTTTTCTAGTTTCAGGATCTTGGTAGTGGATTAAATCAAATCCACATATTTCGCATTCCATGTGATGAAAAATAATGCGGGGTCCTATGACGGTGTCAAGTAAATTGATGAATTCCATATGCTGCATATTTTATGCTCCTTTTAAAGTTTATATGTATACTATAGCGAAAATGTTTTTAATATTTCGTCGAAATTTGTATGTGAGTAAAAAAGGTTTAGACAATTTATTTAGCACTAGGATTACAGGAGGACATAACAGTAGAGAAGTATCCCACATTTCTTCTGGCAGGCTCTAAGTTCCACTCTCCTTTAGTTTTTGCGAAATTAAAATGGCAATCAAATTGATTTTGTAATCCTTCAATATTACTCCATTTTTCATTAGTATTATGTATCTCAACAAGTTTGTTCCAGGCATCTAACCTTTTTAATGTTGATATTTCATAATTTGCTGATGTTAATAAGTAAGAGCTAGGCTTCATACTGACAGAATGTAGATTACCTCTTTTAATCCAGTCATTATTATCGAAGTAGGTGTTAATATCGGGACTAGTAACTTCAATGGTAATAGATACTGGTTCTAAAAGTTTCTTTGTTTCTATTTTCAATTCTAGTATGTTCTTATCTCGAACATTTGTAGTCAAATGTAATTTATTTTGAATTTTTTCGGTGGAGATAAAAAACAATCCGAGAGACTCATTTTTTTTATTGAAAATATGTCCTGCATTAAATTTCTTTTCAGAAGAATCCTTGTAAAGGGTTATATATTCTTCGTTAGAGAATTTAAAGGGCAGTTCTACGCTTATGCTGGTTGTGGAAGGGAGAACGGTGAAAGATTGTGTCCAAGCGAAATCTTTTTTCTCTTTTATAATTTCTTTTGGGAATTTTATAAAAGGTGAATTTTTCAAGACTTTTGGTGGCCCAAAATTAAGATTACTTCCACCTTCACTAGTTATAAAGACACTGTTTTTAGTAGCGTTAGCGGAAGCTATACCTCCAAATAAAGTTATAGAAGCAACGAAAAGTAGTACGATAGTTCTAATTATTTTCATGGTATAAAATACTCCCTTATGTTTGATTCATTACATTATATCAGGACTTATTTCTTAATAAAAGAGCTTTTTATTGAAAAAATGAAAAATAATTTTATTTTAAATAAGTATATGGTTATAAAGTTGCATGTACTTTGGAGGGTAAGCATGTATGGATAAAGTCGTGGCTAAATAGGACTAACATTTGAGAAGTGTGACAGGTGCCAGGCACCTGTCACACTTCTCAAATGTTAGAATGAGTGTTTTTCTATTTTTCTTTAAATATGGTATTCTATTAGTAGATATAATATTCTGAAATTAATGTGGGGGATAGTGCTAATGAATATTAAAAAGTTTATGGTGTTGTTTGTGATTACACTTTCTTTTATTTTTGTTAATAGTGCTTATGCTGAAGTCGAGAAAAAAGTAATGTGGGGAAAAACAGAGCTAAAGGTTGGTCAAATTGGAAAAGTAACGGTCCAATCCGATACAACGCTTTGGAAACTAGAGGCTGATCAATCTTTAACAAAGGTACGAAGCTTGAAAAAGGGTGAGGAATACCGCGTATATCGCTATATTGGTGCCCACAATGGTCTTTATGGTGTAGGAGGAGGGAACTTCGTGAAAAAGGATATATCTATTAAGTACGAAACTCCATCGAAAGCTAAGCTAAAATTATTAAAGGGTGATAAACCAGATGTAGTCGAAACGCCAGCTAATCCAAAACCAGGAGATACGCTTCCAGTTGAGCCTCCTAAAAAAGATAATCTAACTGTCATCTCTGTTGAGTAGCCTAATTCTGTCCCATCATTGAGTTGATGGGACATTTTTATGTGTATCTGTTTGGTAAATATTTAAATAAATAATTAAAAATTACCTAAATTTAGTAATATTTTTACCTTAATTTACATGTTATGATTAATATAAAAGGAAGGGAGCTCCATATGCGAAAGTCTAAAATGTTCAAAATTTCCGTAGCAGCCTCAGCAATTATAGCAGCTACGCCATTGACCCAAGCTGACGCTGCAGCAAATGTGAATCAGCTTGTAATAAATGCACAAAATGCAAGCACCATTTTAAAGTGGGCCATTTCTGTAGAAGGGTTCGCAGATTTCAAAACAAAGCCATATGAAGAATATAATACAGCTAAAAAATACATAGAAGCAGCAGAAAAAGCGGCTGCGAGTCTCTCGAGCTCTAAGCGATTAAGTGTACAGGCATCACTGGTTGACGCAAAGGTCCAAGTAAAGCGAGCACAGGCATACATAGATGCAATTACTTCAAGTGAAAAAATAAAAGTCCTAACGTCGAATGTTCAACAAGCAATATCCTCTGGAAATTTAGATGATATAGAAACTGCCTACCACGTGGCCTCGGAAGAGTATCGTAAGCAAGCCAAGCTGCTGGATCGAGTCTATGGGCAGTCCACTAGAGACGGAATACGAAACTCAGTAAAGCCCACCTTTGAACATCTCATACAAAGTATTCGATACGATGTAACCGTACATATGCATATAAAAAAGGCAGAACAACTTTTGAAGGAAAATAAATACATAGAAGCTGATTTAGAGCTGATGAAGGCTCATCAATACTTAACCGATTTCGAGAACAACCATAGATTTCACTCCAAGCTAGTAAACAAATACGAGGCTGTAGAGGATGCCATTCCTATGTTACCTCTTTTTGCAACACCTGAAGGCAAACATACAGTAACCTTGAAATTGTCAAAAGCAATGGATCAAAATGTTAATCATTTAGAACCTGGTCAGTTTATTATTCCGGGGGAAATAATTCAGCAGGCCAAGCTTTCAGATGATCGAAAGTCTATTAAATTATCAACTTCAGAATTAGAATCAGCTACGGACTACACCCTGAGATGGAAAGGGCATTCCGTGCAATTTACGACACCTTCAGTTGAGGACACATCAGGTATTTCATTAACGGATTTAAAAGATCAATACCTTGAAACGACGGATACTCGTGTGTATATTGCGAAGTTTACAAATGGCGATGGTTCACCTTATAACGGCCGAGTAAAAATAAACCTGGCTCAACCTAATGGAGAAGCTACGACAGCTATTATTACTTCCTTTAATGGTCAGGTTAATACTGGAAGTCAGGAATGGAGCCATTATGCGGACCAGAACGGTCATGTCGTTTTTACGGTAAAGGCTTCTTCAAGTGAGGCAACGAGCGTGCAACCAACCATTCAAAAGCTTGATGGCAATCAAACAAGTAAAAAAGCTGCAATTACTTATTTCCACCAGCTTCAACCTAATGCAGGAGAATACAATTTAAAGCTGGAAAATGCACCTATTCATAAGAATTCAAATTTCATAGTAGTTAACGGGATTAAATACAAATGGGATACGAATGACTTATTTTTTATTCATGGACAGATTGTTTCTGTAGATGAATTTGTAGCAGCTTTGACTGAGGGAGATATGCTGACGGTTGGGTATAATCTTCATCCAAAGGATATATCAACGTGGAATATTATTTCGGATATCACTCGTTATGCCCCTGTTACCATTAAGAACCCTGTTAAATCATCTGTTACTTTTGATGGCTCATATTACGAGATAAGTGGAACAGCTGAACCAGGAAATAAAGTGAAGGTTTATCGTAATAGTGCTTATGTTGGTATGGTAACTGTGGACAAGGAAGGAAATTGGACAGTTGGAACCGTTAGTTTGCTTCAAAACATAGAAAATACCTTTGTTGCGTATCAGTATGGTCCCGGACAGGATGGTATCGATGGCACAGGATCGGTGGATCAGGCCAATGCTACGATAAAGGAGGGAGCTTTTGCCTCAACATCTATCACTTACCATGACGAAGGCTCCAAAGGAATTTCTATAATGGATACGCTTGATTTCCAATTTATAAATCCTTCATTTAATCACGCCTTTAAGACAAAGATTTCGGGGACGATCACTATAAATGATGGGTTTGGCAGTTCAGTGGAAGTGCGTGTAGATTATGTGGATGAAGATACTTTAAAGATCGTTGATTTTGTTTCAAGAGATGACAACTTTAGTTTTGATGCATCCGTTTTTGTTATTACTTCGACCTCTGGCATAGTCAATCAAGACCAGCTAGAATACAGTGTGAAAGCCTCGAAATTGGATGGAACAATTCTTCGAGATTCTTTAAAATAATCAATAAAGGCTATTCTTCGATATATTTCCCGGGGAATAGCTTTTATTTTTTATAAATTAATGAAAAAAAATATGGATTCTCGCCTAGTTTCGACAATCTTTTCAGTTTTCTTCTTATAGAATATAAAGTAATACTATTCTTTTTACAAACGAGGTGATGAAGTGCTAAAAGTAAATATCATTTTGGGTAAAACGTCCTTTACACAGTACATGATAAATAAACTACAAGAGGATCGCAAAAATATAGTAATTGTCATGGACTATAATCATTCGGACGATAAAGAACCATTTGTAGAGAAGGGAGCTATGTATTGCTCTCCAAACCAAGCCAAAACTTACATAGAAATTGCAGGAGAGGTACTATTCCACCGCTTTGGTTATGTAAAGCCAAGGTTGAACCACTAAGCTTATAGAAAACAGGGTGTTTGAAGATCCACATCTTCGGACAACCTGTTTTTTAGTTTGGAAGAGGAATTTGATTGGAAAAGAGAATGTTTGCGAGGGATTTGACGTAAAGAAATAGCTGATTGTCGTAAACTAGCTGCCTATTGTCGTAAATTTGCCTCGAGTAGGAGAGCGGGCAAGGGATTGTAGTAATTTACGGGTTGATTGTCGTAAAGTAATGCAGGATTGTAGTAAACTATCTGCTCATTGTCGTAAATTTGACTGGAGTAGGAGAGCTGGCTCGGGATTGTAGTAATTTACGGGTTGATTGTCGTAAAGTAATGCAGGATTGTAGTAAACTATCTGCTCATTGTCGTAAATTTGCCTCAAGTAGGAGAGCGGGTAAGGGATTGTAGTAATTTACGGGTTGATTGTCGTAAAGTAATGCAGGATTGTAGTAAACTAGCTGCTCATTGTCGTAAATTTGGCTGGAGTAGGAGAACGGTCGAGGGATTGTAGTAATTTACGGGTTGATTGTCGTAAAGTAATGCTGGATTGTAGTAAACTAGCTGCCTATTGTCGTAAATTTGGCTGGAGTAGGAGAGCGGTCGAGGATTGTAGTAATTTACGGGTTGATTGTCGTAAAGTGATGCAGGATTGTAGTAAACTAGCTGCTCATTGTCGTAAATTTGGCTGGAGTAGAAGAGCGGTCGAGGGATTGTAGTAATTTACGGGTTGATTGTCGTAAAGTAATGCAGGATTGTCGTAAACTAGCTGCCTATTGTCGTAAATTTGCCTCGAGTAGGAGAACGGTCGAGGGATTGTAGTAATTTACGGGTTGATTGTCGTAAAGTAATGCTGGATTGTAGTAAACTAGCTGCTCATTGTCGTAAATTTGGCTGGAGTGGAAGGTCGGCAAGAACTGCAAGCCTATTCTTGCATATCAAATACTCACTTAGCAAACGGATAAATGAGTTCCTTCTATATAAATATCTATAAACTTTCCTAAACGGAACATAAAGCTTTATGAAATGGGTAAACTAGTTGTAATTATTCGAAGGAAATATTGGTGTAATCTGGGGGAGATTTGGATGAAGATTCGTATTGAGTGGACTTATACAACGCCTAGAGGGGCAGAGACGTTTTTTCGGTCAGATGAAATGCCTGTTGCTAAAGCACTCCTTATTGCAGAAGATATTCAGAAAACAGGTAGAGTAAAGCAGATGGATTTTATTGATCAGTATGATAGCTCGTGGCTTTTAAAGGAGTTAAAGAGCTACCTAAAAAGTATTGAAACGGAGCCTCATAATGTGCGTGTTTACTTTGATGGAGGCTTTGATATTCAAACAAAGATGTCGGGTATGGGGTGTGTGATTTATTATGAGCAGAGTGGTAAGGCTTATCGCCTTCGGAGTAATGCTCCTTCCGCACATTTAATATCTAATAATGAGGCGGAGTATGCTGCACTACATATGTGTTTGAAGGAATTGGAGCTGCTTGGTGTTCACCATTTGCCTGTGACGTTTATTGGTGACTCGCAGGTTGTTATTAATCAATTGAGTGGGGAGTGGGCAGTTATTGAGCCGAGTCTATCGGGCTGGGCCGATCGCATCGAAGCGAAGATGAAAAAACTTGGGATCAATCCTACGTACGAGGCAGTGCCTCGCAAGGAAAATAGTGAGGCAGACAGGCTAGCTACCCAGGCATTGAACGGCATTGAGATAATAGCTAACAGTGAACTACTGTAAACAAGAAAAGCGCAACCGCCTATTCCTGCCCCGACAGGCAAATGGGGAAAAGTGAGGAGGCAGTTCCTCAGCCACCGGAGCTTTTATCCATTTGACCCCGAGGGGCAAGGAGCTGGAGCTAGACATCTAGAAAAGCGCAAGCGCCTATGTCTGCCCCGACAGGCAAATGGAGAAAAGCGAGGAGGCAGTTCCTCAGCCACCGGAGCTTTTAACCATTTGACCCCGAGGGGCAAGGAGCTGGAGCTAGACATCTAGAAAAGCGCAAGCGCCTATGTCTGCCCCGACAGGCAAATGGAGAAAAGCGAGGAGGCAGTTCCTCAGCCACCGGAGCTTTTAACCATTTGACCCCGAGGGGCAAGGGGCTGGAGCTAGACATCAATTTATCCATAGGTTCAGAGTCATAAAATTTCCTAAACAATAAAAGCCACTTCCTTTAGGAAGTGGACTCTAATTTTTATCGAACATTCATCTCGTTTGGATGGGATCCTTTACGTCGATCCTTGTTAAGGGTTTTGATTTGTTCCATTTCATCGTTAGTTAATTCAAAATCAAACACCTGGAAGTTTTCTTCGATTCTCGATGGAGTAACTGATTTTGGGATTACGATGGTGTTGTTTTGTAAATGCCAGCGTAAAACGGTTTGTGCTGGTGATTTGCCATGCGTGTCTGCAATTTTTTGAATGATGGAATCTTGCAGGACCTCGCCACCTTGGTCTAGAGGACTCCATGCTTCTACAAAAATATTATGCTTGGCACAGAATTCCTTTAGTTTACTTTGATCTAAGTAAGGATGACATTCTACTTGGTTTAATACCGGTGGGATTTCACATTCCTCTAAAATGCGCTCTAAATGTTCTATTTCAAAATTGCAAACACCGATCGCCTTTACTCGTCCATCTTTGTATAGCTTTTCCATCGCTTTATATGTTTCAACATAACTATCAAATTGAGGGGTTGGCCAGTGAATTAAATATAAGTCAACATAGTCAAGACCTAGACGTTCCAGGCTTTCTTCATATGCGCGTAAGGTATTTTCGTAGCCTTGGTCGCTATTCCAAACCTTTGTAGTGATAAATAAATCTTCGCGAGCTACATCGGCATTTTTTAATGCCTCACCGACGCCTTCTTCGTTTTTATAAATCATTGCTGTATCAATGGAACGATATCCAGCTTCAATTGCTTTAGAAACTGCTTTCGTAGCTTCTTCACTTGGTACTTGCCAAACTCCAAATCCAAGCTGGGGCATTTTCAAACCATTATTTAAGGTAATATAATTCATTCTAGCATTACTCCCATCTCTCCTATATTTTGCATACAATTACCATTTTAGTTTAATAGAAAATAATTATTTTTGCATTTAATTGGAACTCCATTCAAGGAAAAAACCTGTACTCTAAGTACAGGCTTCTGATTACTATGGATTCATTCTTTTTGTGTTTTCTTGTTTCGCTGGAGAATCATTGTTGGATTCTTCTAGTGATTCCTCTGTAACAGGTGTTTGTTTTTTATGTGATTTTGGGTAGTTGTTTTTCCCTTTTTTATCTTGGGCATTAGCATTGAAGTATTGAATACTTGTCATTGCACCTTCTTCAATCATACGGTTATCATCTGGATCCCCAGGATCAGAAAACCCTGTTTTCGTCACATATGTTGGTGAATTTTTGCGTGAGTCCATATAAGAATCCATTTTTGCTTTCGTATTTTTTAAAGCGACCTTAGCTTTACTACGATTTTCTGTTTTATATAAATAAGTAATGGCGAAGGCTGCGACGCTTCCGATGAGTAATGCTTGCTTGTTAACTTTTGACATTCTTATCACTCCCTTTTGAGTCTTACTTAAATAATACCCACTTCAAATCTTAACCAAACACCTCCCAAATAAAATTATCCTCTACCCATCAAGCTCCTCATTTTACATAGTAGTCGTTCTCGTCTCTTTTTAATTCCAGAAACAGTTATTCCATACCTTGTAGCAGCTTGTTTGAGAGAGGTCTCCTCCACAAATAGCCAGCGTAATAATTCTTTTTCGTCGACCGATAATTGTTTTATAGCATTGGACAATTGGTCATGTTCAATAGTGGGGAGCTTGTCATTCTCTAGTAGGTTGCTCAATTGTTCTTCTTCTATAACTTGAAAACGTTCTTCGTTGAGATGTTCTTTTTTTAATTCATCGAGTAATGCTCCATAGATCGTCCGATAAGCAAAGGGAGTAAAGTCACCTTTGGTAGCATCATACTTTAACCAAGCTTTCCATAGTGCGATAAATCCAGCCTGTTTAAAGGTATCGTGGTTTTTATAAATATTTAATTTTCTTATGCAGGCAGAGATCATTGGCTTATAGTCATCTAAAATATCTTCAAAACGCTCCATATAATTTCCATTCCATCATGCATGACTATTTTTTTCCTAGGTATTCCATAGCATAACGAGAAGTCTCGCGATATTCGAATGTGGAAATATGAAGAATTGACATACATACGTTATATTTGTTTTGCAAAATTTTAATGAAATACGACAAAATAAATTAAAATCCATATTATATTAATAATTACAATTATTCAGTTAATTCAGACTATACAAAGAGGAGGGTATTTAGTATTATTTATTTAAGGGGAAACAGGGGAGTGAAAAAACTGCTGTATAACGATTCTTTATTGATAACGAGATATACACTTATGATTCAATCAGCATTTTGTGGGGGATATAAATCCATTATCACTACAACACATGGAGTTTTCAGATCTTCCTTATCCGTCAATCAACTACTGAATTTAGCATGTATTCGCCATGCTTCTACATTAGAAGGTCGAATGGAAGCAACTAAGAAAATGATGAATTATGCAAACAAGTCACCAATTTTAATAGCTGAAAAAATCGGTGCTTTTCCAACAAGATCTTATAAGGACTTAGAATGTATTTGGATATTTAATCATTTGTTTCAAATAGAGAACCAGGGAAGGGGTTTATGCAAGCTTACGTTTTATGACAAAATAAGCGTGGAAGTAGCTGTTTCTAAGTATACGTTGTTGAAGCAGCAGGAGCGATTACACACAACAATGAATTTATTTAGTATGTTAAGTGAGAAGGTAGACTTATTTGATTTGAAATTTCCAAACAAAATGTAATTAAATAGAAAAATAGTTTCTCCTTAATAAAACGGCTGTTTACTCCATAATCAGTCGCTTTTTTATATTAATATATAGTTCTTTAAACCTATATTAATGATACAATCTATCTATTACAATTGTTTATATACGTGTTGAATCAAATTATTGGTAAAAATGAAATAATATTTTGATGTAAAATGGTTTGAATATATGGAGGGAATAGAATGGACGTAGCTAACGTTTATGTCGACTTTAAACTTGCAGTTGAGGAGGGTACATCGTTCTTTAGAGTTCTTGCCCAGTGTTTCATCTATAAAGATTCTCATGACGATCCAATTCTAATAGGCGAAGCCTCCTTACATTTGTTTAATCCAGTAAAAACCTCTTATCTAGATCTTTGTGGAGAAGCAGATTGCTTGTCTGATAAGCTATCGTACTCTCTAATAAGTTTAGAAAAATTTTGTGAAGTAGATAAGATCAATAGTATCGTAGCTGTTTTTCATACATTGAATCTCAAAGAACCTTGGGATGAAAAGGAGCTTAGCATTGCCATTTATGAAAAGCTGGAGGATCAATTATCATTATTAAATGTTGAATTGATTTTAATTTCGAATAGCCGTCATCACGTAATCGATAACTTAACCAGTATATCACCGTACTATACTGAATTAGGATTTACATCTTACAACATAGAAAAAGAACCTATCATCATGTATAAGCAGATTTCCAGTACATATGTAGAGATAAATTAAAAGTAGGCAGCCAATTTTGTAATGATTGGCTGCCTACGTTTATACCTCCTCTAAATAAAGCTGATATACTTTTTTGGGTCGTCCTCTTAGTTTTTTTTGCTGCTGTGTCGTAACCTTTGCCGCCCCTTTTTCCTCTAGCTTTTTCAGAATACGATTGGCTGCTCTTTCGGTAATACCCAAGTGAATACTTAGGTCCTCCGCTGACAGGATGTTTGTTTGAAGCTTGTTCATTACTGCGATTATTTTCTTCAGCTGAAGGGACGTCGTGTTTAGCTTAGCGCTTAGCTTTTCTGTTGCAGAATCGTACTGAGTATCTACTTGAATATAGTCTTCGCTTCCAAGAGGTCCAATGAGCTTTGCCTCTTTTGTTAATATATAGGACTGTGTTTCCGAAGTTGTACATAAGTGAGCCGCTTTTTCTGCGTTTAACTGTGCTGCTTGAATAGAATTGCCAATTCCCCATCCAATTTTCACTACAAATGGTAGCTCGGCTGAAAGGTAGCTGACTAGTTTGCAGCTCTCCATGTCACTTGTTATTAGTTTGAAGTCGCAGTAATTCGTTATAACTTCATAGAAAAACGTATTTTGATGAATGATAAATTTCATATTATTTCCTCGGCTAAAGTCTAGGATTGCTTTGTATAAGGACATTTGTTTATATTCCAAATCTCTAAAATTTTCCCGTGTTATAGATAGCTCTAAATGTGCTATGACTACTTGATTTTCAATTAGCTGGAGTATTTGAATTTCTTTTAAGAGCTCATCTACTTTTTCGACCATGCTTCTTTGGGAAGGTACAACTAAAATTAAATTTATTCCATACGGCTTCAGTATGTCAGGAAGGCGACTCAGTCGTGTCATGCTAACATCTATTTTCCCTTCCTTCCAAAGCTTCACATGGTAGTTCGTCATTTTTTCATATACCTGGTGATCTGCATAGGACTGCATGGTTGCATCAAAGATATAAGGGAAGTCCTCTTTCTCCGTCCATTCCTTCACTCCAAGATAGTTATTTTCCTCATATAAAAAGTCTATCAAGCAACGTTTCATCTGAAAGTCTCGGTTTGTATACATATATTCAGATAATGCACGATAGAAGTCCGTTTGCGTAACATCAAAATGTAACATCGGAATGTCAATATCGGGGAAGTGCTGCTGGACAAAAAAGTGTGGGATTTGTCCGCTAAATAGAACTCCGTCGACTAATCGAATCTGCTCTAAAAAAATATCCTTTAAATGCTCTAATGATTGGTACACCATAAAACTATACTCACATGGTTCTACTGGTAGTGTTTCTACCTGCTTAACCCATTCTAGTGAATTCTCGGTAGTCAATATTAAAATGCGAGGCATATTTATAATGTTCTCCTTTTTCTAAAAATTTGTTGAATTTTGTCTAATTATAGTTTACCCTATTCTTTAAAGACAGGTACAAAAAGTGTCTTTTAATAAAAAAAGGGGTGATTATTATTACAACTAACAGTGTTGAAATGAAAGATAACGGTAAATTTTCCAAGTTTCTTTCTTTAGTTGAACGGATAGGAAATAAGCTGCCAGATCCATTTATTCTCTTTTTCTATCTAACTTTGGCATTAATGATTGTTTCAGCAATTTTAAATTTAGTTGGTGCAGAGGTTATCCACCCGAATACCGAGGAAACAGTTGCAGTTAAGAGTATTCTCTCGGGCGAAGGTCTCCAGTTTATACTAGCTAATACTCTGACCAATTTCACTAGTTTTGCACCGCTTGGTCTCGTACTAACAATTATGTTAGGAATCGGATTAGCGGAAAAAGTAGGTTTATTGGAAATGCTTATGAAGCGTGCCATTGTAAAAACACCTACTAAAATTATTACGTTTACCGTGTTCTTTATTGGTATTTTAGGAAATATCGCTTCAGACGCTGCATTTGTAGTAATTCCACCTTTAGCGGCTCTAGTTTTTCTATCTCTAGGCAGACATCCACTAGCAGGTTTAGCAGTTGGTGTAGCTAGTACAGGAATTGGTTTTACAGCAAATATACTAATCGCAGGAACGGATGCATTACTTTCTGGTATTTCTACGGAAATTGCTAAGGGTATTAACCCAGATGTAATCGTAACACCGCTAGATAACTGGTTCTTTATGAGTGTCTCTACGTTCTTACTTGCAGCCGTAGGGACCATTATTACTGAAAAGTATGTTGAGCCTAGACTTGGTACATATACAGGGAAGCAACAAGCGTTCTCAAAAGATATTAGCCCTTTGGAAAAGAAAGGATTACGAAATACGTTAATAGCAGCCATTATATTTATTGCAATTGTAGTTATTGGTATGCTGATTCCTAACTCTCCACTTTTAAATGAAGATGGCACTATTTTACGTTCACCATTTTTATCAGGGATTGTTCCTGTTTTGTTCTTGTTCTTTGTAACGGTAGGTATTGTCTACGGAGTTACGACAAAAAAAATTCAGTCTACAGCTGATGTTCCAAAAATAATGACAGAGGCGATAGGAAGCTTGTCTGGCTATATCGTTTTAATCTTTATGATTGCTCAGTTTGTTGCCTATTTTAACTGGTCGAATATAGCTATTTGGTTAGCTGTAAATTGCGCAGATCTATTAACAAAGTTCAATATGACAAATATTTTTGTTATCGTGTTATTTGTAATTTTAGTAGCATTTTTAAGTTTGTTTATCATTAGTGGCTCGGCTCTATGGGCATTAGTTGGTCCCGTATTTATCCCGATTTTTATGCTGCTAGGGTATCATCCCGCATTTATCCAACTAGCTTATCGTATTGGAGAGTCCTCTACGAATATGGTGACACCGTTGAATCCTTATTTTGCGATTATCTTATCATTCATGCACCTTTACGATAAAAAAGCAGGTATTGGTACGCTTATGTCACTAATGCTTCCGTATACTATTGTTTTCCTAATCGTTTGGGTTGCTCTAATGTTAGTTTTTGCATTTTTCGGAATTCCAATCGGGCCAGGAGTATCCTTGTATTTAAATTAAATGAATTAAGGAGTGAACGTACTTGAGTTTATTTACAATTCCTTCGAATTCATTAGAACAAATGAAGGTATGGAGAAGAAGCTTCCATCAATATCCAGAGGTAGGGTGGACAGAGTTTCGAACCGCTTCCATTATAGCAAATGAGCTGAAAAATCTTGGTTTTCAAGTGCAGGTAGGTAGAGAAGTAGTATCAGAGAATCGTATGGGCATACCATCAGAGGAAATCCTAACGAAGGTTTATGAAAGTGCCGTGAAAAACGGGGGACATATCGAATACTTAGAAAAAATGGTCGGTGGATATACTGGGGTTGTAGGAACTATACAAGGCTCCAAGCCAGGGCCGACAATTGGTTTTCGTTTCGATATGGATGCTTTAGATATTTTAGAATCAAAAGAGACTACTCATCTACCGATAGAGGAAGAGTTTGCATCTGAATATGAAGGCAGGATGCATGCTTGTGGTCACGATGCTCATAGCTCGATAGGTTTAGGGCTGGCTACTATTCTCTCGCAAAATAAAGAGAATATAGAAGGGATTATCAAGATTATATTCCAGCCAGCAGAGGAAGGAGTGCGAGGAGCAAAGTCCATGGTCGATGCTGGTGTAGTAGATGACGTCGATTACTTTCTCAGCATGCATGTCGGTACAGGATCACCTTTAGGCACGGTAATTGGAGGTTCCAATGGGTTTTTAGCTACATCTAAAATAGATGCAACCTTCACCGGAAAGGCTGCTCACGCAGGTGCTGAGCCTGAAAAGGGTACGAATGCATTATTAGCAGCAGCCTCTGCCATTCTCGGACTTCACTCCATTTCGCGGCATAGCGGTGGGGCTTCCCGTATTAATGTTGGTACGTGCATAGCCGGGGATGGGCGGAATATTATTCCCTCTCATGCATCGTTAAAGCTTGAGACACGTGGAGAAAACAGTGTGGTGCATACCTATGTGCATGAGCAGGCTATTTCCGTATTGGAAGGGGCAGCTAAAATGCACGGGGCAAACCTTTCCTATGAAATTGTAGGTGAGGCAAGAACATGCTCTTCCTCCAATGAATTGGCGGAACTTGTGATTAAGGCAGCGAAGGAAGTTGCTGGTGTAAATGAAGTTATACCTACAGCTAATTTTGCTGCTGGATCAGAGGATGCGACATTCATGATGGAACGAGTCCAACAGAATGGTGGTTTATCTACCTATTCCATTTTCGGAACAACACTAGCAGCTGGTCATCATCATGAAAGATTTGATATCGATGAAGCGGTGCTACCTATTGCATTGCAAACTTGGTTAGCTACGATCGAACAAATTTATCAACATGAAAGGTGAGTGCTAATGATTAAAATAGAAGATCAAATAACTAGTCTAATAGAATCATACGAAGAGGAAATTATCCAACTAAGTGATCGTATATGGGATATTCCAGAAACAAGATTTCAGGAGTTCGAATCTTTTAAGATATTGAGTAACTTTTTAGAGGAAAAGGGCTTCATAGTGGAGAGAGGCGTCGGCGATATTGAGACTGCCTTTACCGCTACCTTTGGGCAAGGTGGGCCGAATATTGGTATTTTAGGTGAATTCGATGCGTTGTCCGGTTTAAGCCAAAGAGCTGGAAGTCCAGTCAGAGAGCCGATTATTGAAAATGGTAATGGACATGGCTGTGGACATAATCTTTTAGGTACGGCAGGGATAGCTGCTGCTCTTGCGGTGAAGGATTTGATCGAACAAGGCAAAGTTACTGGTACCATCAAATATTTTGGTTGCCCTGGAGAAGAAGGCGGGTCGGGTAAAACGTATATGGTCAGAGACGGCGTCTTTGACGGGATTGACGCTGCCCTTACCTGGCATCCAAATTCGTATACGGGAATCTTTTCTTTTTCTTCGCTTGCGAATTATCAGGTTTATTTCTCGTTTGAAGGAAAGGCGGCTCATGCGGCTAACTCTCCACACTTAGGGAGAAGTGCGTTAGATGCTGTTGAGCTAATGAATGTAGGGGTTAACTATTTAAGAGAGCATATTATTTCCGAGGCAAAGGTACATTATGCAATTACCAATTCTGGAGGGGCGTCCCCTAATGTCGTTCAGTCAGATGCAGAAGTGTTATATTTAATCCGAGCTCCCCAGTTAAAAGATGTAGAAGCAATCTATCAGCGAGTTGTTAATATTGCGGAAGGTGCCGCGTTAATGACGGGTACAAAGCTCACGGTGAAATTTAATAAAGCCTGCTCTAATTATATTCCTAACCATACATTGAATGTTTTGATGGATGAAAAGCTTCAGCAATTTGGATTACCTACCTATAACGATGAGGAAATGGAATACGCTAAGGCGATGGCTAAAACTATTACTTCTGAAGAAGTCGAGGCTGCGGTAATTGATGCAGAAAAGCTTTCTGCATATACAGTTTCGGAAGAGTTTTATTCGGCAGATTCTCCATTCTTTACGGAAATTATTCCTTATGTGAAAAATCGTGAGGTCATGCAGGGCTCGACCGATGTAGGGGATGTCAGCTGGATTGTGCCAACTGCTCAGTTTTTCACGACTTGTTTTGTAGCGGGAACACCGTTACACACATGGCAGCTCGTATCTCAGGGGAAAACATCATTAGCACATAAAGGATTGATCTATGCGAGTAAAGTATTAGCTGCAACTGCAGTAGATTTGTTTGATAATCCACAGCTGATTGACGATGCAAAAAAAGAATTATTAAAGCAAGTGGGAGATGGATACCAAAATCCACTACCAGCAGATTTACGCCCAAGCGCTATGTAATATGAAAAATTAATCGAAACTAAAAAACAGACCAAAAAGAATAATTCTTCTTGGTCTGTTTTTTCAAATTGCCGTATTTTGATAACGGTTAGGTGAAGAAAAAGTGATACGTTAAACCAATTGCAATGCCTACTATACCCGCACTAATAAAAATTATGCCATGTGTTCTTCTATTCTTGTGTCGCATATATAAACCGGAGGCAATTTGTCCAAAACAGATCATTAGCAATAAGAAAAGTAAGATCGGTCTCATATTTTTTTCACTCGATTCTACTTAAGTATTTGTTTGCTAATTAATAATCAACTATCTATTTTATTAAATCTTTCTATCTAACATTCCCTTGAATTATGAAATAGTTTATAGCTGTCGGCAAGCTCTACTATCCACTACGCTAAACTAGAATTCTTCTACACGTTTTACTTCCAATGGTTTGTCTGAAGCAGATGTATTTTTATTTTTAATTTCGCGCTTTGCCCAATAGGTTGCAAGGAATGTACCGGTAATAACCTGCCAAGCAGAAGAAAATGCACTTGGCAACGCAGCTAATGGAGAGAAGTAACTATTAGCCAATGACACTCCTAATCCAGCGTTTTGCATACCTACTTCGATAGATATTGCACGCTGGTCCTGCTTAGATAATTTAAATAGTTTTGCTGCAAAGTAACCGAGAAGTAAACCAAATGCATTATGCAGTAACACAGCAACAAATACTAAAACTCCAGCTGTTGCAATATTCTCTTTATTACCAGCAATGATCGCAGAAATAATAATAGTGATAGCTACTATTGAAACGAGTGGTAGAATCGGAATGCTTTTTTCTGTAACAATCGGTAGAAACTTGCTTACGACTAACCCTAAAATAATAGGTATGATAATAACTTGGATAATAGACATAAACATGGACATCGGATCAACTGGAAGCCATTGCCCGGCAAATATGAGCAGTAGCAAGGGAGTCATCACGGGTGCAAGTAATGTAGAAACACTTGTCATGGTAATAGATAAGGGGACATTTCCTTTTGCTAGGAAGACCATGACGTTAGATGAGGTGCCTCCAGGAACACTTCCGAGTAATACCAATCCTGCTGCAAGTTGTGGCGGAAGATTTAATAGATATGCTATTACGAAAGCAATTGCTGGCATAATGGAAAATTGAGCAACCAGCCCTATTAATACAGGGATAGGATTTGTAAAAACGAGTTTAAAATCAGAGGCTTTAAGCGTTAGCCCCATTCCAAACATGACAATACCGAGTAAAATCGTTATGTATGCAGAAAACATGGTGAACATACTTGGTGCCATAAATGCTAGTACGGAAAACAAGATTACGATAAAGGCAAAATACTTACCTGCAAAGTTACTAATTGATTGAAGCGTTTTCATTTCTTTCCTCCTTATTCACCTGTTGGTGTCATAATATAATATTGATTATATTATATTTTAATATATAAACAACTAATTTTTATAATTTTTTGATTATTTTAATTATTAATTTTATCCCATCAGTTTCTATGAAGAACATATTTTATTTATACTTAAGGCTTTTCTAAGATGTTGTAATATCCTGATCTATCCCACTGATCTCAATGAAGTCGTTAATAAATCAGATTTAAAATTATTTGATAATTTTAAATTATTTGTTAAAAACTTTACCAGACTATTATTTAAATGATAATATAATCTTATTAATTTAGTAGAAATAGAGGTGGGGAATTTAATTATGATACATAAAATTGCTTGTATTCCAGGAGACGGTATAGGACCAGAGGTGATGACTCAGGCCCAAAGAGTGCTTCAGCTTGTAGAAGATATACATGGTGGTGTCACTTTTGAGGTTAATCCTTATGAATGGAATTGTGACTACTATTTAAAGCACGGTAAAATGATGCCGGAAGATGGGCTGTCTATATTAAAAGACTATGAGGCAATTTTGTTTGGGGCAGTAGGTGATCCTAAAGTGCCTGACCATATCTCGGTATGGGAGTTAATCTTACCGATTAGGCGAGCGTTTCAACAATATATTAATCTAAGACCAATCAAGCTATTGAAAGGAATTCAAAGCCCCTTAGTCGGCAAGGGTGTGGAGGACATAGATTTTGTTGTTGTCCGAGAAAATACAGAGGGTGAGTATTCAAACAGTGGAGGTCGCTTGCATGCGGGAACTCCTTATGAAGTTGTTGTTCAAAATAGTGTGTTTACACGCATGGGTAGTGAGCGAGTGATCAAATACGCATATGAGCTTGCGCAAAAAAGAGGTTCAAAACATTTATCGGTTGCAACTAAATCTAATGCTATTAACTTTTCGATGCCTTTTTGGGACGAAATAGCAAAGGAAATTGGAGCAGGCTACCCAGAGATAGAAGCAAAATTCTATCATATCGATGCACTTGTTGCTTTCTTCGTATCTAAGCCGGAAATTTTTGATGTAGTTGTAGGTAGTAATTTATTTGGAGATATATTAACGGATCTAGGAGCGGCAATTTCAGGTGGTCTAGGTATCACTCCATCAGGGAATATCAATCCAGAAAAACAGTATCCGTCTATGTTCGAGGCCATTCATGGCTCTGCTCCAGACATCGCAGGTAAGGGGATAGCCAATCCGATTGCTCAAATATGGAGCACTTCTTTAATGCTGGAGCATTTAGGCTACTCAGATCTAGCTAACGTAATCGTGGACGGAATTGAGGAAACATTAGTGGAAGGTAAAGTTAGAACCCCTGACTTAGGCGGGAATGCTAATACTACGGAGTTTACTGAGGAAATTATGAAACACATTAAATCTTACGCATAGGAGAGATGAGAAATGGGTGTAGTTGAAAACAAAGTAATCGTAGTAACAGGCGCTGGTGGAGGAATGGGCCTTCAAGTAGTTCAAGATTTATTAGAGAAAGGTGCAATTGTGGTTGCTTTAGATATTAACACCGATGCTGTAGGTGGGGTGGAACATACAAATTTACGAGTGAAACAGGTTGATCTGTTAAATGAAAATAGTATACAGTCCATGTTTAAAGAGATAAATGATGAGTTTCATAGAATAGATGGCTTAGTGAACATCGCTGGAATTGCACAGGCTGCTAAGTCAATAGTAGATGTAGAACTAACCGAATGGCATAGGCTTATCAATATCAATGCAACAGCGACTTTCTTAACATGTAAGGAAGCAATACGCTACATGAGGGAGGCTAAAAATGGATCGATTATCAACATTGGGTCAGTTTCTGTCACGCGACCACGACCAGGTCTTCAAAGCTATGTAGCATCAAAAGGAGCTGTCGAGGCATTCTCTAAGGCGCTTGCGTTAGAAGCTGCTTCTTATAACGTACGAGTAAATGTAATACATCCTGGTCCTGCTGATACTCAAATGCTAGGACAGTTTTCTTCTCAAAAAGGGGAAGTAGTGCTGAATAAAGATATCTTTGCAGAAAGTGTTCCTTTAGGTAGATTGATTAAACCGTCTGACATTTCTGCAACAGTTGTGCATCTATTGTCCGATGCGGCTCAAATCATTACAGGTTCAGTGATTCATGTGGACGGTGGTAGGAATATTTAAAGGAGGTGGAAGCTTTTTATGGAAAAAATTAATATGCTAATTAATGGAGAGTGGGTCAGTGGCAACCAGTGGATTGATGTACGGGATCCTGCTACAAGTGACGTAATAGCTCAAATCGTTCGTGGTAATGAAACGCATGTGGACGAGGCTGTGGCAGCAGCAAGACTGGCATTGAAGAGCAAAGAATGGAAGGCCTTCAAGCCTTTTCAAAGAGGACAATTATTAGTGGAGCTAGCTGGCTACATAAGATTACATGCAGAGGAACTTGCAGCGCTTGAATCTCTGGACGTTGGAAAACCGATGAATCAAGCCCGAGCCGATGTAGAAGCAGCAGCCCGATACTTCGAGTTTTACGGAGGTATTGCTGATAAAGTGTTCGGTGATACAATTCCAATTGAAGAGAATTTATTGAATGTAACAGTAGTGGAGCCTATCGGCGTAACAGTACATATTGTCCCTTGGAATTACCCGATTCAAATTACTGCGCGAAGTGTAGGAGCAGCACTTGCAACCGGAAATGTAGTAATTGTAAAAAGCTCAGAGGATACTCCTTTGTCCACAAATTTTCTAGCAAAATGGTTTCATGAAAAGCTTCCAAAGGGAGTTTTTCAGCATTTAACTGGATATGGGGCTGAGGTTGGGGCAGCATTAAGCTCACATAAAGGAATCAACCAAATCACTTTTACCGGATCTGTACAGACGGGAATATCGGTCATGCAATCTGCAGCAGCGAACATTGTACCTGTAACGCTGGAGTTAGGTGGTAAATCACCCAACATTGTGTTCCAGGATGCCGATTTGGATCGTGCAATTCCTGCCATTGTCAATTCCATTACGCAAAATGCGGGTCAAACGTGCTCTGCAGGCTCACGCCTGCTAGTGCAGGACACGATCGCTGATGAGCTACTAGAGCAGCTTGTTGTCAGGTTTGGAGAGCTATCCATAGGACCAGCATCCATTAATGCAGATGTCGGGCCAATCATTAACCAAAAGCAACACGAACGTATTTTAAATATTTTAAGTGAAGCAAGTAAGCAAGGCAATGTGCTAGTTGGAGGGAAGGGTGTAGAGGTAAGAGACTATGAGAATGGATATTATATTTCCCCTACAATTATCGAAGCAACTAGTCATGAAGAGAGCTATGTTCAGGAGGAAATATTTGGGCCAGTATTGAGCGTTGTCCGCTTTCATTCAGTTGAAGAAGCAATTGAGCTAGCAAACGAAACTGAATATGGTCTTGTTGCTGGAGTGTGGTCAAAGGATATTGACGTGGCTCATTATGTAGCTGCTCGTATCGAAGCGGGTCAAGTTTTTATCAACACGTATGGAGCAGCTGGAGGCGTGCAAATGCCTTTCGGTGGATATAAGAAGAGTGGGATTGGACGAGAAAAAAGTCATTTAGCCGTTCAAAACTATATCCAAATTAAAAACCTAGCTATTCAGGTTAAAATTTAGTAGTGAATTAAAAAAAATGAAACGGAAACTCGATTTCATGTTTTTACTTCATTTTTAAGATCCGCACAATTTCTTGTAAGAAACCTTTCAATTCTTGTTGTTTGAAGGGAGGTGGCGACTCCTGGGGGAACAGCTCGAGCTGAAAGCCCCGCAGGAACGAAGCGAGGGCACTGAAAAAGTGCCTTTAAAACGTTTAGATGTAGAGTATGAATGCAGGTTCTGTTCATCTTCTACTATTTTCTGAATCCATGTCTTTCCGTTCCGAGCGGATGCTTTCCAGGGGGCGGCCCGGCAAGCCTTCTCCCTCGCTGCGCTCAGTCCGGGTGCTCGCCGTGGCCGCTAATCCCCTAGGAGTCACCGCTCTGCACTCCAATCCAATCCACTTTTCTACCTGTTATAGAATTTTTTAAAATGTACTCAGACCGAAAAATTATTTTCTTGCTATACTAAAGAAAAGTAAATGCAGGGGTGCTCACAATGATTTCAAACCAAGAAACGCTGAACTTAAGTCCATACATGGCGTTATATGATTTAATAATTCCAAAAGACAATATGCTTCGTCAAATCAATGAACTTGTTGATTTTTCGTTTATTTTAGAAGAACTTCAATCAAAATATTGTTTGGATCATGGTCGTAAAGCGATTTCACCCATTCGTATGTTTAAGTATTTATTATTAAAAGCAATTCATGATGTGTCCGATGTGGATTTAGTGGAACGTTCAAAATATGATATGTCATTTAAATACTTCTTAGGAATGGCTCCAGAGGATGAGGTCATTGAACCAAGTTCACTTACAAAATTTCGTCGACTTCGTTTACAAGATGTAGATTTGTTAGATATGTTAATTGGGAAAACCGTTGAAATCGCACTTGAAAAAGAAATCATCAAAAGTAAAACAATCATTGTGGACGCAACGCATACGAAAGCACGTTACAATCAAAAATCGCCCAAAGAATTCTTACAAGAAAAATCAAAGAATGCCCGAAAAGCGGTCTATAAAATAGATGAATCTATGAAAGAGAAGTTTCCAGAAAAACCGACTTCTAACGAAGTGTCAGATGAAGTGACTTACTGTAAAAAAGTCATTGAAGTGATAGAGAAAGAGCCACAAATAGCGCAAGTGCCTGCCGTGAAAGAACGTTTAAATACATTAAAAGAAATCGTAGAAGACACACTATTTCATCTGAATTATTCAAGCGATACCGATGCACGTGTCGGACATAAATCAGCAGATACATCTTTCTTTGGTTATAAAACTCATATAGCGATGAGCGATGAACGAATTATTACAGCAGCGATTGTAACAACTGGTGAACAAGGTGATGGACAACATTTAATAGATTTAATTGAAAAAAGCCAACGTACAGGTATGAAAATAGAGAAGGTGCTTGGAGATACAGCATATTCTAGTAAAGACAATTTAATATATACCAAGACAAATAAGGTCCAACTCATTTCAAAATTACATCCGCTGATTACAAATGGCCACCGTAGAAAAGAAGATTTATTTGAATTTAATAAAGACGCTAATTTATATGTTTGTCCAGCGGGTCATTTAGCAAAAGGAAAAACTATAAAAAAAAGAAATACAGATGACAACCGTAACCCTCAAATCAAATATAATTTTGATGTTGAAAAATGTAAAATATGCCCTTTCAGAGTTGGGTGTTACAAAGAAGGATCGAAATCTAAAACATATTGTGTCACAATCAAATCGACAGAGCACCTTGAACAAGAGGCATTTCAGAATACCGAAGAATTTAAACAGCTTGCCAAAGAGCGATATAAAATCGAGGCAAAGAATAGTGAATTAAAGAGTGGACACGGCTACGATACAGCGATTAGCACGGGTCTTTTTGGCATGGAAATACAAGGAGCCACAACCATATTTGCGGTCAACTTGAAGCGAATCCTAAAGTTACTTAACGAATGAGAGCAAGAATAAGGCAATGAAAAAGGGTATTTTCTGTTCAGTTTGAACAAAAAGTACCCTTTTTTAATTTTCAAAAACAAAATTATTATAAAAACGTAAGTTTTTCAGTGCCCTCCTTGGTACCCGTGGGGGAAGCTCGATTTTTTGCACTTATCCAGTCTGGCATTGGTTTTTTGCTGCCTACTGCATTTTTTGTCAGGGCTTTGAGTGAAAAGGAAGATAGCCGTGAAGAAGGCGCAAAAAACGAAAAAGAAGATGAGCAAAGCAATGGCAAGGATGTATAAAAAGGTAGTTGATGTAGTTTTCCCATTAAGGCACTTTTGAATTTGATTTAATAAATGGGTTTCAATAAGCATGTATTCATTTGGAAATCACCATACTAACACTATGAATGGAAGATAGGTGACTATAAGTGAAGAAAACAGTACTGATCATATTAGTTATATTGCTTGTTGTATGTGGAGGACTTATATTAGCTATTTCAATATCTCCAACTAAAAAGTTTAATGAAGTAAAGATCGAAGCTACTAAAAAGCCGGTAGTTCTTATTGTTGTCGATTCATTAATGGCAGAACCATTGCAAAAGGCGATAAAAGAGGGAGAGGCACCTGCATTCTCCTTTTTAATAAAGAATGGTGATTTTTATCCAGAATTTATTAGTTCTTATCCAACAATGTCCGTTACTATTGATAGCACCTTGTTGACCGGAACATATGCAAATCAGCATAAAATCCCCGGGTTGATTTGGTTTAAAAAAGATGAGGCGCGCATGGTTAGTTATGGAAGTGGAATCGCGGAGATATGGGACAATGGGGTTAAAAATGTAGTGGCTGATAGTGTTATCCATCTGAATGAAACCCATTTAAGTAAAGAAGTTCTAACAATTCATGAACAATTGGCAAGTGCTCAAATACACACAGCTTCTATTAATGGTCTATTATACCGGGGAAGCTTTAAACAGGATTTACATGTACCTAAGCTTCTTTCTTTAGCAGATATATTACCAAAAGATATAAAGGTGAATGGTCCAATGCTTCTGTCACTCGGTGGCTTATCTCAATATAATCCAGCGAACGATCAATATAAATATATCTGGAAGAGGATGGGGGTAAATAATGAGTTTACTTCTCATGAACTGACGTATCTAATTGAACAAAGGAAACTTCCATCCTTTACACTAGCCTACCTTCCTGATGCGGATGCTTCGATACACAAAAATGGTCCTGGTGATAGATCTGGGATTGAGAAGGCTGACCAAGCACTGCAAGAGCTGTTGAATAGTTTTGGCTCTTGGGAAGATGCAGTAGAGGAGGTAACATGGGTAGTCCTGGGTGATAGTGGTCAATCTGCAGTTAAGGAAGAAAAGGAAACGGCTTTGATTGATTTAAATAAATTGTTAAAGGGTTACACCTTCTTAGAAAGAGGAAAAGAAAATGCACAGCTAGCCATCGCAGTGAATGAACGAATGGCCTACATCTATTTAAATGATAAAAAAATCTCTTTTTCTGATGTAGTAGAAAGCTTAAAAAAGGATGAACGAATTGGTTTTATTGCATGGAGCGATGAACAAACGAATCATGTTATAAGCTCAAACGACAAAGAACTCACCTTCTCACCAAATGGATCTTATATAGATGAATACAAGCAGTCATGGCAATTAGAGGGAGATTTGGCTACTCTAGATATAAAAGATGAGCAAGGAACTTTACGCTATCACACATATCCTGATGCGCTAGCTCGGCTCTACGGCGCACTCCACTCCCAAACCGGAAAAGTTATCATAGTAGATGCAAAGCCTTCTTACGAATTTATTGAAAAACATAGTCATGATCATGCTGGTGGCGGTGCACATGGCTCCCTCCATCGGGTAGATTCCGTTGTTCCCCTAATCGTTTCGGGTGAGACAAAAAGACCACCATCCAACCGACTTGTGGATGTGAAGGAGTGGGTAATAGGGTTGTTGGGTGGCTCATAAAGGAGAGCCACCTTTTTTATGTAAGCCCAGTAATTATGAACTTTTTACTGTTCCAATAAACATTTGTAATTTCCATTATTAAGAAGTTTTATTTTTCTACAATAGGGAATAACATTATTAGAATCAAAAAAAGAAAGGCGAGGAATTAAAATGATTAAAACATATAACTTTATTATCGAAGGGAAAATTATTGAGGTACACGCAACTTCTAAAACAGAAGCGCAAAGCAAGGCAAACCATATATATGAAGAACTTAAAAGTGAACAGTATCAGCAACAGCAATAAAAGACTCTTAACGAGACGTTAAGAGTCTTTTATTTTATTTCATTTTTTCATTTAAATTCAAAAATAATTGTTCTAGTTGTTCTTTTGGAATTTCTAGATAAGAATCTCCAATACTTATTTCAATTTGACATTTATCCCCATCCAGCTCACTTAAATAGCTAGATATCCCTATGCGGTTATCAAGCTGGGCTTTGCTAAGAATAGCTGTCATTTCCTCTTGGGAACGATTAAAATGGACATGAAACATATTGGAAACGGGTATTTCTGGTACAGTGTAAATATCCTTACAATCATTAAATAGCTGTGCTAGCTCTACAGAATTTTGGTAGTATTGCTCCATTTTGTGTGCTCGCTTATCAAAATAATAATCTGCTGATAGAATATAAGGGTACAAGCTTATAAGTGTTCCACCATAACGCTTTCTCCAAACTTTAGATTTCTCTATGAAATCCTCGTCACCGGCTAGAATAGCTCCCGCAATACCGCCAATTCCTTTATAAAAAGATACATAAACACTATCAAATAGGTCGCAAACCTCAGTGGCTGTTTTATTATAGTATGGTAATACTTCTAAAAGTCGTGCTCCGTCTAAATGAAGCTTTATACCTTTTTCACGGCAATAGGCTGAAATCTGTTCTAACGTTTCAAAGCTAGGAAGCTGGCCACCAATTTCTCTTTGGGGTAGCTCCAATAGAAGACATGCTATGTCCTCTTTAAGGTTTTTTACGTCTTCTAGCTCAATTACTCGATCCTTGTCTGCAAGCAGGATCGTTTTAATCTGGTGTAATTCTTTTAAACCATCCATCTCGTGTATTTCTAAATGACATAAAGGGTGATAGGCAACCTGGTTAAGCTGCTTCTCATCGCACCAAATACGTAATGCAATTTGCTGAGCCATTGTTCCACTGGGGAAAAATGCAGAAGTTCCCTTACCTAAAAGTTTAGCCATCTTCTTCTGAAAATCTTCTATAATAGGCCCGTTTCCATAGATATCGCTAAATTGGTCCTCAGAAACATCCTTCAATGCATCCTTTAAGACGGAGATATCTCGATTTCTATGACCGGATAAATAATATGTACATTCGTTAAAGGAACTTTTTAAATCATTCATGTAATCTTCCCCTATCTTGTTTTGTCTTTACCATAATATAAGTATAATGTATTTTTATTCTGATTGTTTAAATTAATTGGTATAAAAGAAGTACGTTGTATTAATACGTTCCTTTTGGTATATTATTAGTAATATACAATCTACGATGTGATCAAGTAAATAAGAATTGTGAAACAGAAAATATAGCGTTTGCTGAGAGCTATATCACCCCTTCTTGTTGAAACCTACCACGGAGATGTTATGCAAACATAACCGATTCGTTATCGTTATCAAACGTTTAGAGGGCTTAAAACTTATTTTAAGCTAAACTAAGGTGGTACCACGTCTATTCAAGCACAAGGACGTCCTTTTCGAAGGACAGCTTTGTGCTTTTTTATATTTTAAGGAGGAAAAGTAATGACTAACCAACAACAAAACGATTTTACTAAATGGTATATCGACACAATCCAAAAAGCTGATTTAATGGATTATACACCAGTACGTGGATGTATTGCATTTAAACCGGACGGCTACGAAATCTGGGAGCATATCCAAGCAGAGATGAACCAACGCTTTAAAGAGACAGGACACCGTAACGCTTATTTTCCAATGCTAATTCCTGAATCATTTTTCCAAAAGGAAAAGGATCATATTGAAGGCTTCTCACCAGAGCTTCCATGGGTTACAGAGGCTGCAGGTGAAAAACTAGAGGAGCGTTTAGCGCTTCGTCCAACCTCTGAAACAATGATTGGTCATCTGTATTCTGATTGGATTAAAAGCTATCGTGACCTACCTGTACTGATCAACCAATGGGCTAACGTATTCCGTTGGGAAAAGAAAACACTTCCTTTCATTCGTACCTCTGAGTTTTTATGGCAAGAGGGCCATACAGCTCATGTGGATGAAGAAGAAGCTCGTCAAGAAACAATGCAAATGCTAAATATTTATAAAGAGGTAGTAGAGGGACTTTTAGCTATTCCTGTATATGACGGTCAAAAAACTCCATCTGAACGCTTTGCAGGGGCAGTAGATACTTATTCCATCGAAGCTATGATGAAGGATGGAAAAGCGGTTCAAGCTGGAACTTCTCATTACCTTGGAACTAAATTCGCTGAAGCATTCGATATCAAATATTTGAATAAAGAAAACAAGCACCAGCATGTGCATACGACTTCTTGGGGAACTTCTACTCGATTAATCGGATCTGTGATCATGGTTCATGGTGATGAGCAAGGTCTTGTGCTGCCACCACGTATTGCACCGACACAAGTTGTTTTAATACCAGTCGGGCCATGGAAAAAGAACCCAGCAATAATGGAAAAACTAGATGAAATCTTTGCTGCATTAAAAGCAAAAGGTATCCGAGTTCGTTTAGACGATTCTGATCAATCACCTGGCTATAAATTTAATGAGTGGGAGCTTAAAGGTGTGCCAGTTCGCGTTGAATTAGGACCACGTGATTTAGAAAACAATCAAGTGCTTATGAAGGCTCGCGATTTAGATGAGAAAGAATCAGTTGATATAAATGTTATTGTGGAGCGTGTGGAAGAAGAGATAAACACAATGCAAACTCGTTTATTAGAAAAAGCGCGCGCATTCCGTGATGCAAACTCTCATACTCATGTCGATTCCATGGATCAGCTAAAACAGCATTTAGATGACTCTACGGAAAAAGGAGAAATCCCTGGATGGATCCTTGCTGGATGGTGTGGAGACGATGCTTGTGAGGAGCACGTAAAAGAAGAAACAAAATTCACAACACGTAATATTCCATTCAATCCACCAGCTGAAAAATCAACTTGTATTAATTGTGGAAAAGAATCGAAATACACGGTGTGGTTTGCAAGATCATACTAATTAAATATGGAACACATAAATCAGTCATTGTTTCTACAATGGCTGATTTTTTTATTTTCCAAAGTCTTGTAAGATTAAGGAAAGTAAAACGTCTAATGAAGTAGTAGGGAGATAGGGGGGATCACTTGGAAAGGCAGCTAATCGAGGAGTGGTTTGAGTTATATGAGCGGGATGTGACCAGCTTCCTCATTTACTATACGGGCTCTATGGATGTTCAGGACCTGGTGCAGGAAACTTTTCTTCGTGGATTGAAGAAGGTTGCCTACTTTAACGAAGGGGCACATCCAAAAACATGGTTAATAACCATCGCAAAGAATATAGTGGTTGACCGGGCTAGAAAGAATAATATTTGGAATCGAATAAAATACGTTTTGCGAGATGAAAAACAGATAGAGGGATTAGATCATACTGTTTTACTTGGTGAGATGAATCAAGAATTATACCTAGCTATAAATAAATTGCCAGCGAAAAACAAAGAGGTAATTATTTTAAAGTCGATACTTGAATTGACCTCTAAACAAGTAGCAGAAATCCTAGAATCCAATGAAAACCATGTGAATGTTCTTTATCACCGTTCGCTAAAGAAACTGAAGAGCATTTTGGAAAAGGAGGGATTTGAGTATGAAGCGAGAACACGATGATCTGGAGGAACAGTTGCGAAATCTTCCGAAGCATTCTCTTGCTAAAGAAGAAAAGAGAAAAGTGATTTACAGCATTCGAAATGCTTCAAAATCAAACCGATTAAGGTTTCTAAAACCTCTATCTGTAGTTATAGCAACGGCCTGCCTTTTAATGGTTGCTTATTTAGCAAGCCCCATGTACAACCCAGATTTAACGAAAGAAACAGAAGTAGGCATGGGCTCGTTGACGGAGCAGGAATATATAAAAAGTCTTGATCTGCAAATAGAAGACATTAAAAACACGGAGATTACAATGAATGCATCAGGGGATAAGCTCCATGCAGTTAGGACGGAGTTATCTTTAACGTCTAAAGAGCTTATACCAATAGATGTTTGGCATTCTATGGAGTTTCGAGCGGAAAATAAATATCTTTTCTTAAAGGATAGTTACGGTATTGGAAATAGGGCAAGCTATAATTCAAATCCGAATAAGGATAGATATGATTACACAATTACATTTGAATCTTTATATGCAAATTATTCCGAAGCGGAACTACAAAAATTATTAGAGGCAAGCAAAGATATCAATTTTTCGGTGGCTTATAAGGGAAAAACATATGATTTAAATAATGAGTCACCAAAAGCCGTTACATTAGACGCACCTTTCGCTACTTCATTTCCTTTACAAGATTCGCCACAAAATGTAATAGGGATAGAAGGGAAAATTGGAATACTAGGGCCTGACAATTTCGTTGCAGAGGATACTCGTCGAGGAGCAAAACTTATGCTCTACTATTGGAGTGATCCTGAATCTTTAGTTGGGAAGGAATATAAGGTAGAGGCGATAAACAGTTATGGAGAGAAGCTTTTATTGTCAGAGGGGGTATTAGCCGCCGGTTTATATAGTGAGGATGCTCATATTTTAACAAGCTTCCCAGCCTTTACTACAGAGGGAGAGTGGCAAGTTTCCTTTTACGTGGAGGAAGAATTGTTTGAGGAATTTAGGATAGAGGTTCTTCCACCTTTTCCAAAGTCCGAACATTACGTGTTGCTAGATTCACCTAAGGAGATTCAAATTGGCGAAACTACTAATGTAATTATAGAAAGCTCTATTGGGGAAAAGGAAAGTATAGAGGTTCTTTTAGTAAATTCAAATGGAGATGAAATTGTACAGAAGAGTAGCTTTCAAAATGACCAAAACCCTGTGATTGACGCAGCTAACGGACAAAGATTATTCCATTACGAGGGAGAAATCAAATTTCCTAAAGAAGGTTCCTGGTACCTTGAAATAGACGGAGAACAAACACAGGTCTTTGAAAATTAACTAAGCAAAAACGCTCCCTCCAAAAATGGAGAGGAGCGTTTTTCATAGCAGGAGATCCGGTAATACTAAAGTTTGTCAATTGCCGTTGCAATGGTTAGTCATTAGTTATTAGTCACAAAGTAAATAGTAAATGGTCATTGGTTTGCCATCAGTTAAATTGTAATGACCTCCTGCTATGCCTTGGCAAGGAGTCTCACCTTACCAAGGATATAAATTAAGCATATTTTTCATCATCAAAGGCAATAGTAACAGCGTAGTTTTTCGCATTAATCAGCCCAGATAATTTATTTGCATCCTTTTCAAAATCTAACGCTTTTTTTCGATATTCTTCTGGCTCATATAAGGCAACCTCTACATAAGTGGTTCCTTCGCCGTAGCCGCTGAATTGGATTCTTTGCTTTTCATGGCTTCCTAACTGTTTATATACTCTTGCCTGGGCACGTAGCTGAGTAGCCATTTCAATTGCCTCCACGATGGTGAGGTCAACTTCCTTATATGTAACTGTATTATTTAAGTTAGCCTCGTATATAAGTCGATCAAGCTTTCGGATATCCGAGCGGATATCATTCATTTCTAAATCGATTGCGCTCACAGTTCTAATAGAAGGAGCAGGAGTAGTCCCCTTCTCAATTACTGTAAAACCAACACGCATCATTTCTATTTCCAGTTCCTGAACTCTCTTCAATAAAATACTCTTTAGTTTTACTGCCTCTGCAAGAAGTATTGGTGCCATAATTTATATCCTCCATTCTACTTGGTTATTGTCTAATACAACACTTGTGGCTTCTCCACCGTGCACTTGAGTGAACATTTGACCCATAGATTCTAATAATTTTGCCGCTTCTTCCTGACTCATAGAAGGACGTAGATATACTGCTTGTATAGCATTCGTTGTACTTTCAGTAACTGCCGTCCGTTTAGAATCGACGAATGGACTTCCGAATGCACCTACTTCATCTTGAAGTGTTAAAATCCCGTGTAAATTATTTTCTCTACCATTCAATCCAAGATAATTTGTTTCTGCATTGCCTACGGTGATAAAGATATCCTCTTTAATCTCATCCAAATTATATATTCCAAGAGGAATCTCATAGCGCATAGAGAAGAAGTTATTTAAATCTACAGCAGAATGCATAGGTGTGATATAATTTTGTTTTGCAATCCTTCTGTACATTGCTTCCATAGAAGGGCGATAACGGTTAGGGTCTGCTCCAAGCTTTTTCCAAAGACCTCGCCATTCCTTTATCCCATCAAAATCATTAACTGCTTTTTCCTCTAATTCGAAAAAAAGCTGTTCTTGAAATAATTGGAGGCGTCCCTTAAGCATTTGAGGGGAAGATGATACAATAATTTTGTTATAATAAATAAGGCCAATTTTAAAAGTAGGCTCTATTTGTAATAGAGAAGTATCTAATTTTACAAACATTTTAAACCATCCTTGTATATATTTTCTTCATTGTACCATACAGAAAGGAGAACTCTAGTGAATATAAACCAGCATCAACAGAACCTCATAGAATACGCTGCATCCATTGGAATTGATAAAATTGGTTTTACCACTGTTTCTCCATTTCATGAATTGAAGAATCGATTAATTCGTCAGCAGGAGTTAGGGTATGCTTCCGGATTTGAAGAGCCGGATCTTGATAAAAGAACAAATCCTCAGCTTTTACTGGAGGAGGCACAGAGCATTATCTCGATAGCTATTGCTTATCCCTCTAAGATGAAGGATGCACCCCAAAGTGTAAAGGGAGCTAGACGAGGAATATTTGCTAGAGCATCCTGGGGAATGGATTACCATACAGTTTTAAGAGAAAAGCTCGCTCAGCTAGAATTATATATTTTAACGCACATACCAGACGCTAGGCTGCGTTCAATGGTCGATACTGGTGAGCTTTCAGACCGTGCAGTTGCCGAACGTTCTGGGATTGGCTGGAGTGCAAAAAATTGTTCAATCATCACCCCGGAATTTGGATCTTATGTTTACTTGGGAGAAATGATTACCTCTATTCCTTTTGCCCCAAGTGAACAAATGGAGGATCAGTGTGGGGATTGTAGGCTTTGCTTAGACGTCTGCCCTACTGGTGCTTTAATAGAAGGTGGTCAGCTGAATGCACAACGATGTATCGCCTTTATCACCCAAACTAAAACGATGGTGCCTGATGAGTTCCGAGCGAAGATAGGGAATCGGATATATGGCTGTGATACATGCCAAACCGTCTGTCCAAAAAATAAAGGCAAGGCTAATCTTCATCAGGAATCATTCAAGCCTGACCCGGAGCTAGTGAAGCCGTTATTGTTACCGTTACTAGGCATGACTAATCGGACCTTTAAAGAAACGTATGGTCATATGTCTGGTTCATGGAGAGGAAAAAATCCAATTCAACGGAATGCAATCATTGCATTGGCACATTTTAAAGAAGAGGCAGCAGTTCCCACGCTGATCGAACTAATGCTACACGATGCAAGACCTGTAATAAGAGGAACAGCAGCATGGGCATTAGGCAAAATTAATACAGAGGAAGGCTTGCTTGCATTAAAGGAAGCAGAAAAAACAGAGCAAGAAGAACAGGTTTTAGAAGAGATTCGCAAGGGTCTTGCGTTTTATACAATTGAAAATTAGGAAGTGGAATCATTGAGTATTAATGTCGTGTTATATCAACCAGAAATTCCTGCAAACACAGGAAATATTGCTAGAACGTGTGCAGGTACAGGCGCTAAGCTTCATCTTATCCGACCATTAGGCTTTTCTACAGACGATAAAATGCTAAAGCGTGCAGGATTAGATTATTGGGAGCATGTGGACATCACCTATTATGATGGGTTAGATGAATTTTTCGCAGCTCACCCTGGAGCTGAATATTACCTGATCACTAAATTTGGTGCGAAGCCACATACTACATTTGATTTTAGTGATTCAGAGAAGAATCATTTCTTTATATTTGGACGTGAGACGAAGGGACTTCCTCGTGAATTTATCGACGCACATCCAGACCGCGCACTTAGAATACCGATGAATGACAATATTCGTTCATTGAATCTCTCGAACACTGCAGCAATTCTTATTTATGAGGCTTTGCGTCAACAGGATTATCCAAACTTACATTAAAAAAAAACGGACGAAGTCTTATTCAGACTCGTCCGTTTTTATGTTGAATAATTATTATTTCTCAGATGCACCTGGTTTGTCGTCGTATCCTGCAGTGAAAATTGCAGTAAGAAACGCAACACAAACGCCAAGAATAAGGATTAGTTTCATACTTAAGCGCCTCCTCTATATATTCTAAATCTTAGTATAACCTAATTTGTAAAAAAATGAAACGATACAATAAAACGAAATTATGTCTGAAATAGAAAGTGTCAAAGTTGCATGTAACGTGTGATTCTACTAGGATAGATAAAAAGGAGTGATTTTTTAAATGGATAATTTGAAAAATGGTCCAGAGAACGGCTCAATGGCAACAAATATGGACGAGGTAAAAACATTAGGCAAGCAAATGGAACGCATGAGAGATAACCAAGAGCTAGAAGAAGATAACCGTGTATCAGACCCTGCTCAATCAGATAGTGCTACAATTATGAAGAAGCGGAAAGACGACTGATTCTTCAGTCGTTTTTTTTGAGTTTGCCTGTCGGGGCAGTGATAGGCGCCTGCGCATTTCTATAAAAGGGAAGGATGAGTTTAATGGAATTACTTGAGAATTCAACAAAGAGATTGGCTAATGGAGTTGAGATGCCACGTATTGGATTAGGGGTATATAAGATGACAGAGCCGGAGGTTGCTCGTAAGGCAATTACGCATGCTTTAGAATCAGGTTATCGTCATATTGATACGGCTTCCTTATATGCAAATGAAAAAGAAGTGGGGGAAGCTGTTCGTGCTTCTGGAATCTCACGCAAAGAGATTTTTGTAACTACTAAGGTTTGGAATACTGATCAAGGCTATGATCAGACGTTAAGAGCCTTTGAAAAGTCTTTAGAGCTATTAGGTATGGATTATGTAGATCTATACTTAACTCATTGGCCAGTTGCTGAGAGTTATATAGATACATATCGTGCAATTGAACGTCTTTACGAGGAGAAGCTTATTCGAGCAACAGGCGTATCTAATCATAATCAGCACCATTTAGAGGCAATTGCTGCTAAAGCTAATATAAAGCCTATGGTCAATCAGATAGAGTGCCATCCTAGACTGACACAGTATGATCTTCGAGAGTACTGTGCGTCCGAGGACATTGCAGTTACGTCTTGGTCACCGCTAGCTAGAGGTAGATTATTAGAGGAGCCTACGTTGGCTCGCATCAGTGCTAAGTATGGGAAATCTACCGCGCAGGTGATTATCCGCTGGCATTTACAGCATGACTTAATTGTTATTCCAAAGTCTATTACTCCGGAAAGAATCCATGGAAATTTCGATGCGTTTGACTTTGAATTATCATTCGAAGATGTGAAAAATATTGATGCACTCAATTTAAATGAGCGAACTGGAGCAGATCCAGATAATTTTAGCTTTTAATAAATAGAAAAAAATGGTCGTTACTGAGGGGATTTCAGTAACGACCATTTTTTATTCGCTGTTATAACATGTATGAATTTTTCCCAGTGAAAGAATAGGAAGTAAAAGGGATACAGCGTCAATAAAGGGGGTTTATTCTAATATTACCCATTAGACATTATTTTATTCAAAAAATTCATGGAAACTGCTTGTTAAAGTTTATAAATTAAAGGAAAGTTTCATATAGGATAACTCAAAAGGTATAACGAATATATTTACTTTCTTCGAAGCAAACAGCCTTCCTTTAGCCCCACCACATTAAACAAACAAATACTGACCACAAGGATACGATGAGGCCAATCATGGCAACACCTAAAATGTATACATCATTAAACTGTTTATCTATTTTTTTAACCTTAACTAACAAATTGGATCTACGTCAATATCCTGGACATAAAAAAGTTAAGTCTCTGTCAGAACGGCATCCAATCATGGAGCGTCCTGTACCCAGCGAAACCAGTCAAGTGAAAGACCGTACTTGACAGCTTTCGCTGGGTACAGGAAATACAAGCCATGGATGTCGTCCTGAAAAAATGTGTAGGTAGGGGTAAATCTGGAAAACTAGATGCCTTTGCTCTCAAACCGCTTCTTTTCGGCATAAGTCCTCTAATTGTTGAGGTGTTAGATAGTTAATAGCTCCATGAATTCGTTTTCGGTTGTACCACGACTCGATATAATGGAATAGGGTCAATCGGGCTGTTTCAAAATTGATATAACTAGATTGATATACCTCTTCTTTTTTCAAAATCGCATGAAAAGACTCGATACATGCATTGTCATATGGGCATCCTTTACGACTGAAAGATTGTTTGAATTTTGCTTCTTTCACTGCTTTTTCAAAGTCTTCACTAGTATACTGGCTGCCTAAATCGGTATGTAAGATTAGTCCTTCTTCTGGTTGTTGAACATCGATTGCGTTCGCTAAAGCTTGTAAAACAAGTTCTGTTGTCATCGATTTGGAAAAGGAATAGCCAACAATTTTTTTCGTGTGTAAATCTAGGACGGAAGCTAAATAACACCAGCCGTCTCTTAATGTATGAATATACGTAATATCTGCAACCCATTTTTCATTAATGGTCGTCGTTTCAAAATTTTGTTCTAACAGGTTTTCACGTTCCACCACTTGTCCAGTGGAGGAAGTTGGTCGGTACTTCTTCACGATCGTTGATCGAATTCCAGCCTTTTTCATGATTCGCTGCACTCGATTTAAGCTGAAATCGACCTTTTCTTGGGTTAACAGATAATGAATTTTTGGTGCACCATAGCGACCTTTACTCTCCGCATGTATAGTTTGTATGCGTGCTAAAACCGCTTCGTTTTCCATGGCATACGAAGATTTTACTTTATGGAACGACTGGTAATACGTACTTCTTGGCACTTTTAGCACATCACACATCAATTGGATAGGAAAGTGTTCTTTCTCCTTTTCGATATGGTCAATAATCTCTTGGTCTGTTACTTTCTTGCGAATATGGTCATAGCCTTTTTTAGGATGTCTACCTCCTGTTGAAGCCGAAGGTTTTCCTTTTGGATTTCTGCGATTTGTGACGGTGTTAAACCCCCACTGTTTTCGATTGGGGAATGTGTTTTAATCCATTTATAAATAGTTACTTCAGAAATACCATATTCGCTACTGAGATTACTCACAGGTGTACCAGATCTGTGGAGTTCGACAATTGTTTGTTTAAATTCTTGGTTATACCGTTTTTGTTTCATTCCGGACACGTCCTCTCTATTTATAGGATAGAGACTTAACTAACTTGTGTCCATACATCCATACTAGCATCAAATATACTAATAAAGGTGTAGCTAAGTATAGGATGATACTAATCACCGTTATGATGGTCAAGTAATATACCGGTGGGACGTTATTAGCCATATTTTCATCTACATAATAGGCTAAAGCTTGTCCGAATAAGCCTAATAGGGTTGCAATTATTATTAATACCCACAAAAGAAAGTGCCATTTTTTCAAAACTCATGCCTCCTTAGTTAATTTAGAGAATAATATATTTAGTGTAATATTACACTAAATATAACTAATTTTCTAAAACTTTTAATCTTAATTTTGAAGGGAATCTTAATTATTTATAGAAGGTATGTATGGTGCTTTTAATGGAAATGATTCTGCGACCGAAGGAGGGATTTTTTATGACAAAAGAGAGAATTTTACCGAAGCCAGATAGATATGCTGTTTGTTCCCCTGATGGTATACCTATTAAGGAATTTTATAAGGGAATATTTGAAGAAGTTTTTCTCTTTTTTCATCCTTTTATTAAACCAAAAACAATTAAATATGAACTCTTTGAGCCAGATACATATCCAAGTATAACCGACATTATGAAACATTGTGAGATCCTTACTTGGAGCCAGTTTTTAAAGCTTTCTAGTATTGATAACTATCAACAATTAGATATTGGATTAAGAACTTCTATTTCAGGGCTAAACCAAACCTATAAAAATGAAAAAATAGCTAAGGCTATTCTAGATGTATGTGAGCAAGAAGAAATTATTGCTCCAGCAGAGGGATGTTTCCCAGAAACGTTAATATCAGGTGTATTGGAGAGTATAAAAAAACAGGGACATGATTGGATTTGGTATGGAGATGAATTTGGTACAGAACGAAAATTAGAGTATGTTGACGATTTAGTTACCAATTGCGACACTTTTCCTATCCATCCTATAAACCTCTTTACTCATGATCATAGTATATTGTTAACCACCCATTGGGATAGTCATTTTTCAATGCTATGTTCAGATAAAAATACAATAAATGAAATAGTTACATCCTGTAATCTAGAAGGTTTTTATTGCGATGAAAGTACCAGAATCTATTGGAGTATAAATTGATTTTATAATGTTTTTAAAGGGGAGATGTGTTATGTCTTTTGAGGAGTTAACAAAAGAAAAAGGATACCATATTTCATTTGAAAGTATTTCAGAACCTCGAATAGATGGAATTCAGCTTAGAATAATAGTAAATAAAAGTGCCAATCCAACTGATTTACTTATTTATCCCCACCCAGATAGTAATGTTACAAGGTTACAGATTGATTTTAAAAACTATATATCCTATTACGTTATTTATGATGATTATACTAAATGGAATGATGAAGAAGAGTACGAGGGGGAATCCTTTGGAATTTATAAAAAATCTAATTTCTTTCGTTTCTTACAAGAGGACACATCTTTAGGTTCGTATTTTCCAAATGGAACAATTACTCATTATTCGTTATCTTGTATCGAACATAGAGTAGACATCGTTTCAAAATATGAGCCAGTAATTACTGCACTAAAATGAAGTTTTTACTCCGATTTATATGGCAACAGTTAATCTTACTTTTCTATGACAAAAAAAACATCGATTTAATCGATGTTTTTAGTTTGAGCTCTTTTATTTTCAGGACTCTTTAGCCAATGGCGGATACCTTTTCCAGCATATGGCTCATCTACATAACGAGGGATGATATGTAAATGAGCGTGCATAATATGTTGACCACCAATTGAGTTGCAATTCCAACCAATGTTGTAGCCATCAGGATTGTATAGCTTGTCTATATAGTCTTTTGCTTCTTTAAGTAGATATTTCGTTGCAGTCCATTCCTGTTCGGTTAATTCAAAAACTGTTTCTCGATGTGCCCGTGGAATTATAAGTCCAGAGCCTATAAGGATTTCCTGTGGTACTTGAATAAACATACAATTTTCATTTTCAAGAACAACCTTTTGATTATCAATTAAGTCGAGGTGACAAAAAGGACAATCGTTCATCGCTTATCCTCAGCGATAATTACTTCTCCAGTAATCGGATGCTTGAATTGAACTTTAAAGGCATGTAATTCATATGTTTTAGTAGGTGATCTTTTTGCTCCATACAAATCATCTCCAACAATTGGGTGACCTAAATGTGCTAAATGTACTCGAATTTGATGCGTACGACCCGTTTCTAAAATAGCATGCACCTTTGTAAATTGGTCATGTCGGCCGACTACCTCATAATGGGTAATTGCCAGCTGTCCAGAAGGAGATACACGTCTTCTAGTAGGATGGTGTCGGTCGCTTCCAATAGCTGCACGAACGGTACCATGATTACTCTTCATTTGACCTTCTACAATCGCTTCATACGTACGGACAATTTCTTTTTGTTCAATCATTCGGTCTAGCATGCCTTTTACGATTGGATTCTTCGCTACTACTACTAGCCCTTTTGTGCCTTCGTCGATGCGATGGATATGCTCGCCGTAGGAATGTCCCTTGCTCTGCAAGTAATGGGTAACTGTATTCATCAATGTATGGTTTTGACCTTGCTCGTTAGGGTGAGTCGCTACTCCGCGTGGCTTAGAGGCGATGAGTAAATACTCGTCCTCATAGGCAATATATAAAGGGATTCGGTCAGATGGTAAATAGCTGGAGGATTCTCCTTCCCATTTGAAAGTCAAAACGTTGCCCTTCTGCTGTGGTAATTTCCATTGTAATAGTTCCCCGTCTTGATCGGTCACAGCTTTTTGCATTCGGAGCTCATGTATAAGTTTCTTGCCGAGCTTCGATTTAGTTTGGAGCAGCTGGTCGATTGTCAGATCATCCTCTTGAATCGTATAAGTAAGTATATGTTGCATAATCTCTCTCCTTTAAAAAAAGTCATGTCAATGAGACATGACCTTTTTCTTTATTTTAATACAACTTGATCAAAAAATGCTTGAATATTTTCATTTGGCTGAGCATTAGGCATGCGAGCCACTTCTTTACCATTTTCAAAATGAATTAAGGTAGGTGTACCTTCGATTTGGAAATCATCCCATCCTTGTTCATACTCTAAAACATTATATTTTAAAATCTCTACATTGTTTTCCTCGGCAAGTGGCGTCAATCTTGGCGTCATTTCCTTACAATGTGAGCATTCAGGACTGAAGAAATAAACTGTAAAGGTTTCCCCTTTTTTAATTTTATTATCTAGATCCTTTGGTAAAATAATATTTTGGTAATTTGGATCATCAAGTAAGTCAATAGTGGATTGCTTTAGATTATCGGTATCATAAGGATTATTCTCTAAAGCATTTTTATTTTTTTGACTGTTTAATACAAAAATTAATACAAAAACTAATATTATTACTCCGCCGATTATGGCAACTTTCTTCATGTTACTTGTCCTCCTTGAGACTCTTCAAAATAACTAAGCTACTAATTGCGATTAAAAGAAACGCTATTAAAGCTAAGAATGGGATAGTGATAAATCCGAATACATTTATATATTCACCAGTACAAGGAACTCTACCGCAAGCAGGGGCTACGTCCTGTAAAAAAGCCAGCTTTTGTAGACTATAATGATAAATAGAGAAGCATAGTCCTATTGTAGAAAATATAAGAGTAGTAACAGCTATCTTTGCATTTTTTTGTGCTATAGCTATCCCAAGTATGATCACAAGAGGATACATGAGAATGCGCTGATACCAGCATAACTCGCATGGCTCGTATTGCCGTATCTCAGAGAAATACAAGGAACCCAGAGTCGCTACAAATGCAACGGACCACATGAATAACATAATATTTTCGATTTTCTTAGTCATAGTTATGCTCCTTTAAAATGCTTTGAACTCAAATAGAATTATAAGCGTTAAAAGAGGGCATGTAAAATATTTTATATGTGAACAAAAGAGTTATATAATGAAAGTTAGTACTAAAAAGAGGAGCGGTATAATGTCAGAAGAATTTGATTTATCACAGTTTGAAAAAAGTATGATTATTAGAGAAATGACTTTCTCAGATATAGATTCGATTTTAGAAATTTCACGTTTATGTTTCCCAGGTATGGACCCTTGGAAGGTTGAACAATTAAAAAGTCACTTGACCATATTTCCAGAGGGACAATTGGTTGCCGAATTAGACGGCAAGGTAATTGGCTCCTGTTCAAGTCTTATTATTAACTTTGATGAGTACGATGATCGCCATTCTTGGTCTGACGTGACTGATAAAGGGTATATCACCAATCATAATCCAGATGGATATAATCTATATGGGATTGAAGTGATGGTACATCCTAAGTATCGCCGAATGAAAGTTGGACAAAGACTTTACGAAGGTAGAAAGGACATTGCACGCCAATTCAATTTAAAATCAATCATTATTGGTGGACGTGTACCTAATTATCACAAGCATGCCGATGAAATGTCACCACGTGAATACGTAACTGCCGTATCTCGACATAAAATCTATGATCCAGTTCTAACATTCCAGCTTATGAATGGCTTTACGCTAATGCGTATTAATCCAAATTATTTACCAGATGACGTTGCCTCTGCAAAATATGCAACATTAATGGAATGGAATAACGTCGATTATATTCCATTGTCTAAGCGACACTTTAAAACAAGCTACCCGGTACGAATTTGTGCAGTTCAATATATGATGCGAAAGATTAATTCTTTTGAGGAATTCGCTAACCAATGTGAGTACTTTGTAGACGTTGCTTCAGACGCGCAATCAGACTTTGTGGTATTCCCAGAAATTTTTACAACACAGCTTATGTCATTTTTAGATGAACAATCTCCAAGCCAGGCTGTACGTAAGCTAACAGAGTACACTCCTCAATATATGGAGCTATTCTCTGATCTTGCTGTACGATATAACATTAACATTATTGCGGGTTCCCATTTCGTAGAGGAAGAAAATGAGGAAATATATAATATTGCTTACTTGTTCCATCGTGATGGATCTATTGATAAGCAATATAAAATTCATATAACTCCTAACGAAAGAAAATGGTGGGGGATCAGTGCAGGAGACTCTGTTAAAGTTTTTGATACAGACTGTGGTAAGATTGCCATCCAAATATGCTATGACATCGAATTTCCAGAGCTTGCAAGAATTGCAACAGATATGGGAGCAAATATTATTTTCACTCCATTTTGTACAGAAGATCGCCAAGGCTATTTAAGAGTTCGATATTGTGCTCAGGCTCGTGCTGTCGAAAATCAAATCTATACGGTAATCTCTGGGACTGTAGGGAATTTACCTCAAACTGAGAATATGGATATCCAATATGCTCAATCAGCAATCTTTGCCCCTTCTGATTTTGAATTTGCTCGTGACGGAATCGTTGGAGAAACAGAGCCTAACGTGGAAATGGTATTAATCGGAGATGTGGATTTAGAAATTTTAAGAAGACAGCGTCAAGATGGTACAGTTAAACATTTAAAAGACCGTCGACATGATGTATACAGTATAGATTATAAAAAATGATGGATGGAGTAGAGATATATGTCCTATAAAAAACTCTTCGAACAATGGAATAGCGTAAATGATATGGAAGCTGTATGGAAAGACGACCTTAAGCTTTTAGCCGCCGATGAAAAAAGACAAGAGGATGCCTTTTACAGAGATTTGGAATTTGGAACTGGTGGTATGCGAGGAGAAATAGGAGCTGGCACGAACCGTATAAACAATTATACGGTTCGCAAAGCAACGACGGGTCTAGCAGAATATATCAAGGCTGCTGGTAAGGACGCGATGAATCGTGGTGTAGTTATTGCTTATGATAGTCGAAGATTTTCTCCAGAGTTTGCACAGGAGGCAGCGAACACGCTAGCTGCTGCTGGTATTAAGGCTTATATTTATCGTGAGCCTAGAACAACTCCACAGCTTTCTTTTTCAGTGAGAAGGCTTAATGCATATATGGGGATTGTTATTACAGCTAGTCATAACCCACCTGAATACAATGGTTATAAAGTATACGGGCAAGACGGCGCCCAGTTAAATTTACAGGATGCAGATACTGTTATTGAATATGTTAAAAAAGCGGGAGACGCACTATCTATTAAAAATAATGAAATGGATGAGGATCTAATCGTTTATTTAGATGAGAGCATGGATTCCTCATACATAGATGCGTTAAAAACAGTTCAAGAAAATCCCGAACTAGCATTAAAAACAGATCTAAAAGTAGTTTTTACCCCATTACACGGAGCTTCAGGTAAAACTACAAAGCGTATTTTGACCGAAGCAGGCTATCAGCATATCTTTTACGTGGACGAGCAAATGGAGCCAAATGGAGAGTTTCCAACGGTTGTGTCTCCTAATCCAGAAGAGGAAAGTGCCTTTGAATATGCTATCCGATATGGAGAGCAGCATGAAGCTGATATTTTAATAGCAGTAGATCCAGATGGTGACCGAGTAGGAGCGGCGGTTAAGACAAACAGTGGCTATAAACTCCTGACTGGCAATCAAACCGGGGCTATTTTAATAGAGTACTTATTAATGATGCGTAAGGAAAAAGGGACGATGCCAGCAAAAGGTCGAGTGTTTAAAACAATTGTCACGTCCGATTTAGGCAGAGTAATAGCAGAATACCACGGCGCAAGTACGGAGGACGTGCTAACAGGTTTTAAATTTATCGGTGAGAAAATTAAACACTACGAGGAAACAAATGAATATGAGTTTCTTTTTGGTTATGAGGAAAGCTATGGCTATTTAGTAAAGGACTTTGCAAGAGATAAGGATGCAATTCAAAGTGTCTTGGCATTAGTCGAAGCAGCTGCCTACTATAAACAGAAGGGGCTGACATTAGTAGATGTCTTGAACAGTCTATATGAAAGACATGGCTATTATCTAGAAGGCTTAGTGTCCGTTACGAAAAAAGGCGTTAGTGGAGCAAAGGCGATTGCTAACCTGCTGGAGCAAATCAGAGTGAATCCTATAACAGAAGTTGCAGGTATCGAAGTGCTTTCACAGGAAGATTATTTATCATCTGTACGAACATTTACGGATGGCAGAGAGCAAGAGAAGATATTGTTGCCTTCTTCCAATGTATTAAAATACTTCTTGGCAGATGGTTCTTGGGTATGTGTACGACCTAGTGGAACAGAGCCAAAAATCAAATATTATTTTGGAGTAACAAGTGATTCAGCAGAAGAAAGCCAGAAAAAGCTGGAAGCGATCAAAGAATCCTTTACGGGCAATTTAAATCAATATTTAGAATAGAGAAGAGGCGCTGAAATTTTTTCAGCGTCTTTCATAATATAAAGAAGGATTTAAAAAGAGCATGGTCTATGGATTATTTTAGTTGTATTTAAGGTAATATTATAATCAGTAATTTAAAGTAATAATTGTATATTATTGGTATAATATAAGTGCAAAGACGGTTTAGCTGAAATTTTGTTTTGGCTTATTATGTATAATGTCAAATTTGGCTATAGGAGTGTTGTTTAAATGTTAACTTCTTTGTTCGTTTTGGTGCTAGTTTTTGGGATACTAACTTTCATTCTTACTTTTAAACGATCTTGGACATTTAACTTAATAATATGGGGCATTTATTTAGCTGTTATATTTGCACCAATATTCACTGTTGTGTATGCATTTATGTATGAGAACATATTCGAAAGCGGATTGGCAGGAAGAGCATTCGTCCTGTTCGAAATAATTGCGCTTCTAATGGTCGTAGTTGGTTGTATTGGAATTATTAAAAAGAAAAAGATGAAATCTGATGTTCAATTATAAATCAGCTATTCACTAAAGGTGTAGAATAGGACTTACTATATGAATGTTAAATATGATAAAAGTTTAATCGTATTCAAGGATACTCTTGAGTACTTTTTTTATTAAGGCTATGTTAAAGATCAAGGTTGATTTTAGATACACATAAAAAAATGAGCTAGAATATTTTCTCCCGGCCCATGTTAATTTAATATTATTTTTTACTAAAGTACCCGTCAGTTTAAGTACAATGCGTCACAAAGTACTGAATTATTGGTATGGATTTTCACCAGTTAAGCATATTCAGTGACTTAAAAACTCTTTTCTACATGAAAAAAGGACTTTCTAACATAAAGTGTATAAATTAAGACGATTACTGACCAAATAAAATTACCAATAAACGGTTGTTGATTATTTGAGAATAATAGAATATAGCTTATTAGACCAAATCCAAATGAATATAAAATCATTAACCAAAATCCCCATCTTTTTAAACGCATATAACCATTTATGATGACAAGGGAAACAACTGCCAATATAATCCTAAATGGCTGTTCTGGAAAGTTTGGTAAACCAAACCTATCTGCTATGCCAAATTCCTCTGCATCTGGATTAATAAATACGGCTGTGAAAATCAATACAACTGCACCGAAAATGTAAAAATAACTAATAAAAAATACTCCTAAAGGTCTTTTCATTTTTCACCCTCTTTACACTGTTTAAATTTAATCCTTATCCCTTATCTTATTCACCCGACCTGCCCGTTAGTAAAAAGGCTCTACTCCTAATTGAAGTAAAGCACCCGTTAGTTGAATAAGAACATTATATTTCTACAATTTATTCATTCCTAAAGTCATAAGTATCATCAATATCAATTTCTATACCATTAACAACAATCGTTCCATAATTTATCCATCGAACTTCTTTAACATTTGGAGCCACTAAAAAAATGTTCTTTTTCAAATCCGATTTACTATCTTCAAGCACACCGACATATGTTACATCGTTATGGAATATTAGCCCTCCGTTAAAATAAACCGTTATTCTTTTCTCTCCATCTGGTGAAACATAAATACCTTCTTCATTATCCTCATCCACTTGTATACTACCTAACTTTGGGTTTAATCCCTGATACATAAATACTATGCCAGACAAAATAGTTACTACAAAAAACATAATTAAAAGTTTTATTATCTTACTCATTTTTTAAACCCTCTCCATAAAACAATTCATATTTGAAATCTATACAAATTTTCCATTTTATCCTAAGACGTTGTCATCAATCGAGAAGTTTCGATTTTGCTTCAATACTAATAGGTTTATAAAATTTCTTCTTCACCTAATCTGCGACTTTAGTTTAAGTGTAACATTTCACAATGCAAAACCAACCCTACTCTTTAACATAGCGCTTTATTTATTACAAGTAGGGTTCGAATTTTATACTGTCAGTCAAAAGTATGATGCTTCTGTTATTTATATGTAGACCTTATACATGATAAGATGAATATAACAGGTAGGTTAGATGGAGGAGTTATAATGCAATCGAAGGAACTTTCCAATATAGAGCTATTGAAAGAAATAGCAGAGCTAATCAACGAAGAAACAGATATGGAACAAATGCTACAGGGAGCACTTCGTAAGCTTTTAGAGGGAACTATTTTTGAGACTGGATGGATTTTTTTCATTAATGAAAAAGGGAAGCAGGAGCTAATTGTGCATGAAAACCTTCCCAAGTCACTTGAAAAAAATGATTGCCGACACTTGCAAAAGGGTGGCTGTTGGTGCGTGTCTCGATATAGAAATGGAGAATTACAAAAGGCTTCTAACATAATAGAATGTCAGCGAATAGAAAATGCTCATAAAAAAGATGTAAATGAAGAGGGAATCACACATCATGCTACAGTACCTTTACAATCTGGGCAGGAACGCTTTGGTTTGTTAAATGTAGCTACAGCGAATACTGTCCGTTTTGATGAAGGTGAGTTAGCCTTATTAGAATCTGTTGCATTTCAAATTGGATCAGCGATTAAAAGAATATTATTGACTAAGCAAGAGCAGCAGGTGGCGCTTGTTCAAGAGAGGAATAGACTTGCTCGCGATTTGCATGACTCTGTAAATCAGTTGCTTTTTTCAGTTACCTTGACTGCTCGAGGCGGCGTTGAAATGACAGACCAAGTCGAAGTAAAGGATACCTTTAAAGAGATTCAATATTTAACTCAGGAAGCACTAACCGAGATGAGAGCACTTATTTGGCAACTGCGCCCTAAGGGTCTAGAAACTGGAATTATAGAAGGGTTAAAGGGATACGGAGATATTCTTGGATTATCCCTAAGCATAAAGGTAAAAGGAGTAATCCAACTTCCGGCAAAGGTAGAAGAGACTTTGTTCCGCATAACGCAAGAGGCACTAAACAATATACGCAAACATTCTGGAGTGCTTAAGGCAGAAATTTATATGACAGTCACAACAACCGATGTGCTTTTAGTTGTAAAAGATGAGGGCTGTGGTTTTCACATGAAGGATTTAAAATCACTTCCTTCAATAGGTCTGCAAAGCATGAAGGATCGAGCAAACTCGATTGGTGGTACAGTGGACTGGGTGACAGAAGTCAACAAAGGGACAGAGATATTAGTAAGATTACCTTACTAGGGGGGATTGAAATGATAAGAGTATTAATAGCTGATGATCACCATGTTGTTCGCAGAGGTTTAATGTTTTTTTTGAAAACACAGAAGGATATGGATATCGTCGGAGAAGCAACTAATGGAAAAGAAGCTGTAGAACTGACCGAGGCTTTAAAGCCAGACATTATTTTAATGGATTTAGTTATGCCAGAGATGGATGGAATACAAGCAACCAAAAGGATAAAAGCAGAATATCCTGATATTCAAATTCTGATGCTAACAAGCTTCTCGGATCGAGATCATGTCATCCCAGCTTTAAAGGCGGGAGCAGCAGGGTATCAGCTAAAGGATATTGAGCCGGACGACTTAGCTGACTGTATAAGAAAAATTATGCGTGGAGAAAACACTATTCATCCTGAGGCAACTAGTCAGATGGAAAGAGAAAACGAGCCGAAAGAAGTGCTTCCACATGAGGAATATCCATTAACCCCTAGGGAGCAGGATGTACTGTCAGAGCTTACAAAAGGCAAAAGTAACAGAGAGATAGCCTCGTCTTTATTTGTCACAGAAAAGACCGTAAAAACTCATATTTCGAATATATTTGGTAAGCTACACGTCCAGGATCGAACTCAGGCAGCACTATACGCAGTAAAGCATGGCCTAACAGAGTCGAGTGGGCAATAGATATCCAATAACATTATAAAAATAGAAAGGAGTACTGTCATTTTAGTACTCCTTTTAAAGTAGCAATAAATTGAATTTTAAAAACGATAACCTAATACATTTATTTCAAGGCTGAAAAATGTCTACTTTTATTGTTTTATAGTGGCTTTTCCTGAGAGTCTATTTGACCAATAGTTAATATTTTTTTTCTTTTCTCAATAGCCTCAATTACTCCATCTGAAATTTCCTTGTGTGTTAACCACCTTGAATGGTTACCTTCTATGAAAAATCCCAATTGAACTTGATGATAGGAACAATTTTTAGGCAGTATAGCTTCTCGTTTAACTTTTTTTAAATCCGAGCTACTCCCTAAAATATGAATTAAATCCCACCTACTTTTACTAATGGAAACCTCCGCTGCAATTATTTTAAGTGCCTCTGGAGCAGTCGAGTGTATCCAAGCTACCACAATATCAATCCCACCGTTTTCACTAATTGTTGTATGCACCTTCTTTTGTAATTCAGCATTATTGTTATAGTTAAGAAGAAGTGGAGTTATATGATTATTTAAGTCTGTTTGTTCTATTAAATCTTTCATGCGTTTGGGATTCCTAGCGATAATCGAAACATGATACCCCTGATCTAATAACCAGAGGGAGACTCTGGATAGCATCCCAGTTCCACCGACTACTAAAGCATGTTTCATGATATTTTCTCCTCCTTACTATACAATTGTTCGATAGAAAAACGTTTCTGCCCGATGCAAAAACGTCTCATTTCAGTTGCACTATGAATTAAATAAGGTTCCATGTAGTGCTTCCATATAACGGGTGGCAGATCTTAGTACATTTTGCTTGGCCTCTTCTTTAATGACACGATGAAAGGCATCATATAAACGCGCAAACTTCAATTCTTTTATCCTAGTGGAAATCCTTTCTACAGTCGTTTCTGGAAGGGGGATAAAGTTTGGATAACTGTACATAAAGCTTACCCATGAAAGGTCAGCTACGACACGAATGATATCCCCAGTCATTAAAATCCCGCTTTGGTTATCTCCATTTTTCCATTCTAAAACTGTTCCACCTTTAAAATGGCCACCAATTCTATGAAGGATGATTCCTTCTTTTAATTCAAGTGACTCACCAGACCAAAAAACTATTCGCTCACTTGGTCTCATAACCCATTCTTGGTCATCTTCATGAATGTAAATTGGAGCGTTAAAGGCTTCAGCCCATTCTACTTGGCTAGAGTAGTAATGTGGATGAGATAAAGCTATTGCATCAATTCCACCTAAGTCTTCTATTTTGCTAATCGTTTTTTCATCAATATAAGAAATACAATCCCACAATAAATTAAAATTCTTGTCTTGTATCAAATAGGCTGTTTGACCAATTCCAAAACTGGGACAAGTGTTTATGCTGTATAGTCCTTCTTCTTCGATATTAATAGTATTTTTGTATTGGCCTTCTTTAATCATAGATTCTAATGTGGTCCAATTTTGTCCATTAGAACTAATAAATTGTCTTTCTTCACTGCAAATTATACATTCATTTGGTTTCTCTAAAGAATTTTCATACTGAACTCCGCATGTCTTACAAACATATTTATCCAAAATAATCCCTCTTCTCTTAAAAAATATTATTTATTTTGCTTGTTCTGATATATCTTGTAATTGAATTGTATCACTATAAATAATGCGCTACTCTCATGCTTTTGATTGAAAATTCAACCATTGTCGACAGATTTAAGAGAAGATTGGGAGTATATTGTTTCAGAGAAATTTAACTAATTGCAAAAAAACGACCCTCTAAAAAGGAGGGCACTGAAAAAGTCAATGAAATTACTAAAGCGATTGCGTGAACCTGTTCACGCAATCGCTTTTTCTTTATCTTACATCCTCTTATCATAGTATAATGAGTAAAACTAACTAGAGGTGACGCAACCATGATTTCCAAACAAGAAACACTAAATTTGAGCCCTTATATAAGTTTGTATGATTTAGTTATCCCAAAAGATAATATGCTTCGCCAAATCAACGAGCTCGTCGATTTTTCATTTATCTTAGACGAATTAAAATCAAAATATTGTTTGGATAATGGTAGAAATGCGATTCCACCTATTCGTATGTTCAAATATTTACTGTTGAAAGCCATACATGACCTATCAGATGCCGATCTCGTAGAGCGTTCAAAATTCGATATGTCGTTTAAATATTTTCTAGATATGTCACCAGAAGAAGAAGTCATTGATTCCAGTTCTCTTACAAAATTTCGCCGCCTTCGTCTCCAAGACATGAATCTATTAGATTTACTCATTGGAAAGACGGTTGAAATTGCGTTGGAAAAAGGGCTTATCACCAGTAAAACCGTTATTGTCGATGCAACTCACACAAAAGCTCGTTATAATCAAAAATCACCAAAAGAGTTTTTACAAGAAAAATCAAAAAATGTGCGTAAAACGGTTTACCAACTCGAGGAAGAGATGGTCGGAAAGTTTCCTAAAAAGCCAACTTCAAATGAAGTGACGGAGGAATTGGATTATTGCCGCCGAGTTGTGGAAGTCGTCGAAACACAATCAAAAGTAGCACAAATCCCCGCTGTGAAAGAAAAATTAAATGTCTTAAAAGAAGTCATCGATGATTACGATACACAGTTGGGTCATTCAAAAGATCCTGATGCGCGTGTCGGACATAAATCGGCAGACTCGGCTTTCTTTGGATTCAAAACGCATATCGCGATGAGTGATGAACGAATTATCACAGCCGCGATTGTAACAACTGGTGAAAAAAGTGATGGTCAATATCTTCAAGAATTAGTAGAGAAAAGTAAAGGGACAGGGATGGACATCGAGACGATCATTGGAGACACGGCTTATTCAGGCAAAGATAATTTACAATACGCCAAATCGGAAGAACTTCAATTAATTTCAAAATTAAATCCCGTTATCACAAATGGTAACGGTCAAAGAAAAATTGCATTTGATTTTAATAAAGATGCCGGTATGTTTGTGTGCCCAGTCGGGCACATGGCGATTCGAAAAGCACGGACTGGAAAGAAAAATGAAAATCAAAATCAAAAAATCACCTTTTATTTTGACATCGAAAAATGTAAAGTTTGTCCAATGCGTGAAGGCTGCTATATAGAAGGTGCGAAAAGTAAAACGTATAGCATCTCATTGAAATCAAATGAACATGAAGAACAAGCGGCCTTCCAAGAAACTGAGGCCTTCAAAGAACTAGCCAAAAAACGCTATAAAATTGAGGCGAAAAATAGTGAGATTAAAAATCCGCACGGCTATAAAACGGCAAAATCAGCGGGTTTATTTGGCATGGAAATACAAGGTGCCACAACGATATTCGCTGTCAACCTGAAACGAATCATGAAACTACTAAATGAAAAAGAGTAAGAAATAGACAATGAAATAAGGCACTTTCCGTTCGAATTGAACAGAAAGTGCCTTATTTTTGGTTGAAAAACCAATTAGATTTTAAAACTCGTTAGTTTTTCAGTGCCCTCCTAAAAAGAGAGTCGTTTTCTATATCGATTATATTTAAGTATGATGTATTAATTATTCATCTATGGATTCTTTTAGTTCCTCATCCTCTTGATCTTCCGGAACTTTGACAACTTCTAGATATTGAATGTGATGACCGTCGATTTCTTTGACAGTAAATTCGTAACCTTGTTCTAGGAGCTTTTCACCACTGACCACATCGTAGCTTTTTGTCATAAACCACCCACCAATAGTATCGATATCTTCTTCATCAATATTAATATTTAGTAAGTCATTTAAGCTTTCGATTAACATCTTAGCGTCAATAATATAATGGTTTTCAGCAACCTTTTGAACCTCAGGCAGCTCATCTGTGTCAAACTCGTCGCGAATATCGCCTACGATTTCCTCGATGATATCTTCAATCGTGACAAGACCAGAAGTTCCTCCGTATTCATCCATTAAGATGGCCATGTGAATACGTTCACGTTGAATTTTAAGTAATAAATCAGCGATAGGCATGTTTTCAATTACTCGAATAATTGGCTGCATGTAGTCAGCTACCGGAGTAGTGGCGTTAGCAGGATCTCGTATAAAGGCAGTTAAAAGATTTTTCATATTAACAAGTCCTATAATATGGTCTTTATCTCCATCAGTTACAGGATATCTTGTAAACTGTTCGACACCTACGACTTCAAAAACCTCACTAAGGGTTAAATCCTTATCGATGGAAGTAATTTCAGTTCTAGGAACCATAATTTCTTTTGCGATACGATCATCAAATTCGAAAATTTTGTTTACATACTTATACTCTGCTTGATTGATTTCTCCACCCTTAAAACTGTCCGAAAGAATCATTCGTAATTCTTCCTCGGAATGGGCTACTTCTGATTCTGAAACAGGCTCTAATCCAAACACCTTGGTCGCTAAGAAACGTGCCGATCCATTCATACCATGGATTACCGGATACATAATTTTGTCAAATATGACTAGTGGCTTAGCAACTGCCAATGTAATCTGTTCAGATCGTTGAATAGCAAATGTTTTAGGGGTTAATTCTCCAACTACTACATGTATATATGTTACTAATGAGAACGCAATGATAAATGAAAGTAAAGAAGAAACACTTTCTGGAAGCTCAAAATACTCAAATGCTGGATGTAAGATTCTTTCTATAGTTGGTTCTCCCAACCACCCTAATCCTAAAGCGGTGATTGTAATACCTAACTGACAGGCAGATAGATATTCGTCCAAATTGGAAACAACCTTCTTAGCATTAATAGCTTTTTTGTTTCCTTCAGCTAAAAGCTGATCGATTCTTGTTGTTCTTACTTTTACTATTGCAAATTCACTTGCAACAAAAAATGCAGTGAAAGCGATTAAGACAGCAAAAGCTGTCAACCGTATGGCTATGTCCAAATAATTACTTTGTCCCTAACCCAAATGGGGGGTAGAACAAAGTGTACACCTCCTGTTTTCTAAAAAAATAGTTTCTAGGTTTAATAATAAAATATATAAAAAGAAATTACAAATCTTTATTCTTTAGGTTGCGACTTCATATTTCCCCCTGTAATCTTGAGATATAGTTTTCCTATTTGTTAGATAATTTTAATGAACTAGGGGGTATGGAAAAATAGTGAAAAAATATATTGAAATAGCAAGTGCTTCAACGAAATTAGGGTTAACTTCTTTTGGTGGACCCGCTGCTCATTTGGCTTATTTCCGAGAAGAGTATGTGCAGAAAAGAAAATGGCTAGACGAAAAGTTATATGCTGACATTGTGGCAATTTGTCAATTCCTACCGGGACCAGCCTCATCTCAAGTGGGCATTGCCATCGGCATACTAAGAGGTGGAATAATTGGAGGGGTCATATCATTTTTAGGGTTTACTCTTCCTTCCATTATACTGCTTGTATTGTTTTCAGCGTTTTTGATATCTACCAACTCATTTGACAGTGGGTGGCTACAGGGATTGAAAATCGTTGCAGTTGCCATTGTTGCTCATGCTCTGTTAGGGATGCAAAAGACACTAGCACAAGACCGTATTAGAATTACTATTGCAATAGCATGTGCTATATTAACGTTGCTTATTCCATCAATAGCTGGTCAATTTAGCATATTGATTGCAGCTGGATTGTTTGGATTTATATATTTTCGTTCAGATGAAAATGAACCTGCTCCAAATATTAGGCTTCCTTTTGGAAAAACAACAAGTATTATTGCTTGGATCTTGTTTTTTGGACTTCTTATTTTTTTACCGTTATTGAAGCCATTTATAAATTCAACCTACTACTTAATTTTTGATATTTATTATCGTGTCGGTTCTTTAGTTTTTGGAGGAGGACATGTTGTACTGCCCATGCTTCAGCGAGAGGTAGCACTTTCCCCTGATGTATTTTTAGCTGGGTATGGTGCTGCTCAAGCGGTCCCAGGTCCATTGTTTACGTTAGCTAGCTTCTTAGGTCATGCAACAGCTGGTATTCCAGGAGCTTTAGTAGCTACCTTTGCCATATTTTTGCCCTCATTTCTAATGGTAATTGGAATACTACCATTTTGGTCAGCTATACGATCGAAAAAAGGGATTCAGAATGCCTTAAAGGGAGTTAATGCAGGTGTAGTAGGAATCCTTCTAGCCGCGTTATATGACCCAGTTTTTACAAGTTCAGTTAAAGAATCATCGGATTTCATCATCGTTTTAATTACTTTCACGGTATTATTTGTTTTCAAATGGGCTCCTTACAAGGTTGTACTGTTAAGTGCAGTTTTAGGTTATCTTTTTCATTTAATTTAATTTTAAAATAGTAATGTACGTTTTAAACTCGAAAAGCTACATGTTAACGTCATAACTGCGCACGTATACGGCGGGTGATGGCTTATCACTCCCCCCGTGAAAAAGCGTCCGACTAGAGTGAAGAGCATTTAAACTTCATTTCCATCTATTTGTTCGTTCTTAAATGTAAAAGCACGAATTTTTGGAATAATTTAATTGTCTATTTCTTCAAAATGTATTGACAACTAAACTTTTATTGAGATAATATTAAGTGACACTAAATAATTTAGAAATGGAGGTATGAATAATGATTCGTTTTAAAGTTATCGCAAATAATTTAATAGCTCGTTCATACCTACCATTAGACGCTAAATGACTGTTTAATAGCATAAGAATTACTATGTCTATTTTAAAGTGCATTACCGTATCATGGGTAATGCGCTTTTTTGCGTTCTATTATTTCCAAATTTTGGTGAAAAAACAAAGGAGGAGAGTTGGGTATGATTATTCAACGAGCTAAGCAAATTTTAATAAAGGAATCTCTTGAAGGCGGATAGTTGGTAAATGTAAAGGAAAGAAAAGAGGGACAATGGAATGTTTTCAGTATTATTTAAGTTAAAGTGGTTTTTTAAGGATCATTGGAAAAGGTACACTGTTGCAGTTGGTGTACTAATTATTGCAAGTGCATTTGAGATTTTTCCTCCATGGCTAGTAGGAAGGGCAATCGATACAATTACGCTAGGAAATATGAATAGCGACCTATTAATGGAGTATGTATTATATTTTGTAGGAATTATTATAGTGGGATATATTTTAAATTTTATTTGGCAATATCAATTATTTGGTGGGTCTATTTCTATTGAGCGCATTTTACGCACGAAGCTGAATCGAAAATTTTTAAGTATGACACCGACTTTTTACGAGAAAAATCGTACTGGTGACTTAATGGCTCGTGCAACAAATGATTTGAATGCAGTTGCAACTACTGCTGGCTTTGGGATTATGACCTTAATAGATTCGACTATGTATATGTTAGCTTTGATTCTAGCAATGGGTTTTCTTATTTCATGGAAGCTTACTTTTTTTGCACTGTTACCTATACCAGTTCTCGCAATTATAATGCAATATTTAGGTAAAATCATTCATGAAAAGTATATGGTAGCCCAAGATGCATTTGGGGATTTAAATGATCGTGTTTTAGAATCTATAGCTGGTGTAAGAGTAATTCGTGCGTACGTTCAGGAACGTGCTGATGAGAAGAACTTTGCAGATATGAGTGAAGAGGTTTATCAAAAAAACATGGTTGTAGAACGAATTGACGCCTTGTTTGGTCCTATCACAAAAATAGGAACAGGTATTAGTTATGTCGTGGCACTTGGTTATGGAGCTTTTTTAGTTTCTAAGGGTGAGATGACGGTAGGAAACCTAATTACATTTAACGTTTATCTAGGTATGGCTATTTGGCCAATGTTCGCTATTGGGGAACTGATCAACGTTATGCAACGCGGGAATGCTTCGCTTGACCGTGTACAGGAAACGCTTGAGTACGATGCAGATGTGAAGGACCCGACTGCTCCAGTGAATTTGAAGGATGTAATGTCCATCGGTTTTGATGATGTTGGATTTCAATATCCTTTATCACAAGTGAAAAATTTAGAAAATATCCGAGTAAACCTACAAAAAGGGCAGACGCTTGGCATTGTAGGTAAAACTGGGTCTGGAAAAACGACCTTTATTAAGCAGCTGTTAAAGGAGTATCCAATTGGAGCAGGTCAACTGACGATTGGAGATATCCCAATATCAGAGCAAACAAAGGATCAAGTATTAGAATGGATTGGGTATGTGCCTCAGGATCATGTGTTGTTTTCTAGAACCATACGCCAAAATATCCTTCTAGGAAAAGAAAATGCTACAGAAGAAGAATTAGAGGAAGCACTTCGTTTAGCACATTTTCAACAGGATTTAATGAATCTACCAATGGGATTAGAAACGTTAGTAGGGGAGAAAGGGGTTTCCCTATCTGGGGGTCAGAAGCAAAGGGTATCGATTGCTCGAGCGCTTATCAAAAATCCAGAAATTCTTCTTTTAGATGACTCCCTTTCTGCGGTAGATGCTAAAACAGAGGCAAAAATTATCGAAAATATACAAAACGAACGCAGTGGGAAGACAACAATTATTACGACGCATCGCTTGTCAGGCATTCAGCATGCCGACCAAATCATCGTTTTAGATGAAGGAATCATTGTAGAACAAGGTACGCATGAGGAACTTCTAAAGCAAAATGGCTGGTACAAGGAACAATATGATCGTCAACAGCTTGAGGGGGTGTCGTCATGAGTACTGGAAAACGACTCTACCATTATGCGTTATTTTATAAAAAGCCAATTATTCTTGGTCTAATCTTTTTAACGATTGCTGTAATTGCCGATTTGACAGGACCATTTATCGCAAAACAAATTCTTGATGAACACATTACAGATGGTGCCATTGATCTGGAGCCGATATTAATGCTCCTTGCAGTATTCTTTGGTCTAAGTATTGTAACAGCGGTTTTTAGATATTTTATGTTTATAAACCTACAGGTTGGAGCAAATCGTGTTGTTCAGAAGCTCCGAAATGATGTTTTTCAGCATATACAAACTTTGCCTATACAGTATTTTGATAACCTGCCTGCCGGTAAGGTAGTTGCTCGTGTGACAAATGATACGGAAGCAATCCGTAATCTATATGTTCAAGTACTTTCACAGTTTGCAACCAGTATCATTTCTATTACTGGGGTCTATATAGCAATGTTTATTTTAGACGTTAAAATGGCAGCAATCGCTTTATTCGTCATTCCGATCGTATATATATGGATGCTAGCTTATCGAAAATATGCATCTCAATATAATCATATTGTGCGAACAAAGATTGCAGATATGAACGCCATGTTAAATGAATCAATTCAAGGAATGTCAATCATTCAAGCGTTTAAACGGGAAAAACAAATGGACCAAGAATTTGAGGAGATGAATGAAGAGCATTACAGTTATCAGCGTAAGCTTTTAAAATTAGATTCTGCTACCTCCTTTAACTTAGTACAGGTGCTAAGATCCATCATGTTTGCTCTATTTATTTTAGTGTTTGGTAGTCAGTCCATGGAGCCGGGAGCAATCATCTCTGCTGGATTGCTTTATGCCTTTGTGGATTATACGACGAGATTGTTCAATCCAATTACGGGGATAGTTAATCAGTTCTCTCAGCTAGAACGCTCATTGGTAGCTGGAAGTAGAGTATTTGAATTGTTGAATGAAAAAGGGGAACAGGTAGAAGACAAACGAATGGAAAGATACGAAGGAAACGTGGAGTTTAAAGACGTGTCGTTTGCCTACAAAGGTGATGACTTTGTCTTGAAGAGCTTAAACTTTGTTGCAAATAAAGGAGAAACGGTTGCCCTAGTGGGGCATACAGGCTCTGGGAAAAGTTCCATTATGAACTTGTTATTCCGATTCTATGACCCAACGGAGGGGAAGATTTTAATAGATGGAATAGATATCACGTCCCTTCCAAGGCAAACCATTCGTAATCATATGGGAATTGTATTGCAGGATCCATATCTTTTCTCTGGAACCATTGAAACAAATGTTAGTTTAAATGATCCTAGAATTTCACGAGAAAAAGTAGAGGCCGCATTAGAAGCAGTAGGTGGAGAACGTGTACTAAAAAACCTCGAAAAAGGATTAGATGAACCAGTAATTGAAAAGGGAAGCACGCTCTCTTCTGGTCAAAGACAGCTAGTATCCTTTGCAAGAGCGCTTGCCTTCGACCCGGCCATTCTTATATTGGATGAAGCGACATCTAACATAGATACCGAGACAGAAGAAATTATCCAGCATGCGATGGATGTATTAAAGAAAGGTAGAACAACCTTCATCATTGCACATAGACTTTCTACTATTAAAAATGCAGACCGTATTCTAGTTCTAGACCGGGGTGAGATTGTAGAGAGTGGCACACATGACGAGTTGCTGCAGCTACAAGGTCGCTACGAACAAATGTATAAGCTACAAGCCGGAGTTTCCCCTAATGCATAAGCATAAGGGGATTTTCCCTTTTCTAGAGATAAAAGATAGATAATTTTCTTGAAAAACGAGTTGGTGTGTGCATTTTTCTCCACACATCTGTTAAAAGACTCAACTAATTTACAAAATAAAGGAAGGATATTTTTGAAATAGATAGAATGTAGAGAAAAGGAGATGAGATAGTGAAAACTAAAGCATTCATTGCTATTTGTACGGCTGCAGTCATTTTAGGGGTTGGAAGTTACTTTATATTAGAGAAAGAATCTAAAATAGATATAGTAGAACCAGAAGTGAAAGCAGAAGAAAAACCAACTGCTAAAAAAGTAAAAGAGGAATCTATTTCAGTACTCCAAGGTTCTAGGGGAAATTACAAAATAGATATCCACCAGGCGGAGGACTTACGTTTTCACATATCTGCGGAGATTGAAGTTACGAATGAATCCAAAAGTGTATGGGAGGATATCGGTTTTTATTTTATCCCGAATGTTACGACGCTAGAGAATAAATACTTTATGCTTTCATCTATAGGAGAAGCAGAGATTTCTTCTATTAGAAATAAAGATGGCGAAGAATTATCATATAAATTGAACGATACCATGCTTTATGTAACTCCAAAATCTGATGTACAACCAGGTGAAAAAACGATATTAACAGTAGAATATTTCTTAAAGCCGCCAGTTAAAGGGCAACGACTGTCGAGAATACACAACAATATCTATTTAGCATTATGGTATCCAATGCTAGGTAGGTATACGAACAAATGGGATTTACATCCTTATTACCATGTGGGTGAATTCTATGATACAGGGTATGGAGACTATGAGATTACTTATGAGTTAGCTAGAGAATACTTAGTTGCTAGCTCAGGAGAAGATGGTGAACCTAAGCCTACCATTAGTGGTAAGACACAAGGAGCAAATATTAAAGATTTTTATATAGCATTTTTAGATCCGGAAGAATGGATTAGTGAGACACTTAAAGCAAATGATACAACGATCAGATACTTTTATCCCTATGATGTTCCAGATACTTTACACCTAATGATTATGGATGCTCAAAGAGCGTTTTTATTTATGGAAAAAAATATTGGGGATAACCCGACTAAAGAGTTAGATGTTGTTGCAAACGATTCAGGAATGGAATACCCAAATATTGTAGAAGTATGGGCTGATCCAGGGAGACATGAAAGAGTATTAATTCATGAAATTGCGCATCAATGGTTTTATTTCATGGTTTCCAGTGATCCTTATGAAGAATCCTGGTTAGATGAGAGTTTAACGGCACTATTGGAGGGGACATACCGTACATTAAGATATGATTCCAGTGAATTGGGCGAACAATTAGGATTTAATGAAATAAATATTTTTGCTGAAAGAAATACTCAGCAGGAAATTGCTAATATTCCAGTTACGGAGTTTGGTACGGATCTTGGTCCAGTGCTATATGGGAAAATTCCTGCAATTTTACGAGATTTCTTTAAAGAGAGAGGCGGACACGAAGAAACAATTAAATTTTTATCCGCTTATTTTAATGAATTTAAATATCAATATGTGGATACTGAGACCTTTGTAGAATTCTTCAATGAGTACCATCAAGAAGATCATACTGAGTTTTTCAAAGAGTGGCTTCTATTAGAATAAGACTAACGGATGGGCTCTATGGCACCATAGTTGATCGACCTTCCTCTCCCAACCGTAGTATGCTATACCCGTTCTATAAACATTTTCATCCTCTGTGGTGTAGCGCTGATTTTGAATACATGGATGGCTAACAAGAGCTTTAATAAAAAGGAAATCAAATTTAAATGAGCCTGGAGAAAAATCCTAGCTCATTTTTTTGTCTTAAAACAACCTTGAGCTTTGAACATAGCTAATAGAAAGAGTTCATTTGTAAATTCTTTCTTCTATAAAAAATTTCGAAAAATTTAATTTAAGCGATTGTAATTTTCTGTCGGAACTCGTATATTTAGTGTAACGAAGTAATAGGAAGAGGTTGTATATGATTCCTTGGTTTGTAGAGTGGAAAAAGAAAGTAGTTTCCTTTAATCGTAATATTCGTATGTTTATGCTGGCTAATGTTCTTATTCAAATAGGCATGGGTGTTTTTTCTGTAATGTACAATTTATACATTAAGGAGCTTGGATTTCCGGAAACGTTAAACGGTAAAATAATCGCGATGACCTCCTTGGCTTCTGCAATCATGTTAGTGCCTGCCGGGTTTCTTAGTGACCGTTTTGGAAGAAAGAAAATTATTATGATAGGGGCAGCTGTCGCAGCAGGTACATTATTTTATAGAAGTTTGATGGTTAGCGAGCAGTCTTTAGTGTATGCTGCTTTTTTTACGGGCCTCTTTATGGCGCTTGTTCAAGTATCAGGAATACCTTTTTTAGCTGAGAATTCAACCGCCAGTGAACGGATGCATCTATTTAGTATTCATTTTTCACTTATGACTCTAGCCGGGGTAGTAGGGAGTCTAGGGGGCGGGGTCTTAGCTGATTTACTGCATGCATTAGGTGGTCTATCTGTAGAGGACGCCATCAAATATGTGTTAATTCTTGGAGCTACGATATTTACACTTGGTCTCCTGCCACTTGCTAAATTAAATCAGGTAGGAACTAGAGCTACATCATTGGATAATCAAGATGATAAAAGAACACCTGAGCCAAGCAGCTTCCGAAAAAATGTGAAGATCATCATTCTATTTGGCTTTGCAAATTTATTAATAGGTACTGGCTCTGGTCTAGTAATTCCTTATTTAAACTTATATTTTTCTAATCGTTTTGATGCTTCGAATTCATATGTAGGACTTATTTTATCCCTTGGATCGGCTATGACAGCGGTGGCGATGTTATTAGGCCCTGCTTTAGTTAAGCGAGTAGGAAAGGTGAAGGCGCTCGTTATTTTTCAGCTGTTATCTATCCCGTTCCTTTTTATAACTGGCTATACGAACTCTCTTGTAATTGCATCCATTGCCTTCCTAATGCGACAGGCGCTGATGAATGCGGGTAATCCAATTCAGAGTGCCATAGCCATGGAGTTAGTTCAGGATAAATATAAAGGGCTTGCGAATTCGGTCAATCAGATGGTGTTTAATGTGGGATGGGCAAGTACAGGGGCTATATCTACCGGTCTTGTAATGACCTTTGGGTTCTATTGGGGCTATGCTTATACATTTACAATTACAGGAGTATTGTACTTGATTGCCTCTACGTATTTCTTTTTGGTCTTTGGTAGGAAAAAGCTAGACAGTGTATAGAATTAAAGTGGCTGAGACAAAAATCCTCAATACGCTAGCGTTAAAAAAGCAAAGAGGTGAAATCAAGTTGCTGATTTCACCTCTTTTAATTTTTTGACTAGTTATACTCCACCTCTAATATCATTTCTTTTTAACTTTTATTCGATAAGATAAGCAGTTTTCTAAGCTAGCAATTGTTTCGCTAAAAAAATATATAAATATAATATTTTTTCAATTCTGTATTGAATGTTAATTTCGTTTATAGTAAAGTTTGTTAAAAGTATTAGACTATATATTCTTAATTGTCTATAACTTTAGAAAGTACTCATATAGAGAGAGGATGAAAAAAGAAGTTTATTGAGGGGACTAATTTATGTAAAGTAAAGGAGAAAGCTAGAATGACAACAGTATTGAAGGAAGCATCAGCAAAAAAGAAAAAGTTAAGAGAAGCGCCACATCCATTCGTAATTTTATTTACGGTTGTCATCATTATGGCTGTGTTAACTTATATTATTCCAGCCGGACAATATGATCGTATAGAGAATGAAGACGGTCGTACGATTGTAGTCGACGGCTCCTATCAAACCATCGACTCTAGTCCTGCAGGCTTCTTAGATATTTTTAATGCTATACATAAAGGAATGGTCGAAGCTGCCCCAATTATATTCTTTATTTTTATGGTAGCCGGTTCATTCAATCTATTTAGAGAGTCAAAGGCGATAGAAGGTGCATTTGGTTCCTTATCCACTAAGATGAAAGGAAAAGAAATGCTCATTATTCCAGTAGTAATGATGTTTTTTGGAGTGGCTGGAGCAGCAGTAGGAATGTTTGAAGAAGCACTACCTTTCATCATGATTTTAGTGCCGATTGCCATAGTTATGGGATTTGATTCAATCGTAGGGGCTGCCATGGTTATTGTTGGGGTTTCAGCTGGATTTACAGCAGCCTTTATGAATCCATTTACGATTGGAGTCGCTCAAGGAATCGCGGAGGTTCCGATTTTTTCAGGCATGGGTCCACGCATTGGCTTTTGGATTGCTTTCATGACAATATCTATTGCATATGTAATGATATATGCCAATAAAATAAGGAAAGACCCAACCAAAAGTATTATGTATGAGGAAGATAAAAATAGAAATATTGATATCGAAGCGATGAAACAGGACACTATCACAAAAACTCAAGGAGTTATTATTGCGATTCTAGTAGTCACAATGGTTGGAATGGCATTTGGGGTATTGAAATTTGGATGGTTTATAACAGAGATTTCAGCATTATTTTTAATCATGGCAATCGTTATTGGATTGGTTAATCGACTGAAATTTAATGAGATTACAAAATCCTTTGTTCGAGGCTGTGAAGAAATAGTTGTAGGGGCATTAGTAGTTGGCTTTGCCTATGGGGCATTAGTTATTTTAAACGATAGTAATACAATAGACACCATACTGTATGGAATTACTAATTTAGTTGAGAAGTTTCCTTCTAGCTTAACGGCGATCGGTATGTATGTTATGCAAACATTGCTTAATCTTATTGTTACATCAGGCAGTGGTCAGGCAGCTTTAACTATGCCTATTATGGCTCCTTTATCTGATTTGTTAGGAGTAAGCAGACAAACGGCAGTATTGGCTTATCAAATGGGAGACGGAATCACAAATATTATCGCACCTACAAGTGGGCTAATATTAGCAGCTCTTGCCATGGCTAAGATCTCTTATGGAAAATGGGTTCGTTGGTTGTGGCCATTAATTTTGATACAATTTATAATGGGAGCAGTTTTTGTGACGATTGCTCATCTATTCTTTTGGCCAGCATGATACAGTTGTGTTATTTAGGAGGATTACAATGGAAAAGTTATTTAATAGATTAGAAGAGATTTACCCCGAGTTAGTCGATTTCCGAAGAGATTTGCATATGTATCCCGAGCTTTCTCATCACGAGGTGGAGACGCCTAAAAAAATTGCTGCTTACTTAAGGAACTTAGGATTAGAGGTTCGAACGGAAGTTGGAGGGAGAGGTGTTTTAGGTTACCTAAAGGGTGGGAAACCAGGGAAAACCATCGCACTTCGAGCAGACTTTGATGCACTTCCTATTCAGGATGAGAAGGAAGTAGCATACAAATCAAAAGTTCCAGGAGTTATGCATGCATGTGGGCACGATTTACATACGTCTGCACTTTTAGGGGTGGCAAAGGTATTAAGTGAGCACAAGGACGAGGTACCAGGAACTGTAGTGTTCATCCATCAATTCGCCGAGGAGACCACTCCAGGTGGTGCTGAATATATGATTAAGGACGGTTGCTTAGATGGTGTGGACGTTATCTATGGTTCACATGTGATGTCTCTTCAGCCCTATGGGACATTTAGTGTGATAGAAGGCTATGCTTCCTCTGCACAGGATGATTTTTATATAACAATCCATGGTAAAGGGGGGCACGGGGCATCTCCTCATGAAACGATTGATGCTTTAGTGACGGGAAGCCAGGTTGTATTAAATCTACAGCAAATTGTTAGCAGAAGAGTAGATCCACTAAAGGCTGCGGTAATTACGGTTGGTTCTTTTCAAAGTGGAAGCACTACTAATGTGATACCTGACACTGCCTATATAAAAGGGACAGTGAGAACCTATGACGAGGATGTGCGCACACTAATCGAGCAGAAGCTAGAACAAGTAGTTAAAAGCACTTGCGAAGCTGCTGACGCTACGTTTGAGTTAAAATATGTGAAGGACTGTCCATCTATCTTTAACGACCCTATTGAAACAAAGCGTGTAGAGAAGGTGGCTAGTCAGGTTCTAGGGGCTGATAACATTATCCCAGGGAAACCGATGAACGGAAGCGAGGACTATGCGTATTATCAACGCGAGATCCCGGGAGCTTATTTTATCATTGGTGGAGGGAACGAGGAACTAAAAGCTACCTACCCACATCATCATCCTAAATTCGACATCGACGAACGCGCAATAAAGGATATTGGTAAAATGTTTATTGGGACTGTTTTTGAACAGCTAGAAAATTGATGGCAAGGTATTGGGAAAAGAGCTTGGAGAACCAAGCTCTTTTTCTATCTAGATTAAACATTCCATGTATGTACTCTTTGTCTTTAATATCTCTGCTCAATATATTCATTTAATTGACCTTGGGTTTAGTTATCCTTGCTTTCTAATCAATTAACATTCTTGAATTATTTCATATAACGATCAACTAACTCATAGCATCTTTCTTCAGTAAGATTAGCTAGAAAAGCTACATATTCTAAATGCTCCTGCGTACCGCCTTTAAATTTTAGAGAAGCTTCTAATGATTGGTCATCTCTATCTTTTAACCATTGTCGTTGATTATCTCTCAATAGCTCCATTTCTTCTGGAGACAATTGCTCCTTTAATTCACCATATATTTCATTCAACAGTTTATCCCATAGTTCCCATCTATCATCTTCCACTTTTTTTAGCGCATAAGTCGAAGAATCAGTTGCCTTCAATTTTTCTGCCTCTAATTTAGTGTTGTTTAATTTTATGGAGTACTCTTCTTTTAAGGTAGAATCCTTAGGCACTAAATTTTCTTGAGTGTCATTTGATGTACTTTTGTTTTCATCCAAGACTGATTTTTTGTCTTGAGATACTTCACTATTTTGGGACTGGTTGTCCAGCTCAGTACTAGTTTCTGGTGATTCTTCACAAGCAGTTAATAAAGCTGCTAGCACTAATGTGACTATTGATATTATATATTTTTTATTCATAAACTAAGCGTTCACCTTTCTTGTTTAGTCGTACACATGGAAGAGCATAAGCTCATGAATCATTTTTTTGACTGCTTCCTCGTCTGGAGGAGTTTCGCCAAGCCACTTAATCGTGCCATCCGGCTCGTATTCCGCAGCAAATCTTTGTTGCTTGTAAAAGAAAGAAACCGACCAGCCGGGCAGCTGTTTGTTGTCATAGAGTGACTTAAAGCTGAAATGTTGTAGCAATATAATCATACCTTTCATGTGAGTGAATTTGCTCGCATATACTAGTATAAATGACTAGCGAAGGAGCATCTAATTGTTTATTGAAAAGCTGGAACAAGCAATTAAAAATGAGTACGCCGATTACCATCATTATATGGATATGTATAAGCTGACGGACGACCCATACTGGCAAGAATTCATCGAGCACGTGTACGAGGACGAAAAAAGCCATTATGAAATGTTTCAACAACTCTATTATATGCTTACAGGAAGTTTTGTTCAAAACTTACAAAAAGTTCCCCCGTGTGAAGATTTAAAATCCTGTGTCAAGCAGTCAGTCAAGGATGAATTGGAGACAGCAGAAGTATATAAGGAAATGCTGCTCCAAATACCGATTCAACAAGCATATGCACCTCTTTTTTGCGCGATGCATGATGAAACAGAGCATGCCATTCGATTTTCGATGATGTACAATGCACTCTAATTGTTTTTGTGTTTCTCTCTCCTCTGCTATAATAATCTAGAAGCTAGAGGAAAAAGGTGAGAACGATGGGTTTTTTATGGACAATCATATTCATGGCAGTCGTCGGAGCAGCAATTGGAGCGGTTACAAATCACCTCGCCATTAAAATGCTATTTAGACCTCATGAAGCAAAGTATATAGGATCATGGAGAGTGCCGTTTACTCCAGGTTTAATACCTAAGCGTCGGGATGAGCTTGCCAAACAATTAGGAATAACTGTTATCAAGCATTTATTGACCCCGGATATTTTTAAAAAGAAATACTTTAATGATGCGATGAAGAGTAAGGCTAATGACTTTGTTGTAAAGCAGCTAAATAAAAATATATTACAATCAGATAAAACTGTACATGGTTGGTTGAAGCTTGCAGGAATTGAATCTGTGCCATCTCTTGTGAATGCAAAAATAGATGAACAGGTTGATATACAGTTCAATCGTATATTAGCAAAGTTAGAGAATGAAACAATTCGTCAAATTGCTCCACTAGATTGGCAAGAAAAGGCCAATAGCAAGGTTGGAGATATTGTTTCTTATATTCTTCATAAGGGTGAGGAATTTTTCCAATCAGAAGAAGGTAAAAGTACAATTAAGAAGCTGATTGATGATTTCCTTTCTACTAAAGGAACACTTGGTAATATGATACAAATGTTTATGGGAGATTCCAACTCACTTGTGGGCAAGGTACAGCCTGAAATTTTAAAGTTTCTACGGGCACCTGGAACAAAAGTGATGCTCGAAAACATTGTCCAAAACGAGTGGGAGAAGCTTAAGGATCGACCATTGGCTGAGATGATGGAAGGCTTTGATTTTGATCCACTAGTAGTCAACGTCAAGGCATATTTAAGAGAGCAGCTTGCAATTGAAGATAGATTAAATTATAGTTTAAACCATTACTTCCCTGGTGCCTCTGAATGGGTCGAGACCCAAATGGTACCAAAAATAACTAATTTTGCTTTTGTTGAAGCGGAGTCTAAATTAGAGGAAGTATTGCGTAAAATGAAGCTAGAAGAAATGGTTAAAGAGCAGGTTGACTCATTCCCAGTAGCACGATTAGAGGATATCGTACTTGGAATCTCTAAAAGAGAATTCAAAATGATTACTGTTCTCGGTGGTGTATTAGGGGGACTTATAGGAATTATACAAGGTCTAATCGTATTCCTAACTAGCTAATAAAAGGCGAGTTCGATGCCTAAAAAAAGGAGCATACAAAACATGATTAACATTTATGACGACATTAACAAACTAGAGACATCACTACGCCAAACAGATGAATTCGCAAACGTGAAAGCAGCAGTAGAATCAGTAAAGGCAGACCCAGAGGCACTTGCTCTATTCCAAAGCTTCCGTAAAATTCAGCTTTCCCTACAAGAAAAGCAAATGAAGGGCGAAGAAATCTCTGGGGAAGAGATTGAATATGCACAAAAAACGGCACAACTTGCGCAAACAAACGAGAAAATCTTTCACATGCTACAATCTGAAATGGCACTTAGCCAAATGATTGAAGAGATCAATCGTGTGTTACTAAAACCAGTTCAAGATTTGTATGAAGGAATTTAAGATGGATTTAAAGCTCTAGGCTTCTTGCTTAGAGCTTTTTTTATTTGCTAAAAAGAAGGATTAAAGTAATTAATGACGAATTATTAAAATGAATGACTATTCACAAAGGGGATTTTATTATGTACAAAACTTTACTATTTGAACAAGAGGGGCGTATTGCCACACTAACTTTAAACAGACCAAATTCAATGAACGCTATGGATGAAACGATGATGGAGGAATTAGCGGATATTCTTGATGAGCTAAGAGAAAATAAATCTGTCCAGGTTTTAATCATTAAAGGAGAAGGCCGCGCATTTTCAGCTGGCGGGGATATTAAAGCAATGCTCAGCGATGAAAAGCCACTCGATATTGAAGCTGCCATGGACTATTTAACTCGTATCGCAACCAACTTGTATACATTGCCTCAAATTACGATTGCCTCCGTACATGGAGCGGCAGCTGGCCTTGGCTTTAGTATGGTATTAGGCTGCGATATTATTATCGCCGAAGAAAATAGTAAGCTAGCAATGAACTTCATCGGAATTGGCTTGATACCTGATGGAGGGGGTCACTTCTTCTTAAAGGAAAGAGTCGGGATACCTAAGGCAAAGCAGCTTATGTGGAGCGGGCAATTATTTAACGGCAAGGAAGCACAGAAATTAGGACTAGTAGACGAGGTAGCTCCAGATGGAGCAGGCCATGCAACAGCAGCAGCCTATGCCCAAAAGCTGTTAGCATCACCTGTAGCAGCCATGATTACTTCTAAAGAAATCTTGCATCTGTCTAAAATAAATGAACTCCAAGCCATTTTAAGAGGCGAAGCAAAAGGTCAAACAGCAATGCGTAAAACCACAGACCACCAAGAAGGCATACAAGCATTCGTGCAAAAGCGTAAACCTGCCTTTAAAGGGGAGTAATGATAGTGAGAGCCGAGGTAGTTGTACGCCTCGGCTCTGTTTTGTTTTGGAACATTATAAAAAAAGGGGGAAGTGTATTTAAGAATGTGGAAAGTGCACTTAAATCCATAGAAATCGCAACTAAGTCAGCAAACCACTCCTAAAATCTCAAAAATCTCACCTAAAGGCTTGGGAAGTGTCACATAAAAAGTGGAAAAGTGCCCATAACCTCATGCAAAATGTCCCATAACCAATCGGGAAGCGCCCGCAAATCAATAGAACGCGCCCATAAACCTCGAAAGAGCCCATAACTTCATCTAAAGTGTCCCATAAAGGGAAGGAGAGTGTCCCGTAAGCACCAGAAAATAGCCCATAAATTAATCAAAATAGCCCGTAAACTTGCCAGGCGCCCATAACCTCATGCAAAGTGTCCCATAACCAACAGAAAAACGCCCGTAAATCAATAAAAAGCGCCCATAAACCAACAAGCCACCCCCCACAAAGGTGGCTCTCCCCATTACTCCTCCTATATATTTTCCCAAAAATTTAATTTAAACTGTAACAATATAGAGATCCAAACGTTTTAGGTTAGAAGGGAGGCAGGGTATGAAGAAGCAAAGGCAAGATGATTTAGAAACAGTCTATTTGGCGTATGCGAAGCCTCTCTACTTTTATTTACTTAAACTAACCGGTTCAGATACTATTGCAGAAGAGCTTGTACAGGAGACCTTTTATAGAGCGACACTCTCCCTTGATTTATATGAGGGGGGACAGGTGAAAAGCTGGCTATATAAGGTAGCTAGAAATACATATATGGATGAATGGCGAAAGCGAAAGAGGTGGAGGTGGGTTCCCCTCTATGACTATCTCTCCAATTCAGAGGAATATGTAAGTCCTTATGGGATACCGGAAGAGGATTTATTAACTCAGGAAAGCTCCCATGAGATCAAGGATGTATCCCTCCTGCTCCCAGAAAATTACCGAACCATTTTGTATTTAAGAGAATTTGAGGAATTTTCCTATGAGGAGATTGCAGATACGCTAGAGATTACGCTAGACCAAGTTAAAGTAACGATACATAGGGCACGACAACGATTTAAACAATTGGCAGAGCGACTTGGCAAGGATTTTGATAGGAGTGGAAAAGATGGAATGGAATGATGATAAAGCAAAAGCAATTGTACAAAAACATAAAAAACGTTTTTCATGGAAATTATCCTTCAATGTCATTCGTGTGTTATTAGGGATTTTTCTTATATATGCTGTTTATATGATAAGCGTTTCAATTATTTATGATACTACCAATGTAGGTAAGCGTAATGAATTTTATCAGAAACTAGCGGTTGATTGGACCTATCCGGGTTATACCTCCAGTATTTTTTTCGATGGTACGAATGAAATTAACCCATTTTTAACACAAAAAATTGAATTTCCTTTAATAAAAATAATAGGTAAAGAGGAGTTTGCGATAACAAAGATTAGCTTAAAAAAACCTCTTATAGACGCTTATACTACTACTACTGTTAATGAGTATTTTCCCTATAGTAGTCATAAAGAATTTCCTTTTTCTTTACCCTATAATCCTGTAACAAATGTGAAACTAGACGAAACGGAGATGCCGGATGTTTGGAACCAGTTAGAGCACATTGATCAAGGAAATGTTGCGCAACTAGCCTTTTCAACGAACAGGTATTACTCTCCAGAGGAGTTACTAGAATTGGTTTCCAATTATCAAGTAGATGTACTTTGGATGCCGGTTTATATGGGGGAGTTAAAGAACTTCACTGAAGGTGGCTGGAGTGGCAGTGAAAACGATATAACATTAGCAAAACCTTGGGGGTTAGCTGGATTTAAACATGTAGATGAAGACTTTAACATCACATATTCGACCACTAATTTAAACACCGAAACAGTCAAAGAAAGCCAAGAAATCATGCTTAAAAATATGGGAAAAATGATCGAAGAAGATAGAAACCTTGCGGAAACATTACTAGGAACAGCTTACCTTCAAGAGAGATATGACTATCTTCAAAAAGAAGGATTTCAAGTATATGGAGCAGTTGTAACAGGACCAGTGAAGGAACTGCTGAAACTGAAGGAAATAGAAGGAATCCATAACGCAAAGCTTGGAGAGATCAAACCATGGAATTGGATTGAACAATAAAAAAGGACTTAGCCCGTTAATTATAGCGGTGCTAAGTCCCTTTTTATATTACACATGAAACAATATTAGCTTGCCGGAGCTATTTACAAGGCGATGTGTTTTATTGCCATAGCCTTTTTCGTTAATTGCTTCCTCGCCTTGTTTTTTTGCCTCGTCGTCGTTTTCGTAATTCCATGTTTCCTCAATGATCAGTTCCCCAGTTGGTTCAAATGCTGTGAATTTATATGCTTTCATATATCATACACCCCTTATGTATTCTTAAAATTCATTATACAACAAAAATTAAAAAATAAAAGTAAAGTCAGCTTGACATTGCTTTGGAAAGTAAAGTATACTTTACGTAAAGTTAGCTTTACAAAAGGGAGGGTACTGGTGAAAAATTATGTTCGAGATAAGCGAATGGAACTAGGATTGACGCAGGATGAATTATCAGAAAAACTGGAGGTGTCTCGGCAAACTATCATTTCTTTAGAAAAAGGAAAGTATAATCCATCTATTCAATTGGCGTTTAAGCTTTCCAGGTTATTCAAATGTTATATAGAAGACATTTTCATTTACGAGGGGGACGATTAAATGAATGGAGAATTTGATTGGTTCACGTTTTTAATTGGGTTACCAACGGCGATAGCAATTATGGGGATTACTTTTTTTGTTTTTCGTAGAATCGGAAAGAAAAAAAGACTGTTTGATGAAAGGTACAATCAAGTACATTCAACAGCAAGATCTTATTCCTGGAAAGTCACAACTGCTGCAATATTAGTAGCATGGATGATTATTATCATTGTGGAGGGACCAGGACTTGCATTCTTCATAATGACCGGTCTTTGGGTTGTACACATAGTCTCTTATGGGGTAGGGGCTGCAGTAGCAGATAAAAATAACTAAAAGGAGGAATAAATCATGACCAAGGCTAAATGGGCACTAGTGGCATCCTTATTTGCTTTAATCGGAATGCCATTAATTTTTTTAGGAATTTCGATATATACAGGACAGTGGTATTACTTTCTCTTTAGCCTGCCGGCGGGGTTAACGGCAGGGATAACTGGTTTAGTGTCATCTCTTGTACAAATACAATTGGAAAAGAAATAAAAACAAGGCTATCACACATTTATTTGTGTATAGCCTTTTCTATATGATAAAATAAGAACAAATATTCTATTTTTAGTGAGGTGTAGTACGATGGCAGCTATTCGTTTTTTACATGTGGCAGATTTACATTTGGACAGTCCCTTTAAAGGTCTTTCATCTATCCCTAAAAATAGATGGCAGGAAATCAGAGAAAGCACATTTCATGCCTTTGAAAATATGATTCAGTATGCAGTTACGACTAAGCCAGACTTTGTCCTTATAGCCGGAGATATATACGATGGTGAAAATCGGAGCTTGCGAGCCCAGCATTTATTTCAAAGGGGAATGGAAGCTCTTCGAGAAGTCGGGGTACCGGTTTTCATTTGTCATGGGAATCATGATCATTTGAGTGGCAACTGGGTGCGTTTCCAGTTACCTGACAATGTACAGGTCTTCGGTCAGGATGTAGAGACTAAAACGATTGCTGTCCAAGGAAATCAAGTCCATATTTCTGGCTTTAGCTATAAGGAGCGTCATATCCGAGATGCGATGCATTCCTATTATCCGAATGCCAGTGGTCAGGGCTATCATATCGGAATGCTACATGGGAGCTTAGAGGGAGACAAAGAGCATGATGTGTATGCTCCGTTTCGTCAAAGTGATTTAATCGGGAAGGGGTATGACTACTGGGCGCTTGGACATATACATAAGCGACAGGTGTTACATATGGATCCTGCTATTGTTTATCCAGGTAATATTCAAAGCCGCCATCGAAATGAAAGAGGCAAGAAAGGGTTCTATGATGTAACTCTAACCAAAGATAAAACAGAGCTACAATTTGTTCCATGTAGCATGTTTATATACGATCAGTTAGAGGTTTCCTGCAAGCATATCATCCATGCCAATGAATTGATAAGCCTTGTGGAGCAGGAGCTAAAGGATTATGTGGAACAAAACGGAAACGCCATAGTAGAACTTACGCTTTCCGATATTTCAGAGGAAACTTTTGAAATGCTTGATGCCTCATCGAGGGAGGAGTGGCTAGCTATTTTTCAGGAATCTCTAGACAAGCATAATCCATTTATTCTCCTCAAGGATTTAACTATTAACCTACCAGCTAGTCAGTTAAACGAAGCACTTATACTTTCAGAAATATGGGAAGGGTGGGATTCCGCCGCATGGAAGCTTGCTGTAAAAGAATTGTATCAGCATCCAAAAGGTAGTCGATATCTACCAAGCATTGACGAGCATTTCATTGAAGAGGTCAAAGAAGAATCAAAACAATTACTGAACAAGGCTGTATCGAGGGGAGTGTAGAGGGTATGAAAATAGAAAAGCTCCACATATATGGCTTTGGAAAACATGAAAATCTAGAGGTTAATGTACATGATGGGATTAACGTATTCTATGGAGAAAATGAAGCCGGGAAGTCCACGATTCAGCAATTTATACTTCACATCCTTTTTGGCTTCCCGCAACGAAATTCACAGCTGCTAAGATATGAGCCTAGAAGTAATGCCACCTATGGAGGTAAAATACAAATTCTAATGGACGATGGCAGTAGAGTTTTCATCGAGAGAGTAAAAGGGAAGGCAAGTGGAGATGTAACCTTATATTTTGAGGATGGTACTCGAGGAGGAGAAAAGGAGCTTGCGGCAATATTGAATGCTTATAGTCGAGCAGATTATGAGGCAATCTTTTCATTTTCTCTACTTCAGCTGCAAGGATTTGAAAAAATGACGGAGGAAGAGCTGACACGTACTTTACTTTCTTCTGGAACTACAGGAATGGACACGTTATCTAGTGTTGAAATGCAGTTTGCAAAAGAAATGGGAGAGCTATATAAGCCTACTGGGCGAAAGCCCCTCATCAATCAAAAAATGGAGGAGATAAGACAGCTTGAAACAGCTTGGAAGGCAGAAATGGACCAAGTGGAAAAGTACGAGTCCTCCATCCAGCGTTTAAATGAGATTGAAAGCATCTTAAAAGAATCGGTAGAACGTGAGAAAGAGCTAGCGGACCGACTTCAGGATTATTCCCATTGGAAGCAATTAAAACCGTTAAAAATAGCGGAAAATGAGCTTTTAGAGAAATTGGATAAGCTACCAAGTCATTCATTTCCTCCGGAAGGTCTTCGACGATATGAGGCTATTAAGGACAAGCAGACCAATACTCAAATAGCTGTAGAACAATTAAAGCAGGAGCTGCAGTCAATGGTTCATAGTAGTGAAGCAATAGCTCCAGAAACTCTAGAGGAAATCCAAGATTTTTTAAGCCAGGAATCTCAATGGCATCAATTACGTGCAAAACGAGTCCAGTTAGAAGAGGAGCATAGTAAAATTCTCCAGCAGCAAATGCAAGAGCTTAGCCTAGTTGGAATTGATTGGGAAAGCAGCTTAAATGATATTGTGGCGGCTGATGTATCGATCCAGCAGGAGGACCGGCTGGTGACGATGCTTAACCAACAAGAGCAGCTTAATCAACAATTTCAACAAGAAGAACGTTTGCTAAACCTGAAAATGCAGGATGTCGAGCAGCTAGAAAAACAGCTTCGTGAATCTAAACGTTCACGTAATTCATCTAAGGGTCAGAGTAACACAAAAGGTATTCTATTTTCACTAGTAGGATTTGTACTGATGATTGGGTTAATCTTTAGTGTTCTTGCATCCAATTGGCTAATTGCGCTCCTTACTGTAATTATAAGTGCTGGGATATACGGCGGGTTTACCTTGCTTATCAAAGGTCTTCAAAAAGAGAATGAGGCTCATCAATATACAGATTTATTAGAGGAAGAATTAAGGAGTCTTAAGGATCAAATTGTGCATCTAGAAGGTGTAGTTTCAGAAGTTGAACATCAAAAGAAGGAATGCAAGCATAAAATTTATGCCTTTTTAAGAAATTATCAAATTGATGAAGAATTATCCCCAAGCTTACTGCCTGAGCTATTTAACCGGTTAAGACTTATTCAAAATCAACAAATCCAACTTGACCAGATGGAAGGTAAGCTCGAGGAAGTCAGTAGAAATTTAAGGGACTTGGAACGCAGAGCACAGTCCTTAGTGAAATCCCAGTTAGTAGAAGATATTTTATTTCATCAGCTCCGAGAAATTTATTTGAAAGAAAAGAAACGGCTTGAAGAAGAGCAGACTACTCTTAGTAAAATAACAAAGCTTCAAGAAAAGTTAAATGAGCTAGAATTGTTATTAAGTGCTCAGGAACAGCAGATTACTACGCTGTTTATGGAGGCGGGAGTTTCAACAGAAAGTGATTTTTACCAAGCACATGTAGTTTCGCAAGCTAGAGCAGCGCTAGAAAAAGAATTAGAGCATGTAAGAATGCAATTAGGCGATCGAAAAGTAAACATAAATGATTTTGAAGAAGGCTTTGAAGTAACAGCAAGAGAAACTTTAGAGGCGATGAAAGAAAAAAGTCAAATTCTTTTAGAAGAAAAAGCAACCTTACTTTATGAAACGAGTCGCTTACTCGAGAATGAGGAACAAAGTCAAAAGCTACAGCAATTAGAAGAGAAAAAATCAGAGCTGTATGAGTTAGTAAAAAAATGGGCTGCTTATAAAACGGTAACAGAAGCAATCAAGCAGACAGTATTGCAGTTAAAAGAAGAACGGCTGCCAGACGTACTTGATAAAGCCAAAAGCTATTTTAGGATCTTAACGAACGAATCCTACGAGCTGCTAGAGTTTACACCCGAAGGATTATTCGAGGCCGTTAAACCTAGTGGAGAACGATTTCGAATAGCAGAGCTAAGTCAGGCAACGAAGGAGCAGGCATATATTGCATTAAGGATTGCATTAGCCGTTTCCTTAAAGAATAGGGTAGCTTTTCCTATTATTCTAGATGATCCATTTGTACATTTCGATCGAAACCGCTTAAAACAAGTGGTACAATTAATGAAAGAGCTACAAAATGAACATCAATTACTATATTTTACGTGTCATGAGCATATGCGTCTTAGTTGGAATGAGGCTCATATAATAGATGTAGCGACATTACAAGTTGGAAGTGGAGGGGTTTTGAGATGAAGGGAATTACACAACTACGAGTAGGAGATCCTGTCGATCATTTCTTACTGATTAAACAATCAACTAAAGGTATCACTACCGTTGGAAAACCGTTTATGTCACTAATATTGCAGGATAAAAGTGGAGATATTGAAGCGAAGCTATGGGATACGAATGAGGAGCATGAAAAGCAATACGCAGCTAGTCAAATAGTGCGTGTCGGTGGAGAAATCCAAGACTATCGCGGGAAATTCCAGCTACGAGTAAAAAGTATCCGACCTGTGAAATCAGACGAGACGATATCTATTAATGACTTAGTCCCATCAGCAGAAAAGTCAAAAGAAGAATTGATGGAGGAGTTACTTCAATTTTTCTTCGAGATGAAAAACCCTGTGATACAACGAGTAACACGTCATTTAATGAAAAAGCATCAAACTGCATTTATGACATATCCAGCTGCTACTAAAAATCATCATGATTATGCTTCTGGTTTAATCGATCATGTTGTTTCCATGCTTAAGCTAGGGAAATCGCTTTGCGAGCTGTATCCGACTTTAAACAAGGATCTTTTGTATGCCGGGATCATCTTACATGATATTGGGAAGGTTTTAGAGCTTTCTGGTCCTGTCGCTACTACGTATACAATTGAAGGTAACCTTCTAGGGCATATTACGATAATGGTAAATGAAATATCAAAGGCAGCGGAAGAGCTTCAAATTGAAGGCGAAGAAATAATGCTCCTTCAGCATATGGTGCTTTCACATCATGGTAAAGAAGAGTGGGGCAGTCCTAAGCGTCCAATGGTGCGTGAAGCGGAGATCTTGCACTATATTGATAATATCGATGCCAAGATGAATATGCTTAATCGTGCTTTAGCAAAAACAAATCCAGGTGAATTCACTGAGCGTCTATTCCCATTAGAAAATCGTTCCTTCTATAAACCTACTTTTGAATAGCTAGAAAAAACGTAAAGGTCTATTTGACCTTTACGTTTTTTTTGAAAAGAATTATATGGGATAGAGACAAAAAAAGACCGCGACGTGAGTCACGGTCCCCTATATTATAGGATATATCTAATTATTTTTCAGTTTCTTCAGTTGCTGGTTGCTCTGTAGAACCTGCAGCGTCTCCTGCAGCTAAAAATTCATCCAACGCTTTTTCTAAATCTTTATCTTTGATGTCAACTTTAGCATCTTTTAACAATTTAGAAATTTTAGGTAGTAATGCAGCTTGATCTGCTTTTTCAAGTTTCAAGTTTTTCTCTAACTCTGCTTTTTTGTCATCATATGACTCTTTAACTTCACGCTTGTCCGTAACTTCGATAACGTGGAATCCAAAGCTAGATTGAACTGGCTCACTGATTACGTTAGGCTCTAAGGCAAATGCAGCTTCTTCAAATTCTGCAGCCATTGCACCTTTACCAAACCAACCTAATTCTCCACCACTTTGTTGTGCAGCTGGTTCTGTAGAATAAGCTTTTGCCACTTCCGCAAAATCTTTTCCGGATTCTAATTCAGCTTTAACTTTCTTAGCCGTTTCTTCATCCTCTACAAGCACGTGGCGTGCATTAATTTCATTTTTCGTATTTTCATATTCAGCCTTAATTTCATCTTCTGAAACTTCTACATCTTCAATAAGAGCAGCTTCTTGTAGAAGGTTAAGACGTAAATACTTTTTGTAGGATTCTTCTGTGTATCCTTGTTGTGCAAGCAATGTTTCAAAGTTTTCCCCAAGTTGTTCTTTATCTGCTTTTAGCTGAGCATCTACTTGTTTGTCGGTAACATCGTACTTAGAGTCTAATACTTTTTCAATCATAAGAAGTTGAAAAGCTTGATCTCCAATAGAAGCCTTCATTTCTTCATATAAATCATTTTGTGTAATGTCGCCTACTTTAGAGGATGCAATTACTTTACTGCTATCTGCAGATTCATTGTCATTACAAGCCCCTAATGCAAGAACAGATGCTGCTAATGTTAATGATAAAACTGTTTTTTTCATAAAAATCTCTCCTAACTTCATCTTGCTGCAACTGTAACTATACCATAAACGAAATAAAAACAAAAATGGTTCCCGTGCATTTGCCCACCATATTTGGAAACCACCGCATAAGATAAATTAGAAAGAGGAGGTGTTCTAAATGGGTGGACAATACAACTACGGCGGTGGCTCTGGTGCTGGTGCTGGTTCAGGTTTTGCTTTATTGGTAGTTCTGTTTATTCTTTTGATTATCGTTGGCGCTGCTTTCATCTACTAACGTAATCAATGACTAAGGACACTTAGGTGTTCTTAGTCACTGTATGGCTAATAAAAGAAATGACCCAATCATATAAATGATTTGGGTCAATTTTTCTATTAAACTGCGTAAACTAACTCAACATAGAAAGATACAAGAAGAATCGTAATTAATATATTAATGGTTCTAAAAATCTTAGGATGTTTTTCTTCTGGGATTTCTTTTGACATCACAAGTGCATATGTCATTCGATTAATTTGTAGCAAGTAAAATGCTGAGAATAGAACTAAAGTAAATATGATCATGTCTAAACTCCCTTCATGTACACTAAGCATATCAAATTAGGGGTATTAGTTACAAGTGTAACATATTACTAATGATGGGAAGCGACGATTAAAATTTGATAACCAGCGTCTGTTTCTTCGACAAAAGCACTTCTAGGTGATTTACTTAAATTCTTTACATAGATCAAATCTATCAGGCACATACCGCAATGATAGGCTAATAGCATAATGAAATAATGAGCAAAATGTGGCGCCACAAGAGCACCTATTAGAATAGCAGCGTTTATAAAAATAAAAGGTGAAAGCAACGAAAATATAAACTGATATTTATTTATTGGTTCACAGACTTTTATGGAAACTATCGGAAGAAAACCATAACGTCTGTTAAGAGTTACTTTTATATGATCACGAATAGTAAATAACGGAAGAAAATGAAACAACTTGTGAAGTGGATATACCATTATCATACCAATCGCAAATAGCCAAAAGAAGTCATCAGATTTATGTGAGTCATTAATAGTTTCTTGTAAAGCATAGACAATTGAAAAAACGGACATAACTAGTATGGAAGATAGGAAAAATAGCCGTTCCATACCATATTGTTTTTTGACATTAATAGTTTTCCAACAATGCAAGATTGATGCATCTCCTATATAGTAAAATATATTTCAGATACATACAATACGATGTTTCTATATAAAATACAAGCTTATTAATTGTAAAGATTTATAGAACGCTTACATTGCTGATATGACGCTATTCTGCCTTTGTGAAAGACTCATCAATATTTTGAATAGAACGCTCGAATATTTCCATGAAGTCGTCACCATAAATATTGCGAATAACTGCCATAACATCCATGAAGTCTGGAAACCTGCCGTACAAATCTTTCATTGGACGAGACCCTTCAATAACAGAATGAGGAGTTTGGTGGTAATTCTCATACATTTCCTCTAAAAGTAGTTGACCTTTTTCCGTAACGTCTACATAAGTGTTGCGCTTGTCTGTGTCTCGTTTAGAGAAAGAAAGCAATCCACGCTCCTCGAGTTTCTTAGAGAAATTAAAGGCTGTAGAAACATGCATAACTCCAAATTTAGCTACATCTGAAATGGTCGCACCTTTTAAATGATAGGATATCCATAAAATATGGTGTTCATTAATATTAAGGTCATAGGGCTTAATCCATGTTTGCCAATCTTTTTCCACTGCCTTCCAAAGAGCCTTGGAAAGTTGAGCGATTCGCTGACTATATAGCATTGCTTCCTTCATCGTATAAAATTGATCAGTCATCTCGTATGCCTTCTTTCTGGTATATAATCTTAACACATTATAGCAATAAAGTAAGAAAATTGAAATAAAATATTTGAAAATATTATTAATTTTATAATAATTTATTTTATTTCAACATTAGTCCAGTTAGACAAAATTTCCTATATCGATAAGTATAGACACCTATAGTTAGTCTAGCAAGCTATTCATATAGATATATTTTAGAATAATTGAAACATTCAAAAATCTATAGGTTTAAAAAAAGTATGCCTTTAATCTAAAAGACTAAACGCATACTGGTGGTTAGTTAGTAACTATAACTTCTTTTTTCTTAGGAAGTGCTTGTTCAAGCTCATCAATAGCTGTTTGAATGGATGAAATCTCATTTTGTAATTGTTGTTGGAGAGGGGCTGTGTCACTTTGCCACTTTTCAACGCTTTCTTTCACATCTTTGACTGTTCGTGGAATCATAACCTGTGATTCTGCCTTTAAGCTTTGTATCGATACCTTCACTTTTCGTAGCTGATCGTTAATATCGGAAAGCTTGTCTTTGTAGTCAGCAGATACCGCTTTAATATTTTCCCTAACTTCTGGACCACTTTTAGGGGTGGATAAAAGTACAGTAGTCGCACCTGTTAATGCTCCAAGAGCTACACCAATTAATAATTGTGATACTTTCATGCAAATCACTCCTTATATGTATATATTATTCCTTTCCTTTCCATTATTAAAACATAATATTCAATACAAAAAAAGCTTTCCTCATAAAAGGAAAGCTTTTTCAGTGTTTAGGAATTATATAAATATAGACATGTGGATAAATTAATGTCTAGCTCCACCGCCTTGCCCCTCGGGGTCAAATGGGAAAATACTGCTCCTGCGCAAGCTCGTCGCAAACAAGAGCGTTTGCGGTGGCTGAGGAACTGCCTCCTCGCATTTCCCCATTTGCCTGTCGGGGCAGACATAGGCGCTTGCGCTTTTCTTGTGTTAAATGGTAAGTGCAGTATTAAAATTAGAGCGTCTTACAAGTTTTACGACAATCGGATAAATGATAAAAAATGCTATGCCATTTATAAGGATTGCTGGTAAAACGACTATTAGGAAGAGTTCTGTAAATACCGCGCCCGCATTAAATATGAAAATAGCGGTGGATAGGAAAACAGTTCCTGATATTAAAGTGCCAACGCAAGTTAAAAAGACTGCTACGGCCAATTTGTTAGCTAATTTGTTTAATAAAATAACTAGACCAAAGAAAACAAATGCAGTGATTGTCTTATCAATTATATTTGGAACAAAGCCACCAGGGAAGGTAGAAAATAATCCTGAAATTATTCCTGTGGAGAACCCTAGTAAAAATACACTTTTGACCTCGGGAAATAATAGTATTCCAATAAACATCATGGTCAACATGAAGTCTGGCTTCATACCCCCGTTAATACCGGGAATAATAATGTAAAGCACTGCTCCTACACCAACTAGTAAAGACATTAGTACAAGATTCTTCGTATTCATTTCTCATCTCTCCTCAACTTTTCTCAGGCTGTTTAGTTCTCCTAACGTATCCTCGTGATCGTTAGCAAGAAACTTATTATAGATTGTAAATCTTTTTCCTTTTAAAAGCAATTAGTTGGCAGATAATTTATTTGACAGTTCTTTTGCCAAGTCCTGAATCATTTCGGATGAATAGGTTTTTTCCTTCGTATTCCAAGTGAGCTTCAGCCCATCGGTTTGATCGTAGCGAGGGATAAAATGCAAATGAAAATGGAAAACGCTTTGTCCGGCAGGGGCACCGTTATTATTTAATAGGTTCATCCCAACAGGTCCAAACGTATCCTTTAATGCAGACGCAATTTTTGGAACTACCTTAAATAAATTGCTAGCCTCTTCTTCGCTTAAGTCATATACATTTTCCTTGTGGGATTTAGGAATGATTAACGTATGTCCCTTTGTCAGAGGCATAATATCCATAAAAGCATACACATGTTCATCCTCATAAATTTTAGCACTAGGGATAGAGCCATCAATTATTTTACAAAAAATACAGTTACTCATGAAAAAACCTCCTATTCATTATTAGGATGAGTTTAACATATAATAGGACAAGTTTGTTTTTCTTTTTAACAATTTGAGAGATAGAAATAAAATGACAGAAGATTTTTAAGGCAGGCTTTGGTAAAATTATAATAAAGAAGAAGTGAGGTGTAGAAATGACTGTACTAGAAGTAAAAAATGTAACAGGTGGATATACAAGAAAGCCTGTATTGCATGATTTGGACTTTTCTATTGGTAAAGGAGAGCTTGTAGGTTTAATCGGGCTGAATGGTGCTGGGAAAAGTACAACGATCAAGCATATTATTGGAACAATGAATGCCGCAAACGGGGAAATTCTACTAAACGGAAAGACGTTAAAGGACGACCCAGCACTATATCGCTCTTCTTTTTCTTATATACCAGAAACGCCGGTATTATATGACGAGTTAACGTTAAATGAACATTTAGAGCTTACGGCTATGGCCTACAATTTGGACAAGGATGTATTTGAGGCAAGAAAAACTTCCCTATTAAAAGAGTTTCGTATGGAAAAACGATTAAACTGGTTTCCAACTCATTTTTCTAAGGGAATGCGTCAAAAAGTGATGATTATGTGTGCATTTTTAGTGAGTCCATCCCTATACATTATTGATGAACCGTTTGTAGGTCTGGACCCTTTAGGTATTCAATCACTACTGGATCAGATGAAAGCAAGAAAGGATGAGGGGGCTTCTGTCCTCATGTCGACACATATTCTATCAACAGCTGAACGATATTGTGATCGCATACTTCTTTTGCATAATGGGAAAATTCGTGCACAAGGAACGATGACGGACTTACGAGCAGCATTTAACATGCCATATGCTACATTAGATGATCTTTACATCGAAATGACAAAGGAACAACAAGATGAATAATTTGCGTGAAGTATGGAGTAAGCGATTTGTCTTCTATATAAATGAGCTTCAGAAATACATGAAATTTATTGTTTCTGGTCATTTGGCTATTGTTATCGTATTTGCGATTGGCGCGCTAGGCTATACGTATAGTGGATGGCTAAACACAGCTCCTAAGGATTTTCCCGCATATTTGGTAGTTGCGTTTATCTTAAGTATCTTAGTTACATTAAGCACACCTGTTACTCTGTTAAAAAATGCAGACAGTGTGTATTTTTTGCCGTTAGAAACAAAGCTAGGGGAATATCTACGACTGGCACTTCGTTGGACCTATTTCTCTTCAATCGTAGTCACCTTGGCTGCATATGTTGTGGCAATTCCTTTACTTACAAGAGTAGCTGGTAGTACAAGAGAAGAAATTATTGCTTTATTGATATTTTTATTAGTATTGAAGTATTGGAGCATCCATACAGAGTTCAACTTCCGATGGGCTGCTAATGGAAGAGGCGTATGGGGAGACCGTTTTCTACGCTTTCTACTTGTATTAGTAGCACTGTATTTCCTATTGAATGGAAGCTATTTATTTGTGATTTTAGTGGCTATTGTACAATTTATTTATACAATGGCATGGGTGAAAAAGAAAAAAGAAGTTCCATTTCCATTTGAACACTTTATTGTAGTTGAGCAATCTCGTATGATGAGATTTTACCGATTTGCTAATTACTTTACCGACGTTCCACATATTCGTGGAGCAACCAAAAGAAGAAAATGGTTGGATGTATTTTATAAGCTGGCGAGATATGGACAAAAAAATACCCAGCTTTACTTAGTTATGAGGACTTTCATCCGAACGAATGACTTTTTCTATTTGTGGCTGCGTTTAACTGGACTTGCGATCATCGGAGCTATATTCATTCCGTTCCCAATCGTATCCATCATATTTGCCGCTGCCCTTTCCTTTGCTACAGTTATTCAGATTAAGCATGCACTATTGTCAGGATATGAATTTAGAATGGATCTTTTGTTTCCTATTGAAAAGGACGCAAGAAAGCAATCAGTTGCGCGTTTGATTCGGATCCTTCAGTTCATTCAAGCAGTGGCTGTTTTGATAGGTGTTCTAATCCAAGGCGGAAATTCTCCTATCACATACTTAGTACCAGTAGCCGTGTTAGTAGTGTCAGAACTAACTTTGCGAATGAGTAAAATCTAATTGTTGAAATAAAAACTGTAAATACACTCAAGTAAATTGAGTGGTTTGCAGTTTTTTTATTTGAGAAACAAAGTATGGAGTTGTGTCTATAAGTAGGGGGGCCCATAAAGAGTATGGAAAGCGCCTATAAATAGGATGGAAGTGACCCATAAATCAAAGAAAAGCGCCCGTAAACGTGGGAATCGCCCATAGGTTGATGGAAAGTGTCCCATAAAGTGTAGGAAAGCGCCCATAAACAGGTTAGGAGTGTCCCATAAATCAAAGCAAAGCGCCCGTAAAGGTGTGAATCGCCCGTAGGCAGGCGGAAAGTGTCCCATAAAGAGTATGGAAAGCGCCCATAAACAGGATGGAAGTGACCCATAAATCAAAGAAAAGCGCCCGTAAACGTGGGAATTGGTCTTCTGTAAAGAAAGTAGACAAATTAATTCACAACTTTTTTTCTTCCACTACCGCGCTGTCGCTTGCTGGGATGGTGAAAACAGGATAGGTCACAACCATACCTATCCTATTTCCACCATCTCTGATTTTCTCACCCTGCAGCCAAAAGACAACTTTTATTGAACGCTTGTTCAAAGTCTACAGGACTCACATAACCCAACGTGGAATGCCTTCTTCTCGTATTATAGAATTGGTCAATATAATGCCCAACCGCTTTGATTGCTTGCTCACGCGTCTCCCATTTATGGCGGTAGATCAACTCTTTCTTGATCGTCGCATGGAACGACTCGATACAGGCATTGTCATAAGGATCTCCCTTGCGACTCATGCTGCCCTTCATTTCTCTTTCGGTCAATAACCCGGTATAATCCTGCGAACAATATTGCGATCCACGGTCCGAGTGATGGATTAGTCCTTCCCCTGGGTCCCTTATCATAATTGCCTGTTGGAGGGCTTCGAAGGGTAATTCTTTTTTCATATTGTCTCTAATACTCCAGCCAATAATTTTTCGTGAAAAAAGGTCCATCACGCTCGCCAAATATAACCACCCCTGTATAGTCCAGATATACGTTATATCTGTTACCCATACGGTATTAGGTGCTTCCGCCAAGAATTTGCGTTCAAGCAGATTTGGATAGATAGGATGTTGGTGATTGGAATCCGTCGTCACCACGTAAGGGGTCGCTGATGTCGCACGGAGTCCCATCTCGTTCATTCGTTTCCCTATTGTCCGCTCACACACGTGAACACCTTGCGCCTCCAAATCTTTTGCGATTCGCGGGCTGCCATAAGTTCCATGACTTTCAATGAAGCTGGTTCGGATCAGTTGGTTGATTTCTTCTTTTTCCTCTTGAATTCTGTTCCGTTTCTCTTTTTCTCTCAACCATTTGTAATAACCACTAGTTGAAACCTTTAAAACTTCAGACATCTTCACCACGCGAAACTCATTTTGATGTTCCTCTATGAACGTAAATATCACGTGTGGCCTTTGGCGAAGACATGCATGGCCTTTTTTAAGATTTCATTTTCCTCCTTCAGTTCTTTTTCGTTCTTCTCTAGCTCTGCTATGCGTCTTTTCAGTTCTGTAGAAGAGATGAGCTGTTCATTATTTGAAAGCTCCTGCTTCTTGTTGTAGGCCCTTACCCAGGCACGAATTCTTTGCGGCTTGATCCCATGTTCATATCCTAATTCGGTTGCCTTTCTTCCATCTTCGATTACCAATTTCACCAGATAATCACGCATTTCTCTACTTGTCCTTGTCATAATAAACACGCTCCCTTTATTTTCTATAAGTATGAGGGTCGTGTTTTAACGTGTCCACTTTTTATACTATCTCTAGAATCGCCCATAGGTTGATGGAAAGTGTCCCATAAAGTGTAGGAAAGCGCCCATAAACAGGTTAGGAGTGTCCCATAAATCAAAGAAAAGCGCCCGTAAAGAGAACGTATAAAATTTTGTGTAAATGACCATAACTTTCCTATAGGAGATGATCATTATGCAAAATTACGAAAATATGAGAATCAAGGATTTAGCTAGAGAGTGTCAATCTGTTGATGACATCATCGAGATGATGAAAAATCTTTTTAAAGAAACATTACAGCTTGTATTTGAGGCCGAAATCGAAGACCACCTTGGCTACTCCAAACATAGCCCGACAGGAAATAATACCGGAAACAGTAGAAATGGCTATCGTTCAAAGGTGATTCGAACAAAGTTTGGAAATACAGAATTAAATATACCTAGAGACCGCAATGGTGAATATGAACCGCAAATCGTGAAGAATTACGAGTCGTCCATCAATGGCTTAGAAGAACAGATTTTAGCTTTGTATTCCAAAGGAATGTCCACAAGAGATATCGAGTCACATATGAAAGATATATATGGTGTCGAAGTATCTCCTAGCTTGGTTAGTAAGGTAACAGATAAAATTTTACCTCAGATTTTCGAATGGCACTCCCGCCCTTTAGACCGTGTGTATCCAATTGTTTATTTGGATGCGGTCCACTTCAAGGTGAAGCACGAGAACCGTATTATTAATAAAGCTGCTTATACTGTTCTCGGCATTAATTCCGATGGAATTAAGGATATCCTTGGTATATGGGTAGGTGAAAATGAAAGCGCGAGCTTTTGGCTAGGTGTCTGTACAGACCTTAAAAGTCGTGGTGTAGAAGATATCTTTATTGCGTGTAAGGACGGACTTTCTGGCTTTACAGAAGCGATCCAGAGCACCTTTCCAAAGACGCATATTCAGTTGTGTGTGATCCATCAATTACGAAATACCATGAAGTATGTGCCTTCAAGGGAACGAAACCCGTTTATGACCGATTTAAAGAAGGTATACAAGGCTTCTACTTTGGAGCAAGCTGAACTTGAGTTTGGAAAAGTAAAGGCATCATGGAAAGATAAATATCCGAAGGTTATTGGTTCTTGGGAGGAACATTGGTTGGAGCTTACAGCTTACTTTTCCTACCCGACGGAGATACGGAAAATCATTTATACGACCAATACAGTGGAAGGATTCCATCGCCAACTGAGAAAGGTAACAAAGACAAAAACAGCCTATCCTACGGACAATTCACTAAAGAAGATTCTTTATTTGGCCACGATGGATGCCATAAAAAAATGGAATAAGCCTATTCCAGGATGGCTAGAGTGTGAGGGACAATTCAAAATTATTTTTGAGGGGCGGATTTAGTAGGATTATCCCTTGTTCATGTACAGTCGTGTTGGGCTCCGCTACGCTACACCCAAAAGTTTTACGCTTTATTTAGACCAAAAAGATAAGAAAAAGAGAGAGAAAAACCCTCTCCTTTTTGGCCATCGGTTAAGTGCTCAGGTTGCTCTTCAGCAGAGCCTTATCCCCTTAACGGATAAAGTAAGTATGTGTTTAGAATAAAGATAGTAATACATTTACACAAAATATTTTACATTCCCCCCGTAAAGGTGTGAATCGCCCATAACCAGGTGGAAAGTGTCCCATTAAGAGTAAGAAGGCGCCCATAAGCAGGTCCGAAGTGTCCCATTAATCCACCATAAAACTTGGATTAGCAAAACTTAATGACGCTCGTGTTTTACAAAAATAGGAATCATTATTTTAATTTTTGTACATATTAAAAATAAGAAAACGCTCAGATTATGAGCGTTTTAGCGTTGTTTATTAATCTCTATTCTTATTCCTCTTTTGTTTTTGAACGATAGGTCGATATATAAGGGGCGCTTGTAAATAACTGTTGCTTATCTGCGACACTGGTGAAGTCTAGTGCAACAGACTTTTCCCAGATTTCATAGCTATTAGGTCCATTCCATTCTGATAAGATAATATAAGTATCTGATTTTAAAGGTTTTAAAACGCGTAAAGCTATGAAGCCTGGTTCAGATTCAACAGTTGGAGAAAGGTTTGTATATTGATGTTCAAATATTGGTTTACCTTCATCTGATACGGGGATGTGGTGAAGGACAAAGTATCCATTCTCATTAAAACTGCCGCGAGATTCTAAAATTTCATAAATACGAGGGACTTGAAAGACGGATTTACCAGTCGTTTCATGAATGAGAACTGAATTTCCTGTTCCATGTAAAATGTATATATTTTCATTGGGGTGTTTATCTTTTATGGACTGCATAAACTCAGGTGTTCCGGACGTCATATATAATTTCATTAAACTTCCTCCAGTATAATTTATATTTTGTATTTATATTTTCCCCTAATTTGCAAATTTAAAAACAACCTTTTTTCAGGATGGTTTGAAATCAGGACAAATTTATGACAATTCCCGTTTATAACTATACATTAATTCAAGAAACGTCTATAGTTGAAGCGTATATTGGAAACGGAATGTAATCGTTATCAAAGGCAATTCAAAAGATTTTCTTCAGGCAATGTAGTAAAGTATTATCATGTAATGTATTTAGGTATAAAATAACATGTTATCAAGAAGGGCAGGAAATGAAATGACTACTTTTAACGACACACTTTTACGTGCAGCGCGCGGTGAGAAAGTGGAACATACACCTGTATGGTATATGAGGCAAGCGGGAAGATCGCAACCAGAATATAGAAAAATTAAAGAAAAATATTCTTTAGAACAAATTACCCACGAGCCAGAGCTTTGTGCGTATGTGACACGTCTACCAGTAGAAAACTACAATGTAGATGCGGCTATTCTTTATAAAGACATTGTAACTCCACTTGTAGGAATCGGAGTAGACGTAAAAATAAAATCTGGTGTTGGACCAGTCATTTCAAATCCAATACGTACCGTACAAGATGTGGAAAAACTAGGAGAATTCTCTCCAGAAGACCACGTACCATTTGTTTTAGATACTATAAAATTATTAACGACAGAACAATTAAATGTTCCACTAATTGGTTTTGCAGGTGCTCCATTCACATTAGCAAGCTACATGATTGAGGGCGGACCATCTAGAAGCTATAACAAAACGAAATCATTTATGGTATCTGAGCCACAAGCATGGTTTGCTTTAATGGACAAGCTTGCTGATATGATTGTTATTTACATAAAAGCTCAAGTTAAAGCTGGAGCTAAGGCCATCCAAATTTTTGACTCTTGGGTTGGTGCATTAAATGTAGAAGATTATCGTATTTTCATCAAGCCTATTATGACACGCATTTTTTCTGAGTTGCGTGAAACCGGTGTTCCGTTAATCACTTTTGGTGTAGGAGCTAGCCACCTGGCAATGGAGTGGCATGATCTACCTGTAGATGTAGTAGGTATCGATTGGCGCCTATCCATTGAGGAAGCTCGTGCAAAAGGATTAACTAAACCACTAATGGGTAACTTGGATCCATCTTATTTAATTGGGGATTGGGCAGAAATTGAGAAACGTGCAAAATTGATTATTGAACAAGGTGTAGCTCACCCTAGTCATATTTTCAATCTAGGTCACGGCGTGTTCCCAGAAGTTGATCCGGATGTTTTGAAACGCTTAACTTCGTTTATCCATGATTATAGTAGAGAACTTATTGCAGCGAAATCTAACTAAAATAACTTTTGAGGTGACAAAAATGAAGAAAACAATGGGATTATTAGTAATGGCATATGGAACTCCATATGAGGAAGCGGATATTGAACGTTACTATACGCATATTCGTCATGGTCGTAAACCAAGCGAAGAACAATTAGAGGATTTAACTGGTCGCTATAAAGCAATTGGAGGAATTTCTCCGCTAGCTAAAATCACAGAAAACCAAGCAAAAGGTCTTTGCGAACGTTTAAATGAAGTACAAGATGATATTGAATTTAAGTTATATATTGGCTTAAAGCATATCGAACCTTTCTTAGAGGATGCAGTGGCAGAAATGCATAAGGATGGAATCACGGAAGCCGTTTCCATCGTATTGGCTCCACATTTCTCAACATTCTCGATTAAATCATATAATGGACGTATCAAAGAAGAGGCTGATAAACTAGGCAACCTTAAAATAACTTCTGTAGAAAGCTGGTATACAGAGCCTAAGTTCATCCAGTATTGGAGTAATAAAGTAAGTGAAGCATTTTCAGCAATGTCAGAAGAGCAACGTGAAAAAGCCTGCTTAATCGTTTCTGCTCACTCTTTACCTGAAAAAATTAAAACTTTGGGAGATCCATATGAGGATCAACTAAAAGAAACAGCAGATTTAATCGCTGAGGCTGCTGGTGTAAAAAATTATGCAGTAGGCTGGCAAAGTGCTGGTCAAACTCCTGAACCATGGATTGGACCAGATGTACAAGACTTGACTCATGATTTACACAAAGAAAAAGGCTACACAACATTCGTTTATACTCCAGTAGGATTTGTTTCAGAGCATTTAGAAGTTCTTTACGATAACGATTACGAATGTAAAGTGGTTTGTGATGAAATCGGTGCTACTTATGTGCGTCCTGCTATGCCAAACGACCAGCCTCAATTTATTGATGCTATGGCGGACGTAGTGATGAAGCATTTAAAAGCTTAACAAACTGATTAATAAAATGCTCTAAAAGTTATTGGCTTTTAGAGTATTTTTAGTAAGCATATGGAGTTTTACATTACCATTCTGGGAGGATTTTTCGAATGAAAAAAGTCATTATCTCACTAGCACTACTTGTAGCTTTAACATTGGTAGGCTGTGGTGAAAAGGAAGAAACACATTCAAGTACTAGTCATCAAGGAACATTAGAAGAGGTTATGGTAGAGATTCAAACACCTAAAGAGTTACCTATTAACGAAGATATCAAGCTTTCCGCTAAAGTTACTCAAAATGGGGAAGCAGTAAATGATGCAAATTCTGTAGAGTTCGAGGTATGGGAATCAGGACTTCGTGACGAAGGACATATGGTAGAGGGTAAGCTTACAGAAGATGGTGTGTATGAAGCTGATTTTACTTTTGAACATGACGGAGTTTATTATATGTTTGCTCATACAACCGCAAGAGATATGCACGTAATGCCTAAACAAGAGCTTACAGTAGGTACACCAGATATGAGTAAAGTGTTACCTGATGATAGTGATAACTCGATGGATCATATGAGTGAAAAACATTAAATTTTACTTGCGTAAATAAACAATAGAGAGTATTATAATGACTAGTTGACCGAAATGGTTTTCTGGTCATTTTTTTATGAGGAGGGATAACCAAATGGACCGCAAACAGGAAATTTTAATGGCTGCCAATAAATCCTTTTCTCTTTTCGGATATAAAGCAACAACTATGGAGCAAATAGCCAAGATTGCAAATGTAGGAAAAGGAACTATATATAATTTCTTTGAAAACAAAGAAGTCTTGTTCCAAGAAATTGTCCTTCATATGATTGAAGAAATGAAACTGGAAGCTGTTAATGTCATTATAGAAGATGCTCCATTTCAGCAAAATGCTCATGCAGCGCTTATGAAGATGCTAGAGTTCCGTGAAACACATCAATTGTATGCAAAAATAATTGATGAGGAAAAACAATGGAAAACTCCTGCAGTAAAGCATGTCATTGGCCAAGTCGAGCAAGCTATTGTTTCGTTCATATGTGAGAAAATCAATAAATATGTTAAAAAGGGAGAAATCCGACAGGTAAATGCAGAGCTTGTAGCATATTTATTATTAAAGGCTTATGTTGCATTCGTAAATGATTGGAACTTAACCCACGATGATTCATTATCTGAAGAAGATATTGCTAACTTCTTTCAGGATACAATTTTTCGCAGTCTCGCAATTTGAGACTCATTTTTTTAGTCAAAAGTGACTAAATGAACATATCGGTCATATAGTATTAGGAGGAATCGACATGATAAAATCGGAATGGAAAGGTATTTTTAAAAACAAAAAATTATTGATTTCAATAATTGCAGTTTTATTTATTCCAGTGATGTATGCTGGGATGTTCTTATGGGCTTTCTGGGATCCGTATGCTAATTTAAGTGATCTACCTGTAGCAGTTGTTAACTCCGACGAAGGAGCAGAGTACAACGGAACGGAGCTCTCCCTAGGTAAGGAGTTAACAGATAAGCTACGAGAAAGTGGCCAATTTAAATTTGTATCTGTATCTGAAAAAGAGGCAGATGCCGGTTTATTAAACCAAGATTATTATTTATTAATTGAGATTCCAGAAAACTTCTCTGAACATGCAACGACTTTATTAGATGAGAAGCCAGAAAAAATGGTCATCACTTATAAAGCAAATGAAGGATTTAATTTCTTATCATCGCAAATAGGTGAAACAGCAATGGATCGTATTCGTGCAGAAGTGAATGAGCAAGTATCAGCAACTTATGCAGAACAGCTTTTTGATTCGATTACGAAGCTAGGTGACGGATTTGCGGAAGCCTCTGATGGGGCAGGGCAGCTAAAAGACGGCGTAGCTGAAGTTAATAATGGTGCCTCTAACCTAAAAGGCTACTTAGAACAATTAGCTAGTAGCACGATTGAGCTGAGTGATGGTACTAATAAGGTAGTTGATGGTATTAATACAGCTGCTACGGGATCTAAGGATTTAAATGAAGGTCTGGGAACACTTGCGGATGGTTCTTCTCAGCTTACAAATGGCGTTAGTCAAACGGCTGAAGGGGCCGCAGCTTTAAATAGTGGTATTAAAGAGTACACAGCTGGTGTAGATAAACTAAATGAAAGCTATCAATTACTTAGCGAAAAGGAAAAAGGCCTGCTAGATTCCTTGGCTAAGCTTCAAGCGAGTAGCTCCAAATTGAATGACAGCACAAACCAACTGGCTCAAGGCTCTGCTAATGTAACAGCTGGTATCCAAGCCTTATCTCAACAATTAGGTCAGTTAACAGCTGCTTTACCTCCAGAACAGTCGGCTGCTATTACAGAGACATTAAAGCAACTAGAAGCTGGTAGTACCTCAGTTTCCACAGGCTTAGAACAATTAGCTGGTGGAACTCAGGATTTAACTACGGGTACTTCTCAAATAGTAAGTGGAGCAGAACAGCTGAGTGGAGGTTACTCACAAGCAAAGCAGGGTGTTTCTCAATTAGCATCATCTTCAGCAGCATTAGTAGAAGGTTCATCTAATCTTGCTGGTGGTACGACTACCCTAAATGAAAAAATGAACGAATTCAACGCTGGAATCAGTCAGGCGTATGCTGGATCCTCTAGCCTTGTGAATGGCTTGAACGAGCTAGCTAACGGCTCATCTCAATTGAAAGAGGGTACTGGTACACTAGCTACGAAATCAGGTGAATTAGCAGATGGTTCTACTAAACTAGTAGAAGGTACACAATTATTGGCAGATGGAACGGAAACCTTGCAATCTAGCTTAAAAGAAGCAAGTGAGCAGGCAGGCGAAGTAACACCATCTGAATCTACTTACGAAATGGTCGCTTCCCCTGTAGATGTTAATGTCGTAGGGGTCAATGAGGTACCTAACTATGGAACAGGCTTCACACCTTATTTCTTATCACTTGGGTTATTTGTCGGTGCATTGTTAATTTCAATTGTCTTCCCATTTGTTCAACCAGCGATTGCTCCAACAAGTGGGGCCAAATGGTTTGCTAGTAAAATAACGGTTTTAAGTGTGGTAGGAATTATTCAATCGCTGTTTGTAGTTGCGGTTGCACTATTTGTCTTAAAGCTTGAAACTCAAAGTGTAGGACTGTTCATCCTTTCTGCAGTCATTACAAGCTTCACATACTTAGCATTAGTACAGCTGCTTGTTTCGATTTTAGGTGATCCAGGAAGATTTGTTGCAATTATTGTCCTAATTCTGCAACTCACAACAAGTGCTGGTACATTCCCATTAGAACTAATACCAGCACCGTTGCAATTCTTTAATAAATTGTTACCGATGACTTACTCAGTCCAAAGCTTTAAAGCATCTATTTCTACAGGTGATTTAAGTCATTTCTGGTTTAATAATAGCTTCTTACTTGGCGTAATGGTAGTGTGCTTAGTAATAACATTCGGATACTTTATGTTATTGTTTACAAAACGCTATTCTAAACAAACAAAAGAAGCTTAATATAAAATTATTAAAGCTCCTCACATTTTACGAAAAGTAAAATGTGAGGAGCTTTATTTTGTACATATTGTTCCGTTAGACTTCCTGTTTTTCCTTTTTCAATTTTTCTACTAGAGGCATCACTTGCTCTGCAAACCGCTTCATTTCCGTGTGCTGAGGGGAAAACTGAAGGATTAACAGATTTACTCCAGCTTCCTCAAACGAAATAATTTTTTTAGCAAGTTGTTCCGGTGTGCCTATTAAGTCTGGCCGTAATCCTCGGTTGGAAACGGAATAATCCTTAAGCTGCACCTCCACGTTAAGATGAGATTTGCTAACAAAATCCTTGTAGCCCTCATAACCAGGAGAACCTTCTTTCACTTCCGTAATGCGAGCAAGTTCTTGTTGAACTTCCTCCTCGGTATCTCGACAAATGATATAGGCAGACATCCCAAACGTTTCTAATGGTTTTTCCCCAAGCGATTGGCGTCTATTTTTCATATCATTAATTTTTTCAGCAATTTCCTCGACTGTGCCGCCATGCATAACATAGGAGTCACAAGTTTTAGCAATTGTTTGCTTCCCAGCTTCACTTTCTCCACCAGCATATAGGGGGATATGCTGGTTAATTGGCTTCGGAGACAAGTAGGTGTTTTCATATTGATAGAACTGGCCAGTATAAGTAAAAGGTGTTTCTTTCCATAATCCTTTTAAGATGTGGATAAACTCCTCTGTCCGTGCATATCGTTCATCATGTGCTGTGAAGATACCTCCATATTGTCTTGCTTCCCCTTCCCACCATGCAGATACAACATTGAGAGAAAAACGTCCGTTGCTGATGTGATCTATATTTGCTGCTGCTTTTGCCGTTAACGCAGGATTATGGAAGCCAGGTCGAATCGCAGTTAAAATTTCTATGCGTTTCGTTACAGCTGCGATAGCCGCAGCAGTTGACCATGCATCTAAAGAGGGACTCTCCAATCCTTTAATATCATTAAGATTTAATTCCGCTATTAAGGTTAAATCATAACCCCAGTCTTCCGCATTTTGTGCTAGCTCTTTTACATATTCAAACGTTGCAGGCATATCCTCATCTGTTACATTTCGTAACCATCCACCGAATACAGGCAACCAAAATCCAAACTTCATTATGAATCCTCCCTTTTTATTTTATTAATTCTGAAAATTATTATTACTAATCCTATCATAATACTTGGTTAGTAACAATAAATGATTTATGGTTAAACTCATTCATCCATATACGCAAAAAAACCAGCTAGGAAGGGGAGCTTCTAGCTGGTAATTTTAAATAATTATAGGTTGTTGCATTTATCACAGTGGTTCCCATAGCATTCATGTTGCTCTTCAATTGGTTCGCCGCATGTTACGCATTTCTTTTTGGGCAGGTTACGGAAAAATTCTAATACGTTTTCTAACATATATATTCCACCTCCATCTGTTATATAACTGTTTCGATTGAATTCATTGTAATATAACACAGAATGTTTTGTCAACACTTTCTATAGATTTTTGCTAAAATAGGAATAAAGGAGTGATACCCATGTTTTTTATTGATAATAAAGGAATTACGGATCCACGCATTAACTTAGCTATTGAAGAATATGCTCTCAATACTATGGATGTAGAGAAGGATTCATTTCTTCTGTTTTACATAAATCAGCCATCAATCATTATAGGGAGAAATCAAAACACAATTGAAGAAATTAATACAGATTTTGTAGAGCAAAACGGTATTATCCCAGTACGTCGCCTTTCTGGTGGAGGAGCAGTTTATCACGATCTTGGTAATTTAAATTTCAGCTTCTTGACGAAGGACGATGGAGATAGCTTCCGTAACTTTAAAAAGTTTACCCAACCAGTTGTAGACGCACTACAGAAAATGGGGGTAGACGCAGAGCTATCTGGAAGAAATGATATATTAGCTGGAGGAAAAAAAATCTCTGGTAATGCTCAGTTCTCCACTCGTGGAAGAATGTTCAGTCACGGTACACTAATGTTCGATACTGAAATCGATGCCGTTGTTTCTGCATTAAAAGTTAAAAAAGACAAAATTGAGTCAAAAGGAATCAAATCCATTCGTAGTCGTGTTACAAATATAGTAGATCTACTGGACAAGCCGATGACGATAGAGGAATTCCGCTTAGCGATACTTTCTTCTATTTTTGGAGGGGAAGACAAGGTTCAATATTGGGAACTAACGGAGGAAGACTGGGCTAATATCCACAAGCTATCTGAAGAGCGTTATCAGAAATGGGAGTGGAACTATGGAAAATCGCCTAAATCTAATATCCAGCATTCCCACCGATTCCCTACGGGCAGTGTAGACGTTCGTCTGGAAGTGAACAAGGGAGTAATAGAAGAGGTTAAATTTTTCGGAGACTTCTTTGGAGTAGGAGAAGTGGAAGAGGTTGAAGTGCTGCTTGTAGGCAAAAATTATAGCAAGGAAGCCATTGAACAAGCTCTAGAATCAGTAGACGTACCAAAATACTTTGGTGGGATAACGAAAGAGGAATTGATCCAGCTAATGTACTGATTAATTGTTCGAATAGTACCGAGTAAACAGTCCATATCTAAATGGGCTGTTTTTTTTTGTTTAAAAGGCACATCAAAGACCCGTTTAGGGAGGACTTCGATGATACCTTTTACTTTTTTTATATCTGAAATAAGTAAGATAAAAAAACGCACCTGGAGGATCCAAATGCGTTCATCATTCATTATTTTACTTCCTTAAAGCCTTGACTAACTAGCATATCAGCTGATTTTTCCATACTAATTCCATTTTTTTTAGGGTCTTCGCTAAAGGTCATACCTGGCAGGTCCATAATTTCATCAAAGTCGACAGCCTCATAATCTATTACTAAGGATTCGATTGCCTTGGTATCATCATACTCAAGTTTATGTGTTATTCCATCAATGTTTTGGAATTGTTCGGTCATAGGCTCAAAAAGTTCTTTCGCCTGTTCTTTCGATTCAATACCAGCTAGTTCATACTCGATAACATTTTCTGTTGTTTGCTTTGTAACTTTATCACCTTTAGCCGTGTACTCTAACGTTGTTGCAATGCCATTCTGCTCAGCCTCAAACGTTCTAGTTGTTTCATCTTCACCACATGCTGTCAGAAATACAGCCAAAACTACTAACGTAATAAATCCGATTAATTTTTTATTATTAAACTCCTTGTCATTTGTTATTTTAATATAGTCGTATAGGTGCATTACATTAAACCTTCACATTTTGATGAGAGGTTTCCTCTATATACAACATACAACTCCAACCTCCTAAACTCAGCAATAGGTCATTAAATAAAAATCAACCCTTTCTACTAATTTATTAGCAAAATGATTTCAAAACAAAAAGCCCCTGTATAAGTCACGTATTTTCATAACTTCGACAAATCGGTACTATTAATATGGAATAAATACATGAATGATCTTTTTTATGTAAATAAAGAGGATCTTAATTTTGCTGAATAACATATAAGTTTTCAAAGTGACGTTTGTATTGTACAAGGGGTAATAACTGTCATTTTGATGAAATCTTTTCGCTAATGAAACTTTTACCCGTTTTTACCATTTATTAAACATAAAGTGGTAAAATATATAAGAAAAGTAATTGTAGTAGGAGTGAGGAAATGAAAAAGAAGTCAGAGAAGCTGTTAATAGCAATGATATTGATGTTTAGTTTTGTTTTTGTGAATGGGACAAGCATGGAAGCTGCAAGTATAGTCATGTGGGGGAAAACAGAACTGAAGCTAGGTCAAATTGGTAAAGCGACTATAGTAAAAGATTCTACTTTAGTGAAGATAGGGGAGGACGGATCCCTTCAAACAATAAGAAAGCTGAATCAAGGCGATGAATATCGTGTATATAGCTATAAAAGTACACACAATGGATTATATGGGGTTGGTGGGGGATCTTATATTCAAAAAAACAATAATGTCCTATACGAAACTCCTTCCAAATCAAAATTAGCTCTTTTAGAGAATCCGCCGAAGACTTCTGTCCCGACAAAACCTGCAAAATCAGAAAACGGTAATGGTATAGAGGTTGTACCCGGTGCTCCTACAAAATTTCAAAACTGTAAGGAGTTAAACAAGGTATATCCACAAGGAGTAAAAAAAGGGCATCCTGCTTATGCGTCAAAGCATGACAGAGATAAGGATAACTGGGCATGTGAAAGATAATATGAGTACTAAATTTAATGGTGTTTCCTAAGGGAATACCATTTTTTTGTTGTTTAGAATTATAAAATTCTAAAACCTGTGGATAAATTAATGTCTAGCTCCACCGCCTTGCCCCTCGAGGTCAAATGGTTAAAAGCTGCGGTGACTGAGGAACTGCCTCCTCACTTTTCATGTTTCAATAAACTTCCATCGACATATTTTTATTATTTTTGTAGGATAATAATATATGGAAGGAAGTTGATGATTTTGTTTAATAAGTTTATGAAAATATTTATAGTATTACTTTTATTTGTAGGTCTAGGTTTCTCTAATCAATTAACTGCTGAGGCCGCTCCAGTTATGTGGGGGAAAACAGAGCTTAAGCTAGGACAAATAGGTAAGGTTACTATATTAAAAGAGACGAAACTCGTAAAAATGGAAAACGGTACTTTAAAAGAAGTACGTAAATTAACAAAAGGTGAAGAGTTCCGTGTCTATAGTTATAAAAGCGAACATAGCGGTCTCTACGGTGTAGGCGGCGGAAGCTTTATACAAAAAGATACTTCTAAAGTGAAATATGAAACACCATCAAAAAGTAAGTTAGCATTACTAGAACAGCAAACTACTTCCCAAAGCAATGCAACAAAAGTTATGTGGGGAAAAACAGAGCTGAAAAAAGGACAAATAGGTAAGGTTACGATATTAGGGGACACACGATTAGTTAAGTTAGAGAATGGTTCACTATCAACCGTACGTAATTTGAAAAAGGGCGAAGAATTCCGTGTGTATACATATAAGAGCGAGCAAGGTGGCTTATATGGTGTAGGTGGCGGAAGCTATATACAAAAAAGCACAAAAGTTAAGTATGAAACACCATCTAAATCAAAGCTAGCTCAATTAGAGGCTTTATCTGCCAAAGAAATGAAGGTACATTTCATTGATGTCGGTCAAGGAGATTCAATATTAATTCAGTCACCAAACGGGAAAAGTATGCTGATTGACGGTGGCGGAAAGTCAAAAGATGATCCAGTTCTGAAATTCCTCAAGTCCCAAGGTATATCAAAGTTAGATTATGTGGTAGCTACACACCCCGATGAAGATCATATAGGTGGACTAATATCGGTTTTAAAATCTGATATTAAAATTGGCACGTTTTTAGATAGCGGTAAAGCACATACTTCTAATACGTATAAAGAAATGATACAGTTAATAACTAATGATAAGTCCATTATTTTTAAACCTGCGACAAAAGGTGAAGTAATTTCTTTTGATGGTTTGATATTTAATGTACTTCATGCAAACGCAAAAGCAAGTGACAATAATGACGCATCTATCGTTTTAAAGCTAATTTACAATCAAGTTTCGTTCCTTTTAACAGGTGATGCAGATACAGGAATAGAATCAGAAATGATGAGCAAGTATAATGTAAAATCTACAATTTTAAAAGCTGGTCATCACGGCTCAGATACGAGTAGCTCTGCTGCGTTTATTAATGCTGTGAAGCCAGCAGTTACCATTCTTTCTTATGGGGAAAGTAATTCATATGGTCATCCTAATAAAACAATAGTAAATCGTTTAACCTCATCTGGTTCAAAAATATACCATACTGCTATTTCAGGTACAATAACAGTAACAACAAACGGAACAACATATTCAGTTGGAGGTAAAACATATACAGCAACAGGAACAACGACAGGGTCAGGGACATCAACTGGATCAGGAACAACAACAGGAACTGGAGCCGTTAAACCAACTACTCCCGTGTCTAACGGAAAAGTTGTAATTAAAAGTAAGAACTTACAAACTGAAGAAGTAGTATTGGAGAATACAGGTACCACAACGGTTAATCTTAAAAATTGGGTTATAGTGTCAGTAGAAGGCAATCAGCGTTTTACTTTACCAACATACTCTCTGAAAGCCAACCAAAAAGTAACCTTAACAAGTGGATCTAAAGGAAAAACTGGTACTGGATATATTAAAATATCAGGAGCTCAAGTTTGGAACAATTCAGGAGACCCTGCACAACTATTAAATCCTCAGGGAGTGAAGGTAAGTGAGCTTAAGTAAAAAATATACACTTGATCGTATTGAAGAAGGTATGTATGTTTTTTTAGAAGCACCAGAAGAATTGCAACAATTGATACTACCAATTTCGACTTTTGATATTACTTTAAACGAAGGAGAAATTGTGAATATCACAACAACGGATGAAGGATATCAGCTGGAAGTTTTAAAGGAAGAGACACTAGCAAGACGCAAGGAAATTAGTGCATTATTAGAAGATCTAATAAATAGAAATAAATAAAATGAAATCCCATTCCAATTTGGAGTGGGATTTTTTATAATGCTAGACGTTAAGTGACTGGGCTAAAGAAATCGGTAGTTGTATAGTATATAGTGAATATATATAATATATAAAGAGGTATGGACTGATGAATATATTAAGTTAATTGATAAAGATAAAAATTTATTTTAACTATATTTCGAAAATATTTTCGAGGGGTTTACGATAGATACACACATGGATGTAAAGGAGGTATCTGCATGCAAATCATTATATCTAACAGTTCAAAGGAACCGATTTATGAACAGATTTTCAAACAAATTCAGACTAAAATCTTGTCAGGTGAGTTAAAGGAAGGAACCGCTTTACCTTCCATTAGACAATTGGCCAAAGATTTAAGAGTCAGTGTGATTACTACAAAACGAGCATATGAAGAATTAGAAAAGGCAGGCTTCATATATTTAATTGTTGGAAAAGGTTCATTTATAGCGGAGCAAAATTTAGATGTTATTCGAGAGAAAAAATTACGTGTAATTGAAGAACAATTAAGTGCGGTTATCTCCAACAGTAAAGAATCAGGGTTATCTTATGAAGAATTACAAGATTTATTAAAGCTGCTGTACGAGGAGTGAGAGGAATGGGAAATGTAATAGAGTTCCAGGGGGTTTCTAAAAAATTTGAGACATTAACTATCGACAATGTAGATTTACAGATAAAAGAAGGATACACAACAGGATTTATTGGTCCGAATGGATCTGGTAAATCGACGATGATCAAGTTAATGATGAATCTTTTACAGCCGGATAAGGGAAAGGTAAGTGTATTTGGACAAAATTATGCCAGCCATGAGAAAGAAATTAAAAACCGTATAGGCTTCGTATACGACAGCAATATATTTTATCAATCCCTGAATTTAAAAGAAATTAGTAAAATAGTTGCTCCCGCTTATAAAGCATGGGATGATCAACAATTTAATCAGTATGTTAATCAATTTGAGTTACCTCTAAATAAATCTCTTAAAAATTTTTCTAAAGGTATGAAAATGAAAGCTTCTATAGCTATTGCCTTATCTCATCATGCTGAATTAATTATTATGGATGAGCCGACATCAGGATTAGATCCTACGTTTCGCAGAGAGTTGCTAGACATTTTTCAAGGAATTATGGTAAATGAGGGTAGGAGTATATTTTTTTCAACGCATACGACAAGCGATTTAGAACGTTTTGCTGATTATATTGTATTAGTTGATAAAGGGAAAATTCTTCTTAACCAACGCATAGATGAGTTACAGGAACGATATGTCGTTGTAAAAGGAAGCACGGATTTACTAGACCGAGATACAGAAGCACATTTCATTGACATAGAACGTTCTCAAGGGGTATTTCAAGCTTTGTCAAAAGATGCAGAAGAAGTACAAAAAGTCTTTGAGGATCATGTCGTGATAGAGAAAGCCTCTTTAGATGAAATTATGTATTATATGAAATCTGCCCAAAGAAGCAAGGTAAATAGTTAAATTTATAAATGACCGCGAAAAAGCGTCCGAGATATGAACATAAACCAATTCTAAATGCATATAATTTTCTTTTTAACGTTCGTGTTCTTCTGTAAAAATAGGAAATATGAAAATGAGTTTAAAAGATAATGTTTTAAAGACTTTAATAATATATTAAGGTCTTTTTTTAGCTTTGTTAAAGTTATTGGTTGATTTTTACTAACAACTCTTTTTATAGCGACTGTAAATATAAAAGGAACATTCAAATCGCTATTAAGAACATAAATAGATGATGAAATTGGGGGTGGTGACAGTTTTTCAACTTTGCTTATGCGAGTAAATTGATTAGCGCTTTATCGATCCTAAAGCTGTTCCCATTTATTGATTGGAGCGCCAGACGGCGACTCCTACGGGATGACATAGCTATCAAGTTAAGAAAAATTTACGTCATTCACTCTCATATGAACTGGTATTTTTGAAAATTAGACCATATGAAATTAACACTTTTTAGTTTAACCAAAAAATGTAAGTTTAATTTCTTTCTATACAGGGCATAGAATACTAACTATAGTTTACACCGAGTATAATCAATGGATCCTTTTCAGGTGGCCCTTTTGTTTTCAATGCATGTTTACAAAGAGCATCATGAAACCTTTTCAGGACCCCATTGGTAAGCTTGGTGTATTTTTTTATGCTTTCAAACATCAAGCGAATAAAGCGTAGGGCAACTGAGATACCCTTTTGAATGCTTATCTCTATTCTAGATTGCTCTAGCAAGAATAAGCGTGCCTGATACGTTGTTGTAGCTGTGATTAGAAACAATAATAAATGGGCGAAAAAATGACATAGCACACGTTCTTCCTTTATCTGTTTATAAAAGGTGGTCGGGAAATTGGATTTCCATCCCTTAAACAATAACTCGATCTGCCAGCGCAATCGGTAAAGGTCCATCACTTTCTCAGCTGGGATGATATCCGGAAGGTTTGTCATAATAATCGTAGCCCCATCTAGCGCCCTTACGTGTTCTTTTGTTTGGTAACGTGAATGTTTACGTTTATACTGACCACTTTTATCTTGTTCCTCCGTATGCCGATACAAAATCAAACGGGTAGGGAATTTATAGTCATACCCGACAAAGACTTCCTCCCATTCCCTTATGGAGCCACGCTCCATTTGTTCCAGATGCTCTGCCAAAGATTCCTTCTGATAAAAAGAGGATTTGACGACCCTGCCATCGGCATGGTATCGAGGGTTTGGATTCCCTGTATAGATAGAACAATCTGGTCGAACTCTAGAGACGAAATAGCCCCCTGTCTCATCGATTTTTTTGAATGTAGGTAGATGAAAATAACCCAAGTCCTGTATAAACAAATCGCCAGGTGAGACCGTCTCTAATCGATACTTTCCGTATAGGGAATCGTTTTCTTTTCCGTTCCTCCAGTCAGCCAACAAGAACTGTCCTGTCAGGAATTCATACTCCAGCTGGCATTTTAATTCGGCTCGATAGACGCCAGGAAAAGTCTCCTTCAAATCCGAAGGAAGGGAATGGATGGTCGCATCTATTATACGGATCCTCTCACAAAATTTTTGTAGCTCGTCACTGATCGGCAACTGATAATTTAACTTCATTTGTATAAAATGTTCCAAACACTTTTTTAGGAATACAATTAATTCTTTATTTAAACGTTGGTTTATTGCCTCTGGAGTCATAGAAATATGGCAGGTTTCTTCTAATGATAGGCTTAGCTCGCGTAGTGAACTGCCAGCCAGGTTTCCACAATGATAAAGAAGAATGTGGAGAAATGAATACGCATCAAGCTTTCGTTTTCGTTTGATCCATCCTGATTCTTTGGCCCAACTATCCAACATATCCGGGGAAAACAGTTTATACAATTGTTCCATTAAGAGTTTCCATTCGTCTAAATCAGTTCTTTTCATATGAAGCACCTCCTGTTGGTTAGTTTTCTATACCAACCTCGAGGGTTTTTATAAACTTCTTAACTTGATAGCTATGCTACGGGATGAGTGAGACAGATAAGACATCACAACCACGCGCGTAAGCGATGGGTGATGGCTTATCGCTCACCCCGAGGAAAGCGTCCGGCTGGTGCGAACAATCAATTCTACTCTCTGATCTAAGATTTCTTTGCATCATAAATCATCCCAAACCCTACCCTTTCACATAGCTTTTTTTTTACAAAAATCAGATTTTAATATTGTGCATACCGTTAATATAGTATATAGTGTGTATATATCACATATACTCTTTTGCTTTATCTATGTCAGGAGGGGGTTCTAGCTCAGTTAATTTCATAAATAGCTTTTTAACATTTAAACATGTACATTTCTATCTGCTGATTGCGATAGGAGGTGACTCCAGAGGGATGAGTTAAGGAGCAATAAAAATCGTGTCAAAGAAAAGTTTGATAGCACGCATTTTAATTTTAATAAGGGGTGAGGAAAATAGAAAATTTAGTAGAGTTTAAAAATGTCAGCAAATATTTTAAAGATTTCTCCTTAGAGAATATGAATTTACATGTTAAACAAGGGAAAATAACAGGATTTGTAGGGGCGAACGGGGCAGGGAAATCATCCACCATGAAGCTAATAATGAATCTTTTACAACCAGATACAGGTAATATAAAAATATTTGGTAAGGATTATGCCGATCATGAAAAGGAAATTAAAGAGCGCATAGGATTTGTTTATGATAGTAATGTATTTTACGAGAGTTTGAATCTAAAAGATATCCGTAAAATAATTGGCCCAGCTTATCAAAATTGGAGTGACAGTCAATTTAATGATTATGTTAGAAAGTTTGAACTCCCATTAAACAAAGCTATTAAAACCTTTTCCAAAGGAATGCTGATGAAAACTTCTTTAGCAATAGCCCTATCTCATGAAGCTGAATTTATAATGATGGATGAGCCGACAGCTGGTTTAGATCCCGTTTTTCGAAGAGAATTGCTGGATATTTTAAAAGATATGATGGTAGATGGAAGGCGGACTATCTTCTTCTCCACCCATATAACCAGTGATTTAGAAAGAATCGCAGATAATATTACTTTCATTCATAAAGGAAAGATTCTTTTCAACGAGTCGATAAGAAATATACAGGAGCGTTATGCATTAGTAAAAGGAAGTGCAAATCTAATCAACCAAGACATTGAAAAATGTTTTATCAGTATGGAACGTTCTTCGACAGAATTTCAAGCAATAACAAATAATGCAGAAGAAGTAAAAAGATTATTAGGAGCTCAAGTGGTTATTGAAGAAGCTACCTTGGAGGATATTATGTTTTATACGAAAGGAGCTATAGGGCAATATGTATAATTTGATAAAAAAAGATTTAGTTATTCAAAAAACACAGATACTACTTTTTATTCCGTTTATTATGTTCTTTGCAATATTTGCTGATCATATGAGTCCAGCCTTTGTTTTTCTGATGGCTAGCATGTATATACCACTGAATGGATATATTTACGATGAACAAGTAGAATCTAATATACTTCTTAATTCTTTGCCTTATACGAGAAAAGAGATTGTGGCAGCAAAGTACATCGGCGCTATTGCATATATGATTGTATCAATAGGAGTAGCTAGTATTATTTTTTATATATTTAGTTATGACTTTTTGATAAAGGATATATCTATCGCCATGGGATTATTCTTCATTTTCACAGCAATAGCCTTTCCGTTATTTTATATTTTAAAACCCGGATATATAGGTGCAGTGGTTATGGTTGGATTTCTATTCTTAGCTGTTGTTATCCCGCCAGTCTTTCAATTCCTGACCAAACATCTCACTGCGATTACAGATTTTCTAACTAGCATGTCGACAACAACTCTTTACCTTAGTGGCGCAGCTACCTGCATTATAATTTATCTAATTTCCTGGATGGTTAGCCAATCTGTATATCAGCGGAAGGTATTTTAAGTTTGGAAAATTGGAGTTTAGAAACGTTCTTCACTAAAAAAGGAATGTCTCCAATCTGAGACATTCCTATATAGGCTTATTTTGTTTAAATAACATGTCTTAAAGAATCATATACAATTGTGATACACTTTTCTAACCGACGGGATCGGTTATTCTCATCTACTATGTGAAGGCTAATACCGTACTCATTAAATAAGCTTTTCAATTGTTCATTGTCCTGTAACCTCTGTTTTTGTGAGACAGGAAGTCTGGTTCCATCCATTTCATACTCATTATGAGGTTCTAAGTAAATGTAAGTATCTATTTGATTTACTCGACTCTTAATCATTTCGCTCAAAACTGCGCTTTTTTCGCCGATACTTTTTATTCGGAAAAACTGGGTGTATGTTTCCTCCGTATCAATAAAGAGCACTTTATTGGCTGTAGGCACTGCTTGCAAAATAGCATAGCTATGTCCAAAAGCGATTTGATGGAAGTCCTCCGGCATGTCGATATCAAAACAACCATTGATGTTATCGTAGAAGGCTCTACCGTATTCTTCTACAAGGTTCGTTTGAAAGTGAGCAGCTAGTAGCTTAGCCATCGTTGACTTGCCTGTAGACTCTACTCCGCATAAGCAAATTCTTTTAACGTATGATTCCCTTACAGCTGGAGGTAGCATTTCCCAATACGAATAGACACCTTTATCTCGTATTTCTGTTGCGGAGATAGGATATTGGGTACTCAGTCTATCAAAAAGGATATGCTCACTATCTGGAAAGTACATATTAAAATAATCTTCATAATCAGCTTCACTACTAAACACATATTCTAATTTTCCACCAAGCTTTTGAAGCAATTCCTCATTGGCCTGCTTAACTAATGGATCTGTCATATACCCGTCTGAACGACGCTCATAGTGAGACAGCACACGAACATTCGGCATATCTTTTGTGGCTTTAGTAACCCAACGCTCTCTTAGACGAGGAGACACCCATTTAAAATTACTGTTTAGACACAGGTCTTACTCATAGGCTTCATCGTAGCCTACAACTACAAACAACACATCTACTAGCGAAGCAGCTTTTATAATACAGCTGAGATGACCCATTTGAAAAGGTAGAAACTTACCTCCATAATAGCCAAATGTTAAGTTTGGATCATACTCGTTAATTGGAAGGCCGTAGTTCATACGCTTCTCCTTCAAGATTATGTTGCGCTCTGTGCATTTTCAGCCAGTTTACATATCCGTAAATAGAGTTCACTAAAAATGCCGACCACATAACAAGCATTGACCAGTCATTTCCGCCCGTTTTTGTAAGTGTGATCACCCAAAGGACAATTGTTAATCCATTGACAGCGATCCAAAGCACCCATTGCTCTGCATAACGTTTAAGCATCAATATTTGAGCTAGAACAGATAACACAACTGCAGCTGAATCTAATCGAACCTGTTGGCCACCAATAGCATTTAAAAGGTAGGCATAAGATATAGACGCTACAATAGAGATAACAATTATATACATCCATCCTTTTTTGTCTAATCGTTTTACAGAGACGTCTTCGCCAATTGCCTGAACTTTCGTTAGGTTTTTTCTCCATAAATAGATTCCGATAAACTGTATTGGAAAATAGAACAGTCCATTCAGCATAGACTCCCCGTATAATCCATACGTATAGGTGATGTAGGCATAAGTAGACGTGTTTACAATACCAAAATAATAATTACTAATTTTCCCCTTTGCTACCAATACCACACAAAGCATACCTGTTAGTGAGCTTATTAGACCTAATAATGAATCCTTCCAAGCAAAAAACAAATAAATATTAACTAACGTAAATACACCCAACCAAACTTTTTCAAATAAAGTCCAGTCCTTGAACATTCTCATCACTCTCTCCTTTATTCATCATGTTATTCTCCCCTACAATAATTCCATACAATCCTCAGGAGGTTCTTGCAAATAAGTAAAAATTACCCTCCTTTATAAGAAAATGTATCGAACAATAAAACAATAGATTATTCTGAGAATAAATACAATATCCTTTGAAAAATAAATTTTTAAAATGTCACCACCACAATAGGAGAGGCTTAAAAAATAGGATTGTGGTATGAATTCTTTGGGTGTATGAAGAATAATAAAGAAAGATTTGATATGATAAGAGAAGAACTTTTTAAGCCCAGTGGTAATATGTCAAGCGAAAAAAAGAAATGAATTGGAAATTACTTAAGTGATACTTTCCAAATGAACACTTTTTGCGCATACCAAATAAACCTCTCATTTTTCTGCTTTTAAAAAAGAAAAAAATGGAAGTTATTTAACGGGTGAAAGGTTGTGAGTTGGTTAACTCAGTCTCTCCTTTCTGGTGGTATGTACAGCTGATTCGTGCGTAGTAGCGAATGCACGAGGCGTACTAGTTTTCTAGCGGTTAAGACGAGAGCGCGTTTATGTTGGTGCTTGGTTACTTCTTGGTATTTCTTTTGATAAAAGGCTTTATATTCAGTGTCATATTTACGTACCGCATCTGCTGCTTGTACAAGATAATACCGTAGGTATTTATTGCCGGTTCGCATCCGGCTAGTATTTTCGGCTTCAAATTCGCCAGATTGATACTGTGTCCAAACGAGTCCAGCATATTTCGCTAATGCGTGGTGGTCATCAAAACGCTTGATATCTCCAATTTCGGCGAGCAAGCCGGCTGCGTACACGGGTCCAATGCCTTTTACGGAAGTTAATGTTTGGGTGAAACCTTTCATCATACGCTCGATTTCCTTATCCAAACGTTTGACTTGGGATTCCATATGGCGAATCGTACTTAAAATCACGGATAGTGAGATGTTAACGGGATCAGCCATGGCCTTGTCTAATCGAAAGGAATTACGTGCAAGCTTTTGAAGATATTTAGCGATTTCTTCTGGCTCGGCAAAACGTTTTTTGCCTTTCTCCTGTAAGAACTCAACCAGTTCTTCTAAAGGCATCTCGGCAATGGTTTCCGGATCTAGCTCTTCAATGACAGCGAGACTGGTCGTACCGAATGTATTCGAGAACGGGTTATCTTGGCGTAGGCCACTAAACTTTAAAAACAGTTGGTTCATCATGTAGGTTTTATTACGTGCAACTTCATGCATTAGATGGAATCGGGTACGTGTTAAACGACGAAGTGCTTCATATTGTAAGGTTTCTTGCATTTCATGTGGCAGACGTCCAAAGCGTAAATGATCCGCAATTACCCAGGCGTCAATTCGATCGTTTTTCGGTAACGTATCGTACCCCTTTTTAAAGCGAGATACTTTACGTGCATTTAACATATAAACCGCTGTTTGAAACGTTGGTTCATAATTGTGCAATTGATTCTTTAAATAATGAGCAACGTGCCAGCTATACTGGTCTGTCGCTTCTAATCCAATTTTAATATGTTCGCACTGATTTTTTTCCGCTGTTCCTAAAAGCTTTTGAATTAAGGTGTTCGCACCTTCTGTATCATTGGAAACAGAAAAATCAGCGAGCGTATGTCCCTCTCCATGCATGAAATGGACATGATGGGAGCGCAAACTCACGTCGATACCGACTAGCATTTGTGACATGCCAATCACCTCCTAAGGTGGGATTAATCAAGATTGTCTCAGACCTGGGTGCCCATCAGAATCATCGATGTCTGCCTCGTTATTAGCAATCAAAGTGAAAGAAGACCAAAATGAGCGCTACACTCTCTTCTTCCTCAGCGTCGCAGCCAGTGGTTAGACCTTCCATAATGAACGATGGGTAGCAGGCTTATTAAGCAGTGCACTAAGTGCCCGCAAGGGGGAAAAGCTATTTCCTGTGTCAACCTTGTCCGTTCCATTGTCTCATGGGCACGGTCTGAGAGAAAAGTAGATTGAAATAAAAAAGGACGAAGTACTGAAATGGAGCATCCTCCAATCTTCGTCCAAACGATATGAAGTTAGGCAACTCAAATAAGCAGGTAAGCACCTGTCAGCTTTATTTAGTCATGTTAAAAATAGACTTTTCCTTTTTGGCTCCCTCGGTAAAGCAGGGGTCAAACAGGTAAAACATAAAAAGGGTGAGGGAGCCAAGAGGCGACCACTTCCTATAGGAAATCCAACAGATCCTCCAGCTGTCCGGATCAACTGGAAATTCTATCGGAAAGAGCTCTTATTACTAATATACGAGGGGGATTACTGTGGACACACACCGAGTGCTAGTAGTGGAAGACGATAAGAAAATTGCAGCACTACTGGCAGATACATTAAGAAAATATCACTATGAAGTACATACTATAGAAGACTTTGACCATATAATTGAGGAATTTACAGCCTTTGATCCACACATTGTTTTGCTTGATGTGAATTTACCTTCGTATGACGGCTATTATTGGTGTAGACAATTAAGACAGCTTACGACTTGTCCGATTATTTTTGTTTCGGCAAGATCAGGTGAAATGGATCAGATTTTCGCTTTAGAAAATGGGGGAGACGATTTTATTACGAAGCCTTTCCATTATGAAATCGTCCTAGCTAAAATACGAAGCCATTTAAGAAGGACTTATGGGGAGTACGCAGCAAAGCAGGAGGAGAGAATCGTCCGAGCTGGAAAGCTTCAGCTTTTCTTGGAGCGGATGGAGCTACATATCGGGAAGGAAGAAATACCTCTTCAAAAGAAAGAGTGTACCATACTAGAATTATTGTTAAGAAACTATCCTAAAGTAGTGACACGGGAGCAACTATTAGAAGAGCTCTGGGATGACCAGTCCTTTGTTGATGAGAACACATTGAATGTGAACATGACAAGAGTCCGTAAAAAGCTTGCGGATTACCATGTGAGCTCCACCATTGAAACGGTACGAGGAGCAGGTTATCGCTTAAACCTTAGTTCGGAGGAATCCTGATATGTTTCGTTTATTTATAAAAGAACATTCTATCTTTATCATATTTCAAATTTTCCTTGTGTTATTTATCATGCTCCTTTATTGGCTGGATGGCTTTCGAAACGTTGATACTGCCGTATACTCAATCGTCATTAGCACCATCCTAACACTTACCTTTTTAGGGACGCTTTTTATAAAAAAAATGTCGTTTTATAAAAAAATACTATCTGTTCCAAACAAAATAGAGGTAGTCTTGCAAAAAGAAGGATACTCCCCCGAAGTAAGACAGGTGGAGACCTATTTGCAGCACATCTATCGTTTATATCAAAAAGAGGTACAGCTTTTATATGCAACTCAAAACAGGCATCTGCAATTTATGAACAGCTGGGTTCATCAAATGAAAACTCCAATTTCTGTTTTAGAAATGATGGGACAAAATGGGGAACAGATGGACTCTAAAAGTGTTCTCGAGGAAACGGATCGATTGAAGCGAGGATTAGAAGCCGTACTTATGAATGCCAGGCTTGATACCTTTGAAGAAGATATGCACATAGAACAAGTGAATTTAAGGCAAGTTGTGGCAGAAGAGGTTTCTAAGAATAAGCGATTGTTTATTAGTCATCGAGTTTATCCAGTCATTGAAATGGAAGATGATTGTTTAATCGCGACGGATTCTAAATGGATCCGTTTTGTTATTGCTCAATTTATAACAAATGCTGTTAAATACACGATGAAGGAAAATAAAAAGATATTTTTTGAAACTACTTTAGAGGACGAAAAAGTAGTATTGAGTGTGAGGGATGAAGGGATTGGTATCCCGGCCTCTGATATAAAACGTGTGACCAAAGCCTTTTTTACGGGCGAGAATGGACGTAAAAGTGGGGAATCTACTGGAATGGGATTATATTTAGCTCAGGAAATCTGTAATCGTTTAGGTCACAAGATGAGCATCAAGTCGATACTTGGTGAAGGGACGACCATATCGATCCTATTTGAGAAGTTAGATTCTAAGGAAAGGGATGACAAGGATGTCGATATTAGTTCTTGATGATATAACGAAGGTTTATGAAGGAAAAATAGCTCACCTTGCCATTAATCAGCTTAGCTTTGAAGTGGAAAAGGGAGAGTTCCTTGCAGTAATGGGTCCATCAGGAAGTGGAAAAACTACTTTACTGAATATAATTTCCACTATTGACCGACCAACCTCTGGGGATTTCTTTATAGACGGCTTAAACCCGCTGGAGCTGAAAAAGGATGATTTGTCTTTATTTAGAAGAAGACAGCTTGGATTCGTATTTCAGGATTTCAACCTTCTCCCAGCGCTTACTGTAGAGGAAAATATGATTCTCCCTTTAACCTTAGATGGGCAGCCTGTAGGGACAATGAGGGAAAAAGTCATTGAGATAGCGGAATCGTTGGATCTAATGAATATTCTAGAAAAGAGACCAGCAGAGATCTCTGGTGGTCAGGCGCAAAGAACTGCGATAGGAAGAGCTTTGATACATGGGCCGTCTATTATTCTTGCGGACGAGCCAACCGGGAATCTAGATTCTAAATCAGCACGTGATGTATTAGAAATATTAACTCAAGTTAATCAGATGAGTAATACGACCATTGTTATGGTAACTCACGATCCGATAGCAGCAAGTTATTGCGATCGAGTGCTATTTATCAAGGATGGAGAGTACTTTAACGAGATTTATAAGGATGATCGAAGACAAACCTTCTTCCAGAGAATATTAAACGTCCTTTCTCTCTTAGGTGGAAACGTTAACGATTTAAACTCTTTGCGAATGCCTTGATAATTTTCGAAAGATGAAAGTTAGGTGGAAATGTAAAATGACCTTTCAACAATTTGCTTATCATAATGTCATAAGGAACAGCAGGATATATGCAGCTTTTTTTCTAGCTAGTAGCTTTTCTGTTATGGTGTTCTTCGTCTATACGATGTTAATGTTTCATCCAAAGATTGAGGATCAGTTTTTACGTGATATAGCATTTGGTGGAATGCTGATTGCTGAGATTATATTAATCATTTTTACATTGTTTTTTTTATTTTATTCGATGAGTGCCTTCATACAGGCTAGGTCGCATGAGTTTGGCGTACTACTGAATCTTGGGATGCAAAAGCAACAGCTAGGTCGGATGATTTTTATAGAAACAATGCTATTAGGACTTATATCTGTTACTGTCGGCATATTCTTTGGCTTTTCATTTTCCAAGTTCTTTTTTATGGTTATCCGAGAGCTTTTTTTACTCGATAGCCTTCCTTTGTATGTATCTTGGAAGCCATTTGCATTAACAATCATCGTTTTTGTTACGATGTTTGTCGTGATTTCTTTTAGCAGTGTCGTTTTTATACGTAAGAAAGATATCATCCAGCTTCTAAGAGGATATAGTAATGACGAGGAGCCGACTGCATATAAAAAATGGAGAGCATTACTGGGGTTTGTCCTCATTTTATCTGCCTACGGACTTGTTATATTCTCGGCATTTCAAATGCATATTGCCCTTAGCTTCGTCATTGTGACATTAGCATTTTGGGGAACGTATTACTTTTATACGGACAGCATCCTCTACCTGCTACAGGTCATTCGAAACAAAAGAAAACTTTATTGGCGGTCTTTTCGGTTAATCGCTTTCGCAGATGCATCGATTAAAATTCGAGAGAATGCCAAAATGTTTTTCGTTGTAACAATTGTATCCTGTATAGCCTTTCTTTCAGTGGGAATCGTTACTTCGTTTACTTCCTTTACCGCACAGTTTAGAGAGTTAAACCCTGTAAGTATTTTCTACTCTAGTGATTGGAATAACCCCTATGAACAAGAGCATGTGACGAAGCTAACCAAGGAGTTGCAGAATGAAGGGCTTTCTTATGATTTAGTTAAATTTAACCTGAAGAAGCAGACGTCCTCTAGTACAGGAGAGACGGTCAACGTCATTAGAGAATCAGAAGTCAATAGCCTTGCACTTGCACTCAAACTTCCTTTTGTTGATTTGCTACCGGGACAGGCATTGTTAGTGCCCAATACAGAAGAGGACTTTGGAAGTATCCGAGTGGAAAATGAACAGACAGTGTTAGAGGAAAGTAATATTCCTCTTCGTATTCAGGATATTTACAATAAGTTAATTTTTCCTTCCCTAGCAATCAAAGATCGCACAATCATTATTAGTGATGAAGACTTTTCATTAATAACAGAACCATTGGCAGGGTATGAGGACCAGCAATCGAGAATGACCTTTTATGCCTTCCATATTTCTGAATGGCTCCGTACGAAAGAAATTGGTACTAGTTTAGACGAATTAATGAGTGAAACTGTTAGTTCTACTGGTATAAATTCCAATCCTTTTTATTACGTAAACCCAGGGTTGAACTATTCCATTATTCGCGCGACCTTCTCATTACTTCTATTCACGGGGCTATTAGTTGCTGCAGTACTAATCCTAGCTGCAGGTAGCTTTGTTTACTTCAAGCTATACACAGATTTGGAGAGAGACAAGAAGCAATATGATGTGCTGAGAAGAATGGGAGTAACAGATAGAGAGCTAGTGAAAATCGTTAATAGGCAGCTAATTCCGCAATTCTTTTTACCTTGGGGACTAGCAATGATTCATAGCACCTTCTCCTTCTTATTTTTACAGGCGTTTTGGGTGGATCTAGCTGCAGTTTCCATAGCAAAAGAAATGCTAATAGTTTTAATCGTGTTTACCATTATCCAGCTGTCCTATTTCTATTTAATAAGATGGAGATATATTGCCCATATTCAAGAATAAAATATGCATGAAAGAATGGGGCAGGGTTATTACTCTGCTCTCATTTTGCTTTGGAAGCAAATGGTGCAAACCTTCATTTTATATTGAATTGTCAAAACTTTTCTTATATAATTAAGTTGGGGATTATGAATGACTGTTCATTCAAGAAAGATGGGAGCTGTAAAAAATGAGTTTAGTGACACACGTTCAACAAAGGGCCTTAAAAAATCCAGACAAAATTGCTTATCATTTTATGGGAAAAGACACTACTTACGCAGAATTCAATCAGTCGGTAGAGCGCTTTGCGGCTGCTTTACATTCATTAGGGGTAGAAAAAGGGGATAATGTAGGGTTTCTACTTGGAAATTCTCCACACTTCTTAATTTCTCTTTATGCAACCATGCGTTTAGGTGCAACCGCAGTACCGATTAATCCAATATACACACCAGATGAAATTAGCTACATCGTGAAAAACAGTGACGCTAAAGCTATTATTGCCTTAGATGCGTTTATACCACTAGTAGAAAAGGCAGCTGGTGTTTTTTCAACAGTAGAAAACTATATTATCTGTGAGACCGATCCATCAACAGCTGACAAGCTTGCAGCTCTTCCAGCTACCTTAAAGCCTAAGGTGAAATCGTTTACATATTTGATTTCTACAGCAGTGGAAGCAGTACCTCATGTGGAAGTTCATTCAGATGACACAGCTGTCATTCTATACACATCTGGTACTACTGGACACCCTAAGGGAGCAATGCTGACATTTAATAATATTTACTCGAACGCTCGTGACGTTGCCGAGTATTTAAACTTCAGCACAGACGACCGAGTAATAGCGACACTTCCCGTATTCCATGTATTTGCATTGACGGTTGTAGTAAATGCACCATTATTAATGGGAGCTACTATTCTATTAGTTCCTAGATTCAGTCCACAGGAAGTGTTCCATGTTATTAAGGAGCAAGAGGCAACTGTCTTTGCTGGCGTACCAACGATGTTCAACTTCCTATACCAATTCCCAGAAGGAAAGGTAGAAGACTTCTCTACGATTCGTTTAGCGATTTCTGGAGGATCTTCCTTACCGGTTGCTTTATTGCACAACTTTGAAGACAAATTTAAAGTGCGTATATCGGAAGGATATGGTTTATCAGAGGCTTCTCCAGTAACTTGCTTTAACCCAATAGATCGTGACCGCAAGGCAGGATCCATTGGAACTTCTATAGTTAACGTAGAAAACAAAGTAGTGAATGAGCTAGGGGAAGAGGTACCGGTAGGAGAGGTTGGCGAACTGATTGTTCGTGGACCGAACGTCATGAAGGGCTATTACAAGATGCCTGAAGAAACGGAAAATGCTATTCGGGGTGGCTGGCTTTATACAGGTGACCTAGCTCGTCAAGACGAGGAAGGGTATTTCTATATCGTTGACCGTAAAAAGGATATGATCATTGTCGGGGGCTATAATGTTTATCCTCGCGAGGTAGAGGAAGTATTATTTGCGCACCCTGGTATCGTGGAAGCAGCCGTTATCGGCGTTCCAGACCCTAACTTTGGAGAAGAAGTACTTGCCTTCGTTGTAAAAAAGGATGAATCCTTAACGGAAGAGCAGCTTCATGATTATTGCGCTGAAAAACTAGCAAAATATAAGATTCCAAAAAGCATAGAATTTTTAGAGGAGCTTCCAAAAAATACGACTGGTAAAATACTACGTCGTACATTGAAGCCAACATCCAAAGCAAAATAACAGAAACTGCCTCCTGAAATGGGAGGCAGTTTTTTTAGTGGGAATTAAAATATAGTGCACATGTGTAAATCTAGTTGAATCGAGAGAGATACTGATTGATTGTAGTAATCTATGGATTGATTGTCGTAAAGTAGCGTGGGATTGTAGTAAAACACGGACCCATTGTCGTAAATTTAGTTGGACCGAGAGAGTTGCTAATCGATTGTAGTAATCTATGGATTGATTGTCGTAAAGTAACACGGGATTGTAGTAAAACACGGACCCATTGTCGTAAATGTAGTTGGATTGAGTAAGTTGCTGATCGATTGTAGTAATCTATGGATTGATTGTCTTAAAGTAGCGTGTGATTGTAGTAAAACACGGACCCATTGTCGTAAATTTAGTTGGATTGAGTAAACCGCAGAGTATTGGGTGTTTGGGTAGGAAGACGGTTTATTGCTCATCTCCTGAAATGCGTTTGCCTTATGAAGAGATCAACTTTGCTTAATGTTAAATATGAAAATATTCATGTAGCATTCTTTTTTTCGGGAATTAAAGGAAAATGATTTATAATGTCGAAATAAGAAAGACAACAAGAAAGCGAGGAAAAATAATGACTAAAAGACGGTTAGAAGCAAAGGACTTATTTAAACTGCAATCTATTACAAATCCTGTAATTTCTCCATCAAATAAGGACGCCTTATTTATTAGAACTGAAATGAATGAGAAGGATAATAAATACTATTCTTATTTGTATCATGTAGATTTAGAGACAGATGAGGTGGCCCAGTGGACACATCTGAAGGAACGTATATCATCACCATGTTGGTCCAAGGATGGAAAATACATAGCGTTCTTGTCTAGTCGAGATGACAAAAACCAACTCTTCCTTTTATCGTCTAAGGGTGGCGAAGCAAAGAAGCTAACCACTTTTGAAAAAGGAATCTCAAGCTTCCACTGGTCTCCTTGCAGTAAAAAAATCTGGTTTGTCGCGCCTTTAAAAGAGGGGAAAAGCTGGACAGACGACCCTGAAAAAGAAGAAAACAAGCATCCCGAGGCATATGTTGTAGATAAGATGAAATATCATTCAGACGGAGTAGGGCTATTGCCAAAGGATACGTATAGACAGATTGGAATAATCGATATACAAACAGAGGAAGCTGTACAGTTTACGGAGGGAAATCATCAGCACAGCCTGCAGGCAGTCTCACATGATGGCAAGAAAATAGTAATGGGAGTAAATAGAGAAGAAAACCAAGACTTTTCATTTAAACAACCTTTGTATTTAGTAGATGTGGAATCGAAGGAAGAGAGCTTATTAATAGATGAAGAGGGATATTTCGGAGGCGCTGCTTTTTCACATGAAAATGACTATGTTGCTTTTGTAGGATCAAATAGAACTTATGAAAATGCAACACACGATGAAGTATATATTTATAACGTTCAAACAGGTGTAAGAGAGGCCTTAACAGAAGGAATTGATGCTCCAGTCGGAGATTATTCCGGAGGTGATTTACAGCAAGGAGCAAGTGCACCAAGTATAGCCTGGACAAAAGACAACTATGTATATTTTCAGCTCTCTACTATGGGTGACGTCCGCCTCTATGTAGCTTCCTTAGAGGGAGAGATCTATCCAGCCACACCTGAAAACGAGCATGTTTATGGATATGACGTTGCGAAAGATGGCACATTTGCACTTGCCACGATAAGTAATTCAGTATTTCCCGGGGAATTATTTAAGCTTAATTTGACGACTGGGGAGAGAAAAGCACTAACTTCATTCAATGAACAGCTTTTGGAAGAAATAGAACTTGTCGAACCAGAGGCGATTGTTTATAAGGGAGCTAAGGACTGGGATGTTCACGGGTGGCTGATGAAGCCGGCTGGTTTTGAGGACGGAAAGAAATACCCGCTAATTGTAGAGATTCATGGTGGTCCCCATACGATGTATGCAAACACGTTCTTCCATGAGCTACAGTTATTGGCGGCTAAGGGATACGGAGTGCTATATGTAAACCCAAGAGGTAGTCATTCGTATAGTCAAGAATTTGTAGATGCCGTAAGAGGTGACTATGGTGGTGGAGACTATGAGGACATTATGGCAGGCGTTGACTATGTGTTGTCAGAAAACGATTGGATTGATAATGATCGTCTAGGAGTAACAGGAGGAAGCTACGGTGGTTTTATGACGAACTGGATTGTCGGTCATACAAATCGCTTTAAGGCAGCTGTAACCCAGCGCTCTATCTCTAACTGGGTTAGCTTTTACGGCGTTTCCGATATAGGATATTATTTCACACCTTGGCAAATTGGTGGAGATATGACGGATATTAATAAACTTTGGGATGCATCTCCATTAAAATATGCGTCTCAGGTGGAAACTCCGTTACTTATTTTGCATAGTGAAAACGACTATCGTTGTCCAATAGAGCAAGCTCAACAGTTGTATATTACTTTAAAGGGAATGGGGAAAGAAACAAGCTTTGTACGTTTCCCGCAAGCAGATCACAATTTATCGCGTGTCGGGTTACCAAATCTACGGCAAACGAGACTCGAACAAATTACGGGATGGTTTGAAAAGTATATTTAAGCATTAAGAAAAGCCCTTCATCTCCTTTTTAAGAGAATGAAGGGCTTTATTTAGATCTGGTTTTTCTTTTTATGAAAGCCATTTTTGTAATAGCTAAATACTAAGCCGATGATCCATATAGGACCGACTATTACTGCGACCCTTGTATCAGGGAAATAAGCCATGAGACCAAGCACTAATACTAAAAAGGCAAGCACGAGATACGAGCCGTAGGGATAGAATAATGCCTTATAGGAAAGTCTTGAAACTTCTCCCTTAGTTAAAGATTTTCGGAATTTTAATTGAGACATTAGAATAATTCCCCATGTCCAAACTGCTCCGAAGGTCGAGATGCTCGTTACCCAAATAAATACCTTTTCCGGTACTAAGTAGTTTAGTAAAACGCCAAACAATAATAGTGCAGCAGAGAAAATAATAGCTTTTGAGGGAACGCCAGTACCGCTGATTCGCTTAAAGGAAGCAGGTGCTTGTTTTTGCTCTGCTAAATTAAAGAGCATTCTCCCTGTACTGAAAATTCCGCTGTTACAGCTTGATAACGCAGCGGTAAGAACAACAAAGTTAATAATACCCGCAGCCGGTCCAATACCAATTTGCTCGAACATTAAAACAAATGGACTACCGTTGTCTCCAACCTCATTCCAAGGATAAATCGACATAATAACGAACAAAGCTCCCACATAGAACAATAAAATTCGCCAAAATACTGTGTTGATGGCATTAGGAATAACCTTCTTAGGATTCTTTGCTTCTCCAGCTGTTACTCCAATCATTTCAACACCTAAGTAAGCAAACATGACCATTTGTAGAGACATGAATATACCCGTTATTCCATTCGGGGCAAAGCCACCGTTTGTCCATAGATTGCTTATACCAACGGCTACACCGCCGTTACCTATTCCAAAAATAATAACGCCAAGTCCCACGAATATCATTGCAAGGATTGCCACAATTTTAATAAGAGCAAACCAGAATTCAAATTCTCCGTAAGCCTTTACGGCAATCAAATTAACTAGAGTCATAATCACCAAAGCAGCTAAAGCCCAAATCCACGATGGCGTATCAGGGAACCACATTTTCATGTATACTCCAACTGCTGTAATTTCGGCCATACAGGTGACAACCCATAAAAACCAATAATTCCATCCAGTTATATATCCTGCCAGCGATCCTAAATAATCCTTTGCATACCTGCTAAAAGATCCGGATACCGGGTTATGGACGGCCATTTCCCCTAGTGCTCGCATAATAATGAAAATAGCTAGGCCTCCAATAATATAGGAGATCAGAATAGCTGGTCCGGCTAATTGAATGGCTGTTGCGGAGCCTAAAAATAGTCCGACTCCAATGGCAGCGCCTAACGACATTAAGGTGATGTGCCGTTGTTCCAAGCCTCGTTGTAATTGTTGATTTCCACCCACGAGAGTAGCACTTCCTTTTATATATGTAATTTTCACAAATAACACTTTACCACAATAGAAACTATATAGGAAATATTCTTTCGAAAGAATAGTATGATAAAATTATATGCATGGAAGTTAGGGGGCATGAAAGTGAATGACATTAATATAAGACCGGTAAAAGAAGAGGAACTATATCGATTATGGGAACTGAGCCTAAAAGAAGAAGCCCCAGAATGGAAAAAGTGGGATGCCCCGTTTGAGCCTTACACTTCCATGACTTATGAGCAATTTATTTTAAAAAAAGATTATTTTATAAACCAAGATGATTTTTGGGGAATCTATTATAAAGATGAATTAGTTGGAGCACTTTGTTATTACTGGGAGCATGAGGCCTCACTTTGGCTAGAGATGGGAATTCTTATCTATGACCCAAAATCATGGAATTCAGGAATTGGAACAAAGGCACTTAAAATGTGGATCAATCATCTATTTACGGAGCTGCCTCTTGTACGGGTTGGCTTTACAACCTGGTCCGGCAACGAACGAATGGTCAAGGTTGGAGAAAAGTTAGGTATGAAAATGGAAGCGCGCATGAGAAAATGCCGTTTATATAATGGAGTCTACTATGATTCGATACGTATGGGCTTATTAAGAGAAGAATGGGAAGAACAAAATGAAGCCTCTACCTGAGCTGAACAATAATATATAAAGAAGCACTGAAGAGAGAATTTAGTGCTTTTTTAATTGACTGAAAATTGTGTGTAATATATATTTAAATATAAAATAGATGGTAAGGGGATGGTATGTAGATGGCGGAAACAGAAAAAATAACAATTAATATGAACGTAGTGGATTTAGGAAAGGTAGACTTACTCGTAGAACAAGGCTTTTATTCGAACAGAACGGACTTCATCAAGTCCTCTATTCGAAGCCAACTAAACACACATGCGCAAGTAATCGATCAAGCAGTGACAATGAGAGCATTTACGATGGGGGTAAGCTACTACGACAAAGATACATTAGAGCAATTATCAAAGCAAAATAAAACGCTATCTATTAAAACGATTGGTATGCTCATCCTAGCAAATGACATAGACCAAGAGCTAGCGCTAAAAACAATTAGCTCCATAAAAGTGCATGGAGTATTCAAAGCCTCTTCAAAACTTAAAGAAGCACTACAACCATTGATGAATTAAAGGGAAAGGTCGATGTAAAACAAAAAAATGAGCTGGTATATTTTCTCCCAGTTCATTTTTTTGTTGATTTATTTTTACTTTTTATTCTAAAGTTAAATCATCAACAAATACCTCAAGTCCATAGCTCTCCATATAGTGAGAATTTAAAATGTCTCTAAAGTATTCCTTTGCTTGTTCTTTATACTGTGCTTCTGCAATTCTCACTGTAAAAACTTTTTCTCCGGATAAACCCATTGCATGGACAGTAAACTCCTCTTTTGCATGATCATAGATTTGACCAGAAAACAGCTTATCAATACCATCTTCAGTCTTGTTCCCACCAAATTCTTCTTGTACGAAAAAGATGATAAATCCCGATACAACTATACATAAAGCTATAATCACTTTTTTCAATATATCACCTCCAAACTTTCTATTCCTCCTTAACGTAAACCGGAACTGTTAGATTAACATTTCAAAAGGGGCCACTTAACCCCAAAAAACAAATCGTAGCCTTGAACAGAGCTAAAGAAAATTAGTTGTGTCGGTAACACACAATTTGCATCGCTATTTGGCATATGCGCAAGGTTCCGCCCCATCTGCAAGGTTTGGGGTGAATTGTGCAAGGTTCTTCCTCGTCTCTGCAAGGTTGCGAAGGATTAGCGCAAGGTTTTCCTTCATTTCCGCAAGATTTCGTATCGTCTTCGGTTAGCGCAACACTTTATAGGATATCCGCAACACTTCCAGAATTAGCGCAACACTTCACTCAATATTCGCAACACTTATCATTCGTGCAACACTTGCTGCGATATGCGCAACACTTTATAGGATATCCGCAACACTTCCAGAATTAGCGCAACACTTCGTACTATTAGCGCAACACTTACCCCATAAGAGCACCTTCCACAAAAAAGAGCCCCCTTCACGAGGAGGATTACTCCTAGTTAATCCATTGTTCCATTATCGTAACTTCTTTACTCGTAGCATCTAGCTTAATTTGTCGGCCGATTGGCATCGTTAGCATTGGATGTGTGTGGCAGCAGTCGAAATCTGCAAGGATAGGGATATTCAAATCGCCGATCGTTTCTAGTAGAATTTCGTATGGTTGCCTACCGGTTGCCTCGTCATCGAACAATTCGTGTTTGCCTAGGATTATACCTCCAATTCGATTGAATACACCGTTGACCTTCAATAGATTGAAGTTTTTTTCCACGATAGAGGCAGATTTCATCGTGTCCTCGATTAGGAGGATATCGCCTGCTTTAATGCTTGGCATATAGGGGCTTCCCCAAAAACCATACATGGCGTTAAGGTTGCCGCCGATGAGTCTGCCTTTAGCGATGCCCTTATTCAGACAAACCCACTCATTTTCTCGCTGATCCTTTTCTTTCGTTTTAACCTCCCAGTTTACCATCTCATCTGTCCAATACGGAGGGGTGGGGATGACATACGGTGCTTGCTGCTCCTCGATTAGCATTTGATTGAAATAGTCATATGTATAATCGACGAATGGCTCAAACTCTCCAAAGGAAGGGACGAGTGCTGGACCATAAAAGGTTGGTATTCCTGTTTGGGCGTAGAGTGCTAATAGAACTGCTGTTGCATCCGAATAGCCGATTACAATTTTGGGATCCTTTTTAAACGCCTCATAGTCTATATATGGGAGGATAGCATTGGAATTGGTACCACCTATTGTAGACATGATACATCGAACATCAGGATTTCGGATCAGCTCATTTAGTTCCTCTGCTCGTGCCATTATACTTCCTGATCTATAGTGATCGTGTTTTCCTGTCAAGCTTCCTTCTACTATCTCAAACCCCTTTGATTGAATAAAAGCCTTCGAGCGTGCAAAACGCGTAGGGGAAGAATAGGTAATTGGTGACGAAGGTGAATAAATTCCAATTTTATCTCCCTTTTTTAGTCTCTTTAGTAAAGTCATTAAGCTTCCACTCCTTTATACATACTATAAAAGAAAAATAGCAGCCTAACTATAACTTTTTGAGAATTTAGATTAGTATTTCAATTCTTATATAAAAAGGATATATTAAATAAAAAAGGGGTTAGGTTATGAATGATCATATTTTATTAGAAAACAATGGGTTTTATATAAGTACGGATAAGGGGTTACTAGATATCGATGTGATTTATAATTATTTAACGAACGAATCCTATTGGTTAAAAGGGGTAACAAGAGTATTAGTGGAGGCTTCCATAGATAACTCTGTATTGTGCTATGGCATATATGAGGGAGATCCAACATCTGGTGCAGCCAGACAGGTAGGGTTTGCTCGAGTAGTATCAGATTTAGTGAGGCATTCATGGCTAGGAGATGTATTTGTTTTACCTGATTACAGGGGGAGGGGCTTAAGCAAATGGCTGATGAGTGTTATTGTTGAGCATCCGAACTTAAAGGGAACAAATTTTCACTTGGCTACCAAGGATGCGCACTCCTTATATGAACAGTTTGGATTTAAGCCGTTAGACAGCATAGAAAAGAGGATGGCTAGACCGCATGACTGGGATGCTATTCATGCAGGCTACAACAGTGTAAATAAGGGATAGGGTTGTGATTCATACATACTTGATGAACCTTAAAGACTTTGTAACAACCTTTAACCATATGACGAGTACTTCTTCCAAACATTTTATATAATAAAGGAGACAAAAAAAGAAGGAGCTCACTTAGATATGCAGTTAGCAATAACCTTTAGTATATTGGCAATTAGTATTGTCTTATTTATAAGTAATCGAATACGAGCCGACTTAGTGGCATTGCTTGCACTTTTAGCCTTTGTTATTACTGGCATTTTAGAGCCGAACGAGGCGCTTGTTGGGTTTTCTAACTCTGTAGTCATTATGATAGCTGGTTTATTTGTCGTAGGAGCAGGCATTGTAAGAACTGGACTTGCCCAAATTGCGGGTAATCTCCTTCTTAAATGGTCTGGTAAAAGTGAACAAAAGCTATTTATTTTATTATTAATAATAACGGGTAGTGTTGGTGCATTTATGAGTAATACAGGAACGGTTGCATTAATGCTGCCAATCGTCATTAGTATTGCAATTAGCATCAATAGCAGCCCGTCCAAATATTTAATTCCACTGTCTTATATTAGCAGTTTATCTGGCTTATTGACCTTGATAGCAACGCCTGCCAACCTTATTGTCAGCCAGGTGCTAGTAGACAATGGCTATGAAAAGCTTGGATTTTTTGAAATTACGCCGGTTGGTATAATTGCTATTATTGTAGGTATTTTATATTTTGTTGTCGCGAGAAATGTAGTTCTTCCAAATGGCAAAAAGAAAGATGCTTTTGGTGCCGGTCATAAGCTATCGCCTAAACAGCTAGCGATTGATTATGAGCTTGGGGGAAATCTTCATCGCTTGAAGGTTCCTGAGCATTCTTTAATGATTGGAAAGAAGTTGACCGATCTAAAGCTACCGGCAAAGTATCATCTAGCGATTTTGAAGATAGACCGCAAATCCACAGAGGGGATCAATCTGTTACCAATGACGTACCAGGAGATGGCCGGTCCTCTCAGTACAGTCCAGGCAAAGGATGTCCTTTATATTCAAGGTTCCTTAAAGAGAACAGAGGAGCTAGCAAAGGATTATTTGTTAGAAGTGGATGACGATGATTCGATGCCGGACTTATTAGTTTCCAAACAGCTTGGAATCGCGGAGGTGTTATTGACTCCCCATTCCACATTAATTAATGAAACGATAGCGAGTATTAAGTTCCGCGAAAAATATAATTTAAACATTCTTGGCGTAAATCGCAAAGGGGAATATGTATTAAGTGAAATGGCAGATGTCCGTCTACGCTTTGGGGATGCCCTACTAGTACAAGGGGCATGGGAGGAGATTGAGCTCCTCGCAAAGGCTACCAATGATGTAGTGGTTATTGGCCAACCAAAGGAGCATGCAAGTATGGCGGCAGCTAGTGGTAAGGCGCCGATTGCTGGAGCTATTATGTTATTAATGATTATTTTAATGATTTCCGAAATATTTCCTGCCGTAATTTCTGTTTTAATAGGTGCGGTGTTAATGGTTGTGACCGGATGCTTACGTAACATGGATGATGCCTATGGAAAGATGAACTGGGAAAGTATCATACTTATAGCCGCCATGCTTCCGATGGCCACCGCATTAGAAAAGACAGGTGGTATGGTTATTTTATCGGAAGGCATTATCAATCTTCTAGGGGACTTTGGGGCATTAGGTGTCTTGGCAGGAATCTATTTTATCACCATGGTATTTGGGCAATTTATCTCTAACACGGCTACGGCAGTTTTGTTTGCACCAATTGCCATGACTGCAGCCCTTAGCATGGGAGCTAATCCATATACTTTCTTAATCGCTATTGCGGTATCGTCATCAATGGCTTTTGCAACTCCGGTTGCATCGCCGACCAATGCATTAGTTATGACGGCTGGGGGCTATAAATTTTTCGACTTCGTAAAGGCTGGGATCCCATTACAGCTTATTATGTTTGCAGTCATGATGATTGTAATTCCGATATTTTTCCCTTTATAAAAATGGTAAAATATTCATAAAGTTAATAAAGGGGGAAGATATATGAAAATGCCAACTCATATCGCTGCAGCAGGCGGTATCGTAGAAAATGAAGAGGGAAAAATTCTTTTAGTGAAAACAGAGCATGGCGGGTGGGTTTACCCAGGCGGCCAAATAGAGGTGGGAGAAAACCTGATAGATGGTTTAACGCGAGAAATAAAAGAAGAAAGCGGGATTGACGTAGAGGTATCCTATTTAATAGGGGTTTATTCAAATACCGGTATGTATAAATGGTACGATGGCATTACGGACGTCCCTACTAAAGTTATGTTTGATTTTGTTTGTAAACCAATTGGTGGGGAGCTATGCACTTCTGAGGAGACCTCTGAAGTACTATGGGTATCAAAGGATGAAGTACTTAGCATGATCACGGCTGATGCAATCAGGAAGAGATATCAAGTCTATTTGGAATTTGAGGGTAAAGTAGTGTATCAGGAATACGTAACTAATCCTTCATTTGAATTAAAATTAAACAGAACCATATAACCAAATGAGATATAAACAGGAGCTAGCCTTAAAGGGTTTGCTCTTTTTTTGTTTTTTACCTTCCAGAAAGGGTAATAAAAAAATAGTAACATCTTCCTTTTATTAGTCTGCTGAATATGATATAACTAAAAGTGTTAATTCAAAGTAAACAACTTGGTTTAATACACTTCATAAAAGGGGTTAGACGAATGGGTAGAGAATTTGTAAATATTTTTGATGGTTGGGCAGAGTCCTACGACGCATCGGTGTCAGGAAAAGACCCAGAATATCGTGATGTTTTTGAAGGCTATGATTCTATTTTAAATGAAGTAGTTAATCGAGTTTCCGGTACTTCTATAATAGAGTTTGGTACAGGGACGGGTAATTTAACAGCACTGTTAGTGGAAAAAGATTTAAGTGTAATTGGCTTCGAGCCAAATGAAAAAATGAGAGAAATGACGGCAAAACGATTTCCGGATAAGGAAATTCTAGACGGTGATTTACTTCAATTTGAAATTGGAGAGGGAAAAATAGATACAATTGTTAGTTCCTTTGTATTTCATCATCTAACGGATGAGGAAAAAGGAAAGGCTCTAAAGCTGTATTCCGAACTTCTCGAACATAACGGCAAGATAGTATTTGCGGATACTGCGTTTATCACAGAGGAAGCAAAGCAAGATCAGATAAAAAAAGAAAGAGCTAGAAACTTTCACAACGTAGCAGACGATTTAGAAAGAGAATACTATACAACGATTCCAATTCTAACGGAATTATTCGAGGAAGCAGGATTTCAAGCACATTTCTCGAAGATGAATGATTATGTCTGGATTATGGACGCAACGAAAAAATAAGGAGCGATTTATAATGAAAAAAATGAACGTAGAAAGCTTTAACCTTGATCACACAAAAGTAGCAGCACCATTTATACGCTTAGCAGGAACAAAAGAAGGAAAACATGGCGATGAAATATACAAATATGATATTAGATTTAAACAACCAAACAAAGAACATATGGAAATGCCAGGGTTACACTCTCTGGAGCACTTAATGGCTGAAAATATTCGTAACCATACGGATCAAGTCGTAGATTTAAGTCCAATGGGCTGCCAAACTGGTTTTTACTTATCCGTCATAAATCATGAGGATTATGATGAGATTCTTGTCATTCTTGAAAAGACGTTAGAGGATGTACTGCAAGCAACGGAGGTACCGGCTTGTAATGAGGTACAGTGCGGGTGGGCAGCTAGCCATAGTTTAGAGGGAGCAAAAGAAATTGCTTCTGAAATGCTTTCTAAAAAAGATGAATGGCGACAAATTTATAAAGAGGAAGCATAAATGAATATTTTTAATAGCGTGCAAGAACTGATAGGAAATACACCCGTAATAGAAATAAATAATATATCTATTCCTAACAATTGCCGCATATTTGCAAAGCTTGAATACCTAAACCCAGGTGGTAGCGTGAAGGATCGTCTTGGTCTAGCGTTAATCGAGGATGCAGAGAAATCCGGTAAGCTTACTCCTGGTGGGACAATCATAGAGCCGACAGCAGGGAATACCGGAATTGGTGTTGCACTGGCTGCAATTGGGAAGGGGTATAAGGTTAAGTTTGTAGTTCCTCAAAAGTTTAGTCTCGAGAAGCAGACCCTTATGCGAGCGCTGGGTGCAGAAGTTATTAATACGGACACAGCATTAGGTATGCAAGGGGCTATTAAGAAAGCGCAGGAGCTAGTGAAAGTCACACCAGGTGCTTTTTCGCCCTCTCAATTTTCTAACCCTGCTAACCCAAAAACTTATGAGCATACACTTGGTCCAGAGCTATGGAGAGATTTAGAGGGACAAATTGATGTGTTTGTAGCTGGAGCTGGCTCGGGTGGAACCTTTATGGGCACGTCCACCTTTTTAAAGGAACGGAATAAAAAAATAAAAACAGTAATCGTAGAGCCTGTAGGTTCCATTTTAAATGGTGGAGAAGCTGGCTCTCATGCAACCGAAGGAATAGGCATGGAGTTTTTACCGGAGTTTATGGACTCATCTTACTTCAATGCCATTCATACCGTTAGTGATGAGAACGCCTTTGCAGAGTTGCGTAGACTCTCCAAAAAAGAAGGCTTACTGGTGGGAAGCTCCTCAGGTGCTGCCTTTTACGCAGCAATGAAGGAAGCAGAGGTGGCATTAGAGGGAAGTCATATCGTTACCATCTTTCCGGACTCTAGTGAACGCTATTTGAGCCAGAAGGTATATGAATTATTCAAGGAGGAATAAATAAATGCGCGCAAAAACAAAGCTTATTCATGCAGGAATCGTTGGAGATGAAGCAACAGGTGCCGTATCCACACCGATTTACCAGGTGAGTACGTATAAGCAAGAAGCCGTTGGTAAATTTAAAGGGTATGAGTATTCACGAACAGGTAACCCGACTCGACATGCATTAGAAGTATTAATCAGTGATTTAGAGGGGGGAGTAGCAGGCTTTGCCTTTTCTTCGGGAATGGCTGCGACAAGCTCGATCATGATGCTCTTCAGTAAGGGTGACCATGTCCTATTAACGGACGATGTGTATGGCGGAACATTCCGAGTGATCTCTAAAGTATTGAATCGTTTTGGAATCGATTCTACATTCGTCGATACAGGGGATCTTTCTAATGTCGAGGCAGCTATTCAAGAAAATACGAAGGCTATTTTCTTGGAGACTCCAACAAATCCTTTATTGAAGGTAACAGACATAGAAGCTATAGCAAAATATGCAAAGGAAAAGGGACTCTTAACCATAGTGGATAACACGTTTATGACTCCTTATTTCCAACAACCAATTGCACTTGGTGCAGATATCGTCGTGCATAGTGCCACAAAATATTTAGGAGGCCATAGTGACGTAGTAGCAGGTCTTGCAGTGGTTAATTCCGAGGAGCTAGCGAGTGAGCTGCATTTTGTTCAAAACTCCGTTGGTGCTGTGCTCGGACCGCAGGATTCCTGGCTGCTGATGCGAGGCATTAAAACATTAGGCTTACGTATGGAAGAGCATAATGAAAGTGCCCAACGAATAGCAGAGTTTTTAAATGATCACGATGCAGTCGGAAAAGTATTTTATCCTGGGCTCTCTTCTCATCCAGGACACGACCTGATGCAAAAACAAGCTACAGGATTTGGAGGAATGATCTCCTTTGACGTTGGAAGTGCAGAAAAAGCAGATGAGCTGTTGGCGAAGCTGAAATACTTTACACTTGCAGAAAGCTTAGGAGCTGTAGAAAGCTTAATCTCCGTACCTGCCCGTATGACTCACGCTTCTATTCCGAGTGAACGAAGAGCAAAATTAGGTATTACCGATGGATTAGTTCGCATTTCTGTAGGCATCGAGGATGTAGAGGACTTAATAGAAGATTTAGAGCAAGCCTTGGCTTAGAAAAAGCAGGAGGTAAGTGATCCAATCCTAAAAAACAACCTACCGGTGATAAAATCTCACAAACGGTGATAAAACTCATTCGACATACAGAATAGTTTTCTAGAGACCCCTTTACTACTAGGGGTCTCTTTTTATTGGCAACAAAAAATAAAGTGATCCTCATTATTCCAAACGTGTAAATCATCTGCGATGTATCCGCGTAACCACAATAATCCATCGATGTTTCTAAGGTAAAAGCCTTTTGGAAAATTATCGTCTTCACTGACTATTTCTGACGCTATTGTAAGTGAACCAGAAGGAGCTTGTTGCGGGACTTGAATTTTTGTATTTCCTTCAGGTTGGTCAAGATACTCTAACCTTAGGTAAGGACCTACCTCAAGCGGACATAGAGCTAAACCTACATCATGCGCGCGTTTAAAAATTTGTGGCATAGTGGCACCTTCTGGAAAACCAAGTTCCCTGACGGTTAGTGAAACCGTAGTAACACTGTACGTAGTTTTAGAAGGGGTAAATTTGTCATCAGATAGTAGCCTCTCTGCGTATTCATTCATCCTAATGGAATGGTTTTCGAGTTTCTGAATAAGCTGAAATTTTGTTAGTCCACCAATCTCTAGCGTTCTAGTAATAGCTGAGTCACCCAAATCTAGTGTCCCTCCTTAAAATCAGTAAAACCTCTTTTATTCTAGGTAGAATCGTAGCTTTATTTTCTTTCTTCGTTTTCTAATTCCTTTTCAATTTCTAAATCACTTAATGGTACTAGCTCATCTTTTGTTCCAAACCTTTTAATGATAATTTTACCGACCTCGGACTTTTCTATGGCATCCCTCACTGCTGTATAAATGACTACGTACAAAATGATTAAACCAAGAATCCATAGTAATATAAATTCCACTTAACTCCGCCCCCCAAAAAATTGTCCAAAGAATTTCTTTTAAAGATTTTAATTCAATCCTCTAAAATTTAAATAAATGAGTTAATTTCATAAATAGCGTTTCAAGAATTAAACACGAACGATATCTCTGTATTGATTGTAGCGGCAGGCGGCGACTCCAGTGGGATGAGTGAGACAGATAAGACATCACAACCACGCGCGTTAGCGATGGGTGATGGCTTATCGCTCACCCCACGGAAAGCGTCCGACTAGAGCGAAAATCAATTCTACTTTACTCTTTGAATAGCATATGATTTTAATTGGTTTCTCTTTAGTCTTCGTGTTCTTCTATAAAAATAGGGATTATGAAATTAATTTAAATTACTAAATATTCCATCTATTAACTATATATGAATGTTGAGTTGAATGTAACAAATATGTGGAATTTAAAAGTAATTTTTCTGTTTTTTTCTATCGCAAAATAATGTTTTATTCCAATGACATAGGGAATTATTAAGGATAGACAAGTATAGAAAGAAAGGAGCAATTTAAATGAATACAACTAAAACAGCAATTATTACAGGTGGAGGTGGCGGCCTAGGAAGAGCGGCTGCATTAAAATTAGCTGAGTCAGGCATCAATATTAGTATTATTGATGTTTCGGAAGAGCAAGGAAATGAAACGGTTCGTTTGGTAGAAGAAAAAGGAGCTAAGGCCATCTTTATCAAAGCCGATGTAACGAAGGCTGAAGAGGTTAAAAAGTATGTAGAAAAAACAGTGGAAACCTTCGGATCAGTGGATATGTTCTTTAACAATGCAGGTATCTCTGGCCCAGGTAAGAAATTCCTGGACAATTCGATTGAACAGATTGACCTTGTAGTAGATATAAATCTTCGAGGCGCTTTATACGGTTTATACTATGTGCTACCTGAAATGATTAAGAATGGCGGAGGTAGCATCGTGAATACTTCCTCTACTGCTGGATTAGTAGGGCAGGATGGTGTCGTGAGCTACTCGGCAACGAAGCATGGTATCGTAGGAATTACGAAATCCATAGCAGCAGAATATGCAAGCCAAGGTATTCAGATTAACGCAGTGGCACCAGGGTCAACGGAAACTCCTATGGTGAAACAATATAGAGAAGCGAATCCTGAGCTATTTAAAACGGTCTCTGCGGGTATTCCACAGCGTCGCTTAGGACAACCAGAGGAAGTTGCAGAATTAGTGGCGTTCCTGTTGATGAGTGAGGCAAAATATATAAATGGTGCTGTTGTACCAATTGATGGAGGATTTACTGCTGTCTAGGTAACTTATTTAGACAATTGCATACTATAACATTAAGGCATACCACTTTTGTGGTGTGCTTTTTATATAAGTAGTTGAGAGCTTGTTAGGTAAGCATAGAACTATCCTAGTCGGACAAAAATGAAAAAAGGAATAGGTCCGAGCCTATTCCCATTTAGAAAGAAATGCAAACGAGAAGTATTACCAGAAAAAGGCACCAGCTAACGCGATACCAGTTATCGCACCTAATGCAATACCAACACCAAAGCCTGGTCCGAAGCCCCAGAAACCAAATCCATATCCTCCAAGGTTGTTCTCAGGACGAATCCATACCATGTTTTGATCTACTTTAGTAATTCTTCCTACATGTACTTTTCCTTGTTTATCTGTGATTCGTACTCTTTGTCCATGATATTTACAGCATAAATTATACACTTGTGACTGACTCATTTTTTGTCCCCCTCTCTCAAAAAATTACATACAAGTATGTTTTATAACATATGCCGTATGAAAGTTTTCACGGTAGACAATTGTCTATGTACTATAGACATAAGTTTTCAAGCAAATCGAACATATAAAAGAATAAAGAGAAAAGGATGAGATGTTGGCTGTCATTAGAACCTCTAAATGGTTATATCAATTTATAGAAGCATGCGAGAAGAAAGATGGGAAGGAAATCTATCTTCGGCAAGGGGAAATCCTATGTGAACCCCTAATGGAGGTTTTCCCGAATGAAACTAGAGAGGCTGTGCACTATGAGCTTTTACAATACGGTTTATTTGAGCCAAATGAATGGGAAGGCTTATCCGATACGGTAGGCGAGCTAGAAAAAAGGAAGGTTTGGGAATTAGTAAACAACGAATACAAACGGTTACGAAAACGGTGGGGTGGTCCAAAAGTTCCGATTTATATATTCCCAATAAAATTAAAAGGAACAAGTCAGGCAAGAGAGCCTTTACCGGTAAAAAATGGTGTTGCTTATAAAAAAGCATTATTTTTATTTTTATCGAAGGACCTTTCAGAAGAAGAGATAAAGGCGACCTTAGTACATGAATATAATCACGTATGCAGATTAAATTTCTTAGATCTTACCCCTTCCCAAACAACATTGGCAGACTCTTTGATTATTGAAGGCTTGGGAGAGTATGCTGTAAAAGAGGAGTGTGGGGAAAAGCTGCTAGCCCCATGGATAGCGCTTTATCCTTACGCGGATGCTACCGAGATATGGAAGCACCGATTCATACCATCCCTAGGGTTAGAAGGTGTAAAAAATCATCAGCTATTTTTATTTGGTCGTCCAAGAAGTTATTTTCCAAGGTGGATAGGCTACAATATTGGCTATCAAATAGTCGATACTTACGTAAAAAATCACGGACCATTTCCGAAGGGAGAATTATATCAGAAACCAACTAAGGAAATTATAGACGGTTCTGATTTTGCTCCGAAGACTTAATCTTTGTTTATAACCGACATTTAAAAATTCTAAAGCCTATCATGTTTCCAAAATCAGTTAAAAATTGATTATGCTCATCCCAGACGTCATATAGTGTCATGTCAATATAACTGGATGGATTCATGTCTTCTATTTCTACTGCGTTCATATCGGCTGGGTTTTCTAAAACTTCTATATGTGAAAAACCAGCCTTTTTTAAAATTTCTTTCCACTCTTCCTCATCCATCAGTTGTTGGATCCCATAAAGCTCCATCACTTTATGCTTTACTTCCTCCGAAGCATCGGAAGATCCCGTCATTTCAATCAACAGTAGCTTTCCATCCTTTTTTAATAGACGAGCAGCCTCCCTCAACGCTAGTGCAATATCCGTAAAAACAAGCACCGATTCAGAAATAATAACGTCAAATGAGTCGCTTTCTAATGGTAGACACGTAATATCTCCTTCGATTAGGCGAACGTCAGCCTCCAATGGTTTAAACCTTTCTCTCGCCTTCTCAATCATAATCGGATGATTATCGACCGCAGTTACCTTGCACCCATATTTTGTAGCTAAGAAAGCGGAGGTCTTTCCTGTACCGCACCCTATATCTAATACTGACTGAGCTGCCTGAATTTTTTCTTTCCCTAATATAAATTGTGTTAATCCAAATCCTCCGGGATGCGCACTTCCAATTCCAAAATAAGATAGTAAATCTAGGTATTTATTTGACATGAAGCAACCTCCTAAATTAGTTACAATAGCATATGCACAAAAAGACTAATCTGCTAGGTTGATTAAAGGAAAAACAGTAGGTTAAAGAGAATTAAATAAAGAAAGAGTAATAGAAATAGGAGATTTCAAAAATGGAGAATGGACCAGGAAATAGCACCATATACTTAACTGAAATGACAGATGACTATCTGATAGATATTCATTCGTATGCATCAAAAGAAGAAGTTTGTAAATACCAACCATGGGGACCAAATAGTTTCGAGGACACTAAAGCTTATTTAGAGGAAGTTTTAGCAGAGACCAAGAAGGAAACAAGAAATAGGTACGTGTTTGCGGTTATTGATAAAGAAAATTGCAAAATGATAGGAGCAGGTGAATTATTTCATATTGACCTGTCCAACAAAAGTGGAGAAATGGGCTATATAATACATCCAGATTTTTGGGGAAGGGGTATAGCTACCCAGGTTGCCAATATTTTAATGGATTATGGATTTAACGATTTAAAACTTAACCGTATTTATGCTACCTGCGATGCCAGAAATAGTGCGTCTGAAAGAGTATTAAAAAAAGCTGGTATGAAACAAGAAGGATTATTAAGGGAGAATATCCTATTAAAAGATGGGTGGAGAAATTCACTTCTTTACAGCATGTTGAATCGTGAATGGAATACAAAATCATAGGGGGAATATGATGGCAGATCTATTTCAAACGTCTATTGAACAATTTTCTAAAGCACACGATGACTTCATTGAGGCATGGAACGTAGCGATGTATTCAGGGGATACTGCAGGTCTTGAAATCATGACTAATAATTACTATGTTACTTTTTTTAATAGTCATGTGGAAAGACCAGAATTCTTTGACCGTCCCGAAGCTATACAGGGAATGAGAGAGTCAGTGGAAGCGTTGCAGGGTGCAAAGAAAAGATTTGAGCATCGTATTATTAGACAACGTGATCCTAACAGATTCGTTGTGTTTTATGAAATGATTATTGAAAAGAACGGACAAGAGCTGACTCGATTCTTTACAATAGAGGATTGGGAAGAGAGGAATGGGCAATGGTTATTGAACCGAGAAGTTACTGAGCATATTTAAGGTATGAGGAGTAGAGCCCCGAAAAATTTTCGGGGCTTTCTTGTCTACCTCATAGCCGCAGTTTATCCGCTACGTCTGACACTTTCCTGTGGTACGTGGTCTGAGCCAGTAGTCTCTCCCACGTGCCTGTCCCCTAGACTAGCTATGGACCAATAGTGTTTCCCTCTATATAAAGAAAATCTCTGTACTATTTCAAGTGCCTGAAACTAGGTTGATTATGTATCCGCCTCATGTTTTCTTCTTATAGTAATGCCCAAATTCATTAAATTGAAAATTCGAGAAATTTAAACTTTTAATTTCCCTAAATTACCTATTGTATAATTATACATAAAGGCATATATTATATAAATATTAGAAAAATCCATTAGCTAGAAATAAAACAGATTACTAAATTAATAGCTATCTGATAGTGGATGAAAAGTAAGGGTGAATAAGATGGATAACTGGCTAAATTTATATAATAATATGGGAGATTTTTTAGCACCGAGTATGGCAAAGGATCATCCTAATATTCCAATAGTTAAAGAGGAAGGCTGCTACTATTTTGGAGCGGATGGAAAGAAATATTTAGACTTTACATCAGGTATTGCCGTTACAAATACCGGACACCGTCATCCGAAAGTAGTTCAAAGTATTAAAGATGCTGCGGATCAATTAGTTCATGGGCCTTCAGGAGTTATTATGTACGAATCGATTCTACAGCTTTCCAAAAATCTTGGAGAAGTGTTACCAGGAGATTTAGACTGTTTCTTTTTCGCCAATAGTGGGACAGAGGCTATCGAGGGAGCATTAAAGCTAGCGAAATTTGTAACAGAGAGACCGTATGTTGTTTCATTTACGGGCTGCTTTCACGGTCGTTCACTTGGTGCACTAAGTGTCACAACGTCTAAAAGTAAGTATCGAAAATTTTTACAGCCATCTCATTTATCGTACCAGATTCCTTATGCAGACGCGAAGAGCTGTCCAGAGGGAATGGATCCAGAAGTATATTGTGTAGAGCAGCTAGATAAAGACTTTAAGAGACTCTTTAAGCACCAAGTAACTCCAGAAGAAGTTGCTTGCGTTATTTTAGAGCCAGTACTAGGTGAGGGTGGATACATTATCCCTCCTAAATCATGGGTGAAGCGAATTCGAGAAATTTGCGATGAGCATGGAATCTTATTAATATTTGATGAGGTTCAAACTGGTTTCGGAAGAACAGGAGAATGGTTTGCTGCACAATATTTCGAGGTTACTCCCGATATTATGGCCATTGCAAAGGGAATTGCGTCTGGTTTACCTTTAAGTGCAACCGTTGCTTCTAAGGAATTAATGAAGAAGTGGCCATTAGGAATGCATGGGACAACATTCGGTGGAAATCCCATTGCTTGTTCAGTTGCCTTAACTACACTAGAAATTCTCCATGAAGAGAACCTAGTAGAAAACTCTAAAGTTGTAGGAGCATATGCAACTGAAAAGTTAAACGTGCTAAAAGAAAAATATCCAATCATTAGCGATGTCCGTTCTGTCGGTTTAATGATTGGTATCGAAATCTCTAATATAGAAACTGGAGAGCCAGATGGACAAGCCGTGATGAAAATTCTTGACTATGCACTAGAAGAAGGCGTGCTCTTCTATCTTTGTGGAAACGTCGGTGAAGTAATCCGTATGATACCTCCATTAACGGTAACAAAGGAACAAATTGATGATGGCTTAACAATGCTTGAAAAAGCAATTATTCGATATACAAATGAAATAAAAATAAATGAGATAAAGGGGTAAAACATTATGAAAAACAAGTTATTTCTAATCATGCTAACAATGATTATTGCTTTACTAGCTGCTTGTGGAACTAAAGACGATGCGAAAGAGGATGCTGGATCGGGTTCTACACCTTCTGAGGAATTACCAGTATTAAAAATGGGGACTTCAGCTGACTATCCACCATTTGAATTTATCGATCCAACAAAGAGCGAAGAGATTATTGGTTTTGATATTGACCTATCCAATTTAATCGCTGAAAAGCTAGGATATAAGATTGAAGTAGAAAACATTGATTTCAACGGATTAATCCCAGCGATACAAGCAGGTAAATTAGACTTCGTATTAGCAGGAATGTCACCAACAGAAGAACGCGATGAAGTTGTAGATTTTTCTATCCCTTACAACGAAACAGTACAAATGGTAGTGACTAAAAAAGACAGTGGTATTAAAACAGTGGAAGACTTAGCTGGTAAAACAGTTGGGGTTCAAATCTCATCTGTTCAAGAAGAGCTAGCAAATGAATTAGCAGAAACAGTAGACATGAAAGTGGAGAGCCGTAACTTAATCCCAGAGGTTATTCAAGAGCTAATGACTAAGCGTTTTGATGCAGCCGTTATAGAGGATGTAGTAGCTGAAAATTATACACAGCGTAACAAAGATTTAACTTACTTCCCAATAGTAGTAGAAGAAATAGATACTAAAGCAGCAGTTTTCCCTGAAGGCAGTGAGCTGAAAGAGAAGTTTGATAAAGCTATTAATGAGTTAATTGAAGAAGGAAAAATTGACGAGCTTAGAGAAAAATGGTTTGTAGTAGAAGCAGAATAATATAGATAAAAAATATAATAGTTTGAATAGAAAGGAGGGTAACGATATGTTAGATTTTTCTGCAGTCGTTCCCTCTATTCCTTATATTGCAAAAGGAATAGGTGTTACACTTCAAATAGTTGTGGGAGCCACAATTTTAGGTTTAATTTTAGGGATTTTGTTAGCTCTATGTAAAATAGGGAAAATAACTGTATTACGTCTATTAGCAGATTTTTATACATCTATTTTCAGAGGAACTCCCCTTGTATTACAATTAATGATTATTTACTATGCGATTCCTCAGCTTTTTGATATTACGGTAGATCCGATGCCAGCAGCAATTATAGCATTTGGATTAAATTCAGGTGCCTATATCTCTGAAATTATTCGTGGTGGGATTAATGCTGTTGATAAGGGGCAGTTAGAGGCTTCTTTAGCTTTGGGTATACCTTATTCGAAGATGATGAAGGATATTATTCTTCCTCAAGCGATGAAAAATATCATGCCTTCCCTTATGAATGAATTTATCACATTAACGAAGGAATCAGCGATTGTAACAGTAATTGGTGCACTAGACATTATGCGCCGTGCATACGTCGTGGGCGGATCTTCTTATCGTTACTTAGAGGCATTAATGATTGCTGGAGTGATGTACTATATCCTTACACTTATTTTATCATTCCTTGGCAAAAAGCTAGAAAAGAGGATGAGTAGAAGTGATTAAAGTAGAAAAATTATATAAATCATTTGGAAAAAATGAAGTCTTAAAAAACATATCCACTGAAATTAAGGAACAGGAAGTAATTGCAATCATAGGGCCCTCTGGTTCTGGTAAGTCTACTTTTTTACGTTGCTTGAATTTACTGGAGGAGCCTACTAGTGGTGTGATTAGTATAGGCAATGATGTTGTAACAGATAAAAAAACTAATATTATGAAGGTACGTGAAAATGTAGGAATGGTATTTCAACATTTTTATTTATTTCCTCACAAAACGGTACTAGAAAACTTAACGTATGCACCAATGAATGTTCAAGGAAAATCAAAGGAAGAGGCAATAGCTGTTGCAGATGACCTCTTACATAAAGTCGGACTCTTTGAGAAACGCTCGGAATATCCAAATCGTTTATCAGGCGGTCAAAAGCAGCGTGTAGCAATTGCCCGTGCGTTAGCAATGAACCCTTCTGTTATGTTGTTCGATGAGCCAACTTCTGCCTTAGACCCAGAGATGGTAAAAGAGGTTTTAGCTGTTATGAAGGACTTAGCAGAATCAGGTATGACAATGGTCATCGTGACACATGAGATGAACTTCGCAAAAGAAGTAGCAGACCGTATTTTATTTTTGGATGGTGGAGTTTTAGTCGAAGACACCCCTCCTGTCGAATTCTTTAGCTCTCCAAAGTCAGAGCGTGCAAAAGAGTTTTTAGAGAAGGTTTTATAAGGATTTAAGAAATAATAAAAGCAAAGCAGACTACAGCAAGCTCAAAACATTGGGCTTGCTTTTTTGTTGTTAATTGTAAGGGTATGAAGGGAAGGACTATTTCAGTATTCATTTTTAAATAACCTCTAAAAACCATAAAAGCCGGCAGTCCCCAAATAATTATAATTTGAATAAGTGAATCAGTATCTATATTAATGATTCATCCATCCCATCTACTACTGAGCAATTTATTCACAAACTGAACTATTAGTTTAAGTGTAACACTTCAAATACATTGGCACCTTACAAAAATTTACAAAACCTATAGTTTGGATAAAGCAAATTAGATTAAATAAGGATAGCTATAAAGAAAGGGATTTTACTAGCTTTGTAGAATTATAGAGGGTGATGAAATAATGAAAGTAAACAATCCTCAATTTGTAAAGGGGTGTAAATATGAACAGTGGATTGAATTTTGATGGGCTGGTCTATGACAAGGAGAGAGGAAACTATCATGGAATAGTGGAAATAGCGACTGATTATTTTATAGATGTAACTATTTCTCCTGAGTCATATGATAAAGAACTAGTATTTAAATTAGCCGAAAATACTTTTGGGAAAATAAGAATAAAGAATGAATCGTATAAAGAAAAAATAGCAGGGGATTTATTAAAACTACATAATGAAGTATGGAATGAAGGCAAAATAATCAGTAAGGATGAATTTAAAAAACGAATTAATATACAAGGGATTTTAATTTTTGGTGAGGGAAATGCCGAATTGTACTATGACGACGGGGACTTATTCTGGGGTCACACGATAGTAGTAGATGTTGATGAAAACGGTTTGTATCAAGAAGCTCAAATATACGGATGAACGAAATAATATTATGATCAGGAGGAACATATGACATTTTCCAACACTATTAGTTTAGAAAAGTCACCTAGTAATATAAAAATCAGTGTCTTAGAAAAGGAAATAAACTTACCAGACGAAATTAAGTCAAAAGTAAATCAATACTGGGAAACGATCAACAGACAAAATACTTTTAGCAGAGGGGAGGTCTTTACTGTTCATCAAATTCAAGAAGATGAAAATGATTTATTCATTACCCTTATCCACACTGACTATGCTCATTTTCTTTATAGTAGGAAAATGGAGTTATCAGCGGAGTACGACTGCACCGTTGTCTATCCTGCTACACTTGTCCTTACTTCGGACCAACATCTAGTTTATGGTCATATGAATGAAGGAACAGCCAATCCGGATCGAATTCAATTAGTTGCTGGTGGCTTAGACAAAAATGATTTAGAAGAAGGGCATATTAATATACACAAAAATATAATAAGAGAGATACAAGAAGAGCTAGGTATTAACCTTACTAAAATAATGTGTTTGTCACCTTTGAGTCCATGGCTAATAAAACGTGGAGGCCAATCATTAGTTTTAATAAATCGAGTAACCATTGATTTAACTTCTCAAGAAGTAAAAGAAATACATAAACATTATAAAAATGAATTATATAGTAAAGGAGAACTTCCAGAATTCAAAAGAGTAGAAACAATTCCATTTAACAGTAGAGGGCTTAATAGATTGTTATTAAGTGATTATTGTAAGGCTGACTATATAAATCCGCTATGTATTTATTTACTAAAGCAACTAAAAGAAAATAAAACGTGACTCTAAACGTACTCATTGCCTATCAGGTTTATAAATAAAAAGCTAATTTATTATTAGACTTATTTTTACATAGTATAGAGAGTTATTGAATTATTTTGCGAGGAGGAAAGTATGAAACGGTATAGCTTATTGTTCTTAGTTTTCTTGCTTCTATTACTAACGACTGCTTGTAATAATGAACCACAAGTAAAGGTGGAAACGATAATTTCCCCTATTAGTGATGAGGGATATGGTAGGGTTGGTGGCACTAAGGATTTAAATGATCCAAAGCAAGAAGACTTTAAAGTATTAAAATTTAAATTTTTTATGGAAAATACGAACGCTGTTAAAGATCGTCAAATGGAAATTGATGTAGACTGGAGAAATACGTTGAATAGTATAGATGGAGTGGATCGATATTGGCATGGAAGTGGGGGTGAACAAGATAATCCAAGTGAAAATTTTGCAGAATATCAGCAAGAAGTTGTTTTTTATGCAAAAGGATTATCGGAAGAGGACATTAAAAAAGCGTTCGAGGATTCAAAAGTTACAGTTTCATGGACTGACAATAAAGAGCTTGTAGAAAAACAGTATATAATTGCAGATTTAATAGAGTTTAAGGAGTAAGAAGCACTTTTACTGGCTTAGCTAAACATTCGTTAAATTTAAGCCCTATAAAAAATAGCCCCTTTTTGACATTTATATATGCAAAAGATGGGCTATTTTTTATATAAGAATATCTCCTGAAAGCAGTAAGTGCTTTTCCCTGCTTACTTATCTACATCTACTTCAACCTGCATCTGACGTTTCTTAGTGAACAGCATCCCAAAAAGGAACGTCATAAAGATAATTCCCATTACAGTGATGATGATGCATCGAACAATGTAATCAGAATCCATCGCAAAGATTACGTCTTTACGGAACCAGTTTTGGAATGGTAGACCAAAACCTAAGAGAACGGTAAAAAAGAGAAGTTTCGTCCAGATGCTTTTTCCCTTCATTTTTTTGATAGCTCCATTTACTACTAAACGAAGTAAAGCAAGACCTAAACCTACGCAAAAGAATATCATTAGATAAGTAACTATATCGTCACCGGTAACTAGCGCTGCAATCACCAATCCTAAAGCTATAATTAATGAACCGAACATAAAAATATATTTTTTATTCACTTAACATTCTCCTTTATAATAAAGTACTGAACAACGTGTTGATTGTTTGCTTTATTATCATATGAAATTAGAGAGTAGAAAGCAATCGACAGATTTTTAGAAACTGTTTAGTGATTACTTTTTAAGTATTAACAAAAAAAAGAGAGTTATGACAATGTCATGACTCTCTTTTAAATCTATTTAGTATAATCCACAACGATGTAAGGCTGTAATTGGAATGGTTTTGGTGCAATGTTACGATCGTTCCACATACCGAACCATCTTTCTAATGGATAGAAGTAATATCCGTCCTGCCAATGGTCAGATGTATCATACGGGTCTGCAAAGATAAGCATGTCATCACCAATACCTGGTGTTCCATTATTATCATATCCAATAATGGCTTGCCAATGTCCATCCCAATCTGCCCACTCAACCATAATTGGTCGGTCATTAGAAAGATGGCCAGTTAACCATTTAACAAAGTAGCTATCCTTAGCATCTGTTACCCATGCTTCAGTAGTCTCACTATTTTCAGAAGCATATAAGCTGTTCCATGTGAAAGTAGCAGGAAGGTTTCCTACATTATTTCCGGTTGCACCATCTGCTTCTTGAATTAGATCGTTTGCTGCATAATTCACTTTATAGCTTGTCTCTACCACTTTAAAGCCCTCTAGACTAGTAAAGAAATTATGGAGCTGGCTAACGTCTGTCCCGTATTCTGGGAAGTTGTTTGCAGAACCAGGCTTTGCTCCTGGAGTGTCCAAGTCGGTCATTGCTTTCATTTGCTCAGCAATATCCATTTCTGTCATGTCTGTGAAGCCAAAATGGTTAGCGACCATTAATGCGGTAGCAGGTCCACAAGACCATTCCGTTGTTTGCTGCATCGTTTGGAAATTTTCGATTAGTAGTAATTGATCATCTGATTTCATGTTGTAAAAATCAGGGGCTTTAAAATAACGAGACTCTTTGTTATCGCCAGCTTCTGCATAGGCATCAGCACCGCCGTTTTCATCATAGTCTTCGCCTTTAATCATAGTTGGTTTAACTGCCACAGTAGTTTCGGCTGACGCTTTTGTGTCTACTTCCTTGTTAACCTCCGCTTGTGAATCTGTGTTCTCTGAGCACGCAGATAATAATAGCATTGCGGATGCTAAAACTGCTGTAAGGGTTCTTTTCATTTATCCCCATCCTTTTCTTCTTTTTTTGAAACACAAGAATTTATTATATAGAAAGTAGGGAACAAATCAATAGATCGATTTATATTATTTTTTTACTTTATTTTGAAATTAGCTTTAAGTCAAATACGAACAATGAAAAAAGAATAATGAAATTTATATGCTTTTTAATAATAGTTTAAATTACATCTAGCTGGACACCCTACGCCGGGTGAGCGATTAGCATTCACCTGTCACTCCAATCAATAAATAGTTAATGTTCGTGTTTAATCTGTAAAATGCTTTTAAGGAAATTTGCTCAGCTTATTAACATAAAGCTATGTTAAAGGTAAAGGCTGATTTTAAATATACATAAAAAATGAGCTAGGATATTTCCTCCCAGCTCATCTTGCTTTGACATTGATTTTTTACTAAAGCACCCGTTAGTTTAATAAGAACAGCGATAGGTCTATTCAATTATGATTACTTCTCCATCCCTCAATGCTTTAAATAGAATTTTATTCTCGATCATAAAATCAATTGCTCGGTCCATATCGTTAGATTCTTTGTGGTCTGATTTATAATGTGGGGCAATTACATAATCCAAAATGCATAAACCCTCCCATATAGTTTGATGTTCATTACCGTAAGGTTTCTGCTCAGGTTCGTCTGCTAAGTGAATGCCTTTTAAAGTTGGTCCAAGAATACAACAACCTGCACTATATCCCCCATATAGAATATCTCTTTTATCTTTAAAATACTTTTTAATGATTTCATCAAAACCGCTTAATCTCATTGCTTGAGCAAGAATAAAAGTATTGCCGCCTCTTACCCAAATAACATCGTATTGATCAAGCTTTTCTTTCAATCCTTCGGGTTTATGGAAGTACATTTTTAAATCTAAAATATCCACTGTGAAACCTATTCTTTGCAGTTCACTTACGTCTGCAACATCACTTTTATTTTTTCTTTCTAAATCAGTCGCAAAGTCTAATGCATTATTGATATATGCTACTTTTTTATTCCCATTTTTCGTTAATTCGATTAGCTTCCGTTCTTCGTTTCCAATTTTAAAAGATGAAAGATAAAATTTCATATTGTCCCCCTTATTGTGGATTTCAATTGCTCACTTTCTAAGCTTTCCTTTTCTGTTAAATGGCAAGATTGTTGAACACAAGTTAAAAACACTCTTCAACTAAACTGTCTCATTAATTCAATAAGTAAAAAGAGTTGCCTAAGCAACCCTATGATCTTTACTAAAGCACCTCGTTAGTTGAATAGAAAAAGGGGCTCTCTCTGTTTAAAAGCACTTTTACAATACTCTATTATTAGAGACAAATTATTAACTTAAAAGTAATTCAAAAAAGAATATTCCGAAAGAAAAACCTAATAGTAATATAAAAGCATATAACAACTTCATTTTCATTGTTTGGTCATCGAAAACCATTCCTGAATAACGATACATCCAATAAATTATTGGTAAAACTACTACAATACAAAAAATACTTTCAAAGGAAAAACTGAGATTAACGGTAGTGCTAATCTTTGACAGAAGAGATGTTAAGCATCCTACCACAAAACCAATTGTATACCCACCTAGTAAAAAGTGTTTTAATTCAACTTTTCTTTCCAAGACCTTTCACCTTCTTAAAACTGTTTTTTTAAACAAAAGATTTTCTTACAAGTTAAACAACATTCTTCAACTAACCTGCTGCGTTAGTTTAAGTGTAACATTTCACAAACTAAATCGCTTCATGAAAAAAACCAACCCTAGCCTTTAACAGAGCCTAAAATAAACAGTAAGAAAAATTAGTTTTATATATATTTACTTCCATAAATTAGCTATGATTAAAAGAAAATGGACTAAATGAGGTGGAACAAATGTCTAAACGAATTTTATTGGTCGAGGATGATGAATCCATTAGTGAAATGGTTGAGAAATATTTAAGAAGTGAGGGCTTTATCATCACGAGTGTGAACAATGGAGAAGCAGCGGTTAAGCAAAATCAATCCTCTGCCTTTGACTTGATCATTTTAGATATTATGATGCCAAAGCTAGATGGCTTAGAAGTTTTGAGGATCATTCGAGAAACTAGTGCTGTGCCTATATTAATTATGTCGGCAAAGGATAGCGATGTGGATAAGGCATTAGGACTGGGCTTAGGGGCTGATGATTATCTTGTCAAGCCTTTTTCATTACTCGAGCTATCTGCAAGAGTAAAGGCTGCGATAAGAAGAGCAACACAATATTCACGGGAGCAGCAAGTAAACGAGGATGTAATTGAAATAGGGGATTTGAAGATAGATGTTACTAACTTTATGGTTACGAAGGGAAAGGAACACATAAAGCTTACTGCGAAAGAGTTTGCTATCTTAAAACTATTTGCTTCCAATCAAAACCGTGTATTTACTAAACAGCAGATTTATCAGTTGGTTTGGGATGATGAATACTACGGGGATGAGAATATCATTAATGTTCATATGAGAAGGCTTAGAGAGAAGATAGAAGAAGAACCATCAAACCCGAGGTATATCAAAACCTTGTGGGGAATTGGCTATAAGCTGGAAGGTTTTTAATATGGTACTCTTTTTATCTTCCACTATTATTTTATTGTTTGCCTTCATTGGTTTCCAGTACAAAGAAAAAAGAAATCTCACCTCTAGCATTGCCTATACGCACCAAAAGCTTCATGGCATCATCCAGGAGAATTCAGGAGAGAAAGTTTTAGCACATACCGAGCATGATGAGCTCCGGCAACTATTGAATACAATTAACGAGTTATTAGACGAAAAACAAAAAATACTTGCAACTCATACAAGGCTAGAAGAATCCATGCGAAAAATGCTTTCCAATGTTTCACACGATTTGAAAACGCCGTTAACTGTCATTTTAGGATATATTGAAATGCTAGAAATTGCTCCCTCCCTACAGGAAGAAGAACGGCAACAGCTCCTTGTTAAACTACATACTAAAACAAATGAAGTACTTAAAATTATCCATACCTTTTTTGACTTGGCGAAAATTGAGGCAGGGGACCAACAATACCCATTATCTAAGGTAAACATAAATGAAATATGTCGTAAGAACATTTTATCCTTCTATGATCTGATAACAGCAAAGCACATGCATGTTGAAATTGAGATACCAGAAAACAATTTATATGCATTTGGTAATGAGGAGGCAATAGATAGAGTTCTAAACAATCTATTATCCAATGCATTAACCTATGGTGCAGACGGTAAAAACATCGGGTTAACGTTGAGATACGATGAGTCCAATATTTATATTGATATTTGGGATAAGGGAAAAGGAATCGAAGAGTATCATATCGATTGGGTTTTTGAAAGAACATATACGATGAACGATTCTAGGAATAAACATTTCCAAGGCAGTGGATTAGGCCTAACAATTACAAAGCGGCTTCTTGAAATAATGGGAGGCTCTATTCATCTATCAAGTATCCCTCATGAAAAGACAATTTTTACTGCAACCCTGAAGCGAATTACTTTTTAAAGCATAACTTAAGAAATTCGTAAGATGGAAGTAATAAAAAAGAGAGGTTCGTTTTCTATACTAAGAATAGAACGAAGAGGGAGAGGATTCAATGTCATATATATTGAAAACAAATCATCTGACAAAAGTATTCGAAGGTAAGGAAGTCGTTTCTTCTGTTAATATGAATGTTCAAAAGGGAGAAATTTACGGGTTTTTAGGTCCTAATGGAGCAGGTAAAACAACGGTCATGAAAATGATAACCAATCTTATAAAACCGACAAATGGTGAAATAGAAATATTTGGCGAAAGGCTAACCGATCAATCATTCGAGGTCTTAAAAAGAATTGGATCCATAATTGAATATCCAATTTTTTATGATAAGCTGACTGCACGCGAAACACTTCAGCTTCATTGCGATTACATGGGTTATTATAATCAAAATGAAATAGAGCAAGTATTAGATATGGTTAGTCTAGTAAACACAGGAAACAAGCGAGTAAAAGAATTCTCTCTGGGGATGAAGCAAAGGCTGGGTATTGCACGTGCAATTATCACAAAGCCGGAATTGCTTATTTTAGATGAACCAATAAACGGGCTAGACCCTCAAGGTATAAAGGAAATGAGAGATTTATTTCGAATGCTTTCTAAGGAATATGGCATTACCATTATTGTTTCAAGCCATATTTTAGGAGAGATAGAGCAATTAGCGGATACAATTGGAGTCATCAACAATGGGAAACTCATTCAAGAAATTTCACTTGCACAATTAACTCGTAGTCAAACCGACTACATCGAGCTGGTTGTTCAAGACATACAGAAAACTTCCTTCCTGCTAAGTGAGAAGTTACTTTTAGTTAACTTTAAATTAGTAGACGATCATTGTATTCGTATATACGATTCAACGCTCACACCACAAATGATTTCCAAGGTTTTGTATGAACACGATATTGAAATAGAGGCCATTAGTAAAAAGACAAGTACATTAGAGGAATACTTCTTAAAGCTAGTCAATGGGGGTGTAGTAAATGTTTAAGCTAATGAAGCTAGAGATGAAAAAGTTTAAACTGGGCTCCTATTCGGTTAACGCTGTAATTGCTAATTTTGTTATTCTCGGGTTTATATTTCTAATAGCGTATATATCTAAAGTAGAAGGTGACCAGGACTTTGTAAATTACCAGGAGGTCTTAACGGTTATCGATTCATTTGTGAGGGGAACCTTTATCATCTTCGCTGCCACATTAATAGCGAAGTTAATCATAGGAGAATTCAAAAATAAAACAATTACAACATTATTTATGTATCCAATTAGTAGGAAAAAAATAATAACGGCAAAGCTTGCTATTGTATTTATATTTACTTTTACATGGATCATTATTTCGAATCTATTTATTACGTCAGTCTATTGCCTCGTTAGTGTAAACTATCAGCTAATTCCTGATACGCTAACGGCTTCGCTTCTTCAAGAACATGGTGTTAGTGTATTGATGTATGCAGTTGCAGCTTCTGGTATGTCGCTAATTCCTCTTTACTTTGGTATGAAGAAATATTCCATACCTACTACAATTATTACATCTATTCTAATTGTAGTGCTAGTTACCAGTAATAATGGTGGATTTTCATTGAATGATATATTTGTTATACCTTTGTCACTGGCATTAATCGGTTTAGTTATTGCATATCTTGCTATTCGAAATATAGATAGAATCGATATAGGAGTATAGGTTAGCGTATAGGTTAGCTAGAACTGCAGTCAGGGGATTGAGAAATGAAAGTAAATCGAAGTGAGTTACAAACGAATGATGATATTTGGAATGCTGTTTTATCTGCTGCTTATGTAAACTATGCTTTTCCGACCGAAAATGAAAAAAAGGATGACATATTTATTTTATTTAGTTACTTTTGTGAAATGGAAAGTGGAGGCCATGAAGCCTTGCTCAATTGGTTATCAGAAACAATGCAAGGATTGGGTATCCAAAAATACGTAAGTCGACTGACTAAAATGCTGGAGCTGATTGGTGCGGGGGATTATGCAAAAATCGAAAAGGTCTATTTAGAAGAAATGTTGAAGAGATACTTAACCATAGAAAATAGTGGATTTGAGGATCCTGATTTTGAAAAAGTAGAAGCGGAGTACCTAATTGTAGTGGAGAGAGCAGATGAAGAATATAGAAATTTAGAAGAACAGATCAATGAGCGTTTATACAACTATGCAGTGAATATACATGAAGAGGTATTAGAAATTGTTAATCATTAAGCAATATAAAAAAGATGGAGTGATAGTTTCACTGCCTTCTTTTTTATTTTGGGGATGAAAAAAAACGGAAGTTACATCACGGCATACAGCGATACTATTATTACAAATCAAAGAGATAAAATGAACCTAGTATACAAACCAAAGTTACTATCCATAAAGTTCCATAGGTAAATTTATTTAGTTCTCTGTCTAGTAAAGATATAGATTGAATAACTGTAATAGCTACAGCGACAAAGAGGGCTCCCAATAAGGCTCCCATTAAAGTAGGCAAGTCGTATATATATTCATCAATAAATAAAAATAGAATAATAGAAAACGGTATTGAAACGCTAGAAAGAAAATGCTTTAAATTCATTTGAATTCACCTTTCTTTATGAGCAGGCTATAGACATTCCAATAGTTTCACATTTTTTAATTGCCCAGCTGTAATGATTGGAAGTATTTGCTGCAAAATAGCTGTGTAAGTTACTTGTTTTCGTCCATTTATAATATCTTTTCGTCATAATTTCTTCATTGGTATGTGATTCAATTAAATCCATTATTCTTTTGTGACTTAACCTCACCTTTTTTATAGCCTGAGCTAACGTTACTTCTTGATAGTTTTCCCAAATTTGCAGATTTAGTAGCTTGATAGTATTCCATTTATAACCAGGTGCTGGCATGAAAGGAATGTCTCCATCCATACCTTCTCTATACCATCTCTCCAGCATTACATGCCATTCGTACAGATGCATTAACACATCACGAAAGTTCTTATCTCTTTCATTTGTCTCAATGGAGGTACCCCTTTTTCTACTCGGTATAGATTCAATTATTTTAAGCAAAGATTCAAAGGCTTTGTTGCTATTTAGCAATAGAATTTCTTTTTCACTTTTCTCCATCAAGTATAACTTCCTCCTATATAAATAAATATTAACATTGGAATGAGAATATTGTAACAAAATTCAGAAATAGGAGATAGAGCGATTGATGAAATTTTAAAATTTAATTCAGTGCTTTAGAACTAATTTAAACTATATCTATTTTTATATTATTCTAAGATAATAAGGAGAATATATAAAATTTTGGAGGAACTCTAACATGAAGCATACTATCTTAACCACTTTTTTTGCATTATTTTTACTGGGTTTACATTCACCAGTATATGCTTCTGATTTAAATGGAAACAAAGTTATACAACTAGAGGATCCTCTACTACAAGAAAAGTTAGCTACTTATGTTAACTTATGCGACAGTCAATTTCACGAGAATACAACCATCGATCGTATTTCCACGTGTTTAGAGAACAACAATGGAGTCTTAACACTTGGGAACGGATATGCTGGGGAGGTCAGGACTCTTAAAGGTCTGGAGGGACTGGAAGGTTTACATATTAAACAGTTAAATATTGAAAACACTCATGCAAGTGGGCAAAGCATTGCTGACCTTACACCACTAGCCAATATCAAAAGTCTAGAGAGTTTAAAATTATATAGTACATACTCAAATGATTTCTCTCCATTAGCAACTCTGCCGAACTTAAAGGAATTAGTGATTAACTCTACTAATAATGAACCGTTACAGTCCATTTCTTTATTAAAAAACCTACAAACGCTCCAACTAAGTGGAAGTCAAGTTACTTCACTGGCTGGAATTGAGAGGATGAAACAGCTTACGTCATTGGCTTTAGATGACGTCTCAATTCCTGATTATGGGGCATTAACAAATGTACCGCAGTTGAAAAAATTATTTGTGGACTTTAATGGGGACTCTCGTTTTTTACAGTCTCTGTCTAATTTAGAGGCATTAACTCTCGTTGCTTTTCGTGATGAACCTAAAATGATTAATGGAGATGATTTGAAAAAGCTAACAAGGCTTAAGACACTTCGATTATTTAATATTGAAGCCAATTATGATTATCTTAATAATATGTCACGATTAGAGGAGTTAAAGATATCAAACAGGGATGCTAGTTCCTTGTTTAGTGCGATCAAGGAACCCATGGTATACCTAAAAAGTTTAGACATCAGTCAAAATGAACTTTCTTCGATTGAAGGGGCCGAGAAGCTTTCGGTTCTATTTCCCTCGATTGAAAAACTAAATCTTAGAGGAAACGAGATTGCTGATTTATCACCTCTAGTACAAACAGAACGACCTTATCAATACTTAAAAGATTTAGATATAGATGGTAATATAATTTTTGACATTAATATACTAGGAGAGCATGCTAATCTTTTTCCTTCATTGGAGACAATTTATGCGGAATCCAACTATATTCATTCAATTAGTGAAATGACCAAGCTACCAGTTTTGCAATCCTTGTTTTCGGGATATAATTTAATTGATGTTTTTGATGAACAAAATCCTAAAAAATTTATAGGATATTTTCAATTTGAGTTAAGTAAACTAAAACCAATAGAAATGTCTATTGGCGATGTATATGATGGGCCGATTTTATCAAAGGTTTCGATTAGTGATGAATATTGGCGAGATGAGATTAAGACAAGTAATTTGACCGTAAATTTTTCAGACCCTGAGGTAGCAGAATTAACGAAAAAGGGAAATATTTTAGCAAAAAAAGCAGGGAGTACAACTGTTACATACTCTATTAAAGGTGCAACGGATCCTTATTTTACCCATTCAACTTTGTTAACTGTTTTAAACAAACATTATAAACCATACGACCCTAGTATTGATGGGGATATTACACTGCAAACAAACAAGATGAAAGTATATACATACGGTGAAGATAAAGTGGTAATAGCGAGTAATGGAAAGGTAATTGCAGAGGTTGTACCTTCGGGGTGGTTAACGATTACTCTTCCAAATCTTAAGGGCCTGAAGGAATTACAGGTTTGGTCAGAGTCCAAACTGGGAGTAAAGAGCAATGTAATTACTATGCCAATTTATAAAACAGAAAAGCCAACCTTACCGGATATAGAAAGTGTTACTGATCAAACAGAATACATTACAGGTACTGCAGATCCCCATACCACTGTCTATATTACTTCAAGAGAAGCTGAGTCATTTAAGGAACTCACCCAAAAAGTCAGCGACAAAGGGACTTTTAAAGTTTACACCGGGAAGCTTCAGGAGGGTATTTCTATTATTATATACTCCAAAAATGAAGAAGGACGAGAGAGCACTAATCTGAGTACGACTGTACAAGATGTAACGCCACCAGCTATGCCGATATTGGACAATGTGACAAGTGAGTCATTGCAAATTAGTGGTAAAACAGAAGCCCATGCAAAAGTAACAATCAAACGAATGTCTAGGAATATTGGAGACACTCTCGCTGATCAAAATGGTATTTTCAAGCTCTCAATCTCAGCCCCGAGTGTAGGAGATACATTTACGGCCATTGCTGAGGATAAATCTAAAAACAAAAGCAAGGAAGCAAGTATTGTAACTATTTTACCTATAAAGGAAGAAGAGATAATACCTAAAAAACCTGTTTTTTGGAAAGGCTTGCAGTTAAAGAAAGGGCAAATTGGACTTGTTACAATTACAAAAAAGATCAACCTTTGGAAGCGTGAAGGGGACAAGCTCGTCTTTCAACGGATATTAAATCCAGGGGAAGTATATCGAGTCTACAGATATGATAGGAAGTATGGAGGGCAGTATGGTGTGGGTGGAGACCTCTTTATAACTAACATTAGCGGCTATGTGAAATATCAAACGCCATCAAAAGCAATATTGTCACAAGTTAATTAGAAGCAGCAGCACAAAAGAATGTTGCTAAAGTATAAGGGTCTGTATCATAGATACAGACCCTTTAATGATTGCCCATCTCGTGTAATTAAATATTCTGTGTTACCTTTAATTTCCTCACTAAGAAAAAGGTAAGAGTAAGAATCACACCAGTAATCATCCCGATGATACTTAAATTGATACCTGCTCCGGACGTAATACCATCGGCACGAATAATAGCATTAGCATAGATGGAAACCCCGACGATAATAAATCCAATCCATTCAAATATTTTGGTTATCATATTTAAAACCTCCATTTGTACCTAAATTATAACATTATTGGAATTTTTAAAAAAGTTTCTTTATCCACATATTACAAGTTCAGTTTCTTTCAAAATATCAAAGTTTAACTTTCGTAGTAAAAGGCAAACCTTTATACAATGTACAACCACGACAGCAAATCATTAAAGGATAGTAAAATTCTATGGTATGATATGTGTTGATTTTGCTAGGAGGTATTTTTTATGGATTTGTCTATCTTTATGTCGTATGTCTTTTGGAAGAACCTTGGTATTTCCATTGCCATACTGTTAGTTTTCCTTATTTTGAGAAAAATTTTCTCGAAATATGTATTTAACCTATTGATCAAGCTAAGTGATAAAACACCGACTGATGCATTGACTCACCTTTTTCGGTCCTTCGAAAAGCCTATTCAATGGATGTTTATCATAGTCGGAATTTATGTGGCGGCTAGCTTCTTTCCACATTTTGATGAAACAAATAAATTATTTCTGGTGCTTATAAGAGTCTCCTATATTATTCTGATCAGCTGGGGATTATACAATATGTCCTCTGATTCCTCTACTTTCTTCACTAAAATGAGAAACAGATATAATTTGGATATTGATGATATACTCATTCCTTTTCTTTCAAAGGCATTGCGAGTTATTATTGTTGTCATAAGTATTAGCGTAGTTGCTGAGGAATTTGGTTATAACGTGAGTGGATTTGTTGCGGGACTAGGCTTAGGTGGAGTAGCAATCGCCTTTGCTGCAAAGGATGCGCTTTCTCATCTATTGGGTGGCTTTGTTATTATTACAGAAAAGCCTTTTAGAATTGGTGACTGGATATTGACTCCTGATGTGGAGGGGACGATTGAAGAAATTACTTTTCGTAGTACAAAAATCCGTACCTTTTCACAAGCTATTGTTACTGTTCCGAATGCCATGATTGCCAATGGACCAATTACCAACTGGAGTAAAATGGGGAAAAGGCAAATTAACTTTAATCTAAGGGTATCTCAAGAGACGCCGAAGGAAAAATTAGAGCTTGTAGTAAAAGAAATTGAACAGCTAGTGAGCAAGCATACAGGTGTCCATCCTGAAACAATTTTTGTGAAATTTGATGCATTTAAAGAAAATGGCTATGACATTTTCTTATATTTCTTTACGAACACAACGGTTTGGGCAGAGTTTTTAAAAGTGAAAGAGGATATTAACTTTGGTATTATGGAAATTTTAGAACGAGAAGGAGTTTCTATAGCCCTTCAAAGTCGAAAAGTTTATGTGGATAATGAATTAATTCAGAATGAACCAAAGAGCATAGAGGAATAATAAGTACCGCTGGGATGATTCTCAGCGGTATTTATATGGACTTAAGTTTTTTTGAAAAAATTACTGGGGCTTGTGTCGGGATAGACGTGTCTATTACAGCAATTTCTTTAATATATCCCTTTATGTTCTGAGCTTGAGTAGTGCAATAGAGGAAAGCTTCTAATAATTTTTGGTTGGATAAACGATTTGCTATAGTACAGTGTGGAATCCATTGTCCTGGATTATACAAGGATTGTGCGTCATTAAAGTCCTTAAAATAAGTATGAAAGTCGTTGTGAAAATGAAAAAGATCCTCTGTAATAACAGGTGTATAAAAAAGTGTACCAGATCCCGTAAACGATCCAATAGAAGGAAACGTGATTTCAATACTTTTTTTATCTGCTAAGTAGCTATCTAAGCGATCTACAAAAGATTTAATATCTAATTTGCTGTAACTTGCAATAGTAATATGTGGATTCCGATCACTTACCTCAAATGCATAGGAAGAAATAGATTCATCCTTTAACTCTTGCCAAAGTTTCAAAATCCGCTTATTTAACTGATCATCAAATAACGCAATTATTCCATACATATTATTCGCCTTCTTTTTTAAAAAATTCTTTTTTATTATCCAACGATTTATATATCTGATAAAAGATTGGAAAGTATGCCACTGAAGATAAGATTCAATCAGTTAATACTAATTTTGAGTAGACTAAAAAATATTTCGTTTGATTATATCATATAAATATTTCATTTATTGATAAAAGTTGTTAAAAGAAAGGATATTTTCATGCTCTTGTACTATTTGCTCGGCAGTATAAACAGATGAATATTGCAAAAGATAGGAAGGAATCACAGCAATTAATGAGAGGAGTGTTTTTAATGGAGAGTATTCGCGAAGGGTTAATACCAACAGTTTTAGGGACAGCCGTAACTACAACTGGAGTAGCGCTTAGGAACAATAGAAGCATTTCACCATTAATCACGAGTTCGATTATCGGATTTGGCTTAGCGCATATTGTGTTGGGGGCAATCGATTTAGTTGAACATCGCCGCTAAAGATTCAGGGTGGAAGGAACTTTCCTTCCATTCTTACTACCTAGCTCCACCTATACAAATTGAAGGAGGTGTTGGTCCGTGTCAGTACTATCTCGGATTGCTTTAGCATTAGTTATCATTGGTGCATTAAACTGGGGTTTAATCGGATTTTTTGAATTTGACTTAGTTGCATCTATTTTTGGTGGACAAACTTCTGCCTTTGCTCGTGTTGTGTATGCACTTGTTGGTTTAAGCGGGATTGCTTGTATACCACTACTGTTTGCTCAAGAGGACGAAGAAAGCAGTACTTCTACCAGCGATGGGAAAAGTCAAAATTACAGAAATCTAAGCTACGAAACAGAATTTGCTGAAGAAGAGGAAATTATTGTGGCAGATCCACAAACTAATGCTTCATCGGATAATTCTACAACAAACTCGCCTACAAATTATTACAAAAAAACTTCTAAGAAAAAGAAGAGATAATTTTGTACGGCATCAAAAAATCTGACGCAACGTTAAAACGTGCGTCAGGTTTTTTGTTTTATAAAGGAGTTTAAGAATAAATAATCGAATATAAATATTAACCACGGAAAGCGGTGGAACGAGTAAATTATTGGAGGAACAAGATGAATACCAAGACATTAGAAATAAACAAAACAAGCTGGGAAAAGTCTGCAAATCGTTTTTATGGTAGAAATCCTCTTCCCGAGTATGGACCAATGGCTCCGCGTGAAGAACATTTAAATCTATTAGGAGAAGTAAAGGATTTGAAGGTTTTAGATATCGGCTGTGGCAGTGGTCATTCCCTACAATATATGGCGAAGAGAGGAGCAGGAGAGCTTTGGGGAATTGACTTATCAAACAACCAGCTATCTGCTGCAAAAGAATTATTGAAGGATTATGGATCTTCCGTAAAACTAATTCAATCTCCTATGGAAACTAATCCTGGATTGCCATCAAACTATTTTGACATCGTTTATTCGATTTTTGCACTAGGATGGACTACTGATTTAGACAAAACATTAGCCAATATCTATTCTTACTTAAAAGTAGGAGGCATTTTTGTATTCAGCTGGGAGCATCCTCTACATAGCAGAGTGAAGCATGAGGAAGGGAAGTATCTCTTCAACAAATCCTATCAAGAGGAAGGGCCGTATGACCACGATTTTTGGGATACACAAGCAATCATGCAACAATTTAAAGTGAGTACTTATATTAATAGACTTATAAAGGCTGGGTTTAAAATTGAAGAGGTTGTAGAAGAGGTCTACATGGCAGAGAAGGATTTAGAGCGACATGTAAATAGGTGGTACTCCTTTGAAAAAGCACAACTTATACCGACAACATTAATTATTAAGTGTAGTAAATAGTTAAAGGGGGAAAGCAAATTGAAGATTATAGATACAGTGCCTTTCTTTTTAAACAATTACATCCCATCCATTAGCTTTTTACGAAGCTATTATGAAAAGTACCCAGAAATTTTTACAGAATATTTTCCTCGTCATTGCAAAGACACCGAGGAACGACATAACCAGTCAATGGAGAAATACCCTGGCAGCTTCCGTGAAATCCAACAAGTGCATGAAAATATAACACCTATTATTGAAGAAGTAGTGCGCGAATATGAACGATTATACGATGTTACTTTTCCAATACAGGTCAATTTGATCGTTGGAGGATATGGTTCAAATGCATATACGTACCAGCAAATAATTCCTAATATCACCTTTGCGTTAGAGAAGCTTTCGCCTGATCCAAATCATTTGAGGGTAATCGTTGCTCATGAGTTTGGTCATGCAGCACAAAATATTTTAACAGACAGGGCCGGGATGGATTGGACGACTGCCCAATGGACTCATCCATTCAACTGGTTATATAGGGAAGGAATTGCAACGTACCTATCTGAAAGAATTATTCCTCATTTAAAGAAATCCGTTTATTTTACTTACGATGATGAAGGCGCAGAATGGCTTAATTTTGCTCAACAGAATGTTAAAGAAATAAAAAAGGCATTTATAGAGGACTATCGAAAAATGTCTAGAAACGAAATATCTCGTGATTGGTTTTCTATTAATGGAGTAAATACCTTTGGGTACAGTAGATTTGGCTATTTCCTTGGAGAGCTATTTGTACAAGAGGAAATGGAAAAGCATGGGGAACTTGAGACAATCATCGCATGGGAAAATCCTCACTACCTAGAGAAGGTAGAGAATTGGCTACTTCAAGTTGAAGGAGAACTGGTATGACGAATCGCATTCAACTAGATAATTTAGAGGAATATGATGATCCAGCAGCCTATGACCAGGAAAATAATCATTACGTAGGGGAACTTCCATTATTACTAGAATGGACAGGGAAAGTAAATGGTCCAATTATAGACTTAGCCTGTGGAACTGGGAGGCTGACCTTGCCATTAGCCAAAGAGGGCTACCAATTAATCGGTATTGATGTTCATAAAGGAATGTTGGAGCAGGCAGCTAAAAAAGCCGGAAAGCTTAACTTGGATATACAGTGGCTGCAGCAGGATTGTACAAATTTCCAAGCAGGCATTAGAAGTCCGTTTATTTATATGGTGGGTAATTCCATACAGCATTTCCATACAAATGAGGCACAGGATCAACTTTTATCCTCTATAAAACAACATCTTCAGGAAGATGGTATTTTTATATTTGATACTAGATTTCCTTCTGCCGAGGAGCTTCTTCAACCGGCAACAGAGGAGTATTGGAAAACTTATATGGATGGAGAATACGAGGTAGATGTCTACACAATTAGTAGATACGATTCGTTAAAACAAATCCAGCATTACACAACCATTCGAAAATACAAAGATCATAGTGCAATAATAATTGATGAAAAGGTAACTAATATAAGCTTACGATGTACCTATCCCTTAGAGATGGAGAGGTTATTAAAAGAACATAACCTGGAAATTGTAAATGTCTATAAAGATTGGAAGGGCACACCGCTTGATTCCGAAAGTGATAATATGGTGTATATATGTAGAAAACTTCCTCCTAGATAAACTAAGCCATTGGGAAATAACTAGTCAATAAATATAAAAATGTGAAATCGGCAATCTGATTTCATATTTTTATATTTAAGTTATGTTAAAGCTAAAGTTGATTTAAATACATATAACAAATGAGTTGGGTACTTTCTCCAAGCTCTTTTTAATTTGTTTTCCTATTTTACTAAAACATCCGACTAGTAACCATTGTATAATAACTACTACCAGGGGGATAATCTTTGATTTCACCAACAACTTTATATCCTTTTAGTTCATAGAAAAAACGAGCTTGAAATTCAAAAGTGTAACATTTCACAAGCCATATCCGAAATCAACTTAATGTTTTGGACATAAAAAATAGACCATAAATGATGGATTATTTTGCTAATGCACGCGTTAGTTTAAGTACAATACTTCACAATCTTTTCTATGACTTTATGAACTTAATTCCTTAAATGCGTTATCAATGCAAAAATTACGCTACCTTTTTGGGTTCTAGCCAGATTTTTGTGGATTTACAACGATTAGTAATATGCAAAATCTTATGCAATAACTGAGATTGTACAGCATTGTTGAATTAACGGGAATAGTGTGACAATATATCAATTTCAAATTTATCCCTTGAACCTCAAGTTACTTGAGGTTTTATAATGAACTTATACTTTTGTTGGGAGGAATTTTGATGAATAACAATAACAAGTTTTCCATTGGGGAGTTTTCAGAAAAGACAGGAATACCTATTCCTACTTTACATTACTATGATGAAGTTGGTTTATTACGACCAGAAAAGAATCCTTCTTCAGGGCATCGCATTTACAATTATCCAGATATTATAATTTTACAAAAAATTCTAAGTTTAAAATTCCTAGGATATAGTCTGGATGAAATAAAAAATTTATTAAATAAAACAAGCTTTACCGTTGATTTAAACGAAAGCTTGTCTCTCCATCTTCAAGCTTTAGAAAAAGAGAAAAAACAAATCGAACAGTCAATGAAATCTATTAATAGAGTAATTAGGTTAATGGAGGAAGAGGGAACAGTGGATAGTAACTTATTATTTACCCTTCTTCACGGTATGCGTACTGACCATATACAAGAAGAATGGATCAATCGTCATATGTTAACGGATATCATGGAAGAGTTAGAAAAGAAATCGGAAGAAGAAAAAATCTCTTTAGATAAAACGTTTACTCAATTGTCTAAAGAAGTGAAACAATTATATGGTAAACCCGTAGAGGACCTGAAAGTACAGCGAATGATTAAGAACTATATAGAAGGAGTTTTTTCATTTTTTGATGAGGATTTGATGCAAAAACTCGCTGATACGAATATAGAAGGAGAACCTGATTTTCAAGAATTTGATAATATGACACCATCTCCTTTTACAGAAGATGAACAAAAATGGTTTGAACAAGCGATAGAATATTATATTCAGCAAGAAGAAAAGGAATAGATATTAATGAGCTATACTTTTAAATTATAGTTGGTCTATCTTATTTAAAACAACACACTTGATTTTCCATTATAGGGCGATTTAATGAAGTAACTAAAGTCTAATTTCTCACTTATAAACCGAGAAATTAGGTTTTTTTATGTTTAGATTTTCTTATAGCAGTAAATCTTCAAAATTCTTACGCCCCCCTAAAATGCTACCAAAGCTGGTTTGGGGGCATTTAGTGAATAAACAGCTAAAAACAAATCCCCCATTCAAATGATGAAGGGGTAGCTGGGAAATGTATCTCCATGCTTATTTATTTTGATGTCCGATTTTTTACTAAAGCATTCGTTAGTTAAAATTACTGTTCTATCTAAGCAGTTTCTGAACAAACTTTGTTTTCCAAATTCCAAATCCTATTAAAGCACCAAGCATATTAAGAATAAAATCATCAATATCAAAACTTCCTCTTCTAGTAACTACTTGAACTACTTCAATTACCACTAGCAATATACTCAACGAAATTATAAAAACACTTATCTCTTTTGCCTTTCTTATGCAGTAAGGTAAGTAAATCCCCGCTGGCAAAAACATAAATAAGTTACCAAAGAGATTTTTAATAGGTATATCTATATTCATACTTCCGTCAAACAATGCCCTTATATATGTATTTATAGTTTTAAAGGGTATAAAATTAGATGAGTTCTTTATATACTCTATCATTGTTATACCAGACCATAAAAAGCCTCTAGTGCCTAAGAACAATAGAACTACTAATGCAAATAAATAAAACACGAAACTTATGTTAAGAACAATCTTTATTACTTTTTTCATTTTATCTCCCTGTACTTGATATCCTTTTGTTCAATAAGAAAATGGCTTTACTCCTTCTTGAAGTAACACCCATTAGTTCAAAAAATAATGAATAAAGGAATGAAAATTAAACCAATTACAATCCATACACTAAGTTGATTATCAATCCGTTTATCTAAAAATTTTAAATGTCCTTCAAACCTTTTGGAAAAATAACTTAGAGTAAAGAAAACTAGTGCAAATATCAAAAATTTGAACCATACATTCTCTTTAATAACAGGTTCAATAAAATAAAAATAAATACCAAACGCAATCATAGCCGTTAATAATTGTATCAAGCTGAATAGTCTCAATTGAATCCACTCCCGTTTATTGCCATACTCCCTATATTAACTACTTCGACGTCTTTCAAAAAATGACTTCTTCAAATAAACTGCGGCGTTAGTCAAAATACACCCTTTGTCTATAATTCTATTAAGTTGGCAATAATCCTTTTAATATTACTATTTTAGGGGGAATAACATTGTTACTGTCAAAAGCATGGGCTTCGTTTGAAGCGGACAAGCGAATAGAGGGCTTTTCGCCACAAACCTTGAAGGCCTACCAGTTACAGTCTTTGCTATTAATTGGTTATTTTAAAGATGTAGAGATGGCATTGCTGGATACAAATCAACTAAAAGAGTATCTTGCTGTATCCGGTAAGCATTTAAAACCAGCCAGTCTTGCACATCGTATTCGCTTTATGAAATCATTTTTTCGGTGGTCTCATGAAGAAGGACACCTTAGTAAGAATCCAACTTCCAAAATTAAAGAACCCAAAGTAGGGAAGCGGATACCTAAGTATTTAACAGAACGGGAGATCGAACACCTTCGTGAATCCTGTCATTCCCCAATGGAAAAAGCTATTTTTGAATTCATGTTTTCTACCGGTTGTCGAATTGGAGAAATAGTTTCGTTAGAAAAGAACCATATTAATTGGTCCAATCAATCGGCGATTGTTCGAGGTAAAGGTGATAAGGAAAGGGAGGTATATTTTAATACACGTTGTGACATATGGCTTAAACGTTATATAGAAAGTCGGAATGACCATAATCCTGCTATCTTTGTGACAGCAAGACAGCCGCATAAAATGAGTGTCGCCCAGATGAGATATATCATCAAGCGGATCTCCAATCGTGCAGAAATTAATAAAGAAATTCATCCACACCAACTTAGGCACAGCTACGCAACTCATTTGATGAATAATGGAGCTCCTATTGAAGTCATACAAAGTCTTATGGGGCATGAGAAGAGTGAAACCACCAAGATCTATGCTCAGCTAAGCGGAAGGTTAAGAAAAGAGTATTACCAGAAGTACTTTTAAATGCAAAAGGAGCAACGTCATAAGGGACGTTGCTCTATTTGACTAAAGCACCCGTTAGTTGAACAAGAATAGATATAGTTTAGTCCCCAGCAATATGTACCTTGCCTATTTCCGAACTGGACAATTGTTTTATAAATCCTTCATATTCGTTGATTTTATTTATCGAAATAAATACTTTGTAATTATTAAGGTCTGTTATTAGGTTGGAAAGTCTCTCGCCTGAAAAAGTCTCATTAGTAAGATAAAAATCGCTTAATCTTCTGAGTTCCAAATAACTACGCCACAGTTTCTTAGAATTAAATATTTCATTATGTAGACTTTCTCTTAATTCGTAAAATCCAATCTCACTACCTTCTTGATTATATAAAACAACATCAAATCCCAAATGCAATACCCTCCTTAAAACAGCTATTACTCAACTTTACCATATTGATTTCCCCCCTCTGTTAGGATAGAAGTCGTACGAGGCTAACGTGATATGATTAAGTAAAATACACGGAGGTCGATCGTTAATGACAAAACAAAATGGAACACGTTACACACAAGAACGAAAAGCAGAAATTTTGAAGCGTATGATGCCACCTAACAACGAAGCGGTTTCGCAAATTTCCAAAGCGGAAGGTATTTCAGAAGTGACGCTATATAAGTGGCGAAAGCAAGCTCGCGTAGCTGGAACTGCAACGCCAGGTAATGGACAAACAAGCGACAAATGGAACAGTCAAGATAAGTTTTTAATCGTGATGGAAACATTTGCGATGAATGAACTGGAGCTTGCGGAGTATTGCCGTAAAAAGGGTTTGTATCTGGAACAGATTGAAGCATGGAAGAGTGTTTGCCTTCAGGCAAATGGGCAAGCATTTGATCAGTCCAAGCAGTTGAATGTTCAACTAAAAGAAGAACAGAAACGTGCAAAAGCATTAGAAAAAGATTTACAAAAGAAGGAGAAAGCGTTGGCGGAAGCTGCGGCATTACTACTTCTAAGAAAAAAGGCCCAAGCGATTTGGGGGGACGACGAGGACGAATGATTGACCCGGCAAATCGCACACTAGCCGTGAAATTAATACAAGAAGCCAATCAAAATGGTGCACGAATAGCGAAGGCTTGTCAGGAGCTACACATCAACGTACGTACGTATGAGCGTTGGGTATCCGATGGCGGAGTGAAAGTCGATCAGCGACCACTTACAAAACGTCCCGTACCGAAAAATAAATTATCACCAGAAGAAAGAGACGAAATTATCACCGTTGTGAAACAAGCAGATTACGCGGATTTACCACCAACACAAATCGTTCCGAAGCTCGCAGATAAAGGTACTTATATTGCATCTGAATCCACCTTTTATCGTGTATTAAAAGAAGAAAAGATGCAAAATCATCGGGGACGTAGTGGTAAGCCACAGCGAAGAATCCCAGAAAGCCATCTTGCGACGGCTCCCAATCAAGTGTGGACATGGGATATTACCTGGTTGGGTGGACCCGTGAAAGGTTTATTTTATCGACTCTATTTGATTCTAGATTTGTTTAGTAGAAAAGCAGTCGGCTGGGAAGTATGGGAAACAGAAGAATCCAAACATGCGGAAGCACTCGTGAAAAAAGCAGTGATCAGTGAAAAAATTCAAGGAACGCCACTTGTTCTACATTCGGACAATGGTAGCCCGATGAAAGCTGCGACATTCCTAGTGTTACTCGAGAAACTGGGCATTCAAAGTTCCTTTTCAAGACCACGTGTGAGTAATGATAATCCGTATTCAGAAGCGATGTTTCGGACGCTAAAATATCGACCTGATTTCCCGCATAAAGGCTTTGAAACACTCGAAAAAGCAAGACAATGGGCGCAAAAGTTTGTCCATTGGTACAATGAGGTTCACTTACACAGTGGGCTCAATTACGTAACGCCAGTACAGTGCCATACGGGAGCACATTTGGCGATATTAGAAAGGCGAAAAGATGTGTACGAAGTTGCGAAAGAGAAGCATCCTGAGCGATGGGCTCGGAAAACGAGAAACTGGGCACCACATGAACAAGTAGCGCTTAATCCCATGCGGGATGAGGCTAAAAAAGAAGTATTAGTTAAACCGTAATCCCCCGTTACCCTGTTGGTTGGAATGGAAAGAACGCTCTTCCTTTCCATTCCAATCAACAGGCCAGCAAGCACAGCGCGGTAGCCTAGACTGAATTAGGGGTTACAAGATTATAAGAACATGTATTTTTAAAATACTAAACTAGCTAAATGCGACAACTATATTGACAAACACCGTCTTTAAAATACTTTTTAATGATTTCATCAAAACCGCTTAATCTCATTGCTTGAGCAAGAATAAAAGTATTGCCGCCTCTTACCCAAATAACATCGTATTGATCAAGCTTTTCTTTCAATCCTTCGGGTTTATGGAAGTACATTTTTAAATCTAAAATATCCACTGTGAAACCTATTCTTTGCAGTTCACTTACGTCTGCAACATCACTTTTATTTTTTCTTTCTAAATCAGTCGCAAAGTCTAATGCATTATTGATATATGCTACTTTTTTATTCCCATTTTTCGTTAATTCGATTAGCTTCCGTTCTTCGTTTCCAATTTTAAAAGATGAAAGATAAAATTTCATATTGTCCCCCTTATTGTGGATTTCAATTGCTCACTTTCTAAGCTTTCCTTTTCTGTTAAATGGCAAGATTGTTGAACACAAGTTAAAAACACTCTTCAACTAAACTGTCTCCTTAATTCAATAAGTAAAAAGAGTTGCCTAAGCAACCCTATGATCTTTACTAAAGCACCTCGTTAGTTGAATAGAAAAAGGGGCTCTCTCTGTTTAAAAGCACTTTTACAATACTCTATTATTAGAGACAAATTATTAACTTAAAAGTAATTCAAAAAAGAATATTCCGAAAGAAAAACCTAATAGTAATATAAAAGCATATAACAACTTCATTTTCATTGTTTGGTCATCGAAAACCATTCCTGAATAACGATACATCCAATAAATTATTGGTAAAACTACTACAATACAAAAAATACTTTCAAAGGAAAAACTGAGATTAACGGTAGTGCTAATCTTTGACAGAAGAGATGTTAAGCATCCTACCACAAAACCAATTGTATACCCACCTAGTAAAAAGTGTTTTAATTCAACTTTTCTTTCCAAGACCTTTCACCTTCTTAAAACTGTTTTTTTAAACAAAAGATTTTCTTACAAGTTAAACAACATTCTTCAACTAACCTGCCGCGTTACTTTAAGTGTAATAATTCACATATTTCTCTTGTAGCTTTGCCACTAGGACTTTTCATTTATGTGTTTATCAGCATCGCGATCATATTATTACAGGCCTTTTTATGGGTTGGTTTTATGGCTATGCAGCTATAGGAAATTATTCTGCTCTAGTAGTATCTATAAGGGCTATAGAAAAAAGTAAAAAGCTATTGAAGTCTTTACACAGTTTCGTAAGAATTCTAGAATGCGTATCTTTATATTCCTTTATTTTCAGGTTTCCAAATCTTCCTTTAAAAAAATCCGATAATTAATCGTCAAAAATGGAATACTGAAAATACGCATCTCATGTTTGGCAGTTAGAGTTTCATTATTCTCCTCTAAAAGAAATTGCTCCTCCAAAGGAAGCTTAAAGATGGTTCCTCTAAAGGCCAAGTAAATCCCAGCATCAGACCCTAAGGTACTTTTGCTAGTTAAGAGAAGCTTTCCTTCTTGCTCTTCTAATGCTAATACGCCAACCATCGACGACCATGGTAAAGGGAGGGAGATATTCATAAAGGTTTTCTCTTCTCGAGTATGTATGGAATATAGTGCAACAAAGATGGTGCTTGTTTCAATTTTTCGTATCCAAGCTCTTGTATTGGTACGTCCATCCTCGATAGCTACTATATCTCCAGTCATTTCCATCTCCCTAGAGGTAAATGGTAGATTCAGCTGCTGCAGCCTGGAACTAAACAATCTATATAAAGCGGCAAAAGGCTTGAACCAAGCATGCCAATGAACAGTGGAAAATAGTCGGTAATGCATTGTTTGCTCATAAAAATTACTAATCATAGGAGGGAGTGACTCTTTATCTACAAAAATGCTCATATCATCGACTAAGCCCGTATAGTTTTTATTTAAGTGATAGGCACCTAAAACTTTCTCACCAACAGTTCCTTTACCTTTGATCTTGCTAATAGGAAACTGCAACTTTTTATAAAGTTCCGGTGGTGTCCAAATGGACCAGCCGACAATACCGACGAACGCAAATATTAGGCAATTAAAGAATCCATGAAACTTAAGCATGAAATCTATCGTTACGCCAAAAATACCAAACGCATTCCCTGTTGCATACAAAAGGGAGAACAGGATTGTTACACCTAGAGCTCCAAAGGAAGTAACAATCAGGCTTTTCTGATACCCGTTTTTATATGTTGCCTTAATAGCTAGAACGATAGAACCATATATGCCAATCATATATAAAAGTACGGATATAAATTCTAAAAGTGTAGAAAAAGTGATTCCGATTGCAACGACTAAAGGAGATATTAAAATGATAGCTGTAAGCCAAGGGTAGCTGGCAGGTTTATAAACTCTCCCTAAAAAACCTATAAAAACAGGCAATAAAAAGGAAGAATAATGAAAGTGAATTCCTGTCAGCCACGTTAAAATAGGAGTAAATCCTGTATCTATTTCAAGAACAGAAGCAACAAACCAAAGTCCTCCGATGAATAAATACATCATCCCCATATCAATCGCAAACTCTTCTATATTGGTGAAGCCTCTGTTAATAAAACGTTTAAATCCAACCATGGCAATGATAAAAGTAAAAAGTAGATAGATAAGTGCGAGCAAGGAATCAATCCTTGAATCTTCGGTAATCTGTAAAATAGAAACAGCTATCACAGCTGGAATGACAAAGTAATAAATCAGATGATCATCTTTCAAAACTAATTTTAAGACGAGTGGAACAAATAATATCTGAGCTACGGATAGCATAAGAAAATACCAGGGCTCTACGCTAAAAGCAGCAACTATGAGAAATAAAATAGTGTGGGAGATTGCAATTCTTTTATAGGTCATCTGTTTGAAACACCCCTTTATACTCGAATAATGTACCAAGTAAAGGATTAGTAATTAACACATGAATGGAAAATACGTCTTTCTTTTCTACATAACACTCTTTAACAAGAACATTTCCTTTTAACAGCCTTGGTAAGGGGATTTCCAGCTTGCCTAATACAAGACGCTGTTTACTAGATTCAATTTGAAGATGTCCTTCCTCTGTGACAATGAATACGAGCTCAGAATAGAACAAGCTCGGCTCCCCAAGATAGTCCCTTACTACACGCTTACTCTGATCTAAGCTCATAAGCGCATTGAAATGCCTTGTTTGGTTTGGGAAGAAGAATGTTCTTTCCCAGTGGACCTGTTGCTCCCCATTTGGACCAAGCTTCCCTTTGTTTACGATTTGAAATGGTACATTCTCTCCTTGCTCAGGAAATAATAACTTCCAACGAGTGGCTATACGAAAGAAAGGTGACAACCATTTCGGACCACTAGTTATTTTTGTCATGACTCCTGTTGCCTGGAAGGCCTTTTCAGAAGAAATAGTATACCGCCGCTTGAGCTTTGGCTGCAGTCGCTCGAATTGTTCTCCAAGCATTTCTTTATAAATAGACATATGAAAAACTCCTTATCTTGAACGCTTACAGCTTTTGGCAGTTGGAATGTCTTTACTAACCAGCAATCCGATAACGGATAGAACAAACAGCGTTAAGTTAAATGTAAGGGGGTTAAATGGATCACCAAATACGGTGGCGTCTCCTATTAAAGTGGAGAGTGTAAGTAATGGAAAAACAACGACTTGGATTTTCAGTAATCTTCGCTTATTACTATAAAGTACCCACAGAATACCAAATACTATTTCAATAACGCCTGCTGTTGATACGATATTTTGAGCTTCGTTCACCGTTAAGGGGAGCATGCCTTGGGTCATTGATACTTCCTCGGGATGCATCAATAGTAATTTTGGAACGAGGCCGTGATACACCCAAACAAAAAAGAACAGAATGGTAATAAGCCAGTGACTGAAGAATCGTACATACTGACTAGAGGGAGTATCTCCCTTTTCAAGCCACCTCTTAAATACATCAAAGCTAAGAGCAGTGGCCCATCCCATTATCGGGCGAAATAGGACGCGATCTATCATTTTTCCAAGTGTTCCAAAACGAACATCGTAATCATACTGCGTAAAAAATTTAACGCCATCTTGCTCAGGCTCATACTTCCAATATCCCTTGCCTTCTTTTATAGGAGAAATCTTTTGGGCAGTACCGAAATGCAGTGAGGATGTTCTAGAGTTGTCCTTCGCATGAAAGGTACCGACACTTTTCCCCCAACCTGCAATACTAAATCCAAATCCTATATTCGTTTTATATTCAAATAGCTGTGGTTCATTTTCTTTTTTGGGTAAATAGGTGATAGAAGAAAAACGTAAATCCCATTGTTCATGTAGCTCGGGATTTTGAGATGCCTCCCATACCTTTTCCATATCGCTAGAGATACTAGTCTCTACATAAATTGGTTTATTTTTCATTATCTCACCTCCTTATAAGATTACCATAAAGGACTTTATGTAAGTGACAAAGAATAAATTAGGGAGGAGAAAAAATAGGCTCAAGAAATGAGGGTGAAAAAATGCAACTGAATAAAAATATACAGGCTAGATTTAATCCAGTAATTGATCATGTAAAAAATACATATAACTCCGTCTATGCTACTGGAGCGGCAGTTATAGTCATTCATAAAGATGAGATTGTGGCAGAAAGATATTGGGGCACTCAATCTAGCAGACCAGAAGCTAGGGAAGTACAGGAGGATACCCAGTTTCACGTGGCATCTGTTCGCAAAAGCTATATAGGATTTGCAGTCGCATATGCGGTGCATCATGGTTATATCGATTCGATAGATGATGAAGTGACAAAATATATTGCGGATTTGGAGGAAGAAGTTTTTCGTGGAACTACAATTAGACATTTATTGACACATACGCATGGGTTAACGGAGCTAGAAGGTAAAGTTATTCGAGAGTTTTTACCAGGGGAGAGCTGGGCCTATAGACAAGTTAATATAAACCTGCTTACTCAAATAGTAAAGGTTGCAACAGGCCAAACAGTAGCAGATTTACTAAAAGAAAAAGTATTTCGACCACTCAGCTTGAATGAGAGTGACTGGTACACAGAAATTCAACCTAAGCTTGCAGAGGTCATTGATCCGTCCGGCCAACCAAAACAAATACCAACAAACAGTACAAAGGGCGATCAAATTAATATGTTCACTTCTGCAAGAGATTTAGCCTATTGGGGTTACCTTCATTTAAAGCGGGGATACATAGATAACAAGCAAGTAATACCAAAAGAAGTTATTCAGCTATCTACGTCTCTTATAAGTCCGAGTACAATTGATAAGGATTTGCCTCAGCATGGTTTCCTTTGGTTTGTAAAGGATTTACCGGCAAGTAAAACGGAGCTTGGAGAATTAGTTCCGCGTGGCTCGTATCAAATTTTAGGATTCACAGGTGTTGCAGTGCTAGTCGTACCTGAACACGAAATCGTGGCAGTTCGGATGGTCAATAGCTATGGGTCACCAGAGAACCATGATTTTCTTGCGGACATAAGGACCTTTGGAGATAGTGTAATGAAAAGTTTACAGGAGGGGTAAAGGAATGATTATTATTAAGCAATTTGATCATAGCGTCCATGTAGCAGAAGAAATGGCTATGCTTTATCAAGCAGTATGGCAAAAAGAAGAGGATGACTTCTTCGAAAGAATACAAAAGCATGCCAATTATGATGGTTTTCTTGGAATTGTAGCATATTCCGATACCAACGAATGCATTGGATTTGCCTATGGTTATAAATCAGAGGATGGACAGTATTACCGAGGACTTCTGGAGCAGGAACTAACCGTGGAAGAAGCAAACGAATGGTTAACAGATTGCTTTGAATTTGTAGAGCTATTAGTTCACCCCTCTTATCGTGGGAATGGATTAGGTAAAAGATTATTAGAAAAATTAGTGAACAATTGCTCGATGAAGACGTCTGTATTAACAACCAAGGCTAGTAATTTAGCAGCTCAAGCTTTATATGCAAAATCAGGATGGGTAGTGGTAAAAGAAAATTTCTTTCCTTCTGCAAATGATGGACCATATGTCATTATGGGAAAGGACTTGAGAAGGGAAGAGCTTGTAAGTAAGTTAATACAAGAGGGGAAAGAAAAATGATATGGCTTTTAATCATTCCCGCACTTGGAGTGCTGTTATTTTTAAATATAATTACACTGCTACAAAAATTAAAAGATGGTAAAAATTATCACAATCAAAAAGTACTGGGTGCAGTAATTCTATTCATTCTATTATTTTTCCTTACTCTTTTTCTATTGGAGGGATCAAATGTACAGTATTGAAGCTTTTAGTACGTTCACATTAATGAGACCAGTCTTTATAACGTTTCTAGTTTTAGCTGTAATTTTACTTATAGCGGTAGTGCTCTTTAAAACTCCAAAATGGATAACAGCCTTCACCATTTCTATTGTCTCTATTATTTCTATTGTAGTTTGTGCTCAACTTTTATTTTTGGAAGGAATTATTGTAGATGAGCTTAATTTATCAGGTGACCCAGCTTCTTTGTATATGTTTTTTGCTATTACACTGTTGAGTATATTAAATCTTCTTATTTACTCTTTTAGACTGGAGAAAAGGAGAGGAAGCGCTTGAGCTATATACTTCAACCGATGACTCAGGAGCAGGCCGAGGACATAGCTTATAACTGGCACTACGAGGAGCCGTATTCCTTTTATAATATGGAAGCAGACGAGGAGGACCTGGAGGAATTTCTAGACCCGGTAAGCCGTAAGGACGAATACTACGTCGTTATGGAGAAGGAGAAGCTGATAGGCTTCTTTAGTTTTACTTTCGTAGCCCCTCAAGTAATGGATATTGGACTGGGAATGCAGCCAAATTTAACGGGTAAGGGTAAAGGAATCGATTTCTTGAAGGCAGGCTTACAGTTTGCTCAAAGTATGTTCAAACCGGCAGCCATTACTTTATCCGTAGCTACCTTTAACAAACGAGCTATAGCGTTGTATAAACAGATAGGCTTTAAAGAGCTTGAGACTTTTAATCAGACTACTAATGGTGGGAGCTATGAGTTTGTTAAAATGCTTTATGAAACAGCTAAGGAATGAGTTTCCTTGGTTGTTTTTATTATTGCTAATTAAGTGAGGTATTAAAAGTTAAGGTAGCGTTAAGGGAACTTTTATAAAAGATTTCTAAACTAGGGTTTGGTGACATTGCTTACTCATTCATTAAGATTTCAGAAAAACCTTTAAACCTTCGGAAAAAGCAGCTGAATGGTAAAACCACGTTTGTGTTCTGACTTAACCTCAATTTCAATCTGCAGATTGTCACATAATTTTTTCACTAAAAACAATCCCAACCCTGTAGACCGCTTTTGATTACTAGCATCTCCTGTAAAACCTTTATCAAATATAAATGGTAAATCTGATTGTAAGACGCCTAGTCCATTGTCAGCTACTTTAACATAATAGCTGTCTTTTGTATGGTCAAAACCTGTTTCTATCCAAATGAAACTTTCACTATTTACGTTTCGATATTTAATTGCATTTACAAGTAATTGGATCAAAATAAAATGAAGCACTCTTTCATCAGATACAACGGGTATGTCCTTTATCTCTCTATGAACAAGTACATGCTGCTCTTCCAATAACGATTGTAGCTCTAGTAATACATCTTCAAAGCATTCCACAATAGAGACCTTTTTCAAGCTATAGTCAACATGTGCAGCTTGTAGCTTTGCATAAAATAATATGCGTTCTACGTGATCATGAATCGTTATATTTGCATGATTTAGCCGTTGATAAACCAACGGGGACATTTCATCTTGACGATTTTGTAAGACAAAATGAAGTAACGATAGTGGTGTTTTAATTTCATGCACCCAGCTTTCGATAAAGGTTTCATATTCTTTTGACTGGTACTTTGCACCTTGTAATTCATCAGATAGATGACGTAATTGATTAGCCAAATCATGCAGTGGTTCCTTATGTGTGTCACCTAAAACTTGTAGCAACTTAGCCTCATGCTCAGCGGAAGGCTCTCTTAAAAATTGATAAAATGTGTTTCTTTGCTTTCGTTGTTTTTTCCATGTAAAAAGCACACCAATCAAAATGGTTACAAAAGTAAAAATGAGCATCGTCAATATTAATAATTTAAATGACTCTGGATATGCAACCCAGGCTAAAAAAATAAAAAAACCGCTATTTACACATAGAAGCAAAATCCATTGCCGCGATTGCTGTAAACTAGGGAGCCAATTTAGTTGCCTCAAGAGGACTCACCCTCTATCAATTGATAGCCAACGCCTCTGACCGTTTTAATCTGTGATGATACGCCTACTTTATCTAATGTTTTACGAAGTCTGGTCATGTTTACTTGTAGTATATTTTCGTCCACAAATTCACTACTTCCCCACAATTCATGGAAAAGTTTCTCCTTTTCCACAACAGCCGGTGCATATTGTATTAAAAGCTTCATAATGGCACTTTCATTTTCAGATAATGAAAGTGAATTGTGACCAATATATAATTCATTCGTTTTCACATCTAATTGGAATTTCCCCCAATTTAAAAGCATCGGCATTTTGGCATATAGTTGTTGTAACTTTTGTACTCTTGCAATGAGACGTTTCGGATGACATGGCTTCGTTAAAAAGTCATCGGCTCCTAACTCTAATGCATGCAACTCATCTCGTATCTGATTGCGAGCAGTTAAAATTAGAATCGGACCAATTCCTTTCATTTTCAAAGTACGACAAATTTGAAAACCTGATAAGTTAGGTAAATTTAAATCTAACAATACTAACCCCGGTTTGGCAGCGATGATATCTTCAACAGGTGTATTAAAAGAAGAGATACTTACTACAAAGTACCCCTCCTTTTGTAAAATATTTTGTAATTCTTCGCGGAGGAAAATGTCATCCTCTACAATGACAATATTCGCCATACCATCACCTCTACTCAATTTCTTTTAACTTCCTGATTTCCTCATCACTTTTTCGTTGAATCATTCGAATATAGCCAACTTCAATTACAATAAATAATAGCACTACTAAACCAATAATAATTCCATTTTGAAGACTGAAAATAGTAGCCGGCATTGCTTTTAATAAAGACCAAATGCCAAAAATTCCACTAACCAACGCGACCGAAATAGCTAAGATGAAGTATAACCAAATTTGCTTGCGAGCAGATTTACAAATTGATTCCACATCTGCACCGAGCATTGCTAATGTTTGATAGCGACTACGCGTGCTTATTTGCTGCATTAAAAAGTTTAGACCTAGTACAGTATTAGCAATAATTAAAAACATCACGCCTAAATAAAACGTTGTATAACTGCTTGCTACCGTATAAAATAACTGTCTACCCATGCTCGCAAGATAGCTCTCATATTGCAAGCCTGTCGAATTAAGTACTTGATCGACTTCAAGCATCGCCTGCATAAGCCCTTTTTCTTCAATGAACTCGTCTTTTAACGTCATATTCCAAAGCCAAGTTTCCTCAGCGTCAAAATATTGCTCATATAATGCATCAGGTACAATCAACGAATACATTAACGTAATAGCTCGATCTGCCACAATTTGATCCGAATATAACGTCGGCAATAATGTGTATTCATTTTCCGCAATTTCGACTGTTGGATTTTTTTTCAATGTGTCTTTTAATATATCATATGGCGCTCCTGTATCGTCACTTGTATACATGGCCACTTCATTATCAGCTAACTGAATTGGATTCTTTCCAGCTGTCTCAAGCATCGTGTTATAGCTCGATAATGAAATAAAATACGGCGTGTGCTGCATCGATAAGTTGTTTAATAAAATCTCTTTTGGCTCTGAATCAGCTTGACTCGATACTGTTTCTATTAAGCCCGTCCATGCAAAATAATAATTTAATACTGATTCATCTGCAGGTGTGTAGAAATTATGTAACTCCATCCCATAATAACTATCAACATAAGGTGCTAGCTCATCGGATTTAATCAAAGGGTTAATTTCATCTTCATTACCATTAAACGTATAATCAACAGTTCGATTAGCTACAGCGCTATTCATTAACGCTGTCGATGTACCAAAAGCGAAGCAGACCATCGCCATTAGAATCAGTAAGGATGATATAGCGAGTGAACTCCATTGATGCAATACATTTTCTTGTAGCTGTCTCGCCGAAAATATCGATAAACCTGTCGAAGAACTTCCTTTTTGCTTCACATAAACACCAATCATACTTCCTAAGCCACGAAATAAAATAAATGTCCCACACACACCAACAAACAAAATCAACGCAAATACGCGGTAATCAAAATTTCGTAAATATAAAATCGCCATACCATAAGCGATGCTTAAAAAAATCGTCCCGAATAATAAAGCCGCTCCAGATAGTAAGCTCACGGCTCCCCATTTAGGCGTCATTGTAGTTTGTGACTTTTCCTTATCCTCATGAAGTAATTCAATCGGCTCTTTTCGACTCATTGTAAAGCTTAAAATAAGCATCGCTAGCAGTTGCACAAGGAAGAAACCACAGATCGTCAAGCCAATACCTGTCCATGAAATACGGAACGCATGACCTATAATCCCCATGCCAACTAACCGTGATGTCGCTAAATTGATCAGCTCTGTTAAAAACAATGAAATCGGCAAACCAATACTCAGGGCCACAATCCCGTTCCAAATCGTTTCGCCCGTAATCATGAGAAACAGCTTACTTTGCTTCATCCCCATCATTAAATACAAACCGAACTCATGACTGCGACGCTGAAGCTGGTAGCGATTTGCAAAATACACGAGGAAGAATACGAACAATAATGAAACTGCATAAAGCACTGGAATTAATAACAACAATCGCTCGACTGCATCGCTTTCAATCGTCTTCAAATATAACATGACATCTTGCTCACCTAGTGACAAAATCACATAAAACGCCACAATTGACACGACAAGCGATGCAAAATACACACCGTTTTCCTTCCGGATTTTGCGGCTATTACGCTTCACAAATTCAAAGAACATTACTACTACCTCCAGCAAGTTGCGCCATCACCATAACGATTCGCTCATAAAATGTCTCCTGAGATTCTCCCGGTACATTTCTACGTAGTTCATGGAAAATGACACCGTCTTGGATAAACAAAATTCTTGAGCAGTAGCTAGCCGCATTCGCATCATGCGTCACCATTAAAATAGTAGATGCCTGTTTTTGATTATGATCAGACAGCTTCTTCATTAAAATCTTGGCGTTTTTAGTATCTAACGCACCAGTCGGCTCATCCGCTAACACAATGCTAGGATTTGAAATTAGCGCTCTCGCTGCTGCAATCCGTTGCTTTTGCCCTCCAGATAATTGTGACGGAAATTTATTTAGCAGTTCTTCTATATCGAATATTTTTGCTAATTGCAGCAACTCTTGTTCTTGTGCCTTTATATTAATTCCATGAATTGCTAACGGCAACATGATATTTTCTTTCGCCGTTAAATTATCAATCAGTTCAAATTGCTGAAATAAATATCCGATTTGATTGCCTCTATATGCTGCGAGTTGTGATCCTTTGAACGACGAAATATTTTGCCCGTCTAGCAATATTTGCCCTGATGTTGGCTTTTGCATTGTGGCGATTACATTTAGTAGCGTCGTCTTGCCTGAACCGCTCGCACCCATAATGCCAAGAAATTCCCCTGGTAAAACATCAAAAGTTACGCCTTTTAATGCCATTGTTTCATTTTGCCCCTCACCAAAAACTTTTCGTACTGCTTTCACTTCAAGTAATTTATTCGAAGCATTCATCTGTATAGCCTCCCATTTTCATTCCTAGCAATACCTTACTACAAAAAAACTGCAAATTACTCTTACAGTTGTTGTAAGATTGAGAGAACTTTATGTCTGTTTAAATCAAGTTGCTAGTAGGAATCGGTAAAACGAGGTGGGACGCAAACAAAAAAATGAAAAATGTTGCTGATTTTGTTACAAATAAATTCGTTGAAGATCGTATTGGTTATGCAATAGAATGGTTTGAGACAATTTAAAAGTAATAGGTACCCTTTTTTCTTATTGAACTAACGGTTTAGTTTAGTTGAATAAGAAAATTTGTTAAAAGTACTATATTTTTATATGAGAATGTTATAAGAAAGGGATTCAAAGTGGCTATTTATTTCAATAAATAATTACGGAAAATTAAAAGACACTCACTTACACGATTCTGAATTTCAAAATATATTGGTTAATTACAGTAAAAAGGAAATAGAAATAAGTCTAAGAACAGCGACGAATCAAGACACAGGTTCAAAGGAAATTAAGTTGTTTTTAATGAGAAGATATGGTCGTTTAAATAAGAGTTTTGGAGAAATGTATTTCAAAAATGTTATTTCATTAATTGGGAGGTAAGATTAGATGAGTATAAAATTTGACCAAAACAACGTCGTTATTAAACTCTGTATGAATGGAATGAACATGGAAGATGGCGGAAATGTTGAAGGTGCAACCACCATGTTTCATCAAGCATGGCACGAAGCAAAAGACGACTATGAAAGGTTTATTGCAGCATATCATTTGGCTCGTAAACAAAAGAGTATTACAGGGAAATTGAAATGGATGGAAACCTCTTTACAGTGTGCACTAAATATAAATGATGATAATGTTAAGAGTGCATACTCAACGTTATATTTAAACATTGCCAAATGCTATGAGGAGTTGTGTGATTTTGATAATGCAAAAAGAAATTATGAATTATCAAACTCATATAACGATACACCTTCTGATGAAGGACCATTTTATCATGGGACAAAGGCAGATATACAGGTTGGTGATTTGCTGACAGCGGGTGGAAATTCAAATTACAAACCTGGGCTTAAAATGAACCACATTTATTTCACTGCTAATGCCAATGGTGCAGGACTTGCAGCAGCATTAGCAAAAGGAGAAGGAAGAGAACGGGTTTATAGAATAGAACCAACAGGTAAATTTGAAAACGACCCAAATGTTACTGACAAAAAGTTCCCGGGTAACTTAACACGATCTTATCGTTCTCAAGAACCTTTAAGAATTATTGGCGAAGAAACTGAGTGGGCGAAACTGACAACAACGGAGCGAAGTAAATGGCGCAAAAATTTAGCCAACAACAAGGGTGAAATTATTAACTGAACATATTTTAAATGGAGTAAAATTGTTTAAAATTACCTATATTCTGTAATGTGGGCTTTAGTAAAATAAAAGAACCAAATAAAAATGAACTTGGAAAATATCCAGCTCATTTTATATGTATTTTAAGTCCACCTTTAGCATTAACATAGCCGAAAGGTTTGAAGGAAAAAGTATACAACAAAGAGAAATACTTAAATAACAAACTGAGTGGGGAGATAACATTACTTTGAACATTTTAACTCTGATTTTAAGTTATTTAATCGGTTCCATTTCATTTGCTTTAATCGTCGGTAAAATATTATATAAGAAAGATATTCGTGATTATGGTAGTGGTAATCTTGGTGCAACTAATGCTTACAGAGTTTTAGGCATTAAAGCAGGAGTAATTGTTGCAATTGCTGATATATTAAAAGGCACACTTGCTTGTTTTCTTCCCCTAATACTAAGTTCTACTATTAATCCAATTGTATGTGGCTTATTAGCTATATTAGGTCACGTATTTTCTGTGTTTGCTAGTTTTAAAGGTGGAAAAGCTGTTGCGACAGCAACTGGAGTTTTTTTATTTTTAACCCCTTTAGGTGTTTTTGTTGGTTTTCTTGTGTTTGTGCTAACTTTGGTATTAACAAAGTATGTATCACTAAGTTCAATGTTAGCTTGTATAGCTTTATTTGTTTACAGTCTAATATTTGAAGATAAAGTTATCATAGGACTTTCTCTATTAATAAGCGTATCGATCATCATTCTTCATCGACAAAATATAAAAAGAATTCTAGATGGATCAGAAAACAGGATAGTAGCGCCACAGGATAGTTGAAGAAAGATGTTTTACTTATGTAGACATTAGTAAATGGGGTGGGATTGGATGAAGAATAATTTATTTATCAACATTAATTTAACAGAAAGTAATGTTGATTTCCAAAGTTATAATTACTGGTTTTCTTTAATTGATTATTTCATAACATCTGCAAATTTTATAGAATTCCATGTGTGGAATGAAGAAGTTGAAACAATTGAAGAATTAAGTTTGAAAACTAATCTTGAAAAAATTGATTTGCACCCTATGAAAATGGTCTGTTTTCAAGGGGATATAAACAAAAAAATAATTAATTTCATTTTACAAGAGAGTTTAAGTCAGAATGGAGAAATAAAATGGTTTTCACTTTTTTTGAAATATAATGGTAATTGTTTCTTTGAATCATCACATTGGGGCTCTGAAATTAATATAGAAAATCCTTCTGAAAAAGAAATTATAATGTTTAAAAAATTTATGCCAAAGAATGCAATCTTTCATCATTTCAAGTAAAACTATTTAATGAGCGTTCGGTAATAGCGCTCGATTGCGGAATGAGTACACGAACGAGGTACGTAAGCCAAAAATAATATCAAAGTAAAATGAGCGAGGAGAAAATATCCTAGCTCATGTTTATGTGTATTATAAGTCACCTTTAGCATTAACATAGCTAAGGTTAAAAAGGAGGATGATCGTGAACTATTCACAACATCCTCCTTTTAAAATTATTTCCCTTTAAATACAGGTTTTCTTTTTTCACTAAATGCATTTAATGCTTCTACTCGATCCTCTGTCGGAATCGTAATCTCATACGCCTTACGTTCAATTTGCAATCCAGTTTGCAAGTCCACATTCATCCCTTGTTTAACAGCAAACTTGGCTTGTTGAAGTGCAATTGGTCCGTTCGCTAACATAAGTGCTGCGAAGCTTTCCGTTTCTTGCTTTAATGTTTCTCGACTCGCAATTTTAGTTAAAAGTCCATACGTAAAGGCTTCATGAGCCGTTAATCGTTTAGCAGTTAAGATTAACTCTAAAGCTTTGGATTCCCCAATGAGGCGAGGTAAACGTTGTGTACCTCCTGCGCCCGGGATAATTGCGAGGCTTGTTTCGGTTAGTCCCAATTGTATATCGTCTGCTGCAATTCGGAAATCACATGCAAGCGCTAGCTCTGTCCCTCCGCCAAACGCATAACCATTTAACATGGCAATCGTTGGCTGAGGTAAGCTTTCGACTAAAGAGAATACTTCACCTATTTTATATATATTACGTTTGACTCTTTGTTCAGTTAACGTTCGGCGTTCTTTCAAATCTGCTCCGACACTAAACGATTTTTCACCAGATCCAGTAAAGATTACTACTCTAATGTCCGGATTGATACGGATCGATTCTGCAATTTCTCCTAATTCACATAACATTTCATAGTTGAAAGCGTTCAAAGCTGTAGGTCGGTTTAATGTGACAATTCCAATATTCCCCTGTTGTTCATAAGTAATAGTTTCCATTATATCTCCCCCTAATACGCTAAAATTCTTCACTATTAAACATATCATTTTATGATAATCCTGTCATCAAAGGAAAAAATAGGTCGTTTTTCATCCTTATCTTTGATACAATAGTATCAATTACATTTCTTAAGAACATGAGGAAATTAAATGGAGATTTTTATTGCAAGGCAGCCAATTTTTAATATGAACGAGTCATTATATGGATATGAATTGCTTTATAGGAATAATGAAGACAATTCTTTCCCTGACGTGGATGCGGATATGGCAACGATTGATGTGCTGACACATTCATTTCTGACCATAGGAATAAATGAAATTGCAGGCGATAAGCTATGCTTTATTAATTTCACTGAAAACCTTCTGGATAAGGCGGTATTAAGAAAGTTCCCATCTAACAGGATAGTGGTAGAGATATTAGAAAATATTACGATAACTCCCCGTCTTATTAAACAAATTAGACAAATAAAAGCAATGGGCTTTCTTCTTGCATTGGATGATTTTGTTTTAAAACAAAATGTTGACTATTATGATGAACTGTTTAGCTTAGTTAGCTTTATTAAGATAGATTTTCTTGCCACTACAGTGGAAGAGAGAAAATCGGTCGAGAAAATTGTCCAAACCAACTATCCCAATATTGTACTGCTAGCTGAAAAGGTTGAAACACGAGAAGATTTTTACGAAGCTAAATCTGCTGGCTATAAATTGTTCCAAGGCTACTTCTTTGCTAAGCCTGAAATTATTAAGGCCACTGATATACCTGCTAACGTAGTGCAATACATTAGACTGATCAATCTTTTACGCAAGGAAGAAGCTTCTATGGATGAAATTGCGTTAGAAATAGAGAGAGACGTTTCCTTGACCTTTAAAGTGTTAAAAATGGTCAATTCTCCAGTTGCTCGACCACGTTCCAAGGTTCGCTCGATTAAACAGGGTGTTTTAATGTTAGGGCTGGAGGAGATTAATCATTGGCTTCATGTCTTGTTACTGCGAGAGGTACATCAAAACTACAAAGGGGATGGACTAGCTATTGTAGAAGCATCCTTATTTAGAGCGAAATTTTGTGAGCTACTTGCTAAACAGAAAAACCTGACAAATTCCTCTGAATATTTATTAGTAGGCATGTTCTCTCTAATGGACACCATCTTACATAAGAAGATGGATCAGCTAGTTAAAGAGTTACCTCTTTCTGATGATGTAGCGGCTACTTTGGTTGGGTCCAGCACAGAGATGACGCCTTTCTTAGATTTAACCATTGCCTATGATGAAGTTCGTTGGAACGATATGCTCGAAGGAGCTAATAATCTAGAAATCGATTTTCCAAGTCTTAATAATTTTTATAAGGAAGCTCGTAAGTGGGCAACTGACATAGTAACACAGTAATTAAACTGCCATTCTTAGGATTGGCAGTTTTTTGATTGAAGTTCTTTTCTTTCCATTGCATTTTCTTTTAAAAGTTGTAAAATATAAGAACAAATGTTCTTTTAAAAGAAAGGTGAATGAAGATGCCCTTAATACCAGAAGAGGCAATTCCATATTTCGAAAAAATGATTTATCTTCCCATGGTATTTACCATCTTGGAAAAGGATCGAACCATTATTGAAAAAGCCCCATTCAAATTAAACAGACCTTATTTGACTCTCGTAGAAGGAGCAGCAAAGCAAGTTCAAAAAGAGCTAAAAGACACACATGTCTACATGAGAAGGCATAGTATGAAAGTGATTAGAGGAGAAGGAGATGATATGTTCACAGAGTACGTGTTTTTTCATGGAGGATACGAGGAGCACCGTCGTTATCTGAACGTCCGTCTTCGTAACCGCGTAGAAGAACTGCTTTCTATGTACTTAACCATTACCTAATCAGTTGCGAATGTTTTTACGCATAGATGCTTGTCTAGAGGTGGCATATCCGTTGTTTAAAAGATGGCTCATTCGTTTTAGGAATTGGGTGCTTAATATGTTGGCATACGCCACTTGACGATTCATAGTGTTAGGCGAAACAGGAACATCAATGGTATCCCCATTAGAAAGAACAACGGTAGATCCCTTTTTATTTGGGTAAAAAGTTTCGATGGCCTGATAGGAAAACCATATATTTAAATCTGACTTTGGAGAAAGAACCGGAATCCATATACAAGGTGATCCAAAGTCATGAGCTAGTATGATTGGTAGCTTAAAATAGTTGCCAATCGTTTCTCGGGAAAGGTTTACTGCGTGTTGAAAGGAAGAACCGTAGAAGGAGCAGGAATAACGAACGATTTCGTATGGCTTTTTACTTACCATGGAGGTTTCACCAGAAAAATTAGTAACTTTCGTGTAAACTTTGTTATTTACTACAGAAGGTTGAAGTAACGCGGTCTCGAAGGAGATAAGATGGGATTTATTTTCAATTTTATTAGTCAGAAAATTTCACTCCTTAGTATATTATAATTTAAATTATAGTTAATTTTGGAAATAAATCAAGCTAATGTATCTAAAAATTAAAAAATACTTCTATTTACTGTATAATCTAAATTTTCTCAAAATGATTGCAACTAGCCTTAAGCTTTTATATAATATAAAAAAGGCATCGGGGTGATTGAAATGGACAAACAATATTCATATACAGATTTTATGAAAGCAATGGGACAAACAGGGAAAGAAAGCTCTGCAGAAAAGTTGTTAAACGAGATTTATCTTGATATGTTTTTAAATGTTGTCCACCGGGAGCAGAGAAGTTTTCGGCTAATGGGTTTAATTGACGAGGCATTGGATCGCAAGGATAAAGAAGCATTTAACGAGTACACGAACGTGTTACTTCATCTGAAAAATTAAGTTGCTAATGGGCCGGGAATTCGTGAGGAATTAATAGTTAATATATGTTGAGGATGGGGCTGAGATAATCTAATCATGCCCCCAAAAAGTGAGATTGCGATATGCAATCTCACTTTTTGCATTTAATTTGGGTAAATGTCTTTCAAAAAAGTAGTTCGGAGATAAGGCGGCGAACTTAATAAAAACAACGGCTATGAAGAAAATATAAAAATAAAGCAGTTCAAATTTTACAATGAGTGAAATTTGAACTGCTTTTAGTTTTGATAAAAAGTCTATTCTTTTGATGTTAAAAAACTAACATTCTTATATTGTTGCAAGATAAAATGTAGCTTTTTCTGTAAAAGAGGGTAGTAACAGATAGGAAGAGATTTTTACTACTAAGTCATTGATATGACAAAGGTTGAACCTACTCTGAAAATTTATTTTAAAAACGTATGTTCGTTTTAATAGTGTTAGAAAAATGATTATGTTAAACTAAATTTAATAAGAACACGGGAGGCATACATATGGAACAAATTTTTGATTTACAATCTCCGTATGAGCCAGCAGGGGATCAAATAGAAGCAATAAAAGAGCTAGTAAAAGGAGTAAATGAGGGCAAAAAGCATCAAACATTACTAGGGGCCACAGGTACTGGTAAAACCTTTACTATTTCAAACGTAATCCAACAAATCAATAAGCCAACCCTTGTCATGGCCCATAACAAGACACTTGCAGGGCAGCTATATAGTGAGTTCAAGGAATTCTTTCCTAACAATGCAGTAGAATACTTTGTCAGCTATTATGACTACTTTCAACCAGAGGCATATGTGCCACAAACGGATACGTATATAGAAAAAGATTCTAGCATTAATGAAGAAATTGATAAATTGCGACATTCAGCCACTTCTTCATTATTCGAACGTAAGGATGTCATTATTATCGCTTCTGTTTCCTGTATTTATGGACTCGGAAATCCAGAGGAATATAAAGAAATGGTTGTGTCACTAAGAGTTGGCATGGAAATCGATCGAAACCAGCTATTAAGAAAGCTAGTGGATGTGCAATATGAACGAAACGATATTAATTTTACTCGTGGAACATTTCGAGTTCGTGGAGATGTAGTGGAAATTTTCCCTGCCTCTCGTGATGAGAGATGTCTAAGGGTAGAATTTTTTGGTGATGAAATAGATCGGATTCGAGAAGTGGATGCGTTAACAGGAGAAATATTGGGTGAACGAGATCATGTAGCTATTTTCCCGGCATCCCACTTCGTAACACGAGAAGAAAAGATGAAAATAGCCATAAATAATATTCGTCAGGAACTAGAGGAGCAGCTCACTATTCTTCGTAGTGAGGATAAATTATTAGAAGCTCAAAGACTCGAGCAGCGAACGAATTATGATTTAGAAATGATGGAGGAAATGGGCTTCTGTTCAGGGATAGAAAACTACTCTCGTCACTTAACATTAAGACAAGCGGGGGCAACCCCTTATACATTATTAGATTATTTTCCGAAGGACTTCTTACTGGTAGTAGATGAAAGCCACGTTTCATTACCACAGGTTAGAGGAATGTTTAATGGAGACCAGGCGCGGAAATCTGTGCTAGTAAATCATGGTTTCCGGTTACCTTCTGCATTAGATAACCGTCCGCTCACTTTCCAGGAATTTGAGGGGCATGTGAACCAGGCTATTTATGTATCCGCAACTCCGGGACCATACGAATTAGAGCATACACCAGAAATGGTCGAGCAGATTATCCGACCTACGGGATTATTAGATCCTATTATTACAGTGAAGCCGATTGAAGGACAAATAGATGATTTAATTAATGAAATATATGAACGATCTGCTAAGAATGAACGAGTCTTAATAACAACCTTAACAAAGAAAATGTCCGAGGATTTAACGGATTACTTAAAGGAAATTGGTATAAAAGTACAATATCTGCACTCAGAGATAAAAACATTAGAGCGAATTGAGATTATTCGAGAGCTTCGTTTAGGAACGTATGATGTCCTGATAGGAATTAACCTATTGCGAGAAGGATTAGACTTACCTGAGGTTTCACTGGTCGCTATTTTGGATGCGGATAAAGAAGGCTTCCTACGTTCAGAGCGTTCATTAATACAAACTATTGGGCGAGCTGCCCGAAACTCTAACGGTGAAGTTATTATGTATGCCGATAAAATGACAGATTCTATGACAAAGGCCATTAGTGAAACGAAGCGTCGTCGTACCATTCAAATGGAATATAACGAAAAGCATGGCATCACACCTAAAACGATTGAGAAGAAAATTAGAGAAGTAATACGAGCCTCTCAAGTGGCGGAAGACGAAGAAAGCTATGTACAGCAATTAACTAGCGGAAAAGTCTTAACGAAGGAAGAAAAGGGTAAACTATTAGACAAACTCGAAAAAGAGATGAAAGATGCTGCAAAAGCGCTTAACTTTGAACGAGCTGCTGAATTACGTGACGCAATTCTAGAGCTCAAGCTGGAAGGATGATGATTGGTGAAAAACCAAGAAATTAATATTCAAGGTGCTCGAACAAATAATTTAAAAGATATAAGTATTAAAATACCAAGAGATAAGCTTGTCGTCATGACAGGTTTATCTGGTTCTGGTAAGTCATCATTAGCTTTTGATACGATCTATGCGGAAGGGCAAAGACGTTATGTCGAATCCTTGTCAGCCTATGCAAGACAATTTCTTGGCCAAATGGATAAGCCAGATGTGGATTCTATAGAGGGTCTGTCTCCTGCTATTTCAATCGATCAAAAAACAACAAGTAAGAATCCAAGATCTACTGTCGCAACAGTTACGGAAATTTATGATTATATGCGATTATTATATGCTCGCGTAGGGAAACCGATTTGTCCAAAACATGGGATAGAGATTTCCTCCCAAACAATCGAGCAAATGGTTGATAGACTCATTGAATATCCGGAAAGAACAAAAATGCAAATTCTTGCCCCGATTGTTTCTGGACGCAAAGGGACACATGTGAAATTGCTTGAGGACATGAAAAAGCAAGGATACGTACGTGTTCGCATTAATGGAGATTTAATAGACTTAGATGACGATATAACTTTAGACAAAAATAAGAAGCATAATATTGAAGTAGTCATCGACCGAATTGTTATAAAAGAAGGGATTGCTGCACGAATAAGCGATTCCTTAGAATCCGCATTGAGACTTGGAGATGGACGAGTTTTAATAGATGTAATGGAGCAAGAGGAGCTGCTATTTAGTGAGCATCATGCATGTCCAATTTGTGGTTTTTCGATTGGAGAGCTAGAGCCTAGAATGTTTTCATTTAACAGTCCATTTGGTGCATGTAACGATTGTGATGGATTAGGTGTCAAATTAGAGGTTGACCCGGATATAGTCGTTCCAGATAAAAGCTTAACTTTAGAAGAAGGCGCCATTGTCGCATGGCAGCCAACTAGCTCTCAATATTATCCGAAGCTACTAGAGGCAGTGTGCAAGCATTACAAAATAAAAATGAATGTACCAGTCGAAAAGTTACCAATTGATCAATGGAACAAAATTATGTACGGTTCGGGTAAGGACAAAATTCGTTTCCGTTACCAAAACGAATACGGCCAAATGAGAGATAATCTAATTCAATTTGAAGGCGTGCTTGCAAATATAGAAAGACGTTATAGAGATACATCTTCCAACTACACACGTGAACAAATGGAAAAGTATATGGCAGAGCATGACTGTCCTACTTGTAAGGGATATCGTTTAAAAGAAGAAACAATGGCCGTAAAAGTGGATTCTATGCATATCGGGCAAGTATCTGAGTTTTCCATCGAAGAAGCATATAAGTTCTTTAAGGAATTAAAGCTATCAGAGAAGGATATGCAAATAGCTCGACTAGTTTTAAGAGAAATTGATGAACGTCTGAGCTTCCTTGATAATGTAGGGTTAAATTACCTGACGCTTAATCGCGCATCTGGAACATTATCTGGGGGTGAGGCTCAACGCATTCGATTAGCAACTCAAATAGGCTCAAGGCTTACGGGTGTACTTTATATTCTGGATGAGCCTTCTATTGGTCTCCACCAAAGGGACAATGATCGCTTAGTTGCAACACTCAAGGATATGAGAGATATAGGAAATACGTTAATCGTAGTTGAGCACGATGAGGACACGATGATGGCAGCAGACTATTTAATCGATGTGGGACCAGGTGCTGGTGTCCACGGTGGGGAAATTGTTGCAGCTGGAACACCAGAGGAAGTAATGAAAGATAGTAATTCACTAACTGGACAATACTTAAGTGGTAAAAAGTATATTCCGCTACCTATTGAACGAAGAAAGCCAGATGGTCGTTATATCAAGATTAAAGGTGCTACTGAAAATAACCTGAAGAATGTGAGTGTCGATATCCCGTTAGGAGTATTTACAGCAGTCACAGGGGTATCCGGATCAGGAAAAAGTACATTGGTGAATGAGATTCTTTATAAATCATTGGCACATCAAATTAATCGAGCTAGAACGAAGCCAGGTGCACATAAAACAATAGAAGGAATTGAAATGCTTGATAAGGTAATTGAAATCGATCAGTCTCCTATTGGGCGCACTCCTCGTTCGAATCCTGCAACTTATACAGGGGTATTTGACGATATAAGAGATCTCTTTGCCTCAACAAACGAGGCGAAAATTCGAGGATATAAAAAGGGGCGCTTTAGCTTCAATATAAAAGGTGGACGTTGTGAAGCCTGTCGCGGAGACGGTATTATCAAAATAGAGATGCACTTTTTACCAGATGTCTATGTACCTTGTGAGGTTTGTCATGGAAAACGATACAACCGGGAAACACTTGAAGTATTGTATAAAGGAAAAAGTATTGCAGACATTTTGAAGATGACGGTTGAGGATGCTTTAGCATTCTTTGAAAATCATCCAAAAATAAGTCGCAAGATCCAAACAATCTTTGATGTAGGTTTGGGATACATGGAGCTGGGACAACCAGCTACTACTCTTTCAGGTGGAGAAGCACAACGAGTGAAGCTAGCATCGGAGCTGCATAAGCGTTCTAATGGTAAGTCATTTTATATTCTAGACGAACCAACTACTGGATTACATGTAGATGATATAGCGAGACTGCTTGGCGTGTTACAACGCTTAGTTGAAAATGGAGACACAGTTTTAGTGATTGAGCATAACCTAGATGTGATTAAGACGGCAGATCACTTAATCGATTTGGGGCCTGAGGGTGGAGACAAGGGCGGAACCATTTTAGCAACAGGGACACCCGAGAAAATTGCAGAAGCAAAAGGCTCTTATACTGGAAACTATTTAAAGCCTATTTTAGAGCGAGATCGTAAAAGAATGGAAGAAGGCATTAATAAAGCAACAACAAAAAGTTAAAGCCTAAAAAAACGTAAGTGAAACCTTTTGGCTCACAGAACGTATAACTAGTAGGAAGATATTTGTAATATACTTTTAAATTTATGAGGAGGCCTTTAACTATGCAAGAAGAGCGTAAACGTATTTTGGATATGGTTGAAAACGGCACGATTACTGCACAGGAAGCACTGGCACTTTTAGAAGAGCTAGGTAAGCAAGCAACAATTGTAACTCCCCAAGTAAATACTCAAAAGTTTGAAGAAGAGAAAAAAACAGAGCAAGTCAAACAAGGTAGCGCAGATTTTATCGAGGACTTAAAACGTGATTTTACAATGGTAGGAGATCGTTTTATGCAGTTCATGCAAGGGACTGTAGATAAAATGAAGGATTTCGAGTTTGAAATGAAATTCAATGATCCTGTTACTTTTGAAGAGAAGTTTGTAAAACAAGATGTGCAATTTGACGATATCTCGATTAACCTTACAAATGGTAAAGTGAACATCTTTCCATCGGAGGAGCCATTTGCTCATGCTACGGTGAAAGTCAAATCCTTTAAGAACTCTACAGAGGAAGAGGCAAGAAAGAGATTCCAAGAAGAGTTTATATTTACTACTGAAGGAAACAAGCTACGCGTTTATAGCGATATGAAAACTATTTCCGTACAAGTAGCTTTGTTTGTTCCAGAAAAAGAGTATAACCATATTTCTGCTCGTTTGTTTAACGGTGATTTTGTAGCACAAAATCTAGAGGCTAATACATTCAAGATTAAAACAACAAATGGTAAGGTTGAATTAGAAAACAGTAAGTTCCATCGTGCAGATATAGAAACAGTAAATGGCTCTGTTCAGCTTCAACATGTCGAAGGTGATACTGTAGAAGTAGAAACAATGAATGGCCGCATTTATGTAGATGGTAAACTGAAGGAAATTGAAGGTTCATCCGTTAGTGGACATGTTATTTTAACAACGAAAGACAAAGAGGCTCGTAAAATTGAAGGGACAGCTGTAGCTGGCACGGTAGAAATCTATGTGCCTAAAGATATTTCCTTAAAAGGTGAGACTACTACTCAGCTAGGTCGTATCGATGTACAGCTTACAGATGTAACTCAAATAAATCAGTCAGAGCAAGTGCTCAATAAACGTGTTGCTTTCACAAAGGTTGTTGACTCTGAAAAAGAGCCGTTAAGAATATATGGAGACGCTAAAACAGGATCCGTAGTAGTAAGATATACAACAGAAGCATAAAAAAGAAAGACCAAATCGATTAGGATTTGGTCTTTTTTAATGGATTCATTTTTACTATTAATCTTTAAGGCAGCCAATCATGACAATTATTAGCTAATTTCTGTAACTCCTCAAAAAATAGACTTGCGTGGTATCCATCACAAACTGCATGATGAATTTGTAGGGTAATAGGCAACAATGTTTGACCGTTCTGGTGAAAATATTTTCCACCTGTAATTATAGGTAATAAATAGTCGTTGTCATTATTCATATTAAGGTTAAAACCAGTAAAAGAAACCCATGGAATACTTGATATATTAAAATTGTTTGTTGGTACATTATCTTTTGATTCCAGTTTCTTAACATTCGTATATTGCTGTATATCCTCTTGGCAGCTCTTATAAAAGGCACTAAATTCATTAGAAAACACAGTCCATATGCTTGAGAATGTCTTGCTATCCTGATGGAAAATTGTATAACTTGGAATCATTTCATTCCAGTATCCCAAGATTCCCTCCTCATTAAAGCTAAATCTAAATTCTTTATGCGAATTTACTGTACGGGTGACCATGTAAATAAATGCGGGATATAATTTAAATCCCTTATTCTGAAGCTGTGTTAGCAATGCTGTGATGTTAATATTTGTTGTTATGCTAAAAGTACATTGTTGACTAATAAAATGATCAAAGTATTCTTTTCTCTCCCAATTCTCTCTATCAATTATATTAAATTTCATTTGATTAACCTCCTATACAATGTGTGTTTTTTAGAAGGTTAATTGGTCTACCTTCGCCAACACCCTCACCTCTTAAGGAAAATTAACTAAAGATATTCTTTCACTAAACTACAGGAAATTAATCCTTTTAGGGTTAAAGTCACGAATATATGAGACAACTTTCAAAGCACAGATTTTCTACTGGGAAGCTCTATATCAAGTAATATTAGTCCAATAATAACTTTAGGAACCGCAATATTATTTAGTGCTTCTTATAACCTTAAAGGACAGGCTCGATAATATAAACGACACAACTATTAGCACCGGAGTTACAACAAAGATGGTTAATAGATCGGTTTGAACATTCCAAGGCACAAAAGCATTCCAAAATAAGCCCATAAGTCTCCAAAGTGTGGTGAAAATAAATATGGTAAATACAAAATAGATAATCTTTGCTACTACTTGATTCAACTTATCTAACCCCCCTTTGGTAAGAATGATTACTATAATAGGAATTCAAAATACAGGGATTAATAGTTGAACACCCTAAATGGCATGGATAAACTAAAATAAATATTCGATTTAGTCAATTGTTGCATTATCAAAAGGTATTGATTCACCATTCAATGTAACATCTAACACATCATGCTTCGGGTCTGATGTAAAATAATAGGTATGCTGCTTAACAACATCATCCAGATTAGTTACATTGAACTTTATAGTGACAGTATCTCCCTTTGTTTCTAAGTCTGACTTAACATTTCCGCTTGAATGAAAAATAATATATTTACCTTCTGCATCATTGGTGATGGATTGAAGGGTTAAGTTGGGATCGACTTTGTCTTGCACATGATCCGGAACATTTTCAATTTCACTAAAGCTTAATGTGGATGAACTACAGGCAGATAAAATCGAACTGACCAATAATCCTAATACAAATAGTTTCTTCAAACCTTTCACTCCCTCTGTCTTTTAATTATATACGACCTAAGTAAATATAGGTTCCATGTATAGATAAATTTTCCATATGCTCAATTGCTAATCTCTATTGTTAGAAACCAACTAACAATAAGTAGAAATTTTAAAAAGCATTACTGAGTTGCACTTAGGCTGAACAAAAAAGAGGTATAGGGAGCACCCCCTATACCTCTTCTAATTGAAACTTTTTAACCCAAAGTTTTATGCCTGTTGCAATTCCAGTGGCACATTTTAGACGGTAATCATCCGTTTGTAGTAGTCTTGCTTCCTCTTGGTTAGTCATGAATCCGCATTCCACTAGAACAGCTGGCATGTTCGTATCTCGTAAAACAGCTAGATCCTTCTTTTTAACCCCTCGATCTTTCCTTTCCACAGCGGTGCAGAGAGATTCCTGAATATGCTTGGCAAGTATGACAGAATCGGCAGAAGGCTTTGTGTAAGTGAAGGTTTCTATACCATTAACATCGTTCCAGTTTGAACCATAAGCATTAGCATGGATGGAGATAAATGCTTGCACTTTTAATTTGTTGGCAAGGGAGGTTCGTTCGCGTAAAGGCACATCTTTTTCGTCAGAATGACTAAAAATTACTATTATTCCGAAGCGATCTAGCTCCTTCTTTATTAATCTCGTGACTGTGCTGTTAAACTCATATTCCTTCATCTTTCCATCTGGCGTTCTTTTTCCTGCGGTGTTAGGGCCATGACCTGCATCTAAAATAATCTTCATTAAACTTCCTCCTTTTAATTAATAAATAGGTAGAGAAAAGATAAATGGATACTAATTAAATGTTTATTCATGCTAAAATAAGAACTAAGTTTATCAGAGGTTAAAGGAGTGGGAAATGTGTCTCATGTGACGAGTAAAGATATACAAGAGAAATTTAATTTGTCCTTAGTTAGCGGACAAGAGGGTATTGGACGACACATTTCTATCAGTGATATTTCAAGACCTGGTATAGAAATGGCTGGTTACTTTATGCACTATCCTTCCGATCGAATTCAGCTATTGGGGAAAACAGAGGTTTCTTTTTTTGAATTACTAAAGCCGAAAGAGAGAACAGATCGGATGACGAAGCTTTGTGCACAGGACACACCAGTTATTATTGTTGCCCATGGCATGGAAGTTCCTAATGAGCTAATTATAGCATCTAACGAGAAATCAGTCCCTGTTCTTACTACTAGTATGCCGACCACTAGATTCTCAAGCTTGCTGACAAATTATTTGGAGAGTATGCTAGCTCCGACTACTGCCGTTCATGGAGTATTGGTTGATATTTACGGAGTAGGTGTACTAATCACAGGAAAAAGTGGTGTAGGTAAGAGTGAAACGGCACTTGAACTAGTGAAGAGGGGCCACCGATTAGTAGCCGATGATTGCGTGGAAATTAGGCAGGAGGGCGAGGACACTTTAGTAGGAAGTGCTCCAAAATTAATAGAGCATCTTTTGGAAATTCGTGGATTAGGTATAATAGATATTATGACGTTGTTTGGCGCTAGTGCCATTCGCAGCTATAAGCGAATTACGCTTGTGATTGAGCTAGAAATCTGGGATGAAAAGAAAAGCTATGACAGACTAGGTCTCGAGGAAGAGAAGATGGAGATTATCAACACCGCAGTGACTAAACTCACAGTGCCAGTCCGTCCTGGGCGAAACTTGGCAGTTATCATCGAGGTTGCAGCTATGAATCACCGATTGAAAAGAATGGGTGTAAATGCAGCGGAGGATTTTGCAAAGCGGCTAGATGATGTAATAAGCCAAAATGGAGAATTTTAAATGATGTACATAGTGGAAAGGAGCTTTTATGAATATTCTACAAGCAATTGACCCGGTCGCTTTTTCCTTAGGGCCGTTAGAAGTAAGATGGTACGGAGTAATTATTGCGTTTGGAATTGTGCTTGCTTTTATAGTCGGGCAGCGTGAAATGGTAAAAAGAGGGTTTCACCCTGATTATTTAACTGATTTACTACTTTGGGCCGTTCCAATCGCTATTATTAGTGCACGTATTTACTATGTAATTTTTAAATGGGATATCTATAGTCAGCACCCGGAGAATATTATAAAAATATGGGAGGGTGGAATAGCGATTCACGGTGCCTTAATTGGATCGTTTTTAACCGCTTACTTCTTTACGAAAAAAAGAAAGAGCTCATTTTGGAAGGTTACGGACATATTAGCTCCAAGTATTCTAATCGGCCAGCTAGTCGGTCGTTGGGGTAACTTTATGAACCAGGAGGCACATGGAGGAGAGGTAACAAGAACCTTCTTAGAAAATCTATTCCTTCCTAATTGGATCATAGAGCAAATGTATATCGACGGAAAGTATTATCACCCAACGTTCCTTTATGAGTCTGTTTGGAACCTGATTGGTGTCATTATTCTATTGCTGCTTCGTAAGGTAAACCTTCGCCGTGGAGAGATGTTCCTCTTCTATTTAACTTGGTATTCGGTGGGACGTTTCTTTATTGAGGGAATGCGTACGGATAGCCTTTATTTAATAGGAGATTTGCGTACTGCACAAGTAGTGTCACTAGTGACGATTGCAGTCGCAGTTATTATATTTATTTATAGAAGAAAAATGGTTAAGCCAGTGGTGCGTTATCAAGATAAGTAAGAAAGATGGGATCGGGTATGGAAATGGGAACTCTTAAAAGGGGATTGTCCGCTGGTCTAAAGACAACATGGACATTAAGCAAGGTTATCTTTCCAATTACATTAATCGTAGTTATTTTGCAATATACTCCTGTTTTGCCGTGGATTATACAATTTATAGAACCATTTATGGGTTTGATTGGCTTGCGAGGGGAAGCGGCTATTCCTCTTGTCTTAGGTAATGCCTTAAATCTGTATGCAGGTATAGCAGGAATTTTGTCATTAGAGTTAACTGTAAAAGAAGTATTTATATTAGCAACGATGTTATCGTTCTCCCACAATATTTTCATTGAAACAGGAGTGGCACTAAAGGTTGGAGTGAAGCTGTGGGTCGTATTACTCGTCCGTTTTGGGCTCGCTATTATTTCTGCAGTTATTATTAACCTAGTGTGGCAGGGCGGAGGCGAAGTGGCTAAGTATGGAGTAGTTACAGCTACACAAAGTGTACCAGATGGCTGGCTTGAGATCATATTACTTGGTGTTCAAAAGGCTACCTTTGGTGTGTTGCAGCTTGCGCTGATCGTCATCCCACTAATGGTGATTATTCAATTCTTAAAAGACCGAAACTATTTACAAAAGTTTTCAGAGAAGCTGGCGCCATTCACAAAAGTAATTGGGGTGCAGCCAAATGCATCTATGACTCTAGTTGCTGGTCTTGTTATCGGCTTAGCTTATGGAGCCGGAGTAATGATACAGGCAGTTCAGGAGGACGGCGTTAGTAAGAAAGATGCAACATTAGCCTTTATCTTCCTAGTAGCCTGTCATGCGGTCGTGGAGGATACGTTAATCTTTGTTCCATTAGGTATCCCAATTTTACCGCTCTTGCTCATTCGACTAATCACGGCTTTTGTCTTGACGATTATTGTCGCTTATATTTGGCGTAAATCAGAACAGAAAAAAACCAAGGAAGTGCTTACGACATGAACGAAGTAACATACAAGGCTTTGCTTTTTGATTTTGATGGCACGTTATTAGATACCAATGAGCTCATTATCGAAAGTTATTTACATATTTTAGGAGATAAATTTCCTGGGAAATATGATCGAGACTCAGTCATTCCTTTCTTAGGACCGTCCCTTCAGGAAACCTGTGAAGCGATTGATCCTACGCAAACTGATTCGCTCATTTTGTCATACAGAGAATGGAACCTGGAGCATCATGACCAAATGGTTGCACCATTCGATGGAGTTGTCGAAACGCTTCATAAATTAAAGAATGACGGCTATAAGCTAGCAATCGTTTCGACTAAAAGAAGAGAAATGATTGATAGAGGACTTCAGCTGATGGGGTGTCAGTCATTATTTGACACGATTGTTGGATTGGAAGATGTTTCTCGTACAAAGCCAGATCCAGAACCAATATTACTTGCTTTAGAGCATTTGAATGTCTCAAAAGAGGATGCCCTTATGATAGGAGATAATTTTCATGATATAGTGGGCGGACAAAATGCTGGAGTGGACACTGCCGGGGTCGCTTGGTCTATAAAAGGCGAGGATTTCTTGTCCACATACAATCCAACGTACATGCTCCATCATATAAATGACTTACTTTCTATTAAAAAAGGACAGCTGCTATGAGGAAAACCGAGAGATTTCCTGTAAAAGGTGCGAATTCACTTTGGCATGTATACGATACCGTGCCGTTTTGGAAGGTCATTAAAAACTTTATTTTTATTCAAGCTGCGAGATATTCTCCTTTCTTAAGCTGGAAAAACTTTTTTTACCGTACCTTTCTTCGTATGGAGGTCGGCAAAGAAACCTCCTTTGCTTTAATGGTCATGGTCGATGTGATGTTCCCTGAAAGGATTAAAGTGGGGAACAATACGATTATCGGCTATAACACAACGATTTTAGCACATGAATATTTAATCGATGAATACCGAATTGGTGATGTTATTATCGGAGATCGTGTTTTAATAGGTGCGAATTCTACGATTTTGCCTGGAGTAACAATCGGTAACGATGCCATTATTTCTGCGGCAACATTAGTAAATGCGGACGTACCAGAGGGCTGCTTTGTTGGAGGCAATCCGATGCGCATTATCTATACAAAGGAAGAAATGCTAGAGCGCAATGCAAAATAAGTATGAACTAAAACTGTACGACTATTTGTTAGCTACTAACTAACATGGTCGTCAGTTTTTTTGTGCGAATCAAAATACTTGATTAATTATTTTAATAAATTATAATTGACGAATCAACAGTTGACTGGTCAAGAGTTCAGTCTGTTAGGAGTGGAAAGATGGCTAAGTCCTTTAAAGAAATAAAACAAACATTACTTATGCTTAAAAGTTTGGATAGGCGCATAGCTCAAAACTTTGAAAAGAAGACAGGTATTAGCCTAACTAGATATGAAATGCTGAACACCATATTTGAACGCGCACAGCTTTCCCAAATAGAGCTACAGCAAACGTTGAAAATAGATCAAGGGGCAATCACAAGACATTTAAAAATACTTGAAGAGAAAAACTTTGTCGTTCGCAATCGTAATAAGCAAAATAATAGAGAAGTCATTGTCCAAATCACGGAAACTGGTATCGCTACTTTGGAAGACTGTGATTTAGGTAAAAATGAATTCATAGACGAATTATTTAATGGATTTACCGATCAAGAGATTCAACAGCTTCAAACACTAGTCAAGAAATTGATTGATAACACGAACTAAAAAAATCATTAAAATTTGAAAAGGGGTTTTTTATATGCAAAAAACACATACAACAATCGACCAATTGATTCATGAAAGAAAATCAGTTCGTAAATATAAAGAAAATGTCGTTATTCCACATGAGGATCTTCAAACTTTGTTACAAAAAGCAATTACTGCACCTTCCTCAAGTAATATGCAGCCATGGCGCTTTCTAGTTATTGAGGACCAGCAGGTTAAAAAGGAATTGCGACCAATCGCTAATAATCAAGAACAAGTAGAGACATCATCGGCTATTATCGCTGTACTCGGTGACCTAGAAATGTACAAGAATACAGAAAAAATTTATAATACAAATTTTGAAAAGGGCTATATGAGTAGAGAAATAGCTAATTTCATGATAGAAAGCTCACTTTCTTTATACGGTAATCTTCCTGAAGAAGTCATGAAAAATATTGTTCATTTTGATGCAGGACTTGTATCCATGCAGATCATGCTATTAGCGAAGGACATGGGCTATGACACAGTTCCAATGGGCGGATTTGACAAAGTGAAATTTGCGGAGAAATTTAATTTACCTCAAAATGAAATCCCTATTTTACTTATTGCAATTGGTGAAGCAGCAGCTCCTGCTTATGGATCTTCACGTCTTCCTCTTGAACAAATAGTAAGATATATTTAAACAAAAAGAGGGCAGCGCAAAGCCGGCCGCATAATAAAAAACAGTTTCAATTTTACTTATTGTAAGATTGGAACTGTTTTTTTGTAGTTTTAAGCTAATCTCTTGTAAAAATTATGATTGCACCAGCTAAAAAAACACCTATTAAAATTATTAGTAAAAGACTAAAAACTGACTGATTTGAAAAATACCTAATAAAAACAATAGGTGTGCCAATCATAGCCAAAATGGAAACAAACTTCATATAGCGGACAACTTTTGGGGAAACCTCAGGTTCTTCTTCGTACATCCAGCGTTTTCCCCATAAAAAGCTTTCTTCAGGAAAATTGTAAGTCCAAATAAAGAAGGCATAAAGCGGTATCATTAAGACTACTAGGATGAAGATTTCGCCTATCATTTTGTTTTCCCCCCGGACAATAAAAGAATATAGATCACCCAAACTAAACTTTGGTTTTACTTTAATACGGTTGAGAATAGTGCAGGTTCCAAATTTAGATGAATTTTACATTTAAAATGAATGAAACCCTGGGGATAAGTAAAAGTATTTGGAGGAATCCGGTGAAAATGTCCGGGACGAGGCAAAGTGTTGCGTCAAAATAGAAAGTGTTGCAGAAACGGGTAGAAGTGTTGCGCGAAATTCAAAAGTGTTGCGGAAAACGAGTTAAGTGTTGCGCGAAATTAAAGTGTTGCGGAAACGGGTAGAAGTGTTGCGCGAAATTCAAAAGTGTTGTGGAAAACGAGTTAAGTGTTGCACGAAATTAAAGTGTTGCGGAAACGGGTAGAAGTGTTGCGCGAAAATCCAAAGTGTTGCAGAAAACGGGTTAAGTGTTGCGCGAAATTCAAAAGTGTTGCGGAAAACGAGTTAAGTGTTGCACGAAATTAAAGTGTTGCAGAAACGGGTAGAAGTGTTGCGCGAAATTCAAAAGTGTTGCAGATAACCCGCTAACTGTTGCGCCAAACGCTGAACCTGCTGGGGAGTGGTTGAGTGAATTAAAAGGGCTCTGAAATCTATAAGCTTATGAAGTTGACGAATAGTCTGAAATAGTATAAAATTTATTTAATTTATTATATTAGCACTCTACTACAGTGAAGTGAATTAGGGGTGGGACAATGAGTAAAATTCAAATGTTTGAGAAGCCGCTTGGTATGCGAGATTCGTTCCCAGAGGTTAATGAGCAAAAAGAATACATAAGATCCGTTGCGAGAGAGTTTATTCGCACCAAAGGATATGATTTTATAAAAACACCATCAGTTGAGTATTTTGAGACGATTGGGAAGGCGTCGGCAATTGATGAGTCCTCATTATTTAAATTGGTGGATAACCAAGGAGAGATGCTCGTTTTACGACCTGATATGACGACTCCTATCGCTAGAATAGCAGCATCCAAGCTATTAAAAGAAAAGAATCCACTTCGCCTTGCGTATTATGCCAATGTATTTCGTGCGCAGCAACGGGAGGGTGGAAGGCCAGCGGAATTTGAACAGCTAGGCTTAGAGCTGATCGGTGATTTTAGTCCTTACGGAGACAGTGAAATTATTTATACGGCTGTGGAGCTCATTAAAGCGTTAGGCGTGGAACATTTTCAAATTACGATTGGGCACGCGGGGCTTTTGACAGCTATTCTCTCAAATAATACAAACAAGTCGGAGCAGGTGGAAACGCTAAGAATGCTCCTAGTCGAAAAGAATTTTGTAGGATTTATGAAAATGCTGGATGACTTAGAGCTATCCGCTTTTCAACAAGAGAATTTGACTATGCTGGTGGATCATACGATGGCAGCGAAATCCGTGGAAGATTTTAGACAGCTTTTGACAAACGAGCAGCAATATTTAGTAGATCAGATTATACAGCTCCAGCAGCTATTAGAGCTTCAGTTGAGTGATCCCTCTGTTTATTCCTTCGACTTTTCATTAGCAAGCCATATGAGCTATTACACAGGCATGCTGTTTGAGATACATGCTGCTGGCAGTGGCTTTCCTCTTGGAAATGGTGGAAGGTATGACGAGCTATTTAAGCAATTTGAACAAAATGTAGGGGCAACCGGCTTTGGATTAAGAGTAGATCGGCTGCTAGAGGTTCTCCCTAAAAAAGAGAAAAATGAAAAACATACACTTATTTTATTTGATAAAGGCTCCTTCCTAAAAGCTAATGTTCTAGCAGAGGCAAGACGTAGTATTGGGGAGCGCGTAACGCTTCAATATGAGGGCAGTGTCCATGATTTAGAGGCCTACCAATATAGCTTTCAGGAAATAATTAAGGTAGTAGAAGGTGGTTTTGCAGGTGAATGAATTAACGATTGCGATGCCGAAAGGGCGCATTTTTGAGGAAGCCTATCAACTATTTGTCGAAGCAGGGTTTAATTTACCAGCTGAAATTAGCGATTCTCGCAAGCTGATCGTAGAAGCGCCGGATGAGCGTATCCAGTTCATCCTAGCGAAGCCAATGGATGTCCCGGTTTACGTCGAGCACGGGGTCGCTGATATTGGAATAGCTGGCAAGGACGTTTTACTGGAGCAGCATCGAGATGTGCATGAATTATTAGATTTACATATTAGTAATTGCTATATTGCAACTGCGGGGCTGCCGAATACGGTGATGAATGAGATTGCCCCTCGTGTTGCAACTAAATATCCAACAATAGCTACTAATTTCTATAAGGAAAAAGGGGAGCAGGTGGAAATCATTGAGCTGAACGGTTCGATAGAGCTGGCTCCAATGATTGGCCTAGCCGACCGGATCGTGGATATCGTGTCGACAGGACAAACACTAAAAGAAAACGGCTTAGTCGAATACGAAAGGATCGTGGATATATCCTCTCGATTAATCGTGAATCCTGTAAGCTATCGTGTAAAAAGTGAGCGGATTCGAGAGTTCGTTGCCAAGCTAAATAAAGAACTTCAAAAAAGGTAGGGAATACCATGATGAAAATAGAAAAGCTAACAGAAACCATCTCCTTACAGCGTTCGGTGGAGCAGGCTAATATGAACCACCTCACAACCGTTCGAGAGGTTATTTCAGAGGTACAAGCAAATGGAGACCAAGCATTACTCGCCTATACGGAAAAGTGGGACGGAGTGAAGCTTTCAAGCCTAAGAGTTTCCCCAGAGGAGATCGAAGAGGCCTTCATCGGCTTTGATCCTCAGCTGATAGAGGATTTGAAGGAAGCAGCGAATAATATTCGTACATTTCATGAGAAGCAGGCGAGACAAAATATTGAATTGGCTCTAGAAAAAAACTCGTATATTCAATATAGAATCTCACCATTAGATGCAGTCGGCTTATATGTGCCAGGTGGGACAGCGGCATATCCATCGTCCGTACTCATGAATGCTATTCCAGCCATTGTCGCAGGTGTAACTCGAGTAGTTATCGTATCGCCGCCTTCTAAGGATGGCAGGCTTCCTGCTTCGGTTCTAGTCGCAGCAAAAATAGCTGGAATAACAGAAATCTATAAGGTAGGAGGCGCTCAAGCGATTGCGGCGCTGGCTTACGGAACAGAATCTATTCAACCTGTGGATAAAATAACTGGACCAGGTAACAGCTATGTGGCACTTGCGAAACGAGAAGTGTTTGGCAAGGTGGCAATCGATATGATTGCTGGGCCAAGTGAAATAGCGATTATTGCCGATGACACTGCCTATGCAGATGAGGTAGCAGCCGATTTATTGGCACAGGCGGAGCATGATGCCTTTGCGAGTTCGGTTTTAATTACCACTAGTGAGCGTTTAGCCAAGCAGGTTTCAATAGAAGTAGAGAGACAGCTAAAGCAGCTTCCTCGTGAAGAAATTGCACGGGCCTCTATAGAAAACTACGGTCGTATCTATTTGGCACAATCACTTCAAGAGGCGGTCAAGGCAACAAATGAGCTGGCCCCTGAGCATTTAGAAATTATTACGGAAAATGCAAAAGAGCTGAGTGAGCAGATCAAGCACGCTGGAGCTATATTCATTGGTCGATATAGCAGTGAGCCAGTCGGCGACTATTTTGCCGGTACGAACCATGTGCTTCCAACGAACAGTACGGCTCGTTTTTCGAGTGGCTTAAATGTAGACGATTTTGTAAAGAAAACGAGTGTCGTGTATTATTCGGAGGAAATGTGGCAGGAGCAATATCCTAAAATCGCTCGTTTGGCTAGACTCGAGCAATTAGAGGGACACGCTCGATCTGTCGAATCAAGAAGCTGGGAGAAGGGGAATGCAAAATGAAACCAAATCGAATTGCTAAAATAGATAGAATGACAAATGAAACAAAGGTTTATGTAGATATTAATCTGGACGGAGAGGGCAAGGCGGATATTGAGACTGGCGTTCCTTTTATGGATCATATGCTGGACCTGTTTACGAAGCATGGCCTGTTCGATGCCACGATTAAAGCAAATGGCGATACACATATAGACGACCACCACACAACGGAAGATATCGGTATTGTATTAGGGCAAGCAGTAAAAGAGGCACTAGGAGACAAAAAGAGTATCAAGCGCTATGGAAATGCTTTTGTTCCAATGGATGATGCATTAGCCCAGGTTGTAATTGACATTTCAAACAGACCTCATTTAGAGTTCAGAGCACAGTTTCCGACACAAAAGGTAGGGAACTTTGATACAGAGCTGGTTCACGAATTTCTTTGGAAATTTGCATTAGAGGCTCGTATGAACGTCCATGTCATCGTACATTACGGAGCAAATACCCACCATATGATCGAAGCGATTTTCAAGGCACTAGCTCGAGCGATCGACGATGCCATTACAATAGATGATCGAGTGAAGGGTGTTCCTTCTACAAAGGGTCTACTTACATAAGGAGGAATTTCATGAGCTCAATACAAGTATATCCCGCAATCGATATGAAGGGCGGTAAATGTGTACGCCTGTATCAAGGGGATTATGAACAAGAAACTATATATGGAGACTCTCCATTTGATATGGCAAAAAAGTTTGTCGATGAAGGGGCAGCCTGGATTCATTTGGTTGATCTAGACGGGGCAAAGGATGGCGAAAAGATTCATGCCAAGGAGGTCATCCGTATTGCGAAAGAGCTACCGGTTAACGTTCAAATAGGCGGAGGAATACGATCTAGCGAGGATGTGAGCTACTATCTTGATCACGGGGTCAATCGTGTCATTATAGGTAGTCTTGCCATTTCACAGCCAGAGCTTGTTGCCGATCTGATTCAAGAGTATGGCGGTGATCGAATCGTCATTGGGTTAGATGCGAAGGACGGCATGGTAGCAACACATGGCTGGTTAGAAACGTCTAGCCAGTCAGCCATTGAAGTAGGGCAATACTTTGCCTCAAAAGGTGCGAAACACGTTATTTTTACAGACATTGCGACGGATGGAACATTGCAAGGTCCCAACTTAAAGGCGAACAAAGAGCTAGCAGAAGCAACCGGACTGTCGATTATTGTCTCGGGAGGAATCAGCTCCTTAGAAGACATCGAGGCAGTAGCGGAACTCTCTAAAATTTCTAGCGTTAGCGGAGTAATCACAGGAAAAGCGTTATACAACAATCGTTTTACATTAAAAGAGGCGCTACAAACAATAAGTAATTGAGCAAGCCTTGAAGGGGAGTAAGAATATGGCTACATTAACATTTGACGATAAAGGACTAATCCCAGTAATTGTACAGCATGCCGTTACAAGAGAGGTTTTAACGCTTGCATATATGAATGAAGAGGCATATGAAAAAACAGTGGAGACGAGAGAGGCATGGTTCTTTAGCCGAAGCAGACAAGAGCTTTGGCACAAAGGTGAAACGTCTGGAAATACTCAGCGTGTTGTATCCATTCAAACGGACTGTGACTCCGATGCACTCGTACTAGAGGTGCTGCCTAGTGGACCTGCTTGTCATACGGGAGAAGAGACATGCTTCCATAAGAGCCTAGAACAATTCGAGGAGGCGTCTGGCTATAATGTAATGACTAAATTGATTAAAACAATCGAAGAACGTCAACAAACAATGCCAGAAGGTGCTTATACTACTTATTTGTTTGAAAAAGGTGTCGATAAAATTTGCAAGAAGGTCGGGGAGGAAGCCTCAGAGGTAATCATAGCCTCTAAGAACAATGATGCAGAGGAGCTGAAATGGGAAGCTGCAGATCTCATTTATCACTTGCTTGTTTTATTGCAAAACCAAAAAGTCAGCTACTATGATTTATTACAGGTGTTACAAAAAAGACATGAAGCGAAAGCAGATAAAAAATAATACTTTATGATATACTGAAAATATACTAATAAGGAGCGTTTCCGTAACGTTCCTTATTATTTTTCGGAGGAGTATCTTGAATAAAAAAAGAAGTAAGAAACTAGACAAAGAAAATATAATTTCATTTTTGCCGACTGGCGAATATTACTATAAAAAAGCATTAGATGAGCTTCAAAAAGATGAGTTACAAAAAGCACAAAAATATTTAAAGCGAGCAACTGATTTAAGCCCAGACGAACCAATGATCTTATTGCAATATGGGATCCTCCAAATGGAGTTCGATAACTATGATTACGCTCATGAGCTATTGAGAAGCGCGTATTCACTAGATCCGAACGAAGGAGATATCATTTTCTTTTTAGCTGAGGTAAACGCTCATTTGGGAAACTTTATAGAGGCAAATCGCTTTGCCAAAATCTATTTAGAAAAGGAAGTTAACGGAGAATATATGGAGGAAGCAATGGAAATCATTGATTTCACCGAGCAGGAGGATATCGTAAACCTTCAGCTGGATACCCCCTCTAGTGAGGCGCTTTTCCTTCAAGAAAAAGCCCGACGCTTTATGGAGCAGGGTAAATTTGTAGAAGCAGTTGAGCTGCTAGAATCGATCATTGCAGACCATCCGGATTTTTGGGCAGCGTTCAATAACCTAGCGCTTGCTTATTTTTATTTAGGAGAGGAAGAACAGGCTAAAGCATTACTGCATCAGGTATTACGAGAGAACCAAGGGAATATCCATGCATTATGTAACTTGGCTGTTATTCACTACTATGAAAAAAATAACGAGGAGCTTGAGGAAATCACAGCTCTTTTATCTAAAATAAATCCTTATTTTATCGAGCATCGCTATAAATTAGGGGCAACTTTTGCGTTAATAGGGAAATATGAACAAGCCTTCAAATGGTTGAGAAGCATTCAACGAAAAGGATTTGAAGCAGATCCAGGCTTCTATTTTTGGCTTTCGCATTCTGCTTATTTTGCAGGGCATGAGGAAGTGGCGCGTAATGCGTGGAAAGCGCTTTTAAAGCTGGATCCGGAAAAAGCAGGCTTCGAGCCGTGGCTCCCACAAATGAAGGAGCTAGTAGAGCCAAATAACGAGGAACAAAAGAATTTAATCTTAGAAAAGCTAGAAAACAAAAATATTAGTGAACGTATTTTTGGCTTCTATCTGTTAGGGAAGTCTCGTCATCGCCAGGAAATTATCGCACACCCTAAGTGGATTGTAGTGGAGGAACTGACTACAATGGAGAAATTGTTTTTAGCTAATTCTCTTGGGCATAAATTCGATGAGAAATCTCCGGCAGAAAAAGCATTTTTGAGAGCCATTGCAGCTACGGATTTACTTTATGACAACAACAAGTCACTGGAGCAGTCAGAGACACTGTTATTACAAATGTGGTTTGTGCTAGTAGAGCGTGCGCTAGAAAAAGGGTATGGCTTTAAAAATCCGCGTGCTTTGGCAGCAGCGACTGAGTATATGTTCGTATCCTCACGAATGAAAAACGTGACGAAAAAACAATATGCGGAGCAATACGGAATCACTACAGCAACGCTCACGAAATATGTCAACGAGCTAATCCAATTCTTACCTTTTTCTGACTCCTAAGCATATTAGTTGATGAAGGGTACAAAATTAGTTAGATTGTTGGTATGTAGTACGTAGGAGGAATTATCGATGACAACTGAAAATATATATGACGTGATTATTATAGGAGCGGGCCCAGCAGGTATGACAGCAGCTGTATATACTTCCCGTGCAAACCTTTCCACTCTAATGATTGAACGTGGAATTCCAGGCGGCCAAATGGCTAATACAGAAGAGGTAGAAAACTACCCAGGATTTGAAACAATCTTAGGACCTGAGCTTTCTACTAAAATGTTCGATCATGCGAAAAAATTTGGTGCAGAATATGCATATGGTGACGTTTCCGAAGTAGTCGATAACGGAGACTATAAAACCGTAAAAGTAAGCGGTAAAGAATATAAAGCGTTAGCTGTTATCATCTCTTCAGGAGCTGAGTACAAAAAAATGGGTATTCCCGGCGAAACAGAGCTTGGTGGACGTGGCGTAAGCTATTGTGCAGTTTGTGATGGTGCTTTCTTTAAAGGGAAAGACCTAGTAGTTGTTGGAGGCGGGGACTCTGCAGTTGAAGAGGGTGCTTTCTTAACTAAGTTTGCGAACAAGGTAACAATCGTACATCGTAGAGATAAGCTTCGCGCTCAAAAAATTCTACAGGACCGAGCTTTTGCTAACGAAAAAATAGACTTTATTTGGAATACAACATTAAAAGAAATACACGGAACAGACGGTAAGGTTTCTAGCGTTACTTTAGTGTCTACGGTTGATGGTTCCGAAAAAGAATTTTCAACAGACGGCGTATTCGTATATGTTGGAATGCTACCACTTACAAAACCATTTCATAGCCTGGGCATCTTAAATGAAAATGGTTATATCGTTACAAACGAGAAAATGGAAACAGCAGTACCTGGTATCTTTGGGGCAGGGGACGTTCGTGATAAAATGCTTCGTCAAATTGTCACAGCAACAGGTGATGGTAGTGTAGCAGCTTTATCAGCTCAGCACTATATTGAGCATTTAAAAGATAAAAACACATCAAATATTTAATTTAATTTTATCTTAATTTAACTGTAACTGTTCTGAAACATATTAAGTGTATAGTAAAGTATATAAATTGACCCCCTTTTTATATATGCAAGATTTGAACAGGCTGTTTTGCGATTTAAATCGTGAAGCAGCCTCTTTTTGTGCAAATTCATGTATAATATAAGGTAACTACAGACAGATGGAGTGACCATACGTGCAAAGAATCGCTAATTTACTTATTTGTAAAGACGACAAAGTTTTGTTATTAAAGAAACCACGTAGAAACTGGTATGTTGCACCAGGCGGAAAAATGGAAGAAGGAGAATCTATTCTTATTTCTGCTGTTCGTGAGTTTACGGAAGAGACAAACACTGTACCGATCAATCCACATTTAAAGGGAATCTATACAATGCTCATTGAAGAGGATGGGAAACGTCTAGATGAATGGATGTTATTTACCTTTATCGGCACAGATATAGAAGGAACTCCATATAAAGAAACTAAAGAAGGTGTGCTCGAATGGCACCCGGTTGAAGATTTAGCACATCTACCGATGGCAGAGGGAGATCGAACAAATCTATTGTTTGCTGTAAAGGAAAAGGGTATGCAATACGGTACTTTTGTATATACTCCAGATTTCGCATTAATCAGTGAAACTATTCAACATTCATGGGAGGATAAATAGATAGTGGAAACTCAGCAGAAGCCAGAAACAGAAGTAGTCATCATTACTGGAATGTCAGGAGCAGGAAAAACAGTAGCTATCCAAAGCTTTGAAGACCTAGGCTATTATTGCATAGACAATCTTCCTCCTGAGCTCCTAAGCACTTTTATCAAGCTAATGATTGAGTCAAATCAGCAACCGCGAAATATAGCAGCGGTAATGGATTTGCGTGGAGGGAAAATGTTTCATTCACTCGTTGACTCCGTTAACCAGCTTCAAGAAGCAACCTCGGTAACTCCAAAGGTGTTGTTTTTGGATGCACAGGATGAGGTTCTTGTCCGAAGATATAAGGAAACTAGACGCTCCCATCCGTTAGCAAATGCAGGATTGCCATTAGAAGGTATAAAAAAGGAAAGAGAGCTTCTTTCTGACTTAAAAGGCAGAGCACAATTTATTTATAATACATCCAAGATGAAGCCACGCGAGCTTCGAGAAAAAATTCAAGAGGAATTTTCGACAAATGGAAGCCAGGTCTTTACAGTGAACGTTATGTCCTTTGGATTTAAGCACGGAATTCCTATTGATGCAGATTTGGTTTTTGACGTTCGTTTTCTTCCAAATCCGTATTATATCGAGGAGCTTCGCTTAAAATCAGGACTAAATGAAGAGGTTTCTAGCTACGTTTTAAAATGGGCAGATACGAAGACGCTTATCGAAAAACTAAAAGACTTGTTTGCCTTTATGATTCCGCAATACAAGCGAGAAGGCAAGACGCAGCTTGTTATTGCCTTTGGCTGTACGGGCGGTCAGCACCGTTCTGTAACACTAGCAGAATATTTCGGTAAGGTTTTTAAGGAAGACGATGAAACAGTAATAACTCATAGAGATGTTACTATCAGGAAGGAATGACTTAATGGGTCGTACAAAACACCGTAAAAAAATAGTCATCATTGGTGGTGGTACTGGCTTATCTACCTTGCTTCGAGGACTTAAAAAACTTCCATTAGATATTACTGCCATTGTTACAGTTGCAGATGACGGAGGGAGCTCCGGTAGATTAAGAGATGATTATGATATTCCACCACCTGGTGATATCCGTAACGTCTTAGCAGCCTTATCAGAGGTAGAGCCGCTCGTAGAAGAAATGTTTCAGTTTCGCTTTACTAATTCCAGCGAACTCGAGGGACATTCCTTAGGCAATCTAATGATTACTGCTTTAACCTCGATTACAGGAGATTTCGCACATGCAATCACGGAAATGAGCCGTGTTTTAAATATTCATGGAAAAGTGCTTCCTGCTGCCAATCAGCTAGTCACACTCCATGCACAATTTGAGGATAAAACTATTGTTACAGGGGAATCTAAAATACCGGACTATGGGAAAAAGATAGAAAAGGTATTTATTACTCCTGACGATGTAAAGCCACTGCCAGAGGCAATTAACCTAATCCGCCAAGCGGATATTATAGCAATTGGACCAGGTAGCCTTTATACTAGTATTTTGCCTAATCTCTTAGTCGAAGATATTCGTAAGGCAGTCATCCGTTCGAAGGCTAAAAAAGTGTACATTTGCAATCTGATGACACAAGCTGGAGAAACGAATAACTATACGGCGTATGATCATGTAGAAGCATTGATCGACCATGTAGGCGAGAACTTTATAGATTCTTTGTTGATAAGTAATGAGGAAATTCCTGAAAATGTTCAGTATTTATATAAGCAGGAGAAGGCTTCTCCCGTTAAAATTGATATAGAGAAATTAGAAACACTAGACATAGAAATCGTTAAGAAGGACATTTCCATCGTATATAATGGCGCTGTCCGTCATGATGCGATAAAAGTAGCGAAATGGCTTTACGAATATGCAGGCCAAAAAGGATTCAAACAATAGAGAGGCTCTGCAAGAAAGGGGGAAACGTTATATGTCGTTTGCTTCTGAAACAAAAAAAGAGATGACACAGGAGGAGGCTGAGCCTTGCTGTTCGAAGGCAGAGCTTTCAGCGCTCATCCGTATGAATGGTTCTCTTTCTTTTAGCAACAAAATGCTTAGCTTGGATGTTCAAACCGAAAATGCGGCGATTGCCCGAAGGCTGTACACGTTGATCAAATCGTTGTATAAGCTGAATGTGGAAGTACTTGTTCGTAAAAAGATGCGTCTTAAAAAGAATAATGTCTATATTTGCCGAGTAAGAGAAGGCTCCAAGAGGCTACTAGAGGATTTAATGATTTTGAAGGAAGGCTTTGAATTTGAGTATTCGATTTCACAGGAGCTTGTCAAAAAGAACTGCTGTAAAAGAGCTTACCTACGTGGAGCTTTCTTAGCAGGAGGCTCTGTCAATAATCCAGAAACTTCCTCTTATCACTTAGAAATTTACTCCTTATATAAAACACATAGCGACGCATTAGTCGATTTAATGAACTTTTATGAATTAAATGCAAAAACCATTGAACGTAAAAAAGGTTTTGTGGCATATTTAAAGGAAGCAGAAAAAATTTCTGACTTTTTAAGCATCGCTGGAGCACATCGTGCCCTCTTAAAATTTGAGGATGTGCGAATCATCCGAGACATGCGGAACAGTGTTAATCGCTTGGTCAACTGTGAAACGGCCAATTTGAACAAAACCATCAGTGCAGCTATCCGACAAGTGGATAACATCCGTTTTATCGATAATGCAATCGGGCTGGATCAATTGCCTGAGAAGCTTCGAGAAATTGCCCGTCTTCGTGTCGAGTATCAGGATGTAACCCTAAAGGAGCTAGGCGACATGGTATCCACTGGAACTGTAAGTAAATCAGGTGTTAACCATCGCTTGCGTAAGCTGGATGAAATAGCAGATGCTTTAAGAAGAGGCGAATCAATTTAAAGAAATGGGGCTAAGGATTATGGCGGAACAACAGGTCGAAGTAAAATTACAATCAGGACTACAAGCGAGACAAGCAGCTTTATTTGTACAAGCAGCGAATCGTTTTATAGCAGATGTGTTTCTTGAAAAAGATGACAAAAAGGTAAACGCTAAAAGTATCATGGGAATCATGAGCCTTGCGATTAGCAAGGGCGCTACTGTTACTTTGAGTGCTGAAGGCTCTGATGAAGAGGAAGCTGTGGAATCATTAGTTAAGTTCATTTCTAATGCTGAATAAATAAAGAGAGCTGTTATCTAGTCCGCTTGGATTAGATAACAGCTTTTTTTTGTAGAATGACATTAAATATGGTTAAGCACCTTATCTACATATTTCTTTGCTGGTACTAGTCCTAAGCCTGTTTCATTCCGAACAAGCTTGACCATTTCAACCTGGCTGCTGTCATTATTATTCATCTCTACGATTTGTTTTTCTAAGGCTTTGTCTCCTTTAAACGGAAGGGCCTGTTGTGATTCTAATTTTTTTATTTTGCTTTGTAGACTTACGATGTAAATGACTAAGGACAATATGATTAACAGAGAACTTATTGTATATAGCAAATGGAACACAACCTTTCATCTTTTTATAAAAAAATCCAAGGCAGAGAATGACCGCCTTGGATTTATATTATATTATTTTACATCTTTTTTCATGTCGCTGCGTGAGATGATATGGTCGATTAGACCGTATTCTAATGCACGCTCTGCTGGCATGAAGTTATCGCGATCTGTGTCTTTTGAAACGACTTCAATCGGTTGACCAGTACGTTCAGCCATAATTTGGTTTAGCTTGTCGCGTAGGTATAAGATACGTTTTGCTGCAATCTCGATTTCCGTTGCTTGCCCTTGAGCTCCACCAAGTGGTTGGTGAATCATAACCTCAGCATTTGGAAGTGCATAGCGTTTGCCTTTTGTTCCAGCTGTAAGTAAGAAAGCACCCATTGATGCTGCCATACCGATACAAATAGTTTGTACGTCTGGTTTAATGAATTGCATTGTATCGTAGATAGCCATACCTGCTGTAATACTTCCGCCTGGGCTATTGATATAGATAGAGATATCTTTTTCTGGATCCTCTGCTTCTAGGAATAAAAGCTGGGCAACGATCGAGTTTGATACGTTGTCATCAATCGCGCTACCAAGCATGATGATGCGGTCTTTTAATAATCTAGAATAAATGTCATACGCACGCTCGCCGCGATTTGTTTGTTCAATAACTGTAGGGATTAAATTCATCCTGGATTGCCTCCTTCAAGGTAATTGTTAGTGTTTTTTTAGTGTGTACTGAGAAATTCTGCCTCAGTTGTAACTTTATCATACATGGAATGGTCAAGGAAGGTCAAATATTAAGCTTTGAAATGTTTACTTGAATTATTCCTATACCATTTGTATAATAGAAAGGTCGCTTGCCCCTGTAGTTTAATGGATATGACGTAAGATTCCGGTTCTTGAGATGGGGGTTCGATTCCCTCCAGGGGCGTCCATAACAGTTAGAAACACTCGAATTCGTTCGAGTGTTTTTTTATGCTCATTTACTATGTGTTTGGGGCTTTCTTATTCATTCTTACTTCTCCTCTCATATGATTCAGCATATGCTCCACTTCGAAAGTGTAGTATGGGATCGTCTGTTAGCTCGATTCCCTTTGGAACAATCGTTGGGTCGAAAACAATGTCTTCCTTAGGATGTATTTTATTTCTAATTTCCAAACGACCTATATTCACTTTTCTTCTATCTTCTGGCCACATATCCGTCGCATCGTTTGGGTTATCCCCTTCCTCTGCTAAGCGGATGAACAGATCAAACTGGACTGGCCCCCGTTTTAATCGGTCGTCTAGCTCCTCCGTCAAATAGTTGGCTGAAATCGATTTGCTTGTTAGAGTAGAATCTTTTGTTTCATCAACTGGGACCCATTCGTATTTGATTGCTTGGCGTTCGCCGTCTTTATTAACGAAATAGAAGGCGTGGATAGGATAGTAGTGAAGCTCAGCGTAGCTCGTTGGTGGCTGCTTTGCCTGCTCCTTAATGATTTGAATGACCTCTTTGCTATGTGGATATTTTTTAGAAACTAGCTCCACCATATTAATGGCCCGGTCAATCGTTTTAATCCCAGTTTTTTTATCCGTAAATATTTCGATCATATCGATAAACTCTCTAGGACTGCTTGTGACGAACATCGGTACAGTAGAGCTCACTAAATTGGTGAAGCTTCCATCGGGTAGCTGAAATTGAACGGCGAGCCCTTTGGCAGGAACAAGATAATCGACGGAGGCAGGGTTAGGGGGGCTATTGGAAAAACGAGCAGTAGCAGGAATTGCTTCTCTATGAAGATGGGGTGCAACCGTATAGGGTACAGCATTCCCATTCGGAAGAAATGTTGCCTCATACATATCCCCCTTAGCGTGTGCGCGCCTCGCTCCAGGGAATTTTCCTTGAATCTTCTCCAGTGCATCAATGGCTTCTTTTGGTGTTAAATCCTCGTTATGTACTTGGTCCATTTGTTTACCTCCTTTATTTACTGTCTAATCTATATCATTACCACTCTTTTCCTATATTAAACTCGTAAAAGGGACTTCTAATAGTCATAATTCATGTATAATATAATTAACTTATCAGAATAAAATAAAAATGATGAGACTGCAGGCTGAAAGGGGAATGGCACTGTTGAAAAAAACAATACATCTGCTAGTTATAACCTTCCTTATTTTGTTGTTCTCTCCTTTAAGTACAGGGGCTGCTGGGGATATATCAAAGGATACCTATTTAGTAGATGAAGAGAACTTTTTAACAGAAGAAACGAAGCAGGAAGTAAAAATACTGGGAGATAAATTAAAAAAAGGAACGACTGCTCAGCTAGTTGTGATGATTATCGAGCATGTAGGAGACCAGTCGGCAAGTGAGTTTAACATGGACGTCATTCGAGAAAACCAAATAGGAAGTGTACGAAATAAGAATGGCTTACTATTTTTAATCGAGACGGATCCGGTTAACGGAGGAGGTCCGGCAGTAGAGATTACAGTGGACCGTGACTTGGAAAAAGCACTTTCAGATGCCAAAATAGATCAGATAATCGATCGGTATACAATGCCTTATTTAAACCAGGGTCTAATCGATGAGGCTGTAATCTCCACCTATCAGGCATTGTCCAATGAGGTTTCCAAGCATTACGGTATTACGGAGGGGCTAACGAAGCCACAGCCCTATACGAGTAACAGCCTACAGGACAGTATCTCTATCCCAACCATAATCATTATCCTTTTAGTCATCTTCCTCCTATCTAGAATGGTAAATGGTAAAAGAAAAAAGCAGAGAGATTAATAAAAGAAACGGGGAAGCAGAATGAAACTAGTAGAAATAAATAAGGATAACTGGCTGAAAACAGTCCTTCTAACAACTAACGAGGATGGCAAAGGAACCGTAGTAGAGAAATTTGTTGCCTCCAACGCATTATCCATCACCCAATCAGTCTATGAAACTGGATGGACTATAAAAGGTGTCGAAGCAGAGGACAAGCTCATTGGCTTTGCCATGTACGGGTTTGATGAAGAAACTGCAAACTACTGGATCTGCCGCTTTATGATCGATCATAAAAGCCAAGGAAAAGGCTATGGCAGAAAAGCAGTAGAGCTAGTGCTGGATGAAATGAAGCAATTGGACGGCTGCAATTCCATCTATTTATCAACGGAGCCGGAAAACGAAATAGCCATCAAGCTCTATGAAAGCCTCGGCTTCCAGAAAACGGGCAACATTAACGAAGGCGAAGCAGAGTTTGTGTTAAAGGTTTAGAGAAATTAAGGTGGGAGAAATAGATTAACTGGCTCTGTACACGGGGAGAGCACGTAAAAAAGCAAAGCAAATGGGGATACAATTCTTCTAATTGCACTGCTAATAATTTTGTTAATTGGAGGAAGAAAATTGTTTTGAAATCACTGGAACAATGATATTAAATTCATAACCCTTCTCAATTTTAAAAAATTTGACCCATAAATATCGAGTAATCTTCCACTTAGATTCTCATAATGGAATAAACAATAAAAATTCCTTCTTTTATAAAGTAGGAATTTTTATTGTTTTAATATATTTTGTATTGCTTAAAAGACTAGTTCCGCATGGTGAACTTAAAAAGTGAGACGCCCTATATAAATTCCCGTTTATATATGTTAGGCAGACATTTTTGATTGATTTCTTAATGGATTCGAGCGCATCACCAATGTGAACCAGATGGCAAACCCAAGGTAAACTAATGTCAAAATAACAAATATGAAATGAAAATCCTCTGCCAGATGCCGTATTAGGGCAAAAAAGACAACGAGGCAATGTATCAGATTTCCCAATACGACAGGTCTGTTATAGATGCCGCCGATTAGGGAAGAACGTGTAAACCAGTTCAGCATTGCAAAACCTAAATATAGTCCTCCAATGATTTGCAGAAGAATCAGAGTAATGGGCGAGGGTTCAATTTCTAATATATTTGAAATTTCTTCGGGAACAAAGGTTCCTGCCAACCCCAACAAGCCCATCACTACGGCACTACTACTCAAAAGCCATTTTGTTTTCATTTTGTTTCCCCTTTTCATCTAAGCTTGTGTTTCACAGCAACCAGAAAATTTTAATAAGGAATGTATGAGTTTCAAAATGCAATAAAGCTATCGTTAAACGATAAATTATTATATTCAACGGCATCCCGTTTTTAACCTTTATGGAAGAGCTAGCTTCAATAAATTTTTGACGTTTTCTAATCAAGAGCATTTCATCAGCAAGAATGACTTTCTTTTCTCATGTTTGTGATCATTCTGGTTTATTACTCGTTGATTACGTTCTCGTGTCTTCTTCTCATCAAACGAATCCGTTAGAACACGCTGCTCTTTTGGGGGTAGTGGTAGGGGGAGTAAGAAACGTTGATTGTAGGAAAACGTGGAGTAATTGTCGTCGTTTTTAATCTCAAATTGTTCTCTTATGACAACATTTAGTATACCCTGCTGCCACCACACATAAGATGGATTATTAATAAAATGAAGTGAAGGGATTGATAAAAATGTATTATGCACCTTATATGTATCAATATCCTTATTATGCAAATTCTCCACAGTATATCTACGGAAACACTCATGGTTATTGGGCAGTTCCGAATGAGGTGGCATTTGGTTCACACCATTCTTATTATGAGAACGTGTTAAAAGACTATGGAGCAAACCCTTTTGTTATTAATATTAATGAAGCAACCAAAGTAAATCAGACGTTTCGTACTGCACTATGGACAGGAAGTCGTTTGCAAGTCACTTTAATGAGCCTTAATGTAGGGGAAGATATTGGTTTGGAAATACACCCTGAGGTGGATCAATTTCTACGTATTGAACAAGGTCAAGGAATAGTTCAAATGGGTAACAGTAAAGATAATCTAAATTTGCAATGGAGTGTATTCGATGACACAGCAATTGTAATACCCGCTGGAACGTGGCATAATCTTACAAATACCGGAAATGTTCCTTTGAAACTATATTCCATCTATGCCCCGCCAAACCACCCATTTGGTACAGTTCATAAAACTAAAGCGGATGCAATGGAGATGGAACATGGAAATGGAAATACAAAATATTATGGGAAGACTCCAGATGAGTGGGTTAAGCACACAGAATTTCTGGTTAAAGAAGGCATGGAAGACGTTGAAAGAGGAATTAATATGACACATATCCTTCAAGAGTTTATTTTAATGGGAGTTCTTGTTGGAAAGGGATATTCTCCTGAAAAAGCATATGAAACAGTAGAAGAATGGGAACGTACAGGAGAATCACAAATTCTCCAGCAAAGCAAAAAAATGTAGAGCCTAAGAGGCAATCAAATAAAAAACAAATGAAGAAAACGAATCGTTTTTTTCATTTTTTTTTGTGAAGATAAAGGCTATTATCTTTCGTTATGAGGTATTGTAGTAAACTACGCTGTGATTGTCGTAAAAATTCATCAGAGAGAGTCCATGGGATTGGATTGTAGTAATCTTCGAGGGTATTGTCGTAAACTAGGCAGTGATTGTAGTAATCCATGGAGTGATTGTCGTAAATTAAAACGCTAGGAATCTCAGGTAGACTAGCCAGCTGGTGAAGGTAGGCGGCAAAAGGGTTGGGGTCTATGAGTGAACGGTTTGAATTAAGTTTTAAAAACAAGGAAGTAAGAATGTGGTGTTATTTAGCTATACCAACATTTATTATAATAATCCTTATGGTTAATTATAGTGATACAAACTATCAGTTTGTTGTTCTTTTAGCATTTTGGGTGATTTTTTATACTTGGCGTTATTTTTATCGGAAGAAAAACAAAGATAAAACGAGCTAGTCATAACCAGCTCGTTTCAATCAGGAATCATTTTCTCTGCTAGTCTACTTCTTTAAATGTTTGAAGCATCTGAATAACCTTCTTGTAGACATCTCGATGAGAGCCTATCGTGATATCGCCAGTAATCCCCATGTCCAAGCCAGGAGCGTACACTAGCTTGCCATCATCGTATAGAGTCACCGTGTATAATGTCTTTTCTTGATTTGCTTCGTTTGTTAAATAGATTTGATAGCTGTTCCTTTGAGACAACAATTCAGCTCTCCAGCTGCTTTCCTCCTCGGTAACCTCTTGAATAGGTAAATCGTTAATGGATTCCATTATTTCATTTATTTGAACTGTGTCAGTTGTACAGCCGTTTATTTGATTGGAGCCAGTTCTTCCATTGAAGCAAATGGAATCGAACGAAACGTCGATAACTGGCTTCCTGTTATTAAAATAGGCATCAAAATTTGGGATGATATCATATAGATGTTTGCCATCTGTAGCTAACATTAAGTTATATCTCCCTATTTTTCCAGGCTCTGTTTTAGAAAAGATATATTCTTCTTTTAACGTGTGAAAGATTTTCTGGTCTTTATCGTTTGTCAAGGAAACCTCCACGGTAGCTCGATAAATAGTTGGATGATCCTTATCCTGTGTTATCTGGACCTTCTCTAATTGCATGTCTAAATTGCTGTCTATTAATTGGGAATTATATTTGAACACCATTACAGTGCTAATAGCCTGTTCCATCATATCTTTTGTGAAATAATCACCAAAGCTTTTGTAAAAATAATTAGTATAATCTGTACTTTCCTTCGATTGTAGCAGCTTATTGTACTCATCCTGGTTCTTTGTAGGGGTTTTACTTTGCAGTTCAAACCATGCCCTTAGTAACCTTTCAAGTTCCATATCCGGCCCATTATATTCTTTTTCAATGACGGCCATAATCACTTCCTCATTCGTAAGAGGTTGTGCTGTTTGCTCAGTTTCTGCTGGAATCATATTTGTGAACAGGAAAAAGGAGGCGATGGCAATTGCTGCTAATGCAAGGATGGCGGGAAATATTCTACTTTTTTTCTTTTCCATTCGTTCCTTTATCGCTAGCCATGTATTTCGTCTTGCTTCATTAGAACGTTCAACATGCTTCATTTCCTCAAAAAGCTCATCAAATTCCTTTGACGGTTCCATTTACATAACCCCCTTTTTGATGAAATTCCTTTTTTAGCGCCTCGAGTGCACGCATCATTTTCATCTTGACCTTTGCCTCGGTCCATCCGAGAATGTAGGCAGTTTCCTGGATGGAGCATTCCTGGATTTTTCGCAGGATGATTACCTCTTGATAATCCTTCTTTAGCAGGCGCAAGGAATCATACATCCGTGTCAGCTTTTCTTTTTGTTCGACGTGACTTTCTGGGGAAAGCCCCTTTGTTTCTATATCATGATTCTTTTCAAATGAAAAAAATTGAACCACTCGTTTTCTTCTGAAATAATCATAGGTAACATTGCGAGCAATTTTTAGGATCCACGTAGCAGTCGATGCTTGCTTATCAAACGTTTTAAATCCTTTAAATGCTTTGTAAAAGGTTTCCTGTGTAAGGTCCTCAGCACTTTCTTTATGACGGACAAGTAAGTAAATATAGCTGTAAACCCGGTCGCTGTGATCTCTATATAGCTGTTCCATTTCCATCTCCTGACCCCCTTAGTGCAATAGACGAACGAATAAATGAAAAGTATCGCTTTTATTAAATAGAATGTGAATTATCCAATAAAGTCCTAGTGGAATAGCCCTTCACCAATCAAACACGAACATTTTCTTTCTATTGATTGAAGCGGCAGGCGACGACACCAGTGGGATGAGTGAGACAGATAAGACATCACAACCACGCGCGTAAGCGATGGGTGATGGCTTATCGCTCACCCCACGGAAAGCGTTCGCCTAGAGCGGAAATCAACTCTACATTCTCATAAAACATCATTTACACTTCATTATTCTCTTTAATTAGTTCGTATTTTAAAAATGAAATACATCCTCTTCTATTTTACCTTTTAAGGAATATTTTGTATGCAAAACATTCGGCACGCTTTTAATAGGTTAAAAGTTTATAATAAGAGAAGCTAAACGATGGGGGGACACAGAAAATGATTGTCCATTTCTATACAAGACCAGGTTGTCATTTATGTGAGGACGGAAGAATGATGCTGAAGCTGGTGCAGGAGGACGTGCCATTTCAAATAGTGGAGCATAATATAGAAGAAGATGATCAGCTGCACGAAAAATTTATGCTCATGATTCCGGTTGTGGAATATCATGGAGAAATCATACAGTACGGGAATCTCGACTATGTGACACTGCTGGAAGCATTAGAAAAATAATGCTTCCAAACACATATATTGCTATTTGGAATATATTAAAGTATTATGATTATAGAAATTAAATTTTTTTTAAGTAGATGGGACATTTTTAATACATGTGGGACAAATATGTCACCACTAGCGTGGGATGTGACAAATGGATTCTTTTCTAAGTGCACAGCTAAAGCTAATGCCAGAGATGAGTGAGCTGCTTCAGAAGAGGTATCGTATTCTCCAAACTATCCAGCTGACCAGAGGTATTGGCCGTCGGGTTCTTGGAGAACAGCTAGACTTAACGGAGCGTGAAACTCGTAAGGAATTGGACGCTCTAAGGACTAAAGGCTTAATAGAAGTTTCTCGTGAGGGAGCGGCTATTACAGCAGAGGGCAATGAGGTTTTAATAGATTTAAAAGAAGTAGTCCGTATGTGGTCTGGTCGATCACAAATGGAGCTAATGTTAAAGAAATATTTAAATATAAAAGATGTGATTATTGTTCCGGGAAATGTAGATACTGATACTAACACATCTATGCTTTTATCCCAGGAGGCAGCAAAGTATTTAGAGAGTATTTTACTGGATGAATACATCGTTGCAGTTACTGGTGGATCAACGATTGCATCCATCTCCCATGCCATGACCGAATCGTCCAGATGGAAGGATTTGTTGTTTATTGCGGCAAGAGGAGGGGTAGGGAAGGATGTCAGGCTACAAGCAAATACCATTGCGTCTTTGTTTGCTAGCAAGATGAATGGAACCTACCGGACGTTATATATACCGGATCGCTTAAGCGAAGAGGCATATATGACGATGAAGAAGGAGCCTTTTATCCAAGAAATGATGGACCTTTATGAAAGGACAAACATCATTATTCATGGAATAGGCGATGCATTAGAGATGGCCAAGAGAAGAAATTCGAGTGACGAGGAGATTGAGCTTCTAACAAGTAGAGGTGCAGTCAGTGAATCGTTTGGCTATTATTTCAACAATCACGGTGAAGCTGTTCACCATATTCGCACAATCGGTGTTCAATTAAATCAGCTTCAGCATATAGAGCATCTGCTTGCAGTCGCAGGCGGGGCAAAAAAAGCCAACGCGCTTATTTCTTATTTCAAGCAGGCTCCATTGCAAACTGTTCTCGTAACAGATGAAGGTGCGGCCAATGAAATGATGAAAGTGATCCCAAAAAACATTTAGGAGGAATTTTATAATGACAGTAAAATTAGCTATTAACGGATTTGGACGTATCGGACGTAAAGTTTTCAGAGAAGCATTAGAGCAAAAGGATTTAGAAGTAGTAGCAATCAATGACTTAACAGATGCAGCGATGCTTGCTCATTTATTAAAATATGATTCTGTACACGGCATCTCAAATGCTGACATCACTTCAGAGGGTGAATACCTAGTGGTTAACGGGAAAAACATTCAAGTATTCGCAGAAAAGGATCCTTCTGTACTGCCTTGGAAAGACCTTGGAGTAGACATCGTAATCGAATCTACTGGCGTATTCAGCACAGTTGAAAAAGCTGGTAAGCATATCGAAGCAGGAGCTAAAAAAGTTATTCTTTCTGCTCCAGCAAAAGACAATATGCCAACATTCGTAATGGGTGTAAATGAAGATAGATACAACCCAGAAACAGATCACGTAGTATCAAACGCTTCTTGTACAACAAACTGCTTGTCACCAGTGGCAAAAGTATTACAAGATAACTTCGGTATCAAACGCGGAATGATGACAACAATTCACTCATTCACAAATGACCAACGTATCTTAGACTTGCCACATAGCGACTACCGTCGTGCTCGTGCAGCATCTGAATCTATGATTCCTACAACAACTGGAGCAGCAGCTGCAGTGGCGAAGGTTCTTCCTGAGCTAAAAGGTAAATTAGATGGTATGGCTGTTCGTGTACCAACACCAAACGTATCTCTAGTTGACTTTGTAGCAGAGCTAGACAAAGAAGTAACAGTAGAAGAGTTAAACGGCGTGCTTCGTAAAGCTGCTGAAAATGAACTAAAAGGAATTCTTGAATATAACGAGCTTCCATTAGTATCAATCGACTATAACGGCAACACTGCTTCTTCTACAGTAGATGGTCAATCTACAATGGTATTAGAAGATAACCTTGTTAAAGTATTAGCTTGGTATGACAACGAATCAGGATACTCTGCACGTTGTATCGACCTTGCATTATTAATGGCAAAAAAAGGGTTATAATTTCTCGCTAGATACCGAGAAACATTAGTGTTTGGATAGCGTTTAAGTATAATAACCTCTATAATAAAAGAGGGTAAAGGAGCAAAGGTTACCCCTTTTGCTCCTTCTTTTTTTAGTAGGCAATTCAATTACATAAGGAGGCTTATTTCATGAAGGAAAAACAAACAATGAGCGCTGTAACGTTAAAGGGGAAACGCGTCTTTTGTCGTGTAGACTTCAATGTACCAGTAGAAGACGGTGTCATTACAGATGATACTCGTATTCGTGCAGCACTACCTACGATCCAATATTTAATCGAGCAAGGAGCGAAAGTGATTCTTGCAAGCCATATGGGTCGCCCAAAAGGGGAAGTAAAGGAAGAGCTACGTTTGACAAAGGTTGGCGAGCATTTAGCTAAGCTATTGAATAAGCCTGTAACTAAATTAGATGAATCAATTGGAGAACAAGTAGAACAAGCGATCTCAGCAATGAATGAGGGAGATATTGTTTTATTAGAAAATGTACGCTTCCACGCTGGAGAAGAGAAAAATGATCCAGAGCTAGCAAAAGCTTTTGCTTCGTTAGCAGATGTGTATGTCAATGACGCATTCGGTGCAGCTCACCGTGCGCATGCCACAACAGAAGGTATTGCGAAGCTTTTACCTGCAGTATCTGGATTCTTGATGCAAAAGGAATTAGATGTGCTAGGAAAGGCTTTATCCACACCTGAACGACCTTTCACGGCGATCATTGGTGGAGCGAAAGTAAAGGATAAAATCGGTGTCATCGATCATTTATTGGACAAGGTAGACAATATCCTAATCGGTGGTGGATTGTCTTACACGTTCACGAAGGCGCAAGGCCATGAAATTGGAACCTCTCTTTTAGAGGAAGACAAAATCGACCTAGCGAAGTCCTTCCTTGAAAAGGCGAAGGAAAAAGGTGTGAACTTCTATTTGCCGATCGATGTAGTCGTTGCGGATGAGTTTTCAAAGGATGCCAACACGAAGGTCGTGCCGGTAGACCAAATTCCTTCTGACTGGATGGGCTTGGACATCGGACCTGAAACAGTTAAGCTGTACGATCAAGTTATTAAAGACAGCAAGCTGATCATTTGGAACGGACCAATGGGTGTGTTTGAAATGGATGCTTTTGCAAACGGAACGAAGGGTGTTGCGACTGCAATGGCAGAAACTGCTGGCTATACGATCATTGGCGGAGGAGACTCAGCCGCTGCAGTAGAAAAATTTGATGTAGCAGATAAAATGGACCATATCTCAACTGGTGGAGGAGCTTCCTTAGAGTTTATGGAAGGTAAGGACTTACCAGGCGTATCGGCACTAAACGATAAGTAATTGGAGGAGATTTTATTATGCGTAAACAAGTAATCGCAGGAAACTGGAAAATGTACAAAACACTTTCAGATGCAAAGCAATTTGCTAACGAATTAAAAGAAAAACAGATTGACACGACGAATGTAGAAGCCGTAATCTGCGCTCCGTCTTTATTCCTAGAGTCATTAGTGAACGAGACGAAGGGGTCCTTCATTTCCATCGGTGCACAAAACATGCATGAGGAAAAAGAAGGTGCGTTCACTGGTGAGGTGAGCGGCCACCAATTACAAGATATCGGCGTAAGCTATGTCGTGATTGGGCACTCGGAAAGACGTCAATATTTCAACGAAACCGATGAATCCGTCAATAAAAAAGCGAAGGCAGCCTTCGAATATAATTTGACGCCAATCATTTGTGTTGGAGAGTCATTGGAGCAGCGTGAGAGCAACGAAACAGAAAGCATTGTTTCCGCTCAAACAACAGCAGCTCTTGAAGGCTTAACAGAGGAGCAAGTGAAAAACACGATCATCGCCTACGAGCCGATCTGGGCTATCGGAACTGGTAAGACAGCCACGGCTGACGATGCAAACGATGTATGTCGTGCAATTCGTGAGACTATTTTAGATGGCTTTGGAGAAGAAGTATCAAGCGCAGTGCGTATCCAATATGGCGGCAGCGTGAAGCCTGAAAATATCGTGGAGCTGCTTTCTAAGGAAGATATCGATGGTGCACTAGTTGGTGGGGCAAGCCTACAGGTAGATTCGTTTGTGAAATTACTGGAGGCTGGTGCAAATGCCTAAAAGTCCAGTTGCACTCATTATTCTAGACGGCTTCGGACTAAGACCCGAAACGTATGGTAATGCCGTGTTTCATGCAAAAAAACCAAACTTCGATCGCTACTGGAACCAGTTTCCGAATGCAACCTTGATCGCTTCAGGTGAGGCAGTTGGTCTACCCGATGGACAAATGGGTAACTCAGAGGTTGGTCACTTAAATATCGGTGCCGGTAGAATCGTCTATCAAAATCTGACTCGTATTCATAAATCGATTCGAGACGGGGAATTTTTCCAAGAGCAAAAGCTGTTAGCGGCAATTGAGCATGTAAAGCAAACAGGTGGTAAGCTGCATTTAATGGGCTTACTATCAGATGGCGGTGTTCATAGTCATTATTCTCATCTATTTGCTTTGTTGAAGCTTGCTAAGGCGCAAGGTCTAGACGATGTACTTGTACATGGCTTTTTAGATGGCCGTGACGTTGGACCACGTACTTCTGTCGCTTATGTTGCGGAAACAGAGAAGCAAATGAAGGAAATCGGAATCGGTAAGTTTGCATCTATTAGTGGACGCTACTACGCAATGGATCGTGACCGTCGCTGGGAGCGTGTCATCCTTGCTTATCAGGCAATGGTTGATGGAGTCGGTAAAACGGCGGAAAGCGCGACGCAAGGGATTCTTAAATCGTACGAGGAAGATATTGCGGATGAATTTGTCCTGCCATTTGTCATCGAGGAAAATGGACAGCCGGCTACGACAATTGATACGAATGATGCGGTCATCTTCTTTAATTTCCGACCAGACCGTGCAATCCAATTATCGATGGCACTTAACACACCTTCATTCGATAGCTTCCCATTAAGCGAGAAGCATCCGAAAAATCTTAAATTAGTGACATTCACACATTACAGTGATGACGTGGTCGCGGATGTAGTATTTGAAACAGTCGATTTATCGAACACGATCGGTGAGGTACTGGCAGCTTGTGATAAAACACAGCTACGTATTGCCGAAACGGAAAAATATCCACATGTCACCTTCTTTATGAGCGGTGGCCGTGAGGAGACATTCCCTGGAGAACAGCGAGTTCTTATTAATTCTCCTAAAGTGGCAACCTATGATTTGAAGCCTGAAATGAGTGCTTACGAGCTAACCGATGCTTTATTAGGTGAAATTGCATTAGATAAATTCGACGCAATCATCTTAAACTTTGCTAACCCAGATATGGTCGGCCATAGCGGTATGCTAGAGCCAACTATAAAAGCAATCGAGGCAGTGGATACTTGCCTTGGCAAAGTGGTAGATGCTATTTTAGCAAAAGGTGGCCAGGCCATCATTACAGCAGACCATGGGAACTCAGATGAGGTAACGACCCTCGAGGGGAATCCGATGACTGCTCACACAACCAACCCTGTTCCAGTGATTGTGACCGAAAAAGGAGCAACACTTCGAACAGATGGAATTTTAGCCGATTTGGCTCCAACCATGTTACACTTATTAGGTATAGAAGCACCGCCTGAAATGACAGGTAAAACATTAATCGAAACGGAGAGTTGAAAATGCCAATTATTACACAAATTCAAGCTCGTGAGGTATTAGATTCACGCGGGAACCCAACAGTTGAAGTAGAAGTATTCACAGAAAGCGGAGCATATGGCCGCGCAATCGTACCATCTGGTGCATCTACTGGTGAATACGAAGCGGTAGAACTTCGCGATGGCGACAAATCAAGATACCTTGGAAAAGGTGTATTAAAAGCGGTAGAAAACGTGAACAACGTAATCGCGGCAGAATTAGAAGAAAATTTCTCAGTGTTAGACCAAGTTGAAATCGACCATGCCATGATCGAGCTAGACGGTACAGAAAACAAAGGTAACCTAGGAGCTAACGCTATTCTAGGAGTTTCTATCGCAGTAGCACACGCTGCAGCAGACTATTTAGATGTACCTTTATATCAATACCTAGGCGGGTTTAACGCAAAGCAACTTCCAGTTCCGATGATGAATATCGTAAACGGCGGCGAGCATGCTGACAACAACGTAGACATCCAAGAATTCATGATCATGCCAGTAGGAGCAGAATCATTCCGTCACGCATTACGCATGGGCGCTGAAATCTTCCATAGCTTAAAATCAGTATTAAAAGATGCTGGCTTAAACACAGCTGTTGGAGATGAAGGCGGATTCGCACCAAACTTAAAATCAAACGAAGAAGCTCTTTCTACTATCATGACTGCCATCGAAAAAGCTGGCTACAAACCAGGTGAAGAAGTCCTTCTTGCAATGGACGTTGCAGCTTCTGAGTTATTCAACAAAGAAGACGGCAAATACCACCTAACTGGAGAAGGCGTAGTGAAAACTTCAGAAGAAATGGTAGATTGGTACGAAGAGCTTAGCAATAAATACCCAATCATCTCAATCGAAGACGGATTAGACGAAAACGACTGGTCTGGCCACAAGCTTCTAACAGATAGAATCGGCAAAAAAGTGCAGCTAGTTGGAGACGATCTATTCGTAACAAACACGAAAAAACTAGCACAAGGTATCGAGCAAGGCGTAGGCAACTCCATCCTTGTGAAAGTAAACCAAATCGGTACACTTACAGAAACATTCGACGCAATCGAAATGGCAAAACGCGCTGGCTACACAGCAGTAATCTCCCACCGTTCAGGAGAGTCTGAAGATGTAACAATCGCAGACCTAGCAGTAGCAACAAACGCTGGCCAAATCAAAACAGGAGCACCATCCCGCTCCGACCGCGTAGCAAAATACAACCAACTTCTACGTATCGAGGACCAACTGTACAACACAGCTCAATACCTAGGAAAAGATACATTCTATAACTTGAAAAAATAATGATTAGTGAAAACTCCTTAACACATTTGTGTTGAGGAGTTTTTTTGTGGAAAAGAGAGTATGGAGCAGGAGAGTAGGAGGGAGAAAGTATTGCGAGGAATAGGGGAAGTGTTGCGCGAATGGAGCGAAGTGTTGCAGTAATGGGGCAAAGTGTTGCGCGAACCGGAGGAAGTATTGCGGGAAATAAAAGAGTTGCGGGAAATGAGGTAAGTGTTGCGCCAAAGGAGTGAAGTGTTGCAGAAATGGGGCAAAGTGTTGCGCGAACGGGAGGAAGTATTGCGGGAAATATAAGTGTTGCGGGAAATGAGGTAAGTGTTGCGCCAAAGGGGTGAAGTGTTGCAGAAACGGGGCAAAGTGTTGCGCAAAAAGGGAGGATGCATCGGCAACTTGGAGAACCTTGCGGAGACGGAGCGGAACCTTGCACAGATGAATTGAAACCTTGCGGAGACCGAGAAGAACCTTGCGGAGATGAAGCCAAACCTTGCGGAAAGCCTAAATCCCGTCCAAATACGGAGTAAATCCCACTCCCACTCTCCTCATCAAAATCTCTTATATACTTCCATACGCTAATTTAGTATTATTTAACAAATTAGAGTTATAAATAGGAGAGTGAAAGCTATAAAAAAGCTTCTCATTGCGAGTACCTTATTTGCCTTCTTTATCGTTTATGTAATTTACAATTGGAGCCAGGATCCCACGGAGGAAGATGTCTTGCGGAACACGAAAAATTGGTCGTCGAGCGTGGAAGAGGTTTACGGTATTATACAGCAAGATGGTGAGTGGTTAGCGTTTTATAGGATTCCGCATTCTATCACGGTCGTCGCTAGGCTAAAGCAAAATTGGATGGGTACATGGAAGATGATTAATTACTCCGGGCAAAGAGGGGTTATAGCAAGTGTGGGTGAGATTCTTTCAGAAACAGATGACCTAATTCCTTGGCAAGCAAGCGGATATGAAAATGGGTACATTCTTCTCATGTCCATAGAAGATCCTCTCATTGATGATTTAGTGATAACAGCTAATGGAAAGATATATAATAATATTTCTTTTATAGAATTCGATGAAAAGAAATTTGTTTTATTAGACGTAAAAGGTACTTGGAATTCCTTTTCCTATCAGGCTATTTCAAAGGATGGAGAGGTCATAGTAGCCTATCCAAAGTAAAAGAGAGCAGGAATCCACTCCTGCTCTCTTTCTATTAAAATATATAAGGTCCGACCAAGAAAAATAGGACGGCTAGATTCATAAAGGTCGCGTATATTACCATATACGTGTAATCATCTTCTTCCGGCTTATATCGGGCAAGAAGTAATGGTACGGTCGACAGCAAGCTTCCGGCGATCAATAAAACAACGAAATGCCAGCTTTCTGTAATGAAAGGGATGTTCGCAATTGTTGTCTCGACCTTCGTGAAGCGATATAGGAAGAAAATCTGTAATATCAACAAAGATACGACATGAATGATAAATCCAAGCGTATACGTTCTTTCAAATCTAAAACGATTTAAAACCGCTGTACTTATATACGAGATCGCAAAGGCTAGGATGATCCAGGCGAAGCCGAACAGGACGAGCATTAAGCCGTTAAAGGATTTGCTGAACTGGGTGTAGGCTGCCTGCTTGTAGTCCTCTTTTGCGATTTGTTTACTTTCCTCTATTTTACTAGGTTCAGAGGAGGTATAAACTAATTCCCTTTGAGAGCCGTTCATTTCTAGAAAAGCGACCTCGTCTTTATTGAGGATCACTGGACGCTCGTATCTTGTACCTGCCTTCGTTAAGGAGGTGGCAAGCACTTTACCGCCAGCTAGCTCACCGAGGAATACTTGGTTTTTATTGCCGGCACGGGTCGCGGTAAAGGCGATTAGCGTTTGTCCGTCCTGCTGAAACAGCGTGGCGTGCGTAATGTCATCTAGTGTGCGACCGTCCTGCTCGTGATGGAACGATAGCTTCGACAGCTGGATGGCTTGGTTTGGTGACAGGTCAAAGGCAGCTTGTTGGATGACCTTTGTCTTCGCACCACCGGAAACCATGGTTGTATCCATGAGCAGCAGGAATGCTCCTGGGTACTGCTCGATCATTTGAATAGAGGATACTAGACTTGCGGTGCTCGTTAGCTTGAACAGCTGAACCGGCTCGTTTGCTAGATGATAGACGGCGAAGCGATCTCCTTGGCTTTCCTTTGTAATGGCCAATATGTGATCCCCGATAATTTTTACATCGTAGATGGGCTCGGCCACTTCGTAAGACTTCTCCTGTCCGTTATCCAAAACGGTTAGCTGGTGGTCCTTTGTCCAATAGACAAGCACATCCCCAGATTTCACGAAGTTTTGTACGTCCTGAGCGATTTCCGTGTCGTCATGCATTAACATATAATTTTTAATAAAATAAGATTCCGCCTCGTTGCTCCAGACATTCGTGCTTGAGCTAGATAAAGCGAGGTTACGAGACTCCTTACAATTCAAATCTAAATCACAGGAGAGAATAGCCTGCTCCTTGAAGTTTCGAAGCGTGATCACATAGCCATTTTCCTCGTTCAAAACTTGAAAGCTGGAATAATTGTGTGCAGGAGTTTCCACAGAAAAGGTTCTGCTCCAATTGTCCGATGGTAGTCTCGTTTCTTCCTTTAATGTAAACCAATACACGATAGCGATTAACGCTACTAGGATAATGCTTGTCATAGCAAATAATTTTTTGTTCACGATTAATCTTTCCCATTCTCTATGTATTTGACAATATAAACCATTAAATCTTTCTTATTTCATTTTAACGCTAGATTATGAGAAAATATATGATATTATTTAGATAACTACTTTAAAGTTGATAGACTGTTGTCAGTTCTATTTAAATTTGGTAAAATTATATTGTTGTGATGTTCTAATCGGGAGGTGTAACAATGAATACATTATTAATGACATTATTAATCATCGTCTCGCTTGCTTTGATCGTAGTAGTATTATTACAATCAGGGAAAAGTGCTGGGCTATCAGGAGCCATCTCCGGGGGAGCTGAACAACTCTTTGGAAAACAGAAAGCTCGTGGTATGGATTTGATCTTACATAGAGCGACTATCGTGCTTGCTGTATTATTCTTCGTATTAACGATAGCTGTTACTAAATTTTAAAAAACGAATGTATACGCCTAACCATACTTTCAAATGGTTAGGCGTTTTCTTTTATATTTGGGCATACATAAGATAAAATTAATAAGGGAAAGGTATATACTAGTAAAATAGCAGTGTTGATGGAAACAGGAGGTTTTATTGGAATGCGCATCACAACACCAAAACCGTTCTTCTTTGAGGCTGGAAAGCGAGCGGTATTATTATTACATGGATTCACGGGAAATTCGTCAGACGTTCGAATGCTTGGACGTTTTTTAGAAAAGAATGGCTACACCTCACTTGCGCCGCACTATAAGGGACACGGTGTGCCGCCAGAGGAGCTGCTCGAAACAGGTCCGAAAGACTGGTGGAAGGACGTCATGAAGGCATACGACCGCTTAAAGGCAGCTGGCTATGACGAGATTGCGGTAGCCGGATTATCGCTTGGAGGCGTATTTTCGTTGAAATTGGGGTATACAGTGCCTGTAAAGGGAATCGTAACGATGTGCTCACCGATGACAATGAAAACGACGGACGTTATGTTCGAGGGCGTCATAAAATATGCCAAGGAATACAAGAAATATGAAGGTAAAAGCGACGAGCAAATAGAAGAAGAAGTAGAGAAGATTCGCCAAAACCCGATGCAGACATTGGGCGAGCTGCGTGAATTCGTCTACGAGGTCCGCGATCATGTGGATCATATATATGCTCCGCTTCTCGTGACACAGGGCAAAAAGGACTCGGTGATTGATATAAACTCTGCGAACTATATTTACGAGCAGTCAGAATCACTAGAGAAAAAGCTGAACTGGTACGAGGAATCTGGCCACGTTATTACGCTAGGACCAGAAAAGGAAACGCTACATGAAGATATATTAAACTTTTTAGAATCGCTGGATTGGAATGTGTAAAATAGGCCATTTCCGCACACGCTGAAAAGGGAGGGATGTTTAGATGGAAAATATGAAAGAACAATTATTAGAATTAATGAATTCAGAAGAATATAAACCGATGACCACGAAGGAGCTAGAGGACCATTTTGAAATGACCGAGGCCGACGACTTCAAGGAGCTAGTCAAAACGCTAGTGTCCATGGAGGACGCTGGAGCAGTTGTCCGTTCACGATCTAATCGTTATGGTGTCCCATCTCGCATGAATTTAATCGTCGGGAGCTTCATCGGTCACGCAAAAGGCTTCGGCTTTGTGACACCGGAGGAAAGTGGAATGGATGATATTTTTATTCCCCCTACGGAAATTAACGGAGCAGTAAACGGTGACAAGGTGCTTGTACGCGTATCGAAGGAATCATCTGGAGACCGCAGAGAAGGTACGATCATCAAAATCACGCAGCGTGGAATGTCTCAGGTTGTCGGAACGTTCCAGGACAATAAAGGCTTCGGCTTCGTAATACCGGATGACAAGAAAGTGCCAATGGACGTATTCGTCGCTAAAGGCGACACATTAGGTGCAGTAGACGGTCACAAGGTAGTCGTAGAAATCACGGACTGGCCGAATGAAAGAAAGTCTGCAACAGGAATCGTAACGAAAATTCTTGGTCACAAAAATGATCCGGGTGTCGATATTCTATCGATTATCTACAAGCACGGAATCACAATCGACTTCCCGAAAGAGGTAATCGACCAAGCAGAAGCGGTGCCGGACCAAATCGCAGAAGGTGATTTAGAAGGACGCAGAGATCTTCGCGATGAAGTGATTGTGACGATTGATGGAGCAGACGCGAAGGACTTGGATGATGCAGTTACCGTAACGAAGCTGCCTGACGGTACATATAAGCTTGGCGTACATATTGCAGACGTAAGCCACTATGTAACAGAGGGATCAGCGCTTGACCGCGAGGCATATGACCGCGGAACGAGTGTGTATTTAACAGACCGTGTTATTCCAATGATTCCACACCGTCTATCGAATGGTATTTGTTCATTGAATCCACAGGTCGATCGTTTAACGCTTTCATGTGAAATGATCATCAACGGCTCTGGTATGGTGACATCCCATGAGATTTTCCAAAGTGTGATCCGCACAACGGAGCGAATGACTTACTCAGACGTTTATAAAATTTTAGAAGAAAAAGATGAGGACTTAATCGAGCGCTATAAGGACCTTGTGCCAATGTTCGAGAACATGGCAGAGCTTGCAGCAGTGCTTAGAAAGAAACGCGAGGAACGCGGAGCAATCGATTTTGACTTCCCAGAGGCTAAAATTTTAGTAGATGACGATGGCTGGCCAACAGAGGTCGCTATTCGCGAGCGTACGGTGGCTGAGAAGCTAATCGAGGAATTCATGCTAGCTGCCAATGAAACCGTTGCAGAGCACTTTAAATGGATGGATGTGCCGTTCATTTACCGTATCCATGAAGATCCTAAGCCAGAAAAGCTTCAGCGTTTCTTCGGCTTCCTAACGAACTTCGGCTTAGTTGTAAAAGGAACCGGCAATGACATTCACCCGAAAGCACTTCAAGAAATCATTGAAAGCATCGAGGGAATGCCAGAGGAGCCAGTTATCTCGACGATGCTTCTTCGCTCTTTACAGCAGGCAAAATATTACGGAGAATGTCTAGGTCACTTTGGTTTATCGACCGAGTTCTATACACATTTCACCTCTCCGATCCGTCGTTACCCTGACTTGATCGTACACCGTCTGATCCGTACGTATTTAGTGAATGGGGATGTTTCATCCGCAACGGTTAACCATTGGGGTGCGATCATCGATGACATCGCAGAGCATACATCCAAACGCGAGCGCCGCGCAGTAGATGCAGAGCGTGACACGGATGCACTGAAAAAAGCGCAATACATGGCTGATAAAATCGGTGAGGAATTCGAGGGTATCGTGAGCTCAGTTACGAACTTCGGTATGTTCATCGAGCTTCCAAATACGATTGAGGGTCTTGTCCATGTAACGAACATGACAGACGACTACTATCGCTTTGACGACCGTCAAATGATGATGATCGGGGAGCGCTCTGGTAAGCAGTTCCGTATCGGTGACGAGGTGACGGTAAAAGTCTCTGGCGTAAAACCAGAGGAAGCTGCCATCGACTTCGAGGTAGTCGGCATGAAGAAAGCGTTTGGCCGTAGCACGCGTAAGGAAAGCCCTAAGGTCATCCATGCATCGAAAAAAGGCTCTGGCAAGGATAGAAAAGACAAATCACAGCCAGGACCGAAAAAAGGACCAAATCAGAAAAAGAAATTCTACGAGGGCGTTGCGAAGAAATCTCAAAAACGCAAGCGACCAAAGAAAAAATAAAGAGGGAGCGGCCTAGGTCGCTCCACCTAGCTTTAGACAGGGGTGAATAGAATGGCAAAAAAGCATGACGACAAGCCACTAGCACAAAACAAGAAGGCCAATCATGACTATTTTATCGAGGAAACAATCGAGGCGGGTATCGTCCTACAAGGGACCGAGATCAAATCCATTCGTAACGGGAAGGTGCAGCTAAAGGACGCATTCGTGCGCATCCGCAACAACGAGGCGTGGATCTCCAACATGCACATCAGCCCATACGAGCAGGGTAACCGCTTCAACCACGATCCGCTGCGTTCTCGCAAGCTATTGCTACACAAGAAGCAAATCAGTTCGCTGATCGGCGAAACAAAACGTGAGGGCTTCACCATCGTACCGCTCAAGATGTACTTGAAGAACGGCTACGCGAAGGTACTAATCGGCATCGGTAAAGGGAAAAAGGATTACGACAAGCGCGACACATTAAAGAAAAAAGAAGCAAAACGAGACATCGAACGAGCATTCAAGGATGCACAACGCTAAGGCACTTCCTCGTTATCTGGAGTGGAAGTACGTACCACTTGAATTTTGACCTAATTTGATGTATAGTTATCAATGTAACGAAGCTTACATTATTCCATAAACGGGGACGTTATGGATTCGACAGGGATAGTCTAAGCTTGAGTTGCGCGTCAGAGGCTCGGCTCTGTAAAAACGGACCTTATAATAACAGGCAAAACAAACAACAACTTAGCATTCGCAGCGTAAGCTCGGATCTGCTTTATCTATCCATCGCCCATGTGGCTAGGTAGAGCTCACTCTTAGTGGGATACAGTTGGCAGTGCCACTTGAGCTGTCAGCAAGAGATTTCCAAGTTAGCGTACAGGACGCCCGCTTATCGGCATAATGCTACGCGAAACTTCAAATAGGTAAGATACACGCGTAGAAGCTTAAGTGTTAGAGTTTCTGGACGCGGGTTCAAATCCCGCCGTCTCCATATATCAATTTCATTGAGTTTCAATGAACGTCAAAACCCTTGGTAATCAAGGGTTTTTTCTTTTTGTATATTCATATAATTTTAATGAATATCAATCGAACGTAGTTTAAAACGTTGTTATCTACAAACTATATTTCAATATAGTTTGCGAACTTTTGTATTGCTCCTTCTTTTGCTGCTTTGGTAACATGAGCATAAATGTTCATTGTGGTTTTTACATCAGTATGTCCTAAACGATCTTGTACTTCCTTCAAACTAGCACCTGCTTCAAATAATAATGAACAATGTGTATGGCGTAAACCATGCGTTGTGATTGTGCCTAGCTTATATTTATCCTGTACTTGCACAATCCATTTACGAATTTTTGTAAGTTGTATGTGTTCGTTACGTTCATTACTAAATACAAGTTGCTTTGGTTGCATTGTATTGAAGCCAAGTATTAAATAATCTTGTTTTTGCTTCTTCTTCCACTCTTTTAAAATAGCCATTGTCTTGTCGTCCATTTTAATTGTACGGGCAATACCTGTTTTCGTAGATTTAACATATAGTCGGTTATCTTTACCAAGTGAGAGAGCCTTGTTAATGCGTAATTCGTTTGTTGTGAAGTCTAGGTCATTCCATGTAAGAGCCAAGGCTTCGCCCCTACGCATTCCACTGAAAGCGAGTAAGCGGAAAAGGACATACGCTTTTTGATTACTATCACGTTCTAAGCATGCTAGGAACTCAATAAGCTGCTCCCGTGTGTAGAAGTTTTCCACTTTATCTTCATCTCCTCCTTTAGCCTTTTTAGAAGTATTAGTGGGTAAGTCTACAAGTGCAAACGGATTCGTTTGTATATAGTCCCGCTTAATTGCAAAGTCTAGCACTTTAGCAGCATAAGATTTTAACATGCGATACTTCTTTAACTTCGTTGCCCATTCATCCACATGTTTTTGACATACATCTACATGTATCTTTGCAATTTTATAACTACCCATTTTAGGTAAAATATGATTTTTAAAAAGGCCAATAGTTTTTACATATGTGCTTTCTTCTACAGTCTTTTCATATTGCTTTACCCACAAGTCGTATACTTCTTGGTATGTTTCCGCACGTTGTTGTTGGTATGTGCCATTTGAAACTTCTAGCTTAATGCGAGCTAATGCTAACTCAGCTTCCCTACGTGTTTTAAAGCCACTCCTTGATGAACGCATTTGTTCACCGGTTAGTGGATTAACACCTAAATATGTTGGAAACTTGTATCGTGTCTCACCATTTTTCATTTTGTAGCTTTTGATAGGTGATACTTTTTTCTTTGCCATGTCAATTCCTCCTATTTGTTGTGGGGACAAAAATAAAAGGAGAGGTATTCCTCTAGGGTTATTATAAATGATTCTTTGTGTTATATAAACTACTCCATAGATGATTACTCTCCAACTCAATTATCTAAAAACTATTTTTTTCTAAAAAATTATCAATTTCCTTCCGAGATACTCTTTTGATGCCCTCTACATGGGATACTTTTAACCCTAATAGCCTGAATTTTGAAAAAGTATTATTAGACACACCAGCATATTTAGCAGCTTCGGCTAGAGTCATCCATTCTCTAATTGGTTCGTTATCTTTCGGAAAATGAGACTTTTGGTTTGCAAAACTCATGATTAATTCTTCCATTTTGTTAATACTTTCGATTATGTGATCTTCAATGCCATTCATTAAAACCTCTCCTTTTAATTTATATTTGGTTTATCTAAATTCTTACGGTGTGCGATTCAACCAGCGTAATCTTATGCTAAATTTCATTCATGAATCTATAATAAAAGAACTGATTCACCAGAAGTAAGAAAAGCTGTTGAAGCCTGTTTGAATCTGTACGAGCAACTGGGCCCTACTACAAGAATAAAAGAAAGCAAGTCTTGTAAGTAGAAAAAGTGGGCGAACCCTGTTTGACCCTGTACTAGCAACTTGGTCAATATAAGAATAAAGGAAAGCAAGCCTTGAAAGTGTAAAAAACGGTCGTACCCTGTCTGACCTCAATTACCAATAAACTTTATATTTGTACCTTAGGGAGCGAAAGAATATGTAAATAAACAAAAAGCAGCTTCTAATATAATAGAAGCTACTTTTTGTTTATGTTATTAATCTAACTATTTAAAGAATTTAATTATATCCAGTACTTGTGTATCTGATAAATCTAATGCATAACAAACTTTTGAGAAAGTGATTATTCCAATATTATTAATGAGATTGTTTTCTATACGAACCAAATAAGGTGCTGTAACATCAATCGCTTCCGCTAGTTCTTTGATTGACATCCCTTTTTTTGTTCTGGCTATTTTTAAGTTTCCTCCCAAAGTTCGTACTATCTGATTTTCTTCTAACATCGAAATCCCCCTTATTAATTGCGATAAATCGCTCCTTTTTAATTGAACAATATATGCTAAGCATCTTTTACTAGAATTATTCAAAATATGTTAGCTGTTAAGAAATAAACCAATAAATTCTTTAGTAGAGGAAGTTCGTTGAAATACTTTATGTATTACTTCTCCTACTTTCTTAGGAATGGAATTATTTAAGTACGTATTGTATAGCATCATGTAATTAAACATTTGTAGAGGTGACGATGGAAGAGAGTTAGCAATTTTCATGATTGACTAAGATCTCCTCTTTGAAAGAAATAAATATAGCTCTTATAAAGACGACTTTTATTTCTAAAACCATTGATAATACAGTAGATTTTAGCATTTGTACACAAAATAAGAGGGGGAAATAGATGATGATACATACAGCTCATTTATTCATAGAATTAACACCAGAACATGTATATCATAAAGATAGCAATCACGGGAAATGGATGTCCTTTAACCAAATTATGAAACTAAACAATTTTATCGGTATTTCTGCTAGACAGTACAAATCACATGGTGTTTATAGGTGTAGTATAATTATTGATGTAACTAAAATATTAAATAGTGGTTTTATCGTGGAAGCAGATTATTGGCGAATTAAACGCTTTGTAAAGTTATCATTAAAAATGGTGTATGGGGACGAATCACTTTATGACCATCATAATTTAATCAGAATAGATTATAGGATTGATAGAAAAGTCCCTAAAGCCATTGACAGAGAATTATATTTACTTCTATATAATAAAACTAAAAGTAATTTCAAACGACTAAAAAAACAAAATAACTACAAAACTACCATTTATCATTCCTGTAAAAGTATTCAGACAACTATTTATGACAAAAATGAACATTGTAAATACCAAAATAGAGAGCCGATGGAATGGGAACGTGACATGATCAGATTTGAAATTCGTTTAAAAAATCCGCATATTTATAATAGGGTTAAAGGGACTGGGGAAATTAAATGTTTATATTCTTTTTTTAAGATAGATGTCTTTCAAGAGTATGTTCAAAAGTATTTACTACAAATATTCCCATCAGGGGACTTTTATTGTTATGATTTGGCGGAAGAGTTGATAAGTTCAAGCAAATACAGTTTAACAGTTAGGAGACGATTGAAACATTTTTTGGGAAAAGTGTCCAAAGGAAATTTAGATACTCCGTTAAATAAATTTTACCCTGACTCAATTAAAAAAGATGCGTATAATAAGAGACTTCAGAATTTCAAAGAATTAAATTTAAACCCGATCACTATTCCTCAAGCTTATAAGATTGATAAATTGCCAAGTTTATTAGACATAACATGTTTACAAATGTAATAGAAAATCAAGGGTAAATGGATTCTATGGTAATGCGTATAAATGAAGAGGAAAAGAAAATATAGGAGGAAAAGTGAATGAAAAAAGATGGAAAACTGAATTTGCCAACTTCAAAAAGAATTACGAAAATCACTAGCCCTTCAAGGTTGAGTAAAAGAAACAAAGAGTTGTTAGCCAAAATAGAACAATGGAAAAAGCAATTTGGTTAAAGAAACGAACTAGTAGCAACTATGTTTTAACTTCAAAGTATAGTTAAGATTCCAATAAGCTATTATAAAGCCGATTTTAATTTAGATTTCGGCTGTTCGATGATTGACTCATAATCGACATTCTAACTAGGCAAACAATGTAATACTTTTGCTAATAAGATTGAATTATAAATTAGTTCTAACAATTTTAATTATAAAGGCTTTTTTTAACTCCTTGCATAATGTTGATAAAAGTTTTACGATATAATAATAACATAACAATAATTCTTGAAGTCCATTGACTATGGGTAACGATGTTTTAAAAAAAAAAACATTTTGTTACCTATAGTCAATGGCTTTTTTTATTGTCAAAAAAGGAGTGTAAATATGGATGTCTATACAAAAAGTAATTTGATTTATTGGGGGGGGGATGCAAAGGATTATGGCGTAGCAGTTGTAATAGAGTTTCCCTATATAGACCAGGATGTATATAGGCATTTACTGAAGGAGTTAAGAATGTCCAATTTCTTACTATTACAAAAGGATCAAATGTTATTTGACGGGTGGATAGGGCCAGCGAAAAATTTTTGGATAACTCAAGAGAGTTCTTTGAACACGTTAAGAGTAACCTCTGAAAGAGGTTTTAGCTTTATCTCTAATGATTTTACCCTAGAAGGTACTATAACAAGAGATAACTTAAATACAGAGCTTACAACAATCAGTTTTTATGGACTTAATCTAGATGATTCAATACTACAAGTGGTTTTGGTTTTCAAAGCTAGAAATAAAGATGTCAATGCTAACTGCTTTATATTTCCTATTACTGAAGTTGTACAAGGTCAATATAGATTTTTACCTATAAATGATGAAAGTTTGGATGGTAATGATTACTAACATCGAAAGAAAGGATTTCATTAAGGGTATTCCGGAGTTAACCAAAAGAATTTTTGAAGATGAAAGTGAAAGTTATTTACTTGCTAAAGTTCTAATGACTTTTTTGGACAAAACGATTAATAAAGACCTTCAAAATTGGGAAATGAATTGGTCAAATGATGAAGAAAATATGAAAGAGAATTTTTCCAGATGCCTTTACATAATGGCAACTTCTAATTTGGATTAGATTAAAAGCATCATAAAAGATTAGGGAGGTATTCAATTGACTTTATATCCTTATCAAATTCGAAAAGAAATTGGACAAAACATGTTATCTTATATTCGTTGCAAGGGATATACGTTAACATCAATTTCAAGAATATCTGGCATATCAGCATCTACTTTACACTTTATTATAGAAGGCAAAATGTCTAAACATAATCACTATCATGAAAATATGAGAAAAATAACAGAATCTCTCAATTTACCGTTAACCTTCTTTTTAGAACCTCCAACCATGAATAGAGAGAGATGGCAAATTACAACTAAATCTTCTTCAACTAAAAGAAGTGAATTGGCCCAGACCTTATTGAATGACTTGGATGAGTTGCTTAGTATTGCTGCGTTCTACATTAAGTAAATGGTAATTACTATTTGAAAATCAGGAACCCTTTCAGAATTGATAATCTATTTTAAAGGCCTAAGAATCACTTAGAAACGATTTTATAATTTTTCGAATTGAGGAATCCGTAACGGTTTCCTCTTTTAATTTGAAATTGTTTGTAGTATATTTACACTTGCATTTAACTAAAATTCACTTAAATTCAAAAAAAGTATGAAAAAAAAGTATGAAAGTACAAAATGTTCAAGAAAAACAGAAGAAAAGAGCAAAAAGATTGGAGTTAAAATTCAGGCGAAAGCTCCTTTTGATAGTAAAACTCACTATTTTGTTTCTCATACTTGCATACTCTAAACTCTCTCACATTCCTGTTTGGCCTAACTTTAAATTATATAACATAAAATACCCCATACGTGAGTCCACATATTTTTAAGATTATCATAGAAGCGAATATCTCCCTAACAAAACTGTCCATTTGTAAAGTAAATAAGTTTAAATTAGTATGCTAATATAGAGTATCTGTGTGCCAATTGTATTGCTGGAGAGTGGAGACAATAATGAGTAAACCTTTAGGTAATTCACTATGCTATAATTAAAAAGAGCGGCGAATCTCAATAACAGTGAAATCAAACATTACAAGAAAAACCCTCTCTATGTCACCAGTTTTATTAAAAGTCAAATAAATAATTATAAGACTCTATAACTAAATAATTTAATGTAATGTCACACATTATATAGGTTAAAAGGAAAGGATAGATGAACAGGAGAATATACCTGTATACATCTATCCTTTTGTACAACATATGACCTCATTTACTACAACAACAAAATGTTTACCACAACAGCTTTTCCATATGCTTCTTCAACTAAAGCAACCCTTTAGTAAAACATCTTATTCGTTGAAAATTATATTTAAAAAGATATTAAGTAAGTAAAGGTTTTATATTTGATAAACCCATATCAACTGATGTCTCTATATAACCAACTATCTGATTAAACGTAAAAACATCAAGTTTTTCATTTATAACTTCCTTATCATATTCCATATCGCTTAAAATATAAGGAACGAATTTTTTTACCTCTTCAGACCTAACTTCTTCCAAATCTAAGATTGTAGGAAACTTACTAAGGGTTTTTCTTAATTCATCGGTAAAACCATAGTATTCTAATAATTTTCCATTAAGTAATCGGAAATCATTATGATATAAATTAAGTATTTTTTTATTTTCTTCCATCCTGTTTTTCAACCAAGGAAGATAAAAACCTTTTAGCCAAATATCATCAGCGATTAAATGTGTAAAATATCCTAAAATATATAGATTTTCTACTTGTGAACTATATTTATGCAAAAACCCTTTATAATCAACGCTTCTTGAATAATCTTGTACCTCACCTTTAAAAAAATGTGATAAGTCTTTATTAGTGGAAACAGCATCTGCTGCAATGCCTCCAAGTAAAAATGAAGTTCTATCTTCTATTAATAGACTCTCTGCAATTCTATTAGCAATTACCAAGTGCATTATTCTTGAACCCAATATTTACTCACCCTTTAAGTATTATTTTTTAACTTATATATATCTTCTATAAATTCTGGAGAATTCCTTCTTCAACTAATGCCCCGTTAGCCATCCATGCAGAAAAAAAAGCTGCACCGCAGAGGATAAAAATTGTTTCAGAACGGATATAGATTAGTATGGCTGCCGAAGAAGGTTGATGAACTATGGTGCCTTAGAGCCCTTCCGTTAGTCTGACTCCAACGATCACGGTGCATCACAGACTGTCGCACTCAATACGAGTAGCACTCATGGGAGATTAATTCTACTCTGGTTATTGCACCAGCCTGCCTTAATTCTAACAAGAATGGAGTTGGTTCCTGTTTTAACTTTCAGCTTAATATAACCAATCTGAAGGCTCAGCCTTTTTTTAAAAAAACTTTTTCTGAGTCTTTTTTTGCAATTATATAGATTTGGAGCGTTTTTTAATTTTCATGGGAGTTGAAGAAGGTAACTACGTTATAACACCTGATTTTCAAGTATTCAATATTTCTGGGTAAATTCTGTTAAGTTTTTCCTTCTCGAATATTTTTAGAAAAATCCAAACTTTAGTGATTTGGAAATCGTTTAATATATAAAGAAAGGAGTTGTGGTTTTGTCAAATATTAATGAACTAAAAGAATTAATGTTTCAATATACAGAGCCCTTAATACGTTTGGCTTATTACTACGTGAAGGACCTCCAAGCGGCTGAGGATATTGTACAAGAAGTATTCATCAAATTTTATCATAACCATCATTATGAAGAACGTGGTGAGTTAAAGTCATTTTTAACAAAAATGACTATTAATAAAAGCAAAGATTATTTAAAGAGCTGGACTTATAGAAAGGTCCGATTACAAAACAAATTATTTTCGCCAGCTGATAAAAGTAAATCAGACGAATTGGTCAGAAGAGACGAGCAAGGAATAATTGGAGAAGCAATCCTTACATTGCCCATAAAACAGCGAGAAGTTCTCATTTATTTTTATTTCAATGAAATGACTATTACGGAGGTTGCACATATTTTATCTATTCCAGAAGGGACAGTAAAAACTAGATTAAGGCGAGGCAAAGAACTATTAAGAAATCATCTGAAAGGAATAGAATGGGAGGTACTTTTAAATGAATAACTATATTCCTAATGAAGTCAAAGATTTAACTACAAATAAACAACGTGTAATGCGAAACGTAATTAATGAGATAGAAAATACTTCTAGAAGACCAAAACATAAATGGCGATTTGTAGTGATCACTGCTGTTTTAACAATAAGTGCAATACTCTTTGTCTTCAACCAAATACTAATAGAAAATGAACAACATTCTGCAACCGCAATACAACTGGATTTTACCAAACCTACATTCTCCGAAGATCAAGGTTTATTACATCTTCATGGTGTAACGTTAGGTGACTCAGAATCAAAAGTAATAGAACGCTTAGGTGAAAATTATACAATAGGTGACTACGAGGATGGCAGTGTCGCAGACTTCATATTGGATTATAATGGTATCGCGAGATTCTATTTTTATCAAGATAAATTAGATTCAATAATATTCATGAAAGTTGATAAAATTTACTTTGACAAATTATTTAATGATTACGATGGGTTTAAATTTCTAACTTCGACGACTAATAATGACCGTTATTTCTACTCCAAGGAGACTGGTCAGCTTTTAAAAGCAACGATTGTTCCAGACGGTAATCTATACTTATATCTAGTGCATGGTGGTAAAGACCTCTTGGAAAATCCGGATTTTCCAAAGATAGAACAGATTTTAAATTAGGTTTAAGAATAAAAAGTTAACGCTTGATAAAGTAAAGTTGATAAAAATAAGGAGGTTCCCTAAATAATGAGTACTTCCTTATTTATTTTAATTCTTTAAAAAACCTCAGATTAATTAAAAACCCTACCTAATTTTACATTAATTTCTTGTTAAACTAACCTGCTTCAATGAATTAGAGGTGGTATTACCTACTTAAACATTTCAAAATGTTTTGCCACCCATTTTGTATTATTTTCTACAATATATTTTTCCGCATTGATCAAGCGGTGTACGAGTTCTTTTTTTGATAACTTCATGTATTTTCTATGTGTGTTTTCCAAATTACGATTAGGTTTAATCTTCCGAAAATCAATTTCATCAGTAGTATCATTATAATTAGTTTTTTTGTTTTGACCACTAATTTTTTGCTTATACGTTTTGCTGTTTAGCTTGTAATATTCATACAACTGTTCGTTTGTCCTTATAGTATTGGAATGAATTCCTTTCCCTTCGGGATCAATTTCTTTTGATGTTTTGGCTACGTTTGAGTATGTTACTGATTCTCCATTCTTAATCAATAAATTAATCGCTTGTTTACCTAATTCAACCGAACGGTTACTACGTTTTTGATGACTTTCTCTTAGCCACGACCTATCATTTGTCGAATTTAATGTGTGGCTCATACTTTTCTTCCTCCCTATATTTCTCAATCTGTTCAATCTCTTTTAATTCATTTCGTGCGTGCTTACGCATTGCCTTTGCTTTCTTGACTTCTACTGGCAAGTTCATTGCAGTGAAACGTTTCTCCATGTCTTTTGATAGTTCTATTACTTCTTCTAATTCATGCTTCTTTTCAGGTTGTGGAATTTTGGCTTGGCAACCTAAACATTGCATTTTAGTAGGACATACAAAAGCTGTAACACACGTTCCACCTAAAACATTATTAAATACTCCAACTTGTTGTTTGTATTCTTCCAGTTCTTTTTCAAGTTCTTCAGGACTTCGCAAAACAGCTTCATCTAAGTCAACATAATCCGAGATAACATCGTGCAAATCACTGACGGATTGAGCAACTTGGCTTGGTGTAGGTTCTGAATAATATTCTGTAACTCCTGTATCACGTTGATGCAGAATCTTAGCTACAATGTCGATATGTAGCCCTTGTCGCTGAACAGCTTCGGTAGCGAACGCGTGGCGTAATAAATGTGTTTTAATTACAACTGGCTTGCCTTCCTGTGTTTCGAAGTTTAGTCCATGAAGTAAAAAGCGTAGACATGTCCAAACAGGAAATTTATTTAAAGATAGTTTATGATACTGGAAGAAATATGGTTTAGGTTCAGGAAATAGGTGGCTTCGTTCACCACGATATTTAACACTTGGTATTTTTTTAGTACCATAATGCTCCTTCAAAAGTTTTGCCACCAATTGAATTAACTTCATCGTTTGTTCACTAATATAAAAAGGTTCTACTTCATCTCGACCTTTTGGAATAGCGTAAAAGGAAAACTTTAATTTGTCCTCAACCTTAACTTTTCGGATACACTCTCTTGTATTACTTATTTGCAATAATTCATTTAGCCTTGCACCGGTTGTAGTAAAAATGTCTGCAGCTAATAAACCGAAGGTTGCAGCTGCATATAGTGGTTCTACTGTAAACAAAGTTCCTTCCGCTTTATGTTTGTTTCTAGAAACAAAGGTGCTTGATGTAAGTATCCCTTTATGTTGTGACTCAAAAGGTTTAGAATTCTCACTTAAACTTTCCTTTCCATATCCCCATGAATATAACAACTTACGTTTTTGTTTTATTTCTTCATCACTGGCATTTTGATTCCAACTTCCAATAACCCCTTTTTCAAAGAGTTCCAGAAACCAAAGACCTTCGGCTTCCTCGTCATCAATTGCTCGTTCAGCTTTTATAAACTCTACGAAGCATTGATTGTTTTCCTCTAAATAAGCACCTGTACGTTTATACGCTGATTTTAACGACGAAGCAGGGAACTGGTCTTGGTGATTCAAAACAAACGAAGACTTGTCCCACAGGCGAAAATAAAAGCGTTCTCCCACCCGTTCCGGTTCGTCATAGTGAAAATCTAAGGGAAGTTCACAATTTGTGGTTTTAACCTGTTCACATGCCTTTAAATAGGCTTGACGTAGTCTATTTAATTGATTCCAACGAAAATGTCCTTCTGCTCGGATTTGTGGAAGCAGAGGAACGATGGCATCTGTTTCACTCTTTCGAGTGTTTTTAGCCTGCTCCTTAGATGATTTTGTAAAAGAGAAATCACTTGAATCGTAAGATGGCATATGAAATAAGTATTGATCAAAATATGATTGTTGGTCACTGTTTAATTTTGATGTTATCCATTTCTTTGTAAAATAGGAAACTGACCTATACCGTGATAAAAAACTTGCTCTCATATCATCCGAATGTTCTTGAAAGATTGAGCCTTTTAGGTATTGATACATATCTGTTTCAACATTAAACTCTGCCATGTTGCTTAATTGAAATGCTTCGAACAAGTTCCTTAACCTTGCATTAACTGTATATATTAAATCTGTTATTGTTTTAACATCTGAATTTCTGTCAACATATACAAAAATCGAAAGCAAAAGATGATTCTTCCAAGGTTTGTCTATAACTAGGTTCGTATAATATTTTAAGTTTGTTTCATGAACTTTATCTAAAAAAAATGCTCCTCTTGTATCATGCAAATAAAGAAGTTGTTCATCAACTCGCCCCATTAATTGCTCATAAAATGGTGATTGTGGCTTATCTGTTAATACAGTCAGTGTCATCACTCCAATCCATCGAATAATTCTTGAATTTCGTCATCTACCTCAATCCCATCAAAGTTATTTTCTATGACTGTTAAGTTAGGTTTCTTTTTAAGCTTCTTTTTCTTTTGTTCCAAGTATTCTTGTTCTTGTTGAGCCATGCTCTCCAACATACCATCATGGGCTTTACGATGGCTTTCTTCGTCAAAGAAATGCTCGTAAACTTTAATAGTTTCTTCATCTTTCCACTTAATGTATTTAGTCAATTCATTCTTCTTTTGTTTGATCTCTGCTTCTGTGGTAGAAGTATTATAGATTTCACGTAATCTTGAAGTAACAAACCAATGTCTTGTTTTATGTGGATTTAGTTTAATCTCACATTCTTTCATCGCCTTATCCCAATGGTAATACCATGACTCATAAGTTAATGGAGAGCCGAGTTCAGTAAGGAATATCGTTGCTTCATCTGGCAAGGTATTAAAATTACGTTGTAATTCATCAAATTTCTTTCGTTCTGTATTGATATATTGCATAAGTAACTTGACCGTATCTTTGCTAAATCGAAGGAATTTCACCCTTTTTCCATGACTCCCCTTATTGAATGTATTGGCTTCCTGAAATGATTTTCGAGAACGATAGTCCCCAATCGTTAATTCAATAACTTCGGATACTCTTGCACCTGTTTCAAAAAGTAGACGAGCAATTACTATTTCTCTTAATGACCAATTTACTTTTTTTCCTGCTTGATAAACCTGATAAGGAAGGTGAATATCGCCAATGATTTCAGGTTGCCATTCTTCATTGATTAGTTTGAAATAAGAATCCGTTAATCTTCTATGCGTTGTGGTATCCTCTGTTCCTGCTTCTGATGGCATCCGAGGTTTATCTTTTCTGACACCTTCGGTATTACTCTTATAGTCATTTAAAATTGCATATGAATCTATTAGAGGATTTGAATACCTATATTGCTTTAAATGAATTAGAGATCTATAGAATGACTTTAAAGCTGAAAGAAAACGATTAACTGTATTCGGACTCTTATTTGTTCGATTTACAAATCGAAAAGTATCTTTTTCTCTTACTTTACAAGCCATTTCATCCATAAGGTAATCTTCAACAGCCATTCGTATAATGTCAGGTGAATCATCCCATTTAACTTGTTTTCCTTGAAAATTACTAAATTGATCCAACCATGTGAAAAAAGGAAGAAGGCATTGAACATACGAAAGGGCAGAACTTTTACTAATTCTCCCAATACAATCATGATAATGCTCCGTTAATGGCAGAAAAGGTTGGTTTTGTCTATCAAAAACTAATAATTCAAATCGACTTTTAACACTATCAGGACAATAATCATACCAATATTTAAACATAGACAACACCTACTTATTATTCTCGTTCTTCAAGCCAGTTATAAAAAGGAACAACCCTTGATTGTTGATTTTGCACAATAGTTTTTTGTTCATTATCTTGTTGAGTTAGCTCATAAAATCGCTTACTTTGTTCTTTTGGCAGTTTAATAGGCATTGAAGTAGGGCTCCAATTTTCTCGAATGGCTTTACGGATAAACCCGTCAGGGTTTTTAACCTTGGTAACTGATTGTTGCATAATCAGCAGTATATCTAAGGTTCTTTTTATTCCTACAACAGAAAGGATAGATAGAATTTCATCTGTAGGTGAATTAAGAGTAACAGCCTGATACGCTAATTTAACTAATTCTGTTTCATTAGAAACACTTTTCTTATTATCATTTTTTTTTTCAGGAATATTGATAGCGATGACATGATTTAGTTGCAATAAATCTAATTCAATAATCCTCCAACCTTCTTTGTCACTATTCCTGTATGAATTAGGTAGCTTACCTGATCGAATCCAACGTTTAATGGTTTCTTCATGTTTTCCTAAGAGATCAGCTACCTCTTTAACAGTGTACTCTTTCAATACCTACACCACCTTTAAGAGAGAATATTAATTAAGAATATACGTTCTTTTTTAGTGTAACTAAATGTTGTTGTATTTTCAACAATTTTCAGATTATTGTTATGGTAGTAAATGAGGTCATTTAAGAGGTCTACAAAATAAAAAAGTACACCACAAAAATATAAGTGATGTACAAATTATCATATACTGTGTGACATTAAAGTTAAGTTACTGTTCTAATAATAAAAATATACATTCACTTATCTTTAATTTTACAAAGTAAGAGGGTTTTTCTTATTTTTTCTTTACTATACAGGAGGTATGCCTTTCCGCTCCAACTCTAAATAACTAGGGGCTATTTACAGAGAAACAAAATAATAAATCCCTTTTTGTAAGTGTCACATGATTTCCTTATGTGTCCTGATAATATGGTGTAATATTAACCACAGTCTTAAACTTCTACATTCACATCAGTATGAAATAGTAGAAAAAGTTTGAGGAAAAAGGTCAAAAAGTGCTAAAAGTTCCAGTAATTCTGTGTAAAATAGCAAAAACATTGGAGGTTAAATTATGTTCAGACGGAATACGCCAAAAGACGTGCATAATTTCCCTATGTAAATAACATTAATAACCCCCCGACCGAGAGCACCCTATAATTCAAGTTTTAAAATTGTTACTCTTCATCTTTCCCATTCGATCAAGAAGAATAATCAGATAACTATAACTAAACAACAGAAAATACCCCCTCCGATGATGTACCCATATTTTGCTTTCGAAGTAAATCTCTCTTTAACACGCAGTTAGCACTTTATTTTCCACTAAAATCTCTATTTTTCATCCTATTTTCTTAAAAAGATTAAGGAAAGTAGTTCGATGTAGAGAAAGCGTAGGTTATAAACAATTCTTTACTTTAAAAAGCGTGATTAGTTAAGTAAATCTTACACAACTATTGCATAAGGGTTACTAACAGTTATGTATAAATATCGTTCTTCTAAGTTTAGAAAGGCTTCTAAGGATTCAGTTTTTTAAAAGATACACAACAATTACTCAACTATTCCACAAAACATATATAATGATGCTAGTATGGATGTATGGACACAAGTTAGTTAAGTCTCTATCCTATAAATAGAGAGGACGTGTCCGGAATGAAACAAAAACGGTATAACCAAGAATTTAAACAAACAATTGTCGAACTCCACAGATCTGGTACACCTGTGAGTAATCTCAGTAGCGAATATGGTATTTCTGAAGTAACTATTTATAAATGGATTAAAACACATTCCCCAATCGAAAACAGTGGGGGTTTAACACCGTCACAAATCGCAGAAATCCAAAAGGAAAACCTTCGGCTTCAACAGGAGGTAGACATCCTAAAAAAGGCTATGACCATATTCGCAAGAAAGTAACAGACCAAGAGATTATTGACCATATCGAAAAGGAGAAAGAACACTTTCCTATCCAATTGATGTGTGATGTGCTAAAAGTGCCAAGAAGTACGTATTACCAGTCGTTCCATAAAGTAAAATCTTCGTATGCCATGGAAAACGAAGCGGTTTTAGCACGCATACAAACTATACATGCGGAGAGTAAAGGTCGCTATGGTGCACCAAAAATTCATTATCTGTTAACCCAAGAAAAGGTCGATTTCAGCTTAAATCGAGTGCAGCGAATCATGAAAAAGGCTGGAATTCGATCAACGATCGTGAAGAAGTACCGACCAACTTCCTCCACTGGACAAGTGGTGGAACGTGAAAACCTGTTAGAACAAAATTTTGAAACGACGACCATTAATGAAAAATGGGTTGCAGATATTACGTATATTCATACATTAAGAGACGGCTGGTGTTATTTAGCTTCCGTCCTAGATTTACACACGAAAAAAATTGTTGGCTATTCCTTTTCCAAATCGATGACAACAGAACTTGTTTTACAAGCTTTAGCGAACGCAATCGATGTTCAACAACCAGAAGAAGGACTAATCTTACATACCGATTTAGGCAGCCAGTATACTAGTGAAGACTTTGAAAAAGCAGTGAAAGAAGCAAAATTCAAACAATCTTTCAGTCGTAAAGGATGCCCATATGACAATGCATGTATCGAGTCTTTTCATGCGATTTTGAAAAAAGAAGAGGTATATCAATCTAGTTATATCAATTTTGAAACAGCCCGATTGACCCTATTCCATTATATCGAGTCGTGGTACAACCGAAAACGAATTCATGGAGCTATTAACTATCTAACACCTCAACAATTAGAGGACTTATGCCGAAAAGAAGCGGTTTGAGAGCAAAGGCATCTAGTTTTCCAGATTTACCCCTACCTACACATTTTTTCAGGACGACATCCATGGCTTGTATTTCCTGTACCCAGCGAAAGCTGTCAAGTACGGTCTTTCACTTGACTGGTTTCGCTGGGTACAGGACGCTCCATGATTGGATGCCGTTCTGACAGAGACTTAACTTTTTTATGTCCAGGATATTGACGTAGATCCATAATAAATCTCTAACTTTATAATTATAAATTAAACTTGCTAAGGAAAAAGGTATTTACGTTCATTCCATTAATGTTAAAGAAATAGAAAGCTCAGTTCAGTTTGGTTCGGTTAATAGAGCTGCTCCAAAACTAGCCGAGCAATCATTTAAAAAGAGATATCCAAAAGAAGAAAAAGAACAACATAAAGTTTGGATAAGGAGCTGGACCACTTAAGTTAATTTCATTTTTATAGAAGAAACCCATGAAAAATCTGGATAAATGAACCCCTTTGCACTTGCAAAGTAAGGGAAAAGTAGACTGATTTTAATCAGATAAAATGTAGAATTATAGAAGTAAACAATAGAGGAAAGAAATAGAGGTAAATAGTGGGGAATGGTCGACCATTCAGCTACTTTGGATTAAGCATATTCATTTAATTGAGAAGAAAATCTAGGTGGAGTACAAGAAGGTTGTCTTAAAAATAAATGTCTAATCAAAAATAGTTCAAATAATTATCGTAATAAGTACTGGAAGTAAGAAAAGTTTGGACGAAAAGGTCAGAAAGTGCAAAAAGTTCGTTATAAATTACAAAAAACATTAAAAACATTAGAGAAAATATAATTCAGACACTCTCTAATTAGGTAAATTAGTCTGAATAAAACATGAAAAACACCAGTTGAAAAACTTTTATAATGGATGCACGCTGATCAGATAATAGCCAGGAATATAACAGAAAATACCCCCTCTGGTGATGTTCCTAAAAAGTCATCGAAGCTAATTTATCCAACATAGTCGCCAAATATCTTAGTCAGACGTAGTACGACACAATTTGAATATAAATTAATATTAATTATATTATAATGAAAAAACAAAGAAAAGGAGGAATTAAAATGAAACAAAAACACGCAGAAATAGATGAAGTTATCAATGAGGTGAGTGGGAACTTCATAGAAAGTTTAACAAATTCACTGGAAGAAGATGAGATTGACCTTGATGATAATACTGAGATAGGCGAGTATTTAGAGAAATGGTATAAAGAGGATTACCGTTATACAATTTCACATGCACTCAGAAACTACTGCAAGATTATATCTGCAGATTTATTTGAGAGAGAAGGAAATATCCACTATTATGTGTCATATCATTTACTAGATGATGAAAAAGAGTTTAATTCATGTAGCTTCTAATATAAACGAGAGGATGACTATTAATGGTTGCCCTCTTTTTTTATTACTCTTCACCATTCCAATTGACTAATCACATAATTATTAAGAATATCAAAGAAAATGCCCCCTCTGACCCTGCTTTTAATAAGGTTTACTAACAGTTATGTACTATTCTAGGGTTCTTCGGGTTCCTTTAAGAGGAACTTCGCATTTAGGAACAATAAATAGGAAACCCGGTTCCGTTAAGAGAGCGGCTCCATTAGCCAAGCAAACATGAAAAAATAATAATAAAGAGGAATAAAGTTTATAAAATACTACACTAATGAATAGAAATTAAAAAAGAATAATGGAAAAGAATTTTTATTAAGTCTCAGAAAAAAATGAGATATTCGTTTTTAAAAGTCAGAATAATCTGTTTGCCGTTGCCCATTGTATTAGCTATCTAGTAACAGTAAAATAAGAACTAAGTATAAATTAGATACGAGGTGACGTTTGTGAAAGTAAAGCTTTTTTACCGTACTCAGCGTGATTTGGCTACTGCGTTAAATCACATTGTTGACGCGTATTGGTCAGAGGAAATTAAAGAAGACGAATTGATAGAAGGAATAAAAAGTATGTATTTGAATAATCAGGATAAACTGATGAAAAACAATCAATTTACAACTGTTATACATCAGCAATGTGGAAAACGGCGATTAACAATTGTTGAAAGAATATTGGATATAAAATAGATTTTAAGTCTTGTGTGAAAGGTTGGATTAGATGGTTATAGAATTAGAATATTCTTCAAGTTTGAACGGTGCATCATATTTGCTGTTCGAGCTAAAGCAAGTTGTTAAATTACAACAAAAGGGTTTATCCACCCAAGAAATTCGAAACATAGTAGTTGATGAAAACGTATTCCAGTTTGAGAACAAAGGAAGAATTACTCGAACGTTACCATCTGTAATGAGAAGAGCTAAAGTGATTGATTCAACATTAGCATCCCTTTTGACGGAAGGATCAGTTGAAGTGGGTAAAGTCATTAATTTGTACGCCATCATGAAAACGGATTTGCTCTTTTACGAATTCATGAATGAAGTGATTAGTGAAAAACTGCAAAACAGCGACTATTTAATTGAAAAGAAGGATATCAATCTCTTTTTTACAGCTAAATCCGAACAAAGTGACAAGGTTGCAAGCTGGAGTATTATTAATACCGAGAAGTTAAAGCGGGCATTTTTGCAAGTGCTATTCGAAAGTGGCATGCTAAAGGATCGACGAGGTAAGGAATTGAATCGTTTGATTATCGACGAGCAAATTAAAAACCATTTAATACATATAGGAGATACCCGTTACTTAAGAGCAATGGGTGAGTGAGGGGTGACAACATGGCAAATTTGAATGCAAGACTGGATCAAATCATACCAAAAATCAAAGAGGACAAGTTTATCGAAGGACGTGGACTTGGAAACGAGATCAGCTTTTATGTCTTCGATTACGAACCAGAGGGTGAACTTGTCGTGAGGGATTATATAAAACACATCAAAAAAGAATTCAGTTATGAAGGTTCAAACAGACGAATTATTGAATTCGATTTATATAAAATTCTACTCGATATCACGAAAGAAAAGAGAATTTTTGATCGTATTTTTGACATGGAGGAAAGACAAGGGAAAGAAGCTTTGTTCAAAGCAATGACGACGTTTGCTAAACCAGAAGTTTTTTTACATAAAATAAAGGAACAAATGGGAGATCATAATGTTGTCTTCCTTACTGGAATAGGAAAGGTGTATCCATTCGTACGGTCACATAATATCCTTAACAATCTACAAGAAGTATTGGATAAAACGCCTGTCATCATGTTCTTCCCAGGGCAATACGATGGACAGTCATTACAATTGTTTAGCAAATTCAAAGATGACAACTACTATAGAGCATTTCGTTTAGTAGATTAGAGAAAAGGGGGAATTTAGATGATACTGAAAGATATGTTTTTAAAGGATATTGAACGTGATATACGTGGGGTAATTAAAGTTGCACAAACAAATGAAGAGGACATTTACCAAGAGCTTGATGAATATGTTGTGACGCAAGAGCTACATAAGCACTTATCGAAGTTCTATGATAATTACCAAAAAGGAATTAACGGCAAGACAGACAAAATGGGCGTTTGGATTAGCGGGTTCTTCGGATCGGGTAAGTCCCACTTTCTCAAAATCCTCGCTTACCTGTTAGAGAACAAGGAAGTGAAAGGGAAGCAACCGATTGATTTCTTTGAGAACAAAGTGCAGGATTCACTTGTCTATGCAAATATGAAGCGAACTGCAGATGTCGATACAGAAGTCATTTTGTTCAACATTGATTCCAAAAGTTCCCTTGACAATAAATCCAAAGAAGATGCAATTTTACGTGTCTTCATGAAGGTGTTTTACGAGCATAGAGGCTATTATGGGGACATTCCAGGCGTTGCAGAGATGGAGAAGTATTTAGACAAGCAAGGCGTGTACGAAGCGTTTAAAACAGAATTTAAGGCATTAGCCGGTGAATCATGGGAGAGTCGTCGCAACAGTTTCTATTTCGATGCAGATTTTGTTATTGGAGCATTGACGAAAGTGACAGATATGTCGGAAGAATCGGCAAGAAATTGGTTTGAAAATGGTGTGAACAACTTTGAAATTAGCATCGAGAAGTTCTCCAAGGACGTAAAAGAATACATTGATGAAAAAGGCTCGAATTTCCACTTAGTCTTCCTTGTAGATGAAATAGGTCAATATATCGGTGACAGCCGTAATCTAATGCTTAACTTGCAAACACTTGCGGAAGATCTTGGAACACATGCACACGGTAAGGTATGGATCATGGTGACTTCACAGGAAAGTATAGATTCTATTGTAAAAGTTAAAGGTGATGACTTCTCTCGTATACAAGGACGCTTCGATACAAGACTATCACTGTCTTCTATTTCTGTAGATGAAGTAATCAAGAAGCGGATTTTGAAGAAGCATTCGCATGTTAATGACAAACTAAAAGTTCTCTTCCCTGAAAAGAGTGCCATCTTGAAAAATCTCATTAGCTTCCGAGAAAGTACGGCGGATTTAAGGGGTTACGATAATGAACATGAATTTGCGGATGTATATCCATTCATTCCGTATCAATTTAAACTTCTGCAAAATGTTTTCGAGCAAGTGAGAAAACATGGTTCATCAGGTAAGCACTTATCTGAAGGGGAACGCTCTATGCTTTCGGCATTTAAAGAAGCAGGACTTAGCTATAAAGATGCTGAAGAAGGGACGCTAATTCCGTTCTATGCGTTCTACGATACGATAAAAGAATTTCTTAACCCTGCCATTTCAAGAGTTATTGAGGGAGCAAAGGAAAATCCTGCATTAAAAAACGATGAATTTAACATCAACTTACTAAAAGTATTGTTCATGATTAAATATATTAAAGAATTACCTTCGAACATTGACAATATCGCAACACTAATGGTGAGAAACATGGATGAAGACAAACTACAGCTAAAAGAAAAAATAAAGGTTGCTGTACGAAAACTTACTTCGCAAACACTGATTCAGAAAAACGGGGACTATTTTGTTTTCTTAACGGATGATGAACAGGATATAAATCGAGAAATTAAACAAATGAACATAGATGAAGATATTGTAAAAAGAGAATTGGCGAACTACATCTTCCAAGACATGTTTGATGATAAAAGATTCAATTATTCGAAAGAGTATGCATTCTCCTACAATCAAAAAATGGATGAAAAAAATTATGGCAATCAGACATCAAGTATTGGATTGAACATCGTTTCTCCATTATCTGACCATTATCAAAAATCTGATCAGGAAATGATGATGATGACTTCTGGTAGTGGTGAAATGCTTATTAAGCTTGGTGGAAACGGGATATATGTCGAGGAAATGGAAGAAGCATTAAGAATAGAAGAATTCCGAAAGAAAAAGAATATAACACAGCTTCCAGAAAACATTCAAAATATCTTGAACAACAAGCAAGCAGAAGTTCGTGAACGTAGACGTAGAGTGCGTGAATTACTGGAGGATGCTATTAAGGGTGGAGTTTTCTTTATCAATGGAGATAAAATGGATATCAAAGGTTCTTCTGTTAAGGAAAAAATCAATTCTTCTTTCAAACAGTTGGTCGATAATGTGTATACAAGACTCGGTTATGTGAACGAGCATCTGGAAAATGAACGAGCATTGATTCCTATTTTAACCTTAGACAAAGATCAGATTTCTTTTGACGACAAACTTGGTACCAATCCGAATGAACTTGCTAAGAGAGAAATCTTTGATTTTATCGATTTACAAGATCAAATCCAAAAACAGGTTAGAGTAAAACTTATCTATGATCGCTTCCAAGACAAACCATATGGGTGGAAACAACTTGACATCGCAGGTCTAATTGCGGAATTACTGAAAGAGCAACGCATTCGTATCCGTTACAATGCTGAATATCTGGAGCCAGAAACAGATACGAACAAATTGCTCACTATATTTGCTAAAACCTCTGAAGCTGATAAAGGAATCATTATTAAGCGAGTAAAAGTAGACGAATCTCTAATTCGTACAGCTAAAAGAGTGTGTAAAGAGGTCTTTAATACAACAGATTTATCGGATGATGAAGATGGTCTTGTTAAAGATATTCGAGTATTGATTGAAAAACAAATAGCAGAAATAGTTGCTTATAAAGCACGCTATGAAGGAAGAAAGTATCCAGGTAGAAGCTTACTCGATAAAGGGTTGGAGTATTTTGGACAATTCGATAACAAACTTGATAATGCTTCCTTCTTTATGAAGCTGAATGAGCTAGAAGATGATTTAGCGGACTGGGAAGAAGATATTGTGTATGTGAAAAGCTTCTTTGGTACTAATCAAAAAGAAATATTCGACCAAGGGTTGGCGGGACTGAACAAGTATGAGGAAAATAAAGCATACTTGTCAGTGCAAAAGGTAGTCGGAGCAATGGATCAACTTCGTTCAATTATTAGTGATCCAGTTCCATATAAAAAAATTAAAGAGATTCCTGAACTAGTTCATGTATTAGAAGAACAAAGCAATCTCGTTTTATTAGAGAAAAAAGGAAATGCTCACAAAAAATTAAATTCAGACTACGACGAATTGTCATTACATGCGAAGCAATATGGTGTATCCAAAGCAACGAAACAGCGTGTAGACGATTACTATGATGAATTAAAAGCCAATTTAAATACTTTTACAGATATTTTCAAAGTAGATGCGACTATTTCACAAAGTACAAGCTACAAAGAACGAACAGAAATAGAAATTAGACGTGAAATCATTGAATGGCAACGCAAGAAAGCGGAAGAGCAGAAAAACAAACCTGGTGGAGAAGTGGTGGATCCACCAATCATTGAATCTGTTATTCAGAAACAAAATGTAAAAGTAACAGAACTCGTTACTATTAAAACACTATCAACTGAGGAAGAAGTGGATCAATATATCAATACACTATCCAATAAATTGAAAAAAATCATCAAGTCGAATAAACAAATTGAATTTATAGAATAGGAGGCTGATACGGTTATGAATAAAACAGCATTGAAAAACTTTGCAACAAGTGCAAGAAAAGAATTGCTTGAAAGAGTAGAACTGCAAGCACGAAAACTTGGAATTACAGCCGAATCCATTCAAACAGCAAATATAGAAAGTTCGGATGCCGTCTTTATTGACGGAAAACAGCTTTTAGATACAGAAAGAAGACAACGTAACAAACTTATTGCCCGAATAAATGAAATAGGCTTTAACCGTGTAATGGAAGAAACATCCTACACGTGGTTCAACCGTTTTATCGCACTTCGTTACATGGAAGTCAACGATTATTTGCCAACTAAAGTACGTGTTCTTTCCTCAAATTCAGGCAGTGCCGAACCAGATATGATGAAAGAAGCATTATCGTTGGATTTAGAGTTAGACAAAGAATATGTTTACGATTTAAAGGTGAATAACAAAACGGATGAACTGTTCAAATATCTAATTAAAATGCATTGTAACGATTTGAACCGTTACTTGCCATTTATGTTTGAAACAATTGAAGACTATACTGAAATTCTCTTTCCAGAGGGATTACTTGGGACGGATTCGTTTGTCCGTCAGATGACAAATATAGAGGAAATTCCTGAAGGTAACTGGGAAAAAATTGAGGTAATTGGATGGCTTTATCAATACTATATTGCCGAAGAAAAAGACCGTGTTTTCAAAGCGAAAACAAAATATAAAACTGAAGAAATACCTTTTGCTACCCAGCTCTTTACACCCGATTGGATTGTTCAATATATGGTGCAGAATTCGCTCGGACGTTACTGGGTAGAAGCCCACCCTGAACATCGTGACTTGCTTGATGGCTGGGAGTTTTACTTGGAAAACAAACAAGAAGACTTTCAAGATAAAATCGCTCAGTATGTAAACAAAGAAATAAACGTGGAAGACATCAAATGTTTCGATCCTGCTATGGGGAGTGGACATATTCTTGTGTATATGTTTGATGTACTCTACGAGATTTATAGCAAATGTGGTTACATGGAAAGAGAAATCCCCCGACTTATCATCGAGAATAATTTATATGGATTAGACATTGATGATCGAGCCTATCAATTGGCAAGCTTTTCAGTTGTCATGAAAGGATTACAATATAATAGACGTTTCTTGAGAAGTATCGAAAAAGATGGATTAACGATTAATTTGGCATCTGTGCAAGAAACGAATGGATGGACTGAAGATGAGATTGAATATGTAGCGGGCCAAGGTAATGGTGTTAAATTTGAGCATACTAAAGCATTTATTGACCAATTTAATAATGCCAAAACATTCGGATCCCTTATTAAAGTAAGGCAATCTGATTTATCTATTTTAGAAAATAGACTTCATGAAATCAAATTATCACCTGTCGAAGATATTTTCCAAACAGAAAAGCGTGAGCGAGCATTAGCATTGTTCCCACAACTAATTAAACAGACCAATATTATGAAGAAGCAATACGACATTGTCATTATGAATCCACCCTACATGGGTTCGGGAAGTATGAACAAAGTATTGTCCGATTTTTTAAGAATTAACTATCCTGATTCGAAATCAGATCTGTTTGCCTCATTCATGGAAGTCAATCACTATTTAAAACAAAACAGTTTCTATGCGGCCATCAATCAACATTCGTGGATGTTCTTATCTAGTTTTGAGAAGTTGCGGGAAAAAGTTATTAAAACCAAATTTATCGACTCAATGTTGCACTTAGGCCCAAGAGCGTTCGAGGAAATCGGTGGGGAAGTTGTACAATCGACAGCGTTTGTACTACGAAATACTGAAGTTCCAGATAGCAAAGGAACTTATTTAAGGTTGATTAAAGAAAAAACAGCAAGTGAAAAGAAAGAAAAAGTGGTGAAAGCTGTTCAAAATCCTTCTGTTTCATATCGATACTTATTTGACCAAGTAAACTTTAGTAATATCCCAGGTAGTCCTGTAGCTTATTGGATGAGTGATAGAATAGGCCAATTATTCAAAACTACACCTAATGTTTCAGAGGTGGCAAGTGCAAGACTGGGTTTAGCAACTGGAGATAATGATAGATTTATGAGGGAATGGTTTGAGGTAAGTAAAGAAAATACAGCTTTCAATATGAGTTCAAGAGAGGAAGCAAAACTAAGTAATATTAAATGGTTTCCAATGAACAAAGGAGGAAGTTATAGGAAATGGTATGGTAACAATGACCTCGTTGTAAATTGGCAAAATGACGGGGAGGAAATTAGAAATTTTAAAGATAATTTTGGTAAGCTCCGTTCCCGTCCGCAAAATCTAAGGGATTGTTTTGTGCCTGGAATTTCATGGACTGTTATTAGTTCGAAAAGCTCGTTTAGGTATTCACCTGAAGGGTTTTTATATAATAACAAGGGGCCCTGCATAAATTCGACAAATGAAGAAAATGATACTACATTATTAGGAATACTGAACTCTAAAGTAACAGAATATATTTTGCAATTACTTTCGCCGACTATAGGATTTGAAGCTGGATATATTTCTAAAATTCCTATTGTGTTTGAGCAAGACATACAACCTACACTAAACAATATTGTTCGTCAAAATATCTTGATTTCTAAGAACGAATGGGATTCCAGAGAAACATCATGGGATTTTGGTAAACATCCTTTCGTAAAAAAACTTTCTTCAAAAGTTGAATTAGCATTCAATGAATGGAAAGAATCAAGTGAGGAACAGTTTAGGAATCTCAAATTAAATGAAGAAGAAATTAACCATATCCTAATTGAAATATACGGTTTACAAAACGAACTTACACCTCAAGTTGAAGAAAAAGATGTCACCATTCATAAAGCAGATTTAGAACGTGACATCAAAAGTTTCATCTCTTACGCTGTCGGGTGTTCTTTCGGCCGTTATTCACTTGACGAAGAAGGGCTTATCTATGCAGGTGGTGAATTTGATATTTCACGTTATAAAACATTCCCAGCAGATGAAGATAATATCCTTCCGATCTTGCCAGGTACTTATTTCGAAGATGACATTGTAACAAGATTCGTTGATTTCGTTCGTGTCACATTTAGTGAAGAAACGCTTCAAGAGAATCTTGATTTTGTGGCGGATGCTGTTGGTCGGAAGAAGAATGAAACAGCGAGGGAAGTATTGCGTCGTTACTTCTTGAATGATTTTTATAAAAATCATGTACAAGTGTATAGCAAGCGTCCTATTTACTGGCTGTTTACATCCGGCAAGGAAAAAGCGTTTAATTGTCTCATATATATGCATCGCTATGACAAAACGACGCTTTCTCGTATTAGGACTGACTATTTGCATGAGGTTCAGACTCGCTTGGATGCGGAGAAAAAGGACTTGCTTGACATCATTGAAGGGGATTCCACAACGAAGGAAATCAGCGATGCGAAAAAAGAATTGAAATCACTCAATAAAAAAATCGACGAGTTGAAAGATTATGACGAGCTGTTGCATCATATGGCAGATATGCAGATTGAGATTGATTTGGATGACGGTGTGAAAGTGAATTATGAGAAGTTTAATGGGTTAGTGGCGAAGATTTGACTTTGCAACGAGGGGCAATTCGTATGTTGAATTGCTTCGTTTCAACTTACGAGATAAAGAAAATCTAAACAATTGAAAAGAGGGGAAAAGATGGAAGATGTTTTTTCAAATAACATTGACATTAACAAAAATGCTTATATAAATTGGCGGATTGAAAAACATAATCCTATTAAAAATATGTTGACCATAGCTGATGGTTTTATGGAATCTTCTATTATATTAGCAGAACAGGCTTTAGAAGATAATAGGGATAAAAAAGCAGATATCATAATCTACCCTATCCTTTTTAATGCTAACCATGCAATTGAATTGTATTTGAAGGCAATTGGATGGACAGTTAATATACTTCTCCATAATGATAAAAAAGTAGAAGGCGGACATGATATTCAGCAAATCCTTAATGTAGTTAAATCAAGAGTTAATGAATTTGAGATGGATAAGGATCGAAAGAAAACTTTCAAAGAGTTGATAAGCAATCTGGAGAATTATATTAAGGAACTATTTTTAAAAATTGAAACAGAAGATGGTGGAAAAAAGAAAGGTAACATGGATTTTTCCAGATATCCTTTTGATACGAAGTATGTATCGCATTTCTATATAGAAACATTTGATAATGTTGTCGTAGATTTAGAGAACTTTGTTGAAAAATTTAAAGAAATAGGACAGAACTTGAACCAAATTGCGTTCCATTATCTATATGATTTTTTACTTGCTGAAAATGAATGAGAGCTTGGGCAATATTGGTTTATGAAAGTAGGTGAGGTCAATGAATATTAGTCAAATTGAATCCGCACTAAAGGATATTTTTAATGAACCGCTAAAAGACGGTGAACAGCGAAAGATTGTATTCTGGGTGGACAAGGACGGAGAATTTATTGAAGAGATTGAGCAATTGAAGATTGCTGGTGTTAGAGTCCAAACATTATCTAATCAGAACCAATTTTACATGAAGCATTTGTTGGAGGTAGAAGATCCGATCTCTTCCTATTTAATCTATACAAATTTGGAGTTAGGTGTAGAGGATAACTGGTTGGCAGATACAGTTTTGTATTCGAAGACGTTTTTTGCGGATCGGGTATCGCTTATTTTGAGTGAGCTTCAGATTGACCCATCCCTTAGAGCTGTAATTAAAAAATATGAGCGTTTTTTCAATAATAAGGAACGTTTTAAAAAATTTCAGGCACTCGGTATAGAAGGTTTTACAGAAGAAAAAATCGAGTTAGCAATAATGAGTGTTTTGTGTAACGAGAAGACACCTGATTTTGAAGGTGTGTTAAAGGCTGTTCTGATGGATACGCTGAATGATAGTGATAACAAGTATTTATCACATATGGATAAATATTTTGATATAATCGTGTTCTGGAAGTATGTTGCGAATAAATACGGGTATGAGCGTGAAACAAAGACATTAAAGACTTTATTTATGCATTTAACTGTGACGGCATTAAGTCACTCCATTAGTGAGAATTCTTTAACGGCCGTCAAAGAATTTATTGCAGTGCGAAATAAAACAAATGCATTAGTATTTATTGACCACTGGATGCATCATAAAACGGATTATTCTGTGTTTGATGAATATGCTGATATGGTTGAACAAGAAATTCAACTTTCTAATATCATGCAATCTATTCCATTAGAAGAATTCAAACAAGCAGATACATTCTCATATATCGATAAAGCCATTATTATTTATATTGCGAACAGCCTTATGGAGAAGTTAGAAGATTATGAGGAATATTCGAAGCTGATTAAATTAAGACGTGCGAAACATTACTATGAGCAATATGCGTCCGTTTATAATGCACTTTATTATACGGTGAAAATGCATGCATTTTATAAAGAGCATCAAAAAGGAATGCCACAAGGGCAAGCTATTGATCTGTATCAGGCTTATGTAAACGAGTTCTCTAAAATGGATACATATTATCGTAAGTTCTATGTTGCATACGATGAAGAAAGTAACCATGAGTTATTGAAGAAGTTAAAAGAACTTGTGGAAAACATGTACACAAATTGGTATATGGGTGAGTTAAGCTCTCACTGGTCACAGGCAGTAAAAAGTGAAATGATGAATAATTGGACACTTCCTGGTCTGCAAAATCAACAAAGTTTCTATTCGTCTTTCATTGCACCGCATATCCGTAGAGGTGAGCGTGCGTTTGTTATCATTTCAGATGCTATGCGATATGAAGTAGGAGTTGAACTTGCTGAGCGATTGAATTCTGAAACGATGGGGATTTGTGATATACAGACGCAACTTGGTGTGTTGCCATCTGTCACAAAACTAGGCATGGCTTCACTCCTCCCACATCGAAACTTGGATTTTGATGAGAATGGACGTGTACTTGTAAATGACAGAGACTCGTCAGGACTCGAAAGTCGTAAGAAGATTATCGAGTCATATGTGGAAGATAGTGTTGTGATGCATTTTCAAGATGTGTTTGATATGAATAAAGCAGGTAGACGTGAAACGTTTAAAGGAAAGAAACTTATCTACTTATACCACGATACAATTGATGCGATGGGTGATAAGGCATCTACGGAGATATACACCTTTAATGCAGTAGAAACTGCCTTGAATCAGTTGTATGACTTAGTGAAAATCATTCGAGATGATTTGAGTGGAACAAATGTATACATTACTGCAGATCACGGTTTTCTTTATCAACGAGATACGCTTCCAGAAAGTGATAAGATTGAAAAGGAGTCAATAGATGTTATAGAAGTGAAACGTCGCTACTTACTTTCAAAAGAAAAACGTGAGATCTCAGGGCAACTTGCGATTGATTTGTCAACAATCGTGGATAACGAACAACAATTGACAGCTTATGTACCAAACGGAACAATTCGCAATCGGATGCAAGGCTCTGGAGTAAACTTTGTCCACGGTGGTGCAAGCCTTCAGGAAATCGTTGTACCAGTGCTGTCCTTTAAAAATAAACGAGCAGGTCAAAAAGGTTCGCAAGCAATCCAAAAAGTAGACATTAGGCTGACCAACACGACACGCAAAATTACGAATAGTATCTTTAACTTAGAGTTCTTCCAAACAGAAAAAGTAGAAGAAAAAATGGTATCTCGTACAGTTCTCATTTATATGGGCGATGATGAAGGAAATATACTATCGAACGAAGAAACGATAATAGGGGATCGCTCTTATGATAATCCTGCAGAACGTACATTTAAGCTTCAGTTTGTCTTGAAAAGCATATCTTATGATCGAAGCAAGACGTATTATTTAATAATTAAAGATATGGAAACTGGTGTTATTACTGAAAAAATACCGTTTACAATTAACTTAGGAATTGTTAGCGATTTTGATTTTTAATTGAGGGGGTGAAATCATGGAAGAGAGAGTGGAAGAAACGTTGACGCTTGATCTTGATAAAAAGCTGAATGAAGCATTTGCAGGTCGTGTCGTCCGTAAAGACTTGACGAAACTTATCAAAGAAGGGGCAAACGTGCCTATATATGTGCTGGAATACTTGCTTGGCATGTATGCTGCCACAGATGATGAAGAAAGTATTCAACAAGGTGTAGACCGTGTTAAAAAGATTCTCTCTGATAATTTTGTTCGTCCAGATGAAGCAGAGAAAATTAAATCACGTATTCGTGAGCTTGGTCAATATTCAATTATTGATAAGGTGACAGTGGCCTTGAATCCCAAGATTGACACTTATGAAGCAGAGTTTTCTAATCTTGGATTAAAAGGTGTTCCTATTTCCTCTAACTTAGTGAAAGAGTTCGATAAGCTCTTAGTTGGTGGTATTTGGTGCATGATCAAGATTGATTATTTTTATGATGAAGAAACAAAGGTAATGAATCCTTTTAGTGTCTGTAGTTTGCAACCAATTCAAATGCCGAATATGGATATGGAAGAGGTGTTTGAAGGGCGAAAACAGTTCACTAAAAAAGAGTGGATTGATGTTTTAATTCGTTCAACTGGAATGGAACCAACACAATTAGAGGAACGTGTGAAATGGCATCTGCTGTTAAGACTCGTGCCTTTAGTGGAAAATAACTACAACATGTGTGAACTCGGCCCTCGTGGTACAGGTAAATCGCATGTTTACAAAGAAATTAGTCCGAATTCTATATTAGTTTCAGGTGGACAATCTACCGTAGCTAATCTCTTTTATAACATGACTACCCGTAAGGTAGGATTGGTAGGTATGTGGGATACCGTGGCTTTTGATGAAGTGGCAGGGATTCACTTTAAAGATAAAGACGGAATCCAAATTATGAAGGATTATATGGCATCGGGAAGTTTCGCTCGTGGCAAAGAAGAGAAAAATGCTTCGGCTTCTATGGTGTTTGTCGGAAATATTAATCAAAGTGTAGATGTATTATTGAAAACTTCACATCTATTCGCCCCCTTCCCACCAGAAATGGCAAATGACACTGCTTTCTTTGATCGTATGCACTATTATATGCCTGGTTGGGAAATTCCTAAGATGCGACCTGATTTATTTACTGATAAGTATGGATTTATTGTTGATTATCTTGCTGAATTTTTCCGTGAAATGCGTAAACGACAGTATGCAGATTCAATAGACCGTTATTTCAAGCTTGGAAACAACTTGAATCAACGAGATACAGTCGCAGTTCGAAAGACTGTTTCTGGTATGGTAAAACTCATTTATCCGAATGGTGAATTCACGAAAGAAGATGTAGAGGAAATCTTACAATATGCTCTTGAAGGTCGTCGTCGTGTTAAGGAACAGCTTAAGAAAATCGGTGGCATGGAGTTTTATGATGTGATGTTTTCGTATATCGATAAAGAGTCGTTGAACGAAGAATATGTATCTGTTCCAGAACAAGGTGGAGGAAAGCTCATACCAGAAGGAATGGGTAAACCAGGCCATGTGTACGTGGTAGGACACGGTCAGACGGGTATGATAGGTGTTTACAAGCTAGAGAACCAAGTTGTAAGTGGAACTGGGAAGTTTGATAGGTCCGGCTTAGGATCCTCGAGAGACGCTAAAGAAAGTCTTGATACTGCTTTCAGGTATTTCACTGCCAATAGCAAAAGTATTAGTAATTTAATCAGCACAAAAACTAAAGATTACCTAATGCACATAAGTGACCTGCAGGGGATTGGTATTACAAGTGAACTTGCTGTAGCTGAACTAATTGGTTTATGCTCTGGAGCACTAGAGAAACCGGTCCAAGAGAGTATGGTTATTATCGGAAACATGACTGTTGGCGGAACGATTGCAAAGGTTGAAGAATTTGCGAATACATTACAAGTATGTGTAGATGCTGGTGCTAAAAAAGTGTTGATACCAGCAGCATCTGTAATGGATTTGCAGACGGTTCCACCAGACTTACTAGTAAAGGTACAACCAGTGTTTTATGCAGATCCTATAGATGCAGTGTTTAAAGCGTTAGGAGTTAATTAGTCTCGTTCATATTTGAACGAGGCTTTTTTTATACAGAAGATGTTTGATTGGATAGAGGAGTCTGAAGGTTATAGGTGGGGTTAGCGATGTGTAAAGTAATGGTGATTACTTTTTTTAAAGAGATAGATATGATGCTACTACCGCACCTCAAATCACCTAAATTTTGCCGGTAGCATGTATATAAATAGAAGTAAATCTAATAAAGAAAAAGCCTACCAGCAACTATAAATATCGGAAGGCTTTTTCTGTTCAATTAAAATATAGTAGTTTATTAACAAAATTGAATAGAAAAATAGAGCTCAAATGGTGACAAGTTCTGTAAGTTTGGTCACGACGTCTTCTATCGGTTCTTCGGCAGTACTCAGACCACTTCGTGAACCAAGCAAAGGACTGACTTCGCGTAGAGCTTCATACGTAGTGCCGTGCACAATCGGAATGAGACGCTCGCCAGAGAGGAGTACCGAAAGTTCTTTGTCGGCAATACCCTCTGTTTGGAGGCGACTTAGCAACGCAGGGGTCACCAGCACAAGCCCAACTCGCGATTTCGCCAACCCCTTGTCTATTGCACGAAGTAGCGGCACGCCGAGGCCAACGTCTTTTTCACTGAACCAGACGGAGACACCTTGTGCCTCAAGCAGGTCGTGCAGATCCTTGGCGACTCCCTTCCGATCGTCCCAAGCATGGCAGAGGAAGACGTCCCTAAGGTCAAGATCATCTCGCTCAGCCAGCTTTTCGACGCTGTTACGGATTGGTGTGAGTGCCCTAACTTCTTGAATCGTGTACACCACAGACGAACCTGCTCCCGACCAACGTGGTTTTGCACTGCTGCCGGACCCTCCGCTACTACTTAAGCTGCCTCCACTTCTATAAGATGGGGGTGAGTACGACCTATAGTTGCTACTGTATCTCCCACCGCACGCTGGGCAGTTGGCTCGTGCACTGGCTGATTGATGCCCCCTTACTGGAGCCGTACATCTAGCCATGCAAATTACCCCCTAACTTAATGAGTAATGACCATTTTATTAAATTCATTTCAGTTGCCTCCCAGGTGTTCTGTTTATTTTTTTGTTCCCTTCTCATCGTATGACCTCCTTTATTAATTGACTATCTTCTCAAAGGAACTGAATTTTTTTCATTAAAAGAAAATAGCAATCTATCTAGGATATACGGTTAGTATGAAATAATAGTTTCATCTTTCTGTAAATTATTTCTCGGTTCTTGACGAAGAAATATATTAGTGAGGATATGTTCTTTACTAATCTCTTTATACAATTCTATCCCGGAAGTTGAATAAGAATAAGAATAAGAATAAGAGCTGCCTGAGCAATCCAACGATTTTTAACTAAAGAACCCGTTTACTTTAACTGCGACTATTCACAACATTTAAAAGAAACAAATAACGACCGGAATTCATTAAGTAATAGCTATCCGCATAGGGTGGTTATTTAACTTATTTTTATTTATAATATAAATGATAAATTATTTTGGTCCGATATTTTTTATATCGGATTTTTTTCATCTAATTTTGTACCCTTTTTAAATGGTTTAAAGAAATAAATGGCTATTCACGATCTTCAATTACGGCAGTTAATGTACGTCCTTTTGAATGAGAAAGATGGTGTTTTTATGGAAAAATACAAAAATAAGGAGTTCTTGATTCAAAAGTTAAAGGTGGAAAAGTTATCCTATAACCAATTAGCCGTCCAATTGGGTTGCGGTGTGTCAACTCTTAGATATTGGATAAAGAAGCACGGAATTGAACTAAGAGGAAATTTACAAAAAGAGTTATTAAAGAACAAAAGAAAAATCACGGAAATGTACATTCAGCAAAACAAGACATTGAAGGAGATTGGTGAGGCATTTAATTGCTCACAACAAACGGTCCTGAATTTTATTAATGCTGAGGGGATCTATAAGGACATCAACCGTTGGCAGAGATGGGAGGAAGAAGAAGTCAGGGATTTGATCCGTTTAAGAAATGAAGGCAAAAAACTTGGCGAAATCTATCAATTCTTTAAAGGTAAATACAATGAGAACAAAATCTCACACAAATTAAATTCACTGGGATTTTTCAGGGAGGAAGTATGGAGTGAAGATGAAGAACGAATGCTAAAAGAGTGCGACGGGCTAAGTATGAATGAAATCCTCCCATTATTCCCTCATAAGGATTATAGTCAAATTCTTTATAAAGCCGGTGCATTAAAGGTAGATATCAGATTGATGAACAGACCCTGGTCAGAGAATGAAAGACAGGTTTTGATAAACAATCCAGACAAAACACTCGACGAATTGGCTGCAATGCTGGACAGAAGCAGTAACGCTATCTGGACGAAAATCAAAGAGGAGAAATTGACATTTAAGAAGAAGGTCGTGATGGCAAGTGATATAATAGACAATAAAATCACATGCCCTAAATGCGGTGAGTTAAAGGAATATACAGAAGAAAACTTCAACTTGAACATAAACTACTACACTTGCATTAATTGCAGAAACAAAATCACCAACATTACAAAATATAGGTTAAAATACGGAATTACGCTAGATTTCGAAAAGATGTTTAATACCTTTACAGCCATCGAATGGTATCATATGTATTTGGATGGTCGTATTAGTAAATTGCCTCAAGAAATATACGACTCACATGTGAAGAGAAATGAAATCATTGTTCACATCATAAAGGAATTGCTAAAAAAGGAAAGCAGAGAAGATATCATTGAATTGAATTACAATGACATCCGAAGGTACAAAATCACATATTTTCTTCTTGGAAATAATATATGCGACATTTTAAACGATGTATTTTCAGAATACAACTTCAAACATTGGGAATTCCGGTTGGTTCCAGGGGATTTTTGGAGTGAGAAACAACACGCAGATGAATATCTTCGATGGTTTGTTGAAACCAGGTTGAATATCAACGAATTAAATATCAACAGGGATATCCCTAAAATTTTTACAGTTTCCTCATTAAGAATAATTGGAGAACATCGTTTGAACCGTTGTTTGCATGAATATGATCACTATGGGAGCTACTATGAATGGTTGTCCTATATATTTCCACAGTGGGGTCTTCAACCTGAAAATTTCAAATTAAGTATCTCCTTCGATGGCGTTGTGTTTGATTCCAATGAAGAATGTTTGATTTATGAATATTTAAAAAGAGAATGTGGGATTTCTATTACTTATGTAGGAAACCAACGATTTTATAAATTTTGGAATGAAGAACATAATGAGTCGTATATTCCGGACTTTGTAATCAGTAAAATCAATAATATAAAGCTAGATAAGCCTCTCATAATGGAATATTATGGATTGTACAATCCTAATTTAACCGATTCTTTCTTCCAAGATTATTGCGAGAAAACCTGTAGGAAAAATGCCTTTTACAAACAGAACGGGGATATTTACTTCCTAGATATTTATCCCTATGACTTGGTATCAACTTTCAAAGGAGTCTCCGAAAAACTGAATGCTTTTAACAAACAGGAAATAAATAGGGAAAGATGAATTAAGTGAATCTGGGTATAGACATCGAAATCATCCGGAGAAAAGATATTGAACTAAAAGCTCAGTACGGATTGAGATGTCTCTCGTAACCCAGTGAATTATTTTTACTAAAGGGATAGTTGAATTTTTTTTCATATTATTCTGCCTTTGTGCTAATGACTCTTGCACGTAAAAGAACTTAGTCACTTATAAATAGAGTTATCATTTATGAAAGTCACAGACTTTGTTCACTGATATATATTGTTGTTTCATCCTTCTAGAAAGTGTGGAACTAATTTCTTCTATTATATAGGAATAAAAAAACCTAGAAAAACTTTGCCCCCACAACGTTATTTTTTATTCAAACGTAGTCTAAAACGTAGTCAAATATTTCTTGCAGCATCCATACACCCTTATAAACGCTGGTTTAAAAGCATTTTTAGGAACTAGTGGTTCAACTCCCGCCGTCTATACACAGTCTTATATAAAATATAGAAGATATGAAGATATTAAACATAGGTAAAACCCTGTTTAATATCTTTTTTATTATTCTTTTAAGTTAACTGAAAAGTATGGATTGACACAAATCTTTTTATATTGGAAAATTGGTTCATCCAATTTTATTTAATCTGAATATAAGGGGTCTTCCGCCCAGGCACACTAGATAAATGGGGCTTAACGTGGGAAGTAATGAAAGAGGCTAATCCAAAGCTCATCTTACTTCGTACCTCAGGCTTTGGACAAACCGGACCATACGCCAAAAAAGCAGGATTTGGTACTGTGGTAGAGGCAATGAGTGGCTTCACCTCTATTAATGGGGAGAAGGGGGGCAACCCTACCTTACCGGCACGGTACTGGCAGACGGTGTTTCCAGTATATTTGGCGCACTTTCCATCATGATTGCGCTATATGGGCAAATAAAGAATGGTATATCAGAAGGGCAGCGGATTGATATCAATCATTACGAGCTATTAATGCTCTTACTGGAGCCCCAAATAACCGCATACGATCAATTAAACAAAATTCCTGTCCCTATCGGAAATAGCAGCCTACAAACAGCTCCACGAAATGCCTATCTAACAAAGGATAATACATGGATCGCCCTACCAGGCTCCTCACAATCTATCACCGAAAATATATTCAAAGCAATTGGACGAGAGGACCTAATTACAGATCCAAAGTTCTGTACCAATGAACAACGAGTTCAGTATGTAGCAGAATTAGATGGTATTATAGGAGACTGGGTTCGAAAGCACACATTACAAGAGGTAGTTGCACGCTTTGACGAATGTGGTGCTATCGCAGGCCCAATGTATAACATTGCCCAGCTATTTGAAGACCCTCACTATCAGCATAGAGAATCCTTCATACATGTTCCTGATAAAGACTTTGGAGAAATGCGAATACCAAACGTCGTAGCGAAGTTTTCTCTTACACCTGGGGAAGTACGCACATTGGGACCCGATAAGGGAGAGCATACGATTCAGATATTGAAGGAGCAGGTGGGGCTGTCTGATGAGAAGATAGAGCAGTTGAGGGAGTTGGGTGTGATTTAATAAAATATTTATTCTAAATATTTTACTGGTTTGAGTATATTCTATAGAATTTAAAGATCCGTCTAAACTTTAATCTCCTTTTATACGGGAAAAACTTCCTATTGAGTACAAACGTACTCAATAGGAAGTTTTTAAACTAACATCATAAGACTGCTCTATAAAGTGTTTCGCCTTCTCTAGGTCTTCATCTTTATTAATCCTTATCTCTAAATCTCAAGTACCGTAATGCCCAATATTAGATACATCACGTGTAAAGCCTGGTTCTAGAGATATAGTGGAAGGGTCTACCTTTAGATACAGTAGTATGGTATTGGAATTTAGATGGACTTCAACGCAGGCAAAGTTTTTAATTCGTTTGAAGGCGAAATAGTTTTTTAACGTCTTCATTTGTACGTCGTCGCCTAAGGCAATCATAGAAGCTTTTAAATTCTCGAAGCGATCTGTGAGTGTTTCATTTGCTTGTGCTACGTAATCTGAAACAGTTTTGGATGTTTTATTATTAGTTTTGTGTGTAATACCAGCAGGTTCATCATCAATATAGACAGTCTGCACTGTTGTTGCATTCATAGGTCTAACATTAAGAAACCATAAATATAGTGTTTGTATTGATAAAGCTCGATGTTCCGATGATCTGTTGAACGGCATGTTCATCAAACTTTGTAAAATTACCAGCTATACATAATAGGCGTGGGCTGCTCCAATCGATATTTTCTGCTATTGAAGGACCGAATCTTCTTAAGGTCATTAATTCAAATTCTGCCTTAAGGTCCAGTAGCCAATCTAAATAATAAAGACCTTGGTTAATCACTTTTTCATTCCTAGCTCGTTTATATTCGATAATGACAGGTGAGTTATTTTCATCTAAACCAAGTGTGTGTGTCGATTCTTCCACCGTGTCGTTTACCTGTAGAATACTCGGAAGCCAAAAACTTTATACCGAGAAATGCTTCTAGATGCTTCTCAATTAAGTGCTGTAGTGATTTTTCTAAAGCAACCGAATGACCACGCAACTCCCACACATCTTCTCCATTTATTTTAAAAAATTTAATGTCACCCATTTATATATCCTCCTAGCTAGGGCTATTTCGTTAATAAAAGTTACTTTAAGTTTTATTATATCTGTTTGTGTAAATAAATTTAAATAAACTTACGTGTAAATCGGAAATAGTGATTAATACTTACAGGAACTCTCCCAAACATTAAAATGTTACATACTTCAAAAAAACTCTTTTATTAGATCAACCTTCTTTGTGTACCAGCGTAGTGATCTAGGTTCCTAAGCCATAAGAATAAAAGCAAAATAAAAGTGATTAGCATTTGTTATAAAAAGTTTGCTATTCTATTACCAAAAAACAGGTGGAGCATCTTCCCTAGAACGACAAGTTATTATAAAATGAGTTTAGTTAGGTATTTGAAATTTGGAAATGTTAGACTTCCACATTGGACTATATACTATAATATAATTTAGTTTTAAAACCCTTGTTGCTCAAGGGTTTTTTCTATATAAACCAGTGAAGGGGCTACAATTCATCCACTATAATGGAAATTCACCTTATGATATATTGGCTTTATTTAAATAGTTAATAGTTTATGCACTTGATACTATACATACAAATACATAGGAGAGTAGGTTGGTAAATGAATTTCATGATGAAGGCAGTTATAGAGGCATCTTATTTAACGGCGCAGTCAGCGGCACAGTACCGAACGATCCTCCGGTATTTTTATTTGCAGCATGAGAAAATGCGGGATTTTATAACACCAGAGGAAGTGTTGCAGCATTTGTGTACAATTCCGCAGTTTGCTGATTATGAAGAGGAGCAGTTGCATCAGCAGTTGACGCAGCTTGTGAAGTGGAATAACTTAACGGCACGACAGGACATGACAAATGCCCGCACGATTGAGGAATATAAGAAGAAGCGTTTTCGCTATCAACCGACGCCGTATACGATTGAAATTGAACGGATGCTGATTGAGCTGGAGCGTAAGGTGGATGACACCTTCAAAGGGTCACTTGAACGCTCGCAGTTTGAACGTTTGCTAGAGGTATTACAAAAGCTAGAAAATCCACCAATGACACCGGATGCTTGCATGCATGTATGGGAGGATTTATTGCGTTATTTTAAAACGATTCGTACGAGCACAGCCGATTATATCGCCTATATTAATAGTGAAAAGACAGATCAGCGAATGCAAACGGAGGCTTTTCTTGTATATAAGGCTCAGTTTACTAATTATTTGCGTGACTTTATCGTGTCTTTGCAGCGTACTTCCATTCAAATTATTGAGCTACTGCATAAGCATACGAATGCGAAGATGCAGCCGTTTTTTAAGCTGCTCATTATTAAGGAAAAGTCGATTCCGAGGTTGGAGGATGTGTCCAAAAAGGATGAGGAATATATGGAGCAATATGCAGCTTATTTTTATTCGATGAAGCGCTGGTTTTTAGAAATCGAGGGGCAAAAAAGTGAGCTAGAAATGCTGCAGTGGCAAACGAATGAAATGATTCGTCGTATTACGCGCTATGTGCAAAGGCTAGGCGAACGCCAGCATCATTTTAAAAGCCGTCGTAACGATTATTTACATTTAGCTAAGTGGTTTAAAGGGTGTGAAACGATGGAGGAGGCCCATAAAGTTTCGGCCATCGTGTTTGGAGCTATGCAGGTGAAGCATGTGCAGTTAAAAACCTATACAACGGATGATTTGCATGCGGATACGTGGAGCGAGCAGCCGGAGAAGGTGACGATTAAGCCGCGGACGAGTAAATACCGTGAAAAAACAAAGGCAACTGGCACCGAATTACAAACAGAGAAGAAGCGAGAACAGCGGGCACTATATTTGAAGGAACGTCAGGAGCAGGAGCAGGCTGTAAAAGATTATTTCAAAGATGGGTTTGTACAGCTTTCACAGTTAGAGCGGGTGGAACCTTTTATGCGTAAACTATTGCTTAGTTGGATGTCAAAGGCGCGGACGAATAAGGAAGGGTTTGTAACGACAGAATCTGGTATGCTGCTGCGTGTGAAACTGTTAAAAGAAAAGGTTGTTATGCGAGCGCAAGATGGCGATTTACATATGCAAGATGTTATTTTTGAATTGGTTGAGGAGGGACAAGCCTGATGGACGAGCGTTTTGATGAGAAGGCGATACAAGGACTCGATTATTTATTGCATCATTTTTGGGTGCTGCGTAAAGAAGAGCCGGTGATGTATCAGCTGATTCGTGAGCGGCAAAAAGTGCTGCAGCGTTATGTGAATGACAAACTAGGATTACAGATACATGTGCGCCAGCATTTTATAAAACTTGAAAAGGTACCGATTCACCCGGAAAGCTGGATGGGGATTCAAGATTTTCAGACGCCGATGGATTATATGATTTTTTGCTATGCACTTGCATTTATCGAAGAGAAGAGTATCGAAGAGCAGTTTTTGCTGTCGGAGCTATGTGAGGAAATTCGTGCGATTAGCGACGAGCTGGATGAACTAGACTGGACGCTCTATCAGCATCGTAAGTCATTAATTCGGGTGATGAAGGTGCTTGTTGATCTGCATTTAATCGAAACGATAGATGGGGATGTGCAGCACTTTGATCATCATGAGGAACAGGAAGTACTGTATGAGGTGACGATTTATAGTCGCTATTTTATGCGGGTGCACCCAGAGGAGTTTACAGCGGTTGAAAATGCACAGCAGCTATTGTCCATGGAGCATACATATACAAATGAGGATGAGCGACGAAAGCGAGTATATCGTCAGCTATTTACAACGCCTGCGATGTTCAGAAGAGACAGTCAAGACCAGGATTTCGCCTATATTCGAAATTACCGCAACCGCATTAGTGACGACATTGAAAAGCATAGTGATTTAAAGCTACATGTGTTTAAAAATGTGGCCTTTTTATCGGTGACAGAGCCCAAAAGATACTATGAGCTATTTCCAAATACGAAGTCTGTAACGGATATTATTTTGCAGCTTTCTAACTATTTACATGCTCATTTAGAGGAGTATAGACCTCAGGAAAATGGCAATATTGTGTTGACGGAAGGCCAGTTAAATGGAATTTTAGAAGAACTTCGAGAAGAGTTTGGTGAAGGCTGGGCGAAGCTATATCGTGAAAAGTCTATTGCTGGGGTACGCCAGGATGTTGTAGAGGAAATGGTGAATTGGCGTATGGCTTCTCTGGAGGAAGGGTTTATTGAGCTTCATGCATTACTTGGTGTACTTGCAGGGGCATATCCATCAGATTATAAGAAGGAGGAATATGCATGAACAAATGGCAAATAAACCGAGCAGGGCTGCTAAACTTTTGGTATTACGATGATGAAACATTTGAATTTGAAGATGGGAAGCTGCTTTTGCGCGGGACGAATGGCTCTGGTAAATCGGTGACGATGCAAAGCTTTATTCCGGTCCTGTTAGATGGACGAAAAACACCGGACCGCTTAGATCCATTTGGTTCAAAGGCCCGTAAGATGAGCGATTATTTGCTTGGGGAAGAGGAAATTACGAATCGCGAGGAGCGTACAGGCTATTTATTCATAGAATATAAAATGAAAGGTACAGAGCAGTACGTGACGACCGGGATTGGTATGCAGGCGCGTCGCAAAAAGGATTTGAAGTCGTGGTATTTCGTTATTACGGATAATCGCCGAATAGGCTTTGATTTTGACTTAGCGCATCGCAATAAAACAGAGATTATTCCGTATTCACACAAGGAATTGCAAAATCGGATTGGGGTCGGTGGGGTTGTAACTGATTCCCAAAAGGAATATGCAGAGCTTGTGAATAAATATATTTTCGGCTTTGAAACGATGGAGGCATATGAGGATTTAGTGAAGCTGCTTATTCAGTTGCGCGCTCCGAAGTTATCAAAGGATTTTAAGCCGACAGTTATTTATGAAATTTTAGAGTCAGCATTACCACCTTTAACGGATGATGAATTGCGCCATTTATCGGATACGATTGAGAGCATGGACCAGACGCAGCAGCAATTGGAGCAGCTGACACTAGAGTTCGAGGCGAATCAAAAGATTTTGAAGCGCTACAAAACATACAATGAGTATATTTTAGCAGAGCGGGCGGACCGTGTAGTAAAGGCAGAGCAGCGTTTAGCTGATGTGGAAGCGAAAAAAGCAGAGCAGACTCAGCATTTAAACCAAGCGACGCAAATGGCTCAGCAGCTGGCGGATGAGCAGATCACCGTAAAGCGAGATTTAGAAGTAGCTGAAAAGGAAAGAATCTCTCTTTCGAAGCATCGAGTATGGGATTTACAGGAGAAGCTAAAGGAAAACGAGCAGTCACTAGAAAGAGTTGTTTTAAATATCGAGAAACAGCAAAAGCGTAAGGATGCGGCTGAAAGTAAAAGAATTCATTTGTTAGATAATAAACGCAAGAAACAGGAAGAGCTAGAGATGAAGGAAGCAGAGCAGCGAGCAATCTTACAGGAAATGCTTACTTTAGCGACAGATACAGATTTTACAGCTCATGCTTTAAATGTAGATAGCTTGGCACGAAACTCTGTGCAATTGGACTATTGGGAGCGAGAAATCTCAGGACATAGGGAGAAGCTGCGCCAAGTGGAAAAGCTTGTGACAGAGCATAGTCACTTACAGCAACAAGATAAGGAGCTTGAGCGCAAATCCTCTGAATTTAGCAAAGAAATTGATAGTAAGCAAAAGGAGTTAGACCAGGCACAGCATTGGTTTAATGAAGAGTTACATCAGTTAAAAACATCTATTTTTGCATGGATGCAAGAGTACGAGAAATTGGATTATTCGACTGAGGAACAACAGCAAATCTCTCATATTTTAGATCAATTATATGAAAAGACTACTTACCGTGAGGCAATGAATATTTTAAATAGTGGTTTGAATACCTACCGCGGTGAATTAACGGCGGAAAGGAAAGAAAATGAAAAAGCTCAGCAGAAAATTCGCGAGGACATTTGGCTGCTGGAGGAACGGGTTGAAAAATTACGTGCTGAGGAGCTGGCTGAGCCAGGGCGTATGCAAGGGACCATTGCATTCAGACAGCAGCTTACTGAGAAGGAAATTCCGTTTGTACCGTTTTATGCGGCAGTGGAGTATCAGGCGCATGTGACAGACCAGCAAAAAGCGAGGCTGGAGGCGGTGCTTTCAGCGACAGGTGTTTTAGATAGTCTCATTTCTTCCGAGGTATTTGAGGTACAGGAGGATTCGCTTTTAATTCCCAATGCCCAGCTGTTAGGCTACACATTAGCAGATTTCCTTCAGCCGGATGTAGAGGTAGAAGGAATTACTCCTGGATTGGTGGATGAAATTTTACGCAGCATTCCGATTGATGAAAACGACGGTGCATTTTCAGTAGATGAGCGCGGCTTTTACCATCTAGGAATTGTGAAGGGGCATGCACCAGAGCAAGGACCTTCCAAGTACATCGGCCGAACGTCTCGTAAACGATATCAGCAGGAGCAAATTGCCATAACAATGGAGAGCATTTCGCAATTGCAAAATGAACTGCTAGAGCTGCAACAGCATTTGGCAGATTTAAAGCAATCTTTTGAAGTAACGAAGGAATGGGAAGCGGCAATTCCAACAGATCAAACGCTTCATGATATTCATACTGAAATGCTTGGGACGAGTACTCTACAACGTATGTTAAAAGAAGAGTGGAGGAAAAACGACGCCAAATGGAATGAAGTGCGCCAGCAATTAAAAGTAGTGCGTCAAAAGCTGCATCAAGCACAGGACATGCTAAACATAGCTCAAACAAAGGAAGCCATTAACGAAGCACTACAATTAATGGATGAGTACCTCAAAGAATTCAATAAATTGCGCCGGACATTAATTGAGCAAATGAATGCAAAAACAAGAGTGGAAGAATTACAGCATCAACTGGAGGAATTAGAGGATACATTAGCGGAATATCAAGATGAGCTAATTGAATCTCAAAACAAGCAGGCGAAGCAAGAGGCAGAAATCGAATCTCAAAAGCAACAGCTTCAGCTTGAAGGTGCGGATGAAATCCAGCAACGAATTGCGCAGTTGCAGGATGTATTAAGGCGTTTAAGAGAGCGAGATGACAAAATCCGCACTGATTTACCACGTAAGGAATCGGAAATGGAAAGACTGAAAGTAGAGCTTGAGCGCTCTACAAGAGAAGTGAAATTTGCACAGCTCCTGCTACAGCAGTGGCAGCGAGCATTGCAGAATGAGCTTGATTTAGAATTTGTTCCAGTAGATAGCCATGTGGCGAAGGATATTTTTAGCCAATTAAAAGATAGGCTTCAGCAGCTGGAGCGTTCCAAACTGCAGGAGAGTTTATCGAGAGTTATCCAGGATGAAATGAATAACTTAGCGGAATATCATGTTAGCAGCTATTTAAAGGAAACTGAAATGCTTGAAGAGCTTGCAGAGTTGGATGACGAACGATTAGAAGCGTTCATTCAATTGAAAGGTCGTCGTATGATCGAGTTAGAATATCGGGGGCAGCGTGTAAGCCCTTATACGATTGAACATGCGCTAAATAATGATTTAGAGGAGAGCCGTCATTATTTAGATGAACAGGACCGTGAGTTATATGAGGATATTATTGTTAACTCTGTTGGTCGTATTTTACGTCAGCGTATTGCCCGTGCAGAGCAGTGGGTCAAGCAGATGGATGAAATTATGGCCAAGCGGGATAATTCCTCTGGTTTAATTTTCTCTGTAAGCTGGAAGCCGCGTACAGCCGAGGCTGAGGATGAACTGGATACGAAGGAGCTTGTGCAGCTTCTTCAACGTAAAAGTAATTTTTTAAGTGATACCGATTTGCAAAAAATTACGAAGCATTTCCGCTCGCGTATTGAAAGCGCAAAGGAAACCATTGGCTTACGTAATGAGGGGAACACATTGCATCAAGTGCTAAAAGAAGTGCTGGATTATCGTAAGTGGTTCTCGTTCGTGCTGTCTTATACACGCCAAAACGAAACGAAAAAAGAGCTGACGAACAATGCGTTTTATAAGTTTAGTGGAGGTGAGAAGGCGATGGCGATGTATATCCCATTGTTTACAGCTGCTTATTCGCGATATAAGGAAGCGGATGACATGGCACCGTACATTATTTCTTTAGATGAAGCGTTTGCAGGTGTCGATGAGCAAAATATTCGAGATATGTTTGAGGTAGTGGAGCAGCTTGGCTTTAATTATATTATGAACTCACAGGTCATTTGGGGGGATTATGATACGGTATCGAGCTTGGCAATTGCAGAGCTTGTTCGACCAAAAAATGCCGATTTCGTAACCGTCTTAAATTATATGTGGAATGGTAAGGAACGTGTGTTAATTGAATAGATTAGCTGCATTTGAGCATAAAGCATTTGTGAAGCTGTTTCAATTGTTCAAGAAAAAATATTATTCGCTAGGTGCTATGCGTGGAACGATTTCTTTGAAGGATTTCACTGCTGAAGAAATCGAGGAGATTGCTGGCTTTTTAGGTGTACCCTTGGTGCATCTAGCAAGAAAAGGTTCGTTGTCTCTAAAGCAGTTTGAAGAGCAGTTAGCGACATCAGCTTTTGCAAATATTTCATTAGTAGAACTTGTGGAAGCAATTTTAAAGGAGAAGCTACAGACGAAGGAGCAGGCGTTAGCAGAAAAAAACACAGCAGAAGCCGACTTTGTGGATCGGTTGCGTGATATTTTAGTTGATTGTCCGAGGTGGTTTGCGCAAATTGAAAAGCGCACCTCGGATAGCCGTTTTATTTGGCAGTTGCAAGAAAGTGTTTTACCAGAAATAGAGCGGGTTGCACAAGCTGTCCTTCAGCGTTTAGATGAAAATGTATTTGAACGGCTACCGATTTTTGCACAACGTACGACGGGAAATCCACATGCCTTTGATACGAACACTTTAGCAGGTAAGCTGCTAGTGCATGCTGCCTTTAGTCTGAGCGATGAGGAAGTGGCATTTCCGAGAACGACTGAGGAACGTGTCGATTTACTGGCGAAGTTACAAATTGTCCAAGATGACTTGTGGAATTTTGTCACATGCCAAGGCTTCCACGGCTATATAGGTGAAACGGTACATCCTGTTTGGCAAGCAGCGGTTGAGACTTGTAGCGCGTTGAATATGCCGATGCGTGAGCTCATGAAGGTTAACCGAGTGGAACCAAATGTAGGTCGGCATGTATGGATTGTTGAAAATTCAAGCGTTGCTTCTACATTAATGGATCTCAATCCGAATGCACCGATCGTTTGCACACATGGTCAACTTCGAATGGCAAGCTGGCGATTGTTAGATTTAATCATGCAAGACGAAGATGTTGTGCTGCATTATTCAGGGGATTTGGATCCGGAAGGGTTACACATTGCGCAAAAAATTGTGAAGCGTTATCCAGGGCGCGCTGAGCTTTGGCATATGGATGAAAAAAGCTATATGCTAGGAAAGTCTGAAGAACTGCTACCGAATGAGCGGTTATTGAAATTGCAAAAGGTAGAAATTTTGCCTACGGTTGTTGAAAGAATGAAAACCGATCAGCGTGCTGCATATCAAGAAGGTTGGCTGCATTTGTTGCTAGAGGATTTACGATAAGTTTGAATTTTTGGTACCAATCCAATTTCCAGTTTTCGCTGGAGTTAGTAATGATAATTCAAGGAGGTCAGTTATGGTCAGAAGAACATGAAATATAAAAAGATGTGAACTGGGAGATCGACCAACAGGCATATATCATTCACAATGTTCCTGTAAAAGTATATGAAGGCGATAGTAATAATCGTACTTATGATCCAGACATATAACTAAAGCTGTTGTTGCTTAAAGAATTAATGGAGTCGAATGAAATCCCATTCGATTGATTTTTCAAAAGCGAAAGAATTTATTAGAGCCAGTTACTATTAAATCCATAGTAATTGGCTTTTTCTTGAAGAATAAGAAGAAAGGATATGATACTAATTTAATATTGTTTAGCTCCATCGTCTTGCCCAAATGATCCGTAAACATCTGAATCCAGTACAGAAAAAGAAAGTACAATCTAGATAACAGGCTGCCTAAAACAAACAAAATCATTTTGCCAATTTGTAGCTTGATAAAAATATCCAATATGACCCCATCCGCCATAGTCTGCATACGTTCCATCCGGGTAATTACAGAACGGTTGAAAAGAAGTCCTTCTACTATTTCAAGGGAGTTACATCGATATTCAAACTGCTCACCAGAAGAGGTGCAAGCTCGTTACCAAGTTAATAAATCCAACTGAGGCGCGAAATCTAAACTAACTCCTGCACTTTTTGTGGTTCTCCACTATTATAAGGTATTTGAAAGTGTGAATAAACTTCGGTCACAAAGTATCCACCTGGTTTTACTCCCTCCTTTACTCCACTAAGTGTTTGCATACATAATTCTTTCGGGAAATGTCCAAAAACTACAGACAATTTAATCCCAATGATTAGTTCTCCACTGAGCTTCATTTAAGTCAACAAGTTCAGTTTTTACGGTTGCCCCTTTTGCTTCGGCAAGCTTTTTTGTTTTTTCGAAACTCGATTCTGCATAATCCCAAACCTAAAACAATGAAAACCCATTTCATAGAAGATCTAAGTGGGGATGGGATTTGGAATGATGATTATGAAGCTTTTTTCGATAAACGTGCTGAGAAAATAAGCAAAGAATTAGAATAGAGAATTATTCCTCAGAAGTTAGGAGTTCAACATCCTTAATTACTTGTTAGGAAATATATTTCATTGTATAGATAGATCTATGGAGGTACTAAAGCTGGTGGTCTTGCTTTTAAGATTTTAAGGAAGAGTAAATAAAATTTTTAAGAAGCTGATATAACATAGTTGAGTTAATGGTTGCTAAGCGAGCTATACTCAAAGAAAAAAACACACTGTTTTACAAAAGAATAACAGTGTGTTCTTTTTTCTTTTTCATCTTACCTTCTGCTTCCTCATCCACTGAGTAGCAACCCACTTCTCACCAGTAATCACTGGTGCTCCACCATGCAAAGTCAATTCATTTAAAGTTTGATCGTTATAGAAGTACTCGAAATAAACGGCCATCCCTTTCTTAGGTGTTACTGTGAAATTCAGCTTAGGAAAAAAGGTTTCTCCGCCTTCTTCTACATCATTTAAGTACATGACGAGCGTACTTATTCTATTATTCTTTGTTGCTTTGCTTGTTGCTGAAATCAAAATGGGCTTTATATTCTTGACTAGGGGTATACTGAAGGATTTGTAGGCCTTCTCTGTGTTCGATAGGTATATTCATAACAGCTGAGATTCTTTTTTCGACTCTAGCAACAATCGTGTTTTTATTTTCTTCGATGAACGTAACACTACTTGTTCTCTGCTCATTTACTTCGCGTGTTGCTCCAATTTTGGATCGTTTCATTCGGTTTTTAGACAACCGGATGAGTTCGTCACACTCTTCGTAATTTAGCAGAAGCTATCCATTTTATTTTAGCGTTTACACCGTTCATACTAAGAAATCATATGATTTTATACAGTATCAAAACCCTTGGTATTCAAGTTTTTTCTATTTGTCTGTATCATCTAGTTTCAATGAGTTTCAATAGAACGTAGTCAAAGAGTAGCCACGAATTATATCCAGATATAGCTAGAGGGTTAGACATTATAATTGAAAGCTTATAATTCTGTTTTCCTAGTTATTGATTAAAATCCTTAAATTACTTATTAATATGTAAAGTATGTGCAGTAAAATAGTAATAACTTGAGAATCAAATTTTTTGTGAAAATATATCCCTACTCTCAAGCATCGATGAGTAATGTAATCCATATTTTTATCTTAAATTTCGCGAAAAGGATAATTAGTCGAGTTTGCAATGAGGTTAGCTTGGTTTAAAGGAGAAAAAGAAATGACACAGATAACAGGGAATGCAATTATAGTCCGTACACTTTTCAACAACCGATATACGGTCCAGTATTACCAGCGTGAGTATAATTGGGAACGGAAACAAATTGAAGAATTAATGGAAGACTTAACGGGTGAATTCTTGGAGTTTTACCAGCAAGGTGACACTCAAAGGGATGTTATACGATATGGGAGCTATTTTTTAGGTCCTATCATCCTAACCAATGATAATGCTATTATAGATGGTCAGCAACGTCTTTCTTCATTGACATTGTTACTTATCTTTCTAAATAATTTGCAGAAAAACTCTACTTATCCAAAAGTGAACATTGATAACTTAATTTATTCGGAGATGTATGGACAGAAAACCTTTTGTATCAATGTAGAAGAGCGAGAATCCTGTTTAGCTGGATTTTTTGATAATGGAACATACGATATTACTAACGAAACATCGGAGAGCGTTATTAATCTATATAATCGGTATAAAGATATTGAAGAACTTTTTCCAGTTGAAATTAAGGGAGAGGTACTGCCAGTCTTCATTGAATGGGTAATTGATAAACTTGTTTTCATTGAAATAAAAACTACTTCTGAACAAGATGCTCATAGAATTTTTGTTACAATGAACGATAGAGGCCTAAGACTTACTCCAACGGAAATGCTTAAAGGCTACTTACTTTCTGAAATTAATGACAACAGTGTGAGAAATAAGGCAAACGATTTATGGAAAGAAAGGGTTTTGGCATTAAAAGAGATGGACAAAGATGGAGATACAGACTTGATTAAAAGCTGGCTCAGAGCACAGTATGCTGATTCTATCAGGGAAGGGAAAAGGGATTCTGATAATAAGGATTTTGAAATTATCGGGACAACTTTTCACAAATGGGTTAGAGAAAATAAATTGCTTATAAATTTGGAAAAAAGTTCAGACTTTGAACGTTTCATTGTAAAAGAATTTAATTTGTTCTCTAACATCTATCTTCGATTAAAGAATTACTCCAATAACTTTAATAAAGAATACGAATATGTTTTTCACAATGCTGATAGAGGATTTACCTTGCAGTATCAAATCATACTTGCATCGATTGATAAGGATGATACAACAGAAATTATCAATAAAAAGATAAAGTTAGTGTCGTGTTTTATTGATCAGTTCATAGCGATACGAGTATTTAACTTTAGAACAGTGGATTATTCTTCTATAAAATACACCGTATTTAATCTGACAAAGAAAATTAGAAGAAAAAGTGTTGATGAACTTGTAACTATTTTTAAAGACTATATATCTGGAATGGAGCAATCTTTAGAAGGGATTGATAGCTTCTATCTGAATCAATTTACAAGAAGATATATGCTTCATATTTTATCTAGAATGACCTACTACGTAGAATATAATTGTGGGATTAACAGTAGTTTTACAACCTATATTAACCGTCAGCAAAAGAATCCTTACGATATTGAGCATATATGGGCAGACGATTATACTCAAGATAATTATCAAAGCGAATTTCAGACAGAAGAAGAATTTAAAACCTTTAGAAATCGCTTTGGCGGTTTGTTGATTTTGCCAAAAGATAAAAATAGAAGTTATCAGGATATGGAATACAGTAAAAAAGTTATGAAGTATGATAGTGAAAATCTATTGGCAAGATCTTTAAATTCTCACTGTTATAGCAATAATCCTTCGTTTTTACGATTTATACAGAATACCAATTTGTTATTTAAACCACATCACAATTTTAACAAAGCTGATTTAATTGAAAGACAAGAGTTATACAAAGAAATTTGCAAAAATATATGGAGTATTGAATTGTTTGATAAGATTGCTAATTCTTAAGTAGAGCGTTATTAAAAAGGTGTGGTTAAGTGAGGATTATCCAATCACTTAACCACACCTTTTAATATGAAAATTTCATTTCAGCCAAACCAATCTCATCTAACCTTCTGCTTCCTCATCCACTGCGTTGCAACCCACTTCTCACCATTAATTACTGGTGCTCCCGCATGTAGGGTCAATTCATTTAAAGTTTGATCGTTATAGAAGTACTCGAAATAAACTGCCATCCCTTTTTTAGGGGTTACGGTAAAGTTCAGCTTAGGAAAAAAGGTTTCTCCGCCTTCCTCTACATCGTTTAAGTACATAACGAGGGTACTGATTCTATTATTGTTTGCTGCTTTGCTTGTTGATGAAAAGAAATCAAAATGAGATTTATACTCTTGACCAGGGGTATACTGAAGGATTTGAAGGCCTTCTCCGTGTTCGATCGGTATATTCATGACAGCTGAGATTCTTTTTTCGACTCTAGCAACAATTGCGTTTTCATTTTCTTCAATGAACGTACCACTGCTTGTTCTCTGCTCATTTACTTCGCGTGTCGCTCCAATTTTGGATCGTTTCATTCGGTCCATTGATAATCTGATTAGCTCATCGCACTCTTCGTGGCTTAACATATTTCCTAAAACCACTACTAATGGTTCCTCTAATCTAGCAACTATATCAATCTCTCTATCTGTCGTTATTTTATGTCCCACGTGATCAAAAATCGTTTGCTCTTTCTTTTCCGTTATTAACATCACAACACCTCTTCATCTATTTATTTTTGTACATATTTCATTTATATGACTAAGATAAAAATGTAATTTTATTACTTTTTATGGAATAAATTTTATTTAATTTTATCATATAATTTTTATGAATCTAAAATTTCAGAATATTTTATAGTGATTATTTTTTTAGATAGATTAATGGTAAAGGGAGAGGAAATATTTACTGTAAGGGACAATTTGTTTGTGCCAAAGGGTCTAAATAAATTTGAAAATTACATAAACCTCTGAATTTGGAAAACCCGTTTATAATAGAAAATGATATTTTAGACGGAGGTACATGTATGCAGAAGTGGATAGGAAATCGACCAACATTAGGTCAGAAAGCCTTAGTGACGGTGTATGGAAAAGTTCTAGAGCAGGCACGACATACCGTTATAGATTCAACGGATACTGTCTTAAAAGTGATAGAGGCGGAGTTTGATAAGAAAAGTGGTAGAGATGTAAAGGGAGTATTGGTATTAACAACGACCTCTATTCTATTTCTTTCTAGAAGTGAAAATACGGTATATACATATAATCAAGTGAATGATTTTCGTGTTCAGAAAGATGGCAATGATAAAAATGAGTGGCAATTAAAATTGAGTATCGGGTATACGCCACGTATATTTGATGATATTAAAATTAACGATGACAGCAAGGAGTTTATTGAAATCCTTGAGCATATTGTCCATCACAAATCAGCCAATGTACTTACGACAGTTACCCATAATTTTGATAATTTCTTACACGCAGATAGATTAAATGATTTGCGATCTAATAACGTGAAAATAACAGCATTTGTTATGAAGCGTGATAATCTTGGTCATGCGAAAAATGGAGAAAGACTGCTAAGAGAAAAACATAGAGATGCGAAGCTAATTGCGGAAGGCTACTATCAAAGCACAAAGAAAAAGGGCAACTTTGTTTTAGTAGAAGATACGGATATTTTAGTTTATGAATATGACGATAAGGAACGAACAGCAACTTTAATGAATAGATGGCCTTTTACGTTCTTTTCTCATGCAGTCGTTGATCAGTTTGCGATGAAAACTGTAATAAGCAGAGAAGAAGGAGAGTTAGTTTTAACTAGCTCGGGTAAGAAGTTTGTTGGGCTTTTAGTGGATGCTAAAATAGCTTTCGAGTCAAAAGAGAGAAAATGGTATCAGAAGGTGCTTGGCTTCCGCAGTGGGAAGTGGTGGAAAAGAGCAGTTGCCTCGTTTATGTATGTATTCGGCTTTATAATCATTCTTGCAATGATTTTTGGAGAAGACACTACAGAAACAGACGCTATTACTCCAGATACGAAAACAGCTGATGAGCAATCCAATAAAACAGATGCTGAAGCAGAGCGTTTAGCAGAGGAGCAGCAAAAGCAAGAAGAAGCAGATCGACTAGCTGAAGAGCAGCGCAAGCAAGAAGAAGCGAATCGTTTAGCAGAGGAAAAGGCTAAACAAGAAGAAGCAGAACGTTTAGCTGAAGAGCAACGAAAACAAGAAGAAGCAGATCGACTAGCTGAAGAGCAACGCAAACAGGAAGAAGCAGAACGTTTAGCAGAGGAACAACGTAAGCAAGAAGAGGCTGCCCGAGCGGAAAAAGAACGAACGACTAATGTATATTATAAAAACTGTAAGCAAGCTCGAGAAGCTGGTGCCGCACCAGTTCATCAAGGAGAACCAGGGTATGGTAAGCATCTTGATCGTGATGGAGATGGCATTGGTTGTGATAGATAATTTTCGGAAGTAATTTCTAAACTATAGAAGAGAGTATTTAAACGATTGTCGTTTGAATACTCTCTTTTTATTGTTGGCAATCAGTAACCTTCCACTATAACACCAGTAACGAAAACCTGAGTATCCTTATGTTATATTGGTTAAATAACAATGATAGGCAACAAGCTACCAAGGCATCCAAAAGCCAGGGGTAGATCATATATCAAATCTGTCGCCAGCTATCCAAATCAATCAGCATCATACAAACAAAAATCCGCGTTCGACGGTAGGGACAACGCACTCGTTAATTGAATAAGAACAACTTATATTAATTAGACTTGAGTATTTTTCCAATCTGTTCTAAGTATACCCATAGTACAAATATCGTGATAGCTTCCAAACCTGAATAGTTCTTCTCTTAAAGTTCCTTCCAAGAAAAATCCGCATTTTTCATATGAAGCAATTGCTCTTTTGTTATAACTAAATACTTGAAGTTTCACTTTATTTAAATTCATATAATTAAAAATAAAGTCTATCAATACTTTCATTGAGTCGGTTCCATAGCCCTTCCCTTGGTAGTCGGCTCCTATAGATACACCAACGTGACAAGTACCGTTTTTCCAATTCACTGCGTAAACAGATATTGTACCAATAAAGATTTTTTCATCTTTAAGTTCAATCCCAAATATATATTCATCCTTTTCAGGATTTATTTCACTAAGGAATTTTTCATGGTCTCTTTCTGTAGGTGGAAATGGTATTTCATCATTCATTAGTAACCGACTTTCCATTAAATCTTCCATTGCAAAGTAATCTTGATAATCCTCTTTTGTAATTTTACGTAAAGCGACTTTGTCTCCCTTTAGAAACCTTTTACTATATTGATTTATCATTTTTATTTCCCCCAAATTTAGTGCAGGGGTTAGTAGTAAGGGTTATTCTACTGAACCCTTGCGAAGTTTTTGTTGTTTTAAACCTTTTAAAACCTCTAGTGCAATAGATGCCATCATGAGTTCATCTCCCATTTATTAAGATAATGAAAGTGTATATTAAATTACTATTTTATTCAAATGTATCTTCAGACTTTGAGTCTCTGTATTGACTTCCAACAATAATATATTGTGATTCAATTTGTATACTTTTGCTAGCTTTATAGAAAAAGCTGTACTTGCTTATTTAGACTCTGAACAATGGAAAAGTGCTAAGTAGATATTTCTAGATGGTGAAGATGATTGGTGAATAGACTTGAAGGGGCTTTTATTTTGTAGGGAAAGTAATATGATGTTCGAAATAGTAAGGATAAATTCATCACCTCTTCCTTTCTCAGGATAACCTTGACATTCCAAACTACTAAATGTAACATATAAATTACAAATGACAGATATACATTACATTCAACTCGGAGGCATTTATGGTTAATCGTATGAAAATTGCTCGGATGGAAAAGGGCTTAACGCAATCTGAGCTAGCAAGTAAAATTGGGGTAACTCGTCAAACAGTGGGGTTGATTGAAAAAGGGGATTATAATCCAACGTTACAATTATGTATTGCGATTGCGAAAGAGCTGGATCAAACATTAAATGATTTATTTTGGGAGGAATAGAGATGCATATATTACAATGGCTTTCGACGGATGAATATAAACAAAAGGTGATTTCCAAGATATTAGTAGAGGGGGCAATCCTTCAATTTATCCTTTCCTTTGTTATGATTGCTGTCTATCTATTTACAGACATGGAGCCTCTATTTTTACTGCTGATCCCTTTTGCTGTATTTTTATTTTATTCTTTAGCTAGGTACATATTTTCAGGCATTGAATTTGCAAATGTCTTTACAGAAGATGAGATAAAAGCTGCTAAAAAGCGGAATCTATTAAGCTCCATAGCCTTTTGTGTAGGGATGAGTCTTCTCTCTATTTTAATGGGAAGATCGATGCTCGATAGTGTGATGGTTCCCCTCATTGCTGGGATACTATGGTTCGTGATGAATTCTATCTCTCTTAGAAAGTCTGTTCAAAAGAATGCCGACTTATAAACGTAGATCACACTCCTGTTTCCATTGAGATAGGGGTTTTTTTATTTGTAAAAATTGACAAAGGTGAGCGCTGATAGAATAATAGATGGCATGATACCATCGGCTATAGGTTGGTTGGAGGAAAAAACTCTTTCAACGTACCAAAATTTAAAGGACTGATTTTAAATGATGATGCGCAAATATGTTCTCTATCTCATTTTCGTTTGTTTTGTTGCTTTTTATATTCATCAGCCGTTATTTGGATTAATCCCTAATGCAGTTGTAGGCTATATACAGGATAAGAAGGAAAAAGAGAGGTTAGCTGAATTTTTAAAGGACTATCAAAAGGTGGATGTAGCGCATGTGACCATCTACTACATGGATTTTGATGCGGAGCTATTGCAAACGACGAAGGTCGCACTAGAGCGGGGGATTGAGCTCAACAATGAAATACTAGGACAGTTCAATGATTCGGTCGATTTAATCATTTTTCCTAATAGAGCTGATCGGATTAATTTGTTTGGCATAGGTCATTTTATAAATAATAATGATAATCCTTATTATAATACGGTAAATATATTTCCAGCGGATCGAGAGGAAATCTTTCCAGACATGGCACCAGCTGATTTACTATACAAAAATGTGATTCATGATTATACGCAATTTGTAATTAACCAGAGATTGGATGAGCTATCGCTATCTGCTAGCTATATTCCTACTTGGTTCATTGTAGGGGTGGGGGAGTATATTAGTAACGTTGGTAAGGAGACACCTCCTTTGGATGCGGAAGCAGTTCGTTTAAGCTCTCTTAATTCCAAAATAGCTGGACTTGGAGATGGTGATGAAAACGCCAAGTATAATGGCTATGTTCAGTCCCACTTAACGATTAAATACCTTGTAGATGAGTTTGGTCCTGGCAATATCAATGAAATTCTTATAAAAACCGAAGAGGAAAAGAGCTTTAATAAGGCTTTTGCCACTATGACAGGAATCGAATTGTCTGCTGTACCAGATATCTATTAAATGATAAACATCCGTTCATGGAGCACTCTTGCATTAGAGTGCTTCATACGGGTGTTTTTTTGATGCTGAAGGCTTGGTACAACGGTTAAAAATGTCTCTTCTCGGTTACCCTAAATGTACTAAATGAACGTGGAGGTGTAACAGATTGGATAACATGGCAAAATCAAATCCTCCTACATTGATGGATGAGCTATCCAAAAAGTTTGAGCCTTCTAGTGATATCATGCTGAAGCCCTTGCAGATTGGTGATAACAAGGTTTACCTCTTTTATTTGAAGACAGTGGTAGACGGCAATAAACTCCACACTATCGTAATTAAGCCATTTTTTGAAATGAAATCTAATGAAAGCTTTCAGTCCTATATCGAATCGCTACCAGAGCAGGTTGAGATGACGTCAGGAGAAGAGCTGCAGATCAAGCTGACAAAAGGTGCTGTCCTCGTTTCTATAGAGGACCGGTTTTATCTGCTGGATATTAAGCTGGTCAACTCAGATGCTGTACAGCAAACTCTGATCGAGCCGACTGTTTATGGTCCACAGTTAGCGTTAAGTGAGGATTTAGATACAAACCTGAACATCATTAGACAGCGGTATCATGCGCCTACCCTGATGATTGAAATGCATGATATGAAGGAAAAGTCACGTCCACAGGTTTCGATTATGTATGATGAGAAGACAGTGAAAAAGTCTGTTCTACGTAATATTAAGAAAAAATTAAACAGCTTAGAAGCTCCACTTATCCAATCAGCGGGAGATTTGCAGCTGCAGTTGAATGGCTCTAAGGTTTCTCTTTTTCCGACGTTAATATTGACGGAGCGCCCTGATCGGATAACCTATAATCTTGCAGCAGGAAAGGTTGTACTGATGATTGATGGGAGTCCACAGGCAGTAATAGCTCCTATTGTATTTTTTGACTTTATGGTGTCTATGGAGGATAGCTATCATACCTTTTGGATTACTACCTTTACGTTGGTGCTACGATATTTGGGCTTAGTTATTTGTTTGGTGTTACCTGCTATGTATGTAGCGGTTACGTCCTATACACCAGATGTCCTACGAACGGAGCTTGCCCTCACGGTAGCGGGGAGCAGGCTTGGAGTTCCCTATCCCTCCTTTGTCGAGGTAATTTTCATGCTGCTATTTATGGAGTTTCTAATAGAGGCAAGTATGCGTCTGCCTAAGGCAATCAGTGCAACAGCTACCACAGTTGGTGGTTTAATTCTAGGTACTGCTGCTACAGAGGCAGCCTTAACCTCTAACATTATGATTATCATCGTCTCGGCGGTTGCCATTACCAGCTTTGTTATTCCCATTAGTGAGATGAGCTTCGCTATTCGGATCTGTCGTTACTTGCTCATTTTCTATACAACGCTTTTCGGCACGATAGGCCTCATACTAGGAGCGCTAGGGCTTTTGATGTTCTTAACCAACAAGCGAAGCTTTGGAGAGCCTTACTTAAAAATGTATTGGAAAGGTGAGAAAAAGGAAATAGGGGTGACAACAAAAAATGAATAGGTATCTGTATTACTTCATCATTGTCACGATGGTCACCAACATCATTGCGTCTGTCCCGAGGATTTTAATGGGAGAAAGTAAAAATGGCGTAATCCTTTCCATGGTCATTGCCGTCATTGTTGGACCGATTCTGGTCAGTGTCCTTGTAAACCTTTTTCGTCACTTTCCGAATATGTCCCTTCCTGAAATTCTAAAGAAAAGTACATCTAAATGGTTTTACTATCCGGTGTTACTCTACTTTGCAATTTCCTGGTATCTGGCAGGTCTAATAACACTTGTCACATATGTCCTGCTTTTTAATACGTTTATTTCTTCGGAGACCTCCATTGTCATCACGACTCTTGCATTCCTAATTATCATTTCCTTTGGGATGCTGATGAAGGAAAAAAGTGTTCTTTATACAACCGAGATAGTATTAGTTATGTTCCTACCTATTATTTTCTTTTTAATCATGAAAGTATATACCGATCCTCGTTTGGAATGGGATTATATCAAGGTAGCCGCCACCCATATTCAGGAGCTACCAAGCTATAATGCAATTTCGGCAGCTGCCTTTATTTTTATTGGTGTAGTAAATTTGTCAATCTTTAATAAATATATGAATTTTAACAAAAAGTTTGGGTTAAAACATATGCTCCTCCTAGCACTTGCTGGAGTATTTACTCTCTTTACAACGTATTTTGTTCCGATTGGCTTTAATGGCTTTGAGCAAATTGAAAACTTCACCTTCCCTTGGGTGACAACGAGTGATGCTGTACGTTTGAAATTTGGAATAATTGAGCGTCTCATCTTTATTTTTTTAATTGTCTTTTTAGGGGTGGCATTTATTAGTCTGCTCATACATTGGCACGTTTCTCTCAAGCTATTTGAAAGTATTGTTCAGATAAAACGATTGAAATGGAAGGAAATAAACCTGACTTCCTACGTGCTTGTTATTATTTTTGGAGTAATCGGGATTCTTGTAACGAGGCAAATTAGCGAATACGAGCTATTGAAGCTTACCCTCTTTTTTTATAATATCCTCCCAATCTTTTATGGTATTTTAATCGGCAGTCTACTCATCGCTAAGAGGAGGTTAAAGACATGAAGCTAAATATTAAACTTCTTATAACAACTTTAGGGATGGCTTGCTTCCTTACAGGCTGTGGTTTTAAAGATATCGATAATCGGATATTCGTGACAGGAATTGGGATTGATCCTTCCGAGAAAGAGGAAGGTAAATATAAAGTAACACTGAAGCTTGCTATCCCAGTTTCGACCATTCAGCAGGAAAAGGAGCCCAGCTATCAGTATTTGGTTCATGAAGGCGATAATATAGAAGAGGCTGTCCGCATATTGGAAACACATACCGACAAGACGCTTGAATTTGGTCATACTAAAATAATTCTCGTCAATGAAAAGCTCTTAGAGGGTGATATTAAGGAGTTCATGGACTACCTTTTCAGAAGAGGTGATATTCAAACGATTGCCTGGGTCGGTGCAGCGAAACCAACTGCTGAGGAAATACTACGAACGGAGCCTAAAGGCGAATCCGCAGTCATTTCACCTCTCTCTAAATTTTTTGGGAATGTAGGCACCGAAAGCCCTTATATTGTCTCTACGTACTTATATGAATTTAGAAGGAGCTTTTATAGTGAAGGTATTGACGCGGTTCTACCAATCGTCGAGTCCAATGAGTCAGGCACTCAGCTGATTGTAAATAAATCAATCATCGTAAAGGAAAAACAGGATTCATATCATTTATCCTCTAACCTCACTAGTGATTTTAATGCCCTTGCCAATAATATAGGCGGTTACAGTGTCAAATTGGAAACAGATGAATTAAATTTAGTACTGAATCTAATTGATGTAAACATGAAATACAAAGTAGTTAAAAAAAATGATCAGCCTTCATCTATTAAGGTCGATGTTAAAATGTCTGGTGTAGTAAGCCAGTCCAATAAGAGATTGAATGTGGAAAACCTAGATGAGTATAGTAAGCTAGCCACCAAGGAAATAGAGACGCGGTTAAAAGAGCTATTTACTACGTTACAAAAAGAAGAGCTAGATCCTTTTGGCTTTGGACTTAAATATAGAACCATGCAGCTGTACGAGAAGGACATATTTGATAAATGGAAGCAAGCTTATCCTAACCTACCATTTGACTTGACTGTTGATGTCTCCTTAAAAAGCACGGGAACGATTCAATAGATACTGTGTGATTAATATCATTGCTCATGTACGTTCAAGTAGTATATATTGAACTTGAGCAGTAGTTATTTACATTAGTGAAGGTATTTTCTTAGTTAAATGGCTAAGACTAATACAGTATTTTTGACATTATAGCATCTCTTTGGTTTTGAAGAAAAGAGGGCTATAATAGGATTGTAATCGTTTTCATTTATTAATAAAAAATATGATTCTTGGAGGAATTTATAATGGGACGTTTAACAGATAAAGTAGCTATTATTACAGGTGGAGCACGTGGAATGGGTGAATCACACGTACGTACGTTTGTTAGAGAAGGCGCGAAGGTTGTTTTCACTGACCTAAACGAAGAAGGCGGACAAGCGCTAGCAAAAGAATTAGGAGAAAACGTATTGTTCGTCAAGCAAGACGTAACAAAAGCAGCTGACTGGACAACTGTGATCGAGGAAACAGAAAAAGCATTTGGCCCAGCTAACATTTTAGTTAACAATGCAGGTATTAGCCTGTCCACTCCTCTAATGGAAATGACAGAAGCGGATTACCGTAAAATCGTAGACATCAACCAAGTATCCGTATTCCTTGGAACAAAGGCAGTTGTTCCTTCTATGGAAAAAGCTGGTGGTGGCTCAATCGTGAACATCTCTTCCATGAACGGATTAGTTGGCGGAGCAGTTGGATACACAGACACTAAATTCGCAGTACGTGGTATGACGAAAGCTGCAGCTCTACAATTAGCTCACCTTGGCATTCGCGTGAACTCAGTGCATCCAGGCGTCATCGAAACACCAATGGTTAGCCAAGGAGATGCAGTGGAGCTTATTAAAGAGTTCGCTAAGCACATTCCACTTAAACGCGTAGCCCAATCAGAAGAGGTTTCTAACCTAGTCCTTTTCCTAGCATCTGACGAAGCAAGCTACTCAACAGGCTCTGAATTTGTCATCGATGGTGGATTGACTGCACAGTAATAAATGATAAAGAGAACTCTCCAGTAGCTTACTGGGGAGTTTTTTTCTGTTTATGCATACGCTAGGGGGCATATCATTCGGTGACCGACCGATTATCTGGCTGGACCGACCGATTATCGTGCTGGACCGACCGATTATGGGGAAGAACCGTCCGATTATTTCGGAAAACCGACCGATTATCGGCACAAACCGACCGATTCAATGATTTAGAAGTCTAACCTCAAACTAACTCTTTCATTAATAAAGCCAAACCCTTCTTCACAACCAGTTTGTTCACATTTCGGACAAAAAGTATTGACAAAAATGTGAACGAGGTGAATAATAATAGTTAAGAGGGGTGTATTTCAAATGGAATCATACGTAAAAATGTTACACGCTACAAAAGTTGTAGGTGCAGCCTTGTTAACTATAGGAATTGCTGTCTTTTTATATGGAACATTCGTAAGTGAATATAGCACGGTAATGGGCGTTGGTATCGGAATCGTCATGGGAGCAGTTTTCACATTTATCATCGGCATGATATTGGTTGCTTCAGAGGAAATGATCTCCAAACAATTGAAAAAAGAGAGTATCTAAACAAGAGATGCTTGTAAAGGTATTTAGAGGATCCACTCTAGATGCCTTTTTTTCATGAGTAAAGTGGAGCTTGGATATTTATTTCTAGGATCTATTTATGTCATCAGCGCTTATATCTTTGTCTTACCTATGGTCCTTTCCCACACTTAAAATTTACAAATAAAAAAAGAGCGCCTAATAGACGCTCTTTCTTTTATTACATATCCCACACCATAACGAGTAACGTACCTAAAATCGTAAATAATGCGAGCAACAAGCCATAATACACATTGACGTAAATGGATTTTTTGTCTTCCGATTCACCGGCATGCATGAATACGACAAGCTGTAAGCCAGCCTGTGTAAACGCTGTTAGTAGTAAGACGGTCATTCCAACTCCGAATGACATATCCATGAAGTACACCAACAGTGCTACTGCTGTAAGCACTAATGAAAACGCAAAGCCCATTACTTGTTTAAGAGGGAATAATTCTTTCATATTACATCATTCCTTTCAAGTAGATGAAGCTGAAGATGAAAATCCAAATCACATCTAGGAAATGCCAATATAGTGAGAAGATAAATGACTTATTAGCCGTTTCCGGAGTCAAGCCACGTTTTTTGATTTGAAGGAGAATAAATAATCCCCAGAACAAACCGAATGTTACGTGCAAGCCGTGTGTTCCTAGCGTCGTCAATAAAATCGCAGTGAAGGCACTAGTTTGAAGTCCAGCTCCAACATGCACATAGTGCATAAACTCATAAATTTCTACTCCAAGGAACGCTGCTCCTAGAAGAAGAGTGATCGCAAAGAAAGTCATCGTTGCTTTCGTACGATTCAATCGCATTGCATGAATAGCAAGTCCGATTGTAAAGCTACTCGTTAAAAGTAAAAGTGTTTCGATTAACACTGGTGTTATTTCAAAAATTTCTGCACCAGAGGGACCGCTACCTACGCGGTTCTCTAGGGTGAAGTAGGAGGCGAAAAGTGTTGCGAAAAGCATAATTTCCGCTCCGATGAAAATCCAAAAGCCTAATATTTTTAAGCTATTTTCTTCTGTGCTGTATTCTAGTGGAAGTGACTTATCTACCTTCATTTTTTAGCACCTCGCAATTTTCTTTCCGTTTCTTCGATTTCCTCTACCGAAATATATCTTCCGTGATCCTGTTCAAACGAACGGTAAGCTAGACAGCCTAAAATACCAATCAATGAAACAATGGCAAGTGGCCATATACTGAAGACCATCGCAAATCCAAAGACGAAGAAGATACAGCTCATGATAAATGGTAAACCGCTATTATTCGGCATGTGAATTTTCTCAACTTTTCCTTGGAATAACTCATAGCCGTTTTTCTTAGAATCCCAAAATGCTTGTGTTGAATCAACTTGTGGTGTAACTGCGAAATTATACTCAGGTACTGGAGTGTGAGTAGCCCATTCAAGTGAACGTGCATCCCATGGATCGTCTCCGATATCGCGAGAAGCATAACGGATGCTCCAGTAGATATTGTAAACAAGTAACGCGAATGAAATTGCCATTACACCGGCTCCGATGAACGAAACCATATTCCACATTCCAAAGCCTGTTGACTCTGAATATGTGTACATACGACGTGCTTGACCGTCTAATCCCGTAATATACATTGGGATGAAGGCAAGAACGAATCCAATAGACATTAACCAAGCAGTCCATTTTCCTAATCGCTCGTTTAACATGAAACCGAATATTTTCGGCCAATAGTAAGTAAGACCAGCTAGCATTGCGTAAACAACACCAGGAATAATTACATTATGGAAATGGGCTACTAAGAACATCGTATTATGATATTGATAGTCGGCTGCTGACATAGCAAGCATTACTCCTGTAACTCCACCTAGTGTGAACAGTGGAATGAACATGATTGAGTAAAGCATTGGTGTCGTGAACTCGATCTTCCCTTTCCAAAGGGTGAATAGCCAGTTAAAGATCTTGACCCCTGTTGGAACAGCAATTGCCATCGTTGTGATGGAGAAGATACTGTTAGACAGTGGACCTTGACCCATTGTAAAGAAGTGATGGGCCCAAACGACAAAGGATAGAAGAGAGATCACTACCATAGAAGCAACCATCGACTTATAGCCGTATAGATTGCGTCGTGCAAAGGTGGAAATAATCTCACTGAATATACCGAATGCCGGCAGGATTAGGATGTAAACCTCTGGATGTCCCCAAACCCAGAACAGGTTGGCCCAGAGCATATCCATACCACCATTGTCTGTTGTAAAGAAGTTCGTTCCAAACAGTCGGTCCATCGTTCCCATTGCAAGTAATACAGTTAATACAGGGAAAGCGAACACGATAATTACGTTAGCGATAAATGCTGACCATGTGAACATTGGCATCTTCATTAGTGTCATACCAGGTGCTCTCATTTTCAGTATCGTTGTAATAAAGTTAATACCAGTCATTAACGTACCCAGACCAGCTATTTGTATTGCGATCATATAGTAGTTCGTACCAACAGAGGCACTGAACTCGTTACCTGCTAGTGGGAAGTAGGAAGTCCATCCTGCATCAGGTGATCCACCTACGATGAAGGAAATGTTGAATAATCCCATACCCATAAAGAACAACCAGAAGCTAAGTGCATTTAAACGTGGAAACGCAACATCTCTAGCTCCGATTTGTAATGGAATAACGTAGTTAAAGAAAAAGATGATAAACGGCATTGCCATGAATAAAATCATTACTACTCCGTGCGTGGAGAAGACTTCATTGTAATGCTGTGAATCTAAAAATGTGTTTTCTGGCACCGAAAGCTGATAGCGCATCATAATTGCGTCTACGCCTCCGCGGAAAAGCATTAGTAATGCAGATAGCAAGTACATAATACCAATACGCTTATGGTCTACAGTAGTGATCCATTCGCGCCACAGGTATCCCCATTTCTTGAAGTAGGTAATACCTAAAACTATCGCAAGCATCGTAAGGCCGATACCGACCATGGATGCATATATCAAAAAGCTTGGATGTGGTACGGCAAAGCGATCAAAGAAATCCATACTTTTGTTTCTCCTTTCAGGAATCTATAGCTTGGACTATAGTAATCTGGTAAACCTTCTATTAATGATGAGAATGCTCGGATTCTTCATCGGTATTCGTTTGTTCATGATTCTCATGCTCGGATTCCTCCATGTCATGATGCTCGTGATCTGCATCCTCTTCGTCTGAATCATGGTCGTGACTAGGAGCAGGGGAGAATTCTAAATGTGTTCCTGTATACGTAGAGCGTCCAAGATGTCCTGGCTCTAATAACTCTTCAAACTTGTCTTCTGTAAGTGCTGGTGCAGTTTCATGTACTTCCTCTACCCATTCCTCAAAATCAGCATGAGACATAGAGGTAACGTCAAAGATGTTTTCTGCAAATCCGGATCCACTGAAGTTCGCATTTCTTCCCATGAATTCGCCTTCCACATCAGCTGCTAGGTGTAAGGTAGTAACCATGTCAGACATTGCATACTTTTGTCCGCCTAGCTGTGGAATCCAGAAGCTAGTTATTGGTCCATGTGAATATAATTTAAACTCAATCGCCCGATTAGCGGGGATATATAAGTAGTTAACTGTTTCGATATCTTGTTCTGGATAACTAAAATGCCATTTCCAGTTGGAGGAAGAAGCATAAATGATTAACGGCTCTTGATCCTCATAGCCTTGAGGTGTCGACTCAACGATATAGTTACTTCTTACCGATACGATGGAAAGAAAAATAACGATTAAAATAGGAACCCCGACACAAATTGCTTCCACAATTGGATTTCCTTCTATATGAGGTGGCTCATAATCCTCACTTTGCTTAGAAGCACGGTATTTTATTAACACAAATACTAAAATAGCTAAAACGACAATTACGATCCCGGACATCAGGAAAATAGATAGCATAATATCATTTGCCTGTGTTTCGGCCTGTGGACCTTTAGGATCTAAAACAAGTAATGGCTCACAGCCTGTTAACACAGTGACAATAGTGAAAACCATCGTCAAAAGAGCCCACTTCCATTTTAATTTCATTGTTGTACTCCTTTCCAATCTATTATAAAAAGCTCAAATAACTAGTATTGGTTCAAAGAATTTCTCTCTGTGCCTCTATCTTATTACCTTCCATTTAAAAAAACGAACAATAAAACCGGACTTCACAAATTCTTCAAGAAGATTTGAACGTTCTTTTACACAATTGTAAATGTGACAAATTTATTCAAAAAAGCGTTGGAAACCATAAAGGATTAGTTGATGAAAGTTGACGCTTTAGGCTTTGGTGGCAGCTAGGGAAAGGGTTTTCTTGGAAGGGGTTATTGAGTTGAGCCCATAAACTACCTGAAGGTGTCCCATAAACAAAAGAAAAGCGCCCGTAAAAGTAATAAAGCGCCCATAACCAGGCAAGAAATGTCCCATAAAGAGGGTGAAAAGTGCCCATAAATAGGTCAGAAGTGTCCCATAAAGTTATGTAAAGCGCCCATACCAGTGAGTACCGCCCATAAACTACCTGAAAGTGTCCCATAAACCAAAGAAAAGCGCCCGTAAAAGTAATAAACCGCCCATAACCAGGCTGGAAGTGTCCCATAAAGAGGGTGAAAAGTGCCCATAAATAGGTCAGAAGTGTCCCATAAAGCAATGAAAACGGCCCATACCCGTATGGCCCGTCCATAAATCATAAAACTCAAAACTGGTAAGTACGGAAATCATGGTGTCATCTCCATTTCTCTTAAATAACATCACCAAATGCAAAAAAAGGATATAATTGTTATAAGGTGTATTTATTATTTTGTGAGGAGGTTTAAGGAATGGCTGAGCTACATAAAAAGAGTGCGAATGATACCCATTATTGGAAGGCATGGGTGTATCGAAAGAAATTGTATGTGGAATCTGGAATCATTGGGGTTAATAAGAATAAGGAAGAGATTCAGCTTGGACTTTTTGAAAACGGTAAGAAGCGTCTTGAAAGATTAGTAGAGGAAAAAAGAAATCAAGGGTTTGTGGATAGCATGGGGCCAGAGGAGCTTATCATTCATATCTATAATAATGGAAGTTGGTCACATGAAGATTTACAAAATGCGAGTATGGAGCTTTGTAAGCTGATAGAAAAAGAACTAGATGAAACTGGTGTTGGATTTACCGATGGTGTGGGTATAGGTGACGATCAGATGGTGAATATATTTTGCATGGTAGATGATCTGGATATAGCAGTTGAAAAAATTCGACGTGTAATTTCAATGCAGAAGCTAATAGATAATAATGATATCTTCTTATATGAAAGGAATGTAGAAGATATCAATCTATTAAAAACAAGGGGATAGTTTTGGCGACTATATACAAAGGGGATGTGTACAATTGAAAATTTTAATGATTAAGAAGTCGGGTAACAAAACGCTATTTTGGAATATATTCGAATATCAATTTAGAAGTCCAATTACTATTGTGAGTGGCACACTTGGAATCGAAGGTAAGGGAGAAGAGCATAAGCTGAGATTTTGGCAGAGCCCTAAAAAGTTCATGAAAAGACTAGCAGCAGAAAAGGCCAATCAAGGCTATCAGCTGGTGGAAGAAAAGGATCTCAAGAAAGTCTATATCCAATACCGGTACAATGAAGAGAACGAGGAAGAGTTTGAGATGACAGAGGATAAAAGCCTGATGGTTGAAGAAATAGTGGAAGAAGAACTTATGTACTCTGGAAACGGCTATGGATATGGATCAGAAATTGGAGCAGGTACAGGAACGAGTATATTCTATGTAATAGATGTCGAGATTGCTTATAACTCTATTTGGAAATTGCTAACGGAAAAGAAGTTAACGGATGGCGTTGAGATTGCTTATGAGGCTGAGAAGGGAAGCTATGTCTCCTTGCATCCAAAAGGGGCAGTATTTGAGCTAGTATAAGTAGTGAAGAAAGCACGTTCTATGCTATAATAGGAGCCTTAGGTAGATTAGGACCAGATGATCCCGGTTGAAAGGAAGTTTCCGAAGCTTCTTCCTTTATGTCTATTCGGAAGCTATGTCGGAGGTGTCATGATGAATAAAAGATGGACGATTGAAGAAATCCGTGAGTATGTGAAAAAGAATTCAACCAGTCAATTACTGTCGACAGAATATAAAGGTTTCTCTCAAAAATTACAGTTTAAATGTTCCTGTGGAAATGTCTTTGAAAAGACTTTAACAAAGTTTAAAGGGAGTAACCAGAAAAGCTGTACAGACTGTGCCCCAATAAAACCATCACGTTAATTAGGAAGAGAGCTGCTTTATTGGCAGTTCTTTTTTTATGGATAAAAAGTCCATACATTAAAAAATTTGCGGGTAGGATGAAAGTCTATTTTAACATTTAATGTTAAATAAATACAAAAATATTTTTAGAATACATTTTATTACCTATTTATCCAATAATGAATACTATTTTACAGTAATTATGTTAGAGTAGAGAGGAAAGGGAGAGATTAAAAATGATTAAAAAAATGATTAAATTAGTATTAGTAGGTGTGTTGGCATTGGGAATTACGGCGACCGTTAACATATCTGCTGAAGCAGCTACACATAAGGTTATGTGGGGCAAAACAGAATTAAAGGCAGGACAAATTGGTAAGGTAACCATTTTAGCAGACACGGATTTAGTTAAAATCGGTTCAAATGGATCACTTAGCAAGGTTCGCACTCTTAAAAAGGGCGATGAATATAGAGTTTATACGTATAAGGGGTCAAACGGCGGCTTATATGGATTAGGTGCAAGTAGCTTCGTGCAAAAAAGTACAAAGTTAAAATACGAAACACCATCTAAAAGCAAGCTTGCCTTGTTGAACAAGGAAGTACACGGTGGAATTACCCCAAAAGCAGGTATGAAGCTAACATATTCTCCAAGCTTTACAGAGCCTACAAAAAGAGAATTTATTACAAAAGTTGAAAATGAATTTGGTGCAACTCGCACTCTTCTGACTATACCGGGCCAGGAAATCGGTGGATATGTGTATAACGAATATACTTCTGACGAGGGAGTTTCTTCTATAGGATTTGGTGTAAATTATACAGATTGGGGCCTATTTAATGTACAATATCCTTTAATTGAAGGAAAGCAAACGAAAGAGATAGACTGGGATGGAAATGTGAGTATAATCCATAACATCAATGTAATCAGTACAACTAGCACTGTCACAGTAAAGGCAGGCACATTCCAAAATGTTGTGATATTCAAGACTTACGCGGGTTACACTTATTACTTAGCTCCTGGTGTTGGAATTATTAAAATGATAGGCAGCGATGGAATCTTAGATGCTGAATTAATTTCGTTCAAATAATATAAAAGCCAGACCAAGCGAGTTTAGCTGGTCTGGCTTTTCTTATTGTTTAGGAAATTATAAAATTCTGAACCTGTGGATAAATTGATGTCTAGCTCCGGCACCTTGCCCCTCGGGGTCAAATGGGAAAATACTGCTCCTGCGCAAGCTCGTCGCAAACAAGAGCGTTTGCGGTGGCTGTGGACCTGCCTCCTCGCATTTTCCCATTTGCCTGTCGGGGCAGACATAGGTGACTGCGCTTTTCTTATTGTTTCTAGAAAAATGGATTAATTGAAATGTGTATAGTCACAGTAAGAGATACTTTTCTCGTAGCTTCACTCCCTAGAAAGGATTTCAATCAGTTCTGTTGACTTACTCTTGTCTAGTTGAGAATACTTATGTTCTCCGTAAATAATAATTTCCACTGTAGAGTTTGGGCTGATCCACAGGCTATAAACTAATCCTTTTGCTTTTGGAGTTAGAAAAGAAAATCGGTAATCGGGAGGACGTACCATTTCTACTTTTGCATTTTCCCAATCCATCATATCTATAATCTCTTTAACTTTCTCAACATCCTCGTCATTCGTGATATCTTTGAAAACCTCGTATTTATTTTCATCCCCAACACGCTTTTGAACTTCTATTTTTTGACCTTCTATATTTTGAACTTCGTCTTTTGTAGCATTCGAACAACCCGGTATACATAATAAAATGATTCCTATGAAAGTAATAAAATATATAGTAATTCTCAATATTAATTTCCCCCTTTAGTAAGATTATATGTTTACTTACGTTAATTAAATAAATTAGAAGTTCACCCTAATCTATTTTTAAATAAAAAAGGATAAGAATTTAATGTTATAATTTCCAAAAGATAAGCGAATTGTTGATACAAGGAAACTAGATAAATAATGACATGAGTGGAGGTACAATATGAGAAAAAGAGGTTCAACTATAATTACTTTGTTTTTGTTAGTAGCTATAAGTGTCAGCATTTATTTTTACTTCAATCAACAAAAAGCTTTTGAATACTTTTTCAAATTTAATGAGAGTTATGTAAAAACACAAGTTGGGGACGTAACAATTTATAAATCCCCGCAAGTTTTGTATGATTCGCAAGCAGTTTTAGAACAGTTAGCATCGACAAGACAATTAGCACAAGATTTATTTAAAATGGAATTTACATCGCACGATTCACTTCCTATTTTTGTTACTTTACCTGGATATAAAGGTCATGAACGAATGGATACAAATACAGGAGTGTATTTAAATGAAATGGGTAGTATTTTAATCAATGGAGAAAACGAGCAGTTTGCATCATATACAACACTTCATGAATATAGCCATTTTTTATTTGATTTATATTTAAGAGAGCACGAAATATCTATTCAAGAATTACCTGCCTGGTTCACAGAAGGAATATCGGAATACTTTGCATTTCAAGTGGAACAAGCTTTCCCAGTTTTATATTCCTATTATTTCGATACTTTTCCATTTGAAAAATTACAGGAAAACCATAATGAAAATGTAAATACTATATATCTTCAAGGCTTTTATGCCATTTATGACTTAATTGAAACCTATGGGGAAGATGTAATTACTAAAGTCATTTTGGCATATAAAGAGTCTGGTGATTTTGCCACAGCTTTTGAGGCAGTAACTGACGAAGAATATGTGGCGTATCATGAAAGCTTTCGCCTAAATAAAAATAAAATCAATATGATAGCGGACAAAAATTTAGACCCAGAAAAAGTAATAACAATGGGAGAGCAACTGCTAGCAGATCAATCGAGCATAAATCCATACTCCCCCTTCGTTTTGCCATATCTAGTTACTGCGGCCTTAGAAGTAAATGATGTAAGTTTAGCTAGTACATATTTTAAACCACTTGAACAGCTGTTGTTTAATCCAAATGATTACTTATATTATGCTGTACAATTTGCAGAAGCTGGAGAAAGATCATTTGCTGATGAACTTATCGAAAAAGGTCGTTATTTTGCAGAAGCTTATCATTATGATGTAGAGATATATGAGGTAGAGGCTAAAAAAATAATAACATACTAAAACTGACATTATTAAATCATTAAAGAAATTCATTTGTTGTATTTGGATAGCATTAACAATAGATGGCTTATCGCTCGAACTTGTCGTCTCTGACAAGGGAGTGATAAGCCATTAGTTTCACTATAGAATTTTTTTAATCAAGTCATTCCTCAATCCATAGTATTAGCCAGTCTTTGCTTTTTAGATTTTCTAAAGTAGAGAAGCTCATAAATACATGGAATTACAATTAAGGTTAGTAGGGTAGCCATTGCCAATCCTCCAATTACAACGATTGCAAGGCTTTGTGATACAAGGATACCTGACTCGGCTTGCTTTAGTAACAGTGGGAGCATGGCACAGATGGTCGCGATGGCTGTCATAAAAATTGGTCGCATTCTAGTGGTGGCAGCTTCAACCAATGATTCCCGTATCGTCATTTTCTGTTCATTTTGCTTCACTCTGTCTAGCAAGACAATAGCATTCGTTACAACAACTCCAATTAGCATAAGTGCACCAAGTAGAGCAGTTATATCAATGGAAATACCACTTATTACGATTCCAAGTACAGCTCCAATTGCTGCTAATGGTAGCGAGAAGAGAATTGCAATTGGTGTGCGAATGGATTTGAAGGTTATCACCATGATTAAAAATACTAATCCAATGGAGACGAGCATCACTAAAAAGAGATCCTCAAATTCATCTGCCTGCTGACTACTAGAGCCACCTACAAACACTTCTATATCCTTTGATATTTCTATCCCTTTTTTACCCTCACCATTTCCGAATATCGCCACGTTTATTTCACTAGCAATTTCAGAAAGTCTAGCTGGATCGACATCTGCAGTAATTCTTAGATAGGTTTCCCCATCCTTGTGCAGTAGGGTAGTGGCAAGCTTTTCAGACTGTAGGGTTGCCACAGAAGCTACCGGAACAGCTCCCTCGTTAGTCATGATCTGGATAGATTCTAAATCATTTGGTTTTTCTATATTTAACAGTGGCTCGAGCATAACTGCTTTTTCCTTGCCATCTATATTAATGGTTCCGATCGGTGTTTTATTTAACATTACACCTAATTGTTGAGCAATTTGCTCTGTATTACCTTTGGAAGGGTCAACAATAAGTGAGTAGACCGTTTTCTTTTCATCTTGATTTGTAGTTACTTTATTTACGCCAGTAATAGGTTGAATTTTTTCTTGAATAGTCGGCGCAAGCTTTTCTAAGCTTTCGATATTCTCTCCGACTAAATCAATATTAATATTAGTACTGGAGCCACCCATCATAAATGAGGCTTCTGTCATTTCAAATGCGGCCCCTGCAAACATTTCTCTTTTTCCTTCAATCGACTCCATCACTATTGGGATATCATTCTTATCATGTAATAAGATACTGAAGTAAGCTTCCGTTGAAGAGCCCACCGCTCCATATTGTGCTGCCTCCGAAGGAGTACCTACTTGCGCAAAAACATGTTCTACCTCATCCATTTCGAGAATATAAGATTCCATATCCATCATGTTTGACTGCACTTCCTCGGCAGTTGTGCTCGTTGGATAGGTTAACGTGACGGTTATATAATCGGAAGAGGAACTATTGACTGCTCCTTTTGGTATTAAAAAGTATGTGCCGATGGAACCGAAAAATAATGCTGCGGAAATCAAAAAGATGACCCACTTATGATTCAACGACCAGGTGACAAGCTTTGGAAAACGAGTAGCCTCCTTATGCTCCGGTAACTTCGTGTTCTTCAATAAGCTAGCACTCATGATAGGGACCACTGTTAAAGCAACTAATAGAGAGGCTAACAGCGAATAGGTAACCGTTAGAGCAAAGGGAAGTAAAAAATCCTGTAAGGAACCATTTAACAAGCTCATGGGAAGAAAAACAGCTACAGTCGTTAATGTCGAGGCTGTAATGGCAACTCCAACCTGCTTTGTGGCATCCACAACCATTTGAACACTAAACTTCTCGGACTGCATCTTCCGAAAAATATTCTCTATGACTACTATGCTGTCATCCACTAATCTCCCAACTGCAACAGCGACACCACCAAGCGTCAATATGTTTAATGTCACACCAGATAGCGATAGCAAAAATAAGGTCAGGCATAGCGATAGAGGAATCGAAATAATCGTAATAAAGGTAGACCGAATGTTACGAAGGAATATCATGATCACAATAGTCGCAAACAATGCTCCAAGTAAAACTTCCTTCATCATCGTATGGACAGAATTTTGAACCAAGTCCGAGGAAGAAACATAAATGACGGATTCTTGCTGCGTATACTTTTCGTTTAATTCCTTTGTTACTTTTTCAACTTCCTTGCTGATCGTCACTGCATTGGATGTGCTATCCTTTGTAATACTAATATCCAGTGTATCCTTGCCATTAAAGTGACTCATAAAAGCTGAATCGGTTGCTTCCTGAATATTAGCAATGTCCTCCAGTGTTACTTCAGGTACAATGGTCATTTGCTTTAACTTATCTAAGCTAGTTACATCGCCGATGACCTTAATATTACTGACTTGACCGTTTACCGTCTTCTCTCCAACAGACACCGCAACATTTTGTCCTTGAAGTATAGTTAATACTGATTCAATGGGAATTTGATTCTCCTGCATTTTTTCCATATCCAATTGAACCGAAATGGTTGTATCATGTGCCCCGTATAAATCTACGTTGGAAATCCCTTTGATTTGCTCATAGCGTGAGATGAGCTTGTTCCTTGCAAACTCCACATTTTCAGTGGAAAGTCCATCCTCAAACGTAACAGCGATATTCACAATAGGGATCATAGACGTATGCAGCTGGGAAACTACTGGCTTCGCTATACCGGAAGGGAAGGAAATGTGTGCTAAAGCCTCTTGTACCTCCTGTTTTGCCAGCTTCATATCATATCCAGATTCATAGACAATGTCTACATGTGAATATCCATCCCCAGTTCTGGAATAGATGGAAGACTTCCCATTTATACCGTTTATTGCGCTTTCAATCGGACTTGTTACTTCAGTTTCCATTGTTTTTGCATCTGTTCCTGAACCCATTGTTATAATGGTGACCTGTGGATTATCCGCTGAAGGTAAGAACTCCATTGGCAAACGAAAGTAACTAATCACCCCAATTACTAAAACTAATACGGTCAATACAGCTATTGCTGCTTTGTTGCTAAATGCCCACCTGGTTAACAATGACACACTTGACTCCTCCTTTTAAATGAAAACAATGTGTATGAGTGCTCTTGATGTAATTTCTTTATAATTGTATAAAAATGGCAAGAATATCACATTGTTCGTGAGGATGAATTGTTACTAAGACCAGGGGCTGAAACGGATGTCATACTTAAGGTGAGTGAGCCGAAAAGTGAGCAGAAAGATTCCCGGCCTCAAGTATGGTAAGTCGGTGAGATGCAAAAAGCTCCAAGCATGGATCGCTTGGAGCTTTAGGTGAAATAGTTTAACAGTACGTCATAATTTAACTTCCATTATACAATTAACCTCTTGGAATCCAACCTGCTTATAAATCTCTTTGGCAAAGTTGGAGGCAAACACATTTAATCGGACCGCTTCATAGCCTTGTTCTTTAAAATAGGAGTTTCCTTCATTAATGAGGATTTTAGAAAGCCCTTTTCCTCTATGGGCGGGGAGAACATAAATTTCATATATAAACCCATACTTGTTGTCAGTAAAATAGTCTGTATTTTCATCTAACATGATCCAGCCTTGAATAGCTTCCTCTTCTTTAATCACTAAGTAGAAGCCTCCTTTATCTATAACCCCTTGAAACATGGCTAATGCCTTCTCTTCACTAATCTCCAGTTGCGTTGCATCAGATGCAGAGTTTACTGCATGGGAAAGAATAAATTCCATATCCTCTTTCGTTGCTTTTGTAATCATATAAATCCCCCTTTATTCTATTTTATTTCCACAAGATTTGGTCATAATCCTTTAATGACTCATTTAAAATAACAATCACCTCGCATAACAAATTAGTAATGTATCACTTATGTATAGTTTGCTATGCTTGTTTAAAGGGGGCGTATTTATGCATACATTTCACGTTAGCTCTATTGGAACAGTACATAACACTAGAAAAACTCCAGAGGATGATTATTGGGGGGAGGTAGTTTCTGAAATCAGGTTAAACAATGATTGGGACGAGAGCAGTCTAGATGGTATTGATGCTTTTAGTCATGTGGAAATCATTTTCTTGTTTCACCTAGTTTCTGACGATCACGTTCAATATACTGCTAGGCATCCAAGAAACAATACGACTTATCCGAAGGTAGGTATATTCGCGCAGCGAGGTAAGAATCGACCAAATAAAATCGGACTTACTACGGTTGAATTGATTGAACGGGACGGGTCATCGATCTTTGTCAAAGGGTTAGATGCGATAGATGGGACTCCAGTGCTAGACATTAAGCCCGTAATGAGCGAATTTCTGCCGAAGGGGAAAGTGAAGCAGCCAAAATGGTCAACTGAATTAATGCTGAATTATTGGGAGTAAGCTTTAAAAAGGACTTAAGCGTCCGATAGCGAATAAAAGAAAGAGTACAGTTTATATAGGAGGGAGCATATGAGTATAATCGAACGAATAGATACGGTCTGCTTAAAGGTTCGGGATATTAATACCGCAAGCAGCTGGTATCAGGAGATGCTAGGACTGGAGGAACAGTATAGGGAGGAACACTATGCCATTTTGAAAATTGGAGAAAGTGGTGTACCCTTAACTCTTGAAAAGGGAGAGCCAAATGGTGGAGGGAATAGTACATATCCAATCTTTTTCTCTTCTTCTATAGATGAAGCGCATAAAACATTATCCAGTCGAGGAGTAAAGGTCACAGATATACAGCAGGATGGCCTTAACACCTATTTTGAGCTGTTCGACGTAGATGGGAACAAATCTCAAATTTGTTACTGGAAATAAGGATGCTCTAAAAGATATATAGTAAAAAGAACAACTTTTAAAGGGTGGAATGCACATTGGACTTTGTCACATCATTATTTAACTCACATTATGATCTATATATAAGATTAGCAGTAGCCACATTCATAGGTCTGTTAATAGGACTAGAGAGGGCTATTAAGCACAAGCCTGCAGGGATTCGTACGCATATTTTAGTATGTCTCGGCTCTACACTGGCGATGAGCTTATCTACCTTAAACCAAGGGCCTTATATGGATCCCATGCGATTAGCAGCCCAAGTTATTAGCGGTATCGGCTTTCTAGGCGCAGGAGTTATTTGGGTGGATAAGGATAACGTGAAACGAGGTCTAACAACAGCAGCAAATCTTTGGATTACCGCATGCGTAGGATTAACAATCGGTTATGGCGCATATGATTTAGCAATACTCACAGTTTTCCTCATGTTTATCGCCATGAACCTTCCAAGGGTATTAGAGAAGATGAGACTTCTACCTCCAAGAGGGAAAGAGAAGGAAGCGCATGAGGTTGATAGTGATGGGGAATAAAAGGTGGAACAAAGCCACGCTACCAGTTCAGTTACTGGAGTGATGGCTTTTTCTTTGTATAATCTATATTGTTTAATTCGCAGCAAATAGGAATGAAACAGCCTGCCTATTAATATTATTTTAGAGAGGATTCTTTGAACAGAATCGTTTGCGGATAAACTAATTTTTAGTACAAGACTTCTTTGCTAGAACGACTATATGATAAAAGAAAGGAGTATTATTTGGAGCTATTCCTTATCAAGTCATTTAAACATCTTAGTTTGTATGAAAAAGAATGGTCCACTATTTTAGCAGCAAATCAAAATTCTAATCCATTTCTAGAATTTCATTTTATATACAATTGGTGGAGATATTTTTCAGACGATAAGAAAATTGAGATTTATAGTGTTAGAGAAAACCAGAAAGTCATTGCTTTTTTTCCCTTTATAGTGAGTAAAAAGAACAATGTTAAAATTGTGCAAACATTAGCTATTCAATCCTGTCCTTATACAGACTTCGTAGTAAAGAAGAGAGATTTAGATAGGGTGCTTATGTTTGTGATGGACGGAATTATTTTAGATAAGCAGCAGGCAGTATTCTTGATTAATTCGTTAAGTTATGACAATCATACACATCTAAAATTAAGGAATTACATGAATGCTAGAAGCTACAAATGTATAGAAAAGAAAAATAATCCAGTAGAAATTTTACATGCTATAACTCCAATGATGGAAGTAAAGCTAAGGGCAATAGGTGATCTACAGGAAGAGGTAGTGACATTTGACCAATTGCAGTCTTTATTAGAGGGAAACATGGACAAATTTAATCACTCCAGTAACGATAGATTGGATTTTATGAAAAAGTTTGAAGGTGATCGGCCTCATGTCAGCGCAAAGGTAATACATCTTAATAATGAATTAATAGCGTTTTCTTATGGTTTTCAGTGGCTGGATAAATACATGGAGTACGGAAACGGAAAACTAAAGGATCTTTTTCATGCTGAGAAGCTGCTTGGCGAGGCTATGCCCATACATGCTCCAGGCACTGTGTCTATCCTATTTTCAACTAAAAATTTTAGGGGTAAGCTTGGTCTTATCCTGGAAAAGCGTCATATAGCAAAATATGAAAGAAAACAATTGAATCCTACTAAGAAGAAGGCATTTAAGAAAAAGCATTCTATTCTTATTGCTGAGCTCAACGATATCCACATCAAAGCCCCCAATTGTAACTTTAAAAGTATTTCTAACACAGAGATATGGTCAGGTAACCGACAAAGATTCCTTCTCAATTACCTTCGAGGTTTCGAGGGCTATCATTCTGGAAATCCCCAAAACACTTTTTGGATCAATTCAACATCGCTTTATATTGATGAACTAAATCATAAAGAAAAGCTATCTGAAGGAACTCTATTTATAGAAGGGTGGGAGTCTGAGGAGCTAGAAAAGATACTATGCTTTACACAAACAAACTACAGAGTACGGAATATATTAGTACGTGTTAATAAAGACAACAAAAATCAAATCAAAAAATTAATGCTTTTTGGATTTCAAATTAGAGATAAGATTTTGATTCCTAGCTAGGAGAAGGTTTTTTCTCTGCGTGCAAAGTCTAATTACTAGGCTTGACCCACAAATAGAAGGAGTCGACTTTTGATTGGAGGGCAGAGTGGAGACTTTCAACGAGAATAGTGCGAGCTGAAGATCCAGGAGAGCACATATCGTTACTTTAATAGAAAAAACTTTAGACAAAACATCACAATTCCTGGTGTTTATCTAAAGTTTGGAGCGACTAATTATTGATTAGTCGCTTCTTTGCTTTTACTTAGCCTATTCAACTGTACAATCTCAGCATCCTCATTCTTATGACCGGTTATTAAATCTCTCAATATATGAGATCCGAGCATACTATAAACGGTTCCGTTTCCACCATAACCTAATAGGTAATAATGATTTTCTTTCGTTGGATGTTCTCCAATGAATGGAAGATTATCAGTAGATTCTCCAAAAGTCGCAGCATATGCATAATCAATGCTTATATCGTATTGGGGGAATAGTTCTTTTGCTTGGAAAAGAAGATTTTCTACTCTCTTCATCATCAGCTCTTCCGATTGTGGTGCCTCAGGTTGGTCTTTGTCCATACCACCTATAATTAATCTACCTTCTTTGCATGTACGAGCGTATAAGTAAGGTCGCTTTGTCTCCCATATTAAAGCTTTTTCATGCCAGCCACTTAAATTACTAATAGGATTGCTGACGAACACATAAGAATGATTGATATCAGCTCCCCTACGTTTTCCAACAGGGACATCCTCATATCCAGTCGTATATACAACTTTTTTAGCATAGAACGATTTTCCAGTTGTTCGAACTTCCAGATCATCATCTCTATCTATCACATTTATAACTTCTGTATATGGATATAGATGAACGTCTAGCTCTTCCGCTTTTCGAAGAACCCCCTGTACAAACTTTAACGGGTTAACCTCTGCGTCACCTAAAGTTAGTAGGGCGCCATCCTTGGAAAAGGAAAATTTTTTGGCTATCTCGTTTCTTCCTAAATAATCACAAGGAAAGTTATATTTTTGAAGTGTTATGTATTCCGCCTTTAGCTTCTCGACATCATTTTCTTCGCTAGCAAAACACAGGCTAGGGCGTCGTATAAAATCCGAATCCTCATCGAGACTTTTAGCCACAAGCTCTAATTCATCCATTGCTTCATAACAGAGCTGATAAAAGCGAACAGCATCCTTTTCGCCGATTTGGTCAATTAGTTCATGAAGCATAATGTCATTTGAATACTGAAGTAATCCTGTATTCGCACTAGTGCTGCCGGTACCCATCATACGTTTATCTAATACTGCAACCTTCAATCCTGTATTCGCAAGCGATAGCGCAGTTAAGGAGCCAGACATTCCTCCACCGACAATAACGACATCGTATATATCTAAAGGCTCAATGAATGTTGGAGTAAATGGTTTTGTTGTAGTTGGCCAATAAAGAGACCCGTTATGTAGATTCATATGTACCTCCAAAGAGTTTTTTAGAATTATATACCCTTAATTTTTATTTTCAATCCATGTTATAATAATATGTGATAAAAGTATTAAACTGCTTGTTTAGGTGCTTTTAATAAACTAAAGGATGATGTATATGACACAGGAAAAACCTCGTGTATTAGTTATAGATGGTATGGCATTATTATTCCGTTCTTTCTTTGCAACTGCTATGTCAGGAAACTATTTTAAAAATGAAAAGGGGATTCCAACGAATGCAGTACAGGGCTTTGCTCGTCATGTATTGGCAGCACAGGAGCTAATGAACCCTACTCATATGGCGGTTTGCTGGGATAAAGGAATGAAAACGTTTAGAAATGATTTATTTGATGGGTATAAAGCGAATCGGCCAAAGCCAGCAGAGGAGATGATTCCTCAATTTGATATGGCCCAGGAGCTGTCGGAGCATTTAGGATGGCAAAACTTTGGGATAGTTGGAATGGAAGCAGACGATACGATTGCATCTATCACACATAAATGGAAAGACGAAGCCCATTTCACGATTGTCAGTGGCGATAAGGATTTACTTCAGCTTTTAGATCCTTCTACTGAAATTGCATTCACGAAAAAGGGCTTTACGATATATGACTACTATAATCATGAAAGATTCACAGATGAATACGGTATCTCTCCACTGCAGTTCCCGGATGTGAAGGCTTTTATGGGAGATTCCAGTGATGGCTATGCAGGTGTGAAGGGTATTGGACCGAAAACTGCTCTTCAGCTTATACAAGCCTATGGTTCAGTTGAAAAGGTAATAGACTCACTGCATCTCTTAACAAAGGGACAGCGAACAAAAATTGAGGCTGATTTAGAAATGCTTCACTTATCGAAGCAGCTTGCTACCATCAGTAGAGATGTACCAATTGAAGCGGAGCTCGATCACTTAGTCATACCGAATATTGATACGAACAAATTCGATTTTTTATATGAGCATGGCTACACTATTTTAGCTCGTCAGCTGCAAGGGAAACAGAAGCCGGTGGGACAACTTTAATAAATGTGAGGATAGGGGCATTTTCTGTATATTTTATCTTGCGTATAGAACTTTCTCGTCCTCTTCCACCATTATCATGAACGATTAAATAGAGTTCATCGTTATTTTTTTCATACCCAATTAATGGTACCCAGTGATAGGAAAAAGAGAATTTCTGTTTCCATTTAAAAGAAAAATATTTATCAAACTTTAATGCCACTGGTCTACCTTGTTGCAGCTCACCTAAGGACTCCTCTATGGAGCATTTTTGGATTGTCCAACCAGGACCAAGAAGCTTTTTTAATCGCCTAATAAATCGATATGTAAATAGACCGATTCTTGTTCCTTTTAAATGTTTATACAAATCGTTAGGAATGTAGGAGTGGTTCGGTAAAAGATAGTTTAGGAGCACATATACTGTGACCGGTCCACATGCAGAAGATTGTAGCTTTGGATTAATGGAAACATCGTACTGGGAAAAGCCTTTAACCGGCAATTGGATTTTCAAGTTAATTCTCCTTTCTGGTTACTATATACAGTACGTTTATGTTACCCTAAAAGTTTTTACTAAAAGCATTAAATTAAGTTAATTTCCTAAATAACGTTTTCCATTTTTAACACGAACAATTATTTGATTGAATGCGGCATGATAGACAAGGCGTTGCAATTAGACTTGTGTATCAGTCGCTAGCAGAACGGTTTCCAGTAGCTAAAATCAATTATTGTTCGTGTTTTTTATATAAATAGCAATTCTAATTTAATTACTAAGGGGATGGATGGTTTGATTAGAGTATTAGAGGAAACGGATTTTGAGGCAGCAGCTGACCTAGCGTCTATGGCATATCCAGGAATGGGCATTCAGTCAGAGGAAAAGAAGAAGGAATATGAGGAAAGACTGAAACGAGAGCAAAGGGAAGAAAACGGTATTCTTTTTTATGGAAGCTTTAACGCGAAAGAAGAATTAGTAGGAATCTACCGACGAAGTGATTTTGAATGTAATATTAATGGTGAGTTTCAACGTCTATTTGGGATAGGCATGGTGGCAGTACATATTTTACATAAGAAGGAAAAGGTAGCATTTGAGCTGTTGAACCATTTTCACCAAGAAGCAAGAAAGGAAAATGTGGCTCTTGTGGCTCTATATCCTTTTAGCTCTAGTTTTTACCGCAAAATGGGCTATGGCTACGGTCCATTAAAGTACGAGTTTAGGATAAAACCGGGTGCTTTAAATAGTAATGGACAGAAGGACTTGGTAGAGCTGTTATCTCCTACAGATGTAGAAGAAATTACAGTCTTATATAACCACTTTGCCCAAATGCATCATGGTATGATCAAACGGACATGGAGTGAGCGTCAGCATATTAAAAATGCAGCATCTCGTTATGTAGGGGTCCGAGAAGACGGCAAGCTGATAGGGGCCTTGGCTTTTAGCCTTCAGCCAGTGAAGGATAGTCACTTCCTGCATCAAAATATGATGATTCATGAGTGGGTATGGAGTAGCCAGAAGGGCTTTAAGCAGCTAGAGGCATGGGTTCATTCCCAGCAGGACCAGGTTGATCGAATCATATATGGAACGAACAACCCCGCATTTGTTTATAGCTTAAACAATCCACCAAATGACTCTAATCACTTAATACCTAGTGTCTATCATGAGGTGGCCACCACTGGATCGGGTTTAATGTATCGGATTTCAGATATTCCACTCTTTTTTAAGCAAATGCATTTTCAAACACTTCGCAAGCCAGCCGGCCAACCAGAAATTATTGTGAAGGTCGAGGACACCTTTATCGAGGAGCAGTCAGGCTTTTATAAGCTTTCATTTTTGGGTGGAGAATGGGATATTGAAAAAGTTGGAGAGAATATCGGTCAGGTGAATATCGAAATAGGAATTCAAGATTTAAGTGCATGGTGGATGGGCTGTGTATCGATTAAGGATTTGGATAGCTATGGTGAAGTAGTAGTGAAGGGTTGTAGCCCAGAGGATTTAGATGACTGGTTTAAGCCACGAAAAGCACCAATTTGTATGACAAATTTTTAAGTTAACATGATAAAAAAGACAAAGGGAGATGCGAGAACAATTTCTCGTTTCCTTTGTCGCTAGAAAAAAGGTTTAGGAGAAATCCCTAATCCTTTTTTTATTTAGAAGCGATTGTTTTATTGGATTCTTGCAGTAGGCGGTTCAATGCTTCTCGGAAATTTTTATATGTTTCGATATTAACATGTAGATCTGCATGGACAATTTCTCGAATAAATTTTGGGTTAAAGCCAACATAGATTGGACGGATTCCCATTAAACGAAGAGAGCTATTCAGTCGGGATATAGATATGGCCAATTCATTGTAATCGAATTCCTCAATATGCTCCACAGTTACCCCGGTAAAATCGAAAATAGCGTGTTCTACTTCTTTATGCTCGCCAATATATTGTAGTGTTTCCGTCTCAATATTTTCAAACCGTTCCTTATACATATAGCCGGCAATCGGCATCAAAATTGTTTTAGGCACAATAGATGGAATGATTGGGGTTGACATTGCTTTTATAATTCGTTCATAGTAAGCGACTTTCTCTTTTAATTCCAGAATTTCGTTATCTTGCGACAAATATAACACCTCTGTTTTTCTTATTATGGTAAGAAAGTAGAAGAGGACTGTCGTTAAGAGCAGTCCTATTTCCTTTCATACTTTCTAAGGTTACCTTGGCTTATTCTAAAGAAAGTATAGACTATTCAGTTTTGAATATTATGCCTATATGTAGCTGTTCTAAATAGTATCTATTTAGTTTGCGCTTGTAAAAATTCTTCTACCTGGTCCGGTGTTTTCGCATTTGCACTATGCAGGTGAGCTTTTTTCTCGCCGTTTTGGTATATAAGTAGGCTAGGAATCCCCATTACTTCATATTTTTCAGCGATTTCAGGTAGCTCGTCACGATTTACTTCATACCATGCGTAATTATTATACTTTTCCATGATAGGATCGATAAACATTTCCATGCGACGACAATCAGGACACCAGCCTGCTTCAAATTTTACTAATACCTCTTGATCACCAGAAATGATTTCATTAAATTGCTCAGTTGTAGTAATTTTTTTCATTATAAGATACCTCCAATGATAATACTTACAGTTTACACTGTTTCCCAAATAGGAGAAAGAAAAATGTATTAAATTATTCATTTTATTATTGCGAAAATTTAAACATTGCACTAGAATAATAGATATAGAGATTGCTTCTATTTTTTTTGTAATTAAAATGAATGAGCGTTCATTCAAGATGAAGGGGAGGCTTTGCACGTGACATATCAAATTAAAAAAGCAGCTGTACTTGGTTCAGGGGTAATGGGATCTGGGATTGCAGCTCACTTAGCAAACATCGGTATACCAACACTTTTGCTGGATATCGTACCAAAAGAAGTTAGTAAAGAGGATGAAGCAAAAGGACTTACATTGGAGCATCCTTCCGTACGTAATCGTTTTGCGGAAACTGCCGTACAGAAATTATTAAAGCAAAAACCAGCACCATTAACATCGAAAAAGAACCTGCAATTAATCACGGCAGGGAATTTAGAGGATGATCTTGAAAAGCTAAAAGATGTGGACTGGATTATTGAAGTAGTAGTAGAAAACTTAGATATTAAGAAAAATTTATATGACAAAATAGATGCAGTTCGTAAGCCAGGCACAATTATAAGCTCTAACACATCAGGAATCAGTATCAATGCAATGGTAGAAGGTAGATCAGAAGACTTTGGCAAGCATTTCCTAGGTACTCATTTCTTCAATCCACCTCGTTATTTGAAGCTACTAGAAGTGATTCCTGCTAATACAACTGCTCCTGAAGTAGTAGAATTTATGCAAACCTTTGGTGAGGATGTGCTTGGAAAAGGTGTTGTTCTTGCAAAGGATACGCCTAACTTCATAGCCAACCGAATTGGAACATACGGTTTACTTGTAACCCTTCGTGAGATGCAAGCAAGAGGCTACTCGGTTGGAGAGGTAGATTCTGTTACTGGTCCACTTATTGGCCGTCCGAAGTCTGCTACGTTCCGTACACTTGATGTAGTAGGTCTTGATACATTTGCTCACGTAGCAAAGAACGTGTATGACCAAACAACAGGGGAAGAGCAAAAGGTTTTTGAAGTACCCGCTTTCATGCAAAAAATGCTTGAAAACAAGTGGCTTGGTGCTAAAACAGGGCAAGGCTTCTTCTTAAAAGAAGGCAAAGAAATTAAAGAACTTGACCCAGAAACACTAGAATACGGCCCAATGAAAAAGCTAAAAACGCCATCTATGGAAATGGCGAAGCAGCAAAAAGGGTTAGCGGCTAAAGTGAAAACGTTAACATACGCAAAGGATCGCACGGGAGAGCTTTTATGGAGTATCTTAAGTCCGACGCTTGTCTATTCAGCGCAGCTTCACGGTGAAATTGCAGATGATATCGTTGCGATTGACAATGCCATGAAATGGGGCTTCGGCTGGCAGCAAGGACCGTTTGAAATTTGGGATGCAATCGGAGTAAAAACCTCTGTTGAAAAAATGCAGTCAGAGGGCTATGAAATACCTGCTTTCGTTCAGTCCTTATTAGATAAAGGATTCGATTCCTTCTATAAAGAAGATAACGGTGAATTGTTCTTCTTTGACGGAGCGGATTACCAGGCGGTACCAGTCAATGAAAAAATGATTAACCTAAAAAGCTACAAGAAAAAGCATGGTGTCATTAAGTCGAATTCAGGAGCTAGCCTGATTGATTTAGGAGACGGGATTGCATTGCTTGAATTCCACTCTAAGTCCAATTCTATTGGGTTAGATATTCTTCAAATGATTAACTTTGCTGTCGATGAAGTAGAGAAAAACTTTAAGGGTCTTGTTATTAGTAACCAAGGTAAAAACTTCAGCGTTGGAGCAAACCTTGGCATGATTCTAATGGAAGCGCAAGATGACAATATTTTTGAACTTGATTTCGTTGTTCGTCAATTCCAAAATGCGACAATGAAAATTAAATATTCTTCGAAGCCAGTAGTAGTTGCTCCTTTTGGAATGACATTAGGCGGAGGAGCAGAGGTTACTCTACCAGCAGCTCATATCCAGGCATCTTCTGAAACATATATGGGACTTGTGGAAGCGGGCGTTGGTCTAATCCCTGGTGGTGGGGGTAATAAAGAGCTTTACATGAAACACCTAAAAGGAATTCCAAACGGAGTGCAAATAGATTACTTAAATGTAGCTAGCAAGGTTTTTGAAACAATCGCTATGGCTAAGGTATCCACTTCGGGTGAAGAGGCACGTGAGAACAATTTCTTAAGCATGGCTGACGGCATTAGCGTTAACCCAGATCACTTAATCTATGATGCGAAGCAAGCCGCACTAGCTCTTGCAGAAGCAGGCTATAAGGCGCCGATTCGTGAAAAGGTACCTGTTGTAGGATCCCCGGGATATGCAGCACTTTTATTAGGAGCTGAAGGCATGTTCTTATCAGGATATATTAGTGAGCATGATTTGAAAATTGCTAAAAAGCTTGCCTATGTGATTGCTGGTGGAGAGGTTCCATACGGTACGTTAGTAGATGAGCAATATTTATTGAACTTAGAGCGCGAAGCTTTCTTAAGCTTAGTTGCAGATCCTAAATCTCAGGCAAGAATGCAGCACATGTTAGTGAAAGGTAAACCATTACGCAACTAGACTGCGTTAGGTAAAAGGAGGAGAACTCATGCGTGAAGCAGTTATCGTAGCAGGTGCAAGAACACCAGTTGGTAAAGCGAAAAAAGGATCTCTAGCCAATGTACGCCCAGATGATTTCGGGGCATTGGTAGTAAAAGAGACATTAAAAAGAGCGGGCGGATACGATGGCCCAATAGATGATTTAATCTTAGGATGTGCAATGCCAGAAGCAGAGCAAGGAATGAACGTAGCTCGTAATATCGGTGCACTTGCTGGACTTCCAGATACAACACCAGCAATCACAATCAATCGTTTCTGTTCCTCTGGCTTACAATCCATCGCATATGCGGCTGAACGTATTATGCTAGGTCACTCCGAGGCAATTATTGCCGGAGGAGTAGAGTCTATGAGTATGGTTCCAATGATGGGTAATGTCATTCGACCAAATGCTCATTTAGCAGAAACAGCGCCTCAATATTATATGGGAATGGGTCATACAGCAGAGCAGGTGGCGAATAAGTATAATGTGAGCCGTGAAGACCAGGATGCATTTGCTGTTCGTTCACATCAGCTTGCTGCAGCGGCAATTGCAGCTGGTAAATTTAACGATGATATCGTTCCGGTTGAAGTGATCAAGCATTTCGTAGATGAAAACAACAAAGCGCAATCGAAAAAATTTATGTTCGAAATGGATGAGGGTGTACGTCCAGGAACAACAGTAGAAACACTTGCAAAATTACGTCCAGCATTCAACGTGCGTGGTTCTGTAACTGCAGGTAATGCATCTCAAACTTCGGACGGTGCAGGCGCAGTATTAGTGATGGATCGTGAAGTTGCAGAGGCACAGGGCTTAAAGCCGATAGCAAAATTCCGTTCATTCGCAGTTGGCGGCGTAGCTCCGGACGTAATGGGGATCGGACCAATTGTTGCGGTACCTAAAGCATTGAAAATTGCAGGTCTATCTATTGAAGATATCGATCTATGGGAGATCAATGAAGCATTCGCTTCTCAATCCATCCAAGTCGTTCGTCATTTAGGTATCGATCTAGATAAAGTAAATGTAAATGGTGGAGCTATCGCACTAGGGCATCCACTTGGAGCAACAGGTTCTATCTTAACTCTAAAAATGATGAGCGAACTTAGAAGACAAGGGAAGCAATTCGGTGTTGTGACGATGTGTATTGGTGGAGGCATGGGAGCAGCTGGAGTATTTGAACTTCTTTAATTTAAAGAGGGAAATGCGCTTTGATTGAAGGGCGCATTTCACAATCAATTAAACAAACGTTTACACACAATAGGAGGAGAAGGAAATGACACAAGTTCAAGATGCAATTAAAGGTGGAAGCTTTTTAGTAGAGGATATTGAGGCAAGCCGCGTATTTACACCAGAGGATTTCAATGATGAGCAAAAAATGATTGCTAAAACAGCAGAAGACTATGTTAAAAACGAAGTATTACCTGTTGTGGAAAACCTAGAAAATCATGAGTTTGATCACTCTGTACGTTTATTGAAATCTGCTGGTGACTTAGGTCTTTTAGCAGCTGATATTCCAGAGGCATATGATGGCCTAGGATTAGACAAAATCTCTTCTGCATTAATCGCTGAAAAGCTATCAGTAGCAGGTGGATTCTCTATCACTCACGGAGCGCATGTAGGAATCGGTACGCTTCCAATCGTTCTTTTCGGTAATGAAGAACAAAAGAAAAAATACCTTCCAAGCTCAGCGTCAGGAGAAAAAATCTCTGCATACGCTTTAACAGAGCCAGGCTCAGGTTCAGATGCACTTGGAGCTAAAACAACAGCTAAATTAAATGAAGCAGGAACTCACTATGTCCTTAATGGTGAAAAGCAATGGATCACTAACGCAGGCTTTGCAGACGTATTCGTTGTTTACGCAAAAGTGGACGGAGACAAATTCTCTGCATTTATCGTGGAAAGAACATTCCCAGGAGTATCTGTAGGTGCAGAAGAGAAGAAAATGGGTATCAAATCTTCTTCTACACGTACGTTGATCCTAGAAGACGCACAGGTACCTGTTGAAAACCTATTAGGGGAAATTGGCCGTGGCCATATTATTGCATTCAACATCCTGAACATCGGTCGTTACAAATTAGGTGTAGGTACGATTGGTGGTTCTAAACGTGCATTAGAGCTAGCAATTACTTATTCTAATCAACGCCAACAATTTAAGACGCCTATTTCTTCATTCAATTTAACAAAGCAAAAGCTAGCAACTATGGCGTCTAAGCTATATGCAACAGAAAGCTTAATTTACCGTACAGTTGGTTACTTTGAGGATCGCATGAGCCAAATGAGCGAAGAAGATCAAAAAGACGGAACAAAAATTGCAGCTGCAATTGCTGAGTATGCGATTGAATGCTCTATTAACAAAGTAGTAGGGTCTGAGGTTCTAGATTACATCGCGGACGAAGCGGTTCAATTACATGGTGGGTACGGCTTTATGCAAGAATATGAAGTAGAGCGCATTTACCGCGACTCACGTATTAACCGTATTTTCGAAGGTACAAATGAAATCAACCGCTTAATCGTTCCAGGTACATTCCTGAAAAAAGCAATGAAGGGTGAATTACCACTTCTTCAAAAAGCACAAGGTCTGCAAGAAGAGCTATTAATGATGATGCCAGAGGAAGTTGGCGATGAAGCATTAGCCCAAGAAAAAGTGCTAGTTGCAAACGCTAAGAAAATCGGTATTTTAGCTGCTGGTATGGCTGCTCAACGTTTCGGGACAAAATTAGAAGCAGAGCAAGAAGTACTTGTACACATCGCAAACATTGCGAACAACATCTTTGCAATGGAATCAGCAGTACTTCGTACAGAAAAAGCGATCGCACGCAGTGGAGAAGAAAAAGCAACGCAAAAGCTTCTTTACACTCAAATCTTCTGCCAAGAAGCCTTCAATGAAATCGAAGCAGCAGCAAAAGAAACACTAATTGCTTCAGTTGATGGCGATAACTTACGTATGATGATTTCTGCACTTCGCAAGTTAACTCGCTACACACCATACAACGTGATCGAGAAAAAACGCGAAGCTTCCGTTAAGCTAATCGAAGCTGAAAAATTTGTAGTTTAATAACAGCATTGGCCATCTGGGACTCCAGATGGCTTTTTTGTTTAAGGGGGGATGAGATTATCACTGCTTAGACGTTGTTTATCATCGTTCAGAGAAAAAATATCACCGCTTAAGGAAATTCACGATAAATCTGTTTGAGAGATCGTCGAAATCTTGTTAGAAGCATCTCTTTTTATATAATAGTGTTTTTGCTTCTCTTTCTCTTGCATGAGTAACAAAATATTATTATGATAAAAAGAAAAAGGTGAGATATAAATGACAATCCAATTTTATGGATATCCAAAATGTAGTACATGCAACAAAGCAAGCAAATGGCTGAAAGATAACGATATCCCATTTGAGAACCATCATATCGTTGACGCACCGCCTTCAAAGGAACTTTTAAAGGAAATGGTGGCACAAGGCGATTATGAACTGAAAAAATTCTTTAATACTAGCGGCGTAAAATATCGTGAATTACAATTGAAGGACAAGCTTCCTACAATGTCGGAGGATGAGCAGTTAGAGCTGCTTGCTTCGGATGGAAAATTGATTAAACGACCTCTTGTATATAATGGACATAAGCTAACGCTTGGTTTTAAAGAAGAGCAGTTTGAAGACATGTGGAAAACCTCTTAAAGCACCTTGTATTTACTATGAAAATATGTGAATATTAAATAGAATGGATTAATTATTTGAGAGGGGTTTATTTATGAGCGTACCTAAAGATTTTAAGTACTCAGCTGAACATGAATGGGTAAAAAATGAGGACGGAAATGTCCGTATTGGAATTACTCATTTTGCACAATCTGAACTTGGAGATATCGTATTCGTTGAACTTCCACAAGTTGGCGATGAGATCAAGGCAGGAGACGCTTTTGGTAGCGTTGAATCCGTAAAAACTGTTTCAGAATTATATGCACCTATCAGTGGTAAAGTAGTAGAAGTAAATACTGAGCTAGAAGATAGCCCCGAATTTGTTAATGAATCACCTTATGAAAATGCATGGATGATCGTGGTTGAGCCTTCTGACGTATCAGAAGTGGACAGCTTATTATCTCCTGAAAAGTACGAAGAATTAATAGCAGAGTAATAATGAAAACGCCGGTTAATAATCGGCGTTTTTTTCATATAATAAAGGAAAGGATAAGTTGGGAGAGAAGCTAAATGGCACATGTATTTAGTGATAAAATTATTATCGTTGAGGGTAGGTCTGATAAGCTGCAATTATTAAGCCTTCTCGATGAATCTCCAGAAATTATATGTACTAATGGAACGATATCCGATGTAAAATTGGAGGAGCTATTAAGCCCTTATGATGGCTTGCCGATTTATGCTTTTCTAGATGCAGACAAATCCGGGGAACAAATTCGATCGGTCGTTAGGAAGGAGTATCCAGAGGCAATTCATTTGTATACGAACCCGACGTATGGCGAAGTAGCAAACACACCGGCGAAGGTTTTGGCATCTATATTAAAACGTGTTAATATTAAGGTGAAAAAAGAATTTTTACCTTAGGATGATGTGTATGAATGAATGGACTAGAGAACAATGGGATAGCGCTAAAAACAATTCAACACTTACCTTGTTTTATATCTATACGCCTATGTGTGGAACGTGTCAGGTAGCAAGTAAAATGATGAATGTTATTAAAGAAATGGTTACCTATCCAATTGGTCAGGCAAATATTAATTTTCTAGGTGATTTGGCGATAGAACAGGAAATTGAAAGCGTCCCTTGTCTTCTTATTACAAAACATGGGAAAGTGGAAAAGAAAATCTATGCTTTTCAATCAGTTCCTTACTTATTGGAAACAATAAAGGCTATTGACGAAGATGGAAACCTATGATAATATTCGTTATGTTGAAAACACAATTTAATAGTGTCGCTCTTATTAAGAGAGGTGGAGGGAAGTGCCCTTTGAAGCCCGGCAACCGTCATGAAAGTGAAATGGTGCCAAGTCACGCAAAGCTATAGCTTTGGGAAATGAGAGAATGGATGAACGTTATTTTAAATAGATAACATACACCCCTTCTGCTCTTTTGCAGAAGGGGTTTTTTATTAGGAAAGGTGGTCAGATTTACTTGATTAGTTTAAAAGAAGTTTCGAAAAGATTTATTACAAAGCAAGGAGAAATCGTTGCAGTTGATAGTGTAAATCTGGACATACAGCGTGGAGAAATTTTCGGGATTATTGGATACAGCGGAGCGGGCAAGAGTACGCTAATACGTTTGTTGAATGGGCTAGAAAAGCCATCTGACGGTCATATTACAGTGAATGGCCAGGAAATTACATCTATTAATGAGGACAAGCTTCGAAGCTTTCGTCAAAAAGTAAGCATGATCTTCCAGCATTTCAATTTACTATGGTCGCGAACAGTCGCTGAAAATATAGCATTCCCATTAGAAATTGCAGGAGTTCCAAAGGAAAAAAGAAAAGCTAGAGTAGAGGAGCTTTTAAGCCTTGTTGGATTGGAAGGAAGAGGAGACTCTTACCCATCTCAATTATCTGGAGGACAAAAGCAACGCGTAGGAATTGCAAGAGCGTTGGCTAATGGTCCAGAGGTATTGCTTTGTGATGAGGCAACATCAGCTCTTGACCCTGAAACAACCGACTCCATTTTAGACTTGCTCGTAAGCATTAATGAAAAACTAGGATTAACCATTGTGTTAATCACCCATGAGATGCAAGTTATTCAAAAGATCTGTAACCGAGTAGCGGTTATGGAAAATGGGCAAGTTGTAGAAGAGGGAGATGTGCTTGAGGTATTCCAAAAGCCACAACAGCCTATTACAAAGCGTTTCGTTTCTCAAATTTCAGATTCTAAAGAGCCAATTCAAACCATTCAAAACCTAGTTAAGCTTTATCCAAACGGCAAGCTAGTTAAGCTCGTTTTCGTTGGAGATACTACAGAGCAACCAATTCTTTCGAGATTAATCAAACAGTTCGATTTAGAGGTAAACATTGTCCAAGGGAATATCTCTCACACGAAAAGTGGAGCGTTCGGGACACTAATCCTGCAAATCGATGGAAATGAACAAGCGGTGGAAGATGCCATTCAATTTATCCACTCGCAAAAAGTTAAAACTGAGGTGATCAACAATGATTGAATCGTTATTTCCAAATGTTGATTGGCCTAAAATGTGGGAAGCCACTATAGAAACCCTTTATATGACTGCAATTTCTACAGTCCTAACAGCAATCTTTGGACTAATTTTAGGACTATTATTATTTTTGACAAGCCCACACCAAGCATGGGCAAATAAAATAGCAAACTGGTTGACCAGTGGAGTAGTCAATATTTTCCGTTCTATTCCGTTTATTATTTTAATCATTTTGTTGATACCATTTACAACGTTGTTGACGGGATCGATGCGTGGTCCGAATGCGGCCATCCCTGCATTAGTAATTGGAGCGGCTCCATTTTATGCCCGTATGGTTTTAATCGCACTACGAGAAATCGACAAGGGTGTTTTAGAGGCAGCTAAATCGATGGGTGCTAAAACCTCTACAATCATTTGGAAGGTTTTATTGCCAGAATCGATGCCAGCCTTAGTATCTGGTATTACCGTAACTTGTATATCACTAGTTGGTTATACAGCAATGGCGGGAATTATTGGAGCTGGAGGACTTGGGAATCTAGCATTTTTAGATGGATTCCAACGTGGACGCGGAGATGTAACGCTTATTGCTACTATTTTAATATTAATCATCGTCTTTATTCTACAATGGATTGGCGATATTATTACTACAAAAATTGATAAAAGATAGGGAGAGATTGAAAATGAAAAAATTATTGGCTGGGGTTTTATTATCTGTTAGTGCATTAACGCTTGCTGCTTGTGGTGATGAGGATAGCGACAAATTAGTTGTTGGTGCCTCTAACGTACCGCACGCAGAAATTTTAGAGCAGGTAGTACCTATTTTAGAAGAACAAGGCATTGAGCTTCAAATTGAAACGTACCAAGATTACGTACTACCAAATAAAGACTTAAATAATGGCGACCTAGATGCCAATTATTTTCAACATGCTCCTTATCTAGAATCACAAATGAATGATTTCGACTATGACTTCGTAAATGCTGGTGGCATCCATATCGAGCCGATTGGTCTTTACTCTCAAAAGTATGATTCGATTGAAGAGCTTCCTGAAGGAGCAACGATCCTAATGAGTAATTCGGTTGCTGACCATGGCCGTGTGCTAGCAATGCTAGAAGCAGAAGGGCTAATTACACTTGCTGAGGGAATAGATAAAACAAAAGCAGAAATTGATGACATTATAGACAACCCGAAAAACCTAGAATTCGATCCAAACTACGAAGCTGCTTTAATGGTTCAGCTATATGAAAACAATGAAGGCGACGCATTGCTAATCAACTCCAACTACGCAATCGATGCTGGCTTAAATCCACTAGAGGATGCAATCGCAATTGAAGACTCAGAATCTCCATACGTAAACCTAGTAGCGGTAAACGCAGGTGACGAAAAAGACGAGCGCATCAAAGCACTAGTAGAAGCACTACAATCCAAAGAAATTCAAGATTTCATCTTAGAAGAATGGGGCGGAGCAGTAGTTCCGGTGAAATAATTGATATAGTTGTAGAGTGAAGCAAGCACCTGGTGTGCTTGCTTTTTTTTTGTGGGGTGGGAGAGGTGTGGGTTAAGGGGGAGAAAGCCCGTAAACGTGAGAACCGCCCGTAAACTAACGGAAAGTGTCCCATAAAGGGTGTGAAAGCGCCCATAAACCAGTTGAAACTGACCCATAAATGAAAGAAAAGCGCCCATAAACGTGAGAACCGCCCATAAGCTAGCGGAAAGTGTCCCATAAAGGGTGTGAAAGCGCCCATAAATCAGTTGGAATTAACCTATAAATGAAAGAAAAGCGCCCATAAACGCGAGGATCGCCCGTAAACTAGTGCAAAGTGTCCCATAAAGGGTGTGAAAGCGCCCATAAACCAGTTGAAACTGACCCATAAATGAAAGAAAAGTGCCCATAAACGTCAGAACCGCCCATAAACCAGTTAAACTAATCCCTCGATCGAACCCATAAAAACCTACATATACTCTCTTAAATGTTTCATCACAAATAGGTTTAATTACCAAATTAATGGTATCTTTCTTAAGGTAATTTTGCTAATCTAAAATTGAGGTGATGACTATTGATTATCAAAAAATATGCGGAATCGGAACAACTGAAAGCAATGAGATTATTATTGAATCGACTACCTTTGAGGCACCCGTTTTATCCCAAGCTAGCCACAGAAATACAGACAACGATGGCAGGTGATTATGGCGAGGAAATGGTTTATAGAGAATTGGAGAGGATGCGTTTACCTTATAATTATTTCTTATTACATAAGGTAATGCTGCGTACGGAAAAGTTATTTGAAATTGATTTTCTATTACTAACCCCTTTTGGTGCAGTTATTCTTGAAATAAAAAACATTATTGGATCGCTCGAATTTAAAGTGAATCCTTCTCAATTAATACAAACCAAAGATAATGGCGAGATTAAAAAGTACCCTTGCCCCGTTAATCAGTTAAATGAGTATTCCTATTTATTGTCTAATTTCTTTACACATCATAATCTTACGATACCAGTCTTTGGCGCTATTGTTTTTGCCTCTAAAAATAGCCATGTTAAAGCTACAAACAATGATACGACCATTCTTTATAAGAATGAGGTCTATTCATTCCTTCGAAATCTCCAAAATAAATCTACTATAGTACCCGATTCTAAACTTAATCAGGTAAAAAATCTGATTTTAAAACATAATTCCCCATTTGAATTCTTTCCCTTAACGAAACATTATTCAATAGAAGTAAGTGATTTAATCTCAGGCGTAGCTTGTGAAGGCTGTGGACAGGTAGGTATGAATAAAATTAAAAATATTTGGTATTGTAAAAGCTGTCAGTATGCTGACAAATATGCTTCGCTAAAATCACTTCAGCATTATTTTTGGCTATATGATGACCTTCTGACCAATAAAGCTTGTAGAAAATTTTTACTCTTAGACAGTCGCTATGAGGTGAAGAGGCTATTAAGGAAAGCAAACCTCTTAAAATTAGGAAAATATAAAACTACACAGTATAAAAGAAAGAATTAACTTCCCTGCACAAAACTTTTTTAAAATGATTCATTTCTCCCCTTTTTAATTTCACCTAAATTATTTCCAATTAAATAAACTTCTAATTATCGAAAACGATCAGCTGGAAGCTAATTCCTCTCAGGCGCATGAGGGGGGGATTTAAAATAGTAGACTGGCTTTTATTTTACGCCGATATGTTACGTGAAATGAAAAAAATGATTCGTGTGACATATGTATCAATTCAATATTTACGAAATGAATTTTCAGAATAAAAAGGATGTTTGAACTTAACATGAGGTGGTATGTAGTGTAGTATAGAAAACATTAAAAAGGAAAGGAATGATTCATTATCAGTTCGGGAGAGTTACCCTATACAGAACAGATGGACCACGCATTCAGAGGAGTACATGGTTTCGGTTACGATGAATTAAGAAATAGTCAAACATTGAGAGCAAAAGTTGAGAAACGTCGTCAGGCAGATCACGAAAAAAGTATGCAGCTTGCAGCTAAGCTCGATGCTCGTGCTTTCCGAGGTTAATTTAAATAGAAGACAAAAATCCATGCAGTCTAGGCTGCATGGATTTTTTAGTTAACACTATCGCCGTAGTGATATGCATTCTCAATTAGAGTTATCTTATTGAAAATGATAGTGTCATAAAGTACCATGCGGATGAACCTAATTTTTCTCTTATAATTGTTATATATTATCAATAAGAAAGTGTTTCAAAAGATTTGCAAGGGACTTCAGTTTGAGTTAAGATTAGAATGATAATAAATTAGAATGGTTATACATTTCTAGTTACTTAATGGAGGTTATTAAATGTCGACTTTAGTTATTAAGGATTTACACGTCGCTATCGACGGTAAAGAGATCTTAAAAGGTGTTAATTTATCCCTTAACACAAATGAAATTCACGCTATCATGGGTCCAAACGGTACTGGTAAGTCTACTTTGGCTTCAGCTATCATGGGTCATCCTAAATATGAAGTTACTTCTGGTTCAGTTGAATTAGATGGTGAAGATGTATTAGAAATGGAAGTGGACGAGCGTGCTCAAGCTGGTTTGTTCCTTGCAATGCAATATCCAAGTGAAATCACTGGAGTAACTAATGCAGACTTCTTGCGTTCCGCTATCAATTCTCGTCGTGAAGAAGGCGATGAAATTTCTCTTATGAAATTCATCCGCGAATTAGACAGCAAGATGGAATTCCTAGAAATGGATCTTGATATGGCACAACGTTATTTAAATGAAGGATTCTCAGGTGGAGAGAAAAAACGTAACGAGATTCTTCAATTAATGATGCTTAAGCCTAAATTCGCTATTTTAGATGAAATTGACTCTGGTCTAGATATCGATGCACTTAAAGTTGTATCTAAAGGAATCAATGAAATGCGTGGAGAAGGCTTTGGTAGCTTAATCATCACTCACTACCAACGTTTACTTAACTACATCACTCCAGACCATGTACACGTAATGATGCAAGGTCGCGTTGTTAAATCTGGCGGTCCTGAGCTAGCTCAAAAATTAGAAGCTCAAGGTTATGACTGGATTAAAGAAGAATTAGGAATTGAAGACGAGACAGTTGGACAAGAAGCATAAGAAAGGGGACGCATGACATGACGGTTGAAACGAAATTGGCATTAACCGAACAGGATATTCGCTCCTTTTCAGAAGGTCACCAAGAACCAAGCTGGATGACGGAACTTCGTCTTTCTGCTTTAGGTCAAGTGGAAACACTTCCAATGCCAACACCAGACAAAACTAAAATTACTAATTGGAATTTCACTGAATTTCCTGCTCATACTGTAGAAAGCACTACATTCTCTTCATTGGATGAACTTCCTGAAGAAGTGAAGGCGCTTGTTCATGCAGATGAGCAAAAAAATATTTATATTCAACACAACAATACACCTGCTTACTTATCAGTAACAGATAATTTAAAAGCACAAGGTGTGATCATTACTGATATTTATACTGCTGCACGCGAACACGGCGAGCTAGTACAAAAATATTTCATGACAGATGGCGTTAAAGTTAATGAACATAAATTAACTGCACTTCATGCTGCATTATTAAACGGTGGAGTATTTGTATACGTACCGAAAAATGTTGTAATTGAAGAACCTGTTCAAGTTATTTATCTACACGACAACGAAACTGCTTCTTTATTCAACCACACATTGCTTGTGGCGGATGAAAACAGTTCAGTGACTTATGTAGAAAACTATTTGTCTACAGTAGAACATTCAAACGGTTTAGCTAACATTGTTTCTGAAGTAATTGTGAAGGATAATGCAAAAGTTACTTTCGGTACAGTAGACGTTCTTGCAGAAGGATTTACTACTTATGTTAACCGTCGTGGAGTAACTAGCCGTGATGCTGTAATTGAATGGGCTCTTGGAATGATGAACGATAGTGATACTATTTCTGAAAATGTTACTCATTTAGTTGGGGACAATTCAGAAGGTCATGTAAAAATGGTTGTTGTAGGTCGTGGAACTCAAAAACAAAACTTTACAACAAAAGTTATTCACTGGGGTAAACATACGGAAGGACAAATCCTTAAACATGGTGTTATGAAGGATGCTGCATCTTCTATTTTCAACGGTGTTGGTAAAATTGAATTTGGTGCTACAAAAGCTAACGCTGAACAAGAATCTCGTGTTCTTATGTTAAGCGAAAAAGCTCGCGGAGATGCTAACCCGATTTTATTAATCGACGAGGACGATGTAACTGCAGGTCATGCTGCATCGGTTGGTCGCGTTGACCCACTTCAGCTGTACTACTTGATGAGTCGTGGTATTTCTAAACAAAATGCAGAGCGTCTAGTAATTCATGGATTCCTTGCACCAGTAGTTAATGAACTACCAATCGAAGGCGTGAAGAAACAGCTGACGGAGGTAATTGAAAGGAAAGTTCGCTAATGCTCAATACAAAAGAGATTCGAAGCTATTTTCCAATTTTAAATCAAGAAGTTAATGGTCATCCACTGGTCTATTTAGATAGCGGTGCTACTTCTCAAAAGCCGATTCAAGTGATTGAAGCTATTAAGAAGTATTACGAATTTGATAATTCCAACGTTCACCGTGGTGTGCATACACTTGGTAACCGTGCAACGGAAAGCTATGAAGGCGCACGTGAGAAGGTTCGTGGATTTATAAATGCTAAATCGTCGAAGGAAGTTATCTTTACTCGTGGGACTACTACTGCAATTAATACAGTGGCACAAAGCTATGGTCTTGCAAACGTAAAAGAAGGCGACGAAATTGTAATCACGTATATGGAGCATCACTCTAACATTATTCCTTGGCAGCAATTGGCGAAGATAACGGGAGCGACGCTTAAATATATCGACTTAGAAGAAGACGGTACATTATCTTTGGAAAAAGTTCGTGAAACAATTACAGATAAGACTAAGATTGTATCTGTCGTATACGTTTCTAATGTATTAGGCACGATGAATCCTATTAAAGAAATTACTCAAATCGCACATGACCATGGAGCTGTTATGGTAGTGGACGGGGCACAGGCTGCTCCTCACTTGAAGCTCGATGTACAAGCGTTAGATTGTGATTTTCTAGCCTTTTCTGGGCACAAAATGTGTGGTCCAACCGGTATCGGTGTTCTTTACGGGAAAGAGGCTTTACTTGATGCAATGGAGCCAATTGAATTTGGTGGAGAAATGATTGACTTTGTAGGCTTACAAGAGTCTACATGGAAAGAGCTACCTTGGAAGTTTGAAGGTGGAACACCAATCATTGCTGGAGCAATCGGTTTAGCTGCTGCTATAGATTTTCTGGAAGAAATCGGCTTGTCCGAAATCGAAAAGCATGAGCATGAGCTTGCTGCCTATGCCATGGAAAAAATGTCTACAATTGAAGGCTTAACAATCTACGGACCTCAAGATCCATTGAAGCGAGCTGGAATCGTTACCTTTAATTTAGATGAAGTACATCCTCACGATGTTGCAACAGTCCTTGATATGAATGGTATTGCTATTCGTGCAGGACATCACTGTGCGCAGCCACTTATGAAGTGGTTAAAAGCTACTGCAACTGCTAGAGCAAGCTTCTACATTTATAATTCTGAAGCGGATGTAGATCTTCTCGTTGCCGGCTTACGCACTGCTAAGGAGTATTTTGGAGATGTCTTCTAATTTAGATCAATTATATCGACAAGTAATTATGGATCATTACAAAAATCCTCGCAATAAAGGTAGTATTGAGGATGGCGCATTGACAATAGATATGAATAACCCTACCTGTGGAGATCGTATCCACTTGACTATTCAAGTGGAGGATGGCGTTGTACAAAACGCAAAATTCGATGGTGAAGGATGTTCCATTTCTATGTCTTCTGCATCTATGATGACGCAAGCGATCAAAGGTAAAAATATAGATGAAGCACTTAAGCTTTCCCAAATCTTTTCTGATATGATGCTTGGAAAGGAATATGACGATTCTATTGACCTTGGAGATATCGAGGCTTTAAACGGCGTATCTAAATTTCCAGCACGTATCAAATGTGCAACTCTTGCATGGAAAGCAATGGAAAAAGGCGTTTCAGAAGAAAAGAAATAAAATCAGAACGGAGGAAATACGATGGCAAAAAAAATGCCTGAAATTGGTGATTACAAATATGGCTTCCACGATAAAGACGTATCCATTTTCCGTTCAAAACGTGGTTTAACGAAAGAAATCGTTGAAGAAATTTCCCGTATGAAGAATGAACCACAATGGATGTTAGACTATCGATTAAAAGCATTAGAAATTTTCTACTCTAAAGCAATGCCACAATGGGGCGGAGATCTAGAGCCATTAAATTTCGATGAAATCACATATTATGTAAAACCATCTGAACAAACTGAAAAATCTTGGGATGAAGTACCAGAGGAAATCAAAGCAACTTTTGATAAATTAGGTATCCCTGAAGCAGAACAAAAATACCTTGCTGGTGTTTCTGCACAGTATGAATCTGAGGTTGTTTACCATAACATGAAGCAAGAACTTGAAGACTTGGGAATCGTATTTAAAGATACTGACTCTGCCCTACGTGAAAACGAAGATCTTTTCAAAAAACACTTTGGTACAGTAATCCCGTCTTCTGACAACAAATTTTCTGCACTTAACTCTGCAGTATGGTCAGGCGGATCATTTATCTATGTACCACCAGGCGTAAAAGTGGATACTCCACTTCAAGCATACTTCCGTATTAACTCAGAAAATATGGGTCAATTCGAACGTACACTGATCATTGTTGATGAAGGTGCTTCTGTACATTATGTTGAAGGATGTACAGCTCCTGTTTACACAACGAACTCACTTCACAGTGCAGTAGTTGAAATTATTATCAAAAAAGATGCTTATTGCCGTTACACTACTATCCAAAACTGGGCAAACAACGTATATAACTTAGTTACAAAACGTGCTGTTTGTGATGCTAACGCAACGATGGAATGGATTGATGGTAACATTGGTTCTAAGCTTACAATGAAATATCCAGCAGTTATCCTTAAAGGTGAAGGCGCACGTGGAATGACACTTTCTATCGCTATCGCTGGTAAAGGACAACACCAAGATGCTGGTGCTAAAATGATGCATTTAGCTCCAAATACTTCTTCTACTATTGTTTCGAAATCTATTTCTAAACAAGGTGGTAAAGTAACATACCGCGGTATCGTTCACTTTGGACGTAAAGCAACAGGAGCACGTGCTAACATTGAGTGTGATACGTTAATCATGGATAATCAGTCTACTTCTGATACAATTCCATACAACGAAATCTTGAACGATAATATTTCTCTAGAGCATGAAGCGAAAGTTTCTAAAGTGTCAGAGGAACAATTATTCTACTTGATGAGTCGTGGTCTAAGTGAAGAAGAAGCAACTGAAATGATCGTAATGGGCTTCATCGAACCATTCACAAAAGAACTTCCAATGGAATATGCGGTAGAAATGAACCGTCTAATCAAGTTCGAAATGGAAGGTTCTATCGGTTAATAATTCAATAATTAGTCGTCTCAAGTTTGTGGCGATTTGTTTTAGAAGAAGGCGAACTTTATAGTTCGTCTTCTTTTTTTATTAAATTTGGCTAGGTTAAAGTTAATGGTTGATTTTGACTAAGAATTTTTTTTATAGTGACTGTAAACATTAACAATGGAACATTCAAATGCTATTAAGAACATAAATAGATGATGAAATTGGTGTTGGTGACAGTTTTTCAACTGTGCTGCTTATGCGAAAAAATTTATTAGCACTTATCGATACATTAAAGCTGTTCCCATTTATTGATTGGAGCACCAGTCGGCGACTCCTACGGGGTGAGGGCTTATCGCTCACCCCGTGGAAAGCGTCCGGCTGGGGCGGAAATCAATTCTACTCTCTTGAAGATTTCTTTGCTTTTTTTATTAATTTAAATACAATATAAAAATTCCCTAATTACATAAGTAACTAGGGAGGACGTAATTATTTAGTTATTCATATCTTGAATGCCAGGACTATGTTCGTTTGGCATATCAGGCATCACTGGAACTGGGAATCCTTTTGGTGGGTCAACTACGGAAAGTGTTCCGTCATTTCGACTTGGGCTCTGACCTTGGAATATTTCAGCTATGCGTGTAGGGTCTAATCTAAAATTGAATTGGGCATTATGATATCCCATCTCTACATATTTTCTACATTCCGGATATTTATTTATATCGTAGTTCGGAACAGGGAATAGCTTGCCCCAATCCACGCCTAATGTTTCCAATGCTTTAGCAAATGCATTTTGGTGAGCATTATCTCGAACAATAAGAAAAGCTAGGGTCTCTCTGAAGGTTTTGTTAGAGCTCATTTCATAAATACGTGTTTTTTGAAGCACGCCTGTTGACTCTAGGACAAGGTTATTGAGTAAATCAGCGATTAGATTTCCGTGCGAGTATACCCAGGATCCATTCCAAGGGTTACCTGCAGCATCAACAGGTAAGGATGCCTGTGCTCCAATAATGAAATGGTGCGGGTTAGCATCTTTTACAGCATCGTTTAATGGTGCTCCATCTACCCCAGCATTACCAGGAACAGCAGATTGCCCTGAGTCATTGAGTAATTGATTTATTGTATTCTGTACAAGCTCTACATGTGCAATTTCTTCCAAGAAAACACCACGAAGCAAGTCTCTAAATTGAGTATCTTTACCTCGGAAATTCGAGCTTTGAAAGAAGTACTGCATCATCGTTCTCATTTCTCCATAATGGCCGCCTAGTATTTCTTGTAAAACTTTAGCTGCTTCCGGATCCGGACGGTCTGGCATGATAGGATTTATTAGTTCCTCTTTGTAGTAATACATCAAATTCCTCATTTCTTATATTAGGTTTTAATTTTGTGCATGTTTTATTTTGTACTAATAAAAGTGTTTTATTCGTGATTGGTAAAGATGTCGAGGTTTATATAAACTGTAGTAAGAAAGTTCTTTTTAGGAGAATTTAATGGGAAGATACATGGAATTTAAGGAAGCAGCAAAAGAGTATAGTTTTAAAGGAATTTCCAATGAAAAATATGTAGGCTTTTTAAAAGATGCTCCACAGGAATATAAGGATTTTTTAATGGAAATGGGATTTGGAGCAGTTTCAGATGGCTATTTTATGTTCTATTCTGGGTTAATAGAGGCCGATGAGATTTATGATGCAAAAGAAAATCCTGAAATCAAAAACATATTATTATTTGGAGATAAATTCTCAGGAGATGCAATGGGATTTTTAACAAATGAAGAGTGGGCAATTGTAGAGATTTGGCATGAGGACTTATACATCTGTCGAAGAGTAGAGGCTAATTTTTATGAGATTGTAAGAAAGGCTTTTGCGATGGAGCTTTAACTACCGCGAACAAGCGAAAGTGTCAAAATAGAGCTAACGGGGTAAAAATAAATAAGCTAAAGTCCGTAGTTAGGTCGCACAATGTTTTTTTACGCAACACTTGAGGCCGTTTACGCAACACTTAAATTTAGTGCAACAGTTAGACCCATACCCGCAACACTTTCAAATTTAGTGCAACACTTTAGTGATTACCCGCACCACTTACTGAGAAAAGCGCAACACTTTTGAAATTATCCGCAACACTTCCTCTCAACTCATTTTTTTGTCTGTTTGATGAGGGAAATGATATGATAATTAGTAATAACGAAGAGGTGGTTTAATGATAAAAATTGGGTTAACTGGTTGGGGGGATCATCCAGATCTTTATGTTTCTTCGCCTAGGGAGAAGCTGCAGGATTATAGTGCACATTTTCCGATTGTCGAGTTGGATGCATCGTTTTATGCCATTCAGCCGCAGCGAAATATAGAAAAGTGGATTCGGGAGACGCCTGATAATTTTCAGTTTATCGTGAAAGCCTATCAAGGGATGACAGGGCATTTGAGAGGGGAGAATCCTTTTAAATCTCCAGAGGAAATGTTTGAAAGCTATCGTCAGATGCTTGGGCCGCTTAAGGATGCGGGGAAGCTTGCGATGGTGCTTGTTCAGTTTCCACCTTGGTTTGAGTGTGAGAAGGATAATATGCAGTATATGAGAAGAATTCGAGAGGAGCTAAAGGATTTTGAGGTGGTCATTGAGTTTCGCCACCAGTCCTGGTATCTTCCGGAGTATAAGGATTCGACTCTTCAATTTTTAAAGGATAATCATTTTCATCATAGTGTCTGCGATGAGCCACAAAATGGTGAAGGCAGCATTCCTGTAGTGCCGGTTGCTACTTCTGATAAAGTGTTGGTCCGTCTACATGGGAGAAACTTTTATGGGTGGAAGAATCCAGGGAACAACGAAAAGTGGAGAGAAGTCCGCTATTTATATGATTATAATGAGCAGGAGCTTGCTTATATTCAGTCAGTTTGTGAGGTTTTATCTAAGCAGGCTTCCGAGGTGCTTGTTGTATTCAATAATAACTCTGGTGGTCATGCTGCTAAAAATGCTAAAGCCTTTCAGCAAATGCTTAATATAGAATTTGATGGACTTGCGCCTAAGCAATTAAATCTTTTCGAAGGGGATTTTTAAATGGAATGGTTTTTATTAGTACTGAGCGGGCTTTTTTCAGGGACGATCGGTGCACTAGTGGGATTAGGAGGCGGGGTTATTTTAGTACCAGCCGTGCTATTCCTTGGTACGACGCTGGATTTGATTCCAAATATTACGCCTCAGAGTGTTGTAGGTTTATCTGTTGTTATGATGATTTTTATTGGTCTGTCTTCTACGCTTTCTTATATGAAGTCTAAGACGGTGGATTTTAAAAGTGGATTTATATTTTTTATAGGAAGTATCCCGGGAACCATTTTAGGTGCTTGGGTAAACAAAGGATTAGATCTCCCTTCGTTTAACCTATACTTTGGTATATTGCTTGTCATTTTATCCGTTCTTTTACTAGTTCGTAAATATTTGAAGCCCGTTCAATGGTTTGTCAAGCATGGCAAGAAGCGTACCTTTGAGGATGGGGAAAATACATATGTATATGGATATCCAGTCTGGTTTGCACTAGCTTTAACCTTTTTTATAGGTTTTGCTTCCGGGTTGTTTGGAATTGGTGGAGGCTCGATGATTGTGCCGGCCATGATTCTGTTGTTTCTGTTTCCACCTCATGTGGCAGTGGGAACTTCTATGTTCATGGTATTTCTAACGTCGATCGTCAATTCTGCAACCCATATTTCTTTAGGAAACGTACCATGGCTATATACGATACCTGTCATCCCTGCTGCCTATATTGGCGCTAAGATAGGTGCTAAGCTCAATAAAAAGCTAAACTCGGAAACGCTTGTGACAGCACTTAGAATAGTACTGCTATTGCTAGGAATAAGATCTATTATAGATGGGCTATTTTAATAAAGGCGAGCGATAGCCCGCATAAAAAAGAGGTGAGAAAGCTGAGAGAGACCATTCATATTTATCATACAAATGATTTACATAGTCATTTAGAAAATTGGCCGTCTATCCATCACTTTCTCTCTGAAAGACGTAAAAAGCATGCAAGCGATTCCTCTCTAATATTAGATATCGGTGATCATGTGGATCGCTCGAATATATACACAGAGGGAACACTTGGGAAGGGGAACGTGAAGCTCTTAAATGATGCCCAATATGATTATGCCACGATTGGAAACAATGAAGGAATCACATTGAGTCACGAAGAATTGGATTCGTTATATGAACAGGCTAAATTCGAGGTCATAGTTTCCAATTTTACGGATTTGGAAGGGAATATTCCTAGGTGGGTGAAGCCTTATAAAATTCATCAGACGGCCTCTGGAATTCGAATTGGGATTATAGCTGCTACTGCGGATTATCGTGTTTATTATGAAAAGCTTGGGTGGAGATTGCAGGATCCTCTTCCTAGATTGCAGGCAGTTGCTGAGCAGATTTCTCCTCATGTCGATGTCCTTATTTGTATGTCTCATTTAGGAAAGTCTAAGGATGAAGAGCTATGTGAGCTGATACCGTCTCTGGACTTAATTTTAGGAGCACACACGCATCATTTGTTCGAGGAAGGGAAAATGGTTGGGAATACATTGCAGGCCGCTACAGGGAAATTTGGGATGTATGTGGGCTATGTGAGTCTTGAATATGACCATTCCATGAAAAGAGTTGTTTCTAAACAGGCTGTTGTCTATCCTACAGACGCGTTGCCAGTCCCTCAAAATGCAGGACACACGATGGGAAATTGGGAGCGAATCGGTAAAGAAAAGCTATCTTATCCTGTTTTTACAAACAATTCCTTGTTAAAAAAAGAGTGGTTCAATGGGTCTGAGTTAGCGAATTTCTTTGGAAAGGCATTGCTAGCATACACGAATGCAGATTGTGCCATGTTCCCTGCAGGAATTTTCTTAAAGGATTTACCGGAGGGACCTGTCACTGCTTGGGATCTACATCAATGCCTGCCTCACCCCATTAATCCATGTATCGTTACATTAAGTGGAGCTGAGCTGCTAGAGGTGATGGAGCTTTCGAAAAACGAAAAATGGCCAAATTTAGAAGTGAAGGGTCTCGGATTTCGTGGTAAGTATTTAGGGGCTATTTTATTTGAACAGGTTGAACAAGATATGCATGGGCAGCTTTTGATTAAAGGTGAGCCATTAACGTTACATCATACGTACCGGCTGGCGACGCTAGACATGTTTACTTTTGGATTTTTCTTTCCTTCTTTTAAGACCGCGAAGAAACAATATATTATGCCAGAAACTATTCGGGACGTTATAAAATGGTATGGAATAAAGGAAGAGCATAAATGTAGGGCATAATAGACCTCCTCGTTACATAAAAGTAATGAGGAGGTTTTTTCGTTGTTTTATCGCAAAAAGAAGAAGCGTTTCATATTTTTTAGCACTCAACGCAAATTAGCCATCTTTTTAACATGCTTTCTATTGTCAGTGGCTTGGGTATTCTATTATATAAATGCGCAACTAACTCCCACTTACTTACAATATGCTGAAGTGCAAACGAACAAGATTGCATCTATGGTAATAAGTAAGGCGATTAACTCGCGTACGGCAAATGTTCTAGATGTAAACGATATTATTGAAGAGGTTCCTTCGGATAGCAAAAATATGGTCACAACCAAATTCAATACAGAAATTATTAACCGAGTGCTATCTGATACAAATAGTTTAGTACAATCCCATTTAGAACAGGCTGAACAAGGGAATTTATCAAGTCTTCCTTACTTGGATGATATTGAGTATGATAAGCAAACAATGGAAGACCAAGGTGGAGTCGTATTTTTTGTTCCGATGGGGCAAGCAACGAATATACCTTTGATCGGTAACCTTGGTCCGAAAATACCAATTCGATTCCACGTGATCGGAAACGTTCAGTCAAATGTGGTGCCTACTATTACCGAGTTCGGTATTAATAATGCGTATGTAGAAATTAGTATCCACATTAAGGTGAATGTACAAATCATCGTCCCGCTTGCTAGTAAAATGAGTGTAGTGGAACAGAATATACCAGTAGCCATGGGTCTAGTACAAGGGCAGGTTCCTCACATTTATACAGGTGGGGATGGGTCGGCTGCTCCATCGGTGGAGGTACCTATACCGTTACCGGAAGATTAAAAAAACTTCATTTTTCTTAAATTACTGTTAGAATAGATAAAAATGAATAATAAATAGGTAGAGGCCGCATTGCTTAATAGTATGTTACGGGAGGGTGACTCCAAGGATCGTAATAGAAAGGAAGTTTTGCCGAAACTAAGTATGTCTAGTCAAGGATGCTTAGTTGGGGTTATTTTGAACAAGAATAACACTGTCATGTATATGGGGACATATAGATGGGGAGCTACAAAAGTGAAACAAAGTGTTATAACTAAAATTTCATGTATAAGCCAACCTATAAAATACTATAGGTTGGCTTTTCTATTTTCAAGGAGGAACAGTTTTGGAGAATACAATTTTTTCGTTAGTGCCACCGCTATTGGCAATCATCATGGTTTTATTGACAAAAAGGGTCTTGTTATCGTTAGGAGCAGGTATTCTTTCTGCAGCCTTACTAGTAGAGGAATTTAGCCCTGTTGGATCTTTGTTAATGTTATGGAATTCCTTTAAAATCTCTTTTTGGGATGGGGGATTAAATGTATATAACATTTATATTTTATTGTTCATTCTCTTGTTAGGTGTAGTTACCGCTTTTGTCAGCCTGTCAGGAGGAAGCACGGCTTTCGCTAATTGGGCGATTAAGCGAATTAAAACGAAAAGAGGCTCTAAACTATTAACAGCCTTTTTAGGAATCATTATTTTTGTGGACGATTATTTTAATGCATTAGCAGTAGGGCAAATTGCAAGACCAATTACGGATTCGCATAAGGTTTCTCGTGCAAAGCTAGCCTATTTCATCGATTCTACATCAGCACCGATATGTGTAATCTCACCAGTTTCTAGCTGGGGAGCATTTTTGATCAGCCAGCTAGGTGTTATTTTCACAACACATGCTGTGACAGAATATACTCCGTTAGAAGCTTTTATCACAATGGCACCAATGAATTTCTATGTTATAGCTACTTTAGCGATGGTGTTCTTTGCCGCATGGACAGATTTTGATCTGTTTGAAATGAAAAAGCATGAAAAACGTGCGAAGGAAACAGGAGTATTATTTGATCCAAATAAAACAAACCCAGGAGATATGGAAGGAGATTTTCCAGACAATCAGTATGGTAAAGTGATCGATTTATTGCTTCCAATCATCTCTTTAGTAGTGGTAACGTTAGGATTGATGTTCTGGACAGGCTATCAGTTGTCTGGAGGAATTTTAGATATTTTTGTCATCTTTGAAAATACAGATGTTCCTTTGTCCTTATTTATAGGTGGATTGGTAGCAAGTATTTTATCCTTCCTGTTGTATGCGCGCCAATTCAAAGTGAACCCAGATGCTAATATGAGCTACGTGTGGAAGGCTTTACGTACAGGTGTTCAATCTATGCTTCCAGCTATTATGATTCTTGTGTTTGCATGGGCATTGTCTTACTTAATCACGGCATTAGAAACAGGTGCATTTTTAGCTACAATCGTTACGGAAAATAATGTTCCGGTAGGTATCATACCAGTTTTAATGTTTGTGTTGACTGCATTTATGGCTTTTGCTACAGGTTCTTCCTGGGGTTCGTTTGGTATCTTGCTTCCTATTGGTGCAAGTATTATCATGGCAATCGATCCGCAGCTATTGCTACCAGTATTAGCAGCAGTATTGGCAGGGGCGGTTTTCGGAGACCATTGTTCACCGATTTCGGACACTACGATCATGTCAGCTACGGGAGCTGGAGTTAATGTCATTGATCATGTGATGACACAGCTGCCTTACGCAATTATTAGTGCAATCATAGCTGCAATCGGATACTTAGTATTAGGATTGACAGGCTCTGTCATGATAGGATTAATAACAGTAGTAGGAATCCTCATTCTATTATTTGGGTTTTGGACCCTTAGTAATAAAAGTGGGAACAAGCATTCTATTTAGCTTTTTTAGAAGGTTGTTTGAATTCAAATAATATGGTACATTGACAACAGTGAAGTCAGATTATTTGAAATGGGGGATGGAATCGTGACATCATGTAAGCCACCAAAAGAACAGCATGAGCGCAAGCCTGAATGGCTCAAAATAAAGCTAAATACGAATGAAGATTATAAAGGCTTAAAAAAACTAATGCGCGAAAACAACTTAAACACTGTGTGTGAAGAGGCAAGATGCCCTAATATTCATGAGTGCTGGGGATCTCGTCGTACTGCTACATTTATGATTCTTGGCGCAGTTTGTACAAGAGCATGTCGCTTCTGTGCAGTAAAGACTGGACTTCCAAATGAACTAGATTTAGCGGAGCCAGAACGTGTGGCAGATTCAGTTGTTATTATGAATCTTAAGCATGCGGTAGTGACGGCTGTAGCAAGGGATGACTTAAAAGATGGCGGATCAGAAGTTTTTGCAGAAACGATCCGTGCAATTCGAAGAAAAAATCCTTTTACTACAATTGAAGTGCTTCCATCGGATATGGGGGGCATTGAGCAAAACATCCGTAACATTATGGATGCGAAGCCAGATATCCTGAATCATAATATTGAAACGGTACGTCGATTAACTCCTAGAGTTAGAGCACGTGCACAATATGACCGTTCTTTAGAATTATTAAAGCGTGCAAAGGAAATGCAGCCAAGCATTCCTACAAAGTCTTCGTTAATGCTAGGTTTAGGGGAAACGTTTGAAGAAATCATTGAGGTTATGGATGATTTACGTGCAAATAACGTTGATATTATGACAATTGGTCAATATTTGCAGCCTACGAAAAAACATTTAAAGGTTCAAAAATATTATTCTCCAGCTGAGTTTGGAGAACTGCGTAAGATAGCAATGAGTAAGGGTTTTTCACATTGTGAGGCAGGCCCACTTGTTAGAAGTAGCTATCATGCAGATGAGCAAGTAAATGCAGCTGCGAAGCAAAGACAGCAACAAGGTGAGGAATTACTAGCTGTTCAAGAGTAATAGCTAATGGATGGTGAATGTATGATAATAGCAGAAGGCTTCACTTATGAAGTAATAGAAGATTACCGTGATGCGTTTAAAGAGGAAGCTTTTTTGGAGCGTTACAGCGAGATTTTAACAAAGTACGATTATATTATGGGAGACTGGGGATATGGTCAGCTTCGCCTAAAAGGATTTTTCGAGGATCGGAACCAAAAGGCAACATTCGATACGAAAATTAGTACGATGAAGGATTATTTGTACGAGTATTGCAATTTTGGCTGTGCTTATTTCCTTGTTAAAAAAACAGGTGTGGCTCCAAAACCAGTAGTTTTAGAGCTAGTAAAAGATAAACAAGAAAACCTTGAGCAGGATCAGTTATGATCTAGCTCAAGGTTTTTTTCTGTAGTAGAGTTATCATGAAAAGTAGGGTTCTGAGTCATAATAATACCCTTTGGCTTTCTGCAGAACAAGCTTCTTGAGGTGAGCAAAGAGAATAAGCTATCAAGACTCAGTTTCGCTGTTATTTTTCTTAAGAATAAGATTAACTTTTTCTACCATTTCAACAATCTCAGGGTGTATTCTATTCTCTTCTTCTAAGATTAAATTAGCTGAATCTATTTCCTTGAACACACCTTGTATTGATTTTAATTGATTCATCTGATCGGTTGTTGGTGGCTTGTTATCGATTTGGTAAAGTAAGCTGATTAAGTCCGCTAAAGAGACATTTAGCTTTGGATTTAGGTCAGTGGCCATCTCCAACAATCTCTCTGCATTACTAATATCCTCTAGCATTGGACCGATGGCCAGCCATCTCTTTTCCTCATCTTGAAGATCTTTCTCACTTTCTTGAATAAAGGAAGCGTTAGTTGTAAAAGCCATGTCTATGAATTGAAATGCTTCCTGAAAAAAGGCATAAGATGCGGTCTCATTATAGTGATTATTTGTGTTTTCTTTCTTATAAAATGTTTCTTTCAAGTATCCGTGTTCATCTTTATCAAATTTGAAACTCTGTACAGTTCTATCAGAGTGCTGCGCTTTAATCATGACGATTAATGGTTTTCTTTCAAAAATGGTTGTACTAAAATCTATATAGCCTAATTGAACATATTCATCAAAAAGAGGATAGGTTTTATCACCGTCTTTAACGACCAACAACCACTTCTGCCCATCATCCCATGCATAACGGCCGTTCTCCATTTTTCCTGCATCTACATGCAATTCAATTATTTCATCTTCACCATCGCCATCGATGTCGATTTTAGTTGTTTTATAAAGTGCAACAGGATACTTTTCAATATCTTTTGCGAGAATCATAGAATAATCTTTATTCACTTCTTCATTCATCGCCAGCTCCAGTGTGGTTTTTTCCTCCTTTAGAGTGTCTTTTTCTAATGAAAGTTGTTCTAGTTGCTTTTTAAGCTTGTTAATTTCGTTGGCTTGATCTGTGTCTGACTGATCAGCGCAACCAACAAGTATACCTATTAAGCATACGATTCCCAGTAAAAGTCCTCTCATTTTATTATTTCCTCCTATATAGCAGTAATAAATATTAATTCTCTATTCTTTTGGTTATACCTCTTTCAATTACCTAATTGAAAGGAAAAAATGATTTCCGCTCATATGAAGGTGATAAGGTTCAAACACAACAAGTTGAGATGCTCAATAATCTTTCCATATCTATGTTTGGAAATATTTAGTGTGTTAATATGATATAAGAGAAATAGTAATCGCTATTAAAATACTGTTTGGAGGAAAGAGAGTGAATTCAAACACTAACCGTTTAGCATACAATGAAACAGAAGTTTATTGGAAGAATTATCAGAGATTTTTTCCTGAAGAGTTGCGTATAAATGACAATAATCTACCTGATGAAGAATGGTGGGTTTGGAATGACTATCATATACATCTAGATCGAATGACTGCTTTGGATTCGAACATTAAAGTTGTTTTACTACATGGTGCAGGTGGAAACGGGCGACTATTGGCTCCCTATGCTCTGATGTTACAAGCATATGGATATGATGTTGTATCTCTAGACCTTCCTCCTTATGGTCTTAGTTACACCGAGTCAGTGAAATCTATGGAATACTATGATTGGATAGAAATAATTTCAGAGTTTATTAAACAGGAATTCAATCGAGACGGTAAGCCAATTGTTTTATTAGGGGCAAGTATCGGAGGCATGCTAGCATATCATGTGGCTAGTATGAGTAAGCAAGTGAAAGGTTTGATTGTTACGACTTTTGTAGATACAAGTAATCAGAGGGTTCGTGATCAAATTGCCCCCAATAAGTTAATTAGCCGACTAGGTAAATTCACGTTGGATCGCTTCCCTCTTGTATTAGATTCGTTTCTGATCTCCGTTTCTAAAGTATCAAGAATGAAGTTAATCACAAATAATTATGAGCTGACGAAACTAATTATTCAAGATTCTCGAGCTGCGGGGACAAAAATTCCTTTGCGATTTCTAAGAACCTTTTTAAATGCGAAACCAATTATTGAACCTGAATATTTTGATGCTTGTCCTATATTACTTGTCCATCCTGAAGTAGATCCGATGACGCCATTTAAATTAAGTGAATCTTTTTATAAACGACTGAAATGTAAGAAGAGATGTGTAATTTTAGAAGGAGCCGGTCATTTTCCTGTAGAACAACCTGGTGTCGAACAGATGAAAATAGCTGTCCTAACCTTTTTGAATGAGATAGAAAATACTTTTGAGTCAAAAGAAGATTAGAATTAACTATAGGTAACCGTGCTTAGGTGGAAATATACGACTTATTATTAATGAGGTTGGTGCTCAATATTGAACAATACGCTTTTTAACCTATTCGTTTTTATAGGACTGGGTTCTACCCTTTTTACTATCGTGCTTTTAATAGCACTATTTACAATTAAATATATTCGCAAGAAACCAAAAGGCTTTCCTAAAAAAGTATTTGTTTCTATGAGTATTTTAGGCACAGTATCGGCTGTTTTTTGGAGTAGTTGGATTGTTAATCCTAATTTCTTGCCTCAGGGACATCCTGGTCAAACTCTTCAATCTCCAAATGGTGATTTTAAAGCACAGGTATATCATATGTCTGGATTTATAGATTATAAAAATGTAAGAGTAGATATAATTAACAATGAAACGAAAAAGAAAGAAATGATTTATTATGACTATGTAGATAAAGCGTTAGACATTATGTGGGTAGAGGAAGACACTTTAAAGATTGAAGAAAAATATTTAGAGGTTGATAGGGATAAATTTGATTATAGAACACAGGGGACTTAAACAATCGTGAGCGTGATGGGGTAAATAAGTAAAATGAGCATAGAAGCATAGCTTCCAGCTCATTTTTTTGTGCATTATAACTTAACCATTTAAGAAATGCTTTCTCCCAAGCGTGTACAGAGAACTTTTCTGATTATGTCAGGGACATCATTAACTCAGTAATTCTCTTAAATATTCTCTAAGCTCTAATGCTTCCTCTTCGGATCTATTAAAAATATGCTCTAGGTAGCCCGGTTCTTCTACATCATCTGAACCTATGATGGCTGACCGATTGTATTGTATATCCATTACAAGAACTTTTCCAAAAAATCGAGAGCTCTGTACGATCGCTAAGTCGTAACGCTGAGACTCGCCTGTAAATCCAACAAACCTTGTTTTTGTATCTTCGACATCATCATATAAAAAGAATCGCTCCACCCTTGACACTCCTTCCTTACCTAACAATTATGGTACTATAGAATAGAAGTAGATATCAACGAAAACAAGAAATTAGGAGGCTGTACCATGTATTTTGTGGACCGTAAAAGTATAGCACTGACACTAAAGCATATGAGAGAATTGTTAGTGTTAATTGATGGCAATAAAGACTGGAATGAAAATGAAATTACCAAGTTAGCCCTGGAGCGAGTTGGACAAAATATGATTGAGTCTGTTATAGATGTAGGTAATTCTATGATTGATGGCTTCATCATGAGAGATCCGGGTGGCTATGACGATATAATTGATATTTTAACCGATGAAAAAGTTATTACACCTGAAATGGATGCCCCTTTAAAAGCTGTGATTGAAATGAGAAAAGAGCTTGTAAGACATTTCTTTTCCGTTGACCATAAGCAATTAGAAAGCGTATTGGTGGAAAACCTTCCTTATTTAAAACAGTTCCCAGAAAGAGTAGAAAATTATTTGATTAACGAACTTGGACCCGTTTCGGCATTTTTACCGGAGGACTCCGATGTCCGCCTATAAAGGGTACTTTTTAGATTTAGATGGAACTGTTTATAAGGGACAAACACCAATTCGTGAAGCTGTCGATTTTGTTCATTATTTGCAAAATAAAGGAATCGAGCCTTTCTTTGTAACAAATAATTCATCGATGACTCAAAAGCAATTACAGCAGAAGCTCGCAAAGATGGAAATTCAAACATCTGAGGAGCAAATCATTTCTTCTAGTATTGCTGCAGCAAATTATATTGCAGAGCATTATCCTGCAAAAAGTGTTTTCATGATCGGGGAAGAGGGACTAAGCGATGCTCTAGCCTCCGTTGGGATTGAGACGACTGATGAGCTAGCGGAAGTTGTCGTAATGGGAATAGACCATCAGGTCAATTATGAGAAGCTTGCGCAGGCTTGTTTATCAGTGAGAGCAGGAGCGGCATTTATTTCTACTAATAGTGACCATGCGTTTCCAAGCGAGAGAGGGTATCTTCCTGGGAATGGTGCATTCACGAAATTAGTAGAGCATTCTACTGGTGTTGAGCCAATTTTTACTGGAAAGCCACAGCCATTTATGCTGGAGTTTATTCAAAAAAAATATGGCTTTAAAAAAGAAGAGATGGTTATGATCGGAGACAACTATCAAACAGATATCCTTACAGGGATACACATGGGCATTGATACAGCTCACGTCAATACAGGTGTCAATCGTACGGAAGAGCTACAGATGTTATTGAAAAAACCGACTCATTTCTTAGAAACCTTACATGATTGGATAAAATAAATAGTATTAAAAAATGAAAAAAAGGCACTTCCTGTTCGTTTGAACAGAAGAGTGCCTTTTTTTCTATTAGTTAAAAAATATTTTAAAATCAGATTTGCGGCTGCTCTTAAAACAAAGGATTTTCTTCAATATATTTGTATATATTAGATACTAATTCTTCAGAGGAATTACCTTCGACGACATCCCCATTTACGATGGCGAATAGCGTTTCAGAGCATAGAGAACAATAGCTGAGGCAGCCATATTCTAGTACGTCTAAATCTGGATCTTGTTCTAATATATCAAAAGCTTCTTGTGAACCATTTGCAAGGTTGCTTATACAAAATTCAACCATTGGATTCATAGCTGTCACCTCACTACATCGTCATGCTACTCTATTTTTTTTAAAAGGTCAATTGAGAAGTTGTATTGTGAAAACTGTCACAATCATTTATAATTTGAGGAGACATTGAAAGAAAAGGGAGAATATTTATGCGAAAATTAGTCTTATTAGGTGGTGGATACGGTAATATGCGCGTATTATTACGCCTATTGCCAAATAATTTACCGGATGATGTAGAAATAACATTAATAGATCGTACGCCATTTCATAGCTTAAAAACAGAATTCTATGCTTTAGCAGCAGGAACTTCATCTGACCAAAATATAAGAGTTGCTTTTCCAGACAGTAACAAACTAAATATTGTTTATGGGGAAGTTGAGAAAATCGATGTAGAAAACAAGCAAGTCATTCTACAAGGAGAACAAACTGTTCCTTACAATGATTTAGTCATTGGGTTAGGCTGTGAGGATAAATATCATAACGTTCCGGGTGCAGAGGAATACACTTATAGTATTCAAACAATAGGACGTTCAAGAGACACTTATAATAAGATTGGTGGACTTCCAGCTGGATCTATAGTAGGTATTGTTGGAGCAGGCTTAAGCGGAATCGAGCTTGCAAGTGAACTTCGCGAAAGTAGACCGGACCTTAAGATTAAATTATTTGATCGTAGTCCTCGTGTATTACGAGACTTTCCTGAGCGCTTAAGTAATTTTGTGCAAAAATGGTTTGATACAAATGATGTTGACGTTATTAGCAACTCGAATATAACGAAGGTCGAGCCAAATAAATTATACAATCATGATGAAATAATCCCTGTGGATGTAGTAGTGTGGACTGCTGGTATTCAGCCTGCAGCACCAGTCCGAGCTTTACCAGGTGAAAAGGATAAGACAGGACGCATTATTCTAACTCAATATCACGATTTGCCAAGCTATGAAAATGTATTTGTAGTGGGAGATTGCGCTTCTTTACCTTTTGCACCAAGTGCTCAGCTTGCCGAAGAACAGGCAGAACAAATAGTAAAGGTTCTACAAGCACGCTGGAAGGGCCAACCGCTTCCAGAGAAAATGCCAGAGATTAAACTAAAAGGCTTCATGGGATCATTAGGGAAAAAACAAGGATTTGCCTATTTGGCAGATATCTCAGTTACTGGTCGCATTGCGAGATTAATGAAGTCAGGCTTACTATGGATGTATAAACGACATAACGGTTAAAATAAAAAGCTTAGGAACGTAAAGAATACGTTACTAAGCTTTTTGCGATTATTTAGTTTGCTATATACCCATACTTTTCAAGAGCCGAGAATACTGGCTTTAATTGAATATATCCTTCACCTATTACTTCCTCGTTAATCATGATTAGTGGATAAAAAAACTCATCATTGGCAATTTGATTGGCAATCGATTGTTGTTTTTCATCTTCTAGAGGCTGCTCTATATCAATATATGAAAATGTTATTTGATGTTCTGGAAATTTTCTGCTGATAGCGGCTTCTAACCATTCGTATGTGTCCTTTGATGAAGGTGCATTCACACAGCTTGCACATACTATATCGGCACCGTAAACTTCTACAGTGAGCTTTTCTTGTGCCATAATTTACTTGTCCCCTTTATCTGTTTAATCCTTATCCCCTACACATTACATTATAAAGGGGTTACTGAAAAGCTGTCAAAAGGTCCACACCTCTTCATTTTAATAGGAGGCTTCATGAGCAAAGTCAGGACTGGATTAATTTACTAGCCCAATAAGGAGCGATAGGGATATACGATACTTCTTCTCTTATTCTATCTGCCACCTAATGAGACGTACTCCAATTGGTTGTCCTTGTCGTAATGGAACACGACGAGACTGTTGCTGTCGTGCTGCGGGTTATACATGTAATAGCTTATCTCGGTCATGTCATCAAATTTGTTGAAGAAACCGATGTGTTTCGACTGCTTGGCCAGTTCGACCTCGAACGGTAGATTACCCTCTGGTTCCGCTAGGTGTATCGCATTGTTCTTTACTTCGAACTTGACCGGGAACTCGGCTTTTAGCGTTTCGAAATCCTCAGCTGCAAGTAGATCCATGAAGCGCCTCGACGTTCTATCGGTTTCCTGTAGGAATCCGTTGTAGTCAGCTCTGTCCTCACTTAGTTTATCTTTTAGCTCTTGATTCTCTTTTTCCAGCGCTTCGATTTTTTTCTCGTGATCCGCAAGGTCTTTTTCATCTGAACAACCGACCATCATGATTGAAATGAATGTCAACGATAGTAATTTTTTCAATTAATTACCCTCCTGCTATGTCATTAAGTGACATTTTATAACGAAATACAAAATTGTACAATTTTTCTAAAATAAGTGTTGTAAAGATAGTGACATAAGTTAATAAAAATGGCATAAATTGATGGCCTTTTTACTCAATGAGATGACAAATGCTCATTTTTAGACGTTCAAAACTACCTGGAGCCATTCTATGAGTGTCATGCAGAGATCACAGTATGTAATATTCATTCATCTTTGGGCAGACTATTTACCGTAGATGTTTTACGGGAAGTAAACACTTCCATTTAATCAGCAATTATTCTATAATGATTGTAGTGAAAGGAGTCGATCTATATGACTGATACAATTAATGAACAAGTTCAAGAAGTTTTAGATAAATTGCGCCCATTCTTACTACGAGACGGTGGGGACTGCGAGCTTGTTGACGTTGAAGACGGCATTGTAAAACTACGACTTTTAGGAGCATGCGGAAGCTGCCCAAGTTCTACGATCACTTTAAAAGCTGGTATAGAACGCGCTTTACTAGAGGAAGTACCTGGTATCGTAGAAGTAGAACAAGTATTTTAATCCAAAAAAATATGAAAAAAGAAGCCTAACTGGCTTCTTTTTCTTTATGTACGCATTTCCTGCCAGCGTTCCTTGGCCATCTCAATAAGTGAAGGTTCAACAGAAGAGCTTTGTTTTTCTAGGATCATCGAAAAATAACGTGTAGCTAAATCTCTTGCTCCAATTCGTCTAGATAGCTCTGCTATCATGTAGAGAACTCGTATCTCAGACATTTGGGTTCCACTATAATCCTCCCTAGAATATGAATCGATATAGCGATCTCTTGCTATTTCTAGAAATCTTTTTTCCTCATCTTGTTGTCCTAATATACGGTAGAGCCAAGCTACTCGCAATGCTAAGCCGGCTATGGATACAAATTTTTCTTTCTTTAAAGATGCACATAATATTCCTAACTTATAAGCAGTGATCCCTTCTTGAATTGTTCTTTCACCGCCGTACGATCGTGATGTCCATTGTTTGGTTATGTTCTCCTTGATCGCGTTTTTTACACTTGGAGCAAAATATTTTGTGAAATCATCTGTAAACGAAAAGCCACAGTGCTCACATACAAATACATTATAAAGTAATGGATTGATTTCTTTATTCTGGTAGATTGGTTGAAAGTCTGTATCATGGGTTTCTAGCTTTATAAATTTCGAACGAATTTTAGTTGACTTAAATTTATTCTTACAGTGTAAGCATACTACCTCTTTTTGATAATACGGAAGTATTTCCATTACTTTTTCCCCTTTGAAGCCTATTATTTCTTTTATTATACTGTAAAAATATGTAGAAAGCGATGTCAGTTTCGAGTAGTTTTCCTTGTATAGATAGTGGAAACATTGATATTATATATACATAAGGAAGGAATGTGATCTACATGACAGAAGTAGTTAATTTGTCTGAAGCGGCAGCTTACCGCGTTAAAGAGATGATGGTCCACAATGAGGAGGAAGGTTCACTTCTACGTGTTTCCGTTAACGGTGGTGGATGTAGCGGACTTTCCTATGGTATGGGATTTGAAAAAGAGAAAAACCAAGATGATTTAGTTTTGCATCAGCATGGACTAGACATCATTGTTTCCAAGGAAGATGCATCTATACTTACTGGAACGGTCATCGATTATAAAGAATCGTTGATGGGTGGAGGCTTTACGATCGATAACCCGAATGCAATTGCTTCCTGTGGCTGTGGTTCATCGTTTAGAACTGCTAAAAAAGAAGGCACACCTGAAAGCTGTTAAATAAATGAAAGAACATTTTCTTGAATTAGAAAATGTTCTTTTTTATAAATAAAAAGCATATACGCTCTTAAAAGGAGAAAGCTAAAAGGACTGAATAGTTTCCTTATTTGCATGCTAGTTAAACTTGCATTTGAACTTTTTAATAAATACTAACAATTATCTGTATATTCCTACCTTTAGAATGTTGTTAAATAGTGTTGAAATCCTATTCTAAAAGGTCTAAAATAGGTATAGTGTGAAATTTGTCGGAAAAATGACAAGCTAAAAACGAATGAACAAGATTTATGAATCATTCGGTTGTTATAAAAAATAAAAAAAGGTGGTTGCGATCTTCGTGAAAAGACCAACAGTTCTAGTATTAGGAGCAGGTTACGGTGGATTATCTACTGTAGTAAACCTTCAAAAATTAGTAGGTACAGATGAAGCAGATATAATTTTAATAAATAAAAACGATTATCATTACGAATCAACTTGGTTACATGAGGCTTCGGCTGGTACGTTAAGTCCAGATCAAGTACGTTACGATATTAAAGACGTTATCAATAAAGGAAAAGTTCAATTCGTAAAAGCTACAGTTGAAGGAATTGATGTAAACTCTAAAAAAGTAGCAACAAGTGCTGGGGAATACACGTATGATTACCTTGTGATTGGATTAGGCTTTGAAGGAGAAACATTTGGAATTACAGGTTTAGATAAATATGCTTTATCTATTGCAAACGTAAATGCAGCTCGTCAAATCCGTGACCATATCGAGTACCAATTTGCTACATGGTCTACAGAAGAAACAAGAGATGATGCTCGTTTAACAATCGTTGTAGGTGGGGCTGGATTCTCTGGTATCGAATTCTTAGGAGAGTTAGGGAATCGTATTCCTGAGCTTTGTGCGGAATATGATGTGCCAAAAGAAAAAGTACGTGTTGTTTGTGTTGAAGCAGCACCTATGGTTTTACCAGGATTCGATCCTGAGCTAGTTGAATATGCTGTTCGCCAACTAGAAGCAAAAGGAATTGAATTCTCTATTGGAACACCAGTAGTAGAAGCAACTCCTGAAGGCGTTAAGATTAAAAAAGGTGAAGAGGAATTTGAATTCATCAAAGCTGGAACAGTTGTTTGGGCAGCAGGTGTCCGTGGAAACCGTTTAATCGAAACTTCTGGTATCGAAAATATGCGTGCTCGCGTTAAAGTAGAAAAAGATATGCGTGCTCCTGGATTCCCAGATGTATTCATCGTTGGGGACTGTGCATTAATGATTAATGAAGAGATTAATCGTCCATACCCACCAACAGCTCAAATTGCTATGCAACAAGCTGTAACAGTAGCTCAAAATATCGTAGCTCTTATGAAGGGTGAAAATACGAAAGAATTCGTTCCTGAGCTTAAAGGAACAGTATGTTCTCTAGGTGAGCATGATGCAATTGGTGACGTAATGGGTAGAAAGCTAACTGGTACAAAAGCTTCTATTATGAAAAAGGTTATTGATAACCGTGCTCTTTACATGATCGGTGGAGTTCCATTGATGATCAAAAAAGGTAAATTCAAACTATAATATTAATATAACCAAATCTCCTACTGAATTATTCAGTGGGAGATTTTTTTGTGGAGGAAAATACAAAAAAGCTTGGAGAAGCGTTTTCAGCTTAATCACATCCAATTATAATTATACTTGGTGGATAATAAAAGGTTTTAAGCTTAACTTTTAGTGCATTGTAATAAGGTGAAGGGGATAGATGCCAGTGCAAAATCTTCTGCTGTTTTTGGTTTTAATAGAACAAATAAAAAACAAGATAATTGAGACCCATTAACAAATAACCGTAACAAGAACTTTCCCTTTAATTTTCTCCCCATTTTCTTGTCTTGAAGGAAATTGGCGCTTACACTTATCTTAAGGGAGTTGGTTTAATGTCTAGAGATAAAAGAGGTAGCGTATGGCTAGGAGTAGCTGGGTTAGTTTTAAATAGTAAAGGTGAATGGTTGGTTGTTAACAAGCGATACGGTGGGTTGGAAGGTAAATGGTCGCTTCCAGCTGGCTTTGTAAATGGCAATGAAACAGTTGACGAGGCTGTGCTCAGAGAGGTATTAGAGGAGACAGCGGTAAATTGTAGAGTCATCAATATGATCGGGTTTAGAAGTGGTGTATTGCAAGGAAAAATAAGTGATAATATGGCTATTTTTCTTCTTGAACCAACAACAGATGAGCCAATTATCCAGGTACAGCTTTCAGAGCTTTATGAAGCAAAGTGGATTCATCCTACAGACTTATTGCTCGATGAGACAGCCTCCGTTATGTTACATGAGCTAGCAGCAGCTTCCTTAGAGGTTGGTTTTCCAACTATAGATGGTGTAGATCCAGGAGATATATTTGGTTATACGAGTTATAAATTATTCATAAAATAAAAGCTGAAACTAATACGGCATAAGGGGCTTGCATAGCTTTTTATGCCGTATTAATATTATGTGTTAATGATATATAATAGCTGCCGTATCAAACAAGAAAAATCATTTTTTTATGATTGTAGGGCAAGTGACGAGTGATGGCTTAATTAACGCTCCCCCCATAAAAAGCATCCGCTAAATAAGCCGAAAATAATTAGCTGTATTAATAAAAGCATATAAACCCTAATATTCATTTTCAATGGTTGGTTTTTTTCAGTCAAAATGGAATAAATATAAACGATTTAATTAGTAATAAATTAAATAATTAGAATAATTTCATTATTTAGACACATTTATTTAAAAAAGTAGAGGATGTTCATTTACAAATATATTAATACGTGATATATTATCTGAATATTATAAATAAATGAATGAGGAGGCGCTAAAAATGACTAAATTACAAGAAGTAACTTCAAAATCATGTCCGTATTGCAAAGGGGAAGGGTACTTTCAATTAAGGCTTGGAGGATCCGAAACATGTGGCTGTTGTCAGGGCACTGGCAAGAAATAATAGTAAGGCTTTTTGACAAAAATGTGAAAAGAGATAACTGGATTGAATACCTGCCTCCGTTAAGGTAAACTATTTAAAGATGTAACGGAGGTTAATGACTATGAATTTTACAATTACACAGATGATTCTTTCAGTTTTAATATTTCTAGTAATGTTTTTTGGAATCGCCTTCCTATTAAATATGTTGCTTAGAATGTCTTGGTTTGTAGCTATTCTTTATCCACTTATAGTGATATTTATTATTGATGAGGTCGGAATTTTTGATTACTTTACAAAACCGGGTTCTTCCTTCTCTGCGCTAGGAGAAAAATTCATGTCACTACATATGGCAGATATCGTTATTTTATCAAGTGGTTTTGTCGGTGCAATTCTAGCTGGAATTGTAATTAAAATGCTACGTAAAAGTGGATATCAGATGTTTTAGAAAGATGGCCTATCTAGGCTGTCTTTTTTTGTTGTAGAGCCACTCTACTTAAATCTGTTTAACAAAAGATTTTTATAAATATACATAAACAGTTTCCTAGTTATATGCAGAGGTTTCAGCTTTAGCGATATCCACTCTATTATTCCTTTGGAAAGCTACGAAGATCGTTATTCTCTTATCTATTGTGTGCTTCCTCTTATGAGGTTTATATTGCTGAGAACAAATAAGTTAAATGGGAGTGGGAAAATGTTATTATTATGGCAACTTTCATTATTTGTTTCAATTTTAACTTTATTAGTTGGTTTTGTTAAAAGGTCTTGGGTCTTTTTATTAATTAGTACGTTTACATTCATACCGATAGCATATTATTTTTTAGGGGCGAATAATGCTTGGAAATATGTTGGTTTAACTCCTGTCATACTACTTGTTCTTACTATATTATTCTGGTTCATAAGTAAAAAAATGAGTTCAGTTAAATGATAAATCTATAAATAAAACCCTTTAAAAAAAGAAATCAAATAAAAATGAGCTTGGAGAAAATATCCCAGCTCATTTTAATTTAGGCTATGTTAAAGGTTAGGGTTGATTTATGATGCAAAGAAATCTTAGATCAGAGAGTAGAATTGATTTCCGCCCCAGCCGGACGCTTTCCTCGGGGTGAGCGATAAGCCATCACCCATCGCTTACGCGCGTGGTTGTGATGTCTTATCTGTCTCACTCATCCCGTAGGAGTCGCCGTCTGGCGCTCCAATCAATAAACGGGAACAGCTTTAGCATCGATAAAGCGCTTATAAACTTACTCGCATAAATAAAGTAGAAAAACTGTCAACAACCCCAATTCATCAACTATTTAAGTTCTTAATAGCCATTTGACTTTTTATAATGTTTACAGTCACTATAAAAAAGAATTGTTAGTCAAAATCAACCGATAACTTTAACAAAGCTTTAATTTATTCAACTTTCACCTTGATAGCCTTATAAAATAACCGTATAAATAACTATGGATATTAAAATACCGGTTAATGCCCCCATAAAAACTTCAATAGGCTTATGTCCAAGTAAAGTTTTTAGTTCTTCTAGCTTTTCCTCGCTCTTCTTGTGTCCCCAATCCTTTGTCTGATTAACAAAAGTTTGAAAATCTACACGCATCTGATTGATAATGATGGCTTGCTGACCGGCTTGAAATCTAACACCTGTTGCATCAAACATCACTATAACTGCGAACACTGTAGCAACTGCGAAAAGGGTAGAGTCTAATCCCGTTTCAAAAGCAATAGCTGTACACAATGAAGTTACAGCAGCCGAGTGAGAGCTTGGCATTCCACCTGTAGAAGTGAATAATTTCCAATCTATCTTTTTAGTGACCAGAAAATGTATTGGTATTTTCACGAACTGGGCAAAGAAGATGGAGAAAAGAGCAGCTAATAGTGGAGTATTTTGGAGAATTGCCACAGCAGACACCGCCTTCCTTGTAAAACTTTGTTACTTTTAGTATAACATATTCTCACTATTCGAAAAATCATTCTCGTTGCTATATAATAAGAATGTATCCAAATTATGTAGGGGGAAAAATGATGATTATTAGCACTAACAATGTAACATTCGAAGAAGTACAATCCGAAACACTAGTGGTAGGAATTCCTAAGCATCCTGAAAATACAGAGAAATGGGATGCATTATTAAATGTGTATGGAAATCACATTCTTGATTGGATAAAAAGTGGTGACATATCATCAGACTCGAAAAAAATAGTTAAAGTCCCAATAGCAGGTCAAGAAACTGTTAAAAGAATATTATTTGTAGGGCTTGGAGATCGTAAAAAGTTAACACAAGAAAATATTCGAGAAGCATTTGGTTTAGTAGGGAAAGAGCTACTTTCTAGCAAGCCTGAATCCCTTGCAGTGTGGGTTCCATCATTTACCTCTGAGAGCGCTACAGAAGCTGATGTAGCTTATTTAGCCGGTGAGGGGATTGGTATGGGAGCTTTTGTTTATGAGGGCTATAAAACAACCTCTAACGTTCCGGATTATTATTTACCAGCTATCGAGCTTTTAACAGATACTGACTTAGAAGAAGCTGCAACTTACTTTGAAGTAGGAAGTATTTATGCGGATGCTGTTAATGAAGCTAGAATTTTAGTGAATACACCAGGGAATGTGCTGACTTCTACACAACTAGGAGAGTATGCAAGAGAGCTTGGTGAGACATATGGCTTTGAAACAGAAATATTAGGTAAGAAAGAAATAGAAGAGCTAGGTATGGGAGCTTTATTGGCTGTGAACCAAGGCTCAGTTGAAGAACCACGTTTAATCGCTTTGAAATATCAAGCAACAGATAACTGGGATGATGTAGTAGCACTTGTAGGGAAAGGAATCACTTTCGATACAGGAGGTTACTCTATTAAAACAAAAACTGGTATCGTTGGCATGAAAGGCGATATGGGTGGAGCAGCAGCAGTTTTAGGTGCTATGCAAATTATTGGTGAGCTTCGTCCAAATAAAAACGTTATAGCTGTAATTGCTTCAACGGACAATATGATTTCTGGAAATGCATTTAAGCCAGATGATGTTATTACTTCTATGAGCGGAAAAACAATTGAAATTCTTAATACTGATGCAGAGGGACGTTTAGTTCTTGCAGATGCAGTAACGTATGCAAAACAGCAAGGAGCTAATTATATCGTCGATGTGGCTACTTTAACAGGTGGAGTAATCACCGCATTAGGATTCGATAAAACTGGAGCACTAACTAATAATGAAGAATTCTTTGAAACCTTTATGGAATCCTCTTTGGAAACAGGAGAATTTGTATGGAGACTTCCGTTAACTGAAAATGATAAGAAACGCATTCGTAAAAGTGACGTTGCAGATCTGAACAACTCCCCTGGAGGAGATGGTCATATGATTTTCGGTGGTGGTTTCGTTGGAGAATTTGTAGAAGATACACCATGGATTCACTTAGATATTGCAGGTACATCCGATGCAAAAGCAGCATATGATTTTGGACCAAAAGGCGGTACTGGTGTTATGGTTCGTACTTTAGCAACGCTTATTGAAAGAATGGCAGACGAGGAGTAGGATAAACGCACAGGACACTTATCCCACATAGCATACACTGTGTTGAAAGGAGGGACATTATGGTTAGATATCAACGCGGTGGTTATGGGGGAAGAGGTCCAGGAGGTCCACGGGGTCCAGGTGGCCCAGGTGGCCCAGGTGGATTTGGAGGTTACGGAGGTTTTGGTGGTGGCTTTGGTGGATTTGGAGCTCCTCTATTAGGAGGCTTTGTAGGAGGACTTTTAGGTTCTTCTATTATTGGATTTGGTGCAAGACAACCATATCCATATCAACCTTATCCATACCAACCTTATCCTTACTATGGTTCACCATATTCCCCGTACTATTAACTAGTATAAATAAAAAAGCTTTTGCAATTCGTGGAGGATCACGTTTTGCAAAAGCTTTTTTTTTATGGAAGGTATTTCACCTCGAATATAAAAGATGAGCGATGGAGCTAAGTTTTACAAAATCTAAAAAGTGCAGGCAAAGCGTTAACCAACTTTGCTTGCACTTTTTGTTAAGCATAATTCGAAGCTAGTTCGTATCTGTTTTTACCTTCATATTCTTTCTTTTCTCTTCCACAACTTCTTCTAAATCATCTCGCACTGTAAGGTCACAGCATTCCACGCCAGAATAATACGCGGCTCTTCCCATCATATGACCTCCGACTGGACCAGTAATGAAGAGAAATAAGATACCAAGTAAAATTCGCGAATTAAATGTACCTTCGATTAACCAAAAGTGAAGGAACACTCCTATTAAGATGCTCATCACTCCGAGCGTTGCACTTTTGGAAGCAGCATGGGCTCTTGTGTAAACATCTGGTAAACGAAACAAGCCTATTGCGGTCACTAAGATGAAAATAGTTCCAAAGGATATAGTACCTACGATGAATATATTAGCTATTACGGTCACGTTGAATGATCTCTCCCTTCTCCGTGAACTTAGAAAACGCTACAGTCCCAATGAAGGAAAGTACGGCCAATAAGAGGATGACCTCTAAAAAGAATGGAGTGTCAAATAAGATTGAAATCAGACCGATTAATGAGATCAGGCCAACTCCAATTGCATCCAAGGCAATAACTCGGTCTGGAGTAGTAGGCCCCTTTACAAGACGATAAATGAAGCCTAGTAAAGCAGCGCTGATAAGCACGACAATTACCCATAAAAAAGTTATCATGATCTACTCACCTCCAATATTGCTTTCTCAAAGGTATCGCGTATGGAGTTCACTGCTTCGTCTATATTGCTAAACTCAATAGAGTGTATATATAACGTTTTATTGTCATCCGAAACATCAATAACTACCGTACCAGGTGTTAACGTTATAAGGCTGGACAGCAAGGTTATTTCCCAGTCTTCAGTCAATACTGTTTCCAACGCAAAGATTGCCGGACGGATAGGCATTTCTGGCTTCACGATTAATTTTAAAACAGAGAAGTTAGAAAGTATTAGCTCCTTTAAAAATAAGAATGCTAATTTTATAACAGCCCATACACGATCCATATAGAATCGTGACTTAAAGGATTTTCGAAGCATGAAAAGCATTAGCAAGCCGAGCAGATATCCTACTATAAAAGTAGTAGGTTTAAACGATATGGATAGAAACATCCACGTAAGGGCTATAAATACATTTAACAAAATCTGAAAAGCCATTATTTCACCCCTTCAAAGACAGCATCAACATATAAGGAAGGATCTAATAACACATTGGATGCATCAGTCATAAGTGGCACTAAGAATTCGGCTCCAACGCCATAAAAAACAGTAACAGCAACTAGAGCTATTGTTGGAACTAATAAACGATTATAGGATGTAGCGTCCAAGTAAGAGGATTCGCCTTTTGGCTCACCCCAGAATGCATAGATGAAAATCCGGATAGCGGATAGTAATACGATGAGACTGGAAAGTAGGATAAAAATACTTTGCCATAATAATTCCCCTTCGAAGCCACCTTGAACGATTAACATCTTACCAATAAAGCCGCTTAACGGAGGAATTCCAGCTAAACCAAATGCTGCGATTAAATAACTCCAAGCAAGAAGTGGATATTTCTTCATCAATCCACCCATTTTTCGTAAATTGGACGTGCCTGTAATTTTAATGACAATGCCAATTAATAGGAACAGAGCACCTTTTATCAATATATCATGGATTAAATAAAAGACAGAACCAATCATTCCATTTTCGTTCATAATAGAAGCCCCGAATAAGATGACCCCTACTGCAATGACGATATTATAAATAATAATTTGCTTTAAATCAAAGTAAGCAAGTGCACCTATACATCCAACGATGATCGTAACAATTGAGAGTATCATGAGCAGTTCATGAGTGAATCCAACGTCGGTTGTAAAGAACAAAGTATAGGTACGCATGATAGCATATACGCCGACTTTAGTAAGCAATGCGCCAAACAAAGCAAGTATAGGGACTGGCGGTGCTGCATAAGAGCCTGGTAGCCAGAAGAAAAGAGGGAAAATACCGCCCTTTATCCCGAATACGATCAAGAATAATACAGCGATTAGTGTTACAATTCCTACCTCGCCAATCTCGGTCAATTTAACGGAAATATCAGCCATGTTTAATGTCCCGACTACGGAATATAAGTATCCTACTGTAATAACGAATAAGGACGAAGAGACAATATTAACTATTATGTATTTAATAGATTCTTTTAATTGTACTTTTTCTCCACCCAACACAATTAGTACATACGAAGCCATTAACAATACTTCAAAAAATACAAATAGGTTAAAAATATCACCTGTTGTAAATGCTCCGTTAACACCTGTTAACATAAATAAGATCGCTGGATAGTAAAACGACTTTTCTCTCGCTTCATCCATGTAAGTAAAGCTATACCATACAACAAATAAAGTGATGATAAGAGAAGAGGTAACTAAAAGAGCTGAAAACATATCTGAAACCATTGTAATCCCAAATGGTGGAGCCCAGCTACCTAGGGTAAGGGTTTGTACACCATCCGTCTTTACTTTAAAGAGTAATGTAAAGGCCGATACTAGCGCCGTCAGCAATCCAATAATAGTGACCGTTCGCTGCGCTTTTATTCTTTTAGGGAAAAATAAAAGAATTGCCGCAAACAAGAAAGGGATGAGGACTGGGAATAATAATAGATTAATCATTGTCTTCAGATCCTTTCATAAGTTCCATATTGTCCGTTCCCACTTCTTTATACGTTCTATAGGCTAAAACTAGTGAGAATGCTGTAACACCGAAAGCTATTACAATAGCCGTTAATATTAAGGCTTGTGGAAGTGGGTCGGCATAATCGGTTACTCCATCAGCTAAGACAGGAGCAGATTTTCCTCCAAGGCCTCCCATTGTTAAAAGAAGCAAATGGGTTCCATGGCTCAGTAAACCTGTTCCAATAATAATCCGAATTAAACTTCGTGAGAGGATTAAATACACAGCAGCCATAAATAGAAAGCCGATTAAAATGGACATCATAATTTCCATTATTCATCTCCTCCTATCATTTGAATAATTGTCATTGTAACACCCACAACAACCAAATATACTCCTGTGTCAAAAAACATAGCAGTATGGATGGATGTTTTCCCTAGTAAAGGAAGGTTGAAATAATCATATACATGAGTGAAGAATGGAACATTAAAGAAAATAGAACCTGCAGCGGTAGCCAGGGCTATAACAAGCCCAACTGCAGTGACAACGGTATAATTTAAAGGAAGCATATCCTGGACTGTTTTTAAGTCGAATGCCAGCAAAAGGAGGACTATTGCGCTAGACATTAACAGACCTCCGACAAAGCCTCCACCAGGTGTATAATGACCTGCAAAAAAGATATGGATGGAGAAAAGAAAAATGATAAAAAAGACTACTTTTGTTGTTGTTTGGATGATTAAATCATTTGTTTTCAACTTTTCTTTCTCCTTTCTTTTTTGCCAATCTCAGTGTGATCATTGCTATTATTCCTAGAGATGCAATAGTAAGTACGCTAATTTCAAATAATGTATCAAAACCACGATAATCTACCAAAATTACGTTTACTATATTCCCGCCTCCCGCCTCGCTATATACGGTCTTTTTGTAGTACTCCGATATAGAAGGAACGAGTTTTTGAGAATGTGCAGAAATAGCAATTAAGGTAACCATAATTCCAACACCAAGGGCTATTAGAAAGTTAGTTAAACGGAATTTACGATCTTCCTTACCTTTTTCATGCTTGTTTAATTTAGGTAGGTGATAGAATGCACCAAGGAACAATGCCACAGAAACTGTTTCTATTACTAGCTGAGTAAGAGCTAGGTCTGGTGCCTTGAATATGATGAAAAACAATGCCACTGTATATCCGACAGCTCCCAATGCAATGATTGCTGTAAGTCTAGACTTAGTAATTAATATTGTAAGTGTTCCAATAATAATTAATAACGATAACAGTACTTCAAAAAACTTGATAGGTGCCAAGTTATCAAAGCTAATGACAAATGCATCCTTTATCCACATAGTACTTGCAAGTAAAATGATAATTGCTCCAAAAATATAAATTAAGTAGGAGCGGATGGAACCTTTCATGTATAAAGAGGACACTTGATTGGCACCACTCTCTGAAAGCATCATTAACCAATCATAAACGCCGTTCAATGTAACCTTGGCTGGCATCTTCGAGTAGGCAACGCTCCACTTAGGGAGTGTTCTGTATAAAAGATAGCCGACAAGGAATATTCCTAACGTCATATATAACGCGGGCGAATCAAATCCATGCCAAGCTTTTATTTTGAATCCTACGTCAGAAGGTAGAGCATAGGTGCTCGGTTGAATAACTGCTACCGCAGGCTTAATAAATGTATTTCCAAAGAAATTTGGGATGAAAAATATCACGATTACAAGTGTTGCTAATATTCCAGGGGAAATAAGCATTCCGATAGGAGCCTCATGCGCTTTTTTCGGCAGCAACTCAGGTGTATGCTTTCCGCGGAACGTGTGTAGGACAAAGTACAGGCTGTAAACGAATGTAAAGACACTTGCAATCCAAGCAACGACTGGTATCAATATCCACCAAGTATCCATTGAATATAGACCAACATGCTGTAACGACAGGGTCGCATCTAAAAACATTTCCTTACTCAAAAATCCATTGAATAGGGGAATACCGGCCATAGAAAGACTACCAATCATTGCAATCGTAAAGCTAATTGGCATTAGACTCATTAGCCCTCCAAGCTTACGAATATCACGTGTGCCGGTTTCATGGTCTACAATTCCAGCAATCATAAAGAGACTTCCTTTAAAGGTTGCATGATTTAGCAGATGGAAGATGGCAGCAAATGTAGCAAATGTGTAGGTCGTTACTAAATCACCTGTAACGTGATACGCAATAGAGCCAATTCCTAGTAACGACATGATTAAACCAAGCTGACTTACTGTAGAAAAAGCCAAAATTGCTTTTAAATCAGTCTGTTTAACTGCAAAGAACGATCCCCAGAATAGTGTGAGGATACCGACACCAGTAACTAACCATACCCACACCTCCGAAAGTGCGAAAATAGGAGTAAGTCGTGCAACTAAATATAATCCTGCTTTAACCATAGTTGCTGAGTGTAGATAGGCACTGACAGGTGTTGGTGCTTCCATAGCATCTGGAAGCCAAACATAAAAAGGGAATTGAGCAGATTTTGTAAATGCCCCAAGCAATATTAGCACTAACGCCCAGACGAATAGATCATGCTCGGCAATAGTAGCTGCTTGTGAGATGAGTTCCCTAATAGAGAAAGTCTCTCCCATAATGCCTAACAGTAAGAAGCCACCTAGCATCATCAATCCACCAAATACAGTAATCATCATCGATTTCAATGCACCGAAGCGAGAACGATCGCGAGTATACCAGTAGCCAATGAGTAAGAATGATGAAATTGAAGTTAGCTCCCAGAAAAAATAGAGCCCAATTAAGTGGTCAGATTGGACAACGCCAAGCATAGCTGTCATAAACATTAATAAGTATACGTAAAAATTTCCTAGATTCTCTTTATCCTTATCTAAATAAAAGATAGAGTAGAGAACCACGAGGGATCCTATCCCAGTTATTAATAAAGAAAATAGTAAGCTAAGGCCATCTATGTACGAGACAAACGAAATATCGAGTGATGGAATCCAAGGCATTTCTTCTGAAAAAGTTTTTCCATCCATTACTGAAGGAATATACATTGCATATAAAACTACTAAAAGTAAAGGTGCGATTAGAACAAACCAGCCAGTATGGATTCTTTTTGCTTTTTTATACAATAAAGGGATAAAAACAGCCAAAATAATAGGCAAGAATATTGCAAAAATCATGGACATGAGAATCCTCCTTCCAACAATATATTTATGTATATAAATAAAATTATACTCCAAATATGAAGCGTTTGCATGGCATATTACTTCCTTCCTATATATAAGCGACAGTAAATAGAAGTTGGTTTACTTAAAAATAGAAGGGGGAAAGGTATTGCAGTTTTTTATGGAAAATTATTATTCGCTTATTCTAAATTATGGAGAATATTTTGATAGGCTCTTGCGAAAATGAGATGCCATCCGATATCATACTAAGTATCAGAATTTCCTATAGATTAGAGGAGCAACAATGAAAAACCCTTATGTGTTTGGCTTTCTTCCGTTAATTACGATCATTTTGTTTAGTTTAACCTTTTCTACCTACACTATGTTTAAAGCAATTGAATTGTTTAAGGTTATTGGTGTGTACAGTGGAATGAAAGAATTTCTTACTGATTTTGAGATAAAGCTGTTCGTTCTAATTGTATTTGCCCTTATTTATTTCATGCTCTTTTCCGCCCTAAAATTAATTGCAGAGACTATTCATGAGATCGGAATGTTATTCTTTTCAAAGGATTATGAGGGGAAAACGATGGCGCAGGCCCGAGGGGGCTATGTCATTTTTCTAGGTGGAGCAATTATTTCAGCTGTCGGCTTTCAATCCATACAAATTCTTATGCTTGTCTTTTTAGTTACAGCTTTCATTTATTTTATATATGTTGTATTTAAGCTAAGCAACTCGATGACACTCATTGGAACGTTGGGGCTGGTTATGTTTGAAATAATCGTGTGGAGTTTGTTTCTTGCGTTAGTTATTTATGTAATTATTAAACTTTATAATGGAATTATTGCAAGTCTGCCATTTTTATAATCGACAAATATTGCCTAGGAAATATTGAATGATGTGTACATGTAATCTTTAAATAGATGTATCGCGAGGGGGCAAGGGTTTGGATACTGTATTTGATAAGATGAATATGCAAACAAAGAAAAAAATACAACAATCGTTCCTTTCCCTATTAAAGGGAAAGGAATTTACAAAGATATCGATAAAAGATATAACAGATAGTGCTTGTATAAACAGAGGAACTTTTTATTTACATTATCTTGATAAATACGACTTGCTCGAAAAAGTAGAAGAAGAGCTTTTGGAAGGGCTCCGACTACATATTACATCTATAGATTCCGAGTATAAAGTGGAAATGGTGAAACAATTACAAGTTGCAGGCTTTTCCATGGAAGTATTCCGATATATCGAAATGCATGTGGACCAATTTATCGTTTTACTGTCAAAAAATAATACTTCTGGCTTTCATTTAAGACTAAAAAAATTCTTTGTAGAGCAATTCGAGGAAAATTATCAAACAACGGAAATGTCATCTATCGATCCAACGATTCCCACAGATTATTTGTCTGCATTTGCAGCTTCAGCCATATTAGGTCTTATAGAGCAATGGCTTTCACATACACATCGAGAAACGCCAGAAGAGGTAGCTGTTTTATACTTGAAAATATTGAACTTCATAAAAAGTGTATAAAAAAAAGAGAAGCTCAACATTGGCTTCTCAATTTTTTTTATCCATAATTCGATTAAAAATTCGATGGTGTATTTTGTTGGACTCTATGCTTTTCATATTTTTAGGTAAATCATAACCAATCCATACTGCTGAAGTATATGTATCGGTTAGGCCAGCTAGCCAGTAATCATAATACTCATTTGTGGTCCCTGTTTTAGCACCGACATAGGAAGAATTGACAGAAATCCCTTTTCCAGTTCCGTTTGTTACTACCTGCGCAAGCAAGCCCCTCATTGTTTGAGCTGTTTTATAAGACCATACTTCTTGGAAATCATCCTCCCAAGCATATAAAACAGTTCCTTCTTTATCTGCGACCTTCTGAATTGCACGTGCAGGCTTATAGGTCCCATTGATAAAGCTAGTATAGGCATCTGCCATTTCTAACACAGTGACCCCTTTTGTTAATCCACCTAGCGCAGCAGAATACGTGTGATCTTTTTCCTCTATATTTTCAAACTGAAAAGGAGAGATTCTCGCAAAAGCATTTTCAATGCCGACTGTATCTAATAATCTAACAGCTGGTGTATTGTGACTTAAACGAAATGCCTCTTGAATGGTTACATAATCATATACTGCACCACCATAATTTTGCGGGCAATAAGAGCCTATGCACAGTTTTCCGGCGTTTATAGAGCTATTGGGAGTATACGTAGTTGTTTCAAACAATGGTGCGTATACTAGTAGCGGCTTAAAGGCAGAGCCGGGCTGACGAATTGCCTGATAGGCTCTATGGAAGTCTAGTTTCTTGTAATCCTTCCCACCATAAATACTTACTATCTCCCTTGTATCATTGTTAATAACTACAGAAGCAGCTTGTAGATTCGACTTTTTACTTAATAGACTATTAATATACCGCTCATCATCTTCTTGCTTCAGAGGATCCAGTGCAGTATGCACGGTTATTCCATTGGAAATAACCTCATCAACACGAGTCTTTAGCTCATGTTCAATAAATTGCCTTTGCTGTTCATTTTGAGCATTTGCTATTTTGTCCTTAAAGCCTTCTTTATGAGCAATAAGGCTTTCTAATTCATGTAACACAAACGTGCTATATGCAGGATATAATTGCTTTTTCGTTTTCGTCACTAATTTAATTGGTGCTTGTTTTATTTCATTTGCTCGTTCGACAGTAAGTCTACCGTTTTTAACGAGGACATCAATTAGAAGCTCCTGGCGATTTTTTGTTGCTTCAAAATTGGTGAGCGGATTATAAATGGTTGGATTATTTGGTATTGCACTTATAAAAGCTAGTTCTGCCTCACTCAATTGATCGATTGAGCGTCCAAAATAGAATGTGGAGGCTGCTCCTATTCCATATACTTGATTGCTGAAATAAATTTCGTTTAAATAATTTGTAAAAATATCCTCTTTGCTCGTTTGTTTTTCCATTTCATGCGCATATAGTAACTCCGTTAGCTTTCTTTCATACGTTTTCTCAGTAGACAAATAGCGGAGGCGGACAAGCTGTTGAGTAATAGTACTTCCTCCTTGTTCCATTTGCTGGGCAGATGCATTTGCAAAGACAGCCCTAAAAATAGCGGTGAAATTGAAGCCGATATGCTGATAAAATTCTTCATCTTCACTTTGAAGAAAGAGTTCCTGAGCAAATAAGGGAATCTCTTCTAAAGAAAGAGGCTCTCTCCATTCGATATAATCCTCTGAGAATAGTTTTCCTTTGTTATCTAAGAGCACTACAGGGGAGGTTATGGTAGGATTTGATAGTTGAATGGAACGTTCTAAATCCGAATTAAAGGAGGCTGCAGATAGCACCTCTGTATGGATAAAGGAATATAAAATCCACAGTATGGGAAAACATAACAAGATGACTAAAAATCCTATACCTTGTCGCATCATTTTACACTCCAGTTCTTGTAATCTATTTAAAGAATAGCATATTCCATGCTTATTCTATCGACCAAATAATATGAGGTGTGAAGTGTAAAATTGGGTCTATGTAAAAGAAAAGGTTGATTATTCGTAAATGCACTGCGCAGACACTAACGGATGGTAAGACTGCTTCTTGAAATGGATATTTATGTTAAAATTTATGGGGGAGAATCGTAAAAAACTTTAAAAGGTACAGTTAGAGGAGCCAGTAAAATATGAAGCCATTACAAGGAAAAATTGCTGTTGTTACAGGAGCATCCCGTGGTGCGGGTCGGGGGATTGCTTATCAACTAGGCAGTGCAGGTGCAACAGTATACGTAACAGGGCGTAGTGTAAAGGGGAGTACAACCGATAACCGTCCGGAAACCATTGAGGAAACTGCCGACGGTGTCACTTTAAGAGGGGGTAAAGGTATTGCGATACAATGTGACCATACGCGTAGTAGTGACGTAAGAAAGCTATTTGAGAGAATTGGAAGGGAACAGGGTCGGATTGATATTTTAGTTAATAGTGTATTTGGCGGATCCGAAAGCTCGCTACCATCAGGGGATGGACGGCATTTTTGGGAACGCCCATTGGAACATTGGGATGCTATGATGGTTGCTGGGCCACAAGCCTATTTACTAACTACTCGATACGCTGTGCCTTTAATGACAAAGCACCAAAAAGGATTAATTGTAAATCTCACATTTTTTATAAAAGACCAAATCTCTAGTAATTTATATTACGACTTAGCTATGAATGCTATTAATCGAATGACACGAGGAATGGCAAAGGAATTACAAGAATACAATGTTTCAGCCGTTGCAGTTTGCCCAGGTTGGATGAGGACGGAAAGAGTGATAGATTCAGGTTTTGGACCCAAGGATGGAGCTAAAGAAACAACAGCATATGTAGGTCGTGCTGTTTTGGCTCTAGCAACAGACACCACAGTATCTAAGTTTTCTGGAGAAACGCTAATGGTGGCAGAACTAGCAAAAAAATATGGATTTACTGATGTCAATGGAACTCAACCTTTGCCGTTTGAAGGATAATCGGGATCACTATATAAAACAAAAAGGCTTTCGACCATTTAGCGTCGAAAGCCTTACACTTATTGTGTATTAGCGTGTAGTTCTTCCTCATGAAGCACTTCTTCAAAGTCTTGGACGGGTTTCTTACCGGCGAAATAGAGTATGAAGAAAGCTATCAGGAATAGGGCACCCGTAACGAAGAAAACAGAGGATATACCGATAAACCCACTAATAAATCCACCAAACATCGGACCTATAATATTACCTAAGAAGCGGAAGCTTGTGTTGTATCCCATAAGCTCTCCTTGAACTTCGATTGGTGCTTCTCGTCGAATCAAGGCAGTAGTCACTGGTATTAGACCACCTGAAGCAATCCCAAATAGGAAGCGTAGAGCCATCAGTTGCCACAGCTCGGTAACAAAGGCTTGCGGAACGATGAACACAAAAGCAATAAGTAGTAGCATAGATAGAACCTTTTCATAGCCAATCGAGTCTCCAAGCTTGCCCCATGTTCTGGCGAAAAGAAGACTACCTACACCAGTAGCACTAAAGGTTATGCCGGCTAAAAGAGCAACTTCACTGGAGTCAGTTAAATGGGAGACATATAGGGAGAGAAGAGGCTGAATACTAAAAAGTCCTATTTGTATTAAAGACGTAATCATTAGGACATTAAGTATTAGACGATGATGAAAAATACCAGAAACGACCGTCTTTCTAGAATATTCATGCTCATCCTTCGCTTTAACCCGACGTTGTTCTCTAATCCCTATAATAACTAGGAGTGCAGCTATAGATACTGCTGTAGCTGTAATAATAAATGTGTATTGAAAACCAAACGTATCAGCCATAAACCCGCCTATGACAGGCCCGAATAATGTACCAGATACACTACCCATTTGTAACGTGCCCATGGTCTTGCCTGCAACATCCCTTGCTGTCTGAGAGCTGATAAATGCCAGTGAAGTTGGAATAAAACCAGTTACAACACCCATAAACAATCGAAGAACAAAGAATGCTTCTACCGAATTTATGAATCCCATTAAAAGTACGCTGAGCGCAATTCCGAATCCATTTATGATTAAAATTGGCTTATAACCATATTTGTCAGCTATTCTCCCCCATATAGGAGACATAATAAGTGCAGAAACAAAGGTAGCTCCAAATACTAGACCAGACCATTTTTGCACGTAGGCATCTGTAAAATCACCCATCGTATTAATATATAGGGAAAGGAAAGGCATGATCATCGTCATGGTGCTAGATACTAAGAAAATGGAGAACCACATAATAATAAAGTTACGTTTTTGTACGCTCATTGAAAATCCCTTCTTTCTTTTGACACGTACTCTTATTTAGATTATAAAACATTTCGAGTGACTAAGGAAGTTGAATGTTAAAAGTTTGTCACTGAAAAGTGTGTTTAATTATGATAAACTGTTTTGGGGTGATTATGTTGAAAAAATTAATTATTTTATGTTTATTTACTATGCTCTTCGTTTCAGCTTGTGGAAGTGATTCAGCTGAGACTGAAAAAGACAATAAAAAAGAAACAACAAAAGAAGAATCTGCTGTTACTACTGATACCCAACAAGAGGGCGAATTAATCACATATCCGCAACTTTCAACAGAAGTGGCGAAAAATGAAGCTTTAGTCCAAATGAACACTTCTTTAGGAGCAATTAAAATTAAATTGTTTCCAGAAGAAGCACCGAAAACGGTGGAAAACTTTTTAACTAAAGCAGAAGAAGGCTACTATGAGGGTGTTATCTTCCATCGGGTCATTGAAGACTTTATGATTCAAGGTGGAGACCCTACTGGAACTGGAGCAGGTGGAGAGAGTATTTATGGTGAGTCATTTGAGGATGAATTCACGATGAACCTATTCAACTTTAATGGTGCACTTTCCATGGCCAACGCGGGACCAAATACAAACGGCAGCCAATTTTTTATTGTACAAGCTTCACCACAAGCAGGTATGGCTGAACAGCTTATTAAAGGTGGGTGGCCTGAGGAAGTAGCGAAGGCTTATGAAGAAAAAGGTGGAACACCAAATTTAGATCAAAAGCATACAGTCTTCGGGCAAGTTATTGAGGGCATGGATGTAGTAAATGAAATAGCTAAAGTGGAAACTGGTGAAAATGATAAGCCGGTAGAGGATATCCTTATTCAGTCCATAGAGGTTATTCAAAAATAAAGTAGGGAAGTGTTTGCTTTGTTAAACTTTCTTTCATTAGGCTTTTTGTATTTATACTTTCCAGAAGATAAAACAGAGTATATACCAGTAGTCTTAGAATTTATCATGGTATTTATCCTTTGTGTATTATTATTCCGATGGTTTAAAAAGAAATCTGCAAAAGATGCAGCAAAAGCGAAGGAAATAGAAGATCGTGTATTACAGGCAAGAAAAGAAGAAGCGGAGAAAAACGTGTCTTCTGAGTAACGTCTTATTATAGCGAGTGAGTGGGCGATTAATCGTTTACTTACTCGCTATTTTTATAATCCCACGAAAATTTACGACAATCGAGCCATAGATTACTGTAATCCCTCTGAGGCGAGCTCGTCCTAAAAGAGATTTACGACAATGGGTCAGTAGTTTACAACAATCAAGCAATTCTTTACGACAATCAAGCCGAAATTTACGACAATCCCTTATCGTCTCACCAATCCTAGAAAGATTTACGACAATGGGAAAGTAGTTTACGACAATCAAGCAATACTTTACGACAATCAGCCCAAGATTTACTACAATCCCATGGTTGCTGACTTATATTCTAGAAAGATTTACGACAATGGGTCAACAGTTTGCAACAATCAGGCAATACTTTACGACAATCAGCCCAAAGTTTACGACAATCCCTTGTCGTCTCACCAATCCTAGAAAGATTTACGACAATGAGTCAGTAGTTTACGACAATCGAGCAATACTTTACTACAATCAACCCAAAATTTACGACAATTCCTTTTCGTCTCACCAATCCAAGATAGATTTACGACAATGGGTCAGTAGTTTACGACAATCGACTTAAAAGTTACTACAATCCTATATGAGTTTACGACAATCAAACTCTAAGAGCTTTAAAAAGTCTATACCATATAAAAAGAGCCCCTATGATCGTAAAAGTACTCACATAGGAACTCATATAGAATCGTTTAATATTTTCGTTCACAGCTCCCATCTACATATTGGGGAAGCTATCATATTTTTTCACTGAATCTCTGCTAGTTATTATACAAAATCACTCTTTTGGATGAATGAGTACCAGTATTTTGCCGTTTTCTACATCAGAAGAGTAGCGTTCCGCTTCATCATCTGTCACTCCAATTTCCATGAGTGCATGCTTTAATCCGCCAGCAGAAGAGTTAGCTCCAACTACTGCTCCTCCTATAGTTGTCATAATTGGCCCTGCAGCCAACACAGCACCGAACCCAGGTATCAATACAGTCGATAGCCCTACTAGTACGCCAGCTAAACCAATGGCACCTCCTGTTACAGCACCTGCAATAGCTCCATCCTTAGTAGAAGGTTTTACTTCTTGTGTCACTTCAGAATCCCTGTTTGAATTTCTAGCAATAACTGAAATTTCCTCAGTAGTATATCCTTTCTCTTTTAAACCTTCAACTACTTCTTTCACTTGCTGCTCACTTTCATATACTCCAATAACATTATTTTTCATAAATAATTACCTCCTGTTATGTCGCATCTATTCTCTTTACCCTTTCTATTGTTTTTCAAGACATATTTATTAGTTGGTAATAAGTGGCGCATTACGTAACGGTCATTTCGATTCTCTAGGTTTAGTTACTTATGTCATATAAAAAAAGCTGATCATGAAGTTAGTCACAATCAGCTTGTACAAAGGTTCTTCAATGGAACTTTGATTTTCTCATTTATTTCGATAATGCTAGTTTGAATCTAGCCACTCCGTCTTCGACTGTTGCTCGTGGACACGCCACGTTCATACGAAGGAAGCCATCTCCGCCTTCTCCATACTTCGTGCCAGGCTCTAAAGCGAGTCTCCCTTTCGTTAATAAAAGGTCCATCATATCTTTCTCGTTCAACCCAGTTCCTCGATAATCAATCCACATTAAATAGGTGCCCTCAGGCATAGAAACCTTCACACCTTCAATTGCAGATAAATGTTCCACTACGTATTTCATGTTGCCTTCTACAACTTCTAAAAGACCTTCTAGCCATTGTTCTCCGTGCTCGTACGCAGCCTGCATAGCTGTAAGTGAGAACACGTTCAATCCCATCTCACCACGTCTAGTTGCACCATTCTCTAAAACTTTTCGTAATTTTTCATTTGGTACAATTGTTGCTGCACCTTGAATACCAGCAAGGTTGAACGTTTTAGTTGGAGCAAAGAAAGTGATAATATTATCTGTTTCCTCAGCTGCCACGAGAAGAGGTATATGCTTATTTGGCTTAAAAACAAGGTCTGAATGTATTTCATCTGAAAGGATCAATACATCATGCTGCTTGCACAAGGCTGCCATTTTAGTTAAATCCTCTCTACCCCAAACCTTCCCACCAGGATTATGAGGATTACAAAGGATGAATATCTTGATATCTTGCTTTAAGCATTCCTTAAAGGCTGTCCAATCTATTTCGAAAGAATTACCATTTTCTATAAGGCGACAGGTAACGACTTCTCGCTCTAAATTATTTGGTATTCCTTTAAAGGGTGGATAGATTGGTGTATGGACAAGTATTTTATCTCCTTTTTGGGAAAAAGCATCAACTGCCTCCGCCATTCCAGGTATTACACCATGACGAAGAAGAATCCATTCATTCTGTATTTCTAGTTGGTGTTTAGTAGATACCCAGGTAGATAATGCATCTTTTACTGCTTCTGGCGCAATAGAGTAACCAAAAACTGGATGTTCCAAACGCTTATGTATAGCTTCCTGTATAACTGGCGCAAGGCCGAAATCCATGTCTGCTACCCACATTGGGAGTACATCTGTGTCATCCTCAATTGCATAAACCTGTTTTAACATATCCCATTTTGCGGAAAAAGTGTTACGACGATTGAAAATAGTTGAAAAATCTGACAAAGTAAATTCCCCTTTCAATTTTAACTTATTGTGTTATTATAACCCTAACTAATAAAAGTAGTAAGGTGAAAAAATAATGGATACAATACAGATGAATAGAAAAGCAGTTTGGATACTACAGGAATGGGATCCTTTCCAATTTGGTATCGATGCATACGAAACGGAGATTGCTGATGTAGTTACTGCTCTTCACGATATCGATCACCCATCCGAGCTTGCTAGAAAAATACAAGAAATCTATGAACACTCCTTTGAACAGTGGATTCCACTTGAAAAGTGTGTCGAAATTTCTTATAAGCTTATTGCAATAAAATATGAAATGAAATGCATTATTTAACGAGCTATTACACTCTTTCAAATATAGGTTAACAAAAGAAAAAGCTTTCGATTCATTGAATCGAAAGCTTTTTTCTATTACTATTCTTATACTTCTTGAAGGCCATCCATCAAATTGGAGGCAGGAACTTCTAAAGCATTAGATAGCTTTAATATAGTTTGTGTTGATGGGACTTCACTACCTGATTCGTACGCTTCCAATTTTCCAGCGCCTATTCTTGTTTTTAAGGAAAGTGTTTCTAAAGAAATATTGCGTTCTTCTCTTAGTTGTCGCAATTGCTCATGTAATTCTTTTTTCATGACTCCATCCACCTCTTTAAAAATTCTTCACATCTTACATCATATTATAGCATAATTTTTTTGAGAACTAGTTTCAAACAATTGTCAGAAAAAGTACAATTTTTGATTACTTAATAATACGTCTATTTTAAAACATTCCAAACGCCTTGTACAAATACGATTAAGATGGCAATTGGAGCTGCATATCTTACAATGATTCTCCATGCATTTAATAAAAAGCCTTTGGAGTCAAGTTCATTCGAAATATCTGCTTTGGTAAAGTGGTAACCGGCAAAAATGGAGATGAAAAGTGCTCCTAAAGGTAAACCAACGCTACTAGTAAAGAAGTCCGCAAAATCAAATATAGATAAGTCTAAGATTTTGATATCCTGTAGCACACCAAAGGAAAGCGCACTAGGAATTCCAACTAGGAAAATTAAGAAACCAAAAATCCAAGCAGCTCGTTTTCTTCGATCGTATTTTGACTTGATGCCGATGGAAACAACGATTTCTAACATGCTGATGGATGATGTTAGAGTAGCAAAAAGTAATAGTATAAAGAATATGATTAAGAAAAACTGTCCAAAAATAATTTGTTCGAATACTGCAGGTAAAATGATGAAAACTAATCCTGGTCCTGCATCTGGAGAGAATCCTAATGCAAACACTGCAGGGAAAATAACTAGACCGGCCATAATCGAAATACCAATATTCAGCACGGAAACACTTAAAGCAGAACTGCCTAGCTTCGTTTCCTTCGGAAGGTAAGATGCGTAAGTAATCATTCCAGAAACACCGACGCTTAATGAAAAGAATGCCTGTCCCAGTGCGAGCAGTGCTGTTTCCCAAGTAAAGTAAGACCAATCGGGAATCAGTAAAAACTTAACACCTTCTATCGCTCCATCCAGAGTTAACGAACGTATAGCTAGTACGACAAAGAAAATGAGTAATAAGGGCATCATCCACTTACTAGCTTTTTCGATTCCACCTTTAATCCCACCTTGAACGATCCAGATAGTTAAAAAGATAAAAGCTCCCTGGCCAATTAATACTTCCCATGGATTTGAGATAACTGTATTAAATAAGTTCTCATAAAAATTATCTGTGCTTCCGTTTAGGCTAAGTGTAATAGAACGGATTATGTAAGATAAAATCCAACCGCCGACTACACTGTAAAACGAGAGTATGATAAACGAAAAGAAGAAGCCAGACCAGCCAATTAAAAACCAAGGCTTGTTAGGAGCCAGTTTTTTAAAGCCGGTTACTGCATCTGCCTGTCCTTTTCTTCCAATGATAAATTCTGCTAATAAAATAGGTAGCCCAATAAGAAGTGTACATAGGATAAAAAGTAAAACGAAGACGCCTCCGCCATTAGTTCCTGCCATATAAGGGAACTTCCATATCGCCCCTAACCCAATAGCACTTCCGGCCGCAGCCAATATGAATCCAATTTTTGACCCGAAATGATCTCGAGCTTTCATATGTATTCCTCCTTCGATACTTTAACGATTTAAAGTGATAGTATACTATTTTACCTCAAAAAAATAAATGGTAACTTATATTAAACGGAAACCCGTTACGATATACAAGCTATTTAAAAATTAAAAGATAAGTGTAACAATTAAAGAGGATCTTACGTTACACCTATAGCAAAAGAGAGAGCGAGGGGGAGCAATGGTTGAGAACGATTTGATCGAACGTGCACAGCAGGGCGATCAACTAGCATATGGGGAGCTCATTCGCTTACATCACCGAACCGTAGAAAAATTTGCTTTTCAATGTGGCGTGCGAGTGCAAGACATCCCTGATGTCACACAGGAAGTGTTTGTAAAGCTTTACCGTTTCCTACACCAATTCCAAAAAGAACGATTTACGACTTGGTTATATAAAATTACATTAAATGCAACGAGAGACTATTATCGTAAGGAAACAAAGGAAGTACAAAAAGAAGCAAAGCTACAAGGCAGTTCACATGAAAGTTACATAATGAAGTCAGCAGAGGAAAAGGTCTTAATATTTGAAGAAGACCGAGAGCTTCATGAAGCGATACAGCATTTAGATGAAAAATACCGACATCCTATTATCTTATTCTATTTCCATGATATGTCTTATGGACAAATAGCAGAAGTACTTAATGTCCCCATGTCTACTGTTAAGATTCGGATGATGAGAGGAAAGGGTCACTTAAAAAATGCTCTACAAATAAGTGGAGGTGAAAACCATGGACGATAAAAAATTGGAAGATCGACTAGCTCTTTTAAAATCATCCTACGATCGGCTTCCTTCAACGATCGATACAGACGAAATATTAAAAAATATAGATAAAGATAAATTTGTTGAACCAACTCAGGTTAACCGCAAGAAAATTAATTGGCAACGAGTTGCAGTGTGGTTAGCTAGTGCTGCAGCAATACTTGTCATCGGAATAATAGGAGCAAGCTTTCAGGAAGAAAACGAACCTACTAATGCCAATCAGTTAGAGAACATTGATGGAGAGGGTAACGTTCCATTAGCAGATGCCTCTATAGAATTCATTGAAAGATTAAAAAACAATTACGAAAAAGAGCGAGAAAAACGTAGAGAGATGTTACATCTTACGGAGGAAGAATTTTCAAAGTTACCATTTGTTCAAACGGCAGATTCTCTCTATTGGCGATACATTTCAGAGAACGGCTTATCATTATATAATACCGTCCCTTCCTTTTCGGACAAAGATTCATTAAATATAAGATATAAAGAATTAATACAATCTCTACACCTCCCATCGGAAATGGTCCAGGAAGTAATAGACAATGGTCAAAAGTTAAATGAAGAAGAAACAGCCGAATTCTTTAATGTATATTCTAGGAAGATAAAAGAATTGAGAGTGTATTTTAGTGAAAGGGAAGACATTACTGAAGAGCAACTAGCAGCCTTAAACAAGGAAAATCTTTACCCAGGATCAGTTGTTAATATTCAGTATAAGCTGAACGAAGAACAGTTGGGCGATTTAAAAAATATTTTAGAACCAACCTTTTTGGTATATAATCATATGTTAGAAAAAGCGCCTTTTACTTATGCAGGGGAATTAATTTATAGCTTGAATGATTCAGTAGCGTTATTAATGTATCTAGATGAATTCCTTGTAAACAGTTCCGATTTATATGGGGATAAGGATTTGTTGAAAATGTACTATACGGAATTATTTTATGCGATCGTAAAAGGTACTAGCGATCACTCTGTGTTTAATAATGGTGTTGTAGAGAAAGAATATAAGGATATTTGGAGTACTATCGTTAATGAATCTTATAGTTCAAATACCATTAATTTTTTGGTGAAACCGATAGTCAATGAGTTTGAAACCAGTGGCTGGACTAAATCAGAAAGCTGGGATAACTTAGATCATAGCGATATTATGGACGCTATTGACTTAGAAAGTAATGGAGATTTGGAGCAGTTTGTTGAATAGCAGTATAAATAGAAAATACTTATGCATGGTAAGGAACCTACAAGCAAAAGAGTATGAAGCTGCTAAGGCTACAAATTTACTTGTGCATAAATTGTAGTCGGCCTTTCCATGGTCCTCCCGTGATTTTTGGTCATATACTTTCTGATATGTTATAATTTAACATGACAATATCGTATATAAGAAAGTAGGACGGCATATGACAAAAACATTTAAGGTAGGAGATGTGGTTACTGGTAAAGTGACAGGTATTCAACCATACGGTGCGTTCGTAAGTCTAGATGAACAAACACAAGGTCTAGTACACATATCAGAGATAACATATGGCTATGTTAAGGAAGTAGGAGAATTCTTGACGGTAGGGCAAGAAGTAGAGGTCAAAATTTTAGACATAGATGGGGAAGCAGGTAAAATTAGTCTTTCCATCCGAGAGCTTCAAGAAAAGCCTACTACTCCAAAACGAGATGACAAGCCACGTAAAAGCCTACAGGCACGTGTAGATGAGCATGATGAAGAAGGCTTTAATACACTGAAGGAAAAATTAGCAGGATGGATTCAACAATCCATTCGATAAAAGAAAAAGAGACTGGGACAAAACCATCCTCTTAAATGAAAAAGCCGATGAAATTTTACAATAAGTAAAATTTCACCGGCTTTATATTTTTTGTCATAAACAAAGGACACTTTCTGATAAAATTAAGTTACCACACCAAATCCAACAGAAAGAAGTGTCCTTATGTTTAAAGATTATAACATGAATCAAGTGGTATTGCCTTTAGATTTAGAAGTAAAATTACAAGAAAACGATATTGCCTTCCATATTCACCATTTAGTTGAAAGCATCCCTGACGAAGCGTTTAAAGTATTTCTTCGAAATACGGGTTGCCCTGCCTATCATCCCCGCATGATGATGAAAATCATCCTTTGTGCTTACTCCCAGTCTGTTTTTTCAGGTCGAAAAATTGAAGGACTCTTATACGATAGTGTCCGGATAATGTGGCTGGCCCAGGGCTATCAACCAAGCTACCGCACAATCAATCGATTTCGTGTGCAGCCAGAGGTGAGCGAATTAATCCGTCAATGTTTCGTACAATTCCGCTGTCAGTTGGTCCAAGAAAAACTCATTGACCAAGAGGCAATCTTTATTGATGGTACAAAGATTGAAGCAAACGCTAACAAGTTCACGTTTGTCTGGAGAAAATCCGTAGAGAAATATAACAAAGGATTGATAGAAAAATCGAACCAGCTATATAACGAACTGCTTGAAAAGGAGATCATCCCTCAAATGGAACGAGAAGATGAAGAGCACCTGTCACTGGAAGAACTAACTCAAATGGTTCAAAAAGTAGAGGATGTCATCACCGAATATGACCAACAAATAGAAGCGTCGTCAGACGCTTTGGAACGAAAGAGCTTGAGGAGAGAACGAAAATATCCAAAGCAGGTACGTAAAGAGTTGATTGATTATATCTACCGTAAACAGAAATATCAACGGGACTTTGAAATCTTTGGAACCCGGAACAGCTATTCAAAGACTGACCATGATGCAACCTTTATGAGGATGAAAGACGACTACATGAAAAATGGTCAATTGAAGGCTGGTTATAATGTACAAATCGCAACAGAGGGTCAATACACGCTTGCCTATAGTTTGTTTTCTAATCCAACAGACACCAAAACCTTGATCCCCTTCCTGGATGAGATTGAGAAAAATTACTTTAAGCTACCGAAGCATATCGTGGCAGATGCAGGCTATGGAAGCGAACAGAATTATGACGATATACTATCTAATCGTAAACGCGAAGCTCTGATCACCTATAACATGTACATCAAAGAGCAAAAGAAGAAACAGAAACAAAATAAGTTCAATACTGCAAATTGGAAGTACGACGAAGAGAACGATACGTACACCTGCCCGAACCAGAAACAGCTGTCCTTTAAATATCATTCCATACGCGAGGACAAGACAGGATACAAACGGGAGTTTAAGATCTATGAATGTGAGGACTGTTCAGGTTGTCCGTTCCGCTCCTCCTGTACGAAAGCAAAAGAAGGTAATAATAGAAAGTTGATGGTGAACGAAAAGTGGGAGCAACAAAAAGAATATGTGAGCGCGAAGCTTTCAGAGGAAAAGACAGGTTCTATCTATCGTCAAAGAAAAATTGATGTGGAACCAGTTTTTGGATTCTTGAAGGCTAATTTGCGTTTCTCACGATTTTCTGTACGTGGGAAACCGAAGGTTGAAAATGAAATGGGTCTTGCGTTAATGGCCGTGAACTTACGTAAGTTCACGGTAAAAACTAGATAGAAGAATAAAAAATACATAAAAATAAGGAAAAAGAGAAATTGAGTGAGCTCAATTTCTCTTTTTCCAATATTAGAAGCTAGTTTTGTCCCAGCCTCTTTTTAGTGTTTTTAAATGTATTCTTTGATTTAAGCATTTTTAATCTTTCGTAATCTGTATTGCAAATTTTGTCTGCTCATTCCAAGCGCTTCAGCTGCTTTGGTAATATTATTATTATATTTTTCTAATGCCTTTTGTAAATAATAGGTTTCAGCCTGTCTAAGGTATTCGTCTAGTGGAAGTAAATCTTTTTCTGCTGAAACAACGAAGTCTTCGGCATTTTTCATTGTTTCATTTAATCCTTGTATTTTTAACTTGAAATGCAAAGGTAACATATTAAAGCTCAGGGTGCTTTCTGTAGTTACCATAGAAGTTATTTCATCTAGTAGGAGCTCTAATTCTTTTAGATTGCCGGGCCAGTCGTAACTTTTAAAGACTTTTATGACTTGAGGATCAATCTCCTCTAATGTCGAGGCATAGCGACTTAAATGACGTTGGAAGTAATCATGTACGAATGGCATTATATCCTCTGGTCGATCACGTAGCGGTGGAATATTGATAGTGATGGAAGTAAAGTAATAGTAAAGCTCTTTTGCCAGCTGGTTATTAGAAATCATTTCAATCGGATCTTCTCCAATACTAGCTATAAATAAGTTTTGGTTAGATCCATTTTCTTTTAATACGTCCATCAACTTTTTTTGTAAATCGATGGATAATAAGTCTATTCTTTCACAAAATATAGTGCAGTTACGGAGGCTTTTAATTTCCTTTTCAAATTTACTAATAATTTGATCGTCCGCACTATAGCAATAAAGTGTTATAAATTGCTCGTTTGGCGGAGAAAGCTCATGATGAATTCCTTCCGCAATTAAATCCTTACCTGTTCCTGCTTCCCCAATTAATAGGATAGGCATGCGGACATTAGCAGCTTTAATAGAACGCTCTTTTACATTCTTCATAAGTTGGGACTCGGCAGTTATTGTAGAAAGAGTAATGGACTCATTATATCTTTTTAAGGGCTGAAACAATAGTTTTTCTAGAGCTGTAATATCTCTTGAGAACTCGATTGCTCCTATTAATGTACCATCTTCAAAGACAGGATATGTGTCATTTATTGTGGTGATTTCTTGGCCGTTCCTGCTCCAGTAAGTTTGTTTCGCTCTTAGGACGGGCTTTTCACTATGAAGAACTTTTAGCAGTGTGCTTTCGTGCTGTTCGAACTGGAATAGTTCTAAAATGGAACGATCTTCAATGTCCATCGAGTTTAAGCCTTCTATTTCTTTCATTTTTTCATTATATATAATGGTTTTCCCCATTAAATCTATAGCATGAATGCCTACAGCAACCCGCTCTGTAGCAAACTTATAAAATGGAAGCAGCTTACTGAAAATACTATCCAAACCTATCACCTCAAAAAAAATTTTAACATTTTAGTTAATTTTACTTGAAAAACGCAACAATCTTTTGCATTATTATAAGGGAAGAAGTATTATTAGTGCAAATTTTTTTTGCATTAAAACTTAGAGGAGGATTTACATGTTACCATACAAACACGAACCTTTTACTGATTTTTCTAAAGAAGAAAATAAAAAAGCTATTAAAGAAGGATATAAAATTGTTGATGCTTATTTAGGTCAAGACTTTCCATTAATCGTTGGTGGAGAAAGAATTACTACTGAAAGTAAAATCGTATCTTATAATCCAGCTAAAAAAGAACAAGTAATTGGTAAAGTATCAAAAGCTTCTCAAGAAATTGCAGAAAAAGCACTTAAAATCGCTGATGAAACATTTAATACATGGAAAAAAGTGAAACCGGAAGTACGTGCAGATGTATTATTCAAGGCAGCTGCTATCATTCGTCGCCGTAAATTTGAATTCTCTGCTTTATTATCAAGAGAAGCAGGGAAAACTTGGGTTGAAGCAGACGTAGAGGTTGCGGAAGGAATTGACTTTTTAGAATATTACGGTCGTCAAATGTTACGCCTTAAAGACGGTCAGCCGGTAGAAAGCCGTCCAGGCGAATATAACCGTTACGATTATATTCCATTAGGAGTATCTGTTGTTATCTCTCCATGGAACTTCCCATTTGCTATCATGGCAGGAACTACTGTAGCAGCTATGGTTGCTGGTAACACTGTGTTACTAAAACCTGCATCTACAACTCCTGTTGTTGCATATAAATTTGTAGAAGTACTAGAAGAAGCGGGAATGCCAGCTGGCGTTGTTAACTTCATTCCTGGCTCTGGTGCGGAAATTGGTGACTTCTTAGTTGAACATCCACGCACTCGCTTAATCAGCTTCACAGGCTCTCGTGACGTTGGTTTAGGAATCGTAGAAAAATCAGCTAAATTAGCTGAAAAACAAATTTGGATTAAACGTACTATTCTTGAGATGGGCGGTAAAGATACAATTGTCGTAGACAAAGAAGCAGATTTAGAATTAGCTGCTCAATCTATCGTAAGATCTGCGTTTGGATTTAGTGGACAAAAATGTTCAGCTGGTTCACGTGCTGTCATCGTAGAAGATGTGTATGATCAAGTGCTTGCTCGCGTTAAAGAATTGACTGAGGAATTATCGGTTGGTGTTCCAGACGAAGACGAGCATTATGTAGGTCCAGTAATTGATGGCTCGGCTTTCAAGAAAATCATGGGTTATATGCCAGTTGGCAATGAAGAAGGTCGTTTAATCACTGGTGGAGAAGGCGATGATTCTAAAGGATTCTTCATTAAACCAACAGTGTTTGCTGATCTATCTCCAACAGCTCGTATTATGCAAGAAGAAATCTTCGGACCAATTCTTGGTGTTTGTAAAGCAAAAGATTTCAACGAAGCAATTGAAATTGCTAACAATACGGAATACGGCTTAACTGGTGCTGTTATTACAAATAACCGCATGAACTTAGAAAAAGCACGTGAAGATTTCCATGTAGGTAACTTATACTTTAACCGTGGATGTACTGGTGCGATTGTTGGATACCAACCATTTGGTGGATTTAATATGTCGGGTACAGATTCAAAAGCTGGCGGACCAGATTATATTCAACTTCATATGCAAGCTAAAACAACATCTGAAATGCTTTAATATTTTGTACTAAATAATGAATTGGCTGGCAGTTTTATTTTGTCCAGCCTCTTCATTTAATAGGGGGAAAACAAATGTCAGTATCAAGTAAATTGATTGAACAAACAGATAAGTTTGGTGCAAATAACTATAATCCACTTCCAATCGTCATTTCTGAGGCTGAAGGTGTTTGGGTAAAAGATCCAGAGGGTACAAAGTATATGGATATGCTTTCTGCATATTCAGCTGTAAACCAAGGACACCGTCATCCAAAAATCATTCAAGCGTTAAAAGACCAAGCAGATCGTGTTACTTTAACTTCTCGCGCATTCCATAACGACCAGTTGGGTCCATGGTATGAAAAAGTAAGTCAGTTAACGAACAAAGAAATGGTTCTACCGATGAATACTGGAGCTGAAGCTGTGGAAACAGCATTTAAAGCAGCTCGTAGATGGGCTTATGATGTTAAAGGTGTTGCTGAAGATCAAGCTGAGATTATTGCTTGTAACGGTAACTTCCATGGAAGAACGATGGGTGCTGTTTCTTTATCTTCAGACCCAGAATACAAAAGAGGATTTGGCCCAATGCTTCCGGGTATTAACTTAATTCCTTACGGTGATTTGGAAGCGCTTAAGCAGGCAATTACTCCAAACACAGCTGCATTCCTAATTGAACCGATTCAAGGGGAAGCTGGAATCATTATTCCCCCAGAAGGATTTATGAAAGCTGCACTTGAATTATGTCGTGAAAATAACGTGTTATTTATTGCTGATGAAATTCAAGCCGGCTTATGTCGTACTGGTAAAATGTTTGCTTGCGAATGGGAAGACATGGAACCAGATATGTATATTTTAGGTAAGGCATTAGGAGGGGGAGTATTCCCAATCTCTTGTATCGTAGCTAACCGTGATGTTCTAGAAGTGTTTAATCCAGGTTCACATGGATCTACTTTTGGTGGGAATCCTATGGCTTGCGCAGTTTCACTTGCAGCACTTGATGTTTTAATAGATGAAAAGCTAGCTGATCGTTCATTAGAGCTAGGAAATTATTTTATGGATGCTCTAAAAGAGATTAAACATCCTTCTATTAAAGAGATTCGTGGTCGTGGTTTATTCATAGGAATGGAATTGACAGAAGCAGCAAGACCGTACTGTGAAGAACTAAAAGAGCTTGGTTTACTATGCAAAGAAACGCATGATACGGTAATCCGTTTTGCTCCACCTTTAGTAATTTCAAAAGAAGAACTTGACTGGGCAATTGAGAAAATTAAAAAAGTATTTACTATTTAATAATTGTATCCCACATCGGAAATGAATTGTGTTACAATTATTTCCGATGAAATCATTATGAATTAAAGAGGCGAAATAATAAATGGCTGAAAATCTAAACCTGTTCACATCAACGCAGGCTGTCATTAAAGAGGCTTTGCAAAAATTAGGCTACGACGAGGCAATGTATGATTTGTTAAAAGAACCACTTCGTATGTTAGAGGTAAGAATTCCAGTAAGAATGGATGATAATACTGTTAAAGTATTTACTGGTTACCGTTCACAGCATAACGATGCGGTTGGACCAACAAAGGGTGGAGTCCGTTTTCACCCAGGCGTAACACCTGAAGAAATGAAAGCACTTTCTATGTGGATGACTTTAAAAGCTGGAATCGTTGATCTTCCATACGGTGGAGGTAAAGGTGGAGTAGCTTGTGATCCACGTGAAATGTCAATGGGAGAAATTGAACGTCTAAGCCGCGGCTATGTACGTGCAATTAGCCAAATTGTTGGACCAACAAAAGATATACCTGCTCCAGACGTTTTTACAAATGCGCAAATTATGGCATGGATGATGGATGAATATAGTCGCATGGACCAATTTAACTCTCCAGGATTTATTACTGGTAAACCTTTAGTTCTTGGTGGCTCTCAAGGTCGTGACCGTGCAACAGCACAAGGTGTTACAATTATTATTAATGAAGCAGCTAAGAAACGCGGCATTGATATGATGGGTGCTAGAGTGGTTATTCAAGGTTTCGGAAACGCAGGAAGCTTCCTTGCTAAGTTCTTGAGCGATCAAGGTGCAAAAGTAATTGGTATTTCTGATGCTTACGGTGCTTTACATGACCCTAATGGCTTAGATATAGATTATTTATTAGATCGTCGTGATAGCTTTGGAACAGTAACAACTTTATTTGAAAACACTATTTCTAATGAAGAGTTATTAGAATTAGATTGTGATATTTTAGTGCCAGCTGCTATTGAAAACCAAATTACTTCTGATAACGCGCATAATATTAAAGCGAATATAGTTGTAGAAGCAGCAAATGGTCCAACAACATCTGAAGCTACTAGAATTTTGTATGAACGTGGAATTCTACTAGTTCCTGACGTATTAGCTAGTGCCGGTGGAGTTACTGTATCTTACTTTGAGTGGGTACAAAATAACCAAGGTTACTACTGGACAGAGGACGAAGTTAACGACAAGTTAGTGAAAAAAATGGTGGATGCATTTGAAAATATCTACGAAGTAGCTTCTACTCGTAATATAGATATGCGTTTAGCAGCATATATGGTTGGTGTACGTAGAACTGCAGAAGCATCACGCTTCCGTGGTTGGGTATAATCGATAGGTTGAACCGCTTGTATTTTGCAAGCGGTTTTTTATATGATTAGACTGTAAAGAAAGGGGATTAAGAATATGAATGCATTTTCTTTTTATAATCCGGTTAAATTAGTTTTTGGAAAAGGACAATTATCGAAACTTCCAACGGAGCTTTCTGTGTTTGGAAAAAAAGTTCTTGTAGTGTACGGTGGCGGAAGTATTAAAAGAAATGGCTTATACGATGAGGTAATGAGCCATTTAAACGAGGCAGGCATGGAAGTCTTCGAATTAGCTGGAGTTGAGCCTAATCCAAGACTGTCTACTGCAAAACGAGGAGCCGACCTTTGTAAGGCTGAAGGAATTGAAGTGGTACTAGCAGTAGGGGGCGGTTCTGTAATAGACTGTACTAAACTTATTGTAGCTGCGGCTAAGTATGATGGGGATCCATGGGATCTAGTTACTCGTAAAGCAATTCCAAAGGAAGCACTTCCTTTTGGTACAGTTTTAACTTTAGCTGCAACTGGCTCTGAAATGAATTCCGGTTCTGTTATTACAAATGAAGACACGTTAGAAAAATACGGTTGGGGAAGTCCATTAGTTTTCCCTAAGTTTTCAATATTAGACCCTGTTAACACGTTTACAGTTCCATTAGATCAAACGGTTTACGGAGTTGTAGATATGATGTCGCATATGTTCGAGCAATATTATAACAATGCAACTAATACCCCTGTTCAAGATGAAATGATAGAGGGGACTCTACGTACTGTTATCGATGTGGCTCCTAAGCTTGTGAACGACTTAGAAAACTACGAGCTAAGAGAAACTATACTGTTTGCAGGAACACTAGGTTTAAACGGATTCTTGCAAATGGGATATAACGGTGACTGGGCGAGCCATAACATAGAGCACGCTGTATCAGCTGTTTATGATATTCCTCATGCGGGGGGATTGGCAATCATTTTCCCAAGATGGATGCGTCATAACCTACATGTAAATCCTGAGCGCTTTGCTAAGCTAGCTGTTAAAGTATTTCAAGTAGATCCTTCAGGAAAAACAACGGAAGAAATAGGGCTAGAAGGAATTGAAAAATTATCAGCTTTCTGGGCTTCATTAGGTGCACCGAAAAATCTGTCAGATTATAATATAGATGATTCTAATATTGATTTAATGGTAGAAAAAGCAATGGTACGTGGCGAGTATGGTAATTTTAATAAGTTAAATGCCGATGATACAAAAGCAATTTTAACAGCTTGCCTCTAACTATATAGAAGGAAGTCATGTATAAAGGCTAAATCTATATAAAAGTATAATCAATAAAAGCACTGCATTTGCAGTGCTTTTTTGAATGATAGGGGATAGGAGAATTCTTATATAAATTGGCTATGTTAAAGGGTAGGGGTGATTTATAATGCAAAGAAATCTTTAAATCAGAGAGTAGAATTGATTTCCGCCCCAGCCGGACGCTTTCCGCGGGGTGAGCGATAAGCCATCACCCATCACCCATGACTTACGCGCGTGGTTGTGAGGTCTTATCTGTCTTACTCATCCCTGCTTATGTCGCCGTCTGGAGCTCCAATCAATAAATGGGAACAGCATTAGCATATAAACTATAAATCGAATCAATTTACTCACATAAACAAAGCTGAAACACTGTCACCAACCCCAATTTCATCATCTATTTATGTTCTTAATAGCCATTTGAATGCTCCTTTTTCAATGTTTACAGTCACTATTAAAAAGAATTGTTAGTCAAAATCAACCAATAACTTTAACAAAGCTTATAAAATTAACGAGTAATGAAGATTTTGCTTACTTAAGAGAGGGGGACTAATAGTCAACCAACTGGATTCGAGACTGAGCACCCTCATTAAAGTAGAAAGATATATAGAAACAAAAAGACATCCAATGAAATGGATGTCTAATCATACTTAGTTATTTTTAGTTTTTAAAACAGTTTTAGTATCCTTATGATGCTTCCATGTTCTAACTCCATCATCTTCATCAAAGGAGATAGTAACGTCCGAAACACCTTGTTGACTTAAGATAAGGTCCTTTAATACATCGTGTATATCATCTACTGTTGCAAATGAAAGCGAAGCATCTATCTCAGCAACTAATGTCACATGAAGATATTCTCCTTCTTTGATAACTTCTAACTCTTGAATATCTTTGACTTCTTTTACGTCTGAAATAACATGGGCGATGTGCAGCAACATCTGTTCATCGGTTTCTCCCAAAGCTCCTCGTGCATTATCAAGGAATACTTTTCCTACAACATAGAACATCATTAGACCAATAAGAATAGATGCGATTCCTTCTGCTTGTAAAAAGCCTGTGAAATGAGAGATAAGCACAGCTACAAAGGCTAGTATCCCACCTGCAGTTGCTACTAAATCCTCCATAAAAACGAGTTTTGTTGCAGGTTTTGCTCTACTTAGATGACCAAAGCTTGTAGTGAGAGGGGCAAGGAATGTTCCTTTAACACCAACTTCATGTAATATTTCTTTTCCGGCCTTATATAAGACAGCGAACTCTAAAATTATTGCAATACCGAGGACGGTTAAAGTAATTGCTAGCCCACCTGATGCGACGGGGTGCTGAATATGATGCCAGCCTTCTTTGATTGTTTCATATGATAGGATTCCTACTAATATAACTGCACCTAAACAAACAAGGTTTACCAATCGACCAAAACCATTCGGAAATTTTGGAGTTGGCGCTTTTTTAGAAAGAGCAGATCCTATAAATACAAAAAATTGATTGGCAGCATCTCCGATAGAGTGCATCATTTCTGCAAACATTGCAACATTGCCTGTTAAGAAAAATGCTCCACCTTTTAAAGCTGCGATAATTGTATTAACAATAGCTGCGATTAAAGATGGCTTATTACCACCCTTTAGTAAAGTGAAAAATTGTCCCATAGATAGTTGCTCCTTTTTTAAATTGATTCTAATTCCAAACTTTCCACAAATTCCAATTCTGCAATAGAATGATAAAATTCTACCGTATTTTTCTTAGTTAGGATAGATAGTCGGATATGAATTTCATGTTTTATCTCATCATTCTCTAATTTAATATCTTTTATCCGGATACTATCGATATAAAAACCACAGTCTTTTAAGTAATAGTACATTTTAGAAATGCTTTCTTGTTTTAAAACAATAACCTTTAAGGATAATTCTCTGGATCGTAGACGCTTAGGACCGACTTTAGATAGAAGAGGAGGAATTACTTCTATACCGAATAGTACGATAACGACTGTAAGGGCAGCTTCCAGATAAAAACCTGCGCCTACGGCTATGCCTATTCCGCCTGCTCCCCAAATCATTGCTGCCGTAGTAAGTCCACTTATACTGTCGTTGCCCTTGCGTAAAATGACACCTGCTCCGAGAAAGCCGATACCGCTTACTATTTGTGCGGCCAATCGTAAAGGATCCATAGTTATATTTACTCCATCATGACCATGATGTGCTTTGTAAGCTGACTCTATTGATATGTATGTTAGTAAACAACTAAAGGTTGCAATGACGATGCTTGTTTTAAGGCCAATTGGTTTCTTTTTTAATTCTCTTTCAATCCCTATAACTAAACTTAGGGTTGCCGCCAAACCTAATTTTATTAATATTTCACCATATCCGTTTAGATAGGGAATCCAATCCACCGTGGTGCCTCCTTTCATATAGATAGTTAAGAATATGTGGAAATTTTAATCTTATACTTACATACCCAGTTTTCTGCTTAATATCACTTAGAGATAAAAATAGTTTTTTCCAGAAGCCAAGGTGGCATTTATAATAGATAATCCAGTAGTAATAAAGATGTTTTTATAAGCAGGAACTAGTGAAAGTGAGGTAAAACCTTTATAAATCGGTGTTTTTAACGTAAAAGAGAAGGAAAAGATCAAATAATTAAAGAAAAACCTATAAATTTTAATAAAAGGTATTGCTTTTTGTTTTTAATCATTGTATATTAATACATGTCCTTCAGAACATGTGAGTAACGACTTAAAAGAAATTAAAAAAAGTTGTTGACAACTTAACTGAAGCGAGATATACTAATAAAGTCGTCAAAAACAAAACGACGCAATGAACATTGAAAACTGAACATGCAAAACGTTAAGACATATAGCATCAACAAGCTTCGGCTTGATTGACGCAAAACAATTTTTGACATCATTTAATGATGATGCCAGCAAAACAAAATGAGCTTTTTAAGTTCTCTATTATGGAGAGTTTGATCCTGGCTCAGGACGAACGCTGGCGGCGTGCCTAATACATGCAAGTCGAGCGGATGATGAAGAAGCTTGCTTCTTCTGATTTAGCGGCGGACGGGTGAGTAACACGTGGGCAACCTGCCCTGTAGATTGGGATAACTCCGGGAAACCGGGGCTAATACCGAATAATCCATTACCTCACATGAGGAAATGTTAAAAGACGGTCTCGGCTGTCACTACAGGATGGGCCCGCGGCGCATTAGCTAGTTGGTGAGGTAACGGCTCACCAAGGCGACGATGCGTAGCCGACCTGAGAGGGTGATCGGCCACACTGGGACTGAGACACGGCCCAGACTCCTACGGGAGGCAGCAGTAGGGAATCTTCCACAATGGACGAAAGTCTGATGGAGCAACGCCGCGTGAGTGAAGAAGGTTTTCGGATCGTAAAACTCTGTTGTGAGGGAAGAACAAGTACGAGAGTAACTGCTCGTACCTTGACGGTACCTCATTAGAAAGCCACGGCTAACTACGTGCCAGCAGCCGCGGTAATACGTAGGTGGCAAGCGTTGTCCGGAATTATTGGGCGTAAAGCGCGCGCAGGCGGTCCTTTAAGTCTGATGTGAAAGCCCACGGCTCAACCGTGGAGGGTCATTGGAAACTGGGGGACTTGAGTACAGAAGAGGAAAGCGGAATTCCAAGTGTAGCGGTGAAATGCGTAGAGATTTGGAGGAACACCAGTGGCGAAGGCGGCTTTCTGGTCTGTAACTGACGCTGAGGCGCGAAAGCGTGGGGAGCAAACAGGATTAGATACCCTGGTAGTCCACGCCGTAAACGATGAGTGCTAAGTGTTAGGGGGTTTCCGCCCCTTAGTGCTGCAGCTAACGCATTAAGCACTCCGCCTGGGGAGTACGGTCGCAAGACTGAAACTCAAAGGAATTGACGGGGGCCCGCACAAGCGGTGGAGCATGTGGTTTAATTCGAAGCAACGCGAAGAACCTTACCAGGTCTTGACATCCCGCTGACCGGCCTAGAGATAGGCTTTTCCCTTCGGGGACAGCGGTGACAGGTGGTGCATGGTTGTCGTCAGCTCGTGTCGTGAGATGTTGGGTTAAGTCCCGCAACGAGCGCAACCCTTGATCTTAGTTGCCAGCATTCAGTTGGGCACTCTAAGGTGACTGCCGGTGATAAACCGGAGGAAGGTGGGGATGACGTCAAATCATCATGCCCCTTATGACCTGGGCTACACACGTGCTACAATGGACGGTACAGAGGGTCGCAACCCCGCGAGGGTGAGCAAATCCCATAAAACCGTTCTCAGTTCGGATTGTAGGCTGCAACTCGCCTACATGAAGCCGGAATCGCTAGTAATCGTGGATCAGCATGCCACGGTGAATACGTTCCCGGGCCTTGTACACACCGCCCGTCACACCACGAGAGTTTGTAACACCCGAAGTCGGTGGGGTAACCCTTTTGGGAGCCAGCCGCCGAAGGTGGGACAGATGATTGGGGTGAAGTCGTAACAAGGTAGCCGTATCGGAAGGTGCGGCTGGATCACCTCCTTTCTAAGGATATATTCGGAATACAGATTTTTATCTGTATCTTAACGTTTTGCAGTTCAGTTTTGAATGTTCATTCTATATGAGCATTTAAAGCTTTTTAACTTGTTCTTTGAAAACTGGATAAAACGACATCAAAAAAAGAAACAAACGCAAGATATTCAAATTGTGATCACTTACGTGATTGCAAGTGTAGTACTTTTAACTTTTAGGTTAAGTTAATAAGGGCGCACGGTGGATGCCTTGGCACTAGGAGTCGATGAAGGACGGCACTAACACCGATATGCTTCGGGGAGCTGTAAGTGAGCTTCGATCCGAAGATTTCCGAATGGGGAAACCCACTGCCCGTAATGGGGCAGTACATTTGCGTGAATACATAGCGCATCTGAGACACACCCAGGGAACTGAAACATCTAAGTACCTGGAGGAAGAGAAAGAAAATTCGATTCCCTGAGTAGCGGCGAGCGAAACGGGAAGAGCCCAAACCAAGAGGCTTGCCTCTTGGGGTTGTAGGACACTCTATACGGAGTTACAAAAGAATGAGCTAGACGAAGCGACCTGGAAAGGTCCGCAGGATAGGGTAAAAGCCCCGTAGTCAAAAGTTCATTCCCTCCAGAGTGTATCCTGAGTACGGCGGAACACGTGAAATTCCGTCGGAATCCGGGAGGACCATCTCCCAAGGCTAAATACTACCTAGTGACCGATAGTGAACCAGTACCGTGAGGGAAAGGTGAAAAGCACCCCGGAAGGGGAGTGAAATAGACCCTGAAACCGTGTGCCTACAAATAGTCAAAGCCCGTTAACGGGTGATGGCGTGCCTTTTGTAGAATGAACCGGCGAGTTACGATTACATGCGAGGTTAAGTTGAGAAGACGGAGCCGCAGCGAAAGCGAGTCTGAATAGGGCGAATGAGTATGTGGTCGTAGACCCGAAACCAGGTGATCTACCCATGTCCAGGATGAAGGTGAGGTAACACTTACTGGAGGTCCGAACCCACGCACGTTGAAAAGTGCGGGGATGAGGTGTGGGTAGCGGAGAAATTCCAATCGAACCTGGAGATAGCTGGTTCTCTCCGAAATAGCTTTAGGGCTAGCCTCAAACGTTAGAATCTTGGAGGTAGAGCACTGTTTGGACTAGGGGCCCATCCCGGGTTACCGAATTCAGACAAACTCCGAATGCCAATGATTTATGTTTGGGAGTCAGACTGCGAGTGATAAGATCCGTAGTCAAGAGGGAAACAGCCCAGACCACCAGCTAAGGTCCCAAAGTATTTGTTAAGTGGAAAAGGATGTGGCGTTGCTTAGACAACCAGGATGTTGGCTTAGAAGCAGCCATCATTTAAAGAGTGCGTAATAGCTCACTGGTCGAGTGACGCTGCGCCGAAAATGTATCGGGGCTAAACAAATCACCGAAGCTGTGGATTGATACCTTTGGTATCAGTGGTAGGAGAGCGTTCTAAGGGCGTTGAAGTCAGACCGGAAGGACTGGTGGAGCGCTTAGAAGTGAGAATGCCGGTATGAGTAGCGAAAGATGGGTGAGAATCCCATCCACCGTATGACTAAGGTTTCCTGAGGAAGGCTCGTCCGCTCAGGGTTAGTCGGGACCTAAGTCGAGGCCGATAGGCGTAGACGATGGACAACAGGTTGATATTCCTGTACCACCACCCCACCGTTTGAGTGATGGGGGGACGCAGTAGGATAGGGTAAGCGTGCTGTTGGTTATGCACGTCCAAGCAGTGAGGTGTGAGTGTAGGCAAATCCGCACTCTGTAACATTGAGCTGTGATGGCAAGGACGTATGTCCGGAGTTCCTGATTTCACACTGCCAAGAAAAGCCTCTAACGAGGTGGGAGGTGCCCGTACCGCAAACCGACACAGGTAGTCGAGGAGAGAATCCTAAGGTGAGCGAGAGAACTCTCGTTAAGGAACTCGGCAAAATGACCCCGTAACTTCGGGAGAAGGGGTGCTCTTTTGGGTGAATAGCCTAGAAGAGCCGCAGTGAATAGGCCCAGGCGACTGTTTAGCAAAAACACAGGTCTCTGCAAAACCGTAAGGTGAAGTATAGGGGCTGACGCCTGCCCGGTGCTGGAAGGTTAAGAGGAGTGCTTAGCGCAAGCGAAGGTGCGAATTGAAGCCCCAGTAAACGGCGGCCGTAACTATAACGGTCCTAAGGTAGCGAAATTCCTTGTCGGGTAAGTTCCGACCCGCACGAAAGGCGTAACGATCTGGGCACTGTCTCAACGAGAGACTCGGTGAAATTATAGTACCTGTGAAGATGCAGGTTACCCGCGACAGGACGGAAAGACCCCGTGGAGCTTTACTGTAGCTTGATATTGAATTTTGGTGCAACTTGTACAGGATAGGTAGGAGCCTTAGAGCCCGGAGCGCCAGCTTCGGAGGAGGCGTCGGTGGGATACTACCCTGGTTGTATTGAAATTCTAACCCATACCCGTAACCCGGGTAGGAGACAGTGTCAGGCGGGCAGTTTGACTGGGGCGGTCGCCTCCTAAAGTGTAACGGAGGCGCCCAAAGGTTCCCTCAGAATGGTTGGAAATCATTCGAAGAGTGTAAAGGCAGAAGGGAGCTTGACTGCGAGACCTACAAGTCGAGCAGGGTCGAAAGACGGGCTTAGTGATCCGGTGGTTCCGCATGGAAGGGCCATCGCTCAACGGATAAAAGCTACCCCGGGGATAACAGGCTTATCTCCCCCAAGAGTCCACATCGACGGGGAGGTTTGGCACCTCGATGTCGGCTCATCGCATCCTGGGGCTGTAGTCGGTCCCAAGGGTTGGGCTGTTCGCCCATTAAAGCGGTACGCGAGCTGGGTTCAGAACGTCGTGAGACAGTTCGGTCCCTATCCGTCGTGGGCGTAGGAAATTTGAGAGGAGCTGTCCTTAGTACGAGAGGACCGGGATGGACACACCGCTGGTGTACCAGTTGTTCTGCCAAGGGCATCGCTGGGTAGCTATGTGTGGACGGGATAAGTGCTGAAAGCATCTAAGCACGAAGCCCCCCTCAAGATGAGATTTCCCATTACGCAAGTAAGTAAGATCCCTCAAAGACGATGAGGTAGATAGGTTCGGGGTGGAAGCGTGGCGACACGTGCAGCTGACGAATACTAATCGATCGAGGACTTAACCAAATTGTTTGTTTCTAAGATGTCAGTTTATTCAGTTTTGAAAGAATAAATTTTTATTTAAAAAAAGCTTGTAATAATCTACATAGTTGATATAATAAAACTTGTCTTTCAATTATTATTCAAGTCTAGTGATGATGGCGAAGAGGTCACACCCGTTCCCATACCGAACACGGAAGTTAAGCTCTTCAGCGCCGATGGTAGTTGGGGGTCTCCCCCTGCAAGAGTAGGACGTCGCTGGGCTTGCAATAAAAATACATAATAACATTTTAATACCCAGGAGGATTAGCTCAGCTGGGAGAGCATCTGCCTTACAAGCAGAGGGTCGGCGGTTCGAGCCCGTCATCCTCCACCATTACTTACTCCTGCCGGAGTAGCTCAACTGGTAGAGCAACTGACTTGTAATCAGTAGGTTGAGGGTTCAAGTCCTTTCTCCGGCACCATTTTCCGAGCCATTAGCTCAGTTGGTAGAGCATCTGACTTTTAATCAGAGGGTCGAAGGTTCGAGTCCTTCATGGCTCATTCACTTTTGTGAAATAAATATGCGGGTGTGGCGGAACTGGCAGACGCACTAGACTTAGGATCTAGCGCCGCAAGGCGTGGGGGTTCGACTCCCTTCACCCGCACCATTTAATTTAATAACCGAGCGGAAGTAGTTCAGTGGTAGAACACCACCTTGCCAAGGTGGGGGTCGCGAGTTCGAACCTCGTCTTCCGCTCCAAAGATTCACTAAAGTGCCGGGGTGGCGGAACTGGCAGACGCACAGGACTTAAAATCCTGCGGTAGGTGACTACCGTACCGGTTCGATTCCGGTCCTCGGCACCACTTTTAAGTAACATTAGCGCCCGTAGCTCAATTGGATAGAGCGTCTGACTACGGATCAGAAGGTTGTGGGTTCGACTCCTGCCGGGCGCGCCAATATATATACGGGAAGTAGCTCAGCTTGGTAGAGCACTTGGTTTGGGACCAAGGGGTCGCAGGTTCGAATCCTGTCTTCCCGACCAGTTATTAATAAAAATTTGGGGCCTTAGCTCAGCTGGGAGAGCGCCTGCCTTGCACGCAGGAGGTCAGCGGTTCGATCCCGCTAGGCTCCACCAAATATAAAATTTTCTTTTAAAGTTCCTGGCGGCGTAGCTCAGCTGGCTAGAGCATTCGGTTCATACCCGAAAGGTCGTGGGTTCGACTCCCTCTGCCGCCATCTTAAGGACCTTTAGCTCAGTTGGTTAGAGCAGACGGCTCATAACCGTCCGGTCGCAGGTTCGAGTCCTGCAAGGTCCACCAACATAATTTTTCGGAGGAATACCCAAGTCTGGCTGAAGGGATCGGTCTTGAAAACCGACAGGCGGGTCATACCGCGCGGGGGTTCGAATCCCTCTTCCTCCTCCATCTTATTGTTAGTGGGAAATATACATACCAAGTAATTGAATGAAAAGTTGATTTAAATTTCAACTACTCTTATTGTCGCGGGGTGGAGCAAATCGCTTCACGAAGAAAGCGATTAACGTCGACGCAAGCGAAGCGTGGAAGACGTAAAACTCACTAAATGCGCAGTTGATTTAAATTTCAACTACTCTTATTGTCGCGGGGTGGAGCAGTTCGGTAGCTCGTCGGGCTCATAACCCGAAGGTCACAGGTTCAAATCCTGTCCCCGCAACCAAATGGTCCCGTGGTGTAGCGGTTAACATGCCTGCCTGTCACGCAGGAGATCGCCGGTTCGATCCCGGTCGGGACCGCCATTTATTATTCAATATGTTAGAGATTTAGGATAAGCAAGCAAATCGAGGAAGCAATCGAACGAAAGAAGGAGCGTACTAAAGTACGTGACTGAATGAGTGAGTGAAGCTGACAAAGAGTTGTGCTGCTTAGCGTAAATCGAAGAGGCTCAGTAGCTCAGTCGGTAGAGCAAAGGACTGAAAATCCTTGTGTCGGCGGTTCGATTCCGTCCTGAGCCACCATTTATCACGCGGGTGTAGTTTAGTGGTAAAACCTCAGCCTTCCAAGCTGATGATGAGAGTTCGATTCTCTTCACCCGCTCCAATTAATGGGCCTATAGCTCAGCTGGTTAGAGCGCACGCCTGATAAGCGTGAGGTCGATGGTTCGAGTCCATTTAGGCCCACCATTATTCCGAAGTAGCTCAGTGGTAGAGCAATCGGCTGTTAACCGATTGGTCGTAGGTTCGAGTCCTACCTTCGGAGCCATATATATGGGGAAGTACTCAAGTGGCTGAAGAGGCGCCCCTGCTAAGGGTGTAGGTCGGGCAACCGGCGCGAGGGTTCAAATCCCTCCTTCTCCGCCATATATAAGGCCCCTTGGTCAAGCGGTTAAGACACCGCCCTTTCACGGCGGTAACACGGGTTCGAATCCCGTAGGGGTCATAACTGTAAAAAGGCAATCACTTCGGTGGTTGTCTTTTTTTATTGTGCCTTTATGATATGTAAGGATTGTTATAACATTGTAAATCCAGGCGGGAAGAAGTATCAAGAAAAGTGAATCTATGCTGCACTTATTTGTGAATTTCCTTTCAAATATTGTTAGCAGAACGATTACACTAAAGTGATCAATAATAGCATTTGGGCATTATCTTCATGTGAAAAGATTTACTTCTAAAAGTTCTTCCACCGACCGATTATTGAAGAGAACCAACCGATTATTTTGCCTAACCGACCGATTATTAAACAAAACCGTCCGATTCTAAAGAAACTATGCGAAATCAATTATTTGGTTAGACTTTTCTTTCTTCGTTTACACTTCTGCAACCTCTAACTTAAACTTCACAAATAAAAAAGCCAGGAAGAGTTAACTTCCTGACTGACCCATCATAGTAAAAATCCTATTAACAAGCCAATACCTAAAAGAAATACGAAAATGGTATTCGTAAGTGCGGTGTTTTTCATTGCTAATCCGACTTCGAGGTGATTCTCTTTAGATTTAAATAGTTTTATAGCATCTATTGGTTTCTTTGCACTTAGTAAGACTAGCAAAGCCCAAGGTGTAAGAATCTGAAGTATTACTAATAAGATGATCCATACATAAGAAACGATAAAAAATAGGGCTAACACATTAATAGCATTGTCTCTACCTATTAAGATAGCCATTGTTTTTCTACCGCCTTTTGTATCCTCTACAATATCTCGAATATTATTAGAAAGCATAATAGCAGCGACAAGCAAAGTGCTAGGGATAGATAGGAACAAGGCAAAGTTTGGTATAGAACCTACCTGAATGTATGTAGCAATTAAAACAATAAACATTCCCATAACCACACCACTGAATAGTTCTCCAAACGGTGTATAAGCTATTGGGTAAGGTCCACCAGTATATAAGTATCCAATGAGCATACAAACGGCTCCAACGATCAATAAAAGCCAAGATGATTGGGAACAAATATAAATACCTAACAGTGCGGCTAGGACGTATAGTACTAAGGCTAATTGAAGCACTGTCTTTGGTTTAACACCATTGCGGACTATCGCGCCACCAATGCCGATAGATTCTTCACTATCTAGACCTCTTTCAAAGTCGTAGTACTCATTAAACATATTCGTAGCAGCTTGTATAAACAAGCACGCAATGAGCATTGCTAAGAATAAAGGCCAATCAATATTTACGTAATAAAGGGCAATCATTGTACCTAAAAAGACAGGCGCAAACGAAGCGGTTAACGTGTGTGGTCTTGTTAACTTCCACCATATACGCCAGCCTTTATCAGCTTGTAGTTCTTGTGACATATAAATTTCTCTCCTTTTAAAGAATCAACTTCAATTTTAGCATACATTTGTAGCTAAATGTGTGCCGAAACGTGGAGAAAGTTGTATGATAAAGGGTAGAGTAATAAAACATGAATTTAAATTAGCAGGTAATTTATACGGAGGTCATATATATGCCGAACACCACCGGGCAAAATAAATCAACATTACGTTTTTATACCGAAACAATAGAAGTATCTAGAATGTCTGCTCATGCTTTTTTTGAAGCTGGGGAGGATTACTATAAAGGGAAACGATTCTTTTGGCAGAACAAAGAGAAAACGTTCACATTGGTTGGACTTGGACACGCCTATATACTGTCTAATGATTTAGAGAAAAATAGATACAGCGATATAGCTCAAAAATGGGACGACCTTTGTGCTTGTTCATTAATAGAGAAAGCAGATGTGTCTCCAATTCTATTTGGTGGATTCTCTTTCGATCCTTCAAACAATATATCATCGGAATGGAATAGCTTCCCGTCTAGTTTTTTTGCCGTGGCTACATTTCAATTAGTTATACAGGACGATCAGGCTTTTGTAAGTATTCATCATATTACAGAGGAAGAGGACAGCTCTGCTGCTTTTGAGCGCTTACGTATAGAAAGAGATACTTTAATCCATACAGCTCAAGTGAAAGAACTGAAGGTCCATAAAAAGCCACAGCTTCTTCAACGAGAAGATAGATTAAAGGAAGAATACTTATCAGCGGTTGAAACTGTAACGGAAAGAATTCGTAATAAGGAAGTAAACAAGGTAGTTATTGGGCGCTCCCTAAAGTTAACCTTTGATGATATCTTTTCACCATCTACAGCAATTTACAATGCATCGATGGAGCAACCTGAAAGTTATTTATTTGGTCTTGAGAAAGAAGACAAGACTTTCTTTGGGGCGACTCCAGAGAGATTAGTAAAATTGGAAAATGGCAAGGTTGAATCTGCTGGTTTGGCTGGATCCGTTCGAAGAGGAAAAGACCAAGTGGAAGATAAGAAGCTTGGAGATGCGCTATTATCGGATAATAAAAACTTAATGGAACATGAATATGTTGTTCAGATGATTAGAAAAGTATTTGAGCAGTATTGTGAGCAGGTTAAGATTCCAGCTAGACCAAAGCTTATGAAAATAAGAGATATTCAGCATTTATTTACACCTATAGAGGGGAAAATTAAAGGAAGCTCTTCTCTTTTCGAGTTTGTGGAAGCTATGCATCCGACACCAGCACTTGGTGGTGAACCTCGACAAGAGGCCATTGAGATTATTAGAGAATCTGAACAAATGAACCGTGGTTATTATGCCGCTCCAATCGGCTGGGTGAATGCCGAGGGAGATGGAGAGTTTGCGGTAGGTATTCGTTCTGCTCTCATAGAAAACCAATACGCGTACTTATATGCTGGGGGCGGTTTAGTTTCAGAATCTACCTCTTTTGAAGAGTTTGAAGAAACGAGAGTCAAATTCCGACCAATGCTTCGAACTTTGGGAGGAAATATGAATGACTAACGCGAGCTTTCTAACATCTTATGTAAATCGATTTGTAGAAACTATTAGACAAGCGGGCATAGAGGATATCGTACTATGCCCAGGATCTAGATCCACTCCTTTAGCATATGGTTTTGCAAAATCCACAGGCTTTAACTTATATAGACAAATTGATGAGCGTTCTGCTGGATATTTTGCTTTAGGAATTGCCAAAGCGAAAAAGAACCCTGTAGTTCTATTGTGTACTTCAGGTACTGCTGCTGCGAATTTCTTTCCGGCGATAGTGGAAGCATATTATGCAAGAATACCATTACTTATTGTGACAGCGGATCGCCCACATGAACTTAGAGAGGTTGGCGCTCCTCAAGCGATAGACCAAATACATCTATTTGGTAAGCATGTCAAATGGTCGGTCGATTTTCCCTTACCTGAGGAAAGAGAAGAAAGTCTCGCGTTTATAGAGAGACATATTCATCGTGCAGCTTCTTCTACTAGGAGTGCACCGATGGGACCAGTTCATATCAACGTGCCGTTTCGGGAGCCATTATTGTTAGAAATGGATCGACCTGCTTCCGTGCCTCAAATGCAGCAAACAGAATTAGGGAAGCTTGTGCCAAGTAAAGAATGCATCAATTGGTATACTCAGTTAATAACAGACACAGAGAAGGGACTTATTATTGCAGGGGATTCCTTAAACTCAACAGTAGGTTTCTGGGAGTTTGTGAAAGCTATACAATGGCCAGTACTAGCGGATCCATTATCTACACTTAGAAGTAATGTACCTATGGATTGTATGCATTTGTGTATAGACCAATATGACGCAATTTTAAAAAGTGAACTGTTTATGCAATCAGCTATCCCTGAAGTAGTAATTCGTTTTGGTGCCCAGCCGGTTTCTAAGCCGCTCATGAAGTTTCTAGAGGCAAACCCTCCTAAAACCTTTATAGCTGTGGATGAAAGTCCAATATTTAGAGATTCTCTTCATGTTGTAACTCATCACTTACAAGTAAATCCGTCATCTCTTTGGTTGCAGGTAGAAGAAAAACAATCTTCTGGCTATCTAGAAAATTGGTCTAAGGCAAATGATATAGCAACGAATCATATTAAGACGTATATTTCAGAGCAAACAGATGAAGGTGCGTTAGCGGGAACGTTATTTGAGGTGCTTCCAGACAAAACTGATTTAATAGCTAGTAGCAGTATGCCTATACGTGATGTAGACACCTTTTTCAATAAAACCTCTAAGGATGTCCATGTATATGCCAATAGAGGTACAAACGGAATTGATGGAGTGGTATCAACAGCTTTAGGTATTCAAGCAGCAACTAAAAGACCTGGCTATCTATTAATCGGGGATCTGGCATTTCTCCATGATGTAAATGGATTAATTGTTACTCGTTTTAGCGAAACAGATCTAACCATTGTTATTATGAATAATGATGGAGGAGGCATATTCTCTTACTTGCCACAATCTACGGAAACTAATTACTTTGAGCATTTGTTCGGGACACCTACAGGGCTTGAGTTTTCAGCTATTGCGACTATGTACGATGCTCAATACGATGTAGTACATACTAAGGCAGATTTTCAAGCTGTCTTAAGTAAGGATAAAACGAAGAATATTCGTATGATTGAAGTTCGTACGGATAGACAGAACAATACAGAAACTCATCGAAAGCTTTGGGCAGCAATCACTAAGGAGCTGGATGTCACTTGGAAAGCTTAATAACCGTTAGGTCAATTCAGATGAAAGTTAAAAGGTACAATACAGGTGCCAAGAAGAAGGCAGTCTTTCTGCATGGATTTACTGGATCTAGTAGGACATGGGAGGAAGTTATCGCTTCTCTAGATCCTTCTATTGAATTGCTAACCATTGATTTAATTGGCCACGGGGAAAGTGATAAGCCTGAAAATGCTAGCCGTTACTTTGCTCAGGAGCAGGTGGAGGATCTCCATGCACTAATCCAACAGATAGGCTGGGATCATTTTACGCTTATAGGGTATTCTATGGGTGGTAGATTGGCACTTGCCTATGCAAGTAAGTATGAGGTCGACTGTTTAATACTAGAAAGCAGTTCTCCAGGCTTAAAGGATGAGGAAGCTCGTATACAAAGAAAATCAGCGGATAGCAGGCTGGCTGAAAAAATTCTAGTAGACGGTGTCCTTGCGTTTACAGATCACTGGGAGCAGATTCCTTTGTTTGATTCGCAAAAGAGTTTATCACTGAAGAAGCAACAACAGATAAGAGAAGAGCGAATGTCTCAAACAGCAATAGGCTTGTCGAATAGCTTGAAGGGATTTAGCACTGGAGTGCAGCCTTCCTTATGGGATAAACTGGGCTCTCTTGAATTTCCAGTGATCATGTTAACGGGAGAGCTAGATAAGAAGTTCTGTGAAATTGCTAAAAAGATGTTAACGTTATTACCAAATGCTGACTGGAAAATAATAAATGGTGTGGGCCATGCAATTCATGTGGAAAATCCCAAATTGTTTGCTACAATAGTAGAGGATATAATTTTGAAGGAGGATGTAAGATGACTCGTGAATGGACAACATTACATACATATGAAGACATTAAATATGAATTCTATAATGGAATTGCTAAAGTAACGATTAATCGCCCAGAAGTGCGAAATGCTTTCCGTCCTAAAACAGTGATGGAAATGATCGATGCATTTTCTCGTGCTCGCGATGACAAAAATGTTGGTGTAATTATTCTAACTGGAGAAGGCGAAAAAGCTTTCTGTTCAGGCGGAGACCAAAAGGTTCGAGGTCATGGTGGATACGTAGGAGAGGATGAAATTCCTCGTCTAAACGTATTAGACCTACAACGTTTAATCCGTGTAATTCCTAAGCCAGTTGTAGCTATGGTAGCTGGATATGCAATTGGTGGAGGTCATGTATTACACGTAGTTTGTGACTTAACAATCGCTGCGGACAATGCTATTTTTGGACAAACTGGTCCAAACGTAGGCTCCTTTGATGCTGGATATGGTTCAGGCTATTTAGCTCGTATCATTGGTCATAAGAAAGCACGTGAAATTTGGTACCTATGCCGTCAATATGATGCAAAACAAGCGTTAGATATGGGCTTAGTTAACACTGTTGTTCCTTATGAGCAATTAGAGGACGAGACTGTTCAATGGTGTGAGGAAATGCTAGAAAAGAGCCCAACCGCACTTCGTTTCTTAAAAGCAGCTATGAATGCTGATACAGATGGACTTGCTGGTCTTCAACAATTAGCTGGAGATGCAACACTTCTTTATTACACAACTGAGGAAGCTAAAGAAGGTCGCGATGCGTTTAAAGAAAAACGTAAACCAGACTTCGGTCAATTCCCACGTTTCCCGTGATTTAGTAAGATATTTTATGATTTCTCTAAGCTGTCCTTTAAGGGCAGCTTTTTTTAAAAGATAGAAATGCATTTGCTTGTGCTTTACTTAATAAAGGAGTTGTTTATTATGTACCCTAATCTCTTGGTTAAACGAGCAAGTCTTACGCCAAATAGATTAGCTATCATATTTGAAGACCAACAATGGACATTCTCACAATTACAGCAGGAGGCAATAGACTTTGCCGAGAAGCTACATAAATTAGGTGTTAACAAAGGGATGAGAATTGCCATATTGGCGTCGTCCAGCCCACAGCTAGTGACAGTTTTACATGGCTGCATGCAATTAGGCTGTGAGCTAGTCATGCTTAATGAACGTTTAACAGAGGACGAGCTGATTTATCAATTAAATGATAGTCAGTCTGACGTATTATTAGTCGATCGGTTAGATAGAAGCTTAATGTATGGTAACCGGATATCCTTTAATCAGGTTACAGGAGCCTCAAACAAGCGATTTCAAATAGACGCTGAATGGCCAAAGGATAGAACAATCACTATTATGTACACATCTGGTACGACAGGGAAGCCAAAGGGTGTTCGACAAACACTAGAAAATCATGTGATGAGTGCAATGGGATCTGCTTTAAATTTAGGTGTTCAGCCTAATGATTGCTGGTTATGCGCAATGCCTTTGTTTCATATTAGCGGATTTTCTATTCTAATGCGTTCCGTTCTATATGGTATGACAGTCAGCCTCCATACAAAGTTTGATGCAAATAAGTCTATAGAGGAAATTTTAAATGGAACAGTTACTAGAATGTCTGTTGTTGCTGTAACGTTAGAAAGATTGATTAGTGTGTTAGAGGAACGGAATCAAACATTCCCGGATACTTTCCAATCTATGCTAGTCGGTGGAGGGCCTGTTCCTCTCCATTACTTGGAGCGAGCGATTAAATGTAAGATACCTGTTTTACAGACATATGGTATGACGGAAACGTCCTCACAAACTACGACATTGTCTAGTGAGGATGCTATTCGTAAGCTAGGCTCAGCAGGAAAGCCACTATTTTTCGCAGAAATACGTATTTCAGGAGAAAAGGAGATAGGAGAAATTTTTATTAAAGGACCACATGTTACGAAGGGTTATATTGGAGCAGCAGCTTCCACGGATCCACAGGATGATGGGTGGCTCCATACGGGAGATATGGGTTATATAGATGACGAAGGTTATTTATACGTCGTCGACCGTAGATCAGATTTAATCATTTCGGGTGGGGAAAATATTTATCCTGCTGAAGTGGAGCAGGCCATAGTTAAGCATAGGGCTGTAAAAGAAGCCGGAGTAACTGGTATTCAGGATGATAAATGGGGGCACGTACCGATTGCCTTTGTTGTGTTGAAGAGCGAGGTTACCGAAGAAGAATTAAAATCATTTATGAAACCCCAGCTTGCTACATATAAACAGCCTGTCCGTTATTATTTTATCGAGGAGCTACCTAGAAATGCTTCCAATAAAATTTTAAGAAGAAAGCTTCATGAATATTTATAAAGCCGAGAGAACAGCTTTCTCGGCTTTTTTTACGGGTTATTCTTTTGCTATGAGGAGGGGAAACGTATGAGAATTCAAATTATAGGCGGATCTGGAACGGGGAAGAGTACATTAGGTGAATATTTTGCACACCGAGAGCAAATAAAATGGATCGATACCGATTCCTATCTGTGGAAGGACGATACGTTTCTAGAAAATAATCCAATTGAAATAAGAAGAGAAATGTATCAGCGAGATATCAGTTCTAATAAGTGTTATGTAGTCTCGGGCTCTATTTTTTCATGGCATCCAGATGGCTTTTCCGATCTGGAACTTTTAGTCTTTCTGTCTTTACCGGAGAATGAAAGAATGGACCGCATAAGAAAAAGAGAAATTTCCCGTAAAACTGGTAAACAATCGTGGCTAGACGAGCATGGATTATATACGAATGACTTTATAGAATGGTGCAAAACCTACTTAACGGAAACCGATAAAAGTCAAGGAGGGACATATGTGGCACAGCGCTATGAAATGGAATTATCACAAAGTCCCATCCTCCAGCTAGACAGCTCTAAAGAAGTCGAAGCGTTATACGATGAAATAAAACAGTACTTACGGATTAACTTAAATAGACTTTCATAACAAGAAGTGGATGGCAATAAAATAGGAATCGGTCGGTTCTGCCACAAAATCGGTCGGTTCCATCGAATAATCGGTCGGTTCTCCAATAAAATCGGTAGGTCACATCGAATAATCGGTCGGTCACACCAATAATATCAGTAGAGCAACTAATATAGGTGACTCTTCATAATAAAAGAAACGCGAGAATGTCGTTATATCAACATTCTCGCGTTTCTAACTAGAAAAGTGTTCTAATTTAAAGCCGTTTTTAAAGTTTCTAGATTTTTTTGCATTAAAGTAAAGTAGGTTTCTTCATTTGCTATATCCTCTTTAGAAAGGACACCTAGATTGTGGAGCACTAGACTTTCTGCTCCAATTTCTTTTTGAATGACTTCTGTTAGCTTAGAGTTTACGTTTTGTTCAAAAAGAATATACTCTACATTTTTCTCTTTAGCCATATCAATGATCTTAGTTAGCTCCTTTTGAGAAGGCTCCTGCTGAGAGTTTAAGCCCGCAATAGCAATTTGTTCTAGGCCATATGTGTCAGCTAAATAACCAAATGCTGCATGGGAAACAAAAAACGTTTTAGATGATGCAGCGTGAGACATTTCTTCAAAGTCAGTATCTAATTGTTGAAGCTCGCTAACAAGTGCTTGATAGTTCTCTTCAAATAATTTTTCATTTTCTGGAGAAACTTCGACTAGCTTGTTTTTTACTGTTAAAGCTAGATCTTGACTGATTTTTGGAGAAATCCATACGTGTGGATCCGTATCTCCGTGGTCATGGCCTTCATGTCCATCTCCATTTTCTTCCGAATCATGATTATGTTCGTCTGCTTCTGCAGAATCTTCCTCATGACCTTCGTGATCATGTTCATCTGTACCTTCCTTATCGTGGTGATCATGTTCATCCTCGTTCACTTCTAAAGCACTGTCTGGCACGCCATCAATTACGGCTACCATTTCTACATTTTCCTCAGCTAAAGTCTTTTTTGCATTTTCCACAAATCCTTCTAGTCCTAAACCGATGTAAAAGAATAAATCAGCATCAGCCAGAGCAATCATATCCTTTTGTGTAGGTTCAAATGTATGCTCATTGGCACCTGGTGGATAAATAGATTGGACCTTTACTTCATTTCCTCCAATTCGTTCTGTGAAATATTGGAGCGGATAAACAGTTGTATATATATCTAATTGGCCACCTTCTGCTGTGGTTGCTTCTTCTTGCTGCCCACAAGCAGCGATGAATAAAATAGACGATAATATGCATAATAGGATAATACGTTTCAATTTTATCAACCTTTCTAAATAGTAATGATTACGTTTTATGTATTAAGAACTTTATTAGCTTACAATATTATGTTCAAAAAGGCAAGAAAAAATAGCCTTTGAGTTATTTTTTCTTCAAAGGCCATTCTTCTGGTACTGGGTCAAATCCACCTTCATGAAATGGATGACATTTAGATATACGTTTAACCGTTAGGTAGCTACCTTTTATAGCACCATGTTTTTCTACAGCCTCCACTCCATAGTGAGAGCATGTTGGATAGAAGCGGCAGCTAGGTGGAGACAATGGTGATATAAATTTTTGATAAAAGCGAAAAATACTTAATAGGATTCGCTTCATGCGTCTGTATCCTTCGGTTTAGGGTCAATAGCATGAACATTTTCTTTTGTTGCTAATTTATATAGAAAGGTAAAACCAACAATACTGAATATAATTGCTATACCTAAGATCCAAAATACCATATTAGCTCACTCCATTTTAATGTCTTATGTTTATTGTAAGAAAATAAGAGGTATATGAAAAGAGAAAGCAACTATAATTCTAGAGGAGAGTGTCAAAATTATGTCAGCAGCATTAAATAAAGAACTAAATAATCTAGTAGCAACATTTTCAGTCATGTATACAAAATTACATAATTTTCATTGGTATGTAAAAGGACCACAATTCTTTACATTACATGCAAAGTTTGAAGAACTATACAACGAAACAACTTTAAATATGGATGAAATAGCAGAACGCTTATTAACTTTAGGAGGAAAGCCAACTGCTACGTTAAAAGAGCATCTAGAGCTTTCGGACGTGAAGGAAGCAAACAATAAAGAAACTGCTGAGGAAATGGTAGAAGCAGTTGTGAAAGACTATGATAAAATTATGAAATCCTTGAAAAAAGGGATGGAAGAGGCAGCTAAGGACGAGGATGATATGACAGAGGACATTCTAAATGCGATCTATCAAAAAATTGAGAAACACCAATGGATGTTAAATGCCTTTTTAGGGGATTCCAATAAATAATGGAATAAATGAACTTTATGTCGATAATAAGCTTGTAAGGGGGAATTATTTTGGATATTAACTCCATCATGTCTTCTCAGCTAGCACAGCTACAACAAACAGTTCAAATGAGTGTTATGAAAAATGCACTTAATATGGAAACTGTAGCAGCAGTGGAAATGCTAGAGAGTATGCCTCAACCTGCTACACATCCTTTTAAAGGAACAGTAGTAGACGTACAAGCGTAAGAGAAAAACATGCACCTTATATGGTGCATGTTTTTTTGTTTTGGGAACATACTACACGAAAAGGATGTGTGATATGACAGAAATTAAAGCTTACGTTTCGTTGAGTCAACGGAAAGTATACTTGTATCCAGATGAATCGCCATGGGAATATGAAATAACAGCAAGGCAGGATATTATCCCAGTTTTTGAAACTTTGTTTTATCAACTGTATCACAAAGACATGAATACCTTTTGGAGAGCCCATGTGCCATTAAAGTATTATAGTAATGATTTTTCTAATGAAGAATACGACAACCGAATCAAGAAGCTATATGCTCTAATCCACGAGTTTAGTGACAGAGAATCTCAAGCATTTATTGAACAGCTTCCATTTTTTAAAGAAAGTAGGCATCTGTAATGACTAAAAATGTTAATGGTAAAGGTAACGATACAACTACTTACCGCAATGCAAGCTCCCTTTTAAATCTTTCTCCACAAGATAAGGCAAAGGTTAACGCTGGCCAAAACAGTCAAGAAGGCGGCAAAAATTATAAACAACAGGAGCAAGAAAAGTGGGAAGGTTAAGACTTGGTGCATTGCCAAGTCTTTTTTCTTATGATAAATTAGAAATAATTAGGAGGTTATATGGTTAAACAGCTGATTTTACTAATTGGACCTACTATCATGATCATTTTAGGTCTTGTCCTTATAAAGAATATAGCCATTACATTTTTGCTCTTCTATGGCTGGTTACTGGTTGTTCCAATCCTAGTAAGCTATAGAAGGAAATCACGTACTCGTTTAATATTCCCTCAACCGAAGTACTCGATGACTGTGGGGATTATAAGCGGATTTATTTGCTTAATAGCTATTTATAGTTTTGCCTACTTGCTTCAATCGATAGCTATAGATCAAGAAGGCTTGGAAGTAGCTCTTGTCCAATGGGATTTTACAGGAGCGAAAGTAATTTTCCTTGTACTTTTCCTTATTTTCATTAACCCTATATTAGAAGAGTTTTATTGGAGAAGGTTTATGTATGACCGATTACTACATCGACTTGGATCAAAGCTTACAATTATTATAACGGCATTTTTTTATGCCCTATATCATTTTGTAGTGGTCATGCCTATTTTCCATATACCTGTTTTCGCTACCTTGATGGTTTTCCTTGCAGGAATTATGTGGGGCATTTTTCGCTCAAGATTTCATACTATTGTTCCATCCATTGTCAGTCATAGTATAGCGGATTTAGGAATCATGCTTGTTTACTTGTTTATTATTATTTAGACTCCTGGTTTAGTTTTATGCTAAACCTTTTTTTATTTGCCTATGATAAACTTTTAAAGTAAATATAAGTCAAACAGCAACATCAAGCAATGAAATACAAGGGAGCGTACATATATGATTTCTTTTAATGATTTAAATGGATATAGGGTGGATCTTAGTTTTGAAAAAGGTAACTTTTCAATAGTGCCTCAGCATGTGCTCATTTTAGCACAGAAAAATCATAAATGGTTATTAACTAACCATCCTAAAAGAGGAATAGAGTTTCCAGGTGGTAAAAAAGAGGTATATGAAACTATAGAGGAAGCTGCTATCCGAGAAACTTTAGAAGAAACGAATGTAGCAGTATACCGATTAGAATGGTTTGCCGAATATGTAGTTCATGATGTGAAACCATTTTGTAAGGCGGTATTTATAGCAGAGGTGAAGGATATACATACAGAGGCAGTACAGTATGAAACAGATGGAGCAGTCTGGCTCACGTCAAAGGAGCTAAAATCTTGTCCTAACTTAAGCTTTCATATGAAGGACAAAGGAATGGAAGTCATTCTTAAGAAGGTGATGATTTATGAAGAAAGATGGAACGATTGATAGAATTCGTGTATATCCATCTCCAAATCCGAATGTGCATTTAAAAGAAATTACATACTGGTCCTGTGGCTTACGGATAAAAGGAATGCTAGCATATCCGATCAAAGAGGGAATTTATGATGGAATGCTGTATTGCAGAGGAGGGATCCAAGGGGTTGGCATGGTTCGCCCTGCACGAATTGCTCAATTTGCTTCTCAAGGACTTGTTATCTTTGCCCCTTATTATCGTGGAAATCGTGGCGGAGAAGGAAGAGATGAGTTTGGTGGCGAGGATCGATGGGATGCCGTTTATGCGGTGGATGTATTAAAACAATTTTGCAACCCCGACAAAGTCCATCTTTTTGCCTTTTCTAGGGGTGGCATGATGGCCTTATGGACAGCTGTTATAAGGGAAGACATCAGCTCGCTTGTTTCCTGGGCTGGAGTATCTGATATTTATCTCACATATGAGGAAAGACTGGATATGCGAAGAATGATGAAGCGCGTAATAGGTGGAACTCCTTCCAACCGTGAGGAAGAATATGAGGGAAGAAATGTATTAAATCAAATCGAAGAAATTCATGCACCTGTGTTAATCATTCATGGGAGAGAAGATGTGAATGTATCAATTGAGCATGCAAAAGTGTTAGAACAGGCTTTAATAGGGTATAACAAAATTGTAGAGACATGGTATTATCCAGACTTCACACATTACTTTCCTTCGAAGGTAAATCGACAAGTAGTGAAGGACGTGTGTATATGGATGAAAAAACATGGAGGAGGCAAATAAGTGGGTCAGTTAGTTGTTAAAGTAGAGTCAATGAGTTTAGAGGAGAAGACGGTGTTCCCAACAGATTTAAGTTTTTGGGAGGACTTATGGGATCAGTATACGAATGAGTATTCGGAAGTAGTGATACATTGCTGGGCTGAAGAAGAGGAAGTAGTCAATGAGCTTTCTGAAAAAAGCTTTGAGGCACTGAATGAAGGGTTAATGAAGGTTTTTACCGTAAATTTAACCGATGAGAACAGATTATTTTTCCGAAATTATTCTCAAGATCCAATCGGGGGACTGAAATGGTTCACCATGTTTTTCAACACAAATGGGGAAGAACAATTAGAGATTGGACAATATGGAGCTGAAATCATTTTTTCAAACGTAGATGAAGAAAAGGCTGAAGAGATAAAAGCAATATTCCCAATTTCAACTGAAATGGAATATCATGACGACTTTGAGGAATAGTATTCCTTTATATATGGGGAGAGGTAATGGACTTAGTCTGTTACCTCTTATTATTTTGTCAGTTTATTACAGATTCGTGGCATCGTTTAATTTTCATTGAATAACGAATGTAATTGCTGCAAAACTTGCTCATTCTCATTGTAATAAACATCATTTATTTGTGTAGTAGAAAAGGAAAGTGTTAAAATTTCCTCTTCAAAAAGGCTTACATTATATAGATAACCAACTTGCCCATCTTGGTTTGTAGAAGGCTCAAATACGATGTTTTTTAAACTATCAAGCCAAGAGTTTATAATTGATTGATCTGTAATTTCTTTAAGTTCTCCATTACCGTGTCTAATCTCTATTTTGGATACTTCTGATAAGTCTCCTGAGTAAATTTCCTCAAAAGTCATAGGTTCAAGCTTGGAACAGCCTGTGATGACTAATATCAGCACCATTGCGAATATTCCTAAGCAGAGTTTTTTCAATCGAATTCTCCTATCTCTTAACAACCTCTGTTCCTGCCAGAATATCATACAAAGACTGTTTTTTCTTAGTAAAAATGGCGGTCAAAATATATGCAAACATAAGTATATAAATCAGTCCACCAATCAGGTAGTAGGAGAATGGTATTTCGCCATCACCTATATAAACAAGTCGATAAACAAGGTAATGTGACAACTCCCATGGTAAAAATTTTAGGACGGTTCGAAAAGTTGTTCGCAATAGTGATATTGCTTCTCCGTTTTTATTAACCACTTGTATCCCAGTTTTTCTTTTTCCAATAGACTGCCCTCCAATAGGTGAGTCAAAAACTATAAAATATAGCGACACTGGAAAAGTTACCATTAAAAAACCTGTAACCTGAGCCACTATTAAAGAACCATTGAAAAACGCTTGTAAAGATGGGAACAGGAATACATTGATCACAAAGAGAAGGGCTAAATAAACTAATATAAAAATGTAATCAATCATGAAGGCCTTAAAACGGAGTAGAAAGGTAGCATTCATCCTCATTAACATAACCTCTTTCATATGGAGTTGTACGTATGATAAAGACGAATGACATTCACATTTTAATTTAAATAGTAAGGGTCAAATAGAAGTATTTAGTGTCGTGTAATAAACGACTTAAATCAAATGACGCTTTAAAGGCAATATACACAGCAATGCCTACAAAAATAGTTATCATTGCACTGCCATCTTTAAGCATCTTTCTATTTTTTTTATAAAGGATAAGCGTTGTTATAGTAACAATTAATAAATATGATAACGATGTAATAAGTTTTGCTAATACTAATTTACTGTCAATCACAGCATGCATAAATTTTAATAAATCTTCTTTATTGGCAGTACTCTCTTCGATAATAGTTATATTTTCTTTGTATCCTATCTGCCATAAATAATTATTCTGTTCTTTTATTACAGTGTATTCATAACCTGAAACTTTTCCCTCACTAATAACCCCCAAATATTCCTGTTTGTCTTCTTCACTTTGAGAACAAGCAGATAGGATTAAGGTGATGCAAAATAACATTAGAAACAACCATTTTTTCATTTTTGCTACTCCCATCTTTCGTGAAATTTTAAGAGATTAGTATTGTTAAAGGTTAGGGTTGATTTTTGATGAAAAGTAATTTTAGGTCAGAGAGTAAAATTGATTTCCGCACCAGCCGGACGCTTTCCTCGGGGTGAGCGATAAGCCATCACCCATCGCTTAAGCGCGTGGTTGTGATGTCTTATCTGTCTCACTCATCCCGTAGGAGTCGCCGTCTGGCGCTCCAATCAATAAACGGAACAGCTTTAGATCAATAAAGCGCTAATAAATTTACTCGCATAACCAAAGCTAAGAAACTGTCACCAACCCCAATTTGATCATCTATTTACGTTATTAATACCATTTGAAAGTTCCTTTGTTTATGTTTACTGTCACTATAAAAAAGAATTGTTAGTCAAAATCAACCAATAACTTTAATAAAGCTTATCTAATTTAATGACTATGGAAAATATTCTAGTTAAATATGTAGTGCTTAGGTTTAAGATCGGAGTCCAAGCATAAGCGATCCAGGAGAGGGGATTTCCTAGGAAATAGTTAGGCTGAGTATAGAGGGAAATTAGCTTAAACGGCATATATTACAACAATAAAATCTCTATTTAAAAACAGGAAAATGCTCAAATTTGAGCGTTTTTTAATTAGTAGCGAGACTGGATACAGCGCTAAAAGAGATGCTCCATACAATTAGAATAAAAGATGTTGTCATCCAAAATGTATTTTTAGTAGTAGATTCTTCGTTCTTTACTTTTTTTATTATTTCTACTAGGTTAAGACAAAAAATAATAGCTAATATCGGCATTAAAACAGCTCCAAAAATAACAAGGAGTATAAACATAGATTAATTTCACCTCCAAATTAATTACAATCTTAAATACATTCTAGCATAATTTTCTTTTGTTTATAAAAATTTCCAATCGATGAAATACATCAAAACGGCACTGTGTTTTTCGTTGTTTTCTCTCCAACTACAAACCCATTAGACCATTTATAACATTTTTGTATCAAAAAAAGCTCCGCCAATTTTACATTCAGAGTAAAATTGACAGAGCTTTTTGTTTTTAGAAGTAGGCTTTATTGTATTAGCTTCTTAAGTTTAAAATGTATTAAGCAGTAGGACCGCCTTTTAATGAGATCTCTTCAGAGACAGTTCCAAACTTTTTGAAGTTTTCGCGGAAGGATTGAGCTAGCTCAGACGCTTTTTGATCATAAGCGGCTTTATTTTCCCATGCGTTACGAGGGATTAATACCTCAGAAGGAACTCCGTCAATGCTAGTAGGAATATCTAATCCAAATACTGCATCTTTAGTTGTTTCTACGTCAGTTAATTTACCTTCGATTGCAGCACGAACCATCGTACGCGTGTAAGAAAGCTTCATGCGGCTTCCTACACCATATTCTCCACCAGTCCAGCCAGTGTTTACTAAGAATACTTGAGCACCATGCTCATCGATTTTCTTCCCAAGCATTTCAGCGTACACAGTTGCATGTAATGGTAGGAATGGAGAACCGAAGCATGTTGAGAATGCAGGTTGTGGAGAAGTAATTCCACGCTCTGTACCAGCAAGCTTAGAAGTGAATCCACTCAAGAAGTGATACATTGCTTGCTCTTTAGTAAGCTTGCTGATTGGAGGTAACACTCCAAATGCATCTGCAGTTAAGAAGATGATTGTGTTTGGATGACCAGCAACAGATGGATCAACAATATTATCTATATATTGAATTGGATAAGCTGCACGAGTATTTTCAGTTAATGAGCTATCCGTATAATCAGCAGTACGAGTAGTAGGGTCTACAACTACGTTTTCTAAAACTGTACCAAATTTGATAGCGTCAAAAATTTGTGGTTCATTTTCTCTTGTTAGGTCGATACATTTTGCATAGCAGCCGCCTTCGATATTAAATACGCCATTATCAGACCAGCCGTGCTCATCATCACCAATTAGTTTTCTTCCAGCATCAGCAGATAATGTAGTTTTTCCAGTACCTGATAGACCGAAGAATAATGTTACATCACCTTTTTCTCCAACGTTAGCAGAGCAGTGCATAGGCAAAATATTTTGTTCAGGCAATAAATAGTTCATAATAGAGAATATAGACTTTTTCATTTCTCCTGCGTATTCCGTACCACCGATTAAAACGATGCGTTTTTCCATGGATACAATGATAAATGTTTCTGAATTAGTTCCGTCAACAGCAGGATTTGCTTTGAAGTTCGGAGCACTAATGACAGTGAAGTCTGCTTTATGAGATATTAACTCCTCTTCAGAAGGACGAATGAATAATTGGTGAGCAAACAGGTTATGCCAAGCGTATTCGTTGATTACTTGGATGCTTAAACGTGAATCCTTGTCTGCACCAGCGTATCCTTTAAAGACGAATAGTTCATTTTTTTCCTTTAAATAGTTCATAACTTTTGAATATAATGCTTCAAAGTGCGAAGATGAGATAGGTTGGTTTACAGATCCCCAATCGATTTTGTCTTTTGAGATAGGTTCCTCAACTATATACTTGTCTTTTGGAGAACGTCCTGTATATTTGCCCGTCTCTGCTTTAACAGCTCCAGTGGAAGTTAGTACTGCTTCTCCTCTTGACGTAGCTTTTTCCACTAATTGTGGTACTGATAATTGCAGGCTAATATTATTACCAGCTAACAATTCGTTCAGTTCGCTCACAGTATCGATTGAATTCATATAGTATTACCATCCTTTATTAAAGTTTTTAGCTCTTCACGGAAACATCATAAAGAGGATTTTTCGTTGATATGTGAAATAGTATAACACATTAAACTAAATAGTCTACACTAATTAAAGCTCAAAAAATGATTTTTTTTTGTAATTGTGAATAAATAACAAATTTACCTGTTGACTTATTTTGCTAATATACGTATGATGGTGAATTGAACGGATACTCTTATTCCGAGCGTGTGGAGGGGTTCAGGCCCTATGAAACCCGGCAACCTGTAATTATACTTACGTTACAAAGGTGCCAAACCTGATACAAGGTGAAATTCCTTGATTGATAAGAGTGAAAGGTGTTTATGATATTAATCCCTTTCCTCATGTAACTACGTGAGTGAGAGGTTTTTTTATATTACATCGCCCTAAATCCTTGTGTGCCAAGTCCGAAACGGCTTCAAGTTTACTATAGGCTTGACATGGGAATGAGTACCGTATCAATTCCTGAGAGAAATCTCGCAGGACATAGGAGGGAATTTTTTTGACACAAAGACGATTATTTACATCGGAATCAGTAACAGAAGGTCATCCAGATAAAATTTGTGACCAAATATCAGATGCTATCTTAGATGCGATTTTAACGGAAGATCCAAACGCTCGTGTAGCTTGTGAAACAACAGTTACTACAGGTTTGGTTTTAGTTGCTGGAGAAATCACAACCTCTACTTATGTAGACATTCCAAAAGTAGTGCGAGCTACTATTCAAGAAATTGGATATACGCGAGCTAAATATGGTTTTGACTCAGAAACGTCAGCAGTTCTTACAGCTATCGATGAGCAATCGGTTGATATCGCTATGGGAGTTGACCAAGCACTAGAAGCTCGAGAAGGTTCGATGTCTGATTCTGATATTGAAGCAATCGGAGCTGGGGACCAAGGTTTAATGTTTGGCTATGCTTGTAATGAAACACCAGAGCTTATGCCACTTCCAATTAGCCTAGCCCACAAATTAGCTCGCCGATTAGCTGAGGTTCGTAAAGACGAAACATTAGATTACTTACGACCAGATGGTAAAACACAAGTAACAGTAGAATATGACGAAAATAACAATCCAGTTCATATCGATACGATTGTTATTTCCACACAGCATCATCCGGAAGTAACGTTAGAACAAATTCAAAAAGATTTAAAAGAACATGTTATTAAACCAGTAGTTCCTACTAATTTAATAACAGACGAAACAAAGTACTTTATCAATCCGACTGGTCGCTTTGTTATCGGTGGTCCACAAGGGGATGCAGGTTTGACAGGTCGTAAAATTATCGTAGATACTTACGGTGGGTATGCTCGTCATGGAGGAGGAGCTTTCTCTGGTAAGGATCCAACAAAAGTAGACCGTTCTGCAGCTTATGCAGCTCGTTATGTGGCAAAGAATATTGTTGCAGCTGGTCTTGCTGATCGTTGTGAGGTACAGCTTGCTTATGCAATCGGAGTAGCACAGCCTGTATCAATTGCTATTGATACATTTGAAACAGGTAAAGTATCCGAAGCAGATTTGGTAACTTATATCCGTGAGCTATTTGACCTTCGCCCAGCTGGCATAATTAAAATGTTAGACCTTCGTCGCCCAATCTACAAGCAAACTGCTGCTTACGGACATTTTGGACGTACTGATATTGATGCACCATGGGAAAGAACAGACAAAGCAGAGCTATTAAAGCAAAAGGCTGGTCTATAAAAGAGTCTTCTATTACAGAATGCCTCTTATAAAAACAGAAGGTATTAAGAGATTGATCTCTTAATACCTTCTGTTCTTTTTATACTTTTATACAGATGATCTGAAAACTAAGTGTATTTAAAGGAGATTAATAATTGGGTGCGTTTACTCTTTATGGATTAATGGGTATAAATTATATAAAATATAAGTATGGTTAAATTTTTTAATCATTTTTAAATTGGTTTTATCGATTTATAGTATTGTCCTTTTTCAGCATACTCATGAATAATTCGTTGCACATCTTTTTTATCTTCCTCATTTAGTTCTCGTATAACCTTTGCTGGACTTCCAAAAGCAAGCGTATTAGGTGGAATTTTTTTGCCTTGAGGAACCAAGCTTCCTGCTCCAATAAAAGCACCCTCACCTATTTCAGCGCCATCTAATATAATGGAACCCATGCCAATTAAAGCACCTTTTCGGATTGTGCAGCTATGTAAAGTGACCTGATGGCCGACAGTGACCTCATCTTCAATGATTAATGGGTTATTGGGACTTTGGTGTAGGCAACTTAAATCTTGAATGCTTACTCTACTTCCGATCACAGTAGGGGCAACGTCCCCTCTAATTACCGTATTAAACCAAATTGTAGTCTCTGGTCCGATTGTAACATCCCCTGTAATTGTGACATAATCAGCAATATAAACTGATTCATCGATCGAAGGTTTCTTATCTTTGTAAGGATAAATCAAAATAGACACACTCCTTTATTTTATTAGAATATAATTAATCCTATCAAACAAATGGGAAGAAGGAAATAAATAGTACGTGGAGAGTGTTTTAGAAATGAGGTATGTTGAACATGTGGAAATGGGAATCAGATGAAAAAGCAAAAGCAGTAGTAATAATTGTTCATAGTGCCTATGAACATCACAGACGCTATGCTTGGTTAATCGAAAAATTGAGAAGCTCTAATTGCCATATAGTAATGGGAGATTTACCAGGACATGGAGAGTTGGTGAGAGCAAAAACGATCCATGATGAATCTTTTGATCTTTACAAAGAATACATAAAACAAGCAGTACAGGTGGCAGTTTCCTATGACCTTCCTATATTCATCATTGGACATGGTCTTGGGGCAACCCTGGTGATGAAAATGTTACATAAAATAGAGGTCCAGTATGCTGGTGTCATCTTGACATCGCCATGGCTACAATTGAACAAGCTTCCATCTAAATGGACCAAAACTTTAGCCAAAATTTCTGTACAGCAAAAGATAAACCATGATATTCAGCTCAAGGAACTCACTAGAAACTATGGCGCTTATCAAAATCTAGTGGATGATCCTTATTATCGAACAATAATTTCACATGGCTGGTATAAAGAACTGGAAAATGAGATGAGAACGGTTAGTCAATATCATGAATCTATTCCTAATGTTCCTTTACTATTGATGACAGGGGAAAGAGATAAAATTACGGATACAACCGCAGCTAAAGTATGGCTGAAAAAGCAAGAGCTTTCGGATTATCAATTTAAGGAATGGAAGAATTGCTTTCATGACTTGTATCTAGAGCCAGAAAGAGAAGAAATATTTACGTATTCCCATTCCTTTATTAATAATGTATTACGATCCATCGGATATATCGTGTAATAATTAACTGCCACTAGAAACTGAAGTACAAATAGAAATGATTCAAACGAAACGAAGGACATGTTTAATTTGAATTACAATTCCTTAAAATATACAAACGAATAATCCATCATTTGAAAAAAATAAAATAAACATTAATAAGTGACTAGGACAAAGCCACCTTAGAAATAAAAAACCACTTAAATTTTACGAACAGTAGAATTTAAGTGGTTTTTCTTCGCTGTAGTTCTCCGCTCGAACGAGTTTTTCCCTCTATATCAAATAGATATGCTTACTATTTCAAGACCTGAAAGGTAGACTAATTATGTTCAGCGTTTCTATTTTGAAGATTTATTCTCTTCTAACAACATGATAATTTTGTCCAATTTTTTGTCAATATTGGATTCAGAAGAGGTGTGAGACGATCTTGGTGTGGCATTTATTAATAGTCTTCTTATAAAAAGTGTGAATGATATTACTCCTAGCATGATTAAACTCAAAATAATGATTAACGTAATAATATCCATAATGACCTCCTATATTTTCCTAATTATACCACTTTATGATTGCGGAAAAAGTAATTTTAAAGAGAAGGGTTACATAGATAAGGAAAGTACTTACTTAACTATCACTTTTATCTATATTAAATGTTTCATTATCAAACAAATAGAATTTTTGTGTTATAATCATATAATTCAAAAATAGTGAGAGATTAGGAGAAAACTATGGAAAACCAACATATTATTCGTAATATAATAGTAGAAACACCTTCTAAACCTGGTAACTTTGCTAAGGTAGCAACTGCCATTGGTATGGGAGAAGGCGATATAGGGGATATTACAACTTTAAAAAGTGGTGCTTTAACTACTATTCGCGACATATCTGTTACAAGCAAGTCTAAAAAAGATTTTGAAAAAATTATAAGTAATATAGAAGCTATTGGAAACGGTGTGAAAATTCAAGCGATCAGTGATGATGTATTGAAAGCGCATGAAGGTGGAAAGATTGCGATGAAGAGCAGATATGACGTTCGTTCACTAGGGGACCTTCAAAGAATCTACACACCTGGTGTAGCTAGTGTTTGCATGGAGATTGTCAATGAACCAGACAAGGCTCAATATTTTACTTCTATCGGAAATTCAGTAGCTATTGTTACGGATGGAACTGCTATATTAGGGTTAGGTAACATCGGTTCTGTTGCAGGTATGCCGGTAATGGAAGGGAAATCTGTACTGTTAGATCAGTTTGTAGGATTGAGCGGTATACCGATTCTATTAGATACGAGCGATCCGGACGAAGTAGTAGAAACTATTAAGCATATTCACCAAGGATTTGGTGCAATATTGCTTGAAGATATCGGTTCACCACATTGTTTTGAAATAGAAGAAAGATTAAAAGCAGAGCTTCCGATCCCTGTTATGCATGATGACCAGCATGGAACTGCAGTGGTAGCATTGTCTGCTATACTTTCTGCATGTCGAGCTACCGAGGTAGATATCAAAAAGGCAAGGATTGGTCAGATAGGCTTAGGAGCAGCAGGATTAGCTATATGCCGTATGCTAATGGCCTATGGAGTAGAAGATGTATATGGATTGGATCGTCAGGAAGCGGCAAAAGAGCGTCTGCTTCAGTACGGTGGTCAGACAATGAATTCTTTAGAAGAAATGATGGAGAACTGTGATATTATCGTAGCTACTACTGGTGTTCAAGGTTTGATAAAACCAGAGATGGTGCGAAAAGGTCAAATCATATTAGCGCTTTCTAACCCTAATCCAGAAATCCTTCCATCTGAAGCGATTGCGGCTGGAGCAGCTTTTGCTGCAGATGGTCGCTCAGTAAATAATGTAATAGGATTCCCAGGAATTTTTAAAGGTGCTTTAAATGCTGGGGCTAAAGAAATCACGTATCCAATGCTGATTGCAGCGGCGAAGGCAATTGTGGATTATACAAGACCGGGTGAGCTAATACCAAACCCATTAGATCCTGCAGTCCATTATATTGTCGCTCGTGCAGTGGAAGAGGCTGTAATGAAACAAGCTTAATCTGAAAAACAAAAAGAAGAAAATACCAGCTAGGAAGCTGAAATCTTCTTCTTTTTTAATGCTTCTTCATAATCTGTTGCTTCTATTAAAGCCTTCTCTTCTAATGGAATCCGAACGGAAAGCATTGCAAGGTTTAATAGCGTGAACGCAAGTGCTGTAAAATATGCCTGGAACATCAGGGGAAGTAACAGGATTTCGGTACAAACAACAATATAGTTAGGGTGTCTGAAATATAGATATGGACCTTTTGTAACTACGTTAGCGCCAGGAAGTATAATTATTTTGGTATTCCAAAACTTTCCGAGAGATGTCAGGCACCACACGCGAAGTAATTGGACTAACAAGAAAACAAATAAAAATACTGGGAATAATGGAGATATTCCTCGATCCAGTAAAACAACCTCTGCAATTAGAAAAAGAAAGAAGCTTATATGAAGTGCTAGCATGTAAGGGTAATGGGAAGCTCCCACTTCGTAGGCCCCTTGAGCTAGCATTCGTTTCTCGTTTCTCTTAGCAACAGCTACTTCGACTAATCTCTGAATTATGACTAGTGCTATAACGATGAAAAATAACATATCAATCCCTCCAATTTAATAGCACTGCTTCGCCACAAAAACCAGGGCCTAGAGCGACTAGCATGCCATAGTCATTAGGAGCATTTTCTTTAAGCATAAATTGTTCTAATACATAGAGAACCGTTGGAGAAGACATATTTCCATGATTTTTTAGCACTTCTCTTGAGGTAGCGGTTTGGTCTTCGGATAGATGAAGGGTATCCTCATACGCCTTTAACACTTTTTTTCCTCCTGGATGAGCAACAAAGTTAACGATATCCTCACTCGTAATCTTTTCCTCGCTCAAGAATTCGTGCATAAACGGGCCAAGCCATTTGGAGATAATCGTCGGTATGCTTTTCGAGAATACTACATGTAAGCCACTATTTTTTACTTCCCAGCCCATAACATCTTCAGAATCTGGCATCCATTTGGACGCTGTATTAATGATATGAGGTACGGGTCTTTTGGTTCCAATTTCCACATCGTCCCCGCAAACTAACACGCAGGCCGCTCCATCTGCAAAAAGAGAGGCACCGACTAGATTACTCTTAGAATAATCATTGGGTTGGAAGGTAAGGCTACATAGCTCAACACAAACAACGAGCACCTTGTCAGAAGGATGTGCCTTACAGTAATCAAATGCTCTGCTTATGCCTGCTGCCCCGCCTGCACAGCCTAGTCCCCACAATGGAATACGTTTTAGCCTGTCTGAGAAGGGAAGATGATTCATCACCCGCGCATCGATACTTGGAGTAGATATACCAGTGCTGCTTACAAAGATAATAGCATCAATTTCTTCAGGGGAGACGTTCTTCTCTAGGAAAGAACTGTTTTGAAGGCAGGCTTGGATTACTTCTACACTATATTTGGTAGTAAGCTCAATATACAGAGAATTTCTCTCTTCAAATGAATGATTCGTTTGATGCCACTCTAGTGGTACACAAAAATTTCTCGATTTGATATCACCGTTTTCAAATACTTTAAGCAAGCGTTCAAGCTGTGGGATTTTATCTTGAAAAAGCTCTTTCGTTAATTGTTCTATGTTGGATTGTTCTAGGGAGTATGGAGGTTTATATGTACTAACGGAAGCTATTTTTGGCATGGTAATCTCCTTTTTATGTTAGTTTCTCCACCCTTCATCCATTTATTCACCTTTCCTTCATTTTTTCTATGGCAATGATAAATGGAGGGTCATTTTCTTGGTTTAGAAATTGGTAGCATAATACATGAACGAAAGATTGAGGGAGTTGTTGAACAAAAGAAATGACTTCATCTTTTTCTTGTTTACCACCCTCATGTCCATGATAAACTACTAAAACAATGAGACCTCCAATTTTTAGAAGATCTAATAAGGATGTAATTGCTTGAATAGTGGAGTTACCCCTAGTAACTACCTCATGATTACTACCAGGTAGATAGCCTAAATTGAAGACAGCTGCTGAAATCTGTTTGTCGATATAATTACTTACATTGCCGTGACTATCTAAAATTAGAGAGACACGATCTCTGACAGCCGCATTACTCAGTCTTTCAGAGGTCGATTCAATTGCTTCTGTTTGGACATCGAATGCAAATACATGTCCTTGATCGCCAACTAAGCCGGCAAGGAATAAGGTGTCATGACCATTTCCAGCAGTTGCATCAACTACCGTATCTCCTTCTTTTATCACATCCTGAAGAAGCTCCTTTGCATAAGGAAGAATTCTTTTTAGCTTCATAATAACTCACCAGTCTTCGTAAATAGTTTTCCTTGATAGCTTTCTCTATTAGCGAGTTCAGCATCGATTCCATTCAACACTTCCCATTTGTTGGCACTCCACATTGGCCCAATCATTAAATCAATAGGACCATCTCCTGTAATACGATGAATGATCATCTCAGGCGGGAGAACTTCTAATTGGTCAGCTACCAGCTGGATATATTCATCTCGTCCCATAAACTCTAACATTCCTTTTTCATATTGCTTCACCATAGGAGTTCCTTTTAATAGGTGCAGAAGGTGAATCTTAATCCCTTGAACATCTAGCTTAGCTACCTCTCTGGCTGTTTCCATCATCATCTCTCTATTTTCTAATGGCAAACCATTTATAATGTGAGTACAAATACGGATACCATGCTTTCTTAGTTTAGAGACTCCTTCTATATAAGTATTAAAATCATGGGCTCTGTTAACTAGCCTTGCTGTACTCTCATGGACTGTCTGTAGACCGAGCTCAACCCATAGAAATGTCCGTTCATTTAACTCTGCCAAATATTCTACTACGTCATCTGGTAAACAGTCAGGTCTAGTCGCAATAGAAATCCCCACAACTCCTTCTAGTGCCAGAGCAGCTTCAAACTTTTCTTTTAACACAGGGAGGGGGGCATGTGTATTCGTATAAGCCTGAAAGTAAGCAATATATTTTCCTTTCTTCCATTTCTCATGCATTTTATCTCGAATTTTTTCAAACTGCACTGGTATAGGATCTACTTTGTCACCTGCAAAATCGCCACTACCAGCAACACTGCAAAATGTACATCCACCATAAGCAACCGTGCCATCTCGATTTGGACAATCAAACCCTGCATCAAGCGCCACCTTGAAAATTTTCATATCAAAGGTATCACGCAAATATCGGTTCCATGTAAAGTATCTCTTCCCGTCTGAAGGGAATGGAAAGTTATTGTTCATTATTTTCACTCCTTAACAGGATTATTTTATCATGAAACTTTGACTTGGTAGATTTAATTATCTTGAAGTGCAGTTTAAAAAAAGCTACAATATTTTGAGTGTCTAAGGAAATGAGGAATATTAATGCCAAAAGCAGTCTGGCTTTTAATTATTGGAATGTTTATTAATACACTGGGGAATTCATTTTTATGGCCTTTACATACAATCTATATGCATGACTACCTTGGTCAATCGTTAACGATGGCGGGGTTAGTGTTGATGCTAAACGCTGGAACCGGTGTGATCGGTAATTTGTTAGGCGGGTTTTTATTTGACAGAATAGGCGGCTATAAATCTATAGTGTTTGGAATTCTGTTATCCATACTCTCGTTAGCAGCGCTAACCGTTTGGCATGATTGGCCAGAATATGTATGGCTAGTCGCTATTCTCGGGTTTAGTGGTGGTATCATCTTCCCAAGCATGTATGCGATGGTGGGGAATGTATGGCCGGAAGGTGGACGTAAAGCGTTTAATGCTATTTATTTAGCTCAAAACTTAGGTGTTGCCATTGGTCCAGCCTTAGCTGGAATAGTTGCAGATCATAATATAAATAATATTTTTGGAGCAAATCTACTCGCCTATGTGTTCTTTTTTGTTATCGCTCGTCAGTTCTATGGAAACATGTCTAACGTTTCAAACCATCAGGCCTCTATTTTAGGAGAAGAGAAGAAAATTAAACAAATGGCACCTTTTTATGCAATGATGATTGTAACATTTGGTTATATGCTTACTTGGATCATTTATGTTCAATGGACTTCGACTATATCAACCTATGTACTAGATTTAGGAATTACATTAAAGCAGTATAGTCTTTTATGGACGGTCAATGGGATACTGATCTTGGTTGCTCAGCCGCTTATTAAACCAATTATTAATCGTTTAGAACATAAGATAAAAACGCAGATGATTTTAGGGCTTGTCATATTTATGATTTCCTTTATAGTGGTAGCATTTGCGGAAGACTATACGATGTTTGTCACGGCGATGGTTATTCTAACTTTTGGGGAAATGTTCGTTTGGCCAGCAGTTCCAACTATTGCTAGCCAGCTGGCTCCAAAAGGCAGGGAAGGCTTCTACCAAGGCATTGTAAATAGTATGGCGACCGTGGGACGTATGATTGGACCATTAATAGGAGGAGTTTTAGTTGAAGCGCATGGCACTCCAGTCATGATATTAATTTTAGCCAGTCTAATATTTATTTCAATTATTACCAGCTTACTATACGATATACCATTAAAAAAACAAGCAGCCTTGAATGAGAAAGGTTAAAAATATTGGCTATGTTAAAGGTTATGGTTGATTTAGGATGCAAAGAAATATTAAATCAGAGAGTAGAATTGATTTCCGCCCCAGCCGGACGCTTTCCGTGGGGTGAGCGATAAGCCATCACCCGTCGCTAACGCGCGCGGTTGTGATGTCTTATCTGTCTCACTCATCCCACTGGAGTCGCCGTCTGGCGCTCCAATCAATAAATGGGAACAGCTTTAGGATCGATAAAGCGCTAATCAATTTACTCGCATAAACAAAGCTGAAAAACTGTCACCAACCCCATTTACATCATCTATTTATGTTTTTAGGCATTTGAAAGTTCCTTTTTTAATGTTTACAGTAACTATAAAAAAGAATGGTTAGTCAAAATCAACCAATAACTTTAACAAAGCTAAAATATTTTAGACCTAAGTCCTTAGTGGCTTAGGCCTTTTTCGAATATAAAGATAAACTTTGGAAATAAAATGAAAGGTTATTTAGTCCACAAGTCGAATAAGTAGGTGAGAGGAATCTATGAAGTAACTGATAAATTATGTTGAAGGGTGATGTAGAATATGGATATACAAACGGTTGTGAATATATTTTTCATAATTTTATTGGTCATAGGTATTATTAGTTTTTTTTCAGGTTTTGCAATTATGAAAATCTCGAAAAACCACAAAAACAGCTTTTTCTTTATGTTTGTTCTTAGTCTTATATTGCTCCTTTTTCTTTTGGATTGGTTCCAATCTGTTGGATCAGAAGTATTTTTAGCAACTATACCATGGCTATTAAATCAAGCAATTGCGATCTTCTTGTACGTTCTCTATTTAATCGTTGCTTGGTTTATTTTAAAAAGGCTGAATAAGCGAAATTTGGTAAGCTAACGGTTACGTTACTGCAAGGAGAGGAATGACTTTTAAAACACTGTTCTTATTTCATTTTTTAATAATCAACACCGACCTGAGCAAAGATTTATAGACTTTTTTTCGATAGCCCAAATGTAATTAAAAAAGAGCTAGGGGTGATTACTAGTGAGAGGTATATCATTTAAAATTCCAAATTCTTATGGCAAACATTTATGGGAAATATTAGAGTGTATTAATATTAGGGAATTAACTTGGAAAATAGGTGATGGAGAATCATATTTTATTGAAAATAATACTTTAGGAAACCCTCTGTTTCCAAATAGCTCCTCATTAAATGGTGAAGAATTATGGAAACAAATTTCAAAAAAAGATTATTACCTTATATTTGTTGATTTAAAGGGATTTCCAAAAGGGCTGATGTAAGGGAAGTCGCAACTTATCAAGAATTTATGGAAAGTGAATGTCAGTTTTTAATCCTGCTGGTAGATTGCTCAGACGTAATCATTTATTCAAAGGATCAACTAGCCATTCAGCATATATTCTCCAAGGCATTAGCTACTGGCTACACAAACATAGAATATATAACTGATGAAAATGATACTTACTCAACGCTAATAGCTTTCTAAATGGTTAAATCACTAATGACAAGGGGAGAAACGATTGTGACTCAAAAAAATAAAGAGCTATCATCGGAACAACGTGAAGAGCTACTCCAAATATTAAAAGATCGTTTTGAGGCAAATATGAAACGCCATACAGAAGTGAAATGGGCTAACGTTCAAGAAAGGCTGGAAGCTCATACAGAAAAACTGTGGTCTCTTCATGAAATGGAAAGAACAGGTGGAGAGCCGGATGTCGTTGGATACGATATGAAACACGACGAATATATTTTCTATGATTGTGCATCAGAAAGTCCAAAAGGTCGTCGAAGTGTTTGTTACGACCGGGAAGCACTAGAGTCAAGAAAAAAACATAAACCTGAAAATAGCGCAGTAGAAATGGCTGCAGACATGGGTATTGAGCTTTTAACAGAGGAACAATACCGAGATTTGCAGGAACTAGGAAATTTCGATTTAAAGACTTCTAGTTGGGTAAAAACACCTGACAATATTAGAAAACTTGGTGGAGCTATCTTTTGTGATCGTCGCTATGATACTGTCTTTATGTACCACAATGGAGCAGATTCCTACTATGGATCCAGGGGGTTCCGAGGCTGGCTAAGAGTCTAATATTGAAAGAGCTCTATATCAACTTTATAAGCTAGGAAACTTATTAAAGTAATGTTAGGGGGATTTAATGAACATAAGTAAATATGTAACATGCGTCATTTGCCTAATGTTGTTGTTCGGATGTTCACCATCGATTAACGATGCTAGCGGTTATAAAAAAGCAGGAATAAATGAAGAGATTCCAGTACCAGCTAATGCACAATCAAGCACAGATCAATTTGACAATCCTAATATTAAAAAGGGTGAAGAGTATATTTTAAAGAATATTGGTGGGGAACAAGGGCTTTATCCACCTAAAGAATACTTTGAGGAAATTAAAAATTGGGGTTGGGAAGAGTTGAAAAGTGAACAAAATGGGCATGTCCACTTTTTTAGTAAAGAAGGGACTATTATATCCATTGTGATTAAAGAGGATTATTTTCAGCTATATGAAATGAAGGAAGAATTCGAGCTTAGTCATTAGATGATCTATCTATTCCGATTCATTTTAATTGGTATTGTGTGAAAAATGGGGTTTTCCTCCATTTTTTGATGTTAAAGAAATCGACTGTAAAATTAGAGATTAATGTAAAAAATTTGCGGAGTTGTTGGATTTTTGAGAATATAATAGAGTAGTAATTATTTTGAGAGGGGATGGGGAGCATGAAACCAATATATAATTCAGCAAAAGATGCCGTTGCAGGTATTGAAGATGGCATGACGTTAATGGTAGGTGGTTTTGGACTTGTTGGTATTCCAGAACAGTTAATTTTAGCGTTAGTTGAAAAAGGGGTAAAGGATTTAACCGTAATTTCTAATAACTGTGGAGTAGATGACTGGGGTCTAGGCCTTTTACTTAAAAATAAACAGATCAAAAAAATGATAGGCTCTTATGTAGGGGAAAATAAAGAGTTTGAAAGACAAGTAATTTCAGGAGAGATTGAAGTAGAGTTGACTCCTCAAGGTACTTTAGCAGAAAAAATTCGTGCTGGTGGAGCAGGAATACCTGCGTTCTTTACTCCTGCAGGTGTAGGGACGGTTGTTGCAGAGGGGAAAGAGGTACGAATGTATGACGGCAAGGAATACGTTCTAGAAGAAGCACTTAGAGCAGATTTTGCGTTGATTCGCGCAGCTAAGGCAGATAAATTTGGTAACCTAATCTATAACAAAACAGCTCAAAACTTCAATCCAATGATGGCTGCTGCAGGGAAAATTACAATTGCTGAGGTAGAAGAAATCGTTGAGACAGGCGATTTAGATCCAGCTCAAATACATACGCCAAGTATTTATGTCCAAGGTCTGTTCCAAGCAGAACAGGAAAAAAGAATCGAACGTCTAACGACACGTTCATAAGGGGGAGATTCGGATGAATACACGAGAAAAAATTGCGAGAAGAGCAGAAAAAGAAATTGAAAATGGGAACTACGTGAATTTAGGAATAGGTATTCCAACCTTAGTTGCCAACTTTATATCTCCAGATAAAACAGTTGTGCTTCAATCAGAAAATGGTCTTTTAGGTATCGGACCATATCCAACTGAGCAAGAAGTCGATCCAGATCTTATCAACGCTGGGAAGGAAACAGTTACTACCATTCCGGGTTCTTCCTTCTTTTCAAGTGCTGAGTCATTTGCCATGATACGCGGGGGGCACGTAGACGTTGCAATTTTAGGGGCAATGGAGGTTTCCGAAAAGGGAGACTTAGCTAACTGGATGATTCCAGGTAAGATGATTAAAGGAATGGGCGGCGCAATGGATTTAGTGCATGGTGCCAAAAAAATTATCGTAATTATGGACCACTGCGCGAAGGATGGTTCTGCAAAGATTAAAAAACAATGTGAGCTTCCTTTAACAGGTAAAGCCGTTGTGAATAAAATCATAACAGAACGGGCAATGATTGAAGTAACAGAAGATGGGCTAGAATTAAAAGAAGTATTTGAGGGATATTCTGTGCAGGATATTATAGATGCTACGGAAGCTGATTTAATCATTAAAGACGTAAAAGAGAATGTAGCTATTTAATTTAGTGTTTTTTTCGATATTTGATGAGAGTGCATCTTGTGTTTTCTTTTCATTTCAATTAGAATTAATGCAATAACCATAAATAATTTTCGACTAAGACAAGGAATAGTAAATAACACTCGTTTCTAAAGAGAGCTAACGTATGGTGCAAGTTAGTGTTACGAATTATTGAACTCGCCTTTGAGTCTGTATAAGTGAACGATTAGTAGCTTATACCGTTTTCCGCGTTAAGGAGACAAGTTGAGTGGAATTTTTCACTAATTTGGGTGGTACCGCGTGAGTATATCTCTCGTCCCTTAAGTTTTTTAAGGGGCGAGTTTTTTTATTTGGTGTTGTTTTTAATGGTGAAATGACGGTTTAGACAACACCATTACTTGAAGGAGGAAGAAAAATGAGCTTTAATCATGAAGCAATTGAGCAAAAGTGGCAAAGGTATTGGAAAGAAAACAAAACATATAAAATGATTGACGATCCTTCCAAACCAAAATTTTATGCATTAGATATGTTCCCATATCCATCTGGAGTTGGACTGCATGTTGGACATCCGCTTGGATATATTGCTACAGATATTTTAAGTGCATATAAACGCAAACAAGGATATAACGTACTTCACCCAATGGGCTGGGATGCTTTTGGTCTTCCTGCTGAGCAATATGCAATTGACACTGGTAATGATCCAGCGGAGTTCACAGCAAAAAATATTGCAACATTCAAACGTCAAATGATGGATCTTGGATTCTCATATGATTGGGATCGTGAAATTAATACAACGGATCCTTCCTATTACAAGTGGACACAATGGATCTTTATCCAGCTTTATAAAAAAGGCTTAGCATATGTGGATGAAGTGCCGGTAAACTGGTGTCCTGCATTAGGTACAGTGTTAGCAAACGAAGAGGTAATCGATGGGCTATCCGAGCGTGGGGGACATCCAGTAGAACGTCGTCCAATGCGTCAATGGGTTCTTCGTATTACTGCTTATGCAGATAGATTGTTAGAGGATTTAGATGACCTTGATTGGCCTGAGAGCTTAAAGGAAATGCAACGTAACTGGATTGGACGTTCAGAAGGTGCAGAGCTTACATTTGAAGTTGTGGATACTGATCAATCATTCCAAGCATTTACAACTCGTCCCGACACGATTTTTGGTGCAACGTATGCGGTATTGGCACCTGAGCATAAATTAGTGGATACTATTACAACTCCAGAGCAAATGGAGGCAGTGCAAGCATATAAAGATCAAGTTAAATTGAAAAGTGATTTAGAACGTACTGATCTTGCTAAGCATAAAACAGGTGTATTCACTGGTGCTTATGCAATTAATCCAGTGAGTGGTGAAAAAATGCCAATCTGGATCGCTGATTACGTTTTAGCGACATATGGAACTGGTGCTATTATGGCAGTTCCAGCACATGATGAGCGTGATTATGAGTTCGCAAAACAATTTGATCTTCCAATTGTAGAAGTAGTTTCTGGTGGAAATGTTGAAGAAGCTGCCTACACAGAGGATGGCGTACTTGTTAATTCTGATTTCTTAAACGGGCTAAATAAACAAGACGCAATCGCTAAAGCAATTGAATGGTTTGAAGCAAATGGAAAAGGTGAGAAGAAAATTACTTACCGTCTACGTGACTGGTTATTTAGCCGTCAGCGTTATTGGGGAGAGCCAATTCCAATCATTCATTGGGAAGATGGAACTTCAACTCCAGTAGACGAATCAGAGCTTCCGCTTATGCTTCCTGTGACTACAGACATTAAGCCAAGTGGAACAGGAGAGTCTCCATTAGCTAATATTGAAGAATGGGTAAATGTAGTAGATCCAGTCACTGGTAAAAAAGGACGTCGTGAAACCAATACAATGCCTCAATGGGCAGGTAGCTGCTGGTATTATATTCGCTATATCGATCCACATAATGACGAAGCGCTTATTGACCCTGAGCTAGTAAAACGCTGGTTGCCAGTGGATCTTTATGTAGGTGGAGCAGAGCATGCTGTACTTCACTTGCTATATGCACGTTTCTGGCATAAATTCCTTTATGACATTGGTGTTGTAGCAACTAAAGAGCCATTCCAAAAGTTATTCAATCAAGGGATGATCTTAGGTGAAAATCACGAGAAAATGTCCAAGTCAAAAGGAAATGTAGTAAATCCGGATGATATCGTGAAAAGCCATGGAGCAGATTCACTTCGTTTATATGAAATGTTCATGGGACCACTTGACTCTTCTAAGCCATGGTCCACAAACGGCTTAGACGGCTCACGTCGATTCCTAGATCGTATTTGGAGACTTTTCGTAACAGAGGAAGGAACGCTAAGTCCTAAAGTAAGCGATACTTCATCAGACAACATGGAAAAGGTATATCACCAAACGGTTAAAAAGGTAACAGAGGATTACGAAGGAATGCACTATAATACAGCAATCTCTCAAATGATGGTATTCATCAATGAAGGATATAAAGCTGAGAAAATCTCTAAAGAATATGTAGAGGGCTTCATTAAGCTTATTTCTCCTATCGTACCTCATATTTCTGAAGAGCTTTGGAGCATACTAGGTCATGAGGGATCTGTTGCTTATGAATCTTGGCCAACATTCGATGAGTCGAAGCTTGTGGATAATGAAGTTGAAATCCCTGTCCAAATTAAAGGGAAGGTTCGTGCGAAGCTTGTCGTTTCAAAAGATGCTACGAAGGATGAGCTAGAAGCATTAGCTTTAGCATCTGAACAGGTTCAACAATGGATTGATGGCAATGAGATCAAAAAAATCATCGCAATACCTGGTAAAATGGTGAACATCGTAATTTAATAAATAATAAAGCTGCTTAATCTCCTTGTGAGATAAGCAGCTTTTTTGTGAAGTAAAGCGAGAAATAAATCATTGAGATTTTATAAAAAGTTCAAATATAATTACAAAGAAAACATGAACAAATAGATGGATGATTTCCGCTCCCCCCGCGGAAAGCGTCCGCCGAAAGCGAAAATCAATTCTACTTTCTTTTTATAAAAGTCTTTACTTTTCATAGCATCTATTAATTGTTCGTGTTCTTCCTCAATATGAAATTATTCATGCTTTCTAGTTAAGAGGACATTACATTGCAGCACCTGCTGATTGCTAACCCCATGGAAAGCGTCCGCTTAGAACGTGAGTCTGCCTTATCTTGTTGTAACTACTTAAGAAATCAGGAAGCGCCTTCTTCATTTCGAAACATGAATTTCAATGAAAGTAACCCCACAACATGAACTATAATTATACCAATCGCAGCTACCATGAAAATCTCCCTTCGAAGGTTAATTTAACGTATCTATAAAACCTTTCATCAGTAGAGTCCCTTGCTCAGTTCCGATAGACTCTGGATGAAATTGAAATCCATACAGAGGGTAGTCACTGTGTTTAATAGCCATTATTTCCAGGTCGTCCTCAGCTCTAGCCAGTACCTCAAAGCAATCTAGTAAGCTGTTCTCTTCAATTACTAGAGAGTGATATCGCATGACGGAGATAGGTCCATCAAAGACGGAAAATAATTCATTTTGTGTATGCGATATAGTGGAGGTTTTACCGTGCATAATTGTTTTAGCCTGCACTATATTTGCTCCAAATGCAGCCCCAATAGATTGGTGACCTAGGCAGATTCCAAGGATAGGATACTTCTTATATAATGCTTGAATCACTTCAATAGAAACACCTGCATCTAATGGATTACCTGGACCAGGAGAGATGACAATTGCTTCTGGATGAAGCTCATCTATATCTGAAATGGTAATAGCGTCGTTTCTGACAACCATAACATCTTTCCCAAGCATTCCTAATTGTTGATAAAGGTTGTACGTAAAGGAATCATAATTATCTATTAGAAGGATCATCGAATCACCTCCAACAGTGCTTTTGCTTTGTTTAAGGTTTCCTCATATTCATTTTCCGGAATGGAATCATATACTATTCCTGCACCTGCCTGAACATGAGCCATCTGGTCTTTTACAATCATTGTTCGGATGGCCAAGGCGAGGTCCATATCTCCTGTAACGGAAATATAACCAACTGCTCCTGCATATACTCCGCGCTTTATAGATTCTAATTCGTTTATAATTTGCATGGCACGGATTTTAGGAGCTCCTGAAACGGTACCAGCGGGTAAACAAGCAGCCAAAACGTCTAACGCATGAGTGTCTTTTCTTAAACGACCAGTTACTTCTGAAACTATATGCATGACGTACTTGTACAATTCAATCTGCATATACTTGTTTACTTGGACCGTACCAATTTCTGATATTTTACCTATATCATTTCTTCCCAAGTCAACAAGCATCCGATGCTCTGCTACTTCCTTTTCGTCTATCAATAAACTAGCAGCATTTTGCTGATCTTCTTCGGGAGATTTTCCACGAGGCTTTGTACCAGCAATAGGGTTTGTCGTGACATATCCATTCTTTACTTTTACAAGACTTTCGGGAGAGGTGCCGAAAACGACGTACGTTCCGAAATCCATATAAAACATGTAAGGTGACGGATTAGAAGTTCTAAGCTGTCGATAAAGAGAGAAAGGATTCCCAGTGAAAGGGGAGCTAAAACGCTGAGAAATCACTACTTGAAATATGTCGCCTTGTACAATATGTTGCTTAGCTTTCTCTACCATTTGTTTAAATTCTTCTTTCTGAATCGAAGGCTTAAAAGAAAGCTTCTGTGCTAACTCCTCCTCTTGGTGGGAAGCACTTGCTTGAAGATCCTCATATATTTCATTAATCGAATCCATCATATTTTTAGAAGTGCGACCGTTCTGGAACAAATCGATTGCTGCAATAGTTATGGTTTGTTTCAAATGATCGTAAACAAGAAAGGTATCATAAAACAAAGCATGTATATCAGGCATATTTAAATCATCGGGGAGATACTCTCCAATCTGTTCACTGTAAAATGCGGTTTCATAACCAAAATAACCTAGCATTCCTCCAAAAAAAGAGAAGGGGTATTGCTCCTTGTGTTCAGGGAGAATGGTTTTTAGTTTTTCTAAAATACCATGTCCTGTGTGTTCCTTTCTGTGTTCATCTGTAAAGACATAGTGATACTGGTTACCTATTATTTCTGCAACCGGATTAAGTACGATAAACGAATACCGACCGCTCTCCTCATGCTTAGCAGAGGATTCAAATAGCATTTTCTTTTTTCCTTTTAGTGCATGGTAAATGAAGATGGGAGTCATCATATCTCCTTGGATTTCTTTCATTTCATAGCTTCTCGTCTCAACTGTCATTCTCTACACTCTCCTCTTTCTCAGCTCGGCTCATTTACAAAAGAATACAAAAAGGCTCTCTATCCAAAAAGGACGGAGAGCCGTGGTGCCACCTTCATTGATTACTATTGTAATCCACTTGTTTGCAGCGATTAGCTGCTAGTCCTATAACGTAGACAAACGCCAAGGCCTACTGCCATTTCGGCCTTGGAACTCAGAAGCCCATTCATCATATGCTTTGCACTGACTTGCACCAATCGTCAGCTCTCTATGGCGTCACATATGATTACTACTCTTCGTCATCGCTCATTAAAGACCATTGTATTATAAATAATTTAAAAATTCAATGCATTCTTATAAAAGAATCCAAATTTTATCCAATTAATTTAGAAGGCTTTTTGCAGCACTCATCCCGGCTAGCTTCCCAGTAACAAGGGCAGAGGTGATATTGTAGCCACCAGTATATCCATGTATGTCTAATATTTCTCCACAGAAATATAATCCTTCTTTTTTCTTAGATGCCATCGTTTTTGGCTCAATTTCCTTGATGGAAACTCCACCGCCTGTAACAAAAGCTTTCTCTAGTGGCTGGGTGCCGTGAACCTTAACGATAAATTGTTTAAAAAGATGGGCAAGAGATCTTATCTTCTCGTGAGAAAGATTTTGGCCATCCTCACTTTCTTGAATTTTCGCTTGCTCTAACAAAAACAATAGCCACCTTTCAGGAACTAATCCTTTCCAGACGTTTTTAACTGCTTTTTTGGGCTCTTCTTTAATAGAAGACAGAAGCGTTTGGAATGTTTCTTCCTCGTTCAAGTGGGGAAGGCTATCAATTCTAACAGAAACCGGGCCACCATTTTTCTTTATTTCCTTTACAACAAATTGGCTGCAACGCAGAATAGCAGGTCCGCTTAAGCCGAAATGTGTAAAGAGCATGTCCATTTGATGGGTAATGATTACTTTTCCTTTTTTATTTAGAACAGAAACAGCTACATCTCTTAAGGCTAAGCCTTGGAGCTCCTTCGATTTGATGAAGGTCTCACTAGATAACAGAGGCACCTCCGTTGGATATAAATCAGTTACCGTATGACCAGCCTTCTCTGCCCACGGGTATCCATCTCCTGTAGAGCCGGTTTGAGGAACAGCTTTACCGCCGACAGCCACTACAACTGCTCCAGCAGTAATTTCTTCGCCTGTTGCCAATCGAATTCCGATTATCTTTTCTTCGTTCATTAATAATTTAGCAACGGGAGCGTTTAGCTTAATATCTACCTTCAATCTTTTTAATTCGTCCAGAAGGGCATTCACAACGTCCATTGCCTTGTTAGAGACAGGGAACATTCTACCATGGTCTTCCTCTTTTAATGGGACACCTAAATTCTCAAAGAATGCGATAATATCCTCATTATTAAAAACGGAAAACGGGGAAAATAAAAAACGACCGTTTCCGGGAATGTTCTTTACAATTTCCTCCTGAGGAAGCCTATTTGTAACATTGCATCGTCCTCCGCCAGATATTGCTAATTTCTTTCCTAGCTTGTTGCCTTTTTCGATCAATAAAACCTTTTTGTTTTCAGCACCTGCTGCAGCAGCGGCCATAAGTCCTGAGGGACCCCCACCAATTATTATTACGTCATACATAGTATATTCACACTTTCACTTTTTTCTTTATTATACATGATTGTAGTTTTGATGAGACAGTTGTAAACTGTAATATAGACATTTTAAAGGATTGGACGGGTTAGATGGCATCGAATTTACTAAAAGGGACAATGATTTTAACGGTTGGTCTCTTATTATCCAGGATTTTAGGAGTTCTTTATGTAATTCCTTTTTATCAGATAATCGGCGAAGAGTACATTGCCCTTTATCAATACGCTTATACTCCCTATTCAATCATGCTAGCAATAGCAGTTTCAGGGGTACCGGTTGCGGTTTCCAAGTTTGTATCGAAATACAATGCATTAGGGGACTATGCGACAGGTAGGAAGCTAATGAAATCCAGCATGCTTTTAATGAGTATCACTGGTATTTTAGGATTTCTACTGCTTTTCTTTTTAGCAGATCCTATTGCACATATGATTATTAAGGATGATGAAGCTGATTTTTCTGTAGGTGACGTAGCTTCTGTGATAAAATATGTCAGCTTTGCGGTTATAGTTGTTCCACTTATGAGTTTAATAAGAGGTTTCTTCCAAGGCTATCAGCGTATGACACCTACTGCGATTTCTCAGCTTTGGGAACAAATTGTACGTATTCTGTTTGTGTTAGCTGGAGGATTTTTTGTAGTATACATAATGAAGGGCACAGAAAAGACAGCTGTTTCCTTTGCAGTATTTGCAGCCTTCCTTGGTGCATTGGCGAGTATGGTAGTTCTATATTGGTATTGGAAGAAGCTGAAGCCCGAATTTAATGTGATGATGAATAATTCTGGTAAAACGAGCTCGGATGTTTCTCTTAGAAATATTTACAAGGAAATCTTAGTTTATACGGTTCCATTTGCTCTGGTTGGGGTTATTAACCCTCTTTTCCAATTCATCGATATGATCACCTTTAACAGTGCTATGTCTATTATCGGTATAAGTGGGGATATTTCCAATATTTTATTAGGAATGTTGAATTTCTCTGCACATAAATTGGTAATGATTCCCGTGATGTTGGCTACTGGATTTAGCATGGCTTTAATACCTTACATTACGAGTTATTATGCAAAACGAGATTTTCTTCAAGTGAGAAAATCGCTCGATCAGTCATTTCAAATATTATTATTTCTTACTGTTCCAGCAGCCCTGGGAATTGCTGTATTATCAGGGGAGTTTTATCATTTATTTTATGAACAGAGTGAAACCGGTTCAACGGTGTTAGCACACTATGCTCCGGTAGCCATTTTATTTGCCTTGTATCCAGTGACTACTGCAATCCTACAAGGTATTGATCGTCAAAAGCTGATCATTTTAAATCTTTTATTAGGTATTTTGACAAAGCTGTTGTTAAACACACCTTTCATCAAAGCATTTGAAACAGATGGTGCAATTATGGCGACTGCATGTGGTTATTTAGTAGCTATAGGATTGAACTTGTTTGCGATACGAAAAACGTTGCATTATAAGTCTACGATGGTAGCAAGAAGAATTCTTCTCATCCTCATCATCAATGCTGTTATGCTTGTACTTGTGTATGTAGTAAAGTCAGGGTTACAAAACCTATTTGTAATCGATAGTAAAATGGAGGCGCTGCTAGTTATTATAGTTTGTGCTGGTGTGGGAGCAGCCTTTTATGGCTATGTGACGCTTCGTCTTGGATTAGCTCAGAAATTACTAGGTGAGAAAGTTACACGTATTGCGAAAAAATTAGGCTTTAAGGAGAAATAAATGCGATTAGATAAATTTCTATCTCATATGGGATACGGTACAAGAAGTGAAGTAAAGGTTCTTATTAAATCAAAGGCAATTGAAGTAAACGATGTAGTTGCTAAAAATGGATCTAATCACGTCAATGAATTAGAGGATAAAGTAACAGTTTATGGAGAGATAGTGGAATATAGAGAGTTTATCTACTTAATGATGAACAAGCCACCAGGAGTAGTTTCTGCAACGGAGGATTCTAGAGATCAAACTGTAATTGACCTATTAGATGATGATGTTAAGCATTTTGAGCCCTATCCTGTCGGAAGACTTGATAAGGATACGGTTGGACTGCTGCTTTTAACTAATGATGGAGCGCTAACACATCGATTATTGTCTCCTAAGAAGGATGTCCCTAAAGTATATTATGCGAAAGTAGCAGGTAGAGTAACAGAAGAAGATATAGTAGCATTCAAAGAAGGAGTCATTTTGGATGATGGGTATCATACGAAGCCAGGCTACCTGACTATTTTAAAGAGTGACCAAATTTCTGAAATTGAGTTAACCATCACAGAAGGTAAATTCCATCAAGTGAAAAGAATGTTCCAGGCAGTAGATAAGGAAGTCGTATATTTAAAACGGTTGTCTATGGGTGCTTTGAAGCTAGATGAGTCATTGGAAGAAGGGTCCTACAGAGAGCTAACGGAAGAGGAATTATTAAGTCTATAACAAAGAGACTGGGACAAAACCATCCTCTTAAATGAAAAAGCCGATGAAATTTTACAATAAGTAAAATTTCACCGGCTTTATATTTTTTGTCATAAACAAAGGACGCTTTCTGATAAAATTAAGTTACCACACCAAATCCAACAGAAAGAAGTGTCCTTATGTTTAAAGATTATAACATGAATCAAGTGGTATTGCCTTTAGATTTAGAAGTAAAATTACAAGAAAACGATATTGCCTTCCATATTCACCATTTAGTTGAAAGCATCCCTGACGAAGCGTTTAAAGTATTTCTTCGAAATACGGGTTGCCCTGCCTATCATCCCCGCATGATGATGAAAATCATCCTTTGTGCTTACTCCCAGTCTGTTTTTTCAGGTCGAAAAATTGAAGGACTCTTATACGATAGTGTCCGGATAATGTGGCTGGCCCAGGGCTATCAACCAAGCTACCGCACAATCAATCGATTTCGTGTGCAGCCAGAGGTGAGCGAATTAATCCGTCAATGTTTCGTACAATTCCGCTGTCAGTTGGTCCAAGAAAAACTCATTGACCAAGAGGCAATCTTTATTGATGGTACAAAGATTGAAGCAAACGCTAACAAGTTCACGTTTGTCTGGAGAAAATCCGTAGAGAAATATAACAAAGGATTGATAGAAAAATCGAACCAGTTATATAACGAACTGCTTGAAAAGGAGATCATCCCTCAAATGGAACGAGAAGATGAAGAGCACCTGTCACTGGAAGAACTAACTCAAATGGTTCAAAAAGTAGAGGATATCATCACCGAATATGACCAACAAATAGAAGCGTCGTCAGACGCTTTGGAACGAAAGAGCTTGAGGAGAGAACGAAAATATCCAAAGCAGGTACGTAAAGAGTTGATTGATTATATCTACCGTAAACAGAAATATCAACGGGACTTTGAAATCTTTGGAACCCGGAACAGCTATTCAAAGACTGACCATGATGCAACCTTTATGAGGATGAAAGACGACTACATGAAAAATGGTCAATTGAAGGCTGGTTATAATGTACAAATCGCAACAGAGGGTCAATACACGCTTGCCTATAGTTTGTTTTCTAATCCAACAGACACCAAAACCTTGATCCCCTTCCTGGATGAGATTGAGAAAAATTACTTTAAGCTACCGAAGCATATCGTGGCAGATGCAGGCTATGGAAGCGAACAGAATTATGACGATATACTATCTAATCGTAAACGCGAAGCTCTGATCACCTATAACATGTACATCAAAGAGCAAAAGAAGAAACAGAAACAAAATAAGTTCAATACTGCAAATTGGAAGTACGACGAAGAGAACGATACGTACACCTGCCCGAACCAGAAACAGCTGTCCTTTAAATATCATTCCATACGCGAGGACAAGACAGGATACAAACGGGAGTTTAAGATCTATGAATGTGAGGACTGTTCAGGTTGTCCGTTCCGCTCCTCCTGTACGAAAGCAAAAGAAGGTAATAATAGAAAGTTGATGGTGAACGAAAAGTGGGAGCAACAAAAAGAATATGTGAGCGCGAAGCTTTCAGAGGAAAAGACAGGTTCTATCTATCGTCAAAGAAAAATTGATGTGGAACCAGTTTTTGGATTCTTGAAGGCTAATTTGCGTTTCTCACGATTTTCTGTACGTGGGAAACCGAAGGTTGAAAATGAAATGGGTCTTGCGTTAATGGCCGTGAACTTACGTAAGTTCACGGTAAAAACTAGATAGAAGAATAAAAAATACATAAAAATAAGGAAAAAGAGAAATTGAGTGAGCTCAATTTCTCTTTTTCCAATATTAGAAGCTAGTTTTGTCCCAGCCTCTTTTCATATGGTGTATCTAAGATGTCATTTTAACTCGTTTGTTCGTCGTGGTCCATTTGCCTCTTGTTGGGCTAATGATTAAATCATTAAACGCAAGTACATTCAAATCTCTCTGAATAGTTCGAGGAGTGATGCCAAATTCATCGACCAGATCTTGTGTAGTAACAGTTCCGTTGTTTCGGATGAACATATACATATCTTTGATTCGAGTGAGCATCCGATCAGTAGTAGGTTTCAAAAATAACCACTCCTTCATCTTGATATCTCGTGGCAAGACTAGCGGACGACTTGGGCGAAAAGCAACAGTAGTATTGCAAATGACAGCCCCTTTACAATTTTGGTAGTCAGAATTATATTGTCTGACAATTTTATTATAGTAGAATTGCAAAGAAATTTCTATAAAAATTACTGATTATTTACAAAAAAATACATGAAATTTATATGAAACTAGTAGAAAAAGCCGTTATAACTGAATTTTCTATGTAGCAAAATAAAATTATATTGATAAATGAATAACCACAAATAGGTGGAGTATTGAATGGTTCTATTGGTTAATGAGAACAAATAATGTATTAACTAAACAGCAGTCAAAAAAACCTTCTTTTTACTGTGTGTTTGAATAAAATAAGTGTAAAATAAGAAATATGCAATAGTACATAGGAGGATTACAATGAACTGGTTAGATATAGCAGAACAAAGAAAGACGGATATTATAAAAGAGCTACAGGCTTTAATTCAAATACCTAGTGTTTTAGATGAAAAAGAAGCTACAGAGCAAGCTCCCTTCGGTGTAAAACCACTAGAGGCACTACAATATATGTTAAACGAAGGGGAAAAAGAAGGTTTTGTTACAAAAAATATAGACAATATGGCTGGTCACATTGAAATGGGCAGTGGCGAGGAATTGTTAGGAATACTTTGTCATGTGGATGTAGTACCTGAAGGGACAGGGTGGACTTACCCTCCATTTGAAGGTGTTGTTGCAGATGATCGCATTTACGGTCGAGGAGCAATTGATGATAAAGGTCCTACGATTGCGGCGTGGATGGCGATGAAGCTAGTAAAAGAATCTGGGATTGAGCTTTCGAAACGTGTAAGGCTGATCATAGGTTCAGACGAAGAAAGTGGATTTAGATGTGTGACTCGTTATTTTGAGAAAGAAGAGATGCCTGACCTAGGCTTTGCTCCGGATGCGGACTTTCCGATTATCAATGCAGAAAAAGGAATTGCTAATTTAATCTTTTCTCAGACAGGTTCTTCTGAGACCGAAACAATCCAGTTTTTCCAGGCTGGTAAGCGTACAAATATGGTTCCAGATGAAGCATTCGCTTATATTTTTGGAGGGGTTCATTCTATTAAAGAAAAATTTAATAACTTTGCAAGTGAAAACGGAATTACTGGCGAAGTCCTTCTAGAAGGCCCAGTTGTTAAGGTGCTAGTTCGTGGTAAATCAGCTCATGCTATGGAGCCAGACCATGGAGTAAATGCTGGAATCCTCCTTGCTAAATTTTTGTTATCATTGCCTTTAACCGAACATTCTAAAGCATTCTGTGAGTTCCTTGTAATGGCTTTCGGGGAAGAAAGCAGAGGTCATGCATTAGGCTTAAACTATGCAGATGAAGTGTCTGGTGAAACTACATTAAATGCGGGAGTTATTCATTATGCACCTGCCCAAGGCTCTTGTACTCAAGTAAGTCTACGTTATTCAGTTAGCTATCCATTTGAGGAAAAACTAAGTGCTTGTAGAGAAAAGTTACAAAATACAGGTATGACACTTGATTTAGGCTCTAACTCTACGCCACATTATGTCGATAAAGAGGATATACTGATTCAAACCCTTCAAAAGGTATATGAGCGTCAAACAGGAGAAAAGGCAGAACTATTATCTATCGGTGGTGGAACATACGCGCGAGTGCTAAAAAAAGGCGTTGCGTTTGGGATGCTGTTCCCAGGCAGACCAGATATAGCTCACCAGGTAGATGAGTATGTGGACATTGAGGATTTGATAAAAGCCACTGCGATTTATGCAGATGCAATAGTGGAGCTTGCTGGTAAAAAATAAGGAGAGGATGAATAATTATGACAAAAATTTTGTGGAACGACCAAATCGTAGAAAAAAATGAAGTGAAGATTGGGTTTGAAGACCGAGGCTATCAATTTGGCGATGGTATTTATGAAGTTATTAAAATTTATAACGGAGATTTATTTACTGCGACTGAGCATATTGATCGTCTGTATTCCAGTGCTGATAAAATTAACTTAGTCATTCCTTATACGAAAGACAAACTTCATCAAATGATACATGAGCTAATTGAAACGAATGAAGTTCAAAATGGTCAAATCTATTTACAAGTAACACGTGGGGATAGCCCTCGTATTCATAATTTTCCTAATCCAGCAGTTAGCTCCGTGCTGACAGCTTATACGAAAGAAACAACACGTCCACTTGCTCAGCTTGAAAGTGGGATTAAGGCTTGTTTTGTAGAGGATGTTCGTTGGTTAAGATGTGATATTAAATCATTAAACCTACTTGGCAATGTACTCGCTAAACAGGAAGCTGTTACGAAAAATTGCTTTGAGGCTATTTTACATCGTGGTGATACGGTAACAGAGGGTTCTTCCTCAAACATGTACGGCATTAAAGATGGTGTTTTGTATACACATCCAGTGAGCAACCTGATTTTAAATGGTATTACTAGAAAAGTATTGTTAGATTGCTGTGAAGAGATTGGATTAAAGGTAGTGGAAGAGGCGTTTACTAAAGAAGAAGCACTGAAAATGGATGAATTCATCATGTCCTCAACTAGTGCAGAGGTGATGCCAGTTATCTCAATCGATGGGAATGTTATTGGAAACGGAAAACCTGGAGAGTTAACAAGAAAGCTTCAGAAAGCCTTTGAACAAAAAATTCCTACGACATTAAATGTATGAGCAACCATTATTTCGTAGGTATTAAAGTTCCCGAGGTAATAGGAAGGTCTATTATAGAGGCTAGAAAGGCAACTAATATGCATGAAACACATAAAACGTTGCCTCTTCTTGAGGACCTTCATATTACGCTGGCATACTTAGCTGCAGTAGATGAATCTAAATTAGCTGACTTAATCGAATCCTTGAAAGAGATAAAGTGGGAAACATTTACTTTAACAACAGCGGGACTAGCCCATTTTGGGAGTGCTAAAACCCCTCGAGTAGTTTATGTCGCTGTCGATGAAAATGAGGAATTGCAAAGACTTCAGCATGCAGTTGTGCAAAAAGTTCTGGAGTATATAGAGTTAAACGTTTCAAAGGACTTTCATGCCCATGTAACCGTTGCGAAAAAATGGAAGTCAACTGAGACCTGTATGTACGATTCGTTTAACCTGGAGAAACAGTCCTTTGAAGTTCGCGATTTTATCATTTACAAAATAAATCCTGCAAGCACTCCACGTTACGAGCAATTTGCCAGTATAAACGTGTGAGAGGGAGGTAATGGAATGGCTCAGTTAGTTAAATTACAGGATTATATATCCCGCTATCAAATTGATTTAAAGCGGTATCCTACTCAATTTGTTCGTTTAAAAAAACAACAATGGGAGCGAGTCAACGCTTCTTATGAAAGAGGAGCTCTAGATACATCGTGGATAGAGAAGGAGCAGGAGGAGGATTTAGAGGTAGAGGAAAAAAAATCCTTTATCTCTAAATTGTTTTCTCGAAACAAAGAAGAAACCTCTACAGAGATATTGGATGAAAAGGAGGTAGAGAATCAAGAAGTTCCAGAAGAATCTACTACTCTTTTTTTCGAACCTAATATTGTTTATAACCCGAGTTCTAAAGAAGAACTACGACGAATGTATTTAGACCAATTATTTCATTTTCAATTAAAATGGGCTAGCTCTACTTTAATGGAAAAATCCTATGTAGATCCAAAGTATATGAGAGATAGCTTGTTACGACTTCTCACACTACAATTACCTGATAATTATTTTCTGTTTTATTACCCAATTCTTAAACTGAAAAAAGCCCCTGTGGAATTAGATGTTATTATCGTTTTGCCTACAGAAATTATATGTATAGTAATGTTAGAAGGCAGAGACTTAGATGCATTTATCGGAAGTGGGGATCGTTTTTGGGTGAAGAAAAGTGGAAAGAGCGAAAGTAAGGTATTAAGTCCGATGATCAGTCTTAATAGAATGGAATCTATTCTATTGCAAGTTTTTAAAAAGGAAGATATTGATTTGCCTATCCGAAAAGTAGTTTTATCCAGAAATGGTTACATCGATTATCCAGGCTCTGCCTATCAGACTCAATTAGTAGATACTAGAAGCTTTCCTGCATGGTTTCAAGCTTTAAAATCGTCTCCATCTCCGATGAAGCATATGCAGTTTAAGGCAGCGCAGGCATTACTTAATCTGGTTCAGACAACCTCCTATTCTAGGGCAAGCTGGGAGCTGGAAAGCGAGATAGAAAATGAATGATGTACTAATTGTTGTTAATGAAATAGCAGGTCAGGGGAGAGCTAAAAAGCTTTGGGAGTCATGGCAAGACCATCTCCCTTTCGCTTTTACGCTTCTTAAAACTGAATATAGTGGGCATGCAACCGATATAGCGAAAAAATATGCAGAAGCTAGCCAAGACCCTCTTCTTATTATTGCAATCGGTGGAGACGGTACCGCGCACGAAATCCTCTCAGGTACTATAGGGTATAATCATGTTCGAGTTGGAGTTGTTTCTGCTGGAAGTGGAAATGATTTTGCTCGGGCTTTTTTTGTGTTTCAAACACTCGAGCAGCTAACAGAATATGTTTTAGAGTATCAGACGGCAGAACAGATGGACATCGGTGTATTAAACACTAATTCAGATATGTTTCATTTCATAAATAATGCGGGCTTTGGCTTTGATGCACATGTTGTATACGCAGCCAATCAATCTAAATGGAAAAAGTGGTTAAATAGACTAGGATTAGGTAAATTAGTGTACATTCTGTATCTTGTGAAAGAGTTATTTAAGTTTAAAAAATTCTCTTTCTCTTTACTAAATCAAGGAGATACGATAAAGTTTGAAGATGTTTGGTTTATTACTGTGTGTAATCAACCCTATTTTGGAGGAGGCATGAAAATCTCTCCTTCCTCTATACCAAACGATTCTTTAATTGAACTAACCGTTGTGCATCATTTGAAGCGGGCTAAGCTGTTATTTATATTTGGCACAGTGTTTTATGGCAAACACACGGCTTATAAAGAAGTTAAACAAATTCAGGCAAGCGAGTTTGCCATTCAAATGAATGATCAAGTGTATGGGCACGTTGACGGAGAATTTTCCTGCATGACAATTCCGGGCAGCATCTATACATTTAGAGTAGAGCATCATGCATGGAAATTAGCAAAACCACCAAGTAAAAGGAGTTAAGGTAATGAGATTAAGAAACAAACCTTGGGCTGAGGATTTTATAAATTCTCATCCAGAAATAGTGATTCCAAATCCGGAAGAACAAAAAGGAAAATGGAATTTAGTGTTCGATAACGAAAATCCACTTCATATAGAAGTAGGAACTGGGAAAGGCCAATTTGTAACTGGAATGGCAAAACAAAATCCCGACATCAATTATATAGGAATCGAGCTTTATGACAGTGTCATTGTCTCTGCATTAGAAAATGCATTAGAAGCTCAGCCATTACCAAATTTACGCCTATTAAAGGTAAATGGCGCTGATTTAGCAAAATATTTTCAAAAAAATGATGTCCATCGCGTCTATTTAAACTTCTCTGATCCATGGCCAAAAATTAGACATGCAAAGCGACGTTTAACTCATGAAGGCTTTTTAAAGCTTTATGAATCTATTTTAGTAGACAATGCAGAGATTCATTTTAAAACAGATAATAGAGGTCTATTCGAATATTCTCTAACAAGCATGTCAGCCTATGGAATGCTGTTAACGTATGTATCGCTTGATTTACATGCGAATATGCCAGAAGATAATATTATGACTGAATATGAAGAGAAGTTCTCTGCAAAAGGTCAACCAATCTATCGTCTAGAGGCTAGATTTATTAGCCAAGAATAAAAGATCAATACTATTCAAAGGGGATGAAAGTATGGATACGTATAAATTTCACGAGATGACATTAACTTGGTTAAAAGGTGGTACGACACATATGGACGGGGGAGCCATGTTTGGAGTAGTGCCAAAGCCTTTATGGGAAAAGAAATATCCGGTCAATGAAAAAAATCAAATTGAACTTCCTTCAGATCCAATATTGATTCAACATAAAGGGAAGAACATTTTGCTAGAAGCGGGCCTAGGATTTGGAAAGTTCTCAGACAAGCAAATCAGAAATTATGGCATTACAGATGAGTCAGTGGTAGATGACAATCTGGTCGAGCTAGGTCTTCTTGCAGAGGATGTCGACATCATTTTAATGACTCATTTACATTTCGATCATGCTTGTGGACTAACTAAATGGGTAAATGGAGAATTAGTTTCCAGTTTTCCGAATGCTTCCATCTATGTTTCAGAGGTAGAGTGGAATGAAATGAAGAACCCAAATGTCCGTTCAAGCAATACATATTGGAAGGAAAACTGGGAGCCCATTCAATCACAGGTCATTACATTCAAGGATTCTATTAAGCTTTTAGAAGATATTGAGATGATTCATACAGGTGGTCATAGTGATGGTCACAGTATTGTGCTATTAAAGCAAAAGGATGAAACAATCATCCATATGGCAGACCTTATGCCAACACATGCACATCAAAATCCATTATGGGTATTGGCTTACGATGACTACCCAATGACCTCGGTATTTGCTAAGCAAAAATGGGTCAATGAAGCGTTGCAAAACAATTATTGGTTCAGCTTCTACCATGATGCCTATCACCGTATGATTAAATGGTCCACGGATGGCAAGGAAGTTGTAGAAAAATTAGAGAGAACGCGTTCTTAAAAATACGCCAGCTATAAATGTCTATTGGCATTTATAGCTGGTTTTTTTATATAAAAATGGTGTGAAGAGTAGTTTTTAGCAACTCGGAGCAGGGGTTTGGCTAAACATATAGAAGTAAGTAACATTACACTAAAAAATTGGTGAGGTGAGAGTTATTAGGAGATGTTTAAGTTTAAGCCATCAGAAAATTGAAGTCATCATTAAAGGAAAAACAGGTAGCCCAATACTAATCGTTTCTGGGATGGCATCCTCATTCGATGAGTGGTATGAGTTAACAGAAGCACTAAGTAAATCAAATCGTGTCATTATGTTTCATAGACCAGGACTTGGAACAAGTGAATTGTGTGGAAAAGAGCGCAATACACAAAAGGTGGTAAATGAAATGGTGGAGATTATTCACAAACTTCATATCACTGAACCTGTCACCTTGGTTGGACATTCTTACGGGGGATTATGTGTTCAGCATTTTATGAAGCAGTATCCTGAAAAGGTTCTAGGGGTAGTCTTAGTGGATTCTACTTCTGTCGATTTTGGAGTATTGGATGAATTAGATTTACCTGTTATGAATGAAGACTCTACAGATGATGCTTGGCTTCAAAAGTGTTTATCTTATAGCACTATGAAGACAGATGAAATCAAGTCATTGATTGAACCAATCATTCTGACTCAAAAAGAACTTAGCTTTCCTCCAGAAATACAAAAAAGGTTATTGGAATTTCCATTAAACCCAACTCTTTATAAGGCGATGTATTTGGAAATTAGCAACTGGAAGCACGATGCTCAAGTAATTAAAAATATGGAGGTCTGTCCAGACCTACCTTTAATAGTAATTGGCAGAGACAAAGAACATTGTGTATCGATAGGGATACGGGAAGGATTACCAGAAACAGAGATAACTTTGTTAGAAGATAAGTGGGAGCAACTGATTAAGGAACAAATTTATTTGACTAAAAAGAGTAATTTGATTTTTGCTAAAGGTTCTAATCACTCCGTTCATTTAGATCGACCAGATATTATAATAAATTCTGTTAAAAAGATAGAAGCAGAGATTAGAAGTAAAGGGAGAAAATATGAGCAAACTGAGTAGAGATGCAAAAGTAATTTTCCTTGATGCAGGCGGAGTCCTATTTGATACCTTTGTAAAAGGGGAGCAAAGAATTATTAATTTACTCTTGGAAAGAGGATATACACGTTCTGAAGTTGTAGCTGCCATACATATTGCTAATGAAATTGAAAAGCAATTTATCACTACTTGGGAGGAAGAGAAACAATATTATGAGCGTTATTATGGGACCATTGCTAAGTATTTGAAAAATAAAGAAGTGGCCAAAGAATTATTTCTTTTTACTCATTACGCAGTAAACTGTGAATTGTTCGTAGAGGTTAAACAGGTATTAGAGAATTTAAGTAAAAAATACAGATTAGCTGTTATATCTAATGCAATGCCAAGTATGGACTTGGTTTTTGATCGTTTAGGAATACGTTGCTATTTTGAAGCTATTATTTTATCTTCCTCCGTTCAGTTAGAGAAACCAAATGTAGCTATTTATGAACTTGCGTTAAAGAAGCTATCAGTTTGTAACGAGGAAAGTGTTTTTATTGACGATAAAAAAGAAAATATATACGGATCCGAGCAAGCTGGTATAAAAGGTCTCTATCTTGATAGAAGCAAACAAGATTTAGAAATGTTATTAAAGGAGTATCAAATTTGGTTTTTTTAAACAGTAACACGATTTGAAAATTATGAAAAAAAATTGGGAGTAGTTTTTTAAAAAACACTCCCAAACTCTTTAAAAAATTATTAATTTTCTACAACTGTTTTTTCAGGAAATATTTTTCCAAACAAAGAAACGGCAGAGAGAGTCAAACCAATTATAATGAACCCGGTGATTAAATTTGTTGTGTTTAAACCATAATGAGCAAATGCTGATGATAAAATGTAACTGATCACAAAACTCAGAAGGACTACAAAAATTATACTTGTACTTTTACCCATTGATAAATTCACCTCGCTTTCTAATAAGGGATACGTTAGAAAGAGAAGGAATGTTTCAATTATTTGGATAATAATGCTCACGAGCACCCCACAGCACTTTCTAATTAGTGCAACACTTCACTCATTTCCCGCAACACTTTGGAGTAAAGGCGCAACACTTCACTCAATTCCCGCAATACTTCGTCCCATATGCGCAACACTTCCACAATTAAAAAAAGGTGAGTTATTAAACTCACCTTTGCATTATTTATTCGATTCTTTTGTAATATGTTTTGTCACCTTATTTTTAGAGACTTCGGCAAAGTCTATCCCGAGTTCTGTGTCGGGGTTAACTGTAGGGTTTTTGTATAGCTCCTGGCTGTTATGTGTTCTTTTATTCATGGTTTTTTTGTTGTTCTTACTACTCATGAAACATCACCTCCTACTGATAATTTACACCTAATAAGAGGTTTTATGCTTTATTACTAAAAGGACATGATTAAACCTTTGCTATGTCTACTACAGAACCTGTTTTAGAGTCAGCTGCAAATTCAAATTGCTCTAGTTCTCCATTTTTAATTCTAGATATTCCGCCCTTATACACTTCAAAACGGATTGCTTCTTTTTGGAACGGCTCTGGACTCATATAAATCCATGAACCATCGATTGGACCTTCTTCTTTAAAGGAGTTCTTTATATTATTAAGCACTAGATCTGCTGGTTTGTTTGGATTTATTTTAGTGGCAGCCTGACTTGCAACAATACCTAATACAACTCCTGTACCTAATCCCATCATATAGTCTCTTAATTTCATTCTAATTCCTCCCTTGTGTTTATTTTAGTTTATCATATAAATGGAATTCGTAAAATTTTTCGTATGTCGAAATTTATTAGTAGTAAACCCTTCAATCTTTTATTACAATAGAGAGGGAATGTATTTAAAGAGTGAATATTAACTTTACGAGGCTTTAGGAGGCTTTAATAATGAATGAAGAAACACGCGCGTTATTTAAAACGTTAACTGAGTTACCAGGAGCGCCAGGAAATGAGCATGCGGTTCGTGCCTTTATGCGAAGTGAACTAACTAAATATTCAGATGAAATTGTACAGGATAATTTAGGTGGGATATTCGGGGTAAAAAAAGGTGACGAAAATGGACCGAAGATTTTAGTTGCTGGACACATGGACGAGGTAGGATTTATGGTTTCCGGTATTACGGATAACGGTATGATTCGTTTTCAGCCACTGGGAGGCTGGTGGAACCAAGTTTTACTTGCTCAACGTGTAGAAATCATTGCGTATAACCAAGCAATTCCAGGAGTAATAGGCTCCATTCCACCTCATTTGTTGAGTGATGAGGTTCGTAATAGACCAATGGATATTAAAAATATGCTAATTGACGTGGGTGCAGATGACAAAGAGGATGTTAAACGTATGGGTATCAAGCCTGGCGATCAAATTGTCCCTGTCTGCCCGTTCACTCCAATGGCAAATGATAAGAAAATAATGGCGAAGGCTTGGGACAACCGTTATGGCTGTGGTCTGGCAATCGAATTATTAAAAGAAGTTCAAAATGAACAATTACCGAACATGCTATATTCCGGTGCAAACGTAATGGAAGAGGTTGGACTTCGCGGTGCACAAGCTTCGACAAATATGATTAAGCCGGATCTATTCTTTGCTTTAGACGCTAGTCCAGCTAATGATGCTTCTGGTAATAAAAATGAGTTTGGTCAATTAGGGAAAGGTACACTTCTACGTATTTTTGACCGATCTATGATTACTCATCGTGGTATGAGAGAATTTGTATTAGATATGGCTGAAACGAATAACATACCTTATCAGTACTTTATCTCCCAAGGTGGTACAGACGCAGGACGTGTCCATACTTCACTAGAAGGCGTTCCGAGCGCAGTTATTGGTATTTGTTCACGTTATATTCATACATCATCATCTATCATTCATACTGATGACTACGCTGCAGCGAAAGAATTAATCGTGAAGCTAGTTAAGGCGTGTGACCGCACTACTCTAGAAACGATTAAAGCTAATGTATAAAAAAATGCCCTTGTGGCATTTTTTTTTTAGAGTTATGGCCAAGACAGTTTCTGTTTTAAAGAAGGAGAAATGAAATGATGCATAAAATACTGATTGCAACTAATAATAGAGCTAAAACTAAGGCAGTAGAAACAGTAGGGAGATTATATTATCCCAATGCTATTTTTATAAATCAGGACGTGCCCTCTTTAGTGTCCGACCAACCAATGAGTAATGAGGAGACTAGACAAGGTGCTATCAACCGAGCCAAACATGCAATGGATATTTTAGATGGAACATTCAGTATTGGATTAGAGGGTGGAGTACAAGAAATCGATGGAACTATGTACATTTGCAACTGGGGAGCACTAGCAATCAAAACAGGGGAAGTGTTTACTGCTACTGGAGCTGGTGTACCATTACCCGTGGAAATTGCAGAGCAGCTGAGAGCTGGAGGGGAACTAGGTCCTATAATGGACGTCTATACCAACAAGCAGGGGATTCGTCACAACGAAGGAGCTATTGGTGTATTTACTAATGGTATAATAAAAAGAAATGATATGTTTGAGCACATCATGTTATTACTTATAGGTCAATATGAACTCTTTTTAAAGCTAAAGCATGATAAAATAGATTTATATGAATGAAATCCTATCTAGAACAATAAGCTATACTAGTTGCAAGTAAATTAAATCATCGATAAAATATATAGCAGTTATGCTTTGAATGGAGGAACGAAATTGACGAGAAAATGGATGCGAGGAATTCTCGCGTCACTAGTTGTCATTTTATGTGCAGGCTGTGCATCTTTAGATGAACAAGCTGTAAAAGGCCTAGAAAAAGCAGAGAAGGCTTTTACGGAGGATGCTGAAGATCCTAACAAAGAAGTAAATGACATTAAACTATTTTTACCAAGTGGATATTCTGTTGAAGAAGATTCTGATGAAACTAATATTCTACTATCAAAAGGAAAAGACTCTTATATCTTGTTTATAAACCCAAATGAATTGTCTACGAGTAAATTGTATTACGACTTAATGATGTCTAATAAGAATATTAATATTATTAAGGAAGAGACCTTTGAAGCGGACAATCGTTTTGGTTATGCAGCGATTCTGAAGAATAGTGAAGATAGATATGAGTTGGTATCCAGTATAGGTGGAACTAAGTTAACTACGATTTCAAAAGAGAAAGACGTATCAGATAATCTAGAACAGATGATGACGATTGTAAGATCTATTCAAACGAAGTAGGAGGGCTAACATGGAAAATCTAAATTCTATAGAACAATTTAAACAATTGAGAGACAATGAAAGAGTTGTATTTAAATTTACAGCTGACTGGTGTCCTGATTGTCATTTTATTGATCCTTTTATGGGGGAAATAGAAGAACAATTTTCTGAATTTCAATTTATTTCAGTTGATCGGGACAAGTTTATAGATTTATGCGTGGAGTTAGATATTCTAGGTATTCCGAGCTTTGTCGCCTATGACCGTGGTAAAGAGGTAGGTCGTTTTGTAAGCAAGGATCGCAAAACAAGAGAAGAAATTGAATCATTTCTTCAATCTATTTAATAGAAAACGGTTCACATTTGTGAACCGTTTTTACATTTTGTAAATAGGAGTAGTACTTAGTACATAATAGTTGTTTTTATATGCTCCCCAAAGATAGAATGCACATAGGTAGCGAAAGAATTGTGAAAGGAAGGATACTTTGAAAGCTCTTGAGTTAATAAACATATTTAAAACAAAAATTTCAGAAGATAAATATACGTATGATTACAATCGTGAAACAAACAAACTGCGCCTAACGCATAAGGAACTAGGAAAAGGAATAGATCTATCCATTCCTCCGATTTTAGCAAGATATGAGACCAAAAAAGAAAAGGCAATAGATGAGGTAGTTTACACGATATTAGAAACGTTTTTAGCGATGGAAAAGGAGATGGAGGGACTGCTGGACCCGAATTTTGCTGTGTACCCAGTTATTCGTTCAACATCCTTTCCTTTAAAATCAAATGAGGGCAATCGTTTTGTTACGAAGGATCATACAGCAGAAACAAGAATCTATTATGTATTAGATTTAGGTAACACGTATCGTTTAATAGATGAGAAAATGTTATCAGGCTGGGGCTTGCGTGAGACTGAAATACGTGAGAGAGCTCTTTTCCAAGTCAGAAACTTAAAAACAAATTATAAGACAGATGAAGTTGCCGGTAATACTTTTTACTTTTTTAACAATAATGATGGCTATGATGCGAGCAGAATCTTGAACGAATCGCTTCTAAAAGATATGAAAAAACAGATTTCTGGAGATATGACTGTTTCTGTACCCCATCAAGATGTTATGATTATTGGTGATATAAGAAATGAGACAGGCTACGATGTATTAGCTCAAATGACTATGCATTTCTTTACAGTAGGAACTGTGCCGATCACCTCATTATCTTTTATATACGAAAAGGGAGATTTAGAGCCTATTTTTATCTTGGCTAAAAATCGAGTAACAAAGGAGAAAGAAGACAAATGAATATTTTTTACAACGCAGCTGGTGTAGGTGACGTTTTGTTAATCCAAATCACGCCTGAAAAAACAGAAAAGGTTACTACTGACATTATTGGAGATGTGACGCTTGTCAAGGACGCGCAAACTTCTGAGATTCTTGCCATTAACATATTTGGCTTCAGTAAATATGCACGTTTAGAAGCAAACGGACAAGTTGATCTAAATGAAGTGCTTGTGGCTAAAATTCAAGAGGTATTGAATACTAATAATGTAAACTACCAATTAGAGGTCGATTTATCTCCTAAGTTTGTAGTTGGTTTAGTCGAATCATTAGAACAACATCCAAACGCCGATAAACTAAAGGTGTGTCAAGTAAACGTGGGCAATGAAACGCTACAAATTGTATGTGGAGCTCCAAACGTGGATGCTGGACAAAAGGTAGTAGTAGCTAAAGTAGGAGCAGTCATGCCGTCTGGTATGGTGATCAAAGATGCAGAGCTTCGTGGCATCGCTTCTAGTGGTATGCTTTGCTCTGCAAGAGAGCTAGCTTTACCGAACGCTCCAGAAGTAAAAGGGATTCTTGTTTTGGAAGATAACAATGAAATAGGAAGTGCCTTTGTATCATAAAAGTAAGAAGAAGTTCTTAAGCATGCCTAATAGGTATGCTTTTTTTCTACTATCTTTTATTTTTTAACAGACGTATACCTTAATTATTGGTAAAATAGAGGTATCGAGTAGAAAGAGTGATGTAAATGAATTGGTTTAAAAAGTTATTTTCTAATAATGAGGAAGAACATATAGAAGAACAGGAAGTAGAGGAGATATCTCCAAGAGAACCACGTACTCCTTTCCGTTTTCCATTAATATCGGACAGCGAAAAAAATGAATTTTTGTACGGGTCAAAGGAAGAAAAGGAAATTATAGAGCCTGAGCCGATAAAGCCTGAGAAGAAAATATATGAAGCACCTCCCATTTATGAGGGATGGCAGCAACGAAAATTACAACCAACTACTAAAAGAGTGGAAAAAGTAATAGTGGACGAGCCTATTATAGAAAAGAAAAAACGGCCTTTCACTCCTACGCAGGTGCCTTCTCCTGTGTACGGCTATAATAAGCCAAAAGGTAATCTTCGTAACAGCTACCAGCAGGAACAAGTTGATAAAGAAGAAGTTACTATTTTAACGAATAAAAAAGTAGAACCAGTTGTTCCTATTTTGAAAGAAGAAAAATCGGAACAATTAGTAACGACTACAGAATTATACGAGCCAAAAGGTGATGTGATCGTAGAGCCAGAAGTTCCTGTTTTAGACGAACTTACAATAAAAGAAGAAACTACATCAAAGAGTATAGAAGTAGAAAGTTATGTACCTACACCAAAAGAAAAAGAGCAAGCGGTGGAAATGGTAACAACATCAGACGAAATATTGGAGAAGGAAACTGACAATATAGAAGAATATGCTGTTTCTGATCTAGAGCAGCAAGGTAAAAAAGAAGAACTTGAGCCGATGAATAACGAAGTAGAAAGCTATGTTCCTAGCTTAAAAGAAGAACAAGCGGTGGAAATGATAGCAGCTACAGAAGTATTAGAGAAAGAGGATGCTGTTGAAATACTAGATTCTCCTTCATCGGTTATAGAAGTTCCATTAGAGGAAGTGCTAGAACAAGCAATTGAAGTAGAGGACCTGAAAGGACAGGTATTAGAGGACGAAAATCAGCCACAATATATGGAAGTAGAGAAACTGCAACCACAACAAGAAGACGTTAAAGTTACTGAAACTAAGTCAAAAGAAAAAATTAGACCTTTTAACGTATTGATGCTGAAGTCAGATAAGGAAAAGTTGAATAAACTAGAAAATAAAATAATCCCTCTTTATCAAAGTCCAACATCTAACCGTTCTGTCGTGGAAGAAAAACCAATGGAAGCTCCTACACAGGAGAAAGTAGTCATTGAGGAAACAATTGCTGTTAATCCACCATTAGAGGAGGAACCTCAATCTACGTATGAAAAACCTTCCTTTAGTTACCTGTTACCACCCGAAATTAAGGATGAGGATAAAGAATGGATGGAAAATCAAGCTTTTACATTAGTAGAAGCACTTTCGTACTTTCAAGTAAGTGGAGAGATTGTCCAAATGGTCCAAGGTCCAGCAGTTACACAGTTTGAAATCACAGTTGGACATGGTACGAAGGTTAGTAAAATCCGTAATCTGGCAGATGATTTAAAGCTTGCACTAGCTGCTAAGGATATTCGTATACAAGCTCCTATTCCGGGGAAGCGTTCTATTGGTATTGAAATACCTAATAGAAAATCACGTGCTGTTCGAATCTCGGAGGTACTTAATACAGATGTCTTTAAGGAATCAGATTCTCCTTTAGAATCAGCGCTTGGTTTAGATTTGACTGGTAAACCAGTGACTATTGATTTAAGAAAAATGCCACATGGTTTAATTGCAGGTGCAACAGGATCAGGGAAATCTGTATTTATTAATTCCTTACTTGTAAGCCTCCTTTATAAAGCAACACCTAATGAGCTTAAGTTATTGTTAATTGACCCCAAAATGGTAGAGCTTGCTCCATTTAACCATATTCCTCATTTAGTGAGCCCTGTTATTACAGATGTTAAGGCAGCAACAGCAGCACTTAAATGGGCAGTCGAGGAGATGGAACGACGTTATCAGTTATTTGCTCATATTGGTGTGCGTGACATTAGCAGATATAATACTTTGGCGACTGAAAAAAGACAGTTTGCTCAAAAACTGCCATACCTAGTAATTGTTATAGATGAGTTGGCTGATTTAATGATGATGGCGCCAACAGAAGTCGAGGATGCTATATGCCGTATTGCACAGAAAGCTAGAGCCTGTGGTATTCATCTCGTTTTGGCAACTCAACGTCCTTCCGTGGATGTCATTACAGGTCTGATCAAAGCGAATATACCGACTCGAATTGCTTTTTCGGTATCTTCTCAAATTGATTCACGTACTATTTTAGATCAACAGGGTGCCGAACGATTGCTTGGTCGCGGGGATATGCTATATCAAGGAAATGGTATGTCAAGTCCAGTCCGTATTCAAGGTACCTATGTAACGGATGAGGAAATTGAAAGTGTTATTGAATTTGCTAGAAGTCAAGGTACTCCTGAATATATATTTGAGCAGGATGAGTTAATTCAAAAGTCTGAGGTTGCAGCTGAGCAAGATGATTTATTTGAGGAAGCCTGCCGATTTGTTGTAGAACAGGGCACTGCTTCGACGTCCTTGCTTCAAAGAAAATTCCATTTAGGCTATAACCGAGCTGCTAGACTAATCGATGCTATGCATGAGGCTGGATTCATTTCGGAGCAAAGAGGCAGTAAGGCGAGAGAAGTGTTACTGAAAAACGACACTTTAGACCAAATTTTTAGTTAAATATATTTATTAATATTACGTACTAAAAAGTGATATAATGGGGAATACGTCTAATAGACGAACGTTTAGACAATGTATATAAGTGGGAATAATCCCAGGAGGTTTACAACGTATGACAAAGTATCATTTTACAGGGATTAAAGGATCGGGTATGAGCCCGTTGGCACAAATCCTTCATGATGAAGGTCATGAAGTGCAAGGATCAGATATTGAAAAGTACTTTTTTACAGAAAAACCATTACATGAACGCAATATAAATGTGTTGCTTTTTGATGAGAATAACATTTCAGAAGATATGACAATCATCGCTGGGAACGCATTCCCTGATACTCACCCAGAAATCGTCAAAGCGAAGGAATTAGGATTGGAAGTAGTCCGTTATCATAAATTCTTAGGGGAATATATGAACCAGTTTACATCCATAGCTGTCACTGGTGCTCATGGGAAAACATCAACTACAGGGCTTTTGGCGCATGTTTTAAGTGGATATAGTCCAACAGCGTATCTAATTGGTGATGGTACAGGTAAAGGGATTGAAAACGCCTCTAATTTTGTATTTGAAGCTTGTGAGTATCGCAGACATTTCTTGGCATATAGCCCAGACTATGCGATTATGACCAATATCGATTTTGATCATCCAGATTATTTTAGCGATATTGAAGACGTATTTAATGCTTTTCAGGAAATGGCTATGCAGGTTAAAAAATGTATTATAGCGTGTGGGGATGATGCTCATCTTCAACGTATTAAAGCATCTGTGCCAGTAGTCTACTACGGATTTGGCGAACACAATGATTTTGCTGCTCGTAATATTGAAAAGACGACAGAGGGAACTTCCTTTGACGTATTTGTAAGAAACGAGTTCTATCATCGCTTCACCATCCCAATGTACGGAGATCATGTTATTTTAAATACACTTTCAGTTATTTCTCTATGTCATTATGAAGGAGTACCTGCAGAGGTAATTCAGAGTGGCTTGGAGTCATTTGAAGGTGTAAAACGCCGTTTCACTGAGACTGTTATAGAAAATCGTGTGATAATTGATGACTATGCTCATCATCCTACAGAAATTTCAGTAACGATCCAAGGAGCTCGTCAAAAGTATCCAGACCGAGAGCTTGTAGTAATATTCCAGCCTCATACGTACACTAGAACACAAAAGTTCTTAAATGAATTTAAGGAAAGCTTAAGCCTGGCTGATGAAGTATACCTATGTGACATATTTGGCTCTGCTAGAGAAAATACTGGTACATTAACGATTGAAACGCTGGGTGATCTTATAGAAGGTAGTCATATCCTTCAGGAAGACAACGTGGAGCAATTACTTAATCATGAAAATGCGGTGTATATGTTTATGGGCGCAGGAGATGTCCAAAAATATCAACAAGCATTTGAAAAAAAACTAAATAATTAATAAAAATGCTTAATCTCTTATGTAGATTAAGCATTTTTTAGAGGAGTTTTCAAAAAAAAGTAGTATAGTATATAGAGTAAGAAGTTTAGTTTGATTCATTTGGGGTAAAAATATTACATAACAAGAAATGGGGAGTGTCCACATGGAAAATCTTTTATACATAGCGGCAATTGTAGCAGCCATTGCTTTTTTAATCTTATGTATAAGCCTGGCGGTAACTTTGTCTTCCGTGAAAAAGACCTTAAACAATGTTGCAGAAACATTGGATGGCTTAGAAACGCATTTACAAAATGTGACAAAAGAAACAGCAGAGCTTTTGCATAAAACGAATGAATTAGCTGTAGATATTCAAGATAAATCTGAAAAGCTAAATACTGTGGTAGACGCAGTTAAGAACGTAGGAGTATCTGTTAATGGCTTCAACAATTCGATTCAACGTTTATCTACTTCTGTTACAACAGAGGTAGAAAAAAACGAAGATAAAATCGCTCAGGTTGTTCAGTGGAGTAGTATTTTCTTAGGTATCCGCGACAAATGGAAAGAGCGAAAAGCAATGGAGCAAGCAGGCTTTTATACATTTGAAAAAGATAATGTAAAATAATCTTACTGGAGGAATGGAATATGACAAATTACGAATCAAACAAACCAAATTACAATGATGCAAAATTTAATCAAGAGTACTATGCAAACCAATCTTCGTATGATCGACAAGGACAGCCTAGCTATCCACCAATGCCTTCCTATAACGAGAGTCGTCACAATGTGTATAAGGACGAGGAAGTAAACGGTAAAGACTTTATCATGGGTGTAGTGATCGGTGGTATTATCGGTGCTACAACTGCTCTATTATTAGCACCAAAGACTGGGACTGAGCTTCGTGGTACGTTAAGCACACAAGCAGGTCAGTTGAAGGATAAAACAATGGATCTTTCTTCCACTGCTAAAGAGAAAACAACTCAGCTATCTAAACAGCTACAGGAGCAATCTGGACAGCTTGTAGAAAAAGTGAAAAACATTAAAGGTTCTCCTGCTTCTCCGTTAGATGATGGCACTGCTTCTTCCGAGGGCGAAGAGCCAATGGAATTCATGGAAACCATTTCTAAAACGACAGAAGAGCTAACAGATGAGGAAGAAAATGCGACAGCAGTAGCGGAAGCTATTAAAGAAGCAATTGCAGAAGAAACTTCAGATTCTAAAACTAATACAACAAAATAAAGATAGGCCGGAGATTTTTAATCTCATGCCATACAAAAAGTGAAATTGCATATCGCAATTTCACTTTTGTGTTTTTATAGGGATTTAAGTTAAACCATAATATTTTCTCCACTAATTAAAGAGTATTTCTAAATGATCCCCACCGAAAATTTCTTCATCAAATCGAGAGGGGTGTCCATTTCTTAAGATTTGAAAAGAACCGGCATTCTCGGGAAGGGTCCACTCCGAGAATCGAAAAACGTCCTGGAAAATCCATGGTGTAGTATTTATTTCTTCCCATACAAGTATTGAACCCGTACGCACAACCTCGTTTGCATGAATTGTAACTTCACCGATCTTAACAACTGAGCACTCCTTATAAAGTTTTACTGTTTCGTTTTGAAAGGTGATTTCTATTTGAGCATCTAATTTTTTATCTAATGCATTAGCAAGCATTTCTAAAGTCGGAGCTTCACTAGAGCTAATTGTGATTACATCATTGTCCTTTATGGGACTTTCCAGTTTTCCTTTTACTCCGTTAATGAGAAGTGTAGGAGTTAAAGTGGGGATATAATGATTCTTTTCATTTATCGTTATGGTGTATGGTTTTAACTTATGAATAGACATTTCTTTGCCAATAGAATGTAAAAGCTGTTCGACTGTTTGAACAGTCTCTATAGTAATTTTGTCTCTTTCCCTCAATTCAGTGTCAGCGGAAGATGGTACCCCGTTGATAAAAATCCTTGGCTCTACTATATGAGTTTCACCTTCAAAGCTAAAGGATTGAGCTACTGCCTCATCCAGTAGGTCTCGTACCGTTGCAGTTCCTGGAGTTCCATCCTTACCTTCCATTAACTCTATGATGTCCAAATTTTTAATAATTGTTTTCGTATTAGCTTCCATGCCATTCACTTTGACTATTGCAGCCTGACCATGACCACCAGGAATATGGATTGTTTGGTTGTTCAGTTGAATGGATAAGGCCACCCCTGGTCTCCCATAAAGCTTTCTCGTAGAGATATTAGCGGCTAAAAGTGCATCACCCACTGTCATTTCCTTCAGTTCAAATAAACGAACAACCTGCTCGTTCACTTTTACTGACATATACTGAATAGGAGACTTTTTGGCAGCAATAGCAATTCCAATAGGTGTAACTAGCTCAGGAGAGACAGGGATATGTTCTTCCTTCGTTAAATTTTGTATCGCATCAATACCTCTTACAGCCACTCGGTTAGTTGGTAGACTCAAAGCCTGTTCCAGCGAAGTGGTAATGGTAGGTGTTAAGCTACCACCCCCTACAAGCATGACAGCCTTTGGTGATCGATTATTATTTAACCTTAAAATTTCTTTTGATATTTCACTAGCAAGTTCTGTGATCGTTGGTTTTAAGGCTGCAATTACCTCATCTTTTGCTACGTCCTGTTCAAAGCCAAGTATGTCCTGAATTTGTATGTATTCATTATTATTAATCGCTCGTTTAGCTTTTTCAGCAAGAGGGAAGTCTAACAAATAATGCTCACTTAATGCTTCCGTGATTTCATCTCCAGCATACGGAACCATGCCGTAAGCAACGACAGTTCCAAAATCAGTTATAGCGATATCTGATGTTCCTGCCCCAATATCCACTAGTGCTACGTTCAGTCGTCGCATAGAAGGGGGGATTAAAACATTAATAGCAGCAATTGGCTCGAGTGTTAATGCTTCCATCTCAAGATTTGCACGCTTTAAAGCTGATATAAGGGACTCTACAACTACTCTGGGTAGGAAGGTAGCAATTACTTCTACTGAAGCCTCATCACCTTGCTGGTCTACGAGGCTGCCAATTTCATCACCATCTAACCTGTAATAAAGTACACTGTAGCCAACACAATAGTAATGGCTGGATTGTTTATCGATATCAGGATGCACCAAACTATTCTGTGCATGCTGCACTGCAGAGAGTTCCAGCCTGCTCACGTCCTCTTCAGAGAAAATTGGACGATTTTTTATATCCATTTTCACTTCAGCTTGTTCTGTTTTTAGAGCACGTCCAGCAGCGGCCACACTTACCTTCTCTAGAGGACCATGCTTTTCTTCTAGCTTTTCTTTTATAGATTGTATAACTTCAGCAACTTTGAGCACATTATGTATTTGACCATCCAGCATCGCACGATCCTTATGTTCTTCTACGAGGATGTCTACCACATGGAAAGACCCATCTCGTTCCTCTAAAATAATACCTACTACCGAACGGGTTCCAATATCTAATGCAAATAGGGTTGATGACAAGTTCTCACTTCCTTTGTTGGATAAAACACTTTAGCGAGTTGAATCGCTAAAATAAAAAGCGTGACATTCTTAGATTAATTGATTATAATATATTTTATATCTTAAAATGTATCACAATTTTCAGGCGATAGAAAGAGTCGTAGCTGAAACGAAAGGAGAAATATCTATGAATCAAATGGATTTAGAGGCTTTACGAAGCCGAGTTGATGAGGTCAATGTAGAAATTTTACGTTTGATCAATGAAAGAGCTGGAGTAGTACAAGAAATAGGTAGAGTAAAAGAAAAGCAAGGTGTTAATAGATATGATCCTCTTCGTGAAAGACATATGCTAGATCATCTTAAAGAACATAATGATGGTCCTTTACCACAATCTACTGTGGAGCATATTTTTAAAGAAATTTTTAAAACGGCTCTAGAATTACAAGTCGATGATCAGAAAAAAGCGCTTCTTGTTTCTCGTAAAAAGAAATCAGAGGACACGATCGTAACGATTAACGGTGAACAAATTGGTACAGGAGCACCATCATTTGTATTTGGTCCATGTGCTGTAGAATCATATACACAGGTTGCAGAGGTTGCTGCTGCAATCCAATCTAAAGGTCTAAAGCTAATTCGCGGTGGAGCATACAAACCACGTACATCTCCTTACGACTTCCAAGGGCTTGGATTAGAAGGATTAAAGATCTTAAAACAAATTTCTGAAGAATTTGGTTTAGCGGTTGTTTCTGAAATTGTGACTCCAAGTCATTTAGATGAGGCACTTGACTATGTAGATGTCGTACAGGTCGGAGCACGTAATATGCAAAACTTTGAGCTATTAAAGGCAGTTGGACAAATTAATAAGCCAATCCTTTTAAAACGAGGAATTGCAGCTACGTTAGATGAGTTTATCCATGCTGCAGAATATATTATGTCACAAGGAAACGATCAAATCATCCTATGTGAACGTGGTATCCGCACATATGAAAGAGCTACTAGAAACACCTTAGATATCTCAGCAGTGCCAATCTTAAAACAAGAAACGCACTTGCCAGTATTTGTAGATGTAACACATTCCACTGGACGTCGTGATATTCTTTTACCAGCCGCTAAAGCAGCAATTGCCATTGGTGCAGACGGGGTAATGGCTGAAGTACATCCAGATCCAGCGGTAGCATTATCTGATGCTGCTCAACAGATGAACTTAAAACAATTTGATGAGTTTTACGATTCCATCCAAAAATTCATGAAAAATCATGAGATTCACGCATAAATTGACACAAAACCGACTCTAAATTAGAGTCGGTTTTATTATATAATTGAAAGTTATTAAGGATATAAAGTATTATTTACATATATACTATAAATTAGATAAGTAAAGGAGGGAATACAATGACTATCACTATTTATGATGTAGCCAGAGAAGCAAACGTATCGATGGCCACTGTTTCCCGTGTAGTTAATGGCAATCAAAACGTAAAACCAGTAACTCGACAAAAGGTGTTGGCTGTGATTGAACGATTAGATTACCGACCAAACGCAGTGGCAAGAGGCTTGGCAAGTAAAAAAACAAAAACGGTAGGGGTTATTATTCCTGATATATCAAACGTGTTCTATGCCGAGCTTGTTCGAGGGATAGAAGATATTGCTACGATGTATCGCTATAATATTATCTTAACCAATTCGGATCAACAGGAAGAAAAAGAAGTTCAGTTATTGACGACCCTCTTAAGTAAACAGGTAGATGGTGTCGTTATGATGAGTGACTATATTTCAGAGGAAATGCTACATGAGATGAACCGTTCCAATGTGCCAGTTGTTTTGGCAGGCACCGTGGAGCATTCTAATTCTTTCCCTTCTGTAAATATAGAGTATCGTGAGGCAGCTATCGATGCAGTAAACCGACTAATCCAAAATGGACACAATAGGATCGCTTTTATATCGGGTTCCATTTCTTCTCCTATTAATCGTGACTTTAAGCTAGCAGGGTATGAAGAGGCGTTAGAAAATGCAGGTATCGATGTAGATGAGGATTTAATAGTAGGTGTCGATAACACGTATGACGATGGTTTAATAGCGTGGGAGCAGCTAAGAAAATTAGAGAATCCACCAACAGCATTTTTTGCTGGAAGTGACGAACTCGCAATCGGGCTTATTCACGGAGCGCAGGATAGTGGGTTAAATGTTCCTAATGATATCGAAATTATTAGCTTTGAGAATTCTAAGCTTGCTCGAATGGTTCGTCCACAACTAACTAGCGTTGTGCTTCCTTTGTATGATATAGGAGCAGTTTCTATGAGACTCCTTACGAAGTTTATGAATAAGGAAAAAATCGAGGAACAAAATGTAGTGCTTCCTTATCGGATTGAAGAAAGAAAAACAGTAAAATAAATATAAGGAGGAAGAGTCATGAATTTCATGGCTCTTTTTTTTGTGGGAATAATTAGTTTGTTTTTTAAAAAAATGATACACTAAAGGTAAAATAATACTAGTTTAGGATAATATATTTTAAGTTAAAAGCTTTGTTAAAGCAAGGGCAGTTTTATACGGAATGTTTTGGAAAAAGGACTAATATTTTTTGTATTAATCTTAAACAATTAATGGAGAGAAATGAGGTATTAGCAAATGAGTATTAAAGAAATAACGATAGAAAATAGAGAAAAGGTTGTTTCATTTTTTAAGGAAAATTGGGGAAGTACTGAGATGGTAGTTTCAACAGGTATCTATCTATGTGATCAATTGGATGGCTTCATTTTCGAGGACAATAATCAGATTGTTGGTTTAGTTACCTATGTTTTGAAAGATAATGAAATTGAGGTTATTTCATTAGATAGTCTCCAAGAAGGAAAGGGCATTGGCTCTTCATTAATGGAAAAGGTCGAATACATAGCAATGCAAAAGAAGCTACATGTAGTAAGTCTAGTAACGACAAATGATAATTTGAACGCTTTGAGATTTTACCAAAAAAGAAATTATAGAATTACATCTATTATTCCTAATGGTGTAAACAAGGCACGAAATTTAAAACCTTCCATACCTTTAATTGGACATGATGGGATCCCATTGAATGATGAGTTAGTATTAAAGAAAATATTGTAGTACATAAAAATTGGCTTTTTGGACTATTCCAGCCCAATCATGGTCTGGATAATCCTCAATTATAGTGCCAGCTCTGTCAAAGAATGCAACTCTAAATTTCTATGCCCCTTACAGGTTGATACTAATTAAACTAAACTAAACTACACCCTTAGTTGAAAAACAATATACTTATTTATTTCTTATAAAAAATATATCGATTTGTGAATTTTTTATTGTTATAGAAAATTAATATTATTGGAATCAGACTAAGAGAGAGAAAGATTGTTAAAAAAAGTAGTGTTGGTATATTTAATGTATTTTCAATCATTCCCATACAAATCATAATCGTACCTAATAATAAAAATGGAAAAACCAAACCTCTTTGATAGGATTGGAATTTTTCGTCACCTAAAAAAGTCCTTATATCCTCCCCTATGAAATAGTCACTTTTCTTTAGATGACTTATCCCTTGAATTATCATAAAAATCCCCCAAGCTATAATCACCTTGATATTTATGATATAAAAATAAACAACCGAAATGATGGCCATATTTTGATAAAGGACGCGTTAGTTGAAGAACAAATATTTTAGTTGGATAGTTATACATTTGATTTTTGATTATTACTTTTAGATTTTATAAACTTAATAATGAATAGAATTATAACTAAAACCATAAGAAACTGACCTAAAAGGAGCAGCCCTGTTCCTAAGGGATAGTTGATTGCATATTCTTTTTGATATTCCAAAAGTTCTTTATCACTTATAAGATCGATATCTTGTAAAGGGATAAGGATGGTTTGTAATATAAATCCAATTACTATTAAACAAATTGATATAAAGCTTATGCTAAAAAGTGTTATCTTATTGAACATAAATACCATAATATCACCCCATTTTTTTGTTACTTCTTACACAGACGTTTTCACATAATAAAAGTTGTACGATATAACGCAGTCGTGAAAATCCAAGTAGTCAAAAAATTGGTTATTGGTTTTACACTTCCTAGTCTTCATATTATTGGACTCCTTAAATAAAGAATCATTAACAAATAAAATATGGTATTATTTAGGTAAAAAGGAGCTGGTTCAGATAGGAATTATAATTCTTTTAATATTCTTCATTGTCTTGGGTATAACAAACTTGATGGCATTCAAAATTACTGGAAAAAATAAAAGGAAAAGAATCTGGGCTGGAATAATTGTCTTACTTTTAACGCCTTTAGTTTTTTTTGTTACTTATGCAAGTGTGAGTCCCTTTGACCCTGGTGGGTTTGCAACTGGGATGCTTATGGTATTTTTCAGTTTTTTGTTTGCGCTTAATGGTACGATTATCATAGTTATCGGTATATTTACGCAGAGGTCTAGAAACATCTAAGTATGGGCAAAGTACAAGAAGGTGATCAGGTAAGATGCTCTTATTTGCTTGGGTGCAAAAGAGTGATAGTAAAAGTCTTTGTAAAATTTAAAATTTATTTCCTCTATCACTAAACCAATAGAAAGCACCTACGATAAAACAGAAAACAAAGAATAACAAACCAATAAACATTAAAATGGTAAAACCCAAATGTATACCTCTTTTCTCGGCAATCTTTAATAGTATTAGCTATAAATCTTACGAAATTATATCTAACACAGTAGTTAAAAATTACTTTTTCTTACAGTTTATTATAATTTAATCTCTATAAATTAGAAATCTATTATGTTTAAGATGAAATGAATGTTAGAAATAAGCGTATGTCAAAAATATAAAGTGGGGGGAAGCAATATCATGAATATGGAAATGGTAATGCAGGAGCTCGAAGCGTTAGGAAAGGAACGAACTAAAAAAAATTACCTTTCTAACGGTGCCCGGGAACCGCTTTTTGGGGTAGCTACAGGGGCAATGAAGCCAATTGCAAAGAAGATTAAAATTAATCAGCAGTTAGCGGAGGAGCTTTATGCGACAGGCAATTACGATGCGATGTACTTCGCAGGAATTATTGCAGATCCTAAAGCGATGAAGGTGTCTGATTTTGAGCGTTGGATAAAGGGGGCATATTTTTATATGCTGTCTGATTACGTTGTAGCCGTTACATTGTCCGAGTCTGATCTTGCACAAGACGTTGCCGATCAATGGATTGCAAGTGATGAAGAGTTAACAAGCTCAGCTGGTTGGAGCTGTTATTGTTGGCTATTAGGAAATAGAAAAGATGAGGAATTTTCTAAGAGTAAGATATCTAATATGTTGGATATGGTGAGTAAAAGCATACATGATTCGCCCGAGCGAGTTAAATCCTCTATGAATAATTTTATTTACACCGTGGGGGTTTCCTATTTGCCGCTTCATGAAAAGGCTATAGAAACTGCTAAATCAATAGGAACAATAGAAATAAATCAGCATAAGAAAAAAAGTAGCCTTCTGGATGCATATAGCAATATACAAAAAGAAATAGATAGGGATAGACTTGGTTTTAAAAGAAAATATGTAAGATGCTAATTTATAAAAATCCTTCTTGAGTATTCATTAATAAGATGATGACTTCTAAAAAGTATAGAGAGAAGGCGTTCTGTGAAGAAAATTGCATGGATAGCGGTTATTGTCGTAACTATAGGTATAATTCTTATGAGATTTGGAATGGGCAACCAGGAGTACTCTGCGACAGACATATTAGAAAATGCAAACTTTAATGTAGATAACCAATTCTTAAATGTTCATAGTATTGATATAGAAAGAGAAAATATATTTGAAGAAGTTGAAATTCCATTAGAAAGACAGCACGATCTCATAAAGATTTTTAAGAATGCAAAATTTATACCAGCCGAATCAACTGCTGATCATGATTATCGAATTAATATCACACTAAATACAGGCTATGCGATGTTCCTTGATTCAAAGAGGAGTTCCCTTTATGTTATCAGTTCAGAGAAAAACTATGAGATGAAGGGTGGGGAAGAGTTCTTTGCCATTTTAAATAATGCAGAGAAATAAAAACAGAGTGGAGTTAATAACCACCCTGTTTTTTTATGATTAAATTATTAGTCTAGCTTTTTGTATGACTTTTGGCTTCGCAGCTGATACAAAGCTTTATCTAGCATTTGCTTGTTCTTTTCCGTTATCTCTAGCTTTCTAGGTATAGGCTCATATAGTGGATTTGGATCCATCCACGTTGGGATAAAGGGAATAGGTGACTCTGCGCTCCATCTATCGAGCCAGGCCTTTGGAAGATTCCCAGTTGGCGATGGAATGTCATTCATCTCCATCCAAAGTAAAGACCAAGCCCTTGGGACGACTCTCCAAATATCATATCCACCACCACCAACCGCTATCCAACGACCTTCACAATACTTATGTGCTAGCTCGTGGGCAAGTTTAGGTATTTCTCTATAGATATTCATCGTTCCATACAAGTGCGTGAGGGGGTCAAAAAAATGAGCATCGGCACCATTTTGACTTAAAATAACATCAGGCTTAAACCATTCGACAATCTCCGTTAAGCTTGTCCGATAAATATCCAGAAAAGAATCATCCTCTGTAAAGGCATCGATGGGGAAATTAAAAGAAGTTCCATAGCCTTCACCAGTTCCTCTTTCGGTAATATTTCCGGTTCCAGGGAAAAGGTATCTTCCGGTTTCGTGAATAGAAACAGTACAAACATTAGGGTCGTCATAGAAGCTCCATTGCACGCCATCACCGTGATGAGCATCCGTGTCTATGTAAAGTACACGAGCATTATACTTTTCCTGCATATATTTAATCGCCACGGAACTGTCATTATAGACACAAAATCCAGAGGCTCTGCCTTTAAAACCATGATGCAGTCCCCCACCTAAATTTATCGCATGGTTCGATTTTCCCTCCATTACATAATCTACAGCAGTCAGTGTGCCTCCAACTAAGCTGGCACTTGCTTCATGCATTTGGGGGAAAATTGGGGTATCTTCCGTTCCAATCCCATAACTCTCATATTTGGAGGTGCTCTCTGTCTCTTGACTAGCTTTTTTAACAATATCAATGTAACTAGGGTCATGCACTAAACATAGTTCTTCATCCGTTGCTATACGGGGTGCCACAATATCCGAAGGTGATAGTGAATTCATTTCCATTAAAAGGTCAACAGTAAGTGTCAGGCGTTTTTGGTTAAAGGGATGAGTTTCTGAAAATTTATAACCAAGCTGATTTTCTGAGAAGATAAAAACAGCATTCTTTTTCATACATTCAATCCCGGCTGGCTTGGCCATAAAACCTCAAAGCCGGCATCTCTTACTGCTTGAACCAATTTCAGAGGATTCATCGTTTTGACACGTAAAACGAGAATTTTGTATTCACTATCATTTTTATCGGGATATACTAAGACGCTAAGTAAATTCACTTTTTGCTCATAAATTACTTTAGATATTTCAAATAAGACGCCTGGTCGGTTGGGTACACGTATTTCCATCTGAGATCCCGGCTGATGCACACCTGTCAGCTCGATAAATTTATAGAGAAGATCCGATTCTGTAATCATGCCGACTAGCTTTCCTTGACTCACTATAGGTAGGCAACCTATACGATTATCGTAGAAAATACTAGCTGTTTCTTCGACAAAATCAAGCGGGTGCCCAGTAATAGGGTTCTTAGTCATAATTTTTTCTAATGGCAAATCTAAAATTTCCGCATCCTTTCTATCCTGTAGAGAGGAGGGGGTTGCTTCCTTTAAGTCACGGTCTGTTACCACCCCTAAAACTTCACGTTCCTCATTAACAATTGGTATGTGCCTAATACGTTTCTCCTTTAAGACTTTTAAAGCATCATTTATAGTATGTGACGGTGTTAAAGTAGGTACTGATGTATTCATGATTTCTTCTACAAGCATAAAACCAAACCCCTTTGTGAGAAATTTAAAACATCTTCCTTAATACATGAAGCGATTCATAAAACGTAATTGATCAAATTGCTGGATGGATTCATTGTCCACACGACTACCGATTTTGGCCATCAAGCAATTGGCTGGATGAGAGCTAATCTCTGGATCATCTGTTGCAAAATATTCAAGGCCACCAGCCATCATCATTTTTTCCATCATCTTTCGGTACTCCCATACATTTAAACCAGTTCCTTTTAAATCCCAATGCCAGTAGTATTCAGTTGTTATCGTTATATAATCTTCCATCGCATCGTCCATCATAGAGACTCTGAGTAATTCTTTTCCGACTCCAGTTCCACGGTATTTTGGAATAACTTCAATAGCCCCTAATTCTATTAAGTTTTCCATGTTCCCTTGGGACCAACGTTCTAGTGGGTCTGGGTGAAGAAATGTACAGTACCCAACAATCATGTCCTTTTCTCTAACAATGATAATCCGACCCTCTGGTAACTTTGCAATTTCGATAATTGCTTTCTGTTGTTGTTGAGGATTTCGAAATGCTATTAAATCCTCATGGAAAGTCAACTTGGCTAATTCTTCAGATGCTACGGGTCCTTCAATAGTAATTGGACCATGCTTTGTCTCTTTCTCTATCGAATAAAATACTTTTTTATGTTCCACATATTCACCACCTATAATTTAGTTACAGTTGCCACTATTATACATGATTTTTTAAGAAGAAAGCGATTACTTCAGTTATGTAACAAAACATTCAAAAAAGTTAAAACATTAGCATTACTTTGTGAGAGTATTGTAGAATATAAGAGAGTATATTTAGAAAGGGTGAATTGGGATGAAAATCGAAGCGTTACCAGTAGTACAAGAGGAGTATCAATTAAAGGACTATGAGAAAACTGCTCAGGATTTTCAATGGGAGGAAGCTGAAAAGTCTTTTTCCTGGTATGAGACAGGCAAGGTGAATATGGCATACGAAGCGATTGACCGTCATGCAGCATCAGATATTAAGGACAAGGTAGCCTTATATTATCAAGATGTTGATCGCAAGGAGTCATATACATTTGCTAACATGAAAACCTGGACAGACAAAGCTGCAAACGTTTACAAAGAGCACTCTAATTTAGCAAAAGGGGACCGCCTATTTATTTTTATGCCAAGATCTCCGGAATTATATTTTGCTTTGCTAGGGGCAGTAAAAATGGGCGCAATTGTTGGTCCATTGTTTGAAGCCTTTATGGAAGGGGCAGTATATGATCGTTTACTAGATAGCGAAGCGAAGGCAATTGTCACTACACCTGAATTGCTAGGAAGAATACCTTTAGATCGTCTACCAGATTTGGAAACTGTTTTTCTAGTGGGAGACAATATTCAAGAGGATGATAAATTTGTAGATTTTAATAAGGCGTTAAACAATGCCTCTGATGAATTTGAAATAGAATGGGTAGATAAAGAAGATGGACTTATACTGCATTATACTTCTGGCTCTACTGGTAAGCCTAAAGGAATATTACATGTTCATTATGCGATGGTTCAACACTATCAGTCCATGAAATGGGTTATGGATATAAGAGAAGATGATATCTATTGGTGTACGGCAGACCCAGGTTGGGTTACTGGAACTTCCTATGGAATATTTGGACCTTGGCTTGCTGGAACAACTTCCTTAATCTTAGGTGGACGTTTCTCACCAGATGCTTGGTATAAAGCAATAGAAGAATATAAGGTTACGGTTTGGTACAGTGCTCCAACTGCTTTTCGTATGCTAATGGGAGCCGGGGATGGCATCGTGAAGAAATATGATCTAACCTCCCTGCGTCATGTATTATCAGTTGGTGAGCCACTTAACCCTGAGGTTATTAAGTGGGGAATGCAGGTATTCAATAAACGAATTCATGATACTTGGTGGATGACTGAAACAGGCGCTCAAATGATTTGTAACTATGGCTGCCTACCTATTAAGCCAGGCTCCATGGGGAAACCATTGCCAGGCGTTAAGGCTGCAATTATTGATAACAATGGAGTAGAGGTCCCACCATTCACAATGGGTAACCTTGCCATTAAAAAAGGATGGCCATCTATGATGCGTCAGGTTTGGAAAAACCAAGAAAAGTTTGAATCCTATTTTATTAATGATGAATGGTACTTCTCAGGAGATTCCGCATATATGGATGATGATGGTTATTTCTGGTTTCAAGGAAGAGTAGACGACGTAATTATGACCTCAGGTGAGCGTGTAGGTCCATTCGAAGTGGAAAGTAAATTGTTAGAGCATCCTGCAATTCTTGAGGCAGGAGTAATAGGGAAGCCAGATCCAGTCCGTGGAGAGATTATTAAAGCATTTGTTGCTTTAAATGAAGGGTATGAGCCTTCTGATGAGCTCATTGCAGATATTCAGCAATTTGTGAAGAAGGGTCTTGCCGCTCATGCTGCTCCTAGAGAAATTGAGTTTAAGGATAAGCTACCTAAAACCAGAAGCGGTAAGATTATGCGCCGAGTATTAAAGGCATGGGAATTACAGCTTCCAACTGGTGATTTATCTACGATGGAAGACTAGTTTTTTCACAAAAGCACATTGGAATATTGTTAGGAAATTTTAATTGTTATTCAAATTAGGGGCACTAATTCGCATATGAATTAGTGCTCCTTTTTTATTTAGTTTTATTGGTGGTCACGCAAAAAATATATTGGAAGGGGAAAAATGGAAATCACACTATTTTTATTCTGCATGTATTATTTTTTTCAATTACTAGTTGTGGTGTCTGAAGTTCTTTTTTATCGAAACAAAAAAGCGATGACTATTAGTCACCGCTTTTTCTCTTTATTTAGGAAATTATAAAATTCTGAACCTGTGGATAAATTAATGTCTAGCTCCAGCGCCTTGCCCCTCGGGTCAAATGGATAAAAGCTCCGGTGGCTGAGGAACTGCCTCCTCGCTTTTCTCCATTTGCCTGTCGGGGCAGAGACAGGCGCCTGCGCTTTTCTTGTTATGGTGTAGATTCTTCTTCCGGTGGTGGGGTAGGCTCGACTGGAGGTGTAATGATTACCTCACCGCCACCGCCATTACCATCACCTGGGACAGGCTGTTCAGGCACTTCTTCTACTGGTTCCTCCGGGGGAAGAACTGGTATCACAGGCTCTGGAGCATTAATAGTAGCTATGTTAGATGCACCAGATTGTAATCCGGTAATATCAACTGTTACTACTACATATTGACCTGGAGAGGTGATTTGATAGCTATAATTTTCTGCCTCTTTCTTAGTTGCCATTAGAACTCTGTTACCATTAACGACTTGGTATACACGATATCCGACTACATCACTAGAAGCCGATTTCGTCCATGTCATTGTATTACCTGTCAGAGAGGTAGTTACTGGAGCAGGGGGAGTTCCGTCTGCCTCAAATACCTTTTCTGAAACTACATTGCTAGCAAATGATGAATCATTCGGGAATAGCTTACTAGCGTCTCCACCAAATCGACCTAGCATTCGTTTTATAAAGTCCTCACTTACTCCGTGACCACCTGCAGTAACAAATTCGCTTGGAGTAGAATCCAATGATCGGTATTTACTACCGTCGATGACTACATAAGATGAGGATACTAGACTATCGTCTGCCTGCGTAGGAAGCATAACCTTCGCATTAAATAAATCCGATTTTACAAGACCTGCCTGCTCACAAGCAGTAGAAGGTGCTAGACCGGAAATACCACAGAAAGATCTGGAAACGACTCCTTCAGGTGCTTGGAAAGCATTTGGTGCATCCATTAGCTCGGGATTGATGTCATACATCGCATTCATCATGTTCGACCAAAGTGTATTGATACGAACACTTGGGTGCCCATAACGATTGTTCATATGGAATAATGTAAGCTTTTGCTCGTCATAACCAAGCCAAACACCCAATGAAACATTTGGATTGTACCCTACTAACCATGAATCACTATGACCTTGTGTTGTACCAGTTTTCGCACCAAAGTCAGATTGGAATTTTAAACGAGAGCTTGCCAGCTTAGCAGTACCTTGTGTCATAACATCTCTTAAAATATCAGTCATAATATATGCTGTTTGAGGACTAAAAACATCGACAGGCTCTACTTTATGCTGGTAAACAACATTGCCTTCCACGTCTACAATTTTCTCAATCATATATGCATCAACAAATTGACCATTATTCGCAAAAGTTCCGTATGCATTTGTATTTTCTTCTAAAGAAGCACCTTTTCTCATGCCTCCAATAGAAAGGGCAAGATTAGCATATTCATCTTCTTCAATGCTTTCAAAGCCCATTTTCATCATGAAATCAGTTGGCTTTTTATCTTTTATTTGATCATAAAGTCTAATGGTAGATAAGTTTTGGGAAGTTGTTACTGCTTGTCGAGCGGAAATAATTCCAAGCTCTTGTTCCGTTGTATAGTTAGAAGGCGACCACTTATTTCCATTGTCATTTATATTAAATTTAACGTCTGCAAGAGGACTTCCTGCTCCAATTACACCGTATTCAATAGCTGGTGCATAAACTACCAATGGCTTAATCGTAGAACCCATGGAGCGTACTGCCTGAGTAGCATGATTATATTGCTCTACATTATAATCTCGACCACCTAAGAACGAGAGAATACGGCCAGTTCCATTTTCTATTAGCATACTTCCAACTTGTACAGGGAAATCCTTTGTGACTGTTTCTCCAGTAATAGGATCCTTAACACTAATATTCGTATACGTATGTCCATAAGACTCAAACGCATCTCTTACCTGCAGCATTTTTTCATACATGTCCTTGTTAATAGTAGTATGGATACGATACCCACCCGTACTAGCAGCACGCTGTGCCATAATATTATACTTTTCAATTAGAGGATCATCTTTTTCTAGAGCTTCTAAATCCACTCCGTCTTTTTCAGCTAGCTGAACACTTAAAATATCTCTAACTCTCTTTTCAATTTCAAAGGTAAGCCATGGATACTTTTCCTCTGGCAACGTTTCCTTTTGTCTAAAGTCTTTTGTAATATCATAGTTAACTGCTGCTTGGTATTCCGCTTCTGTTATATATCCGGTTTCTTTCATCCGATATAGTACGACTTTCATGCGATCTATACCATGCTTTAACGATTCGCCTTCCTTTAATACTCCACCATTACTAAAAGGGGTGTATTTAAAAGGGGCTTGTGGAATACCTGCAATGTAAGCAGCCTGTGGGAGAGTCAGGTCTTTAGCCTTCACATTAAAAATTCCTTGTGCTGCAGTTTCGATTCCAGCGATATTACGACCGTTTGCATTTCTACCATACGGTATAATATTAAGATAAGCCTCTAATATTTCGTCCTTGCTCATAAACTCTTCTAGTCGCATTGCTAAAAGAATTTCCTTAGCTTTTCGTTCATAAGAAACTTCATTTGTAAGGATTTGATTTTTAATCAGCTGTTGGGTTAATGTAGAACCGCCCGTTTGAGTATCTGAGTTCGTCATATCCTGTAATAGACCTCTGAAGATGGCTTTAGGAACAATCCCGTTATGGACTTTAAAGTATTCGTCCTCCGTAGCTAACACTGCATCAATGACATAAGGGGAGACATTTGCAAGATCTGTTTCAGTTCTTTCCAAATCTGTTCTTAGCTTCCCAAGGTAGACATCCCCTGCAAAGTAAATTTCAGAAGTCTCTTCATAATTAAACACGGCTGCTCGCATTTCTTCTTTCTTTCTTAAAGGTTCATCCTTTATTAAAGAAGTGAAATAGCCTGCTCCCACAGCTGTAGCAAATGCTCCAAGTATGAGGCCGACTACTAAAAATATTAAGCATAAATTCCATACGACACTTGAAGATATACGTAACCTTCTTGCCCACTTGGTTGATTGCCAGGCATCTACTTTCTCTTTATATAAGTGGAATTTCTCCATCCATTTATTCATTTATTTCTCGACCTCCAAATCATGAATATTATATCATAGTCCAATATGTTAGACGATACTTATTGACATCCGAAACAAATTAGGTAAAATAGGTATATCATTTAACGAAGAAAAGTCCGAAGTAGTGATTATACATACTGTTTAGAGAGCTAACGGTCGGTGAAAGTTAGTCAGTGTATAAAAGCGAATTACAGGCTTGGAGTTATACGTTTTCACAACGTTACATGTGAAAAAGCGGAAGGATTGATCCTTCAAGCTGGGTGGTACCGCGCTAATGACTAAGCGTCCCTGCATGATTTTTATCATGTAGGGACTTTTTTGTTTATAGGCAATTTGTTTGGTATTGCTCAATCCAATAAAAGGAGGAAACAAAATGACAAACTCATTAATTGAAGACCTACAATGGAGAGGCCTTTTGTATCAACAAACGGATGCAGAAGGAATGGAAAAACTACTATCTACTGAAAAAATCTCTCTATATTGTGGAGTTGACCCAACCGCAGACAGTATGCACATTGGGCACATCGTTCCACTCCTAACACTTCGTAGATTTCAAATGCACGGACATCGTCCTATTCTTTTAGTAGGAGGAGCTACCGGAATGATTGGAGATCCTTCAGGTCGTTCGGAGGAAAGACAACTGCAAACTACTGATCAAATTGATTTAAATGTCCAAGGGATTAAAAAGCAGATGGAACGAATCTTTGATTTTCAATCTGAAAATGGAGCACAGATGGTAAACAATCGAGACTGGATTGGACCAATGTCGGTTATTGAATTTTTAAGAGACTACGGAAAACTTATTAATATCAATTACATGCTTGGGAAGGATTCTATTGCATCACGTTTAGATTCAGGACTGTCATTCACAGAGTTTACGTACACATTAATCCAAGGTATCGACTTCAACCACTTATTCAATCATTATGGCTGCCGTGTTCAAGTAGGTGGATCCGATCAATGGGGGAATATTACGACTGGTTTAGAAATGATTCGCAAAACACATGAAGAGGAAACTAAGGCATATGGTATTACAATTCCATTAGTGACGAAAGCGGATGGTACGAAGTTCGGTAAATCTGCCTCTGGTGCTGTGTGGTTAGATGCTCAAAAAACTTCACCGTATGAGTTTTACCAATTCTGGATTAATACAGCTGATGCAGATGTGATTAAATACTTGAAGATTTTCACTTTCCTAGAGAGAGCTGAAATTGAAGCATTAGAAGTAACCGTGCAAAATGAGCCGCACTTACGTAAAGCCCAAATAACACTTGCAGAAGAAATGACTCGCCTAGTACATGGTCAAGAATCATTAGACCAAGCAGTGAGAATCTCTCAGGCGCTATTTAGTGGAAACTTAAAAGCACTTACAGCAAGTGAAATGAAAGATGCTTTTAAGGATGTTCCAACCGTGGAAATGGAAAAAGAGGATAAAAACATAGTTGACTTTATAGTGGAAGCCACAGTGTCTCCATCTAAAAGACAGGCTCGTGAAGATGTAACAAATGGGGCTATCTCGATCAATGGAGAGCGAATTACAGAAATTGGTTATGTTGTAGGGCAAGAGGATAGACTAGAAGATGAATTTATGATTATTAGAAGAGGAAAGAAAAATTATAAAATGATTAAATTCGTATAATTTTTAAGTTACTTCTCATACTATTGAGAAGTAACTTTTTTTGTCAAAAAACGTCTAATTTATAATGTCTTAGTCAACTTTTTATAAAAGATAACAAATACTTAAGGAAAATAGAAAAAATTTCTTCTGTTTCATTAAAAAGGTGGAATTATGAACGTTTTAAAAAGTTTATATAAATAGTAGACAAAATAGGTGAAAATAAGTAAGTATATAGTATAGAATAAGATTTAGGAACTTTACTCTGAAAATAAATAAAATAAATTCTTATTATTTTTAAATACATAAGCTTTTTAAAAAAGGGGGTTAGAATACATGGAAGCGAAAAAATATATACTTGATCATTTCGACGATTTTTTTGTTATTCTTTTTGGTAAGAATGATAAATCGGACAAGCTAGTTATTTTAAAAGAAAAGTTTACAATTGACGCTAAAGAAGGAGATCTTCTAGAGATTTCAATTAATGAAGAAAAGACTGGCTATGAATTTAAAATCATTCATGAAGAAGCCGATGACAAAAGACAAAGATTATTAGACTTAATCGAGAATATGGAAAAGAACTAAAAAACTTGAAGCTGATATTTAACAGCTTCAAGTTTTTTTCTTTCACGAAAGGTTATCAAATAAAGAAGGAAAATCCAGTGAGCCACCGAATAGTTATACAGAAGAAGAGAGAGGAGGATACAACTTGAACAAGTCATTACTTAAGGGTGTAGAGGGGATTTTTATCCCTGTAAGGGACTCTAAGGTTTCAGCACGCTGGTACGAGGAGGTACTAGGTTTCCAGCTAAACTATATAGAGGAAGAAGCTGCAGTCATGAAAATATCAAGTGATTCACCGACTGTCGTTTGTTTAGTCAAGGTAGAATATCATATTCCTATGAAATTTCCTTCGAACCATTTTGGCGTAGGGAAATATATTAACTTTATACCCGAGGATATAGAGACGCTTTATGATGAGTTAAAGTCTAAAGGAATTGCGGTAAACTCACTAGACGGAGATGGTGATAAGAAGTACTTTACGTTTTTTGATCCGGATGGTAATCCACTTGGCGCTTGTCAGTAATGGAGGAGAACAATAGTATGTACGCATCAATAAAGGACGTAGAAATCTATTATGAAGTATACGGAGAAGGAACCCCTATTTTAATGCTTCATGGGTTTTCGCCTGATATGGAGCTGATGAAGGGATGTATGGAGCCTTTCTTTCAAAAGTCAGGAGCTTCCTATAAAAGAATATACATAGACTTACCTGGAATGGGTAAATCCAAGCAATTCGCTCATCTAAACAATACCGATGATATGTTAGATATAGTCATTGGTTTTATAGAAAAGGAAATCCAAAATGAGCCATTTTTAATAGCAGCAGAGTCATATGGAGGTTATTTGGCACGCGGAGTAATCGCTAAGGAAAGTTTTTCTATTCTAGGTGCTTTCTTTATTTGCCCCGTTATTTATGCCGCTCGTGATAAAAGAACACTTCCTGTTAAACAAACAGCAGCAAAGGATGAGCTATTCTTACAAACCTTGGGAAGCGATATAAAAGTGGCATTCGAGGAGAACTGCGTCGTATTAAATGAATACACCTACAATCGTTGGATGAAAGAAATTGTCAGTGGAATGAATCGAGCAAATCAACCATTTTTAGAGAAAATTGCGGGTAACTATTCTTTTAGTAGCTGGTTTGAAGAACCAAACTTTGAACAACCGTCCGTTTTCTTACTTGGGAGGCAGGATGATGTAGTAGGATTTGAGGATGCGTTCCATTTAAAAGACAATTTCCCTCAGGCAACCTACGCCATTCTAGATGGTGCTGGACATAACCTACAGATTGAAAGGCCGATTTTGTTTGATGCCTATTTAGATGATTGGTTAAAACGCATTCACGATAGAAAGCTTAGATGAAAAGACAAGCAATGAACCATTTCGGAGATGTTCGAGATGGTTCATTACTTGTCTTTTTTTGATTAGTTATGACAAGTGTCATCTTATACTTCTGACTGCTGTGAATGTTAGCATCCGTGATTTCTCTTTATTATTTTATATAAGGGAATGAGTTTTTACAGAAGAAAGAGGGGGTTATTTGATGACAAATGAAAGATTGCGCTTAATAGATATTCTTCGTGGTTTTGCTGTGCTTGGAACATTAGGGACTAATATTTGGATTTTTGCTTATTTGGGAGACCTGGCTTATACAACAACTTTTAACTATACCGGGTGGTGGTCATTAGACGATTTTCTGAGGATGCTCGTTCTTTTTTTCGTAAACGGTAAGTTTCTAGGGTTATTAACTATTATGTTTGGAGTAGGTCTAGAGATAAAATACCAGCAGGCGAAACGTAAAGGGAATGCATGGCCTGGCGTGTATGTATGGACATTATTATTCTTACTTGTCGAGGGCTTTATTCATTTTTCCCTAGTAATGGAATATGACATCCTGATGAGCTATGCAATCACTGGTTTAATCGTTGCTTTTGTGCTTAAACGAGGAGATTCCTTTATGAAAAAAATAATGATTGGGTTAGGTGGCTTTCATGCTGTCACTATTCTATTAGTTTTAGTAGCTTCTCTACTAGGGGGATTAAACATGTCATTGGGGACTTATGAGGGAGCTGCCCTCTATGAAAGCGGTACATGGCTCGAGCAGGTTAAAAACCGTTTGGTCAATTTTATTTATTATAGATTAGAAGTGATTTTAATCGTACCAATGAATATATGCTTGTTTTTACTAGGTGTTTTTCTTATGCGATCTGGTACTTTTTCTAAAACAGAGATTGGTAAAAAGAAGCGTAAAAAACTATTTAAATTAGGTATGTATATAGGTGTTCCATTAAATCTTCTTATATTTATACCAGGTGGTGCATTTGATTTGCCTGTTCGTTATTTATTTGCACCTATTATGTCTCTTGGATATATAGGATTATTTGGTATATTAGTAGAATATAGAAAGGTAGAGTGGCTTTGGTCTCGATTAGAAGAAGTCGGGAAAATGTCACTAAGCTGCTACGTCTCACAAAACCTTTTAGCTTCTATTATATTTTATGGCTGGGGTCTAGGATTAGGTGAGAAAATAGGTAGCTTTACTATAGTCGCTATATGGCTCTGCATTACTTTATTTCAATTCTTATTTGCCTATGTTTGTATACGGACATTGCAGACTGGACCATTGGAGTGGGTTAGGAGAAGAGCTGTAGCAGCTGTCTCCAAATAATTCGTGAATAGAGGTGACAAATATAAAATTTTATCCCGAAGATCAGGCGACCAAATACTTGATCATTGATGTAGCCTCCATCATTTTTCTTTTTACCTTAGTAATGCTATCTGATTCAGCCTTGCATCCCGGAATACAGATCATCCTTCTATTACTCATTGTTATTTCCTATTATATTGCATTGTGGAATAAGGATTGGATCCTTCTATGTGCTGTACTTGTTGGTTACTCGCTTCTTATAATATTAAGCTTTTTCGAGGGCTCTGTAATTATTACTTTTGGTTTTTTGTTTGCAGATTTGTTAGGGAGAGCTAAGTCTAAGTTTCATATAGGGCTTGGAATAGCAGGAGTTGCCTGCCTTTTTATCCTTTTTCTTTGGAAGGAGCAGCTCCATGGTTTAGATTTTTCTGTCTTAGTAGCCTTCATGATTATTCAGCTTGCATTGCCCATACTAAGGTATTTTCTTTTAAAAACATCTAATCTGCAAACAAAATTAAATGAAGTGAATAAACAGCTTGTTCAGCAAGAAGAAAGACAGAGAATTGCGAGAGATCTACATGATACAATTGGCCATACTTTAACGATTATTAAGCTGAAGACAGAGCTTGCTTCCAAATTAGTAGGCACGGAACAAGCTAAGGTTAAGAGGGAGTTAGACGATATTTTAGCAACTACAAGAACTGCTATGAAGCAGGTAAGTGAACTGGTGACGGATATGAAATTTATATCTCTCGAAAGTGAGCTAGAACGTTCGGGGCAAGTACTAAAATCTGCGGGAATTAATGTTCAATCTAATCATGATTGTCGCCAACCATTATCTAATGTAGAGGAAACCATGATCTCTCTTTGTGTGAGAGAGGCGACAACAAACATACTTAGACATAGTCAGGCGAAATGTTGTGAAATCTATACAGAGTTTAAAGATAAGGTATTCTACGTACATATCAAGGACGATGGAATTGGTTTAGAGATGAAGCGATTTGGAAATGGTCTAGTCTCGATGAAGGAGCGGATGCATTCTTTACAAGGCGACGTACTTGTAAAAGAGGGTTCCTCTGGAGGCACTATCATAACGATTACATTACCAATTCATTCGTAAGGAGGATACATCGTGATAAGAGTAGTAATTGCTGAGGATCAGAAAATGCTTCTAGGTGCATTTTCTTCTTTATTATCCTTTGAAGCAGATATAGAAGTCGTTGGTGAGGCACAGGATGGTCAGACAGCCTGGGAACTAATTGTGAAGGAAACACCTGATGTATGTATTTTAGATATTGAAATGCCACATATGACGGGACTGGAGCTCGCTCGAAAAATAGAAGAGGAACAGATTCCAAGCAAAGTTATGATTGTCACTACTTTTTCACGAGTGGGATATTTACAAAAAGCGATTGACAGTAACGTAACTGGATATTTACTGAAGGACGAGCCAATTGATTTGTTAATAGAGTCTATTCGAAAGGTGGCTGCTGGCGAAAGGGTTGTGAGCAGAGATTTAGCAGCCACTCTTTTCATGAAAGTAGAGAATCCTCTGAATGATCGAGAAAGGGACGTCCTCCGTCTTGTTAAAGAAGGGTTAACTACTTCAGAAATCACAAAGCGATTATTTTTAACGAAGGGTACTGTCCGAAATTATTTATCCTCGTCTATCCAAAAGCTTCACGTGGAAAGCAGACAACAAGCAGTAAACAAAGCAAATGAAAACGGTTGGTTGGAGTGAAATAGAGTTTAAATGAGATAGAAATGTGGTAAGGAATAATGGTATGAAATGTCGTTAAGTAAGTAAAAACGTAGAAGGGGGATGGGAACGTGAATTATGAAGTGCTAGAGGGTGCAGAGGAATTTTTCTATGAGGGAAATCATGTAGGGGTGTTAGTGATACATGGATTTACAGGATCCACTCAAAGTATGCATTATTTAGGGGAAAGGTTTGCCGAAGCTGGTTTTACGGTTTTTGGACCAAGACTCACCGGCCATGGTACAGATCCAGAGGATATGGAGCGTGCAAGCTATGAGGATTGGATGAAAGACGTAGAAAAAGGATTGACCAAGCTTCAAGAAACATGCTCAGACATATTTGTTTGTGGACTATCAATGGGTGGTACGCTTACTTTATACTTGGCTGAAAACTACCCTGAAATTAAAGGCATTATGCCGATTAATGCTGCCGTCTATATGCCGGACATGATTGAAAATTATGAAACTCTTTCTCAAAGTGAGACTCGATTTGTAGAGGGGATTGGTTCTGACATTAAGCAGGCAGGGATAAAGGAGTTAGCTTATTCAAAAACCCCTGTAAAGTCTATGTCTGATATTCTTCTGCTATCTAGGCTAGTACGTGATAATCTGTCTAAAATTACTGCACCTGCTCTAATATTTAAATCTACAGAGGATCATGTAGTTCCACCAGAGAATTCCTTTCAAATATATGAAGCAATTTCCTCTGTTGGGAAGGAAATTGTGGAGTTAGAAAATAGCTACCATGTTGCTACGTTAGACGCCGATAAGGAGCTAATCGCAGATAGAAGTATACAGTTTATAAATGCAAGAATATAACTTGCTAGTCTCGGAGCCATTGGTTTCGAGACTTTTTTCATTTAGGCATAGTATAAATGAAGTAGATTAAATGATTTTAAATCTCCAATACAACCATTTAAAGGTATTAATATCCACTTTATGGTCAATAATTTATTGTAATTGGAGGGGACGTATAATGCTATTAGATGAAAAAGAAATTTATTGCTATAATTGCCGTAAAAAAACGTTATTTACATGTAGGGATTTGCGCAATAATAAAGGTGTCGAAAGCCATTGCAGCGAGTGCCCGACCTTTTGGTTCGAATGGCAAAATAAAGCGGTAGAGCGAGAAATGAAGAAATGGGTAGAATATAATCAAGGATTGTTAAGTACACTAAATAGCACAACAAATATGTGGACATAGAAATGCCTACTAAATAATGATATTTAGCATATATAAAAATGAAGATTACTCAAATGAGTGATCTTCATTTTTTGTTTTTGTTATTTGTGTAGTTAGAAATTTTCGTAAGTTCTACAATCTGGCAAAGAAGTTGTTTTCCGTTGCGGCGAACGCTTTCCGCGGGCACGGCTTAGGCCAACAGGATGTTGGTCAGGAAAACGTTGTCACACGATGTGACGTCCTTAGTTTTCTCTCCTTGAAACTCCCTCGCTGTGCTCGGTCCAGGGTCTTCAGCTCGCGCTATTCCCGCTGGAGCATTCCTGTATTATAACTTTAAAGGCACTTGAAAAAAAAAGAACCCTCTTATATGATGCTAGAGTAACAACCAATGAATACTCAAAACATATATAGGAGGGCCCCTTATGAATAATAGTACGAATCATAAAATTAATCAAGTGACTGAAAAGACGTTGGTCATCGGAATCGATATCGCCAAACGCAAACATTACGCATGTGCTGTAGACGACCGTGGACGAGTATTGCATAAGTCCTTTCCCATCAGACAGTCGGCAGAAGGATTTACGACCTTCTATGAACAGCTACTTGTATTACAAAACAAACATGAGAAATCAGAAATCCTTGTTGGGTTCGAACCAACAGGACACTACTGGATGAACCTAGCGGCCCATTTAACCGCGCATGACATCCGCTATGTGTTCGTGAATCCTAGTCACGTGAAGAAATCCAAAGAATTGGATGACAATCTGCAGACAAAGAACGATGTGAAGGATGCGATGGTCATCGCCAAGTTGATCCGCGATGGACGGTTCAGCTTCCCACGCATTTTAGAAGGCATCGAAGCGGAACTGCGCAATGGTGCATCCCATCGCGCCTCGCTTCAGAAAGAGCTTGGCATCATTACAAATCGAATCATTCGATGGACAGATCGGTTCTTCCCAGAATTCCAACATGTCTTTAAAGACATCGGGAAAACCGCCCTGGCTGTGCTGGAGAAAACACCATTACCAGAGGACCTTCGAGAAAAAGAAGTGGCGGAGCTACTCCCTTTCTACAAAGAGGTTGAAGGGTTAAAGTGTGTCTCTTCTCCCAAAATAATAAAACTCAAGGAAGCTGCCGAAATCTCGATTGGGTTGACCGAAGGCCTGGAAATGGCTCGATTTGAGATTCATTCCTTGGTGATGCAATATAGGCTCGTGGAACAACAGTATGAATTACTGGCAGAACGGTTACAAGAAATCGCTCAAGATATGCCCGATTATATATTTTTGTTATCTATCGAGGGGATCGGCTCCAATACAGCCATCGAGCTGTTATCAGAGGTAGGGCCCTTCACAAACTTTCGTAGTCCACGCCAAATCATCAAACTAGCGGGACTAACATTACGTGAAAACTCCTCGGGTGAGCAAAAAGGACAAAAGAAGATTTCTAAACGAGGTCGCAAAAGATTGCGTGCAGCCCTCTTCCGAGCCATCTTGCCTATGATTCGTTACAACCCTGCCTTTAAGGCACTATATCATTATTATATTGAACGCCCAGTAAACCCTTTAAGAAAGAAAGAAGCCATGGTGGTCTTATGTGGAAAACTATTAAAAATCGCACATGGCCTCTGTACAAAAAAACAGATGTTTCAATCAGAACGCATGATACAAGACCTGACCGTTCTTCAAACGGCAGCGTGAACACTTTCATTAGCTTTTAACTTAGTTGGATGACATAGAGAGCTGGCACAACCGCGACATTCGACTTCAAGTCCCTGCTGGAGCATAGCCGGCCTCTGCCTTATGACTAGACCGAACGAAGGAATGTATGCGCGCGACGCAAAGAGATATGGGAGGGTACGTCATCATAAGTTCTGCAGAGAAACAGAGTGCATCCAAGAATAACATATTTATGGGATTTTTAACCAAATTATTTAGCGGAGCACAGCCTTTGTTTCCAATATTTTTAATAAGTGGTTTATTGAGGTATCGAAAGTCAATTAGATGAACTCAGAAAAAATTTTTTCACTTTAAAAATACGTAATGAACCATTGGTATGACTACATTTTAAGAGGGAGTCGTCGCCTGCTCTCCAAACGCCACCACATGTAAATCACAAAGACATTTATACATAAAAGGGGAGAAAAGTATGAAGGAGGTATTGGGAAGGAGTTTGTCGAATTAGGAATACTTATGATTAAAACGAGGTGGACCTTTAGATGGAATTTATAATTGATAATGATTTCTTTAGTAAAGCAATTTCAGATGTTAATAGAGCCGTGACTTTCAAAACGCCTTTTCCAATTCTTACAGGTATTAAGATTACTGCTGATAAAAATAGCTTAACGCTAGTCGGAAGTAATTCTGATATTGTTATTGAGACAATTATCCCTTTAATGAATGATGGAGTAAAAGTGCTGGAAGTTTATAGACCAGGGAGTGTTGTAATTTCAGCAAAATACTTAAGTGAAATTGTTAAGAAGCTACCTGGAAAAATACATATAAATGTAGATGAGAAACAAGTAGTAACCATTCAATCCGATGAAATTGTAACGAAATTATACGGGTTTCATGCAGATGATTACCCTAGTCTGCCTAAAATCGATGAGGCTAAATATATTAAAATTCCAAGTATTGAATTACTGGAGATTATTAAACAAACTGTGTTTGCGGTTTCAAAGAGTGAGTCTAGGCCTGTCTTAACCGGAGTGAATATGTCGTTTAAAGATCAGCGATTAAAGTGTGTGGCAACCAATTCCCAACGTTTGGCTTTAAGAGATATTGAAATAAAATCAAATATAGAGGGGTCTTTCAACGTACCAGGAACAAGTTTGAATGAACTAGCCAAAATAATAAGTAATGAAGATAGTGTAATACATATTTTTATATCAGACCGGTATATGACATTTAAATCAAATACAATCTCCCTATTTTCTAGATTGATCGATGGCAATTATCCTAACGTCAGCGGATTGTTCCCAAGTAATTCGAACACAATAATCACCCTTAATACCAATCAGCTATTAAAGGGGATAGATAGAGCTTGCCTTTTTGCAAGCGAATGGAAGAATAACAATGTTCATCTTGAAATAATGAATGGTTCAAAAATAAAAATTTCCTCCAACTCCTCAGAGATAGGAAAAATTGAAGAAACCTTACCCATTAAGGAGATTTCTGGTGAGACAAGCTTAAATATTTCGCTAGATGGTAGTTTTTTAATGGACGCTTTAAAAGCTATCAAGGAAGAAGAGGTTAGAATACGTTTTACTGGCTCCATGAGACCGATCATAATGGAACCAATCGGCAATATTTCTTATTTACATCTGATTTCACCCGTACGTACATACTAAGATGTTAAGACCGTCTAGTAAGAGGGACCCGATTTTCTCTCTTCGGATATATGGAGAAGGATAAACATAAGAAAAAACCCTAGGGAGGTTGAATTAACAACATTCCTAGGGTTTTGCTTGTCGGTTACTAAGCGACAGAATTAACGAGAGTAGAACTCAACGATTAGAGATTCGTTGATTTCAGCTGATAATTCGCTACGCTCTGGAAGGCGAACGAAAGTACCAACTTTGTTGTCTGCGTCAAATGTAAGGTATTCTGGTACGAAGTTATTAACTTCCATAGATTCGTTTACAACATCTAGGTTTTGAGATTTTTCACGAAGTGAAATTTCTTGACCTGGTTTTAAACGGTATGAAGGAATATCAACGCGTTTACCGTCAACCATAATATGACCATGGTTAACTAATTGACGAGCTCCACGACGAGTGCGAGCAAGACCTAAACGGTATACAATGTTATCAAGGCGAGTTTCAAGAAGGATCATGAAGTTTTCACCATGTTTACCTTGCATTTTACCAGCTTTATCAAACAAAGTACGGAATTGACGTTCGTTAACACCATAAGTGTGACGAAGTTTTTGTTTTTCTTGTAATTGAAGACCGTACTCAGTTAATTTTTTACGTTGGTTAGGACCGTGTTGTCCTGGTGCGTATGGGCGTTTTTCTAATTCTTTACCAGTACCACTTAGTGAGATACCAAGACGACGTGATAATTTCCATGCTGGACCTGTATAGCGAGCCATGAATGACTCCTCCTTTGTATTGGTTTTATTTTGTTGTAAAATAAGAACCAGATGCATTCAGACTAGCAGCCATTTCGTTTTCATGTATCATCGCCCTAGCAGCCGAGGGTTACGGGATACACCATCTATTTAAATAGAGGAACAAAATGAACAATCTAATCCATACAACTGCTGCATTTATTTTACACAAAGACTATTGTATCTCGTGCACTGTTGAAAGTCAATCATATACATTAGTTAATTAATATTATAGCTATTTTGGTAAATTGAATATATTGACAAGACGGTAATTTTATAGTCAAATTGAATTATAAGGGTATTGGGATAAAAGTATCATAACTTCTCTCCGAAAGCTAAGAGGTGTAATAGATGGCAAACGATATAGACTTAACAAAATTTAAAGGTAGAGTTTTTGACTTATGGACCGATTATACTTTCAGTCAAGACAGTGAGATTAATTGGTTTGAAGAACTCAAAGTATTGTTGGCTGAGTTTTTTGACGTTAGGTTTGCCACCTATTATAAACAGGATGCCCATACTTTCATTCAACTGAATTGGAATCACTCACTCATTAAAAAAAGAGAAGCCATTAGATGGATAGAAATAGAAGGTTTCTTCTATGAAAAAGACTATGCAGAGATTCCTTTTATAAGAAAAGGAGAAAAACAGTGTGGTGAAGTTTCTATTTTGTTTAGAAGTGAGGATCATGAGATTCTAGGGATGTTAGTAATGGAAGCAACAGAGAAATGGGAAAAATTCGCGAAGACATCTGAAGTAAATGAATTTATACTAATCATTAGCAAATTAGTAAGAATGGTTAGAAAATCTATCTTCTTAACAGAACAGGAGCACCAATACAGAAATCTTTTTAACGTGACAAAAATGTTCCATTCTACACTTGAGGTAGATCAAATCTTAAAAGGAACATTATTGGCTGTTCAGGATGCTTTTCCTGACTTTGAAAATACATTGATTCTCTCTAACGATCAAGATCGTAAAACTTCTGTTCCATATAAATTATTTGATTATACCTCGGAGAGACCTAGTACTGTGGAAGCGTACGTATCCGGAGAAATAACTTCAGATTTAGTAGAAAATTCGAAGATGAAACTATTAAATATACCAATAAAGGGGAAGCAGGGGATCTACGGTATCCTACAAGTATCTACCCCGATGGATTATCTGTTTTCAATCAGGCAGAAGGAATTTATGAAGATGCTTGCTGCTACTGCTGGAAACGCCCTAGAAAATGCTAAGTTGTTTATTCAATCTCACCGTTTAGTTGGTGACTTACAATTAATCAATGAGACGACTCATAAATTGAATATGAATTTATCGCAAGAAGACATGGTCATATTCTTAAAAAATCAATTAATGAAATCATTTCAGCCAGAGCATGTTTGTTTTGTATTTATAGAGGATGATGAATACTCGATCAGTGTAGCTAGCTCTGATTATTTTTACACATTAGAAGGCCAAATGTATATTCAACATGTAGGAAACCAATTTAAAAAGCTTAAGGATTCACTGTTTGTGGCTGATTTCAATCGACTAAGTAATACGAACGTTGCATATCGATCTCTTGTGGCAATTCCTTTAAGAGAACAAGAAAAGATTACTGGGTTTAGCATAGTATTGCACAGCGATCCGTACTATTTTTCCTTCGATAGCTTCAAATTGATGCAATCCTTAATACAGCATTCCTCCTTGGCCCTTACTAATTCCGCGCTGCGCAATAAATTACAAGAAATGGTTGATCGTGACCACCTGACCAATCTCTATGCAAGAAGCTATTTAGATAGATACGTAGAGGAGTCTATGATTAATGATACTAGTGGGATATTCGTACTAATGGATATCGACAACTTTAAACAAGTGAATGATACTCATGGCCATCAGGTCGGAGACAGTATTCTTAAACAAATTGCAACGGTTATTGATAAAAAAGTAGAACAAGTAGGAATAGGTGCAAGATGGGGTGGAGAAGAGCTAGCTCTCTATTTTCCCCAGATGTCTGTGGAGGATGGTAAGAGAATTTGTGCCGACCTCTTAGAAATAATCCCTATTTATACAAATCCAAGTGTGACCGTTTCTGTTGGTTTATCTGGGTGGAGTAAAAGAGGGAATGCTGACTTTCATAATTTGTTTCATCATGCAGATATTGCACTATATGAAGCGAAAAATAATGGAAAAAACCAGCTATGTATTTACGAGGTAACTTGTCATTAAGATGAGTTGCCTTTTCTTTTTTTGGAAATATGTGTACACTATATTTGAAAGCGTTTACAAAAGGGGTGCACGATTTTGGGAAAATCATCAATGGAAAAAGAAACATCACTTATTCATCAAGGATACGCCACAGAGGACCATCGTGACAGTTTAGCGGTTCCACTCTATCAAACTTCTACATTTGCATTTGAAAATGCAGAGCAAGGTGCGAAACGGTTTGCAGGAGAGGAAGCAGGCGGTATTTATTCCCGGTTGGGTAATCCGACTGTCCAAGTGCTAGAGCAAAGAATGGCAGCAATAGAAAATGGAGAGGGTGCACTTGCTTTTGGGTCGGGGATGGCCGCAGTAAGTACAATCCTAGTATATTTGACTAAAGCGGGTGACCATATCTTATGCACAAGAGGAATTTATGGTTGTACATTTGGGTTACTGAACATAATGGAGGAAAAATATAATATTTCGCATAGCTTGGAAAAGTTGTCAACCGAAGAAGAAATTGAGGCAGCTATTAAACCAAATACGACATGTATTTACGTGGAAACACCGATCAATCCAACGATGGAAATCGTGGATATCGCATTAATCGTCAAGATTGCACAGAAACACAATATTCCGGTAGTAGTGGATAACACTTTCTGTTCTCCATATCTACAAAATCCGTTAGACTTAGGAGCAAACTTCGTGCTGCATAGTGCAACGAAGTATATTAACGGCCATGGTGATGTGATAGCTGGGATTCTAGTAGGTAAGGAAAAAGAGCAAATGGACATCATTCGTTCGACTGTTCAGAAGGACTTTGGAGGCATCATATCACCATTTGATGCGTGGCTGTTAATTAGAGGGTTAAAAACGTTACATGTCAGAATGGATAGACATTCTAGTAACGCTGAAAAAGTATTTACATTTTTAGAGTCCCATCCTTCTATTCAGTCCATTTATTATCCTTTCGATCAAAAAAATCCTCAGTATGAGGTAGCAAAAAGGCAAATGAAAAACGGGGGAGGACTAATTTCATTTGCTATTAAGGGTGGTAAGGAAAAAGCCCAGCAGTTTATGAATGCTCTTTCGCTCATTAAAATCGCAGTAAGCCTAGGAGATGCCGAGACACTAATCCAACATCCAGCAACTATGACCCACTCTGTTGTACCTAGCAAAGAGAGAATTGCTATGGGTATAACCGATGGATTACTAAGACTGTCAGTTGGTCTTGAAAACTCAGAAGACATTATTAGAGATTTAGAGCAAGCCTTAGATAAATTGTAAAAAAACGAAAGAGGATGAAATGACAGAAGTCATCACATCCTCTTTCAATCTAGTTAACTAGAAGTTATATATGCTTAATAAGGACCTCTACGAACTGCTCTAGTCCTTTTCCATCCTCAGCAGTAAATCGATCTTTTATAGGGCTATCAATATCTAAAACTCCGAGAAGTTTACCCTCTCTTACAATAGGAACAACAATTTCTGATTGCGAAGCGGCATCACAAGCTATATGACCAGGAAATGCATGAACATCAGGTACGATAATTGTTTCCTGTGTTTCCGCTGCTGTACCACATACGCCTTTACCAAGTGAAATACGAACACAAGCAGGTAGACCTTGGAATGGTCCGAGCACAAGTCCACCATCTTCGACTAGGTAAAACCCAACCCAATTAATTTTGTCGAAGAACTGGTTTAAAAGAGCAGAGGCGTTACTTAAGTTGGCAATTTCATTAGTTTCGCCCTCTAAAAGAGCATCTAGCTGTTTACACAATAATGAATAGCTAGCGGACAAGTCAGTTGAATAGTTAGTTGTTTGAAACATATACATTCTCCAATCTACAAGATATTATTAAAACATTTATAATACTGGTGTAAATCTTTTGCTTGGTGCGCATCTGATCCAAAAACTATAGGTATACCTAATTCCTTTGCCAGAGAAATATAGGGAATTGGAGGATAGCTCTCTTTGCAAAAAGGCTTAGCAAGACCCGCACTATTTGCATCTAACTCTAACAATCTATTCCTCATTTCTACTAATATACCTAAGATGTCTTCATGATCATCAACAATTTCAGAAAGTGCATGCTGAAACTTATGTACAAGTGTAATATGTCCGATCCGTTTTGGCTTATATATTCCTAAGTCGCTCGTTATTGAATCCATCAACGTTTTGTAATACAATTTATAGACAGACATAGGACTACCAAGTTTTTCGACGAATCTCAGGTAAACTTCCTTAGAATAATCGATACATACATATTGATTTTGATCGAGTAAAAAATGTACGGATAGAATGGAATCGTCTAAATAACTTCCATAATTGTTTAAAAACTCCGTAGTTTCTGATTCAAAACCTGAAATATAATCAATCTCTAAGCCTGTAGATATAACAATATCTCGTTTATACTGTTTTTTCAACTGATTTAGTTCCGTTAAATAGGCCTCTAAGCGATGAAAATCCATACCACTATCTTTATCTGGCGTGGGATCTATAAAGCTGGAAGGCAACGGAGCATGCTCGGTAAAAGTGATTTCTTGAAAACCATTTAGAATAGCCTTTTCAATATACTGGTTAAAACTATCCAGTGTTCCATGAGGACAGTAAGGGGTATGTATATGTCCATCTTTTTTCATAGCAGTTGGGCTCCTTTTGTAGAAAGTTACATTATTTTTTAACATTTCTTAGGTTTATTCTTATTTAATGAAACAATAACATAAAAAGCATGGTAATATATATAGTAAGATACAATTCGCACTTTTTGATTTTGGAACAGGAACAGGGGGCTTACGATGAGGTATATCATCCCAGCAGTCATTGTACTTTTAGTAATTGCAATCATTGCATTTATCATACGAAAGAAACACCAAACAGAAATAGCTCGCTTAGAGCATGAAAAGCACCAAATTCAAAACAAGCCTATTTTAGAGGAAATGACTAAAGTTAAACAGCTAAATATGAATGGACAAACAGAAGAAATGTTTGAAAGATGGCGCAATAATTGGACCGAAGTAATGGATGTACATATGCCTAAGATTGACGTTCTTTTGTTTGATGCGGAAGAATATGTAGATAAGTTCCTTTTTATGAAGGCCACCAAAATCGAAAAAGAACTTCAAACTTTGATATCTACTTGTGATGAGAAAATGTCAGGTATTATCAAAGAGTTAGAGGAACTAATCGGTAGCGAGGAAAAAAACCGCATAGAAATAGAACAGCTTAAGGACCAACATCGTTCAGCAAGAAAAACATTGTTAGCCCATCAATATTCTTTTGGCGAAGCAGCTCCTGCTCTAGAGGCTAAATTAGAATCCTTCTTACCACTCTTTGAGGAATTTGACCAGCTAACGGATACTGGGAACTACTTAAGCGCTAGAGAAATAGTGATCAACATACAAGATGAAGGACAAAAGTTCTTTCATAAAATACATGAAATTCCAACTTTACTTACTGAGATTCAGCATAAAATCCCTGCTACGATACATGAGCTGCGAAACGGTCAAAAGGAAATGGAAGCTAGTTCTTATTACTTGCAGCATTTAGAAATGACTAAAAAGCTAGATGATTTAGAAGCAGAGCTTGCAGAGTTAAAGACCTCTATTATTAGTCTGGATGTTGCTAAGCCATTGATTCGTGTGGGAGAGATAAAAGAAGAAATTGAAACGTTCTATGATCTATTGGAAAAAGAAGTCATAGCTAAAAAGTACGTGGATAGCTATAAGGATCAGACAGCTATTCGTTTGAGAGAAGTAACTACAGCTACTAGAGCGATCAATGAAGAAGCGACATATGTACAGCAAAGTTATCGTTTACCTGAAAAAGAAGCTGAAATACCTCAGAGCTGTCTAAAAGAGCTAGAGGAGCTAGATAAAAAATTTAGCATGCTTGCTCTCCGAGTAGAGGAAGAAAAATCTGCCTATTCAAGTCTTCAGGAAGAACTGAACGAAATTGCGGAAGAGATTGATCGATTATACGAAGAGCAGGATCGCTTCGCAAACCGTCTAAAAAATCTGCGCATTGACGAAAACAAGGCTCGAGAAAAGCTAGATGACTTAAAAATATTATTGCATGATACGGATCGTATGATTCAAAAAGCCAATATTCCAGGTATCCCAGAAGAAATGGATGTCCGATTAGAAGAAGCGGAAGAGCATATTTATGTTGCTATGCAAAGCTTGCAGGAAGTTCCTTTAAATATGACATTGGTCGATGGTTATTTGGAAAAGGCAGAGGCATGCATGGAAGATGTACATCATAAAGCAAAAGAAATGTTAGAAAATGTAGAGCTAACTGAAAAAATTATTCAGTATGGAAATCGTTATCGTGCGTCGCATCCAAATGTTCATGCACGTTTACTCGAAGCAGAGGAAGCATTCAGACAATTGCGCTATGCTAAGGCATTGGAAGATGCGGCAACTGCAGTAGAAGAAGTGGAACCAGGAGCTTTAAAGAAAATCGAAATGATGATTAAAGAAGCAGCTTGGCGTACATAACATGGTATCTTAAAAACAGATAGAAATGTAGACCACCTCACTATTTGTGATGGTGGTCTTTTTCCTAAGAAGGAGAGAGAATACTTTGATTTATTTGGATAATAGCGCAACAACAAAAGTATTACCGGAAATAATGGATACTTTTGTCGCTGTGAACGAAACATATTGGGCAAATCCATCCTCTATACATGAATTTGGTCATAAAACGAACCAGTTATTACAATCAGCGCGAGAACAAATAGCAGAAATTCTGCACACTGCTAGTGCTAAAATATACTTTACGTCTGGTGGTACGGAGTCCAATAATTTAGCGATATTTGGACTTGCAAACAAATATAAATTTAGAGGAAAGCACGTACTTATTTCTCAAATTGAACATCCTTCTATTATAGAAGCTGCTAAACAACTGGTTGTTATGGGCTTTGAGGTGGAATGGATTCCGGTCGATGCTAGCGGAATAATAGATTTAAATGAGTTTTCCAAACTGATTCGCGCAGAAACGATGCTAGTGAGTGTTATGCATGTTAACAATGAAACGGGTGCTGTGCAGCCACTTAAAGCATTGAGCACAATTGTGAGAAGAGAAAGTAAGGCAGTCATTCATGTCGATGCAGTACAAAGCTTTGGTAAATTATCGATAGACTTTAAACGGTATGATATAGATGCAATAACTATTTCATCTCATAAAATTCACGGTATAAAAGGCTCCGGTTTACTTGCACTTTCAAAAACAAGAGAGATAGAGCCTATATTGTTCGGCGGAGGACAAGAATCGGGTATTAGAAGTGGCACAACTCCAGTTCCATTGGCAGTAAGCACAGCAAAGGCAATGAGAATTGCTAGTACTGGCTTGGAGAAAAATTCAACACACATGAAAAATCTAACTGACGAGCTTGTTCAGTTTCTCCATGGCTTCGAACGCATTAAAATGATTTCTCCAGAGAATCGTGCTCCCCATATCGTTACTTTTTCTGTGCGAAAAATCAAGGGAGAGGTTATAATCAATGCATTACAAAAAAAAGATGTCATTGTCTCTACTAGTAGTGCTTGTTCTTCTAGACAAACAAAAACAAGCCACGTGTTAAAGGCGATGCATATATCAGATGACTATATAAAGGGTGTTATCCGTTTAAGTATCAGTCCTCTAACGACCGAGGAAGAAATAGAGACATTTAAAAAAATATTCACCGAAGTGATGAATGTTATAAAAGGAGATTAAATGCAATGAAATGGGAGAAAATTTTAGTTAGGTACGGAGAACTTTCAACTAAGGGTAAGAACAGAAAACAGTTTATTAATCATTTACGAAATAATATTAAGTTTTCCTTTGTGGACTTACCAAATATAAAGGTACATGCTGAGCGAGATCGCATGTTTTTAACTTCTACGGATGATGAAGAAATTCAAGAGCTAATCAAACGTTTACCTAAAATTTTTGGTATTCAATCGTTTAGTCCGGTTGCTTCCTGTTCACAAGATATAGAAGATATTAAAAAAACAGCATTAGAGATCATGGAAAGTCTTGAGACGGAAGATAAAACATTCCGAGTTACAGTAAAACGTACTGACAAGCGCTTTCCAATGGATACGTATGAGCTACAAACTACTATCGCTAGCCATGTGTTAAGACAATATCCAGCCTTAAAGGTTCAAATGAAAAAGCCTGAAATCGATTTACGTATTGAAGTCTTGACCGATGCTGTATATATGATGGCTCAAGTAATTCCCGGAGCAGGTGGAATGCCATTAGGATCTAATGGTCGTTCCTTACTGATGCTTTCAGGTGGAATTGATAGTCCTGTGGCTGGTTATATGCTAATGAAGCGTGGCGTAAGATTAGATGCGATTCATTTTCATAGTCCGCCATTTACAAGCGAACGATCAAAAGAAAAGGTAATGGATCTTGCCAATCAGTTAAGCCATTTTGGAGCAACTGTGCGTCTTCATGTCATACCTTTCACTGATATACAACAAAGTATTCAGGCTCAAATTCCCGAAAATGTTTCCATGACTACGACTAGAAGAATTATGATGAAAATTGCAGATCTAGTTCGCGAAGAAATTGGAGCACTAGGAATTGTGACTGGTGAAAGCTTAGGCCAAGTAGCTAGCCAAACGCTTGAAAGCCTAACAGCTATAAATGCAGTGACATCTACACCTATTTTTAGACCATTAATATCAATGGATAAACTAGATATTATAGATATTGCCCGGGAAATCGGGACTTATGACACATCAATTCTTCCATATGAGGATTGCTGTACTATTTTCACTCCTTCTTGTCCAAAGACTAAACCGAAGCTAGAGAAAGTGGAATACTATGAAAGCTTCAAGGATTTTGATGAATTGATAAAAGAAGCAGTTGAAAATAGAGAGACGATTTCATTCCCAAAGAAAAAAGAAAATGTCTTTGAAGATCTATTGTAAAAAATAACAAAATATACCTCATATCTTGTGTACATAAAAAGAATGAAATCGACCATTCTAATTTCACAAGGAGGTGATTACAATGTCTTCAAACAACAACAGCAACCAACTTTTAGTTCCTGGTGTAAAGCAAGCTCTTGATCAAATGAAATATGAAATCGCTCAAGAATTTGGTGTGAATTTAGGAGCAGACGCATCAGCGCGTGCCAACGGATCCGTAGGCGGAGAAATTACTAAGCGTTTAGTGCAAAGAGCTCAACAACAAATGAACGGTTCAAACAGCTAATCATATAAAAAAGAAGTCGGCAGGAAACTGCCGGCTTTTTCCTATTTTATGCATCATTTTTCGTGGTACATATATTACAAAATTTCTAAAAATTAAATTTATTATATAAAAAAGTAAAAAAATCCCCTATACTTTAAATTAGAACAAGAAGGGGGAAATGATTCATGAACAAAATGGATTTAATCGCACCATCACACTATAACCTAGTAAGCGAGTTCGAAAAGTATAGTACCGATGAAAGTAGGTTAGCTCTTATTTGGGAATCTGATAAAGGGGAAAAGAAACAAATCACCTATAAAAATTTACTCCTCCGAGCAAATAAAATTGCCAATTTATTTACAAGCAAAGGTCTTAAAAAAGGCGATGTCGTTCTTATTATGGTTCCTAGACTGATCGAAGCATATGAAGTATATATTGCAGCGCTAAAAGCAGGATTAGTTGTAATCCCAAGCTCCGAGATGCTTAGAGCTAAGGATATTGAATATCGATTAACCCATAGTGAAGCAAAAGCAATCATAGCTTTTGAACCGTTCCTATCCCAATACGACGATGTAAGCAATTTAGAGAACAAACTACTATTTGTCATTGGACAAAGTCAAAATCAATGGATATCTCTTACAGATGAAATGGAAAAGGAAAGCGAGGATTTTTCTACAATTGAAACCTTAAAATATGACATGGCTTTCTTATCTTATACAAGTGGAACAACCGGTAATCCTAAAGGTGTTGTACATACACACGGTTGGGCTTTTGCGCACCTACGGACATCAGCTCCCAACTGGTTAGGGATTGAAGATGGTGACGTTGTATGGGCTACAGCAAGTCCAGGCTGGCAGAAATGGATCTGGAGTCCTTTCTTAGCTACGCTTGGAAGCGGTGCAACCGGATACGTTTATAACGGCAAATTCGATGCAAAAGTATATCTTCGTAATATCCAAGAACAACAGGTAAATGTTCTATGTTGCACGCCTACGGAATATCGAATCATGGCAAAGGTAGATGGGTTAGCTGATTATAACTTATCTAGTCTCCATAGTGCTGTTTCTGCTGGTGAGCCATTGAATAGAGAGGTTATAGAAACGTTTGGAAAATTATTTGACCTAGAAGTGAGAGACGGATATGGCCAAACTGAAAATACATTGCTAGTCGGTACGATGAAAGGGATGGAGGCTAAGCCAGGTTCTATGGGTAAACCTACTCCAGGAAACAAAGTAGAAATCGTCAACGACCAAGGAGAGCCATGTGACGTAGAAGAAGTAGGAGACATTGCTGTTCATGTAGAAACTCCTGCATTGTTTAAGGAATATTTAAAAGATCCGGAAAGAACCTCGATGCAGTTTAGAGGGGATTATTATATTACCGGAGACAGAGCTAGGAAGGACAAAGACGGCTATTTCTGGTTTGAAGGTAGAGGTGACGATATAATCATTAGCTCTGGATATACCATTGGACCGTTCGAGGTTGAGGACGCTTTAACAAAGCATCCACTAGTACAAGAATGTGCAGTCATCGGTAGTCCAGATGAAATAAGAGGGACTATTGTTAAAGCATTTGTGGTGCTACGAGATCCTTCGCTGCAAGTAACGGATGATTTAGTTAAGGAGCTTCAAGACCACGTAAAAGCGCTAACTGCACCTTACAAGTACCCTAGAGAAATAGAATTTATATCTGAGCTTCCAAAGACAACCTCTGGAAAAATTAGAAGAATTGAGCTTAGACAAAAGGAATTGTTAAAGACTAAATAGAGTGGTTTGACTATTAATGAAGGAAAATGTAATAGAAAAAATAAAAAGCCTCGAAATTTTACGACCTGGTAAATTTTTCGGGGCTTCTATTTAAATTCCGGTAGTTGTTTTCCGCTCCAGCGGACGCTTTCCGGGGGCACGGCTTCAATCTCCTCGTCGCTTTGCTCCTGCGGGGCTTTCAGCTCGCGCTGTTCCCCCAGGAGTCGCCGCCTCCTCTCCAAACAACTAGAATGGGGAGGTCTCTTACAAGAGATAAGCTAGCTTTAAAAAGTAGTGAATACGTGAAATCAAGTTTATTGATTTCACGTTTTTTAATTTATTACCTATTTATGCCCTAGCTACTTTTTAAAATTTTCACCATTCATATTATTACTTGGAGTATTAAAGTACATGGGCTTGAAGATAGAGTTTATTGTTTATTTACAACTTCCATGAATATCAATCTGGAAGGCTAAAAATATTTAGCTATAATTATGTGAGCTGAAAAAAAGGGGTGTAGAAGAATGAAAGTAGAGTATTTCATAGGAATTGTCCCTCCAGAAGAATATTTATTGCGAATTAAGCAGTTTCAAAGTAGATGGATTCACAAATTAGGCGTCGAACCACATATAACTTTGAAGGCACAAGGGGGATTAAATCCAGATAAGAAGTGGATAGACAAAGTACAGAGAGTATGTGACAATTTCAAGCCTTTTCAAGTTTCAATAAATAGACCAAAGTATTTTGGAGATAACATTTTATATTTGAGCATTAACTCAAGTAATCTACACGATTTACATCAAAAAATAGTACAAGAAATTTCACCCTCAGAATACTTAATAAAAAAGTACTTTGAACTTAATGCATTTGTTCCCCACTTAACATTGGGGAAAGAATACTTCGATGGAAGCATATCTACTGGACTGTCAAAAAAAGAAGTAAAAGAAATGGAACAATTAGCAAATATAGAATTGACGCCTTATCCTAATTTTGAAGTGAAATTTATAAGAATTTATGAACTAAATATTGAAGAGCAAAGATATGAAAAATATTTAGATGTTCCTTTAAGCAAGGGATCTTAAATCTGAGGTCTGTGAATTATACCTTCAAATACTTATCCAGACATTTACTTTAGTAAGATAAAGTAATATAATGATTTTATTATTTCGAGTGTCAAAGTATGTAAAGAAGGTGTCATTTTGAACGCAGAAGAAAAGCAAGGAATTATTGTAGTTGTGTTGGCATATGCTTGGTGGGGGTTCATGCCCATCTATTGGAAGCTCCTCGATCATGTTGCTAGCGGTGAAATATTATCTGGACGAGTAATATGGTCATTTGTCTTTACGCTAATGTTAGTACTAATAGGTCGAAAATTTTCTGTTTTAAGAGAAGACCTAAAAAATTTATGGAAGGACAAAAAGTCATTTTGGAGTCTTGTTTTAGCCTCTTATTTAGTGACAGGTAACTGGTTTTTATACATATTTGCAGTAAATGAAGGTTATATCGTACAAGCAAGCCTCGGGTATTATATCAACCCATTACTATCGGTTCTACTTGGCATAATCTTTTTGAAGGAAAAGCTTTCTTTGGCACAAAAGATTTCCGTTCTAATAGCCGCTACAGGGGTAGTCTTACTAACAATCTCCTACGGAGTGGTTCCATGGATTGCCATGTTATTAGCAAGCACCTTTGCATTTTATGGGTTGATCAAGAAAAGAATCACAATCGATCCTTTAAGAGGGCTGACAATTGAGACATTATTTGTGCTCCCTGTTGCATTAGCTTACTTTAGCTACCTGGTTGTATCAGATCAAGCAGTATTCTTCTCAAGTAGTTTCACGACAACCATACTCCTTGTACTTACTGGAGTCGCTACTGCCGTACCGCTTGTGCTTTTTGCAAAGGGAACAAAAACGATGCCTCTATATATGTCAGGTTTTATTCAATATATAGCACCAACACTAATGTTATTAATAGGTATCTTTGTTTACGGTGAGAAATTTAGCAAAATAGAGTTTATTTCATTTTCATTCATATGGGCTGCTCTATTACTATTTACTTTTTCAAAAATAATCGAATTAAGAAGAAAGAAAATGTTAATAGTATAAGTAGGAATTATAGGAACGAACGTTTTACCTTATCCCAATAGCTATTATTTTTTAATTTAACCGTCTTTACTACCTTATCGCTTAAGGAAAGGGCCACAGTATCTACATGCTGAATACTTAGCGCCTCGTTATCTGTACTCATGGATGGATAATCATTCCAATCCTGTTGAAGGCGAAGTTCAAGTGTTCGATCGCTGCTTAATATGAAGGGAGACCCAAGAGTTCGGTATTCATTACTATTCATGGATGCAATCTCGGCAACTTGGATGCAGCGTAAGAGTGGATCTACGACAGCTCCGTTTAATGACTTATTATAGGCGGAGCTTCCAGTCGGCGTGGAAATAACCATTCCATCCCCACGAAAGGTTTCAAAATGCTTGTGATCAATAAAAATATCCAAAACAAAAGATTTAATGATATTGGAACGAATGGTAAACTCATTAAGACAATAGAATTTTGGGTTGCTATTAACAGATACCTCTAAAACAGGGTATTTACGTACAACAATCTTATCTTTTAATACCGCTTCAGCCATTTTCTCTATGTCATCAACGAAAAAATCACAGTACATATTTAAAGAGTCAGTAGTCGAGATACCCGCGTACAACGTATCTTGTCTAAATCCAGTTTTTCTTACCGCCTGTAAAAAGGTCGCGTCGGAACCGATACTAACGATAATAGAAGCCTCTTCAAAATTTTCCACTGCTACAAAACCATGCTGATGAATAACTTTTTGTATCGATTCTTTACGTTTTAGAGAGTGTGCGTCATTCTTTGTGTATAGGTAGATATTATTTCTTGAAGTCATAAGCATGCTCCTTTTTATAGGGCTTAGACTGCGAAGCACAGAATCTATTAAGTTTACATGTACTTTTAGTCTATGTATTATTATTTTATCATTTAGTGAAACATTTAGACATTTATAACGTATGTAAGAAGGAAAGAAAAAGGAGGAAATTAGTAATATGAATATGAAACGTTGGTTGGCCATTGTAGGAGCTGCAATTTTGTTAGCCATATCCTTGGTTGTTAATACTGCATCATCCATATTCTCAACAGATTGGTCTACATTTATGGAAGATGTAAGCTCTACAGCTAATACAGAGTTCTATGAAACAGTCCTACAGCCAGGAAGTATGAATAAACGAGTGGCTGTACTTACAGTAGATGGTACCATTCAAGATACCGGTGGAACTACTAGCTTGTTTGGAACAGAAGGATATAATCATCAGTTTTTCCTTCAACAATTAGATCAAGTGAGAAATGACGACTCTGTTAAGGCAGTCGTTCTTCAAGTAAACTCCCCAGGTGGAGGGGTAGTGGAATCAGCACAGATCTATAAGGAAATAGTAGAAATTCAAGAAGAGACCGGCAAACCATTTTATGTTTCGATGGGAAGCATGGCAGCTTCAGGAGGATATTACATATCTGCACCAGCCGATAAAATCTTTGTTAACAAAGAAACACTGACAGGTTCTATCGGGGTGATTATGCAAAGCATAAACTATGGCGGCCTTGCTGAAAAGTACGGCGTGGAATTTGTGACGATCAAATCAGGACCATATAAAGACATTATGAGTCCAACGAGAGACATGACAGAAGAAGAGCGAGCAATGCTACAAGATATGCTAAATGATTCTTATGAGGACTTTGTTGATATTATTGAACAAGGAAGAAATATGACAGAGGCTGAAGTTAAGAAAGTAGCAGATGGAAGAATATTAAACGGAAGACAGGCCGTGGAGTCGGGTCTTGCGGATGAGCTTGGTTTCTTAGAGGATGCTATAGCGTCCATTCAAACTGACTATGACCTAGAAGGCGCAGAAGTGTTTGAGTATGGTTTTTCTCCTAGCTTCTCTTCATTATTTGCGATGAAGGCACAATCATTTTTTGGAGTAGACATTGAATCTAAATTGATTGCTAAGCTAATTGCAGATAATTCTGCACCAAAAATGATGTATCTTTATGGAAATGAATAAGGAGGGAATACAATGAGTGAGTTAGAACCAAATAACCATGAGCTTGTAAAAGAAAGCCCGCCTGTTCGTCAAACAATGGCCGTTTCGAAAACAGAAAGCTACGTACAAAAGGCTGCTGGTTTTTGGATACGCTTTTGGGCTTATATAGTAGATTTGCTCGTGCTATCTTCTGTGGGCATGCTGTTAATCAAACCAGTTTTCCGCTTGTTCTCATTGGATGTAAGCAGTTCAAGCTGGTATGCACCGATATCACTTGTAACAGCAATTCTTTTCTATTTGTACTTTGTTCTTATGACGAAGTTCTTTTCACAAACAATAGGTAAAATGATTTTTGGCATTCGTGTTGTATCTAAAGGAGAAGGAAAGCTAACATGGGGTACGGTTTTATTCAGAGAATGGGTAGGACGTCTAATATCAGTGATACCATTTAACCTTCCGTATGTAGTTGCGGCCTTTACACCACAAAAGCAAGCAATCCATGATTTTATCGCAGATACACTCGTCATACACGAATCTTCCTATGACAAAAAGGAAATTGTTGAATATAAGCGCACTCCTGTTGCAAATGAGTTGCAAGAGACAAACGAATTCTAGTAAGATGAGAGTATCGAAAAGGAGGCTACATAATTATGACACAAGTAACATTTAAAAATAATCCTGTAACATTATTAGGCAAAGAGGTAGAGGTTGGGGAAAAAGCTCCAAACTTTACAGTCTTGGCAAATAACCTATCGCCGGTTACTCTTGAGGATTCAGCTGGAAAAACTCGCCTGATTAGTGTAGTACCTTCCCTTGACACTGGTGTTTGTTCAGCACAAACTAACAAGTTTAACGAAAGTGCTGCAAGTCTTGGTGATGATGTTGTTATTTTAACAATCTCTGTTGACCTACCTTTTGCACAGTCTCGTTGGTGTGGAGCAAATGCAGCAGATTCTATTCAGACATTATCTGATCACCGCGACCTTTCTTTCGGGAAAGCATTCGGAATAGTAATGGAAGAGTTACGCTTACTTGCTCGCTCGGTATTTGTAGTAGATAAGAATGGTGTAGTAACTTACAAGGAAATCGTAAGTGAAGGTACTAACCATCCTGACTACGAAAAAGCGCTTGAGGCTGTTAAAGCAGCACAATAAATAACACTAACACTATAAAAAATAAGTAAACCCACTCTATTTCGAGTGGGTTTTCATTTGAGGGATCAGTATGCAAACAAATGTAGAAAAAATCTTTTCATTTATCGATCAAGAAGCCACATTTATAGAAGAGCAGGAATCTGCTCCTTATTTAGAAGGAATCGTCTATGCACTTGAGCTATGGCTTGAAAATAAAAAAGCTCCTGACCTTGTGAATCCTAAAAAAGAAGAGATTCGTAAAGCTATCCAGCTCGCTATTTTAAAAGGGATGAGCAAGTCAACTCAAGCAAATCACCAAATGACACCGGACGCAATTGGCTTACTACTAAGCTATTTCGTAAAAGAAATGAACAAGGAGAAAAAGGAGCTGTCCTTTTTAGATCCAGCATTAGGGACTGGAAACCTTCTATTCACCTTAATGAACGTCATTCCAAATACTTCCCATGCGTTTGGAGTGGAGATAGACGAGTTACTTATTCAGCTTGCTGCGCAGGTTGGGGAACTACTGGAGCAGGACATCCAGTTATTTAGACAGGATGCAATTCGTCCATTGATGATTGATCCTGTCGATATAGTTGTAAGTGACTTGCCAGTAGGATATTATCCAGACGAAGAGGCCTCGAAGGATTATTTCCTTCATAGCGAGGATGAAATGCCTTATGCCCATCATTTGTTCATGGAACAAGCGATGAAGCATGTAAAACCGGGTGGATATCTATATTTTCTAGTCCCAGCTACAATCTTCGAGTCAAAACAAGCACCACAGCTGCATAAATTTATAAAAGAAAATGGCTGGATACAAGCAGTCATTCAACTTCCAGACTCTATCTTTAAGAACAAAGCGCAAGAAAAGAGTCTCCTTATTTTACAAAAGAAAAGCGAAGACTTAAAGGCTCCACGAGAGGTCTTGCTTGCGAAGGTACCAAGTATGACAAATCGAGAAGCAATGGAGCTATTCTTCAAAAAGATCGACATATGGCAAGAAGAAAATAATAGGTAAAATTTGCCCGCCCCTTTTATGCAAGGTACAATTATTGTATCAGTATAAAGAAGGGGCGTTTTCTTATGCCAAATATTTTAGCGGTTAATGCAGGTAGTTCTTCTTTAAAATTTCAGTTGTACTCAATGCCCGAAGAGAGAGTAATAGCAAAAGGATTAATCGAAAGGATAGGGTTATCAAATCCTGTGTTTACGATGAACTTTGACGATGAACGTATCCACTTAATAGAGCAAGTAGATAATCACGAACAGGCGGTTAAATTGCTCATTAAAATGCTGATTGATCGCAAAGTAATTCAATCGTTAGAAGATATACAAGGAATTGGCCACCGTGTCGTACATGGAGGAGAAACATACAATGACTCCATTTTAATAAACGAGGACGTAACCAAAAATATTGAAAGATTAGCAGAGTTTGCTCCACTTCATAACCCGGCAAACGTTACAGGAATCATAGAATTTCAAAAAGTTTTGCCCAATATACCAGCTGTCGCTGTGTTTGATACTGCTTTCCACCAAACGATGCCTGAAAGTTCTTATTTATACTCGATTCCGTATGACTATTACGAAAAGTATAGTATTAGAAAATATGGCTTTCACGGAACCTCTCATAAATATGTCGCTCACCGAGCAGCAGAATTATTAAATAGACCACTAGAAATAACTCGTCTCATCTCCTGCCATCTCGGAAATGGGGCAAGCATTGCTGCTATTCACAAAGGGAAATCTATAGACACCTCCATGGGCTTCACTCCACTTGCAGGAGTAACAATGGGCACAAGATCAGGAAACATTGACCCGGCACTGATACCCTACTTAATGGAGAAGACAGGGAAAAGTGCAGAAGGCATCCTAGATATATTAAACAAGAAATCAGGAATGCTCGGAGTATCAGGCTTTTCTAGTGATCTACGAGATATTGTAACAGAAGCAACCAAAGGTAATGACCGTGCCCAACTAGCACTAGACGTCTTTGCCAACCGAATACACAAGTACATCGGATCCTACGCTGCCCGTATGAATGGAGTAGACGCTATTATCTTCACAGCAGGCATAGGAGAAAACAGCGAGGTTATCCGCGAAAAGGTACTCTCCGGCCTCCAATTCATGGGCGTCTACATGGATCCGGACCTAAACAAGCTGCACGGCAAAGAAGGCTTCATCAACTACCCACACTCACCCGTAAAAGTCATCGTCATCCCAACGAATGAGGAGATCATGATTGCGAGAGATGTGATACGGGTGGCGGAGATGTAGTTAATATTATGTCTTCTTTAACACACCTTTTTTAACAAGGTTGTTTAAAGCACCAATGTTTTTAAATCTAAAATAAACACTTAATCTACTCAAATCTTCATTCGTTAAAGATGAATAATCAATCATTAACTCATACTCTTGATCTAATTTTTGAATCATTGTTTTAGCATATTCTATTTGTTTTTTAGTTAATGGTTTTTCTTTTTTTAAATGTTCTTCAGCGATTTTTTCTTTATCATTTTCATCTATTTCTTTCTTGTTATTAATAGTGTAGTTAATTTCATCTGTATATTTACCTGACTTAATCCAATTCATATCTTCTCTGTTCAGGCTAAACCATTCTCCTTCTAATCGTTTAGAAGCAAAATGCTTATGAAACACCACCTCTGTCTGGTGGTGATTTCCAGTCTTAATCAGGTAGATAAGTTTGTTCTCAAATGGAAGCTTAATGTTAAAAAGATTCATTCGTTTTTCGATGTGCTTTGTTTTTCCAATTTTAAAAGTGCCATTCATATATTCTTGTACGAAGTAAACATAACCTGGGGCATCGCCTTCTGGAAAAGGAAATTTTTGAACTGCTTCTAATTCTTCTTGATTTGAATCGAAAAGATATATCTTTTGGGGTTGAGTATAAGTGGGTATATCTGTTGTTTCTTTTGTGTAAGAGTTTTTCATAAATATTCGTTCTACAAGTTGTTTGATCAAAAAACTCACGTCTCTTTCTATATGGATAGTATAAAATATAGTATTATTTTCCATTATAGTGTATTGATGAATATTTTTATAGTTGAAAAGTAATAATTGGTTTTATCTTTAACTGTTTAGATACGATCAGCTATTAACTGCTAAGCAAGGATAACTCCTTGTTGATTGGAGCGACAGGTTGCGACTCCAGTGGGATGAGTGAGACAGATAAGACATCACAACCACGCGCGTTAGCGATGGGTGATGGCTTATCGCTCACCCCACGGAAAGCGTCCGCCGATAGCGGAAATCAACTTCTACATTATTCTACGTAAGGCATTAACGCTTTCCGTCTACTTTCCTCTGGTCTCTCATTCAAATTGTTCAAAATTAAAAAGAGAACCAAGGCAAAAGCCATGATTCTCTACATCTTAATATCTAATTTAAGCTTCTAGCACTTCATCTGTACGTACTACTAGTACATCACAAGTTGAAGAACGTACAATATATTCAGACACACTACCAATTAAAAATCTTTCCATTGCATTTAGGCCAGTTGCTCCACAAATGATTAAATCTGCTTCTACCTTATTAGCTAGATCCTTCGAAATCATTGTCTTAGGTGAGCCATACTCAACAATAATATTTACATTTGCCACGCCTGCAGCAAGAGCTTCTTTTTTATATCCACCAAGTAAATCTTCTGCAAATTTTTGAGCTCTTTCCGCGATAGAACGATCATACGCCTCAATAGCTGCAAAAGAACGAGTATCAATGATATTAACTAGATTTAAAGTTGCGTTATTTCTTTCAGCAATAGAAACAGACTTTTTAAAAGCAAATTCTGCTTCCTTTGAACCGTCTACTGCTACTAAGATTTGATTGTATTTTAATGTCATTCTAAATCCCTCCTGGGTTTGTTATACTATTATATTTCTATACTTAATCTCTAATTCCTGCTATCTTTTAATAGTTATTTAGTCTAATTTGTGAACAAAGGCTAATTATAAGAACGAATTGATGAGCAATTTAGAATTATTAATGCTAAAATATACTTGTTTCACTAATCTATTTAATCTTGTTAAAGGGGATATAGACATGCGTATAGGAGTTCCAAAGGAAATTAAAAATAATGAAAACCGTGTCGCAATGACACCAGCGGGAGTTGTAAGCTTAACTCTACATAATCATCAAGTGTTTATTGAAACAGGAGCAGGATTAGGTTCTAGCTTTACCGATGAAGATTATATTGCAGCAGGAGCAACGATTGTTCAAACTGCTCACGAAGCATGGAATCAAGAAATGGTAATGAAAGTAAAAGAACCAACACATCAGGAGTTTGACTTAATTCAAGAAGGAACGGTCCTGTTCACTTATCTACATTTAGCACCTGAAGAAGCATTAACAAAAGTGTTATTAGAGAAGAAAGTGACAGCGATTGCTTATGAAACAGTTCAATTACCAAACAATTCTTTACCTCTTCTTTCACCAATGAGTGAGGTTGCAGGTCGTATGGCTACCCAAATTGGCGCTCAATTCCTAGAGCAAATCCATGGAGGTAAAGGAATTTTACTTGGTGGAGTTCCAGGGGTTCCACGTGCTAATGTAGCAATTATTGGTGGTGGGATCGCAGGTACAAATGCTGCAAAAGTGGCAATAGGAATGGGTGCGAAAGTAACTATCATCGACTTAAACGTGGATCGTCTACGTCAATTAGAAGATATTTTTGGAAGCAATGTTCAAACTCTAATCTCTAACCCTTACAATATTGGAGAAGCGGTGAAGGAAGCAGACTTAGTAATAGGTGCTGTATTAATACCTGGTGCCAAAGCTCCTAAGCTGGTATCAGAGGATATGATTAAATCAATGACTCCAGGCTCAGTTGTAATTGATATTGCCATTGACCAAGGAGGAATCTTTGAAACTTCTGACAGAATTACAACGCATGATAACCCTACCTATGAAAAGCACGGCGTAGTACATTATGCAGTTGCGAATATGCCAGGAGCTGTTCCAAGAACATCTACGATGGCATTGACGAACGCAACAGTACCTTATGCAGTGCAAATTGCAAACAAAGGGTACAAGCAAGCATGTCTGGATAATTTAGCTCTTCAAAAAGGGATTAATACATTAGGCGGTCATGTTACATTTGCAGCAGTTGCAGAAGCACAAGGCTTACCATATACAGATGTAACAACTCTTTTAAAATAACATTACTCAATCACCCAGCTCTAAAGAGTTTGGGTGATTTCTAAATTTCTAGACAGTGGGGTGGAATAGTGAGTTATCTATACGTTGGCCTCGCAGGTGGACTAGGTGCAATATGTCGGTATGTGATTGGATTTTATATAGCTCCTTCATCTTCTTTCCCTTTTTCCACGTTACTTGTAAATTTAATTGGGTGTTTTGCTCTTGCTTTTATTTTGTCTCGTACAGAGAGGTTCTCCTACAAATTACGCCTCGCCTTAGGCACCGGGTTCCTCGGTTCCTTTACTACCTTTTCAGCCTTTAGTGTGGAAACTATACTTTTAGTAGAACAATCCGAATATGCTTTGGCACTGATTTATCTAATATGCAGTATAATTGGCGGCATGATTAGTAGTAATCTTGGATGGAAAAAAGAGGTGAAAGAATGACTCTAATTTCTTTAATAGCAGTAGGAGGAGCGGGATTCCTTGGTGCAATACTGAGATTTTATACTGCTGAAAAACTAAATAAGCATAGCCAGTTTCCTTATGGAACGCTTTTTGTGAATTTAATAGGATCTTTTCTACTTGGGTTACTGTGTGGGGTGAACGTGGAAGGAATTTATTATCTGCTCATTGGTATTGGGCTATTAGGAGCACTGACAACCTTTTCAACGTTGAACGCTGAATTGATAAAACTAAAGGAAAAACGAAAACAATACCTTTTTTATTTGATTTCTACTTATGTAGGTGGGTTGTTCGTAGCTTTTATAGGTTACTTTTTTGGAACTATATTTTAGCTCTCTAATTTTTGGGGTTGCCTGTATTGTTTGGAGCAGCAGACGGCGAATCCACCGGAAAACTATCAAATGAGGCTGACACACAACTAGTTACTTAAACTAAACGCACAAATTAGTTGAAGAAGGATACTTTTAATTTCTAGATTTTTCCTATAAATAAAGGGCAGGTATAGATGATATGGCATTTGAGAATGTAGTATATCCAGCTTTTATTAAGCAAGAAGAAAGTTTCAGTATTCATTTCCCAACTTTGCTTCCAAAGTACGGGTGGGAGACTCCGTTAAGCTATGGTCCCACGAAAAAGGAAGCAATTCAAAATGCAAAGAAGGCCTTAGCTTATTTGCTAGCCGGTGCTTTATATGATAATGAAGATTTACCAAGTCAGGAACAGATTCCTACTAATCTTGTGACGGAAGAGATGGAACTTGTTTTTATTAAAACATCATATAGTGATTATGCAAAAGAAATTGAAGAGCATTTACCATTCCGTCATTGGCATATCTATTTTAACAGAGATGAGAGAAGTGATTTTCAAGCTGTTGCATATAAGAATAGAGAAGGACTTTGGGATGTAAAGGTAGATGGTAATTTACCAATTGAAATAGCAAAGGAGAAGTTGATCCAAGTTTGTCCTACATATCCTGTTATTTGTACTGTACGACGTCGAGTTGAAGCGGAAGAAGCTTTCGATAGTCTAGTACTCAGAGTAGAAGAGATAAAAAAGAAATTGTGATTTTTAAATATTGCTCCTATAGCAATAAAATTACAGGCGATTTATTTTAGCATGTAATAATAATTTGTAATTACATGTATTAATTTTCTACTAAATTTTTATTGAAAATAATTATAATTTTCGATAAATAAACAGGGCGATTTTGTTTCAGTTTTTTACTTAAGGAATTTAATAAAGTTTGTGAATTACTATACTTAAACAAGCCGATGCTTTTGCCAAATATGGCCATCCTTTCGATGATCTATTTTTATGTCCCAAATATCAAGTTGATTCTAAATATACTTTGTGAAATGTCACTCTTAAACTAAGTAGCCGGTTAGTTTAAGAGAGTTGTTTAACTTGTATTCAACAATCGGGCCAGATTGTTATATAACCATCTGAATAAACAAGTGATTAGTCTAAAGATAAAGCCCAGTGGTAATATGTCAAGCGAAAAAAAGAAATGAATTGGAAATTACTTAAGTGATACTTTCCAAATGAACACTTTTTGCGCATACCAAATAAACCTCTCATTTTTCTGCTTTTAAAAAAGAAAAAAATGGAAGTTATTTAACGGGTGAAAGGTTGTGAGTTGGTTAACTCAGTCTCTCCTTTCTGGTGGTATGTACAGCTGATTCGTGCGTAGTAGCGAATGCACGAGGCGTACTAGTTTTCTAGCGGTTAAGACGAGAGCGCGTTTATGTTGGTGCTTGGTTACTTCTTGGTATTTCTTTTGATAAAAGGCTTTATATTCAGTGTCATATTTACGTACCGCATCTGCTGCTTGTACAAGATAATACCGTAGGTATTTATTGCCGGTTCGCATCCGGCTAGTATTTTCGGCTTCAAATTCGCCAGATTGATACTGTGTCCAAACGAGTCCAGCATATTTCGCTAATGCGTGGTGGTCATCAAAACGCTTGATATCTCCAATTTCGGCGAGCAAGCCGGCTGCGTACACGGGTCCAATGCCTTTTACGGAAGTTAATGTTTGGGTGAAACCTTTCATCATACGCTCGATTTCCTTATCCAAACGTTTGACTTGGGATTCCATATGGCGAATCGTACTTAAAATCACGGATAGTGAGATGTTAACGGGATCAGCCATGGCCTTGTCTAATCGAAAGGAATTACGTGCAAGCTTTTGAAGATATTTAGCGATTTCTTCTGGCTCGGCAAAACGTTTTTTGCCTTTCTCCTGTAAGAACTCAACCAGTTCTTCTAAAGGCATCTCGGCAATGGTTTCCGGATCTAGCTCTTCAATGACAGCGAGACTGGTCGTACCGAATGTATTCGAGAACGGGTTATCTTGGCGTAGGCCACTAAACTTTAAAAACAGTTGGTTCATCATGTAGGTTTTATTACGTGCAACTTCATGCATTAGATGGAATCGGGTACGTGTTAAACGACGAAGTGCTTCATATTGTAAGGTTTCTTGCATTTCATGTGGCAGACGTCCAAAGCGTAAATGATCCGCAATTACCCAGGCGTCAATTCGATCGTTTTTCGGTAACGTATCGTACCCCTTTTTAAAGCGAGATACTTTACGTGCATTTAACATATAAACCGCTGTTTGAAACGTTGGTTCATAATTGTGCAATTGATTCTTTAAATAATGAGCAACGTGCCAGCTATACTGGTCTGTCGCTTCTAATCCAATTTTAATATGTTCGCACTGATTTTTTTCCGCTGTTCCTAAAAGCTTTTGAATTAAGGTGTTCGCACCTTCTGTATCATTGGAAACAGAAAAATCAGCGAGCGTATGTCCCTCTCCATGCATGAAATGGACATGATGGGAGCGCAAACTCACGTCGATACCGACTAGCATTTGTGACATGCCAATCACCTCCTAAGGTGGGATTAATCAAGATTGTCTCAGACCTGGGTGCCCATCAGAATCATCGATGTCTGCCTCGTTATTAGCAATCAAAGTGAAAGAAGACCAAAATGAGCGCTACACTCTCTTCTTCCTCAGCGTCGCAGCCAGTGGTTAGACCTTCCATAATGAACGATGGGTAGCAGGCTTATTAAGCAGTGCACTAAGTGCCCGCAAGGGGGAAAAGCTATTTCCTGTGTCAACCTTGTCCGTTCCATTGTCTCATGGGCACGGTCTGAGAGAAAAGTAGATTGAAATAAAAAAGGACGAAGTACTGAAATGGAGCATCCTCCAATCTTCGTCCAAACGATATGAAGTTAGGCAACTCAAATAAGCAGGTAAGCACCTGTCAGCTTTATTTAGTCATGTTAAAAATAGACTTTTCCTTTTTGGCTCCCTCGGTAAAGCAGGGGTCAAACAGGTAAAACATAAAAAGGGTGAGGGAGCCAAGAGGCGACCACTTCCTATAGGAAATCCAACAGATCCTCCAGCTGTCCGGATCAACTGGAAATTCTATCGGAAAGAGCTCTTATTACTAATATACGAGGGGGATTTATATGAATACAAAACGTAAAAGGAAGGTCATAGGTTCAGGAGTATTTATTGTACTTGTTATAGCTTTCATATCTTGGTATTATCCATTATCGCTTTTTAGCGTCCATCAAAGCTTTACATATCATCCTGGTTCGAATACTCATAATGGCAAAACCTACGAAGAAGAGATTGGCGAGTTTAAAGCTACCTATGAGGAGGATCTAAAAAAGGATTTAAAAAGTGATAATTACAATCCTACGGTAAATAGAACTCAATTTATTCTTCCGATTTTTGAACAAGAATGGCTGATCGGCACGGACTCCAAAACAATTGACAAAGATAAACTGGATAGAATGCTTTTCGATGTACAACAGGCAAGAAATACCCTGTTAGACCTTGTTTCTGAAGGAGATTATTCCAGAGAAGAAAGGGGATACCTGGTTGATAGTATAAATAATTTCCTGCACTTGGAAGAGCGTATTAGATTTATAAGAAACGGAAAATATTTTTCGAGAAGTGATTTGCAAAGGATGTTAGGTAATTTACACGGAGATTTCTGGACAGGTTTTAATTACTATACCACCGTTTTTTATGATGTGTCTCACAAATAAGAGTTTGAAGCAATCGGGCGCGATTGTTAATAAGCGTCTCTGTTCTTCTTAAATGTAGTGTAGTGCTTTAGCTAAGATGGATGTTTCTTAACTAATACCTATTTTCTATTGTATAAAAATTGGGGTTAGCTACAAAACGGTATAGGAGGAAGGAATGTATGCAATATAATGTAGCTTTTAATATACCAACCTTTACAGATGATGAATCAACCTTTCCAAAGCCAGTAATCGGAAATTACGATTATTGGACTGCATTATTCGAACACTTTTTAAAAAGTTCAAATACAATTGAAATTCATTGTTGGAATAAAGAGATTGAAACTATTTCAGAGATTAAATCTCTCTATAAAAATGAATTAGAAATTGTTAAAGGAGAAAATCTCACTATATTTAGGTGGCGAAAACACTTTATCGTTTCAGATTATTTATTGAATGACTATTTAAATAAAATAGGAGAATTCAAGTGGTTCACAGTTAATTTAGAGAAGGATATGATGTCTGTGTTTCATTCGGGACACTGGGGGACGGAATTCTTTGTACCTAATGCATTAAAAAGTGATGTTGCATTAATCAAAAGTATAATTCCCGGTGAAACAAGTTTTCATCAAAATTAACAATTCCTTATTCAAGTAACGTTGCGTTATTTGAAGATGAAAAGTGAAGAAAAATAATCCAGGAGAAAATATCATCGCTCATTGTTTATATGTATTTAAAATCATCCTTTACCTTTAACAAAGCAAATAAAAAAACGTGAAATCATCAGTTGATTTCACGTTTTCACTAATTTTTAAAGCTAGTTGCTTTCTTGTAGAGACCTCTCCATTCTAGTTGATTGGAGAGAAGGCTACGACTCCTGGGGCACAGCGAGAGAAGTCATAGTTTCCTGCTTATTTTAAAGTATTTGCAGCTCTTTCGGGAATTTAGTTAACACTTCCACTCCGTCAGCAGTAACCACTACATCATCCTCAATACGTACGCCCGTAATATCTGGGTGGTAAATACCAGGCTCGATCGTAAATACCATTCCTTCTTCTAATACCATTTCATTAACACCTGTAATCGAAGGGAATTCATGAACTGAAATTCCTAAGCCATGACCAAGGCGATGCGTAAAGTATTCACCATAGCCAGCCTCCGTAATAACATCACGAGCCGTTTTGTCTAATTCCATAGCAGTGACACCTGGCTTCACTGCATTTACAGCTGCCATTTCTGCCTTAAGCACTGTTTCGTATACTTCTCTTTTTTCCGGAGAAGGTTCACCGAAAGCTACCGTACGAGTTATATCAGAACAATAGCCGTTATACACTACACCAAGATCAAACAGGATGAAATCACCCTTTTGAATTTTGCGATCTCCTGGAGTTCCGTGAGGAGAAGCAGTCTTCGGTCCACTTAATACCATCGTATCAAATGACATTTGAGCTGCGCCTTTTTCTTTCACGGCTAACTCGATAGCATTTAATATTTCTAGCTCCGTTTTACCTTCAGCAATCTCTTTACAACCGACTTCAATCGCATAATCTGCTAGCTCTGCTGCTTTACGCATATTAGCTAATTCTGCCTCGGATTTTATAACACGTAGCTCATTGATTTTTTCATCTAAACGATTAATTTGAAGGGAGGAAAATCTTTTCGTTATTGCTTCTAATCTTTCAACCGTCATATGAGATTTTTCAATTGCAAGGCTCTGAATTGATTGTCCGCTTTCTTTCACTGCTGACGCTAATACGTCCCATGCATTGTCTGTGTCCTGATGACCAATAATAGTCCCTGACCATCCAGCTGCTTTAGCGTCCGGCATCTCCATTTTAGGGCAAATGATAAACGGGGGAGCATCTTTGAAAATCATCACTCCAAGTAAACGTTCGTGCGGATTGCTTTTAAATCCGGTAAAATAGAAGACGTTATCAGGAGTAGTTACGAAAGCAGCGTCTATGCTGTTAATTTGTAGGTATGACTGAATTTTTTTTATAGATTCCAAGTAAAGCACCTCTTTTTTATTTATATTATAAGGATAGCAGAATAAAGGAATTCTTGCATTAGCGTTGAATGAACAATAAGTAGATTTAAAATAATTTTTAAGGAGAGATGTCAAAATGAAAATTAGCTATCATGGACACTCAGTAGTAAAAATTCAAACAAATTCTCACACTATTTTAATTGACCCTTTTATAACGGGGAATGAAAAAACAGACTTGAACGCAGCTGAACAACAAGTGGATGCTATTCTTTTAACACATGGTCATGACGACCATGTCGGAGATACAGTGGAGATTGCTAAAAAATGCAATGCCATTGTCGTAGCACCTTTTGAACTGGCAAATTATATACAATCTAAAGGGGTAGAAGTGCATCCTATGGGTATCGGAGGCGAGCGTGAATTTGAGTTTGGAAAAGTAAAATTTACTCAAGCTTTTCATAGCTCTTCTACTACAAATGAGGAAGGCCAGGTCATTTATTTAGGGATGCCTACTGGTATTCTCTTCAGTGCAGAGGGAACTACCCTATACCATGCTGGGGATACTGGTTTATTTGGTGATATGAAGCTTATAGGTGATCGACACGATATTGATGTTGCTTTCCTTCCTATAGGTAGCAATTTCACAATGGGACCAGAGGATGCGGCCTATGCTACAGAATTACTTCAGCCTAAAATTGTAGTTCCTATTCACTACAATACTTTTCCACCTATCAAACAAGATCCAAAGTACTTTGAAGGCTTAGTTAAAAAGGCAGAGGTACAAATACTTTCAGCTGGAGAATTTGTTGCACTCTCCTAGCATAAGAAAATTATTAAAATGTGTTACAATAAGCGTATAACTAACGTTTGGATGTGACTACATGACAACAAAACATGAGCAGATTTTGGCTTACATTGAAAACCTTCCCGTTGGTGATAAAATATCGGTTAGGCAAATTGCAAAAGATTTATCGGTAAGTGAAGGAACAGCTTATAGAGCCATTAAGGAAGCAGAAAATAGAAGAATAGTTAGTACTATTGAACGAGTGGGTACGATTCGTATAGAGCTTAAGAAAAAAGAGCACTTCGAACGCCTTACATTCGCAGAGGTAGTTAATATAGTAGATGGACAAGTACTTGGTGGTAAAGCTGGGTTATACAAGACATTGAACAAATTCGTTATTGGTGCCATGCAGCTGGATGATATGATGCGCTACGTAGAGCCAAGCAATCTATTGATCGTTGGTAATCGTTTGAAGGTACATGAGACTGCTTTAAAGGCTGGAGCTGCAGTATTAATCACGGGTGGCTTTGATGTTTTGGAGAACACTAAAAAATTAGCGGATGAGCTAGAACTTCCGGTTATATCCACGAGCTATGATACCTTTACAGTTGCCACGATGATTAATCGAGCGATTGACGACCAGCTTATTAAGAAAGACGTTTTACTAATTGAGGATATATATGTACCACTAGAAGAGACGTCTTATTTATACGCAACAGACCTTGTAAAACAATACAGAGATTTAAATAATATGACCTCTCATGGGGGATTCCCTGTAGTAGATCGATCCAATAAGCTCGTTGGAATAGTGACGGCTCGTGATGTTATCGGAAGAAATAGCAATGAGATGATTGAAAAGGTTATGACGAAGAATCCTATTGCCATTACGATGAAAACGAGCGTTGCTTCTGCTAGCCATCGTATGATTTGGGAAGGAATAGATCTTCTACCTGTTGTTAAAGAGAGCAATTATTTAGAAGGTGTCATCAGTAGGCAGGATGTATTAAAGGCCTTGCAGGCTGCTTCTCGACAGCCTCAAAACGGTGAAACGATTGATGATATAGTAAAGCAGCAGATTAAAGTAGTTTCATCTGAGGAGTTTATGTTTGAATTTGTCGTGACGCCTCAAATGACGGACCATTACGGGGCAATGTCTTATGGCGCTTTTGCGATCCTTTTAACGGAAACAGGAGCACAAGCGTTAAAAATTAAAAAGCGTGGTGAATCTGTCGTTGAAAACATGACGATTTATTTCACTAAGCCTATTCAATTAGAAAGTATCCTGCGCATCCAGGTGAGGGTATTAGAAATGAGTAGGAAAGTAGCGAAGATGGATATTGAGGTTTTCCACGATAAACAATTAGTTGGTAAGGCTATGGTCACTTATCAATTATTAGAAAGATAATGACTAGAAAAGCGCAAGCGCCTATGTCTGCCCCGACAGGCAAATGGAGAAAAGCGAGGAGGCAGTTCCTCAGCCACCGGAGCTTTTATCCATTTGACCCCGAGGGGCAAGGCGGTGGAGCTAGACAACTAGAAAAGCGCAAGCGCCTATGTCTGCCCCGACAGGCAAATGGAGAATAGCGAGGAGGCAGTTCCTCAGCCACCGCAGTTTTTATCCATTTGACCCGAGGGGCAAGGCTGCTTGCGCTAGACATTAATTTATCCCCAGGTTCATCATTCTATAATTTCCTAAACAACAAAAAAAGATGCGGCATTTTGCCGCATCATTGATTTAAACTAAGTTCTTCTTGTACAAACTGACCGTAGTGTTTGGCTGCTTTATAATGATGGTACATAAAATACCCACCGATTAATACAAAGATGATAGATACTACATAAGTGAGTGTTGATTGATAAATCAACATAAAGTTAAAGCCGAAAAACAATATAAACGCTCCAAGACAAACGGAAGCCTTCGCAGTATACCATTTTTTGCGAATAGGAAGTGTTGCACGAAGCTGTTTTGTTTTAAAATAAAAATACCATACAAACGAGACGATTATACCTAAAACTAATATTCCATTTAATATCATGATGTACCTCCAATAAAAGTAATGCTATTTTTATTGTAAAGGTAAACTTAAAAAAAGGCGAATAGTAATGCGTCTCTATGGAGGAAAAATTATGAAAAGACAAATCATTGACACAATCGAGAGCTATGACAAGATTATTATACATCGCCATGTGAGGCCAGATCCTGATGCCTATGGCTCCCAAATTGGCTTAAAGGAATTACTTGCTTTAAATTACCCGAACAAGAAGATATGGGCAACAGGCACGCATGATAGTACATTAGACTTCCTAGCAAAGCCTGATACTGTTACAGACGAGGACTTTAAGGATGCACTAGTTATTGTGACGGATACAGCCAATACAGAGAGAATAGATGACAGTAGATATAATTTAGGTAAATTTTTAATCAAAATAGATCACCATCCGAACGAAGATGCATACGGAGACCTATTATGGGTAAATACAGAGGCGAGTTCTGTAAGTGAAATGATTTGTGAGCTCTTCTTCGATGGAGAGAAATATAAGGGATGGAAAATGGATTCGACTATTGCCCGCCTATTATACGCAGGAATTGTAGGGGACACTGGAAGATTTATGTTCCAAAGCACAACAGAACAAACAATGCTTTATGCAGGTAAACTAATCTCCTACGGTTTTGATCGAACAGAACTATTTAATGGTATGTATGAAGTAGAGAGCAACATGCTTCAGTTAAAAGGCTATATTTACGCTAATTTTGAAATGGAAAATGGCGTAGGACATATGAAATTAACAAGAGAACTTCTGCAAAAATACCAAGTGTCAGAATCTGAGGCTTCCTTATTGGTAAGTGCCTTGTCAGACGTGAAAGGGATGAAATGCTGGGTTTTCTTTATAGAAGACGAAAAGGAAATCCGCGTTCGATTACGTTCCAAGGGTCCAGTTATTAATGGAGTGGCTAAAAAGTATGGTGGCGGGGGACATCCTTTGGCTGCTGGAGCTACTGCTTATTCATGGGAGGAAGCAGACGAAGTATTAGTGGACTTAAAAAAAGCTGTAAATTGAGGTGTTATGAATGCAAACAGTATATCCCCAAATTGTAACCTCAGCGGATATGCTGAAAAGTACAATTCAATTGGAGCAGCTCATTGAAAAGCTGAAAAAAAATAATACAAAGGTGGCAGCCATTACAAACAGTATGTTGTATGGTGTGTTGCCTTTTTGGCATACGCTTATTAAAAATGACATACAGCCGGTCATTGGGCTAACCATCAAGGTGCAGCTAGACAATGGCCCGGTGTCTTTAGTAGTTTATGCGGAGAATAATAAAGGCTATGAAAACATCTTAAAAATTTCAAGTGCAATGGAAACGAGAGAGCTAGATTTACTACCAAAGAAATGGCTGAGTGCTTATAAAGAAGGATTAATAGCAGTGTATAAAGCGGATCCCTTGCTCTCAAAAGATAATCTGATAGAACTAATGGCCATATTTAAACCGAGTTGCTTATTCATTGGGATAGAGCGTCCTAGTGGCAAGCCAACGGAGGAAGAGAGTTTAGTTAGAGAAACAGCTGAAGAACTAGACATTACGCTTACTGTTTATCACGAGTGTCGGTATGTAGATAAAGAGGATGCGTTTGCTTTTGAAGTACTGCATGCAATGGACCAGTCCGTAAAGATGACAGATTTTCAAAGAAAAAAACCAAAGCCAGACGCTCACGTACTTTCTTACGAGGAATGGAAGGAATGGTTTGCAGATGTCCCAGAGTGGATCTCTAATACAAAAACAATGTTAGAGCGTTGTATGGTTGTATTCGATAAGAAAAAGCATATAATGCCGAAATATCCTTTGCCAGTAGATGTGAATGCCAAGGATTATTTAGTATCTCTTTGCAAGGAAGGACTAAAAGAGCGAGTACCACATTATACCCAAGCTTATTTAGATCGTTTGCAATATGAAATAGACGTTATAAGTCAGATGCAATATGAAGATTACTTCTTAATCGTCCAGGATTTCATGAAGTATGCAAAGCGTTCCAATATTTTAACAGGACCTGGAAGGGGTTCCTCTGCCAGCTCCCTTGTAGCTTATACTTTATATATTACAGATGTAGATCCTCTCCAATATGGACTCCTATTTGAACGATTCTTAAACCCTGAACGTATCACGATGCCCGATATAGATATTGACTTTGCTGACTCAAAAAGAATGGAAGTAGTTCGCTATGTAGCGGAAAAGTATGGACAAAATCATGTTTCTCAAATTATTACATTTGGTACCTTGTCAGCGAAAGCAGCTGCCCGTGAAGTAGCAAGAGTATTTGGATTTGAGGCTAGCACCATGAACGCCATTTCCTCGTTTATACCTTCCAAACTAGGAATTACTTTAAAAGAGGCTTACGACCAGTCACCTAAACTAAGAGAATTTATCCAAACAGAAGATATGCGTAAAAAGTGGTTTGAAGTTGCTCTAAAATTAGAGGGACTACCAAGAAATGCATCTACCCATGCCGCAGGAATAGTGTTATCCCCACAACCTTTAGTAAATACTGTCCCAATTCAAAAGGGGCATGATGAGATTTATTTAACGCAATGGCCAATGAAGGAAGTGGAGGAAAAAGGCTTATTAAAGATGGACTTTTTAGGATTGCGAAATTTAACAATAATTGAGCGAATTCTTAAATCGATTCATGGTAAGAAGTCTTCTATTTCTTTAAAGGATATACCATTAAATGACGAACGAACGTTTAGCCTTCTTCAAAAAGGCGATACAACGGGAGTATTCCAGTTAGAGTCAGCTGGTATGCGTAATGCATTAAAACAAATTAGACCGACTAGATTTGAAGACATTGTAGCAGTTAATGCACTATACAGACCAGGCCCGATGGATAGCATCCCTCTATATGCAAAACGTAAGCTTGGACAGGCACCTATTACTTACGAGCACCCAGTTTTAGAGCCGATATTAAGAGAAACATATGGAATTATTGTGTATCAGGAACAGATCATGCAAATTGCCTCCAAAATGGCTGGCTTTACATTTGGCGAGGCTGACTTGCTTAGAAGAGCCGTTAGTAAAAAAAATAGAGAAGTTTTAGAAAAGGAACGTCATCACTTCGTCCAAAAAGCCAAACAGCTCGGTCATGAGGACCAGGCAGCCACTTCTGTTTATGATTTAATCGTCCGTTTTGCAGATTACGGGTTCCCAAAAAGCCATGCGGTTGCATATAGCGTTATTTCTTATCAAATGGCTTATTTAAAGGCTCACTATCCATTAGAATTTTACGGTGCTCTCTTAAGTACTGCGATAGGGAATCAGGAAAAGATTAATCAGCTTGTAATCGAGATGAAACAAAGAGGTATAGCTGTGTTACCTCCTTCTATTTTTAAAAGCCAGTCATCCTTTAGTGTAGAGAACAATGGAATTCGCTTTGGCCTTCAGGCGATAAAGGGGATCTCGTATCCATTCACGCAAAAGCTTCTACAGCAAAGGCATAAACGGCCAGCGAAATGGGAAGATATTTTTGACATGGCTTCTGATTTGTCTGCTGTTTTCTTTACTAGGAAAAATATCGAGCCACTTGTAAAGGCTGGAGCTTTGGATGAATTTGGAGTGGAACGTTCTACGTTATTAGCAACTATAGATGCTGCCGTAAAATATGCGGAGCTTGTCAGTCCTACAGAGGAAACGGATTTATTTGAAGGAGACTCTTCTCCTTTCGGAAAATCAAAATATATTAAAATGGATCCGTTACCAATCATGTCAAAGTTAGAATTTGAAAAAGAAGTGCTTGGTCAATATTTTTCAGAGCATCCAACAGTCTCTAAGAAAAAGATGGATAATAACATCCAGCATATTTGGGATATTCAACAGTCTTCGAAGGATTCTTATGTGAAGGTTATTGGAATGGTGGAGGATATTAGAAGGATTCGGACAAAAAAAGGTGAAGCAATGGCTTTTGTCACCGTCCAAGATGATACCGGGACAGTTTCTATCACTTTATTTCCGGATGATTTTGCTAAATTTAATACCCTTCTAAAAGAACAAGCTATTCTTTTTATAGAAGGTAAGAAAGAGACTAGAAATGGTAGAGTACAAATAATTGCGAAGAATATCTCTACCTGTTGATTACTAATATCTTCAACGATTTTGGATATGGTTACTTAGTGTAGAAAGATAAGCCATCACCACGTGCGCATAGCGACGGTGATGGCTTATTTTTTTTGTTGTTCATAAGGCTATTGTTAAAGGGAAAAGTGTCACACGCGTCCGGTACTTATGCTATTCGATTAACTTCTCTTTTTAAATAACAAAATGACATTCCATATCAACCCAATAACAATGCATATTATTGAAAGGAAAAATGTAAGCCAATAAAAGCTTCCTGCTGGAACGGTGAACTGCGCCAAAATAAATAATATGATTCCAAAAAACAAATACATGTGTGGTAATACAAATCTATTCATTGTCCTTGCACCCTTCCTGATTAACTAGAATATTCTTATCGGATAGCCATTTTTTTATCTGATTTATTGATTACTAATAAAATAATTCCTAAAATACAAGGAAATAAATATATTACTAACATCGTTTCATCCAGGAATTTAAGCATTTCATAATCTGGGAAATTAATATTTCTTTTAATATATGCTATGAAATTAGGAACAAATAAAATCCAGTAAATAACCGTCATTACTATCAATTGTATTTTTGACGCAAATATCAGGGTTAATACGAAAAAAAAAGTTGTTAATGCTGCTAAAAAAATGAATAATTTCAACTCTTCCATGCTATAAGTGACTGGTGTATAGGTAGTCAATAATAGTTTCCTCAAAAAACACAAAATAAGTAAAACTATTGAAAAGAATACACTGATTGTAAAAGATATAATTTGACTAAGTTTCATATATATATTCCCCCTTCAATGAATCTCACTCTTTTTCATACCTATAAAGAACTTTTCCTTAAAAGAAAAAACGCTCAATTACTCAATTTCTACTTCACAAACTCGATTTAATTTTAACATAAATATCCAGTTGACGTGAGCTGATTTTAAACAGACGTAGGGTATACGTGTCACCATATCTGTTAATCAATGAGATACTTTTATTTTTGCCGACGTTTGGTGAATTAGTTGCCACAACATTTGTTTTCTGCACTCAAATAATCTTTGATAAATAAAGTAATTAATGTTTTTTCTTTACGTAATGGAAGATTTTATGTATCCTATTATTTATAAGTGGTCTGACCACTTTGTAATTTATGGAAGAGTGATGTAGTTTGAATTCAGATAAGGCCTCAAGAAAAATGTTTCTGGAAATTGTAAAACAACTGAGACAGCTTATTCATGATGAAAAAGTACCTATTGGTGGAAAATTACCTTCGGAAAGAGAGCTTGCAGAACGACTACAAGTTGGAAGATCTTCCGTAAGAGAAGCACTTCGAAGCATGGAATTACTAGGCTTAATAGAGACTAGAAGGGGAGAAGGAACTTTTCTTTCAGATTATCGAAAACATAAACTGGTAGAAGTGCTATCGACCTTTATTCTGCAGGAGGCTAAGCCTAAGGAAGATGTCCATATCACAAGAGAGGCACTTGAAAAAGATGCTATTAGAAAGGTATGTCTTTCCGAAAAGCTACATAAACTTTTAATTTGGGATGCTTTTATAGAAAAATTGCAGGTGGAAGAAGTGCAAAGAGAAGACATTATTAGAGAAATCCTAATCTTATCGGACAATCGCCTTGGCTTGAAAATTTGGTTTTTATTGAAGCAATATGGTGGAGAGCCTTATCGTAGCTACATGACTTTAGAAGAGAAAGGAATTTGGACTCAATTGCTAGAATGTATAAAGCTAGGAGATGAGAAAAAAGGAATTTCTTTTTTTGAGGATTGGCTATTGTTACTAAACAGGGGAGATGTTTAAATGAGCATTCGAGATATATTTAGAAAGAACCAAAAAAGAAAATATGCGACTATACCATCGGAGAAAGCACATGATGTTCCTGAAGGAATTATGGTTAAATGTCCGGAGTGTAGGAAGAATGTTTTCACCAAGGATCTTATGAAAAACTTAAAGGTTTGTCCTTCCTGTGAACATCATATGAAAATGACAGCTCAAGAACGTATTGATATTTTTCTAGATGAAGACACCTTTGTTTCAATGGATGATCATTTAGAAACAGTAAATCCATTAAATTTTCCTAGCTACACGGAAAAGGTTAAATCAGATTCTAACAAAACAGGCTTGAATGAGGCAGTGTTAACTGGCATTGGGAAACTGAAGGAACATACGGTTGTAGTGGCAGTAATGGACTCCCATTTCCGTATGGGATCTATGGGATCGGTAGTCGGCGAAAAAATTACGAGAGCAATTGAAAAAGCAACGGAGCTGAAAGTTCCTTTTATCATTTATACAGCGAGCGGTGGAGCAAGAATGCAAGAAGGCGTATTGTCTTTAATGCAGATGGCAAAGACATCTGTTGCTTTAAGAAGACATAGCGACCATGGTTTATTATATATTTCTATTTTAACTCACCCAACTACTGGAGGAGTCTCCGCAAGCTTTGCCTCAGTCGGAGATATTAATCTAGCAGAACCACGTGCACTTATCGGATTTGCTGGAAGACGAGTCATTGAACAAACCGTTCGTGAGAAGCTGCCAGACGATTTTCAAACAGCTGAATTTTTAATGGAGCATGGTCAGCTGGATGCAGTTGTACACCGACAAGAAATGAGAGACACGGTAGCGAATCTAGTTAACTTACATGTTCAAAAGGAGGTAGTCGTATGGTAAAGGTACTTCCATTTGAGGAGCCAATCGTACAGCTTAAAAATAAAATAGAAGAAATTAAAGAGTACACTGCAACAGCAGAAGTAGATATGTCTATTGAGATTGAAAAGCTGGAAGAGAGACTAAAAAAACTAGAGATGGATATATATGAGAATATGGAGCCATGGGATAGAGTACAAGTAGCTCGACATCCAGGCCGTCCTACTACTAGAGATTATATACAACGGTTGTTTACTAATTTCATAGAGCTTCATGGAGATCGTTCATACGGCGATGATGCTGCTATTATAGCTGGAATAGCACTGTTGAACGGAAATCCAATTACTATAATTGGGCATCAGCGGGGAATAGATACAAAGGAAAATATAAAACGGAATTTCGGTATGCCTCATCCTGAAGGATATCGCAAAGCACTTCGTTTGATGAAACAAGCAGAAAAGTTTAATCGTCCGATCATTTGTTTTATAGATACAAAGGGTGCCTATCCAGGTAAGGCTGCTGAAGAAAGAGGGCAAAGTGAAGCAATTGCTAGAAATTTAGTAGAGATGGCTGGCCTAAAGGTACCTGTAATTAGCGTTGTTATCGGAGAAGGAGGAAGTGGAGGAGCGTTAGCGTTAGGTTTGTCTAACCATATTCATATGCTTGAAAACTCTACCTACTCTGTTATCTCACCGGAGGGAGCTGCGTCTATTCTTTGGAAGGATGCCTCGCTCGCGAAGGAAGCAGCAGAAGCGATGAAAATTACCGCTCCAGACTTAAAAAAAATGAATATAATTGATACAATTATAAGAGAGGTTCATGGAGGAGCACATAAAGATATTGAAAAGCAAGCAGAGTACATGAAGGACGTGCTTGTTAGCTCATTAAGAGAACTATCCATGCTCTCACCAGAAGAATTAGTAGAAACACGCTACAAAAAATTTAAGCAAATTGGTCAATTTAAAGAAAATGCGTCTTTATAGACGCATTTTTTTTGAAAGTTTCTCATGTTACACTTATAGTTAATAGAGGTAAGTTTGGAGGGGATAGAGAGATGAAACGTATTGGTGTATTAACTAGTGGCGGAGACGCTCCAGGTATGAATGCTGCAATTCGAGCAGTTGTAAGAAAGGCCATATTTGAAGGTATTGAAGTTGTCGGTATTTTACATGGCTATCAAGGATTAATAGAAGGAAAAATGGAAAAGCTGGATCTGGGTTCTGTTGGTGACATCATCCAAAGAGGTGGAACAAAGCTTTACTCTGCGAGATGTCCAGAATTTAGAACAGAAGAAGGCCAATTAAAGGCAATTGAACAGTTGAAGGCTAATGAAATTGATGGACTCGTGATTATTGGGGGAGACGGATCCTACCGTGGATCTATGACTCTTACAAAGAACGGGTTCCCATGTGTTGGGATTCCAGGTACTATCGATAATGATATTCCAGGAACTGATTATACATTAGGTTTTGATACTGCGCTTAATACAGTAATTGAATGTATTGATAAAATTAGAGACACTGCCACTTCACATGATCGCACCTTTATCATTGAAGTCATGGGAAGAGATGCTGGAGACTTAGCTTTATGGGCTGGGCTTGCAGGAGGAGCAGAAACCATTATCGTTCCTGAGGTAGAGATGGATATTACAGAGGTAGTGGAACGCTTAGAAAGTGGAACGGCACGTGGAAAGAAACATAGTATTATTGTAGTAGCAGAAGGTGTAATGAGTGGACAGGAATTTGCTGCAAAACTTAAGGAGCATGCTAATATTGAGACGAGAGTTTCAGTGTTAGGGCATATTCAACGCGGTGGTTCTCCTACAGGACGAGATCGTGTGTTGGCGAGTTTATTTGGGGCAAAAGCTGTAGAAGTGTTAATGGCTGGTACTGGAGGCCGTGCAATTGGAATACAAAATCATCAAGTGGTAGACTATGATATGACGGAAGCCTTTGAAAAAACGGAAGAATTTGATCAAGCAATGTATCGCTTATCTAAAGAGTTGTCTATTTAAGATTACATAAATTACAGCAATAGGAAGGATTAGATGTATGAGAAAAACTAAAATAGTTTGTACAATTGGACCAGCAAGTGAATCAGAGGAAACATTAGAAAAGCTAATAGAAGCTGGCATGAATGTTGCTCGCTTAAACTTTTCTCATGGTAGCCATGAAGAACATGCTGGAAGAATCGAACGTATTAAAAAAGTAGCTAAAAGATTAGACAAAATTGTTGGAATCTTACTGGATACGAAAGGTCCTGAGATTCGCACACATAAGATGGAAAATGATGGAATTGAACTAGCATCTGGGCAATCCATTGATATCTCTATGACAGAAGTGCTAGGCAATAATGAGCGTTTCTCTATTTCCTATGAAAAGTTAATAGAGGATGTACAGGAAGGGTCTATTATATTACTTGATGATGGGCTGATCGAGCTTATCGTGAAGGGAATAGATTTAGAAAATGGAATTATTCATACGTATGTACAAAACGCTGGAACTTTAAAGAATAACAAGGGTGTTAACGTACCAGGAGTTTCTGTGCAATTACCAGGTATTACAGAAAAAGATGCAAAAGATATTCTCTTTGGTATTGAACGGGATGTGGATTTCGTTGCTGCTTCTTTTGTTCGTAGAGCTAAAGATGTACAGGAAATCCGTGAACTTTTAGAAAATAATAATGGATCTCATATTCAAATCATACCTAAAATTGAAAACCAAGAGGGTGTCGATAATATTGATGAAATCCTTCAAGTTTCTGATGGCTTAATGGTTGCAAGGGGAGATCTTGGAGTAGAGATTCCTGCGGAAGAAGTTCCACTAGTACAAAAATCACTTATTCAAAAATGTAACGAAGCAGGTAAGCCGGTTATTACTGCGACACAAATGTTAGACTCTATGCAAAGAAATCCTCGTCCTACACGTGCAGAAGCAAGTGACGTGGCAAACGCAATCTTTGACGGTACAGATGCTATTATGCTTTCTGGTGAGACAGCTGCTGGGCTATATCCACTTGAAGCAGTTCAGACGATGGATAAAATCGCAAAACGTACCGAAAATGCAATTGATTATCGTGCTATTGTTAACAAACTAAGCAAGGCAAGAGAAGTTAATCTGACAGATGCAATAGGGCAAGCGGTTGCTCATACTGCCATTAACTTAAAGGTTAAAGCGGTTATTGCTCCGACAGAAAGTGGACATACAGCTAAAATGATTTCTAAATTTAGACCTGGTGTGCCTATTATTGCTGTGACATCTACTGTAAAACCATCTAGATTGCTTACATTAGTATGGGGAGTGTATCCGATAGTTGGAAAGAAAGCACATTCCACGGATGAGGTACTAGAAATTGCTGTGGAGGAAAGTATTTTACAGCATTATGTGACACACGGAGATTTAGTGGTAATCACTGCAGGAGTTCCAGTTGGACAAGCAGGTACTACTAACTTAATGAAAGTTCATGTTATTGGAGACATGGTGGCTAAGGGGCAAGGTATCGGAAAGAAAACTGCCTTTGGTAAAGCAATCGTTGTTAATAACGCAAAGGAACTAGAAGGTCAAGATACAAGTAATAGTATTATCGTGACCATTGGTTCTGACAAAGATATGGTTCCTGCTATTGAGAATTGCAAAGGCTTGATCACAGAAGAAGGTGGCTTAACAAGTCATGCTGCTGTCGTAGGTTTAAGCTTTGGAATTCCTGTAATAGTTGGGGTTCAAGATGCAACGAAACTAATAGAAAATGGTCAAGAGCTTACGTTAGATGCTGAAAGTGGTGTAATCTACAGCGGGCAAGCTAGCATTATTTAATTAGATATTCTAAGAATTTATATATTTTCAAGACAAGTGCCTCACATAAAGTGAGGCACTTGTTTTATACTTAGTATAGAAGGACGGTGTCTTTATGAAATGGATCATAGGTTTGTTTATAGTAGTTCCTGCAGTTGAGTTGTATATTTTACTTTTAGCAGGTAAGTCATTAGGAGCTTTCAATACACTTTTACTAATCATGGCCACTGGAATTATTGGTGGTTTTGTAGCAAAGCGTCAAGGTATGAAAGCTTTCCGCGAGGTTTCGGATAGTGTGAAAAACTACCAAGCACCGGGTGAATCAGCGATTAATGGAATATGTATTTTCATTGGTGCTATTTTAGTAATACTACCAGGATTTATCTCTGATATTCTTGGGTTTTTATTGTTGTTCTCACCAACGCGTAAGCTGTTCAAACCTTTGTTTTATAGATGGGTTAAGAAAAAGATGAAAAATGGTCAAGTCATCGTGATGAAGTCTTCATAGACCCTCCCCATTTGTTAGCTATTAAATAGATGAATGGGCTGAATAGAATACCAACAAAGCCAAATATTAATACTGCCGCAGCACTTAAAAAGAATACATGGACAGCTTTAATCTGCATAGAAGCCGACCAAAGTAAATTGTCTACTATATGTCTTGTAAGCTGCACAAAAATATAAAGCAATAAAATAATACTGCCAAATAGTTTCGCGTCTAGCAGGAAGAAATAAATACTCATAGGTATTAAAATTATGCCAGTCCCAAGAAAAGGTATGCTATCTACTAAAGAAATTAAAAAAGCATTTTTTATCGGGTTATGTAGACCAAGCACGTTAAAGCCTATAGAAAGTAAAATAAATGTAATTAACAATAACTTCACTTCCACGCCCAAAAAGCTATTAACTACCTCCGAAGACTTCATGACTACTTTATGAAAGAATTCTCTTGTTTTCACTGGGAAATAGATCAGGAACCAAAGTCTATTCTTTGTAGACTCATACAACGAAAAAAAAAGTCCAATGCTAAAAAGAAGTACTTCAAAAACATAGGTAGGCAGATGAGTAAGATTCACCAATAAATTATTTAAAATGGTGTTTAATAGCTCTTGGAACTTGTCTTCAAACATTAGAAATATAGGATGCTTTTGCAAGTCATCAAAAGGTAAATATAAAAGATGCTCATGCAGAAGAGGTATAAGCGTGACTAATGATTGAAAGATAAAATATACGAAAAGTAAAAAGCTACTTAATATAATTACCTCTGTTAATAGTACACTCACTATAATTGGCAGCCTGAGTTTCTTGTGAAAGAAATTAGACGTTGGAAATAATAGATAACCGCACAGGATAGATAACGTTAAAGGGTAAGCAATGAAAAGGATTAATCCAATGATTCCAATTGGCATCCAATAAGATATAATATCTTTCTTGTTTATTTGAAAACTAACTATATTCATCCATTCTTTTCTCAGTATAAATTGATTGAAAAGTTATTTTTTAATAATTTTAAGCGTTTTCATTCACAAAATAGCCAAAATTGATTATAATACGAGAGTAAGCAATTTAAAGGTACATATTAAATACAGGTAAAACTCTATTTACGAGACAAGTAGATAATGCAGTTTTTCTGTAGAAGGGGAGATTACTAATGACGTCAACTCGTGGTTTAGAAGGAATCGTAGCGACACAGTCAGCAATAAGCTCTATTATTGATGACACCCTTACATACGTCGGCTATGATATTGATGATTTAACGAACAATGCAAGTTTTGAAGAGGTAGTTTACCTTTTATGGCATAAACGTCTGCCAAATGCTTCAGAACTAGCAGAGCTAAAACAGCAACTTGCTGATAACATGGCAGTACCTCAAGAAGTTTTAAATCATTTCAAAACATATCCTATTGATAAAGTTCATCCAATGACTGCTCTTAGAACAGCTGTATCTATGCTAGCATTATATGATGATTCTGCAGAGGATATGTCCGAGGAAGCAAACTACCTTAAAGCTATCCAGTTACAAGCTAAAATGTCTACTTTAGTAACTGCATTTTCTCGTGTACGTAAAGGATTAGAGCCAGTAGCTCCTAAATCTGATTTAGGCTACGCTGCAAACTTCTTATATATGCTATCTGGTGAGATGCCAGAAGAAATTGAAGTAGAAGCTTTTAACAAAGCATTAGTACTTCATGCAGACCATGAATTAAATGCATCTACATTCACTGCACGTGTTTGTGTAGCAACTCTTTCTGATATTTACTCAGGTGTTGTTTCAGCTATCGGTGCTCTTAAAGGGCCACTTCATGGTGGAGCAAACGAACAAGTAATGAAAATGTTAACTGAAATTGATACTCTTGAAAACGTAGATAGCTATGTTCAAGATAAATTAGACAACAAAGTGAAAATCATGGGCTTCGGTCACCGCGTTTATAGAAAAGGTGATCCTCGTGCAAAACACTTACGTGAAATGTCTAAAAAACTAACAGCTCTTCGCGGAGAGTCAAAATTATATGATATGTCTGTACGCATTGAAGAAATCGTAACTGGTCAAAAGAACTTACCACCAAATGTAGATTTCTATTCAGCATCTGTGTATCATTCATTAAATATTGATCATGATTTATTTACACCTATTTTTGCAGTTTCTCGTGTATCTGGATGGGTAGCTCATATTCTTGAGCAATATTCAGACAACCGCTTAATCCGTCCACGTGCAGAATACGTTGGACCTGGTATGCAAAAATACGTTCCAATCGAAGAACGATAATATCAATTGTTTGTAAAGATTAGGGCTAAAACACATGGTGTGTTATTGGCCCTATGATTATGATAGTAGGAGGAAATAATAATGACATCTGGTAAAATTACAGTAGAAAACGGTGTACTTAACGTACCAAACACAGCAATCATTCCATTTATCGAAGGTGACGGAACAGGTCCTGATATCTGGGCAGCAGCTTCACGCGTATTAGAATCTGCAGTAGAAAAAGCTTATAACGGCGAAAAGAAAATTGAATGGAAAGAAGTACTTGCAGGACAAAAAGCATTCGACCAAACTGGTGAATGGTTACCACAAGAAACTTTAGACGTAATCAATGAGTACTTAATCGCTATTAAAGGACCTTTAACAACACCAATCGGTGGAGGAATTCGTTCATTAAACGTAGCTCTACGTCAAGAATTAGACCTATACACTTGCCTACGTCCAGTTCGTTATTTCACTGGTGTTCCATCTCCAGTTAAACGTCCTGAAGACACTGATATGGTTATTTTCCGTGAAAACACAGAAGATATCTATGCTGGTATTGAATATGCAAAAGGTACAGACAATGCTAAAAAACTAATCGAGTTCTTACAAACAGAATTCGGTGTTAAAAACATCCGTTTCCCAGAAACTTCAGGTATCGGTATTAAACCAATTTCTGAAGAAGGTACTAAACGTTTAGTGCGTGCTGCATTAAACTACATTATTAAAGAAGGTCGTACTTCTTTAACATTAGTACACAAAGGAAATATCATGAAGTTCACTGAAGGAGCTTTCAAAACTTGGGGCTATGAAGTGGCTGAACAAGAATTTGGTGACAAAGTATTCACTTGGAACCAATACGATAAAATTAAAGAAGAACAAGGTACTGAAGCAGCTGACAAAGCTCAATCGGATGCAATTGCAGCTGGTAAGATCCTAGTTAAGGATTCAATCGCTGATATCTTCTTACAACAAATCTTAACTCGTCCAAAAGAGTTCGATGTAGTTGCTACTATGAACTTAAATGGAGATTATATCTCTGATGCACTTGCTGCACAAGTTGGTGGTATTGGTATCGCTCCTGGAGCTAACATTAACTACGTAACTGGACATGCTATTTTTGAAGCTACTCACGGTACAGCTCCAAAATATGCTGGTTTAGATAAAGTTAACCCATCTTCAGTAATCCTTTCTGGTGTATTAATGCTTGAACACCTTGGCTGGAACGAAGCTGCTAAACTAATCATGGATTCCATGGAAAAAACAATTGAATCTAAAGTAGTAACTTACGACTTTGCTCGTCTAATGGATGGCGCTAAAGAAGTTAAGTGTTCAGAGTTTGCTGACGAATTGATTAAAAATCTTTAATCGGAAGTTATGAAATTTGGTTTAACGAAAGAGAGGATTAATTCCTCTCTTTTCCAATTTTGGACAAAAGGAGAGTTACGACATGACAATGAAACGTAATAAAATCTCAGTTATCGGTAGCGGGTTTACAGGTGCTACTACAGCGTTCCTATTGGCACAAAAAGAATTGGGAGATATCGTATTAGTGGATATACCACAAGCTGAAAGCCCTACTAAAGGCAAAGCTTTAGATATGGCGGAGGCTGGACCAGTTCAAGGATTCGATGCTAGTATTATCGGTACTTCTAATTACGAAGATACGAAGAATTCGGATTTAGTAATTATTACTGCAGGTATTGCACGTAAGCCTGGCATGAGCCGTGACGATTTAGTTCAGACAAACCAAAAAGTAATGAAAGCTGTTACTGGAGAAATTATAAAATATTCTCCAAATACAACGATTTTAGTATTAACCAACCCAGTAGATGCTATGACATATACTGTCTTTAAGGAATCCGGTCTACCGAAGGAAAGAGTGATCGGTCAATCGGGAGTGTTAGATACTGCCCGTTTCCGTACATTTGTTGCACAGGAATTAAACCTATCTGTTAAAGACGTAACTGGTTTTGTTCTTGGAGGTCATGGCGATGACATGGTTCCACTTGTAAGATACTCATATGCTGGCGGCATACCTTTAGAAAAACTAATGGATAAAGATCGCCTGGAGGCTATTGTGGATCGCACTCGTAAAGGTGGAGCAGAAATTGTTAACCTTTTAGGCAATGGTTCTGCATACTATGCACCCGCTGCTTCACTTGTAGAAATGGCAGAGGCTATCCTAAAGGATCAAAAACGTGTTCTTCCATCCATTGCATACTTAGAAGGGGAATATGGTATGGAAGGTATTTACCTTGGAGTTCCAACCGTTCTAGGAGCAGGTGGCATTGAGAAGATTATAGAACTTGATCTGACGGAAGAAGAAAAAAATCTGTTAAGTAAATCTGCTGATGCAGTAAAAGCAGTAATGAAGGTTTTAGCTTAATAGTCTGATCTAATGAGTGAGATTAATTTCTCACTCATTTTTTGTTATGCAGTTAAACTTAATCATTTTAATATATGGCGCATTCTCAATTAAATATGAAACACTTTCTGTTTAATGGACGTAACCTAATGCAACATTTCTTCCTAAGGAACGTCTGTTGAAAAGAGTGTATTCAGCCATACGTGAATATAGTAGTATCGTTTGTTGCGTTCCTCTAATAATTATTGATAAGATATAGGTAACTTAAATGTAGGGAGTTGAAACATAATTGCTAGGGAGAATGTCTAGAATCGGAAAGAGTATACAAGATTTAATCATCGGAGAAAAACTGTCTATCACAGAGAAAATCGAGGATAAAGATATACTACTATACTTAGGATTGACAAATGATAACAATCCTCTTTATATTCAACATGATTTTGCTTCCAAAACAGAATATGAAAAACCAATTGTACCTACGATTATGTTGACTGGTATTGTAACTTCTGCAATATCCAAATATCTTCCTGGTCCAGGTTCTCATGTTTATAGGCAAGAGATTACGTTTCCTGTACCTGCGTACCATTATTCCTTAATAACATTTACGTTTGTAATTACCGATATTAATGTACATAAAAATGAAGTTAGTATAGAAGTTGAAGACCGTAACGAGGAAAAGGAAACAGTCTTACAAGGTAAGTTTCTTGTAGCTCCTCCCACTTTACAACCTTAACATACTATAATAAGTATCGGTTTAGTTGGCTGATTTGGAATGGGGGTTTCAAATCGACTATGGAGGCTAGGATAATGAAAAAAGTATTAGTAGTAGATGATGAAAGTTCGATTGTAACTTTATTGAAATATAATTTAGAGGAAGCTGGTTTTCAAGTTATTACTGCTGCTGATGGGCGTGAAGGCTTGAATTATGCTGTGGAGGAAAAGCCAGATGTAATCGTTCTGGACTGGATGTTACCGTATCTAGATGGTATGGAAGTGTGTAAGGAGCTAAGGCTAAGAAAGATACAAACACCTATAATCATGCTGACAGCCAAAGGGGAAGAGTTTGATAAAGTGCTTGGACTCGAACTAGGAGCAGATGACTATATGACAAAGCCATTTAGCCCTCGAGAGGTTACTGCGAGAGTAAAGGCGATGATTCGTAGAAGTGTATTAACATCCGAGCATCAAAAGAAAAATGCGGATGACAACTATACCTTTGGCGGTTTAAAAATATTTCCTGATCGCTTTGAAGTTCTTTTGAATGACCAGCCCTTAGAATTTACCCCAAAAGAATTTGAGCTGCTAGTGTATTTAATTGAAAACAAAAATAGAGTGTTAACTCGTGATCAGCTGTTAAGCTCAGTATGGAATTACGATTTTGCGGGTGATACAAGGATTGTAGATGTTCACATTAGTCACCTTAGAGATAAAATTGAAGAAAATAGCCGTAAGCCTATGTATATTAAAACCATTAGAGGGCTTGGATACAAGTTTGAGGAGCCAAAGTCAATATGAGTTTTCACAATAGAATATTTCGTATTTATTCTATTTTAATCGGACTAATTTTACTTGGAGTCGGTTTAGTATTGGCTCAAATATTTCCTATTTTTATCGAGCGTACTACTAGTACGAGTATTGATGGGAAAATTGAGGATATCGAAAGTTATATAAGTACAACAAATATCACTTCCGAGGAAAGACAAGAAATCATTAATCATTTAAATGCTTCTTTGTTAGAAGAAGATGTGAATTTTATTCAAATGAATTTATGGATTGCATTAGCGTTTATCCTTATATTAGCTTATCTAATTGCTTTAATCATTAGCTTTAATATAATGAAAAGATACTCGCAGCCAGTTGAGCACTTAACGGAAACTGCAATGGAGCTAGCTAGAGGAAATTATCGAATACGAGCTTTTGAGGATGGTTTTTCAGGAATGTCCAAGCTTACAAATTCGATTAATATATTAGCTAGAAATCTTCAAGATATATCTATCATGCGTGAAACCGAAAAAGAACGATTAAAAACGCTCATTGAGAATATGGGAAGCGGATTAATCATGATAGACCGCAGCGGAGTAGTGAGTATAGTTAATCGCTCGTTTCTTAACCAGTTGCAGCTAAGCTTTGAACAAGTAGACGGAAAACAATTTCGTAAAATTGGATTACCCGAACAAATAGAAACGTTTATAGAAAAGCTGTTTTTGACGGAAATGCTAAGCAAGGAACAAATTGAAATACAACGTAATTTAAGTACATACCACCTCGTAGCATACGGTGCTCCTGTAATTGGGGAGCATGGAAGATGGCTTGGGATTGTCGTAGTATTTCATGATGTCACTGAATTGATCAAACTGGAGCAGGTAAGAAAAGACTTTGTTGCGAATGTTTCACACGAATTAAAAACTCCTGTGACTTCCATTAAAGGATTTTCTGAAACCCTTTTATATGGTGCCTATAAAAAAGAAGATACGTTATTATCATTTTTAGAAATCATATACAAGGAAAGCAATCGTCTTCAAATGCTTATTAATGATTTATTAGACCTATCAACAGTAGAACAAGCAGGGTATGAAATTAAGTTAAGTAAAGTAAGACTATATGATGTACTCATGCAAAGCATGGAAATGACTAATCATTTATTAGAAGAAAAAAATATGGAATTAACTCTAACCTTAGATGAGAAGGTAGAGGTACTGGGAGATTCCAACCGAATTATGCAAATTATGATGAATTTATTGACCAATGCTATTACCTACTCATCAGAAAATACCTTCATCACGGTGAATATAGGAAAAGACAAAAAATATGGTTACTTCACAATTAAGGACCAAGGAATTGGTATTAAGGAAGAAGAGGTAGAACGCATATTTGAACGTTTTTATCGAGTGGACCGTGCAAGAAGTCGTAATTCAGGTGGTACAGGATTAGGCTTGGCAATCGTCAAGCATATTGTGGAAGCTCATCATGGTTTAATAAAAGTTGAAAGTGAGATTGGAAAAGGTACGGCTTTTACTGTGTATATTCCACTCACGAAAAGTTAATGGAGGTCCATCATGAATAATCAACCCTTTATCCCTATTATAATTGGGACAGATATGAACGCATACAATATGTCCATTTCCTTTCACGAGGAGTATGGTATTAAACCAATTTTAGTAGGTAAAGAAGAAATGTCCTTCACTAAATTAAGCAGTGTCATTGAACATATTGAAATACACTCAAACTTATGGGACCAATCTGCTTTTGTATCCGTTTTGACAGAAGTAGCAAAAAAATATAAAACAGCAGATAAGCAGTTACTATTAATCGGCACGAATGATTTTTATGTTCGTTTAATCATTGAGAATGCAGACGTTTTAAAAGAAATGTATGTGTTTAACTATATGACCGAGGATCTAATGAACAACCTTTTAGTAAAATCGAACTTTTATAAGCTTTGTGAAGAGCATGGAATCGACACACCTAAAACATATTTCTACTCATGCTCTAAAAAACAACCTTTTACTGAAGAGGTGCTTTTCCCGTTAATCATTAAGCCTAGTAACGGCGTAGAATATTATAAGCATAAATTTGCTGGTCAACAAAAAGTATACCGAGTAGAGTCTCAGCAAGAATTAGATGAAGTTATTCGCAAAGTAAATGAGAGCGGCTATGAGGAAGATTTGATCATCCAGGATTATATTCCTGGAGACGATACTTACATGTGGGATTCTGTATTTTATGTTAGCTCAAAAGGGCAGGCACAGCTAAGTACACTTGCTCAAGTAGTTTTACAAGAGCATACAGTGACTGCAATCGGAAATTATACTGCTCTTATTACTCGTTACGATGAAGAGTTAATGAAAAAGCTTCAACACTTCTTAGAGGCAGTTGGATACGTTGGCTTTGCTAACTTCGACTTAAAATACGATGAGCGAGACGGAAAATATAAAGTTTTTGAAGTAAATATTAGACAAGGTAGATCAAGCTATTATGTAACTGCACTGGGACATAATATGGCACGATATATTGTGGATGACGTTATTTATAACAAAGAAAAGCCTTTGACGCTATTAAATGAACATTACCTATTTACGGTTGTTCCTAAAATAGTGTTGAAGAAATTTGTGGATAATCTATCTATCCAGCAGGAAATTCGTTTGCTGTTAGGGGAAGGTAAGTGGGGTAACCCGTTGTTTTATAAAGGGGACAAGCATTTCAAACGTAAGTTATATTTGATGGCTCGTCAGGTGAATTATTATAAAAAGTACAAAAATAATCAGTGGTAAGTAAATTTTTACAAGAAATTCACATGCCATTTACATTGCTTTGATAGAGTTTAGATAGACCCCCTTTTCCAAATGAAATACTTTAAAAGGCTAGCATTTATTGCTGGCCTTTTAATTATGGCTATGGATTTCAGTCTAGTACTAGGTTTAAATGAAAAGTAGGAGGTAGTGAGGCAGATTTCCGCTCTAGGCGGACGCTTTCCGTGGGGTGAGCGATAAGCCATCACCCATCGCTAACGCGCGTGGTTGTGATGTCTTATCTGTCTCACTCATCCCACAGCATAGCTATCAAGTTAAGAAGTTTATAAAAACCCTCGAGGTTGGTATAGAAAACTAACCAACAGGAGGTGCTTCACATGAAAAAAACAGATTTAGACGAATGGAAACTCTTAATGGAACAATTGTATAAACTATTTTCCCCAGATAAGTTGGATTGTTGGGCCAAAGAATCAGGATGGATCAAACGAAAACGAAAGCTTGATGCGTATTCATTTCTCCACATCCTTCTTTATCATTGCGGAAACCTGGCCGGCAGTTCGCTACGCGAGCTCAGCCTGTCATTAGAAGAAACCTGTCATATTTCTATGACTCCAGAGGCAATAAACCAACGTTTAAATAAAGAATTAATTGTATTTCTAAAAAAGTGTTTGGAACATTTTATACAAGTGGAGTTAAATTATCAGTTGCCGATCAGTGACGAACTACGAAAATTTTGTGAGAGGATCCGTATAATAGACGCGACCATCCATTCCCTTCCTTCGGATTTGAAGGAGACTTTTCCTGGCGTCTATCGAGCCGAATTAAAATGCCAACTGGAGTATGAATTCCTGACAGGACAGTTCATATTGGCTGACTGGATGAACGGAAAGGAAAACGATTCTCTATATGGGAAGAATCGATTAGAGACGGTCTCACCTGGCGATTTATTTCTACAAGACTTGGGTTATTTCCATCTACCCACCTTCCAAAAAATTGATGAGTCCGGGGGCTATTTCGTCTCTAGAGTTCGACCAGATTGTTCTATCTATACAGGGAATCCCAACCCTCGTTACCATGCCGATGGCAGGGTCGTCAAATCCTCTTTTTATCAGAAGGAATCTTTGGCAGAGCACCTGGAACAAATGGAGCGTGGCTCCGTAAGGGAATGGGAGGAAGTTTATGTGGGGTATGACTATAAATTCCCTACCCGTTTAATTTTGTATCGCCATACAGAGGAACAAGATAAAAGTGATCAGTATAAACGTAAACATTCACGTTACCAGACAAAGGAGCACGTAAGAGCGCTAGATGGGGCGACGATTATTATGACAAACCTCCCGGATACTATCCCAGCTGAGAAAGTGATGGACCTTTACCGATTGCGCTGGCAGATCGAGTTATTGTTTAAAGGATGGAAATCTAATTTCCCGACCACTTTTTATAAACAGATAAAGGAAGAACGTGTCCTATGTCATTTTTTCGCTCATTTATTATTGTTTCTAATCACAACTACAACAACTTATCAGGCACGTTTATTCTTGCTAGAGAAATCTAGAATAGAGATAAGCATTCAAAAGGGCATCTCAGTTGCACTACGCTTTATTCGCTTGATGTTTGAAAGCATAAAAAAATACACCAAGCTTACCAATGGGGTACTGAAAAGGTTTCATGGTGCTCTTTGTAAACATGCATTGAAAACAAAAGGGCCACCTGAAAAGGATCCATTGATTATACTCGGTGCAAATTACAGTTAGTATTCTATGCCCTGTATAGAAAGAAATTAAACTTACATTTTTTGGTTAAACCAAAAAGTGTTAATTTCATATGGTCTAATTTTCAAAAATACCAGTTCATATGAGAGTGAATGACGTAAATTTTTCTTAACTTGATAGCTATGTCATCCCACAGGAGTCGCCGCCTGCGCTACAATCATAGGAGGGGTGGCCCAAAAGAAAACATTATAAATTGCTTGCTACAAACATTATCTTTAAGTTTACTTTAACTTCATCTATTAAAATGCTCCTCATTTGAACAAGCAACTTCACCAAAATTATCAAAGTATATCTAACACACGATTATAAAATGAAAGATAAAACAGGAAACAAAACAAGTAAGACTACCATACTTTGAATGAAAGTTGATATTATATCTTTTTTCCAAGTGTTATTTTTGGGATAACGATTGTTCAATCTTTGAAAGATGAGTAGGAAACCCCACCAAATGAATAAATTTATTAAGAACTGACTGATGTTATCATAGAGCATAAATCCCCCTCCAAACTAGCCTACCAATTTATTTAAATACGTTTCCCTTGCAATGAAGTTCTAAGAAACTTGAAATTTATTTAAATAAATCTTTTTAAATAGTTTCCAAATATTTTGTTCATAACCTTGGGCGTATTTTCTAAATAAACATTAATTTGTTCCATGTTCGATTGGAGTTTATCAGTGTTACTTTCATCTGTTGGAAAATCAGATATTCCTTTAATAATAATACATTCAACATCATTCTTCTTACAGATATAAGCAATTGCACTCGCTTCTGTATCGGCTATTGTTATTTCGTTTTCTTTAAGTTCTAAATAGTCCTCCCACATGACTACTGCTTTATCAGCAGTGCCAATTGTTCCTGTATAAAAATCATCTCCTCCATATCTAGTTAAATCAATATCGACTATGAAGGATTGTTTAATAAATGGCTCAATTTCTTTTACTGTACAATCATATTGAACGGCTTTATTGGGTACAAAAATATCCAAATTACTGTACTTCTCGTCTATTCCTGCACATGTTCCAGCAACGATGACTTTAGCTAAATTAAATTTAGAAATCATATACTGATTGCCACTAACACCATTTACTTTTCTTACACCCGTACTATAAAAAACAAGTTCAGTATCATTGATTGTTCTTATGAAATACTCACCGTATGGGTAACTGAAACGTTCGTTATTTTTTATGCTAAAGTATTCCAAGGTCGCTTCGTATTCCCACTTCGTTGCAATGCTTATTCCGATCATCGATTTATCACCCTACAAATAAAATTTGTCCCCTACTCGTTTTAATCTCTTATTTTATTAATTGACTATTCTTTTTTAATATGTTCATTAACTATTAAATATTAATAGGCAAATATCCTCTTTTTACTAGCCCGCTTCCGCCCATTTAAATGTAACATTTCACGAATGATTCCCACGCTACGATAAACACCCCTTATCTAAGCCGAGCCAAAAAGAAATAGGCATTTTTGAAATTTTTGAAACTTTCCTTCGTCAGGTCCGTAAAATAACTATACATAGAGAAGGGGGAAAAATATGAGTACAAAAAGATTGTTGACTATTATCGCTGTATCTATTGTTGGCATTGTTCTTCTATCCGCAGTATTTACATCTTGGTATACAGTAGATGAATCCGAACAAGCAATAGTGATTACATTTGGAGATGCAAGCGATCCAATAACAGAATCAGGGTTGAAATTTAAGTTTCCTTGGCCAATACAGAAGGTAGAAAAGCTATCAAAAGAAACCTTCAGTTTACAGTTTGGTTATAAGCAAGACGCGAATGGGGAAATCACTTCCTATGACAAGGATACTAAAATGATTACTGGAGACGACAATATCGTTTTAACAGACTTGGTTGTTCAGTATAAAATAACAGATCCTAAAGCATACTTGTTTAATTCTGAAAATCCAAAGGAAATGTTACATGATGCAACCTCAGCATCTATTCGTTCAGTAATCGGAAATTCGAAAATTGATGATGCTTTAACTTCAGGTAAGGCTCAAATTGAAGCAGATACAAATGAGTTGCTTGCTTCATTGATTAATAAATATGAAATTGGTATTACTGTGTTGACGGTAAAGCTACAAGACGTAGAGCTTCCGAATGCAGAAGTTAGGGCTGCATTTACAGCTGTAACGGATGCGGAAGAAACTAAAAATACAAAAGTAAACCAGGCAGAAAAGTATGTAAATGAAAAGGTTAGTGTGGCTGAAGGTGAAGTGGATGCTATTAAATCAGAGGCTATAGGCTACCAAACAGCACGTATTGAACAGGCAAAAGGAGATGTTGCCTTATTTGATAAGCTATATGCCGAATATCAAAATAATAAGGAAATCACTAGACAGCGATTAGTAATGGAAACATTGGAAGCTGTTTTGCCTAATGCTAAAATTTATATAATGAATGATGAAGGTGGGACGATGAAGTATTTACCACTTCAACAAATAGAGTCCTCTAAACAAAGTGCACCACCGCCTAGCACTACTACTGAGAAAAAGCCTGAAGAAGGGAGTGGACAATAATGTCAGATAACAATAACCCTTTTGCAAATTTAGAGTCTAAGTTTAAAACTGTGCCTAACAAACCTAAAAAAGAAAAGACTCCCATTGATTATAAAAAGCATACTAAATCGTTCATTTCAATTTTTGTAGTCTTTGTACTTGCAGTAATTGCCCTCGCTAATATATATGTAGTCAAGGAGGGGGAATATAGAGTTATTCGTCAGTTCGGTGAGATTAAAAGTATTAAAGATTCTCCAGGCCTGCATATGAAAATACCATTTATACAAAGTGTAACGACCATTCCAAAATACCAAATGAATCATAATTTATCTGAGGCAGAGATCAATACAATGGATAAACGACGTATAATTATCGATAATTATGCAGTTTGGAGAGTAGTCAATCCAAAGGACATGATTTCTAATGCAGGTAACATAGTAAATGCAAGCTCTCGTATGGAGGAATTTATTTATTCAGTAGTGCGATCAGAGCTAGGTCAATTAAATTATAGTGAAATCATTAACGATGAAAATTCATCGCGTGGTAGTTTAAATGACCAGATTACTAAAGAAGTAAATGAACTTCTCTCTAAAGATAAATATGGAATAGAAGTAGTAGATGTCCGTATTAAAAGAACCGACCTGCCAGAAGAAAATGAGCAGTCTGTATATAACGAGATGATTTCCGACCGTGAAAGTGTTGCTCAAAAGTTTTTATCTACTGGAGATGCTGATAAGAGAAGAATTGAAGCTGAAACGGATAGTACAGTTACGAAGATGATAGCTGAAGCTAAAAAAGAGGCTGCTCTTCTAAGAGCTGAAGGGGATGCGGAGGCTGCAAGAATTTATAATACTAGCTTTTCAAAGGACCCTGAATTTTATTCTTTATATAGAACATTAGAATCCTATAAGAAGACAATCGGTGAAGATACGATGATTGTTATTCCGTCTGATTCACCTTATGCCAACATCCTATCTGGATACTTAGAATAGTATATGAATCGTCATTCCCCTTACTGTCGTGGTAAGATATAGGGAATGACGATTTTATTTTTATTTAGGAAATTAAAGTTCTGAACCTGTGGATAAATTGATGTCTAGCTTCACCGCCTTGCCCCTCGGGTCAAATGGTTAAAAGCTGTGGGGGCTGAAAAAATGCCTCCTCGCATTTACCCATTTGCCTGTCGGGGCAGGACAGGCGCTTGCGCATTTCTTGATGTCTAGCTTCACCGCCTTGCCCCTCGGGGTCAAATGGGAAAATACTGCTCCTGCGCAAGCTCGTCGCAAACTAAAGCGTTTGCGGTGGCTGAGAAGCTGCCTCCTCGCTTTTCTCCATTTGCCTGTCGTGGCAGGGATAGGCGGTTGCGCTTTTCTTTGTACAAGCTAATGGAAAACAATATAACTAAGGAGTGAATGATTCATGTCATCTGAAAAAATTCTATTATTAGATGGGAATAGTTTAGCTTATCGTGCATTCTTTGCCCTTCCTTTATTAACCAACGAACATGGAATACATACAAACGCTGTTTACGGCTTTACAATGATGCTTCAAAAAATTATGGATGAAGAGAATCCTACACACATGCTCGTGGCATTTGATGCAGGAAAAACTACCTTCCGCCATTCCACTTTTGAAGAATATAAGGGAGGAAGACAGAAGACTCCACCCGAGCTTTCAGAGCAATTTCCATATTTACGCAAGCTTATAGATGCTTATGGCATAAAACGATATGAGCTGGAAATGTACGAGGCAGACGATATTATAGGGACGCTAAGTCGACAGGCTGAAAAGAAGGGACAGCAGGTTGTCATTGTGTCAGGTGACAAGGATTTAACTCAGCTAGCTACTGATTCGACTACAGTGTATATTACGAGAAAAGGAATAACAGACATAGAGAAATATACACCAGAGCACGTTCAAGAAAAATACGGCCTTACACCACTTCAAATCATCGATATGAAGGGATTAATGGGGGATTCCTCTGATAACATTCCGGGAGTTCCAGGCGTTGGTGAAAAAACAGCCATTAAACTTTTAAAGGAGCATGGATCTGTTGAGCAACTATACCAAGCACTCGATTCAGTTAGTGGTGCTAAGCTAAAGGAAAAGCTTATAGCCAATGAAGAACAGGCGAAGATGAGTAAGGAGCTTGCAACTATTGAAATAAACGCTCCTATCGAGGTGTCACTTGAGGATATCACTTATAGTGGTCCAAACATGGATGACGTTATTTCCATATGGAAGGAGCTATCCTTTAAAACTTTATTGGAAAAAACGGAGTATGTGGCGGAGGAGCATTCTACCACGGAAACGACTTTTGAAATTGTAGAGAACGTGAACTCTAGTTTCTTAGTAGATGAAATGTCCCTGCACTTAGAATTATATGATGAACAGTACCATAGAGCGGATTTATTGGGCATTGCATTGTCAGATGGGGAAAAATCTTATTTTATTCCTGGCGAAACAGCTTTCCAATCAAAAGAATTTTGTGCTTGGCTAGAGGATGAGTCCAAAATAAAATATGTGGTGGATTCAAAAGCAACGCAAGCAGTAAGCAGAAAACATGGAGTAAGCATTGCTGGGGTGGAGTTTGACCTAACACTGGCAGCCTATATAGATAATGCTTCTTTGACTGCAGATGATGTTGCAACGATAGGAAAAGAGTACGGTTATTATAACGTATTAAGCAATGAGCAAATTTACGGAAAAGGAGCCAAAAAGTCTGTTCCCGAGCAAGAGAAGCTTGCGGAGCATGCCACTAGAAAAGCACTGGCTTTATGGCATTTAAAACCTATACTTGAAAAGAAATTAAAAGAAAATGAACAATTTAAGTTATACAAGGAGTTGGAATTACCACTAGCATCTATTTTAGGAACAATGGAATCAGATGGAGTAAAGGTGGATAAGCAAGTACTTGTTGAGATGGGCCATGATTTAGAAATCAAGCTGAAGCAAATTGAAGGTGACATCCATGCTTTAGCGGGAGAAGCATTTAATATTAATTCACCAAAACAGCTTGGCGTTATCCTTTTTGAAAAACTAGGGCTGCCACCTATTAAGAAAACGAAGACTGGCTATTCTACTGCAGCTGATGTGTTAGAGAAACTAGCTAGTGAGCATGAAATTATTGAACAAATTCTAATGTACCGTCAATTAGGGAAGTTAAATTCAACCTATATCGAAGGACTTTTAAAAGAAATCCATGAGAGTGACGGGAAAATTCATACTAGATACCAACAGGCGCTTACAACAACTGGACGCTTAAGTTCTATCAATCCTAACTTACAAAACATTCCAATCCGTCTTGAGGAAGGTAGAAAAATTCGTAAAGCGTTTGTTCCAAGTAATCCTGAATGGGTAATGTTTGCAGCCGATTATTCTCAAATAGAGCTACGAGTGCTTGCCCATATGGCAGAGGATGCAAACCTAGTGGAAGCCTTTAAAAATAATATGGACATCCATACTAAAACAGCTATGGATGTATTTCATGTCGAGGCTGACGCAGTTGATTCTAATATGCGCCGTGCAGCAAAAGCAGTTAACTTTGGTATTGTTTATGGAATTAGTGATTACGGTCTATCTCAAAGCTTAGATATTACTCGTAAAGAAGCTGCTATATTTATCGAGAAGTATTTGAAAAGCTTCCCTGGAGTAAAGGAATATATGGATGACAGTATTCAAACAGCTAAGCAAAAAGGTTTCGTTACGACCATTTTGAACCGTAGAAGATATTTGCCGGAAATAACTAGCTCTAATTTTAATCTGAGAAGCTTTGCTGAACGCACAGCTATGAATACGCCTATACAAGGAAGCGCAGCAGATATCATTAAAAAAGCGATGATTGATATGGCAGCACGACTTAAAAAAGAAAACATGCAAACCAAGATGCTTCTTCAAGTGCATGATGAGCTAATATTCGAGGCTCCTCCAGAAGAGATTGCACTGCTTGAGAAAATCGTTCCTGAGGTAATGGAATCTGCGATTGAGCTAAACGTTCCTCTTAAAGTGGAGTATGCGTTTGGATCATCTTGGTACGATACAAAGTAAGGAGTTTTATGTATGCCAGAATTACCAGAGGTGGAAGGTGTTGTTCGAGGACTTCAGCCTGTTGTCACAGGTAAATTGATTCAATCAGTGGATGTTTCTCCAACCATCATAAAATCAAAGCAAGTTGGAAAGGAAGCTATTATCAAGGGAGCAGACGTGGAGTCATTCCAGGCTGCTCTTCCTGGTATGGTGATCGCTCGAATTGAACGGCGCTCGAAATATATTTATTTTCATTTGAAAAACCAAAATGGAGAACCATTTCTACTCGTTTCGCATTTGGGCATGTCTGGTGCTTGGTTCTATGTAAGGACCTTGGATGACATCTTAGAGGAAAAGTTTAAAAAGCATAGTCATGTTACTCTTCATTTTGAAGAAGGAGAAATGCTTGTATATGCGGACATACGTCGCTTTGGCGAGCTACGTCTGCTAGAAACCGAAGCAGACTACCCACCTTTACTTTTGATGGCTCCCGAGCCTTTTGACGATGGAGCATTAGAGCATTTTCTACAGATGAGTCTCTTGCCGCGCTATGAAAACAAAGCTATCAAGGAGTTCATCATGGATGGTCATGTCGTTTCAGGCTGTGGCAACATATATGCTACAGAGGCATTATTTAATCTTAGAATACATCCTGCACGGACAGTAAAAAGAATTAGTAAAGCTAGAAAAATTCAGTTGTTCCATGAAATTGTAGCAGTGCTATTAGACAGCATTGAAAATGGTGGAAGTACTATTTCAGATTATCGTTCTATTAATGGCGGAGCAGGAACGATGCAGCATAGACTACAAATGTATAGCAAAAAAAGCTGCCCAATCTGTGGGAAGGCTACCAAGCAGAAAACAATAGCTGGCCGAACATCTACCTATTGTGGTTCGTGCCAAAAGTAACGGAGGATTCATCATGATCATTGGATTGACTGGAAGTATCGCTAGCGGCAAAAGTACGGTGTCAAATATGTTAAAGGAAATGGGATATCCCATTATTGATGCAGATCTTGTAGCAAGAATCGTTGTGGAAAAAGGAACAGATGCTCTTCAGGCAATTACGGAGGTTTTTGGAGAAGAGATACTTACTCCGGATGGAGAACTGAATCGCCCAAAGCTAGGTGAAATAATTTTTTCTTCTCCCGCCCAAAGAAAGCAGCTGAATGATATCATGCATCCAGCCATTCGTGCGGAAATGATGAGCCAAAAAGAGAAGATGTTACTAGCGGGTCACCCGGTTATTATTATGGATATCCCATTGCTTTTTGAAAGTAAGCTCCAATCTTACGTGGATAAAATTATTGTCGTTACTGTATCAGAAGAAACTCAACTGAACAGGCTAATGGCTAGAAATAATTATTCCAAAGAGGAAGCAAAAGCAAGAATTCAATCACAATTGCCACTTTCTATTAAGGAAAAGGGTGCAGATGCTGTCATTTATAATAACGGCACTTTGGAGTCAACTAGGGAGCAGCTAGAAAAAATTCTTAGAGCTTGGAAGTAATAATTATTTGAAAATAACGAATTTAAAAACAGGGTATTTTAAGGCTACATAATTCTAAAATTGTGTTATACTAATGCATGAATATAAAAGAAAAAGTATCACACGTTATAGGAGGACTTATTATATGTCAGCTTCAATTGCAATCAATGGTTTTGGAAGAATCGGTAGAATGGTATTTCGCCAAGCGATCGTACAAGAGGAACTTAATGTAGTAGCTATTAATGCTAGATACCCATTAGAAACTTTAGCTCACCTAATAAGATATGATTCTACACATGGAACTTTCTCTGGAGAAATTGAGATTGGGGATAATGCTCTAATCGTAAATGGTAAACATGTACAGATCGTCAACGAGCGTGAGCCAGAAAAGCTTCCATGGAAAGAATTGAATGTAGATATCGTAATTGAATCTACTGGTAAATTTAATGATGGAGAAAAAGCTTCTGGTCACATAAAAGCTGGGGCTAAGAAGGTTGTTATTACAGCGCCTGCCAAAAATGAAGACGCAACGATTGTCATTGGTGTAAACGATGAAAAGCTAGACGTAGTAAATCACCAAATCATCTCAAATGCAAGCTGTACAACTAATTGTTTGGCACCAGTAGTAAAAGTATTAAACGATGCCTTTGGTATTGAAAACGGTTTAATGACTACAGTTCATGCCTATACAAATGACCAAAATAATTTAGATAATCCCCATAAAGATTTAAGACGTGCGCGTTCATGCGGGCAATCTATTATTCCTACTTCGACCGGTGCAGCGAAAGCCCTTTCACTTGTATTGCCAGAGCTAGAAGGAAAGATTCATGGAATGGCTTTACGCGTTCCTACTCCTAATGTTTCTTTAGTAGATTTAGTTGTGGATGTTCAACAAGAAGTGACAGCGGAAGAAGTAAATGCTGCGTTCCAAAAAGCAGCCGAGGGCTCTATGAAGGGCATTTTGGGAATTACGCATGAGCCATTGGTTTCGATTGATTTCAATACAACTACTAATTCTAGTACTGTAGATGGACTGACTACTATGGTAATGGGTAAAACAAAAGTTAAAGTACTTGCTTGGTATGATAATGAATGGGGTTATTCTGCAAGAGTGGTAGACTTAGCTAAAAAAGTTGCAAGTGGATTGTAATATCGGAATAACTTATTATTTAATTTAATTGAGTCTGACATTATGCTTTACTAATGAATATTTTTTCCTAATATTAACATAATACCTACCTCTTTCTAGTATTACTAGAAAGAGGTTTTTTTATATTGCACTATTAGTTAAAATGTTTTATAATGGAAATCGTGTACTTCTAGTACATAGACTACTTAAAGGGTTAGGACCTCTTAGGACTAACTTTCCCCCGTGGTAGTCAACTTTGATGTTAAAAATAAAACTTATCAAAGGGGGAAACGGACATTGGAGACAATGGGACGTCACATTATTGCAGAACTATGGGAGTGCGATTTCGACAAACTTAACGATATGCAATTTATCGAACAAACATTTGTTGATGCTGCACTAAAATCAGGTGCAGAAGTTAGAGAAGTTGCATTTCACAAATTTGCACCACAAGGTGTAAGTGGAGTCGTTATAATTTCCGAGTCGCATCTAACGATTCACAGCTTTCCAGAGCACGGTTATGCAAGCATTGATGTGTATACTTGTGGTGATTTAGATCCATCAATCGCGGCTAACTATATTGCAGATGCTCTTAATGCTGGAACACGCGAAACGCTCGAAATGCCACGTGGAATGGGTCCAGTCAAGGCACCTAAAGAACGCATGACAGTTCAAGTGTAATGAAACATGAACAAAACTGAGTGAGCAGAGGAATTTATTCCTCTGCTTTTTCGATTTTATGAGGAAAAGTTGTTATAATAGGTATACAAAATTAAAGCAAACGTTTAGGAGAGGTTCTATGAAATGCCCAGCATGCCAATTTAATGGCACTAAAGTGGTCGATTCCAGACCGATAGATGATAATAAGGCAATTAGAAGAAGGAGAGAGTGTGAGGATTGTGGGTTTCGCTTCACGACCTTTGAAAAGGTAGAGGAAACTCCTTTAATTGTCGTAAAGAAAGATGGATCTCGTGAAGAATTCAGCCGAGAGAAAATATTGCGAGGGCTAATACGTGCATGTGAGAAGAGACCTGTTGCACTTGACCAATTAGAGGAAGTTGTGTTTTATATTGAAAAGGAACTAAGAAGAACAGGTAACTCTGAAGTTAAATCAGAGGAAGTTGGCGAAAAGGTCATGGACAAGCTTGCTGAGATTGATGAGGTTGCCTATGTAAGATTTGCTTCCGTATATCGCCAGTTTAAAGACATAAATGTTTTCATTGATGAGTTAAAGGAAATCTTAAAAAAGAATCCTTCATTATAAGCAATTATTTAAGGAGTAGGTAAACAAGTGATGTTATATAAGGAGCTACACTCGACAGATACATATATGATTCGCTTGCCGTATTCTTTTTCTGATTATGATCGTCAGCTGCTAACGTTATTTTATCAGCCACTAGTCGGAGCAGAAAGCATGAGCCTTTATTTGACGTTATGGGCTGATGGAGAAATGCAAAGTGAAAACCAATGGACACATTATCATTTATTAAATGTTCTTGGCTTATCATTGGGGAAAGTTTTTCAAGCGAGAATAGCACTAGAAGCAATTGGTCTGCTGCGCACTTGGCAAAAGCCCAATGGAGATGGACGCAGCTTCTGCTATGAACTTGAAGCTCCTCTAGATGCGGAATCTTTTCTAAAGGATCCTTTGTTATCCATGTTCCTACTAAACAAAATTGGGGAAAGTGCATATAAACAGCTTAGAAGCCGTTACATTCAAACGTCTAACTGGCAACATGAGTATACAGACGTCTCAAGAACCTTTGTGGATGTTTTTAAACCAACTACTAAAACAGGTTTACCTGCATCAACGGAAGAAAATTTCCAGTCAAAGACACGAAATAGTTCTGTACCTTTCTATTACGAGGATTTCGATTTCTCCTTGCTGCAAGATGGCCTATCTGAGCAACTGGTTCCGAAGTCTGCCATGACAACAGAAGCTAAGGAAGTAATTGCAAAGCTTGCATTTTTGTATAATCTATCGCCAGTAGAAATGCAAAAGGTCGTTATTCTAGCTTTGGATGATGAACTTCGTCTTTCGGATGCTAGATTGAAAAAAGCTTGTGCAGAGTATTATAAGCTAACGGTCTCTCGCACTGCCCCAGTTATTCAAAAAATAGAACCAGCTTCGAAAGTAGTACAAACAGACGAAAAGAAACTAACCAAAGAAGAAGAGCTGATTCAATATTTGGAAACGACTGCTCCTGCAAAGGTCTTGAAGGATATTGCTAATGGGAAAGAACCTATACTTGCAGACGTTCAGTTAGCCAATTATTTTGTCACGCATTATAAAATGCCAATCGGGGTAGTTAATGTTCTGTTACAGTATGTGCTTCTTCGTACAGACATGAAGCTGACGAAGAATTATGCTGAAAAGATTGCTTCTCACTGGATGCGTAAGGACGTTAAGACAGCTAAGGAAGCTATGGAATTAGCAAGAAACGAGCACGAGCAGTACATGAAATGGAAAAGCGAAGGATCTAAGCAAAAGACATATTCGAAAAAACCGACTAGAGAAGAAAAGGTGCCAGATTGGTTTTATAAAAAAGATGACGAGTTAAAGCGTACAGGAAAAGAAACGAATGGCATACAAGATATAGATGCTGAAAGACAAAAGCTATTAGAAGAACTAGGAATGATGAAAAGGTAGGTGAAGGAAATGGAACGGATTAATGAAACGCTCAAAAGAGTAGTCACTCCTGAATTTACTTCTCGATTGGATGAGCTGCAGCAGGAAGTATTAGAGGAACCAAATATACAAGCATTTATAGAGGAAAACTCAGATGAAATATCTAAACAGGTAATCAATCGGAGCTTGAGTAAGTTATATGAATATAAATCACAGTCTCATGATTGCAAGGGCTGTCCTTCCTTAGACGAATGTGCGAATTTTATGAAGGGCTATGAGCCGAAGCTAGTGTTAGACCGAAGCCTAATAGATGTTGAGTATGTAAGGTGTAAACGAGGGGGTATAGAGGATGAGCGTAAAAAAGTGACCTCTATGATAGACAGTATTCATATGCCTAAAGAGGTGATGGAGGCTAGTCTCTCAAGCTTAGACTTACAAGATGATAGTCGTGTTGTAGCAGTTCGAGCTGCTAAGGACTTCTTAAATGAATGGGAAAGAACAAATAAATTACCTGCAAAAGGACTTTATATTTACGGAAAGTTTGGAGTCGGTAAGTCCTACTTATTGGGCGCACTAGCAAACGAACTAGCAGCTAGACATATTCATTCAGTAGTTGTATACGTCCCTGAATTTCTTCGCGAAATGAAACAGGCTATACAAGATCAATCTCTTCCTGAAAAAGTAGAGTTTGTAAAAAAAGCACCTGTGCTTATGCTAGACGATATTGGTGCAGAAACAATGTCTAGCTGGACGCGTGATGAAATTATAGGAACTATTCTCCACTACAGGATGTCAGAACAGCTTCCAACCTTTATGTCTTCTAACTTTAACTATGATGAATTACAGCATCATCTTTCTTATACGCAACGAGGAGAAAAAGAGGTAGTAAAAGCAGGACGTATTATGGAACGGATCAAAGCGCTGACTATCCCAGTTGCTCTTCAAGGGAAGAACTGGAGAGAGCATAAATAACTACTTGCAAATGCTAAAGTCGTGGCGTATAATCATTTTCATAAGAACAAGTAGATGCGTTGAAGAGGATAATAATCAGTTTGTACGACTTTTTAGAGAGAGAAGCCTTGGCTGAAAGCTTCTTAAGCACCGGCAATCGATTTACCACCTCCGAGCAGCAGCTGTGAAATTGTAGTAGCAGCTTGCCGGTCACCGGTCCGTTAACCGATGCAAAGCTTCGTCTATATTCGTATAGATAGAAGAAGGGTGGAACCACGATTTAAACCTCGTCCCTTTACCGGGACGGGGTTTTTTATTTTGTCTAAAATAATCGTCTTACCTAAACCAGCTAATCTGCTCAAGGGAAGAGCGATTTTAGGCTGATACTTAATCCAAAATTATTAAGGAGTGTTCAAAGTGGCAGATGTTATTAAGTTACAATTTCCAGATGGAGCAGTAAAAGAGTTTCCTTCATCAACAACTACAGAAGAAATAGCACAATCTATTAGTCCAGGGCTTCGAAAAAAAGCTTTAGCAGGTAAATTAAGCGGTCAGCTGATCGATCTTAAAACACCGATTACTGAGGATGGAGAGATTGCGATTATTACTCCTGAGTCAGATGAAGCGTTAGAAATTCTGCGTCATAGTTCAGCTCACTTACTGGCACAAGCTGTAAAGCGTCTATTTAAAGATGTTAAGCTAGGAATTGGACCAGTCATTGAAAATGGTTTCTACTATGATATTGACTCACCAGAACCAATAACAGCTGATGACTTACCTTTAATAGAAAAAGAAATGAAAAAAATTATTAGTGAAAACATCGAAATTATTCGTCATGACGTTTCTCGTGAAGAAGCTTTTGAAAAGTTTCAGGATGATGAGTATAAAGTAGAGCTGCTTGAAGCGATACCAGCTGGAGAACAAGTTTCGATTTACGAGCAAGGAGATTTCTTTGACCTTTGCCGTGGTGTTCATGTTCCTTCTACAGGAAAGCTAAAAGAGTTTAAACTGCTAAGCATTGCAGGAGCATATTGGAGAGGTAACAGTGACAATAAAATGCTTCAACGTATTTACGGAACTGCCTTCTTTAAAAAAGAGGACCTTCAAGCGCATCTTAAAATGTTGGAAGAGGCAAAAGAACGTGACCATCGTAAAATTGGTAAGGAGCTAGAGCTTTTCACTAACTCTTTAAAGGTTGGACAAGGTTTACCTCTATGGTTACCAAATGGTGCAACTATCCGACGCGTAATTGAGCGTTATATCGTAGACAAGGAGCTAAAGCTTGGTTACAAACACGTTTACACACCAGTTTTAGGGTCTAAAGAACTTTATGAGACATCAGGACATTGGGAGCATTACCAAGACTCTATGTTCCCTCCTATGGAGATGGATAACGAAACACTAGTATTACGTCCAATGAACTGTCCTCACCATATGATGATATTCAAAAACGGTATGCATTCTTATCGTAACCTTCCTCTACGAATCGCGGAGCTAGGAACAATGCACCGCTATGAAATGTCTGGAGCAGTATCAGGACTTCAACGTGTACGTGGGATGACGTTGAACGATGCCCATTTATTTGTACGTCCAGATCAAATTAAATTGGAATTCCAAAAGGTTGTTGAATTAATCATCTCTGTCTATAAAGACTTTGACTTGAAAGATTACTCATTCCGTTTATCTTACAGAGATCCTAACAATAAAGAAAAGTACTTTGATGATGATGTAATGTGGGAAAAAGCTCAAAGCATGCTAAAAGAAGCTATGGATGAATTAGGATTAGATTATATTGAAGCAGAAGACGAAGCTGCATTCTACGGTCCAAAACTAGATGTTCAAGTAAAAACTGCTATTGGTAAGGAAGAAACATTATCAACAGTTCAATTAGACTTCTTACTACCAGAGCGCTTTGATCTAACATATGTAGGGGAAGATGGAAAACCACATCGTCCTGTCGTTATTCACCGTGGAGTAGTTTCTACTATGGAACGTTTTGTTGCATTCCTAATAGAAGAATACAAAGGAGCTTTCCCGACTTGGTTGGCACCAGTGCAAGTTGAGATTATTCCAGTTTCTAATGAAGTACATTTCGAGTATGCTAAGCAAATTGAAGAGCAATTAGTTGCAGCTGGGTTCCGTGTAGAAATGGATGACCGTGAAGAAAAGCTTGGCTACAAGATTCGCGAAGCACAAATGCAAAAGATTCCTTATATGCTAGTGCTAGGAGATAAAGAGTTAGAATCAGGTAATGTAAACGTTCGTAAATATGGAGAGCAAAAATCCGAAAGTATTCCGTTCGACGAATTTTTAGCTCGTCTGCAAGAAGAAGTAGCACATAATTAATTATATAATTATATTGTTGACAAATAGTTTTGTGGATGGTATAGTTATTTAGGTTATTGAATACAAGTTTGTGGTATAAGAAGAGGCTGCCCGCTTCTCACCTGCTCGACACATTGGTTGTTGACTGGTAAGCACACGATCGACTGTAATATGTAGTTGCTACATATTTCTCATATCGGCGGGCAGACATTAACAGATGTCTGCTCGCTTTTTTATTGGATCGAAAACGGCGTGACTGATTCGTTTCTACGGAATTTATGCCCAAACCATGTATTCGCGACACTATCTGGAGGTGGATCATTATTAGCAAAGACATGTATGTGAACGATGGCATTCGAGCACGCGAACTACGCGTTATTGATCAAAATGGTGATCAATTAGGTTTAAAAACACGTAACGAAGCACTTGAAATAGCAGGTCGTGTAAATTTGGATCTTGTCCTTGTGGCTCCTCAAGCCAAGCCACCGGTCGCTCGTATCATGGACTATGGTAAATTCAAATTTGAGCAGCAAAAGAAAGATCGTGAAGTTCGTAAAAATCAAAAAGTTATCGTAATGAAAGAGGTTCGCTTGAGCCCGACTATCGATGAGCATGATTTCCAAACGAAATTGAAAAACGCGATCAAGTTCCTTGAAAAAGGAGACAAAGTGAAAGCATCTATTCGCTTTAAAGGTCGTGCCATTACTCATAAAGAGATCGGACAACGAGTTTTAGATAGATTTGCAGAAGCTTGTGCGGAAGTATCCACTATCGAGTCAAAACCGAAAATGGACGGACGCAGTATGTTCTTGGTGCTTGCACCGAAGAACGAAAAACAGTAATAGAGTACAATTGTTTAGGAGGAATTCGACATGCCGAAAATGAAAACTCACCGTGGAGCTGCAAAGCGTTTCAAAAAAACGGGTACAGGTAAATTAAAACATGACCGTGCTTTTGGAAGCCACTTATTCGCTAACAAATCTACTAAAGCTAAACGTAAACTACGTAAAACTAAAGTAGCTTCTTCAGGCGATTACAAACGTATCAAAACTTTACTTACTTACATGAAATAATTTAAACGAAATCAAATTATTCGAAAGAATAGCAGGAGGTAATGAACATGCCACGCGTAAAAGGCGGAACAGTGACGCGCAAGCGTCGTAAAAAGGTATTAAAATTAGCTAAAGGTTATTACGGTTCTAAACATACATTATATAAAGTAGCAAACCAACAGGTTATGAAATCTTTAATGTATGCATACCGTGACCGTCGTCAAAAGAAACGTGAATTCCGTAAACTATGGATCACACGTATCAATGCGGCAGCTCGTATGAACGGACTTTCTTACAGCCGTTTAATGCACGGATTGAAATTAGCTGAAATCGAAGTAAACCGTAAAATGTTAGCTGAATTAGCTGTAACTGATGCAGCAGCATTTACACAAATTGCTGATTTAGCAAAAAAAGCAATCAACAAATAAGTTAGATGAAAAGGCTGATAGATTTTCTATCAGCCTTTTTTTACAATCTAATTTAGTTTGCCTGTCGGGGCAGACATAGGGCTTACGCTTTTCTTGTTGTCTAGCTTCAGCCCCTTGCCCCTCGGGGTCAAATGGATAAAAGCTGCGGTGGCTGGAGAGCTGCCTCCTCGCTTTTCCCCATTTGCCTGTCAGGGGCAGAGATAGGGGCTTATGCTTTTCATATTGTCTAGCTCCAGCCCCTTGCCCCTCGGGGTCAAATGGATAAAAGCTGCGGTGGCTGGAGAGCTGCCTCCTCGCTTTTCCCCATTTGCCTGTCGGGGCAGAGATAGGGGCCTACGCTTTTCTAAGGAGGATTATTATGGTTAATGTGATTCTTATTTTAATTTTTTTAATGTCGGTGTCAGCGTTCCTATTGATGGGCTATGATAAGTCCCAAGCAAAGAAAAGGGGACAAAGAATATCGGAAAAAACATTATGGACTTTTGCAATCTTTGGTGGAGGCATAGGTGCTTATTTGGGAATGCAGTTATTTCGTCATAAAACATTGCATACTAGCTTTCGTGTAGGCTTTCTTATGCTAATGATCGTGTATGTCTTTCTAATAGTTTGGCTATTAACGGATAATAGTCCCATAGTATTCTAGATTCAGTGGTAGAAAATATAATCCTGAAACCTTTCACTTAGTAAATCGTATAAAACTAATGAGAGGACTGAGAAGATGACTAAATACAATAAGTATTTGCTACCTATGATAGGTCTAATAGGAGTGACTATAACAGGACTCCTTTTAATAATTGTTACATCTAGTTATTTTCATACAAAGGAAATTAACTTACTCACTAGCGGTTGCACTGAAGCAGAGGGAGCTTCGGCTTTGGTAATACATAATAACTTAACAAGTGATTATTCCTTTGAGTGTAAGAAATGATAGAAGCCTTGGGACGAGCCTAGATTGTTAGGCTCTTTTTTTATTGGAAAAAATAATAAAAACCAGAAAAAAGAGCGCAGAGCTGGTAGAAAAGTATAACTAGAGATATAGGTTTTTACAAAAATATGAATTTTTAATTAAATTAATATATAATTTAACTATGGATTGCAGCAATAAGCGGCAACGCGCGTAGTGAGATAGAGAAGACGTCGCCATAGCTGAAATCAATTCTACATTCTTATAAAAATCATATTAATGATTGATTCAATTAACAATAAAATGGAGTGATGGATGAAATGAAGCATATTTATGCATTTGAAACGCCATATGAAGCAGTTAAATATCTAGAAGTCATAGAATCCTTTAAAGTTAAACTGAATGAATTTAAAGCTTTATTAGAAAAAGAATATGAATTAAATGATTCTCCGAGAGGATTCATTTGGACTCCGGGGGACATAGCAACCAGTGTCTTTTCAGATGTTCCCATACCAGCGTATACAAATCGGCACTTAGTCTATATGACTCCAGATATTATGGAATGGCGAATTTTTTTTATGAATATATATGAGAACGTCGAAGATGAGTTTATAAAGGATTTTTACCGGAATTTTAAAGAAGAGGATATTTTGACAATAGCTGGCCATGAGATGGTTCACCATATCGATTTATTCCCAGATGAATTTGATGAAGAAAGAGAAAGTATATGGTTTGAAGAAGGAATGTGCGACTATATTGCTCGAAAAAATTTAATGACCCCTGAATCGTTTGAAACAATCACTAAAGTAGAAAGTGCAGTCGTGGCTTATTTCAACGAACAGTTTGGAAGTAGAAGTATAGATCAATTTGGAACTGACTCTTATTCTAATGATATAACTAGCATCATGTTTGATTACTGTAGGAGCTTTTTAACCATCCAATACCTAGTGGAAGAACAAGCGAATAATAATCCTTTGGAAGTCTTTAAACGATACAATCAATGGCATGAGGCAGGGAGAAAAGAGCCTCTTAGTACATATTTTAACGTCGAGAACTTATTGATCTCATTAGATAAAGAGTCAATCATATGAAAAAAAGAATTGTTATAATGACCGTTGGAAAAACACATAGTGGAAAAACTACATTTGCCAAGGCATTAGAAGTGCATCTACCAAACTCAGTCGTGATTGATCAGGACAATCATGCGGAATTTCTGAATACTCATTATAAAAGCTTATTACCTAAGACTGCAAGCAATAATTTAAAATATGGACTAACCCAAATGATTGTTGATTATGCAGTAAATGAAACGGATTGCCATCTAATTTTATGTAACTCTAATAGAGGTATTGGTGGTAGAGTAAGATTTTTAGAGTATTATAAGAGTCTTGGCTTTACGACAATTGTCTTGAACTTTGATATACCAGAAGAGGTATTATTAGAAAGAGTGAAGAATAGTGAGAGAAGTACTTCTATTTTAAGGACTGCCTTAAATTTTGAGGAAGTCTTGATGCGTCAAAATGGAGAAGACGTTACTGATCCATCTGAAGAGGAAGCGGATTATTTATACGTGATTAAGAATACCGAAGACGTTCAAACCGTCATTTCAGAAATTGTCCGATTAGCTTAACTGTTGTTCGTGATGAAAAGGGGGATTATCTATTAAGAAATTGGCAGGTATATTTATTCTGGGAATCGTAGTGTATTTTGCGATTACAACATTATTTAATTTTTGATTTAACTCTAAAATAACTCAACTTTGTTGATTGATAGCAACCAGCAAAGTCGAGTTATTTTTTTACAAGGTAGTTTAGTCCTGATTACTTAATCTACCGACATTATTTCAAAAATGAAATGCTTTTAATCCTGTTCCTTCATCAACTGTTCAATTGGACTCTTCCAATTTATTTTAGCGTTCGGGTAATTCATTCGTATTTCATTTTGCAGGAAATAAAAGTCCTCTTTTGTGAATCCCTGTAGTTTAGAAGGATCTTTAATCCAAATGAAAATAGATACTACCTCGAAAGCCTGATCAGTAGTACCAAGATATTTTTCGCCCTCAAACATGGCACCTTTATACGTAATAAAGAAATTTTTGCGTACATTTTTTATATCGTCATAGAAATAATATTGTTCTTTTTCATTTGCTTCGTCCAGCTTTCGTCTCGGATCAAATAAATAGCGTAATATTCTATAGAATACATATATAATAAGTATAATTATTAGTAATCGTATAATATGGACCATTAAAATGTCCTCCTTGTAAAATACATGATACCTGCTATACGATAGAAGAAGTAGTTTGGTTTCAAAATAATTTATTTTTTTTGAAAGAAAATAAATATATTTTTTCACAATACATATAAATCTATACAAAGGAAAGAAGGATTTAAATGGAACAAACATTAAAAGTAAAATTAATTCATGAAGATGCAATGGTACCGAACCGAGCAAATGAAGGCGATGCAGGAATGGATTTGTATTCAATTGAAGAAAAGGTAATACAAGCTGGAAAATCAGCATTAATCAGAACAGGAATTGAGATGGAACTGCCCAAAGGAACAGAAGCACAGGTTAGACCAAGAAGTGGTTTGGCGTTAAAGCATTCCATCACCGTTTTAAATAGTCCTGGAACGATAGATGAGGGCTACAGGGGAGAAGTTAGAGTCATATTAATAAATCATGGTTTAGAAGACTTTACAGTAGAAAAACATATGAGGATCGCTCAAATGATTATAGCTCCAGTTTTACAAGTGAAAATAGAGCAAACGGAAAGCTTAACCGAATCTGATAGAGGAAGAGGGGGCTTTGGTTCATCTGGGAAGTAGAGCTTAAACAAGAAAAGCGCAAGCGCCTATGTCTGCCCCGACAGGCAAATGGAGAAAAGCGAGGAGGCAGTTCCTCAGCCACCGGAGCTTTTATCCATTTGACCCCGAGGGGCAAGGCGGTGGAGCTAGACATCAAGAAAAGCGCAAGCGCCTATGTCTGCCCCGACAGGCAAATGGAGAAAAGCGAGGAGGCAGCTCCTCAGCCACCGGAGCTTTTATCCATTTGACCCCGAGGGGCAAGGCGGTGGAGCTAGACATCAATTTATCCACAGGTTCCGAGTTTTATAATTTCCTTAACAATAAAAAATACCCCGAATATGAATTCTTCGAGGTATTTTTTTGATTTTGGAGAACTCTATATGCGAAATAAAAGAAAATCTATAGTGTTCCTACCTATTTATGGCCTTTAAATGTAGTAGCTTATTTATTAAAACTGAAACTTATTTGTTTTACTTTCCGTACGATAGTTATCTTGGAAGTAGGGGGAGGTTGTCATATGAAAAAGTTTATTATTCCATTCTTGTTATTCATGTTAGCTTTCCTTTCCTTTAGCCCTATAGGGGAAGCAAAGTCTTATAGCATTGACAAAGTACATATAAAGTCATGGATTCAACCAAACGGTGACTTATTAGTTAACGAGGTATTTACCTATACTTTTGATGGTTCCTTTCATAACCTTTATAGAGAATTTCCTGACACATACAATGGGAAGGTAGTAGATTTTTATTCCTATGAGCTTACTAGCTTAGACATGGAGCCAGGCTTTGTGGGAGCAGAATCGATGATTCCATTAACTGTCTCCTTTGAGGAAGGCCATTTTCGAACAAACATCAAGAAAACTAATGAGAAGGTATCTTACTTCTATGCTTATACCTTAAAGAATGCTGTTAAGACATATGACAATTACAGTGAGGTAAAGGTGACGTACTTTAGCGGGGATGCACATGATCAAGCTTACGAGAATGTGACAATAGATTTTATACTTCCGAAACCACTAAATCCTGATACTTTCGATGGATTTATGTTTGATCGACATGCAGGAAATCGAGAAAAAAACCAATATGGTATACGATTTGTGACTCCTAAATCGGAGGCGTATTCTACTACGGAGACTAGTTTCTATTTTCCTTCTTCCGTAATGACAGCAATGCCGAAAATTAAGTCCGCACAAACTTTAAGTGGGGCCATTGCTTTAGAGCAAAAACAATTTAATCAGATGCTGAGTCGTTTAGATTACAATGAAATGGTAAAGAGTCTCATCCCAAAAGTTATGATGGGAATGCTTATTGTCGCTGTCTTATTAATTGTTTTATTACCACAGAGACATTTTTGGAGGGTTGACTCTGAAACAAATGTGATAGAGACGGATGCTTTATATATGTTTTTTGTTGATCAAATTGGCAATACTCATAAAAAAAGCTTTTTGGCAGGGTTATTTTCATTAGTAGAAAAAGGAGCAGTAAAGGTAAGCAAAGGAAAAGCGGCAGTTCGTTTTCAAAATGATACAAAGGCTCCTAGAGAGACATTAGAGTTTCAACTGGTGAATCGAAGTCTAGTGAATGCCAATTTCGAAAATACAATGATAGATTGGCTATTTGGAGTAAAAAATGGATCAAACAAATGGACGTTTAACTTACACGATGTTGCTGGAGCAGCAAGAGATGAGAAAAGGCAAAATGGCTATTTTGCTCAGCGGAAAAAAATATTTAAAGAAAAGCAGAAGCAATGGGAGCTAGCAGTTGAATCAGAGATGATCGAGGCTGGTGCCTTAAATAACCGTATCCCACTTATGATTTTAAGTATAGCGACCATTATATTGGCTATACTATTTTCTATTGCATATTATGCAGACTTAAGAAGCATCTGGGGAATTGTATGCATCATAACAGTATCTCTTATATATATCGGAATGCTATGGTGGAAGAAAAAATCAAAACGATTATTATTCTTATATATGGGTTTCATGTTTTTTGCTAGCGTAAATTTAGTAGATGAAGCATTACTTCACCAAACGAATGATTTGTTACTTGCATTTATTGTTTTATATTTTACTGTACCAAGAAATATTTTATCGATGAATGCAGTCAGAGCTAAGGATTCTATAAGGGCTTTTAGAAAAGCACTAAGCAAACAAGATCATACTGTATTGCACAAGGAAGATAAGTGGATCATTCGAGCTTATTTGTTTAAACGAAGTCGCCAGTCTTATCCACTAGAAACAGCGCGTGCTGTCCCGTTGGCTGGATTGCTGTTAACAGACACAGACCCTATGAAATATGTAGAGGATTCATGGAGATGGACAAAAGGATATCTATTTTCTGGAGATGGTTCTTCTGGAGGCTCCGCTACATATTCAGATAGCGGAGGAAGCTACGGAGGTGGCAGCGGGGATAGTGGTGGCGGCGCCGGTGCCGATTAATGCAGGTGTATTTGTGTATCTTTAGAATTTTAAAAATATATTTTGAATAAGCATTCAATTTATCATATAATTAACTGGTGAGTATATTTAGGAGGGCGAAATAATGACAAAATTAGATGAAACATTAACAATGCTAAAAGAACTTACAGATGCAAAAGGGATTCCCGGTAACGAGCGTGAACCGCGTAAAGTAATGGAAAAATATATTGCCCCTTATGCAGACAAAATTGAATATGACAACCTTGGTAGCTTAATCGCTGAAAAAGTGGGAGATGCTAACGGACCTAAAATCATGGTTGCAGGTCACTTAGACGAAGTTGGTTTTATGATTTCCAAAATTGATGACAAGGGATTCTTGAGTTTTCAGACAGTGGGAGGCTGGTGGTCACAAGTAATGCTAGCTCAACGTGTAACGATCGTTACTCGTAAGGGCGAAACTATTACAGGTGTTATCGGTTCTAAACCACCACATATTCTTAGCCCAGAAGCACGTAAAAAGCCTGTCGATATTAAAGAAATGTTTATTGATATTGGTGCTTCCTCTAAAGAAGAAGCTATGTCATGGGGAGTATTACCAGGGGATATGGTCGTTCCATATTTTGAATTCACTGTAATGAACAACGATAAACTTCTACTTGCAAAAGCTTGGGATAATCGTATTGGTTGTGCTATTGCAATAGATGTATTGAAAAATTTACAAGGCCAAGATCATCCAAATATCGTATATGGTGTCGGGAATGTTCAAGAAGAAGTAGGTCTTCGCGGAGCTAAAACCTCTACAGCAAAAATTAACCCTGATATCGGCTTTGCAGTTGATGTGGGTATTGCTGGTGATACTCCAGGAATCACTCCAAAAGAATCATCTAGTAAAATGGGAGATGGCCCTCAAATCGTCCTATTTGATGCATCTATGGTATCCCATAAAGGATTACGCGATTTTGTAGTGGATACAGCAGAAGCAAACAATATCCCTTATCAATTTGAAACAATTGCTGGTGGGGGAACAGATGCAGGTTCTATGCATATTTCCTTAAATGGTGTACCTTGCTTGTCAATCGGTGTAGCTACTCGTTATATTCATTCACATGCAGGAATTCTGCATAGAGATGATTACGAGAATACAGTTAAATTGATTGTTGAAGTTATTAAAAAGCTTGATCGTGATACAGTAAACAATATAACTTTTAACTAATTAAACAAAACTAATGAAGAATACAGCAGTATTCCTCATTAGTTTTTTTATGTATAAAAAATGTATATAAATTCGCTTGACTTTATAAATATTCATACTTATAATAACAATTACAGAAGATACGGGTAAAGGGGATTATGAGTATGAAATTATTGGAGTGGGTAAATCTTAAATTAGTTGATAGTTTAAAAGGAAAGGATCTTTTAACACTATTGGATTACTCTAAGGAAGAAGTGACTGAATTACTAGAACTAGCAACAAACTTAAAGTCTTTAACGAAGGCTGGTAAATGTCCTCCATTGTTAGAAGGGAAGACATTAGGAATGATATTTGAAAAGCATTCTACTCGTACAAGGATTTCGTTTGAGGTGGGGATGAAGCAGCTAGGTGGAAATGGTATGTTCATGAACGCTAGAGATTTGCAGATTGGTCGTGGGGAATCTGTCTATGATACAGCACATGTCCTCTCGGGTTATCTAGATGGCATTATGATTCGTGCTAATTCACACGCTATGGTTAAAGAACTTGCGGAGCATGCGAGTATACCTGTTATAAACGGCCTAACAGACCTCTACCATCCATGTCAGGCGTTAGCAGATATATTAACAGTACAAGAAGTGAAAGGTCATACAAAAGGGCTGAAGCTGGCTTTTATTGGTGATGGTAACAACGTTGCACATTCCTTAGTGATTGCTGCTGCATACATGGGCATGCACATTGCTGTAGCAACGCCAGTCGGCTATGAGCCGAATGAAGAGATTATGGCAAAGGCAAAGGCAATTGCTCTTGCAAACGAAGGTTCCTTGTTTGTTTCTAATGATCCACTAGAAGCTGCGGTGAATGCAGATGTAGTTTATACAGATGTTTGGACTTCCATGGGGCAGGAGGAGGAAGCTGTTAAGCGTTTGGAGGAATTTAAGGATTATCAAATTAATGACAAGCTAGTAGCCAATGCGAAAGCAGATTATATATTCCTTCATTGTCTTCCGGCTCATCGAGAAGAAGAGGTTGCCACATCTGTTATAGATGGACCTAACTCATATATATTCCAGCAGGCAGAAAATCGCTTGCATGCACAAAAAGCCGTACTTGCTTCTTTGATGGCTTAAAAATCTTTGAATAAGCTGTAACGACAGGGTGTGTCCTACAGTTTATATATATGCGATGTTGCTTATCTAGAAGGATGACCTCATCGCTACATAGGAAAAGCGATTCCGGGAGACGCTGGGATCGCTTTTTATTACGTTTATACAAGAAAAGAATTTAATAGTGATGTATTACTAAAACTGTATTGTCTTTTTTTCGTTATGATGAAAAAAATAGGAATGGCAGTGGATTAATCCACCACCATTCCTATTCAAATTTAAACCTGTGAAGGCTTACTTTCTAACGGGATCGCTTCCATCTCTTCTTCCTCGGAATCTGCTGCATTTTTTGACCAAATAGTTGCTATAATTGGGCCTGAGATATTGTGCCAAACAGCTCCTAGAGCGCTTGGAAGTGCAGCTAACGGTCCTAAATGGGCAGTTGCTAGTGCAACACCTAAGCCTGAGTTTTGCATACCAACCTCAATTGAAATGGCACGGCAGTCAGATCTAGATAGCTTCATCATTTTCCCAGTGAAATAGCCAAGCAATAGACCAGCACCATTATGAAGGAAGACCCCAACAAAAACTAATAATCCTGCAGAAGCGATGTTATTAACATTACCTGCGACTACTGCTGAAACAATGATGATAATAGCTAATACAGAGATTAATGGTACAACGTTTGCGCTTTTTTCTACAACCGTTGGTAATAATTTTTTAATAAGTAGACCAAGAACAATCGGAACGATAATTACTTGGACAATGGACATAAACATATCCATTACATTTACCGGCATCCATTGCCCAGCTAACCATAAAAGTAAAACTGGTGTCATTAAAGGCGCCAAGAGAGTAGAGAAGGACGTCATTGTAATAGAAAGTGGTACATTTCCTTTCGCTAAGTAAACCATTACATTTGATGCGGTTCCACCTGGTACAGAGCCTAGGAGTACAAGGCCGGCAGCTAATTCATTAGGAAGCTGTAGCATGTAGGCTATTGCAAAAGCAACTAATGGCATGATGACAAATTGTGCTGCTACACCGATTAATACTGGTTTAGGATTAGTTAAGATTAGCTTAAAATCTACTGCTTTAAGCGTTAGGCCCATTCCAAACATAACTACCCCTAGTAGGAGAGTTATATAACTACGAAATGGCAGGAAGGTTTCTGGTATTAAGTAAGCTATTACAGCAATTAAGATAACCAAGAGGGCAAAATATTTGCCAGCAAAGCTACTGATTTTCTCTAATGTTTTCATATTACTCACCTTCTCTTTCAAGTTTTACAATTTTGTTTGGATTTAAAATATTGTTGGGATCTAAAGCAACTTTAATCTTTTCCATAACTTGAAGTGCCTCCCCGTGTTCTGCTGCCTGGTATTTTTGCTTCCCTACACCTACCCCGTGCTCGCCTGTACAAGTACCTTTTCGTTCCAGAGCGTATCGTACGATTTTTTCGTTATAGGTCACGGCCTTCTGTATTTCTTCCGGATCGTTCATATCAATCATGATAAGGGCATGGAAATTTCCATCACCGACATGACCTGTAAGGCCTCCTATCAACCCGATAGCATCAAGTTCCTTACGTGCAAATATGACAGCGTCAGCTAGCTCGGAAATAGGAACACAAACATCGGTCACCATGAGCTTCTTTCCTACGTTTCCATGAATGTAAGCATAGGCTAGATTATGTCTTGCGTCCCAAAGCTTGTTTCGAGCAGCGTTATCGGTTTCAAATTGAATATCCTCACTGCCATGGTCCTTCACAATTTCTTGAGTAAATTCTACATCTTGAGCAAGTCCAGCTTCATTGCCGTGGAATTCCAAAAACAATGTAGGCTTTTCAGCGTAGTTAGTTTCACAAAATTGATTTACCTGACGAATAGAGCTTTCATCTACTAGCTCTACGCGAGCAATCGGTATACCTGCCTGTAAAATAGAGGTTACTGCCTCCACTGCATGTTTGACAGTAGGGAATGTTGCTCTAGCAGCAGTCGTGAATTCCGGGATGCCATACACCTTTAAAGTGAGTTCTGTAAAACAGCCTAATGTACCTTCCGAACCAACAAACAACCCATTCAAGTGAAATCCAGAGGCAGATTTAGCTGCCAAGTTTCCTGTATGTATGACTGTTCCATCCGCAAGCACTACTTCTAAATCTCGAACTTGATCTCTCATAACTCCGTACTTTACAGTTGTAGTCCCACTCGCATTTGTAGCGGCCATTCCACCTAGAGTAGCATCAGCACCAGGGTCAACCGAGAAGAATAAACCATACTTTTTTAACTCCATGTTCAGCTGTGTTCTCGTTACACCTGGCTGGACTATCACAAGTAAATCCTGTTCTCTTATTTCCAAAATTTTATCCATTAAAGAAAAATCGATCGTTATTCCATTATCATAGGGAATCACATGCCCTTCTAAACTCGTGCCACGACCAAATGGTATGACTGGAACTCCAAGTTTATTAGCAGTCTTCATGATATTGCTGACATCTGCCGAGTTTTTAGGGAAAACGACAATGTCTGGCAAGCTAATAGAATGGTAGGATTCATCTTTTCCATGTAATTCTCGGATAGTTTGGTTGGTGGAGATCTGGTCTTGCTCTAGGTGTTCTTGCAATGCTTCCACAATATTTTCCATTAAAATCTTCATTCGCTTCGCCTCTTTGCTATAATTTAGATGTATAACTTTTATGATTTTTCTAATTATTCAAACTCATAGAGTAATTATATACAGTATATTATATAAATCAAGAACAAATTATCTAATAAATAAAATAATTTAGTAGTTTAGTGAATTGAAATGTTTTGTTTTCTATTTTATTAATAAAAGGAGAAAAAAATGACGGAGAATGAACTAGTTGTATATCATATTGTTACACGAAACAAGATGAGAGTAGGACAGATAATTGATTTTAGTGAGAACCAAAAGAATACGTTATATCACTTCTTTTTTGAAAAAGAACAATTAAATTCCAAGGGAGAAGACTTTGTTCAAATTTTTCAAAACCAATATACAAATGAAGGGGTGAACTTAACTAAAGAGGATGCAGAAGTTGGCCATAAATATTTGGACCAAACGACTAGAGCAATTCGTGAAACGATAGTAGAAATGGTTAGATTAGAGGAATATCCGAATTACCCATCTAGATTATCCTGTCTATATGCTACAAAAAGCTTAGAGGATGCACTCAAATGGGCAGACTTATTTAATTCCTATAATCGGCAGGTGTTGCAGCTTGTTAAGCTTCGAGTTGATGGTAAAACTTTTGAGGGAGATGCTAGCTTTTTGCCAAAGGAAGATGGTATATCTTTTGCAAAGAAAATAGAGCAGGCAAGAGAGTATTGGCAAGGAAATGTAATCAGTGGACTACCTGAGATGTTAGTGGACGGAAAAATAGAAGTTGTAGAAATTCTAGAAGAGTATGAATAATGTTGGGAGGTTAACAATGATTCGATATTTTGGGTTTCTTATAATACTTGTATCCGTAGTTAGTTTATGGGGTTGTAAAGAAGAAAGTCAGGAAAATCAATTTGTGAGGGAAGGGATAGTAGCAGAGGTCTCTGATGCTCATGTTTTTATTTATGAAGAGCAACCAGGAATAGATAGAATTCTAACAAAGGAGGAAGTTACATCTAAATCTATTCAATCTTCTTCCTTTGGATTTGACGAACAAATCTCTAATATAGAGGTTGGGGACAAGGTGAAAGTTTGGTATGATGCCTTGGACACAAGCTTACCAAGCTCTGGTCATGGTACTAAAATTGAATTAATAAAGAGACCGTAGTATCTACGGTCTCCGTTAGCCAATACTTATTGAGCAAATGCAGTAGAAACATTATTTAGCATTGCTTGTTTGCTGGATTCATCAGCAGATTTCCACCATTTTTCAAAAATTACGCCTAGACCAGGTAGTAAATGTTCTTCTCCTCGGTTAATTGCATCTTCTACCACTTCTTTAATATCAGTAGCTGAATTACCCTTTAGGTTAGCTGCTATTGCTTCTCGAATTTGAAAATCCATTTTCATCACTCCTTGTCTTCATCTTTCCCCACGTCTCGTCAACTATACATAATTTTTTTGAATTGACGGAAGATAAATATGAACATATGAACTAATCGAGGAACATGATATAATCTTCTACAAAGAAAAGATGCTAAACTATTTGTTTTGCAGCATTTTAGAAAAAGGCGGTACAAAATATGAAACGAATCGAATCTCCTCAAAACTCTTTAGTGAAGCATTGGAAAAAATTACTCAGTGTTCGAAAAGAAAGAGATAAAACTGGTGAATTTATTATTGAAGGCTATCATTTAGTAGAAGAAGCAATCAAACAAAAAGAACTTGTCTTAACAATCATGTTAAGCGATACAAGTGAAATTCCTGCCAGTTGGGATGTAGACAATCTAGAAATAGTAGAAATTAATGATGTTATTAAAAAAGAGCTTGCAGAAACAGAGCATACCCAAGGCATTTTTGCACATTGTAAACAAAATGCGGCTCAAGCAGATGAACAAGAAAATTGGAGTAAATTTTTATTAATCGATGCGGTTCAAGACCCTGGGAATATTGGAACGATGATCCGTACGGCTGATGCTGCAGGGATAGACGCTGTTATTCTTGGAAAGGGATCAGCTGATGCGTATAATTCTAAAACGCTTCGCTCTGCTCAAGGCTCTCATTTCCACATACCTATATTAAAAGGTGACTTAAGCTATTGGGTCGATCAGCTAAAAGAGAAAAATGTAAAAGTATATGGCACGGCATTTGAAAATTCAACGCCGTTTCATGAGGTAGAGAAAAGTGATGCGTTTGCATTAATAGTAGGAAACGAAGGTAGCGGTATACAAGCAAGTCTTTTAGAACAAACGGACCAAAATATTATTGTTCCTTTATTGGGCCAAGCGGAATCTTTAAATGTCGCAGTCGCAACAGGAATTCTTCTTTATGGGCTTACATTGAGATAAATACCCTTGATGAAATGTTTAAAAGTCCGTATAATAGATAATAATTTGATAAATAAGAAAAGCTGTCATCGGGAAAAGTATATATGATTATTCGAATGTAGGGATTTTGCGCCTAGACTGGAAGCGTAAATGGAGAATTCATATAGAAGTTCACCCCGTTAGCTGCCACCGGGACCAGTGTTTACTGTAAAGGTGTGCCGGTGTAGAGCCGTTATTCGAATTGAGTGATTGCACGTTTAGTTGTGCAATAATCAGGGTGGTACCGCGAAATTAGTCCTCGTCCCTTTTATAGGGGCGGGGATTTTTTATTTTGTCAATTAGGAGGGATTTTTCAAATGGAAGCACAACTTCAACAGTTAAAAGAAGAAGCATTACAAAAAATTGAAGCTTCACAAAACACAAAAGAATTAAATGATGTGAGAGTAGCGTATTTAGGAAAAAAAGGACCGATTACAGATTTATTAAAGGGTATGGGTAAACTCCCAGCTGAAGAACGTCCAAAAATGGGAGCACTTGTCAATGTAGTGCGTGAAGAAGTAACTGCCGTTTTAGAAGCACGTATGACATTACTTCAAGAACAAGCGATTCAAGAACAGCTTGCAAAAGAGTCTATTGATGTAACATTACCGGGAAGACCAGTGAAAACAGGTAATCATCACCCACTCACTCGTGTAGTGGAGGAAATCGAAGATCTATTTTTAAGCATGGGTTATGAAATTGCAGAAGGTCCTGAGGTAGAAAAGGATTATTACAATTTTGAAGCATTGAATTTACCAAAAGGTCATCCAGCACGTGATATGCAGGATTCCTTCTATATTTCAGAGGATATTCTATTGCGTACGCATACCTCTCCAGTTCAAGCGCGCACGATGGAAGCAAAAGAAGGGCAACCAATTAAGATCATTTGTCCTGGTAAGGTATATCGTCGTGATAATGATGATGCTACCCATTCTCATCAATTCACTCAAATCGAAGGTTTAGTCATCGGTGAAAATATTCGTATGAGTGATTTAAAAGGTACTTTATCTTTATTCGCGAAAAAAATGTTCGGAGAAGATCGTGAAATTCGACTGCGTCCAAGTTTCTTCCCATTCACAGAGCCCTCTGTAGAGATGGATATCTCTTGCTTCAAATGTGGAGGAAGTGGTTGTAACGTATGTAAGAAAACAGGTTGGATTGAAATCCTAGGAGCAGGTATGGTTCATCCTAATGTTCTTGAGATGGCTGGTTATGATTCTAAAAAGCTTTCTGGTTTTGCGTTTGGTATGGGACCAGAGCGTATTGCAATGTTGAAATATGGAGTGGAAGATATTCGTCATTTCTATACAAATGATGTGCGTTTCTTATCGCAATTCCACCGAACAGAAGTGTAAGGAGGAAATGACATGTTAGTATCAACGAAATGGTTATCAGAATATGTAAACACACAAGGGTTGGACCCGAAAGACTTAGGTGAGAAAATTACTCGCTCAGGAATAGAAGTGGACGCAGTGAATGATCGCTCTCTAGGCATGACAAATGTAGTAGTTGGATATGTAAAGGAAAAAGTGAAGCATCCAGAAGCAGATAAGCTAAACATCTGTCAGGTGGATGTAGGAGATGAAATCACTCAAATTATTTGTGGTGCTCCGAACGTTGACGCTGGTCAAAAGGTAATCGTTGCACGTCCTGGAGCTGTGCTACCAGGTGGCATTAAAATTAAAAAAGCAAAGCTACGCGGAGAAGTATCTAATGGAATGATCTGTTCTCTTCAAGAGCTAGGTATTGAAGGTCGCCTAGTAGCTAAAGCGTATGCAGAAGGGATTTATGTTCTTCCTGAAACAGCTGTACCAGGTGAAAGTGCACTTCCTTTATTAGGCCTGGACGATGTAGTGCTAGAGCTAGGTTTAACACCAAACCGCTCGGATGCACTAAGTATGCTAGGAGTTGCTTATGAGGTAGGGGCTATTCTTTCAGAGGATATGAAATACCCTGAAGCTTCTTACACTGAAAGCAGTGAAAAAGCAGAGGACTATTTAAAGCTTCAAGTGGATGCAATAGAAGAAAATCCTCTGTATATTGCTAAGGTTGTTAAAAACGTACAAGTAAAAGAATCTCCATTATGGCTACAGAATCGTCTGATGGCTGCTGGAATTCGTCCTCATAATAACGTAGTAGATGTTACTAACTATGTATTAATGGAATTTGGTCAACCACTTCATGCATTTGACTATGACCGTTTAGCAACAAAGGAAATCGTTGTTCGCCTTGCAGCTGAAGGAGAAAAGATGGTTACACTCGATGACCAAGAACGAACACTTAAATCTAACCATTTAGTAATAACTAACGGTAAAGAGCCGGTTGCTATTGCTGGAGTAATGGGTGGGGCTAATTCAGAGGTTCATGAAGGCACGACAACCGTTGTAATCGAGTCAGCTTACTTTGCAGCTGGATCTGTACGTCAAACATCGAAAGACCATAACCTACGTAGTGATGCAAGTGCTCGCTTCGAAAAAGGTGTGGATCCAAATCGTGTAAATATGGCAGCAGAGCGTGCAGCAAGCCTATTAGCAGAGCTTGCAAATGGTGAAGTACTAGCTGGTTCCGTAGTTGTAGATAAGTTAGATAAATCTCCAGCTGAAGTTATCGTTTCTCCAGACTTCATTAACAGTCGTTTAGGAATGAAGATATCTTTAGAGGATATGACATCTATTCTGTCTCGTTTGAAATTTGAATTCCAAGCAGCTAATGGATATTTATATATTAAAGCACCTACTAGACGTCAGGATATTAAAATTCCGGAGGACATCGTGGAAGAAATAGCTCGTATGTATGGTTATGATGAGATTCCAATGACGTTACCTGTGGAAGAGTCTAAACCAGGTGGTTTAACATCCTACCAAGCAAAACGTCGCCAAGTGCGTGGTTTTATGGAAGGTGCAGGACTTTACCAAGCAATTACGTACTCATTAACTTCTAAAGAAGTAGCACAAAAGTTTGCTTTAGAAACTGCTCCTGTAACGGAACTATTAATGCCAATGAGTGAGGAGCGTAGCACGCTACGTCAAAGCTTAATCCCTCATTTGCTAGAGGCTGTAACGTATAACACTGCTCGCCAAGCAGATACCGTTGCATTGTATGAAATTGGTTCTGTTTTCTTAGGAGAAACAGCATCTGGATTACCTCATGAGCAAGAGCATTTAGCAGGCGTTATTGCTGGTAAATGGGTTGAGCATAGCTGGCAAGGAGAGAAAAAGTCAGTAGATTTCTTTGTTTTAAAAGGAATTGTAGAAGGTTTAATGGATTTACTTGGTCATACAAGTGAGTTAACCTTTGAACGTACAGTAATGGAAGGAATGCATCCAGGAAGAACTGCAACTATCCAATTGGCAGGGGAAGAGATCGGTATTATTGGTCAATTACACCCGGCGGAACAAAAAGCACGTGACTTAAAGGATACGTATGTATTCGAGCTGAATTTAATGAAGGTATTAAACAAAGATGCTGGAACATTGTATTATTCACCAGTTTCTAAATTCCCTTCTATTACTCGCGATATCGCATTAGTAGTGGATCAGGAAAAAGCTACTGGAGAGCTGCAAGCAATTATTCAACAATCAGGTGGGAAATTGCTTAAGGGAGTACATTTATTCGATTTATATGAAGGAGAAAAAATGGAACCAGGCAAAAAATCAGTTGCATTCTCTCTAACGTATTTCGATCCAGAGCGTACATTAACGGATGAAGAAGTAGTTAATGCACATAACAAAGTTCTAAAAGCATTAGCTGAGCAAGCAGGAGCCGAGCTGCGAGGATAAACGCTGATCACCTTGCAGAGATGGGCTAGAACCTTGCGGAAACGAGTCAAAACCTTGCAGAGATGACGCAAAATCTTGCGGAAATGAGTCACAACCTTGCGGAGAATAGCTAACCTTGCAGAGATGAGCTAGAACCTTGCGGAGATGTGCTAGAACCTTGCAGAGATGACTCTAAACCTTGCGGAGATGACGCAAAATCTTGCGGAAATGAGTCACAACCTTGCGGAGAATAGCTAACCTTGCAGAGATGAGCTAGAACCTTGCAGAGATGACTCTAAACCTTGCGGAGATGACGCAAAATCTTGCGGAAATGAGTCACAACCTTGCGGAGAATAGCTAACCTTGCAGAGATGACTCTAAACCTTGCGGAGGCGAGTCAAAACCTTGCGGAAACGAGTCAGAATCTTGCAGAGATGACCCCAAATCTTGCGGAAATGAGTCACAACCTTGCGGAGAATAGCTAACCTTGCAGAGATGGGCTAAAACCTTGCGGAAACGAGTCAAAACCTTGCAAACAGCCAAAAAACTTTTAGAGAATAACTAAAAGAATTAAATAAATGAAAAAGGAGCAGCACCAAAATAGGTGTTGCTCCTTTTTGTTGAACTCTGAGAGTAGAAGTATATTTATGTTAAAATAGGTATAAAAAGTTACGAAATTGGAGGTTAGCGAGTGGGTACCTTTGATCCAAACAACAGTACATACACGAAAGAAATATTAGAGAAACAGCTAATCCTATCGAAGCCTTTAACTAAAAATGAAGTAGAGGAATTGAACTTAGCAAACAACAATCTTAAAAATGAAGAGGATAACTTCCTACCGAAGCAGTGGTTTTGTCGTGCGGATATAGGGGAGTGGGAAGAGGTAGAAATATTTATACAAGGTGATGATCAAAAGCCTTATGTCAGCTGTATAGAAATGGCCGAGAAAATACTAAAAGCTATTCCTCAGCATATTAATCGTGCATTAAATTACTTGAAAGAATTTTTTCCTGCTCAACAATCGGAGGACTATTACTTATCTACGATTTCCTTTGGAAGAATGATTAATTTTGATGATCAGCTTTTTACAGGTTTTACAATAGGTTTTTATAGCGAACAACGGCATGAATTTCAATACAAGGTGAAATTCAAAGAAAATGGTTGGCCAATTGGGTTTGAGGGTGGACCAATGTAGAATAGAAATCGAAAGCTTCTTAGGAAGAAATAAACAGAATTTATAAATTACTCGAAATCATGAAAGCTATAATATAGCTAATCCTTGGAAAAAAATAACTTGTTGAGGATGTGTAAAAATGGGTTTTTTTAATCGCTTATTTAAAAAAGTGGAAGATATTAATAAGGGAGAAGTAGCTGTTTCTGAACTGAAATCCGAGTTCTATCTTGAGTCGCCTGTAGAAGAAGCAAAGGATTATTGGGTGGAAATGGCTCAAAATATTATTGTGAACACGGTTAAGGCAACAAACAATTCTGTTGAACGAGCTTTTGTCCTCATCGATTTTGGAGAAAAACCTTCTTTTGATATCTTTTATCAAGTAGAGGGAAGTTTAGTTATGTGGGATCAGCTTGAGGATCAGGATATAAAAGAAAAAATAGAATATGAACTGCTACCTCAAGCAACCGATGTTGTGAAAGCAGTAAACGATAACTTCATTCAAGCCGATCACCCAACCATTGCATATGCGGAGCTGCAATTTGAATGGCAAACTAGCGCTTGGTTTTCACATATAATATGGGAAGACGACGAGTACTCAAAGCTAGCTAAGGACGAAATATTAAATAAATGGTTTGATACATTAAGTGTTGAAATCAAAGATTTGCCATTAGATAGTGACACTAAGCTGTCCTGGTATCCGTAAGTTGTTTTAATCATATTCTTTTAAAAGAGAGCAAGAGTTTAATAGCTTGATTATAACGCCTTTGTCTAATTTCGGAACGTCCTCTCTATTTTATAGGAGAGGACTTAGCTAACTTGTGTCCATATATCGATACTAGCTTAAGGGGAGAATTTATGAATAAACAAGCGGTAACTTATTTTATCTCAGGAATAAGTGTCATACTGATAAGTACACCATTAGGGTACAGTTTAGTTAAGATCGTGTATAGAAACAAAAATTTAGCTGGAGAATATGTACCAATTCTTAACGGATTTATATATTCATTGATGTTAGTCGGTGTTTTGATATTTAGCATTGGTATAGTTAACTTCATAAAAAATAAAAATTAATCGTTGTATTAAAGGATGCGTTATTTCAAGAAGGAAACCTGAAACAGAGAATTTATTCCCCTCGCATAATCGCTATTACTTCAAAAAGAGTTCAACCATTGTTTCATTAACAAGAGCTTTACTTTAAAAAAGTCACCTAGTTTTCACATATCCCTAAGTCTATTAAGACGCAAAAAAAACCCTGCTTTTATTTGAAAGAAGGGGTTTTTCTTTGTATTCAATTATACGATTTTCAAATTAATTCACTACACTACATTAAAGAAGGTCATTCAGGATCACTTGTATATTTTTCTGGTAATAATTGCATTACATTACACTTTACTAACTCACCTTTATAAGAAATGATTACATCAGTATCAGTCCCATAATCACTTATTAACTCACGACACATGCCACATGGTACAACTACCCAACATTTTTCTATATCCTCGTGTGGATGAGGGTGGGCTACTGCGACAATCGTTTCAAATTCATGGTCTCCCTCAGAGATAGACTTACCAATAGCCATTGCTTCTCCACATACGGTAATTCTTCCTACATTCGCTTCAAGGTGTACTGCCGAGTATATCTTTCCCGTTTTCGTTCTTACCGCTGAACCAATGTGATGTCGTTCATATCTATAATTCTTTTCAATAACATTTTCTGCCTCCTTAATCAATTCATAATCTTTGCTCTCTAAAGGTCTTACTTCTAACATAATAATCTTCCTCTCAATAATTCAACTTTATTTACTACTTCGTCGCCTTTTCAAATACACCCCTTATACGAATAACCTCTCTAGTTCGTTTAAGTGTAACATTTCACACACAACCATAGAACATAGCCTTTAATATTTAAAAGAGAAATTAACTTTTATTTGGATAAAAGCTTCATCCAAATCAGATGGCTGTAAGTGGTTGTATCTTTGAGAAAGCGTCCGGCTGGTGCGGAAATCAATTCTACTCTCTGATTTCTTTTTCTATGCGTGATAAATCAACCCTAATCTTTAACAGAGCCTATTTCTTTAGCAAAAGAGAGACTCCCAATTTTTTATGGAAATTTCTAATCTTACTATTAGATAAGTAGATATTTATTCGTTCTTTTTTCTGGTTTATATCTATCAAGTATTGGGTAGTAAAGTAATAGCAAATTTTTAATAATTTACTTATTTTATTAACAAAATTTGTATTAACAACGAAGGAGAGGGGATTTAATGGGTTTATCGTTTTGGACATGGACAGTTACGATTATATTATCGTTAGCTTTTATAGGGATGTCTTTCCTATTTAAGAAAAAAGCAGATACGAGCTTTGCGCATTATGCAATAGCTGGTGGAACGTTGCCATTTTTCTTATTATTGTTTACGGACATTGCAACCATCATGGGAGTCGGCAATTTCGTAGGCCATTCCTCAAAGGGGTACGAGATTGGAATAGCTAATGTGCCATTCGTCATTGGAGAGCAGGGTGCAAAAATATTATTTGCGCTGGTATTTGCAGGTTTTGCGGCAAGGTTTACATATAATACACTAGCAGAAATGATGAATGATTTAATCATAGGAGATAGATTGTCTCGTGGTTTAATAGCCATTTTAACTTCCTCTATAATGATAGCTTGGGTAAGTGGACAAGCAATGGGGATGGGGGCGCTATTTTCAGCCTTTACTGGAGCAGATCCTCTTATGATGATATTAGTTTTTTCTGCGGTGTTTATCATTTACACGGCAGTTGGCGGTATGTATTCTGTTGTATGGACTGACCTCATACAGGGAGGAATACTCATTGCTATCGCTGTTTGGTTTTACATACAAGTATTCGATAAAGTTGATTTTAGTTTTACGACCCTAAAAAGTGGGTTGGAAAATGTAGGGGCGATCGAGTTAGCTCAAATGAATCTTTCTGCTATGGAGGTTATTTCTCTATTTGTTACAGGAACTTTAGGGATACTGGCTGCTCAAGTATATTGGCAGCGGTGTTTTGCTTCGAAAAACCCGAAGGCAGCAAGCAGAGCTATGCTAATCAGTGGAATAGTAGCTATTGTATTTACTGTTTTTGCAACAATTGCCGGAATGGTAGTAAAAATACAAAATCCTAATTTAGCTGCAGACGAAGCTATTTCGTGGCTTATCCTTGAGGAAATGACGCAACTGGCTGCTCTAGCGTTTTTTATCATGATATTCCTAGCAGCAATCTCCAGTGCTTCTTCTCTTTTGCATTCCGCTGCAGTCGTCATTGTAAACGACTTAGTAATCCCAAATATGAAACCTAAGGAAGATTCCTATTATTTAAAATTAACGAGAATAGGAGTTATCGTAATTGGGGCTTTTACAATTGGGACAGCTATTTGGGCCGACTCTATTATAGATTTATTCTCCTTGGCTTATTCAATGGCTGGTGGAGGAGTTGTGCCAGTCTTAGTTGTCGGCTTACTTTGGAAAAAGAAAAAGGGTCAAGAATTTTCAATGGGTTCAAGTAACAGTCAGGTTTCCGTTTGGGGAGCAAGAGTTGGTATAGTTGCTGGCTCTATTGCCTCACTTGCATTAGGAATTTTATGGGGTGTTTTAGTATCTGTATTGTTAACTATCATCATCTCCAAAATGGTTCCTACTCCAACAGAGACATCTTTAGAGGTATAACGAATGCACCCCTATACCGATTCAGCAATCGATATAGGGGTTTTCTCTCGTTCAAGCTGGAAATGTTGCAATGACGGTCTCTTCCGATAAAATAGAAGTATTGAATAAATTATTTGAATAGGTGAGAATATGCCAGCAATTACGTTTGAACAAGAATTTATATTAAATGAACACCGAATATATACGACTAGGCCGCTTCGTACACTATTCACGTTAGAACGTCTCAGCAAAGAATTTTTCCAGGATGATTTTGCAAAACTGATGCAAGGAATTACAGAAGCAGAAAATCAGGTAGCAGCTGTTTCTCATTTTTCTAAAAGATATGGTATGTTTTTTGCCAATCAATTTTATATGTTAGCAGCTTATGACATGATTTGGGATGGTAAGCATACTGAGCTTCATTTCGATGTCACCAAGGAGTATGATGCCTATACCATTGCTATGTTCATCAATCCAAATGATTTTCGTTATGTGAAAGAAACAGAACGAAAAGACGTGATTATGAAAATATTACAGAAGCAAGGGTACGAGATTGTTCAGTATTTGAGAAAGACAACAAGTATCTCGCCATTGGTTATTTGGGAAAGCTTTTTTGTTTCCATTGTTAAAATGTATGAAAAACTTTTAGAGAATCCATCTACTGCATCTCAGGCGATGGATGATATTGAAATTTTAGAGAGTACTGAGGCTTGGAAATCATTTTCTACTAAATCTCTTTTTTATGAATATACAAAAGGGAGAAATCCAGCAGTGCTAGTCAATCAGCCGATCCGACGGAGCTGTTGTATGTCAATGGATATACCCGGGCAAGGGGCTTGCGGTTACTGTCCTAAGACCAACTTGTAAAACTATACTTCCAAAAATTTAGAGCCCTGCCATAAAAGGCAGGGCTTGTTCTATGGAGAAATTTTTTTGTGACTAATCCACCAATCTATGTGTTCTAAATTAAAGGCTATAATATCTCCGATTGGTCTAAGATGTGGTATTTCTTTATTTAGAATCAATTGATGGATTTGTTCTTCTGTAAGCGGGTAGCCAACAGAATCTAAATATGTCGTTAATTTTTTTACTCCATAGACTCTTCTCAACTAATCACCTCCCACCAAAAGCTCTTCCATGCAAAGAAAAACGCTTAGTGAGACGTATTAATTATTAAATAAATATATTAATATATACCCTTATTAGAAAAAGATAATCCTAAAGACTCGGAACGTTTGTTTGATGAATATTCTAAAATTTCAGAACATAAATTTATCTATTTTGTTATAATTTCTTTATTGAGGCTGATCGATAGTTAAAGGATTGAGTGCCAAGCCCTCGTCCTAAAATATATGTAAGGGAGAATCATATATTGAAAAGAGTAGACGTGGTATACGGCTTAATAACGGATAGGAATGAAGAAAATATACTAATGGTCAAAAATAAGGGGGCAGGCTGGACACTTCCAGGTGGAACAGTCGAGCATGGCGAGACATTGGAGCAAGCAATTAGGAGAGAAATTCAAGAAGAAACTGGTTTAATAACGGAAGTAGAGAGAGTAGTCGCACTAAATGAAGCATTTTTTACACACAAGGATAGCCAGGTATTGTTCGTAACCTTCAAAATGAACGTACTTAATGGAGAGTGTAGCATACAATATCCAGATGAAATAGAAGAGCTAAAATGGGTGGATCATGAAACCGCTAATAAATGGATGCCCTATCACCGAGGAGGAATAAAAAGCTTGTTAAATTCAGCAGCACCCTATACGTTTCAAAACAATTAGGAGGGAATGGAAGTGTTTCATTTATTTAAAAATATTAGTCCCAGCAAAGAAAATGTAGGAAGTAAGGTAGATAGGATACACGATGACGATGACTTAGGAGTTGGCATACTCATCCACTTTACTCCAATTGCCACTTATATGTATTTATCTACCGATATACTTATAGAAAAAGGAGATACTTTGTATGATTCTAAACACAGAGAAATCATTGTAGAAGGCAACAGTGTATCTATCACTCTAAATAATAGAAGTGAAATCCCAGAGATAATTGATTTATATGGATTAAACAATTTGGATTTACCTTTAATCACTATAGAAGTAACATTATCCTATTAAAGGAGAATTAGGATGGTTATAAGAAAATATGGGGAACGCCCGGGATGGTCAAGAATTTTAAAAAGACGATATACTTTTGTAGAGATTAATTCCGAACAGTTTACGGGAGGGGCATCCCTTTTACATTTAGTAGAGACGGCAAAACCTTTATGGGTTAGTTATGATGCAAAGAAAATTTGTATTGTCGACCACGGGTATATGTGGCTGCAGCACTTTCCAACGGCAGAAAACTATACGGTAACGACCATGTTTGATCAAAACGGAAAAGTAGTTCAATGGTATATAGATATATGCGATAAACATGGTATAGACGATCAAGGTCCTTGGTGGGATGATTTATTTTTAGACATTATAGTCCTTCCATCTGGTGATTACTTTCTCGTGGATGAAGAGGAGCTTGAAGAGGCTCTACATTCTGGTCGAATAAATCAAGAAAAATATGAGCTGGCTAAACATGTAGCTCATAAAATCATGGATGAGCTAAAGGGAAATAACATGAACCTTTTAGGATTATCCGTACATCATAAAAACGAGCTGACAGCACTTCTTAAATAAAAGTGGGGATTATAATGAGAAAAGTTGAAGTTAAAGAGTTTTCAAAGAAATGGGCTACTGATTTTCAACAAGAATCAAAGTCTTTGAATGATATCTTCAAGGAAGAAATAGTAGAAATTTACCATATAGGGAGCACTTCTATAGAAGGGCTTTCTGCAAAGCCGATTATAGATATAATGCCTGTTGTCCGGGATATTAAACGAGTTGATGCATACGATGAGCAAATGATTCAACTTGGCTATACCCCAAAAGGAGAAAACGGTTTACCAGGTCGACGCTATTTTCAAAAAGGGGGTGACAATCGAACTCATCATGTACATATTTATGAACAAGGGAATCCTGAAATAGAGAGACATCTTATTTTTAGAGATTATTTAAGAAAACATTCTGTGGAGGCAAAGAAATATGGTGAGCTAAAGAGAGCTCTTGCCCAACAGTTTCCTTATGATGTGGAGAGTTATATTAATGGTAAGGACAAGTTTGTGCAATCATTAGAGGAAAAAGCTATGCAATGGAATAATAGAATTCAGTTGAATTTTCATAGAGCGTTTGGAGTGTATGGTATTTGTATACATGAAAACAAGCTTCTAGTTATTCAGAAAAATGGTGGTCCTTATATCAACCGCTATGACCTTCCAGGTGGGAATTTAGAAACAGGTGAATCGCTGCAGGAGGCAATTGAAAGAGAATTCCATGAAGAAACAGGGTTATTAATCGATGTGCGTAAACAGATTGGAGCAGCTGACTTTATTATTCACACCGATTGGAGAGAAGGCACGGCTGTACACCATGTAGCCGTTTTTTATGAAGTTGAGCATGTAGGAGGGTCGATATCTGAACCATTACAGTTTGAAGGACAGGACTCACTAGGAGCTGTATGGATTTCGGAACAGGAAACATCGATGGAAAATTCCTCGCCCTTAGTCTTAAAGGCGTTTGAATGGTTGCGAACAAAAAAGATATCTGTTGAAGCTACTTATTATGAACAGTGGAAAGTTAAAGGAAACTGAAATAAGGAGAGGTTTTCGATGATGGGAAATAATTTTATGAAATCATTAGATTTAAAGTGCCCTATCATTCAAGCTCCAATGGCTGGAGGAATTACAACTCCTGTGCTAGTCAGTGAAGTCTCCAATCAAGGTGCACTTGGAATGATTGGTGCAGGATATTTAAAGCCTGATCAATTACGAGTTCAAATAAATCAGGTGAAGGCACTTACGAATGCAAATTTTGGAGTAAATTTGTTCGTTCCTGAGCATTTTGAATTGAATGAGGACCAGGTTGCAAAATCTAAGGAGCTAATAAACAATTATAAGCTTCTTTTAAATCATAAAATGAAAGAACCGGACTTACCTACAAAAGAAATTGAAAAGCAAACATATGAGGAACTACTAAAGATTGTTATAGAAGAAAGAGTGGCTGCTTGTTCCTTTACATTTGGAATTCCTTCCAAAAAAACGATTGAAAGTCTTAAACAAAACGGGATTATGACAATAGGGACAGCTACTACTGTGTCAGAAGCCGTTGCTATCGAACGGGCGGGGATGGACGCGGTAGTTGTACAAGGTAGTGAGGCAGGAGGGCATCGTGGAAACTTTTTAGTAGATTCCCCTACCAGCATGATTGGCTTAATGGCACTAATTCCCCAGGTTACTGATCAGGTGTCAATACCAGTTATTGCAGCAGGAGGAATAATGGACGGTAGAGGACTATCTGCCGCATTATGTTTAGGAGCAGATGCTGTACAAATGGGAACAGCCTTCTTAACCACCAAAGAAAGTGGGGCAAACCCAGTGCATAAACAAGCCGTACTGCAAGCAAAAAGCGAGGACATAGTGAGTACGAAAGCATTTTCCGGGAAGGAAGCAAGAGGAATTGAAAATCGTTTTATGAAAGAAATGCATGTGCATGAAAACAAGCTACCGCCCTTTCCCGTCCAAAATGCACTTACACAAAACTTAAGAAAAGCGGCCACTCAGCAAAAAGACGCAGATTTCATGTCTCTCTGGTCGGGCCAAAGTCCAACATTAGCTAGAGAGGAAACGGTTGAACAGCTTGTTCGTCGTGTTGTAAATGAGGCTAACCTAATCTTAAATAAGTAGGCTTTAAGAAATATGGTGACATTAAATGAAATAGCTTTGTTAAATTTTTTGGTTGATTTTGACTAACAATTCTTTTTTATAGTGACTGTAAACATTATAAAAGTGATATTCAAATGATTATTAAGATCAAAAATAAATTATGAAATTGGAGTTCGTGACAGTTGGCTTAGTTTATGCGAGTAAATTTATAAGCAATTAATCGATGCATTAAAGCTATTCCCATTTATTGATTGGAGCGCCAGACGGCGACTCCTACGGGATGAGGGAGACAGATAAGACATCACAACCACGCGCGTAAGCGATGGGTGATGGCTTATCGCTCACCCCGAGGAAAGCATCCGGTTGGCGCGGAAATCAATTCTACTCTCGAATTTAAAGATTTCTTTTTCTATGTATCATAAATCAACCCTACTCTTTAACATAGCCAATTAAATAAAGAGGAGTTTCACAGTAATACCATGAAAATCCTCCATTTAATCGATACAATAATCTATTGTGATATAGTTTCCTTAATCAATCTACATTCATATACTGGTTCTTCTTGCTGGGTATCTTCAAACCATTTCAACCCTATATAAGTAAAGCCCACTCGCTCTAAAATTTTGAGGGATCCAACATTTTCTTTGCTTGCAGAAGCTGAGACAAGTTTAACTTTTGGATGAAGTTTTACAATGTTCATACAAGCTCCCACTGCTTCCGTTGCATACCCTTTCCCCCAAGATTTTTTATTGAAATGATAAATCAATTCTACTTCCTCTATTGTATTTTCAACATTGAAGCCAGCTGCTCCAATTATTTCTCCTGTATTTTTTTCCATCACTGCATAAACGGATAGATTATTATTTTCATGACAGTGGCGATAAAACTCGAGAGTTTTAGGCAATGTCTCGACGGAAGCCGAGCCACCACATAATTTCATCACTTCTTTGTCTCCCCAAAAAAGCTTTGCTGGTTCTGCATGGCTTTCCTCAAATACAACAAGGCGTAATCTTTCTGTGTCCCCTATAATGTTCATTTATGATCCCATCCTTTAAAATTTCCTTTTTTGCACAAGCTTCATGGCTTTTTGTGTATTGGCAAAATGCCATTTGGTAATGGATTTGAGGAATTCCTCGCCATGCTTTAAATAAATTTTTGCCGCTATCTCATCGACTTTTGCACTAGCACCCTTAGGAATGGCAGTTTTGGCTATCTCTGTGAGGCGGTCCATTTCCTTTAAGAAAGCATATCTTGCTATAATAGAGGCAGCGGCAACGGAAACGTGTAATTGCTCTGCTTTTGTGGAAAACAAAACATTTTCACGAATGATCTCCTTTTCCATTTTAATATGGTTATAATAAATACCACGCTCAGCAAATTGATCAATAAGGATGAATGATGGCTTTTCGGGCTCCATTTTTTTCAAAACATGCTTCAATGCTTGGTTATGCATCATAGCCTTTATTTTACCTTGTGACCAGCCACGTCCTTGGATTTCGTTATATTTTTCATTTTTTAATACGAGCACACTATGTGTTAAGGTTTTCATCAAATCTGGAGCAATACGACGCATTAGCTCATCTGTAAGCATTTTAGAATCTTTCACACCGAGCTCTTTTACAAGCTCTACTTGATGAGCAGGTACAAAGCAGGCTGCTACCGTAATAGGTCCAAAATAATCCCCGGTTCCGGTTTCGTCTGAACCAACTACAGATTGTAATTCAAAGTGTTCCGGGAGCGTGTCACCTTTAGTTAGGGGGCTTTTTACAGTGGTTGATGTAGAGGAGGTTCCACCATTCCATAGAGCTGCCTCCCTAGAAGCGCCATTTCCTTGGAACATTACCTTCCCAGATTTATAGATAGTGATTGCTGTATCTGATAGCTTAGCAGCGAAAACGACTCCAGGTGCCGAGCGTTCGATTTTGTATTTTAAGTAATGTGCCTTTACTTTTTCTATTTCATTTGCGGGCATTAGTAAAACTTCATTTGACATTCATATGTTCCTTTCTTCACATCGTAATCTATTTCGTGTTATTATTATACATAGGATTTTCTGGGGGAGGGTATGTCTTTGTCAGAACAAGAGAAAACAAGAATCTCTGTTGATATCTATGGACAGAATTATAAAATGGTAGGTACAGAAACTTCTGGTCATATGAGACTCGTTGCCTCCATGGTAGATGATAAAATGAGAGAAATACACTCTCACAATCAACAGCTAGACATCGCAAAATTGGCAGTGCTTACCGCTGTTAATGCAGTAAACGATTACATAAAAGTAAAAGAACAATTAGAACTTCTAGAAGAAGAATTGAAAAGGCTAAAGGACTGAAAAAATGTTAGATTTAATTATCCTGATTTTATTAATTGCCGGTTTTGTAACTGGTGCTAGACGTGGGCTGATAGTACAGCTCATTCATATGGTAGGCTTCATCATTGCTCTATTCGTTGCTTACACTTATTATAAACCACTGGCGGATAAATTTGTTCTCTGGATTCCATTTCCTGCAGTAACCTCAGAGTCCACATTTACAATAGCAGTAGAGACTTTGGATCTCGATCAAACGTTTTACCGTATTATCGCATTCACACTGATATTCATGGTAGTTAAGTTCGGGTTACAATTATTAGCCTCTATGTTTGATTTCTTAAAGTACTTGCCTATACTAGGATTTGTCAGCACTGTAACTGGTGCGATTCTAGGGTTTATTGAATTCTATTTCATTTTATTCGTACTTCTATACGTCGTTGTGCTTTTACCGATTGATTTCATCCAAAATGCTGTATCAGGCTCATTCTTAACTTCATGGATGCTTGAGCATACGCCAATTTTATCTGAAATGGTCAAAAACTGGTGGTATATTTATTTGGAAAAGTAACAATGTCTATGATCAACTTCTCTCAGTAGAGGGAAGTTTTTTTAAATAGTCAGCTTATAGGTTATGAAGGACTTATGTTTTCTTACTTAAAGGAGGTCTACTAATGGATAAAAAGACGATAATTAAAACATTAGAAAAAATTGCATTATATATGGAGCTTCAAGGAGAAAATCCTTTTAAGGTATCTGCTTTTCGAAAAGCAGCACAAGTTTTAGAGCTAGATGATCGTAGCTTGTCTGAAATGGATAATATAACTTCGCTTAAGGGTATTGGTGCGGCAACTGGATCCGTAATCACTGATTTAATGGAAACTGGACAATCCTCTCTTCTCAAAGAAATGCAAGAAAAAGTGCCAAGTGGTCTGTTGCCTATGCTAAAAATCCCAGGTCTTGGAGGAAAGAAAATTGCCAAGCTGTACAAAGAATTAGGTATTGAATCCATCGAACAGTTAAAGACTGCCTGTGAGGAAGGGAAGGTTCGCGGACTTGCAGGATTTGGGGCTAAAACCGAGGAAAAGATACTAGCTCAGCTCGAAGTGTTTCAAACCAAACCGGAAAGAACTGCTATTTGGCAGCTTGAGCCGATAGTGGCTTTTATAGAAAATACATTAGCAGATATAGAAGAAGTGGTGAAATATTCTGTTGCAGGGTCGTATAGACGAGTGAAAGAATCTAGTAAGGATATCGATTTTATCGTTGCGACGAATTCCCATCAAAAGGTCAGAGAGGAATTACTAGAAAAGCTTCCCCTCCTAAAAATTATTGCAGCTGGAGACACTAAGGTATCAGTTACTTTAGATGTTGAAAACGAAGTGGATGTAGACTTTAGGTTAGTAGAACCTCATCAATATGCTTCTGCCTTACATCACTTTACAGGGTCTAAAGATCATAATATTAAAATGAGACAAATTGCCAAAGAAAAAGGGCTGAAGATAAGTGAATATGGTGTGGAGCAAGAGGACGGCTCCGTACAGTCCTTTGAAACAGAGGAAGCGTTTTATTCATTTTTCGATTTACCATTTATACCTCCGACTATACGAGAGGATGGGACAGAACTAGATAAGCTAGAAAAGATTCCAAGTCTTGTAACGCTGGAGGATATTAAGGGCGATTTTCACATGCACTCCACTTGGTCAGATGGAGCTCATTCTATTGAAGAAATGGTAGAGGCTTGTCGTGAAAAAGGGTATTCCCATACGGTGATAACAGACCACTCTAACTACTTAAAAGTTGCTAATGGTCTTTCAAGAGAGAGACTGTTACAGCAAATCCAAACGATACAAGGATTAAATGCAAAATATAACGATATTGAAATATTAGCTGGAACAGAAATGGATATACTTCCTGACGGTTCGCTGGACTTTGATGACGAGTTACTAGAGCAGCTAGACTTCGTCATCGCATCTATACACTCTAGCTTTAGTCAGTCACAAGATAAAATTATGGCAAGACTTCGTACCGCAATGGAAAACCCTCACGTTCATATGATTGCTCACCCTACGGGAAGAATTATTGGAAGTCGTACAGGTTATGATCCAGATGTGCCAACGTTAATAGAGTGGGCTAGTGAATTTGGAAAAATACTAGAGCTCAATGCAAACCCACATCGTCTCGACTTAGAGACAGAATACTTAAAGCTAGCACAGGAAAAAGGCGTTCTGATAGCCATTAATACAGATGCCCACCATATCGATCAATTAAGATATATGGATGTAGGGGTTAAATATGCTCAAAAAGCATGGCTGAAAAAGGACAACATTGTTAATACATGGACATTTGATAAATTCAAACAGTATTTGAAGAATAAATAGGAGGTGCCAAGGTGATAGCCGAAAGAGCACTGAAAACTTTAGAATATTATAAGATCAGAGAAGAGGTAGGGAAATATTGTACCTCCTCTATCGGAAAAACGCATATAGAAAAGTTAGTTCCATCTGTTGATTACGAGGAAGTAACTAAGCTTTTAGAGGAGATGGATGAGGGACTTACCATACTACGGCTAAGAGGAAATGTTCCGATGGGAGGAATCGTCGATATACGTCCTCATGCAAAACGGGCTCAAATTGGTGGAATGCTAAGTCCGATGGAGCTGATGGAGACTGCGAGCACGATAAGAGCTAGTAAAATTCTTCGAAATTTCTTAGAGAACGTCGCAGAAGCAGAGTCAGTAGCAATCCCACATTTTCTATCTAAAAAGGACTCTTTGCCAATTTTAACGGCTTTAGAGCATGAGATAAACGACTGTATCGATGAGAATGGAAGTGTACTTGATAGTGCAAGCAGCACGCTGCGCTCCATCCGTCAGCAGTTAAGAATTCAAGTGAGTCGCGTACGTGAGAAGCTAGAGAGCTATACACGTGGGGCCAATGCATCTAAAATGCTTTCCGACTCTATTATTACCATTCGAAACGACCGCTATGTTATACCTGTAAAATCAGAATATCGCAGCCATTACGGTGGAATTGTACATGATCAGTCTTCCTCTGGACAAACACTTTTTGTTGAACCATCAGCGGTAGTCCAAATAAACAATGATATTCGTGCATTAAAGGTAAAAGAACAAGAAGAGATTGAACGTATTCTTATTCGGTTGTCAGGCGAGGTAGAGGCTGTTGGACATGAGATATTCCTGTTAGTTAATATACTTGGTGAAATTGACGTCATATTAGCAAAGGCTAAATATGGACAAGCAGAAAAATGTACGATGCCATTGATTAATAACAATGGATACATCCGTTTGGTGAAGGCGAGACATCCTCTTATTTCAGTAGAACAGGCTGTTCCTAATACAATTGAATTTGGAAAGGATATTACTGCTATAGTAATCACTGGTCCAAATACGGGAGGAAAAACCGTTACATTGAAAACGGTTGGTCTTTGCACTTTAATGGCTCAAAGCGGGATACCAGTTCCAGCATTAGATGGGTCGGAGCTTGCGCTATTTGAGTCCGTGTTTGCTGATATTGGCGACGAGCAGTCTATTGAGCAAAGCCTAAGTACATTCTCCTCTCACATGGTCAACATTGTGGATATTCTAAAAAAATATAACGATAAATCATTAATCTTGTTTGATGAGCTTGGTGCAGGAACCGACCCTCAGGAGGGAGCAGCTCTAGCTATCTCAATTCTAGATGCGGTCCATGGAACTGGAGCCCGTGTCATGGCAACTACACACTATCCTGAGCTAAAAGCCTATGGCTACAACCGACCTGGTGTGGCCAATGCAAGTGTGGAATTTGATATTGAAACGCTTAGTCCGACTTATAAGCTATTAATCGGAGTACCTGGACGAAGCAATGCATTTGAAATTTCAGAGCGTTTAGGCTTGCCAAACCATATTATCTCACAGGCACAGACGTATACAGGAACTGACCGTGGAGAAGTAAACTCTATGATTGCTTCCCTAGAGGATAGTCGTAGACAAGCTGAGCGAGATGCAGAGGAAACCGAGGCTGAGTTAGAAAAGGCTAAGCATTTAAAGGATGATCTTGAGCAGAGACTTGCAGAATACGATGAGAAAAAAGAAAAACTAGAACAAAAAGCGAAAGACAAAGCTAGAAAAATAGTGGAAGAGGCAAGAAGAGAAGCGGACGAAATTATTAGCGAGCTACGAAAAATTCAATCTAATACACATAAACTTGTAAAGGAACATGAATTAATAGATGCTAAGAAACGTTTAGAAGAAGCCCTTCCGAACAATCCTGTATTGAAAAAACAGAAAAAAATAAATGAACGTGTGAAAGAATTACAGTCGGGCGACGAAGTAAAGGTGTTAAGCTTTGGCCAAAAAGGAACCTTACTAGAAAAAGTGTCTAAATCCGAATGGTCCGTACAAATTGGAATGCTCAAAATGAAGCTAGATGAATCAGACTTAGAATTTATAAAACCAGAAAAGCAGAAACAGAGCGTATCAGTGAATGCAGTAAGAGGTAGAGATGCACATGTGAAGCTTGAGTTGGATTTACGTGGAGAGCGCTACGAGGATGCTATTATTCGAACAGAAAAATATTTAGACGATGCGATATTGTCGAACTATCCGAGAGTTTCTATTATTCACGGAAAAGGAACAGGTGTCCTAAGACAGGCTATTCAGCAGTACTTGAAAAATCATTCGCGAGTAAAAAGCTATCGATTCGGTGAGGCTGGCGAAGGTGGACACGGCGTTACTGTCGTTGAATTGAAGTAATGTTGGAAGGAAGGAGAAATAGATGTCATTTAATCCGTATTCTCTTTCTTCCCCTTATTAGTAAAGTAGATATAACTCGTTGTTTTCTTTTTAACAAAAGCACGGGAAATGGAAATTTATTCAGCTATATAAAAAATGAAACTTTCATTTTTATAAATCGTAAAGATAGAAAAGTTTGAAAGGGGCTATATCATGCTGCTAGGTAGTTTTTGGTCAAATCCATTAGTAGAATCTGCAGGTTATTTTAGTGTGGTTATATTATGTTTAATAGTTTCCATGGTTATGTTTGAGATCGTGACCAAATATAAAAACTGGCAGGAAATTAAAAATGGAAATGTCGCAGTGGCACTAGCCACGGGTGGGAAGATATTTGGTGTATGTAATATCTTTAAATATTCAATTGAAGAGCATAATACACTTTTTGAGATGATTGGTTGGGGACTATATGGATTCGCTCTTCTAATTATCGCGTATTGGTTATTTGAATTTTTTACTCCCGGCTTTAATGTGGATAAAGAAATAGAAAATGATAATCGATCCGTTGGATTTATTTCGTTAATTATTTCTGTAGGATTATCATTTGTTATTGGTGCGAGTATTTAATTAGGAGAGATAAAGATGGAGAAATTATCAAAGGTATTAATTGTAGTTGGAATATTTTTTCTAGCAATTGGCATAATATATATAGTAAAAAATTCATAGAGTTATTTAAGCTCCACGGGAAGCTGTAATAATGCGTTAGTAAATTCAATTGAATGAATTAACGAATTAGTACAGTCTCTTTTTTTATCTGTTTTAAGTTGATTTCACTAACGTTTATGTTTTGTCAGGCCTATTACCTTCTTTAATTTGGATTGGAATGCAAAGTGACTACTACTTTTCTTTTTTTATGAATTGAATTGTCATTCATTTTTATCTATAATAAAAAATAGGAATATTCACTCTATTAAAATCATACAAAGGGGGCAAACAAATGATTGAAAAACCATGGCTTTCTCACTATCCGCCGGAAGTTCCACACACGCTTGACTATGAAACTATTCCTGTCCAAGAGTATCTTACGAGAGCGTACAAGAAATTTCCAGCGAAGATAGCCATACATTTCATGGGGAGAGATGTAACTTACAAAGAGCTTTACGAATCATCGATGAAGTTTGCGAATTATTTGCAGTCATTAGGCCTGCAAAGAGGGGACAGAGTAGCAATTATGCTGCCAAACTGTCCGCAAGGGGTTATAGGTTATTTTGGGACCTTATATGCAGGTGGTATTGTTGTACAAACAAATCCTCTGTACACTGAACGAGAAATCGCGTACCAGTTAAAGGATTCAGGAGCAAAAATCATTTTAGCTATGGACATTCTTTTTCCTAGAATTACTAAGGTAATTAAAGAAACAGATTTAGAAAATATCATCATCACAGGAATTAAGGACTACCTACCCTTTCCTAAAAATCTTATCTATCCATTTATACAGAAGAAGCAATATGGCTTTAGTGTAAAAGTTGAGCATCGAGGTATGAACCATCTATTTACTGAAATTATGAAGGTCGGTAAGACGAATACCATTGACTTAACATTCGATTTTGAAGAGGATCTAGCTTTACTTCAATACACTGGTGGTACTACTGGCTTCCCTAAAGGCGTTATGCTCACGCATAAGAATTTGATTTCAAACGTTTCTATGAGTAGAGCATGGTTGCATGAATGTCGTGAAGGAGAAGAGTCGATTTTAGGTATCCTACCTTTCTTTCATGTATATGGCATGACTACTGTAATGATTTTTTCTGTCATGCAATGCAATCGTATGATATTATTACCTAAGTTTGATGTGGAGACGGCACTAAAAACAATTGATAAACAAAAACCCACACTGTTTCCAGGCGCTCCAACTATGTACATCGGTATTTTAAATCACCCAGATGTTAAAAAGTATGACTTATCTTCTATCGTAGCTTGTTTAAGTGGTTCAGCAGCCCTACCAGCCGAGGTTCAAGAAAAGTTTGAAGAAATAACAGGTGGAAGACTAGTAGAAGGTTATGGTTTAACTGAAACATCTCCTGTTACACATGCAAATTTAATATACAGTGAGGACCGGGTAAAAGGCTCCATTGGTGTTCCTTGGCCAGATACAGAAGCTACCATTTTTGGACCAGAATCTACTGAGTCATTGCCACATGGAGAAATAGGTGAAATCGCTGTCAAAGGCCCACAGGTAATGAAAGGCTATTGGAATCGCAAAGAAGATACAGAAATGACGATGCGAGACGGATGGTTATTAACAGGTGATTTAGGGTACATGGATGAAAACGGTTTCTTTTATATTGTAGACCGCAAAAAAGACCTTATAATCGCTGGTGGATATAATATTTATCCGCGTGATGTAGAAGAAGTATTATACGAACATCCAGCTGTTCAAGAATGTGTAGTAGCTGGAGTACCAGATCCATATCGTGGAGAAACAGTAAAGGCATACATCGTATTAAAAGAGGGTATGACTGCAACAGAGGAAGACCTCAATACACATTGTCGCGATAACCTTGCTTCCTTTAAGGTTCCTAGAATTTATGAATTTAGAGATGAGCTTCCTAAAACTGCCATCGGGAAAATTTTAAGAAGAAACTTAATAGAGGAAGAAAGAGAAAAGTTGAAGAAGGTAGCGGTTGAGAGTTAATTGTTTATTGACAATATAAAAAATTGAATATAAAATAAAAATATGAATGAATCATCATTCATATTTTTATTTTTTGGTGGTGAATTCATTGAAGAAAGACAAACCTAAGTATAAACAAATTATTGACGCAGCAATCATCGTCATAGCTGAAAACGGATACCATCAATCTCAGGTTTCTAAAATAGCTAAACAAGCTGGTGTTGCAGATGGAACCATCTATTTATACTTTAAAAACAAGGAAGATATTTTAATATCGGTTTTTGAAGAAAAAATGGAAGTATTTGCGGATAACTTGAAAGAAATTTTGAAAGAGGACATCAGTGCCTCTGAAAAATTATATAAGATGATTGAAAATCATTTTAAGGTACTGGCAAGTAACAAGCATCTAGCAACTGTAACCCAACTGGAGCTCCGTCAATCCAATCTAGCCTTGCGTTTACGAATAAATGCTATCTTAAAAAATTATTTGACATTGCTCGACACCATCTTAAAAGAAGGTATAAAAAATGAGGAATTCGAAAATTCTGTAGATATTCGCTTAGCAAGACAAATGGTTTTTGGTACAATTGATGAGACGACTACTTCCTGGGTGATGAATGAGTATAAATATGACTTGGTCGGACTTACAGAGAAAGTACATCGTTTATTATTAAAAGGGATAACAACCTAAAAAGGGATGTGGGTAAATGGAGTTTTTGTCATGGAATGTCGAAAATCATGTAGCAACTGTTACTTTGAATCGTCCTCCTGCAAATGCACTAGCAAGGGGTGTTATTTTAGAAGTTAATAGCTTGTTAGACGAAGTGGAGCACGACGATAACGTTCGTGTGATCCTTCTAAAAGGAGAAGGACGATTTTTCTCAGCAGGGGCAGATATTAAGGAATTTACCACAGTGACTTCTGGAGAAGAGTTTTCAAAGCTAGCTTCTAGTGGACAAACTATATTTGAAAGAGTCGAAACATTCTCTAAACCAATTATTGCTGCCATTCATGGTGCAGCACTAGGTGGGGGATTGGAATTGGCAATGAGCTGTCATATTAGACTAGTTGCTGAAAATGCTAAGCTTGGATTGCCAGAGCTACAGTTGGGATTAATACCGGGCTTTGCCGGCACCCAGCGTCTACCACGCTATGTTGGGTTTGCTAAAGCAGCAGAAATGCTTTTAACAAGCGATCCTATCAGTGGGAAGGATGCAGCTGTATACGGGCTAGCAAACCATGCTTACCCTGAGGAAGAATTGTTTGAAAAGGCTGGGGAGCTAGCAGCTAAAATTGCAAAGAAAAGCCCAGTTGCAGTAAAGGCAGCATTGGAAATGCTTCAATATGTGAAGCCTGCATCTTATCACGAGGGTGTAAAAGCAGAAGCGAATGCCTTCGGAACAGTTTTTGTTTCAGAGGATGCAAAAGAAGGTATTTCAGCATTTATCGAAAAAAGACAGCCTGACTTTAAAGGTAAATAACAATATGGGGAGGACTTCAACATGAATATTTATGTTCTAGTTAAACGCACGTTCGACACAGAGGAGAAAATTGTTGTAAGCGGAGGGAAAATTCAAGAGGATGGTGCAGAGTTCATCATCAACCCTTACGATGAGTATGCAATAGAGGAAGCAATCCAAGTACGCGACGCACATGGCGGAGAAGTAACGGTTATCACAATGGGCGGCGAGGATGCAGAAAAACAATTACGTACAGCTTTAGCGATGGGTGCTGATAAAGCAGTACTTATCAATACAGAAGACGACATAGAAGAAATGGACCAGTTCACAGCGGCTCATATTATATCCGAATACTTAAAAGACAAGGATGCAGATTTGATCTTAGCAGGTAACGTTGCGATCGATGGCGGTTCAGGTCAAGTTGGACCACGTGTTGCAGAGCTTTTAGGTATAAACTATGTAACTACGATTACAAACCTTGAAATCAATGGAACAACTGCTACAATCAAACGTGACGTTGAAGGAGATACAGAAATTTTAGAGGCATCATTACCTCTTTTAGTTACTGCACAGCAAGGTTTGAACGAACCACGCTACCCTTCTTTACCAGGTATTATGAAGGCGAAGAAAAAACCTTTAGAAGAACTAGAATTAGATGACCTTGATATTGACGAAGATGATGTAGAGGCTAAAACAGAAACAATCGAAATTTACTTACCTCCTAAAAAGGAAGCTGGAAAAGTATTAGAAGGAGATCTAGCTGATCAAGTGAAAGAGCTAGTGAGTCTTCTTCATACAGAAGCGAAAGTAGTATAACATTTAGTTTCTAGTAATCTATGAACATCTCGAAATTAAAGAGGGTTCGAATCATTTATAAAATGGGAGGAACAAATCATGTCTAAAAAAGTATTAGTTTTAGGGGAAGCACGTGAAGGTGCACTTCGTAACGTATCATATGAATCAATCGCTGCAGCAAAGCAAATTTCTGATGGTGGAGAAGTAGTAGCAGTATTATTGGGGGATGCAGTCCAAGACTTAGCTGTTGAGCTAGGGAAATATGGTGCAGACCGTGTTATTACGGTAGAACATCCACATTTAAAGCAATATACTTCTGATGGCTATGGTCAAGCATTTATGGCAGTAGTTGAACAAGAAAATCCAGAAGCTATTGTTTTTGGTCATACTGCTTTAGGAAAAGATTTATCACCAAAAATTGCTGGTAAATTACAAATCGGATTAGTTTCTGATGTAACAGCTATTGAAGGAGAAGGGGATGATGCAGTTTATATTCGTCCGATTTACTCTGGAAAAGCATTTGAAAAAGTGAAAGTAAAAGACGGAATCGATTTTATAACTGTTCGTCCTAATAACATTGCTCCACTTGCAAAAGACGATAGTAAATCTGTCGACGTTTCATCGTTATCAGTAGAAATTACAAACCTTCGTACTGTTATTAAAGAAGTGGTACGCAAATCTTCTGAAGGTGTTGACTTATCTGAAGCGAAGGTTGTTATTGCTGGAGGACGTGGAGTGAAGAGTGAGGAAGGCTTCGGACCATTGAAAGAGCTTGCTGACGTATTAGGCGGTGCAGTTGGAGCTTCTCGTGGAGCTTGTGACGCTGACTACTGTGATTATTCACTACAGATCGGTCAAACAGGAAAAGTGGTAACTCCAGATCTTTATATCGCTGTTGGTATTTCAGGGGCAATTCAGCATTTAGCAGGAATGTCTAACTCGAAAATCATTGTAGCAATTAACAAGGATCCAGAAGCAAACATTTTCAAGGTTGCTGATTATGGAATTGTTGGAGACTTGTTTGAAGTTCTTCCAATGCTTACAGAAGAATTCAAAAAGCTTAAAGTAAATGCATAAGAAAATACTCGGCTCCTATTGGGCCGAGTTTTTTATGGATATGGTTATATAGAAGTGTGTAAGCTAAATTGTAGATGTAGCTTTTTTTGTCTGCTATAATCAGTTTAGAGTTACTAAAGGAGGAATTATTTATGGCAATTGTACATGGAACAGATCAAACCTTCTCACAAGAAGTAGAAAAAGGATTAGTATTAGTAGATTTTTGGGCAACATGGTGCGGACCTTGTAAAATGATTGCTCCAGTTTTAGAAGAAATGGACGCTGAAATGAGCGATAAAGTTAAAATCGTAAAAGTAGACGTTGACGAGAACCAAGCAACTGCAAGTCAATTTGGAATCATGTCTATTCCAACATTAGTGTTATTCAAGGATGGTCAACCAGTAGATAAAGCTGTTGGTTTCCAACCAAAAGAAGCACTAGTTCAATTCGTTGAGAAAAACGCATAATAATAAAAACCGGGTCCTCTATGGTTCCCGGTTTTTTTAAACAGGTGATGAGATGAACGAACTTATACAACAAAAGTGTGCAATTTTGCCAGATCAACCAGGCTGTTATTTGATGAAGGATCGACAAGGCGTCATTATATATGTAGGTAAAGCAAAAATATTAAAAAATCGTGTACGATCTTATTTTACGGGATCACATGACGGAAAAACTCAAAGATTAGTACAAGAAATAGTCGACTTCGAATATATCGTTACATCGTCCGAGTTAGAGGCACTCATTTTAGAACTCCATCTCATTAAAAAGCATGATCCAAAATACAATGTCATGCTTAAGGACGATAAAACGTATCCATATATAAAAATTACTGCGGAAAAGAATCCTAAGCTCATCATTACGAGACAGGTAAAAAAGGATAAGGGTAAATATTTTGGACCATATCCAAATTCTCATTCTGCTCATGAAACAAAAAAATTACTGGATAGATTATATCCATTAAGAAAGTGTCAAAAGCTACCTAGCCAAGTTTGCTTGTATTATCATATCGGACAATGCCTTGCCCCTTGTGTGAAAGAAATTGAAGAGGCAACGTACACCGAAATTATTCATGAAATCTCTAGTTTTTTAAACGGTGGCCATGCAGCGGTCAAGAAAGAGCTAACTGAAAAAATGAATGCAGCAGCAGAACAGCTGGAGTTTGAACGTGCAAAAGAGTACCGCGATCAAATAGCACATATTGATCAAGTGATGGAAAAACAAAAAATGACGATGAATGATTTCACAAATCGTGATATTTTCGGATACACAGTAGATAAGGGATGGATGTGTGTCCAAGTGTTTTTTGTACGTCAAGGAAAGTTGATAGAAAGAGATGTTTCTCTTTTCCCAATTTACCGTGACCCGGAGGAAGAATTTCTTACCTTTTTAGGTCAGTTCTACTCCAAACCAGAGCATATTAAACCAAAGGAAATATTTGTACCTAATACGACTGATTTAGAGTTAGCCTCTGAGTTGTTGGAAATGAAGGTTATTATTCCTCAAAAGGGTTCCAAAAAGAACCTAGTGGATTTAGCGCAAAAAAATGCTGCGATAGCTTTGAAAGAAAAGTTCCACTTGATTGAACGACAAGAGGAACGAACTGTAGGGGCAGTAGAAGAACTAGGTAGTCTTATGGGAATTGCTATGCCAAGCAGAATTGAGGCCTTTGATAATTCTCATATTCACGGTACCGATGCGGTTTCTGCCATGGTTGTATTCGTTGATGGCAGAGCATACAAAAAAGACTATCGGAAGTATAAAACGAAAACTGCAGCAAAGCATGATGACTATGGCGCGATGCGTGAGGTCGTTCGTAGACGTTACACTCGTGTGCTAAAAGAGAGATTGCCTCTACCTGATTTAATCATTATTGATGGAGGTAAAGGACAAATAGAAGCAGCGAGAGAAATTATAGAGGATGAACTTGGCTTAGATATTCCAATTGCAGGACTAGCAAAAGATGCCAAACATCAAACATCCTCCTTGTTATATGGTGACCCATTAGCGATTATCCCGATGAAAAGAACAAGTGAAGCATTCTATCTTCTTCAAAGAATTCAAGATGAGGTCCATCGATTTGCAATTACTTTCCATCGACAACAGAGAGGGAAACATACAATTGCCTCCTCGTTAGATGGAATTGAAGGAATAGGTCCAAAACGGAAGAAAATGCTTCTTAAGCATTTTGGCTCCCTCAAACGAATGCAAGCTGCATCACGAGAAGAACTAATAGAATCTGGACTCCCTAGTAAATTAGCCGATAATCTAATGGCTCATTTTCAGAAAAATTTATTGTCTTCTGAATAATCTTATGTTATCTTTAAAACAATTTAATATTCACTATTCAAACAGTGAAGGTAGAGGTGCGAATTGCAAGAGTACTAATCGTGAGGATGAAAGATCCTACGACCGATTAAGAAAGGGTTGTTCGCCGAAACATAGAAAAGCTTTTCCTTTCCTATGTTGGTTCTGTATTTAAGAGATGCAGGACTGTCAGAATATATATATTCTGGAGGGCTATCTCACATGGGCAATCATTGTTGACCGTGTATGAGAAGAGTTAGCTTTCCGCAAATATGTGGAAAGCTTTTTTTATTGTTTAGGAAATTATAAGATTATGAACCTGTGGATAAGTTGATGTCTAGCGCAAGCAGCCTTGCCCCTCAGGGTAGGGATAGGCGCTTGCGCTTTTCTTGTTGTCCGCTCAAGGAGATAAAGGGGAGATAGGTTAATGAGTAAAATTGTGATGAAATTTGGTGGAACCTCTGTAGGCTCCATAGAGTTAATTGGTAACGTAGCAAAAAGGGTACAACTAGAAAAGGAGAAAGGACATGATATCGTCGTAGTTGTATCTGCAATGGGAAAAACAACAGATGACTTAGCGGAAATGGCTAGTAAAATCACTAACAATCCAACAAAAAGAGAAATGGATATGTTGCTTGCTACAGGAGAACAAGTCACTATGTCCTTACTAGCTATTCAGTTAAATGCACTTGGAGTAGAGACGCTCTCTTTAACAGGTTGGCAAGCAGGGATAGTTACGGATGAAGTACATAGAAATTCAAAAATTAAGCAATTGGATGGCCAGAAGATAAATGAGCATTTAATCGCTAATCGAGTAGTAATTGTGGCCGGCTTTCAAGGTATGTCGGAATTAGGGGAGATTACTACTTTAGGGAGAGGAGGGTCAGACACTACAGCCGTCGCCATAGCTGCAGCTATCGGAGCAGACATTTGTGATATTTATACGGATGTAGATGGTGTTTATACGTCAGATCCACGCTACGTATCTCATGCAAGAAAACTAGAACAGCTAGAATATGATGAGATGCTGGAGTTAGCTCATTTAGGAGCTGGAGTGCTGCACCCAAGAGCAGTGGAATTCGCAAAAAACTATAAGATTCCATTACGAGTACGTTCAAGCTATGAAGAAACGGAAGGAACCATTTTAAAGGAGGAAGTAGATGTGGAGAATAATTTAGTAGTACGAGGGGTAGCTTTTGAATCAGATATAGTACGTTTAACGATTGAGTATACAGTGCCTTTTAATGGTTCACTCGCTTCCATATTTACTACCCTTGCCAATAACCATATTGATGTAGATATTATTGTTCAGTCGATTGTCGAAGGAATGAAGCCTACCGTTTCCTTTTCTATAAAAAAAGAATCTCTTTCGGAAGCAATTCACGTTTTAGAGAAAACGAAACAGAATCTAGGTTTTACCTTTGCGGATTTTGAGGTGGGTTTAGCTAAGGTATCTATTGTAGGTTCAGGGATGGTATCTAATCCTGGTGTCGCTGCACAAATGTTCGACCGATTAAGCAAGGAAAACATACCAGTTAAAATGGTTAGTACCTCAGAAATAAAGGTTTCAGTTGTAGTGCCTCAAGGCAATATGATTCAAGCAGCGAATGCACTCCATGATGAATTTGATTTGGCTATAAATTAAGTAATAATTATAGGCTATGTTAAAGGGCAGGGTTGATTTATGATACTAAGAAATCTTAAATCAGAGAGTAGAATTGATTTTTCGCCCCAGCCTGACGCTTTCCTCGGGGTAAGCGATAAGCCACCACCCACAGCAATCGCGCGTGGTTGTGATGGCTTATCTGTCTCACTCATCCCGTAGGAATCGCCGTCTGGTGCTTCAATGAATTAATGGGAACAGCTTTAATGCATGGATAAGTGCTTATAAATTTACTCGCATAAACAAAGCTTAAAACTGTCACCAACCCCAATTTCACAATCTATTTATGTTCTTAATAGCCATTTGAAAGTTCCTTTGTTTATGTTTAAAGTCACTATTAAAAGAATTGTTAGTCAAAATCAACCAATAACTTTAACAAAGCTTTATTAAAAAAAGAGAGGAAGATGGAAATTGCTCCATCCTCCTCTTTATGTATCTTTAGCGTTTACTTTTTAAGTCCCATTTAATATGGAAGGTGACCAACCCAGTTTTTTTTACAAACTCATCATAGCATTCAGTTTCATAGCCATCTATTTTTTGCTTCTGCTCTGCAAGAAAGCCAGCCTCTAATCGGTGACATCTATTAATTCCACTTTGAGGAAGATTGTATGTTTCTAGCGTGTAATAGGCCGAATCTTTTGATGTTTTATCTAACTCAAGCCTTCCCCAGCCAGCCTCTTGGAAGAAAGAGATGGCTTCTTCCATTGAATAGAGTGGAAACTTTCGTGCAAGGTCCTTACCTGCCCAGTACAATATTTCTTTTTCATGTTTTCCGAGAATAGAAGTGAGCACGTGATCTCTTATTATTTCATATCCAAAGGAAGTTACATGTGAATGTTCTCTTTCATTCAAACAGCAACCCTTCTTTCCAAAGATAAATAAAAACTATAATCTATTCTAGCATAAAATATTTTCACTGGGAGAGAATACTTTGTGAAAAAATAAACTAATCATTATATAGGTGAGTGTCAGAAAGATGAACAAAATCAGGAAACATACCTTGACGCTCTAAAATGTTGAGAGTACAATGGATATGTCATAAATTCGTAACAAGAAGGTGTGAACATGTGATGATTTATTATTCTATTACAATAGTTTAATCATCGCTAATTGGAAATTTGAGGGGGGTTACTGTTTTGTCGAAAGATCGCGAATTTTTCATGCGTCGATTACATTCTTTACTTGGTATTATTCCAGTTGGATTATTTCTGGCGCAACATTTAGTAGTAAACCATTTTGCTACAAGAGGTGAAGAAGCCTTTAACACGGCATCACATTTCATGGAGAGTCTACCTTTTAGACTAATGCTGGAAGTGTTTGTAATTTATATTCCTTTGTTGTTCCATGCATTCTATGGTATCTATATTGCATTTACTGTTAAGTACAATCCTAACAGATACGGTACTCTAAGAAACTGGTTGTTTATTTTACAACGTTTTACTGGAATATTCCTTGTTGTGTTTATCGCATGGCATGTATTTGAAACACGTTTCCAAGCTGCAATTGGAGCTAAGGAAGTTAACTTTAACATGATGAATGAAATTTTATCAAACCCATGGATGTTAGCTTTTTATATTGTAGGTGTAATTTCTGCAACCTTCCATTTAGCTAACGGTATCTGGTCATTCCTTGTAAGCTGGGGAATCACTCAATCACCAAAATCTCAAAGAATTTCAACTTATGTAACATTAGTAATCTTCTTAGCGTTATCTGTAGTTGGTGTACAAGCACTTTTAGCATTCGTATAAGACCCTTCTACACCTAAGCTACTATAAATTTAAGGAGTGAAATAGCATGGCAAAAAATAAACTTATTGTTGTCGGCGGTGGATTAGCCGGATTAATGGCAACAATGAAAGCTGCCGAAGAAGGCACACAAGTAGATCTATTCTCATTAGTTCCTGTTAAACGCTCACACTCTGTATGTGCACAAGGCGGTATTAACGGGGCTGTAAATACAAAAGGTGAAGGGGATTCACCTGCAGTTCATTTAGATGATACTGTTTATGGTGGAGACTTTTTAGCAAACCAACCTCCTGTTAAGGCAATGGCAGACGCTGCTCCAGGAATCATTCATTTGTTTGACCGTATGGGAGTTATGTTCAACCGTACACCAGAAGGTCTATTAGATTTCCGTCGTTTCGGAGGAACTTTAATGCACCGTACAGCATTTGCTGGTGCAACAACTGGTCAACAGTTACTTTATGCGCTTGACGAACAAGTTCGTCGCTTTGAAGTAGAAGGTCTAGTAACAAAATACGAAGGATGGGAATTCCTAGGTATTATCAAAGACCACGAGGGTGCTTGTCGCGGTATTAAAGCGCAAAACCTTAACTCATCAGAAATCCGTGCTTTCCGTGGAGACGCTGTAATCATGGCTACTGGTGGTCCTGGGATCATTTTTGGTAAAACAACTAACTCTATTATTAATACAGGATCTGCTGCAAGTATCGTTTACCAACAAGGCGCTTACTATGCAAACGGAGAATTTATTCAAATTCACCCAACGGCAATTCCTGGAGATGACAAGCTTCGTCTGATGTCAGAATCAGCTCGTGGTGAGGGTGGTCGTATTTGGACGTACAAAGACGGTAAACCTTGGTATTTCCTAGAAGAAAAGTATCCTGCTTACGGTAACCTAGTACCACGTGATATCGCTACTCGTGAAATCTTTGACGTTTGCGTTAATCAAAAATTAGGTATTAACGGCGAAAACATGGTATATCTAGATCTTTCTCATAAAGATCCACATGAATTAGACGTAAAACTTGGTGGAATCATTGAAATCTACGAGAAATTTACTGGGGACGACCCTCGTAAAGTTCCTATGAAAATTTTCCCTGCTGTTCATTATTCAATGGGTGGATTATGGGTAGATTATGATCAAATGACGAACATCCCTGGTCTATTTGCTGCTGGCGAATGTGACTATTCTCAACATGGAGCTAACCGTTTAGGAGCTAACTCATTACTTTCAGCTGTATTTGGTGGAAGCGTGGCTGGTCCTAATGCTGTTAAATACATGAAAGGGCTTTCCACTCATGCAGAAGACTTAGATGATTCTATTTATGAAAATGAAGTGAAGCTTGAGCAAGAGAAATGGGAGCAAACACTAGCTATGAAAGGTACAGAAAACGCTTACCTTTTACATAAAGAGCTAGGTGAGTGGATGACTGATAACGTAACAGTAGTTCGCTACAACGACAAGCTAGAGGAAACTGACAGAAAAATTCAAGAGTTAATGGAAAGATACGAAAACATTAACATGGATGATACGCAACGCTGGTCAAACCAAGGCGCATCATTTACTCGTCAATTGAAAAATATGTTATACTTAGCACGTGTTATCACGTTAGGAGCACTTCAACGTAATGAAAGCCGTGGAGCACATTACAAACCTGATTTCCCAGAACGTAATGACGAAGAATTCATGAAAACTACTATGGCTAAGTTTGATCCAGCTACAGGGGCTCCAATTATTCATTATGAAGATATTGATATATCTCTTGTTGCTCCTCGTAAACGTGATTACTCATCATCGAAAGGAGCAAAATAATCATGGTGACGGCAACAGAAACCAAAAAGGTTCAAATAGAAATTTACCGTCAAGATACTCCTGAATCCAAACCCTATTGGGAAAAATTCGAAGTAAATTGGCGTCCAAATATGAATGTAATTTCTGCATTAATGGAAATTCGTCAAAGACCAGTTAACACAGATGGTAAAGCTACTACTCCTGTAACATGGGACATGAACTGCTTAGAGGAAGTATGTGGTGCATGTTCAATGGTTATTAATGGTCGTCCACGTCAATCTTGTTCAACACTTATTGATCAATTGACTCAACCGATTACATTAGCACCTATGAGCACTTTCCCTGTCGTACGTGACCTTCAAGTAGATAGAAGCCGTATGTTTGATGCTTTGAAAAAAGTTAAAGCATGGGTTCCAATTGATGGTTCTTATGACCTTGGTGAAGGTCCACGTATGCCAGAGCGTAAACGTCAATGGGCTTATGAATTGTCTAAATGTATGACTTGTGGTGTATGTTTAGAGGCTTGTCCAAACGTAAATGATAATGCTTCATTTATCGGACCAGCTCCGCTTTCACAAGTTCGTTTGTTCAATGCGCATCCAACTGGAGCTATGAATAAAGACGAGCGTTTAAATGCGATCATGGGAGATGGAGGCCTTGCAAACTGTGGTAACGCACAAAACTGTGTAGTTGCATGTCCAAAAGGTATTCCACTTACAACTTCTATCGCTGCATTAAACCGTGATACTACAGTTCAAATGTTTAGAAACTTCTTCGGAAGCGACAACATGGTAGACTAATAAATATGTAAAAGCTCAGAATGCAAATTCTGGGCTTTTTTTTATTGTTTAGGAAATTACAAAATACTGAACCTGTGGATAAATTGATGTCTAGCTCCACCGCCTTGCCCCTCGGGGTCAAATGGATAAAAGCTCCGGTGGCTGAGGAACTGCCTCCTCGCTTTTCTCCATTTGCCTGTCGGGGCAGAGATAGGCGCTTGCGCTTTTCTGGATGTCTAGCTCCACCGCCTTGCCCCTCGGGGTCAAATGGATAAAAGCTCCGGTGGCTGAGGAGCTGCCTCCTTGCTTTTCCCCATTTGCCGGTCGGGGCAGAGACAGGCGATTGCGCTTTTCTTGTTGGAAAGTTCCCGGCGATGTTTAAGGCTTTTTTCAAGTATTGTCCGTTCGTCAAAATACGACAAAGAAACCGGATGAAATGTGTATTCCTTTCACTAATAATTTGTTAGATGGATTTTTAATTTTCTGATATAATAAATGAATGATTATTCATTTTTAAATGAATATCTATTCTAAATATAAAGGGGATTATTATATGAGAGCAGGATACATAGAAGACCTAGAAGCATGGGAAAAGGGATTTTCTTTTTATACGGAGGTCAGTGTACGTTTTTCAGAAACAGATATGTACGGACATTTAAATAATACTATACCATTCACTTACTTTGAATATGCTCGTATTGAATACTTTAAAAAGGTTATGCTTATGAATGATTGGCTTAATCCTAAAGGAGAAAAGATACCAGTAGTTGCTGATCTACAATGTGATTATCAGAAACAGGTATTTTTTGATGAGAAGCTTCGTATTTATGTAAAAGCCAATTCAGTTGGTAGTTCTTCCGTTGACATCCATTACATGGCAAAGAATACTAAAGGGGATATAGTGTTTACTGGTAGAGGAAGCATTGTTCAAATTGATAAGAAAACCGGAAAATCTGCAAAATGGACCGAACAAGAAAAAGAAGTTTTTCAAAAGAGTATTTACTAGCCGTCACCTACCATCCCTTTGCTACATACGTTAGTAGGAGAGTGGATAGGGGGCTATGGCATTGTACGATGGTAATCAGCAAAGATCAATTTTGACGAGCAGAGAGCGTCAAATATTTCAATTATTAGTAGAAGACAATTCTACAAAAGACATTTCAATTCAGCTGTCTATTAGTGAAAAAACAGTTCGAAACCATATATCTAACACGATACAAAAATTAGGCGTATCTGGTAGATCTCAAGCAATTGTTGAACTATTAAGACTAGGCGAATTATCATTGAATTGATTTGAATCCTTGCCATTTTCCTCAGAACAAGTCACAATAATAAGAGGACGTATTGTTTTGAGGAGTGAGATTCATGGCAGAAGAAAAGAACCAAGTGGAACTTAACCACGAAGATGTTGCTTTTTTAGAAAAAGAACTTCGGCATATTTCAGGGATTATCAAACAAAGAGGGCGACAAATCTTAAATTCTTATACGATAACGCCTCCCCAGTTTGTAGCTCTTCAGTGGCTTTTCGAGATTGGAGACATGACAATCGGGGATTTATCTAATAAAATGTATTTAGCTTTTAGTACCACTACGGACTTAATTGACCGGATGGAAAGAAGTGAACTAGTACAGCGAGTAAGAGACGAGCAAGATCGTCGAGTTGTACGAATACATTTATTAAAAGAAGGCGAGCGTATCATCGAAGAGGTAATTGACAAACGACAGCAATACTTAAAAGATGTGCTGAAACAGTTTGACCAAGATGAAGCACAAACATTATCAACTTTATTAGCAAAATTACATCTTGAGATGAAAAAGAACTGAGGAATTGACGTGAAAGCCCCAATCGGTGTGATAGACTCTGGTGTGGGAGGTTTGACAGTTGCAAAAGAAATTATGCATCTACTCCCAAACGAAGAAATTATTTATATTGGTGATACAGCTAGATGTCCTTATGGACCTAGAACTAGTGAAGAAGTTCGTAAATTTACATGGCAAATGGCAATTGCCTTGTCTAAAATGAAAATTAAAATGCTTGTAATAGCATGTAATACTGCGACAGCAGTAGCTCTAAACTCCTTGAGTAAGAAAATGCCTTTCCCAGTGATAGGTGTTATTTTCCCGGGAGCAAGAGCGGCTATTAAAGCAACGAAAAAAAATGAAATTGTAGTGTTAGGTACAAGCGGTACAATTAAAAGTGGGGCTTATGAAAAAGCGATTGCAGCTCTGAATACTTCTAGTAAAATCATTCCGCTTGCATGCCCTACTTTTGTTCCAATTGTTGAGAGTAATGAATATGAGGGTGACTTTGCGAGAAAAATGGTTTTTGAAGCCTTGCAACCCTTAAAATCAGAGCATTTTGATACGGTTATCCTTGGTTGCACGCATTACCCATTATTGCAAAAGCATATTGAGGATGCAGTTGGTGAACATGTAAATGTACTATCATCAGCTGAGGAAACCGCCCAGGATGTATTGGAGTACTTAGATTATCATCATTTACGCAATCCGACCGAGATAGAGAAAGAACCTATTTTCTATACGACCGGTTCGGTGCCCATCTTTAAAACAATTGTCGAAAAATGGTTAAACTTGTCGAATGCAGATATACGGACAATTTCATTTCATTAACCCTGTTAAGAGAATCCTCGAATAGCGGGGTTTTCTTCTGTTCAGGTACATAAAAAGGAGAAATATATGATTAGATTTGATGGAAGAGAAACAAAGCAATTGCGAAAGGTAACGATCGAGACAGATTATTTAATGCACCCAGAAGGATCTGTATTAATCACGGTAGGTAATACCAAAGTTATTTGTAATGCAACAATTGAAGATCGAGTTCCTCCTTTTTTAAGAGGACAAGGTAAGGGTTGGATTACAGCTGAATATTCTATGCTTCCACGCGCCACAGAATCACGTACACAGCGTGAGTCGTCTAAAGGGAAGGTTACTGGTCGTACGATGGAAATACAGCGTCTAATAGGACGAGCTTTGCGATCGGTAGTAGACCTCGAAGTAATTGGGGAAAAAACAATTTGGATTGACTGCGATGTCATTCAGGCCGATGGAGGAACAAGAACTGCTAGTATAACTGGGGCGTTTGTTGCATTAACCATTGCACTAGGAAAACTGTATGAGCAAAAGCAGCTTCCTAAATTTCCTGTAATTCAATACCTAGCTGCTACTAGTGTAGGAATAGTTGATGAAATTGGAGTAGTGTTAGATTTAAATTACGTAGAGGACTCTTCCGCAACTGTGGATATGAATATAGTACAAACTAGCAGTGGTGAGTACGTTGAGCTTCAAGGTACGGGCGAAGAAGCAACTTTCTCAAAAAATGAGCTATTGGAGCTTCTAGAGTATGGTGAAGCTGGAATCCAGCAGTTAATGGATATCCAACGAGCTGCATTAGGAGATTTAGCTTCTAAAATTGATGAGAAAGGATGATTTGAACATGAATCAAATAATTATTGCAACTAAAAATAAGGGGAAAGCAAAGGATTTTGAAGCATTATTTAATCCCCTTGGATATGAGGTGCTAACCCTACATGACGTTGCAAAGGAAATGGATGTTGAAGAAACAGGTACAACCTTTGAAGAAAATGCCTTGTTAAAGGCGACTGCATTAGCTGAACATTTACAATCGATCGTAATTGCGGATGACAGCGGCCTTGAAGTGGATGCCTTAGGCGGTCGTCCTGGTGTCTATTCTGCGCGTTATGCGGGAGAAGAGAAGAGTGATGAGGCAAACATCACCAAACTGTTAGAAGAGCTTAAAAACGTAAAAGAATCCGAAAGAAGTGCCCGCTTCGTTTGTGTGATTGCAGTGGCATCTCCAACGATGAAGCCATTCACAGTCAGAGGAACATGCGAAGGCGTTATCGCTCAAGAAAGAAAAGGGAATAACGGTTTTGGCTATGACCCAGTCTTCTTTGTTCCGTCCGAGAATAAAATGATGGCCGAATTATCTGCAGAAGAAAAAGGGGCTATTTCTCACCGTGGAAATGCTATTAAGCAATTGAAGTCAAAATTACCTGATTTACTATAAAGGTGGTGGCTGTTCGATGAAGCTTTTAGTCATGAGTGATACGCATAAGGATATAATGGCTATGGAAGAGGTAATCCGCTTATATACAGAAAAGGTCGATGCCATCATTCACTGTGGGGATAGTGAGTTAGAGGCTTCCTTTTTTGAGGACAAACCTGTTTCCGTTGTTAAAGGGAATTGTGATTATGATCTTGGATTTCCAGAGGAAAAAATTATTTCGTTGGAAGACCAAACCATTTTAATCGTTCATGGCCATCGTCATCAAGTCAAATCCACAATATTGCCTCTCAATTATAGGGCGCAGGAAGAAGGAGCGACGATTGTCTGCTTTGGCCATTCACATTTACTTGGTGCAGAGCTTCAAAACGGTATCTTGTTTGTGAACCCAGGAAGTCTTCATCAACCAAGGGGACGTAAGGAAAAGAGCTATTCAATTATAGAAAAACAAAAAGATCGTTGGCAAGTTCTATTCTTCTCCTCTGACCATAAACTGTTAGAAGAAGTCACTTTCAATTTTTCGTAAAAGTAGTGTTGACATTCATTTGTTATCATTATATAATAAATCTTGTCTTTCCTATCTGTGTGGTGGGGGAGTACTTGGTCTCAGTAGCTCAGCTGGATAGAGCAACGCCCTTCTAAGGCGTCGGTCGGGAGTTCGAATCTCTCCTGGGACGTAAATGGGTTCAGAAATAATTTTAAATCAATTAAAAAGCACCTCAAATCCTTTATTTTCAAGGATTTGAGGTGCTTTTTATTCTTGGTTTTTACCACAGAGTTAATTCAGGTCAGACCCTTTTACTATTAAAAACCTACATTTCATGGTGATATTCCAACTATAGCTTAAGTAATCTCTATCGGTTGAAGTCGACATCCGTAATCTTTAAACAAAAAGATGCTTATAATTCAACCATTAATGCATTTAAACAATTACATAATAAACATTATTTGCAGCACCTGTTTGTAGGGCATACGTTTAAAGCCATTGCCAATTGCCATACCAATAAGAGGCTTTATGAGAAGTCATTTGTATATTACCAAACGAAAAAAACATACTAGCGAGTACAAGTCATAGAAATATGACCATCAATAATAAAAAAATTTCCTACTGTTAAAATAACCGTGACATATCCAGTAGGTTATTCTAAATTATTTGCGGTACCAACTGTTGATCATGTTAATATCATCTGTTGATGCATTGGTTTTTATAATCGTAAGAATGAAATTATTCTTACCAATTATTTTATAGGATATAAAAATTAACTTTTCGTTAGTATACTAGTATAATGAAAACGATATATTATATTAAGATAATTTATTCTTTATCTTCAGTATTGAGGGGTATTAAAAGAAATGAAAAAGCTTAAAAAAATTGGGTTGGCTTGGCAAATTTTAATCGGTTTGATTTTAGGTATTATTGTTGGCGGTATATTTTATGGAAACGATAATATTTTAAAATACATCACACCTTTCGGAACGATTTTTATGAATATGATTAAAATGATTGTAGTCCCAATTATTGTTTCGACATTAATTGTTGGTGTAGCCGGTCAAGGTTCTTTAAAACAGGTTGGAAAACTTAGTGTTAAAACACTTGTTTATTTTGAAATCATTACAACGGTTGCCATTATTCTAGGTATATTATTAGCTGATATAACGCAATTTGGTAGCGGTGTCGATATGAATGAGTTAACAAAAGGAGACATTACTTCGTATGTTGAAACAACAGAAGAAATGTCTAAAGAAGACCATAGCATAATGGATACAATTGTAAATATTGTACCTACAAACATTGTCTCCTCAATGGCAGCAGGGGACATGTTGCCAATCATCTTCTTTTCCGTACTGTTTGGTCTAGGGGTCGCAGCTATTGGTGATAAAGGCAAACCGGTATTAGCATTAGCACATGGTGTAGCTGACGCGATGTTCTGGGTAACGAATTTAATTATGAAGTTTGCGCCAATTGGTGTTTTTGCATTAATCGCAACGACTGTTTCCACGTTTGGGTTATCTTCTTTAATTCCATTAGGGAAACTAATGATCTTAGTTTATTTTGCGATGATTTTCTTTATCGTAGTTGTATTGGGTATAACGGCTAAAATTGTTGGGTTAAGCATATTCCGCATTATTAAAATGATTAAAGACGAGCTCATATTAGGATTTTCCACTGCAAGCTCGGAAACTGTATTGCCGCGTATTATGCTGAAAACAGAAAAAGCAGGTGTACCAAAAGATATTGGGTCATTTGTTATTCCAACAGGTTATTCGTTTAATTTAGATGGCTCTACTTTATACCAAGCAATTGCAGCATTATTCATTGCACAAATGTACAATATTGATTTGTCTTTATCAAATCAAATTATTTTAGTTTTAACGTTAATGGTCACATCGAAAGGCATAGCAGGTGTGCCGGGAGTATCGTTTGTCGTGCTTCTTTCAACACTTGGTGCAGTAGGTATTCCTTTAGAAGGGCTAGCTTTCATTCTTGGAATTGATCGTCTATTAGATATGATGCGTACAGTTGTTAACATATGTGGTAATACATTAGCAGCATTAGTCATGGCGAAATGGGAAGGCCGTCTTGACATGGACAAGTATAATAACTACTTTAATAACGAAACAGTTGATGCTTCAGTTAAAGAGGATTAATTGTATAAAAGTAAACAGATGTATCAAGGTTTAGAAAGTTGGTACCGTGGTAGAAAAGCGCTTAAAATCCTTTAACGTTGGGGGTCTTAGGCGCTTTTCTTTTTTTGAGAAGTCGTTAAATACAAGAAATTATTATCTTTTTGCTTCTTTGCCTGTAATCCACTGCTTTAATGGCATCTGTTTTTCTGGTAGCAAAACATACAGATTTCATTACTTAAAATTGACAGGATGTATACATTCGTATACAATTTTATGTATACGAATGTATACATTAGGGGGATGAAAAATGAAAAATGATTCCCATAGAGAAAGACTCACGGATCACTGTGAAGACCGAAATGGTCCTTGTAGAGGTAGTGGAAAAAGACGTGGAGCAAAAACGTTTCGTCGGGGAAGAGCTTTGGCCTTCTATGAGATAATGCAAACGAAATCTAATTCTCTAAAAAGACAGCTCGCTACTCCAGAGCTACAATCCGTGAACTCAGTGTTAGTGGGGGAGCTAAAGGCTGTAGAAATGTTAATGGATGAATTTGCCCAGTTATTTGAATTAGTAGAAGTTGACGAAAAAGATCAACAGAATGAAGTGGAAGAATCAGGACAGTAATAAGAAAGATATTACATATATTCGTAATAATTTGGAGGGATGACAATGTTCGTACAAATTCGCAAATGGACAGTAACAGAAGGAAACTCAGATAAGGTACTAGAACGCTTTAAGAAAAAACCAGATCAAGGACCATCTTTAATTGAACAAAGAGAAGGTTTTATCGGACGTGAACTTTTAGTGAAAAACGTTCGCCGTGGTGAAGAAGAAGTAGTAATGATCGTTCGCTGGGAATCAGAAGAGGCATGGAAAGCATGGGAAAAGAGCCCTGAACATATCGCTGGTCACAAAAATAAAATTAAAGAACACGGTGGAAAACCACCGAAGCCTGAATATGTAATTTCCATGGAGCACGGAAACTATTCAGTAGTTGAATAAGTATTTTGCAAAAGAGTGAGCTATTAATGTAGCTTGCTCTTTTTGTTTTAGAAGAATCCCTACCCCGAGGAAAGCGTCCGGCTGGGGCGAAAAATCAAATCTACTCCCTAATTTAAGATTTCTTTGCATCATAAATCAACCCTACCCTTTAACATAGCTAATATAGTTGCTTAAGAATAGTTCTCAAATTTATATCTATTTTACCTTATAAACGCTTTAAAAGTTGTCAAAACTAGAAAGTATTATAAAACGTTAGAAGGTATGAATTTGAAAAGAGTCGGTCCGATAAGTATTTTACATATTGTTGCTTTATCCATGACGATGATTGGATTAAAAAATCATGTCACTATTCTACCACCCATTTTAGAGGTTGGGGGTAGAGATGGGTGGATGTCTGTCATACTGGCTGCAGTAGTTATGAGCTTCTGGATTTTTATACTTGTTTATATTTATAAGCAAGCGAAACAAAGGCCCTTGATGGAGTGGCTTCAGGAGGCAACAGGTCCCAAAACTAGTACAATCTTTCGTTACGTAGTAGGGATCTATCTGTTCGTATTGGCAGCCTTTACCATGCGTGAAGCGATGCAGTGGGTGAAAACCACCTTCTTGCCTACGACATCCATCATCGTCTTATTAATAATTTATATTGTTTTGTGCATCCTATTAGCAACTAGTAATATCCAAACTATTGCAATAGTAAATGTTATGGTCTTGTTTGGTGTTTTAGTTTTAGGATTTTTTGTTGCCTTTGTGAACATTCAGGTGAAGGATTATTCATTGATCCGACCTTTTTTAGAGCATGGCTGGGAGCCTGTGCTAAAAGCCAGTATATTTCCTGCTGCAGGTTATATCGAGCTAATACTACTTCTCTTTTTACAGCAACATATTAAAGACAAAATGAGATGGTACCATTTTGCCATTATCCTTTTCTTGTTAATGGGGCTAACTTTAGGCCCTTTACTGGGAGCCATTACAGAGTTTGGTCCACACGAGGCCGCGGAACAAAATTATCCGGCATATGAGGAATGGGGTTTAGTTACTATTGGGCAGTTCATCGAACATCTTGACTTTTTTCCCATCTACCAATGGTTAACTGGTGCCTTTATACGTGTTGGGCTGCTTTTATTCATCACAATTGACCTTCTTAAAATGAAAAACAAGAAGCCTGTATGGTTCATCTTAGCCCCAGCGTTCTTTATCATTTGTATGATTTTAACGTTAATAAACGACAATTTATTTCTTTTCATTAAAGGTAACTACTTTCTTATAACTACTTTCGTGTTCTTTTTACTAGTATCAATCTTCTTGTTCTTGATAGCTTTTTTTCATAAAAAAACAACAAAAAAAGAGAAAAGACGTATGAAAGGAGGGAAACAAAGTGAAACCAACGGAGGAGAAACTGGATCTTCAAACAATAAAAGAACTATTCAAGAAGAATGAAGATGTCATTTTTCAGTTGTATAACTATGGGAAATATAAAGTCCATTTCATTACCTGTGATGCTATGACCGATCTCCAACTACTAAATGAAACCATTGTTCCTCGGATACAAAAAATGTGCACTGAGGTTGGCGAGGAACCACTTGAGGAGTTCATTTTGAATAAGCTTCATATACCAGATTTACAAAAGGTAGAGGCAAAAGAAGATATAATCACTAGAATATTTAATGGTTATCTAATTCTTCATATTGAGAATGAAAATCTAACATTTTCAAGTAATATTGCTAAAAAGCCTAATAGAAGTCCTGAGGAATCCAGGATGGAAGTACTTATTAAGGGGCCAAGGGATAATTTTATTGAGGATATTTCGGTTAATATTGCTTTAATAAGAAAAAGATTACCTACAAACTCCTTGAATGTGGAAAAACTGGAACTAGGAAAAAGATCAAAGACAACAGTTGCTGTACTTTATATGGATGATATTGCTAGCAAGGACATCCTAAAGGATATTATGAGTCAATTAAAGGAAGTTGATATTGATATTGTTTTTAGTGGAGAACTTTTGCTGGAAAAAATAAATAAAAAATCTCCCATCTTCCCTAGAAATGATTATACTGGAAGGCCAGATTTTGCTGTACAAGCCTTGGTAAGGGGAAGGTTTCTTATTCTAGTTGATGGCGTGGCTTATGTAGTAATAACCCCAGTCAACTTATTTTTGCTATTAAAATCAGGGGAAGACGTGGAATATCCAATCGCTTTTAGTAGTGCGGAAAGAGTGCTGAGGATAATTGGTCTAATGATAGGATTAGCTTTGCCAGCCTTTTGGCTAGCGCTTACTACTTTTCATCAGGACCAACTACCCTTTCAATTACTAGCCACCGTTGTTCAAAATAATTCCGGACTACCGTTGCCCTCAGCCGTTGAAATGCTGACGATGCTTGGTATGTTTGAGTTATTTAGGGAGGCAGGCTTACGATTGCCAAGCGTTATTGGTGGAACCATAAGTGTAGTAGGTGGTCTAATCATAGGGGATGCAGCTATAAGAGCAGGCTTAACTAGCCCTGCAATGATTGTTGTGATAGCTATATCCACAATCGCCACCTTCACTTTAGTGAATCAGTCGCTTGTCACTGCTGTAAGTATAGTTCGAATCATACTCATACTGATTACATCTATTCTAGGATTGTTTGGATTTTTTATTGCTTTATATTTTTTACTGCTTTATTTATCAAATATCAGAATATTTGGAGTTCCTTATATGAATATTGCAACGGATTTGAGCTGGTCAACTATTAAAAGATCTCTTATAAGGCCTGCGCCCAAAAACTATAAAGAACGTCCTCATTCTTTAAACCCTCAGGATTCTACTCGAATTGGAGGAGAAGATGATGAAGAGAATAACTAAACAATTGTGCATTCTTTGCTTAGTTCTACCTCTACTTACCAGCTGTTGGGATGTGGATGAACCAAATAGAATACGATACATCTATGCAATAGGGATAGATTATAAAGAGGATAAGTATGAAATACATGCTCAAATCATCGACTTCATCAATATTGCAAAAACGGAGCAACCAAACCAGGATGCTATTCAGGTGGAAGTTGGCAAGGCTAAAGGAGACACTATAGAAGAGGCATTCTTTGAATTGTATAAATCGACGGATTTGAAGTTATTCTGGGGGCATATGACATATATGGTACTTTCAGAGGAAGCGCTTAAAGAAGGAAGAGCTAATGTTGTTATTAACGCCTTTTTAAGATTTAGGGAGATTAGATATCAAACGTGGGTATATTCAACGAATGATCCTATCGGTGAAATTATGTTGCTAAATCCTCTTTTTAACAGCGCCATGACTAGACTTAAACTAGCAGATCCTATGAGTTCATACCAACAAGAGTCCTTTGTAGAACCAATAGATTTTCGGAAGCTCGTTATCCGTTTAAATGAACCTAGTTACGAAGTAAACATACCCTATGTGAAAATAGACGATAATTGGGAGAATGAAAAAGAAAAAGATAAACTACCGAAATTCGAGGGAGTAGGTGTCGTTACTCCAGATGAATTTAAAGGCTTTATCTCAGGCGAAAAGATTAATGGATTACAGTGGATGACTAAGGAAACTAAAAAAGGGGAAATTACAATTCCTCGTGAAGATAAGTTTGTTTCGATTACTATAGATAATCTAAAAATAAAAGTAAAACCTAAAGTTCAAGGCAATGATGTAAAATTTGAAGTAAAATTAAATATGAATGCTTTACTAAGTAGCTTTGAAGGAAAAATTACTGAGAAAGAGATTCGCCAATTTGTGAAGAAACAAATAAAGAAAGAAATCGAAGAAACCTATTTAGAAGGACTGGAAAAAGACGTGGATATTTATCGTCTATCAGAATATTTGTACAGAAGTGATGTGAAGAATTGGAACAAAGTACAGAAGGATGGCAAAGTCCCCTTGACAGAAAACTCTATTAGCAGCATAACAATAGATGTTAATAAAGTTTATACAGGGAGAAAAGCATTTAAAGAAACAATTGAGTAGCTTAATTGCTTGTTCTGTAGGAAATAAGGGGATAGGATAGGAAATAATGTTCTTTTTTCCTTATTAATTTATAAAAAATGATTAATACCCTTGACAATAAATCAAATATACATGATAATAAATATTGTCTTTCCAGTATTTTAATTCGGAAAGAAAATATTGTCTCAGTAGCTCAGCTGGATAGAGCAACGCCCTTCTAAGGCGTCGGTCGGGAGTTCGAATCTCTCCTGGGACGTAGATTGGTTCAGGTGATCGAAGTTTGAACCTAACTAAAAGTGCTTCAAATCCTTTTATATAAAGGGGTTTGGGGCATTTTTTCTGTCTTTTGACTCCTTGTTTTAAATGTGTCACTAAACGAAATAAATAAAGAGCAGAACTACCAAATTTACTTCTTGCAAAATGAAAATCTTTATAAGAGAAACATGTATGAAGATAAATTGAAAAAGCTAGGTTATACTATAAAAATGACTTTATTGCCTAGCCAAACGAGATCTTTATAGCTCTCTTTATATGTGCAATAACTTTTTATATGTAAATTAAATCATAATTTTTAATAACACTGGGATCTGTGGTTGAAGATGAATCCCATTACGAGAGGGTTGGAATATAAATATGACTAAAAATTTTTGGCAGGAATTGCCTAAACCTTTTTTTGTACTTGCACCAATGGAAGATGTGACAGATGTAGTTTTTCGTCAAGTTGTTAGTAAAGCAGGTAGACCTGATGTCTTCTTTACGGAATTTACAAACACGGAGAGCTATTGTCATCCAGAGGGCCAAAAAAGTGTGCGCGGAAGATTACTTTTTACTGAGGACGAACAGCCAATGGTTGCGCATATTTGGGGAGATAAACCCGAATTTTTCCGTCAAATGAGTATCGGAATGGCTGAGCTAGGTTTTAAAGGTATTGATATTAATATGGGCTGTCCTGTACCGAATGTAGCAACAAGAGGAAAGGGCAGTGGTCTAATTCTTCGACCAGACACAGCAGCAGAACTTATAGAAGCAGCTAAAGCTGGTGGATTGCCAGTAAGTGTTAAGACAAGACTTGGATATACAGAAATAGATGAATGGCAAGAATGGCTAACGCATATTCTTGAACAGGATATTGCGAACCTTTCTATTCATTTACGTACTAGAAAGGAAATGAGCCAAGTTGACGCACATTGGGAGCTGATTCCAGAAATTAAAAAGCTACGTGATCGTATTGCGCCAAACACGCTTTTAACTATAAACGGTGATATCCCTGATAGAGAAACAGGGCTTAAGCTAGTAGAACAATATGGCGTTGATGGAGTTATGATTGGACGCGGTATTTTTAAAAATCCGTTTGCATTTGAAAAAGAGCCAAAAGAGCATAGTACACAGGAATACCTTGACCTTTTAAGGTTGCAGCTGGATTTACAGGACAAATATGCAGAGGAATTGCCACGCTCCATCTCGGCACTTCATCGTTTCTTCAAAATATATGTTAAAGGCTTCCCAGGGGCAAGTGAATTAAGAAATCAATTGATGAATACAAAGTCAACGGATGAAGTTCGTACGTTGCTCGATAATGTTGAATTAAAACAAGATTAATAGCTGAAGTGCATGATATAAGTAAAAGTTGGATAACATATCCCTGACAGGATTATTATACTTTTTTAAAATTAGCATGATGTAGTATATCTCTCCTTTCAAAGAACAACATAATAATATACTTTGAAAGGAGTGGTATGATGCCAGACCGTAAACCGCCACATGAGCAATTAACTGTAAAAGACAATGGTTTAACATCAACTCAAGAAGTTTTGTATCAGCAGGAATTTAAAAAGGCTGATCAAGCGACACAAAAAAATAATTCACGAAAAAAGTGAATAATAAATCATAGTATAGAACCCTCTTGTGCTAAAGGAGCACAAGGGGGTTTTTTTAATTTTATAATAGAAAGAAATAATTTTATATAATGTTTGTATAATGTAAAACAAATAAAGGTTATACAAATTGATTGACTTTTGTATAATGTTTGTGAATAATTAAAACAAATAACGTTTGTAGGATAAAGACAATATTTGACGGAGAGGAAGAATAAATAATGCCAAAAAGTAAAAAGAGAGTAGTAGTTATTGGAGCAGGGGTAGCTGGATTAGCAAGTGCCATTCGCCTTCAGCATGCTGGATATGAAGTGGAGTTATATGAAAAGGAGGCTTTACCAGGTGGCAAAATGAATCGAATTGACATGGATGGTTATCAATTTGATCTTGGGCCGAGTATTGTGATGATGCCTGAGCTATATAGGGAAGTATTTGAGTTAACTGGAAGAGATCCGGACGATTATATCCCTATGCAAAAAATTGATCCGATGTATTCAACTTACTTCGGAGCAAAGGCGGAGGAAAAATACGACATCTCTTCTGATTTGGTAGAGCTTATGAAGACGCTAGAGAATATATCAGAGGAAGATTCAAAAGGCTTTTTAAACTATCTTCAGGAAATTTACCAACGTTATCTTGTAGCAAAAAATCATTTTCTTCAAAGACCTTTCCGTAACTTCACTGATTTTTATAATCCAAATACGATTCGTCAAATGCTTAAGCTAAAAACGTTTGATAGTGCAGACCATTTTATCGGGAAGTATGTAAAGAATGAACGCATAAAGCAAATTCTCAGCTTTCAAACGTTATACATAGGAGTGTCGCCATACAATGGACCTTCTTTATACACAATTATCCCAATGATAGAAATGCTTTATGGAGTTTGGTTTATCAAAGGTGGAATGTATACAATGGCTTCCTCAATGGAGCGGTTATTTAAGGAACTAGGTGGCAAAGTTTATTACAATGCATCTGTAGATGAGGTTCTTATAAAAGATCAACAGGCTTATGGTATCCGAGTAAAAGGAAAAGAAGTTCTTTCTGATTTTGTTATGTGCAATGCTGATTTCCCTTATGCAATGAAAAATTTAGTCAAGGATACTAAATCCAAAGGAAAGTATACGGATAAAAAAATAGATAGTATGAAATATTCCTGTTCCTGCTTCGTGATGTATTTAGGAATGGATCGAAAATACGATGAACTGGACAATGTACACAATTTCTTTATCACTGAAGAGTTAGAGAAGAACCTCACTGATATTTTTGATGGGAACAAGTTGGAGCAGCCTTCTTTCTATGTTTACGTAGGCTCTAAATTAGATCCTAGTCTTGCACCAGAAGGAAAGGACGGGCTTTATATTCTTGTGCCAGTTCCTGAGCTATCTTCCTCGAAGTATGAATGGACAGATGAAACGGTTCAATATTATCGGAAAAAAGTAATGGATTCTCTAAAGAATGTTAAAGGGTTAGAAAATATTGAAGAGGAAATTGTTTCTGAAACGTATATGACTCCATTAGATTTTGAGTCTAAATTTAATGCATATAACGGTGCTTGCTTTGGTCTACAGCCAACACTGACGCAAAGCAACCATATGCGTCCACAGAGTAAAGCAAAAAACTGTGAAAATCTATATTTTACTGGAAGTAGCACGCATCCAGGAGCAGGAGTGCCTATCGTCTTACTCTCTGCTAAGATCGCAACCGAAGAACTGTTATTGGATGATGGAATAAAAGAAAAAAATAAAGCGGGCTTTCCAGAACTTGTGACCAATTAAAAAAGTGAAACTATGAAAATCTTGTTCGCTTGCTCCAATTATTGTCCAGCTATTGTTATTAGCAGGCTATGAGAGAGGATGCGCAAGTCCTATAAATATTAGAAGGAGGCGAAGGATTTGGTGAGAAAACAGGATACAACAGTAAAGGATTACTATCGGTATTGCGAAGAAATCATTAAAAAGAACTCGAAGAGCTTTTATTTCGCTTTTAGTCAGCTGCCAGAGGACAAAGCGAATGCTGTATTTGCTATTTATACTTTTTGCAGGAGAGCAGACGACAGTGTCGACGAGAATGGTTCCAAGGTTAGACAACAGGAAGAACTGGAACGCTTAAAAAAGGAGCTGCAGCTTTTTGAGAAAGGGGAAGAAATTCAACATCCAATGTGGCTAGCACTTCGGGACGTATTTAATAGATATAACATGAGCATTGAACCCTTTTATGAGCAATTGGAGGGTCAGCGGATGGATATAAATTTTACTGAACCAATGACGCTTAAGGAATTGGAGAAATACAGCTATTATGTAGCTGGAACAGTTGGCTTAATGCTTTTGCCTGTCCTTGCACAAGGCAGTAGCATAGATTTAACAGAGCAGGCTATTAGCCTCGGTATAGCTATGCAAATTACGAATATTCTGCGAGACATCGGCGAAGATTACCAGATAAAAAATAGAATTTATATACCTCAGTCTCTTTTAGCTTCAGAGTTATACAGCGCGGATCATTTAAAGAATGCCACTATTAACTCCAGTTTTATTCGCATTTGGGAATCCCTAGCGCAACATGCGGAGGAGTTGTACGACAATTTCTTTCATTCTATCTTTTATTTTGATGAGGATAGTCGTTTTCAGGTATTACTAGCAGCAAAGGTTTATCGGGGAATATTAAATGCGGTGAGAAAAAATAATTATGATTGTTTTCATGTAAAAAATTATGTTTCACCAATTGAGATGCAAAAAATCCATCAGGCAGCTCGTTTTGTAGTGAATAGGAAGGTGCTTTCATAATGGTAGAAAAACAAAAAACTGTCGTAATAATAGGTGGGGGATTAGGTGGATTATCTGCGGCTATTTCATTGGCACAGGCAGGTTATTCTGTTTCCCTTTATGAGAAAAACAATCATCTAGGCGGAAAGCTAAATCGACTAGAACAAGATGGTTTTGGATTTGATTTAGGACCCTCTATTCTTACCATGCCACATATCTTTAACCGACTATTTACACGTAGTGACCGTAATATGTCGGATTATATATCGACATTTAGATTAGAGCATGAGTGGCGTTCCTTTTTTACAGATGGAACAACTATTGATCTATACGGGGATCTTGAAAAGATGGCAAAGGAAAATATGAGCTTGTCAGCAAAGGATATACGAGAGTATGAGGAATTCCTTCTATATGCAAAAAGAATATATGAAGTAACAGAAGAAGGGTATTTAGGCAAAGGATTAGATAACACCATGGACGTGTTTAAGCAGCATGGATTCATAGAGTCACTAAAAGGCTTTGATTATTTTTCTACTATGTATGCTGGGATAAAAAAGAGAATAAGCAATCCTAATTTAAGAACTATGCTTTCTTACTTTATTAAGTATGTTGGCTCATCTCCGTATGATGCACCCGCAGTATTAAATATGATGATTTATATGCAGCATGCACAGGGTGTATGGTATGTTCCAGGCGGTATGCATGGAATCGCCCGTGGGATGGTGAAGCTTGGTAAGGAGCTTGGCATATCCTTCCACACTGGAAAAGAGGTAAAGCAATTACATAGAGACGGAGCCAAGCGTATTGCTTCTGCAGAGCTTGCCGATGGAACAAGAGTTAGTGCAGATTATTTTATCTCTAATATGGAGGTAATTCCAGCATATGAAAAGTTACTAGAAGAAGAACCAGCCTATGTAGAAAAACTAGAAAATAAGTTTGAACCTTCAAGCTCGGGTTTAGTATTACATCTAGGGGTTAATAAAAAATATCCTCAATTAGCTCACCATAACTTTTTCTTTTCGGATAACTTGAAAGAACAAATGGATCAGGTTTTCCATCGCTATGAGCTACCTGATGATCCAACGATTTATTTGGTAAATACAAATAAAACAGACCCAAGTCAGGCGCCTCCTGGACATGAAAATATAAAAATATTACCTCATATTCCTTATATACAAGATAAGCCCTTTACGGATAACGATTATTTAGAGCTAAGAGAACGAGTATTGATTAAGCTTGAAAAAATGGGATTGGAAGGGCTTCGACAGCATATTGTCACGGAGGATATGTGGACACCACATGACATTGAACGTACGTATTATTCCCATCGAGGTTCTATTTATGGAACAGTTTCCTCGAAAAAGAAAAATCACGGATTTAAGAATACTAAACATAGTGAGCTTTACGATAATCTATACTTTGTAGGTGGCACAGTGAATCCAGGTGGCGGTATGCCTATGGTTACACTAAGTGGTCAGCAGGTGAGCGGGATGATTGAGGAGAGAGACAGAAAAGAATCATAAGGAAGAGGTGGGCTTATGTTACAGTTACTTTTTATGATTATAGTTGCTTTTCTCATCCTAGCAATGATTTGTGGTGTTTTGATGCTTTGGAAAATCCCAGTACCGGGACAAATAAAAGAAGAACTATCTGGAAACCCTTCTATCACAGTTATTATTCCAGCAAGAAATGAGGCAGGGCGCTTACAGCCATTGCTTGAATCATTACAAAAACAGTCTCTAAAGCCGAAGGAAATTATTGTTGTTGATGATGAATCCACTGACAGGACAGTACAAATTGCGAATGACTTTGGAGGCAGGGTTATACAAACCCATGAGGGAGACCTTAGCTGGAAGGGAAAATCTGCCGCTTGCTGGATCGGCTCAAAGGCTGCAGCTGGAGATTGGTTATTATTTTTAGATGCTGACACAAGGCTGGAGCATGAGAATAGTTTAAAAACTCTAGCATTAAATTATCAGTCGCAAGGAGCGAGTGGAATTTTATCAGTCCAGCCTTATCATAAGGTCAAAAAGCTGTATGAAAACTTTTCTGCCATTTTCAATATTATTGTTATGACTGGTATGAATATTTTTACTGTGTGGAGTACTCGATTGGAAAGTGCAGGCGCATTTGGTCCCTGTATTTTAACCGCTCGAAAGGACTATATGGATGCTGGAGGACATTTTGTTGTTGGTGAAGCGATTATGGATGATTTTGAGCTTGCGAAGGCTTTTAAAAAAATTGGTATACCAGTGCGATGTATTAGCGGTAGAGGAGTACTTAACTTTCAAATGTATCCGGAAGGCATGAACTCATTAATAGAAGGATGGACAAAAAATTTTGGTACTGCCTCTCGGTCTACGCATCCACTTGTAATGTCGTTAATAAGTACTTGGATCAGTGGAAGCTTTCTTCCCATTGCATTACTGATATTAGGATTTTATATTGGTTCTGTCTCATGGATTGCTATTGCCTGTATTTGTTATGTAGGATTTATGATACAAGTCTATTTAATGGCACGCCGTACTGGTAACTTTAGATTTTATGTATTTATAATTTATCCAATATTATTTTTCTTTTTTATTGGAATCTTTTCCTGGTCACTGGTGCGAACAAAGCTGTTTCGTACGGTTACTTGGAAGGGTAGAAAAATAAATGTATAAGGGGAATCCAATACAGCTGGTAGAGTTACCTATAATGGAAACTATTTTAATAGATATAGTAGCATGGACTTTTTTTCATATAGCTATATCGCTTTGCATGGCGGCTATTCCTTCAAGTAAATTTGAAAATGATAATAATTTATATCGTATTAGAGAATGGGAAAAATCAAATCAGCTATGGTCACGACTTTTCCAAGTTAAAAAATGGAAGCATCTGATACCAGATGGAACAAAAATCATCCAAAAGGGCTTTGAGAAAAAGAGTCTTATAAGTAAAAATAGGGATTACCTTTTCAAGTTTTTAATAGAGTCAAGAAGGGCAGAACTAACCCATTGGCTATCTATTTTACCTTCCGTTTTCTTTTTTCTTTGGAATCCTTTGTGGGCAGGATGGGTCATGGTTCTGTATGCCTTTTTATTCAATGGTCCAATTATAATCGCACAACGGTATAACCGTAATCGATTAGAGAGAATCTTATCTAGTAAGAGAAAAAGCGTAGTAAAAAGAGAAAAAGTATTGAATTGATTACCAATGTAAAAATATAAAGAATATAATTTAAAACGACCTATCCTCCTTATGGAGAGATAGGTCGTTTATAGTTATTTGATAGAGTTGGAAAGCTCGGTAAAGATTACTCCTAACCCATAGGCTCCTGCATCAGGATAACCTAGGCTTCGTTCACCTACTGTGCCTGCTCGTCCCATACGAGCTACAATGTCTTTTGTCTTTTCGGCACCTTCAACTGCAGCAGCAGCTCCTTGTTCAAACGCTATTTTAAATGTTATTTCTGTAGAGACACTATCCATCCAGGACTCTACACAAGGTATTAGAGCATCAATCAGTGTCTTATCTCCAACCTCTGCACCTCGCCCAAAGGAACGTTCTCCAGTAGTTTGAATTCCTTTTACAGCTTCCTGGAGCATGTCAGCGAACTCAGCTATAGACAAGTCATTCTTACCCATTGTTTCTTTTCCAGCCGCTCTAAATGCAGATCCCCAAATAGGTCCTGATGCTCCTCCGCAATATTCCATAATTACTAGGGAACAACTGTGTAAAAACGATCCGATGTTTAGGTCACGCTGCTGAATAATGTCATTCCATTCTCTTTTCAATTGCTTAAAACCTTTAGCCACACTCATCCCAAAATCACCGTCTCCAGCATGGGAATCTAATTCACAGAAGGGCACCTCGTTTTGTATAATAACTTCACTCATTTTGTCTATTAAGTAAATCATGTTGTGTAAGGTTAATTTTTCATTCTGTATTAACGCATAATCTTCATCAGTTTCAGTTTTAAAGGATACTTGCTTTTCTGTCTTTTCCTCTAGCACTTCCGTATATTCAATTGGATCAACTGGTCCACCTACTTTAAAGGCTGGTGTATCACTAGGTTTAGACAGCAAGTCCTTTAGTTCATCATCCAATTTTAAAAATGTTAGAGAAGCCCCGGCCATGTCGATGCTCGTCATATAATTTCCTACGAATATGCGATTCACTTTAATGTTCTTTTGTGATAGTACTCGTGTAACTGAGTTGTTTAACAAGTACAATTCTTGTAAAGGAGTTGCTCCAAAGCCATTTACTAATACTGCAATCTCATCCTCTTCGTTAATACCTAAATCTTTTATAAGGTCAGTGGTCATTCGATCTGCTAGCTCATCTGCAGAAAGCATTTTTTCTCGTTTTATACCTGGCTCTCCATGGATACCTACACCATATTCTATTTCGTCCTCAGCTAATTTAAAGGTTGGTGTTCCTTTTGCAGGCACGGTACAAGACGTAAAAGCTACACCAATGCTCCGTACGTTAGTTGCAGCTTTTTCGGCCACAATTTTGACTTCATTTAAATCTTTACCTTCCGCTGCAGCAGCTCCGGCTAATTTGTGTACAAAAACAGTACCGGCAACTCCTCGTCTTCCTACTGTATACAAGCTGTCTTCTACAGCAATATCATCGTCTACCTTCACATAGTCCACTTGTATACCATCTTCTTTGGCTAAAGCAGCTCCATTTTTAAAATTCATCATATCACCGCTATAGTTTTTGATGATCATTAAAAGACCTTTTTCACCAGCTGTTGCCTTAATAGCTTGGTACACTTGGATTTGAGAAGGGGAGGCAAATACATCTCCGCAAACAGCAGCATCTAGCATGCCTTTTCCTACGAATCCAGCGTGTGCAGGCTCATGTCCGCTACCTCCACCACTAATTAAGCTAACTTTGTTATGATCAATCGTTTTCTTTTTAATAATTTTATACTTCTTTAAAAATTCTAGCTCTGGATGTGCTAGGACTAATCCGTTACACATTTCCATCACCATATTCTCGGGTTGGTTCATAAATTTTTTCATTATGTATAGCTCCTCATTTAATTATCTTCATTGATGTAGCACAGTAAATTATAATACATCCATTAAAAGCTATCCAATGTTTCGATATGGTATATATTTTGAAAATTTAAATATTAATAATATAATAGATTAAATAAAAGTATCATGATTAAAGAAAATGAGGAGGAGAATATGGGAAATACATTAATACAAGCGGATGATACGCTTACACTGTGGGGAATCATTATTATCGTGGCTTCATTAAGTATCTTTTTAGAGCAGAGGTTCAGCTGGGCAGCTAAAATAACTGGAGCCATTATCGCATTATTGATTGCTATACTACTCTCTAATACAGGCATCATACCAACGGAATCAGCTGTTTATGATTCGGTATGGACTATAATTGTTCCTCTTGCTATACCACTGCTCCTTTTTCATGTAAATATCAAGAAGCTATTTAAAGAAAGTGGCAGGCTTTTAATGATTTTCTTAATAAGCTCCATTGGGACTGTTGCTGGAACGATTATTGCATTTTTTATATTAAAGGAACATATACCACTGCTTGATAAGCTAGCTGGAATGTTTAGTGCTAGTTATATAGGAGGTGGAGTTAACTTTGCAGCTATGTCTGCTAAGTTTGAAACACCTGGTGAGCTTGTATCTTCTGCAGTAGTTGCTGATAATTTGAACATGGCACTTTTATTTGTCATCTTAATGATTATTCCTACCATGCAATTTTTCCGTAAAAAGTATAAGACACCTCATATTGATGAGTTAGAATCTAGAGGGAATAACGACAAGGATAATCAAGCGAAGACTTACTGGAAACCGAAAGAGATATCATTAAAAGATATAGCTCTGTCAGTGGGAATAGCATTTGCATTAGTGATTTTAGCAAAAAAGGTATCAACTTGGTTTGATACGCTTATCCCATCAGGAGAAGATGTAAATTTTCTTTTCAATCTTTTGAACGGATTAATAGGAGATCAGTATTTGTTGTTAACGACATTTACTTTCCTTGCTCTATTATTGTTTCCAAAATTCTTTGATTCGTTAAGAGGAAGCCAAGAAATTGGAACTTATCTCATTCATATTTTCTTTGTTGTAATAGGTATTCCAGCGTCCATACCATTAATTATTAATAATGCTCCTTTATTGTTAGTTTTTGCTTTTATCATCGTAGCTATCAATCTTACTATTTCTTTAGTAGGGGCGAAGGTCTTCAAATTCGAATTAGAAGAAACGCTACTCGCTGTAAATGCCAATATTGGAGGACCAACCACAGCTGCAGCGCTGGCAATAGCGAAGGGATGGAGTAATTTAGTAGGCCCAATTTTAATAGTTGGGACATTAGGATATATTATTGGAAACTATGTAGGTACTTTCTTAGGATTGTGGCTAGGTGGTTTTATATAAGATTATGAAGGTGAAGATATGGGCGTAAAGCAAAGAATCTAAAATTATATTGTGGTAATACCTTCCTGATAAACACTGAAATATTGTTTAATATTACTATTAACTTCCATAAGAAAGAAGTGAGTTTACTAACAACTCCTTCTTTCTTTTTTTGTGGAGAGAAATATGACCTATATAAATTTCTATTAAATAGAAATTATTAGTGTTCCGTAGTTCCTAATACTTATTTCAAGGGAAAATTTTGAATATTAGGCATTTAGTTGTTTTAAAAATTTTAAAATATTAATTATTTGACTAAAATAATATTTTCAATGTAGAATGACAAAACGAGTAAAAGTACTAGAAGCAACGCAGAAGAAGCACATCCAGTAATTTTAAAATATTATTTTTTGAAAGCGTTTTTGTTTACTAATTTTAAACGATAATGGAAATCAGTTGAGACATCAATCTACATTTCACATGGTTTTGAAAGCGGTCCCAATCACGTTTTCTAAAATTATTTAGAACTTACTCTGTACTTCTTTAGAAAGAGACTTTAGTGCTTTTGCGAACTAACAAAAAACAACAAGTAATAGCTGTTGAAACTAAAATATAGAAAAATTGAGGTAGAGAGAATGTCAATTTTAATTGGAATACTGGGGTTAGTTGTAGTCTTAGGATTAGCTTATCTCATAAGCAATAATAAGAAAGCAATTAATTATAGAGCTGTTGGGGTTATGTTGGTTCTTCAAGTCGTTTTAACATTAATCATGTTTAAAACTACAGTAGGATTAACTGTAATAGAAGGAATTGGGAATGGGTTTACTAAAGTCATTAACATTGGACGAGAAGGGGTTAACTTTGTAGTAGGTGGATGGGTACCAGAAGGTGGATCCGTATTCTTTATCAATGTATTAGTGATTCTTATCTTTACATCTATGCTACTTTCGGTTTTAACTTACTTACGTGTTCTACCAATCATTATTAAGTATTTAGGTGGATTCTTATCTAAAATTACAGGGTTATCTCGTGTAAGTACTTTCCATGCGGTAAATAATATTTTCTTCGGTCAATCAGAAGGTATTTTAGCTATTAAATCACATGTCCTTAAGATGGATAAAAACAAATTATTTGTGATGGCTATTACATCTATGGCATCTGCATCCGCATCTATAATGGGTTCATATATTACGATGCTGCCAGCTAAATATGTTTTAGGTGCCATGGCTTTAAATGCTTTATCAGGTTTGATCATCGGTATAATTATTGCTCCGGATTCTTCAACAGAAGAAGAAGTTATTGACATCAAGGAAGCATCACAGGCTAAATCATTGTTTGAGTCTATCTCAATGGGCGCTTTAGATGGTGGTAGAGTAGCATTAATCGTTGCTGCTATGCTTGTTGCTTATGTAGGTTTAATGGCGTTAATAGATGCAGGGTTCCAAGCTGCAATGGGTATTACTTTTACTGAGATTTTAGGATATGTATTTGCACCAGTTGCTTGGTTAATGGGTGTACCTGCAAGCGAGATTTTAATAGCTGGACAAACGATGGGGACGAAGCTTGCAACTAATGAATTTGTAGCAATGCTACAATTCAGAGATCAAATTCCTAACTTATCTGAGAAAACAGTTGCAGTCGTATCTGTATTCTTAATAAGTTTTGCGAATTTCAGTTCAATTGGAATTGTCAGCGGTTCTCTTCAAGCAATTAATGGCGAGAAAGCTTCTATCATTTCAAAACATGGTCTTAAGTTATTAGTCGCTGCTACTATGGTATCTTTCCTAACAGCAACGTTAGTTGGTATCTTCATTTAAATTACATCATAAATAGCGTCACTCTCTTTATTGGGAATGATGCTATTTTAATATAAAAGAATCTAGATTTAGGATGAGGAACAAGTAGAACAGATAGTTGATTTTTTTAATAAATCAAATGTTTTAAAAATAATATAAAATTTTTATTATATTAGGATTAGAATGGTTCAATTTGTGGAATATAAAGTGAAGTTAAGAAATAATAAAAATTTATTAGTTAGGCTAGCAATTTAGTTAATAGGATATCGTGTTTTTAGAAAATATTGAATTTTTAATTAGAAATACATAATAAAATATCATTAATACTTAATGATTCTTCTCTGTTCAATTGAAAACACGGTTACTCTGATTTAGTGTGCTTAGCATAATTAAAAAACTAATAAATTATTTATATAATAATAGTAAAGGGTGATCAGATGAAATTAGCGACTAAGATATTGTGGGCGTTAGTGTTAGGTGCAATTGTAGGGGTAGTGTTAAATATAACAGCACCGGAATTTTTCTCGACAGCAGATAGCTTTTTATTTACACCGCTTGGAACTATCTTTCTAAACTTAATTAAGATGTTAATTGTACCTCTTGTATTCTTCTCGATTGTTGTAGGGGTCGCAAATATTGGTGATCCTAAATCGCTCGGTCGAATGGGTGCCAAGGCAATGACATTCTTTTTAGCAACAACTGCTTTAGCAATTACTATCGGAATCATTTTGGCTTTAGCTATACAACCAGGAAAAGGCGGAAATTTTGAAACTAAGGCTGTTGACTATGAGGCGACAGAAGCACCACCTGTTTCTGAAACGTTACTTGGTATAATCCCTGCGAACCCTATAGATGCAATGGCTAGTGGGGACATGCTTCAAATTATATTCTTTGCTGTATTTATAGGCTTAGGTATTAGTTATCTCGGAAGTAAAGTAGAGAGTGTACAAAGATTTATGGAGCAGGCAAATGAATTAATGATGTTCTTAGTAACTTTAGTAATGAAATTTGCTCCAATCGGAACATTTGGATTAATTGCTTCCGCAGTAGGGAAACAAGGCTTTGATGCTTTAAAAGTAATGTTTATGTACATGCTAGTAGTTTTCCTTGCCTTAGCTGTTCATTCCATTGTCGTTTATGGGGCTTCGTTGAAATTCTTAGCTAAACAAAATCCTTTGAAGGTCATAAAAGCATACTTACCTGCTTTAACTGTTGCTTTTAGTACGTCCAGCAGTAGTGCAACATTACCTGTCTCTATGGAAATCGCTCAGAAAAAACTAGGCGTACCAAAAGGTATTAGTAGCTTTGTTCAGCCTTTAGGGGCGACGGTTAATATGGATGGGACAGCTATAATGCAAGGTGTAGCAACGATTTTTATTGCCCAAGTATATGGAGTAGACTTAACGTTTATCCAAATGCTAACGGTAGTATTAACTGCTGTGCTTGCATCTATAGGTACTGCAGCAGTACCTGGAGCTGGTATGATTATGCTAGCAATGGTGCTTGAGTCCGTTAACTTACCTGTTGAAGGAATCGCATTAATCTTAGGTATTGACCGTTTACTTGATATGACACGTACGATGGTAAATTGTACAGGTGACTTAACGTGTGCATTATACGTAACGGAAAGTGAAAAGAAACATCAAAAAACAGAAGTTGTAGAAAATTAATTTGAAACAAAAAGGCTATATATCAGTGGTGAACTCCCACTGAATATAGCCTTTTAAGTTATATATAATCTATTATCAAAGCTCTTCTTGGAAATAGATCTTATAAAATTTTCGATTAGTTACCTCATCATAACCAACCTCTATTAGCTGATCCACCTGCTCGATATCCCGCACGTTAACTTGTATCTCGATATTAGAATCTAATTTGATCTTTCGTTTGTAATTCTTTTCTGCTTTAGCTATGGCACTTTCAGATATTACTGTTTCATAAGGCTTTACGGAGTTAATGATAATGTCTTTTTGGACTTGATCAGCTTTTTCGAATACTGTTTCAATATACTCGTCCACTTCAAATGCTTCTTCATTTCTAAAATAATCTAAGGTCTTATTTAGAAGCCCAAGCTTTTCTGTATTTGAAAAGTTTTCTTCTTTCACAATCAGCTTTTTACATTCAGTTAAAGCTAAATTAGTTTTATGGAAGTGCTCATCCGCTATTTTTATATTTAGAAAACGTTCTTGCCAATAAACAACATCTTCTTTTTTCTTCGTTTTCATAAAAACTGCAGGAGGATTGTCTGGCCCCATATCGACAATTACTGCTATATTATTTATTTTCTTTACGTTGATCCCATCTACACCATTTACCGTGACTTTTTGTTGTTCATTTTTTATGTCTAAATACATTTCCTTCTCATCAATCTTCACGATTGAAATGGCTTTTTTAGACTCATTATTCCATATGCAGTTATCAAATAATCCAATAAATAATTCACCGTGCTTTATATTAGGATGCTGGGAAACACTTTGGAGATGAACCGCTATATTTTTGGATTGCTCAAGGAAACTATTACTATTATCAAAAATACTATTGATATATGTGTAGACTTCGTTTAATCCCAAATCTGTTTGATGAAAAAATTCATATTGCTGCTCAAAATCCACCTTATTAAAAGCCAACTGAGTAAAAGTAGCTTCTAGCATTACCTCAGGCTGCACATAAGCTTCATCACCTAAAATGAGAGATTCACCTACATAATGTACGATATATTGATCTAACTTACTTTCGTTTACTTCTAACACATCTTCACCTTCTAAATTAGAGTTCTAGATATTATACCTTATCATATTATAGAAGTTATTTTCATATATTTTTCCTCTTATTTTTGTTAATGATGGAAAGTAAAGAGAAAGAATATAAATTTGCACATACTAATATTGGAAGTGAGCTAATTGTATAAAATACTGATATTTTTTTGCTATAATGAAAATATGGTTTTGATGGAGAGTAGAGGTAGGTATTTAAATGAATTTTTATATTGTCATGCAAGGACAAACGTATATAGAAGAAAAACAGCACAGTATTATTTGGTCCAAACAGGTTGATAAGAGTGGGATGCGACTGCCATTTTGGGAGCGTATGAAAGAAGTGCAAGCAGGGGACTGTATTTTCCATTATGTAAAAGGGGACATTGTGGCAGTTAGTATTGCTAAAAGAGATTACTACGAAGCAGCTAATCCTTATGATGAGGAATATCAGAAAAAGGGATATCTAGTAGAAACATCTTATGAGGAATTACATAACCCTTTAAGCATTAAGGAACATTTTCAAGAGATAGAGTTATTACTCCCAATAAAGTATTCAGCTTTTCAAGAAAACGGGGATGGGAACCAAGGGTATCTTTATCCCTGTAACGAGCTATTGGCTATCAAGCTTCTAGAGTTAATAGCCGAGATGAATGTAAACCTGGAAAAACAAGAACAGCTGGAATTTGCGATCAGTCCAGTTCTGTTTAAGGAACGCAATCTCCTACTACAAATCATAGCAATAATGGAGTCGGAGGCAAAGTCAAAAATCCGTAAAGGTAAGCAAAGGTTTAAGCTAGCCCTTTCTCCGATCTGGGATAATGAATGTGCTATCTGTAGCATTAATTCTTCAGATTTGTTACATGCTTCACCAGCAAAGGCTTGGAAAGACAGTACAGAGGAAGAAAAAATGGATCCCTTTAATGGAATCTTGCTTTGCTCTAACCATGATGCATTATATTCAAAGGGGTATATTGCATTTGATGGTCAAGGTAAAATCCATATTTCAGATCGCATAAAAGAAATGGATTACGAAAAGTATATGATTCATTCGAAAATACGTATAAAACGACAGGAAGAGCATAAAAAGTATCTTAAGTGGCATAAGAAAAATGTTTTAAAGTAAGGTTATGTTAAAGTTTTTGGTTGAGTTTTGTCTAGGAAAAGCTCATTTTGATATTCCAAAGGTTTATAAAAATCTATATAATGAATGTATTGATGCAGTTTATAAAACATGGGGTATGGAAAATTGCAACGTTAATCTAAAGGAAGACTAGCTCTATCTTTCATTAAAGAGCGGGAAATGGATAGCTGTTATTCAAGTTTTGTCACTATTGGATTGTATTTAGGATATCATTTAGATGTTGGAAACCTTGAATATAAAGACGGTTTTCATAATGTAGATGGAGATATAAAATGAATACCTATGATCTTTCAAAGGCTATGTATGGTGAACTCTTAATATGCTGTAAAAGTTGTCGGGATCTACGTGAAGTTTTAGAAGAATGATTAAGGAAAAAATAAATAGAATGGGATTTTAAGTGACTTGATTTAGGGTTTGATGTGAGAAATTCAACAAAAGGGTGATGGTCGATTGTCATGAGCAGCTTAATAAGTGTTATAATTGCTATATCTTTTACCATGTTAGCGGTTTTTATCTATGAGTCTTACGGACTTGTGTGGGCTATTAGTCTTATAGTTGGAATTCTATTTCTTACCATAGTGGTACCAATGATATACAAGTCATTCTTTAATCGTCAATGACTACGGTTTATATAATGCAAATGGTGATATAAAACGAAAAGCTTTCCACTCTTACGAGGGTGGAAAGCTTTTTATATTAATGAAAATGGATAGGAAATCATTTGACTTTACAATGGAATAAATAGAAAATTATGTATATACCATAAGTAGGAAGGGAGGAAATACTAAATGGAGGGAGATCTTTATTCTCCTAGTTTATCAGGAGAACAAATAGAGGAAACGAAAAGCTATAATTTATCGAGTTTATTTGTCGTGGCGGCTCTTGGGCAGCTTGTAGCGATTAGCGCACTTGGTTTACAGAATGCTATTTGGCTTAAAGTTAAAAAGAAGGTTTTGTATACACTTTTAAGCATAATTTCTGTGCTGTTTATTTTGAAATTTTTTTTAATCTATGCCTATACCCATCAAATGATTGATATTGAAAGATCTACTTATAGATTAATGGGGAGTGTAATGGCAATTGTATGCTTCGCAGCTGTTTATAATTTGTTAAAGGGCTCATTTAATTTACATGTGTCTACAAAGGGTGATACCAAGTCACTTGTTGTTCCTGGCATCATTTGGTGTATTACCAGTGTGGCAGTAGAAATGATATTAATAATAACTATTTCTCTTATATAGATGCTGGGGAAGGTGACTATAGAATGATTCAGAAAGAGATGAATTCATTTGATTTAATAGAACATTATTTTCAGATGGACCGTTATGAACAGGTTATAGAAATGCTAGAGAATAATATGGATGAGCACATGAATAATGAAAAAGCCTGGTATTATCTTGGATACAGTCATTATAGTCTAAACAATTTTGAGTTAGCTGAGAAGGAAGTAAAGGAAGCTCTACGATTAGGTATAAACGAGGAATCTGCTTTTCATCTGTTGGGTTTAATCTATTATTCCATGGAAGAGTGGCCGGAGTCTGAAAAAGCATTTCTTGAAGCACTTCGACTGAATCCTAATAATGCAGATATTCATGCTAGCTATGCATATTTGATGAAGAGTGTAGGTCAAAACAAAAAGGCTTCGAGGTTAATAAAAAAAGCGATTGAATTAGATCCTGAGGACGGACGTATTCTACGGTAACATTATTTAATCGAAGGTGACGAAAAAAAAGAAAAAGATCATTTAGATACCATTCAAACTTATATTAATTCAAATGATAACGAACTGAACAAACTTCTTCACTTAGGGGTAACGGCCAAAAATCGAAATAAAACAAAAGAGGCAGAGGAATATTTTCGCCAGGCATTTGCATTAGATCCGAATAATGAGAAGCTATTAAATATTCTTCAAGAATTAGAGATTATAAACCATCCATTACTAGCCATTAGTCGCTGGGCTCATAAAATAGGTATGCACTATACATGGATTGTGGGGATTGGCTTATCTATTCTTTTGTTTTCATTAGATTTTGATACTGCAGGTGGAGCTTTATTTTCTTTATACGTTGTATTTTGTATTTATATTTGGGTGTCAGAACCAATAGTGAAATTATTATTAAAGAGAAGAAGGTGAGTAAGTGGAAAAAATAAAATGGCTCCATCAGATGGTAGAACAAAGCCCTCAAGACCCTCAAGCACATTATTGGCTAGCGAAGGAACAAGCAGAAAGTGGCAATCTTTTTGAGGCAGTGCAATCCCTATCTACTGCTCTTTCTTGCTGTGAAGACGATGAACTTCGAAAGGAAATAATTCAAGAGTTATCTATCGTAAGTATGAATCTGCAAAATACTGAGAGCACTCAAACTGCTGTACCTACTAGTTTGCAGGAAGAAGCAGTAGAAGCAGATTATTTAGTTGAACAAAAAGATAACTTGAGTTTATTAAAGACAAAACTAAAGGTAATTGATGGAGAGGAAAAGCCTAAGACGGTTAATAAGAAATCTCACCATATTACTTTTGAAGACGTTGCTGGCTTAGAGGATTTAAAGAAAACGATCACGCTCCGTATTATTAGTCCCTTTTACAATAAAGGGTTGTTTGCGAAGTTTAAGAAAAAATCAGGTGGTGGGGTGCTGCTCTATGGTCCTCCAGGATGCGGTAAAACATTTATTGCGAGAGCAACAGCGGGAGAATGTAAAGCAAACTTCTATCCGGTGCATATTACAGACATCATTGATCCTTACATAGGTGTTAGCGAAAGAAATTTAAAGGGCATCTTTGACAAAGCGCGCTTTCAGAAACCAAGCATTATGTTCTTTGATGAGGTAGATACAATCGGCTTTAGCCGTTCAAAATCCTCTGCAACTCATAGGGGGATAATTGATACATTTCTTTCCGAAATGGAGGGTATTGATACAAGTACAGATGAAGTGCTAGTCATGGCTGCTACTAATACTCCATGGGATGTAGATAATGCACTCAAGCGTCCAGGAAGATTTGACAGACTCATATTTGTAGCACCTCCAGATGAAGAAGCGAGGAAGCAGATCTTCCAGCTTAAGCTGAGCGATCGGTATGCGGAAAATATTAATGTAGAGCTGTTAGCCCAAAAAACAGAGTTTTTCTCTGGAGCAGATATTGAAAACGTCATAGAAATTGCATCAGAAAATGTCCTTTCTGAAATTTTAACTACTGGGAACGAAAGACCTTTAAATACAGATGATATGCTGGAGGCACTAAGTAATCAGCAGCCATCTACATTGGATTGGCTACGAACAGCCAAGAATTATGTTAGATATTCCAATCAGGGTGGATTATATAACGACATAGAAAAGTATCTCCAAAAGCATAGTCGAAGTATATAAACTGGTTTAAAATAATTCATTTAAAAAAGAAGGTTAGTAGTGTTTCGACGCTACTAACCTTCTTTTTGTTTAGAACAAATAAGATTTAGACATGTTGTCCTCCTACTGTACATAAATTAAGTACATATCCAGACAATGGAGGTCCATATGTATTTATTTAAAAAGGGATTAGTAATTATCTTTGGCAGTATTTTTATCGCACTTGGAATAAATATGTTTTTAGTACCCTATGAGATATTAGACGGTGGAGTAATAGGTATAGGGTTAATCTTAAATTATTTATGGGGTTTTAAAACAGGTGCTACTATTATATTTTTTAGTATTCCCATATTTGTAATCGCTTGGTTTAAATACCGTGAGTATTTCTATAATAGTTTGCACGGAATGATTATTTCTTCTTTTTTTATTGATTTACTTAAACCATTCAGTACAATAGTAGTTTTCGATTCTGTTCCAAGTGCTATAGTCGGTGGTTCGATGGTAGGCATCGGGATAGGTTTCATGCTTAGGTACCGGACAAGTACAGGTGGAACGGATTTAATAGCGCAGTTTATAAGTGCCAAAACAGGTGTAAATGTAGGGATTAATATCTTTGTAATCGATTCATTAGTTTTGGTAGTGGGAGGACTTTTACTTTCCATGGATTCTTTTTTACTCTCAATCATGACTATATTATCAGTGGCAATGACTACAAGTCTAATTGCTAGAAAGACAATGCCTAAGCCGATTCCCAAGGAAAGTATAGTACATTAGATTCAACAACGGTATTTCTGTATAGTTCTAATATGCTTTTATTTATTAAAATAACAAATAAAATTGAATAATATATATCTGAATATTAAAATAAATTGATAGACTAAAAATCTTGTTGAAAAAGGGAGGAAAATGCAGATGAGAATAATCTATACAAACGGCAATATTTTTACAATGAATTTAGGGGAGCCGCTAGTTCAGACTATTGTAATAGAACATGAGAAAATTGTAGATTTAGGCACGAATGAAGATATGCTCCTTCATTGGGGAAGAGACAATGCGACTGTAATTGATTTGGATGGTAAGTACGTATTTCCAGGATTGATAGACAGTCATTTACATATTTCGAGTGTAGGGATTAATGCACAGGAGTTAGACCTGACCGGAATTGAAAGTAAAGAAAAGTTGCTAAATGTTATTAGTAACAAGGCTAGCTCTATTCAACCGGGTGAATGGATCCTAGGTAGGGGCTGGGATGAAAACATCTTCCCCGACAAGCAAATTCCTTCCATTGAAGAATTAGACTATGTCTCACCGGGTTCCCCATTATTTTTACCAAGAATTTGTGGGCATGCCTTCCTAGTAAATTCAAAGGCTTTAGAGCAAAGTGGGTATCATTCGGATATGCCAGTACCCTTTGGAGGAACAGTCGTAACTAGTTTGGAAACCAATAAACCGACTGGATTATTGCTTGAGACAGCTTCTAACCTAATTACTGACCGAATTCCAGCGAAAAGCTATGCACAGCTCAAGTCTGCTTTAAAATGGGGATTAGAGGCAGCATTAAAAGTTGGTATGACCAGTATACATACGAACGATCCTACATATTTAAATGGAGCTAAACAAACATACAAATTGTTTGATGAACTTATCAATAAGGAGGGCTTGGGTCCTCGAAGTAATCTTTTAATTGACTATAAGTATCTAGAAGAACTTAAGGATGCAGGTATGCCTGCAGGATTTGGAAACGACAAAGTGATGATTGGAGCAATAAAGTTTTTTGCAGATGGAGCATTGGGTGGAAGAACGGCGCTATTATCCCAATCTTATGCTGATAGTCCGAGTAACTATGGAAGCTCCATGTATGAAAAAGAAGAACTGTTAGAGCTGATGAAAAACTGTAGAGAATTTAATATGCCTATTGCAGTTCATACCATAGGGGATCAGGCATTAATAGACGTTTTGGACAACCTGGATCATTTAAAGCCGGTTGCTTATAGAGATAGGCTAATACATGTGTCTATTTTAAACAATGAACTAATTGAACGTCTGGCAAGCCCTCATCGAATAATAGATGTACAACCTAGATTCGTAGCAAGCGATTATCCGTGGATTGTGGATCGACTTGGAGAGACTCGTGCCAATATGTCTTATCCATTTAAAACTTTACTAGAACGAGGTGTAATCACTGCCGGTAGCTCTGATGCCCCAATAGAGCCACTGAATCCTTTATTAGGCATTCATGCTGCCGTTACGCGTAAAAAGATAGGAGAAGTACATCAAGGCTATAATGAAGCTGAGAAAATTTCCATGTACCAGGCGTTTAAAATGTTTACCATTGGAGGGGCCTTCGCAACTAATGAGGAACACACGAAAGGAACTTTAGAAAGAGGAAAGTATGGGGACATGACTGTTCTAAACAAAAATCCGTTTAGTATGGAAAATGCGGATGAACTTTTAGAAACTGAAGTAGAAATGACTATTATCGGTGGAGAAATAAAATATAGAAAATAATAAAATAAGGGGGTTACAGTATGGAAGCATGGTTGGAAACAATAGTTGGATGGCTATGGGGATTACCTTTAATATTTACAGTTCTCTTTGTAGGACTCTACTTTACGATAGGAAGTAAGTTGTTTCAATTTGGCTATTTGCCTCATATTTTCAAGGTGACTTTCGGGGACTTGTTTAAAAAAAGAGACAAATCGGCTGATGCGAAGGGTATATTAACACCATTTCAAGCAGTAAGCACTGCAATAGGTGGCAGTGTAGGAGTAGGGAATATAGGCGGTGTTGCAACTGCTATAGCTATTGGAGGACCTGGTGCTGTCCTGTGGATGTGGCTTACCGCTTTATTAGGAATGATCACGAAAACAGTAGAAGTAACTCTATCTGTCCATTACAGAAATACAGATGAAAAAGGCCAACCATTTGGTGGACCCACTTATTATATGGAGAAAGGCTTAGGAGAAGAGAAGAACTTTAAGTTTTGGAAGGTACCTGCTATTCTTTTTGGTGTTGGAATATTTACTACATTCTTCATCACGCTTCAAAATTATACGATTTCCGAGGCTTTAAGCTCTTCATTTAATATAGACATGATTCCGGCATCCTTCATCTATCTAATTCTTATTTATATTATTATTTATGGAGGAATTAAACGAATTGGAGAAATAGCTGGGCGGCTTGTACCTTTTATGTGTATTTTCTACGTGCTGGCCGGACTGTTTATTATTTTTAAAAATTACACGGAGATTATTCCCGTTTTTGCTTTAATATTCGATAGTGCCTTCACTGGAACTGCTGCAGTAGGCGGGTTTGCTGGAGCAGCAATCGCTCAAGTGATTCGCATGGGTGTAGCAAGAGCCGTCTATAGTAATGAGGCAGGCTGGGGTACATCTCCAATGATTCACTCTACGGCTAAAACTAGTCATCCGGTTAAACAAGGAATGTGGGGAGCAGTAGAAGTATTTGTAGATACAATTATCGTTTGTACAATAACAGCATTTACTATAATTATCACTGGTGTCTGGTCTTCAGGATTAGATGGTGCTGCGTTAACACTGTCGGCTTTTGAAATTGGAATTGGTGAATTTGGCAGATATGTAATCACTATTTCTATTTTCCTTTTCGGTCTAACTACATCTACAGGCTGGTATACGTACTATGAAATTTTGTTAAGACAAGTCTTTGGGGATGAAAAGAAGTTAACGTTAAAATATAAGATTTTGCTTTGGTTTAAATGGCTTTACCCAATACCTGGGTTCCTAATGGTTGTTTATGCTGTGATGTATAACCTGCCTGGGAAGGCGGTATGGTATTTTGCTGATATTACTACAGCGATCCCTACCTTCGTAAACTTAGTTGTCTTACTATTTTTAAGCAAGAAATTCTTTGAGTTATTAAGAGATTACAAGGCTAGATATTTAAATATAGGCGTGGTGGATCCAAATTTTAATGTGTTTTATGAGGATCGATTGAAGAAGAAAAAATGATTTTCGCCATTGGAGAGAAACACGCATGAAGGTATGAGGAAACGTGAATGTATATACATTCACGTCAGACTGTAGACAAACTCCAAAAATTTTGGAGTTTGCCTACAGTCTTTTTTCTTTTAAAATAGAAGTAACGCGAGGAAAGTTGATTTCCGCTACGAACGGACGCTTTCCGCGGGCACGGCTTCAGCCGCTTCCCTCGCTGCGCTCAGTCCAGGGTCTTCAGCTCGCGCTGTTCCCGGTGGAGTCGCCGTTCTTCGCTCCAATCAACGGGGCCTCCTATAAAATGAATGAGGTGATGGATATGATGACGAAAAATCAAACCAATGAACGCGAACAATTAGAAATCTTGACTATTGAACAGTTGGTACCACAAGACCATCCTGTTCGTATGTTAGATGCGGCAATTGATTTTTCCTTTATCTATCCATTGGTTGAAAACCTTTATTCGACAATAGGGAGACCTAGTATTGACCCAGTGGTACTTATCAAGATGACTTTTATCCAATATACCTTTGGTATACGGTCCATGCGCCAAACCATTAAAGAGATTGAAACCAACATGGCATACCGATGGTTTCTAGGCTTTGGTTTCCATACCGAGGTTCCCCATTTCTCAACTTTCGGGAAAAACTATGTCCGTCGTTTTGCAGACACAGATCTATTCGAGCAGATTTTCTACAGAGTATTAAAGGAGGTCGCAGATCGTAGGCTCCTAAGCCCGGATCATGTCTTTATTGATTCGACCCATGTGAAAGCTAGTGCTCAATAAGAGAAAGTTTGAGAAGAAGGTTGTTCGTAAAGAGACGTGGGCTTATGAAAAGAGGCTCCAGGAGGAGCTCAACCTCGACCGGGAAAAGCATGGGAAGAAACCATTCCCGCATGAAAAAGGACTTACGTCATAACTATGAAATGAAAGAAATTTACGGGAAACGTAAAGAGACGATCGAGCGTGTCTTTGCCGATGCCAAAGAAAAGCATAGTATGCGATGGACAACCTTAAAGGGTCTTAAAAAATTGTCCATGCAGGCGATGCTAACTTTTGCTGCCTTAAATCTTAAGAAGTTGGCCAACTGTACCCGGAAAACGCCAAAAATGGCGTAAAACAAACAAAATCGAGAGCTGAATTAGCTCTTTTTCCAGAACTGTGATAATAGCAAAAGGGTTGGAAATCGTTTCGATTTCCAACCCTTTTGTCTACACTCTGACGTGAATGTATATACATTCACGTTTGCTTTTTGTAAACGGACATTAAGGATTCATACTGTTCAGTATTAAAATCCTTCTGCCCACGCATAAATTTTTCTTTTAGATTAAAATAACATATCTCTAAATATTCTTTCGTATGATGATGCTCAAATGGATTTGCTAACGTTTTATAAGAGCGGCCTTCAAAATGTTTTTCCATTTTATCTACTGTACGTATATTTATGTTGCGTTTACGCATTTCCAGTAAGACCAATTGGGTATAAGCAAACAGATCATCTTTTGGGTAGTTATAAATATAGTTTATTAAAATATGGCGATCTTCTTTCACAAAAATACTGTTTAACTCACGCCATTGTGCCAACAGTTGGGATTTCGGTAAAGAGCTTAGTAAATGTTGATGCCATAAGCGCAAATAAAACATCTCCTTTATGAAGTTGACCCTGTGTTAGAAACATTCATGTTATTAAATAAAGATAATATTCGAATTTCGTGTTTATTTGCTACACAGAGAATCGATATATGGTTTAAAATGTAAAATAACTGTGCTATTATTAGGTGAATGGAGGTGCCAGAATGCCAACAATAGCATTACCTGGTTTTTTATTTACTATTCTAGTTCTTGCTTTTATAGCAATCATAGCACTTATTATTATCTTTATGGCTACAAGTAAAACAAAAAAAGGATGACCTTCTAGGTGATCTTAAAGGGGAGATTCATTTAAATGGTTTTAAGAATGCTTTTAGAAATTCTTCGTATCATTTTCATTTTTGCAATCCTTGGAGTAATTTTGAGTGGTTTACTAAATGCAATCTATACTAAGTTCGAAGTTGGAACTTATTCTTGGTTAGGTGGCGTGGCGATTTTATTATTACTATTTGTACTATATAGAAATAAACTTCAATTCTCAGGTTGGTATAAAGGAGAAGGAAGAAAAAAATTACCCAATTCAGTTACTTATGTTATTGCAACAGTGTCAGTTTTTATGATTGTCTCTCCTTTTATTGTAGGTTAAAGGAGTTCCTAAAATCAAACAAAGCCCTCGTAATATATAGAGGGCTTGGGACTAGCTTAAGCTGATAACAATAAATTATGTGTATATTGAATCCAGGAAGTATGCTTTGATATAAAATAAGCTTAAGATGTCTTTGCCTTTGGAGTTCTTTTCCGAGCAGGCGTCTTTTTCTTTTTTGTTTTATCTAAGGAAGCTTGTAACGCTGCCATTAAATCCGTAACATTTGATGTTGCTGCAGGCTGTTGTTTACTGTCCGTTTCAATAGGCGGACTGCTAACTTTTTTCTCTTCGATTAATTCCATAAGTGCAGTGCGGTAATCATCTGTGTATTTTTCAGGGTTAAATTCAGTAGTTAGCTGTTCGACTAATAGCAAGGCAGTTTCTAATTCCTTTTGTACGACTGTTTGGTCAAGTGGGATATTTGGAACGTCTGAAGCCTTTCTCACTTCATCAGGGAAATGAATGGTTTCCATAACGAGCAATTCCTTGTATACACGCACAACTGCTAGCTGTTCTTTAGCTCTTATAATAATTTTAGCTACGCCAATTTTGCCAGATTCCTCTAAAGCTTTTGTTAAAAGGGAGTATGCCTTAGAGCCACCACTGTCAGGAGCTAAAAAATAGCTTTTTTCAAAATAGATAGGATCAATTTCTTCTAGTTTCACAAAATCGATTATTTGTACGGCTTTATCCTCATTTTCCTTTCGCAGCTTTTCAAGTTCCTCTTCATCCAAGACGACAAACTTGTTTTTAGAATACTCGTAAGCCCTCACGATATCTTCAGGTTTCACTTCTTCACTACAGCCCTCACAAACCTTTTTATAGGAAATAGGCTTCATGCATTCCTTATGAAGTTGGCGTAATTTAATATCTTTATTATCAGTTGCAGTATGAAGCTTTACAGGAATATTGACAAGTCCAAAACTGATGCTTCCTTTCCAAACTGTATGCATATGTGTTACACCTGCTTTTCTTTTCCCTTACTATGATATCTTTCGACTGGTTTTATGTATGAGGAAGATAAATTTATCAAAAGCTAATGAAAAAGAAAGGAGGAAAAAATATTAAACCGATGCTTTTAACTCCTAGTGATGAAATTCCTTTAGATAAGGATTGGATATATGAAACTAAATATGATGGTTTTCGATGTATATTAGAATGGTATGAGGAACCTATAATAAAAAGTAGAAATGAGAACGTTCTTAATAAAATGTTTCCAGAAATTATCCAATTTTGTCTTTCTATTCAGGACAAAATAAAACCATACTTACCAATAGTGATGGACGGGGAGATTGTACATTTAGTAAATAATTATAAGAGTAATTTTACAGTCGTTCAAACAAGAGGCAGGATGAGAACTAAAGATGCAATTGAACAGCATGCTGCTAAATTCCCTTGCCATCTTGTTATCTTTGATCTTTTAACTATTAAAGGAGAGGTAGTTAATAACTTGCCACTTGTTGGTCGTAGAGAGAAGCTTAGTACTATGTTTAAGAAACTTAAACTCCCTACTATTAATAGTGAAAGTAATAAACGACTACAAATAATTGAACAAAGTAAAGTGAGTAAACAGCTATGGGGAAAAATTGTAGCTTATAATGGAGAAGGTATGGTTGCAAAGAAAAAGAAGAGTTTTTGGGCAATAGGCAAGCGTTCAACTGATTGGCTAAAAATCAAAAATTGGAAGATTACAACGATCATTTTAACCGCGTTTGATAAAACTAATAATTATTTTTTTGGTGCAATTTATGATCAAGGGTCGTTAATTGAAGTAGTTAACTTTAGTCATGGGCTAAAGGAAGAGGAGCTTCAAACACTTCAATCCTTTTTTTATACAAATGGTCAAGCAGTTGGAAAAAATAAGTGGATTATTGAACCTTCCATATGTGTGGATATTGCTTCTATTGATTTTGACGGTAAAAGATTAAGAGAACCTAGATTCTATCGTTTTAACTTTGACTGTGAACCGGCCGAGTGCACAAGAAAACAATTTAATTTCCAATTATACTCGATACCCGAAAATGTAAAGGTAACTCATCCAGATAAGCCTCTATGGGTTTCAAATGACATTAGAAAAGAGGACTATCTCTATTATCTTCAACGAGTTTCATCTTATATCATCCCATTTTTAAGAAATAGACTCTTAACTGTAATTCGATATCCTCATGGCACAATAAGAGACGAGCGTTTTTATCAAAAGAATTGGGAGGATAACATTCCTAAATATGTTGAAACAAAACTGGTTGAAGATAATCGGTACGTTATTTGCAACAATATACAAACACTTCTTTGGCTAGGGAATCAGATAGCACTAGAATTTCACATTCCTTTTCAAACAATTGATACAGAGATGCCAACAGAAATAGTCTTTGACTTAGATCCGCCATCCGTTGATTATTTTTGGATGGCAGTCGAAGCAGCTATTAGAATGAAGGCTATTTTTGATGAATTTTCTCTTGTTTCATTTATTAAAACGTCGGGAGGGAAAGGGTTGCAAATCTATATTCCAATACCTAAAGGTATCTTCTCTTATGAGAATACCAGGGTATTTACTAAGTTTGTATGCGATTTTCTGTGTGAGCAGGAGCCAAATCTTTTTACGACGGAACGCATGAAAAAGAATCGAGAAAACAAGCTTTACTTAGATTATGTTCAGCATCATGAAGGAAAGACAATTATTGCTCCTTATTCTACTCGCGGTAATGAAGGCGGATTTGTCGCTACTCCATTATATTGGGAAGAGGTAAATAAGGAGCTGAGTCCTACTTTGTTTACTATTCCAATTGTTTTAGAAAGAGTTAGCAAGTATGGAGATATATTTCATTCGTTTAGACACGTAGACAATCAACTTGCATTCAAAAAAGTAATAGAACAGTTAAAAAACATATTATTTTAACTAAATACTTGAGAGGAAGGCACTATTTTAAGGATAAAATGTTTTAGTCTTTAATAGGTGGGAATATGATTAGTGAGCTTGATAGTAGCTCAAAAACAAAGTAAGAGGAGGAATTAATATGGCTAACAACAACCAAAACAATCGCGGAAGAAATAACAATGGAAACATGTCGTTTGAAGAAGCAGGACGTAAAGGCGGGGAAGCTACCTCCAATAATCACGGACAAGAATTCTACGAGGAGATCGGACGTAAAGGCGGAGAAGCCAATTCCGACAACCATGACAAAGACTTTTACAAAGAAATTGGTAAAAAAGGCGGAGAGTCGCGAGGCAACTCCAACAACAATTAAACTCAAGGCTATATGAATAAACTTAAAATGTTAATCTCTAACTAAAATCCAAGTTCTAAAAACCGAACTAAAAATAATCCGAATGAAATATTAAGAGAATCTAAATAGTGAGTTTTAACTATTACTAGGAGGATGATTTTAATGGCTACAAACAATCGAGGAAACAATAATGGTAAAATGTCTGTAGAAGAAGCAGGACGTAAAGGCGGAGAAGCTACCTCCAATAATCACGGACAAGAATTCTACGAGGAAATCGGACGCAAAGGCGGAGAAGCCACATCCGATAACCATAACAAAGACTTTTATAAGGAAATTGGACGTAAGGGCGGGGAAACTCGTCAACAAGGTAATAACTAATTACTAATTTCTTCAATCTGATATACAAAAAAAAGACCATTTCTGCAATACCCGAGTCGATTATGACTCGGGTATTTTTGGTTATTAGCATATTGTAAATAACAATATATCAGATTTATACACGCAGGTTAAAGGTTTTAAAATAATACTTATAAAGAATTCCTTTTTGTATTCAAAGAAAGAATACTGTTTATTTCCTCGGAAATGATATAAGTATAATTACATCTTAATTAGTCGTCATAACCACATGTTACATAATGTTAGATATAGAATTATAAAAATTAAAAAGAGATCACAACTAGCGTGCCCCTGGACACAGATAAGTGAAAAACACTTCTAATTGCTTATTAAAAAGCATATACAGTTCATTATGTACTTACTTACTTGAATTGTGATTTAAGATTGTATGCAAAAATATTGTAAAATTTTAGTTATTGTTATATAGTATTACTCATTGAAAACTTGTCCTAAGAATAAATACATAAGGGGTAAAAAAGAAACAAAATGACAGATGTTAAAACACAAAATAATATAGAAGAAATAATCCATTCAACAGTGCACTCGGTTAACATGACCATGGAGGTTTATAAAGACAATTCAGGGATTAATATGAGCTACAACTTTATAGGCAATTATATCGGAGTAGATTTGCACAGATTATTTATAGCCATAGAAGAGATGCCTTGCTCTTTAACAATGGAGTTATATGTTAAAATACTAACAATGCATGAGCTAGGTCATGCCATGGATCGTGTTGCATTAATGAATACTCTGGAGCGAACAAAAGAAATTTTTCATATGAAACGAAATCATTCGATAAAAGAAATTTACAATAATTTAGAAATGTTATCTGTGATTTTAGAAGAACATGAAATGAATCTTGTCTTTGAGGAAACAGCCTGGACTAATGCGGAGACACTTAACGAAACATATAAAATAGTAGATCCTGTTCATTTAGAATTTGTTAAAAAACATAGCTTGTCTACCTATATAAATTCATACGAGGCTGATCTTTCTATTTATAACAGTCTTATGGAAGAAAACAATGAACAAATCGCGTAAGTCCTAGTCATCTGTAATCTATATACAGATGGCTTAATTTTTTCTCTAAGGGTTTCACTAATCTCTAAAAGGGAATATATATAGTAAATCCATCTAGAGAAAGAAGGAAATCTTAATGCAACAAAAAAACGAACAAAAAGATATGAGACAACCAAATAGCTTTCAAGAGCAAGGTAATTCTGCTCATCCCAAAGATGAAAAAGATACTAGGCAGCCTAATAGTTTCCAGGAGCAGCCTCCAAATACGGAAAAAAACCACACCCAAAAAGCCAAAGAAAACTAAGACTTTCCGATGAATGATACAATTAGTAGACAAGAAGATAGCTTCAATAAATAAGTGAGTGTTTGAAAGGGTATTCCTTGAAAGAATTATTTAGGGATATCCTTTTATTTTTATATAAAGCTTTGTTAAAGTTATGGGTTTATTTTGACTAACATTTCTTATTTATAGTGACTGTTAACTATATATAAGTGACCTTCAAATGACTACTAAAATCATAAATAAATTATGAAATTGGGGTTGGTGACATTTTTCAGCTTTGTTTACGCGAGTAAATTTTTAGCGATTTATAAATAATGCTAAAGCTGTTCCATGTATTGATTGGAACGCCAGACGGCGACTCCTACGGGATGAGTGAGTCAGATAAGACATCACAACCACGCGCGTAAGCGATGGGTGATGGCTTATCGCTCACCCCGAGGAAAGCGTCCGGCTGGTGCGAAAAATCAATTTCAATGATTTCTTTACATCATAAATCAACCCTACTCTTTAACGTAGCCTTATATAATAATATGACCCTATCTTAATAACGTAATTTCTCACATAGTTATTTTTATATTAAGTAAAATATGACAAGGCTGGTTTTATTTCTTCTGATTATAAATGAATTACCTTTTTTACAGTTTGTAGTTAGTACATAAGTAAGAGTTAGTATAAAATAATACATATACATAGTGAAAATAAAAGGCGGCGGAATATATTGAAGAAGAAAAAACATAAACTTCAAACAAATGAAAATGTAATTGTGTTTCCGGGAATGGTGGACACATTAATAAGTGATGGGCTTGCCTATGCGGAGGCTAATAATTATGTCAAAGCAGCAGCTTGCTTTGACGAAGCGAAGAAATATGTGGTACTCGATGATGTGATTCTAAGTGTTTATGTGCTTACCTTATTAGAAACTAGGAGGGCCAAAGAGGCAAAGCAAATATGTGAGGGCCTACTTGAAGAGAAATCTCCGGTTTTTGAACAGATAGTAGAGCTTTACTTGACTATATTATTAGATTTAAAGGAGTATTACGAGTTAAATCAAGTAATTAACCGAATTTTAACTGAATATAATTTTTCAGATGAAAGAAAGACCAATTTTAATCAGCTAAAAGATTTAAGTAATCGCCTTGCTAATGAGCAACCGCTTATAGATAATAATGAGGAAACTGCTCTTATACCTATTGAGAAGGAGCAACTTGAGTTAAAAACGTTTAAACAACTAAGCTTTGTTGAACAGGAGCAAATTCTACAGCAAGCTTTTTATAGAGACATCCATTCAGCTATTCCTGAAATTAAGGCAATTGTAGAATATCCTGACGTTTCTCCGACCGTTCAAACACTAGCACTTTTACTATTGGGTAGTGCTGGAATTACAGATACGATCACAATCAGTAAGTTTGGTTTGACTCAGCAGGTAAATCCTTCTTCTCCTCCTCCTCAAACAGGTGTAGATCGAATGGAAGAAATAAATCAGCATGTACAAGAATATCTTCAAAAAGACCCATCTAAGCAAATGCTTACGACGGAGCTTTTACACCGCCATGCCTATGCTCTTTTTCCTTTTGACTGGCAAGGGTACAAAAATGAAGAGGTTGCAATGGCGTACATTGATTTTATTAAAATTATGTTTGGGGAAGAAAACGTGCATTTAAATTCCTTGTTGGAATTTATTGAGACAATAGAAAATTCGATAGAAAAGCCTTAAGTTAATTTCTCGCGTCTTTTAAAGGAATATAAATCTTTATTTCATAAATATAAGAAACTCATTCGTTACTGCTTAAGCTTAAGTAGTAATTAATGAGTTTTTTTAATGGGAAAAAATGAAACTATATTTTATTTAAAAAGAATTATATTGACTTTTTTTATCAATTCAAATAATATACAAATTATTGCTAATATTTTGTAAAATTTAGTTATTTTGAGAAATAGTGTTGTAAAGTAATCATCTTGTTGTGGCAACGGGCCACTAAAGTGGAGAAAGTGAGCCAATAAGAAACCACACTTACATGTATTATAGATTTTTCTTCTCTAGCATCACACTAATAACTTAGTATTATATAAATTTTATGGAAAAGGAGGGCATTTATTAGTTGTATAAAAATAAGAATTGGAAAGAGGAGGAAAAGAATGAATAAAAGGTATTTTAAAGCCTTTATTGCTGTGTTACTTACGTTTACCTTATTCTTTACAAGTATCGAAACAGGAAGTGCGGTGAGTACAATCTCTCCTAAGGTTGAAATGAGAGCTTCATGGATTTCTACTGTTGCAAATATAGACTTGAAGCCAGGTATGGATGAAGCTGCTTATACATCATGGGCTCGCTCTACCATCAAAGAGTTAGAACGAAAAAATTTTAATACAGTTGTTTTTCAAGTTAAACCAACTGCAGATGCATTATATCCATCTGAGTTAGCACCTTGGTCACGTTATATTACAGGTAGTAAACAAGGGACAAACCCAGGTTACGACCCGTTGCAAATTATGCTAGATACTGCACATGAACATGGTATGGAGTTACATGCTTGGATCAATCCTTACCGAGTTACGATGGCTAATCAAAAACTAGAGGAACTAGCACCAAATAATATAGCTTCTATTCATCCAGAATGGGTAGTAAAGCATGGGACTCAATATTACTTAAATCCAGGAATTCCGGGAGTTCAAAATTATTTAATTGACGCTGTAAAAGAACTAGTTACAAATTATGACGTGGATGCGGTTCACATGGATGATTATTTCTATCCAGGAGTTAATTTTGATGACGCTGCAACCTACGCACAGTATGGTGCTGACTTTAACGACATCGGTGACTGGAGACGTAATAACGTCAATGAACTAGTTCAACATATTAATAGTAACATCAAACAAATTAAGCCTTGGGTACAATTTGGTATTTCTCCATCAGGAATTTGGAGAAATAGTAAGGACGATCCGAATGGAAGCGAAACAAATGGATCTGCTCATTATGACTCACTTTTTGCAGACAGCAGAAAGTGGATTCAATCAGGGTATATAGACTATATTACACCGCAAGTATACTGGTCTCGTCAGTTGGCTATAGCAAACTATTCGGTGCTTCTAGAGTGGTGGAGCAGACAAACAGAAGGATATCCGATAAATCTTTACATTGGAATGGCAGATTACAAAGTTAATGCTAACTTTGATACAGCGTGGGACAATCCGTATGAATTACCAGAGCAAATTTTGGACAACCGTATAAATGGAAAGACGATGGGCCAAATGCATTTTACTCTCCGGGATATCCTTGCAAATAAGCTTGGCTATGCTGATATAGTAGAAAATGAAATTTATCAGACAAAATCCTTAACCCCTCCTACTCCATGGAACGGAGCAGAAGAACCTAAAAAACCTATACTAGTTACTGCTAAAAATGATGGGAACTCTGTTCAAATTTCAATCGACAATAAGAAGCGGAAAGATGCTAGGAAATATGTGATTTACCGCTTCGAGGGTAATAAAGCAGGGGATTACAGTAATCCCCAAAATATAGTAGGAGTTGTTTTTGATCAAGATGGCTTTGCCACTTTCCAAGATAAAAAAGTGGATCCGAATAAGCGATACACTTATGGTGTAACATCTATTTCTTACACAGGGATGGAAAGCAAGAATGCCGAGGAAACAAAAACCAAAAAGTAAGCTATTCAAAACCTGAAGCCGTTTAGGCTTCAGGTTTCAGAGTGTAGACAAAAGGGTTGGAAATCGAAACGATTTCCAACCCTTTTGCTATTATCACAGTTTACATTCTGGAAAAAGAGCTAATTCAACTCTCGATTTTTTTGTTTTACGCCATTTTTGGCATTTTCCAGGTCCAGCTGGCCAACTTCTTAAGATTTAAGGCAGCAAAAGTTAGCATCGCCTGCATGGACAATTTTTTAAGACCCTTTAAGGTTGTCCATCGCATACCATGCTTTTCTTTGGCATCGGCAAAGACACGCTCGATCGTCTCTTTACGCTTCCCATAAATTTCTTTCATTTCATAGTTATGACGTAAGTCCTCAGCTACATCCAAATAATCTTGCCAGATATGACGTTGAATCATCTTTTGTTTATTCTTACTCTGCGTGCATTGGTCAATCACTGGACACGTGGCACAAATAGAAGGAGTTGAGGCATACTGGCGATAACCTTCCTTCGTTGTTGTTCGGTAGTTAAGAACCTGTCCTTCGGGACAGAGATAGCAGTCATAATGTTCGTCATAAACATACTCGTGTTTTTTAAAGAAGTCTTCTTTTGTCATTGGTCGTTTGTACGGAAGTGCAGGAAGGACATGATTCTCTAAAAGGAAATTCGCAATAGCTGGTGTCTTGTAGGCTGCATCAGCGGCAACAACGACTGGGCGTCCCACCCGGTCGATGACCTTCTGAACCAGTGGTTCAAGCATATGGCTGTCGTGAACATTTCCAGGTGTGACAATGTTTGCAAGCACAAAACCCTTCTCGTCTGTTGCAGCATGAAAAGAATAGGCGAACTGCTTTGTCCGTTCATCTTTTACGTAGTAACCACTTTCAGGATCTGTTGTCGATTCCTTAATCTCCTTGTACTCTTCCTTTTCAAACTTTTCAGGTGGGAATGGTTTCTTCCCATGCTTTTCCCGGTCGAGGTTGAGCTCCTCCTGGAGCCTCTTTTCATAAGCCCGCGTCTCTTTACGAACAACCTTCTTCTCAAACTTTCTCTTATTCGCACTAGCTTTCACATGGGTCGAATCAATAAAGACATGATCCGGGCTTAGGAGCCCACGATCTGCGACCTCCTTTAATACTCTGTAGAAAATCTGCTCAAATAGATCTGTGTCTGCAAAACGACGGACATAGTTTTTCCCGAAAGTTGAGAAATGGGGAACCTCGGTATGGAAACCAAAGCCTAGAAACCATCGGTATGCCATGTTGGTTTCAATCTCTTTAATGGTTTGGCGCATGGACCGTATACCAAAGGTATATTGGATAAAAGTCATCTTGATAAGTACCACTGGGTCGATACTAGGTCTCCCTATTGTCGAATAAAGATTTTCAACCAATGGATAGATAAAGGAAAAATCAATTGCCTCATCTAACTTACGAACAAGGTGGTCTTGTGGTACCAACTGTTCAATAGTCAAGATTTCTAATTGTTCGCGTTCATTGGTTTGATTTTTCGTCATCATATCCATCACCTCATTCATTTTTTAGAAGGCCCCGTTGATTGGAGCGAAGAACGGCGACTCCAGCGGGAACAGCGCGAGCTGAAGACCCTGGACTGAGCGCAGCGAGGGAAGCGGCTGAAGCCGTGCCCGCGGAAAGCGTCCGTTCGTAGCGGAAATCAACTCTTCCTCGCGTTACTTCTATTTTAAAAGAAAAAAGACTGTAGGCAAACTCCAAAATTTTTGGAGTTTGTCTACAGTCTGAAACCTGAAGCCGTTTAGGCTTCAGGTTTTTTATATGGATGAAATCTATCTTTATAAAAACATTAATTGAAATAATAAAACGAAAATAATTATAAATTTCAAAAATTATGTTTCATTTTCAAAATAAATATGATATGTTATTTAATATTCAGACTTTATAGAAAAGTCGTTGTTGTGAGAACTGTTTTTTTAATTGATTAATATAAAGAAGGTGTTTATTTGAGTCAACGGGTTGCATCTATTCAAGTCGGACAATTAATGGTTGTAGGATTTAAAGGGAAAATTGCACCAGAGGGTATCATTGACCTGATCCATCGACACCGAATTGGTGGAATTATATTGTTTAGTCATAATGTTGGTACACCTCAGGAGCTCTTAAGTTTAACCTCTTCTCTTCAACGCGAAGCACAAAAAGCAGGCTATGAATATCCTCTTCTGATTTGCCTGGATCAAGAGAATGGGGTAGTACGTAGATTGGGAAAAGGGGCAACTACATTTCCTGGAGCAATGTCCATTGGAGCTACGGCAAACTCAGAAAATGCTTTTGATATAAGCCTTGCCACTGGAAAAGAGCTAAAAGAGTTAGGGGTTAATTGGAATTTAGCACCTGTACTAGATGTAAATAATAACCCGGATAATCCGGTTATTGGGGTTCGATCCTTCGGAGAAAATCCACATTTAGTAGCTGAATTTGGGAAAAATGCAATGAAGGGCTTGCAAAATGCAGGAGTGATCACTACATTAAAGCATTTTCCAGGTCATGGTGATTCAAATGTAGATTCCCATTTATCCCTTCCAGTGATAGGTCATACAAGAGCAAGGTTAGATGAAGTAGAGCTTGTACCATTCCAAGCTTGCATTGCCGAAGGGGCAGATACTATTATGTCTGCTCATGTTTATTTTCCTGCAATTGAGGACAGAGAAAATGTCCCTGCTACTTTGTCCAAAAAAGTAATTAGTGGGCTGTTGAGAGAGGAACTTGGATTTGACGGTGTGGTCACAACAGATTGTCTGGAAATGAAGGCAATTTCAGAAACAATTGGTACTGAAAAAGGTGCCGTTGAGGCCCTTAATGCAGGTGTAGACTTAGTAATGGTCTCACATACACATGAAGTTCAGCTACGTACGATAAAGGAATTAGAGCTAGCCTTAGCTCAGGGTGTATTACAAGAAGAGAGCTTAAAGGCTTCCCTTAATCGCATTAATAAACTGAAGGGAAAATATTTGTCATGGGAAAACACTCCCTTCCATTCCGAGTTTGTTTCACTTGGTAGTGAAGAACACAAAAATATAGCTGAGAAGGTATTTCAAGAGAGCGTTACAATCGTGAAAAATGAGGGCCTGCTCCCTTTACAGATGGATCAAAATATATTAGTCATTAATCCACCTAACCAAACTATTTATGGTGTTGAGGATGTAAAAGAAATAAAAACAACACTAAGTGATGCAATGAAGGAATTTAGTAATCAAGTAGAGGCTTATGATTTACCGACATCATTCACTCTTAAGGAAATGGATTTACTCATTCAAAGGGCAAAGGAATTTGATGTAATTGTTATTGGTACTCTATCTGTATCGGCTACTAGCTATGAGATAGAGTTGTTTAATAGACTTTTGAAATTAGGTATTCCGGTTGTTGGAGTAGCCATGAGAAATCCGTATGATTTAAGGTTTTTCCCGGATGTAACGGCATATTTAGCAACCTATGAATTTACTTATCTTGCATTAAGAACCGCAGCTCAAGCGATATTTGGAAAAGTCTCGGTTAGTGGAAAACTTCCAGTAACTTTACTTGAAACAAAGACAACATTTTAGGGGGTGAGGGATACATAAGCAGGGAGGGAAGAAGTGTTTACAAGAATAGTTTGTTTTGTTTCATAGCAATGACTATTTTAAAAAAACTAGGGGGTATTACAAATGAGAGGTAAAAAGATAATTTCGTTAGCACTTATAGCCGCATTAGCCTTAGCAGCATGTTCGGATGATGAAGCAAAAGGCACTGTAGAACCAGATAGCAAAAATTTTAACAAAACAGGAATGCCCATTGTAAACGAAACAATTAAGTTGGACATTTTTGCAGGTAAGTCAGCTACTACGGCTGATGATTGGAATGACGTTCTAATACTTAATGAATATGAAAAAATGTCAAATATAGATATTACCTGGCAGCAGGTACCAGCCGATGGATTACAAGAAAAACGAAATCTTGCTTTAGCTAGTGGAACATTGCCTGATGTTTTTTATGCGGCAACTATTCCAGTAGGGGATTTACAGAAATACGGCCAACAAGGCACATTTATTCCATTAAACGACTTAATAGAGGATTATGCACCTAATCTAAGTAAAGTGTTAGAAGCAAATCCTGAAATTAAGAAAGGGCTTACTTTCCCAGATGGGAATATTTATTCGTTCCCTACTATTTATTCACCAGAGTTCACGTCTCTATTAATAGGTGCTAAGCCTTGGATTAAACAAGATTGGTTAGATCAATTAGGTATGAAAAATCCTGAGAATTTAGATGAGCTATATGCTTACTTGAAGGCAGTAAAAGAAACTGACCTGAATGGAAATGGAAAAAATGACGAGATTCCTTTAAGTAGTGTTTCTATGACTCGTATACTACATTGGATTTCCGGAGCATTCGGTGTACAAAACAAAGGATCTCTTCATACTTTACTTGATACGGATTCTGCTGGTGAGCTTCGTTTCTTCCCAACGGCTCCAGAGTATAAAGAAATGTTAGAGTATATGCATAAATTATATTCAGAAGGCTTAATCGATCAAGGTATTTACTCCATTGACGTTCCTAAATATTTGGCTGCTGCAGCTGAGGAGTTGTATGGAGCTACTCAATTCTACAACCCTGTTGAACTCTTTGGAGAAGAAATCGGTAAGGACTATGTGGTAGGAAATGCACTTGCTGGCCCAAGTGGGGAAAAATTATACACAGGAATTACCTCTCCATTAAGAGACTTAGGAAACTTTGCTATTACGAGTGAAAATAAATACCCTGCTGAAACGGTAAGATGGTTAGATCATTTCTACAGTGATGAGGGAGCTTTGATGTTCTTCATGGGAATTGAAGGAGAAACTTTTGAACAAACAGCAGATGGACCGAAGCTATTAGATAAAATCACAAATAGTAAAGACGGACTTACGATGACACAAGAACTAGCTAAATATTTAATCAATCCAGGTGGAAATCATCCAGTAATGATTACAGATGATTACTTCACTGGTTCAGAGAATGCACCAGGTGATAAAGAGGCTACGAAAGAGCTTGAACCATATTTAATAGATGAAGTATGGCCTAACTTTACCTATACTGCAGAGGAAAATGATCGAGTATCAGTTTTAAAAGCAGATATTGATAAATACGTACAAGAAATGCAAGCGAAATTTATAACAGGAGAAACTCCTTTAACTGAATGGGACTCTTATGTGGGAACCATTGAAAAAATGGGATTAAAGGACTTCATGGAGCTTCAACAAAAGGCGTATGAAAGATACAAAGATTAATAAATGAGTTGCTTTCTAATTTGCAGAGGAAGTATCTTCCTCTGCAATATTAGAAAAACGGGGAGAAGGGGGTAAAAATATGCACATTAATGAAACAAAAGCAAAGCATGGGGTTGTTCCGAAAGTGAGTCGTTTTGCTAAAATTAAAAGAAATTTCCTAAAAAGCTGGCAGCTCTATGTTTTCTTACTTCCTGCGCTTTTATATTTTTTAATCTTTCACTATGTTCCTATGTATGGAGTACAAATAGCCTTTAAAAACTTTATGGCTAATCAAGGGATTTGGGGAAGTCCGTGGATTGGATTTGATCATTTTACGCGCTTTTTTGATTCATACTACTTTTGGAGATTAATAAAAAATACAATCATTCTTAGTCTATATCAATTGTTATTATTCCCTTTGCCAATTATTTTGGCCCTTTCATTAAACGAGCTGAAAAATGGTGCTTTTAAAAAATGGGCTCAAACACTTACATATGCTCCTCACTTTATATCCGTAGTTGTAGTTGTTGGGATGATTGTCATTTTCTTAGATCCTGCAAATGGTTTAGTCAATCAAATCATCACTCTCTTTGGCGGGGAAAAAATACGCTTTTTAGATGAGGCTAGTTGGTTTAGACATATATTTGTTTGGTCTGGGGTATGGCAAACATTAGGCTGGAGCTCCATAATTTACTTAGCCGCATTAGCAGGCATTAATCCAGAACTACATGAGGCGGCAGAAGTAGACGGTGCATCCAAATTACAACGAATTCTACATATCAACATACCGGGTATTTTCCCAACCATTGTCGTTCTACTTATATTGAACATTGGTAGCTTTATGTCTGTAGGATTTGAAAAGGTTTTACTATTACAAAATAGCTTGAACTCTGAAACCTCAGATGTCATACAAACCTATGTATATCAAGCTGGATTACTAGAAGGTCAATATAGTTTTGCAGCAGCTATTGGTTTATTTGACTCCATCATTAACATAGCTTTACTAATAACCTTCAATTATGTTGCAAGAAAAACTAGCAATAACAGCTTATGGTAAGGAGGGGTTCAAATGAAAAAAGTTAGTTTGTCTGATAAAGGCTTTGACGTGCTAAACAAAATATTCTTAACGGTCATCGTCATTTTAATAGTTTATCCGCTTGTCTTCGTTATTAGTGCCTCCATAAGTGATCCCTTAGCCGTAAGCTCAGGGAAAATGTGGTTATGGCCAGTCGATATTACATTTGAAGGTTATAGAAAAATATTACAAAATGACTCTATTTGGCTAGGGTATCGCAATACCATTTTATATACCGCAGTAGGAACACTTCTCCATTTATTTGTTCTGTTGCCATGTGCTTATGCACTTTCTAGAAAAGAGTTAATGGGAAGTAAGTATATCTTATGGTTTGTTCTATTCACAATGATGTTCAGTGGTGGTTTAATTCCAACTTATTTAGTGATCAAAACGTTAGGAATGCTTGATACCATTTGGGCTATTGTAATACCTGGAGTGGTTGGGGCTTGGTCTATTTTAGTAGCGAGAACTTTCTTCCAAAGCAGTATTCCGGATCAGTTAGTAGAAGCGGCTAAAATTGACGGAGCATCTGATTTTTATATGTTTATCAAAATTGTATTACCACTATCATTGCCAATTATAGCGGTTATGGCATTGTTCCATGCAGTTGGCTTATGGAATCAATATTTTAATGCGTTAATTTATCTGTCTGATCGGGATAAATATCCTCTTCAGCTCATTTTGAGGGAGATATTAGTAGTAAATCAGGCACAATTAGGCGAAGGGTCTGGGGAACAAACGGAATCGCTCATCCAACAGGTGAGGACAGGTGGTCTTATTAAATATGCGGTCATCATCATTTCCTCTTTACCATTACTAATTGTTTACCCGTTTTTACAACGATTCTTTGTCCAAGGCGTATTAATCGGTTCGATTAAAGAATAGCTTTTCGTGGTGTCTAGCTTCGGCGCCTTGCCCCTTGGGTCAAATGGTTAAAAGTTACGGTGGCTGAAGAGCTGCCTCCTCGCTTTTTTCATTTGCCTGTCGGGGCAGGGATAGGCGCCTACGCTTTTCAATTTAAACATAGAAGGGAGAGTCTACTATGAACAGTTTTGTTAATGGATACTATCAGTTTGCGGTGTGGGCAATGAGGTTAGCATACTTGAACATACTTTGGTTTGTATTCACACTAGTAGGCTTGTTCTTTTTTGGACTCATGCCTGCTACAGCGGGTATGTTTGCTGTAGTAAGAAAATGGGTTTCTGGAGATACAGATATTCCCGTATTTCAAACCTTTTGGAAATCTTATCGCCAAGAATTTTTTAAAGCTAATCTACTCGGATACATACTTGCCGGTATAGGATATCTACTATATATTGAGCTGCAAATTTTAAGAGCTCAGGAGAATATGGTTTACTTTGTGGCAAGCTATGGGGTAATAGCACTTTTTATAGTTTTACTTATTGTATTGTTATACTCTTTCCCAATCTTTGTACATTTCAATATAAGCACCTTACAAAATATTAAATGGGCGTTTGTAATAGGAGTCATTCATCCTATACTAACAATTGCATTGATTGCAATATTATTATTTGTTCACTATGTAACTTTTATAACCATTCCCGCTTTACTCTTTTTCTTTGGTGGAAGTGTAACCGCCTTTATCCTAACGTGGGGAGCGTCTAAAACGTTTACAAAGTATGAGCCCTCAAATGTCTGATTAGTGGAGGAAACAAATGAAGCTAGGGGTAGAAGTGTTTTTGGAAGATGGCTATAAACCTTTTATCGGAAATCGTATAGGCTTGGTGACGAATATGACGGGTGTAAACCAAAAGCTCACACCGACTATTGAATTGTTTGTCGATCATCCTGGCATAAATCTTACAGCTTTATATGGTCCAGAGCATGGGATACGTGGAGATGCTAAAGAAGGAGAAGGAGTTCAGTCTTCGATAGACCCTTACACAAATCTTCCCGTTTACAGTCTATATGGTGATTCAAGGAAGCCTACAAAAGAGATGTTAGAATCTGTTGATGTCATTGTTTTTGATCTGCAGGATATTGGTTCAAGATACTTCACGTACATTTATACAATGGCATATGTAATGGAAGCCTGTGGAGAGCAAGGAAAACAGTTTGTTGTATTGGATCGACCAAATCCAATTTCTGGTGACCGAATAGAAGGAAACCTTGTGGAAGAGGATGTTCGCTCCTTTGTTGGTTTGTTACCTATTCCAAATAGACATGGGATGACTGTAGGAGAACTTGCACAGTTGTTTAAATATAAGTTTGGATATAATTGTGACTTAACAGTTGTTCCAATGGAGGGTTGGCTACGATCCATGTACTTTGATGACACTCCTGTATTGTGGGTACCCCCTTCTCCAAATACTACTAATATTGATATGAATGTATTATATCCTGGAACCTGTTTAATAGAAGGAACTAACTTATCTGAAGGGCGAGGCACTACAAGACCCTTTGAATGGATCGGTGCTCCTTATGTGGATGGGCAAAGGCTAGCAAAGGTATTTAATGAGAAAAAGATAGAAGGCGTTATCGCAAGGCCCATTTCTTTTAAACCAACTTATCAAAAGCATATGAATGTTATTTGCAGCGGAATTCAGCTACATATTGTCGATCGCCGCATATTAAATGCTTGGGAAACTGGTCTCTTGCTTATAGAGACAATCGCAGAAATGTATCCAAAGGATTTCTCATTTATAGAAAATGGGCAGAAGAAGTATTTCTTTGACTTGTTGGCTGGATCTAAAAGTATGAGGGAACGTATTTGGAATGGAACGACAAAAGAATATATAGAGAATTGTCTATCTTTAATAGAAGGCTTTCAAAAAGAAAAGAAAATATACGACATATATAACTAGGATGATTAAAATGAATGATTTATCTAATTTGAATAAACTGTCAACCGAACAGAGAAATAGCCATTCCATAAACATTGATCATATGTCTACTAAAAGCATTTTAGCAATGATTAATGAAGAGGATAAACGTGTCGCTGAATGTGTACAGGATGAAATAGATGATATTGAAAGGGCTGCAGAGGCTGTATTCAACTCATTGAAATCTGGTGGAAGACTATTTTATGTTGGAGCGGGAACAAGTGGGAGACTAGGTATTTTAGATGCGGTCGAATGTCCACCCACCTTTGGGACACCGTCCAATTTAGTGCAGGCTGTTATGGCAGGTGGCCTTTCAGCTTTCGAAAAAGCGGTAGAGGGCGCCGAGGATAGTCCAGAGAAAGGTAAAGAAGATTTAAGAGAAAGAGCTTTGTCTAGTTATGATGTAGTGATAGGAATAGCAGCGAGTGGAAGAACGCCATATGTAATTGGGGCATTAGAATACGCTAATGAGGTGGGTGCACAAACGATCAGTTTAACTGCAAACAAAAATTCCTCCATTAGTGAACATGCTACTATTAAAATTGAAGTAGAGACTGGACCAGAGGTAATTACGGGGTCTACAAGGATGAAAGCAGCTACTGCACATAAGCTCATTTTAAATATGATCTCAACAACGGTTATGATTAAGCTAGGTAAGGTTTATGAAAACTTAATGGTAGATGTATCCGTTAGCAATGAAAAGCTAAAAGAGCGAGCGAAGGGTATTATTCAAACGATTACTAACCAGTCATATCAAGAGGCAGAAGAATTTTTAGAACTTGCAAATAATGAAGTAAAACCTGCGATAGTAATGATGAAAGCTAATGTGAATTATGAAGAGGCAATAGATTATATTAAACAGGCAAACGGTTTTGTAAGAAAGGCTATTGAATTGGCGGATAGGAATTTATAAGAGGAGGGAAAAGGATGAATGAACATAAGATGCTAATCTTGGACGATTTCAATAATGCCAATCTTAGTGACTATGAAACCAATCATTCCTTTGTCTCCTCCTATTATTTATCTTTAAACAAAGATTACGTCAAGCATGGAAAGTATAGCTTAGAGGTTAGCTTTAATTACGGAGGTTGGGTTAAAGGAAATGGAGCTATGTATATCAAGTTTAAAAAGAAGTTAGTGACACAGCAGATGCCAAAAAAGCTGGCAGTGTGGGTCCATAGTGATGGAAAAACACCATGGCTACGAGCAACCATAATTGATGGAGATAATGAACGGAAGATAATTAACTTAACTAATGGAAATATAAGCTGGAATGGATGGAAATACTTAGATGTAGAGTTGGAGCAAAACTGGAAGCTTCCATTAAGGTTGGAGCAAATATATGCAGTTGAAACAAATTTGGTTAATCAAAAAGACTCCAGTATTAATGGAAAGTTCTATTTGGATCATATTACATTTGTATATGTAGATGATCAAGACTTAACGGGACCAATTTTTAGTGACATATTACCGCAAAATGAGAAGATATATAGAAATTCCTTTGTCTTCTCTGCAGTAGTGAGCGATGACATGTCAGGTGTAGATTTCGATTCTTTAATCATGAAAATCAATAATAAATTGGTTGTTCCTTCTGTTCAAGCGAACAAAATATCTTATCATGTAAAAGAGCTTCAAGAGGGAAATTGTAAAGTTAGCATCCAAGTAAAAGATTTGGCTGGTAATTGGTCGGTACCGCATCTAGAAAAAAATTATTTAATAGATTTAAATGAAGATCATGAATGTCCTATTATATCTGATGTCACACCAAGTGATTCCGCTGTAATTCATACAGCTACACCGCGAATTGGCTTTCGACTTTGTGATGAACATAGTGGGATTGAAAAGAACGATATAATTCTTACTATTAATAATGAAAAGCAAAAAGTGTTCTATGATGAAGAAACCGGCTGGGGATTTGCAATATCTAGTAGTCATTTAATAGATGGTCCACATCACCTTTCTATTCATACAAAGGATCGAGCGGGAAATGAAATGGACCCATATCAGCAAAATTTTGTTGTTCACTCTATAAAAGGGCCAATAGACGAGGACAACTTTATAGTAGGCATAATTCCAGATACACATACGCTGGAGCATGGAAAAGCTGCTTTAGTACATTTATTGGAGGAAGCACCTGAGTTTATCATACATATGGGTGACTTTGTAGATCAAGGAACAGAAGAGGAATTTAAGTTAGCGAAGACATCTCTATTTTCGGATATGAAGAAACATATACCCATATTAACGCTTGCTGGGAATCATGAAGCATTTCGAGGGAACTTAACGCTATATCAGAGCTTTATGGGTTCACCATCCTATCATTTTACGTATGGGAAAGTACTGTTTATCATTTTAAATAGTGCTTTAGGGCAAAGTCTCACGCTTTCAGACTCAACCCAATTAACTTACCTGAAGGAAGTATTATCTACCCATGAGCAAAAGCATATTGTAGTACTTACTCATGTACCTACTAAGGACCATTTTGGAACTGCACATGAAATGGTATATGAAGATTCCGTTCAATTAGTAGAAATACTTACCGAACACAAAAGTGAATTACCTTCTAGAGACATTGTAGTTTTATTTGGACATTTACATACGCAAGACCAATGGGAAGTTAGCGGAGTGAGATACATTATTACAGGCAATGCCTCACCAAAAAAATATGTAATGAAGCAGGAGAATAACATTGGTTACGGACTACTCCATATACAATCTAACGGTATGTATTATGAATACAAGCCTTTTAACTTAATACCTCCGGTGACCTAGTAAAAAGGGAGAGGTATAGTTAAAAAGCTATTTCAAGGAAGAAATGAGTGGATAAATTATGTCATCTGCCAACGGTGGACTAGTTATGCTAAATGAAATGGTGAATACATTGCCACCCTCTGAGAAGAAAATTGCAAGATATATATTAAATCATCCTCAAGAGGCAATTTCTTTAACTGCAGTTGAATTAGGGAAAAGAAGCTCTACTAGTGGGGCGGCAGTCATCAGGCTTTGTAAGTCATTAGATTTAAAAGGCTTACAAGATCTGAAGCTCAGAATTGCAGGAGATTTACAAAAGACAACAGAGCATGGTTTTAGAGATATTGAACCGAACGAACCGATTATGTCGATAATAGATAAGATGACAAACAATAGTATTAAAACGATTCGAGAAACGGCAGAAATGCTAAATACCGAAGAATTAGAAAAAGCTATTGACCTGCTTAGAGTGGCAAATACAATCCATTTTGTTGGCGTAGGTGCTTCTAATATCATTGCACAAGATGCTCAACAAAAGTTTTTACGCATTAACAAGAACTCTTATGCCTTTCCAGATATGCATTTAGCAATGACACTCGTAGCTACTGCGGAAAAAGGGGATGTGGTTGTGGCAATTTCCTTTTCTGGAGAGACATCAGAAGTTGCTAGAGTTTTAGAGCTTGCTAAGGAAAAAGGTATCTCTATTATCAGTATTACGAAATATGGTAACTCCATCGTTTCTAAAATTGCAGACATTAAGCTATATACGTCTGCCACTAGAGAATCAACGTTTCGTAGTGGCGCTACCTCGTCTCGAATTGGACAGCTGCAAGTGGTGGATATTTTGTTTATGGGAGTTGCTTCTCTGCAATATGAAGAAACGGTTAAGTATTTAGATGCTACCCGAGATGCGGTCAATTTTCTATCAAAGGATTCAAAGAAATAATTATTCATAAGCTGACTCTTCTATGAGTTGGCTTGTTTATTGTCAAAAGGGGTGTAGAGAATGTATGTGTTAGGGATTGATGGCGGAGGAACGAAAACTACTGGAATCATTGCTACATCTAAAGGTGAAGTAGTAGCAAAAGCGACGGTTGGTGGAACTAATATTAATAGTATGGGGAAAATAGCTGTCCAATCAGAACTGCAAAAGCTTATAAGGGAACTAAAAGAATTGGCACCACAAAATTTCTTACTAGTAAAGCGTGTATTTGCTGGTATGGCAGGAGCGGGCAATATAACCAACCAAGACGCCTTAAAAGCCATACTACAACCTCTATTTTCTTCAGAGGTAAGTATTACTATAGACCATGATGCGATTACAGCACTTTATTCCGGGACAATAGGAAAACCAGGGATAGTCCAAATTGCTGGAACTGGAGCAATCACATACGGTGTGAATGAAGCCTCTGATCGAGCGCGTGTAGGAGGATGGGGCCATCTGTTTGGAGATCAAGGTAGTGGATATGCCATTGGTAGAGATGCATTAGAAGCTGCCTTTAAAGCGAGGGATGGTCTCATGGAACAAACATTATTGTCTGACCTACTTATCCAGCATTTCAATAAAGAAGAATTACCGGATATTATTCCGGTTATTTATCAGGCAGACAATCCGAAAAAGCTGATATCCTCGCTCACGGTACTTGTTATGAAGGCGGTAGAACGTAATGATTTATTGGCTAAGCATATCATCGATCATAATGGAGCAGAGCTTGGAATGGCGATATCTGCTATTGTAAAACAGCTATTCAGCCAAGGGAATGATGTTATACGAGTTGTTTTAGTAGGTGGACTTTTTAATAGATATGACATTTTGAAAGAATCAATCGAAAGAACGATTAAAAATGAAGGTATTCATGTAGATATAATCTTTCCAAAAATATTACCGGCTGGTGGGGCAGTAGTTGCTGCTCTTTTAGAAGAAAATATAGAAATAGATGAGTATTTTTTAGAAACATTTAATAGAACAAACTATGATAATTGAGGTGAAAGCATGCAGTTGATAGAATGGCGGTTAGATAGACTAGATGAATTGGTGAGTTTGTGGAATCAAGAGCTAGGTAGAGATTTTCCAATGCGAAAGGAGCTATTTGAGCAAAATAGTTTTAAGGATGAAAATATTTGCTATGATGCTTCGCGAATAGCTGTAAATGAGCAAGGTCAAATTATCGGGTTTGTAGTAGGTAAAAGGTGGCAGGAAGAATTAGAGATACCGATGAAGGATAAAACAGGCTGGATTCAAGTAATCCTTGTTCATCATGAGTACCGAAACAAGGGAGTCGGCTCTAATCTATTAAGGCATGCAGAGGACGCTTTTCAATTAGCTGGAATGCAGGAAATATTATTAGGAAAAGACCCATGGCACTATTTCCCTGGCGTCCCATTAGATAGCTATGAAGATTGGTTTGAAAAAAGAGGCTATCATTCTTTTGGAAAAGAGTTCGATATGCTCTGTAAATATGAAGGGGAGGTAGCGAAAGAATTACCTGCCCTTCCTAATGTTGAGTTTTCGATATTAAAGCATGAGGAAAAAGAGGCATTCCTTGCATTTTTACATCGATGCTTCCCAGGACGATGGGAATACGAGGCTCATCAATATTTCCAAAAGGGTGGGAATGGTAGGGAATTTGCCGTTCTTAAAAAAGAAAATAAGATTATTGGGTTTTCAAGAATTAACGATAATAGCTCGCCCTTAATCGCTCAAAACGTGTACTGGGCACCGCTATTCAGCCAAGAATTAGGCGGGGTAGGACCTTTAGGGGTCGATTCTGCGGAACGCGGGAATGGCTACGGTATAGCAATCGTACAAGCTGCTATAGCTTTTCTAAGAAATAGAGACATTAATCATATTGTCATTGATTGGACAGGGCTTGTCGATTTTTATCGTAAATTAGATTATAAGGTTTGGAAAGGCTATACCTCTTATAGAAAAGTACTCTAATATGCTTTTATTATAAATTTCTTTATAGGGAGAGATGTATTTGGAAGAGCAAACAAGCTATGTAGTTGGCCTTATGTCCGGAACATCACTGGATGGGGTAGATGCAGCTCTCATCAACATTATTGATATTAATGACAATTTGCAAATAGATTTAGTAACGTATTTGTCAGTCCCTTACTCAAGGGAACTAAAAGAAAGGCTTAGAGAAATTTGCACTCCTGAAATAGCAAAAGTAGCAGACATTAGTGGGATGAATATGTATTTAGCAGAAATCTTCTCTGAGGCTACCTTATCTATTATTCAACAAGCAAATTTAACGCCGAAAGATATTTTACTTGTAAGCTCCCATGGTCAAACTATCTTTCACCAGCCGACTTCCATTAACATTGAAGGAAGAGATGTTACATCTACTCTACAAATAGGGGACATAGCAGTAATTGCTGAACGTACCGGTATTACAACTGTTGGTGATTTTAGGACACGAGACATGGCTGTAGGGGGAGGGGGAGCTCCGTTAGTCCCTTATGCTGATCATATGCTTTATACGAATAAGAGTCATGGGAGAGTGCTCGTTAATATAGGAGGAATAGCTAACATAACTGTCCTTCCGAAAGGAGCTACAGCATCGGAGGTTATTGCATACGATACCGGTCCAGGAAATATGATCATTGATGCATTTGTCCATTGGGCAACAAATGGGAAGCGTGACTATGATCGCGAAGGGGCTATCGCAGCAAGCGGCAATGTGAATGAAAAATGGCTAACTAAGCTACTTGCTTATCCGTTCTTCCATCAGGATTACCCAAAAAGCACCGGTAGAGAGATGTTTGGAAGTCAATTTGCGAGAATGCTGTGGGACGAAGCTGAACATTTAGCTATTAGTCTGGATGATCGGATTGCTACCATTACTGCATTAACTGCACGGACGATTGCTACAGAGATTTTGAAATTCATTGAATCTGCACAGATAGAAGAAGTAATTGTTAGTGGCGGGGGGAGACATAATTTGACCCTTTTCAACAGCCTGCAAGTTTATATGTCAGATCGTGTTTCTGTGGTTGGAATGGAAGCATATGAAATAAGCGCAGATGCTAAAGAGGCGGTAATTTTCGCTTTATTAGGCTATCAATGCTTAAAGAAAAAAACAAATAACCTCCCTTCAGCTACCGGAGCTAAAAAAGCAGTTGTTATGGGCAAAATAGCTTGGGGAAATTCGATTGTGTAAGTGGATTTAATACAGGGATCGTAACCAAAAAGCATTTCTTCTGTACGGATTGCGAAAGTTGCATGTGCTATATAAGTAGGGATGAAAGAGACAGCTAACACATCAAAATTGCGCGTGTTAATGACGGGTGATGACTTATCGCTTACCACGTGAAATGCGTCCGAATAAAGGATAATCAATTCTACTCTATAAATATAAAAGCATTCTAAATGTCATAATTCTTATATTTGTAGCTTGCGTTAGCAAATCAAAATAAAAAATATAAGCTTTGTTAAAGTTATTGGTTGATTTTTACTAACAATTCTTTTTATAGTGACTGTAAACATAAACAAGGAACTTTCAAATGGCTATTAAGAACATAAATAGATGATGAAATTGGGGTTAGTGACAGTTTTTCAGCTGTTTATGTTAGTATTTGTTAGCGCTTTATCGATGCTAAAGCTGTTACCGTTTATTGATTGGAGCGCCAGACAGCGGCTCCTACGGGATGAGGGAGACAGATAAGACATCACAACCACGCGCGTAAGCGATGGTGGATGGCTTATCGCTCACCCCGAGGAAAGCGTCCGACCGGGAAGAAAAATCAATTCTACTCTCTGATTTAAGATTTCTCCTAACCTTTTACATAGCCAAATTATAAATTCAATTCATTTTATGAATAGGAAAGACAGTAATTCCGATTTTATAGTTGACAACCCTATAAGGATTAAAGGATTATAAGTAATGAAGGTTATCTGTTAGGTAATAGTTTTAAAACCTTTACATAGCATATAGAAAATAGTTTACTAGGAAAATAGGCGAGCTTACTTGTATATCAATAATGTTGAAAGTCTAGTCAGTTATGCTATAATATACAAGTTGTCAATATAATTAGTGAAAAACTGTCCTGTTAAGTTTCAAACTTTTAATATACAGGCTACTAAATTATTGTAATTTATTTATTGGAGGTAGAATAAATGTCAGTTAAATGGGAAAAACAAGAAGGAAATAATGGTCTTTTAACAGTTGAAGTTGCTGCTGATGTAGTGAACAAAGGTTTAGACCAAGCTTTTAAGAAAGTGGTTAAGCAAATTAATGCACCTGGTTTCCGTAAAGGAAAAATGCCACGCCCAATTTTCGAAAAAATGTACGGAGTTGAGTCTTTATACCAAGATGCATTAGATTTCATTCTTCCTGAAGCATATGCTTCAGCAATTGATGAGGCTGGAATCGATCCAGTAGATCGTCCAGAAATCGACATCGTAACTATGGAAAAAGGTCAACCTTTAGTGTTTACTGCTAATGTAGTAGTAAAACCAGAAGTAACTCTTGGCGATTACAAAGGTCTTGAAGTTACTAAGTTAGATCAAACAGTTACAGACGAAGAAATCGAAGAGCAACTTAAAGGGCATCAAGCTCGTTTAGCTGAATTAGTTGTAAAAGAAGATGCAATCGTTGAAGGTGACACTGCAGTAATCGACTTTGAAGGATTTGTAGACGGAGAAGCATTTGAAGGTGGAGCAGGACAAGATTATCCTTTAGAAATCGGTTCTAACTCTTTCATCCCAGGCTTTGAAGGTCAATTAGTTGGCGTTAAAGCTGGCGAATCAAAAGACGTAGAAGTTACATTCCCAGAAGAATATCATGCAGCAGAATTAGCTGGTAAAGCAGCAACTTTCAAAGTTACAGTTAAAGAAGTAAAAGGAAAAGAACTTCCTGAACTTAATGACGAGCTTGCTAAAGAAATTGATGCTGAGGTTGAAGGTCTTGAAGCTTTACGCACTAAGCTAAAAGAAGCAGCAACTGAAGAGAAAAAACAAATGTCTGAACAAAACCTTCGTGATGATCTAGTAGAAGCTGCAGCAGCAAACGCTACTATCGATATCCCAGAAGCTATGATCGAAACAGAAGTAGACCGCATGCTACAAGAATTTGGTCAACGTCTAGAGCAACAAGGTATGAACTTAGAGCTTTACTTCCAGTTCTCTGGTCAAGACGAAGCTGCTTTACGTGAGCAAATGACAGAAGATGCTAAAAAGCGTGTAAAAGTACAATTAACTATTGAAGCTATCTCAGAAAAAGAAGAGCTTCAATCTTCTGAAGAAGAGGTTAATGCTGAACTAGAAAAAATGAGTGCTCAATTCAATATGTCAGCTGATGATATTAAACGTGCACTTGGTGGTACGGAAGTTCTTGAAAAAGACCTTCGCTTCCAAAAAACTGTGGAATTCTTAGTAGAAAACGCTAAAATTTCATAATTACACATAACGCGTTATAATATAACAAGGTACAGCATCTGTCTGTGCCTTGTTTTATACATACATAACTTTTTTAGTATGGCGCTGTTGCTATCGTTGTCACTTGTATCTAGTCTGAATACTGCCTTGAGTAATGCAATCCGATGTTACAGCGTATATAGAATAAATCTTAAGCAAACTTATTATTTGATTCTGGACAAAGAATCTTGTAAGATAATGGCTTGAATAGGGGTGAATATTTTGTTCAAATTCAATGATGAAAAAGGGAACTTAAAATGTTCTTTTTGTGGCAAGCCACAAGAACAAGTTCGTAAACTTGTTGCAGGACCTGGAGTTTACATTTGTGATGAATGTATAGATCTATGTTCTGAAATAGTGGAAGAGGAACTTGGCACAGAAGAAGAAGTAGAGTTCAAAGAAGTTCCAAAACCAAAAGAAATTTTAGCTATTCTTGATGAATACGTAATTGGCCAAGAGCGAGCAAAAAAATCACTTGCAGTAGCTGTTTATAACCATTACAAACGTATTAATTCCAATAGCGTAATTGATGAAGTTGAATTATCTAAATCAAACATAGTTTTAATCGGACCAACAGGGAGCGGTAAAACTTTACTAGCTCAAACTTTAGCTAGAATTCTGAATGTTCCTTTTGCTATTGCAGATGCGACTTCATTAACAGAAGCTGGGTATGTTGGAGAAGATGTTGAGAATATCCTGTTAAAGCTTATTCAGTCAGCAGACTATGATATTGAAAGAGCAGAAAAAGGTATTATATATATAGATGAAATAGATAAAGTAGCTCGAAAATCTGAAAATCCTTCTATTACTAGAGATGTTTCAGGTGAAGGGGTACAACAAGCACTTCTAAAAATATTAGAAGGAACTGTTGCAAGCGTTCCACCACAAGGCGGACGTAAGCATCCTCATCAAGAATTCATTCAAATTGATACAACAAACATATTGTTTATCGTTGGAGGAGCATTTGATGGAATCGAACAAATTATTAAACGCCGTTTAGGTGAAAAAGTAATTGGTTTCGGTGCAGATCCAAATAAAGCAATAGTAGATGTAAAATCAGTATTATCCCAATTAATTCCTGAGGATTTACTAAAGTTTGGTTTAATCCCAGAATTTATAGGTCGTCTTCCAGTATTGGCTAGCTTAGAGCAATTGGATAACAATGCATTAGTACAGATTCTTACTGAGCCTAAGAATGCACTAGTGAAGCAATACCAAAAAATGATTGAGTTGGATAATGTTAAGTTAACATTTGAAGATGAAGCTTTAGTGGAGATTGCGAAAGAAGCTATTGAGCGTAAGACTGGTGCTCGTGGATTACGTTCTATCATTGAGAATACAATGCTAGACGTTATGTATGAATTACCATCTCGTGAAGATATTGTGGAATGTGTGATTACGAAAGAAACAATTACACAACACTCTCGTCCTAAGCTTTTATTGGAAGATGGGTCTGAACTTAAAGAAATAGACAACGAAAAAACATCGGCTTAATAGCCATTGAAAAAGCTGGCTTCCAAACTACGTGCACAGGCGCGAGCAAGGATGTCAGCTATTTCTCTTTATAACGTGAAATCTACCTCTTTTTATCCAGAGGATTTACTGTATTATTAGGATATATAAAGGATACAATATGATGGAGGTGACTTCCAAGATGGCAGAAAAGACGTATTACCCGGTATTACCCCTTCGTGGATTATTTATATTTCCTACCATGGTGCTTCATATAGATATAGGTCGCGAGCGCTCCATCGCCGCTTTGAATACAGCAATGGAACGTGAGGAAAAACTATTTCTTTCTGCTCAGAGGGATTTAGGTATTGAACAGCCAGTGCAAGAGGATATTTATGATGTGGGAATAATTGCACACATAAAACAAGTGGTTAAACTACCTAACGGAACGATGAGAGTTTTAGTGGAAGGTTTACAGCGTGCAATTTGGGATGAATATAAAGTGACGGATACAATTGATGAAGTTACTGTATCGGCTTATATTGAGCCTAAAAACGCTGATCAAGAAGATCAAGCTTTAATGCGTACTCTATTACATAATTTCGAAAAGTATTCTAAAGCTTCGAAGCACGTATCGGAGGAAACATATCGTTCAGTAGCTGATATTGAAGAACCAGGTAGATTAGCTGATATGATTGCAGCAGCTCTGCCGTTAAAGATTTCAGGCAAACAAGAGATTTTGGAAATTATGGATGTTAAAGAGCGCATGGAAACTTTAATCGTGCAGCTTTATAATGAACAAGAAATTTTGAATCTTGAGAAAAAAATTAACAATCGAGTTAAAAATGCGATGGAAAGAACACAAAAAGAGTTCTACCTCCGTGAGCAAATGAAGGCGATTCAAACAGAGCTTGGTGATAAAGAAGGTAAGACTGGCGAGGTTGCCGAGTTAAAAAAACGAATTGAAAAAGCAGGCTTACCTGAGTCTACTAAAAAGAATGTACTGAAGGAATTAGACCGTTATGAAAAGCTGCCAACTCAAGCTCCAGAAAGTGGAGTAATTCGTAACTATATTGAATGGATTGTCTCTATTCCATGGTCTAATTCTACAGAAGACCAGTTAGATATTAAACGCTCAGAGCAAATTCTAGATCGCGATCATGATGGATTAGAAACTGTTAAAGAACGTGTACTAGAATATTTAGCAGTTCGTCAATTGACTAAATCACTAAGAGGACCAATTCTTTGTCTGTCTGGGCCACCAGGAGTCGGGAAAACCTCATTAGCTAAATCTATTGCAGAGTCACTTGGTAGAAAATTCGTTCGTATCTCTCTTGGAGGGGTAAGAGATGAATCAGAAATCCGTGGACATAGAAGAACCTATGTAGGCTCTATGCCTGGTCGTATTATTCAAGGGATGAAAAAGGCAGGAACGATCAATCCGTTAATTCTCTTAGATGAAATTGACAAGATGTCCAATGACTTCCGTGGTGATCCTGCAGCTGCAATGCTAGAAGTGCTAGACCCAGAGCAAAATAACTCCTTTAGTGATCACTACATTGAGGAGACCTATGACTTATCCAATGTATTGTTTATTGCTACTGCTAATGATTTAAGCACAATTCCAGGTCCATTAAGAGACCGTATGGAAATTATATCAATTGCGGGATATACAGAAATTGAAAAGCTGTCTATCGCTAAAAATCACTTGCTACCAAAGCAGCTTAAAGAGCATGGATTAAAGAAAACTCAGCTTCAAGTGAAGGACGATGCACTTATAGATGTCATTCGTTATTATACTCGTGAGGCGGGTGTTCGTAGCTTAGAGAGAGTATTAGCTAATATTTGCCGTAAAGCAGCTCTGCTCATTGTTTCAGGTGATAAAAAACGAGTTACTATTTCCACAAAGAATTTGGAAGATACTATTGGTAAGCGAAAATTCCGTTATGGACAAGCTGAATCGGAAAATCAAGTAGGCGTTGCAACTGGTCTTGCTTATACAACAGTTGGTGGGGATACACTTCAAATAGAGGTCTCCTTATCAGCCGGATCAGGTAAATTACAGCTTACAGGTAAACTTGGAGATGTTATGAAGGAATCGGCTCAAACCGCCTTATCTTACGTTCGCTCTAAGGCAGCTGATTTCGGAATTGATCCTACCTTCCATGAAAATAAGGATATTCATATTCACGTACCAGAAGGTGCTGTTCCAAAGGATGGCCCATCTGCAGGTATAACGATTGTGACGGCACTTGTTTCTGCACTATCTAAACGACCAATTTTACGTGAGGTCGGGATGACTGGTGAGGTTACATTAAGAGGTCGAGTGTTGCCAATCGGTGGTTTAAAAGAAAAAACATTAAGTGCTCATCGCGCTGGCTTGACGACAATTATTTGTCCAAAAGACAACGAGCGTGATATTGAAGATATTCCAGAAAGTGTTCGCGAAGTATTAACATTCCATTTTGTTTCCGATGCTGAAGAGGTGCTTCAACTTGCATTAGAGGAGGCAAAATAAATGAAAATTCATAACGTCGAACTATTAATAAGTGCCGTAAGGCCAGCGCAATATCCAGAAGGTGACTTACCGGAATTTGCGCTTGCTGGGCGCTCCAATGTTGGAAAATCTTCGTTCATCAATAAGATGATTGGGAGAAAAAGCATGGCTCGTATTTCTTCCAAGCCAGGTAAGACACAAACACTGAACTTTTATAAGCTAGAAGAAGATCTGCTATTTGTCGATGTACCTGGATACGGATATGCAAAGGTATCAAAATCGGAACGTGCCGCGTGGGGTAAAATGATCGAAACTTATTTTACCTCTCGTGAGGTTCTAAAAGGTGTGCTATTAATAGTGGATTTAAGACATCCACCTACTAAAGATGACTGTATGATGTATGATTTCTTGAAGCATTACAACATTCCATGTATCGTAATCGCTACAAAAGCGGACAAAATTCCTAAAGGAAAATGGGACAAACATAAGAAGATTGTTAAAGACGAACTTCAAATGGATAAAAGCGATCCACTAATTGTTTTCTCTTCCGAAACTGGGCTAGGATTCGATGCAGCTTGGAAGGAAATCGAAACTAGAATGTAGTATTTTCATATACACTTTTTTTGCCTTAAATTAAGTCGTTAATAAGTCTAGATAAGATTAAAAAAGATTAATTGGGGAATACCATCCTTAGTTAATCTTTTTTTGTGCGAATAGTTAATCTAATAAAGCACCAATTACTAGCAAGCGTCGTTTAGATGAGCGGAAGGCATCCGCCGAGAGCTTAAACAAAAGGGTTGATTTGTAATACAAAGAAATTTTAAATCAGAGAGTAGAATTGATTTCCGCCCCAGCCGGACGCTTTCCTCGGGGTGAGCGATAAGCCCTCACCCATCGCTTACGCGCGTGGTTGTGAGGTCTTATCTGTCTCACTCATCCCGTAGGAGTCGCCGTCTGGTGCTCCAATCAATAAATGGAGCAGCTTTAGCATCCATAAAGCGCTAACAAATTTACTCCCAGAAACATAGCAAAAAATGTCACCAATCTCAATTTCATCATCTATATATGTTCTTAATAGCTATTTGAAAGTTCTTTTGTTTATGTCTACAGTCACTATAAAAAAGAATAGTTAGCAAAATCAACCAATAACTTTAACAAAGCTAAAAGTATTAAAAAGTATTAATTATCGTGATTTAATTAAAAATAGGAATTATGATAATGGTCAAAAATTAAAATTGAATAGTTAATCTTTTATAAACTTGGACAGAATGTTTGTATTGGCCAATCTTTTTTGCTATTATTAATTTATAATAATTCTAAATAAGATTTCATAGCTTGTTCACAAATGTCGAATTCTCTACTTGTGAACCTATGCTATAATAGGTCTTATGAAATGAACGTGAAAGGGTGACATGACTCCATGCACACACTAGTGGTAGGTGTCAATTATCGTACTGCACCTGTTGAGATTCGTGAAAAGCTTTCTTTTGTTGAAGCTGAGCTTCCAAATGCGATGCAGGCGTTACAAGAACAGAAAAGTATTTTAGAAAACGTTATTGTGTCTACATGTAACCGTACTGAAATTTACGCTACTGTAGATCAATTGCATACAGGAAGATACTACGTTAAACAATTTCTAGCAAATTGGTTCGATATCCCAATGGAGAACCTTTCTAGATATTTATTTATTCATGAAGATAATGAAGCAAATAATCACTTATTCCGTGTTACTGCTGGAGTCGACTCCATGGTTCTAGGCGAGACTCAAATTTTGGGACAAGTGAAGAAGAGCTTTTTAAATGGGCAAGAAAATGGGACAACTGGCACGATATTTAACCAATTATTTAAACAAGCAGTGACGTTTGCGAAACGTGCTCATGCGGAGACATCTATTGGTGAAAATGCAGTATCTGTTTCTTATGCGGCAGTTGAGTTAGGTAAAAAAATATTTGGTTCGTTAAATCATAAGCACGTGGTCATTCTAGGTGCCGGAAAAATGGGCGAGTTAGCTATCCAAAACCTACATGGTAGCGGGGCTGAAAAGGTAACCGTTATAAATCGTACGTATGAGAAAGCAAAGGAGCTTGCTTCTAAATTTGCTGGAAATGCTAAGCCGATGGACGAACTTCAATGTGCATTATTAGAGGCGGATATTCTTATCAGCTCTACAGGTGCTACTGAATATGTAATTGACCTGGAGCTAATGCAGTTCGTAGACCGTTTACGTAAAGGGAAGCCTTTATTCATGGTAGACATTGCTGTACCGAGAGACTTAGATCCACGTATCGGTGATTTACCAAACGTGTTCTTATATGATATTGATGATCTTCAAGGAATTGTAGAAGCGAATCTTGCAGAAAGAGAACGTGCTGCAGTCCAAATCAATAAAATGATTGAGACAGAAATTGATCAGTTTAATGAATGGGTAGCTACGCTTGGAGTAGTGCCAATCATATCTGCATTACGTCAAAAAGCTAACAGAATTCAAATGGAAACAATGAGTTCTATTGAAAACAAGATGCCGAACTTATCTGATCGTGAACGAAAAATATTAAATAAACATACGAAATCAATTGTTAATCAGCTTTTAAAAGAGCCAATACTACAAGCTAAAGAGCTTTCTACTTCTAAAAATCCAGGTGAACAGCTTCAATTATTCCAACAGATCTTTGGTATTGAGGATGATGTAAAGAAGGAAGTAGAAAGCCAAGCTGAAAAAGCAAAAATTAATTTGAAGCAAGCGTTAATGCATCAAGATTTAAAAGAGAACTTAACGTTCAATTAATCTAAAGGAGGTGTTTTTGTATCTTTATGGAAACTAGAGAGATATAAAAACGCCTTTTTTGTTGTACAAAGGGAGAAATTTATATGGCTGATTTGACGATGACACGGCTCCACGAGATTATGGTCGTCCTTCAATCCGTTAGCCTTGTCTTCTATTTTATAGATTATCTTAATAAGGATCGGCAAGTTCATCGCTTGGCGGTAGGGCTTCTTTCCATCGTCTGGCTACTTCAAACGGTGTTTTTAGTGTTGTATATGGTTGAAATGAAGCGCTTTCCAATTTTATCGTTGTTTGAAGGGATTTACTTTTATGCATGGCTCATCATTTTGCTTTCCTTAGTCATGCAGCTAGTTTTCAAATCAGATTTGCCTGGATTCTTTTTAAATATTATTGGTTTCATATTTATGACTATCCATACATTTGCCCCGAGTCAATTGGAGCAATCTCCAGTAGGTGATGCACTCCGATCGGAGTTATTATTCATTCACATTACATTTGCATTTTTAGCATACGCAGCATTTGCTTTATCGTTTGTTTTTTCTATTCTTTATTTGATATTGTATAGAGTGTTGAAGAAGAAAAAGTGGACAAAGCAATTTAGTAGATTACCTTCACTACAGCATGCGGAAACAGGAATGACTCTGTCTATTATTACTGGAATACCTTTATTGTTTGTAAGTCTCGTTCTTGGGTTACAATGGGCTTATATATCTTTAAATGAGTTTTCTATATTTGATTTTAAGATTGTTAATTCCTTTATTCTATTAGTTCTATATATTGTCGTTCTTTTAATAAGAAAGGGTGTACGATATAAAGGAACGAATTATGCGTGGATTCACGTATATGCATTTTTATTTGTTATAATTAATTTTTTACTAGGTAGTCAATTATCACAATTCCATTTTTGGTATTAAGAAAGGTAGCGTGTTTATGCGTAAAATTATTGTAGGTTCAAGAAGAAGTAAATTAGCTCTAACACAAACGAAATGGTTTATTCAACAAATGAAAGATATGGGCGCACCATTTGAGTTTGAAATAAAAGAGATTGTTACAAAGGGAGATCAAATCTTAAATGTAACACTTTCCAAAGTTGGAGGGAAAGGTCTATTCGTTAAGGAAATTGAGCAAGCGTTATTTGACAAGGAAATAGATTTTGCCGTACATAGCATGAAGGATATGCCATCAGTCTTGCCTCCTGGCTTAGTAATGGGATGTACTCCTAAGCGTATCGATGAACGTGATGCTTTCATTTCTACAGGACATGTGAAGCTAATGGATTTACCTAAGGGAGCTATTGTAGGGACAAGTAGTCTACGCAGAAGCGCTCAATTACTATTATTACGTCCAGATATCGAGATTAAGTGGATACGAGGCAACGTGGATACAAGGCTGCAAAAGCTTCAAGATGGAGAATATGACGCTATAATCTTAGCAGCAGCTGGACTTAAACGACTTGGCTGGAGTGACGAAGTAGTAACAGAGTATATTTCCGTTGAGGATTGTGTTCCAGCGGTAGGGCAAGGGTCATTGGGAGTTGAATGTCGTGAAGATGACAAGGAGCTTCTAAATGAGCTTCAAAAACTTTCAGACAAAGAAACTTGGGATACCGTTCTTGCTGAACGTACATTTTTAGCTGCTATGGATGGCGGATGTCAGGTTCCGATAGCAGGGCATGCTGTTATGAATGGCAATGAGATTACGTTCACTGGACTTATTGCAGCACCAGATGCGTCTGTTGTGTACAAAGAAGTAGTATCTGGAACAAACCCAGTAACAGTAGGGAAAGAAGCGGCACGAATTTTAACGGAACAAGGAGCTTTCGATTTAATCCAAAAGGTTAAGGCTGATTTAAATGTTTAAAAATTCACCTCTACAAAATGAGCATATCATTTTTACAGGGGTGAATAGATCAGATGAGGCAGCAAACCTTACAGCTAGTTTAGGAGGGGTTCCCTATGTGGCACCCTTCATAGCTACTAAGGAAATTGTGGAGCCCGAAGACAAAGATAAACTCTTAAACAGTAAAACTTACCAATGGTTTATATTTACGAGTCAGGCTAGTGTAGCTGCTTTTCATCAAAAGATGCTTACCTATCATTTAGGTGTAGAAGCTTTTCAGGTTAAAATGGCCGCTGTCGGTTCAAAAACGGCGTCAGCTCTCGAGAAAATTGGATTTAAAATAGATTTTATGCCGACTACCTTCAGTGCAGATGTTTTTATTAAAGAATTTCCACGCGTAGCAGCACCGGAAGATACATGTTTGTATTTCCGAGGGAATCTTGCAAAAAATACAATTACAGAGGGTCTGGTCAATTCAGTTGATGAATGGACAGTCTATGAGACCGTGATGCTAGAAGATAATGTAGAGATGGTGAAGGAGCTTTTAACTAGTGGGAAAAGCTGCTCGGTAGTGTTCACAAGTCCTTCTTCGGTGAATGCCTTTCATCAAACGATTGGCAAGGATCTAGGCTATAATAGCTTTACCGTGTGTGCTATTGGTCATATAACGAAAAACCATTTAAAATCATTAGGTGTTACCGTGCAGGTAATGCCTAAAACCTATACTTTAACAGAGGTAGTAAATGCGCTAGCTCAATGGAAGGGATGAATGTAATGACAGACTTATATTTTCAACGTCACCGCCGTTTAAGACAATCGGCTGGTATTAGAGCAATGGTAAAAGAAACTTACTTACATAAAGAGGATTTAATCTATCCGATTTTCGTTATGGATGGAGAGAATATTAAAAATCCCGTTAACTCCATGCCGGGAGTTTTCCAATTTTCATTAGATCGTTTAGGTGAAGAAGTAGATGAGGTCGTTTCTTTAGGAATCCCATCCGTTATTTTATTTGGTTTACCTGCAACAAAGGATGCGGAGGGAACTCAAGCGTATCACGATCATGGAATAGTGCAAAAGGCAATTCGCTTGATCAAGGAGCGTCATCCAAACTTAGTTGTTATAGCTGATACTTGCCTATGTGAATTTACGGATCACGGTCATTGTGGAGTAGTAGATGAGCATGAAAGAATACTGAATGACCCATCATTAGACTTGTTAGCAAAGACAGCTGTAAGTCAGGCTCAAGCTGGAGCAGATATTATTGCACCTTCTAACATGATGGATGGATTTGTAACTGCTATTCGTCAAGGATTAGACAGAGCTGGTTTTCACGATGTACCAATTATGTCGTATGCAGTTAAATACGCATCCGCTTATTACGGTCCATTCCGTGAAGCGGCAGATGGAGCTCCTAAATTTGGAGACCGTAAAACTTATCAAATGGATTATTCTAACCGAATGGAAGCTATACGCGAAGCCACTTCTGATATCGAAGAAGGAGCAGATTTCTTAATCGTAAAACCAGCATTAGCGTATTTGGATATTATTCGTGATGTTAGAAATAGCTTCGACGCCCCTATTGTGGCATATAACGTAAGCGGAGAATATGCAATGGTGAAGGCTGCTGCCATCAATGGCTGGATAAACGAAAAAGAAACAGTTTTAGAAACGTTAACAGGAATGAAACGTGCTGGAGCAGATATCATCTTAACGTATCATGCTAAAGATGTAGCGCGTTGGTTGGAGGAGAAATAATGTCTAAATCATACAAATTATCTAAAGAAGCATATGCAGAAGCAAAGGACTTAATGCCAGGTGGCGTAAATAGTCCGGTTCGTGCGTTTAAATCGGTCGACATGGATCCGATTTTCATGGAAAGTGGAAAAGGCGCTATCTTGAAAGATATTGATGGTAATGAATACATTGATTACGTACTTTCTTGGGGACCACTTATTTTAGGTCATACGGAGCCTAATGTCGTGAAGGCAATTCAAGATGTAGCTGCAACTGGGACTAGCTTTGGAGCATCTACGTTAGTTGAAAACAAACTTGCAAAATTAGTTATGGAGCGAGTGCCATCTATTGAAATGGTCCGTATGGTTTCCTCTGGTACAGAGGCTACTATGAGTGCTTTGCGATTAGCTCGTGGTTACACTGGCCGCAACAAGATTTTAAAATTTGAAGGGTGCTACCATGGACATGGAGACAGCCTGCTTATTAAAGCCGGTTCTGGTGTTGCTACACTAGGTCTTCCAGATAGCCCAGGTGTTCCTGAGTCGATTGCTAAAAATACGATTACGGCACCTTATAATGACATTGAGAGTGTTCGCTATGTGTTTGAAAACTTTGGTGACGATTTAGCAGCAGTTATTGTGGAGCCAGTGGCAGGTAATATGGGAGTTGTACCTCCAATTGAAGGATTCCTCGAAGCATTGCGTGAATTAACAGAGAAAAATGGAACAGTTTTAATCTTTGACGAAGTAATGACTGGTTTCCGTGTAGATTATAACTGTGCACAAGGACATTTTGGTATTACTCCAGATTTGACTTGTCTAGGTAAAGTAATCGGAGGTGGCCTACCAGTAGGAGCTTTCGGTGGGAAACGCGAAATCATGGAAATGATTGCACCAGCAGGATCTGTATATCAAGCAGGTACCCTATCAGGGAATCCTCTGGCGATGACAGCAGGCTATGAGACATTATCACGCTTGAACGAGGATACGTATAAGTATTTCGTAAAGCTTGGTGACATGCTTGAAAAAGGGTTCAGAGAAGCTGCAAGCAAATACAACATTCCTCATACAGTAAATCGTGCTGGTTCTATGATCGGCTTCTTCTTCACTAATGAAAATGTAGTGAATTATGACGTAGCTAGAACAGCAGACTTAGACTTATTCGCAAAATACTATCGTCTAATGGCTGAGGAAGGAATCTATTTACCACCTTCTCAATTTGAAGGAATGTTCCTTTCCACTGCGCACACCGAGGAGCATATTGAAAAAACAATTCAAGCCTTCCATACAGTGTTTGAAAAGTTAGCTCGATAATAAATATTGAACAGACAAACGTTCTAAGCAATTAGAATGGCTTGTCTGTTTTTTTATTCTCTTTTATATTTACAAATAGCTGTAAGAAGAGGCGAAACTCCTTGAAAGAAAGCGAAGACTGGGGGTAAAACTTTTGAAAAGCTGGCATATTCGTATGGTATTTTTCATATTTTCTTACGTTGAAACATAATTTGTCCTATATGAAGGAGGATGAAAAATGGAAGTTAAAAGTTGGGAAGTTAAGGAACAGTTCTGTTTTCCGCAAAGCTTTGGAGTGCCTAAGGAAGTAAAGACAATTAATGTAACCCCTCAGTATTTTCATGAGGAAATGGACAACATGGTGCATATCAACGGTATTTATCATATTACTTGTCACGTGGAGTTTGAGGAAGGTGAAGTGGAGCATCACGCAACAAGTGAATTTACGGAAATCGAAGACCTAGATTTAAACGGTGAGCTTGGTTATTTTGAATATGCGGTACCGATGAGTGTAGAGATTAGTAAAGATAGAATACAAGCCGAAACGTTACCGACAGTAAGTATAGAAACTATAAATTGCAAGGCAGAGTCAGATGGTATTGAAATCGTATGGCTAGTCAATTGTGAATATGAAACGCATCGTCCTAAAACGGAGGAAGTAGTAGCAGAAGTAAGACAAGAAATGATTGAAGAAGTAGAAGAAACCCTAGTATTAGAGTCTAGTAGCCATAGAGAGGCCTTTGTAAGTAATGAACAGCAGTCCCCACGTACGGTACAGGAACCAGTTCAGGAGCAGACTAATGTGACGATTAAAAATAGAGAAGTGGAAAGCCCGGCTGAGGATGATTCTGAGCTACAGTTTATATTTAATTTGGAGGATGGTTATACCAAGCTTTCCTTTCCATCAAATAATGTCCTTAAATAATAGAAAACCAAGAAATGCTAGAAATACTAGCAAGAGAAAATCCCATGTTGTTGGAACAATTAAAACACGAACAAGTTGAAAGCAACCGATTGGTATAATGATTCCTTTCACGTAAAAACGAGTTCTTCGTAACCAGTCGGGCAGTAAATAGGGGTTGTATCCTCTTTTCATAGTGTTTTCCTCCTTTCACAAGACTATGCTTGACGGCATATAATAATATCCTATACAATAAAAACAACTATATATGGATGCTATGAATGGGAAGAGTAAAATGACACGGTTATCTAAAGAAAGGAAACAATTTGCTGAAATGTTTCCGTTAGCCACCATTTGAAGGTAGCCCAAGAGCAGCTTTTGTGAACTAACAGTAGCAATTGCCGGTTTGAAGCCGTTATCTAATTGAGAGCGTGATGTGTTATATTGCATCTGCGAATAAAGGTGGTACCGCGAACAAACTCCTTCGTCCTTTAGTGATGATAGGAGTTTTTTTATATTCTTTTTTAAGGAGGAAACGATATGACAAATGAGACAACGATGTCAACCAAGTATGATCCGCAGTCAATCGAAAAAGGCCGCTATGAATGGTGGTTAAAAGGTAAATATTTTGAGGCGCATCCAGAAAGTGAAAAGGAACCATATACCATTGTGATTCCACCGCCTAACGTAACAGGGAAGCTACATTTAGGTCACGCCTGGGATACAACTCTTCAAGACATTATTATTCGCATGAAGCGTATGCAAGGATATGACGCTCTATGGCTACCAGGAATGGACCATGCAGGTATCGCTACACAAGCAAAGGTAGAAGAAAAATTACGTGCTGACAATATTTCGAGATATGACCTAGGTCGTGAAAAATTTGTGGAAGAAACTTGGAAATGGAAAGATGAATATGCAGGACATATTCGCAAGCAATGGTCAAAACTAGGTCTAGGCTTAGACTATTCTCGTGAACGCTTCACTTTAGATGAGGGTCTTTCCAATGCAGTAAAGGAAGTATTTGTTAAGCTTTATAACAAAGGCTTGATTTACCGCGGGGAATACATTATCAACTGGGATCCTGCTACAAAAACAGCACTTTCTGATATCGAAGTAATTCATAAAGATATACAGGGTGCATTCTATCATATGCATTACCCACTTGCAGATGGTACTGGTTCAATCGATGTTGCAACAACTCGACCAGAAACAATGCTAGGGGATACAGCGGTTGCAGTACATCCTGAAGATGAGCGCTACAAACACTTAATCGGAAAAACGGTGAAATTACCAATCGTTGGCCGTGAAGTTCCAATCGTAGCAGATGATTACGTAGATATGGAGTTTGGTAGTGGCGCGGTTAAGATTACTCCTGCACATGACCCAAATGATTTTGAAATAGGTAATCGTCATAACCTAGAGCGTATTTTAGTTATGCATGAAGATGGTTCAATGAACAAGAATGCAGCTAAATATGAAGGAATGGATCGCTTTGAATGCCGTAAACAAATCGTAAAAGATCTTCAAGATGCAGGTGTTTTATTTAAAATTGAAGAGCATGCACACTCTGTAGGCCACTCTGAGCGAAGCGGAGCAGTAGTTGAGCCTTACCTTTCTACTCAGTGGTTTGTAAAAATGCAGCCACTTGCAGAAGAAGCGATTAAGTTGCAAGAATCAGAGGGTAAGGTTAATTTTGTACCGGATCGCTTTGAAAAAACGTATTTACGATGGATGGAAAATATACATGACTGGTGTATTTCACGTCAGCTTTGGTGGGGACACAGAATTCCAGCGTGGTACCATAAAGAAACTGGCGAAGTGTATGTTGGGCATGAGGCTCCAGCAGACGAAGAAAATTGGAAGCAGGATGAAGATGTACTAGATACATGGTTCTCCTCTGCTTTATGGCCTTTCTCTACGCTAGGCTGGCCGGATGTAGAAAACGAAGAAATGAAGAAGTATTACCCAACAAATGCCCTTGTTACAGGTTATGATATTATATTCTTCTGGGTGTCACGTATGATATTCCAAGGAGTAGAATTTACAGGAACTCGCCCATTCGATGATGTATTAATTCATGGTCTTGTTCGTGCAGAAGATGGACGTAAGATGTCTAAATCCCTTGGCAATGGTATCGACCCAATGGACGTAATTGATAAGTACGGAGCAGATTCACTACGCTATTTCTTAAGCACTGGTTCTTCTCCAGGACAAGATTTACGTTTCTCAGTAGAAAAAGTAGAGGCCGTTTGGAACTTTGCCAATAAAATCTGGAATGCTTCACGCTTTGCGTTGATGAATATGGATGGATTGAAATACGAGGAAATTAATTTAGATGGGAAAAAATCCGTTGCAGATGCTTGGATCCTAACTCGTTTAAATGAAACAATCGAGCAAGTTACAAGACTTTCAGAGAAATATGAGTTTGGCGAAGTTGGTCGTGCCCTATACAACTTCATCTGGGATGATTTCTGTGACTGGTATATCGAAATGTCTAAGCTTCCACTAAACGGAGATGACGAAGAAGCGAAGCATATGACTCGCTCGGTTCTAGCATACGTATTAGACAACACAATGCGTTTATTGCACCCATTTATGCCTTTCATAACAGAAGAAATTTGGCAAAACCTACCGCATGAAGGCGAATCCATTACAGTAGCGGCATGGCCGACAGTAAACGAAGAGCTTTCTGATCAAAGCCAAGCAGCAAGCATGAAGCTACTTGCAGAGATTATTCGCTCTGTTCGTAACATCCGTTCAGAGGTACAAACACCGATGAGCAAAAAAGTACCGTTATACATTTCTGCAAAAGATGCAGATACGCTAGCAGTACTAGAAGCAAACGCAAAATACTTAGAGCGTTTCTGTAACCCAGAGCCTCTAGTAATCGGTCAAGACCTAGATGATCCGGGCCAATCGATGTCAGCAGTAGTAACAGGTGCTCTTTTATACCTTCCATTACAAGGCTTAATCGATATTGAGGCTGAAAAAGCACGTCTAGAAAAAGAATTAGAAAAATGGGCAAAAGAAGTGAAGCTAGTTCAAGGGAAACTATCCAATGAACGCTTCGTATCAAAAGCTCCTGAGGCAGTAGTAGCCGAAGAGCGTGCAAAAGAACAGGACTACCTGGAAAAACACGCAACCGTTCTAAAACGTATCGAGGAATTAAATAGCTTGTAAAACAAAGTAAGTGTAGCCAGAACCGATGAGGTATCTGGCTACACTTTTTTTATTGGGATTGGGAGGTGTTGCATAGATGGGGAGTGATTTTTACGGGGAAAGAGGGGAATCTTGCGGAGACGAGGAAGAACCTTGCGGAGATGAGGTAGAATCTTACGGAAACGGAGAAACCTTGCGGAGACGGAGGAGAACCTTGCGGAGACGGAGGAAAACCTTGCGGAGACGGAGGAAAACCTTGCGGAGACGGAGAAACCTTGCGGATATGGGGAAGAACCTTGCAGAGACGGGGAAGAACCTTGCGGAGACGGGGAGAAACCTTGCGGAGATGAGAGAGAACCTTGCAAGTGACATGTTTTTAGAAGTAAGGTATGAAAGTATTGCAGAGATAGAAGAAAGTGTTGCGGAGATGAGGCAAAGTGTTGCGTAGACAGTAGAGAGTGTTACGGGAAATAGAGAAAGTGTTGCGTGAAAGAGAAGAAGTGTTGCGGGGACGTGGCAAAGTGTTGCAGAAAATATAGCAGAGTAGAGATAGTTTAAGGAAAGTCAAAGGTATAACTCTATAAAAAAGCACATCAAGCTTATCGCTCAATGTACTCTCTTAGCTGCTCATCGATATACTCCATTATCGGTATAGCGATATCCGTCTGGGTTGTTTGATAATATGATCTTGCTCCAACTGGATCCTCTAATTCATTGAAAAGCCATCTGCCGTCGGGTAGAAGTAAGAAATCAATTCCTACGTAATCGCTTTTAATGGCTTTTGCTATTTTAATTACATCTGCTTCTTGAGTTGCAGAGAGCTCATATTTTTCTACGGTTCCACCTAGCGTGAAATTGGATTTAAAGCTATTTGGAGCACCGATTCTTTTTACTGCTCCAATTACCTCGCTACCTAGCATAAATACTCTTACATCGGTAGCATTCGTTTCTACATAGGCTTGGGCGATAATGGTCTGGGATGAAAAGTCATTTAGAAATACATCAGCATCTTGTGCCTCAGTAAACTTTTCTACCTGCATTCCCCCATGTCCGCCAGTGGTCTTAAGTACAACCGGATAATCTCGTATGTCTTGAACGTCGTTAATTTTATAGGTTGGAACTGTAGCGATACCAAGCATTTGGACTAGCTGGATTGCTTTCCACTTATCATTAGCAATGACGTTGACCTCTGATCGGTTGAACATGGGAACACCCCGTTGCTCTAGCTTTTTTGAAAGCTCAGGATTCCTTGCTCGGAAGAAAATGAAATCACAATCAGGAAATTCGATTTGATTATCATCTATAACGGTAAGAGAATGGCCATGCATTTTTGCTGCTTGGATTAGCCGATCTATAAAGCTTTGATTTCGCTCAATCTCTTTATATTCATATATCAATAGGCCGTTCATATAACAACAGCACCAATTTTAGATAAAATGTAGTTGATCATCGCATCTCCTACGTTAATGCCTGTGACGTTATAAATGTTACGTATATGGGCTACTCCGTTAACTTCACATACTAAGGGCTCTTCATTTTCCCCAAATAGAAGATCTACTCCTGCGAACTCAGCATTCAGTGCAGTAGCAGCTTGAATAGCTACTTCCTTTTGTCTTTCTGTTAAAATAATTTCAGTTGCAGTTCCACCATTAGTAATATTAGCGCGGAAATCTGTAGCTGATTGGCGATGCATGCAAGCAACGACTTGGCCACCTACCACATTCACCCGTATGTCTCTTCCTCTGCTAGATGCAATAAATTGCTGGAAGACATACTCTACACCCTTAAGTTCTTCTACTTTATCAAAGAACTGCTCTCTTGTTTCAATTAGGTATACACGCTGACCAAAGGAGCCATGCGCTTCTTTAATGATCATTGGCAGTTGAAGTATTTGTAGCACTTGTTCGTAATAACCTGTATGCAAAATAGTGAATTCAGGATAAACTTTTGGTGCTATGATCGTTATAGGCATTGGTACATCAGCTGTTGCTAGCTCGAGATATTGATGTGCTTTGTTATCACAAATCTCAATTACACTAGGATCATTGAACACTGGTATGCCCGCATTCTTCAGATATTTCGCAAGCAAAATATCTTTATCAAGAAAGACGACAAAATCAGGCCTCGCTGATAAGCTTTCATGAACGTTCATCAGAAGTTCATAATTCTTTACTAAAATAGCTTGTAAGCCTTTTTTCTCTGCGGCTTCTTTAAGGAGGAGAGCCTGATCGAGAAACTTATCATGTGTAAGACTACCATTGTAAATGATCCAACAAGTTTGCATAATTAAATGACCTCCACGGGTACGTGTTATAATGTGTTCACAAGAAGTTTAGCAGAAAAGTAACCAAGACGGAATAGGGTGAATGACTTGGAAATAAAAAAATTTAACAATTATAAGATAAAGTGGAATATTAATAGTGAAACTATGATTAAACCTGGCTTGGATAGGATAAAAAAGGCTTTGGATTTGCTTGGAAATCCTCAAGATAAACAAAAAATAATTCATGTTGCAGGAACAAATGGAAAAGGTTCAACGATTGCTTTTATGAGAGCGATCGCGTCTGAACATAAACTCAAGTACGGAAGTTTCACATCTCCCTGTTTAATTGACGTACATGATCAAATTCAACTGAATGGTAATAATGTGACAGAGGCTCAAATGGATCACGCGTTTGAACAACTAGTGAATGTGGGTATTAGTGGAATGCTTACTGACTTCGAACTGTTAACAGTTGTTGCGTTTATAGTCTTTGCAGAACAAGAATTGGATGTAGTATTCATAGAAGCCGGTATGGGTGGAAGATTTGATAGCACAAACGTGATTAAACAATCAGTAGGGGTAATACCGAGTATTTCTATAGATCATACTAATTTCCTTGGGGAAACAATCGAAGAAATTAGTTGGCACAAAGCAGGAATTATTAAGGAACATGGCAAATTGATATTAGGTGATACTTTACAGTCTTCTAAAGAAGTTATATGGAAAGAAGTAAATAGTCAAAATGCAGAGCTGATAGAGATAAATAAAGATTTTCAAATCCGTAAAAACAGCTATAATTATAAAAACTATGCATTTGACGAACTAACCCCTCAGATGCTAGGGAAGCATCAGCTTTCTAATATGGCCCTTGCCATCACTGCAATGATAGAAACTGGTTTTATATTAAATGAAGAGAACGTTAGAAAAGCTGTTATAAAAGCTTCACTTCCTGGTCGCATGGAAAAGTGGAATGACCATGTTTACATGGATGGTGCACACAATCAAGCTAGTATAGATGCACTCGTTGATACCATTAAGCAGTATTTCCCTAATGAACATATTCACTTTATTATTGGTATTTTAAAAGATAAAGATTATAAATATATATTAAGTAGACTAGAAGAAGTTGCGACTAGCTTTGAATTCGTTGACTTCAAACATGAACGTGCTTTAGCCGCTACTACATTATTTAACCACTGTTCCCATAGTGATAAACGTGTAACTAAAGATATACATTTGATAGACCTACATAAACCTAAACAAGAAAGCGTGACTATTGTATCAGGGTCATTGTATCTAATTACCGAATTAAAAGGAATAAACAGTTAAAATGTAATTTTAATTATTCAGTTTATATATGTTATAATCTTTATAATACAAATATATGTAAAATTAATAGATATGTTGAAGGGAGGTCTAAAGGTCTATGGAATTCACTCAGAGAGCAAAAAATATAATGATAGCCGTATGGTTTATCTTTGTTCCACTAGGTACTCTGTTAGTGTATATAAATTCCCCAACAAAACCTACCGAATGGGAAAACTACGGCTACTATTTGCTTTTAGCCTTGTTATCTAGTGTATTTCCTTTTGTGATAGCCGGATCCACCATTGTTCTAGTCCTTTGGGTCAATGTAGCAATTTTCATGCAGTTCGGTATACTAGCAGAATTAATTTCGATGCAATTATGCATGTTTCCTATTATCTACCACATGAAAATAACACGTGAAACGTTATTTAAATACTTCTTCAACTCATCTATGTTTTTCTTTCTTTCCGTAATATGCGGAAGTCTTATTATTGGACTTGGATTTGAAGTGGGTAGTGTGAATATAATGGACGTTATTATTTTTGGTTCCTTATATGCCATCTCTTATATTTTCATAAACCATATTATATTATATGGGCGAGAAGTAATTTGCGGCTTTAAACCACTTTTTCTTACAAAAGATTTCTATTGGGAAACTGCATGTCTTTTAATGACATTGCCTTTTGGGCTAAGCTTATATTTATTTGAAGCTGCAATAGGTCCCATTGCTTTATTGTTAATGGGAATCCCGTTAATGACAATAACTGTGATCGTTCGTTTATATAGTGATTCAGAAAAAGTCAATAATGATTTGAATAAGGCTAGTGAATTTGGACATGAGTTAGCGGAACGTTTAACATCTAATGAAATACTAGATATTTTTGTGGAAAGAGTTTCTAACATGTTCCCTATTGATAGTGCTTTTATTGTTGATAATTTAAATGGCAAATTTATTATTTTACGCGCAATGGTAGATGGAAGTATGAAAGAGCTAGAATTCCCTCATGAAGAAATTCAAAATAGCTTTGTAGGTGCGTGTTACGATAAAGGGGAGCCAACCCTGTTTAATAAACAGGTAGAATGGACTTCACAAAAGCCTCCATTTTTATCAACAGAAATGCAAAGTGTCATGTGTGTACCAATTTACCGCAACAAAAAAATTGAGGGAGTATTGGTTCTAGCAACAAAGAGTAAGTTCGCATTTGAGCCATATCAGTTAAATATAGTTCATTTATTATGCTCCTATTTTGCTGTTTCCCTTGAAAAAGCAAGATTTGTTCGCGAAGCTGTTGAACAAAGTGAAATTTGTGAGCTTACAAAACTCTTTAACTATAGATATCTAGACAAACAAATAGCGCGCGATATGGCAAAAATGGAGGTAGGGGCTTATCAATCTCTGTCATTAATCATGCTGGACATAGATAAATTTAAAGCCGTGAATGATACGTATGGACATCATAGTGGAAACCTAATTCTTAAGGAATTTGCTCAGCTCATAAAAAGTGAAATTGGCAAGGAAGGCACTGTAGGAAGATACGGTGGAGAAGAGTTCGTTGTCATCCTTCCTAATTACACCAAGCTACAAGCCATGAATCTCGCCGAGCAGCTGCGATTAAAAATCGAGCAAACGCCATTTATGGTCGAGCTAGACCTAGCTGATGTAACAAGAGAAGAAATCATCTTTATTACAGCTAGTATTGGCGTTTCGACTGCTCCAGAGGACAGCGACGAGGGCAACTCTCTTATCCGTAATGCCGATCGGGCACTGTATATCGGAGCGAAGCAGGCAGGTAGGAATAGGGTTGCGGAGTATGTGAAGTCTTAATAACAAGTATAAAGGCGAGTATGCTGTTAACTAGCATACTCGCCTTTATCTGTTATAACATTTTGAACTGTACTATTAGGGTGGTCAAGTTTACTTATAGTTCTCTATCCTTAACTATAGGAGGTTCGACTTTATATATAATAGGTTCAGGTTGTTTAAGGTTAGAGAAGGTTTCAATTATATCCTCGTCGTATATAATCTGAAGTCTAGAGTTTCCGTTTCTTTCTTTGTTGCCATTCAAAATAACCTTAGGTGCTGAAACTCCTCCTTTAATTTTTAAATTAGAAAGTACACCGAAAATTTCCAGATCTTTTTCTGAGTAGAAGAAGCCATTTATTTCACTAGGGGTATTTTCTAATACAGAGTTAAAATTTATTCTGATTTTTCCTTTGGAAAAAATTATGAGATTTCCCATTTTGTCATCAGTTAATTGCTTTCCTTTAATTTTTGAAAAGTGAATATCTACATCACCTTCTGCATATATTAGTAAGTTACTCGTTAATTCTGCTCCTTGAATATTGACATTTTCTCCAACATATATTGGTCCATCTAAAATATTTTTATTAACTGGTAGTAAGATAGCTTTACTGCCTACATGTAGGTTACCACCTACATGTAGACCATTTTTAAAGGTAATATCAGAATTATATATATGAAGATCACCTATCGTAGAGAATTTATTGAAAATATGATTTCCTGTTAAACTAAAGGAAGCGTTTGGGTCCTCTATTTCTCTACATTTTAAAAGAAGACCTTCAAAATAGCATCTGTCTTTTGTTACTGTAGGTATGAGAGTATCTATCTCTTTTGTCGAAGGATTTATTGGTAGATTAAATCTACCCGTCGAATAATTCCCTTGTGAATTAATCATAAAGTTCTTTTTTTGGTCGGTGATATTAATGAAACTACTAGAAGGTTCTTTTTTTATAAACTCGGCTTGAGACTTAGAGAAAAGATTATTAAGGTCTCTTTCTTTAGTATAATAACTTTTATCTAAAAAATCTTTTTTATTGATATGTTTATTGTAATTAATATTAAACCATTCATGTATCTTGTAAGAGTTCCCTGCAAGAATTATTTTAGATTTTTCTTTTCCCTTAGTTGGTGATATAGTCGGTAATTCATCTCGTGCCCAAGTAGGCAAGTACAAGTATGTTTTTTCAGAAGTGATGAGATTTCCATCTATTTTCACGTCACCTGTTATAGACACGCCCCCATGAAGAAATAAATTTCCTTCTCCGTCTTCAATTCCATCTTTTTTATTTAAATTTGTTCCAACAGCATAATTTAAAACTTCTGGTGAAACCTCGGCACCGATTTCAATATCTGTGTAGATAATCCTTGAAAGGTCACCTGATTTTCCTATACTTTTAATTGTTATCAGTTTTCGTAAGTTATTCTTTTTTTCTATTCCATTGGTTACTTCAACTACAGGGGCTGAGTTGGTTATACATGCTGTATAAGTATTTGCTTTTAAATTTTCTTCTGTTTCACAATTATTAAAATCGGGCATATACGGAATTTTATTTAAATTACTTTCAAAAATCTTCCTTTCAACGCCATCTCCAATTCCTTCAATCAATTCTGAATTAATCTCTTGAGTCATTCTGTCTATACCTTTTTCAGCTAAAGCAGAAGCTCTTACCTCATCTTGTCTTACCTCATTTTTACTTGCTCCACTTAAAGTTAAAGATATTAAACTAAGGCCTAATATACTAAAAATTAAGAGAAGAACAATAGTGATTATAAAGGTATTTCCTTTTTTGTTTTTAATAACATCCATTTTATTCTTCCTCTCTATCATTTATAGTTTTTACTTGAGTTTCAAACATCTTCTCTTGATTATTTTTTTTATTAGTTAGAACGAGAATGACTTTATAGAGACTGTTATCAGTTTTTTGGATATATGATTTGGATGAGATACCAATATGTTTATTTTCAGGGCGAATGTAACTGTCTTCTATAACAATTTGATCATTGTCAAAACCACTTTTTCTGGGAGGGGAATTATCTTTTTTTATTAAAAAATAATTTTTATTTGAGACTTTATCGGGCAATGATTCGATTTGTGTTTCTTTTGTTGTATATATTTCTTTTGTTAATGTAGCTATTAGAAAATCAGCTTCATCTCTCATTGCATTAGAAACTTTTATATTTTCATAATGCTCTACTCCTTTTGTTATTAAGGAAAAAGAAAAAATTGCTATTGTAGTGTATAAAAGTAGAGATGCTAATAACTCTAAAAGTGTTAATCCACTTGAATTAGATAGATACTTACTCATAAACCACATACCCTTCTACTGAGCTATTGTTTTGACTAGATAAAGATTTTATTTCGACTTTGGCGTTAAAAATTTGCAGTTCCTTTTCTCTCATATCTTGAAATGTATAAGTTACTATTTTGTAATTTTCATCGTTTAATTTTATTTCACGAGTAAAAGACGTGTTGTATAACAAATTTGAGTCTTTTTCAATCTTATCTATGTGTTCAAATGGGTTAATTTTTAATCTTTCCAATTCAGCCTCAGCTAAATAAATCATGACTAATTTCTCATTATTTTTAACAGTATTGACACTAGTATTTATAAATAATTGAAAAAACGAAAGTAGAACTATTGATATGATAGCTAATGATGCAAGAACTTCAACAAGTGTTAACCCCTTTTGATTTACCAAAAAAACACCCTCTTTGACCTATTAATATTTAAAGTAATCTATTATACTTCCAATATTATCATAAAAAATTCGAATAAATAGATACAAATATAGAGTTTTTAGAAGAATTATGAAAAAATAGCTACTAAAGTCATGTGTAATTTTACTTAAATTACGTTATTATCTTTAATATACTCTTATTTTTAAGAAAAAAATCCATTTTATAGGTTAAAAAAGGTAATAATAAGTGAATTAAGAAGTGGGTGAATAATATGAGGAAGATTATTTTAATATCTATAGTATTTGTCTTATTTTCAATAGTTATCCTTAACGGTGTGGCAAATGCCGAGAAGAAAACAGATGGTGGTAGCTCCACTATTGGTGGCGTAACTATAGAAACTAAAGATCGTGAAGAGGTCATTGCTCTTTTAAATGAAGAAATAGCAAAGTGGAAAGAACGACCAATAATCTTAAAAACTCTAGCCAAGGAAATTGTACTTGATCCAAATAGCTTTAGTTTTAATGTGGAATATAGTTCTCAATCCTATATCGATGCAACTTCCAATGCTTGGTTTAAATTTTGGAAGAAAGATGCTGAGGTGAATCTTCCTTTAACAGTTGAAATAGATGAATCTTTAATAGAAATGCTAGCTCAATATCCATCACTAAATATAGAGAAAACGATTGAAAATATAAAAAGAAGTGTAGAGAATCTAGTATCAACGCCAATTGAAGCTGTAGAGCTCGATTATACTATTTTAGAATCCGAGAGAATCGCCTTTAGTCTTGAAAGTGTAACTCAAAATTTAGTGGGACAGGCAGATATTATTGAAGCATTGAATGATGTGGTCATACCCGAAGGTCAGACTTTTTCGTTATTAACTAAGCTACAGGAGTCAAATGTTCCATATAACGATGCCACAATGGACTTCATTGCTTCGCTCTTATATGCGACTGTCCTTCAAACAAATTTTGAAATCGTCGAGAGACACTCGCAAGGAATAATTCCTTCGTACTTAGAGCCTGGTATTGAGGCTGATGTAGAAAGTGATTTTAGTAAAGACTTTAAATTTATAAATTCTATTCAACTACCGGTTGTCTTGAAGGTTGGTATAAAAGGAAACGAAATATTAGTTGAATTTTATATAGCTCAATCTGAAATAAAAGGCACTTATGAAGTTTTAGAAAAGGAAATTGTTAATCCTCGTACAATCTACCGTTACTCTAACAGTTTAAAAGAGGGAGAAGAGGAGTTAGTTCAGGAGGGGGAGCCAGGTTTAAGAGTTACTGTATATCGTACAGTAGCGGATAAGATAGGCCCTTATGAACTACAAGAAGTAATTAGCAAGGATTATTATCCACCAAAGCATCGAATCGTACTTACGTCTATTAAAACTTCAGTAAGTGCTGGATCTAATACTTTGACTGACATAGATTTAAATGGAGATGGGTTGCCAGATATAGAAGAAACAGATAAAGGTCCATCTAACACTCCAGATTCACCTAATTCAGAGCAAACTGGTGAATTACCAGAAGGTAGCTATTACGATAAGGCTGGAAATATTATTACACCGAAATAAAGAAATACGAGGTGAGAAAAAATGAAAAGCAAGACTCGTAAATTATTAGGAGACCTACTAGTTGAATCACATGTTATAACTTCAACTCAACTTGATCATGCGTTAAAAAACAAAAAACGAGAAGAGAAGCTTGGAGATTATTTAATTAGTGAGAACTTAATTACAGAGCAACAATTAATAGAAGTTCTAGAATTTCAATTAGGTATTCCACATGTGAATTTAAACCAGTTTTCTATAAATCCTGAACTCATCCAATTGGTTCCTAAGGAATTAGCAAAGCGAACTAATGTAATGCCTTTAAGAAAAACGAAAAATAAATTATTGATTGCTATGGCAGACCCTATGGATTATTTCGCTATCGAAGAAATACGAATGGCCACTGGATGTCAAATAGAGACAGCCATTGCAGCTAAGGATGATTTATATCGCACGATTACAAAGTATTATGATTTTCAGGAATCCATGGAGCAAGCGTTAATTGATATGTCTCCAAAGGAAATGGAAAACGATACGCAAATAACGGACGAGGATTCGCCAATAGTTCGCCTAGTCAATCAAATCATAGCTAATGGTGTTGCTCAAAGAGCTAGCGATATACATTTTGATCCTCAAGAGACGGAATTGCGAGTACGTTATCGTGTGGATGGGATGCTTAAAACAGAGCGCTCACTTCCTAAATACATGCAAAATGTCGTACTGGCCCGTATTAAAATTATGGGAAATCTTAATATTACTGAAAATCGTATACCTCAGGATGGCCGTATTAAAATAACAGTTAATATGAGGTCGATTGATATTCGTCTATCTACTCTTCCAGCAATTTACGGGGAGAAAGTAGTAATGAGGATACTAGATATGTCAAATGCCTTAAATGATGTGACTAAACTTAACTTTAGCGATAAAAATTTAGCTGCATTTAAGAAAATGATTGAACATCCAAACGGAATCGTTTTAATAACTGGCCCAACAGGTTCAGGGAAATCATCCACTCTTTATGCAGCACTTAACAAGCTGAACGATGAGCATATTAATATTATTACGGTTGAAGATCCAGTGGAATATCAATTAAATGGGATAAATCAAATTCAAGTCCGCGAAGAAGTAGATTTAACGTTTGCAGTCGGATTAAGATCTATATTACGACAAGATCCCGATGTAGTAATGGTAGGAGAAATTCGAGATCTTGAGACTGCTCAAATAGCTGTTCGAGCTTCTTTGACTGGTCACTTAGTTTTAAGCACTCTACATACTAATAGTGCGGTAGAGTCGGTATCCCGCTTAAAGGATATGGGAATCGAGCCATTTTTATTATCTTCTTCGCTAGTAGGTATAGTAGCTCAAAGGCTTGTGCGAAAAGTATGTAGAGATTGTAGAGAAAGTGTAGTTCCGAGTGGAAGAGAAAAAGAGATTTTCATGGAAAGAGGAATAGAGATAGACAAGATCCGACGTGGGAAAGGTTGTCCAGCCTGCAATCAAACTGGCTATCGGGGCAGACTCGCAATCCACGAAGTCCTACGGGTAGATGAATACGTCAAAGATATTATTTTAACTGGGAAAAGCCCATCTGTTTTAAAAAGTCATATGAAAGAAACTGGTTTTCTTAGCCTTTTAGATGACGGGTTAATGAAGGTTAGAGACGGACTAACTACTACTGAGGAAGTATTGAGAGTAGCAACTGTTAACTGAGGTGAATGAGATGGATTTAAATATTTTTGACTTATTAGAAAAAGCATATCAAGATAAAGCCTCTGATCTTCATTTAACAGTTGGCCTGGCGCCGGTTTTTCGAGTTCATGGGAAGCTTGAAAACTTTGGAGATTACCAGTTGCAGAATAATGACACTAAAAAAATGCTGGAAGATCTGTTAGATACGGATGCTCTGCATGAGTTTTCACAAAAAGGAGAGCTGGACTTTAGTTTTGCTCTAGAGGACTTATGTAGATTTCGGATCAATGCGTATCTCCAACAAAATAACGTTGCCATTGCTATAAGAATAATTGAATCGAGCATACCTTCAGTTGAAGATTTGGGAATGCCTAACGTCCTTTACTCACTTGCCGATAAACCTCAAGGTCTAATTCTTGTGACAGGACCTACTGGTTCAGGAAAGTCTACAACTTTAGCTGCTATGATCGATTATATTAACGCAACTAAATCAAAACATATTATTACGCTTGAAGATCCGATTGAATATGTTCATAGACATAAGAAATCTATCGTCAATCAAAGAGAGGTTGGTTCGGATACTCAAAGTTTTGCCAATGGATTGCGTGCAGCACTGCGTCAAGATCCCGATGTAATTCTAGTAGGAGAAATGCGAGATTTAGAAACTATCTCTACAGCAATCACAGCAGCTGAAACGGGTCATTTAGTAATGGCTACATTACATACGAGTAGCGCACCAACTACCATAGACCGCATTATTGACGTGTTTCCTCCGCATCAGCAAGGTCAAATTCGAATCCAGCTTGCAAATGTCCTACAGGGAATTGTGTCCCAACGTCTCTTCTCTAAGGTTAATGGAGCAGGCAGAGCTGTAGCGACTGAAATCTTAATCCAAACGCCGTCGGTTACTAACCTTATACGCAACGAGAAAATTCATCAAATCAAAAATGTGATGCAAACTAGTCGAGCGTTAGGAATGCATACCCTTGAATCATCTATTCAGCAGCTCCTAGTCACTAAACAAATTACTTTGGAGGCTGCGAAGCCGTTTATGAATGCAGGTGAATTTTAATGACTGTATACAAATATGTCGGGAGAACCACGACAGGAACCATTAAAAAAGGAATCGTGGATGCACCAAATAAACAAGATGCCGTTGTCAAACTGCGTTCTCAAGGAATCAATGCTAGAGAGATTGACGAATCGAAGAGTATTCTTCATAAAGAATTATCGCTTGGCGGCAAGGTGAAGAATGAAGATTTTGTTATTTATAGCAGACAATTTGCAACACTTATCCGTGCAGGTGTATCGATACTTGAATCTACGAAAATTTTAGCCGAGCAGACCTCAAGCAAGCCTTTAAAAAATGGGCTGCTAGCAATTGAGGAAGATGTTCGCTCTGGTATTTCCTTCTCTGATGCAGCTTCAAAAAATCCAAAAGTTTTTCCTGCATTATTTGTCAACATGATTAAGGCTGGAGAGGCTACCGGTAACTTAGATTCAGCATTAGATCGTTTAGCGTTTTCCTACGAAAAACAATTCAATTTAAAGAAAAAGGTTCAATCGACATTAGCTTATCCTATTATTCTTTTATGTTTAACCTTAATTGTCTCGGTCTTTTTAATGCTAACGATTGTCCCTCAATTCGTGACGATGTTTGATGACATGGGAGCAGAGTTGCCGTGGATCACTAAAGCGGTAATGGGGTTAAGTGAATCTCTCCAAGCATCGTGGTATATCTATTTATTACTTATTATATTAGTAGTTTTTATCTTTCATTACTTCTTTAAAAACAATGAGAGGTTTAACTATTCCGTACATTTGTTTCTTTTAAGAGTTCCAGTATTCGGTAAGCTGCTACAAAAATCCGCCATAGCGAGAATGACACGGACTCTATCATCATTATTCAGTAGTGCCGTTCCAATCCTTCAGGCGTTAACGATTGTTGAAAGAGTAATTGGTAATCCAGTAGTAGGAAAAGTGGTAAAAGAATCAAGATCGAGCCTAGAAAAAGGGGGTACATTATCTGCTCCACTTTCTAAAAGCTGGATTTTCCCTCCACTAGTGTCACAAATGACTGCAATAGGTGAGCAAACCGGTTCATTAGACTATATGTTGGAAAAAATAGCCGATTTCTATGAGGATGACGTTGACAGAACAGTTGATAGTTTAAAATCTCTTATCGAGCCATTAATGATCCTTCTTTTAGCAGGAATTGTAGGAACAATCGTTATGGCCATCATGATTCCAATGTTTAGCATGTATGAACAAATATAAAAACAACTCATTTAAAGGAGGTGAAAAAGTCATGGATATAAATCAACATGTATCAAATGAAATGACAAACAAAGGGGATAGTTCAATGAAAAAGATGAAGCACTTATTAAAAAATCAAAAAGGTTTAACGCTTGTCGAGTTACTAGCAGTTATTGTAATCCTAGCAATCGTATCAGCAATCGCAGTTCCAGCAATCGGTGGAATTATAGAAAATAGTAGATATAGCGCAGTAAAAGCAGATGCAACAAATGTATTGAATGCAGCGAAGATGTATTTTATCGATAATCCGGAAGAGAAGGTTACTGATGGAGGAACTAAAACAGGTACTTTAACAGTAGATGTAGCTACACTAAAAAAAGAAAACTATTTAGAATCGTCTGGTAAAATTGAAACCGGTACAGTTACGAAGGGAAGTCCAAATACTATCAGTGCAGGCCCTATAACATTCTCGGGAAGTAAATCTATTACTTTTACTGATGCAACTTTAGATGATATCAATAAAGATACACAAAAAGGTAGCGGGGATATTAAGCCTATAGTAGGAACTAAAAAATAGTTAGATATCTGGATACTACAGCAGCCCTGCGCTGCTGTAGCTTTTAGTAAAACTTTTGAGCAAACGATCTTCGTTCATTGAAAAGTGTTACTAATTCTTATACATAGGGGAGAATGTCATGTTTGATCGATTCAAAAAAAAATCCAATCGATTTGTCGTTATGGATATCAATGAGTTTTTAATTAAAGCTGTTGTGTTAAACACAAACCAAATTGAAAATGCTGTAATTTATCAATCTCCTTTAGAGGATGGCATATTTGACGGAGATACATTAGTAGACGAGATGGCGTTCTATGAGCTAATGAAGGAACTCTTAGAAAAATGGGGGTTGAAGCGTTTAGATGTTCGTTTTTTTGTCCCTGAAAGTACAGTTATGATGAAAACTTTTGAGCATCCAGATGATATTGCAACTGAGAATTTAAAGGGATTTGTAGAAATGGAGCTTGGGAGATCTATTCATCTACCATATTCTCAGCCTTTACTCGATGTTTATGATTTTAAGCAAGGGGATGGAGAGGCTACTCTTTTTGCTGCTCCCTCAGAAGAAATTATTAAAGTGGCTGGTCTATTAGATGATTTATCTTTACATCCTTCTGTTGCAGAAATAAGAGCATTGGCTTCTATACGATTTTTTGAGGAAGTAATGAATATAGAAAGTACTAAGAGCTACTTAATAATGGAATGGTCTATTGCTGGAGTTTCTATCAGTATTTATTCGGGTGGTAAAGTTGAATTTCTGCGTTATCAATCAATCGAAACAGAACGTTCTAAATGGATTATCGAGACTAAAGATGAGGAATTTATATATGAATATACCGGAGACCCTGAAGAATATCGGGGCCAACTCATTGATCAAATTGCTGAAATTGACCGCATTTTAAACTTTTATCGTTTTTCTTTGTACAAAGGAGAAAAAGCGGTTGATGAGATTATTATATTTGGAGACAGTCCTGAAATGGAATATATCTATTCAGAAATGGTAGCTAATTTAGTTACCCCTATCCAGTATTTTGATGACACAAAGGTAAAAAACAAGTATACGAATTTTAATTCAAGAGATATTCCGTTAATTGGGCTTATTTATAGGGAGGTATAACCATGGTTCCAAATATAAACCTCTTACCTCAAATGGAGAGAAGAAAAAGTAATTCCATACTAGTATTAGTTATTGGAATTATTTTAATTGTGACAGTTCTTTTGTGGTTTTTTATTCAATACATGAGTTTAAAGGGTGACATAGAGCTTTTAGAAAATGAAGAAATTTACTCCATAGAAGAAAAGACGGATCTAGCAGATTATATGTCTAATGTAGATCTTTCATCGGAAGGGGACTTCCCTTCTTCTGTTGCTTTTGCAGAAACAATTTCTTATCCTGTTAGCCCTTTACTTATAGAAGTAGATACGTTAATAGAGGAGCATACATACTTACGACAGTATGGATTTTTAGAACAAGGAATGACTTTAGTAGTCGATATTGAAACATTAAGTTCTCTTTCCTATTTAGTTACCAATCTATTAAATAGTGAGTATTTTACAGATGCGAAAATTGAAAGCATCGCTAACTTCAACCCAAGTAATGATACTGAAAACAATGAAGTACATTTTAATATAATTCCTAGGTATTCAGCTACATTAACTTTAGAAATAGATACAGGTTACTTAAGAAATGGGGGTGGAACTCCTTGAATGAATTAGTTAGCAATAAAAGAAATGCTTATTTAATAATAGGGGCCCTTGTCTTGTTATTGTTATTTGCTATCTATTATTTTATTATTTCTCCACTAAAGGCTGAAAAATATTCGAAAGAGATCTCTGTCGAAGTACTTCAGGGGGAAGTGGCTTCATTAAAAGAACAATATAATTCGTTTCAAGCTTCAGATGTAAAGGTTGATAATATATTTGCGTTAGAGTCTAAAGTTCCATATGAACGTGAATTAGATGAGCTTTTGCTATCATTGGAACAAGTGGAATTAATTAGTGATTCTAAAATTGAAGCTATAGAATTTAATAATTATGATGGGATACTTGACCAAATGCAGCTAGAGATATACCAAGAAGGTAGTGTGGAAGAAGAAGTAACGGATTCAGAAGAGGGTATTGAAGCTGAAGAAGAATCAGAATCAGCGGAAGTTACTGAAGGCACAGTGGAGGAGCCTCCTAGTTCACCTGTAGCTGATGCGCCTTTACCAGCTAATCTGAAATTGATTACCTTTAATGTATCTGTCCAAACTAAAAATTATGAGCATTTAGTTCTTTTAATAGAAGAAATTGAAAATTTAGAGCGAGTAGTGAGAGTAGATCAAATTACGATGAATGCTCCTGGGGAACAAGAGCTGCTAAATGAAGAATCACCGACTGCTACCTCAGCTACTATTCAATTGACTACATTCTTTCATAAGGAATGATTCATCTAACATTTAAAATATAACTAGATAGGGAGTCTATCTATGTCGATATCTCATTTGTGTATGTATCTAGCCGTGTATGTGCTGCCGGCTTTATATTTGTTTGGCTTAGCTTGTGTGGTGCTAATACAGCAGTCCAGGAGATTGGAAAATAGATTGATTACGGCTATTTTAGTCGCCTACAGTTTCCTTTATTTTGGGGAGTTTTTTCGGCACCTGTTACCGATTGAATATAGTTCAGCCGTTTCTGGTATTGGACTTGGTTTAATTAGTTTGTTAGTGGTGAGTCTTACTCTCCATTTATATATACACGTTTCCAGCTTGTACATATATATCCCTCGTATCGTATATCCTAGCGTCTTTTATGTACCTTTTTTGATTGTTCTAGTGGCTCAAATTTTACAATGGAGGATTATTCCATTTATTTTACACGAGCCAAGGGGCTTCTGGTACGTGCCTATTTATAATGAGGAATATTATTTCATTTTAACGATATCAGCTATATTGACCCTTATAATGGTTTTTATTTTAATTATGGGCTTGCGAAAGACCGTAAATTTACAGCAACGCAAGCTATTAAAGTTTTTAATGGTTTGTACTTTGGTTGTGTTTACTTTAAAGGCTTCTATGGGTTATCTAAATTTCGGTGAACATATACCTCCCTATACATTTCTTATCGAAGGAATTGTTTTCTCTATTTTTATATCTTTTTCCTTCCTGCATAACGATTTACTGCCAAACATCTCTCGGCGGTATCGAACCTTATTTGATATCAGTCCCATACCAATCATGATATTAGATAATAACTTGGATATTTTAGAAATAAACAAGCAAGGTAAGTTTCTGTTGAATATCAGTGATCCTACAGATATGAATTTGATGAAATATGCGCGGACCAAGCATAATAAAAAGCTTCTCCGGAAACTTATCGAACAACTTCAGCTAAAAGGTACTTTACGAGACTATTCTTTGGCGCTAGACAATCTATACCTTGATGGCCGAATACACATCTCCATAGATGCCAAGTACGTGGTTACTGGAAAGGAAAGAATCTTCTACGCTATGCTTAGAGATGTCACGAGCGAGGTGGAAAAGGAAAAGATGATTATGCATATGGCCTATCATGATGTCCTGACCGATTTACATAATCGAGCTTTTTTTGTCACGCATATTAATAAAAAATTAGTAGAACTGTCGCAGAGGGAAGCTGGAGAGGCATACTTTGTTTTACTAGATTTAAATCAATTTAAGATTATTAACGATAGCTTTGGTCATTCGGTGGGGGATCAAGTACTGCAATATACTGCTGAAGTTTTGAAAGATGCAACGAATAAAAACGATTTGGTAGCCCGTTTTGGTGGAGATGAGTTTGTTTTATTTTTAGATGACTTTAATACCCGTGAAGACTTTGAAGGATGGCTATCTCAATTAAGAATGACATTTGAGGAAAAAAACTTTATTTATAACGATATCCATATCAAGGTAATACCAAGTATTGGGATAGCCTACTGCCCTGAGCAGGGAGATTCCTTTGAGGATCTTTTTCATGTAGCTGACCTCAATATGTATGCAGATAAAGAAAGTTTAAAAAGTAGGAAATAAGGTGTTTGAGTGGAAATCGTAATCGCAATATTTGTATTTATATATGGTTTAGTGCTTGGCTCTTTTTATAATGTAGTGGGACTAAGGGTGCCGAAAGGTGAATCTATTGTTCGCCCGCCTTCTCATTGCACGACATGTGATCGCAATTTAACGGCTAAAGACTTGGTGCCGGTCTTATCCTATGTTTTTTTGAAGGGGAAGTGCCGAGGATGTGATACTAAAATCCATTGGGTTTACCCAGTCATCGAGCTAACTACAGGCGTATTATTCACATTTGCATACTTCCAACTAGGTTTTTCGTGGGAGTTCTTTGTTTCGCTATTGTTTATTTCTTTATTGATTATCATTACAGTTTCCGATATTGCGTATATGCTCATCCCTGATAAAATACTTTTATTCTTTTTAATTCCACTAATTATTGGTCGCATTATCTCACCTTTAACTTCTTGGTGGGACAGTGCAGTCGGAGCAATTGTTGGATTTGGAATATTACTCTTAGTCGCTATGGTGTCGAAAGGTGGCATGGGTGGTGGTGATATCAAGCTGTTCTTTGTTATTGGTGTCGTGTTAGGAACGGTATCCACCTTAGTGACATTATTTTTAGCCTCAGTTATAGGAACGGTAGTGGGTATTATTATGTTGAAAATATCAAAGCAGGGAAGGAAAACTCCTATTCCATTTGGACCTTCTATAGCAATCGCAGCGATCATTTCTTTTTTCTATGGTCAAGCAATTGTCGACTTGTACATTAATTTGTTTTTTTAGCTCGATAAGTTTTTAGGACAAGCCGACAAAGGTCTTGTCCTTTTTTAATTGGGAAATGGTAAAGTGGTGAAAAAAGAGGTGAATTTATGCCATTTCGAAAAAAAAATCCTAAGAAAATGATTTTAATGGCTGGACTACAAGGGCTTGTTATAGGAGTTGTCGGGGTTTTATTGTTTGGTTTGTTATTAAATATAGCTAATGATCGGAAGGTAGAAGGGGAAGCAAGTGGAGGTAAGAATACGGAAAAGCCGGCTACCGAAAATGGAAAGGAAACGGGAGGAGAAAAGGTAGAGACATCTGCGGAGCCGTCCCTAACTTTCAAGGCCAAGCAATATGGAATGTTCTCTACAAAAGAGAGTGCCATTTCTTTTATGGCAGTTGAACCCTCACTAGAGCGTGCCGGTATTGTTCAGGCAGAAGGGCAGTTTTATATTTGGAGTGATTTATATGTAAAAGAAACTGCTGCTGTTAGTACAGAAGCATTGCCATCCTTTATAAAAAATTTTTACGTGTCTACTAGTAGCTGTGAGAATCCAAAAGTTAAAAACATGATGACATTATTAACCGAGGAAAATTTGTCTAAAAATTTTTTTGATTCTATTGCCAGTAAAGAGAAATATCCTGATGATCTAGCAACAATTGTTCAAGCTATCACAACGTTTTCGGACAGTCCATCAGTCATTCGACTGCATGTTTTTACGCACTATTTAGAACAGAACGATTGTATAAAATTAAATTTTTAAATAAGAAAACAGCTCAAAATCAAATAGTCACGTTTTTAACACAATTTTCATTTTCTCCATTCTTTTGTATGCTTAGAAAAAGGGGGAATTTCAATGAAAATAACAACAAATAACAGAATTATTCTAGCAAGCGAGTCGCCAAGAAGAAAAGAGCTTTTTGGTAGATTAGGGATCCCATTTGAGATACAAGCCTCTGGTGTATCCGAGGAAGTTGAACAGGAGCTATCTCCAGAGGAATTTACACTTGCGATAGCGACCAAAAAATCAGATGAAGTAGTACAAGGAAATGAGGATGCCATCGTTATAGCGGCGGATACTACTGTATATTTAGGCGAAAAGCTATTAAGTAAGCCAGTTGATTCTAATCAGGCAAAAGAGTTTCTTCAAGCACTATCTGGTCAAGAGCACCGGGTAATCACAGGAGTATCCATCCAAGGAGCAGGTATTTCTATTGGCTTTACCGAAACTACTGCCGTGCAATTTTACGAACTGACAGAAGAACAGATAGATGCTTATGTTGCTAGCGGAGATTCACTCGATAAGGCAGGCGCTTACGGTATACAAACAATGGGTGGAATGTTCGTTGAAAAAATCAATGGCGATTACAACAATGTAGTCGGATTACCACTAGGCCGTTTGTTCCAGACGCTTTTAACATTGAAAGTCATCCAATTAGAGAAGGAGACTTCGGAATGAATGTTAAAATTCCTCCCGCTCTCATGATCCGAGATGTACATATAGCGGACAGACCAAGAGAGAGACTAATTAGACAAGGCGCCTCAAGTTTATCAAACCAAGAACTACTTGCAATCTTGCTTCGTACTGGAACGAAGCAAGAGTCTGTTCTTCATCTTGCCAATCGAGTATTGGGTTTTTTTGAACAGATTCAAGAGTTAAAAAATGCTACACTGGAAGAAATGATGACGGTTAAAGGAATTGGCCAAGCAAAGGCTGTCCAGATTCTAGCAGCTGTCGAGCTAGGAAAAAGATTATCACAGCAAAAAACGAATGAAAAGTTTACCATAAGGTCCCCAAATGATGCAGCCACTTATTTAATGCCAGATATGACCTCCCTCACGCAAGAACACTTCGTAACTTTATTCCTAAATGTAAAAAATCAAATACTACACAAGCAAACGATATTTATCGGGTCTTTAAACGCTTCCATTGTTCACCCTAGGGAAATATTTAGAGAAGCGGTAAAACGTTCCGCTGCATCCATTATTTGTGCTCACAACCATCCTTCAGGAAACCCTTCTCCTTCGACTGAAGACATAGATGTAACGAAACGGTTGATGGAGGCGGGAAAGCTTATGGGTATTGAGCTTCTTGACCATGTAATCATAGGAGACCATCAATTTATAAGTTTAAAAGAAAAGGGGTATATGTGACACTGTGCATTTTTCTTTCTTTCCGTTATAATAAGTGTTATTACTTAAAAAATAAGTGAAACTTGTTTAGATTAGAAAGGGAGTAAAAAATAGTGTTTGGATTTGGATCAAGAGATGTAGGAATAGACTTAGGAACAGCGAATACGCTTGTTTTCATCAAAGGGAAGGGCATCGTTTTAAGAGAGCCTTCCGTAGTAGCAAAAAACGTACAAAACGGTGACATTGTTGCAGTAGGTAACGATGCAAAAAATATGATTGGCCGTACTCCCGGTTCTATTGTGGCGATTCGTCCAATGAAGGATGGGGTTATCGCAGATTTTGATACGACCTCAGCCATGATAGAATACTATTTGAAAAATGCGATGAAGTCATCAGGCATGTCTTGGAGCAAGCCCAATGTCATGATTTGCGTACCTTTTGGTATTACTTCAGTAGAACAACGCGCTGTAATTGATGCTGCAAAGCAAGCAGGAGCTCGTGAAGCATTGACTATTGAAGAGCCGTTTGCAGCTGCGATCGGAGCTAATCTTCCAGTTTGGGAACCTACAGGAAGTATGGTCGTTGATATAGGTGGAGGAACTACAGAAGTTGCTGTTATTTCTCTTGGTGGAGTAGTTACGAGTGAATCCGTTCGTGTTGGCGGGGATGCAATGGACCAAGCGATTACAAGCTATGTTCGTAAGACGTACAATCTAACAATTGGTGAACGTACTGCAGAGGCAATCAAGATGGAAATTGGATCTGCACGTGTTATGGAAGCAGAAGAGTCTATGGATATTCGTGGTCGTGACCTTGTGACGGGGTTACCAAAAACAATTGAAATATCATCAAAAGAGATCGCAAATGCATTGCGCGAATCTATTGCGTCTATCATTGATGGAGTGAAGAAAACATTAGAACAGACTCCTCCAGAGCTTTCAGCAGATGTAATGGAGCGCGGCATTATGCTTACAGGTGGGGGAGCTTTACTTCGTAACCTGGACAAAGTGATTAGTGATCAAACGAATATGCCTGTATTTATCGCTGAAAACCCATTAGATTGTGTTGCAATCGGAACTGGTAAAGCGTTAGATCATATGGGATTATTGAAACGTCAACAAACAAAAGGTTAAGGGGAAGTGAGATATGCCACAGTTTTTTTCAAATAAGCGATTAATCTTGCTACTTGTAGGGATGATTTTTCTTGTGGCACTTATCAGCTTTACATTGCGCGATCGAAATCATGCATCATTGCCAGAACAATTAGTAAAAGATGTAGTCGGTTTTGGACAAACGTTGTTTTCCAAACCGACTCAGTATGTAACGGGTGTTTTTAATAATATAGATTCTTTACTTAATACATATGATGAGAACAAAAGATTGAAAGCAAGATTAGAAGATTATGCCTCCTTACAAGCAGAAGTAAATGATTTAAAGCTCGAAAAAAAAGAATTACAAGAAATAGTTGATAAAAAAGAAGACCTTCGTGATTTCAACCCTATCCAAGCAACGGTTATTGCTCGTAATCCCGATCAATGGGAAGAGAAAATAATCATTAATCGGGGAGAGATTCATGGAGTAGAAGCTAATATGGCCGTAATGACTGCCAAAGGTCTAATTGGTAAGGTTATATTAACTACTCCATATACCTCTACGGTTGAGCTTTTATCTACACAAAACCCGAATTATCGTGTATCAGCTGTCATTGCAAGCGAAGAGGGAGAAGTGTTCGGATTAATAGAAGGCTTTGACGAAGAACGAAAAGAATTAGTTCTGAAGAGAATTGATTCGGAGTTTGAGGTGAAAAAAGGACAGAAAGTCACTACCTCAGGCTTGGGTGGAATATTCCCAAAAGGAATTTTAGTTGGTGAGGTAACCGAGGTTACCACTGATGATTATGGTTTGACTAAACTCGCTTACATTAAACCAGAGGCAAGCTTCTCTATATTGGACCATGTAATCATCGCAAATCGTTCTATGAACGTAGTAGATGGTTCTGATGGTGCTAATACGGAGGCTGACTTGGCTGCCGAGAAAGAGGCAGGGGATGGCTCATGATGCGATATCTAGTAGTGCTCATTTCGGTTCTATTATTTTATATGGAACCGATTTTTGGTCTTTTCTCGCCAATTGAGCTAAATAATGAACTTTATACACTAGTACCAAGGTTTTTAATTATATATTTGATTTTTGTTTCTATTTATTATGATAAAAAAAGAGCAATGTTATATGGATTGTTGTTTGGGCTCTTGTACGATGTCTTTTTCATTGATATTATTGGATTATATTCTTTTATTTACCCATTAATGTGCTTGGTAGCAAGTTTTATAGTAAAATTTATACACCAACACTTGCTGGTAGCTACTATCTTGTCGCTAGTTTTAGTGGCAGTAGTAGAGACATTGCTATTCTTTTTCTATACAGCAATTGGTATTAAAATCATGACATTTAGTAGTTTTTATGAACATAATCTTTTACCAACAATGTTGGCGAACCTCATCTTTATATTGATGTTCGGATGGTTATTTAAATATATTCTTCTATACCGTTTTAATCAAAAAGCATTACTTCTTCAAAAATAATATTTTTTGGTTTCACAGTAGATCTGAGGTGACTTGATTGACGAAAAAGCAGTTAATATCGATTAAAGGAACGAAAGAGGGCCTTGTATTACGTTTAGACGATCAGTGTTCATACACAGAACTTTTAGAAGAATTAACGAAAAAGGTTTCTGATGAAGGTTTTGAAGGCCAGGCAGAAGTACTCTTACAACTTGGATATCGATATTGTAATGACGAACAGGCAAAAGAAATTATAAATTGTGTACAACAGACGGCACATCTCCGTGTTTCTAAAATACAGAGTGAAGTAATGACCGTTGAAGATTGTAATAGAAGATTATTAGAAAATCAGTCGGAGACATATGTTGGGATTGTAAGGTCTGGACAAGTCATCAAAGCAGTGGGCGACCTCGTGGTCATTGGAGATGTCAATCCGAATGGACGAGTAGTAGCTGGAGGAAATGTGTTTGTTCTTGGAAGGCTAAAGGGCATCGCACATGCTGGTTCAAATGGCAACAAAAATGCAGTCATCGCAGCTTCCTGGCTAGAGGCAACCCATCTAATAATTGATAATGTTATAGAAACGATGACGGATGAGTTAAGTGTCTTATCGGAGCAACCCGAAATGGAATGTGCTTATTTACATACTAATGGCTCTATCGCAATTGACCGTTTACAGGAGCTTAGATTAATAAGACCAAATTTATCGACATTTAAAGGAGGAAGCTAATGTGGGAGAAGCAATCGTAATAACTTCAGGTAAGGGAGGAGTCGGTAAAACGACGACCACTGCTAACCTTGGTACTGCATTGGCTTTGCAAGGTAAGAAAGTTTGTTTAATGGATACAGACATAGGTCTTAGAAACTTAGACGTTGTTCTAGGACTAGAAAATAGAATTATTTATGATTTAGTAGATGTTGTGGAAGGTCGCTGTAAGATTCACCAAGCATTAGTAAAGGATAAACGTTTTGAGGATAAACTTTACCTTTTGCCAGCAGCACAAACAACGGATAAAAATGCAGTCAATCCTGAACAGATGAGAGAACTGGTTACAGAGCTTAAACGAGATTATGATTATGTATTAATCGATTGCCCTGCTGGTATTGAACAAGGATATAAGAATGCAATTGCAGGTGCTGATAAAGCGATTGTTGTCACTACACCTGAAATTTCAGCTGTGCGTGATGCAGACCGTATAATCGGCTTGTTAGAGCAAGAGGAAGCTATCGATCCTCCAAAATTAATTATCAATCGAATCCGCCAGCATCTTATGCAAAGTGGAGACGCTTTAGATATTAATGAAATCACAACACATTTATCCATCGATTTATTAGGGATCATAGCGGATGATGAGAATGTTATTACATCTTCTAATAAGGGTGAGCCTGTAGTAATGGACCCATCTAACCGTGCTGCACTTGGTTATCGAAACATTGCAAGACGCATTTTAGGAGAATCCGTACCACTTATGTCAATGGATACCCCTAAAAAAGGCGTTATCTCTAAAATAAAATCTATTTTTGCTAAATAAGATAATAATAGCTTCAAGTGATTAGAAGAAGGCACTTTCTGTTCTATTTTGAATAGGAAGTGCCTTCTTTGTTTTTGATTTACTTCATAATTGGCTAAAGATTCACTGCTTATATCATAGTGGTTCTTAATCTCTCTACGTGAAAAAAGTGTAAAGAAAATGTTTCGACTTTGTGCTATTTCTTATCTCATTATACTTCTCCTGGTAGCCTTTTTTATCTTATATAGAAAGTACCTTATGTTTAATGATCTAAAAGGATGATATTAATTGATTGAAACGGAAGACGGCTACTCCAGCCGGCATAGCATGAGGTGAAGACCCCACAGGAGCACAGCAGCGAGGAGGCTGAAGCCACGCCGGCGGAAAGCGTAGTCTGGAACAAAATCAAAGTATACTCGCTATTAATCTCTTTAAGTATATGAAATAGAAATTAATAAATAGAAGCTTCTCTAATTAAAAAGGCTATGTTAAAGGCTAGGGTTGTTTATTCGTGAAGCGATGTAGTTTGTGAAATATTACACTTAAGCTGAAGGTGCAGTTTAGTTCAATAAGAAAATTTGTTAAAAGTACTATATTTTTATCTGAGAATGTTATGAGAAAGGGGTTCAAAGTGGCTATTTATTCAATAAATAATTACGAAAAATTAAAAGACATTTATTTACACGATTCCGAACTTCAAAATATATTGGTTAATTACAGTAAAAAGGAAATAGAAATAAATCTAATTACAGCGACGAACCAAGACACAAATACAAGGGAAATTAAGTTGTATTTCAATGAGGTAAGAAATTTACACGTTCCAATGCTAGAACCATGGGGAAGTGGCTTTTATATCAACTCAATTGATTTAGAAGTAGAAGATGAATATATTAAGACTACAATTACATTAAACTCTGGGGACGAGATAAGATGTGTCTCAGAAACTATAGAAACGGATTATTCTTATTAAGCTAAAGGTCAACCAGAAAAATCTGGCTAACCTTAAATTATGAACGGGTGCTTTAACAAAATGTGGGCATCATTTCGATGGTCTATTTTTATGTTCAAAACATTAAGTTGTTCTTAAGTTGATCTCAGACATGCTTTGTGAAATGTTACAATTAAACTAAACCAGCAGTTTAGTTGAAGAGTGAGTATAATTATTTTAAGAACTAATTTAATCAAGGAGAACTCATAATGCTTACCGATAAACAGAAATTACTTTTTGAAAACTTAAAGAACATTAAAGATTATTGGACACACACTGCGGTTGAACATTTAAGTCCTGACGCTGATTTAATCGCTTCTAACTGTGAAGAGGAGTATCAGTTGCTGGCAAACAAAATCACTTCGGACGAAGAACTGCTTGCCTTTCGAAAAATACAAAATGAACTTATAGAAGGAGTTATTCATTCTATATTAGTGATGGTCGATGGCGGGGATGACCAAGCAGACAAGTTGTTGGTTGATTTAATAGATAGAGAAACCAAAGAATCGTTGCAAGACGACATCGCACTACACGAAGAATTTATTGGTTTTCTACTTGATGCAGAAGTCGAATAAATTGTATTTCTTCATCAACTACGGGTGCTTTAGTAAAGAGAAAATCAAATTAAAATGAGCTTGGAGGAGATCTCCCAGCTCATTTTTTGTCTTAAATCAACCTCTACCTTTAACATAGCCATCAAAAACCTCCCTAGTTCTTGATTGCAGTGGAAGACGGCGACTCCAGCTGGAAAAGCATGAGGTGAAAACCCCGCAGGAACACAGCGACGAGGAGGCTGAGGCCATGCCGGCGGAAACCGCCCGTCTGGAACGTAAATCAATGTCTACTCCCTATTAATTTCATAAATAACCTTTATCTCTTAAACAAGAACGGTTAAATTAATAAGCAATTCCATTTTTCTATCATGAAATGGGACAGATAGTCATATATTTTTTTAGGGGGAATGTTATGCTATCGAAAAGAAAATGGGTTCTTGCATTTCTATTAGTATTTACTTTTATCGCGATGGACAAATTAGAAGAAAATGATGCACTGTCTACTAACTATGCTTCTACACTTTTAGCTCCTCAAAAGCCTACCGAAATGTATCAAAAAGTAAGAGAATGGATTACCCCAAACGAGGAAGTAGTCACAGTGAGTGGACCGCTTTTAGAAAATCCAGTACTGGAGTATAGCACTATACAACCATATAGTGAGGGGGCAGTTCTGTCGCTCTCTGCTTCACAGGAAATTGGAGCTTCTGAAAATGGTCTGATTATATTTACTGGCTACAAAAAGAAAACTGGCAAGACTATATCTATTTTGTACGACAATGGAGAAACAGTTACTTATGGATTTGTGGAGGATTTCTTCCAGCTACCCTATACTTCTGTAAGCGCTGGAGAAATATTTGCATCAGTAAAGCGAGATATACTGTATGTGCAAGTAGAGAAAGATGGGGAAGTATTAGATACGACGGAAATCGTTGACTGGCTAGCTTTAAACTATGAAGAATAGGCTTTTCCGTATACATCCGATTATGATCCCCTTTCTTCTTTTTTTCTATTTATCTGGAGAGATTGCAGTTTATGCTATCGTTTTCGGCTCTCTCATCTTGCATGAATTAGGTCATTTAGGAGCTGCAAAGCTAGTTGGCGGGAAAATATATTCATGTACGATTCTCCCGTATGGAGGAGAAATTAAAATCGAACAATTTTCTAAATGGGAAAAGAGAGAGCAACTTGTTGTTATTTTTGGAGGACCCTTTGTTACTTTGTTACTTCTTTTATTAAGCCTAATTTTGCATTTTCCACAGGTGGAGCTACTTACCTATACGCAGCTAGTAATTCTAGGATTAAATTTACTTCCTATTTATCCACTTGATGGCGGACGCGTTATCTATTCAATATTTCCGAACTTTTATATCGAGTTAGTCAGTTTTTCTCTATGGATCAGTATGCTAATCTTTTATACCAGTCTGTACTACTTTCCTAAAGGTTTATTTGTATCGCTAATCTTTTTGTTTATTGCTATACAAAATTATTCTTCTTGGAGATTTAGAAAGTACAAGCTAGCATTTGATCGAATGACGAAAAACGCTTGACTCGATTTTTTATATGTGTTAACATTTTAATGTTATTGTTTGTAGCAGCACCCGTTGCTACAACCGCTCTGAAAAGGTTCAAGCATTCGAGTGATCGAATCACCTTTTGTAAGGCGAGTCTTAGTCTAAGAGGAGGTGCAGGTAAATGTACGCAATTATTGAAACTGGTGGTAAACAAATCAAAGTTGAACAAGGGCAAGAAATCTATATTGAAAAATTAGATGTAAACGCTGATGAAGTTGTAACTTTTGATAAAGTTTTATTCGTAGGTGGGAATGATGTTAAAGTTGGTGCTCCATTCGTGGAAGGTGCTAAAGTTACAGCGAAAGTTGTAAAAAACGGCAAAGCTAAAAAAATCATCGTTTTCAAATACAAAGCTAAAAAGAACTATCGTAAAAAACAAGGTCACCGTCAACCATATACTAAATTAGTAGTAGAATCTATTAGCTTATAATATGATTAAAGTGACTGTTACACGAGATCAATCAGGTCTTATTCATTCCTTTGAAATGAAAGGACATGCTGATTTTGCTGAACATGGGAAGGATTTAGTTTGTGCAGGAGCTTCTGCTGTATCATTTGGTGCAGTGAATGCCATTATCTCACTTACAAAAATTACTCCTATTATTAAGCAAAAGGGTGACGGAGGGTATTTATACGTGGAAGTACCTAGCATTGAAAGCTCTGAAAAAGCTGCAAGCATGCAGTTAATATTGGAGGCAATGATTGTATCTTTACAAACGATTGAGCAAGATTACGCTAAGTATATAAAAATAACCTTCAAAAAGTAGGAGGTGGAACATATGTTAAGATTAGATCTTCAGTTTTTCGCATCGAAAAAAGGAGTAGGTTCGACTAAAAATGGTCGTGACTCTCAATCGAAACGTCTAGGCGCTAAACGTGCTGATGGACAATTCGTATCAGGCGGATCAATTTTATTCCGTCAACGCGGTACAAAAATTCACCCAGGTGAAAACGTTGGCCGTGGTGGAGATGACACACTTTTCGCGAAAGTTGACGGTGTAGTGCGCTTTGAGCGTTTCGGCCGCGACAAGAAAAAAGTAAGTGTATATCCTGTAGCTCAAGAAGCTTAATTTACAAAATAAGAGGACTGCATTTATGCAGTCCTTTTTTATTTTCTAAAAAGCTTTGTTAAAGTTATTGGTTGATTTGGACTAAAATCTTTTTTATAGTGACTGCAAACATTACAAAAGTTGACTATTAAGAACATAAGTAGATTATGATGTGGATGTAGAAAGTTTTGTGCTTTGTTTATCCGAGTAATTTTATAATAGCGCTTTACCGATGAATTACATTTCCATTTAATGATTGGAGCGACAGACGGCGACTCCAGCGGGATGAGTGAGACAGATCAGACATCACAACCACGCGCGCTAGCGATGGGTGATGGCTTATCGCTCACCCCGCGGAAAGCGTCCGGCTGGTGCGGAAATCAATTCTACTTTCTGATTTAAAGATTTATTTGCATTATAAATCAATCTACTTTAACATAACCTTCTTAAATAACAAAAAAGTAATCATACTCCTGCACAAAATAATTCTATACCTGTTATACTAGAAGGATAGTAAACGTTGGAGCGTGTATACTAATATGAATCCTAAAAATATATCAATTAACGAAGTACTTCGTCATTCCATGCATGATTTTTTAAATCAGATGCATTTAATTCAAATGAATTTGGATATCGGTAGACCCGAAGAGGCTAAACAATTAATTCATAGGTATTCAAAGAAGTGCGCCCAATTCTTCGATTTAAACAATTTAGGATTGTTAAAGACGAATGAATGGCTGCAAACGTTTCCTATAACGTATGGTCAGATGACTTTAGAAATTCAAACATCTGTGTCCAAACGTGGATTAGAAATGTTCGATTATGAATTAGAAAATATTCTCGATTGCTTTGTGCAAACAATTTATCCTAAGCTGCAAGGCTATCAAGAACAGATTCTAAAGGTTCATATCCATTCAAATGAATTACTTGAAGTTATAATTGAAGTAAATGGAGATTGGTCTCCATTCTCTTGGATAGAATATTCGAATCATGAATTATTTACTATGGAAAGACTGAACAACACAGTAGGATACCTGCAATTTAAGTTAGTTGCAAAGGAAAGATTGGAGTGAAATAAATGTTTGTCGATCACGTAAAGGTGTATGTAAAAGGTGGAGATGGCGGAGATGGTATGGTTGGTTTCCGTCGTGAGAAGTATGTTCCTATGGGAGGTCCCGCTGGGGGCGATGGAGGAAATGGAGGTAACGTAGTCTTTGAAGTAGATGAAGGATTACGTACTTTGATGGATTTCCGATATAAGCGACAGTTTAAAGCGAACCGAGGAGTACACGGTGGTAGTAAGAATATGCACGGTGCAAACGCGGATGATTTAATTGTTAAAGTACCAGAAGGCACTGTAGTGATGAATGAGGAAACTGGACAAGTTATCGCTGACCTAGTGGAGCATGGACAAAGAGCTGTTATCGCTAAAGGTGGACGAGGCGGACGCGGAAATTCACGTTTTGCAACACCAGCGAATCCAGCACCTGAGTTATCCGAAAAAGGAGAACCAGGAAACGAGTTAAACGTTGTTTTAGAGTTAAAAGTGTTAGCTGATGTAGGACTAGTAGGCTTCCCAAGCGTTGGTAAATCTACATTACTATCTGTAGTATCAGCTGCTAAGCCTAAAATAGCATCGTATCATTTTACAACCATCGTACCTAACTTAGGGTTAGTAGAAACGGAAGATCACCGTAGCTTTGTAATGGCTGATTTACCTGGACTTATCGAAGGTGCTCATCAAGGTGTAGGCCTTGGGCATCAATTCCTGCGTCATATCGAACGTACTCGTGTAATTGTACATGTTATTGATATGTCTGGCATGGAAGGTCGCGAGCCTTACGAGGATTATGTAACAATTAATGAGGAGTTAAGACAATATAATTTACGATTGACAGAACGTCCTCAGATTATAGTAGCAAACAAAATGGATATGCCTGAAGCAGAAGAAAACCTAAAAGCATTTAAAGAAAAAGTGGGAGCAGATGCAAAAATATTCCCTATTTCTGCAGTGTCTCGTCAAGGATTACAGGAATTACTCTTTGCTATTGCTGATATCTTAGAAGATGCTCCTGAGTATCCATTAGAGCATATGCAAGAAGAAGAAACAGAAACATCTGTCATGTACAAGCATGAAGCTTCTAAGGATGACTTTGTTATTTCTAGAGATGACGATGGTGCATTTGTACTTTCTGGTGGTACTGTAGAAAGATTATTTAAAATGACAGACTTCAGTCGAGAAGATTCTATCCGCAGATTCTCTAGACAATTACGTGGAATGGGTATCGATGATGCTCTTCGTACACGTGGTGCAAAAGATGGAGATACTGTACGACTATTACAATTCGAGTTTGAATTTATCGAATAGGGAGATGGGAACCGCATGAAGGATGTTACAAGCCAACGATTTTTTCTAGTGAGAGAAGATGTGTTGACAGAAGCAATGCAAAAAACTTTAGAAGCTAAGCATCTCCTTCAATCGAGGAAAGTTTCCTCGATTTGGGATGCTGTGAAAGAAGTCGATTTATCGCGTAGTGCTTTTTACAAATATCGTGATGCGGTTTTTCCGTTCCATTCTATTGTACAAGAAAGAATCTTAACTGTTTTTTTACAGTTAGAGGACCGAGAAGGAACGCTTGCACGATTATTATCCCTAGTGGCTGATTATGCTTGCAATGTCTTAACAATTCACCAAACAATCCCGATACAGGGACGAGCTAGCGTGACATTGTCATTGGATGTAACAGCCATGGCAAAGGAATTAGACGAGTTTATAAACGAAATGAAGCGACTAGACTTTGTAGAATCAGCAGAAATAATTAGTTCTGGTGCTTTTTAAGGAGTGTTTGTGTATGATTAATCACCAAGTTGCTTTTCTTGGACCTGAGGCATCTTTTACCCACTTAGCAACACAGGCATTATTTCCAGAGGCATCATTGTTACCTATCCGTACGATTCCAGAGTGTATTGAGATGGTGAGCAACGGTCAAATTGAAATAGCAGTAGTGCCATTAGAAAATGCGCTAGAAGGGACAGTCCCTTTAACAATAGATTATTTGTTTCACGAAGCTAACGTCTTTGTGATTGCAGAAATTCTATCGCCGATAGCACAACATTTAATGGTTCATCCAAATAATGAAAAAAGATGGGAAGAAATCTCTAACATTTATTCCCATCCTCATGCTTTGGCCCAGTGTCATAAATATTTGTATTACCGATTTGGTAAGGTGCCACTTGAGCAAGCATCCTCAACTGCAGCCGCAGCCAAATATGTATCGGAGCACAGTGATCAATGTATTGCTGCAATTGCTAATACTTCAGCTGCTGAAGAATATGGGCTGAAAATCGTTGAACAAAATATACATGATTTCCATTTTAACCATACTCGTTTCTTTGTCCTTTCAAAGACGAAAACAAGTATTGAAGAAATAGGTCATAACGGACAAATTAAAACGACGGTTATGATTACATTGCCAAAAGATGACCGGTCTGGTGCTTTACATCAAGTTCTATCCGTATTCGCTTGGCGTCAGCTGAACTTAAGTAAAATTGAATCTCGTCCTTTGAAGACGGGGCTAGGACAGTACTTTTTTATTATCGATGTGCTTGAAAATGAAAAAGCACCTATGATGAAAGGTGCGATGGAAGAGCTAATAGCTTTAGGGTGTGAAGTAAAATCACTCGGCTCCTACTATACATATGAAACAAAAGCGGAAGCATCCTCTAACTGAGATGCTTCCGCTTTTTTAATTTGTTTTCTTCAAAATTTAAATATTAACCCTCGAACACATAGCCTTTTTTTCGGATTGCTTCGATTCCTCGTTGTAATATCTCTTCATTTGGGGCAGATAACAAATGAATATGAAGGCCAGCAGTTAGCTCTAATAAAAAAGACGCCTCTGTTTCTTGGACTTTTTTTAAAAAGTTTTCAACATCATGACGATTAGAAACCATGATAGAGGAGGTGATTTCTCCATAAACCGGATGCTCTACAGTTACACTTTCCACTGTGACACCTGCATCCACTAATGTCAGTAACTCGTCTTTTGTATCTTCTGACTTATGATTACAGGCAATTTTTCTTTTTATAAAATTACTTTCCTCTTGATTGGGAAGTAAGATGTAACCTTGACTGGTAGACAAAATAGGATGGTTAATAGCTTTTAGTAACGTGATGTCACTGACGATAACCTGCCTACTTACATTAGTTAACTTCGCAAGATCAGCTCCAGTGATTGGGGAGTCCTGTTCCTTTAAATAAGTCAAAATCCATTCTCTTCTCGCTGCTCCTTTTAATTTTTTCAATGTAAATCACTCCAATCTTGCATAACGGTATAGTTACTATTCATAAGTTTATCATGAAGGGAAGTAACATTGTTTTAAAATCTGTGACCAATTTTTGATGTTACACATATTTTAATGTGAAGGAAGGAGGAAGACTTTGCAAATTCATATTGTCAAAAAGGGTGACACCCTTTGGAAAATCTCCAGAGAGTATGGAGTTTCTTTTGATGATTTAAAAAAGATTAACGCTCATTTAGCAAATCCAGAATATATAGTACCTGGCATGAAAATCTTCATCCCAGAAACTAAAAAGGCAGAGACTATGGTTCATCCGTACGGAGATAATCGTCCAAACAAAAAGGGGATGATGGGGGATGGAACGGCGCAGCCATACGATGGAAATCTTAAAAATATGCAAAAAGCTCAACCAGCTCAAGTAGCACCGACACCTAAAGCTCAACCAGCACCACAAGTACCACCAATTCAAAAAGCGGAACCTATTCAGACTATGCCTACCATGCCACCAATTCAACCTAAGGCGGAACAAAAAGCGATTCCAATCCCGATCCCAATTCCGATTCCAATTCGCGAATCCAAACCCACACCAGCTCCCGCGCCGAAACCAGTACCAAAACCTGCGCCGAAACCTACACCAGCACCTAAGCCAATAGCTCAACCTAAACCAACTCCAGCTCCAAAACCAGTTCAACCAGTTCAACAACAACCGGTACAACCAATTCAAGTACAACCGATGCCAGTACCGATGCCAATGCCTATACCAATTCCATGTCCACCAATGCACCAACCAGTATACACAATGCCATGTCCACCAATGCCTTGCCCACCGATGCCATGTCCGCCAGATTATCCGGTACACTATTTGCCGCATATGCAACCAATGGCTGTTCAACCAACGACACCCGCTCCAATGCATATGATGACTAAGCCTGAATTTGAAATGCCATCGCCAAATAGCTGGATGCTAATTGAATCGACGACTATGGAAGCGGAGGGTCAGGTAGACTTTAGTGCAACACCTAGTCATCCACGTATGCAAGTGGAAGAAAATGTTCATGAACAGGTAATGCAAATGTTTGTAGAGGATCCATCGTCTGCAATGGAAATGGCTTATGATTATATGCAACATACTCAGCAGCCACAAGCTCACCAAACATATGCTCAGCCGGAATTTCAACAGTATCCTGCATATAATCAGGTCCAATGTTCATCATGTGGAGGCTCTAACCATGCACAGCCAGAAATGTATGCACATCACCAATATCTAGGTGGCTATCCTTGCCCTCCACAACATTTTTACCAACCAAATTTTCATTGCCCACCATATCCTCATAGACACTTTTAAATGTGGATACTTATATAAAGCAAATCAAAAAGAATGTGTGGAAGTGGAAAAAGGAAGACGGTATTTTTTCAGTTAAGAAATATGCTTCCCAGGAACAGGCTGCAAAGATAGGCTATATTCATGATGAACTGTCTGCACTAAAAAAACCATTTGTCCTACCAATTATCCCGACTACCCAAAAAGGGTATATCATTCAGCCGTGGTTCGAAAATAGTCGTGCAGTAAGCTACAAAGATAAAAAAGATCGATTAGCGACGTACACGTTACTGAAAAGAATGCATGGAACGAGAAGGAAAATAGAATGGGAAAAGAGCCCGTTTCTTTATCCGTTTAACCTTATCTCTAAATGGCAAGCTAGGTACTTCAAGGTATCAGAGATTGTGCCATTTATAGAATCGTATATTGGGTATAACCAGACTAAATTGCTTTTACATTATGGGGAGATTGCTCTTAGTGAAATTCGACCATTTAGTTTGAAGAATTTAACCCTTTTACACGGTGATGTCGTTCATCATAATTTTCTAGTAAGAGATGATACGTATAAGATGATTGATTTTGATTTAGCGGTGCTAGGTCCAAAGGAAATGGAGTTTATCCTATGGATTCATCGAGTACTACCTGAAATGGACTACAATATTGAGTTATTTTTAAATGAGTTTCCAGAACTAGAAAAAATAATGTCCAAATACAAAGAAGCAATCATGTATCCGAATGAATTGTATAGAGAATGGTTATATGCATTTGCCTTACCAGAAGAACGTAAACAGAAGTTTATAAATCAGCTTATTCCGTATACGAACAAAGCTTTAACAAATTGGCCTATTTTATGCTATAATTTAAGTCAGCTATAATAGTTTACATGTAGTGGTCGCTCAAAGAACATGGGCGGCCCTCTTTGTTTGATATGTTATAATGATTAGAAGGATTGGTGGGAAATAAAGTATGTATGATTACATAAAAGGGCAGGTCACTCGAGTGACACCTGAATACGTTGTGTTAGAACAACAGGGAATTGGCTATCAATTGTTTACGCCTAATCCGTTCGCCTTTCAAAGAAGTGAGGAAGAAACGCAAGTCTTTACTTATCTACATGTAAGAGAGGATGCCCAACAATTAATGGGCTTTCCTAACCTGGCACAAAGAGAGCTATTTCGAAAATTGATCCTTGTATCTGGAATTGGACCTAAAGGTGCACTAGCCATACTAGCAAGTGGTGAGCCGACACATGTGATACAAGCGATTGAAAGAGAAGATGAATCGTTCTTGGTCAAGTTTCCCGGAGTAGGTAAAAAAACTGCAAGACAAATGATTCTAGATTTAAAAGGTAAATTAAATGACCTAATAGATATCGAACAGCTAGAATTTGAGGACGATGAGCCAAGCCTATTCACTGAGCATGATACTGTTCATGAAATGGAAGAGGCTATGCTCGCACTAACAGCTCTAGGATATTCAGAAAAAGAATTATCCAAAATCCGTCCTAAGCTTAAGGCAAATAATGAATTGACTACAACTGACGAATTCATGAAAAAATCATTGCAGCTACTATTCTCTGGTAAGTAAGAAAGGAGGAGTTTTGTTTGTCAGAACGTGTTATTTCCAGTGAAATTTCTTCCTATGATGAACCTTTTGAGCAATCCCTCCGTCCTCAGTTATTAACTCAGTATATTGGGCAAGATAAAATAAAGCATAATTTGGCTATATTTATTGAAGCTGCAAAAATGAGAAATGAGAGCTTGGATCATTGCTTACTTTATGGTCCACCGGGTCTTGGTAAAACCACACTTGCTGCTGTCATAGCTAACGAAATGAATGTTCAAATGAGGATGACAAGTGGTCCCGCAATTGAGCGTCCAGGTGATTTGGCAGCAATCGTTAGCTCTTTGGAGCCTGGCGATGTATTATTCATTGATGAAATCCATCGTTTAAACCGCTCGATTGAAGAGGTTCTTTATCCAGCTATGGAAGATTTCTGCTTAGATATTGTAGTAGGAAAAGGTCCCTCGGCAAGAAGTGTACGACTTGATCTTCCTCCCTTCACGTTAGTTGGAGCAACAACAAGAGCAGGCGCACTATCTGCCCCTTTACGAGATCGCTTTGGAGTACTGCTTCGTTTGGATTACTATGATGAAGAAGCCCTTACGTCAATTGTATTAAGAAGCGCAGAGCTATTCAATGCAGCAATAGATCATGAATCAGCTGGTGAAATTGCCCGTCGCTCTAGAGGCACCCCCCGTATTGCCAATCGTTTGTTAAAAAGGGTTAGGGATTATGCTCAAGTGAGAGGTAATGGTAACATTACGATAACTATTGCCAAAGAAGCGTTGGAACTATTACAGGTTGACCCTAGAGGGTTGGATCATATTGACCATAAACTGATTAATGCAATGATTGAGCGTTTTAGAGGTGGCCCCGTAGGGTTAGATACTATTGCAGCGAGTATTGGAGAAGAATCTACAACTATTGAGGATGTCTACGAGCCCTATTTAATGCAAATAGGCTTTATACAACGATCTCCTCGTGGAAGAATTGTAACTCCACTTGCTTATGAACATTTAGGAAAACCATTGCCAATCGATGGAAACAATTAATAAAGGATGTCCTTATAAATGAGAGTAGAAGATTTTGATTTTAATTTACCAGAAGAGTTAATCGCACAAGTACCGTTAGCTGATCGGACAAGCAGTAAGCTATTAATTACCGATTATGCGAACCAAAAGCTGACACATACAAATTTTTCGAAAATAATTGATGAATTGCATGAAGGTGACTGCTTGGTACTAAATGACACTAAGGTAATGCCTGCCCGACTAATGGGAACTAAAGAGGATACTGGTGCCAATATTGAGGTGCTTTTGTTAACTCAGTTGGAAGGGGATGAATGGGAAACTCTTGTCAAACCAGCTAAACGAGTGAAAATAGGCACAAAAATAGTGTTTGGTGAAGGATTATTGACAGCAGTATGTACCGGATTAAAAGATCACGGAGGAAGAATATTCCGTTTTGAGTATACTGGAGTATTCTTTGAGGTATTGGACAAGCTCGGCGAGATGCCATTACCACCTTATATTCATGAAAAATTGGAAGATAAGGATCGTTACCAAACGGTTTATGCAAAAGAACAAGGTTCAGCTGCTGCTCCAACGGCAGGCTTACATTTCACAAACGAACTACTAGAGGAGATAAAAGCGAAAGGTATTAAAATCGCATTTGTAACACTTCACGTAGGATTGGGTACATTCAGACCAGTAAGCGTTGATTCCATAGATGACCATGAGATGCATTCGGAATTCTACCGTGTTACACAGGAAACTGCTGAACTGATTAATGGAGTGAAGGAAGCTGGCGGTAAGGTAGTAGCAGTTGGTACCACTTCCACAAGAACATTGGAAACTGTCGCTACAAAATTTGATGGTACATTAAAAGAAGATAGCGGATGGACATCCATTTTCATTTATCCAGGATATGAATTTAAATGTATCGATGGAATGATTACTAACTTCCATTTACCGAAGTCCACACTTGTAATGCTAGTAAGTGCTTTAACATCAAAGGAATTTATATTGTCCGCATACCACGAAGCAATCGAGCAGCGTTATCGCTTCTTTAGCTTTGGAGATGCGATGTTTATAAAAGGAAGGAACTATTAAATGACTGCAATTACGTATGAGTTAATAAAAAAAGATAAACAAACAGGAGCCCGTCTTGGTATTGTACATACACCTCACGGGTCATTCGAGACACCCACCTTTATGCCGGTTGGAACACAAGCAACTGTTAAAACAATGGCTCCAGAAGAAATCAAAGAGATGGACGCAGGAATAATTTTAAGTAATACTTACCATCTGTGGCTTCGACCTGGACATGATATTATTCGTGAAGCTGGCGGATTACACAAATTTATGAATTGGGATCGAGCAATCTTAACAGATTCAGGTGGCTTCCAAGTATTTAGTTTAAGCGATATGCGTAAGATAGAAGAAGAAGGTGTGCATTTCCGCAATCACTTGAATGGGGACAAGCTATTTTTAAGTCCAGAAAAGTCGATGGAGATACAAAATGCACTAGGCTCTGATATTATGATGGCCTTTGATGAATGTCCTCCTTATCCAGCTACTTTCGAATATATGAAAGCATCTGTAGAGCGTACGTCTCGTTGGGCAGAACGATGCTTAACTGCTCATACAAATACTGATAAACAGGGCTTGTTCGGTATCATTCAAGGTGGAGAATATGAAGAGCTTCGTCGCCAGTCAGCGAAGGATTTAATTTCATTAGACTTCCCTGGTTATGCAATTGGTGGTTTATCTGTAGGTGAACCAAAAGACGTTATGAATCGAGTATTAGATTTCACAACTCCTTTAATGCCTGATAACAAGCCTCGTTACTTAATGGGAGTAGGTTCTCCAGACTCATTAATCGATGGCTCTATTCGTGGAGTGGATATGTTTGATTGCGTATTGCCGACACGAATTGCTCGTAACGGAACTTTCTTTACTCACAAAGGTAGATTAGTGATTAAAGGAGCTAAATTTGCTAGAGATTTTGGACCAATCGATGAGAAGTGTGATTGTTATACGTGTAAAAACTATTCTAGAGCATATATTCGTCATCTTTTCAAAGCAGACGAAACCTTTGGACTGCGTTTAGCATCTTACCATAATCTCCATTTCTTGATGAAATTAATGGAAAATGTACGTCAGGCGATAAGAGAAGATCGACTGTTAGATTTTAAAGAAGAGTTTTTTGAAGAGTATGGGTACAACAAACCAAATGCAAAAAACTTCTGATTCTTGTATACTGTATAAAGAGGCAAAGGAGGGGAAATATTAATGGATTTAGTAGGTTTATTGCCAATTATTGCTATGTTCGTCGTTATGTGGTTTTTTATCATTCGACCAGCGCAAAAGAGACAGAAAAGCACTGCCGAAATGCAAAGTAATCTAAAGCGTGGAGATCATATTATTACAGTAGGTGGATTACACGGTAAGGTAGATGCAGTGGATGATCAAACAATTTATGTAGTCGTAGCTGATGGTACTCGTTTACAATTTGAACGTGTTGCAGTTGGACGAGTGGTTACAGATTCTACAATTTAAGTAAAAGAACTTACTCTCTAATGAGTAAGTTTTTTTTTTGTGGGCAATATAAAATTGAGGTGAATTCTATGAATGATACTCTCATAATCATTTTGCGTACAATAGCATTGTATTGGATTATATTAGCTATTTTAAGAATTATGGGAAAAAGAGAAGTCGGCGAGCTAAGTATTTTTGACTTAGTTGTCTTTTTGTTGATTGCAGAAGTGGGTTCAGTTGCAATTGATAATCCGGAAAGTAATTTCTGGCATGCTTTTTTACCAATGGGAATCTTGCTGATTATTCAACTGATTGCCTCGTATACTTCCTTAAAGAGTAAAAAATTTAGAGATATGATGGAGGGCCATCCATCCATTATTATAAAAGATGGTGTGATAGTGGAAAAAGAGATGAGGAAACAGAGATATAATCTAGATGATTTGCTCCAACAGCTTAGAGAACAGCAGATTGGTTCTATTCGTTCAGTTTCCTACGCCTTTTTAGAGCCATCGGGAAACTTATCAGTTTTCAAAAAGAAAGAGGAGCAGTTTATATTTCCTTTAATTATTGATGGAGATATACAAATGGATCATCTTATTCGAATTGGAAAAAGTAAAGAATGGTTATTGGACGAACTGAATAAGAAAATGCTTTATGATTATAAAAAAGTATTCTATTGTTCCTATGAGGAAGAAGAATTATATATTCAACTCAAGACATCTTTTTAATTAAAAAGCCCAAAACCACCCTTTTGAAGGGGATCTTGGACTCTTACTTTTTAACTGTTGGACTTAAAATCTATTTTTAGAGCTTTTAGCTATTTTAAAAATCACACTTAGCTCTTTTCGTCGGATTTGTCCAAATAGTAATAGGCCGATTGTTAAATAAGCTAGAGTAAGTAAACAATCTATTATCAATGATTGGCTACCTATGGACACTAACATTGGTCGAGTAATAATAGTCAAAAGAAATACGACATAAGGTAAAGCGAAGAAAGAGAACCCAATTTGAGCTTCTTTCTTTTGTTTAAGTGAAGCGATATGTAGAAATGAAGTGATCAGAACACCAAATCCTATCGCAACAATTGCACCCTTCTCCTGGATGCCAGCCTGAGATGCTAAGAAAAATAGTAATAGTAGTTTACCTACCCCGCCATAAAGCGAGTTGAGAAATGCGCTATTAGAGCTATTGAGAGCCTGCAAGATAGAGAACAAAGGGCTTTGAATATAGTAAAAGAAAAAAATTGGAGATAGAATTTTCATATAGACTTCTGCGTTTTCAACATGAAACAGTTCATAGACTAGCTCACCACCATGTAAATAGAACAAGGTAGCTGCATAACAGCCCGTTAGCGTAGAAAATTTTAAAGATAAATGGATTCTCTCTTTAAGCAGACTATAGTTCTTTCTAGCATAAGCGTCACTTACAGCAGGTATAAGGACGATAGAGAGTGCAAAGGGTATAAAGGATGGGAAGAGTAGTAACGGTACTAAAACGCCTGAAATTACCCCATATAGCGTTGTAGCAGCAACAGCGCTTATACCCGTAATAGCTAAAGCCTTGATAAAAATGATAGGCTCCAAAAACCATGTGAATGAACCAAAAAGCTTACTGCCAGAAGAAGGTAGGGCTATAGCGAATAAAGGTGGTAGTGGGTAGGCCTTTTTAGACTTTGTATATGTTTGTTGTTTTTTCCACTTTTCATATCTCCATTTGAGATAAAGCAATGATGCTGCCTCTGCAACCAAAGCTAAGAACATGGCGTATGCAGCAGCTTCCTGTGGAGATGAAGATGTTAAAAATAAAGGCAAGGCAAAAGTGATTAGTAAGATACGAACTATTTGTTCAATTAGCTGGGCTATTGCTGTTTCTTCTAATTTAGCAATTCCTTGTAAAAATCCTCTTAAGATTCCACCAGCCGCTGCGATCGGGACAATAGCAATAGATACATAGAGAGTCATCGTGATTGCATCGTTTTTCAAAAGATTACTAGAAATAAGCGGAGTGACAAAAATAAAGATTGGTGTAAAAATAATCATAGATACTACGGTTACAATTACGGAAGTTCGCATAACTGTGAAATAATCAGATATAGCGTTTCTCGTTCGAAGCTCAGCTATAATTTTAGTTATAGCAATCGGTATACCCAATTGGATAAGGGATAAGAAGAAGATAAAGGCTGGATACGCCGTGCTGTAAATACCAACTGCCTCTTCTCCAGTCAACCGAACAAACTGCATGCGGTAAATAAAGCCTAAGAACTTGGACAAAAAAATGGCAAACATTAATACAATGGACCCTCTTAAATACGTTGACAAATTAAACACTTCCTTCTCAAATGCAGGAACTTCGTTTACAATAATAATATGCAAGCCACTTACCACATTATTCTATAAAGAGGTGCAGTATTTTGGAAAACTCATACAATCATATCTTTCTACACGTGCTACCAGCTTTAGAGAGCAAAAAGAGTGAATTTAAAGTTTATCAGTACGAAACAGTAACAGAACAAGATATTTGGAAGTATTGTGTGGAAAAGAAATGGAGGAAGCTAGATGTTCTTTCCTTATCTCTTCATCAGATTGTCAATGACGTTCTTTCTATTACACCAGCAGAGTATATGACTTACGAGCAAATTCAAAACTCTCGAACATCTAATTGGTTTGCAGACATTAACCAAGAGGAATTACAAGTCTTATTAAATCCTCAAAATGAGAAAAAATAAGCAAACAGTCATTTGACAGTAAGGGCATCGTGTTTCATAATAAATGTGTTGCATTTTTTTGGAATTGAAATAGATGGAATATTCTATTTCATAATTGTTTTTAGCAATAGTCTTTCTGACGAAGGAAGTCTGTGGTTATTCTTAGGAGGAAGTACATATGAAAACAAGAGGACGCATAGTTGCGTTTTTACTGCTTCTTGTAATTTTTGCAGGGACAATAAGCCCTACAGTTAGCGGAGTTTTAAATAATATTAAATTAGGGCTAGATTTACAAGGTGGTTTCGAGGTTCTCTATCAGGTTGAGGAACTTCAGGATGGACAAGAGATTACAGATGAGATCGTAGCAGATACGGCTTCAGCTTTAACTAGCCGCATCGACGTGCTTGGTGTAAGTGAGCCTAGTATTCAAATTGAGAATGATCACAGAATCAGGGTACAGCTAGCGGGTGTAGAGGATCAGGAGTCTGCAAGGGAATTGCTATCTACTCAAGCTAATCTAACATTCCGAGATTCTGACGATAATATAATGCTAGATGGTATGGACCTTAAAGAGGGCGGTGCTAAAGCGGCATTCAACCAGCAAGGCCAACCAATCGTTACATTAGAGTTGAAAGAGGCAAGCAAATTTGCAGAAGTAACGGAGCAAATAGCAGCAAGACCAGCTCCAGACAATGTATTAGTAATTTGGTTAGATTTTGAAGAAGGCGTAGATTCCTATGCTGCAGAGGTGTTAAAGGAAGATCCTAAATTTACTTCTAATCCGCGAGTATCTCAACGAATTAGTTCAGATAGTGTGGAAATCTCAGGATCATTTACAGTAGAAGAAACAAAAAATCTTTCTGGTATTTTAAATGCGGGAGCATTACCTGTTAAACTTACCGAAATTTTCTCTACTTCAGTTGGTGCGCAATTCGGTGAGCAAGCATTAGACAGCACTATTCTTGCTAGTATTATAGGTGTTGCGGCTATTTTCATATTTATGATTTTCTATTATCGCTTGCCAGGTCTGGTAGCAGTAATTTCCTTAGTCGTATATATCTTCTTAATCCTAGTCATATTTGATTGGATTAATGGGGTTCTTACTCTCCCAGGTATAGCAGCCATCGTTCTTGGGGTAGGGATGGCAGTCGATGCCAACATCCTAACATATGAACGGATAAGGGAAGAGCTAAGAGTTGGAAAATCGGTGAAAAAATCATTTGAGGCCGGAGCGAAATCTTCATTCTCAGCGATTTTTGATGCGAATGTCACCACCCTTTTAGCAGCAGTTGTATTATTCTATTTTGGTACAAGTTCTGTTAAAGGATTTGCGACACTTTTGATAATTAGTATTTTGGTTGTATTTATAACTGCAGTTTTTGCGTCACGTATTCTTTTAGGACTGCTAGTTCATAGTGGATACTTTGACAATAAACCAGGCTGGTTTGGGATTTCAAAAAAACGTGTTCACTCTCCTGAAGAGGAAGTAGATACGTTAGATTTAACAACGAAGTTTGATCGAGTAGACTTTGTTCATAACCGAAAAATTTATTATACAGCTTCTATTATTTTGACAGTTGCCGGAATTGTCATATTAAGTGTATTTAAGCTAAATCTAGGAATTGATTTCTCTTCTGGTACACGCGTACAGATTGACTCCACTACACCATTGACTCAGGAGATAGTTGCCGAGAAATTGGATGCTATTGGATTGTCTACTGAAGATATCGTCATTTCAGGTGACAATAGCGAAGGAGCAGTTGTCCGTTATAAGGATGAATTCTCTCAAGAAGAGATTAAAAATTTAAAAGCAGATATGAAAGAACAATTTGGAGCGGAACCACAAGTAAGTACAGTTTCACCTACGGTAGGTACGGAACTTGCTGCAAATGCAATGAAAGCATTGTTTTTCGCTGCGTTGGGTATAGTAATTTATGTGGCGTTTCGTTTTGAGTGGCGTATGGGTCTTGCAGCTATAGCTTCCTTACTCCACGATGTTTTCCTAATGGTAGCTATTTTTAGTATTTTACGTTTGGAAGTTGATATTACCTTTATCGCAGCTATATTAACGATAGTAGGTTATTCGATAAATGATACAATTGTAACTTTTGACAGAATTCGAGAAAACCTTCATCGTAGTAAAGCGATTACTACAGAAGAAGAACTTGCAACAATCGTTAATAAGTCTCTTCGCCAAACATTAGGACGTTCAGTCAACACTGTGTTGACAGTGGTTCTTGTAGTAGTAGCCTTATTATTATTTGGTGCTGAAGGTATTAGAAACTTCTCTATTGCACTGTTAATTGGTTTATTAGCAGGAACATATTCATCATTATTTATCGCAGCTCAGTTATGGTATGATCTGAAAGCCAAAGAGCTTCGTAAAACTGGTGGTATTAAAGTGGAAAAAGAAGAGAAAAAATGGGGTTCAGATGAGCCTGTAGTATAATGAAACAAAATAAGGGAGCAGGGTATTTTATACTCTGCCCCTTTTTTCTTTGCAGTAATATATTCATCCTTTCTTGTTTTATACGTTATAATAACTATTAAGGAAGTGAAGAAAAATGATCCAATCACAAAAAAGATGGAGAATATCTAGACCCAATGACGAATTAGTAAATTCTTTTGAAAAAGAGCTGACCATACCTCGCGTCTGTGCAAAAGTACTAGTTTCCAGAGGTTTTAATAGTGTAGAAGATGCTAAAAACTTTTTATATATAACGGAAGAACATATACATGACCCATTTCTCTTTGAAGGAATGGAGAAATTGGTAGCAAGAGTACATCAAGCAATAGACGCTGATGAAAAAATAATGATTTATGGCGATTACGATGCTGATGGAATAACAAGTACTACTGTCATGATAAAAACATTGGAGGCCCTTGGTGCCGATGTTATTTTTAAGATTCCAAACAGGTTTATAGACGGTTACGGACCAAGTGAGCGTTTATTCCAACAAGCTTATGATGAGGGTGTAAAACTTATCATTACAGTCGACAATGGGATATCAGGGATCCAGCAGATTCAGTTTGCAAAAGATTTAGGGATGGATGTCATTGTTACGGATCACCATGAACCAGGAGATGTGCTTCCAGCGGCAGATGTTATCATACATCCTGGTTTAAAAGATACAAGATATCCTTTTTCTCATTTAGCAGGCGTAGGAGTAGCTTTTAAAGTGGCTCATGCATTACTTGGTGAAATACCTAAAGACTTGTTTTATTTAGTAGCTATCGGTACAATTGCTGACCTTGTATCGGTTAAGGGAGAAAATCGATACTTCGTACAAGAAGGTATTAAGCAAATGAGAAAAACTACCAACATAGCGATAGAAGCTTTAGCAAATGTGAGTGGCGTAGAAATAAACACGATCAATGAAGAAACAATAGGTTTTATGTTCGGACCACGTATTAATGCTGTAGGTCGCCTTGGTGAAGCAGCCCCAGGGGTTGAGTTATTCATAACTGAAGATTCGAATCGAGCACTTGCACTTGCCAATATGCTGAATGATAAAAATAAGGAAAGACAAGCCATTGTTAAGCAAATCACAGATGAAGCGGTGGAACTCCTAGAGCAAAACCATACTATCGAGGGTCCAAGTGTCATCGTAGTTGGTAAGGAAGGGTGGAACCCTGGTGTTTTAGGAATAGTCGCTTCGAAATTAGTAGAGAAATATTATCGTCCTACAATTGTTCTTGGATTTGATCCGGATAAGCAAATTGCTAAAGGCTCTGCACGCAGTATCGAAGGCTTCCATATGTACAATGAACTAGCTAAGAATAGCGATATTGTTTCTCATTTTGGTGGTCACCCGATGGCGGCAGGTATGACGTTTCCACTTGAACATGTAGATGAGTTTAGAGAGAGGCTCAATGAGCAGGCAAGAGAATGCTTAACAGAGGAACAGTTAATACCTGTAGTATCCATAGACGTACCATTAGAAATGGATGAAATCTCTACCGAGTCCATAGAGTCTATTCAACGTCTTTCTCCATTTGGAATGGGGTTTGCTAAGCCAGTGTATTGTATAGAAAATATACAAGTAAATTCGGTAAAAAAGATTGGGTCTGCTCAAAATCATGTCAAAATGGAGCTAATGCAGGGAGCAGTCTTGTTAGATGCGGTTGGTTTTGGAAAAGGAGAGCTAGCTGATGAGATAGCACCAGCTACGAAGTTATCTTTTATAGGGGACTTGCAAATTAACGAGTGGAATGGTCGTAAGAAACCTCAGCTTATGATTCAGGATGCTAGAACAAATGAATGGCAGTTGTTTGATATACGTGGTGTGAGACAAGTAAATAGATGGTTACCAACCATTCCCGTTTCTCAGACTGTTTTTGTTTGTTTTAACAAAGAATCTATTTCCCATTTTGAATCCGTTGTTTCTGAAAATATATGGTCATGGGATAGCTTGATAAAAGAAAAAGTCAAAGCAAACTGTTTATGTCTCTTAGACTTGCCTGAAGATGAAGAGCAATTGATGAATTTATTACAATACCACGATTGGAAAAGAATCTATGCTCACTTTTTTGCATCGGAGTCGACTTACTTTGAGGGCTTACCTACGCGAGAACAGTTTAAATGGTACTATTCTTTCATCGCAAAAAGAAAAACATTTGCCTTAAAACAGCATATACAACAGCTATCTAAGCATACTGGATGGAGCCAAAATACAATTAATTTTATGTCAAAGGTGTTTTTTGAATTGAATTTTGTTAGAATAGAGGGTGGCACATTGGTGTTGAATGAAAATCTACCTAAAAGAGATTTATCGGAAGCACCAATCTATCAACAGCGTACAAAGCAAATTGATTTAGAGCAGAAGCTATTGTACGCACCATATAAAGAGCTGAAACAATGGTTTGAAGAGCGAAGAGCAGTACAAACCGTTCCTGAGGAGGAGCAAAAATGGATTTAAAGAAATATGTTACAATTGTAGAGGACTGGCCTAAACCAGGTATTCGTTTCAAGGATATTACAACAATTATGGATAATGGGGAAGCATATAAATATGCAACTGACCAAATTGTGGAATATGCCAAAGAAGTGGGTGTAGATATAATCGTTGGACCGGAAGCACGTGGATTTATCATTGGATGTCCAGTTGCTTATGCTTTAGGCATAGGTTTTGCACCAGTTCGCAAGGAAGGCAAGCTTCCTCGGGAAGTAATTCGTGCTGAGTACGGATTAGAATACGGGAAAGATGTTTTGACAATGCATAAAGATGCTGTAAAACCAGGGCAACGTGTACTAATTGTAGATGACTTGTTAGCTACAGGTGGTACAATTGAGGCTACTATCAAATTAGTAGAAGAACTTGGTGGTGTAGTAGTAGGTTGTGCATTCTTAATCGAATTGTCTTATTTAGATGGACGTGACAAGCTTAAGGACTATAACATCCGCACGTTGATGCAATACTAATATTCTTCTTTCTTTATTGACACAAATTGTGCATAATAAGAAAGTAATTGACTATACAAGATAAGGGTGGACTTTACAAGTCCCTCTTTTTTTTTATAAAATATAGCTTATATACTATTTTTGAAAAATAACGAAATCAGGTGAGTTAACATGGCAAAAGATCAGGTGAAGACAGCAGAAGATGTTTTTGAAACAGTTTCCACTTATATGAATAAAGAACATGTTGACTTCGTTAAGAAAGCATACGAATTGGCAGAGCATGCTCATAGAGAACAATTCCGTAATTCTGGGGAGCCATATATTCTACATCCCATACAAGTAGCAGGAATTCTTGCTGATCTTCAAATGGATCCCGAGACTGTTGCCGCTGGTTTTCTACATGATGTTGTAGAAGACACTGAATATACACGAGAAGATATTGTTCGTGAATTTAACGAAGAGGTTGCCCTGTTAGTAGAAGGGGTAACGAAATTAGGTAAAATTAAATATATGTCTAAAGAAGAACAGCAGGCTGAAAATCATCGGAAGATGTTTATAGCAATGGCACAGGATATTCGAATTATCTTGATTAAGCTTGCTGACCGTTTACATAATATGCGTACATTAAAGCATTTACCTGAGGAAAAACAACGACGTATATCTAACGAAACATTAGAGATTTTTGCACCTCTTGCCCACAGACTAGGGATTTCAGCAGTGAAATGGGAGCTAGAGGATACAGCATTGCGTTATTTAAATCCGCAGCAATATTATCGAATTGTTAATTTTATGAAGAAGAAGCGTACTGAGCGAGAGCTTTATTTAACGGATGTTATGGATGATATAAGAAATCAGCTAGATGAAATGGAAGTAGGAGCGGATATATCTGGGAGACCGAAGCATATTTACAGTATATATCGCAAAATGGTCGTTCAAAACAAGCAGTTCAATGAAATCTATGACTTATTAGCAATGCGAATCATTGTAAATAGTATTAAGGATTGCTACGCCGTTTTAGGGGTTATTCATACACTTTGGAAGCCAATGCCCGGACGATTTAAAGACTATATCGCTATGCCTAAGCAAAATATGTACCAATCCCTCCATACTACGGTAATCGGACCTAACGGAGAACCTTTAGAGGTTCAGATTCGTACTGAGGAAATGCATAATATTGCTGAATATGGGGTTGCAGCGCATTGGGCTTACAAAGAGGGCAAAAAGGTAGAGGCAGGCAAGCAAAACGTTGATTCCAAGCTTACTTGGTTTAGAGAAATCTTAGAATTTCAGCAGGAATCATCAAATGCTGAAGAATTTATGGAATCCCTCAAATTCGATTTGTTTTCTGATATGGTGTACGTATTCACTCCAAAGGGCGATGTAATTGAGCTTCCCGCTAGCTCTGTTCCAATAGATTTTGCGTATCGAGTCCACTCGGAGGTCGGTAACAAAACGATTGGTGCTAAAGTGAACGGAAAAATGGTACCGCTGGATACCAAGCTACAAACTGGAGATATTATTGAAGTTCTGACGTCTAAACAATCTTTTGGACCGAGTAGGGACTGGATAAAAATTGCTCAATCATCGCAGGCAAAAAATAAAATTAAGCAATTCTTTAAAAAACAGCTCAGAGAAGAAAATGTTATAAAAGGTAAAGAAGCTGTTGAAAAAGAAATAAAAGCTCAAGAGTTTGATATAAAGGAAGTTCTTACTTCTGAGAACATTAAAAGAGTATGCGAAAAATACGCTTTTGCCGGGGAAGAAGACTTATATGCAGCTGTCGGCTTTAGTGGAATAACTGCTCAACAGGTAGTAAACCGTTTAGCGGAAAAAATGCGCAAAATTCGTGACCAAGAAGAGGCGCTTGAAAAGATTAATACAGAAATGCAAACGCCTACGATTAAGAAAACAACAGAATCTGGCGTTGTAGTAAAAGGTATCGATAATCTGCTTATTCGTCTTTCCCGCTGCTGTAGTCCAGTGCCAGGAGATGCGATTGTTGGATTTATCACGAAAGGTAGAGGAGTTTCTGTTCATCGAGCGGACTGTCCGAATGTTCAAAATGACGATGCCCATTCTCGTATCATTGAAGTTGAGTGGGAGCAATCAGATAGCCCGTCGAAAAAGGAATATCAAGTAGATATCGAAGTATCTGCTTTTGATCGGACAGGCTTGCTAAACGAAGTACTCCAAGTAGTAAACGAATCTAAAACCAATATAGTTGCAGTTAGTGGCAAATCAGATAATGATATAGCTTCCATCCATCTGTCTATTTTAATCTCTAATATTGCACATCTGCACAAAGTTGTGGATCGAATTAAACAGCTATCAGATGTCTATTCTGTTCAGCGTATTATTAACTAATACAAACTATAAACTGAATTTAGTTAAAGGGAGTAAATTTAGATGAAAGTAGTTCTACAAAGATGTAAAAATGCAAAAGTAACAGTAGATGGCGAAATTACTGGTCAGATAGATCGTGGATATATGTTATTAGTAGGAATTACAACTACAGATACTGAAAAAGAAGTCGATTATTTAGTAGAGAAAATAGCGGGTCTACGGTTATTTGAGGATGAAGATGGTAAGATGAACCATTCCATTCAAGAAATGAATGGTTCCATTCTTTCTGTCTCTCAATTTACACTTTATGCAGATACTAAAAGAGGAAGACGTCCTAGTTTTATAGAGGCCGCTAGACCAGAACAAGCTAAGCCACTTTGGGAGCTGTTCAATAGCAAGTTACAGGCAAAGGAAATCCAAGTGGAAACAGGGGTTTTTGGAGCCATGATGGATGTCACTTTCACTAATGATGGCCCAGTAACTATCGTGCTTGAGGCTTAGTCTTAAAAACGAGACTGAAATAAATCCTACTTTATATTAAAAGTCCTGAAAATTTTACGAACAGTAAAATTTTCAGGACTTATTTTGTTTACTTCATGAATGTTAAAAGACAATTAGCTTTTTAATTATTTCAATTGACTATCAAAGTAGTCGATAATACCATTATATATTCCATGAGTTGCTTGTTCCCTAAATGCTCGTGTAGTCACATGCTGTTCTTCTGTTGGATTGCTCAAATATCCTAATTCTATGAGAATAGCAGGCTGCTTATTTTCTCGAAGTACTAAATAGTTACCTGGTTGAACACCACGATTTTTTAAGGAAATCATGTCACCGAGTCCTTTATGAACGTAGTTAGCAAGCTCTTTTTGATGGCTATTCATGTAGTACGTTGTATAGCCTCGTACGGAACTATTATTAATGGCATCGTAATGGAGACTTATGAAAGCATCGGCATTCACTTGATGCGCTATAGAAACTCTTTTACGTAAGTCTACATATTCATCCGATTGTCTGGTCATCCTAACATTAGCACCTGCAGCTTGCAGTTTAGAGGAGAGCAATTCAGCTGTTTTAAGCGTTATATCTTTTTCATCGGTCCCTAAAGCACCGGTTGTCCCACGATCATTTCCACCATGGCCGGCATCAATTACAATTGTTGCTCCTTTTAATGTCCCTTTTTTTCTTGTAACTTTTTCTTTCTTTTGCTCTTTCTCTGTTTCTTTTGAAGTTTCCGGAGTATTTGTTTCTTCTGAGGAGGATACTACCCAGTTAGCGATATACCCATTTTTTCCGTTTCCTAAATCGATTTTAAACCAGTCATTAATTGTCTCAATGACTTTAAATGATTCACCGGCCGCAGCTCTTTTCACTACTTCGCTGTTAGTATTACTCTCAGCGCGGATATTTGTTCCACTATATAGCACAGTAATGGACTCTGATGAAGTGGTCTTTGAACTAGATCCTACTGCATTTGTAAAACTACCATAAAAGCTGTAAAGCCATCCCTTTTTTCCTGTTTCAAGTTCTACTTGAACCCATTGGTGGTCCGTAGCAAGTACGTTAAATTGGTCTCCTTTGTTAACTTGACCTATTTTTTTTGAAGATAAGTCAGGTTTAGCACGTACATTTAAAGCATCCACAGAAATAACAAACTTTCTTTCTTTTATCGATGATGCCGGTGATGGGGTTTTTGTTGCCGTATGTTCAACTATAGTCACATATGTATTATTTACCCATCCCTTTTGTCCATTGTAATCAATTTCAACCCATTCATCTTCTGATTGATGTGCAACATACTTTTCTCCTTCATTTAATTTACCGATAACGGCTGAAGAAACTGAAGGAGCTGTACGAACGTTTAAATTATTTACTTTGGAGACAATTTGCTTATTGTCTAATCCTTCCGTTTCAATAGTTGCATACCAGCTAGCAACCCAACCAGTAGTATTTTTGTATTTAACTTTTAACCAATCATTTTCTTTTCCAACTACTGTGAGTTTATCATTTTTATGTACTGAACCAATTGTGTCATATGTTAATCCCGGACCACTACGCACCTTTAAAGATGATACACTTACTACAGCCTCTTGTTCTTGAGCTTGAACCTGTATATTAACAAAAGGTATGAAGAGCGAAAATACTAGTAATAATGTTACCAATTTGTGGACTATTTTGTTATTCATTGGATCACCTCTCTCTTTATTGTAAATAGTCTAACAAAAAATTACTACCATTTATTTAAAAAGGTTGACTTATTTCATTTACGTTATTATGATAAAGTATAATTAAAAATTTAAACAAACCATTGACCGAAAAAGTAACTGTTTATAAGGAATGACAAGAGAGGGAAAGACGTGGCTGCAATCTTTCCTACAGACCCCTACAGTGAACAACATTCGAGAGGTTTTTTGTCGAAAGAGTATTCTTTAGTAGGCAAAAACGGATCTGGCCGTTATCCAGCGTTGAGAGGGTTAATTATATTAACCAACTAGGGTGGAACCGCGGAAGCTTAAAAGCTCTCGTCCCTTGCTATATGCAAGGGATGAGGGCTTTTTTTATTTGTATTTGAAGGGAGTCCAACATAATGGATATTAAATTACCAAGAGGAACACAAGATATTTTGCCATCTGAAACAGCAAAGTGGCAGATAGTAGAAGATTTAATAAGAGACGAGTGTCGTATGTTTCACTACAAAGAGATTAGAACACCTGTCTTTGAGCATACTGAACTATTTACTAGAGGAGTAGGAGATACAACTGATATCGTCCAAAAAGAAATGTACACGTTTCAGGACAGAGGAAATCGATCACTTACGTTAAGACCTGAAGGAACAGCATCAGTTGTACGATCATTTGTAGAACATAAGATGTTCGGATATCCTGATCAGCCAGTAAAGCTATATTACATGGGACCTATGTTCCGCTATGAGCGTCAACAAGCTGGTAGGTATCGTCAATTTGTTCAATTTGGTATGGAGGCAATCGGTAGTGCTGACCCAGCAATCGATGCTGAAGTAATATCTCTAGCTATGTCGATCTATAAAAAAGCTGGTTTAAAAAGCTTGAAACTAGTGATTAACTCACTAGGGGATACAGAAAGCCGAATCGCTCACAGAGAAGCTTTAGTGAACCATTTTGAACCGCATATCGAGGAATTTTGCTCTGATTGCCAAAATAGATTGCAAAAAAATCCACTGCGAATTTTAGACTGTAAGGTAGATCGTAACAATCCTTTGATGGCAAAAGCACCATCTTTAACAGATTTTTTAAATGAAGAATCTGCAGCATATTTTGAAAAAGTAAAACAATACTTAACCACGTTAAATATTGAGTTCGAGGTAGATCCTAATTTAGTACGAGGACTAGACTATTATAATCACACTGCATTTGAAATTATGAGTACTGCTGAGGGATTTGGTGCAATCACTACGCTAGCTGGTGGAGGAAGATATAACGGCTTAGTAGCGGAGCTAGGTGGGCCAGATTCTCCGGGTATCGGTTATGCGATGAGTATTGAAAGACTTCTACTGGCGATGGAGGCAGAAAAAATTGCGTTTCCAGACCATACTTCACTAGATGTTTACCTAGTGGCTATGGGTGAGGAAGCTAAGAAAAAAGTGACGGAGCTTACCTTTGAGCTGCGTCAAAACAAAATTTCTGCTGATATGGACTATTTAGACCGTAAAGTAAAGGCTCAGATGAAATCAGCGGACCGATTAAAAGCAAAAGCAGTGATTGTAATCGGTGAAGATGAACTCGAAAAACAAAGTGTTATGTTGAAAGATTTAACTACCGGGACTCAACAGCTAGTACCATTTACATCCTTAATAGATGAAGTTAAAAAATTAACGGAGGCAAAATAATCATGAACAGAACGCATACAAGTGGACAACTAAACGAACAACATATAGGTGAATCGGTTCAACTAATCGGTTGGGTTCAAAAACGAAGAGATTTGGGCGGACTAATTTTCGTTGATGTGAGAGACCGTACTGGTATTGTGCAAGTTGTATTTAATCCAGAAATTTCAGAAACTGCTCTACAGGTGGCAAATACGTTACGAAACGAATTTATCATTGAAATTAAAGGGAATGTCGTTGCACGTGCAGAAAATCAAATAAACCGCAACATCCCTTCTGGTGCAATTGAGGTTCAAGCAAATGAAATTTCCGTTATCAACGAGGCAAAAAATCCTCCTTTTTCAATTGAAAATCAAACAGACGCAGGGGAAGATGTCCGTTTAAAATATCGTTATCTAGATTTAAGAAGACCAGTGATGTATGACACGTTTAAAATGCGTTCAGATATTACAAAAACAGTTAGACGTTTCTTAGACGATGAAGGATTCCTTGAAGTAGAGACACCAATCTTAACAAAATCTACGCCAGAGGGAGCTCGAGATTACCTAGTACCAAGTCGTGTACATGGAGGAGAGTTTTACGCTTTACCTCAGTCTCCACAATTGTTTAAACAGTTGCTGATGGTTGGAGGATTTGAAAAGTACTATCAAATTGCTCGCTGTTTCCGTGACGAAGATTTACGTGCTGATCGTCAACCAGAATTTACACAAATTGATATGGAAATGAGCTTCCTGTCCATGGATGAAATTCTTGAGATGAATGAGCGCATGATGCAAAAGATCATGAAGGATGTTAAAGAAGTAGATGTTAGCATTCCATTCCCACGAATGGATTATGACGAAGCAATGGCAAGATTCGGATCAGATAAACCAGATGTTCGTTTTGGTTTAGAGTTAACAGATCTTTCAGAGCAAGTGAAGGATAGCTCCTTTAAAGTATTTGCATCTGCAGTAGAAGCTGGCGGCCAGGTTAAAGCTATTAACGTCAAAGGAGCAGCAGATAACTATTCACGTAAAGATATTGATGCCCTTGGAGAATATGCATCTCGTTATGGTGCAAAAGGTCTTGCATGGCTTAAAGTTGACGAGGAAGGCATTAAAGGGCCTATTGCAAAATTCTTTGAAGGTGAAGCGGCAAGTACGCTTATTCAAACTCTAGTTGCTGAAGCAGGAGATTTATTGCTATTTGTAGCTGACAAGAAATCAGTAGTTGCAGATGCACTTGGAGCGTTACGTTTGAAGCTTGGTAAAGATTTAAAGCTAATCGATGAAAGTCGTTATGCTTTCCTATGGGTCGTGAACTGGCCACTATTCGAGTATGATGAAAAAGAAGGACGTTATTACGCAGCCCACCATCCATTTACACGTCCTGCTGACGAAGACCTGCCGTTAATGGAAACTGATCCAAGCCAAGTAAAAGCACAAGCTTATGACCTTGTTTTAAATGGCTATGAGCTAGGTGGCGGATCTCTTCGTATTTATTCAAGAGAAGTACAGGAAAAAATGTTTGAGATTCTTGGATTCTCTGACGAAGAGGCAAAAGCTCAGTTTGGATTCTTAATGGAGGCGTTTGAATATGGTACACCTCCTCACGGTGGAGTAGCATTCGGATTAGACCGTTTAGTTATGCTTCTATCCGGAAGAACAAATCTTCGTGATACAATTGCTTTCCCTAAGACAGCAAGTGCTAGCTGCTTACTGACACAAGCACCAAGTCCAGTAGCAGAAGCACAGCTTGATGAACTACAGTTAAGCTTAAATAAAAAAGAACAATAAATAGTTACCACCTTTTAAGCATGAAATTTATGCTTAAAAGGTGTTTTTTTATTTGTGAGTTTAAATATAGGGGATGGAAGGAAGTTCCTCTTAAAACAGCGGGAATCGCACCTAAAAGTAGAGGAAATGACACCTAAATCACAATGAGGCGCCGCACGTAAGAGGGAGGGAAGTGCAACATAAAGAAGAGAAAGTGATACCTAATAAGTGAAGACACAATTAAAAGTAGAGAAAGTAATACCTAAAACACTCTTCCAAATACTAAAACTAAATAAAAATTGGAAGATAACAAAATCTAACTAAAATAATTTAAGATGAGGTCACATATACTTTTAAGAGATTATACATAATTGGGAGGATGATTGGAGTTATTGAAAAGGCATTACTCTTTATAATTTTATTAAGACTTGCATCTGGTAGCATAGAAATTACTGCAGCCATGTTTATGCTAAAGTTTAATGACTTAGAAAAAGCATTCTATATTAATTCAATGCTTGCACTAGTAGGGCCTTGCATTTTGATCGTTACGACAGGTATAGGTTTAATGGGATTAGCGGATAAAATATCTATGACTCGAATCGTATGCCTATTCGCAGGTATTTTATTAATACTCTTTAGTGTAAATTCAAAATGAGTTTATCAAATTATAAGCTAAAAAAACTAGCACATGTTTCCTTCTCAATAGTGAGAATGGAAGTTGGTGCTAATTTTTTTGAGGATTTATTAAATAACCGATAACTTGAAGGCATTATCGGTTTTATTTTTATATTTAACAATATTTTAAGCGGGCTTTTCATCTTTTTTTTCGATTTCACTAACTTTAACCAGCTTAAAGACAAGAAACGTGAGTATAATTCCTAGAACACCACAGCCTATATAAAAAGGATTGATATAGTTTTTCATGACTAATGATAGGATAGGTGGTCCTGCTGCTACTCCTAAAAAACGAGCAGAGCTGTAAAAGGAAGAAATGGTTCCTCGTTCTTCTTTTTTTATGTTTTCAGTAATAATCGCATCTAAAACAGGAAGGATGGCACCAATTGCGATTCCAAGAATGCTGGAAACGGCGATTAACAAAAAGATGCTGTCTTTTACAAATCCTATAAATACAACACTTGCCGAAGCAACGATGAGTGTAATAATCATTAGACGTTTAATCGTTTTTAATTGTCCCTTGATCTTTCTGCCAGTAATAAAGGATGCAATACATAAGAATAATAAAGGAATGGCTAATACAAACCCTTTTTTAATTCCTTTAATATCATGAATTTTCTCCAATATTTCTGATAGATAAAATAGAACCCCGAAAAGAACGAACATCGCAAATATTCCATTTAAAAATACCGAGGTTAACCACTTACCTTCAGCTTTAAATGTTTCCTTGACCTTGTTTAAGAATTCCTTAAGTTTATCTGGTTCTTCGTTATCTCCTTTAGGAACTTTAACGAAAAATAATATGAGTATGAAGGCGATGGCGCTAAAAATAGAGATAGAGAAAAATGGGAAGAACCATAATACAGCAGCTATAGCTGAACCTAGGATAGGGCTTAAAACTTTACCAAAAGTATTGGATGTCTCAATCAGACCTAAGGTGGAGCTTGTCTTCTCGGGGTCATCTTTAAACAAATCACCTACTAGAGGCAAGACAATCGGCATAGCACCGGCAGCACCCATACCTTGCAAAACCCTACCAATAATGATCATCATGTAAGGACTGTCCATTTTCCAGGAGGCCATTCCAGCTATAAGACCACCGATCAATGCTAAAAGTAAGCAAGGCAATATAATTTTCTTTCTCCCAAATCGATCAGATAAATAGCCAGCGACTGGAATAAGAATGATGGCAGCAATTGAGTAGCTAGTTATAATCATACTTGATTGAAAAGAACTAATATCTACCTTTTTCTCCAGTATTGGAAGCACGGGAATAAGCATGGAGTTCCCCAGTGTCATCACTAATGGAATCGAAGCTATACTAATAATAGTCATCTTGCTTACGATAAGATTTTCATCTTTCTTCCCCAACCTACACACCTCAATTTTTATAGAATAAAGGTATGTTCTCCTATAGGGATTTTTTTATGCATATGTTTATAAGAATTGACTTCTTGTTTAAAATAAAGAATAGTAAGCCTGAATTCCGAAGTATATACCAAAACCTATCATGGAAATAGAAGAGATGATGGATACAGTTTTTAAAAGAGGCGTAGATAGTAATTTTCTAGACCCACTAGAAATAGTAGCCATCGTCAGATCGACAAGTGTAATTCCTAATAAGATAGTAATACTATACAAAATAACCTCAATCCCTGATAAAGATCCACTTGCTCCTCCAACAAGTATGGAACCATAAATTCCAAGCCAAAATAAAATAGTCAAAGGATTCAATAGAGCCATAAGTAACCCAGATAGAAAGGAATGTCTTAACCTTACGACCTTTCGATATTTTGCATCCATAGAAATATTATTTACCGTTAACAAGTTTTCAATCCCTGTGTACATGAGGACAAAAAATCCAAAAGACCAAAGAAACGTTTTCATCATTGGATTGTCAATAAATTGTCCGACACCAAAGTACACCATTAACATGTAGAGAATGTCAGTTGCAATTGCTCCTAAACCAAAAAACCAAGCATGAAAAAACCCATTTTTTATGCCAGTGTTCAGCAAGGTTGCCTTTACAGGGCCGATTGGTGCAGCCAACGATATACCTAATATAAAATAAGTGGTTAGTGAATTCACATAGAGCCCTCCGTTTAAAGTCTTGTCTATGTATATTATTCATAGACAAGGATATCTAGGACTAGTTTTATAGAGTATTTTTATCGACGTTTGTAAGTGTGAAAGAAGGGTAAGGATATGGAAGAAAGGTGTTATATATGATATATCTACTAACCTTCATGATTCTGAATAGTCAAATAATATCATGGTATATTCATTGAAGTTTTAAAAGGGATATGCTATTATACAAGTAATACGAATCCTGATGTGTTCGCGAAACGCCAATCAGTTTTGACCGAACAATTATATCGTCGGGAGTCTGACTTTTATTGTTGATGACATGCCCTCTAGTTAGGGACTTCAAAGACAGTAAAGAGGACACCCACCTGCTCTGTGCGGGTTCAAAACGATAAGCACTATTAGTCGGCACGATTGGGATTCGTCTATTTAAAAAAGTCCCCTGTATTTGCAGGGGACTTTTTTAGTGGAATGAATAATAAATACATTTGCTCTTACAAAACTTGATTATATTTTCATAATTTAAAGCATCTAGATTCCATTATTCTTATAAAAATAAGCTTTGTTAAAGTTATTGGTTGATTTTGACTAACCATTCTTTTTTATAGTGACTGTAAACATAAACAAAGGAACTTTCAAATGGCTATTCAGAACATAAATAGATGACGAAATTGGGTTGGTGTCAGTTTTTCAGCTTCGCTTATGCGAGTAAATTGATTAGCGCTTTATCGATGCTAAATCTGTTCCCATTTATTGATTGGAGCCCAGACGGCGACTCCTACGGGATGAGTGAGACAGATAAGAAATCACGACCACGCGCGTAAGCGATGGGTGATGGCTTATCGCTCACCCCGAGGAAAGCGTCCAGCTGGGGCGAAAAATCAATTCTACTCTCTGATTAAAGATTTCTTTGCATCATAAATCAACTGGAAATTAGAGTTACTCTAATGCAATTTAGCATTTCCTAACGCTATAAAATTAGTGAATTTAGTAAATACTTTATCTGTGTACCATAGTACACTCCATCGTTTATAATAAATTTTCGAGGGTAAAATATTAATAGAATAGTACCCGACTGGAACTAATGTGATAATATTTGAGTAGTGAAAAGATAAAACCAACTAATCTTATATAAATGGAGTGTTTTTTATGTTACATCAATTTTCTAGAAATGAACTTGCGATAGGAAGAGAAGGAGTAGAGCTGTTAAAGAATACAACAGTAGCTATTTTGGGTGTAGGAGGCGTTGGGTCATTTGCCGCGGAAGCATGCGCCCGAAGTGGTGTGGGTAGAATTATTTTAGTAGATAAGGACAATGTGGATATAACAAATATTAATCGTCAATTAGTAGCTTACATGTCTACTGTAGGACGATCAAAGTCTGAGGTAATGAAAGAAAGAATCGCAGACATTAATCCAGATTGTGAAGTAATTGATATGCATATGTTCTATACCGAAGAAACGTATGAACAATTTTTTGATATGAAAATTGATTATGTTATAGATGCATCGGATACAATAATATATAAAATTCATTTGATGAAAGAATGTTTAAAGCGTGGCATTAAAATAATTTCTAGTATGGGAGCTGCCAACAAAACAGATCCAACTAGATTTAAAATTGTTGATATTTCTAAGACACATACCGATCCACTTGCTAAAGTAATCCGTACAAAGTTACGTAAGGAAGATCGGATCACTAAAGGAATTCCAGTTGTATTTTCAGATGAAAGTCCCATTGTAGTAAGAGAAGACGTAGTAGAAACAGTTGGAAAGCCAGATGCTGCTATCCGTAAAGCTAAGATGCCACCATCCTCTAATGCATTTGTGCCCTCTGTCGTTGGCTTAATTTGTGCTAGTTGGGTAATAAATGACATTACAAAAAATATTACAATTAATAGAGTGCAGTAAATAGGTTGCAGTTTTTTTTACATCACTTATACTAAAACTAATCACATTTCAAACGAGGTGGAATCTAAAATGACTGAAACAAAAAATCAGGAAGAGCCAAAGAAAAAAATGACTCTTCAAGAAGCTGTGAAACAAAAGCTAGAAGAAAAGAAAAACCAAGCTGGTGGTGGTAACTTAAAAGGAACTGGTCCAGCAGCTAACCAAAAAATGAAAAGTCAACAAACTAAAAAGGTAAGCAATACACGCAGAAAAATGGGTGTATAATCCTTATAAGCAAAGCAAAACGCTACCGATGTTTTTCGGTAGCGTTTTAAATTTTTATGACTCGTGTTCTTTTGACTTTATTTTTCCTTCTTAAAGTTTTCCAAACGATTATAAATAGCTGCCAATCGCTTTTCTTCTCCAGCATCTATCGGATCATAAAATCTTGTACCGACTAAACTATCTGGAAGATAGGTTTGTTTCACCCAACCGCCGAACGTTCCTATTTTATGATCATGAGGATATACATAGCCCCCATGCCCAAGTTCCTTCGCACCAGCGTAATGAGTATCCTTTAAATGACTTGGAATATCCCCGGTTTTACCTGCGTGGATACTGCTAATCGCCTTATCGAGTGCTACATATGCAGAGTTGGATTTCTCGGATAAGCACATTAAAACTACTGCATTAGCGAGGGGAATACGCGCTTCTGGAAGCCCTAGTCTTTCTGCTGATTGAATTGCTGCTAATACTTGTGGTCCTACTGCAGGATTGGCAAGTCCAATATCCTCATAGCTCATTACCAAAAGTCTTCTACTGACAGCTACCAAATCCCCATTTTCTAAAAGGTGTGCAAGATAATATAAAGCTGCGTCCGTATCACTACCTCTCACTGATTTTTGAAGGGCTGATAATAAGTTATAAAAGTGAGAGCCCTTTTTATCTCCAAATACACCTACGCGATCAATAAGGCTATCCAGCGTAGAATCTTCTACTACGGTAATACCATCTTCTTCAAAGCTTGCAAAAATAGTTGATTCTAATAGAGTCAAAGCCTTACGAGCATCACCATTCGAGGCATCTGCAATCTTTAATCGTTGTTCTTCTGTTATTTTAATAGGGGTTTTACCGAGACCTTTAACGCTATCCTCTAAAGCTCTTTTTAGAAGAACGTCTACATCCTCCGTAGTAAGCCGCTTCAACTGTTTAATCTCTCCACAACGGGAGCGGATCGCTGGATTGACATCATGGAAAGGATTTTCCGTTGTTGCACCGATCAGAATGATAGAACCATTTTCAACATGTGGCAAAAGAGTATCTTGCTGTAGTTTGTTGAATCGATGAATTTCGTCTAAAAATAATATAATCTTTCCACTGATTCTTGCGTCGGCCACAACATCCTCCACGTCTTTCTTCCCAGCTTTAGTTGCATTTAAGGCGACAAAAGGGAGCTTGGTTGTTCCAGCTATGGCAAAAGCCAAAGAGGTTTTGCCTACACCTGGATCTCCGTACAGAAGCATGGAGGGAACATGCCCATTGATAATCATTTTATATAAGGCTGTATTCTTCCCAATTACATGTTGCTGTCCTGCAATTTCATCTATTGTTTGTGGTCTCATTCGATAGGCTAATGGTTCATTTTGCAAAATGAATCTCTCCTTTTTCTATGTATTTATCTAGATTTTTTCTTTTTTGTGGATCAGGGCTATGCCTAAGCGGTGATAAAACTGCACGAACGGAGATAATCGTACAGTGAATGGTGATAAACCCCGCTGAACAGTGAAAAATCTCTCCGAAAGGTGATAAAACCAAGTATTGTAAGAGAAAAGTTATTTTGACTTTAGAATATATTTGGCTATTTCAGTAAATTAAAAGCTTCGGCTAGTTGCATTTTTATTATTTTAACTCAGCCATTTAAGAAACAAATGATTTTTAGTGCTTTAAAACGTACATTTGTTCCTTTATTATATAGAAGATAGGACGAAAAGTCATTTTGAAGTCGTTAGCACTATGAGTTATGCTATACTAGGGAAAGAATTTTTTATACCCTGATGAATATAACATTAAACGCAAAAATTATACTTAAGAATGATTAAATAAGTAATTTGTTAAATTAAAATGAGGTGAAAACGTTGAAATTTTCAACAAAGGGTCGGTATGGACTTACCATCATGGTAGCTTTAGGGAAACAGTATGGAGAAGGTCCACATGCTTTACGACAAATTGCTACGGAGCACTCCTTATCTGAAGCTTACTTAGAACAAATTGTATCACCCTTACGTAATGCTGGCTTAGTAAAAAGTGTTAGAGGAGCGTATGGTGGTTATATGCTATCTAAAGCGCCAAATGAGATAACTGCTGGCGACGTTATTCGTGTATTAGAGGGTCCAATTCAAATTGTAGAAGGTATAGATGAGGAAGCAGCGCCACAGCGCGAGCTTTGGTTAAGAATTCGTGATGCAGTTAAAAATGTGCTTGATACGACAACGATTGAAGATTTGTCCAAATACACTGAAGAAAACCCTGATTTGGAAGGGTACATGTTTTATATATAAGGAGTTAAGAGTTCATTATGAATAGAATATATTTAGATCATGCTGCAACAACACCTATGGCAGAGCAAGTTGTTCATACTTTAGTAGAAGAGATGAATAATGTTTATGGCAATGCATCAAGTATCCATCAAACAGGAAGAATTGCTCGAAAAAAATTAGATGATGCTCGTAGAATATTAGCTCAATCAATTGGAGCACAAGAAATTGAAATAACTATAACAAGTGGTGGGACAGAAGCAGACAACTACGCATTATTTGGTACTGCCTATGCCCGTAAAGCTATAGGTAAACATATTATTACGACACAGATTGAGCATCATGCAATCTTGCATGCATGTCAGCAGCTTGAAAAAGAAGGCTTTGAAATAACATACTTACCGGTTGATGAAACAGGCTTAATCAGTATAGATGACTTGAAAAACGCTTTAAGACAAGATACTATTTTAGTTTCCATTATGTTTGCCAATAACGAGGTAGGAACGATTCAACCTATAAAAGAAATTGGCAACCTATTAAAGGATCATCAAGCATATTTCCACACAGATGCAGTACAAGCATACGGAAGTGTTTCAATTGATGTAAAAGAGACCTATATCGATTTGCTGAGTGTCTCCAGCCATAAAATTAACGGACCAAAAGGGATTGGTTTTCTATATCAAAATAAGGATATTTACCTTAAACCATTATTGTATGGGGGTCAACAGGAGCGCAAAAAACGTGCAGGTACAGAAAATGTTCCGGCAATTGTTGCCTTTGCAAAAGCAGTGGAAATTAAGCAGCAAAACATTGAAAAAAGCAACGAGCATTATCGAACGTTAAGAGATACATTTGTTGAGCAATTACAAACAAATGGAGTAGAGTTTAAAATAAATGGCTCACTAGAAAATTTACTACCTCATGTAGTAAATGTAAGTATCCCCAAAACAGATGTGGAGACTTTTCTCGTACAGTTAGATTTAGCTGGGATTGATGCGTCAAGTGGTTCTGCTTGTACCGCTGGCTCCATTGACCCTTCGCACGTCCTAGTAGCGATGTATGGTGAAAAAACACCTGAACTGAGAAATTCAGTGCGATTCAGTTTTGGATTAAACAATACAAAAGAAGAAGCAATAGAAGCGGCCAATAAAATAAGTAAAATTATTCTTGGATAACTGAAAAGAGTGAGTTAAATGATGAAGAAAAAAGAAGATACAAGAGTAGTAGTAGGTATGTCTGGAGGAGTTGATTCCTCCGTAGCTGCTTATCTGCTAAAAGAGCAAGGTTACGATGTAATCGGTATATTTATGAAAAACTGGGATGACACCGACGAAAACGGTGTATGTACAGCAACAGAGGATTACGAAGATGTTATAAAGGTTTGTAATCAAATTGGTATCCCTTATTATGCCGTTAACTTTGAAAAACAGTATTGGGATAAAGTATTTTCATACTTTTTAGAAGAATACAAGGCGGGCAGAACGCCAAACCCTGATGTAATGTGTAACAAGGAAATTAAATTTAAAGCATTTTTAGAGTATGCATTGGCACTTGGAGCTGATTATCTTGCAACAGGACATTATGCACAAGTAGAAGTTAAAGAAGGCCAAACGAGAATGCTGCGTGGTAAGGACAATAACAAAGACCAAACCTATTTCTTAAATCAACTTAACCAAGAGCAATTAGAAAAGGTTATGTTTCCAATCGGTCATTTAGAGAAGAAAAAAGTCCGTGAGATAGCATTAGAACAAGGTCTAGCAACTGCAACTAAGAAAGACTCTACTGGTATTTGCTTTATAGGTGAAAGAAACTTTAAAGAATTTTTAAGTCAGTACTTACCAGCTAAGCAAGGTACTATGGAAACAATGGACGGTCAAGTAATGGGCAAACATGATGGCTTAATGTATTACACAATTGGACAACGCCATGGTTTAGGTATTGGTGGAGCTGGAGACCCTTGGTTTGTTATCGGAAAAGACCTAGCAAGAAATGTTTTATTAGTCGGTCAGAATATTAATAATGACGCCTTGTTCTCTACGAGTCTTACAGCTACTGATTTATCATTTACAACTACGCTAGACAAACCATCTTCCTTTACGTGTACAGCGAAATTCCGCTATCGTCAGGAAGATGTCGGAGTTCACGTAGAGCTACTGTCTGAAAATCGTGTTCGTGTAGTATTTGATCAGCCAGTTCGCGCTATCACTCCAGGACAAGCAGTTGTTTTCTATCAAGGAGATGAGTGTCTTGGTGGAGCGACGATAGACGAGGTTTTTAAAGATGGACTTAAATTGGATTACGTTGGTTAATGGAGGTATTGGATTTGAATTACAATGAACTAGGGATACAAGCAATACAAGAAGAAAATTATGAAAAAGCAGCAGAATGGTTTAACAAAGCAATTGAAGAAAACCCAGAAGAATCAATCGGATTTATCAACTTTGGAAACCTACTAGCTTCTATGAATGAAAATGAACGTGCAGAACGCTTTTTTCAAAAGGCGATCACATTAGACGAAAAAGCTGCAACAGCCTTTTATAGCCTAGCTAATTTGTATTATAATACAGAGCGCTTTGAAGAAGCAGCAAAGCTTTATGAAAAAGCAATTACAAATGGTATTGAAGGTCCAGATGCTTATTTCATGCTAGGAAAAAGCTTTCAGAAGATTGATCAAACGAAGCTTGCACTTCCATATCTTCAAAGAGCTTACGAATTAGACGAGACACAAGATATTCAGATTAAATTAACGTATGGTATCGCTCTGGCAAGCCTTGAAATGTTCGATGTGGCAGAACCAATTTTTAAGGAAATATTAGAGCTAGACCCAGAAAACGCGGATGCCCATTACAACATGGGAGTTTTATATGCAGTGTCTACATCTGACACAGAAAGCGCTCTTAAACATTTAAAAGCAGCTTTTACAATACAACCAAACTATGATCAAGCTAGATATGTATACGATATGATTTCACTACGCAATTAGGAAGTTAGGAGACGATTGAAATGACAAATGAAATAAATAACGAAAAACAATTTATATCAGGTCGACCAATCGTCTCTATCTTTCATAATCCACAAAATCTATTCTCCATTATTAAACTAAAGATAAAATCCACTAATACTACATACACAGATAAAGAAATAATTGTTACAGGTTATTTCCCCCAGTTAGTTTTAGAAGAAGCGTATAAATTTACAGGTGTTATTAAAAATCACCCAAAGTATGGGATACAGTTTCAAGTCGAAACGTTCCAAAAGGAGGTCCCAGCAACAGAGACAGGGATTGTTCATTATCTATCTAGTGATATGTTTCCTGGGATAGGTAGGAAGACAGCGGAGCTTATTGTTAAAAAACTAGGAGAAAATGCGATTAATCGAATTTTAGATGATCCAGCGTCTCTAGATATTATTCCAAAGCTAGGTGAAGATAAAAAACAAACTATTAGAGCCACATTAGAACAAAATTTAGGATTAGAAAAAGTGATGATTCAGTTAAACGAGTGGGGTTTTGGTCCCCAAGTTGCCATGAAAATCTATCAGGCATATAGAGAAGAAACAATTGCTAAGTTAACAGAAAACCCATATCGTTTAATAGAAGATGTAGAGGGGGTTGGTTTTGTACGTGCCGACGAGTTAGGTTATAAGCTCGGGATAAAAGGAAATCATCCGGATCGTATAAAAGCAGCGATATACCATTTACTTCAAACTTCTTCACTTAGTGAGGGTCATGTCTTTCAATATGCTGAGCAGCTTTTAGAAGACGTTAAAAGAATGCTTGAAAATGCACAAAGAGAAGAAATCTCTTACGAGTCAATAACACAATGTTGTATAGAGCTAGCTGAGGAAAGTAGGATTGTTGGTGAGGTAAATAAATTTTATATCCCATCTCTATACTTTTCAGAGGTAGGAATCAGCTCCAAGGTAGAAACTTTACTAATGGATAAAGATATTCACCAATTTCCTTTAAAAGAAATTAAGAAGCATTTAGGTCCTTTAGAAAAGCGTCTTGGCGTTAAATATGCCAATACACAAATCAAGGCTATTGAAACAGCTCTTAATTCGAATATTACCTTATTAACGGGAGGACCTGGGACGGGAAAAACAACCGTTGTACGAGGAATTGTAGAACTATACTCTGAACTGCACGGGCTGTCCTTAGATCCAAAGGAATGGGCGAAGGAGCAAAAGCCCTTTCCAATTGTTCTGGCTGCACCTACCGGTAGAGCAGCTAAGCGATTAAGTGAATCTACAGATCTGCCTGCAATGACCATTCATAGATTACTTGGCTTTAATGGCCAAGAGGACACCGATACAGAAGGTAAAGAAATTGAAGGAAGGCTAGTTATTATTGATGAGACCTCTATGCTAGATACTTGGCTAGGTCATCAGCTTTTAAAAGCTATCCCTAAGGATGCTCAGGTTATTTTTGTTGGTGACCAAGACCAGCTCCCGCCTGTTGGTCCAGGTCAGGTATTAAAGGACTTACTGGCATCTAAAAGAATTCCAACAGTAGAACTGGTTGATATTTATCGACAATCAGAGGGATCCTCCATTATAGAATTAGCACATGAAATGAAACAAGGAAGTGTACCTGCTACACTTACCGCTAAAACAAAAGATCGATCCTTTATCAAGGCAACGACTGAACAAATCCCTAAAGTAGTAGAACAAGTGTTAAAGGCGGCATTGTCTAAAGGTCAATCCATTCGAGAGATACAAGTGCTAGCTCCTATGTATAGAGGGCCTGCTGGAATAGATGCGTTAAATAAAATGATTCAAGAGATGGTCAATCCGAATACCGATGGAACACGTAAGGAAATGACCTTTGGAGATACAATTTATCGGATAGGCGATAAAGTACTTCAGCTAGTAAATCAACCGGAAAGTAACGTTTTTAATGGTGATATGGGGGAAGTTGTTGCTATTTTTAGAGCCAATGAAACGGTTGAGAAGAAAGAGATGCTTGTTGTCTCTTTTGATGGCAATGAAGTTACGTATGAAAAGAATGACTTAAATCAAATTACTCTAGCGTATTGTTGCTCCGTTCATAAATCACAGGGTAGTGAGTTCCAAACAGTCATTATGCCTGTTACGAGAAGCTATATGAAAATGCTTAGACGTAACTTGCTTTACACTGGAATTACTCGTGCTAAAAATTTCTTAATTCTTTGTGGAGATCCAGAGGTATTTAAATTTGGCGTTGAACGAACAGATGACTTGCAGCGTTTAACTACATTAAAAGAACGTTTAGCAGATGAAGTAAAAGAAGAAATAGAGACAAAATCTACATCATCTGTATCTACAGAAAAAAGTAGTACTGAAGTGACGTTGTCTGTTGAGGCGGATGAAGTGGACTCAACATATTTGTCAGCAGATAATTATCATTTAATCGATCCTCTTATAGGTATGAAGGGTATTACCCCATATGAGTTCTTAGATACCGATTGACATAGTACAAATTGTTAATTATAATCAAAATTGCATATAAAACATGATGACGGAGAAAGTACTGTTGTTACCTGAAGAGAGAAGGATTCCTTTGGCTGAAAGAATCCCCAGCGTATAACAATTAGGAAAGCTACTCCTGAGTGCAGCTAATACCTGCCGTAAATCTGCGTTAAGGATTCTTAAGAGACATAATAAGGTTGTATTTTATTATGTAACTAGGGTGGTACCGCGAAATAATAGCTTTCGTCCCTTTTTGGGATGAAGGCTTTTTTTATTTTATTTTGCATAGCGTCAAATCTTTTGTTAAAGAGGAATAATATTATTAGGAGGAATGAAAAAATGAAACATTTAACTGGTGCACAAATTAGACAAATGTATTTAGACTTTTTTATAGAAAAAGGTCACTCACAAGAACCATCTGCTCCACTTGTACCGATTAATGACGCTTCACTTCTTTGGATCAATAGTGGAGTTGCTACGTTAAAAAAATATTTTGATGGACGTGTAATTCCAGAAAATCCAAGAATCACAAATGCACAAAAATCTATTCGTACAAATGATATTGAAAATGTAGGAAAGACAGCTAGACATCATACGTTCTTTGAAATGCTAGGAAACTTCTCAATCGGTGAATATTTTAAAAAAGAAGCAATTCATTGGGCTTGGGAGTTTTTGACTGATGAAAAGTGGATGGGCTTTGAACCTGAAAAGCTATCTATTACCATTCATCCAGAAGATGAAGAGGCATATGTTATCTGGAAGGATGAAATTGGTATTCCAGAAGAGCGTATTATTCGTTTAGAAGGAAACTTCTGGGATATTGGAGAAGGACCGAGTGGACCTAACTCAGAAATTTTCTATGACCGTGGTGAAACCTATGGTAATGATGTAAATGATCCAGAACTTTATCCAGGTGGAGAAAATGATCGATATTTAGAAATCTGGAACTTAGTTTTCTCTGAGTTTAACCATAATCCAGATCACACATATACACCATTACCAAAGCAAAACATCGATACTGGAATGGGCTTGGAGCGTATGGCTAGTGTTGTACAAAATGTTCCAACTAACTTTGATACAGACCTATTCATGCCGATTATCGAGCAAACTGAAACAATTGCAGGTAAGAAGTATCGCCAAAACAAGGAGAATGACGTAGCTTTCAAAGTAATTGCTGACCATATTCGTACCGTTGCATTTGCTATTGGAGATGGGGCTTTACCTTCCAATGAAGGACGCGGCTATGTACTGAGAAGACTTCTTCGCAGAGCTGTCCGTTTTGCAAAACAACTAGGTATCGATCAGCCTTTTTTATTTGAGCTTGTACCTGTAGTAGGGGAAATCATGAAGGATTTCTATCCAGAAGTTACAGAGAAAAAAGACTTCATCATGCGTGTTATTAAAACAGAGGAAGAAAGATTCCATGAAACACTACACGATGGGCTTAGCATTTTAGAAAAAGTAATTGAGGAGCAACGTTCAAAAGGCGAGTCATTTATACCTGGAACAACGACTTTTACACTTTATGACACATACGGCTTCCCGATTGAGTTAACAGAGGAATATGCAGAAGAAGCAAATATGACAGTTGATCATAAGGGCTTTAAAGCTGAAATGGAAGCTCAACGTTCTAGAGCACGTGCTGCTCGTCAGAATGTAGATTCTATGCAGGTGCAATCTGCTGTTTTTAGTAACTTACAAGATGAAAGTGAGTTTGTTGGCTACGATACGCTAAGTGTCACTACAAAGGTTACCTCTATTGTACTTGGGCAAGAATTAGTTAAATCTGCTCAAGAAGGCGATGAAGTGAAAATTATTTTAACCCAGACACCTTTCTATGCGGAAAGTGGGGGTCAAATAGCAGATCATGGAACAATTGAAAATGATAATTTCCGTGGGTTTGTAAAGGATGTTCAAAAAGCTCCAAATGGTCAAAATCTACACACTGTTATTATTGAGTCTGGAGAAATGACGGTTGGGGCTGACATAGTAGCTACAGTAGATCAAACATTAAGAGGTCACACTATAAAAAATCACTCGGCAACACATATTCTACATCAAGCTTTAAAAGACGTTCTAGGAACACATGTAAACCAAGCTGGCTCATATGTTGGACCAGATCGCTTACGTTTTGACTTTTCTCATTTTGGGCAAGTAACGAAAGAAGAGCTAGAAACAATTGAGCGTATAGTTAATGAGAAGGTGTGGGATAATATCCCGGTAGTAACTGGATATCACAATATTGAAGAGGCAAAAAATATGGGTGCCATGGCTCTTTTCGGAGAAAAATATGGAGATATTGTGAGAGTAGTTCAAATGGGAGCTTATTCATTAGAGCTTTGCGGTGGAGTGCATGTGAAAAACACGTCCGAGATAGGCTACTTTAAAATCCTTTCTGAAGGCGGTATCGGTGCAGGAACACGTCGTATTGAAGCAGTTACTGGAAAAGGTGCATTTGAGGTTATTAAAGAGGAAGAAATGCTTCTTACGGAAGCTGCTTCACTAGTAAAAGCTCAACCAAAGGATTTAGTTATGAAGGTTTCTCAATTGTTAGGTGAATTGAAAAACATTCAAAGAGAAAATGAATCATTATCTGCTAAAATCGCTAATAGTCAGGCATCTTCCGTTTTATCATCAGCTCAAACTATTAATGGCATTACGGTGCTCTCTGTAAAAGTAGAGGCTAAGGATAATAATCAGCTAAGACAAATGATGGATGATTTAAAACAAAAAATGGATAATGCTGTCATAGTTTTAGGCGCAGTAGACGAGGAAAAAGTAATGATTTCTGCTGGAGTGACTAAGGATTTAGTAGGTGGGAACTACCATGCTGGAAATATTGTCAAACTAGTCGCTGAACAATGTGGAGGTAAAGGTGGGGGCCGTCCGGACTTTGCCATGGCTGGGGCTAAAGACGCAAGTAAGCTAGAGCTTGCACTTAACTCCGTTTACGAATACATCAAATCAGTTTAAACTATTTCAAAAATAGGGTATACTTAACAAATAACTAAGCAAACATTATTACCAATTTGAAAGCGAGGTGCTGATCATGAGTTCATTTGATAAAACAATGAAATTCAATTTCCCAGAGGAATCGATGGAACAAGAAGTCAAACATGTGATGCTTCAGGTTCACTCTGCATTAGAGGAAAAAGGATATAACTCTATAAATCAAATTGTTGGCTATTTACTTTCTGGTGATCCAGCTTATATTCCTCGCCATCAAGATGCTCGAAATATGATCCGTAAATTAGAACGAGATGAAATTTTAGAGGAGCTAGTTAAGTTCTATATTAAAAAGAATAATGAGGCGTAATTATGAGAATAATGGGTTTAGATGTCGGTTCTCGCACCGTGGGCATTGCAATAAGTGATGCCCTCGGTTGGACAGCCCAGGGAATTGAAACGATCAAAATTAACGAAGATGCACAAGAATTTGGGATGGAACGAATTGATGAATTGGTAAAACAACATCAAGTGAGTGAGTTCGTTGTAGGCTTTCCTAAAAACATGAATAATTCTATCGGACCGCGTGCAGAAGCTTCGGAACAATTTGCCAAGCTGTTAACTGACAAATATAACTTTCCAGTAACATTATGGGATGAAAGATTGACAACTATGGCTGCAGAACGTATGTTAATAGATGCGGATGTTAGTCGTAAAAAACGCAAGCTAGTTATTGACAAAATGGCTGCTGTAATGATTTTACAAGGATATCTTGATAGAAAAAACAGATGAGGTGACCACAAATGGACCACGGACAAGAAAATATCACAATCGTTGATGACAACGGAAATGAACAGCTTTGTAACGTATTATTTACATTTGAATCAGATGAATTCGGTAAATCATATGTACTTTACTACCCTATCGGTGCTGAAGAAGATGAGAACGAAGAAATAGAAATTCATGCTTCTTCTTTCACTCCAAATGAAAACGGAGAAGATGGAGATTTACATCCAATCGAGACAGATGCTGAATGGGATATGATCGAAGAAATGTTAAACACATTTTTAGATGAAACAGAAGAAGACGAAGACTAATTCAAATCTAAAAAGGGTGGACTGAGTATTCTCATTCCATCCTTTTTCTTTTTGTGAAGCATCATGTATAATAAGGGAGAATAAAGGGGGAAAGCCCGTGGAAAACAAATCAAAAAAAGAGATCATGTTTGATCAGATGAAAAACAAAAAAAAAGAAGTAAAACTTGTTAGAAAAATAGTAATGATAATAGCATTGGTTCTCTTGATCATTATTGCTATAGCTGGATTCACTGGTTATAACTATGTGAAAGGGGCTCTTGAACCAATGGATCCCGACTCTACTGAGAAAGTGACTGTTGAAATTCCAATTGGCTCAGGTATCGATAGCATATCTTCGACTCTTGAAAAAAATGGAATAATTAAAAATGCAAAGATTTTTAAATACTATGTTAAGTTTAATAACCAATCTGATTTTCAAGCAGGTACATATGATTTGTCTAAGGATATGACTTTAGATGAAATTATCGAAAGTCTTAAAACTGGTAAAATTTATAGGGAACCACTACTAACCTTAACCATTCCAGAAGGATTGACTCTAGAGCAAATTGGAGATGTAGTGGAGAAGAAGACTGGAAATTCTTCCAAGGAATTCTTTGAACTAGTTACGAACGCTGAATTTGTTGATCGCATGATGAGTAAGTACCCTACATTGTTAACAGAAGAAATCAAAGGGGAAAATATCCGTTACGCATTAGAGGGTTATTTATATCCATCGACATATCCATTTTACGAGGAAAATCCGACAAATGAAGAAATAGCAGAAATGTTATTGGCTCAAACGGACAAAGCATTGGCACCTTATTATGAATTGCTACAAGCAGAAGAAAAGTCTGTTCATTGGCTTTTAACCTTTGCTTCCTTATTGGAAGAAGAGGCAACTGCTCAAACAGACCGTGAAAAGATAGCTAGCGTCTTTTTCAACCGTTTAGAAATTGATATGCCATTACAAACCGACCCGACTGTACTTTATGCTTTAGGAAGCCATAAAGATCGTGTATTATTTGAGGACTTAGAAATTGATAATCCATATAATACTTACCAAAACAAAGGATTACCACCAGGTCCGATTGCAAATGCAGGGAAAATGTCCATAGAGGCAACTTTAGATCCTGAAAAGACAGAATACTTCTATTTCCTAGCTGATAAAGAAGGAAAAAATCATTTTTCTAAAACATATGATGAACATCTTCAAAAAATAGACGAACATTTAAAATAATTAGCATGCAGGAGAAGGAAGGTTATCGCTTTCCTTCTCCTGCTATGTTATTATAAGATGGGTTTTTTACGTATCAGGTTATATTTGTCTGTTGATTATCCTTGTACTTAGGAGTAGAATTTCGGGAAGCAGAGATATCTCCAGTTTACATAACGAAATAACCTTGCATCTAAAAGGAGTTAAGCTATGAACATCAGTGAAGATTTTATGAAAAATCTAATTAAGCCAAGAGAACCTATCTTTATTGAAATGGAGAGCTATGCAAAAGAAAACCATGTACCAATTATGCAACTGTCGGGAATGGAAGTATTGCTACAGTTACTCTCTTTACAGAAGCCAACCTCTATTTTAGAACTTGGAACAGCAATCGGTTATTCTTCTATGCGCATGGCCGACAAACTAGATGCTTCTATTGTCACAGTAGAGCGTGATGAGCAAAAAGCGATGTTAGCTAAGGAATATATTAACCGAGCCAACTTGGAGGAACGCATCAGAGTCATTATTGGAGACGCCTTAGAGTTAGACGAGGATACTTTGAATAATCAAAGATTTGATGCTATTTTTATTGATGCTGCAAAAGGACAATATAAAAAATTCTTTGAAAAGTACGCACCTTTGTTAAACGATAGGGGCGTTATTTACTGTGATAATATATTGTTAAACGGTCTCTCCGAGCTTCCAATAGAAGAGGTTCCAAGAAGGAAAAGAACCATGGTGCGAAACCAGCATCAGTTTATGGAATGGTTAATGCAGCATCCAGACTATGACACAGCATTCTTTTCTGTGGGAGACGGAATGCTAGTAAGTATAAAGAGGTGACAAGCATGAAAAAAGCAGAATTACTAGTGACACCTAAAAATGTAGAGCACATTCGAGAGCTTATACAGGCGGGTGCAGATGCTTTTTTAGTAGGCGAACAGTATTTTGGGTTAAGGCTAGCAGGAGAATTTACACTAGATGATATTCAAGCAGCGACAAAGCTAGTAAAAGAACATAATAAAAAAATTTACGTTGCCATGAACGGCATTTTTCACAATGACAAAGTAGATGAACTTGGCCCTTATATGCAGAAAATACAAGAAATTGGTGTAGATGCAATTGTATTTGGTGACCCGGCGGTAATTATTGCTAGGAGAGAGGCGGGAGTTACACTACCTCTTCATTGGAATACTGAACAAACAGCTACTAATTACTTTACAGCAAACTATTGGGGAAAACGTGGTTCTACAAGAGCTGTTTTAGCTCGTGAGCTTAGCTTAGAAGAAGTGATAGATATAAAAGAAAATGCAGAAGTCGAAGTAGAGGCACAGGTGCACGGAATGACGTGTATGTTCCAGTCTAAGCGATCTTTAATCGGCAACTATTTTCTTTTTCAAGATAAAGCAATGGAAGTGGAAAACCGCTGTCAAAATAAAAATATGTTTTTACATGATAAAGAGCGATCGAATAAGTACCCTATCTTCGAGGATCAAAATGGAACCCATATTTTTAGTCCGAATGATATTTGTATGATTGATGAGTTAGATGAGTTTTTAGATGCAGGAGTGGATAGCTTAAAGATTGATGGCATTCTCCATGAAACGTCATATGTAACGGAAGTCACTAGCTACTATCGTCAGGCAATTGATGCATACTATGAATCACGTTCCGCCTATAAAGAGATTAAAAAGGAACTATTTAAGAAAATTGAAGCTATTCAACCTCCACTTAGACCCTTGGATACCGGATTCTATTTTAAAGAAACAGTATACTAATTGCGTAGCTCTTAGCTGAAATTATTTTCGGTTCAGAAAGGACAGAATTCATGTGATAAACACGAAAATAGATGAAATAAGTGAATTAGTCGACGGCAAACGTGTCATTACGAAAAAGCCTGAGTTATTGGCTCCGGCCGGTAGTCTAGAAAAATTAAAAATTGCTGTTCATTATGGTGCAGATGCAGTATTTATAGGTGGTAGAGAGTTTGGCTTACGTTCAAACGCAGGTAATTTCTCCATTGATGAAATGCGTGAGGGTGTCGAGTTTGCCAATCGATACGGAGCAAAAATTTATGTTACAACTAATATCTTTGCTCATAACGAAAATATGGACGGGCTAGAGGAGTATTTAAAGTCAATAGAGGCTGCAGGAGTAACTGGAATTATAGTTGCAGATCCTTTAATTATAGAAACCTGTAGGGAGGCAGCTCCTAAGCTAGAAATTCATCTAAGTACTCAACAATCCCTTTCTAACTGGAAAGCAGTCCAATATTGGAAGGAAGAAGGCTTACACCGAGTTGTTTTAGCTCGAGAAACAAGCGGTGAAGAAATAAAGCTAATGAAAGAAAAAGTGGATATAGAGATTGAGACATTTATCCATGGAGCTATGTGTATAGCATATAGCGGTAGATGTACACTCTCTAATCATATGACTGCTCGCGATTCTAACCGCGGTGGTTGCTGCCAATCATGCCGATGGGACTACGATCTCTATGAAGCAAGCTCTAATGGAGAAGAGAAAGCATTATTTGAAGAAGAAGATACTCCTTTTGCTATGAGTCCAAAAGATTTGAAGCTAGTTGAATCTATTCCTAAAATGATTGAAATGGGAATTGATTCTCTAAAAGTAGAAGGTCGTATGAAATCTATTCACTATATAGCTACAGTTATTAGTGTATATCGTAAAGTCATCGATGCTTATTGTGCGGACCCAGAAAACTTTGTTATGAAGCAGGAATGGTTGGAAGAGCTTGAAAAGTGTGCAAACCGAGAAGCAGATACAGCATTCTTTGAGGGTGAACCTGGTGTTGAACAACAAATGTATGGCGTTCATGACAAAAAACTGGGATACGACTTTGTTGGGCTAGTTCTAGACTATAACGATGAAACACAAGTAGTAACATTACAACAGAGAAACTACTTCAAGCCAGGAGATGAAGTAGAATTCTTTGGACCCGAAATCGACAACGTTCGATTAGTAATTGGCGAACTTAAAAATGAAAAGGGAAAAGTTCTAGATGCAGCAAGACATCCCTTAGAAATAGTTCAATTTACATGTCCGACTAAATTATATCCAAACAACATGATGAGAAAGGGGTTAAACTAATGGCTAAACGTACTCCGCTTATCATAGGCATCACTGGTGGTTCCGGTTCAGGAAAGACCAGCGTTACCCAAGCAATTAGTGAAGTTTTTAAAGACCATTCTGTAGTAGTTATTGAACAAGATTATTACTATAAAGACCAAAGCCATTTAGCTTTTGAAGAAAGATTGAATACAAATTACGATCATCCCTTTGCTTTTGACAATGACCTACTTATTCAGCATGTAAATGATTTGCTGAACGACAAAGCAATTGAAAAACCAATTTATGATTATGCACAACACACGCGTTCAAGTGAAACAGTCCTGATCCAACCAAAGGATGTAATTATTTTAGAAGGTATCCTAGTGCTAGAGGACGAGCGTTTAAGAAACCTCATGGATATAAAATTATTTGTAGATACAGACTCGGATTTACGTATTATTCGAAGAATTTTACGTGATATTCATGAGAGGGGCCGTACTGTAGAATCTGTAGTAGAACAATATTTAACAGTCGTTCGCCCGATGCATAATCAGTTTATAGAGCCTACTAAAAGATACGCAGATGTAATTATTCCTGAAGGCGGTCAAAATGAGGTAGCAATCGATTTAATGGTTACAAAAATAAAAACTATTCTTGAAACTAATGCTATTGTATAATATGATGATGAAAGATTTACAAATATTTCATTAAATTCATATCATTTTAACTCGAAGCATATGAATAGGAAATATATGTTTATAAAGAGGGATTTTAAAGGAGTGTATGGAAGTGTCAACAGAGAAACAATTTCCGATGACTGTAGCAGGTAAACGTAAACTAGAAGAAGAATTAGAAGTATTAAAAACTGTAAAACGTAAAGAAGTCGTAGAACGTATTAAGATCGCTCGTAGCTTCGGTGATCTATCGGAGAATTCGGAGTATGATTCTGCTAAGGAAGACCAAGCTTTTGTTGAAGGAAGAATCTCTACAATTGAATCCATGATTCGAAATGCTGTGATTATCGAAGAGGAAGATAATAATGATGTTGTCTCTTTAGGTAAAACAGTGACATTTGTTGAAATTCCAGATGGAGATGAAGAAAGCTACACTATCGTTGGATCTGCTGAAGCTGATCCTTTAGAAGGGCTTATCTCAAACGATTCTCCTATTGCTAAAGGCTTACTTGGAAAGACAACCGGAGATAAAGTGAAAATCCTTACTCCAGGCGGAGAAATGGATGTAGAAATTATTTCTATTTCATAAGACGGACAATATATTTTCATAAATGAGGAGTAGACATTTATATGTTTGCTCCTCATTTTAAATTTACAAAGAATTTAAGTATAAATAGTTAAGACCTTTGTCATATTGTTTATTCATTTTTATAACTGTAATGTATTTTTGATATTCCTAAGGGTATAAGTGGATGGACTCACTCTTTCTTCTATGCATATTAATGATAGGGCAGAAATGCTATAAAATCCTGAGGACAAGCGCTAGAGGGAGGTAATGTCTTAGCTCATATGCTCTCATGAAATCGTCCGCTGTAGTGGGAAAAAGCTATTATCGTAGATATTAGTGTATCATTCTCTTTATATCCCTATGATATAATATTTGGAATAAAAATGAGACTTGCTAAAAGCATTTTTATGTATTAAATTAGTTAGCACCTAAAGTTTTGAAACTTAGTTTCTATTATCACGTCTATTATTTATAGTTCTCTATCTTTAAAAGGAGGAAGAGTATGTCAGAACAAAATCAAAAAATTAACTCACGTTTAAACAAAAATAATCGCAAGAAAAAAACTAATACAATACTGAATGTCTTAATTGGAGTAGTACTTCTGTTAATCATTATAGTTGTTGTTAATTTAGTGACAGGTGATAAAGAGGAAAAAGATATTGCACAAGAACCAAAAGAAACTGAATCCGTTTCAGAGAGTAGTGAAGTCGAAGAAGAGGAATCAGAAGATATTGAATTGACTACTGAGGAAATAGCCGAAGAGGACGAACAAAACGAAACAGCCACTGAAGAAAATGATTCGACCACAGAGTCAGGCACATCTTCTAACGACTCAAATGAAATTATAGAAGAATCCGATGATCCAAATGTGGAGGCTGTTGTAGTAGACCCTTCGTGGGAACCAATAGGGACAGCTCAAGTAGGAGAACATGTCTCTAGCTATACGAAGGAAACAGTAGATTGGGAAGAGAAGGTTGACGCATTAGCTTACGCGGCAAACTTAGACCCATCTAATATGATTGTCCAATTTCTAGGTAATGGTGGAAGTCCACAAAAGTCTATAGGAACTGTTACTTCTAAAGATGGAAAAGAAATTTATCGTATATCTTTAGAATGGGTCGACGGTCAAGGGTGGAAGCCAACTAAAAAAGAAAAGCTGTTATCAGCAAAATAAATATACAATGTGGGAGCGGTACTTGACTAAAGTGCCGCTCTCCTTTACTTTAAAAGAAGTACTTTTAGAGAGGGGTTTTTAATAATGAAGATTGCCGTAATTGGAGCAATGGAAGAAGAAGTAGAATTATTAAGAAATGCGGTTGAAAATGCAAAGACTATAGAAATTGCAAATAGTGAGTTTACAACTGGTACATATAAAAGCCATGAAATAATCCTGTTGAAAAGTGGAATTGGCAAAGTAAATGCAGCCATGTCTACTGCTATTCTTTTAAATGAGTATAAGCCAGATTATGTCATTAATACAGGATCTGCTGGTGGATATGATCCTAAGCTAGAAGTAGGAGCAATTGTCATTTCAGATGAAGTAAGACATCATGACGTAGATGTAACTGCATTTGGATATGAGATGGGGCAGGTTCCTCAAATGCCACCTGCATTTAAATCTGACGAGCGTTTAATGAAGCTTGCAGAAGATGCGGTAAATGAAATTGGTGAGCATCAGGCCTCAACAGGCTTAATTGCTACTGGTGATACCTTTATGCATAATCCAGAACGAGTAGAACTAGTTCGGAGTTATTTTCCTTCTATGAAAGCCTGTGAAATGGAAGCTGCTGCCGTCGCGCAGGTTTGTCATCAATTTTCAGTACCATTTGTAGTTATTCGTGCTCTTTCCGATATAGCAGGAAAAGAATCCTCGATTAGCTTTGATGAGTTTCTGCCAGTTGCAGCTAAGCATTCCACACAAATAGTGCTTCGTGTAATTGAAAACATTTAGTTGTCATTAATTGGACAAACTATAGCATAGAATGCATGTAATTAGTATTTCCTATATGTGCTATGATGAAAGTATTAAAAGCTTTTCACAATAGTCTAGGGGGAGATCAGATGGTTTTTATCATGGCTATGTCTGTTTTGGTTACAGCTGTATTAGCATTTGTAATGATTGCCGAAACAAGTGAAGATTAATTTTCTCTAGCTCTCTTGGTGTTTGATCCATCAAGAGAGTTTTTTTCATGGATGTAATACTGATAGAGCTTTACAAGCGCACGTTTTTCAATACGAGAAACATAGCTTCTTGAAATTTTTAATTGCTTAGAAATTTCTTTTTGAGTCATTGGTTCATGGCCTAATAATCCATATCTACGAACGATGATATCTAGCTCTCGTTTCTCGAGTTGGGATAGGTGTTTATATAAACGATTGGTATCTTCTTCTTCCACTAGCTGTTCGTCCGAGCTTTTATCTAGCCCTTGTAGTAAATCGGTGATTTCTAAAGAATGTCCATCTTTATCCATTCCAATAGGCTCATGTAAAGAAATATCCTTTTGAACTTTTTTTAATGAACGCAAATACATAAGAATTTCATTTTCAATACAGCGAGCAGCATATGTTGCTAATTTTGTTTTTTTGGTAGGTGTATAGCTATTAACAGCTTTCATCAGCCCAATTGTTCCAATAGATATATAGTCATCTAAAAGCTCATGCTTCGGGTGAAATTTCTTAACTACGTGTGCAACAAGCCGCATATTACGTTCGATAAGTTCATCTCTTGCTGTGAGGTCTCCATCTAGAAAACGTTGAATCATTACTTGTTCTTCCTCCGGAGAAAGGGGCTGATGGAACGCCTGCCCTTTTAAATAACCAAGCACAAGTGGCAAATCGATGACCATGTTTATAAATGCGGTTAGAAGACCGGAAATTATGTTCACCTCCATCTAGTTATACTTTCAATATATGTGGAATTACGACAAAATATGAAAAAAACGACTGCATTTGCAGTCGCCTTTTAAGAAATATATAATTGCTTAAAGCATATCAGACCTTTTTTAAAGTAAAAGTACTAATCATTAATAATGCAAGAATAATAAATAAAAACATGTACGTAACTGGCGGAACAAAATTAATAGCGAAGTATGATAATGTTAAAATTACTCCGGCAACCGTAATTGGTAGTCCTGTAAAAAATCCATTTGACTCAGAAATATTAAAGCGGGCTAATCTAAATGCGCCACAAGCTATATATATAACAGTAATAATCATTCCTGCAATACTAAATTCCTGTAAAACTAAGGAGTACATTAAAAGAGCAGGTGCAATTCCGAATGATATAATATCACTCATCGAATCTAATTGTTTACCAAGCTCTGACTCTAAGTTGAATCTTCTGGCAACCATGCCATCAAAACGATCTAACAAGCCTGCTATAAATATAAATAACACGCTAAACGTGTAGTATTCATTTACTGTAGCCATAATTGCTGCTCCACCGAATGCTAAATTACCAATTGTTATCATATTAGCAGCCTGCGTTTTTAGTTTTTTTATTGTTTGAGTCATAGCATTTTGTAAATACATTGCAAATCACTCCTTTACAAATAACATATTTGTTCATTATACTTCGAGTAAACAAAAATTGTAAGTAAATTTTTATAGGGAGACTAAGAAATGAAAGAAAAAATATATCAATCTATGATTGAGCTGACCAATGGTAGGTGGTCATCATCTTTAATCAAAGGCTTTGCTCAGTCTAATCTCAGTAAGAAAATAATACCTGCCTATATGAAACATTTTAATATAGATCCTTCTGAAATGCCATGTCATCTCCATGAATTTTCTACATTGCATGATTTTTTTGTTCGCCCATTAAAACAAAATAGTAGAAATATAGACCCTGCTGTCAACGGAATTATAAGTCCAGTAGATGCGACTATTGAAACTTTCGGGGATATAACGTATGATGGAATTTTTCATGTAAAAGGAAAACCATACACGCTATATGATATGCTCGGCTCCGACAAAATAGGTAAAGAATATGAAAAAGGTAAATTTATCATTTTATATTTAAGCCCGGCGGAATATCACCGAATCCATTCTCCAATTGATGGTAAGGTTACTCGACAGTATGTGCTAGGAAAGAAATCCTATCCAGTGAACAAATGGGGCCTAGCTTATGGCAAAGAAACAATTAGTGGCAACTATCGGCTATTAACAGAGCTTTTGATGCCTAATGAGAAACGATGTTTTCACATTAAGGTGGGGGCAATGTTCGTGAATTCCATTGAACTCACTAACAGGGAGTTAGAATGGAAAAAAGGAGAAGAGGTAGGTTACTTTTCTTTCGGTTCAACAGTAGTTTTGTTATTTGAAGAAGACAGTATAGAGTTTTCAAGAGAAATAACTCCCGGAAAGTTTATTCGAATGGGTGAGAGAGTCGCAAATATGCTATAATCGTTAAAGAAAAAGTGTCGAAGTGGAGTGTTTGTCTTTGTATTCAAATTTTATACCAAGTGAATTTGTTAGAAGTGTCTTTCATATTACACCGGAAATGTTAAAGGAAAAAGGCGTAAAGGCAATTATTACAGATTTGGATAATACATTAGTTGAATGGGATCGACCAGATGCAACCCCTAAGCTAATAGAATGGTTCACTAATATGAAAGAAGCAGGTATTCAAGTAACCATTGTATCCAATAACAATGAATTACGTGTTAAGTCATTTGCAGATCCATTAGGGATTCCTTTTATATATAAAGCAAAAAAGCCTTTAGGAAAGGCTTTTCGTCATGCTCTTAGTATAATGTCCGTTAAAAAAGAGGAAGTTGTAGTTATTGGTGATCAGCTATTAACGGATGTCTTTGGCGGAAATAGACAAAAGCTCCATACCATTCTAGTGATACCTGTCGCAAAATCAGATGGTTTCGTGACGAAGTTCAATCGTATGGTGGAGAGAAGAATTTTTAGTTACTTGGACAAAAAAGGACAAGTTACATGGGAGGAAGAAGCGTGACAGAAGCACCAAAATGTATAGGTTGTGGAACAGTAATCCAAACCGAGGTAGTTGGAGATCCAGGATATGCTCCTGTTTCTTCGTTAGAAAAAGAGGATATTATTTGCCAGCGTTGTTTTCGTTTAAAAAATTACAATGAGTTGCAGCCGGTATCTTTAACCGACGATGATTTCTTGAAAATCTTAAATGGTTTAGGAACAAAAAAAGGACTAATTGTGAAGATTGTAGATATTTTTGATTTTAACGGAAGCTGGCTACCAGGCCTACACCGATTTGTTGGTAATAATCCGATACTATTAGTAGCAAACAAAGCTGATTTACTGCCGAAATCAGTGAAGAAAAACAAAGTAATCAATTGGATGAAGCAAGAAGCAAAAAAACTTGGCTTATCATCAATTGATGTTCTATTTGTCAGTGCACATAAAGGTACTGGTATGCCAGAAGCTATGGAGGCCATAGAGCATTATCGTAAAGGTGAAAATGTTTACGTAGTAGGCTGTACCAATGTTGGTAAATCTACATTTATAAACAGGATTATTAAACAGGCTACCGGAGTAGAAGCAGTTATCACTACTTCTCATTTTCCTGGGACAACCTTAGACATGATTGAGATACCATTAGACGATAAAAAAGCTCTATATGATACTCCAGGAATCATTAATCATCATCAAATGGCCCATTTCTTAGATCCATCGGAGCTAAAATATATTACACCTAAAAAAGAAGTGAAGCCAAAGGTTTTCCAACTAAATAGTGAGCAAACTCTCTATCTTGGAGGACTTTCTCGATTTGATTTTATAAAGGGCGAACGATCTGCCTTTACTTGTCATATAGCAAACGATATTCCAATTCATCGTACGAAGCTTGAGAATGCTGATACTTTATGGCAAGAACATCGCGGTCAATTGTTGTCACCACCTTCTGAGAAATTTATAGACCTATTACCACCTTTAGTAAGACATGAATTTAAGATAAAAGATGATAAAACGGATATCGTATTTTCAGGACTTGGTTGGATAACTGTGCAAAAAGGCGGAGTTGTGATAGCAGCTCATGCTCCTGCTGGTGTAGAGGTTTCTATTCGTCCATCTCTTATTTAGGGGGAAGTAAGTTTGAAAAAATGGTTTGCAGTCATAGGTAATCCAATTGCCCATTCTTTATCGCCTTATATGCATGATGCTTGGCTACAGGAGCAAAATATCAATGCAAGCTACATTCCTATTCATGTGAAGGAAGGGAAGCTCAAGGACGCTATCGAAGGTTTAAAGCTTCTGGGGTGTAGTGGATGGAATGTAACGGTCCCGTATAAAGAAGCCATCATTCCTTTTTTGGACCGTCTGGATGAATCAGCTGCCAAAATTGGGGCTGTAAATACAGTCGTCAAAACAGATGAAGGGGAATTCGTGGGCTATAATACGGATGGATTAGGGTTTATCCGTTCGCTTGGAGAAACTGACCATTCCAATAATATATTGATGCTCGGTGCAGGCGGGGCAGCTAGAGGAATTATATTTGCTTTTAAGCAGCTTGGATATAAAAATCTATCCGTTGCAAATCGTACATTAGAAAATGCAAAAAAACTTGTAGATGAGCTTCAATTTGGTCAAGCAATTACATACCTAGAGGCAGAGGAACAATTACAATCGTTTGATGTGGTTGTTCAAACAACTCCTCTTGGTATGAAAAGTAATAGTAAAGAGCTTCCTATTCAACTAAAAGGTATTAAAGAGTATACAATTGTTGCTGATATTGTATATAATCCTTTAGTTACCCCTTTTTTAGAGGAAGCAGAAAAGTACAATGTTCGAACAATTAACGGTTTAGGTATGCTTGTACATCAAGGTGCCTTAGCTTTTTCATATTGGAACGGAAGTTATCCGAATACAGATGATATGATTCAACGATTGACAGAGCAATTAGGAGGATAATATGTTAACAGGTAAACAAAAAAGATTTTTACGTAGTCAAGCTCACCATTTGTCACCAATATTTCAAGTAGGTAAGGGTGGCGTTAACGATGCAATGACTAAGCAAATTAGCGAAGCGTTGGAAGTACGTGAATTGATCAAAATCAGTATTTTACAAAACTGTGAGGATGAAAAGCACGAGGTGGCAGAAGCACTTGCAAAAGGCACTAGAGCAGAGCTTGTCCAGTTAATCGGTTTAACGGTTGTTTTGTACAAGCAGTCTAAAAACAACAAACGAATTGAGCTTCCAAAAGTGAATCGTGCATGACAAAAAAAGTAGGGATATTGGGGGGGACTTTTAACCCTCCACATATTGGCCACTTAATCATTGCAAATGAAGTGTTTCATGCACTTCATTTAGATGAAGTAAGACTGATGCCGAATGCTATTCCTCCACATAAATCAAAGGATACAAGAGTGACTTCCGAACAGCGATTAGAAATGCTAAAGCTTGCTATTGAACAGGTGCCATATATGGCTATTGAAACGATTGAGCTTATTCGAGGGGGAACCTCATATACTGTTGATACGATGCAAATATTAACAGAACAAGAAGCAGACACCGAATTTTATTTCATTATTGGCGGAGACCAGGTAGAGTATTTATCTAACTGGCACCGTATTGACGATCTTTTAAAATTAGTGCGTTTGGTTGGTGTTGCAAGACCAAATACCTCTATCGTGTCTGCATATCCTATTATTACCTTAGATATTCCCCAAATCGATATTTCTTCTACTGTCATACGGGAACGACTGAAGAATGGAGAAACAACAAGATTTCTAATTCCTGCTCAGGTTAGAGAATACATTCAAAAGGAGAATCTGTATGAAATTTGAATCTATGCTTCTTCAAATGAAAGACAGAATGCCGGAGCGCCGTTTTATCCATACGAGAGGTGTAGCCGAGACAGCTACACAGCTTGCAGCTAAATACGGTGAGGATATAGAAAAAGCTGAAATTGCTGGCATATTACATGACAGTGTAAAATATGCAGAAAAGTCCTGGCTGAAAGAAATAATTATCTCAGAGCAAATGGACCCGATGCTTTTAAATTTTCATCATGAATTATGGCATGCTCCTGTGGGAAGCTATGTAGCAAGGCAGGAGTTTAATATTGAAGACGCGGATATTCTTAATGCTATTCAGTATCATACGACGGGCCGGGCAGGGATGTCTAACTTAGAAAAAATCGTCTATATTGCAGATATGATTGAACCTAGTAGAAGTTTCCCTGGAGTAGAAGTATTAAGGGAAATTGCAAATCAAGATTTAGAAGAAGGGATGCTTAGTTGCGTCCAGCACAGCATGACATTTTTGATCAAAAAAAGACAGCCGGTTTTTCCGGATTCATTTCATTGTTATAATGACTTGATACAAAAGAGAGGAAAAGTGAAAGAATGACTTCAAACAAATCATTAGTAGAAATAGCTTATAAAGCGGCAGACGACAAAAGAGCGGAGGATATTGTAATTTTAAATATGCAAGGCGTATCTTTACTTGCGGATTACTTTCTAATTTGTCACGCTAACTCAGATCGTCAAGTTCAAGCGATTGCAAAGGAACTGTTTGAACAAGCAGATAAAGCTGGATTCAATGTAAAACGTATGGAAGGCTTCGATGAGGCTCGTTGGATATTAGTTGATATGGGAGATGTGGTAGCACATGTATTCCATAAAGATGAGCGCTCTTATTATAACCTAGAACGTCTATGGGGCGATGCTCCAATGATTGAAGTAGGACATGACGCATAATGTCTACTTACGACCAGTTCGCCTTCATCTACGATTCGTTGATGTCAGATATACCATATGATAAATATGCAGAATGGGTGCTGGCTAAAGCACCTATTTTGAAAAATAAACGTTTAATGGACATAGGCTGTGGCACAGGTGTACTAAGTGTCAGCTTTGCAAAAGCTGGGTATGAAGTGATCGGCATTGATTTATCTGAGTCAATGCTGACAGTTGCCCAAAATAGAAGCACCGAGCAGAATACAGATATAACGTTTGTGTGCCAGTCTATGACCGATATAGATGGTGTTTCCGATGTAGACGTTGCAGTGATAGCGATAGATTCATTAAACTATCTGGAAACTTTAGAAGAGGTAGAACAAACCTTTCTACAGGTCTATTCTACATTGAATGAAGAAGGTCAGTTATTCTTTGACATTCATTCGGAATATAAAATGAATCATATATTTCCTGATGGACCATTTACATATGAAGATGAGCAGGTAGCTTATATATGGAACACGGAGCAAGGAGAAGAAGAACATTCTATTTACCACGATATTACTTTCTTCGTCCGTGATGCTGCATCAGGCTATTACGAAAGATTTGAGGAATCCCATTATCAAAGAAGTTTTCCTCTTGAAGTTTATATAAAACTTTTAGAGCGTGTAGGATTTTCGCAAGTTTATACGGAAACAAATATTTTTGACGAACAGCCCACCGATGAAATTGAAAGATATTTTATACGTGCAGTGAAATAACTCTTTTCAAGAAGAGGTAAATTTGGTATATTTTGTACATCTCCATATCATTTACCTCTTTAAGAAAAGAGGCTGATGCATGATCCCCAAGATTAAATCTAGTAAGCTTAAAAAGCTGATACTCCCTATTGGAGTATTAACTCTCCTAGTGTTTCTATTTCTTCAAAAGCAATTTTTTTCAGCTGTCCCCTCGGCTGAACCAATACAACCCTCCCTTTTAGACGATACAAACTTACAAGAAACTGTAGAAATAATAAACATTGAAGAAGATAACTCCATATTTATAGAAGTTAAAGGAGCTGTCCAAAATCCAGGAGTCTATGAACTCGAAAATGGTGATCGGGTGTTAACTGCTATAGAACTAGCGGGTGGGTATTTGCCTGAAGGTGATAGTAAAACAATTAATCATGCTCAAAAAGTAGAAGATGAGATGATAATTTATGTCCCTTTAGTTGGTGAAGAGGTTGTAACCCCTGCTAATTCCGCTACCAGTTCATCAAAAGATCAGCTGATCAACATTAATAAAGCAGATATACAAGGCTTGACCTCTTTACCAGGAATAGGTCCGGCAAAAGCTGAAGCCATTATTTCTTATAGAGAGGAAAATGGTGGTTTTAAATCTGTTCAGGATTTAATGGAGGTTACTGGAATCGGTCAAAAGACTTTTGAAAAGCTTGAAACTTATATCACTGTTAAATAATAGGCTTGATTGAAGTTTATCCATGAAAGATTTAAACTAAAAGAAGTATTATTTAGGGGGTATTTAATATGGAGAGAATTACATGGGATCAATTTTTCATGGCACAAAGCCACTTATTAGCACTAAGAAGCACATGTACGCGTTTAGCAGTTGGAGCTACCATTGTAAGAGATAGAAGAATCATGGCTGGAGGATATAATGGGTCCATATCGGGTGGGGAGCATTGTATCGATGATGGATGTTATGTAGTTGATAACCATTGTGTTAGAACGGTGCACGCTGAGATGAATGCACTTTTACAATGTGCAAAATATGGTATTACAGTCGGTGGAGCAGACTTATATGTGACCCATTTCCCATGCTTACCTTGTACGAAATCAATCATTCAAGCTGGTATTGCAAGATTGTACTATGCGCAAGACTATAAAAATAATTCCTATGCAATAGAATTACTGAACAAAGCAGGCGTAGAGACCATTCACGTGCCCTTTGACGAGCGTAAGATTGATTTCCTTAGTGACGAGAAGGTAACCCTTTATATGGAGCTTATAACGAAGCTAAGGGACAAGGGAGCAAGTGAGGAGGAACTTCTGCCTTATGAGAGGAAGGTGGCAGAATTATTCGGTTTGGAGGAATCCAAGGTAATGTAATATATGTAGCCTTGTCCATTTTACTTGCTACTCTAGCAGCATTTGAATCGACAAGGCTACTAATCTTGTTCGTGCTATTATTCTGTTGGTTTATTTATAGGCAAATTTCGTTAATGTTAACTATTACTATTATTTCTATAGGCTTCTTTACTTTTTTTTATGTAGATCATATTAATCCAGAAAAGGTCGAACATAACGACGTAAAAACGATTACTTGGACGGATAACTATCGTATTAATGGGAGATTTATAAGAGGCTTTGCTACTTCAGATACAAACCAAAAGTGGTATGTTCAGCTAAAAATATTAAACGAAGACGATAAAGACTACTTTTCTAATAACTCTTTAACTGGTATGGAGTTACAAGTTAAGGTAGAAAAGGCTATAGAAAGACCAACTTCTCATAAATATGCTTTTGACATAGAAAAGTATATAAAGAGTCATGGAGCTATTGGTCAAATAACCGTTGAAGAATATAAAATGTTAACTCTGAAGACTGGATTTAGTACTTATATGGCTAAACAACGCTTCATACTTAAGCAGCATATCCAACTTACTTTTCCAGCAAGCCTCCAAGCAGAAGCAGAGGCTTTACTAATAGGGAGCAGAGAAAGTTTGCCTCTAGATCTTCAGGATGCATATCTGACACTAGGTATCACTCACTTATTTGCAATCTCTGGTTTACATGTGGCATTAGTAGTTATGCTGCTCTATGAAGTAATGGTGCGTCTAGGTGTGAGAAGAGAAACCGCAAATTGGCTTCTAATTTTAGCATTACCCTTATACGGATTTATTGCAGGAGGAGCTCCCTCGGTGTGGAGAGCTGTATCTGTAACAGAAATTTTGTTGATCAGTAGTCTAATAAAAAATAAGTTAATCATATCAGATGCATTTTCTTTAAGTTTCATTTTATTTTTGTTTTCCTCTCCTTGGGTTGTTTATCAAACAGGCTTCCAATTATCCTACTTAGCTGCATTTTCACTTATATTTTCCTCAAGCTTGTTAAGATTAAGCAATAATCCTTTAGCTCAGTCCTTTCTTATTACAGCTATTTGTCAGCTGATGGTATACCCTCTCTTAATCTATCAATTTTATGAGATTTCTCTTTCTTCTTTTTTAGCCAACCTTTTGTTTGTTCCTCTATTTTCATTTGTTATACTACCAATTAATATTTTTATGCTCCCGTTGACTTTTCTTTCTCCCATAATCAGCAATATTTTCTTTCGAATCTATGAGCCACTACGAATTTGGCTAGATGATTTCATCATTTTTTTAGGTGCATTGCCATTTCAAATGTGGAATCCTGGACAGCCTGAGCTTTGGTTAGTCGTGATGGCTTATATAAGTATTTTTACTTTTTTCATTTTAGTAGAGAACAAATGTAAGGTTTCTCTATCACTCTGCATTCTTTTTGTACCAATCGTTATACTCCATTTATCTCCCTATTTTGATACTAAGACTAGAATAACTTATTTAAACGTAGGGCAAGGGGACTCTATTCTTATCGAAATGCCGAAAAGGGAGAAGGTTATTTTAATTGATGCTGGTGGTTTATTAAGATTTGATCAGGAAGAATGGATGGAAAACAAAAATGTGTATGAGGTTGGTAGACAAGTCGTCGTCCCTTTTTTAAAAGGGAGAGGTATCAGTAAAATTGACGTAATGATTTTATCTCACGCCGATGCAGACCATATGGAGGGAGCAGAGGAAATTCTTCAAGAGATAAAAGTTGAGGAAGTACATATTACTCCAGGTTCTTATGAAGAAGATGCTATGACAGATTTAAGAGAAGAAATTAATAAGCAAAGAATCTCAGTTTTTGAGAAAGGGGCGGGAGAAGTGATTGAGTCGTCCTATTATCAGCTTATTTATTTATATCCAAAGGATGTAAACTATGAAGGGAATGATGATTCTTTAGTGCTTTCTATGGAAAATGCATATTTTAGAGGGTTGTTTATAGGAGATTTAGAGAGCAAAGGAGAGCAAGTGTTAGCTACAGAGTATTCCAAGCAGATTGAGGGACAAACCATACTTAAGCTTGGCCACCATGGAAGTAAAACTTCTAGTACGCAGCTTTTTTTGGAGAGAGCTAATCCTAAATTTGCCATAGTTTCTGCCGGGTTGAATAACCGTTATGGACATCCGCACCCTGAAGTTGTAGAGCGTCTTAACAAATTGGACATACCCTATTTTCAAACAGGGAAGGATGGGTCTATTGAGGTTATAATAACGAAAAAAGGGGAAGTAACTATTTTTCCACATTAGAATAGAGAAAAGGGTCTTGTCTATATACTAGACAAAACCCTTCTCATGAATTATCGAGCAAGAAACTCAATAACTACTGCAATTACAAACATAATTGTAAAAAATCCAAAGGAGACTACAAAGCCTACGCCAGAATCGATCGCGTCATTACGCTTCGACTGTACATTTTGCTCAAATTCATTCATTGTTACCCCTCCTATTTCCACATAATTATATAGGATAGCGAAAAAAAAATCTACATACAAACTTTTCTTTTTCAGTATTAATACATATTGTCACAAAGTTTTCACTACAATTGCGTTATAATAAATATACTAATGATGAGCAAGGAGATTCAAAATGATTTCAGAAAAATGGATGCAAATCTCTAATGGTAAAATATCAAACGTCTATTTATTATATGGCACGGAAGCTTATTTTATCGAAGAAACAATAAAAAAATTAAAGAATAAACTCGAAGAAGATGGAGAGGCAGAAGTCATTTACTTCGATCTAGAAGAAAAAAATATTGAACATGTCATTTACGAGGCAGACACACTTCCTTTTTTCTCTGAGAAAAAGTTAATAATCGCAAAAAATGCATTTTTCTTAAAAGCCTCGGAAAAAGGCAAAGAAAAAATTGTTCACGATACAGCTCTACTAGAAAGTTGGCTTAAAGATCCTTCTTCTACTGCCATTGTTGTGTTTGTAGCACCTTATGAAAAGCTGGATGAGCGCAAAAAGATAACAAAGGCAATAAAGCAAACAGCAAATGTGATTGAAGCTGCGGGTCTACAAATTCATGACTTAAAAAGCTGGGTGTTACATGAAGTTTCAAATGAAGGAAAAACGATTACAGATGAAGGTGTTGAACGACTAATTGAAAGTGGAGGAACAAATTTAGTTCACCTAAGAACAGAAATTGCTAAAATTTCGACATATATTGGAGAAGAGAATGAGATTGATGCAGATACCGTCAAATCTTTACTTGTTAGAACGCTAGAGGAGGACGTTTTCACTTTAGGGAACGCGTATTTATCTGGACGAAAGAGTGAAGCAATGGCGATTTATCATGATTTACTTAAGCGTAAGGAAGATCCTTTGAAGCTAAATGCCTTGATCGCTTCTCAAGTGCGATTAATGATTCAGGTGAGTCATCTAAAGAAAAAAGGCTATCATGCGCAACAAATTGCGTCTCAATTAAAAGTGCACCCTTACAGAGTAAAATTACTATTCGACAATCCACTGTTACATCAAGAGGAAAAGCTCTTAAATACATTAAATGATTTGGCTACAGTAGATTTGCAGTTAAAGTCCTTGAATACAAATAGAGACCGTATTCTTGAATTATTTTTGTTAAAATAATGGCATCTGGTTTGAAAGATTAACTTGTCAGTTCGACGAGGGAGTATAAGGAATTATTTTTAAGACAAAAATAATAGAGAGCTTGGAAATTGTTCTCCAAGCTCTTTTTCTATTCCTGAAACTTCTTAGAAAATATGATTTAATGAAAAAAAATAAAGACTGACCGAGTTTGACATCGGAACAGTCTTTTTTATTTACGCTTTTTTCATTAATTGAGCTTTCTTACGAGAAGCTGCGTTTTTATGAATTAAACCTTTAGAAGCTGCTTTTTCAACTTGTTGAATCGCAGTTTTAATAAGTTCTTTTGCGTTTTCATCGTTATTAAGTGCAGCAGTGTCAGCTTTTTTGACAGCAGTACGCATAGCTGATTTTGCCTTTGCATTTTGAGTGTTTAAAGTCTCATTTTTCTTAACACGTTTGATTGCAGATTTAATGTTTGGCATACCTTTCACCTCCTAGTAAGGTCTGAGATGATACATTTTGTTGGTAACTGAATTTATACAACAAGCATTATTTTAACAAACGAAAAAACAAATTGCAATATATAAATGCAAAGAATATTTACTTGACACTTTGAACAAACTATTTCAGAGGTGATAATTATGTGGGGAAGAACTGATTTAATCGATGAATCGGATGAAATGGTAAAGCACCGATCGGAAAATCAAAAAGATACATTGGCAAAATCAAAAGGTATAAAATTTGAGGAATCAAGGAATGGAGCCGTATTGGTTACATCGATCGAAGTGGATGCAGAAGGGGAGAAACAAATAGGTAAAAAACAAGGGAAATACATTACCTTGACCGATCTAACCTTAAGTCCAGATGATGAGAAGAGCTTTGAGAATATTGCCAGGGCCTTTGTCGACCATCTTCGGAATATGCATCAAGAAATTAAACTCACAGATCAATCTAAAATATTAATCATTGGACTTGGAAATGCAACTATTACTCCTGATGCAATTGGTCCCAAGGCAATCGAGTATCTTCAAAATTCATCCTTGACCAACAATGAACGAGTAAAGGTAGTTATGTATGCGCCGGGTGTTACTGGTCAGACTGGTTTCGAAACTAGCGATTTTGTTAGTGCGATTAGTGAAGCATTTCAACCTGATTTAATTATAGTGATGGATGCTCTTGCTGCAAGGAATAGCGAACGTTTATGTAAGACAATCCAAATAACTAATACAGGTATTCATCCAGGGTCAGGAGTAGGTAACCAGCGTAAGGAAATTTCTAAAGAGGTATATAATGTGCCGGTTACTGCAATTGGTATACCTATGGTGGTAGATGGACCTGTATTATATGCAGATGCGGTAGAGCAGGTTATTCATCATGTTGCAGCACGTGTAGAGGAAAAAGGGAAACCTTCCTCTGCCTTAGCAGTTACTCCTATGGTTTCTAATAAGACGAACATTGATAAAAAGGTCCTACAGCCTATCTTTGGTGAATGGGTTGGCTGGTCAACTGATGAAAAAAGAAAATTATTTGAGGAAGTATTTGTTGGAAAAAATCCATCCTTATTTGTTACGCCAAAGGAAACAGATTTATGGGTGGAACAGTATGCTTACATGCTTTCTACGGGTATTGAAACCTGGCTTGTAAGTAAATAAGTCGTTCTAAAAATCCTTCTCTTCTCATACGATTGTGTGAGGAGAGTGGAACCTATGACTAATACGTTAAAGAAGCTAACTACGATTTTATTACTCTTATTTTTGGCGCCTATTATTATTGCAACAGTCCAAACACCTCTAAGCATGGACGCAACAACTGAAAAAGCAGTAGAAAAGAAAAAAGAGGATATCCCAGTTGTTTATGCGGCACAAATTGAAACACCGCCGGTAACTGAGACCGAAACTGAAACTGAAACGGAAGCTATAGCCGATCCGGTAGCAGAAATTTTGCAACCGCCAAGAAAAGCTTTCGTGTACTTTACCCATTGGCAAGAAGCTTTTAAACCAATATTAGCTGCCAGCGGAGAAAAAATTGAAATCTATCATCCAGAAAAAAATATTACTAATTTTCAAGAGCAAATTACTGCTCAGTTTGCTTTTCATAATGTAGAAACTGATTTTCTAACAAGCGACAATCCACATGGTACAAAAGATTATCACTCGGTTAGACCTCTAGTCCAGAAAGCCTTATCTCAAAACAATTATGATATTGTACTAGACATTCACCGAGACTCTGCAAAAGCAAAAGTGACTACGTTAAAAGTTGGAGAAGAGAGCTATGCAAAAATCATGCTTGTTGTAGGCGGCGAGCATGCGAACTATAAATGGAATGAGCAACTAGCTAATAAACTATCGGAACAAATGAATACAATAGTGCCAGGTATATCAAGAGGCGTTTTCTTGAAAACTGGAAAAGGTGTAGATGGAGTCTACAATCAAGACCTAAATAAAAACACTATACTTATTGAATTAGGTGGCATTGACAGTACAGAAGTCGAACTAAATAGGACAATTGCAATCTTAGCGAAAGCAGTTTCAAATGTTTTTGATCAACAAAATGCATCCTAACATTGATGTATCGCTTGTTCACTGCTATAATTCATAATAGTTTAATTAGGAGTGAACAAGCATGAATAATGAAGAGAGACTGGCACGACAGAAAAAGATACGAAACTTTTCTATAATCGCCCATATAGATCATGGGAAGTCAACGCTTGCTGACCGTATTTTAGAAAAAACAAAGACGTTAACATCTAGAGAAATGAAAGACCAATTGTTAGACTCTATGGATCTTGAAAGAGAACGTGGAATTACAATTAAATTAAATGCAGTTCAGCTAAAGTATTTGGCACAAGATGGGGAAGAATATATTTTCCATTTAATCGATACTCCTGGACATGTCGATTTTACTTATGAGGTATCTAGAAGCTTAGCAGCCTGTGAAGGTGCTATTTTAGTTGTTGATGCTGCACAAGGAATTGAGGCACAAACGTTAGCTAACGTTTATCTTGCATTAGATAACGATTTAGAGATTTTACCAGTTATCAATAAAATTGATTTACCTGCAGCTGATCCAGAGCGTGTAAAAAAAGAAGTGGAAGAAGTAATTGGTTTAGATGCTTCAGAAGCTGTTCATGCCTCAGCAAAAGCTGGTATTGGTATAGAAGAAATTTTAGAGCAAATCGTGGAAAAAGTTCCTGCGCCAACTGGTGATCCAGAAGCACCTTTAGAAGCATTGATTTTTGACTCATTATTTGATCCATACCGTGGTGTAATTGTTTATATTCGAATTATGCAAGGAACCGTAAAACCTGGAGATCGCATTAAAATGATGTCTTCGGGCAAAGAATTTGATGTTGTAGAAACAGGGGTCTTCACACCTAGAACTACTCAACGTGATGAATTGACTGTCGGAGATGTTGGTTTCTTAACAGCCTCTATGAAGGATGTTGGCGATTCGAGTGTTGGGGATACTATTACTTTGGCGAATAATCCGGCACAAGTGGCATTAGCGGGTTACCGTAAGATGAATCCAATGGTGTTCTGTGGATTGTACCCAATTGATAACTCTAAATATAATGATCTTCGAGATGCATTAGAAAAACTGCAGCTAAATGACTCTGCACTAGAGTTTGAACCTGAATCTTCCCAAGCCCTAGGTTTTGGATATCGCTGTGGCTTCCTTGGATTGCTCCATATGGAGATTATTCAAGAACGTATCGAGCGTGAATTTAAAATTGATCTTATTACGACAGCACCAAGCGTTATCTATAATGTAAAGTTGACTAGTGGAGAGACTTTAAAAGTTGATAATCCTTCTATGATGCCAGACGTTCAAAAGGTAGACGCAATAGAGGAGCCTTATGTTAAAGCCTCTATCATGGTTCCAGAGGATTATGTTGGATCTGTTATGGAGCTTTGCCAACGTAAGCGTGGTAACTTCATCACAATGGATTATTTATCTTCTGCTCGTGTAAATATTATCTATGAAATTCCACTATCCGAGATCGTCTATGATTTCTTTGATTCATTAAAATCCAGCACTAAGGGTTATGCTTCCTTTGACTACGAACTTATCGGTTACAAGGAATCTAAACTACAAAAGATGGATATTTTATTGAACGGGGAAAAAGTAGATGCTTTAAGCTTTATCGTGCACAGAGATTTTGCATACGAGCGCGGGAAGCTTATTGTTGAAAAACTAAAAGCACTAATTCCGAGACAGCAGTTTGAGGTACCAGTTCAAGCAGCAGTCGGACAAAAAATTATTGCACGATCTACGATTAAATCCATGGGTAAAAACGTTTTAGCTAAATGTTACGGGGGAGATATCTCACGTAAACGTAAACTTCTTGAAAAACAAAAAGAAGGTAAGAAACGTATGAAACAAGTAGGTTCTGTAGAAGTACCTCAAGAAGCGTTTATGGCAGTCCTTAAAATGGATGAGCCGAATAAATAATATTAGTTTGCCATGGAGAGGTTTTTAAACCCTCCATGGCTTTTATTTGTTTAGGAAATTATAAAACTCGGACCTATTGAGAAATTGATGTCTAGCTCCACCGCCTTGCCCCTCGGGGTCAAATGGATAAAAGCTCCGGTGGCTGGGGTACTGCCTCCTCGCTTTTCCCCATTTGCCTGTCGGGGCAGGGATAGGCGGTTTCGCTTTTCTAGATGTCTAGCTCCACCGCCTTGCCCCTCGGGGTCAAATGGATAAAAGCTCCGGTGGCTGGGGAACTGCCTCCTCGCTTTTCTCCATTTGCCTGTCGGGGCAGACATAGGCGGTTTCGCTTTTCTTATTATCGAGAAGTTTCTTGAAATTCAATATTAACTAATTTGCCTGTTTCCGTTGTATATTTAATATTTATAAAAACTCCAAATTCCTTATTGCCATCCTTCATCCACAATTTAAACCTTTCAATGGTTGAATCCTCTTTTGTTTCACTTCCTATATGCAAGTAGTCAATAATAGTCGCATTTGGATATTTAGTTTGTGTCTCCTTTACCGCTAGCTTTCCCCATTTCGCATATGCTGGAACTTGGTCTTGAGCATATGTGCTTGAATACATATTCATGGACACAGTGGTTGCTAACATACATATACCTATGGCTATAAACACTTTTTTAATCATCTTCATACCATCTCCTTTTCTTTAAGATGGTTATCTTGCTTAAAATCATTCCAACTTAATAAATAAATCGGAAAACCCTGTGTAATTTCAATAGTTTGAAGGAACATGAATTATAAGCTATAATTTATGTAGGTAATTACGGAAAACAGTATTCAAATTAGTGCAATATTTGATGCTTGATAAATAACTAGGAGAAGGAGGCACTATTTGCCTCCTTCTTCGTATTTATAAAAGAACGTAGAAAGAAGGCTTATTAATGGTACGCGGAGTATATATACACATCCCTTTTTGTCATCAAATATGTAATTATTGTGATTTTAATAAATTCTATTTTCATAATCAGCCAGTAGATGAGTATATTGAGTCTTTAGGAAAAGAAATGGCTCTTTGGAAAGACGACTTATCGAAAGGTCATATAGAAACTATTTTTCTTGGTGGAGGAACTCCAACTTCTTTATCACTTGAACAGTTAGATCGGTTGTTAACACTTATCCAAGAGCATATTCCACTGGATCATGTAAAGGAGTTCTCATCAGAAGCTAATCCAGATGAGCTTACCCTGGAAAAAATGCAGCTCATGCGAAAATTTGGTGTGAATAGATTAAGCATGGGAGTGCAAACTTTCAATCAAGACTTGTTAAAAATATTAGGTAGAACCCATTCCAATGAACATGTATATAAAGTAATTGAATATGCGAAGGAAACAAATTTCCCCTCTATAAGCATTGATTTAATGTATGGATTGCCAAATCAAACGATGGAGCAATGGAAGGAATCTCTCCAAGAGGCTTTTAAGCTGAAGATACCTCATATCTCTGCATACTCGTTACTAGTTGAGCCTAAGACCATATTCTATAACCTTCTTTCAAAAGGGAAATTATCATTACCAGGTGAAGATTTAGAAGCTGAAATGTATGGATTCTTAATGGATGAAATGAAAGCGAACGGATATCACCAATATGAGATTAGTAATTTTTCTCATGAGGGAAAAGCCTCCGAGCATAATCTTTTATATTGGAACAATGACGAATATGTTGGATTAGGGGCTGGCGCCCATGGTTATGTAAATGGAATACGATATTCTAATCATGGCCCTCTTAAAAAGTATATGCAGCAGTTAGATTTAGGTGAAAAGCCTATTATGATGCAAAAAGAGGTTACTTATGAAGAAAAAATGGAAGAAGAGATGTTTTTAGGTCTTCGAAAAAACAGAGGAGTTTCTTTAACCGTCTTCGAACAAAAATACAGCAAGACTTTGCATGAGGTATACGGGAAAGAAATCGAAGAGTTAATTCATAAAGAGCTTGTGGCTTTAGAAGAAGACCACATTTTCCTTACAACTCGAGGACGTTTTGTAGGTAATGAAGTATTTCAATATTTCCTTAAATAATTTGGCGCATAATCGTTGACAGTTTTCTTTAGATTTGATAAGTTTTATATGAGTATTAGCACTCTCTACAGATGAGTGCTAACAGAGGTGATAATCATGCTAACTAACAGGCAATTATTAATATTGCAAGTAACGGTAGATGATTTTATTGATACCGCTCAGCCAGTTGGATCTCGTCAACTTTCGAAAAAGGAGGAAGTACCGTTTAGTCCTGCTACGATTCGAAACGAAATGGCAGATTTAGAAGATATGGGTTATTTAGAAAAAACTCACACCTCTTCTGGCCGTGTGCCATCAGAAAAAGGCTATCGTTACTATGTAGACAACTTACTAACTCCACAAATGGTTTCAAAAGAAGAGATTAAACAAATTCGTTCCGTTTTCGAGGAAAGAAAGGTTGAGACGGAGCAAATAATTCGTAAGTCAGCTAATATTTTGTCTGAACTAACGAGCTATACCTCTATTATGTTAGGCTTAGATGTGAGAAAGCATCGAGTCAAAAGATTTTCAATTGTTCCTCTTACAGACGATTCTGCAGTAGCTATAATCGTTACGGACAGTGGTCATGTTGAAAATCGAGTTTTTTCTATTCCTGAGGCCTTTACTGCTTCCGATATTGAAAAAATGGTCAATATCATAAACGAACATTTAGTTGGTGTATATTTACACGAGCTACAAATGAAGTTAGAAGCTGTCACTCAGTTCGTCTTACGTCAGAATAACGGTCGGTTAAATGACCTACTTGGTTCTCTAAACCAAGCGATGATAATTGAGCATGAGGATAAAGTGTACTATGGTGGAAAAATGCAATTGTTAAGCCAGCCTGAATTTAATGATGTGGAAAAAGCAAAAAGCATTATGTATTGGATGGAACACGTCAATGAATTCCCTGGACTTTTCCATTTGAACAAAAAAGGCATCAATATCAGTATTGGTTCTGAGAATAACCAATTTGGAATGAATAATTGCAGTATAATCACAGCTTCTTATGATATTGGAGAAGAGCAAAGTGGTTCTATTGCCATCATAGGTCCCACGAGAATGGATTACAAACGTGTAGTATCTTTGTTGGATGTAATGAGTGGGGACTTATCTAGAGAGTTGTCTAGAATATTACGAGGTCAACACGAATAAAGGAGAGTTGCTGCTAAATGGAAAATCAAAAAGAAGAAGTAAAAGATGTATCGACTGAAGAAGAATCAGCAGAACAAGAAATGGTAACTGAAGAAGCGATCGAAATTAAAGAAGCAGATGTATCAGAAGAAGCTACTGAAGCAGAAGAAGTAGACGAACTAACGCTTTTGAAACAACAATTAGAAGAAGAACAAGATCGTACGGTAAGACTGCGTGCTGACTTTGAAAACTACAAACGTCGTGTTCAAAAGGATAAAGAAGCAGACTATAAATATCGTGCCCAATCTTTACTTAGCGATTTGTTACCTGTATTAGACAACTTAGAACGAGCACTTGCTGTTGAAGCTACATCTGAAGAAGCGATTTCTTTAACTAAGGGTGTAGATATGGTTTATCGTTCTCTTGTAGCAGCTGTTGAAAAAGAAGGATTGGAATCAGTTGAGTCAGAGGGAAAACCTTTTGATCCAAATCTTCACCATGCAGTTATGCAGGAAAAAGACGAAAGCCAAGATTCAGGTATTGTTCTTCAAGAACTACAAAAAGGCTACAAATTGAAGGATCGAATTCTTAGACCAGCAATGGTAAAAGTAAACGAATAAAATATAAACTGATTTTTATTGGTGTCCATTAGGTTGCCAGTTATAATATAAATTGCATATAACAGTATTTATTAGGAGGAAAATTGTATGTCAAAAATTATCGGTATTGACTTAGGAACAACAAACTCATGTGTATCTGTACTAGAAGGCGGAGAGCCAAAAGTAATTCCAAATCCAGAAGGAAATCGTACAACTCCATCTGTAGTAGCTTTTAAAAATGGCGAAAAACAGGTTGGGGAAGTAGCTAAACGTCAATCTATTACAAACCCAAATACAATTTCTTCAGTTAAACGTTTAATGGGAACTAGTGAAAAAGTAAGTGCTGAAGGAAAAGACTATACTCCTCAAGAAGTATCAGCAATGATCCTTCAATATTTAAAAGGTTTCGCAGAAGAATACCTTGGAGAAAAAGTTACAAAAGCAGTAATCACTGTTCCTGCATATTTTAATGATGCAGAACGCCAAGCTACAAAAGATGCTGGGCGTATCGCAGGGCTAGAAGTTGAGCGTATCATTAACGAACCTACTGCTGCAGCGCTAGCTTACGGCTTAGATAAAATGGATCACGATGAAAAAATCCTTGTTTATGATCTAGGTGGAGGTACTTTTGACGTATCTATTCTTGAACTTGGAGATGGTGTATTTGAAGTACTAGCTACAGCTGGGGACAACCGTCTTGGTGGGGATGACTTTGACCAAGTAGTTATGGATTTCCTAGTACAAGAGTTTAAAAAGGATAACGGTATTGATCTTTCTAAAGACAAAATGGCAGTGCAACGTTTGAAAGATGCTGCTGAAAAAGCTAAAAAGGATCTTTCAGGTGTTACTTCAACACAAATCTCATTACCATTCATCACTGCTGGTGAGGCAGGTCCACTTCACTTAGAAGTTACTATGACTCGTGCTAAATTCGATGATTTAACAGCTCATTTAGTAGAGCGTACAATGGTTCCAACACGTCAAGCATTAAAAGATGCTGGATTATCTTCTTCACAAATTGACAAAGTTATCTTAGTTGGTGGATCTACTCGTATTCCAGCTGTACAAGAAGCGATTAAAAAAGAAACAGGTAAAGAGCCACATAAAGGTGTTAACCCAGATGAAGTAGTAGCAATGGGAGCAGCAGTACAAGGTGGAGTTTTAACTGGTGACGTAAAAGACGTAGTACTTTTAGACGTAACACCACTTTCTTTAGGGATTGAAACAATGGGCGGAGTATTTACGAAGTTAATTGAACGTAATACGACAATACCAACTTCTAAATCTCAAACTTTCTCAACAGCTGCTGATAACCAACCGGCAGTAGATATTCATGTATTACAAGGTGAGCGTCCAATGGCAGCTGACAATAAAACGCTTGGTCGTTTCCAACTTGCGGATATTCCACCAGCACCTCGTGGAGTACCACAAATCGAAGTGACGTTTGATATCGACAAAAATGGTATCGTAAATGTTAAGGCGAAAGATCTTGGAACACAAAAAGAGCAAACAATTACAATTCAATCTAATTCATCTTTATCGGATGAAGAAATTGAACGTATGGTAAAAGAAGCAGAAGCAAATGCTGACGCGGATAAAGTACGCAAAGAAGAAGCAGAAGTTAAGAATGAAGCGGACCAATTAGTGTTTATGACTGAAAAAACACTAAAAGATTTGGAAGGCAAAGTTTCAGACGATGAGAAAAAATCTGCTGAAGATGCAAAAGAAGAGTTAAAAGCAGCTCTAGAAGCTGGAAATTTAGAAGATATTAAAGCGAAAAAAGATAAATTAAACGAAATCGTTCAACAGCTGACTATGAAGCTTTATGAACAAGCACAAGCGGATGCAGCGGCTAACGGACAACAAGAAGACGGGCCATCTGATGACGGTGTAGTCGATGCAGAGTTTGAAGAAGTAAAGGACGATAAAGACAAGTAATGTCAACAGGAAAAGTCAAAGACCGTTTTCGGCTTTGGCTTTTTCCATGTAATTAGTAGCATGGAGAAATACGCTATTTGTTTTGCTATTAGGAATTTATCCATGTTACAATTATCTTTATGTGTAAGTTAACAGAGCAGGAGAGTGAACTATGAGCAAACGTGATTATTACGAAGTCCTTGGAGTAGCCAAGGGAGCTTCTGGAGATGAGATAAAAAAGGCGTATCGCAAATTATCTAAACAGTATCACCCAGATATCAATAAGGAAGCTAACGCTGAAGATAAATTTAAGGAAATTTCAGAAGCATATGAAGTATTAAGCGACGATCAAAAACGTGCACAATACGATCAATTCGGTCATGCAGGTCCTAACCAAGGTTTTGGTGGCGGATTTAGTGGCGCGGATGGATTTGGATTTGAAGATATTTTCAGCTCGTTCTTTGGAGGAGGAGGTTCGCGTCGTCGTGACCCGAATGCTCCTAGAAAAGGAAATGACCTTCAGTACTCTATGACTATAGAATTTGAAGAAGCAGTATTTGGTATGGAAAAAGAGATTGAAGTAGCTAAAGAAGAAACTTGTGATACGTGTAATGGTACTGGAGCTAAAAAAGGCACACATCCAGAAAAATGTACACACTGTAACGGAAACGGTCAAGTTAATGTTACGCAAGACACTCCTTTCGGAAGAATTCAAACGAAACGAGCATGTAATTATTGCGAAGGAACTGGGAAAATTATCAAAGATAAATGTTCAACGTGTCATGGTAATGGAACAGTTAATAAGCGCAAGAAGATTAAAATCACTATTCCAGCGGGTGTAGATGATGGTCAACAATTACGAGTTAGCGGTCAAGGTGAACCAGGTGTAAATGGTGGTCCAGCAGGAGATCTATACGTTGTATTTAGAGTGAAAGCCGATCCAAGATTTGAACGTGATGGTGACGATATTTATTACGAATTACCTTTGACATTCGCACAAGCGGCACTTGGGGATGAAGTAGAGATTCCAACTGTCCAAGGAAAAGTAAAATTAAAAATCCCAGCGGGCACGCAGTCTTCTACGAAATTCCGTCTTAAAGGAAAAGGTGTAAAAAATGTGCATGGCTATGGCATGGGAGATCAGCATGTAATCGTAAAAGTAATCACGCCTAAGAAACTGACTGAAAAACAAAAACAATTATTACGTGAGTTTGCAGAAATCAGCGGTGATATACCGGAAGAGCAAGGTAGTACATTATTTGACAAAATCAAGAGAACGATAAAAGGCGAATAAGGAGTTGGAGCAAGTGAAATGGTCTGAGCTATCCATTCATACTACTAATGAGGCAGTGGAAGCAGTAAGCAATATTTTGCATGAAGCTGGTGCTAGTGGAGTAGTAATTGAGGATTCAGAAGAGTTGGCTAGAGATAGAGAAGATGTTTTTGGAGAGATCTACAGCTTAAATCCAGATGATTTTCCAGTAGACGGAGTGCGTATTAAAGCTTATTTGGCTGAAACAAGCTTTCTATTAGAAACGGTGGAAGAGATCAAACTTGCGATCAACAACTTACTAAATTTTAATATTGACCTTGGACATAATATTATAACCGTAACCGAAGTAGACGAAGAAGATTGGGCGACTGCTTGGAAAAAGTACTATCACCCAGTTAAAATCTCTAACAGATTTACAATTGTTCCTACTTGGGAAGAATATAATAGAGTGAACTCTGATGAATTAATTATAGAGTTAGATCCAGGTATGGCGTTTGGTACAGGGACACACCCTACTACCGTTATGTGCTTGCAGGCACTTGAAAAAACAGTGAAGCCTAACCTATCAGTTGTCGATGTAGGCACTGGTTCTGGTGTGTTATCTATTGGAGCAGCTAAACTAGGGGCAGTTACAGTTCACGCACTTGATTTAGATGAAGTTGCAGTAAGATCTGCACAAGAAAACATCGCGATTAATAGAGTGAGCGATATTGTAAAAGTTACTCATGGTAATCTATTAGACAATATTACAGAACAAGCAGATATAGTTGTTGCCAATATTTTAGCTGAAATCATTATGACATTTACCGATGACGCTTATACTATTGTTAAGTCTGGTGGGCTATTCATAACTTCTGGAATAATTTCGACTAAAAAAGATGATGTGAAAACTGCTCTTCAAAATTCTGGTTTTGAAATAGATGAAATAATGATGATGGAAGATTGGGTAACTATCATTTCAAGAAAGCCTGTTAAGTAAAGGAGTAGTTGTCTTGCAACGTTATTTTACAGAAAAACCGTTAGATGAGAATTCTACTATAAAAATTCTTGGAGACGATGCGCATCATATGATTCAAGTGATGCGCATGTCACCTGGTGATGAAGTTTATATAGTGGCCGCTAAAGAAACGTATATTATGACTATTCTTTCTGGAACTAGCAAAGAAGTCATTTTAGAAACAAAAGAAAAAGTGTTAAAAACAAATGAAATGCCAATTAAGGTTTCTATTGCCTGTGGATTACCAAAGGGTGACAAACTAGAACTAATCACACAGAAGGCCACTGAACTTGGTATGCATTCCCTCTTTCCTTTTGAAGCAAAGCGCTCTATCGTGAAATGGGACAAGCAAAAAAACGAGAAAAAAATAGCAAGACTGCAAAAGATTGCAAAAGAAGCGGCGGAACAGTCCCATCGCTCATCTATTCCTCACATACATAGTCCTAAGAGCTTGAAAGACCTAATAGAAGTCTCTAAGCAATATGACGTTAAATTTGTTGCTGATGAAGAGGATGCAAAATTAACTGAGCGACAAAAGTTTGCTGACCAATTAAAAAAGGTGTATGATAAACAATCGATACTGATTGTTTTTGGTCCAGAAGGTGGACTAGATAGACATGAGGTTAAGCAACTTTTAGACAATGATTTTCAACCCATTGCACTTGGTCCTAGAATATTAAGAACTGAAACTGCGCCGTTGTATGCGCTTGCTGCTATTTCCTATGAATATGAATGAAAGAGGTGTAAGGATATGTCATCCGTTGCATTCCATACATTAGGCTGTAAGGTAAATCATTATGAAACAGAGGCCATTTGGCAACTGTTTAAAGAAAATGGTTATGAACGTACAGACTTCGAAAAAAAATCAGACGTTTATGTAATTAATACATGTACTGTAACAAATACTGGTGATAAAAAGAGTAGACAGGTTATACGAAGAGCTATTCGTCAAAACCCTGATGCTGTTATTTGTGTTACCGGCTGTTACGCACAAACCTCTCCTGCAGAAATAATGGCGATTCCTGGTGTTGATATTGTCGTTGGTACCCAAGAGCGTACAAAAATGCTTGGTTACATTGAACAATACAAAATGGAGCGTAAACCTATTAATGCGGTAGGAAACATTATGAAAAATCGTGTATATGAAGAGCTGGATGTACCTGCTTTTACTGACCGTACACGTGCTTCTCTTAAAATACAAGAAGGATGTAACAATTTCTGTACTTTTTGTATCATTCCTTGGGCACGTGGCTTGATGAGATCCCGAGACCCACAAGAAGTAGTTAGACAAGCACAACAGTTAGTTGATGCTGGTTATCTAGAAATCGTCTTGACTGGTATACATACTGGTGGATACGGAGAAGATTTAAAGGATTATAATCTTGCTCAACTATTAAGAGATATTGAAACAAATGTAAAGGGACTTAAACGTCTTCGAATTAGTTCAATAGAAGCTAGTCAGCTATCAGATGAAGTAATCGATGTTTTAAAGCAATCGAATATAGTTGTAAGGCATTTACACATACCAATTCAGTCAGGCTCTGATACTGTACTAAAAAGAATGCGTAGAAAATATACAATGGAATTTTTTGCAAATCGCTTAGACCGTTTAAGAGATGCACTTCCTGATTTGGCGATTACATCAGATGTAATTGTAGGATTTCCGGGAGAGACAGAAGAAGAATTTATGGAAACATATAGCTTTATTCGTGACCAAAGATTTTCTGAACTACATGTTTTCCCTTACTCAAAACGTACAGGTACCCCTGCTGCTAGAATGGAAAATCAAGTGGATGAAGAAATTAAAAACGAACGAGTACACAGACTTATTAGTTTAAATGATCAGCTGGCTGTAGAATATGCATCTCGCTTCGAGGGAGAGGTTCTTGAAATCATCCCAGAGGAAGTTATCACTTCAGAAACGGGAGAAACCATGGTAGAAGGCTATACGGATAATTATTTAAAAGTTGCTATACCTGGCTCTGAGGAACTGATCGGAAAATTAGTAAGAGTAAAAATAACGCGAGCAGGCTATCCTCAAAATATTGGTCAATTTGTTCGTGTGTTAGAAGAAGTTAAAGAGCTAGTTTGACTTAGGTCACTAGCTTTTTTTGTTGGAAGAAACATAGTTGCTTGGCTTTTCTTATGTTTACTAGTAATATTAAGAGGTACGTACAACTAAGAAGGAGATTTTAAAATGACAAATAATATAGCAGCACTTATAGATCATACGTTATTAAAGCAAGATGCTACTAAAAATCAAATTGAAAAACTTTGTGGGGAAGCAAAACAACATGTATTTGCATCTGTTTGCGTTAATCCGACTTGGGTTAGCCTAAGTGCTTCTCTATTAAAAGACTCACCGGTTAAGGTATGTACAGTAATCGGATTCCCATTAGGGGCTAGCACAAGCGAAGTAAAAGCATTTGAAACTACGGATGCTATTGAAAAAGGTGCAGATGAAATAGACATGGTTTTAAACGTTGGAGCTTTAAAAGACGGCGATTTTGATTATGTTCAAAAGGATATTGAAGCAGTAGTACAAGCAGCTAAAGGCAAAGCTATTGTAAAAGTAATTTTAGAAACTTGTTTATTAACAAATGAGCAGATAGCTAAAGCTAGCGAACTATCTAAATTAGCTGGGGCAGATTTTGTCAAAACTTCTACTGGTTTTTCAACTGGAGGAGCAACTGTCGAAGCAGTTAAATTAATGCGCGAAACAGTAGGTCCTGAGCTAGGTGTGAAAGCTTCTGGAGGAGTTAGAAGTCTTGCTGATTTAGAAGCTATGGTTGAAGCAGGAGCTACTAGAATTGGTGCAAGTTCTGGTGTAGATATTGTAAATGGCTTAGAAAGTAAGTCAGATTATTAATTGGTGAATATTTAAAACCAAAGTATTGACCAAGTCTATAATATACGGTATAATTTTTTAGTACATAACACTTGGTTATGTACTGACGTGTGTTCGGAGGGAGGGAAAGAGAGATGTCAAAAACTGTCGTTCGCAAAAACGAATCGCTTGAAGATGCTCTTCGCCGCTTCAAACGTACTGTATCTAAAAGTGGTACAATTCAAGAGGTTAGAAAGCGCGAGTTTTATGAAAAACCAAGCGTGAAACGTAAAAAGAAATCAGAAGCTGCACGTAAACGTAAGTGGTAATTTAATCCCAACCATCCCTACGTTCAAAACACGTACTGTATGATTAACATTTACAATTATGTAAACCGAGAAAATTTATTTTCTCGGTTTATTTTAATTTATAGTTTAAAAGAGATTAGCTGTATGTAATATAGGGAGCACCGAAAAAATCCATAAACGAATAGAATTGAGCACTCGAACGATTATCGTTCAAGTGCTTTTTTTGCTTTTCTGCGTAAAAAAGGGATTTGTAATTATATCTAGAATGTAAAGAAGATATATGGCTATTGAATTCTTATAGCCGAAACTTCTGGAAGGGGTGACATATTGAAAATGAAAGAATTTCAAAACAGTATACTAATGAGAGGCATTACTTTTTAACTAGGGTATTAACCTCTCAAGGTAATGGGAGGAAAAACAAGAGATGATGAATTTAGAAAACATGGTACACGTATTAGCTTCAAATACCGTCGCTCAAAACCTCGTTGAATTGTGGGAAAATGATGAGGGTTCATTAGAACTATGGCGCGCAAGTTCAAACTTTGTATATGCTTTTAAACAAAATCAAAATCAATATTTTTTACGATTTAGTTTTGAACAGGATCAAACTATGGACCAAATAAAAGCTGAGTTAGAGTATATGCAATATGTATACTTAAATGGTTTTCCATCTGTCGTACCAATTCGTTCAAAGAATGGAGAATTAATTGAAACACTAATGGCTCCTGAAGGAACGTATATGGCTGTTGTGTTTAGTAAAGCAAATGGGATTAACATGGATTCGGATGATATTACTGAAATACAGATGGAGAAGTGGGGAAAATCCCTTGGCTCACTACACACTCTGTCGAAAAAATTCGAGCCTGGATTTGTAAGAAGAAAAAGTTGGTTGGACACAGTGGAGCTCATGGAAGGTGTGTTTCAAAGGCACCCTTCGGATCGTATTGCCCTAGAGGAGCTAAATAAAGTTACGTCATGGCTTCAATCGCTACCGAAGGATAATGATACGTATGGACTCATACACTATGATTTCCAGCTGGATAATATCTTTTTTGAAGAGAATAAAAATTGTTTCCATGTAATCGACTTTGATGATGCAATGTACCATTGGTATGCGATTGATATTGTAATAGCCCTTGATGATTTTATTGGAGAAGAAAATCCTTCTTCAAAAGTATTAATGCAGTCTTTTTTGAATGGTTATCGCTCTAAAATGAATCTAGAAAATGATATAGTGGCTCAATTTCCACGGTTTCAAAGATATGCGAATTTATATAAATTCTACAAGTTATCGATTTCGCTAGATCATGAAGTCATCATGGATGCTCCGTCTTGGTATGATGGGTTAAGGGGAAAGTTAATGCGCGTGAAAGATGACTTAAGAATGACCTTTCAAAAACCATGGTAAATATAGTGTTGTAGGACAAATAAAGGTATGATTTAGTAGGAATCGAAAAAGGAGACTGGATATTATGCCTGTGGTTTCGGTTGATGGAGAGAAAACACGAAAACGTAACTAACAACTGTATTAGCATATGAATTGCAACCGAATTAACAGTATAAAAAACAAGGAAAATGCCCAGGCTTTTATGCCTGGGCATTTTTTTTCGAATCACGTTCTCTTGGCTTGCACCAGGTATTAAGACTATACTCTTGGACCACTGTAATCTCGTCTTCAAATCAATTGACATGAACATAAACAATTAAATTTATCTCATAATCAAAATATTTTTCTTAATAAAATGAAACTTTTAAGATTTTCATCCGTAAACAATAATATACATATAGATGAAGGGAGGTTTAAGTGTGAAATTATCGCGGCTGTTAATTTCTTTTTGTTTGCTGCTTGCCGCTTTTGCTATGTTGACTCCAGCTTTTTCTGCAGACTCCAAGCTAGTCTATAAAGTTCCCGTTTATAAGGAAGTAGAGAATGGTCTGTATGCTTTTTTAAAGCGATCTATTAAGGAAGCGGAGGAAGCAGGAGCAGATGCCATCATCTTCGATATAAACACGCCAGGAGGGTTTGTAAATTCTGCAGAAAGTATCGTGAACTTGTTAGATTCTACCGATATTCGCAAAATAGCCTATATTAATTCAGAGGCATTATCGGCAGGGGCTTACTTAGCACTGCACACAGATGAAATTTATATGTCACCAAATGGTTCTATGGGAGCTGCAGCTGTCATTGACAATGCAGGAAATGCTGCAGACATGAAAGCAACGAGTGCTTGGAAGGCTAAAATGATAAACGCAGCGGAAAGAACAGGGAAAAATCCTATTTATGCACAGGCAATGGCTGATGAATCCGTAGATCTTCCTCAGTACCGAGCAGGAAAGGGAGAATTGTTAACGCTTTCAGCAAATGAGGCCATAGAAGTAGGTTATTCCGAGGGAACTGTTGCGACATTCGCTGAGTTACTAACTGCAAGCAATCTTGAAGGTGCAAAAGTAGTGGAAACAGAGCAAGCTTTTGTAGAAACTCTCGCGCGTATTGTTACAAATCCAGTAGTAGTTCCTATTTTATTATCTCTAGCAAGTCTTGGCTTGGTCCTAGAGTTATATTCACCAGGTTTTGGTCTTCCTGGGACGGTAGGATTACTTTCATTAGGTCTTTTCTTTTACGGGCATCTTGTAGCAGGATTGGCAGGGTATGAATCCATTATTTTATTGGTTTTAGGTATTATATTAATTATCGCTGAATTTTTTGTACCAGGAGGAATTATTGGTATAATAGGTTTAGCAGCTGTTTTATTTAGTATAATATTAGCAGGTGGTAATCTTTTTTACATGAGTGTTGCTGTTTTAATTGCAATAACAGTAGCTATATTAGGAATGGTGATTATTGTGAAATTCTTTGGTAAAAGAGTGAGATTGTTAAATAAAATGATTTTGACGGATGCTACTACTACTGAACAAGGGTACGTTTCTAATCAAAATCGTTTAGATTTAGTTGGAAAAATAGCAGAGACAATGACACAGCTTAGACCTTCAGGGACTATACGTATTGAGAATGAACGTATCGATGCGGTATCTGATGGTAGTTTTATCGGCAAAGATAAGAAAGTAGTAATTATCAAGGTGGAAGGCTCTCGAATTGTTGTTCGAGAAGCAAGAGAAGGGGAGGCAACACAATGATTTCTTCAGGCATGATTGGTACTATAGTTATTATTGTCATTGCATTCATTTTGTTATCGGTATTTTTAACATTTTTCCCGATAGCACTTTGGATTTCAGCATTGGCTGCAGGAGTTAAAATTAGTATTTTCACATTAGTAGGGATGAGGTTACGTCGAGTAATTCCGTCACGTATCGTAAACCCGCTTATTAAAGCACATAAGGCTGGATTAAATGTAACGATCAATCAATTAGAAAGCCATTACTTAGCAGGTGGTAATGTTGACCGAGTTGTTAATGCATTAATCGCTGCACATCGTGCAAACATCGAGTTGACGTTTGAGCGTGCAGCAGCTATTGACTTAGCAGGTCGTGACGTATTAGAAGCAGTACAAATGTCTGTTAACCCTAAAGTTATTGAAACACCGTTTATCGCCGGTGTAGCTATGAATGGTATTGAAGTAAAAGCAAAAGCACGTATTACCGTTCGTGCCAATATCGATCGTTTAGTCGGTGGTGCTGGTGAAGAAACAATTGTAGCACGTGTTGGGGAAGGGATTGTATCTACAATAGGTTCTAGTACTAGCCATGAACGTGTATTAGAAAATCCTGACCTAATTTCGCAAACTGTGTTATCTAAAGGATTAGACTCTGGTACTGCATTTGAAATTCTGTCGATTGATATTGCGGACGTTGATGTCGGTAAAAATATTGGTGCAGAACTACAAACGGAACAAGCTGAAGCAGATAAGAAAATTGCCCAAGCTAAAGCGGAAGAACGTCGTGCAATGGCTGTAGCATCTGAGCAAGAGATGAAAGCAAAAGTTGTCGAAATGCGCTCTAAAGTTGTTGAAGCAGAGGCAGAGGTTCCTCGCGCAATGGCTGAAGCACTTCGTGAAGGTAACATGGGTGTCATGGATTACATGAATTATAACAACATTAAAGCGGACACTGGTATGAGAGACTCAATTAGCAAGGTAGGAAATGACAAGCCTTCAACGGATGAGTTGAAAGACTAGTATTAGCTCAGGAAGGAGGACTTCTCCTTGGAAGGTTTAATAATACCATTAATAATTATTATCCTTAGTTCATTGTTTGGCAGAAAGAAGCCGGAAGAAAAGCCGGCTCCCAAACCTGCACCTCGTAACACCCAAAATGCTCCACAGCAAAAACCTGTTAACCCAAATCCCTTTAAAAGCTTAGGGGATTTAGCAAAAGAGTTTCAGCAGGAGCAACAACAAGCTAGACCCGAAAGAAAACAAACACCTAGAAAGCAAGCTCCAAAACAAGTAGTACAGGCAGCAGCTCCTCCTATTGTTGAAAAAGTCGGAAGAGAAGTAGGGAGAGATCAAGGTGTACCGAGGTCAACAGGCCGTCTTTCTGTCCATCAAGTGGGACCTACAAATATAACAAAAAAATCGGTCGTTCAAGAAATAATGCCCGATACAAAAGAAGAGCTAATGCGCGCCATTGTCTTATCAGAGATATTAGCTCCGCCAAAATCTAAAAGATAACTCATGAACACCCCTTTACATGCATAAATTCATGTAAAGGGGTGTTTTTTATCAAACAATTATTTCCACTCCATGCGAGTATTATGATTGATAACTTTGATGACATTATATTAGATTATGAAATTTCTCTTCTTCGGTTAACAGATACGGAGTTAGTCTGTTCCTACAACCATTATCTTCTAGAAATAAAAGCAGACCGTTTGTCTATAAAGTCCATGTCGATGGAGCGCCTTCATCTTCAGGTAGACAAACTCCTTCACTTTAAATTAATTAGGAAGGAAAGCAGCTGATGCCACAACAATTAATTAGGATCCAATTGCCAAGCTCTACTGATCAGTTTCTATTATTTCAAAAGCTGTTATCACAACAAATTGAAGTATATCGGGTGTATAGCACAGAAGAAAGCTTGTTCTTTTCTATCAAACGTAAGGATCTTAAAGAGTTTAGAAAGATAAGGAAAACATTGAAGATTCCTGTGCATCTAAAAGATGAGACAAAAAATCGTACGATTTCTTTATATTCATATTCCATAATCGGGGTAATCTTTTTTTTCATAATACCAGTGGTTTTGGCACAATTTATATGGAAGATCAATATTGACTCTTATACGCCAGAAAGCAATATTCTAATTACAGAACAACTGAAAGAAATGAAAATTAAAGAACGTATACGTATTTCTTCTTTACCGTCAGAACAAGAAATTCGGCAAAAGTTACTTTTAAAGCATAAGGAGTTCTCTTGGATACACTTCACGCAATCAGGTTCCACTTTAACAGTGACTCCGATGCTTGCTCCAATCACGAAGGAGAGAGAAGTGAAAAATGCTCCTGCATCTCATCTTATTGCTAAAAGAAGCGGCGTTGTTACAGACTTTGAGTTAGTAAAAGGAGTTAGAGCAGTCGAGAAGAATGCTGCTGTAAAAAAAGGTGACATACTTGTAAACGGCTTTGTTACTCAGGGAGAGAAACGAATTATAACTAGCGCAGAGGGCAAGGTCTATGCAAGTTATTGGATAGAGCTTAACTTCGAACTTCCCAAAAAAGTGACCATTGTAAAGCCGACTACTAGAGAAGTGCTGATTGAGAAAAAATCCAATAACAGCAATGAATATTGGAAGGAAATAGCTATGCCTAGATTCTTACAGCCATATTTTAAAGCGGGCTATGTACAGGGCAGTGAAAAAGTTACCTATGACTTAGATGAAGAATCGGTAGAGCATTTAGTTCGACCTTTATTATTTCAAAAAATTATGAATGATTTACCGAGGGGCACTCAAATCTTAGAAGATAAAGTTTTACAGATGTCTATAGAAAATGATAAAGTTAAAGGAAAGATATTATTACTAATAAATGAAAATATTGCAACACCACAAGTTATACCCCAAGGAGACGACACATGAGCCAACAAAAACAATTAGATATTAATCTACAGGATCCAACTGAAGCAGTAATGCTGCTTGGTATTTCAGATAAGAATATTAAACTGATTGAAGAAGAGTTGAAGGTGCAGTTGATCACCAGAGGAGAACTAATACAAATTGCTGGTGAAGAACAAAATGTAGAAGATGCAAGGCAGCTAATCATACAACTTCTACTTGTAATTCGAAAAGGTATTAATATTAACCTTCGAGACGTAACCACAGCTATAGAAATGAGTGCAAATGGAACAATTGAATATTTTGCAAGTCTTTATGATGAAGAAATAGCTCGAAATACTAAAGGGAAGGCAATACGGGCAAAAACCATTGGACAAAGAGAGTATGTCCACGGTATTAGACATACTGATTTAACGTTTGGAATTGGACCAGCCGGTACGGGAAAAACTTACCTTGCTGTAGTAATGGCTACACAAGCTTTAAAAAATGCACACGTTAAGAGAATCATTTTAACACGTCCAGCAGTTGAGGCAGGGGAAAGTCTAGGATTCCTACCAGGAGATCTAAAAGAGAAGGTAGACCCTTATTTACGTCCTTTGTATGATGCATTACATGATGTATTAGGAACAGAGCAAACGGATCGCCTTATGGAACGTGGTACAATAGAAATTGCTCCTCTTGCTTATATGCGCGGCAGAACGTTAGATGATGCTTTTGTTATTCTGGACGAGGCCCAAAATACTACAAAAGCTCAAATGAAAATGTTCTTAACACGATTAGGCTTTGGTTCAAAAATGGTCATAACTGGAGATAAAACTCAAATAGATTTACCAAAAGGTGCAGAGTCAGGTCTCATAGTAGCAGAAAAAATACTACAACAAGTTTCTGGCATACACTTCCAATATTTAGAGCAAGGCGACGTAGTACGTCACCCATTAGTTGCTAAAATTATATCTGCATATGAAGAGCAGTAGTCAATAAGTTAAACGTGAAATCATCAACTTGATTTCACGTTTTTATTTCTTTTTAAAGGCAGTTAATTTCTTAGAACCTCTCCATACTAGCTGTTTGTGAGGAAGAGAACTTCTGTGGGGGATAGCTCAAGCTCCAAACCAAAGCAGGAGCAAAAGCCACGAAAATTTGGAAGGCGTGCCCCTAGGGAAGTATCCTACCAAAAGGAAAACAACCATATAATTGGAATAGAAGCCCCGAAAACTTTATCTCATCGTAGAATTTTTAAGGTTTTTTATTTTCCTCGCATAGAACATGAACCAATTACCGCCAGATAACGTCATCATTCTAACTATAAACCAGTCATTTCAGATAAATTGGTCAAATTTTGAAAATATAAGGTATAATAAAGAGAATAGTAGACGAGGGGATGATAGGATGAAGTCTTTAATGATCAAGTGGAGAAAATGGCGAGAAAGTAAATATCTCCCTTTAATTATTATCCTTCTAACTTCCATAAGTATGTTTCTATTGGTTAAGGGAAGCGTGCAAGAAAATACATATGATATATCTTTAATGAACTTAGCACCTGAAACCATCCGTTCAGTTAAAACGATGGAAGACCCAATAAAAACTGAAGAAGAAAAAGACCAGGCTGCTTCAGAAGTAAATCCCGTCTATCAATTTCAGGATGAAACAGCTGAAAATCAGGCGACTATCATTGAGTCTATTTTCGATAGTGTAATAGAGATTAAGCAATCTATCACAAGTGATGAGCCTGAAGCAGCAACAGATAGTCTTCAAAGACTAAAAAAAGAAATGAACGTTCTAGCAGAAAATGCTAGCTTTGTACCGTTAACTGACGATGCACTGAGTATATTATTAAGTCAAAACATAGCAACTATAAATGATGTTAAAGAAAAGCTTCCGATCCTAGTAGAAGAAACATTAAGTGAACCGATTAGGAATGAAAATTTAGGTACAGAAAGAGATAAGGTTGTTCAGAAAGTCCGAACTACTTTTAATTATCCAGATAATTTTATGAGCGTTTTAGTATCTATTGCTCGGGGCTCCATTATAGCTACAGAAACAAAAAACGATGAACTAACGGAGCTACGCATGGAACAAGCTAGAGCTAGCGTTGAACCAACTAGAATATTACAAGGTCAAATACTCGTTCAAAAAGGGGAAATTGTCAGTAAAGATGTGTATCGTCAACTAGAGCTATTAGGAATGCTGACTGATAAATCATCTTATAAACAATATATAGGTGTAGCTCTTTTTGTATTGATGACAATGTGGGTGCTTTTCGGACAAACCATTCGTTTCAAAGACCCTAATGTTATCAACGTGAAAAATCTGATTGTTGTGGCTTTTAGTGTTATTGTATCCGTCTTGATGATGAAAGTGCTACAATCAGTAGCGTACAATTTTGATGTTGTTATTGCATTTTTGTTTCCTACTGCAATGGTATCCATGTTAGTTTATATTCTAGTCAATGAAAGAGCGGCTTTTATATCTAGCTTTGTCGTAGCGGCCTATGCAGGGATTATTTTTCAAGAAGGATATACGAATATCTTTCAAATGGAAGTTGCTTTATACATACTCTTTGGTGGTATAGCAGGGGTTTTTGCCGTACAGCGTATGTACAATAATTCTCAAATTTTACGTTCAAGCTTAATTGTTGCGTCTATAAATTTAACGTTTATCTTATTTTATCTGTTAATGACAAAGACAACTTATGAGTTTGTTGATGTAGCTTTCTATATTGGCGCTGCATTAATATCTGGTATATTATCCGGGGCTCTTACACTTGGTATTTTGCCTTTCTTTGAGTCGCTTTTTGGAATCTTATCCACAATGAGGCTCATAGAACTTTCTAACCCAAATCATCCATTACTTAAGAAAATTTTAACTGAAACCCCAGGTACGTATCATCACAGTCTGATGGTGGCAAACTTAGCAGAAGCAGCTTGTGAGGCAATCGGAGCGAATGGCTTGCTAGCTAGAGTTGGATGTTATTATCATGATATCGGAAAAACCAATCGACCTGGGTTCTTTATAGAAAACCAAGTGAACGGCTATAATCCACATGATAACCTTTCTCCAGAAGCTAGCAGGGATATTATTATTTCTCATGCAACAGATGGGGCAAATATTTTAAAGAAACATAAGCTGCCGAAAGAAATCGTAGATGTGGCGGAACAGCACCACGGCACTAGTTTGTTGAAATTCTTTTATTATAAAGCGAAAGAAAGTAATCCTAATACTACTGAGGAGTCCTATAGATATCCTGGGCCAAAGCCACAGACGAAAGAAATTGCAATTATTTCAATTGCAGATAGCGTAGAAGCTGCTGTAAGGTCCATGAAGGAACCAAATGGAGAGAAAATCCACAGTCTGATTAAATCCATTATTAAAGATAAGGTAATTGATGGACAATTAGACGAATGCGACTTATCATTCAAAGAAATAAAGAAAATTGAAGAAAGCTTCTGCTCTACTATGAATGGCACATTTCATTCGAGAATAGAATACCCTAAATAAATAGTAAGGAGTCAATAATATGTTAGAACTAGATTTAATGGACGAAACAAATACTTTAACTAAAGAAGCTATTGCACTAGTAGAAAAAGTACTCCAATCTGCAGCAGGGCAATTGAATGTAAAAAATGAGAGCGAAGTAAGTGTTACGTTTGTTACAAATGATCAAATTCAAGAAATCAATAAAAATTATCGGAACAAAGATATGCCTACAGATGTAATATCTTTTGCTATGGAAGAAATGGGTGAAGGGGAAATAAAAATTAAAGACGCTGACATACCCACATTGCTTGGAGATATCATTATTTCTGTAGAACGTACGATTGAACAAGCGCAAGCATACGGGCATACCTTTGAACGCGAGCTTGCTTTTTTAGCCGTCCATGGTTTTTTACACCTATTAGGGTATGATCATGGGACAGAAGAAGAAGAAAAAGAAATGTTTGGTCTACAGGAGAAAATTTTGCAGGAGTTTGGTTTGAAGCGTGAAGGCCATGAACTTTCATAAGTTTGGGAAGTCCTTTGTCTATGCTACACAGGGAGTTATACATGCTATAAAGACAGAGCAGAATTTCCGGCTACATTTGCTTGCTGCAGGTATAGTATTCCTTGCAAGTTTATTAACTGGCCTCTCTAAATGGGAGTGGATAATCGTTGTTATGCTCATTTTTGGGATGTTCATGATAGAATTAGTTAATACGTCCGTAGAAAGAATTGTAGACCTTGCTTCTCCGGACTTCCATCCTTTAGCCAAACAGGCTAAGGATCTTGCTGCAGGCGCATGTCTAATCTATGCGCTCTGCACAGTAATAGTAGGTTTAATTATATTCATACCGAAATGGTCGGTAATCTTATTTTAAAGGTGTGATTTTATATGAAGAAAGAAGAATTACTAAAAGCATCTATCACAGCCATGGAAAAAGCATACGTTCCGTATTCCAAATTTCCTGTGGGAGCAGCTTTACTTACTAAAAGTGGAGAAGTTATATTAGGCTGTAATATTGAAAATGCATCTTTTGGGTTAACAAACTGTGCGGAGCGAACTGCCGTTTTTAAAGCTGTGTCAGAAGGTATAAAAGACTTTACAGCAATAGCTATCGCTGGAGATACAGATGGACCAATTTCACCATGCGGAGCATGTAGACAAGTTTTAGCGGAGTTCTGCGAGCCTAATATGCCCGTATATTTAACAAACTTAAAAGGAAATGTAACAGAAACGACGGTATCAGAATTATTGCCTGGAGCTTTTACAACGGAGGATTTAAATTATGCTGCAAAACAATGAAGGATATAAATCAGGATTCATATCAATAATCGGACGACCAAATGTAGGTAAATCTACATTTCTAAACCGTGTAATAGGGCAAAAGATAGCAATAATGAGTGATAAGCCACAAACGACTCGCAACAAGGTACAAGGAGTTCTTACTTTAGATCAAAGTCAAATGATTTTTATTGATACCCCGGGTATTCATAAGCCTAAGCATAAATTAGGTGACTTTATGTTAAAAGTTGCAAAAAATACGCTACGTGAAGTAGATGTAATTATATTTATGGTAAATGCTACAGAGCCAAGAGGTAAAGGTGATGAATTTATCATTGATCTCTTAGAAAAAAACGAAACTCCAGTATTTTTAGTGATCAATAAAATAGACCAAGTACATCCAGATGATTTAATCGGAATAATTGAGTCTTATAAAGATAAATATGACTTTGCTGAAATCGTTCCTATTTCTGCTCTTCAAGGTAATAATGTAGAAAGACTATTAGAAACAATCCAATCATATTTACCGGAAGGTCCACAATATTATCCAGCGGACCAAGTAACTGACCACCCAGAGAGATTTATCATCTCTGAACTGATCCGTGAGAAAGTATTGCACTTGACTAGAGAAGAAATACCACACTCAATTGCAGTTGTAATTGACAAGATAAAAAAAGAAGAAGATACAGATAAAGATATGATCCGTGTTATGGCTACTATTATTGTAGAACGTGATTCTCAAAAAGGTATTGTAATCGGTAAAAGAGGTGCACTTCTAAAAGAAGTTGGGACAAGAGCTCGTCATGATATTGAAATGCTTTTAGGAACTAAAGTATTCCTAGAACTTTGGGTGAAGGTTCAAAAGGATTGGCGCAATAAATCTGCCCACCTAAAAGATTATGGATTTAGAGAAGACGAATATTAATATAGAGGAAGCATAGAAGGAAGGGAAGGCTTTTGCTTCAAAAAGTAGAAGGGATTGTCTTACGAACCTCCTCCTACGGAGAAACAGATAAAGTAGTAACTATATTCTCTCGAGAGCTTGGTAAAAGGGCTGCGATGGCTCGTGGAGCTAAAAAGCCAACTAGCCGTCTGTCTTCAATCTCCCAGCCTTTTACGTATGCTTATTTTTTAATACAACAAGGGAGAGGGATGGGGTCTCTTCAACAAGGTGAAATAATTGACTCGATGCGTGTTATTCGAGAAGATATTTTTACTACAGCTTATGCTAGTTTTATTATGGAGCTAGTAGATAAACTAATTGATGATGAATCTCCTAAACCGCATGTGTTTACAATTTTACAGCAAGCATTAGAGGCAATATCAGAGGGCTATGATCCAGAAGCCATTAGCTTGTTTGTTGAGTGGAAGATGTTATCCGTAGCTGGAATATATCCGGTACTTCATCAGTGTGCCAATTGTGGAGCAACAGATGGGGAATTTGCATTCTCTTTTGCTCAAATCGGTTTTTTATGTCATCGATGTTTTACAATTGACCCTTATTTAATTCGTTTAACACCCTCACAGGTGAAGTTAATCCGAACATTTTATACTGTTCCTATTGACCAGGTTGGTAAGCTAACTTTGAAAAAAGAGACGAAGGGCTTTATAAAAAAAATCGTCCGTACCATATACAATGAGCAGGTTGGAGTTCGTTTAAAATCTCAAGGGTTTCTAGACCAAATGGAAAAAACACCTGAGTTTTTCCAGCCTAAAAAAGATTCTCATTCGGAAGAATAATTCCGAATGAGTTTTTTTATTGGAAAGGCTCTGTTAAATTTAATTGTTGGTTTTTTAAAATGTTCAAAAAAAGTGCGAGAAACGCTGTTGAATCAACGATTGCGCCTTTATATTGTCCCCAAACTTGCATTTGGGAACGTTTATTAGGTTTATTTTGTATACTTTATTCGCTCCAGTTAAATAACTCCCTCTATAAACCTTTAGTATTCACCTACAAAATAAAACATTTGAGCGTATATCGTATAAAATAGTGGACATTGAATGGTTGCTAGTTCATCTATGACTAACTCGCTCTCTTTATTATTTAAGAAATTAAGTTGTATTTTCGCTATAACGGTGCCGTTTTCATAAAATTGAACGAATCTATTAAAGTCTATTTTTACCTTCATTTGAAGATTCTTACTCTCTATATTGTAAGTTGGTGTAATCATATCCCCAAGTTCAATTTGTGCTCGAATTACATCAGATTTCATTATTAAAATCGACTCTGAACGTTTAATTAAGGCGTGCTTAACTCCTGATTTTACAATAACATCTCCATTTTGATTTCTACCTTCATATTCACAGATTAATTTAAATTTACCAATCCACGCATCAAAGAGTTGATGGAAAATTGTTTTATAAGTTCGTTTCATTGTATATATAGGTTCATGTTCAGCATTAAAAATATGAATAGCTTTCGTACTCGCTTTTGTTAACGGCAATTGATATGTATATGTATGCATTGAAAATATCCTCTCTAAGCATATTTCTAAAGTTGTACTTCTTATACGTTCCATTGACATTATAGTTTCATTCAAATGAAACTTTGAAAATGAACCAGATCATACCCAAAGCGATGATTGGTAATTTTATTTCGGCCAACGCTGTAAGTCTCGTTGCCGGATGAAATTCCTAACAACTAAACGAGCATTACAGATTGTATTTCGATAAACGTAAACTTTGATAGGTTTCTGTCATTTCAAAAATAAAAGATGTCAATAGAAATTCTTTGATATTGTGTTTTGTACTTTCATTATTATGGTCATCTACGAATAAGAACCAAGCTAGGTAATTATCAAGATATTTTGACGCTACCTCATTAAAACGATTTATCCAATTTTTTAATCATTTTGGATATGATACAAACCTTTGATAACATGTTTTCCATCATCTGATTTAATACGGTAGTGTTCTATCCCTTTTTCAGTGGCATACGTTTTGGGAAAAAATATAAACAAAAAAAGCCTGCAAATTGTATCCGAAATTGGATTTGTTTTGCAGGCAGGCTTAAATTAATATACTTCTAATTAAAATTGTATTTGCTCTTCAATATAAGCTTTTACTTCTGAAATAGGCATTCTTGTTTGTTCCATTGAATCACGATGACGCACTGTAACTTGACCGTCCGTTTCGGAATCAAAGTCATACGTGATACAGAATGGTGTACCGATTTCATCTTGGCGACGGTAACGTTTACCAATCGATTGAGACTCATCATAGTCCACCATGAAATGCTTGCTAAGGTCAGAGAATAAAGCAGTTGCACCTTCAGATAGCTTCTTCGATAAAGGCAAGATCGCTGCTTTTACCGGAGCTAGAGCAGGGTGGAAGCGTAAAACTGTTCGTTGGTCGTCGCCTTCTAGCTGCTCCACGTCATAAGCCTCGCATAAGAATGCCAATGTTACACGGTCAGCACCTAGAGATGGCTCGATGCAATATGGTACATATCTTTCATTGGTTACTGGGTCGATATAATTGAAATCTTCACCAGAGTGTTCCATATGCTGCTTCAAATCGAAGTCAGTTCTATCGGCAATACCCCATAGTTCACCCCAACCGAATGGGAATTTATATTCAATGTCTGTTGTTGCATTCGAGTAATGCGAAAGTTCGTCGTCAGAGTGGTCTCTTAAACGAATGCTATTCTCCGAAACACCTAAGTTAAGTAGCCATTCGCGGCAATAATTGCGCCAGAACTCAAACCATTCCATGTCTTCACCAGGTTTACAGAAAAACTCTAGCTCCATTTGTTCAAATTCTCTCGTACGGAAAGTGAAGTTACCAGGAGTGATTTCATTTCGGAAACTTTTTCCTACTTGGGCAATACCGAATGGCATTTTTTTACGCATAGAACGCTGTACATTTTTATAGTTTACAAAAATACCTTGTGCTGTTTCTGGACGTAAAAAGATTTCGTTCGTAGAAGATTCCGTTACACCTTGGAACGTTTTGAACATCAAGTTAAATTGACGAATTTCCGTGTAATCATATGCACCACAAGAAGGACAAACTACATTATGCTCCTTCATGATTTCTTCCATTTTCTCAAAGGAAAGGCCATCGATTACCATTTCAATTCCTTTTTTATCTAATGCATCCTCGATGATTTTATCCACTCGGTGACGTGATTTACATTTTTTACAGTCGATCATTGGATCATTGAAGTTACCAATATGACCTGAAGCGACCCATGTTTTTGGGTTCATAAGAATAGCAGCATCTAAACCTACATTATATGGTGACTCTTGTACAAATTTTTTCCACCAAGCTTTTTTTACGTTGTTTTTAAGCTCTACTCCAAGTGGACCGTAATCCCATGTATTTGCCAAACCTCCATAAATTTCAGAGCCAGGGAATACAAAGCCTCTTTGTTTTGCTAAACTTACTACATTTTCCATTGAAAATTCCATTTGACATACCTCCATTTTGATAAAAGCTTTTAAAGAAAAAATGAAACAAAAAAACTCGTCTCCGGGCCTCAATAGCCCGGGGACGAGTTTATAACCCGCGGTTCCACCCCGATTGGTTGTATGTATGACAACCCTCTTTAAAAACTTAAGCTCCAAGCTGCCGTTTCCTGTAGATGTGGTCTTTCACTGTCACCACTCGCTTTATGTTACAGTACTTATAATGCTCTTCAACGCTTTAATATTATTGATGATTGTATCATATGCTTCTTTATTTAGCAATGTGATGGATAATGGTATATAATTATTTAGAATAAGTATAACTAAGTATAAACTTTGAGGCGGTGAGTCCAATCGAACTCAACAAACGGCAAGTCGAAATTTTGGACATTGTAAAAGGGAATGGACCTATTACTGGTGAACAAATTGCAGAACGACTTAATCTGACTAGGTCAACTCTAAGACCTGATCTTGCGATATTAACGATGGCTGGCTTTCTGGATGCTCGACCTCGTGTAGGTTATTTTTACTCAGGTAAGAAAACCAGTCAGGCAATCTCTGATAGCATTGCACAAATGCTCGTAAAGGATTTTCAGTCTATCCCCGTTGTTGTAGAAGAAAGTATGTCGGTTTACGATGCAATATGCCATATGTTTTTAGAGGATGTTGGCTCTTTGTTTGTCGTTGATAAAAAATCAGTATTATCCGGTGTGCTTTCTAGGAAAGACTTTTTACGAACAAGTATCGGAAACCAAGACTTAACCAAAATGCCGGTACATATGATTATGACTAGGATGCCAAATATTACGTATTGTCTGAAGGAAGATACATTAATTGAGGTAGCTAATAAATTAATGAGTCGGCAAATAGATTCGTTACCGGTAGTAAAAGAGTCGAAAGACGGTCTAGAGATTGTTGGAAGAATAACTAAAACAAATATTACACGTGCCTTCTTATCTTTAGCTGATGACCATGATTTATGAGGAGTGAAAGAATGAAAATGTTAAACCTATTTATTGTCTCAGACTCCATTGGGGAAACTGGCGAGCTAGTAGCTAGAGCTGCAGTAAGCCAATTTAGACCAGGTCTGCAGCATACCAAACTAAAAAGATTTACCCATATCGATTCTTTGGATCATATAAAAGAAATTACTGCTTTAGCTAAAGACCAGAATGCAAGTATCTTATATACATTAGTTCAACAGGAAATGAGAGAAGCTATTGTTAAGTATTGCAAAGAATATGACTTAGAGTGTGTAGATCTTATCGGCCCTGTAATTAATCTACTCGAAAAGAAACTAGATGAAAAATCTTTTGAAGAGCCTGGTCTCGTTCGAAAGCTGGATGAAGATTACTTTAAAAAAATTGAAGCAGTAGAGTTTGCTGTAAAATATGACGATGGTAGAGATCCAAGAGGGTTATTGCAGGCGGATATTGTACTAATAGGTGTCTCCCGCACTTCTAAAACACCTTTATCGCAATACTTGGCAAACAAACGGTATAAGGTTGCCAACGTACCATTAGTACCAGAAGTAGAGCCGCCAGAAGAACTTTTCCAAATAGATCCTTCGAAATGCTTCGGTCTTATCATTACTCCTGACAAATTAAACTCCATTAGAAGAGAAAGACTAATCGCAATTGGTCTTAAAGATGATGCTTCTTACGCCAAAGTGGAACGTATTAATGAAGAAATTGCGCATTTTCAAAAAGTGGTAGAAAGAATTGGCTGTAAGGTTATTGATGTGACAAATCGAGCGGTAGAAGAAACAGCAAATCTAGTAATAACTCAAATTCAACAAAAATAATTTGAAATTTTGGACCGATTCACAATTGTGAAAAGGTTTTTTTATGTACGAAAGCGAATTAAATGTATAGATTAATATATTGAAATGTTTTATAATATTTATTTGTGGAAAAAAGAAATTTTTCGTATTATCATGTAAATATTTTGTCGATTCTTGCAGGATTTTTCTTAAGTCTCTCGAATTAATACTAAGTAGTAAGTAAAGATGGTGAATTCATGAATCGTATAGAAGAAGAAGTAATCGAACAAGTTAGAAATAATACAGACATAGTTGATGTAATTAGTGAATTTGTTCAGCTTACAAAAAGAGGTAGAAACTTTTTCGGTCTCTGTCCATTTCATGGTGAACAAACCCCATCTTTTTCTGTCACTCAAGAAAAGCAAATTTTTCATTGCTTTGGCTGTGGAGCTGGTGGAAATGTAATTACGTTTTTAATGGACATTGAGAATCTCTCATTCCATGAAGCTGTTAGTAAATTAGGTAGCCGTCTTGGAATGCAGATTGAACATAAGGCAACCGAAGTTTCTGAAGAGAAAGCACCGGTCTCCAAAGAAGTATCTCTTATGAAAAAAGCGCATGAATTTGCTAGCGAATATTTTCATCATCTTTTACTTCACACGGAGGAAGGAGAAAATGCATTACATTACTTACAAGAAAGAGGGTTTTCTACCGAACTCATCGAAAAGTATAAAATAGGATGGTCATTGCCTAGCTGGGATGCCCTAACTACCTTATTAGAGAGAAAAGGTATGGATTTGCAAGAAATTGAGAAAACTGGACTTATTATTAGAAAAGAAAATGAATTGAAGTATTTTGACCGCTTTCGTGGAAGAATTATGTTTCCTGTTTTCGACGAAACTGGCCATGTAGTTGCGTTCTCTGGAAGGATTCTTGGTAAGAAAGAAAATGAAGCCAAATATTTAAATAGTCCTGAATCCCCTATGTTTCAAAAAAGCCAGATACTCTATAACTTAGATAAAGCGCGACTAGACATTAGGAAAAAACGCAACGTGGTTATTTTTGAAGGCTTTTTAGATGTTATATCGGCGTCTAAAGCGGGTATAACAAATGGTGTTGCAACAATGGGAACAGCATTAACGTCTCAACATATAACCAAGCTGAATAGATTAACCTCCAATGTTACCCTTTGTTTCGATGGAGACAAGGCAGGGATGGAAGCAGCAAAAAGAGCAGCAATCTCTTTACAAGGGCAAAATATTCAGACAGAGGTTGCGATTATTCCGGATGCCATGGATCCAGATGATTATATTAAGAATTATGGGGAAGAAGCTTTTAAGGAGAAAATTATTGAAAAGCCCCATTCTTATCTTTCATTTATGATGATTGTTTCCAAAAGAGATAAGAATTTTAATAACGAAAATGATACCCTTCAGTATATTCAAGAAATATTGGAAATACTGAGTGAGAGAAACTCTTCTGTAGAAAGGGATCTGTATGTTCGACAGCTTTCTCAGGAAACAAATGTATCCGAAGAAGCTATCTATCAACATTTACGGAAAATACAGGGGAAAAAAGCAAGAGACACTAAAAGTAGTAATCATAGCAACAATTCCATTCCTTTAGCTGCTCCTCAAGAGCTGCCTAAAAAGAAACGAACTCTTTCAGCTGATGAAAGAGCAGAAAGAATTTTATTAGCACATATGCTCCATAATCCGCAGGTAATTGACATTGCAATTAGAACTATAAGTGATGGCCCATGTTTTATAAGGGACGCATACGAAGCTGCGTACGTTCGTTTGATGGGGTATTACGAAGATTATCCGGAAGGTGACTATCAACGGTTTTTAGAAGTATTAAACGACGGTGAATTAAGGAAAATAGTAATGGAAGCTGCGCTCTCAGAACGTGATCCAGAACATGAAACTGAAGAAGTCATGGACTGTTTGCGCCATATTAGAAAATACCGGATAGAGCAGCAAATTGGGCAAAAGTTACATGAAGCTAAAGAGGCTGAAAAAATGACGGATATAACTAAAGCGCTCCAACTGGCACAAGAGGCCATTCAGTTAAAAAAATCTTTAGTAAATTTTCAATAATCATCCGGTAGTAAAAGGAGGAATTCTTATGGCGGACAAGTCTGAACGTACAAAAGAAACGGACATCGAATTATCATTATTAGAAGCAAAGAAACAACTGATTGAGTTAGGTAAAAAGAATGGTGAGGTAACTTATCATGATATAGCAGATAAATTAGCGTCTTTCGATTTAGAATCAGATCAAATCGAGGAATTCATTGATCAGCTAGAAGGCAAGGGTATTGAACTTGGGCGTAAAGCTGGAGATGAGGAAGATTTAGATCGTTTGATGAAGGGTAAGGAAGAAGAAACTTTTGACCTTAATGATTTAAGTGTTCCCCCAGGTGTTAAAATCAATGATCCTGTACGCATGTACTTAAAAGAAATTGGTCGAGTAGACCTTTTAAAGGCATCAGAGGAAATTGCACTTGCTGAAAGAATAGAGCAAGGTGATGAAGAAGCGAGAAAGCGTCTAGCAGAGGCGAATCTACGTTTAGTTGTAAGTATTGCGAAGCGATACGTTGGTCGTGGTATGCTTTTCTTAGATTTAATTCAAGAAGGAAATATGGGTCTTATTAAAGCAGTAGAGAAATTCGATCACAGAAAAGGTTTTAAATTCAGTACGTATGCAACTTGGTGGATTCGCCAGGCCATAACTCGTGCAATTGCAGACCAAGCAAGAACTATTCGTATACCAGTGCATATGGTCGAAACAATTAACAAACTGATTCGTGTGCAACGTCAATTACTTCAAGACTTAGGCCGTGAGCCTTCTCCAGAAGAAATCGGAGAAGAAATGGATCTTCCAGCAGAAAAAGTTCGTGAAATCTTGAAAATTGCTCAAGAGCCTGTTTCTTTAGAAACACCTATTGGAGAAGAAGATGATTCACATTTAGGTGATTTTATTGAAGATGCCGATGCACAGTCACCATCGGATCATGCAGCATATGAGCTTCTTAAAGAGCAATTAGAAGATGTACTAGACACTTTAACTGACCGTGAAGAAAATGTACTCCGTTTACGATTTGGTTTAGATGATGGTCGTACAAGAACACTTGAAGAAGTAGGAAAAGTTTTTGGTGTTACTCGTGAACGTATTCGTCAAATTGAAGCGAAGGCATTAAGAAAATTACGCCATCCTTCTAGAAGCAAACGTTTAAAAGATTTCTTAGAATAATCAAGAGACATCCTGATAAAGGGTGTCTTTTTTACAGTTTTTTTTAGTGCCTTTTTTCTTCTGAAAAGTGGGATTACCCATCTCACTTTTCTTTTATTTCAAAGTGTTCGTAAAAATGCACTTGAAACTAGCCGAAAAGATTAGTATAAAGAGATATAGGGAAAAGAGGATGGATATGTCTATTCAACGAAAAAAAGTAATATTGAATGAAATTGCTTTTTGGAAGCAAAATAAGCTACTTCCCGAGCATTACTGTGATTTTCTTACAGCTCTTTATGCTCAAGGGGAAGGAGAGGGAACTAAAGGAACCAACGAAGGTATACTAGCAAAGGAAGCGAAAAAGTCGAAGCTGAAAGTAATCTCGACTACTTCTATTATAAGTCTCATTACGCTCGCACTTTTAGGCTCACTAGTTTTCATAACAACGGCCATTATAATACCTATTATTTTATCGGGAATTGCAATTCTAGTTTTTACGTACATATCTATTAAAAAGTTTAGTCAAAGTTCAATCTTATCACCCTTACTATTAGTATTTTCTGCGTTATTACTATTAGGAATTACTTTTAAAATATGGGAAGCTTTTTTCATAACGGAGCCTACTACATTAGTAATTATGATTGCAGTTAACTGCATATTATGGTTATTTTCTGGCTTACGTTTGAAGCTAATTTATTTTACTATTTCTGGTATTGTGGGACTATTATTGATATTTATATACATCTCTATTACATTTTTTACATAGAATACAATTTTTAATGATTGAAATTTCACGTGACCAGTGGAATTTCTTTTTTTTTGAGTTAATGAACCTACACATGCGCATAAGCGGTGGATAATGGCTTAGAGAGTGCTCCATAGAAAGCTTCTGACAGGAGTGGATGTACTTTCTTTAAATGTATGTAGATTTTATATTTCTCTATTGGAATTAAAAGATTAATAAAGAAAAATAGATTCAAATTCGTTTTAATATGATTATTTACATAATCTTTTGTATAATAAAAAAGTAAGCGTTTTTATTTACAAAGGGGATGGAATAAAATGAATTTTGATTTAACGCAGGAACACCAAATGATTCGTAAAACGATTCGAGAGTTTGCTAGTGAGGTTGTAGCTCCCGGAGCAATTGAGCGAGACAAAACGAAGGAATTTCCAAAAGAAATCTTTAAACAGTTAGCCGACATGGGGATGATGGGCTTACCGTTTTCAGAGGAGTATGGTGGAGCAGGAGCTGATACAGTTAGCTTTGCTATTGTGACTGAAGAATTGAGTCGTGCCTGTGCATCAACTGGTATTACCTATTCAGCTCATATATCACTAGGCGGAGCACCGCTAAGCTTGTTCGGAACAGAAGAACAAAAACAAAAGTACTTAGTTCCAATTTGTACAGGAGAATCTTTAGGTGCTTTTGGATTAACGGAGCCAAATGCTGGATCAGATGCTGGGGGAACTCAAACAACTGCAAAAGAAGAAGGTAATGATTTTGTTATAAATGGAAGCAAGGCGTTTATTACAAACGCTAGTTATGCAAAACATCTTGCACTGACTGCTATTACAGGTATGTCAGATGGTAAAAAAGAGATTTCTGCTATTATAGTTCCAACTGATGCAGATGGTTTTACAGTAATTGATAACTATGAAAAAATGGGGTTAAATGCCTCTAACACGACTGAATTAGTGATAGAAAATGTTAGAGTACCTCAAGAAAACTTATTAGGTAAACGAGGAAATGGTTTCAGACAATTTCTTGTTACGTTAGACGGTGGAAGAATAGGAATAGGTGCAATGGCAGTAGGGATTGCTCAAGCTGCATTTGACCGAGCTCTCCAATATTCCAAGGAACGTAAACAGTTTGGAAAAACATTATCAGAGTTTCAAATTACACAGTTTAAACTAGCAGATATGGCAATGAAGATTGAATTAGCAAGAACGATGGTGCATAAAGCTGCTTGGTTAAAGGACCAAGGACGACCGTTTGGTAAAGAGGCATCTATGTGTAAACTATATGCTTCTGAAATTGCAATGGAGGTTGCTGATCAAGCGATTCAGCTTCATGGCGGATATGGATATATGAAAGAATATGAAGTAGAACGCTATATGAGAGATGCGAAACTTCTTGAAATTGGAGAAGGTACTTCCGAGGTGCAACGAATGGTAATAGCTAGACATATTGGTTGTTAAACATTAAAAATATGTCGATTTTGTCACAAAGCTATAAAACTTTCTTCAATAACACTTTTCGTTTTCGACACAATGGAGTACAATATGAGTGTTGACTAATTCTATATTAGAAAAGAATGTATAAAAGAAGGAGGGTTAACTATGCAAAAGAATCCAATTATCCCATTTATACTTATTATGGCATTTGGTATCGGTTTAATTTTCTTCCTATCTATCGATGGAGTAGGTAATAAAGCAGAAATTACGGCTGAACATGAAGCTGCTGAAGGCGGAGAATCTGCTGAAGGTGGAGAAGAAGCTACTGCTGGTGAATTCGATCCTGAAGCACTTGCTCAAGGAAAATGTATCAGCTGTCACGGTAACACTTATGAAGGCGGAATGGGGCCATCATTAGTGGGTACAGCATTGTCTGAAGATGAAATTAAAGACATTTTAGCTAATGGTAAAGGTTCAATGCCTGGTGGTTTAGTACCAGAAGCAAACCTGGATGAAATGGCTGCTTGGGTCAAATCTCTAGGTGAATAAGATTTTAAGAAAAGACCTCTAGATTCTTTCTAAGAATCGAGGTCTTTTTTTATTTTTGTTATAATAATGGTGAGGTGTATAGAATGAATGCGAAAAACTTATCAGATAGACTGAAAACTGTGGCATCCTTTGTCGAACAGGATACAATTTTAGCGGATATAGGAAGTGACCATGCTTATCTTCCATGTTACTTGGTCCACCAATCCATAATCTCTAAAGCAATTGCTGGAGAGGTAGTAAAGGGACCATTTGAATCTGCAGTGAAACAAGTGAAAAGTGAAGGCCTGGATAAGCAAATTGAAGTGCGTTTTGGCGACGGTCTGCAAGTGATTGAAGACGAGGACCAAGTGGGCACCGTTACAATTGCTGGGATGGGTGGTCCGTTAATTGCTTCCATACTAGAAGCAGGTAAGCATAAACTTACTAACGTTCACACGCTCATTCTTCAACCGAACATTCACGCAAAAGCAATTAGAGAATGGGCGATTAAAGAAGGCTGGAATATTGATCAAGAAACAATTTTGGAGGAGCATTCCAAAATTTATGAAGTAATTGTACTTAAAAAAGGAAAAATGGTGCTTACTGAACAGGAGCTTTTATTAGGACCAATTTTAATGCAAAGCTGTACAAGTGTATTTCAGAAAAAATGGTCAGTTGAAATGAAAGAATGGGAAAGAATACTGACTCAATTAAAAAATATTCCACCATCTCCGGAAGTTTTACAAAAAGTAGAGGAAATAGAGAATAAAATCTCGTTAGTGAAGGAGCTGTTGTAAACATGAAGCAAACCAATGGACAACATCTTATTTCTATCTTTGAAGAATGGGCACCACGCTCCTTAGCGGTAGAGGGAGATTCGGTAGGTCTTCAAATCGGTAGATTAGATAAGCTGGTTACGAAGGTGCTTGTGACATTAGATGTGAACGACGAAGTGGTTGATGAAGCAATTGAGCAAGGGTGTCAGCTAATCATTGCTCATCATCCTCCTATTTACAGTAAGCTTAAGAATATACGTACAGATATGCCACAAGGACGTCTGTTTGAAAAACTGATTAAGCATGATATTGCTGTATACGCTGCTCATACGAATTTGGATATAGCTACTGGAGGGGTTAATGATCTATTAGCTGAAGCACTGAAGCTAGAGAATATTTCTATATTAGAACCAACTACCTCCGAAAACTTAATGAAGCTTGAAGTATTTACTCCTAAAGAAGCTACTGAAACCGTTAGAAAGGCTCTAGCAGAGGCTGGAGCAGGTAATATAGGGGATTATAATAGCTGTAGCTTTACAACCTCTGGAGAAGGCCGGTTTAAGCCTGAGGAAAGTGCAGAGCCTTATATCGGGAAGCCAAATGAGTTAGCGGTTGTAAAAGAGGAAAAAATAGAGGTAGTATTACCTGAATCTAAGAAAAACAAAGTATTAAGAGCCCTGTTAAATAATCATCCCTATGAAGAGCCTGCATACAATTTGATGAGTTTGGATACTCAGGTCAACGAAATGGGGCTTGGAAGAATAGGGTTATTACCAAAGAAAGTTTCTTTGGCGGATTATGCAAATACCGTTAAATCATTGCTAAACGTACCTTTTGTTCGAGTAGTTGGACCGCTTGATAAACCCGTTCAAAAGGTGGCAGTACTAGGCGGAGATGGTAACAAATATATTTCGATTGCTAAAAGGGCAGGGGCAGATGTTTTTATAACCGGGGACTTATATTTTCATATTGCACAAGATGCATTAGCGATGGGACTTGCTGTTATTGATCCTGGCCACCATATCGAACAAATTATGAAAATTGGCGTTGCAAAATATATGCAAGCGGAGTGCCTAAATAAAAAACTGGACTGTGAATTCATCGCTTCTAAGATATCTACAGAACCTTTTAAACTTATTTGACTATAACGTGCTATTCTACCAAAAAAATAAAGCTTCGAAAATTTTACTATTAGTAAATTTTCGAAGCTTATTTTAGAGTATCTTCTATATCGACCTCTACATAATTAAGTTACTTTGTTAGTTAACTGTATAAGGCTCTATTTTAGTAACTGGTTTAGGAACTTTAATCTTAGGTAGAATTTTCTCGGGAAGTACTTTTTTTGTTGTATCATGAGTTGTAGGATCATTTGGATCGTATTTCTCTAAAAACTGGATGACTTCCTTAACAATCGGTGTTGGTGTGGAAGCTCCGGCAGTCACTGCTACATGGTTAACATTGTCTAGCCATTCTAATTTAAGATCAGATATATCGCCGACTCGGTAAGATGGAGTGCCAGCAATTTCCTCTGAAACTTGTGTAAGTCTATTAGAGTTATTACTCATTGGATCACCAACAACAATTAGTAGCTCAGCTTCTCCTGCTTGCTCCGCAACCGCTTCTTGTCTAACTTGAGTGGCAAGACAAATTTCTTTGTGTACCTCAATGTGAGGAAACTTTTCTTTCAGCTTTTCCATGAGATGAACAACGTCCCATTGTGACATAGTAGTTTGATTTGTGACTAATAATTTTGTATTAGAAAGGGAAAGACTTTCAATATCCTCATTTGTTTGAACAAGATGGACTTTAGTTGGGGCAACCCCGATTGCTCCTTCAGGTTCAGGATGCCCTTTTTTTCCGATATAAATAATATCATAGCCTTCTGCTGTTTTTTCTTTTATTAAATCATGGGTAACGGTAACATCAGGGCATGTGGCATCAATGGAAACTAATCCTTTTTTGCGAGCTAATTCCTTTACCTCTGGTGAAACTCCATGCGCTGTAAAAATGACCGTTCCTGTATCGACCTTTGATAGAATATCTAAGCGATTTTCTCCATCTAAAGTAATAATACCATCCTGCTCAAATGCATCTGTTACATGTTTATTGTGAACAATCATTCCTAATATATAAATTGGACGTGGAAGAGATGAATCCATTGCTGCATTCCTTGCAATAACCATTGCATCCACCACACCATAACAATATCCTCTAGGCGAAATTTTTTGTACAATCATCTTTAAGAAACTCCCTTCAATACGAGCATACTCATATTATAGCGGAGGAAAGAGATGATTACAAAATATTAAAATGGTGGCTGGAAAATTCGCGGTAAAGAGACACCGCCAGTAGATGCTACGGTACTAGCTGCTCGGGCAACAGCTGGAGCCGCCGCTGAAGCTGCTGTAGTAGCGGTAGCCGCGGTAGCCGCTGTAGTTGCTGCGCTAGCTGCGGCACCTGCAGCAGGGGCTGCAGAGAATCCACGGTAAAGTCTTAAAAGAGCAGGTACATTTTGAAGCATTGGAGCCCATTGTTTAACCATCGGTGTGATTTGTTGTGCAGTATTTATAAACTTATCAGCAGTTTGCAAATAAGACATGGTTTTACTGCTTAATCCTCCAGCACTTGCTGCTGCCGCACCCGCTGTAGCTGCGGCACCTGCTGTAGCGGCACCTTGAGCGAACCCTTGCGGCCCAGGACTGAAATTAGGCGGGCCTCCTGGACTAAATCCTCCTGCACGTGGAGGGCCTTGACCAAAATCATTCGGAACCGGTGGACCTCCTTGGTTAAATCCACCAATTGGTGGAGTAGGAACAGGATTTGCAGAACCACCATTACTTTGGAATTGTCTTATAAAATTTGAAATTGGTCCACTCGCTTGCCCACTTGGTGCTTGATTGAAATTGGGTGGAGGAGGGGGCGTGTTTTGGAAAGAATTTGGATTGCCAAAATTAGAGAAATTATTTCTTCTCTGAGCAAATGGATAAAATGATTCATAGCGCAATTTATTTCTCATCTCCTTTCGAACAAACAGACTATTCTATTCTATGCAAATTATCGGTTTTATGTACAAATCATGTTACAATATAGGTATGATAGGGAGGGACTAAAATGTCCAAATATACAGATTATAATTTTCAACCGTTTTTACTAGAAGCTATAAATAAATTAGGCTTCCAAGAACCAACACCAATCCAAAAAGAAATGATTCCACTTGTCTTGAAAGGTAAAAGTGCAATTGGTCAAGCGCATACAGGAACTGGGAAAACACATAGTTTCTTAATACCAATTGTTGAAAAAATTGATGCTAGTAAGCAAGCAGTTCAAGCAATAATTACTTCTCCGACTAGAGAGCTCGCAACTCAAATATATAAAGAGTTGAACAAATTAGTGGAAGGTACTGAAATCCAAACTAAGCTATTTATCGGAGGAACTGACAAAGCTCGTTCAATCGAAAAGTTAAAGACACAGCCTCAAATAGTCGTTGGTACTCCAGGTCGACTTCGTGATTTAACAGTTGAGCAGGCACTTTTAGTTCATACCGCAAAAATATTAGTGGTGGATGAAGCCGATCTTGCATTTGATTTAGGTTTTATCAATGAAATCGATCAGTTTGCATCAAAAATGCCAGATGAATTAGAAATGTTCGTATTCTCTGCGACCATACCAGAAAAACTACAACCATTCCTTAAGAAATACATGGATTCACCTGTGCATATTAAAATAGGTGACAAACGTCCGGTCGCTGATGGAATTGACTTTACTGTTGTCCCTGTACGTAGTAAGTCTCGTAAAAAAAGATTATTAGACGTTATTGAAGGTATTAATCCTTATTTAGCGATTATCTTTGCTAATACGAAACAGAATGCGGATGAAGTAGCACACTATTTACAAGGAAACGGCATAAAAGTTGGCGTTGTTCACGGAGATGTTTCTCCACGTGATCGTAAACGAGTGATGAAGCAAATACACGAATTAGAATATCAATACATTGTGGCTACTGACTTAGCAGCTCGTGGAATCGATATTCCAGGAGTAAGCCATGTCATTAATTACGAAATACCCGATGACCTTGAATTTTTCATTCACCGAGTTGGTAGAACTGCCCGCGCAGGACTAACTGGAACAGCTATTACCTTATTTGAACCATCTGATGAAGATGCTTTAAACCGTATTGAAAAGATGGGGATTACATTTGAGCATAAAGATGTAAGTAATGGCGAATGGTCTGAATTGAAAGAGAGACATGCTAGAAAAAATAGAACTAAAGTCGAAAATGAGATAGATGCAAAAGCAAAAGCGTTGGTTAGAAAGCCTAAAAAGGTTAAACCAGGATATAAACGAAACATGAAATGGGAAATGGATAAAGTTAAGAAAAGAGAACGTCGCATCAAAAACCGTAAGAAATAAGGGGGAACTTCCATGCTACTAGGATCACATGTTTCCATGAGTGGAAAAGAAATGTTGCTAGCTTCTAGTAAAGAGGCAGCGTCGTATGGTGCCAATACATTTATGATTTATACGGGTGCACCACAGAATACGCGCAGAAAACCAATAGATGAGTTAAACATTGAAGCTGGCCTTGCGCACATGAAGGAAAACGGCATAAATAATATTGTCGTTCATGCACCTTATATTATTAATTTGGGCAATACAACGAAGCCAGAAACGTTTGCTTTAGGTGTAGACTTTCTACAAAAAGAGGTAGAGCGCACTGCAGCTATAGGAGCTACACAAATCGTATTGCATCCTGGTGCACATGTTGGTGCTGGAGCTGATGCTGGTATACAAAAGATTATCGAAGGCTTAAACGAAGTATTAAGCTCTGATTATCCTGTCCAAATTGCTTTAGAAACAATGGCAGGAAAAGGCTCTGAATGTGGTAAGACTTTTGAAGAGCTTGCACAAATTTTTGATGGTGTGAAAAATAATGATCGCTTGTCGGTTTGTATGGATACGTGTCATATACATGATGCCGGATATGATGTTGTAAACGATTTTGATGGCGTCTTAAATCATTTTGATCATTTGGTTGGAATTGACCGATTAAAAGTTCTACACATCAATGATAGTAAAAATATTTGTGGAGCAGCTAAAGATCGTCATGAAAACATAGGGTTTGGGGAAATTGGCTTTGAGGCATTGCAATATGTAGTGCATCATCCACAGCTGATAAATATCCCAAAAATTTTAGAGACTCCTTTCGTTGGTGTGGATGCCAAATCAAAGAAAGCTCCATATAAAATGGAGATTGAGATGCTACGCTCGAAAATGTTTGACCCAAATGCATTAGAACTACTAACTGTTTAAATATAATCAATTTAGGACCCTCTCTTTTCATTGAAAAGAAGAGGGGCCTTTTTCTTTCAATTGCTCATATAAAGCAATTGCACGTTTTTCTCCTAAAATGCTTATAAGTTTTTGCTGAATAGCATTAGGTACACCTAATACCAACCAAGTAATAGATATTTCTTGCAGTAAGGGGTAGACGCCCTCTATTTCTTTATCTGATAATTTCACATCAAACCCTTTGAGTATTTTCTTAAACTCTTTTTTTGAACAGGTTTGTAGCTGAATAATAAACTTAGCAATATCCACTAGAACATCCTTTCAAGCATTTTTATTTACACTATACGATTTATCCTCTATACTTTTATTTTGTAAATCGTAATCATTCTTAATTAGAATAGAGGAAATAAATTGGCCTTACCATTAATTCAATTACATAATATTTCATACAAGTATGAACAAACACAAGCCTTAATCGATATAAATTTAGTTATTAAGGAAGGCGATTTTCTAGCTATTATCGGTCCCAATGGCTCTGGGAAATCAACCTTATTAAAGATAATGTTGGGCTTATTGAAGCCATCAAACGGGAATGTACTTCTCTTTGGGAAGCCAGCTAATCAGTTTAAGGAAAGAGAATGGATCGGATATGTTTCCCAAAAGTCCAATTCGTTCAATACTGGCTTTCCAGCAACCGTAAGTGAAGTCGTTAGAAGTGGAGTGGTTAAACAAATAGGTCTGTTTAAGCGTTTTCCGGATGATGTTAAAATACAAGTTCGTCAAGCGTTAAAAGCAGTAGGAATGGAAGACTTCGCTCAAAAAAATATTGGAGAGCTTTCTGGAGGCCAGCAACAGCGCGTATTTATCGCAAGGGCTTTGATAAGTAATCCAAAAGTGTTAATACTAGACGAGCCTACCGTTGGAATTGATAGTAAAAATGTTCGTTCATTTTATAATATGTTAGTACACTTAAATCGTGAACATAACATTTCCATCGTATTAGTTACACATGATGTGGACGCAGTATCAACAAGTATTAGCCATGTAGCTTGCCTAAATCAGAGAATTCATTTTCATGGCTTTAAAAAAGATATGGAATCGATGAGCGAGGAACAATTAGAGTCGTGGTACGGTCATTCGGTCCGTAAAGTAGAACACCAGGGTGAGGTACAGTCATGATAGAGTCTATTTTTCAATATGAGTTTTTACAAAATGCATTTGCTTCCGGGTTGATTATTGGAATTATTGCTCCATTATTAGGTGTGTTTATTGTTGTCAGAAGATTATCCTTAATCGCTGATGCACTGAGTCACGTAACCCTTGCCGGAATAGCAGGCAGTCTTTACCTTAGTCAATCTGTAGGAGCACTTGCGCTACTAAACCCATTATATTTAGGCATTGTGGCTTCTGTTACTGGTTCTCTTTTTATAGAGAGGCTTCGTCGTTTATATAAACACTATGAAGAATTAGCGATTCCAATAATTATGTCAGCAGGTTTAGGCTTTGGTGCAATATTTATCTCCTTAGCCGAAGGTTTCAGCTCTGACTTGTTTAGTTATTTATTTGGATCGGTGTCTGCTGTTAGTAGACAAGATCTTTGGATAGTTATTTGTATAGCAGCGGTTGTCTTCTTGTTTTTAGGATTATTGTTTAAAGAACTATTTGTACTATCCTTTGATGAAGAGTATGCAAAGGCATCTGGCCTTCCTGCTAAATGGATTCATATGCTATTTATGATCGTCACAGCTCTAGTAATAGCTGCCTCTATGCGAATTGTGGGGATCTTACTTGTTTCCTCTTTAATGACCTTACCTGTAGCAGCTGCTATGAGATTGTCAAAAAGCTTCAAACAGGCGCTCATTCTTTCAGTAGTATTTGGTGAGCTAGCTGTCCTTATTGGATTAGTAAGTGCATTTTACCTTGATTTAGCCCCGGGAGGTACCATTGTAGTTACATCTATTGTCATTTTACTTGGAGCTATTTTTGTTAAAAAGATGGGTAGAAAGGGAGCGGTGGCAACGTGAATATAGATAAAGCATGGGATATTCTTAAAAAAGAGGGTTTTAAAAAAACAGACAAGCGAGAACAAATTCTTGATATTTTTTCTAAAACAACCAAGTATATTACTGCTAGAGATATATTAGACGTCATGATGGAGGAGCATCCAGGCATGAGCTATGATACTATTTACCGTAATCTTAGCACTTTTGTTGAGCTTGGTATTTTAGAAGAAACAGAGCTTGCCGGCGAAAAGAACTTTCGTATGCAATGTGAAGTAGACCATCATCACCATCACTTTATTTGCTTAAGATGTGGCAACATTAAAGAAATTAATTATTGCCCGATGGAAACGCTCCAAAATTCGATTCCAGGATATGAAATTGAAAATCACAAGTTCGAGATTTACGGCAACTGTCCAGAGTGTCATTAAACATTTAATCTGTTAGGCAGAGCGCTAACAAAATGAGGTTTGGACAAAACTATCCTCCACATAAAAAGCCTCGAAAACTCTACGACCTAGTAAAGTTTTCGGGGCTTCTATTTGCATTCCTGTAGTTGTTTTCCTTTACAGGTCGCTATCTGCTTGGCACGACATCAATCTCCTCGTCGCTTTGCTCCTGCTTAGGCTTTCAGCTCGGTCTATTTCCCAGGAGTCGACGGGCAAATCTTTAAAAAGAGTTACTTATGCTAAAATATATATTAGCTGCTAATTCCTACAGAAGTATTTTCATACGAGCTGTCCGTTAACGCCTTGTAGATAAAATCAGCTACATCTGCTCTTGAAATTGATTTTCCGGAACTAGGAACGCTTGTAGCAGACTCTTTGTAATTCCCAGTAAATGCTTTGTCCGTTAGTCCCATAGGTCTTACAATCGTATACGTTAAATTATTGGATTTGATATATTCAATCGCATTCTTATGATCGGCTAACACGTTACCAAGCATCTTCATCATCATCTTGCCCATTAATCCAGGTATTTCATTTTCTACACCTGCCGAAGCAGTATAAACAATGCGGCTTACATTATTTGCTACCATTCCATCAACTACATTTTTCATCATATTCTCTAGTTGCGTTGATTTTTTCATCCCGGTTGTGGAGCCTAAACACGAAACAACGGCATCTTTTCCGTTTATAGCAGCTTCGACAGCTTGCTTGTCAAAAGCATCTCCTTGAATAATAGTTAGATTCTCGTGATTAATCTCTAGCTTGGAAGGTGTACGAATATAAGCAGTGACAGAATGACCGTTGTCTAATGCCAATTTAGTAAAATGTTTACCTACTCCACCGCTAGCTCCAAATATAATAATGTCCATTCGTAATTCCTCTTTTCATTTGTTTTGGTTAATGTTTTGCTTTTTGTAGCCATTAACATTCTGCAATCTTATGCAAAGTCATGAAGTTGGTTTATATCTAAAAAAAGGAGGTAACCCTTAACAGGTTACCCCTTCAACTTTTTATTTAATTGTCATCGAAAATTCCTTTTCAATCCAATTGTTAGCCTCAATCCAGTTATTCACTCGAATGACTCCCTTAGGAGCTGGCTGCTGGTTATATGGGGTATTGAACAATAATACAGGTATATCTAGCTCTTCATTTATTTCAACAGCATTGTCATGCTTGTCTTCGAAAAATACATGAACCCCATGCTTTCTTGCAGTTTCAATTTTGTTATGCGTACCAATCAATTCGATATGGTCATATAGGAGCTCTTGCTCTTTAAACCAGTTTAGCGTTACATCCATCACGTTTTCTCCACGAGCTGAGATGAAGTATAGCTCATACTTTTCCTTCCATGCTGATAAAACAGCTTTCGCATCAGCCTGGATAGGGGATGTAGCGTAAATGACTGGCTCAGAGGATTTAAACCATTCATAAAATTCCTTTTGGTCTACTTCAAAAGCTTTGGTTAAGTCATATTCTTTAATATCCTCTAATTGCAAGTTGCATTTAAATGCTTCATTTATATGAGGTAGCAAAGAAGTAGGGCAAGTTACTGTCCCATCTATATCAATGCCGAAACGTACATTCGTCATTTATATCTCTCCTTAAGCTTGTTGAGCTTCAATTTCCTTTTGTTGCTTTTCTAACTCTTGTTTCGCAAAATATTCAGCTGCGATTTTATCAATTTCAATCTTCAGTTCATCTACCATAGTTTCCTCTGGCACTTTGCGAACTATTTTTCCTTTACGGAACAATAGACCTTCGCCACGTGCACCAGCAATTCCGATATCAGCTTCACGAGCTTCTCCAGGGCCGTTTACTGCACAGCCTAGTACTGCTACTTTAATAGGTGCTTTAATATGGGAGATATACTCTTCCACTTCATTTGCAATAGAAATTAAGTCTATTTCAATACGTCCACATGTAGGGCAAGAAATTAATGTAGCCGCATTAGAAGAAAGACCAAATACTTTTAGCAGCTCACGAGCTACTTTTACTTCCTCCACTGGGTCTGCACTTAACGATACACGTAATGTGTTTCCGATACCCATGGCTAAGAGTGTTCCTAGGCCGGCAGCACTCTTAATAGATCCAGCGAACAAAGTTCCTGACTCAGTAATCCCTAAGTGTAACGGATAGTCAAATGCTTCAGAAGCCTTACGATATGCTTCGACTGCAAGATTAACATCAGAAGCCTTCATCGAAACGATAATATCATGAAAATCCAAGTCTTCTAGGATTTTAATATGGTGTAGAGCACTTTCTACCATACCGTCTGCAGTAGGATAGCCATATTTCTCTAAGATTTTTTTCTCTAATGAACCTGCATTAACTCCAATACGAATTGGAATACCTTTTGCTTTAGCTGCATTAACTACAGCTTCTACTTTTTCTTTACGGCCAATGTTACCTGGGTTAATACGAATTTTATCGGCACCTTGCTCGATTGCAATTAGTGCTAATTTATAATCAAAATGTATATCCACTACTAATGGAATATTAATACGTTTTTTTATCTCGCCGATCGAATAAGCAGCACGTTCATCTGGACAAGCTACACGAACAACCTGACAACCAGCTTCCTCTAAACGTAATATTTCCGCTACGGTTGCTTCCACATCATGTGTTTTAGTTGTTGTCATACTTTGAATAAAAAGTTCGTTACTGCCACCTATAGTTAAGTTTCCAACTCGTACAGGACGAGTTTTGGAACGATGAATTATTTCACTCATGAAATTCTCTCCTTCTTGAGGCTTTATGCCGTCACTATCCACCATTTTATCAGTCTTTCAAACGAATTGACAAGGAAGAAACCTCTAATTTTCTTTTTTACAGTTTGATTGTGATGTATAAACAGGTAAAAGTACTTTTTCTCCGACATGAAATGATTGCTTTTTTAAGTGTGGATTAAGCTCGTAAAAATCATTTAATCGTTTAGTAAAAGAAATTTCTTCACTAGTTGGGTAAATGGCAAACAACGAATAGATTGTTTCTCCGGGCATAATCTCAGCAACTATATATTCTGGAGATTCCATACATTCTTCTATTGAGACTTCACTTGAATAAGCTAATGGGATTGTTCCTTCAAACAAATCTACCTTAATAATATAAAACGATATAAAAAGTATAATGGTTGCTATAAATAGTTTCATAAAAAAATCCCCCCTAACCAACTCTATGTCGGAGGAGGGGACATTATGCTATTTCTTTATAGGATAATATTTTAAAGAAATATATAAATAGACAAAGGTAACAGCATAGATTCCTAGCTGAATCCAATCGTTAGACCATTGCAGGATTGCAACGACAATAGAAATGACCATAGGCACCGTGCTAGCAAACAGCGTAGTTCTCCAAAGGTGTCGATATTCTCCACGTCGTTTTAAAAGGAGAAGTATTAGGGTACCTAAATAGGCAAAGATACTAATACGGACAAATATAAACATAGTATTTAAAACAAATAAAAATAGAAATGCAAAGGGATAGATTAACCATTGAATATCGGAAAAGTATTCGATTAGTCCTTCTACATTTTGTTGTTGTTCTGAAATACCGTTTATAAATCCGAAAAAGGAGATTGCAGTCATGAAAAATACGTAGATAAAGACGTATTGCATTACCTTTCCGATTGGAATAAGTCGAAATGCAGCAATTTTTTTAGGGCTATGTAGGCTTGCTTTAAATAGCTGAAATAAATTCATAAATTTCACCCTTTCTATTCTATATTATCATCATCAGAATGAAGTAACCAAAGTAAATTTAATTTTACTTTGTTAAGATATTGTAAAGAATAGTGAGTAAGTGTTTACATCACCTTAATAATTTAACCATAATAGAAGTTGAATTAATTTGTCGAAATGGGGCTGAAGGTTATCGTGGAATTGAACTGGCAGCAAATGTTGTTTGAATTTTTTGGAGGACTGGGTATATTCTTGTTCGCTATTAAGTATATGGGTGATGGGTTGCAGAAAGCGGCGGGGGATCGACTAAGGGATATTTTAGATCGTTATACTACTAATCCTTTTATGGGAGTTTTAGTCGGAATCATTGTAACTGTATTAATTCAATCTAGTTCTGGGACAACTGTAATTACAGTAGGTCTAGTAAGTGCAGGGTTTATGAAACTGCGTCAGGCTATTGGTGTAATAATGGGAGCAAATATAGGAACTACAATAACTGCTTTTATTATCGGTTTTGATGTGGGAGGCTATGCACTTCCAATTATGGCAGTAGGAGCTTTTTTAATTTTCTTTTTTAAGAAACATATTGTACAAAATGTAGGGGAAGTTATATTTGGATTTGGTGGATTATTCCTCGGACTTGAACTAATGAGTGGCGGTATGAAGCCTTTAAGAGAGTTAGAAGCATTTACTGATTTCACTCTCGCAATGAGTGATCATTCATTCCTTGGTTTATTGGCAGGAACAATTTTTACGTTAATAGTACAAAGCTCCAGTGCAACTGTTGCTATATTACAAGGACTATATGCAGAAGATCTTTTATCTTTAAAAGGGTCATTACCAGTATTATTTGGAGATAACATAGGAACTACTATTACAGCAATACTAGCGTCTTTAGGTGCATCTGTTGCTGCAAAGAGAGCGGCGGCAACCCATGTATTATTTAACGTAGTTGGCTCAGTGATTTTCTTAATCTTATTGGTCCCATTCACTCTTTATATAGAATGGATTTCTGGAGTGCTAGATTTAGAAAGCAAAATGCAAATAGCTTTTGCTCACGGTTCCTTTAACGTAGCAAATACAATTATACAGTTTCCACTGATTGGGGCTTGGGCGTATCTTGTCACTAAGTTAATACCTGGAGACGATGTTTCCATAGAATATAAGCCTAAACATTTAGATGTTAACTTTATCGAACAATCACCATCGATTGCTATCGGACAGGCTAAAGAGGAAATTTTACGTATGGGAGCTCTAAGTATACAAGGATTAGAGAAAACATATGCTTACCTAAAAACAAAGAGCAAGCGTGATTCAGATTTGGCTTATCAAGTAGAAGACGCATTAAATAATTTAGATCAAAAAATTACAGATTACTTAGTAAAAATTTCTTCGCAGCCGCTGTCTGATCAAGATTCTAGCCGACATAATATGCTAATGGATACTGTTCGGGATATTGAAAGAATTGGAGATCATTTTGAGAACATTTTGGAACTGATAGAATACCAAGAAGTTCACCGAATAGTTTTAACTCCAGATGCAATAGAGGATGTTTCTGAGATGTTTGAGTTAACGATAAAAACAGTAGAAAAAGCAATAGAAGCTCTGAATACTAATGATGTAAAATTAGCACAAGAAGTAGCAGAACAAGAGAATGTTATAGATAAAATGGAAAGACAATTTAGAAAAAATCACATTCTACGAGTAAACGAAGGTAAATGTTCAGGTCAAGCAGGTATAATGTTCGTCGACATTTTAAGTAACTTAGAGCGAATCGGAGACCATGCTTGTAATGTGGCAGAAGCCGTATTGGGGAGACGCACATGATAGAGGTTATTGGCTGGATTTTAATAATAGCAAGTTTTGTAATAGCTTATATCGGTACTTTTTATCCTATTATTCCTTCAGTAGTATTCATGCTACTTGGTTATATTTTGTATGGATTGTTCTTTTCTTTTACTGAATTGACTTGGCTGTTCTGGACAATACAAATATTATTTGTCATTCTTTTGTTTGGAGCGGATATGGCTGCCAATGCGCTTGGTGTTAAAAAATTTGGTGGAACGAAGGCCGGAGTTTGGGGCAGTACAATCGGCTTGTTGATTGGACCTTTTGTTATTCCTGTCGCTGGTATCATAATTGGACCATTCCTTGGTGCTGTAATAGCTGAGCTAATCGTGACAAGAGAAGGATTAAAACATGCGATTAAATCTGGTATAGGATCTTTAATCGGGTTCTTAACTTCTTCCATTGCTAAAGTGGTAATATTAACTGTAATGCTAGTGGTATTTGTTCTCTTTGTATAACTCAGTCAAAAGTAGGAGAACAATAATAGGTTATTTTAATTGAACGTTTGATCATATTTTGATACGCTAATAAATGGGTAGAAAATTACTATATTATTCTTTAGGAGGAAACTATAATGGCATACGAATTACCACAATTACCTTACGCTTACGATGCACTTGAACCACATATCGACAAGGAAACGATGAACATTCATCACACGAAACACCACAATACTTATGTAACAAACTTAAACAATGCGGTAGCTGGTAAAGCTGATTTAGAAAACAAATCAGTAGAAGAACTAATTGCTAATATTGACGCTCTTCCAGAAGACATTAAAACAGCAGTTCGTAACAATGGTGGTGGGCACGCTAACCACTCATTATTCTGGCAACTATTATCACCAAATGGTGGTGGTACTCCAACTGGAGATTTAGCTCAAGCAATTGATGCAAAATTCGGTAGCTTTGATGCTTTCAAAGAAGAGTTTGCTAAAGCAGCAACAACTCGTTTTGGTTCTGGCTGGGCTTGGTTATCTGTATCAAACGGAGAGTTAGAAATTTCTTCGACTGCAAACCAAGATTCACCTATCATGGAAGGTAAAACTCCATTATTAGGATTAGATGTTTGGGAGCATGCTTACTACTTAAATTACCAAAACCGTCGTCCTGATTACATTTCTTCTTTCTGGAATGTTGTAAACTGGGATGAAGTTTCAAAACGTTACGCTTCAGCAAAATAATTATTATTATAAAAAGTAAATAAAAAGAAACTTAGCACACACTTTTTCGTCTAAAAGTGTGTGCTTTTTATGTTACACTGTAAGTAAAGAAAATTATTTAACAAGTAGGTGATATCATGCGAAAAATTTCAAAAAAACGTGCACAAAGTATAAAAGCAAAACAAAGGAAAAACATTACTTTTCGTATGAACATTCTTTTCTTTTCCATATTTCTTTTGTTCACCCTTTTAATCCTAAGACTAGGATATCTTCAAATTGTAAAAGGGGAAGAGTATGTCAAAAAACTGGAGAGTACGGAAGAGACATCTGTAAACACTAGCGTTCCAAGAGGACGATTATATGATAGTGAAGGACGTATACTAGTCGATAATAAACCACAAAAGGTTATAACTTATACAAAAATGCAGACCACGAAATCCGAGGATATGTTAGAAACTGCAAAGAAATTGAGTAAGTTAATTGAAAAGGATACAGACAATATTACAAAAAGTGATCGTCAAGACTATTGGTTAAGAGAGAATGCAGAAGAAGCTAAAAACCTCGTGACAGATAAAGAACGAAATAAAATCGAATCTAACGAAGAGTTAACGACGAGCGAAAAGAACAGAGCAATCGACCGTTTACAAAGAAGTAAGCTAACTGAAGAACAGCTCAATTCCTTTACCCCCGAGGAAGAGGAAATTATTGCGATCTATCGAGAGATGGCTGCAGGCTATGCCTTATCACCACAAATTATTAAAGGTGATGAAATGAACAAGGAAGAAGGAGACATAAAAGAGGTTACAGCTGAGGAATTTGCTAGAGTTTCCGAGAGACTGGGAGATCCAGATATGGTCGGGGTAAACACGACAACTGACTGGAGACGTGTAAAAAACTCAACCTTAGCAGTATTAGGAAGCGTATCCTCTCCTAAAAAAGGACTTCCAAATGAGCGACTAAATTATTTCTTATCTAGAGACTACACTCGTAATGATCGAGTAGGAACTTCTTATATCGAACAACAATATGAAGAAATACTACAAGGACAAAAAACGGTAGTAAAAAATATAACAGACGGTAAAGGTCGAGTCATTGATGTAAGTACCATTTATGATGGGAAGCCAGGAAATGAGCTCGTATTGACAATCGATAGTCAAGTTCAGCTAGAAATGGAAGGAATTATTGAAAGACAGCTTCTTCAAATGAAAAATAATAATGCAGGAACAGATTATTTAAACAGTGCATTCTTAGTTATATTAGATCCATATACGGGAGATGTCTTATCTTTAGTAGGTAAAAGGCTAGTAAAAGAGAATGGCAAATGGGCTGTACAAGACTATGCCTATGGGTCATTTAAAACTGGCTATGAGCTTGGGTCTACTGTTAAGCCTGCTACTGTTTTAACAGCTTATAGAGAAAATGCAATTAGCGTAGGGGATTATATGGTAGATGAGCCTATTCGTATTAAGGGTTCAGCGCCAAAAAGCTCTGTATTTAATAGAGGCTCAAGAATACGCTTAAACGATTTAACAGCTTTAGAACGCTCATCCAACGTGTATATGTTCAAAATAGCATACGCTTTGGCCGGCAAGACATATCAGCCAAATCAACCGGTTAGCTTTGGAGCAGATGCATTTTTGAAGATGCGTAATGGGTATGCTCAGTTTGGCTTAGGTGTCCCAACAGGCATAGACTTACCAGGAGAATCTACTGGTGTTATCGGTAAAACAGAGTCAGGTAAATTACTAGATTTAAGTATTGGTCAGTATGATACATACACGCCATTACAGTTAGCACAATATACTGCCACTATTGCTAACGGTGGTAAACGCATTAAACCGCATGTCGTAAAAGAAATTCGTGAGCCATCAGAGGATGGAGTCACTCTAGGGAAGTTAGTAAAAGAAATTAAACCGACCGTTTTAAATGTGGTAGATAATTCGCAGGAAGAGATCAATCATGTTCGAAAAGGGATGCAACGAGTTTATTTTGGAAAGCAAGGTACAGGTGCTAGAGCTTTTGGTAACGCACCTTATACAGCAGCAGGTAAAACAGGAACGGCCCAGTCATATTATAAGGATGACACGATGAAAGAATCAGTTAGGACAGTTAATTTAACTCATGTAGGTTTTGCACCTTATGATAACCCAGAAATTGCTTATGCGATTGTTGTACCGCATGCATTCACTGAATCCTCTTATAAAACAAATTATACGAGTGTAATGGCTCGTGAGGTTGTAGATACTTACTTTAATATACAGAAAAAGAAAAGTACGTTAGAAAATAACGAATCTACGGCAACACCTCCTATCAAACCGGCATTCACAAATGACCAAATTGATGAAGGTGAAGAAACAAATACAACCGATGAACAATAAATAAGAGGCTAGAGTTCAATCTCTTGCCGCATTAAAAGTGAAATTGCGACTTTGCAATTTCACTTTTTTTATTTAAACATTTACAAAACATGATCTAGGAAGTCTCTAAGCTCAGCAGAAGGCTGTAGAATAGCAAAGTGGTATTTTGCGTCAGTGACTTTTTATAAGAAGGAAACCTTTCATCTGTGAATTGTTAGAAAGTAAATCTACAAACAATAGACTCTCCAAAATATAGATGTAAACATTATAATATTTGAATTTACAAACTATTTACATCTCCTTTATACCCACTCAATATACAAACTTTAAAGTAAGTCTTGTAAGACAGAAAATATACTTTAGGGGGAAATACCTGATGAAAAGCTGGAAATACTTTTTATTAACAACTATGGCAGGATTGACATTTGTTCTGGGAGCTTGCGGATCAGATTCTACAGAAGGAGCAGAGGCAGAATCCGATATTAGCTCATCAGAAGCGGGTGAACCCCAAGCAGAAGGTGTCTTGGAAGGGAAAGTTTCTGGAGATGGCTCAAGCACGGTGGCGCCTATCTTAGAAGCAGTGGTAGAGGAGTATGCAGCTGAACAATCCGAAGTACAGGTTACCGTGGGAGTGTCAGGAACAGGTGGAGGTTTTGAAAAGTTTATAGCTGGTGACACTGATTTTTCTAATGCATCACGCCCTATTAAAGAAGAAGAAAAGCAAAAGCTAGCAGAATCAAATATTGACTTCTCAGAATTTCAAATTGCGTACGACGGATTATCCCTAGTAGTAAATAAAGAAAATGACTGGGTAGATTCTTTAACTATAGAAGAATTACAAAAGATGTGGATAGAAGATGGGACAAAGAAAAAATGGTCAGATATTAACCCTGAGTGGCCAGAGGAAGAGATTGTATACTACTCCCCAGGCACGGATTCTGGCACATATGACTACTTTGATGAAGTGATATTAGATGAAGCGGATTTGGTTAAAAGTGCAACGTTATCTGAAGATGACAATGTTCTTGTGCAAGGAGTACAAGGTGACAAAAATGCGATTGGTTTCTTTGGGTATGCATACTATCTAGCTAACCAAGAGACATTAAAGGTAGTTAAAGTAAACGGTGTTGAACCTACAAACGAAACAATCGAATCTGGAGATTATTCGCCGTTGTCACGCCCCTTATTCGTTTACGCTAACAATCGTGCCATTAAAGAAAATCCAGCTTTCTATGATTTCATGAAATTTACCATTGAACATGCCGGTGATATGGCAGAGGCGGTTGGATATGTTAGTTTACCTGAAGAAAACTATAATAAAGGGCTTGCAGACTTAGAGGCACTTAAGTAATAGAGATTTATATGTGGAAGATTTATGAGTAGCTTGCTGCTGCTCATTTCTTTCGTTGGAAAAGGGGGATTTACTGTGGTAAAAAGACTAACCGAGAGCACTTCCATTCAAGAACTAATCGTAAAATCTCGCGCAGGTAACTCTAAAAAAATTGAAAAGATTATTCCATATATCCTCATGCTTATTGCATCTGTCTCTGTCCTTACGACTTTTGGAATAATAATAACGTTAGTAGTAGAAACAATTATTTTCTTTTCCCGTATTTCGATTACAGAATTCTTATTTGGAACGGAATGGTATCCATTTGCAAATACAGAGCAGCTGTTTGGGATTCTGCCATTAATAGTAGGAACATTGAAGGTGGCTTTTATAGCTGGGATTGTTGCAGTCCCATTTGGTATTGGTTCAGCAATTTATTTAAGTGAATATGCAAGTGATAAAACAAGAAGAATTATTAAGCCTATTTTAGAAGTATTAGCAGGTATTCCTACTATTGTGTACGGTTTTTTTGCATTAACTTTTGTCACTCCTTTATTGCAACAGATCATACCTGATTTAAAAATATTTAATGCCTTGAGTCCAGGAATTGTCGTTGGCATAATGATTTTACCAATGATTGTTTCATTGTCGGAGGATGCCATGTCATCCGTACCAAACTCCATTAGAGAAGGCGCAGTAGCAATTGGCTCAACGAAATTAGAAGTAGCTTTAAAGATCGTCTTACCTGCTGCAGTTTCGGGAGTTATTGCTTCTATTGTGCTTGCCATGTCTAGAGCAATCGGCGAAACTATGATCGTTTCTTTGGCAGGGGGTTCAACACCAAAGTTTGACTGGGATGTAACAGAATCTATTCAAACAATGACGGCCTACATTGTCCAAGTGTCTTCTGGTGATGCCGGTTATGGAACCACCATTTACTATTCGATCTATGCAGTAGGTTTTACATTATTCTTATTTACGTTGTTCATGAACTATCTTGCTCATGTTATATCGAAAAGATTTCGGGAGGAATATTAAATGAGATACGTAGAACATGAGACGGTAGTGAAAAGGATGACTAGTAGGCTGACGATAAATATGGTGTTTAAATTTATTTTTCTATTAACTACATTATTTGCTTTATTAGCTTTGGGTATTTTATTCTACCGAATTATTTCGCAAGGTGCGGGTTACATTACACCTGAATTTTTTCAAAACTATGGTTCCAGATTTCCAGAAAAAGCAGGTATTAAAGCGGCATTGGTGGGATCTATTTGGTTGATGGGAGTTGTCGCTCCAGTTTCCTTAATATTAGGAGTTGGAACAGCAATATATCTAGAGGAATATGCAAAGAAAAATAGATGGAATGATTTTATAAGGATGAATATATCTAATCTAGCGGGAGTTCCATCCGTTGTTTTTGGATTGTTAGGATTAACTATTTTTGTGCGTGCATTGGCATTAGGGAATAGTGTATTAGCAGCAGGCTTTACTATGAGCTTGTTAATCTTACCGGTAATTATTGTGGCATCTCAAGAAGCTATACGCTCTGTTCCATCGGAGGTTCGGGAAGCTTCCTATGGAATGGGAGCAACCAAATGGCAAACAATTATTAAAATAGTGCTTCCTTCAGCTATTCCCGGAGTGTTGACTGGCACAATTTTAGCATTGTCTCGAGCTGTCGGTGAAACAGCTCCGTTAGTTGTTATAGGTGTACCAGTTATTTTACATTTTTTACCCGATGGACCGTTAAGCCAATTTACAGCTCTTCCTATGCAAATTTACGATTGGGCAAAAAGACCACAAGTGGATTTTCAATATGTTGCAGCAGCGGGAATATTAGTTTTGATGATTTTCTTACTGTTTATGAATGCAATAGCAGTTTTCATCCGTAACAAATTCCAAAAACGATACTAGGGAGGACCCATCAATGGTATATGCTAAACAGAAAAGAACTGCCCAAGATTCCACCTCAACTAACATCGTATACGATACAAAGGATTTAAATTTGTGGTACGGTGCACACCATGCTTTAAAAAATATAAATTTGCAAATAAATGAAAACGAAGTCACCGCAATCATTGGTCCATCAGGCTGTGGTAAATCTACATATATTAAAACTTTAAACAGAATGGTAGAATTAGTCTCAACAGTAAAAATTTCTGGAGAAATAACTTATCGTAATAGAAGTATTTTTAAAGCAGACTATACCTTAGAGGAATTAAGAACAAAGGTAGGTATGGTGTTTCAGAAACCAAACCCTTTTCCAAAATCGATATATGACAATATAGCGTATGGTCCTAGGATACATGGGATTAGGAACAAGAAAATACTAGATGAAATTGTGGAGAATAGCTTACGCGGAGCAGCTATTTGGGATGAGGTAAAAGATCGTTTAAATGCAAATGCCTATAGCCTTTCTGGTGGGCAACAGCAAAGGATTTGTATAGCACGTTGTCTGGCAATTGAACCTGATGTAATTCTGATGGATGAACCGACTTCAGCGCTTGACCCAATCTCTACTTTAAAAGTAGAAGAGTTAATGGCCGAGCTAAAGAAGGATTATTCCATTATAATTGTTACACACAATATGCAGCAGGCAGCAAGGATTTCAGATAAAACTGCTTTTTTCTTAAATGGCGAAATAATTGAATTTGACCAAACAAATGTTATTTTTTCAACCCCGGAGGATATACGTACAGAGGATTATATTTCGGGCCGCTTTGGATAACGAAAGGGGAAAAACATTATGGTAGGAAGAGAGAAATTTAATGAAGAGCTTAAACAAGTACAGCAGCTATTGGTTGAAATGAGTAACACAGCTATACAAACAATTGACCATGCAATGGATTATTTATTGGCAAATGATATTGAAGGTGCATTAACCATTATTAATAATGATGTTCATATTAACCGAATGGAAGAGGAAATTAATGATCGGGTTATTTTACTTATTGCAAAGCAGCAACCAGTGGCTACAGACTTAAGAAGGCTAATGGTTTTAGTGAAAATTGCTGCAGATATGGAGCGTATAGGGGACTATGCCGTAAATATTGCAAAAGAAACTATTCGTATAGGTAAAGACGAACATATTGCACCCATTTACTTGTTAGATGAAATGCGTGTAAAAACAATTGCTATGTTAAAACAAACGTTAACAGCATTTATAAAAGAAGATATGGAAGAAGCTAAAGCAATCGCTAAGCTAGATGATGAGGTCGATGAAATGTACGGCTACACAATTAAAACTTTATTAGGAGTAGGGGTAAGTGATCCCACTCAATTGAGTCAGGTAACACAACTATCCTTTGTCTGTCGATATCTCGAAAGGTCTGCCGATCATGCAACTAACATGGCAGAGCGTCTTTTATACTTACTTAAAGGAAGACATTATGAGCTAAACAATTAAAGCATACGAATATAGCAGAAACTATATGTTATAAAGTGTAAAAAGCTCCCTCCATTTTACTGAATGATAAAATGGAGGGAGCTTTTCTAGATGTATTTATTCTTGCCCTTTAGTTAGTGATCAACTCTGTAATTTGTTTGATAGTCATGGAAGAGTTAACTTCATAATTCCCTATTTGGATTCGTCCTGCCAAATTTTGATCTACTATATAATCGTGTAAATCCATTTGGTTTTGAATGATTCCAGCTTCCTCTAATAAAGAACTAATATCAGAGGATGTCATGCCAGAAGTAATGGATAAAGTAAAGCCCTGAACAGGCGGAGAAGATGCTTGTTGTTTGTTTTCTTCTTTATGTGGTTCATTTGGTTGCTCTTTTTGTGCATTTTCCAAGTTTAGTTGGAGTTGAGCAAGCTGCTCTTTGACACTCGATAACTCTTTTTGAGATTGCTCATATGCTTGGTTCGTAACAACACCAGTCGAAGTTATATCTTCTTGGAAAAACCGTTGATCTATTTGAATCATGGTGCCGGCAAGGAATAAGCCAATGCCTAAGAAAAGAATAGATGTTTTTTTCATCCCTGAGAACCACCTATTACTGATTTAACTTCCTCTACAGAAAGGGAGGAGCGAGTGCTAATTTCCTTTAAGGAGTATCCTTGCTTATGTAATTCCAGTACTTGATTTTTTATTATTTCATGTACAATTGGTTTTACCACCGTTTGATTTTTTTTAGGGGCAGCATGGATAGGTTCGATCAATAATTCTTCTTCAATTACCTTCATTCGCCGTTTAAGTGCACTTGTTTCTTGGTAGACGGTAAAAGAAAGGTCCTCTACTTCTGCTTCCACTTTTTTAGAAGTGTCCTTAACAAAGAAAGAAATTGCGATTAAAAGTACCCCGAGAGCCATAATTATAAATGATAAGTCCACTTTTTTTCACCTCAAAATTTAAATATCTTCTATCTATACTACCATAATGGAAAAAACTTTAAACAAATTCTTCTATAATATTGTAGATTTTCTTCAATTGTGTGCTATAATTGGTTAGTCGTATAAATCATGCTCAAGTTTTATATTTAATCCTGGCAAAGAGTGGGAGGGACAACCATGCGCGTTAATATTACATTAGCTTGTACAGATTGCGGAGAGCGCAACTATATTTCTAAGAAAAACAAGCGTAACAATCCAGAACGTCTTGAACTTAAAAAATATTGCTCTCGTGAAAAGAAAATGACTCTTCATAGAGAAACTAAATAATAACCTAAACCAAAACCTTTAATGGTTTTGGTTTTTTTCTTTAGCTATTCTAATATTGGGGGTAAAAATATGTCCAAACAATTAATAAGAAAAAAAATGCAGGAGAATTTATCTAGATTAGATTATGATTCATACATATTATATTCCGAGCAAATAAAAATAAATTTTTTACAAGAAATTTCTACCTTAAATTTTCAAACGATTGGCCTTACGATATCTTCTTTTCCAGAGGTAGATACGGAGGGACTCATTAAGGAACTTTGGAGTATGGGGAAGACAGTAGTTGTACCAAAATGTTCTCCCAAAAGTCGAGCGATGACTTTTTATCACATAGAAAGCTACGATCAGCTTGAAACGGTCTATATGAATCTAAGGGAGCCAAATCCAAATATTACGAGGGCTATTAGTTCGGATGCAATTGAGTTGTTAATAGTCCCTGGTATTGTGTATAATAAGTCAGGTTATCGGATCGGGTACGGTGGTGGATATTATGATCGATTCTTATCTACTTACCTTGGCTTAACAATGTCCTTGGCTTTTGATATGCAGGTTAATGATGAAGTAGTACGAGAACAGTTCGATCTACCGGTTGACCGCATAATAACTGAGAGTGCAACCATACCATGTTATGAATATCGAAAAAAGGATGATTGTAATTGAAGTCTGTATATGATGTGATGCAGTTATTAAAACGTTTTGGAATTTATGTATACACGAAGGATCGAGTAGCAGATCTTGAAATAATGGAAGAGGAAATAAAAGAATTATATGCTTTGCAGATGATCCAGCCTCAAGATTTTCAACAGGCTGTATTATTACTTAGACAAGAAAAAAGTAGAATCATTAAAACTTTATGACTAGTAACTAATAAGCTGGCATAAGACTAAAAAGCTATATTACGAAAGAAATGAAACTTTTCGGGTTTGAGAACGTCTAATAAAGGGTATATAAAAAAGGGATTGTAAAATTTTATATAAATATCCCAATTCATTGATATTGATTTATTGTCAATAAAGGATTAATATATACACTGTTACTTTACTCGCATAAGGAGTAAATAAGGAGGATGTAGGCATTGAAAAATAACTGGCCCAAACATTCTATTCTTGTAATTGCAATTGTGGCAACTTGGATAAAAACGTATATTGTGTACCACACGAGCTTTGATATGAAAATCGAGAATATAATGCAACAATTTATTTTATTTATTAACCCATTGAGCTTTTTGCTCCTGATCTATGGAATTTCTTTATTTTATAAAACCAATAAGGCTCGAAATAGACATATAGTAATTACTAGTGTGATACTTTCCATCGTGCTTTATGCAAATGCTGTATTTTATCGCTTTTTCACGGATTTCATAACCATTCCAGTCTTGTTTCAAACAAGTAATTTTGGAGATTTAGGTTCTTCTGCAGCAGCAAGTATCTTCCTTACTGATATTTTCTATTTCACCGATATTGCGATTATTTTAATCGCGATGAAATGGTTAAAAACTAGAGAAAAAGGTACGAGTATTAAACCAGCAACAAGAAGAGCATATTTTGTGCTTTCTGCTGCTATATTATTTTTAAATTTAGGACTTTCTGAAATTGAGAGACCTCAGCTTCTAACAAGAAGTTTTGACAGAGAGATGCTTGTTAAAAATCTTGGCTCATACAATTACCATTTATACGACATTTATATTCAATCCAAGTCCCATGCTCAACGTGCACTTGCAGATGGAAGTGAGTTAGTCGAAGTAAATAACTATGTACGCTCAAATCAAGCAGATCCGAATGAGGAAATGTTTGGCTTAGCTAAAGACAGAAACCTAATTGTTGTTTCTATGGAATCTTTACAGTCGTTTGTTTTAAATAACGAAATGAACGGGCATGAAGTAACCCCATTCTTAAACAGTCTAACGAACGATAAAGATACATTCTATTTTTCAAATTTCTATCATCAAACAGGATTAGGGAAAACATCTGATTCAGAGTTTCTTATAGAAAATTCTCTTTATCCTTTAGGTGGCGGCGCGGTATTCTTTACACACGGAGAAAACACATACCACTCAATGGCAGAACGTTTAAATGAGGAAGGTTACTTTACGAACGTCATGCACTCTAACAAGAAAAGCTTTTGGAACCGAGATATGATGTACCAGTCGCTTAATATTCAAAAGTTTTATGATGTAATGAGTTATGATGTAAATGATGAAAACTCAGTAAACTGGGGACTAAAGGATATTCCATTCCTAGAGCAATCTGTAGATTTAATGACAGAAATGCCTGAGCCTTTTTATTCACGTTTAATCACGTTGACGAATCACCATCCATTTACATTGGATGAAGAAGATATGTTAATACCTGAATATGATTCTAATTCTGGAACATTAAATAGATACTTCCAATCCGTTCGTTACATGGATGAATCATTAAAAGTATTCTTTGATGAATTAAAAGAAAAAGGATTATATGATAATTCTATTATTGTAATGTATGGAGACCATTATGGTATTTCTGAAAATCATAATGCTGCAATGTCTAAGTATTTAGGTAAAGAAATCACGCCTTATGAATCTGCTAAGTTACAAAGCGTTCCTATGTTCGTTCATATACCAAATAGTGATGCTGGGAAAGAAATTACGGATATTTCCGGTCAAATTGACTTACGTCCAACAATTTTACACTTATTAGGTTTAGAAACGAATAAGGATATGCAATTAGGTGCAGATATTTTCTCTGAGGATCACGAGGAATTTGTTATTTTCCGTAATGGTGGTTTTGTTACAGAAGATTATTTATACACTGCAAACACATGTTATGAGAATGGAACAGGTCTAGAGGTCGAGATGGAAAACTGTCAGCCATATGTTGATCGAGCAACACAGGCACTAGGCTATTCCGATAAAATTATCAATGGAGATTTGCTACGATTCTATGATTTAAAGACAGGTAATCTTTTAATTGATGAAACGAAGGATTCAACTGAATAATTTCTTAAAAGCACAGACTAAAAAGTCTGTGCTTTTTTAGCTGATAAATAAAATTCGTAAAAATTACTGGCGTCTTTTAGTTAAATCTTAAGCAGTTAGAAAAGTCTTAATTTTATTATGCCCTTTTCAAAATTTTAAGCTAAAAAATATGTAGATAATGTAAAGTGGTGTGACTTTTTGTGTTATCCTATAAAATAACGATTATTATTTTATTGAATTAGCTCATTAGAAAAAGTTAGAGAATAAAATATAAGATGTTTACTTTTTTTGAAACAAAATGTAGTTTGAATCGTCTAATGTGTATAGGATGAAGGGGGGAGAATGTTGAAAAAAGCTTTATTATTTATATTTTGTATAATGTTTTTACAGGCCTGCACAGAAACAGAGAAGTCACCAGAAGTTCCCCCTGACGATATCTCCGAGCAGCCCACATCTGCAAATGAAAATGATATCACAAATAATATCCCATCCATTCATTTAGAACGTAACAAATTTCATAGTGTTATTGGTTGGTTATCTGATGATGAAATCTTACTTATATTGGTCGACAAAGGAGAGTGGATTTTAAAATCTTACTCGGTCACTAAAGAAGAATGGAAAGAGATTTATAGAACTAAAACACCAGTGATTCAAGGAATGATTCATCCGAGCAAAGAAATGATAGTTTTACATACTTCTAACAATTCCTCCTCAGCTGAAGTGCAATTAATACATATGAACGGTGTAGTGGAGCAAAGCTTGTATTTTGAATCTGCTGAACTGTACATGGATTGGCATCCAACAGATCCAAATTTAATTGCTTTCACTGCTTTTTATGAAGATTGGAGTTATAACAGCGTAGTTTACAATGGACATACGCAAGAAATGGAAGCGATTGATGTAGAGAATCCATTTGTAAAGTGGTTGGACAGCGAGAATTTAATGGTATTCGATTGGAGTGAAACTAGTTTAGATGGAAGTAATCTAAAACAGTATTCTATAGCTGATCATTCCATTAAGGCTACGGAGTGGAGTAATATTATAGATGTACAAAACTTAGGGGATTCTCTAGTCTATATTCAAATAGATGAAGAAAACATGCAATTTAAGTATCACTTAGTGAACAAAAGTAATGGAAAGAGCTTTGACTGGGTATCTCCAGCCGTAAGTAATTACTCCGAGTGGGTTATACCTACCATATCCATAATCTCTCCAAATAGCTTTATTGCCTTCCAAGCGAAAGAAAAGGGAAATAAGGATGAAACAAATGAAAAAAGTATAATAGGTATGTATTCCATAGAAGGGGAAAAACAATATGGGGAAATAATAGAACGTCCTATTGACTGCTCGCCAAACGGTATGATTTGTCTTGGTGGATATGAGAAAGAACAATGGATTAACTTAAATACCTTAAAAGAAGGTAAATGGTTAAATATATTGGAATAGAAAAAGCTGCTATACATTTGTATAGCAGCTTTTTCTGTATGTTTTAGTGTAAGCTTGGTGGAAAGCCTTGGTTGATTACTGTCATAACTGTAAAGAAACCAAAAACTGCAAATGTACCAAAGTTAAATAAAACACTTAGTAAATTTTTTTCTTTGATTGCTTGGTAAGTGCCTATAATAGCTAGCACTGTAACAAGACCAAAAATAACTATTAATAAGTTCATGAAAGACACTCCTTCCGACATATAAAATAAATGTCGCGATTGCATATTCCTCTTCTATTGTAATTGTTATCTGTTCTTTTGTCGAGTAATAAAAGTGGCGAAAGATTGAACAAAGGTAAACAAATCGTTTAATATAGAGAAGAGGTGAAATTATGTTAAATATACGTACATACCCATTAGGTTTTATACAAACGAATTGCTACGTCATTTCCAATGCTAAAAAAGAATGCCTAATTTTTGATCCAGGAGGCAACGGAGAGCAGTTAATTAAGGAGCTAAACAGGCTGCATTTAAAACCAATTGCCATACTGCTGACCCATGCTCACTTTGATCATATTGGGGCTGTAGATGACGTAAGAGATACATATCATATTCCAGTCTATATACATCCTACAGAAAAGTCATGGTTAACTAATGCGGAGAAGAATGGTTCTGCCAAATATGCAGAAATCCCAAATATTATTGCTAAAGAAGCCGACGTAATGTTAAACCATGAAGAAAAGATGAGTATTGGTGATTTTGAATTTACCATCTCTCACACACCAGGACATTCTCCAGGCAGCATAACCTATTACTTTGAATCAGATGGCTTTGCAATAGTTGGAGATACGTTATTCCAAAACAGTATAGGTCGTACAGATCTACCTGGTGGTAACGAGAAGCAGCTGTTAAAGTCGATACACACAAAGCTATTAACACTTCCTGTAGAAACTGTAATATATCCTGGGCATGGCCCAGCATCAACTGTTCAAGCAGAAATGGACAGCAATCCATTTTTGAATGGGTTTTAATAAAGACCAAATAAAAAGCAGCCTCCATTATATGTGGAAGCTGCTTTGGACTTTATTAATGTCCACCTGGTACATGTATGAATGTAGTGTAGTATGTAAAACCAGCGAAGAAGAACATTAAGTAAGCCCCGAAGATGTACATATACATACGCTCAGATAGGTTTAAGAACCCTAAAAGAAGGAATAACCCCGTATTTGCTAAAAATAGTAAAGACGCTTCTGTCATATCACCTAAATAAAACATAACTGCAAAAATCCCTGTCCAGAATGCCATTACTTTATACATATTGCCCAATTGTAGTCCCTCCTTTTGCAAAGAATACAAATAATTCTCCTATTCATTATAAATGAAAGTGTTCTTACATGTAAACTGATTATTAGATATCTACATATGAATAACATAAGTTTGTCACAATTAAGATACATCTTCAATTCATTATAGAACTTCGACGTGATATACGCAATTAATACAGTGATTTTGCTTACTCTCTAACTGGATGAATGAATTCTCTGGGAATAACTTGTCAAACTGTCCTTTTAGAAAGGATTCATGTAATAAGCATATAAATTGTGGGTATTTATTTAAAAAATCTTTATAAGGACAATTGAATATAGAAAAAGTGATAACTTTTTTATTGTTCTTTTCCATGATAGTAGGGATATAACCTATAGAGTGGGCAGTTTCCTTTAAAATATCCAGTCTCTCTTCAAAGGACATGCTATCCATTAGTGTATGATTAACCACTTTTTGTCCATTTTGATAAGCGATATCCTTAGCTTTTTCAAGCGCTTCCTCACCCATTGTATCCACTAATTCCAATAGCCATTCAAGCAGTAAATGATTTTCTTGTTTAGGAAAACTTAAATGTATTGGTTCTTCAGCAACAACATAAACTCTTGCTGGCCGACCACCTTTTTCGTTTTTAACGAATTTCGAAGTCAGTAGCTTCGCTTCGTTTAGTTTTGTAAGATGTAGTCTAGCCACATTTGGATGAATACCAAAATGTTGGGCAATTTGCTGTACATTTACTTCCTTATTTTCTTTTATAATATATTGATAGATTGAGTATCTAGTCTCATCTGCCAGGGTACCTGTTAGTTTTAATGTATCGGACAAGTATATCCCACCTTCCATTAATTTTATTATAAGGGAGAATTTAAGAATGACAAACGATATCATCTAATAAATAAAAATTGTGAAAAATCACTTTATTTATTTAGAAATAGGAAGTATACTATGTTTTATAAGCTTCGTGCGGCCAAGCTTGTGACTGGGGAAAGGACGACTAAATGCAGCAAGAAGAAAATGTAGTGGAACAAAGATGCTTCCAACTATTAAAGAAGGCACATCAATTTGGAGCTTCTGATCTTCACATGATTCCCAATGAAGAAAATTACATCTATTATTTCAAGAAGACATCCCAAATGTTCGAGGCAGGTCAGCTGCCATTAAATCTCGGGATTAGAATCATATCATACTTCAAGTTTTTATCCTCTCTTGATATCAGCGAAAAACGAAAACCACAAAGCGGTTCCTTCCAACATATGTTTAACTCACAAAAATTTTCGTTTCGAGTTTCTACCTTACCATCTGTGTATGGAAAGGAGAGCTTAGTCATTCGACTTCAACAGCACGACAATGCAAAAATTATCCACTCACTTTCCTTATTTAGAGGAGCATCAGACAAAATCGTAGAGCTTGCTAACCAACGACAAGGAATGATTCTATTTGTTGGACCAACTGGCTCAGGTAAGTCTACATCTATGTATTCATTGACAAAATACTGTGCAGAAAATATGAACCGGCATGTCATCTCTTTAGAGGACCCTGTTGAAAATAGCCAATCATATCTACTTCAAATTCAAGTGAATGAGCGCTCAGGTGTTACGTATGCCAAAGGGCTAAAAGCCATCTTAAGGCACTCGCCAGACGTTATTATGATCGGAGAGATAAGAGATGAGGATACGGCTAAAGCGGCAATACAGGCTTCCTTAACGGGCCACTTAGTAGTATCCACGATTCATGCCAAGGACGGATTAGGTGCTTTATATAGACTAATGGATCTTGGTATTAGTATTGATGAATTAAAACAAACGGTAACCGGTGTTGTCACTCAAAGATTGGTAAGTGTAGTAAAAACAAAAAGTCCAGAACTATCTGCCATATATGAAATTATTGCAGATGATGTTTTAAAGGGTGCCTTACTCTCGATAAGTGAAGGAAATACTTTCAAGGTTCCAGTTCCCTTAACTCTTTCGTACCAAATAGAAAGGGGGATCAGGGAAGGTGTTATTAAAATCAATTAAAGATTATCTCCGTAAGAAGGATGAAACCATACACGCTTCTATGCATGCCTCTTTTTTGAAAAGGTTAAGTGAGTTGCTTAATGAGGGATATACATTTCATGAAGCGATTACTATGTTATTACCATTTCATGTGAAGAACATACATGTGGTACAAACGAAAGTGACGGACATACAAAAAAGAGGGCTTGGCGTAATAGAAGTATTTAGGGTGCTAGGTTTTCCTAATCGTTTACTTCTTCCCATTTATTTGGCTTCCCAGCATGGACATTTAGCAGAGACAACAGAAGTTTTAGCTGTTAACTCTGCTTTCAATGAGCAAGCAAGAAAACGTTTGAAGAACCTCTTGTTATATCCCTTATTTTTGTTTGTCATAATATTTTTGTTGTTTTCTGTTTTTCGAATTTACTTTATTCCCAATATGGAAACCTTGCTTTCTAAAAACTCCGCCCAATCTGACAGTTCCCTAGCATTAACCAATACCCTACTAAACCTTCCTAACATCTTTATAGTTTCTCTCTTCTCTATGATATTACTCTGTCTAGTTCTATGGCTCCTGCTTAGAAAGAAAAGTATGGAGATTAAAATTATATTCTTTAAACGAACTCCCATTTTGAATAGTTGGTTTCGTTTACTAGTGACCAGAATATTCTCTAGGGAGATAGGGGTACTTCTAGAGAGTGGTATGTCTCTTCAAGAATCCTTTACTGCTTTAATCCACCAAAAAGAAAATAAAATACTGCAGTACATTGTATTTCAAATGAACGAAAAAGTAATTTATGGCTCCTCATTTTCAGAAGGTGTCATACTAGTGGATTGTTTTACTGATGATTTTCATCAATTTATTGTTCATGGAGAAAATAATGGCTACCTAGGCAAAGAACTTACACTTTATAGTGACTTTATAAACAAGCGCGTAGAGGAAAAACTATCCCGTTACTTAAGTATTATTCAACCCTTGATGTTCTTAATACTTGCAGTTTTTATAGTGGGTGCTTATTTGGCAATCTTACTACCAGTATATGAAATGATTAATATAATTTAAAGGAGCTAATCAAATGAAAAACTTATTAAAATCTAATAGAGGTTTTACTTTAATTGAAATGATGATTGTACTGCTAATTATATCTGTACTAATATTAATCTCGATTCCAAATGTCACAAAGCATTCAGCAAATATTGATAAGAAGGGCTGTGCAGCCTACATTAAAATGGTCGAAGGACAAGTGCAAGCCTATAAAATAGATAATAATAAAACTCCTTTACTCTCAGATTTAACTGTAGATGAATATTTGGGAGCAAATAATAAAAGCTGTCCTAACGGGGATGAAATTGATATTGAAAATGGAAAAGTGATTATTAAGGAAGTAGCTAATGGAGGAAATTAAAAAACAAGCTGGATTTACTTTGATCGAGACTACATTAATTCTAATGATTGTTATGGTAATTAGCTCTGCGGTTATTTATGGAACGTCTAATAAGGTAATCGAGCTAGAGGAAAAAAGATTTTTTCGCCAATTTCAGTTAGATGTGCAACGAGCGCAAGCTCTGGCTTTAAGTCAGGAGCAATATATCGTTTTAAAATTTGGAAACAAAGGAACAAGCTATTCCACGACAAACTCCAATATAACTTTATTTGAAAATAGGCTGCCTTCACATATTAGTTTATCGGAGGACAGTAAATTAAAGGAACTTATTTTTCTGCCGAGTGGTATGGTTAGGAATTTTGGGAGCTTTGCTTTCTTGACTTCAAAAGAAACGAAACTAGTTACTGTGCATATTGGTACTGGTAAATTAGCGTATGAACAATAAGGGATTCTCATGGGCAGAAACCATATTAACTTTATTTATTACTTTTATGATTGCTACAATACTTCTACCTTTACTCACAAATATGAATGTGAAGCTTGAAGACAAAAAGAGAAAATATCACTCGGCGATTGTCATGAATGAAGCAGCTAAATTATTCGTGACAGAAAATATAAAAAACGGATCTCTTACTATAGAAAGTGTAACATTTAACTTTCAAATAGATGAACAACAGGTTTGTGTAGAATATGAAGGTGCGAGAGGAGAGATGATTAACTGTATAGAGATCTCATCGGTAAATTAAAAAAGCAAAATGGTTATACTTTTATCGATGGTATTTTACAACTATCGGTATTTATTATCTTTGCTCAAATACTGGTACTAATAATGTGGTCGTTATATACGACAGAAAAAAAGGTGACGGATCCACAAGAAGTGGAATGGGGTTTATTCATACAATACGTGGAAGCTTACCTAAATAATGTAGATAGTATCATGGTCCAAAAAAGCCAGCCAGGAATCCGCTTTATAAAAGAAGGGGAAGAGTTTGATGTGGAATTCGCATCAAACGTAATTCGAAAACAAAAGAATAGATTGGGGAACGAGCCTCTCCTCTTAAATGTACAAGCACTTAAAGTTAGTATGGAAGGACAAAATATTACATTCTTCGTCACTTTTTTTAATGGTCAACAGAAGGAGCACACCATGTATGTTACGTATTCTAAATGAGCAAAAAGGTGCTTTGCTACTAGCTTCCGCCATACTACTTTCCATTGTCTGTTTTTCCATTCTCACCATTACTGCCGCATACCAATCTAAATATCGAACGTATGATTTGTTGGAAATCCGTCATATTAGTGATACTATCAATAAAATGAGTATTTTTATTGATCAAGAAAATAATCCTGGTATGTAGTGAGTTGATGAAAAATGTACAAGATCTATTTAGTAGGCTTTATGGGGAGCGGTAAGAGCGCTGTCGGAAGAAGGCTGAGCTACCATTTAAAAATGCCTTACTATGATATGGATAAAGAAATTGTCAAAAAACAGAAAATGTCGATACCTGAAATATTTGAGCAGCACGGTGAGGCATATTTTAGGAAATTAGAGACGGAGTTTTTGCAAACCTTTCGAAATGAATCTTGTATTATTTCTACGGGTGGTGGTGTAGCCACACTTGAACGGAATATTAAAATTATGAGAAATAATGGACTAGTTTTATTTTTAGACGCAACATTCGAAGATATTTGGATGCGTATAAAAACGGATAAAAATAGGCCAATCGTTCAAAGGAGTACGAAGGAAGAATTACAGCAACTTTATAATACGCGGAGAAGAAGCTACAAAAAGGCTGCTCATATTACTATTAGAACCGAAAACAGGCATATTCGACAAATAACAGAATACGCAGGATTTCAAGTAAATCGACTCAAAGGCGAATGATTTATCAATTTCTTTAAATATTCGTTCGTCTTTAGATAGTTTTTGTAAAAATGATTGCGCTCTCTTATGTTCAATGTTAGGATATAGACAAAGCTAGTGATATTTCTATATTTAGCGGATGATTATACGGGGAGAGAACGCATCACTGCGTCGCCGAAGGAGCAAGTAATTATTTATGAATCTCTCAGGCAAATGGACTCGTATAGGACGCAACTCTGGAGAGTGCTTTCAAAGTTAAGTGGAAAGCCACCAAAGGGGAAAGCCATCTTATGGTAAACTTTCAGGTGCCAGGACAGAGAACCCTTGTTAAGTTAAAGGGGGTTTTCTGTCCTTTTTGTGATTTTTAAACCATGTACCTTTAATGCCCTATGCTTTTTCTACCTATTTAAAGGAGGAATTTAAATTGTCAGAACAGTTAAAACGAACGCCGTTGTATGATGTCTATTCATCGTATGGAGGAAAAACAATCGATTTTGGTGGCTGGGAATTACCTGTTCAGTTTTCAAGTATTAAGGAAGAGCACGAAGCTGTTCGTACGAAGGCTGGATTGTTTGATGTTTCCCATATGGGAGAAATTTTCGTAAGTGGGCCACAAAGTGAAAACTACATACAAGGTTTAGTTACCAATGACATTTCTAAATTAGTTAATGGTCAAGCACAGTATAATGTCATGTGTTATAAAGACGGCGGAATTGTTGACGACCTATTGGTTTATAAGCTAGAGGATCAGCATTATTTATTGGTTGTGAATGCTGGTAATATAGAAAAAGATTTTGAGTGGATGAAAGAAAATCTTATAGATGATGTTGAGTTAAATAATAGCTCTAATGACTATGGACTATTAGCTTTGCAAGGTCCAAAAGCACAAGAAATTCTTCAAAAGTTAACGACACAGGATTTAGCAGAAATTAAATTTTTCCGCTTTAAAGACAAAGTAGAAGTCGCTGGCAAAGAAGTAATCGTATCAAGAACTGGTTATACGGGAGAAGATGGTTTTGAAATCTATGCATCTAGTAATGATCTAACAGATTTATGGAGCAGCATACTAGAGGCAGGTAAAGATGAAGGATTACTTCCATGTGGGCTTGGAGCTCGAGACACATTACGCTTTGAAGCTTGCCTACCATTATATGGCCAAGAATTATCTAAAGATATTACTCCATTAGAAGCAGGGCTTGGATTCGTAGTGAAACTGAATAAAGAGCAAGATTTTAATGGGAAGTCAGTATTGGTAGAACAAAAAGAAAATGGTGTTCCGAGAAAGAGTATTGGAATCGAAATGATTGATAAAGGAATTCCACGTACTGGTTATCCAGTATACAAAGATGGAGTTCAAATTGGTTTTGTTACTACCGGTACGCAATCACCTACATCTAAAAAGAATATCGGTCTAGCTTTAATTGACGCAACATTTGCTGAAATCGGACAGGAACTTGAAATTGAAATACGTAACAAACGATTAAAAGCAGTAACTGTAGCTACTCCGTTTTATAAAAGAGAAAAATAAGACAAAGAAAGAGGTTGTCCATTGATGAAGCAGCATCGTTATTTACCAATGACTGAACAAGATCAAAAAGAAATGTTAGACGTAATCGGCATTTCTTCTATTGATGAATTGTTTGCAGATATCCCAGAAAAGGTTCGTTTTAAAGGGGAATATAATATTAAACCTGCTAAAGCAGAATCTGCTCTTCTTAAGGAATTAAGCCAGCTAGCTGCTAAAAATGCAGATAGTAGACAATATGCGTCTTTCTTAGGTGCTGGAGTATATGATCATTTCAAGCCTATCGTTGTGGATCATGTTATTTCACGTTCTGAATTTTATACAGCTTATACACCATATCAACCCGAGATTTCTCAAGGGGAGCTTCAAGCTATTTTTGAATTCCAAACGATGATTTGCGAATTGACTGGAATGGATCTTGCAAACTCCTCTATGTATGACGGAGGTACTGCGCTTGCAGAAGCAGGTAACCTTGCAGCAGGACACACAAAGCGTAAGAAGTTAGTAGTTTCTGAGGCAATCCATCCGGAGTATATTGATGTAGTGAAGGTTTATGCAAAGGGTCAAAATGTAGATGTAGTTACTGTACCGATGAAAGATGGGGTTACAGACGTAATTAAGCTAGAAGAAGCAGTCGATGAGGATACAGCAGCAGTTATGGTTCAATATCCTAACTTCTTCGGTCAAATTGAAGACCTAGCAAAAATTGAGCAAGTAACACATGAGAAAAAAGCGTTGTTTGTTGTTTCAGCTAACCCTCTTGCATTGGGTGCTTTAACACCACCTGGTAAGTTTGGTGCCGATATTACAGTAGGGGATGCACAGCCTTTTGGTATTGCGGAAGCATTTGGTGGACCACATTGTGGCTACTTCGCGGTAACTTCTAAGCTGATGCGTAAGGTACCTGGTCGTCTTGTTGGAGAAACAACAGATGAGGAAGGTCGCCGTGGTTTTGTGTTAACACTACAAGCACGCGAACAGCACATTCGTCGTGACAAAGCTACTTCTAATATCTGTTCTAACCAAGCTTTAAATGCACTTGCTGCATCTGTAGCGATGACAGCTCTTGGTAAAAAAGGTGTAAAAGAAATGGCTGTTCAAAATATAACTAAGACTCACTATGCAAAGCTGGCATTTGAAAAAGCTGGATTTGAAGTACCTTTCCAAGGAGCTCATTTTAATGAAATCGTCGTGAAGGTGAATGGTTCAGTAGCTGATGCAAATAGTAAACTTTTAGAAAAAGGTATAATCGGTGGATTTGATTTGGGTCGTATCAACTTGGATCTGAAAAACCACGTATTGATTGCAGTAACGGAACAACGTACAAAAGAAGAAATAGATGCACTCGTGCAAGAAATGGGGGCTCTTTATGCATAAGGACAATCAACCACTAATTTTTGAAATAACAAAAGAAGGTCGAGTAGGATATAGCCTACCTGAGCTAGATGTTCCAGAAGTAGATTTGTCATCCATCTTGCCTGCAGGGATGTTACGTGAAGAAGAGGCAGAGCTACCAGAAGTATCTGAGCTAGACATCATGCGTCACTATACAGCTTTATCTAACCGAAACCATGGTGTGGATACAGGATTCTATCCACTAGGTTCTTGTACGATGAAATACAACCCGAAAATCAATGAATCTGTTGCAAGATTCCCTGGATTTGCAAATATTCACCCACTTCAAGAAGAGTCAACTGTTCAAGGTGCAATGGAACTGTTATATGAATTACAAACATCTCTAGTTGAAATAACTGGTATGGATGAGGTTACTCTTCAACCTGCAGCTGGTGCCCACGGTGAGTGGACAGCGCTGATGATGATTCGTGCTTTCCATGAATCGAATGGGGACACACAGCGTACGAAGGTAATCGTACCTGACTCTGCGCATGGAACAAATCCAGCATCTGCAACGGTAGCAGGGTTCGAAACGATTACTGTTAAGTCTAATGAGGACGGCTTAGTAGATTTAGAGGATCTACGTCGTGTAGCTGGTCCTGATACAGCTGCCTTGATGCTTACAAACCCTAACACATTAGGTTTATTTGAGGAGCATATTTTAGAGCTAGCAGAGATTATTCACGGGGTAGGCGGCAAGCTTTACTATGATGGTGCCAACTTAAATGCGGTAATGTCGAAAGCACGTCCAGGAGACATGGGCTTTGACTGTGTACATTTAAATCTGCACAAGACATTCACAGGACCACATGGTGGGGGAGGCCCGGGTTCTGGACCGGTTGGAGTGAAGGCTGATCTTATTCCATTCCTGCCAAGCCCAGTATTAGTTAAAGAAGATAACAAGTATACATTCGACTATAATCGTCCACAAACTATTGGCCGAGTAAAACCGTTCTACGGTAACTTTGGTATCAATGTTCGTGCGTACACATATATTCGTTCTATGGGACCAGATGGTTTAAAGGCAGTGACAGAATACGCGGTGTTAAATGCTAACTATATGATGAGACGCTTGGAAGCTTATTACGACCTTCCATACAATCGTCATTGTAAGCATGAATTCGTATTAAGTGGACGTCGTCAGAAGAAATTAGGCGTTCGTACATTAGATATGGCTAAGCGTCTGTTAGACTTTGGTTATCATCCGCCAACAATCTACTTCCCATTGAATGTAGAAGAAGGCATGATGATTGAGCCAACTGAAACAGAATCGAAAGAAACGTTAGATGCATTCTGTGATGCAATGATTCAAATTGCTAAAGAGGTTGAAGAAAACCCAGAAATCGTTCAAAATGCACCACATACAACCGTGATCAATCGTTTAGACGAAACAAAAGCTGCACGTAAGCCAGTACTACGATACACTAAAGCATAATGAAAAGTGCGATCCTTAAGGGTCGCACTTTTTTTATGTTTAAATCAGAAGAATTAGTTCCATTAATAACCAACGGAAACAAAGAACGAAAACGGGTATTAGCGATGTTAAACATTCTCCTCGGCAAATGTAATTTATCACCGTTCGGTGGGGCTTTATCACCGTTCACGAAGATTTTATCACCGGTAGAGTGTTTTGAGGTAGCTCTACATATGCATTAGAAAAATTGATATCAAAAATGAGCTTGGAGATTCATTTTCCAACTCATTTTATTTATATTTTTAATCAATCTTCCGCTTTAAAGTAGCTTTTATTTAAGAAACACTATATTCAGTTAAATAAAAATCATAACACCATTTTTGGATTTCTTCTAAATTTGAAACTAATTAGCTATTTTTTCGTAGCAATAATAAAAGTTAAAGTCGAAAGGAAGATATAATCATGAACCTAGAAGAGTATAAAAAGCGAGCGGCAACGCAAGAGGATTGGTCACCAGGATGGGATGCAATCGATAGAGTTTTTGAGGAGCTTTATCCGAACCAAGAACCTGCTCATTTTGGGACAGACCTACATGCTCGGGCTTGGTTAGGTGGGGACCAATATATTGATGGATATAGTATTTATCAGTCACCTAATGGGTACAAGCATATGGTGACTTATGGGATGACCGACTTGTATGTGAATGATCAATCGTTCGGGGGTAAATGGAGTGGCTGGGGATATGAAATGACGATTAAATTGGCAGAGGAAAATGTAGAGGATTGTTTATGGGCAGTATCCATGCTTTCTAATCTTGCCAGTTATACATATACGCAGAAAAAACCTTTTGAGCCATTTCAGTATGTTGCTGGTAATGGGGGTTCCATCCATATTGGAGTAGACTCTGCGATTACAGCGTTGCTTGTTATAGATGATCCAGAGCTTACAGGGATAGATAGTGTTCATGGTAGAGTTGACTTTCTTCAAGTGGTTGGAATCACCCAAAGTGAATTAGAATTATTAATAGAGGATCCAAGTAACGTCGTGCTTCTTTCGGAGAGAATGAAAAAAGATAACCCTTACTTCATTACTGATATGAAAAGAACTAAGTCGTATATTTGATATACCCAGTCAACTATAAAAGTAGTAATTTACCATTAAATTTCTTTAGAGGTAAGAGAGGATTCCAGTGGGATGAGAATGTTAAGTGCTACAGCCTTACGAGCGACAGCGACTGGTGGTATTTTATCAATTAACCACCGGAATTGCATCCTCTAAAATTAAAGAGGAAAAAGATAATTTATGAATAAAAACTAATATTTAACAATTTTGAAACTTTTACCTAAATAGGTTCGTATACCCTTATAGAGCGATAGAAGAGGTCTACCTAGGGGGAACAATATGTACAGATGGATTAATTTGTTAGGTAAATTTCTTTTGGGTATTATTGGGATTGTTTTAATTAGCTGCGTTCCCATCGTCTTGTTTCAAGTAGGTAGCCTCTTTGACTTTTCTTTCTATTTACGAACAATTTTTGAGGTATGTAAAAGTTTGTTTTTACCGTCTGAATGGCATCTTAGCTATCTAGTAATGCAAACAATGGAGATTATTCCGATTAGCATATCGGAATATCTGAAGGGTCCTTATTTGTATTCGATGACTATATTGATAGTCTCTTTGTTGTTTTCCTTGTTTATTTCATTTATATTGGCTATTTTTACGACTATTTCAAATGGTCCGGTCCAAAAGCTTTTACTACAATTTGCAAATATACTAACTGCGATTCCTGATTTTGCATACATATTTCTTATCCAACTAGCCGTAGTACAACTGTATACGATGACAGGTTTACGAATTCTTTCTTTTTATAGCTTAGGGGGAGAGAGGGTTTATGCGGCTCCTGTCATTTGCCTATCGGTGATACCAGCCATTTTGTTTTATAAATTATTGGTGCTTTTATTTAAACAAGAGCTGGACCAGCCATATGTAGAGCTTGCTAGATCTAAGGGGCTTTCTAATGTCGAGGTGCTGATTAAGCACTGTACCCGTAATGTTCTGCAGAGTGTCTTCTTTCAATCAAAATCAATCGTCTGGCTCACATTGTCCTCCTTGTTCATAGTAGAGTATCTTTTTGGGATAGAAGGGATTCTACACTATTTAACGAATGATTTTAGTCCAAAGGGTATTACTTTCATCTTACTATCGATATTCATACCATTTTTTCTATTCTATTCGGTTGTTGAGAATCTGGTTAAACGGGGTCGACTGGAAAAAAGCGTTATGTTTGAAGGGTTGCGAGTTCCGCTCTTAGATCGACTGCAGTGGAAAGCAATTTTTCGATACAAAACTAAGGCACATACACGGAGATTCAATATATTCTCCAGACAACGTCTGAATATCACAATTCCTGCATTAATAATTGTTGGACTATTCAGTGTGTCCGTCGCCTATTATTTTATCTTTCATGACGATGTAGAGCAGGTAAATTTTTTATATGACGATAACGGTAACCTTATCGGAAGGCCACCACTGCCTCCATCTACTAGTATTATTTTTGGTACAGATCCATATGGATATTCTATTCTTCAGCAACTGCTTGTTGGAACAAAATATACAATTGGTATGACTGTATTAGTTGCTACGATCAGAGTAGGCGGAGGATATTTACTAGGAATTCTATATGCATTCTTTTTGAACGAAAGATGGAGAAAGGTAATAAATAGTATCGCCGATGGTATGCACTTTTTACCATTAACATTATTAATGTTTATTTTACTTTTACCAATTTTAACTATTTCAACAAGTGGATTAGAAACAAGCTTAGGAGAAAGGCTTTTCATCCAAGCTTTGATCATGTCCGTGTTAGTCCTCCCCATAACTACTAGTCTTATAGGGAATGAAATGAATGAGGCAATAAAAAAAGAATATGTGCAAAGTTCTGCTGTAATGGGCGGGTCATTAATATGGGTTATTCTGAAGCATATCAACCCACAAATAGGAAGAAAGCTTTGGTTATATTGGTCTCAGCATGTAGTACAAGTACTTCAAACACTAGTGCATTTAGGTGTTTTATCTATTTTTGTCGGAGGAGCGATAAGCTTTCCAGATAGTGCGAGACTTTCTCCAGTCATTTACGAATTATCTGGAATGATATCTATTGCAAAGGAAGTATTTTTAACGAGACAACTATGGCTGATTCTACCACCATTAGCTATATTTATGCTGCTTATCTTTTGCTTTCAGAAGATAGCAGAGGGCTTCACAGAAAAAGAAATGCAGTTAGGTATACAAAAGAAACGGCGGGAGTTTAAATGGCTTTATATTACAAGGAAGATGGGGAACAAAATGAACAAATAATACTCTTTCTACATGGCGGAGGAGTCGGAGGCTGGATGTGGGACGAACAGGTACAGTACTTTAAAGGAAAATATCATTGTATAGTACCTGATCTCCCAGGTCATGGTCGTAGTAGGGAGACTGATTTTGTCTCTATTAAAGATTGCGCATTTCAACTCATACACTTACTTGAGGAAAAAAAGAAGATAAAAAGATAATAGTCGTGGGATTTTCACTTGGTGCTCAAATTGCTATTCAGATGCTTAGTCAGTCTCCCGATTTAATCGATTATGCAATGATTAACAGTGCTCTCGTAAGAAAAGTACCATTTGGAAAGGAAATGGTTAAACCTACTATAAGGTTAACATATCCTTTGATAAAATATAGATTCTTTTCCAAGCTACAAGCTAAACAATTGTATATTGGCCCAAACCTTTTTGAAAAGTACTTTAAAGATAGCAATCGAATGTCTTTAGATACATTAACAATGGTTCTAGAAGAGAATATGTCTTTTCAAGTACCAGATTCCTATGCTGACGTAAAAGCAAGCCTTTTAATAACAGTAGGCGAGAAAGAAAGAAAAGTGATGAAAAGTTCAGCAATTGACCTTTTAAGTAAGCGAGACAGAGCTCAGGCAATTACGATCACTGGTATTGGTCATGGTATTCCAATAGCTGCTCCAGAGTTTTTTAATGATATATTAGAAAACTGGTTAGAAGGTGCAGGACTACTTCTGAACACTAAAGTAATTCCGAAATGTTGAACTAATAATGGAGCTTCTTTAACCAGAAATTACGTAGTCTAGTAAGAAGAATGGCTGTTAGCATGCTTCATTGCATCCCAACTACTATTCAGAATTCTTATGAACGCAAAATTCTTCTAATATATAGAAGAAACTCAATATTTATTGAAGTTAAAATTTAATTGTCGTATGCTTTTTACCTTAAATGTTATCTAAAAAAAATAAAACACTCCCTTTTTAGTGTTGGGAGTGTTTTACTTTTTTAAAAACCAATAGAATGATTGTCTTCTTCCCAGTCATTTTTTATGGTTCGTTTATTTTGTTTAATCAGCTCGTCGATCCGTGTTTCGTATTCCAGCTTGCCATCATAATGCCAGTTAAGTGCAATGGACATGTACAGCTCGTTTAGTTGAGAAACGGATAAGCCTTTTGATCGTTTAGCTATATCTACTAAGACGTGGTCAAGAAGAATCTTCTTAATATCAAGCTTACGTAAATAATTTTCTCTCACTTGTTGGGGTGGTGAAGGAATCTCATATGCACGATCGAATCTTCCGGCACGGTTAATTAATGCTGGATCAATCTTCTGTGGGTAGTTAGTTGTTCCAATGATAAATAGACCCTCTCTAGATTGTGTTCCGTCTAATGTGTTTAAAAAGACAGATCTTGTATACTCGGGCATCGAGTCAATGTCCTCAATCACCAGAATAGCTGGGGCTAATCTAGAAACAATTCCAAAAACCTCTTGGATGGAGTGACTTCCTGTGAACTCAGTGATTTGCCAATAGACTACAGGAGCTTTCGTAGAGCCGGTAATCGATTTTACTAGTGTCGTTTTCCCGTTTCCAGGGGAACCATATAGTAATATACCTCTTTTATAAGGAAGACCATATTCCTTAAAAAACAAACCGTCCTCTTTAAAAAATTCATCGATGGATCGAAAAATATCTTGTTTAATTTGATTCTCTAGTAGAACCTCTTCTCGAGGAACGACTGCTTGCTCACTATATTTTCTTCGCTGAACCCCTTGATCCGTGTCAACTAAATAGGTGACCGACTGCATTAGAAGCTCACGAAGCTTTTCATTGATCTCCTCTAAAAAGAAAAGGGCCGCTTGAGGGGAGGTGGAAAAGAAAAAGTAATCCGGCCAAGAGTTACCTTGAGAATAGTTAAATGCCATAGTTACTGCTACCTGATAATCCGGAAACATTATGAGTGTATTCTCAAATGTACTAACCATTCCCAGTTGATTTTCCATAGAAAGTAGGGATTTGCTTGTTATTTTACTTAAAGGCTTAGCTTCGTAAATATTTGCTAAAATTTTATAAGGAATCAATTGATGCTCCATCATTTCAATTAAATTAGTATCTAACTGATTAAATTGATTGTCAATGTTTACTAATTGCCAGTTGCCTGACTGTTCTTCATTTAAAACATTAGTGATTCGCCTTGTCAGAATAGCAAAATCCTCATAACTTGGATGAATCTCCCGAAATTGTTCTTCGTGGGAAAATATTACTTTCATAGTAGTTCATGCCCCCTTAGTGTAAGCTCTAAACAAAAAAGGTTCCTCTTGTTAAGAAGAACCTTATGTTATACTATTTAGATTTGATTTTGCCGGTCCAGCCCTTAAAGCCGCCTTGTAACTGGTTAAGTTGCGTATGCCCTTTTTTCTTTAAGAACATAGCTGCACGTCCACTTCTTGCACCATTTTGACAATACAGATATACTGGTTTGTCTGGGCGAATTTCTTTGTGGCGTTGTCTTAACTGGGAGGAAGGAATATTTCTTGCTCCAAGGATATGGCCACCATCAAATTCTTTAGGCTCGCGTACATCGATTAATTGAGCTTTACGATAGCCCTCGATGAATTGCTCCTGCGTAAGGTTTGTAACTGTTTTCTTTAGTCGGTATGCTGAAATTCCTGCATAAACTAATAATACGACCAATATTGCTATAATAATATAAAGAGTCTCTAACACGGTCTTTCCCCTTTCTATACTTCCATTATCTATTATAAAAGATTTGCTAGATACAATTCAATCATTTTGGTAAAATGAATAGCGTTGTTAGGGGGGAGAAAGTTTGAAAAAGACAAAATGGTATTTTATTGATTCAGGTCCGTGCGCCCCGTCCTATAATATGGCGCTTGACGAGGCCCTTTTAGATTGGCATAGTGAAGGGTTGATTCCACCAGTGATTCGATTCTATGAATGGAATCCAGCAACTCTATCGATTGGTTATTTTCAATCGGTAGAAAAAGAGATAGATATGGAAACAGTTAGAGGACTCGGTTTAGGATTTGTCCGCAGACCGACGGGAGGACGAGGAGTTCTTCATGAGCATGAACTTACATATAGCGTGATTGTTTCGGAAAACTATCCAGATATGCCAGCAACAGTGACTGAAGCTTATCGAGTGATCAGTGAAGGGCTATTAAAGGGATTTCAAAGTCTGGGATTAGAGGCATATTTTTCTATTCCTAATACTCCAGATAAACTGCAAGCCTTAAAAAGTCCGAAAACTGCTGTTTGCTTTGACACACCAAGCTGGTATGAGCTCGTAGTAGAAGGCAGGAAAGTAGCTGGAAGTGCTCAAACTAGACAAAAAGGTGTTATACTTCAGCATGGTGCAATTCTTTTAGACTTAGATGATGAAAAACTTGTGCAAACCTTTAAATTTTCTTCCGATGAAGTCCGGGAAAAAGTGAAAAATAGCATTAATCAAAAAGCTGTTGCTATAAACAAATTATTACAAAAATCGATACCAATAGACATATGTAAGGATGCTTTTAAAAAGGGATTTTCTGAAGCCTTAAACATTGAATTGGTACCATTTCATTTAAATAATGAACAAAATGAATACGTGAAAATGCTGGAAAGACGGCGTTATGATAATGACGCCTGGAATTTTAAAAAATAAAAGTATGAAAGACATATGGAGAATATGAGGTATAGGAATTAATACTTAAAAATTAATTTGAACAACTAAATTGCTTTACACCTCTATATGTAGTGCCGTATGATAAATGAAACTACTACATCTTGTGTCAATACGAGTTGTAGAAAGGAGGAAAAGAATTGGTAACTACTACAAATGAATCTCAAATAAAATTAAATGTAAAAGAATTAAATCACGATATCGAATTATTTCCTCAAGTACATCCAATAACAGAAGATATGAATCTAACACACAAAGGTGTGTCACGTTTGGTGATGATTGATCGATATTCATTCAAGGATACCGAAAAGAAAACACTAAAAGTAGGGGATTTTGTCGTTTTAACGGTGAAAGAAGACCCTAAATTTCCTGCACGAGGTCTTGGTTATATTGTTTCCATTAACCAGGAAGATAAAACGGCAGAAGTTTTGATCGAAGAAGATTATCGTAGTGCAATCGATGATAGTACTAAAGTTAAATCAGGAATTGTACGCCGTCCTTTAAGTGTTATTGAAAAACCTTTGGAGGTTTTCTATGAGCAAATTGCTAAGCGTAATGCGACTGGACTTGCTTCTGTTGAAGTGACAGAAGAAAAAAGAGCAGAATGGTTCGAAAAGTTCTATCAGCAATTAGTATCACTAAAATTTATCCCTGCTGGACGAGTTCTATATGGAGCAGGTACAGGTACAGATGTAACTTACTTTAATTGTTACGTTATGCCTTTTGTTGCTGACTCACGTGAAGGCATCAGTGATCATCGAAAACAAGTGATGGAGATCATGAGTCGTGGCGGTGGAGTTGGAACAAACGGATCTACATTACGTCCTCGTAATACTTTAGCTCGAGGAGTTAATGGTAAGTCTTCAGGGTCTGTTTCTTGGTTAGATGACATTGCTAAACTGACACACCTAGTGGAACAAGGCGGTTCAAGACGCGGTGCGCAAATGATTATGCTTGCAGATTGGCATCCAGACATCGCAGAGTTTATCATTTCTAAAATGCAAAACCCACGTATCCTTCGCTTCTTGATTGAGAACACAAATGATGAAACAATCAAACAACTTGCAAAGGACAAGCTTAAGTTTAAGCCGCTAACTGCACAAGAAGAAGCAATGTATCAAGGAATTGTAAACTATCAACACATCCCTGGCTTAGGTGGTTTTAGCGATGAAATCATACGCGACGCTCAAACGAAACTAAGAGATGGCGGAACTTTTTCTGTTCACAATCCGGAGTTTTTAACAGGAGCGAATATTTCTGTAACTTTAACTGAGGATTTCATGAAAGCTGTAGAAAAAGATGAAGACTTCGCTCTTCGCTTCCCTGCAACAGAAACTTATACAGAAGAAGAGATGGCTTTTTATAACGAAAATTGGCACAAAATTGGTGATGTTCGTGAGTGGGAGCGTATGGGCTACATGGTTCGTACCTATCGCACAGTGAAAGCGAAAGAATTGTGGAACTTAATCAATATTTGTGCAACTTATTCTGCTGAGCCAGGCGTATTCTTTATCGATAATGCTAACGAAAAAACAAATGCAACTGCATATGGTCAAAAGGTTGTTGCAACAAATCCATGTGGAGAGCAGCCGCTTGCTCCGTATTCCGTTTGTAACCTTGCAGCAGTCAACCTAGCTCAGTTTGCTAACAAAGATACAAAAACAGTTGATTTTGAAGCATTAAAAGAAACTGTTCGTGTGGGAGTTCGTATGCAAGATAACGTAATCGATGCTACGCCTTATTTCTTAGAGGAAAATAAAGTTCAAGCACTTGGTGAAAGACGTGTAGGTCTAGGTGTCATGGGATTAGCTGACCTTTTAATCTATTGCCAAAAAGAATACGGCTCTGAGGAAGGAAATCTTCTTGTTGATGAAATCTTCAAGACGATTGCTATAGCTGCTTACGAAACATCTGCAGACCTAGCAAGCGAAAGAGGTAGCTTCCCGTTCTTGACTGGAGAAACAGAAGAGGAAACGAACAGACTTCGTAAGGCATTTACGGAAACTGGATTTATGCAAACAATGCCACAGGAGATTCGTGAAGCAGTACTTGAAAAAGGTATTCGCAATTCTCACTTATTAACTGTTGCACCTACTGGATCTACGGGTACTATGGTTGGAGTTTCTACTGGTTTAGAACCTTATTATTCATTTACGTATTATCGTAGTGGTCGTTTAGGTAAATTTATCGAGGTAAAAGCGGATATTGTACAAGAATACTTAGATGCAAATCCAGATACTAAAGAAGATGAATTACCTAATTGGTTTGTTACCGCAATGGAATTGCCACCAGAAGCCCATGCAGATGTACAATGTATCATTCAACGTTGGATTGATAGCTCTATTTCGAAGACTGTAAATGCTCCTCGAGGATATACAGTAGAACAAGTAGAAGGTGTTTACGAACGTCTATATAATGGTGGAGCAAAAGGCGGAACAGTATATGTAGATGGAAGTCGTGACTCCCAAGTTCTTACGCTTAAGGCGGAAGAAAACACTGTAAACGATGATACGGTGAAGGAAGAAAAAGTGATGGAAAAACGTCCAATCGTATTGATTGATACGATTCAAGATATACGTTCTACTAACGTTACAATCGGTTCAGAGGTTGGTAATACCTGTCCTGTCTGCCGTAAAGGAACGGTAGAGGAAATGGGCGGATGCAACACTTGTACAAATTGTAATGCCCAGTTGAAATGTGGACTGTAAATTTTATAGAGAGCATTTGATATGGATTTGAATTAAGATTGTACAATTTCAAATAAAATTACACCCCTTTGGATTATTTTATCCAAAGGGGTTTTAATATTTCCAAAAAACCTAAATAATTGGAAACCGAAAGATAGCATATAGAGGGCAGTTCAATGAGTATATTATCCACATCTTAGGCTTTCTTAACCAGCGACACTATATTTTTTATAACAAATCTCCGAGATGTTTTTTCGGATGAGAGCCTTCTACCCGCTTCCTTTTTTTCAATCGATGACGCGCTTTCATGACGTTTAATGTTACGTAACCTCTTTTGAAGAAATGTTCTAGCTATTTGTTTAGTAAAACAAGAAAAGGTACAAACTGTCTTTAAAAGGAGGAGAGCAGAAATGAAAAGCTTATCGGTATTGACCAGTTTGGCTGCGGCTATTGGAATTACTGCGTTACTTAAATTTTTACACTTATTCAGTTTTGTTAAATGGAATCCAGTAGGTTTTTCAAAATCCTTTGAGATGTTTGAAGATACGAATGTATACTTACGCTGGCTGGTTTTATTTTTAGTTATTTGGGTTATTAGTATAGTGATTTATTATATAAGTCTTTTAACTTCTAAAGTACCCGTTGCTATATCTAGCCTTATTTTTGGGATACTTCTCGCATTTGTTGTAGAGTGGTTAATTAGCGATGCTGGAACAATGCTTAAAACGATGAAGAAACTGTCCATACCATTTATTTGTATTGTAGTTATTGGAATGCGTTTTCTAATGGAGTCAGCTATTTTTCATTCTAAGGATCAGCCCATCGCAAAATGAAAATTTACCACCCCTCTTTACTATGATAAAATAGACTATAGTGTTTATTTTGAAAATGGGGAGAGGGAAATTGATGAAATTAGAAAAGCTGCGTTTAGCATTAGAAGAAAGAGGCGTTGACGCATTATTGATAACAAATGATTACAGCCGTCGATATATCACCGGATTCACTGGGACAGCGGGTGTAGCAATAGTTTCTAAAAATGATGCAGTTTTTATTACAGACTTCAGATATACAGAACAAGCTGCTAGTCAAATAAAGGATTTCCGTATAGTTCAACATGCTAAAACGTTGATCGAGGAAATTTCCCACCAAGTAAACGAAATGGGTATTAAATCACTTGGCTTTGAAAAAGATGACGTAACATACGGAGTATATGAATTATACAAGCAAGCTGTTTCAGCAGATTTAGTACCTTTATCAGGTGTGGTAGAAAAAATTCGCTTGATAAAGACGGACGAAGAGATTAGTATAATAAAGGCAGCTTGTCGTATTGCAGATGAGGCATATGAGCATATCGTGACTTACATAAAACCCGGCATGACAGAACTTCAAGTCTCGAATGAACTAGAATTCTTTATGCGTAAACGTGGCGCTACTTCCTCTTCTTTTGATACAATAGTAGCTTCAGGTACGCGTTCTGCATTGCCGCATGGCGTAGCAACAGATAAAGTAATTGAAGTTGGCGATTTTGTAACATTAGATTTCGGAGCACTTTACAATAGTTATATTTCTGATACTACTCGTACAGTTGCAGTAGGAGAGCCGAGTGAAAAACTAAAAGAAATTTATCAAGTAGTTTTAGATGCTCAATTATTAGCTCTTGAAAAAGTTCAACCAGGAATGACAGGTAAAGAAGCGGATGCTATTGCACGAGACTATATTGCGTCAAAAGGATATGGTGAGGCATTTGGTCATTCACTTGGTCATGGTATTGGTCTTGAGGTACATGAAGGACCTGGTTTATCCTTCCGATCAGACATTGTTTTAGAACCAGGAATGGTTATTACAATTGAACCGGGAATTTATCTACCGAACATCGGTGGGGTGCGTATAGAGGATGACGCACTAGTTACGGAGAATGGATTAGAGAAGTTAACACATTCGACGAAAGAGCTACTTATATTATCGTAATTTGGAGGGAAATAAATGATTTCAGTAAATGATTTTAAAACAGGTTTAACAATTTTAGTAGATGGCGTTCTTTACCGTGTTCTTGATTTTCAACACGTAAAGCCTGGTAAAGGAGCAGCGTTCGTTCGTTCAAAACTTAGAAACTTACGTAACGGCTCTGTGAACGAAAAAACATTCCGTGCTGGTGAAAAAGTAGAAAAAGCACAAATTGATAACAAAAAAATGCAATATCTTTATGCAAGTGGAGATCAACATGTATTCATGGATACGGATTCATACGAGCAATTAGAGCTTAATGAAAACCAAATCGAATATGAGTTGAAATTCCTACGTGAAAACATGGAATTACAAGTAATTCAATACCAAGGAGAAACACTTGGAGTAGAATTACCTAAATCTGTAGAGCTAGAAGTTATTGAAACGGAGCCAGGGATCAAAGGAGATACTTCTGGTGGTGGATCTAAAACTGCTAAATTAGAAACTGGTTTAGTTGTAACAGTACCTTTATTTATTAATGTTGGTGACAAACTAATTATTAATACAGATGAAGGTTCATACGTTTCAAGAGCTTAAGAGACTTTTTAAAAGACATCAAGAGGGGAAACCTCTTGATGTCTTTTTTTATGGGCATACAAAGAAAATCGAAAATGACACGAGCTCGAATTTTTGTAAACCTAAATAAGGAGAGTAGTCATTAACCAGAACAAATGTGTTGAAACTCACCAAACACCACCGTTGAATGATTTAGATCAGTCAATATTTCTAGTGAAAATAGCCGGTCTAGTACTCGTAAATTTCAAACAGTATGTTCATATTCTCCACCTGTCCAACATATAGTACGTAATAGGGAAGGGGGAGGCATTGTGGAACTTCACGATGTACTTCGAGTTGCGGGGATAGGCTTATTGATAGCAATTCTTCACTTGTTTTTTGAATCGACTGGAAAAAAAGAGTTTGCATTCTTCTTGTTTTTTGTGGGGTATATTTACATGACTATTGAGTTACTGCGTTTGCTTAGGCTATTCTTTTATGAAATTTCCTCATTTTTAGAATGGCTTGTTATGACGAGTTAACAAATGATTGTCTATATTACTATCATTGTTGCATTTTGCTTGTTGCAGTTAGTTAAAGAAACCTACCCCAAATTTCATTCCCTAATTTATACTATTTATATTTTTCTTTTTTTAACTTACCTCTCCACATCGGTCATTATTCCTTTTATAAACCAGTATATTTCAAGCGTACCTGTCGCCATTCTACCTATTGTGAAATTGCTATTATTTTCAGTAATCCTATTATTTATCTCACAAATAATAGAAGAGCTGCTCGAAGACTATGAATATACTAGTTTAGCCTCACTAATTACAATTACGACCAAGGCAATATTACTCGTTGTATGGATTCAGCATATGGAACCATTTTATCAAAAATTTTTTTCATTTATGGGACTACTCTCTTGAAGGAATGAGCAGTAATGGAAGAATTAATTGCAACAATCTTGCAACCCGCGAAAGAAGTACTGCAAACGTTTGTTTATATTCTCCTGTTCGGTTTTGTATTTATGTGTTTAGAATGGCTTATTCCCAGTAGCAAGCGATTATTTAAGTTATTGTTTATTCTTATTATTTGTTTTTATTGCTTAGAGCCAGCTTTTCGCTCAGTAAAGATGATTCAAGTAGTAACAGGTGAACTCGTTAATGTGTTTATAGGAGTATATCCAGTATTAACTGCTGGAATAGCACTGTCGGGTGGCGCTTTTCTTATTACTTTATGGAATCCAGTTGTAATGCTCTTTGCCTCTTTTACTAGTATTGTGGCAGACAAGATTATGATTCCAGCCTTATTGTCAGCCTTTATATTCGATCTTATGACTAGAATTCAACCTTCTATATCTTTTTCTCGAATGTCTGACCTAATACGAATGACTTTAGTTGGGGCTACCTCGATTATTCTCGTATTATATAGTCTGTTTATAACCGTAAACGGTGTAGTAACCTGGTCAGTAAGTGGTGCTGTAAACGAAACTGTAAAGAGATTAATCTCCAATAATATTCCCTTTGTCGGTTCCTTGCTTACAGAGAGTATTAGTACGATGAAAAGCTACTCATCTACTGCTGCTGCTGTCACTGGGAATTCTGTTTTGATATCAATTCTAGTTCTTATTTCTATTCCAACTATTCAAACGATCCTGATTGCTTTTCTCTATCGATTTCTAAGTGCTATTCTTGAGCCTTTTGTAGATGGACAAATTAGTGGACTATTAGACGATATTGGAAAAACGCTATTTGTACTTTCTATCATTTCCGTATTAATAGCCTTTGCCTTTTTCTTTACAGTGATATTAATCATGCTTTTCGCCAAATTATTGATAGGTGTGAAGGGATAATGTTTAACTTCTCTACATTGCTATATGGGATTTTAATGATTGTCATAATCGGAGAGATTCTATCTATTCTAATTGAGCATTTGGACAAGGAGAAGACGGGCTTTCTTATAAAACTTTCTATAATCTCATGGATTATCTCCTTTTTCTTCATATAAATAGATTGTCCTGCATAAAGTATGTTATCCAATATGAAAAGAAGGGTGAACACTATCTCATTAAAAAAAAAACCCACTTTTCGTTTTGTAGTAATAAGTTTAGCGGTTTTGGTTATTAGTCTCTTATTTTCAGAGATTTTCGGACTGACGGATGATGTAAATAAAAACACTAGCCCACCAGAGGTTCACACAAAAGATGAGCTTTCCGCTATATTGGAAAAAATCCATGGGGTTGGAAAAGTATCTATTTACTTTCATTACGCAGAACGAGCTGAAAATAAAACGGAAAGTGATTTATCATTTTTCCAATGGACAAGTGACAGCAAGATGGAAAAAGAAGAACTGATTGGAATACTGGTAGTTGCGGAAGGAGCGAGCGATAAACGTATAAAAAATAATCTTATTAAAACCCTTTCATCTGTATTGCAAATATCTCCACATCGAATAGTAATAGAAGAAATGGAATTGGAGGATAAATGATATGAACATTAAAAAAAGATCCGTATGGTTTTTAACTTTACTAAGCTTAGTGGCAGTAGTGACGGTGTATTATGCAACAGAAAAGCCATCCCCTTTTGATGGAATAGCCCTATTTTCTAATGACTCAGTTGATGATGTGAAATTGGTAGAAACATCCTCAACGAATGAAGAATCATTTGTTTCTCACAGTAATCAATATGAAGAATTACGTATGGAAGTGCAGGAAAAACGTTCACAGTTACATGAGCAATTAGAATCTAAGGTCGCTTCAAATGATTTCTCTCCAGAAGAAAAAAATGAAGCATACAACGAAATTGAACAATTAGTAAAGATAAACTCTACAGAAGCGATGTTGGAGCTAATTATAAAATCATTAGGATATGACGATGCACTTGTTCGTATTGACCAAAACAAAGTGCTAATCGATGTAGTTTCAAATGAACAATCTTCAAAAAAGGCTGATGCTATTATATACGCAGTTAAGCGAGAATACCCTCAAGCATACAATGTTGAAGTGAAATTTGACGGACTATAACAAAAGTGCCTTTAAAGGGCACTTTTTCTTTTGTTTTCAATTATTTATAACGCGGAATTGTTGTATGTGAATAGTATTTTTTAATGCAAAGAAATCCTAAATCAGAGAGTAGAATTGATTTCCGCACCAGCCGGACGCTTTCCTCGGGGTGAGCGATAAGCCATCACCCATCGCTTACGCGCGTGGTTGTGATGTCTTATTTGTCTCACTCATCCCGTAGGAGTCGCCGTCTGGCGCTCCAATCAATAAATGGGAACAGCTTTAGGATCGATAAAGCGCTAATCAATTTACTCGCATAAATAAAGCTGAAAAACTGTAACCAACTTAAATTTCATCATCTATTTATGTTCTAAATAGCCACTTGAATATTCTTTTTTTATGTTTACAGTCACAATAAAAAGAATTGTTAGTCAAAACCAACCATTCACTTTAACAAAGCTTATTTTAAAATAAAATAGTAAAAGAATGGTACATTTTACTATCTTAAAGCTACTGTATAAAATACAATTAATGGATGATCTAAGCTTTTTATTCCCTAAAAGTTAAGAACATTTGCACGTTTCTATTTTCAATTACCTTAAAAACGACTAAAATGAATAAGGAAGTATTAAAATGCAACTAAAAGGAGATGGGATAATTGAAAATCCAAGAAATCAGAGAAATTATTAAACTGATCGATCAATCTACACTAGATGAATTTTCATACGAAACAGAGGGTACAAAAATTAAAATTAAAAGAGGGGATAAAAACTCTCATAAATCTACTGTTCAAACGATAGAAAGCTCTTCGGTTGGAGAACTTCCTAAAGTACAAGAAGTTCAGACACCAGCTGTACAGGAATCTCCAAAAGCAGCGGCTGTAGAAAGCTCTGTAACAAAACAAGCTCCAGTTGAAGAGGAAAATAGCTCTTTACATAAAATTACTTCTCCAATGGTTGGGACATTCTATCAATCTTCATCACCAGATTCTCCTGCATACGTTGAGGTCGGCAGCAAGGTTACTGCAGATTCAATTGTTTGTATAGTAGAAGCGATGAAACTATTCAATGAAATTGAAGCAGAAGTAACTGGAGAAATCGTTGAAATTCTAGTTAAAGACGGTCAATTAGTAGAATACGGTCAACCTCTATTCTTAGTTAAAGCTTAAAAATATGAATTAAATAAGGAAAGGGGTAAGCATCATGAAAAAAGTGTTAATTGCCAATCGTGGTGAAATAGCTGTTCGTATTATTAGAGCATGCAAGGAGCTAAATATTGAAACTGTTGCTGTATATTCTGAAGCGGATCGAGAGGCTTTACATGTGCAACTGGCAGATGAAGCTTATTGTATAGGGCCTAGGTTATCGAAAGATTCCTATTTAAACTTTTCAAATATTATCAGCGTTGCCAAGCTAACGGGCTGTGAAGGCATACATCCTGGCTATGGTTTTCTAGCGGAAAATGCTGAATTCGCTGAGCTATGTGAGGAATGTGATATTAAGTTTATCGGTCCTACATCACAGGCGATCAAAAGCATGGGTATAAAGGATGTAGCAAAGGAAACTATGCAAAAAGCTGGAGTTCCTACAGTTCCTGGTTCAAAGGGTATCGTTAAAACGGAAGAGGATGCACTTAAGGTAGCAAATGAAATAGGATATCCGGTTATCATCAAAGCAACTGCTGGCGGTGGTGGTAAAGGTATCCGCGTAGCAAAAGACGAAGCTGATTTAATCAAAGGGATAAAAGTTACCCAAAAAGAAGCTGCTGCAGCATTTGGTAATCCTGGCGTTTATCTCGAAAAATATATTGAAGTATTTCGTCATGTAGAAATTCAAGTATTAGCTGACTCTCATGGTAATGCAGTACATTTGGGTGAAAGAGATTGCTCCATCCAAAGACGTATGCAAAAGCTAGTGGAAGAAGCTCCATCACCAGCTTTATCAGAAGCTATGCGTGCCGAAATGGGCGCCGCGGCAGTAAAGGCAGCATTAGCTGTAGGTTATGAAAGTGCTGGAACAGTAGAGTTTATTTTTGATCATATTAACCAAAAGTTCTACTTTATGGAGATGAATACTCGTATTCAAGTGGAGCATCCAGTGACAGAAATGATTACTGGTATTGACTTAATTAAACAAATGTTGAAAGTCGCAGCCGGAGAAAAATTGCCATTTGAGCAAAAAGATATTAAACTTAATGGATGGGCAATAGAATGTCGTATTAATGCGGAAAACCCAGATAAAAACTTCATGCCTTCTCCGGGACTTGTTGAATTCTATTTACCACCAGGCGGACTAGGAGTTCGAGTAGATTCAGCAGTATATCCTGGTTATACAATTCCTCCATTTTATGATTCTATGGTTGCTAAACTTATTACTTTTGGTGAGACAAGAGAAGAGGCGATTGCTAAGATGAAGCGTGCACTTAGTGAATTCGCCATTGAAGGTGTCGATACCACTATTGGCTTCCATGAAAAACTCATGAATCATGAGGTATTTGTCTCTGGAGATTTCGATACTAAGTTTTTAGAGAGATACGACGTGATGAATTCATAAAAGGAGTGATCCATATGACAGAAACAACCGAACAAAAATTTGTTCAAATGACTCCTGATGGCAAAGAAAACCTAGGGACAATTGAAATTGCTCCAGAGGTTATAACGGTAATTGCTGGAATTGCTACAACTGAAGTAGAAGGTATTGCGGGTACACGTGGTAACTTTGCAGCAGGCGTAGTAGAGCGATTAGGAAAAAAAGTGCATGGTAAGGGCATTAAGACTGAAATCACAAATGATGGTCTGTATATTGATGTATATTGCCTTGTGAAATACGGTATATCCGTTCCTAATGTAGCAAGAGAAGTGCAGTCTCAAATTCGTCAGGCTATTGAAAATATGACTAGCTTAGTTCCAACTGAAGTAAACGTTCATATTACAGGCGTACAATTTGAAACGGTTGAATCATGAGAAAAGAGCTCCATTTGGGGCTCTTTTTCTTATTTTCTACTTTCTAATAAGCACTCTACAAAAAAATATGATATTATGGGTAAGATAGCTACATTTAAAGGAGAACTAATAATGAAACGTAGACAAGCAAGAGAGCTAGCATTACAAGCACTATTTCAGCTAGACAATCATGAGATAACAATACAAGAAGCGATAGGTCATGTTACAGAAGAAAATGACCCTTTTTTAACTGATTTAGTGAAAGGGACAATTGAGCATAAAGATGAAATTGATACCTCTTTGACAGACAAGCTAGAAAACTGGTCTCTTTCCAGATTACCTAAAATCGAAAGAACAGTTCTTCGAATCGCAGTTTATGAACTACTATATGCAAACGAAGCACCAGCAAAAGTAGTTATAAATGAAGCATTGGAAATATGTAAAATCTATGGCGATGAAAAATCTAGCCGATTTGTAAATGGAGTTTTATCTAAATATACAGATCAATAAATTTCGACATTAAGGGGCGTTTATAGTGGCAGATAATCTTATTAATGGGAAAGAAATAGCTGGAAAAGTAACTGAAAAAGTGAAAGAACGTGTGGAACATCTAAAATCAAAGGGTATTACACCAGGATTAGCGGTTGTATTAGTTGGAAGTGATCCAGCTTCTCAAACCTATGTGAATAGTAAAACACGAACGTGCGAAAGACTCGGTATGTATTCTGTTATGATAGAACTAGAAGAAAACATATCCGAAGAAGAACTATTAACTCACGTTAACAAGCTAAACGACGATGATAAGATACACGGTATTCTAGTTCAATTACCACTACCAAAGCAAATAAATGAGGATAGAGTAATTGCAGCTATATCTCCATTAAAAGATGTAGATGGTTTTCATCCAGTAAATGTCGGTAAGATGCTCATTGGGCAACCTACTTTCTTATCCTGTACGCCCTTTGGTGTAATGAAACTTTTAGAATATAGCGATATAGCATTAGAAGGGAAGCACGCTGTAGTTATTGGGAGAAGTAACATCGTTGGCAAACCAATGGGTCAGCTCCTTTTACAAAAGAACGCTACAGTAACCTACTGCCACTCGAAAACAAAAGACTTACATAGCTTTACAAAACAAGCAGATATTTTAGTAGTAGCAACTGGTCAGCCGAAAATGATCAATGCTAGTCACTTAAAAGAAGGTGCGGTTGTAATAGATGTTGGGATTCACCGTAATGAAGACAATAAACTATGCGGCGACGTAGACTTTGCTTCTGCTAAAGAAATTGCTTCTAAAATCACCCCTGTTCCTGGTGGTGTAGGTCCAATGACTATTGCAATGTTAATGGAAAATACATGCCTTGCAGCAGAGAATACACTAGATAAATAAGCTGAAAGCTGTTCTACAAGAGAACAGCTTTTACCTTGTCAACAGTCTTGGGAGTTGATTGGATGTCTCAAACATATTTAACTGTAAAAGCCTTAACTAAATACATAAAAAGAAAATTTGATGCGGATACTCATTTGCGAGATGTTTACGTAAAAGGAGAACTTTCAAATGTAAAGGTTCACTCTAGTGGTCACATTTATTTCACTTTAAAAGACGAATCTGCTCGTCTGACCTCAGTTATGTTTGCTATGAACGCTCGTAGCCTTAAATTCAGACCTGAGAGTGGTATGAATGTGCTAGTTCGAGGGGACATTAATGTATTTGAGGCAGCAGGACAATATCAGTTGTATGCCTCTTCTATACAGCCAGATGGTATTGGCGAGCTTTTTTTAGCCTTCGAACAGCTAAAGAAAAAGCTAGAACAAGAAGGACTTTTTCATCCAAATAGGAAAAAACGACTGCCTGCATTTCCTAAAAAAATTGGAGTCGTCACATCGAAGACAGGTGCAGCGATTCGAGATATTTTGACTACGCTCGAAAGACGTTACCCAATTAGTGAGGTTATCGTTTTCCCTAGTATCGTCCAAGGCCCTCAAGCAGCCCCTTCTATCGTAAAATCCATTAAACAAGCTAATACCCTAGGAAGTATTGATGTATTAATCGTTGGTAGAGGTGGAGGATCCATAGAGGACTTATGGGCATTTAACGAGGAAATTGTTGCTCGGGCAATAGCAGAAAGCAGTGTTCCTATCATTAGTGCGGTGGGACATGAAACAGATACAACTATTGCTGACTTTGTATCTGATTTAAGGGCACCAACACCGACAGCAGCTGCAGAAATGGCTGTCCCAAGCAAAGAAAATCTTATGAAGAACATTCTATCTTATCAGTCTGCAAGTCTTCACTTTATTACTAAAAGACTGACGGATGAAAAAAACAGATACGAAAGAGCAATCACCTCACCAGTCATGGCAACTCCTGAAAAATTATATCGTCCCTTTATAGAGAGATATATTCGAACGGAACAGCAACTGAATCGAGAGGTTAATCGATTATTTGGTGACAAAGTGCGCAACTTTTCTCAGTTAGACAATCGGTTCAAACAGCTTTCACCGCAAAGATTGATTACATTACAATCTAAACATTTGGTAACTAGTACAAATCAACTGAACCAAGCAATGATTGCGGCTTTTGAAAAAAATCGTCAACAATTTATTGGGTCGTTAAGAACCTTGGAGGCTCTAAATCCTCTAAAAATCATGGACCGCGGCTACAGCATTACTTATAAGGATGGCCAAGTAATCAAGTCGATAGATGAAGTTCAAAAAGGTGATACAATCGCTGTCACTTTACCTGATGGTCAAATAGATGCCATAGTTCAACAAGCAGTGAGTAAAGAGGGGGTAAAATAACATGGCAAAAAAAGAGATTCCATTTGATGAAGCAATGCTCCAATTAGAACAAATTGTTCGTCAGCTAGAGCAAGGGGATGTCCCGCTTGAAAATGCAATCGAGCTCTACCAAAAAGGGATGGAGCTATCTAAACTTTGCAGTGATAAATTACAAAGCGCTGAAAAACAATTAGTTTCCTTTATGGGGGAAAATAAAGAAGAGGTAGGGCAAAATGATGAGTAACTTACAAACATTTATTGAAACCAACCTTCCACATATTGAACTCCAGCTCGAGTCAATTATAAATAACATTAAAGCTCCACATGAATTAAAAGAAGCTATGCTTTACTCTCTTAGAGCAGGCGGTAAGAGAATTAGACCGTTATACACTCTTGCTGTGTTGCAAGAACTTGGAGTGGAAAATGTAGAAGCTATAAAAGTTGCCAGTACTATAGAGATGATTCATACCTATTCTTTAATACATGATGACTTACCTAGCATGGACAATGATGATTTACGCAGAGGTAAGCCTACTAACCATAAGGTTTTTGGTGAAGCTTTAGCAATTCTTGCAGGGGATGCCTTAGTAACACTAGCATTCGGCATTATAGCTAGACTCAAAGACTTGGAGCCGAGCCAAAAAGTTCGCTTGATTGATCAATTAAGTATGGCATCAGGAGCGGAAGGTATGGTAGGCGGTCAAGTTTTAGATATGCTTGGAGAAGGTAAGAGACTTTCTTTAGAAGAGTTAGAAGAGGTACATCTGAACAAAACTGGAGCATTATTATCTTATAGTATTTTAGCTGGCGGAATAATTGCCAATGCAAACGAAGATATTATGAAAGCTCTCCATCAATATTCCATCCATATTGGACTAGCTTTTCAAATTCAAGATGATATTTTAGACGTTGAAGGTACTTCTGAGCAATTAGGTAAAACTGCTGGAAAAGATATTTTGAGTGAAAAAAATACTTATCCTTCTATTTTAACTTTGGCTGGTGCTAAGGAACAATTACAGAAGCAGTATAATTTGGCCATTGAGGCGTTACATCCTGTAACACTAAACAAGGGACTTTTAGTAGAATTAGCCGACTACATAACAAAAAGATCAAAATAAATAGCGTATAATTTTGTTTTATAAGCAAATATTGATATGATTATACCTAGCTTTATTAAAGGAAATCTAAAAGAAGGTGAGTGATGGCAATGGATTTAACTTCAATTTCTAGTCCATCCTTTTTAAAACGTTTAGACAATGAACAATTAAAGGACTTAAGTGAAGATATTCGATCGTTTTTAATAGAAAAGTTATCAGTTACAGGTGGACATATTGGACCTAACTTAGGTGTAGTTGAATTAACTGTGGCACTGCATAAAGCTTTTAATAGCCCAGATGATAAATTTCTTTGGGATGTTGGACACCAGGCATACGTTCACAAAATCTTAACTGGCCGTGCAGATCAATTCGATACGCTACGCCAATTTAAAGGACTATGTGGATTTCCTAAAATGATTGAAAGCGAGCACGATGTATGGGAGGCAGGGCATAGCTCTACTTCTCTTTCTGCCGCAATGGGAATGGCAAAAGCTCGTGATATTCAAAAGAAGAAAAACTTTGTGATACCTATTATTGGTGATGGGGCTCTCACAGGTGGTATGGCTCTTGAAGCATTGAATCATATCGGTCATGAAAAAACAGACATGATTGTCATTCTAAACGATAATGAGATGTCGATTGCTCCAAACGTAGGAGCATTGCATAATGTATTGGGTAAATTACGTACTCATGGAACGTATAACAAGGCTAAGGATGAAATTGAATCCTTGCTGAAAAAAATTCCAGCTGTTGGCGGTAAACTAGCAGGTACTGCAGAACGCTTAAAAGATTCGTTAAAGTATCTACTAGTTTCTGGAGCATTTTTTGAAGAACTAGGCTTCACTTACCTTGGACCAATTGATGGGCATAGCTTTGAAGACCTAGAAGAAAACTTGAAAAATGCGAAAAAAATGAAGGGCCCAGTCCTTATTCATGTGATTACGAAAAAAGGAAAAGGCTTCAAACCGGCTGAACAAGATAAAATAGGTACTTGGCATGGTACAGGTCCTTATAAAATGGAGACTGGTGACTTTGTGAAGTCTGCCTCTAAAGCACCTTCTTGGAGTGCACTAGTAGCCGAAACTGCAAGAAAATTAGCTCGTGAAGATAATCGTATTGTAGCAATTACTCCAGCTATGCCGGTTGGTTCTAAATTGGAAGGGTTTGCATCAGAATTCCCTGATCGAATGTTCGATGTAGGGATAGCAGAGCAGCACGCCACTACAATGGCAGCTGGAATGGCAGCTGAAGGGATGAAACCGTTATTAGTCATCTATTCTACATTCCTTCAACGAGCATATGATCAAGTTTTACACGATATTTGCCGTCAAAAGTTAAATGTAGTAATTGGTATTGACCGTTCAGGTCTAGTAGGAGCAGATGGAGAAACGCATCAAGGCGTATTTGATATTTCCTTCCTTCGACATATGCCTAATATGGTCATCATGATGCCAAAAGATGAAAATGAAGGACAACATATGGTAAAAACTGCGTTTGACTATTCTGATGGCCCAATTGCCCTACGCTACCCTCGTGGTAACGGACTTGGCGTCCCAATGGACGAAGAGCTAACTCCTATTCCAATCGGGTCTTGGGAAGTACTAAAAGAAGGTAGTCAAGCCGTGATTCTAACATTTGGAACTACTATTCCAATGGCATTAAAGGCAGCAGACGAGCTAAGTAAATTAAATATCTCTGTAGAAGTAGTAAATGCTCGTTTTATCAAACCACTTGATGAAGCAATGCTCAAAGATATTCACTCGCGTAATATGCCTATTATTACAGTTGAAGAAAGCGCCTTGCAAGGTGGATTTGGAAGTGCTGTATTGGAATATTATAACGAACAAAATTTACAAGCAAATGTTAAAAGAATTGGTATTCCTGATATGTTTATTGAACATGGAGATGTTAATCAATTGCTCGAAGAAATTAATATTACAAGCGATAGCATAATCGATTTAGTAAAATCTACTTTAAAAGAAAGCCCAAGGTATATCTCCTCATGAGTAAGATACCAAAAGAGAGAGTAGATATACTCTTAGTAGAACAAGGGTTGTTTGAAACGAGAGAAAAAGCTAAACGTGCTATTATGGCTGGGCTTATCTACAAGAATGAAGAAAGAATAGATAAGCCAGGAGAAAAAATAGAGGTCTCTTCTGTATTAACGGTAAAGGGACAGGTTTTAAAATATGTAAGCCGTGGTGGTTTAAAGCTAGAAAAAGCAATCGAACAGTTTGATCTAGAGATTAAGGATAAAATTATGTTAGACATTGGCTCTTCTACTGGTGGATTCACAGACTGTGGACTTCAAAATGGAGTGACACATGCTTACGCATTAGATGTCGGTAGTAATCAATTGGCTTGGAAAATCAGGCAGGACCCACGTGTAACGGTAATGGAAAAAACAAATTTCCGTTATTCTACGCCTGCTGATTTCCAAGAAGGCCTACCGTCGTTTGCTTCTATCGATGTTTCTTTTATATCCCTTAAGCTTATCTTCCCAACTTTAAAGACAATCATCGTTCCAAACGGAGATGTGATTGCTTTAGTTAAGCCTCAGTTTGAAGCTGGAAAAGATAGAGTTGGTAAAAAGGGTGTAGTGAGAGATAAGGCAGTGCATATAGATGTGCTCAACGATATAGCAACTTTTGCCGAAAGCCAAGGCTTCCAATTGAAAAATGTTTCTTATTCACCTATTACGGGTGGTGAAGGAAATATAGAATTTCTATTCCATTTAGTTAGTGTGAATCCTGAAGAGGTTCTCCCTCATACGTTCGACTTTGAAAAACTTGTCAATGAGGCTCATAATTTATTAAAATAATTCGCGACTCCCCAAGAGTCGCGTTTTTTCTTGTTACTTTTGCAATGTAATGCTAAGGTATAATTAAAACAGTATATTTATACAGCAAGGAGCTCATTATGAATAAAGGACAACGGCATATTCGTATTAGGGATATAATAGCGAATTTTGAAATTGAAACACAGGATGATTTAGTCGATCATTTAAAAAATGCTGGGGTTAACGTTACTCAGGCTACGGTATCCAGAGATATTAAGGAACTACATTTAGTAAAGGTGCCCTTACCAAATGGTAACTATAAGTACAGTTTGCCTGCAGACCAACGATTTAATCCTATGCAAAAGCTGCATAGAGCATTAACAGATGCCTTTGTTAGTATCGATGGAGCAAGTCATTTTTTAGTTATGAAAACTTTACCAGGTAATGCTCATGCTATTGGCTCGCTGATCGATTATTTGGATTGGGAAGAGATATTGGGGACTATTTGTGGTGACGACACGTGCTTAATCATTTGTAGGACAGAAGAAGATAGTCAAACTTTAAAAAATCGTTTACTGGAAATGCTGTAATATCCAATGGCTTCATGTGTAATTCTGTAATTCCGATTGTTTTGTCAAAAATGAACAGCTATCAAAAGTGTAATCATTGATCAGCACGGCCTCTTTCCGTGGTGTAAGAAGTCTTAAGAGCATAGGTGTGATGTCTTACTAGTCATGGATTCGGGGTCTGCGTGCTACCATCTTAAAAGGTGTTCAACTAAAATGTGTATACAAAGAAAGTGAATTACCTATAACGATACAGATTTTTTAAACAGAGGTGATAATTTGTTAAAAGAACTTTCCATTAAAAACTTTGCTATTATAGACGAGCTATCAGTTGGCTTCGACGAAGGACTAACTGTATTAACTGGTGAGACTGGTGCTGGTAAATCCATTATTATAGATGCAGTTCATTTACTCTGTGGAGGTAGAGGCTCACAGGAATTTATTCGACATGGAGCACGGAAAGCTGAACTGGAAGGATTATTCATCATAACAGATCCACAACATAGTGTTTTTAAGAAAATGTTTGACGTTGGTATAGATGTCGACGACGAAACTATTATTCTCCGTAGAGATTTAAATGATTCTGGAAAAAGTGTCTGTAGAGTTAATGGAAAATTAGTTACTATAGGCATTCTAAGAGAGATTGGTGCTAGTTTAATAGATATTCATGGCCAACATGAAAGCCAAGAACTTATGGACGACAAAGCTCATATTCATTTACTAGACCAGTTTGCTGGCGAAGACTTAAAGGTAGTAAAAGAAAATTATAAAGAATTGTTCCATAAATATAAAAAATGGAAAAAAGAACTTGCGACATTAACGGAAAACGAACAACAAATAGCGCACAAAATAGATTTGTACACTTTTCAAGTAGAGGAAATAGCGGAAGCACAGTTGAAAAGTGGAGAAGAAGAATTGCTCCAAAATGAAAAAAAGAAATTATTAAACTTTCATAAGGTGTTCGACAAGATGAGTAATTCCTATGAAGCTATTTTAGGAGAATCTAAAGGATTAGATTATATAGGAACTGCAATGTCAGATTTAATGGATATATCCGATGTTGATGATAATATGAAGGAGTTAAGCGAAAGCGTATCTTCTGCTTTTTATATATTACAGGATGCCGCCCACCAGCTTAAAAATGAGCTGGATGAGATGGAATATGATAGCAATCAGTTGCTTGAGGTGGAAGAGAGACTTGCAACTATTCAAACGTTAAAGAGAAAATATGGCTCATCCATTGAAGAAATTTTAGAATACAAAGATCAAATTCAGCATAGCCTAAGCCAATTAGTCAATCGAGATGAACAGATTCAAAAAATGGGTGAAAAAATAAAGCAAATTGAAATTGATCTCCAGCTAGAAGCAAATGAATTGACCGTAAAACGTAAAATTGCTGCTGAAAAGTTAAGTAAAGCAATTATGGAGCAGCTTAAAGAGTTATATATGGAAAAAGCTACTTTTTCAGTTATGTTTCACGAGCAGTCTAACCAAACGTATAATGAAGATGGCTTAGATGACTTGTCATTTTACATTTCTACAAATGTGGGAGAGCCATTAAAAGCATTAACGAAAATAGCGTCCGGAGGAGAACTTTCTCGTATGATGTTGGCCCTAAAAAGCATTTTTTCAAAACATCAAGGGATTACTTCCATCATTTTCGATGAAGTAGATACAGGAGTTAGCGGACGTGTTGCTCAGGCCATAGCGGAGAAAATAGCTGGCATTGCTACGAATTCTCAGGTTTTGTGCATTTCTCATCTTTCTCAGGTTGCAGCAATGGCAGATCAGCATTTGTTAATCCGAAAAGAAGTGACTGGAAACAGAACATATACATTATTGGAGGAAATAACAGACAATAAACGAGCTGAGGAATTGAGCCGAATGATGTCAGGTACCGAAATAACTACGACCACATTAAAACACTCCAAAGAATTATTAAAAATTGCAAATGAACGTAAAAAAATATTAAGAAACTCCTGAAGACCTGTAACTTTTGGGTCTTCTTTTTTTATCAATTATTTACCTCACATAGAGTTCACAGCAAAGGACATAGTAAGATGTATGGGAGGTGAAATATGAAAAAAAGCTATCGAATTTGGTCGCTTTTGCCAATACTTTTCTTTACTTTGTTCTTTCTAAGCACCACTGCATTCGCTTCAAAAATAACAGTTGTTCCACTTGGGCAATCTATTCAGATCGACCTCCAGTATGGATCTGTGTTTCTTAATCACGATGTGTTGTTAGAAGATGACTATTGGCTAAAATCTGGTGATGCAATTCATCAAATAAATGACCAAACGGTATCTAACATTGATGATTTAAAAAGGCAATTAAAAAATAAGAAACAAATTATTATCCAGTATGAGCGAGATAAAAAAATGTATACGAAAGATATTACGCCAGATCAAATGATGAAATTATTCCCTTTCTTGCGAGATGCAACTGAAGGAATAGGAACGCTCACTTATTATGACCCAGAAACAAATGAATTTGGTGCACTTGGGCATCAAATAGTAGACCATTCTTCTGGCGTTACTCCAAAATTCTCAGAAGGCTCTATTTATTTGTCTTCCATTCAACAAATCAAAAAAAGTATTCCAGGAAAACCTGGGTATAAGATTACTTCGCATGAAAACAACACTCCACCTATAGGGGGAGTAAATGAAAATAATGTTTATGGGGTTTTTGGCAAGCTAGAAAACAAAGCATTAGCAAATATACCGATGCAACAAATGTCAGTTGCAGAAAAAGAAGAAATAACGACAGGTAAAGCAATTATGCGAACATCAATCGATGGTGAGAAAGTGCAGGACTTTACAATAAATATCTCATCTGTGGAAGGACATCTATTTCAGTTTACGGTAACTGATTCCCAGCTCATTAAAAGGACTGGTGGTATTCTTCAAGGCATGAGTGGAAGCCCAATTCTTCAAGCTGACAAAATAATTGGGGTTGTTACTCATATGTACGTGGATAAACCAAAAAACGGGGCTGCTTTAGCTATAACAGAGATGATGAAGAAAAATCCATGATTTTATGAAGGCTACATCCATTTGGGTGTAGCCTTTTGTAATTGCTTAGCAAATTATAAAATAAATTCTGAAAACCTATGGATAAAAAAACATAGGCGGCTTGCGCTTTTCTATTTTGTCTAGCGCAAGCAGCCTTGCCCCTCGGGGTCAAATGGATAAAAGGTGCTCCTGCGCAAGCTTGTCGCAAACAAGAGCGTTTGTGGTGGCTGAGGGACTGCCTCCTCGCTTTTTCCCATTTGCCTGTCGGGGCAGAAATAGGCGCTTGCGCTTTTCTTGTATAAAAGCTTAAAATGTAAATAACTATAATTCGACAAATGAGAAGAAAAGATTTACAATTTGTCATAATACCTCGGAATCGTAATAGGAAAGAATCATTTTGAAAATTAATAAAGGAAGTAGGGAAAAATTAGCGAATAGTAATTATGTAAAAACTTACAAAAGGTGGATGAATTTTAATGGAGAAAATAAAAGTAGCAATAGTCGATGATAACAAAGATCTAATACGGACAATGGACTCATATTTTGAACAACACCCTGAAATTGAAGTTATTGGTACCGCTTATAATGGGAAATTATGTTTGGAAATGTTAGAAAATATTAAACCAGATGTTTTATTGTTAGATATAATCATGCCACATCTTGATGGAATTGCTGTATTAGACTCACTCCAAAAAAATGATAAGCTAAAGGGATTACAGGTTATTATGTTAACTGCTTTTGGCCAGGAAGATGTGATGAAACAAGCAGTGGATTTAGGTGCCTCTTACTTTATGCTAAAGCCTTTTGAATTTGACCGTCTTGTAACACAGATTATTCAAGTCGCTGGAAGACAGGGATCCATGCAGGAAGCGCCAGTTAAGTTAAACCCAGAAAAAGAAGCACTACAAAACAAGCGGATGATCGATAACACCATTACAAATGTTATTAAAGAAATGGGTGTTCCCGCGCATATTAAAGGGTATTCTTATCTTCGAGAAGCAATTCAAATGGTGTATTCAGACATTGAGCTGCTTGGATCAATTACAAAAGTTTTATATCCTGAAATAGCAAAGAAATTCCAAACAACACCTTCCCGTGTAGAACGCGCTATTCGTCATGCCATTGAAGTAGCATGGAACCGAGGTAACTATGAAACTATTTCTAAAATGTTTGGATATACCGTCCATCACTTAAAATCTAAACCTACTAATTCAGAATTCATCGCGATGATCGCAGATAAAATTCGCATGGAGAACATGGCTAGCTGAGAGGGATAGAATCGCGGTTTGCCGGGAAGTACAAACCAACCAACTTCTGAATTTTTTGACTTAATCTGTATTTCAAAGCCTATAAACTAATATCAACAAAGCCAACGAATTATTTGATTCGCTGGTTTTTTTGTGTTTTTACAAAAAGGATGAAAAATATGAAAATCACAGAATTAGAATTTTATTTGGAAGATTTTCTGACGTATTGTAAGTAAAGATCTAATCTAAAAAAACACTTTCATCTTATGAAAAATCCATTAAATTATTTTTGATTTATTTGAAGGAGGAGTTTTTATTTGATTCTCCCTAAAAGGTGAAGTTTAAAAAATCATACCTCTGATAATACCTTCCATTTTAAAAAAACACTACAAAGGTAAAACCCTTGCAGTGTCAATTCATCATTTCCAATAGAATGGTGGAAATCCACACTCTTTATATATTTCATTGTAATCAGCAAAACAATATTCACCAAATTCATCTAGATCTTTATATTCATCTAGGACTTTTCTAAGTTCTACAAAAAGTTCCTTATCAACTTCAACAAATGAATCTTCAAATCGTTTTTGAATATCCAACTTTATTAAAAACCTTATCAAGTCCTCATATAGTAACGGATAATCTTTTTTTATACTTTCTTTATTTTCTAAGAATGATTTAATGTAATCTTCGAAAAGATAAATTTTATTTGAATCAGCATATCCATATTCTTCTCTTTCTTTAAGTGGTGCGAAGACAGTACCCGTTCCCTGCCACGTTTTTCCAAGACCAGACCAAAAGATAATAAGAGAACACTTACGTAATTCGGGATCAGGATGATTAAAATATTTAAAGTAATCGTCATAATATTCGTGTCTCCATTGGCCGTGCATATCAAATAAAAAGTCGCCTTCTTCAATACCTCGTAATATCTTTTTAGCTTTTTCAATTGGAGTTAGTGACATTGGGTTTCTTCCTCTCATCTTCAATATTTAGGTAAATTAAAATCTAGGGTACATTGTTAGGATAACATAATCATACTTGGTGCCACCCCATTGGAAAGATTTCTTATATATAACCTGTATTTTTTTCCATTAAATCATTTGGTTACATAGCATAAGTAGATTGAAATTTCCCTGCAGTTGTGTTTTTAATCTTTCCCTCTGTATATCTCATGTAATCAAAAATATGAAAATATCCGTAGGAGTTCAAGTCTCTTATCTAAATCTACTAATAATGAATTCATCGTGATGATCGCAGATAAAATTCGCATGGAGAACATGGCTAGCTGAAAGGGTTAGAATACTCTTATAACTGATACTGATTACCAGTAAATAGTGCCTTTATTTTATGGATATTTCCGTAGAAAAAGGTGCTTTTTGTTTTCCCAAAATGAAAAAGATTTATGAATGAATTTTATTACTATGATAAAATGAGATTAACTAACTAATTTCCAGAAAATTCATGGTATTATCCGACTTAATCATATATATTAAATAAGTACAATGATTTGTTCTTCGAATAGTCATTAAGACTTAGAAGTTTTGGAAGTAAGTATTTTTATGTGTGAATTTAGATTTCAAATATAAAGGAGTCATTTCAAAATACATGAAGTAAGTAGTTAAGATAATATGGAATGGGTGAGAAACTTGATAATAGAAGATAATGATCACATAACCTTGTCTGTAAAGGATGGTAAGGTTTTTCTTTTTACCAAAAGAGAAGGATACAGTTTGAAAAAATTTGAAGAATATCCTCGAAAAAATCCTCGCTTTAAAATTACAAGCTTTATGACATTAAAAAAAGCTCTATCGGGTAAGTCTACGGAACCAATCGAAATTGGAAATTGGATTGATTTGGTTGAGTTAGATGTTAGCTTAGACTATATGCAGGCACTTATAACTGTTAATGAATCAACAAGCTATATTGAAGAAAATATAATAGAAGTACAATCTCAAATACATATTGCATTAGAAAAAAATAATATTACATATGGCAAAAAAAACATAGATATATTGTCTTTAAAGCCCGGAAAACCGTTTATTATAGCTCAAGGTACACCACCTCAGAAAGGTTTAGATGCACAAGTAAGCTATTTAGCGCAGGCTGAAAAAAAACCGGTTATTAATGAAGATGGTAAAGCAGATTATTTTGATATGAATTTTTTAAAAGAGATCCATGAGGGCTCATGGTTAGGAGAGAAAATACCCGCTAAAGAAGGGGTGGATGGAACGAATCTATATGGGGAAACTGTTAAAGCTGCTCCTGGAGACGACATCACCCTTAAATACGATCCCAAGACAGCCTACGAAATAGAAGAGGGAGGAAAAATTGTACTTCGCTCGAAAACAAAAGGTGTAATTGGAGAAGTAAATGGGGTTCTCTCTGTATTAAAGCATTTGGTAGTTGACGGAGATGTCGGTATAGAAACAGGAAATTTGAAATTCGATGGGTCAATTCAAGTGAAGGGCACTGTAATGGCTGGCTATTCAGTAATTGCTTCTGGAGATGTATCTATTGAAGGGAAAGATGGCGTTAATTCAGCTGAACTGATCAAGTCTGCTGAAGGAGATGTCTTTATAAAAGGAGGCATTTTCGGACGGGGAGTAACAAAGGTGGAAGCTCATAATAATATATATCTTAAACATGCAAATGAATGTACATTAGACGCAAAGGAAAATATACATATCGGTTTCTATGCCCTAGGTGTTTCTATGTTTGCCAATGAAATTATATTGGACGAACGTAAAGGGAAGATTATTGGTGGAAAAGCTGTGGCAGTTCATTCGATTACTACGGCATATAGTAGTAATAGTATGGAAAGGAAGACAGAGTTAATTGTACAGGGAATCGATCGAAAAATTTTAACTGAAAATGCAAAGATGCTAGCAGAAAAAATAGTACAGTATCAAGAAGAATCGACTAAATTAAACTATCAAATCAGTCAGCTAGGTCAGTTCAAAGGCAAAATGACAACGCAACAAAATGGAATGTATGAACAGGTTAAACAAAAATATAATCTGCTACAGCAAGAAATGAAAGAAGCTGATAAGGAAATCCAACGAATTTTAAGGATGTTAAGAAGTAAAGCGGAATACTATGTGAATGTTACAAAAGAAGCTAATCCGGGTACCTATATACAAATAGGTAATAAATCTACCTTCGTAGCAAGTACTACAAAAGGAAAATTTAAGTTAGAAAATGGGGAGTTAAATGTCTAATATACCTGTATACGCTCATAGAGGTGGAGCGACAAAGTATGTAGAGAATTCTTTAAAGTCTTTTGAAGCTGCAAGTAAAATAGGTGTAGATGGTATTGAAATGGACCTACAGCTTTCAGCAGATGGAATTGCTTTCGTGACCCATGATATAGACTTTTTTAGACTAGCTGGTATCAATAAAAGAATCACTGATATGGCAGCGGAGGAAATTCTTAAGCTAAAGCTCGGGAAAACAATTGTGCGCAGATTTTTATATTCACGAGTGTTGAGCTTAGAGGATTTTCTTACATTTTTTAAGCAAACAAATATGAAGTTAAACGTGGAATTCAAGGAATCCTTTCTTGGCAAAACCGAAAAAATTGAAGAGGTTGTCTATAAGACCGAGGCTATTAAGGATGTGCATTATTCTTCCTTTGAAGAAAGCATTCTAGAAGTTATTCAAAGAATGCCTATAAAAACAAAAACAGCTTTCATTGGTAAAAAGAGTTCTAGTTGGGATCAGATATTGTCTAACCGGAACTATGAGGCAATACATCTTAACAAAAAGTTTTACGGGACTGACCTGATGAACAAGATTTGGGATGCCGGATTTCCCATGCGTTTTTATAACATTAAGGGTACCGAGAAATATTTGATAAATCCTCATGAGGCGGTTATTGGCTGGATCACGGATTATCCAAGGAAAGTAATCGAACAGCAAAATCGGACCAAAAGATAAATAACTTTGCTAAAATGAGTATTGAAGCTCGTTATACTATGTCGAATAAGGGTGAATGCCCCAAATATGAGCTCTTTAAGCAAAAAAAGACACTCTCTGTTCATTTTGGACAGAGAGTGTCTCAGACTGTAGACAAACTCCAAAAATTTTGGAGTTTGCCTACAGTCTTTTTTCTTTTAAAATAGAAGTAACGCGAGGAAGAGTTGATTTCCGCTACGAACGGACGCTTTCCGCGGGCACGGCTTCAGCCGCTTCCCTCGCTGCGCTCAGTCCAGGGTCTTCAGCTCGCGCTGTTCCCGCTGGAGTCGCCGTTCTTCGCTCCAATCAACGGGGCCTTCTAAAAAATGAATGAGGTGATGGATATGATGACGAAAAATCAAACCAATGAACGCGAACAATTAGAAATCTTGACTATTGAACAGTTGGTACCACAAGACCACCTTGTTCGTAAGTTAGATGAGGCAATTGATTTTTCCTTTATCTATCCATTGGTTGAAAATCTTTATTCGACAATAGGGAGACCTAGTATCGACCCAGTGGTACTTATCAAGATGACTTTTATCCAATATACCTTTGGTATACGGTCCATGCGCCAAACCATTAAAGAGATTGAAACCAACATGGCATACCGATGGTTTCTAGGCTTTGGTTTCCATACCGAGGTTCCCCATTTCTCAACTTTCGGGAAAAACTATGTCCGTCGTTTTGCAGACACAGATCTATTTGAGCAGATTTTCTACAGAGTATTAAAGGAGGTCGCAGATCGTGGGCTCCTAAGCCCGGATCATGTCTTTATTGATTCGACCCATGTGAAAGCTAGTGCGAATAAGAGAAAGTTTGAGAAGAAGGTTGTTCGTAAAGAGACGCGGGCTTATGAAAAGAGGCTCCAGGAGGAGCTCAACCTCGACCGGGAAAAGCATGGGAAGAAACCATTCCCACCTGAAAAGTTTGAAAAGGAAGAGTACAAGGAGATTAAGGAATCGACAACAGATCCTGAAAGTGGTTACTACGTAAAAGATGAACGGACAAAGCAGTTCGCCTATTCTTTTCATGCTGCAACAGACGAGAAGGGTTTTGTGCTTGCAAACATTGTCACACCTGGAAATGTTCACGACAGCCATATGCTTGAACCACTGGTTCAGAAGGTCATCGACCGGGTGGGACGCCCAGTCGTTGTTGCCGCTGATGCAGCCTACAAGACACCAGCTATTGCGAATTTCCTTTTAGAGAATCATGTCCTTCCTGCACTTCCGTACAAACGACCAATGACAAAAGAAGACTTCTTTAAAAAACACGAGTATGTTTATGACGAACATTATGACTGCTATCTCTGTCCCGAAGGACAGGTTCTTAACTACCGAACAACAACGAAGGAAGGTTATCGCCAGTATGCCTCAACTCCTTCTATTTGTGCCACGTGTCCAGTGATTGACCAATGCACGCAGAGTAAGAATAAACAAAAGATGATTCAACGTCATATCTGGCAAGATTATTTGGATGTAGCTGAGGACTTACGTCATAACTATGAAATGAAAGAAATTTATGGGAAGCGTAAAGAGACGATCGAGCGTGTCTTTGCCGATGCCAAAGAAAAGCATGGTATGCGATGGACAACCTTAAAGGGTCTTAAAAAATTGTCCATGCAGGCGATGCTAACTTTTGCTGCCTTAAATCTTAAGAAGTTGGCCAGCTGGACCTGGAAAATGCCAAAAATGGCGTAAAACAAAAAAATCGAGAGTTGAATTAGCTCTTTTTCCAGAATGTAAACTGTGATAATAGCAAAAGGGTTGGAAATCGTTTCGATTTCCAACCCTTTTGTCTACACTCTGAGACACTCTCTGTTCATTTTGGACAGAGAGTGTCTTTTTTTAACGTTATTTTTTTATTTGATACTTCATCAATAGATAAAGACTAACTGTGGACACTAATCAGGCTATTTGAGTGCGTTAATTATAAGTCATTGTCCTTTTTCTTTTGAAATCGTGGAGCAACTTTTCCATTTTTTCTATCTCTATTGAGTAGAAATCCTGCGAAAAATCCTAAACCTAAAACTGTAAATAGAAGACCACAAATAAACTGTACCGCTAATCCACCAAGTGGAAGTATTTGTAGACCAAAAAATGTATCTCTCATCAGTTTGATTCCAAATGCTGCTAAAATTCCAGGTATTAATAATACGATTAAAGCCAATAAACGAGCCACTTTTTTCACTCCTGTTCTCTACTATTTTAATTTTACATCCAAGTTTAGGATTGTCAATGTCAGAAAGTTACGGTATGATATAGAAGAAATGCAATAAGTTGCAGAAAAAAAGTGGGGGTGTGCATATTTTTGCAAAACATACTCATTGTAGGTGCTGGTAACGGTGGATATGCACTTCTCAAGTTAATAGAGCAGGCAGATTACCTTCAGGTTACTGCTATTGTTGATATTAATGAAGAGGCTCCTGGAATGATCTACGCTAAACAACAAAATATACCAACCTATTCGGAATGGAAAAGCTTGTTAAGCAATGATATTCAAATCATTATTGATGTGACTGGTCGAAAGGAAGTTTTCTATGAATTACTTCAAAATAGGCCGGCTACAGCTGTACTGATTCCTGGCGAGATAGCCAACTTAATTGTTACATTAATAGAAGAGAAAAACAAATATATTCAAATTATTGATCAGAAAAAAGCATTACAGGAACTCATTTTTAATTCTATTGAAGAAGGAATGATTGGCATTAATAGCCAAGGTATTGTTAACTTTTTCAATAAGAGTGCCGAAAGAATGACCTCAATTCTTGTTGAGGATGCTCTAGGTAAGCATGTAGCAGATGTAATCTCTTTAAGTGAATTACCGAGAATATTTGAAACTGGCAAGATTGAGCTTCACAAAGAACTTACTCTTGAAAGCGGTACCAAAATAGTCACTTCTCGATACCCGATGGTAAACGAAGAAGGAAAAAGAATTGGTGCTTTTGCGGTTTTTAAGGATATCTCTGAGGTCGTTCGTCTTGCAGAGGAAGTTACTAACCTTACGGAAATTCAAAAAATGCTCGAGGCTATCATTTACTCAAGTGATGATGCCATTTCGGTAGTGGATGAAGAAGGAAAAGGTATATTGATAAATCCCGCATACACTCGTATCACTGGATTTAGTGAAGAAGAGGTAATAGGAAAGCCGGCTACTGCCGACATTTCGGAGGGCGAAAGTATACATTTAAAGGTCCTTCAATCTAAAAAACCTATTAGAGGTGTCAATCTTCGAGTTGGAAAACAAGAAAAGGACGTTATTGTTAATGTAGCTCCAATTATTGTGAATAACCAGTTAAAGGGTAGTGTCGGTGTTATTCACGATATGACTGAAATGCGAGGTTTAATGAAGGAATTAGATCGCGCAAGAACTATTATCAGAACACTAGAATCAACTTATTCATTTGAAGACATAGTCGGGACTTCAGATGAGATTAATTTAGCAATAGAACAAGCTAAACTAGCAGCTAACGTTCCAATTACCGTCCTTTTAAGGGGAGAGGTCGGTGCAGGAAAGGATTTGTTTGCTCATGCCATTCATGGAGAAAGTGGGCGTTCAAGCTATCCTTTTATCCGAGTTAATTGCAGTTCTTTAGAGGAACATCTTTTAGAACGTGAATTATTTGGATATGAGGAAGATGGCATCAAATATCCTGGTAAATTAGAAGAAGCATATAAAGGCACGGTTTTCTTAGATGAAGTTGGTGAGTTGACTAAGAAAACTCAAGCTAAGCTCCTACAGGTTTTGCGAGATAATATTATCATACCTATCGGGGCCACAACCCCGAAGCAGGTTGATGTTCGTATCATTGCTGCAAGTAGTCTTAACTTGGAAAAGGCAATGAGAGATGGCACCTTTAGGGAGGATTTCTATTTTCAGTTAAATAGAATGCCGATTTATATACCTTCTTTACGACAAAGAAAAAAGGATATTCCGCTTCTTGCAGAACGATTGCTCGTTAAACTTAACCAAGAGTTTGGGAGAAACATTGAAGGATTTTCAGAGGAAGCTCTCGAAACCTTATGTCTTTACGATTGGCCAGGTAATGTCAGAGAGTTAGAGAATATTATTAGCCGCTCCATGATTTTTCTTCAATCGAATGAACGATTAGTAGATGAACAGCATTTACCAAAATCGATGCTCCAGTTGTCACAAGGGGAGGATGAAGATTCGATTGCTCCACTTGCGGACCAAATGGATGAAATGGAGAAAAGAGTACTCGCCCAAGCGCTTAAAATTTGCGATGGCAATAAGTCACAAGCAGCTAAAAAGTTAAGTATTTCTCTTCGCTCATTATATTACAAGCTAGAAAAACACAATCTGGTGTAAAAGGAAAGTGTTCACGTAAATAGGGGTATTTACTATAAATCATTTATACAAGCACCAATTTAACTACTAGGAGGAACTACAAATGGAAATCTTTAAATATATGGAAACTTATGATTATGAACAATTAGTATTTTGCCAAGACAAAACTTCAGGACTTAAAGCGATTATTGCTATTCATGACACTACATTAGGACCGGCTCTTGGTGGTACTCGTATGTGGAATTATGCTTCGGAAGAAGAAGCAATTGAGGATGCTCTTCGTCTTGCTAAAGGTATGACTTATAAAAATGCGGCAGCAGGACTTAATCTTGGTGGAGGAAAAACTGTAATTATTGGTGATCCATTAAAAGATAAAAATGAAGAAATGTTCCGTGCATTTGGACGTTTCATCCAGGGGTTAAATGGACGTTATATTACAGCGGAAGATGTAGGCACAACAGTTGCAGATATGGACCTTATCCATGAAGAAACAAACTACGTAACTGGTATTTCAGAGGCGTTTGGTTCTTCAGGTAACCCATCTCCTGTAACAGCTTATGGCGTATACGTTGGGATGAAAGCTGCAGCTAAAGAAGCATTTGGTTCTGATTCATTAGAAGGAAAAACAATTGCCGTACAAGGTGTTGGGAATGTGGCTTATACGCTATGTGAATACCTACATGAAGAAGGCGCAAAGTTAATCGTTGCTGATATTAACCAAAAATCAGTGGATCGTGCAGTAGAAGCATTCGGTGCAGTACAAGTCGGTACAGATGAAATTTACTCACAGGACGTAGATATCTTTGCTCCTTGTGCACTTGGAGCAATTATTAACGACGCTACGATTCCACAGTTGAAAGCTAAAGTAATTGCTGGTTCAGCTAACAACCAATTGAAAGATACAACACATGGCGACATGATTCATGAAATGGGTATCGTTTATGCACCAGATTATGTTATTAACTCTGGTGGAGTGATCAATGTAGCAGATGAATTATATGGTTACAACCATGACCGTGCGATGAAACGCGTGGCAGGTATCTATGACAAAATTGAACGTATTTTTGAAATTTCAAAACGTGACGGGATTCCAACTTATGTTGCTGCTGACCGTTTAGCTGAAGAGCGTATCGCGCGTGTAAGCAAATCTCGTAGTCAATTTCTACAAAACGGAAAACATATTTTAAATGGCCGTTAATCAATAATTATATCCTAGCAGCAAATTGGCCGACTTTATAGATTCCTTGTAAAGCCGGCCTTCTTATTTGGAAGGAGACGATTCATTTGGCAAAAGAATACGACGTAGTAATTATTGGTGGAGGAACTGGTGGGTATGTAGCTGCCATTCGCTCAGCTCAACTAGGTTTAAAAACAGCAATTGTTGAAAAAGGCAAACTAGGTGGTACATGTTTACATAAAGGCTGTATCCCAAGTAAAGCATTACTTCGAAGTGCCGAGGTTTTTTCTACTACTAAAAATCATGCAGCCGACTTTGGTGTAAATACAAGTGAAGTAACATTAGATTTTAGTAGAGTGCAAGCCCGAAAGGAATCCATTGTGGACCAATTATTCCAAGGAGTTCAGGGGTTGATGAAAAAAGGCAAGATTGATGTGTATGAAGGAACAGGCAGAATGCTCGGGCCATCTATTTTCTCTCCGTCTCCTGGGGGGACCGTCTCGGTTGAGATGAACAATGGTGAAGAAAATGAAATGCTTATCCCGAAAAATGTAGTCATTGCCACTGGTTCACGCCCTCGCTCTTTGCCAGGTTTGTCAATAGATGGATCTCTAGTGATGACTTCGGATGAAGCGTTAGTAATGACAGAGCTACCTAAGTCTATTCTCATAGTTGGTGGAGGAGTAATCGGTATAGAATGGGCTTCCATGCTAAACGACTTTGGAGTAGAAGTAACAGTAATCGAATACGCTGATCGAATTATTCCTACGGAAGACAAAGATATTTCTAAAGAAATGCAAAAGCTTCTAGGGAAAAAGGGGATCACATTTGCAACAAATGCAAAAGTACTTCCAGATACTTTAGATACAGCAGACAACGTAGTTACAATATCTGCTGAAGTTAATGGGGAAACTCAATCATTTACTGCTGAGAAAATGCTTGTATCTGTTGGTAGACAAGCAAACACAGAAGGTATTGGTATAGAAAATACAGATATCGTGATTGAAAATGGATTTATTCAGGTTTCTGACACATTTCAAACAAAAGAATCTCATATATATGCCATTGGCGATGTAATTGGTGGTCTTCAATTGGCACATGTAGCAAGCCATGAGGGGATTACAGCGATAGAGCATATTGCTGGAGAAGACATTATTCCAATGGATTACAATCTTGTATCTCGCTGTATTTATGCAAGTCCTGAAAGCTCAAGTGTAGGAATTACAGAGCAACAGGCAAGAGAAAAGGGATTTGATGTAAAGGTAGGCAAGTTTTCATTTAAAGCAATTGGTAAGGCTCTTGTATACGGTGAATCGGATGGCTTTGTTAAAATTGTGGCCGATAAAGCAACCAATGATATTTTAGGAGTTCATATGATTGGACCTCACGTCACAGATATGATTTCAGAGGCTGGTTTGGCTATGGTTCTAGATGCTACTCCTTGGGAAATGGCACATACAATTCATCCACATCCAACCTTAAGTGAAATAATGGGAGAAGCAGCGTTAGCTGTTGATGGTAAAGCGATTCATATGTAAAAAAAGGGGGATCTCTATATGACAAACAATCGTCATGAGGAATTAGGGTTATCAAATGAAGATGTATTAAAAATGTTCGAGACGATGTTAATGGCGCGCCGTATTGATGAGCGTATGTGGCTGTTAAACCGTGCAGGTAAAATTCCATTCGTTATCTCTTGTCAGGGACAAGAGGCAGCTCAGGTAGGGGCGGCATTTGCTTTAGATAATACAAAGGATTATATCGCTCCTTACTATCGAGATATGGGGGTAGTTTTACATTTCGGTATGACTCCAAAAGATTTAATGCTATCAGCATTTGCTAAAGCAGAGGATCCAAACTCTGGCGGTCGTCAAATGCCAGGACATTTTGGGCAAAAGAAAAATCGTATTTTAACAGGCTCATCACCAGTTACAACGCAGCTACCTCATGCTGTTGGTGTTGCTTTAGCTGCCAAGATTGAAAAGAAAGACTTCATTACCTTTGTTACATTAGGAGAAGGTTCATCTAACCAAGGAGATTTCCATGAAGGCTTAAATTTTGCAGGAGTACATCAATTACCTTGTATAACAATGGTGGAAAACAATAAATATGCGATATCAGTTCCTTTTGAGCGTCAGGTTGCTAGTAAAAATGTTGCAGACCGTGCGAGTAGCTACGGAATGCCAGGCGTAACGGTGGATGGTAAAGATCCAATCGAGGTATACAGAGTAGTAAAAGAAGCTGCTGACCGCGCAAGAAACGGAGAAGGACCAAGTCTTATAGAAGCCGTTACTTACCGTTTGACAGCTCATTCATCAGATGACGATGATAGACAATACCGTACGGCAGAAGACATTGCAGAAGGAAAAGCTTTAGATCCTATTATTACATTTGCAAAGTATTTAAGAGATTTAGATATTCTTTCTACCGATTTAGAAAAAGAGATCAATGACCGCATTATGAAGGAAGTAAATGAGGCAACTGATTATGCAGAGGCTGCACCATATGCTGCTCCAGAAGATGCATTAAAACATGTTTATGCTGAAAAAGACGGGGGGAACGCATAATGGCAATCATGTCTTATATTGATGCAATAACACTTGCAATGAAGGAAGAAATGACCCGCGATGAGCGCGTTTTCGTTCTTGGGGAAGATGTTGGTCGTAAGGGTGGCGTGTTCAAAGCAACAAACGGACTTTACGATGAATTCGGTGAATATAGAGTGTTAGATACACCACTTGCAGAATCAGCTATTGCGGGTGTAGGAATCGGAGCTGCCATGTATGGTCTTCGTCCAATCGCAGAAATGCAATTTGCAGATTTTATCATGCCTGCAGTTAACCAAATTATCTCGGAGGCATCTCGTATTCGCTACCGCTCTAACAATGACTGGACTTGTCCAATCGTATTTCGTGCTCCTTTTGGTGGGGGTATTCATGGTGCTCTCTATCACTCTCAATCTGTAGAGGCTATCTTTGCTAACCAGCCAGGTCTAAAAATAGTTATTCCTTCTACTCCGTATGATGCGAAAGGATTGTTAAAAGCAGCTATTCGTGATGAGGACCCGGTTATGTTTTTTGAACACAAGCGTGCTTATCGCCTTATTAAAGGAGAAGTTCCGGACGACGATTATACGATTGAAATTGGTAAGGCAGACGTAAAGCGTGAAGGGGAAGATATTACGGTTATTACTTATGGATTAGCTGTCCATTTCGCACTTCAAGCTGCAGAACGCTTAGAAAAAGACGGTATTTCAGCTCATATTTTAGATTTACGTACAATTTACCCGTTAGACAAAGATTCAATTATAGAAGCTGCTTCTAAAACAGGTAAAGTATTACTTGTAACGGAGGATAACAAAGAAGGTAGTATTATTAGTGAGGTAGCAGCGATTATTGCAGAAAATTGCTTGTTTGACTTAGATGCTCCGATTATGCGCCTTGCAGGTCCTGATGTTCCAGCTATGCCATATGCGCCTACCATGGAAAAATTCTTTATGATTAATCCAGACAAAGTCGAAAAAGCAATGCGTGAGCTGGCGGAATATTAAGCTAATGGAAAAACGCCTAAGCAAATTTGATCTATAAAGGAGGAACCCATATGGCACTAGAACAAATTAAAATGCCTCAGCTTGGGGAAAGTGTAACCGAGGGGACAATCGAAAAATGGTTAGTAAAACCAGGCGATCATGTCAATAAGTATGACGCACTTGCTGAGGTTAATACAGATAAAGTTACTGCAGAAGTACCTTCTTCCTTCACGGGAGTTATTAAAGAACTAATTGCCAATGAAGGAGATACACTTGCAGTAGGAGAAATCGTTTGTACGATTGAAACAGAAGGAGGCTCTTCTGAAGAAATCGTAGAGGTAAAGGAAGCTGCGCCTGAAGAACCAACTGCTGAAACGGTTAAACCTGCTGAGGTGAATAAGCATGCACAGTCAGCGCCAGCAGACCGTGCAAAAGGAGCAAAAGCTCGTTACTCACCTGCAGTTCTTAAACTTTCACAGGAGCATGATATCGACCTTTCTTTAGTCACAGGTACTGGTAATGAAGGTAGAATTACTCGTAAAGATTTACTTAAAATAATAGAAAGTGGAGACATTCCACAAGCAGCTCCAGCTAGCGAGGCTAAGGTGGAGGAAAAAGCGGCTATAGCTTCTGCTCCTACTAACACTCAAACAAAGCCAGCTGCTATTAATGTCCCAGTCGGAGCAGGTGACATCGAAATTCCAGTAACTGGTGTCCGTAAAGCAATTGCTGCAAATATGCTTCGTAGTAAGCATGAGGCACCTCACGCTTGGACGATGATTGAAGTAGATGTGACGAACCTAGTACAGTACCGTGATTCGATTAAAAATGAATTTAAACAAAAAGAAGGCTTTAATGTTACTTATTTTGCATTCTTTGTGAAAGCAGTTGCACAAGCATTAAAAGAATTTCCAATGATGAATTCTATGTGGGCTGGCGACAAAATTATCCAAAAGAAAGACATCAATATTTCAATTGCAGTTGCAACAGATGATGCCTTATTTGTTCCGGTAATTAAGCATGCAGACGAAAAGACGATTAAAGGCATTGCTCGAGAAGTAATGGAGCTAGCTGGAAAAGTCCGCTCTGGTAAGCTAAAATCTGATGAAATGCAAGGCGGTACCTTCACTGTAAACAATACAGGTTCATTTGGCTCTGTTCAGTCGATGGGGATCATTAACTATCCACAAGCAGCAATTCTTCAGGTAGAATCTATTGTAAAACGACCAGTAATTATGGAGGGCGGCATGATTGCAGCTAGAGATATGGTGAATCTATGCTTATCTCTTGATCATCGTGTATTAGATGGCCTAGTTTGTGGTCGTTTCTTGGCTCGTGTAAAAGAAATATTAGAAAACATTTCGAAAGAAAATACTTCAGTATACTAAAATACACCTAGAGCTAGCAATAGGTGTCCAAAAATTAGATATAAATTGAGGGATGGTCTCGAGTGAGTGTTGACCGACCGATTTTTCGGGGTGACCGACCGATTATTCAGGGTGACCGACCGATTATCGGCTCGAACCAACCGATTATGTGTAAAAACCGACCGATTCCAATAAAAAAGTCCGCCAAGGTGGGCTTTTTTATCTGTTTAGGTGACACTTTCTTACCTGTAGGTGCGTGTCCGCTCTTTAGGTGTGGGGAGTCTCTTTTAAAGAGGCTCCCCTTATTATCTATTTAGGAAATTCCAAGACCCTTTCGTTTACTTTTTCTTACTATTTCTATAGCATTTAAATAGAAAGTAGAGAATGTATTGCAAACGAAGGAGCGAATATATATATGAAATTAAGTGTCTTAGATCAAGCACCGATCACTAAAGGAAATAATGCAATAGATGCATTGAAAAAAGCAGAAGAACTAGCAATTTTAGCTGATGAGCTCGGCTATCACCGAATGTGGATGGCGGAGCATCACGGAACAAGTGCTTTTGCAAGCTCAGCTCCAGAAATTATTGCTGCTCAACTTGCTGCGAAAACGACTAATCTTCGAATTGGAACGGGTGGAGTAATGATGATGCATTACTCAGCGCTGAAGCTGGCGGAGGTATTTAAAACATTAAGTGCTTTTTCTCCAGGAAGAATTGACTTTGGAGTAGGACGTGCCCCGGGCGGGGACAACTATGCGATGTACGCTCTTTCAGAAGGACGTCCGCCTATGGTGAATAATTTATACGAAAAGTTAGGGACAGCACTGGAGCTTTTAAATGATGAGATACCTGAGGACAGTGTCTATAATAGAACTATTGCATCACCATCGAACGTCGTACTTCCTGAAGCATGGCTACTTGGATCTACTGGGAACAGTGCGATTAAGGCTGGACAAATGGGACTAGGTTATTCATTTGCTCAATTCTTCCAGGGTGGGATGACTCCAACAATTTTAGATGCTTATCGTTCGAATTTTAAACCTTCAGCCTTTATGGAAAAGCCAGAAATCAATGTAACCTATTTAGTAACTGTTGCAGAAACTAAGGAAGAGGCGGAATTTGAGGCGCTACCTCAAGATATTTCTAGACTTTCACTTATGAAAGGACAGATTAGCCAGCTTATGACACCGGAAGAGGCACAAAATTATCCTTTAACCGAAATGGATCGGATGATGATTCAAGAAAACCGCAAAATCCACTTAGTAGGATCTGCAAAAGAAGTAGCTAACACTCTTCAAGAGGAGCAGGCACATTATGGCTTTGATGAAGTGATGATTTGTAGTATTCCACACTCTCAACAAAAGCGACTAGATGTTTACCGATTGCTAGCAAAAGAATTAATGTAGTGTATTTATTCGAGGCTCTGCTATATGCAGGGCCTTTTTTAATTTACTCCCTTTTGAATTGCTATATTAAAATGCGCCAATCAATTAAAAGAAAAGAAATAGCTTTCCAGTATATAAGTTCCAGGTTGAATGAATAGCCGTGGAGGGTATGACAGACTTAGTTTTTATAGTAATACAAGCTAATAAAATCCCTGCAATAAGTGAAAGGAATAGGTAGGCAGGATGGAAAAGAGAAAAAAGTATTGAAGTTAAAACTACAGCCCATACAGGCTTCACCACTTTCAATAGAGCAAATAGTAGTACCCCTCTAAAAAGAAGCTCCTCCCAAATTGGAGCTAAGATGACAGCATCTATTAAGGAAAGTTGGTTGGGACCCTCAAGCCAACCATTTTTATAATTAACGATAAGACTTCGGTCCATTAGAATTTCATAATGAACGCTTAACTTTAATATTAGGTAGGGGATCATAATTCCTACTAACATATATAGATATGTCCAAGAACTTTTAAATGGCTTGAAGTTTATTAAAGGTACAATTAAATTTCTAACCGAACTAAAACTAATGGATAATAAAATGAAAATAGTAAACCAAATAAATGTACCAAATCCGTTAAAAAGTTGATTATTAAAATAACTCACTCCATATCCTGTTAGCATAAGTAAAATGCATACACAAAATTATTTAATGTATTACTATTTTTGTTAGTTGCAATCATCTTGATCTCCCTCTCTGTAATATAGAACCTACTATAAATTTAACATAAATATCCATTTTAAAAAACATTAATAATAATATTGCTGGCAATAATGGCGACTTTTTATTAAGCAATTACTTTCTTAAGGATAACTATTATGTAAAGGGTTTTCATGCCTAGGTATAAATTGGCGGTTGTATTAAGAACGTGTGTTCTGTATAATAGTCAAAAAAGAAAGGTGATGGAGATGACTAATTTCGAGGAGTTTGATTTATCTAAAATACGTGATAGAGGCTCAAAAAAATGGGTGGCCATGATGTTGCCAGAACATGTAACAATGCTGAGAGACTATCATGAGGAGATAAAAAAAGTTCCACGCCCAGATCTAAACGAATTCGACTACGAGGCAATTCAGGAACAAATAGAAATTGCTATGAAAAGAAATGTAGATATAAAAGTTAAACGTTGGAAGGATGGAGAATTTTTATATCATCGTGGAACGATTCAATGGATTGATTTAAATAGGCGTGTTCTTGAGTTAGACGATCCCTATCGTTTTTATGAAATAAAGATTGATGAAATAGTTGATGTCACTATTCTAGAGTAATTGTAGATAAAAGATGCTGATGTAGGTAATCAATAAAACAAAAACGTAAAAAACAGCAACTTTTTTACGTTTTTGTTTTGATTTGAAAGTGAAAGTATGAAGAAAGTTCCTGCTCATACATATGCTTATTTTACCCAAAATAATATTTGGAAATTTGGGATATAAACTCTTCTTCGAGCACCCCCTTCTTTTTAACAATTATAAATGTAGAAACTGTAGGCAGTTCAAACAAATCAAAATGTGGTTGCATCATCTTTCCCTCGATTAATTCTCGTCTCACAATAGAGTGAGGAAGAAAGGATATACCGAGTCCTTCTTGTATAAAGCGTTTAGTTATGTGTGCCTGCGTAACCTTCATCGTTCTTAATCCAACTACATGCTTATTCAGCTTTAATAACAGTTCATCCCAAAACACAGGATGATGGTGTGTAAAAAGATAATTTTTTTGAAGAATATCCTTAATATCTATTGGGGGTCCATTTTCTTCATCAAAACCATCGTATGGCATTAAAAATAGAATAGGATCCTCATAAATAGAAATAGATTCTATATTTTTTTTCTGAGAATCAATTGCTGATATTCCTATATTTACTTCACCTGTATCTACTAAATCCTCAATTAGATTGGATTCCTCTACCCGAATATTTATCTCTAAGTCTGGATGACGCTTTAAGAAAGTCTTTAAAAAGTAAGGAAGGATTGTCTCTGCCATAAGCGGAGAAATGGCAATAGTCCATTTTCGTCGATACCCTTGTGCGAATGCACGTACATTGTTGACGCTATGATCTGTTTGTTGGACAAGCCGCATAGCTTCTGGAAGAAAAAATTTACCAGCGTCTGAAAGAGAAACACGATTGTTTACTCGATCGAAAAGAGGGGTACCTAAATATTCTTCAAGCAATTTAATATGGACAGTTACACTAGGCTGAGAAACCATTAATTTTTCAGAGGCTTTTCGAAAGTTTAATGTTTCTGCTGCTACACAAAATGTTTTTAACCAATGGTATTCCATATATACACCCACTCAATTAATTTTTTTAATTAATATAATTATATATATTTAATTTTTGTTATCAATGTTTTGAAATATAATAAAGAAAAAGGAGGCGTTTCGTATGTTTCAAAAGGGACTAAAGGATGTAGTTGCCGTTCATACAAAAATTGCATCAGTTGACGGGGAGAAGGGTGAGCTTAGATACCGAGGTGTGAAGGTAGATGAGCTTATAAATGAAGGGACATTTGAAGATATCGCAAGCTTTTTATGGTCAGGGGAAAGAGCAAATACAAGTTTGGCATCATTAAAAGAATATAGAGTGTTACCAAATGATATAATCGCCATTATTGATGCTCTTCCAAGCGATGTTTCTTTAATGGATGCCATGAGAACAGCAATATCTGCCTTTGCACATACAGAATTTAAGGAAAAAACGCTAGAGGAGCAGGCAGTAATTTTAACGGCTGCATTGCCAGTTATTATTGCAAGGCATTACCGAAATCAAAAAGGATTACCGATAGTTGAACCTAAACAAGAGCTTAACCATACAGCAAACTATTTATGGATGTTAAATGGGGCAGTGCCAACAGATGTGCAAGTTGAAGCACTTGAAACTTATTTAAAGCTGACGATGGAGCATGGTTTGAATGCATCGACATTTGCTGCTCGAGTAACTATTTCAACCGAGTCAGACTTAACTGCAGCAGTAACATCAGCATTAGGAACAATGAAGGGACCATTGCATGGTGGTGCGCCTTCTGGAGTAATTTCACTACTCAATGAGTTTAAAAATCCTACAATGATTAGAGATATTGTAAGAGACAAGATTACGAGCGGTGAAAAAATTATGGGCTTTGGTCACCGCATCTATAAAACTGAAGACCCTCGATCTATTTTACTGAGAGATAAATGCCTTAATCTACAAGGGAAAGATCCTTGGCTAGACATAGCGACTATAGCTGAAAAGGAGATTATTGAGTTACTAGCAGAACATAAGCCGGGGCGCAAATTATACACAAATGTAGAATACTATGCTGCAGCGATTATGCGTTCTATTGACATGCCAGCGGAACTATTTACACCAACATTTAGTGCAGCAAGAATGGTTGGATGGACAGCACACGCAATTGAGCAAATTAGAGACAATACTATTTTCCGCCCACAATCAATTTATGTAGGGGAACTAAAATAAGTAAGAAACGTGGAGGTTCTTGACAGCTGTCAGGAACCTTTTTTATTTTGCATAAGAATAAATTAGTAAGTTCTTACAGTAAATAGTATAAAATGCATATTAATTTTGACTATTCTGATATAAAATGATAGGAGACATTTTATAAGAGGGAGGTTATAAATTTGTGAACCTCTTATTTTATTTATAAGTAACTATCTATTTGCTTTATATTCACAAGGGGGATGCAGATGATTAAAAAAATAGCAATAGTAACAGGAGCAAGTAATCATAGAGACATTGGGACTGCTATCTGTCGAAAATTAGCCTCTAAAGGAATGGATATATTCTTTACCTATTGGAAAGCGGAAAGTGAATGGATCCAACAATTTAAACAAGAAATAAACAACTTAGGTGTCCGTTGTGTAGGTATGGATATTGATTTATCTGCAACCGAGGCTTACGCACTTGTCCTTGATGCAGTAGAGAAACAACTAGGTACACCTTCTATCCTAGTTAACAATGCGGCTCATTCCACAAACGATGGATACTTGAATTTGGATAGCAAGACGATAGATGATCATTATGCAGTTAACATGAGAACAGTATTTCTGTTAAGTGTAGAATTTGCCAAGCGCTTCGAAAACAGTGAATTAAGAAGCGGAAGAATTATAAATATGACATCAGGTCAAGAGCTAGGCCCGATGCCCGGCGAGCTTGCCTACGCAGCAACCAAAGCTGCTATAACAGCTTTTACAAAATCATTATCGACTGAAGTTGCACCATTAGGAATAACAGTAAATGCTGTTAATCCAGGACCGACTGATTCTACCTGGATGACGGATGAAATAAGAGAACATCTATTACCGAAATTTCCAATGGGGCGAATCGGTCAACCAAAAGATGTTGCAGAGAGTGTAGCCTTCCTGGCAAGTGATGAAGCGGCTTGGATTACTGGCCAAATTATTCATTCTGAGGGTAGATTTGTACGTGGCTAGTCGTCAAGAAGAATCCAATGTATAGCGTTTAATGGATGGCCCGATAAAATTGTGTTAAAGATCTATTTCATTTTCATCAACTTTACTGGGGGAAATTAATGATTAACTATTGGAGAATGTTTATATTTGTAGTTATCTCTCTTCTTTTGTTTGGATGTAACGAAGATTTGGAAAAACCAGAAATATTGCTGGATGAAAATCCTGTGATTTTAGAGCACAACGGTCAGCAATTTGAATTATACAAATTTTATGATGAATACGAGAACTTTATCGAGAAGGCAGAAAAAGAACCAGATAATATAAAAGTATTATTTCAGCAAGAAGTCATGAAAGCCTTCGGTGAAAGCACAAACCATACAGTTTCTTTATATGAAGAAATATCAGAACCCACAAAGATAGATGAAGTTAGGGAATATCTTACGCAATTGAGAGAACAAGAAGATGATATAGACAGATGGATTAAAGAAGCTCTAGAGGATTCGGGAGACAAGCTCCCAGGAGAAGACAAGAAAGTTTATATATTTCCTTCCTTTAGTGAGGAAGTTTCTTTAAAAGAATTAGAATATGTGAGTGGATTAGCGATAGATAAAGAAGGTTTTATTTTAATGATAAATCCTCTTTTTACAGAGCGCTCTCTAAAGTATACCGTGGCACATGAATATCATCATACGGTTGCAATGGAAAGTGGCCGTGCTAAGACCTTGCTAGAGCGAAGTGTGTTGGAGGGAAAGGCAGATACGTTTGCAAAAATCATTTATCCAGAAATGGAACCAGCTTGGCTACAGCCTCTTTCCGGTTATTATAAGGAGCATGGGTGGGAGGTTTTCATGGAAAACTTGAACTCCGAGGAATCAGAAATATGGAATTTCCTTTTCATTGGTAATCATTTTAAAGGGATAGCTAAATGGACTAATTACAAGATTGGTTATGAGATTATGCAAAACTTTTTGAAAGAAAACCGTGACGTTTCAATAGGGGAATGGACCAAAATGTCAGCACAAGACATACTAGCTAAGAGTCAATATACGGACTAAAGAGAGCGTAGGAGATTACCATGAATTTACTTTCTCAACTTACAAATCCGAGAACTTTTTAAAAACGTGAATTTGAATTTCTTATGGAAGGAGAACGAAAATGAGATATGCACAATCATTAGTGTTAGACGGTGTGTCCTTTCAGTTAAAAGAACATCATGATTTTAAATGGCTGAACGATTTTGGAGAGGTTTTTTGTGTCTTTGATCGGCAAGATTCAGGTAATATCTCATTTGGTGTACAGAAGGGGAATGTGAAAAGGTTTATAAAATATGCTGGTGCTCAAACTATAAACTATGCGGGAGATCCTAAAGAAGCCATTAAAAAACTCAAAAATGCAAAGGATGTGTATAAAGAGTTAGAACATCCTTACCTAGTTAAACTAGTGGATCATTTAGAGCTCCGGGAAGGGTTTGTACTAGTATTCGAATGGTTTGATGGATTAAATATACAAAAAAATGTTGAACTAAATTCTGCTTGTCAGAGATTTAAAAAACTTCCACTTGAATTACGCTTACAATCTCTTTCAACTATTTTTGAATTTCACGTTCATGTAGAAAAAAATAATTATGTAGCGATAGACTTTTACGATGGAAGCATCTTATATGACTTTAAACAAAATATAACTAAAATATGTGACGTGGATCTATACCAAGTAAAACCGTTTTATAACCAAGTAGGAAGGCTTTGGGGCTCTTCCAGGTTTATGTCACCAGAAGAGTTTACCATTGCATCCGAAATTGATGGTCAATCCAATGTTTTCAATATGGGAGCCATGGCATTCGCTTTAGTTGGTGGAGCTCTTGACCGTTCCTATGATACGTGGGAAGCAGGGAGAGAATTATATCAGGTCGCTAAGAAAGCAGTGGAAAAGAATAGAAATAATCGTTATGCATCAGTAATAGATTTCTATACGGAATGGAAGTTTTACGTAGAGGAATATGGTACTGATCCTCCCCAAAAAGTGTAATAGCTGTAACCTGGATTTAAAAGTATAGAGCGTGCCTCTTGCATAGTTACTGCAAGAGGCATTTTTGTTTACACTTTTTCCGTATGATAGAAATGAATCAGTTTCTAGAAAATTATATTTTTGTATCTAAAAGGAATAAGAACTAGCTAGATAGAATAATAAAAGTAGCTTATGCTCATCCAATTAACTTTCTAGGTTAGTTAATGCATAACTTCTAAAAAAGAATATTTGATTAGCAAACTATTTAATGAAATTAATGAGATTATAAACAAAAAAGAGTCTTTGTAACTGAAGCAAACACCGTGTTTGAAAAAGAGAGAAATCGGGGAAATAGAAAGATGAGACCTTTTGAAACATAAGAAAAAATCAAAGATAATTATCACAACTATTTTATATCTTACCTATACCTGGGAGAAAAGGACAGAGCGCCATGGAGAATGCAGTATTATTATTAAAAAATGTTAATGTAGTAGATGTAATTACTGGGAAAATTACTTATTCACATCTTCTTATCCAAAATGGCTATATTACTAGAATTTTTTCTGCCCACAAGCAGATTGGTAATATTCATAAAAAAGCGGTTATTTATGATTTGAAAAGAAAGTATGTAATACCAGGTTTAATTGATATGCACGTACATATGAAAAAGGATTATGCTCCTATTTTTACTGCAGCGGGCGTTACAACCGTTCGTAATACGGGCGGAAATGTTGGTGAATTAGAAAACCTAATACATGCGAATGACGGTGCACCAACACCAAGAGTTATTTCCTCAGATAGAATTATCGATGGACCACCTGGGTTGTGGGGTGAAAATAGTCCATGGAACATAAATGTAAATGATGCACAGAGTGCTAGAGCAGAGGTTAAAAGGCAGGTTGAAGCTGGTGCTGATTTCATTAAGGTGTATGGGTGGTTATCGAAAGAAATAATGGAAGTAGTCGTCGATGAAGCAAAAAAACATCAGAGAGAAGTCAGTTGTGATTTAATACATTCCGTAGATGTAACTGCAACGGATGCTGCTAAAATGGGTATTAAATGGAACGAGCATGCTTCAGGTATTTTAAAAGATCTTTTCCCAGAATGGACCATGCAAGCAAATGAAGACGTATGGAAGGATATTGACTGGGAGAATCCTGATGAGAAAAAGATTAGAGATGTTTGTAAAGTATTGGTGGAATATAATGTTGTGCTTTGTCCGACAATGGTTTTGTATGACCAAGCCAATTTAATGCGGAATTACTGGTATTCTGAAGAAAAGATAATGGACAAAATTAAAGAGAATTCGGTGTTAATGCAGCATTGGAGACGCTTTATTGAAAATACAAGTTCATTGAGTATATTAGGAATGCAACATACCTTTAACAAAGCTATTACCAAAGCTTATTTTGACTTAGGGGGCCTAGTGGTAGCTGGTACTGATACTCCTGCTGGTATTTTCACATTTCCTGGTATGGCGCTTCACAGAGAGCTAGAGCTATTCGTTAAAAATGGTCTATCTGAAATAGATGCGATAAGGACAGCTACAATAAATGCAGCAGATGCTCTTAATAGACAAGATATAGGAGTCATTCAAGAAGGAACAATTGCGGATATGGTAGTACTAGAAAAAAATCCTTTAAAAGACATACGTTGCACAAAAGAAATTCATAGTATTATTAAGGGAGGGACTGTATATACGCAAGATGAATTACTTGAAAAAGTTCCTGTGGAGGAGAATATTAAAAAATCTGTAGAGGAATTTATGAATAGTTTTCTAGATACCAATTACAAATCAGGCTAATCAAAAATAATAAGATAGAATCTTTGACAGGAGCGGCAATTACTAAAGCCTCTCCTGTTTTTATATGCATTAAAATCTCGTAAACTCGCATCATAATTGAAATCTATAATTTTTTGTGTACTAATCTCTTAAATTCACACATATATTCATATCTAAGTGATTTATTGGTATGTAATTATTTTAACTAATGAGTTTGGGGGAATCTAATGAATATCACAGCATACTACCAAAAATCAGTTCAAGAAGTGATGAAAGAGTTTGACGTTACTCAACAAGGGTTATCAGATTATGAAGTACGACAAAGACATAAAGAGAATGGCTTCAATGAATTAGAGGAAGGTAAAAGGAAAAATGCCATACAAGTATTTTTAGAGCAGTTTAATGATTTTCTAGTCATCATTTTAATAGTTGCTGCTGCTATTTCTGCTTTTTTAGGAGAATTAGAAAGTTCAATAGTTATTGTAATAGTAATTGTATTAAATGCAGTTTTAGGGACGGTACAACATATTAAAGCGGAAAAATCATTAGATAGCTTAAAAGAAATGGCCGCTCCTATAGCTAAGGTGCTGAGGAATGGAGAAGTTATAAAAATTCCATCCCGAGAGGTAGTGGTGGGAGACGTTCTCTATTTAGAAGTGGGAGATTATATTTGTGCAGATGGAAGAATGATGGAAAGCTATAGATTACAAGTAAATGAGAGTTCATTGACAGGTGAATCCGAAGCAATAGACAAAATTGAAGCTTTAATTGATAAAGAGGAGCTAGCAATTGGTGATAAGCGTAATATGGTCTTTTCAGGAAGTTTTGTTACGAATGGTAGAGGACGAGCTATAGTAACGTCCATTGGTATGGCGACTGAAATAGGCAAAATAGCTAATCTGTTACAAAATGCAAAAGAAAAGAAAACCCCCTTACAAATGAATTTGGATCACTTTGGAAAGAGATTGGCTATTGGCATTATCATTATATGCCTAATTATTTTGGGACTAGACATTCTTAGAGGCCGAGAGCTAGTAGATTCTTTCATGTTTGCGGTATCCTTAGCGGTAGCTGCTATTCCGGAAGCACTAAGTTCAATCGTCACCATAGTACTTGCATTTGGTACACAGAAAATGGCAAAAGAAAATGCTATTATTCGAAAATTACGAGCAGCTGAAAGTTTAGGGAGTATCTCTGTCATTTGCACTGACAAAACTGGAACGCTTACACAAAATAAAATGACAGTCCAGCATATGTACGTAAATGAGCAAACTCTAAAAGCTGACAGAGCTAATATCAACAACGCACTCCATAAAAATTTAATGAGCATGGCGTTGCTTTGTAATGATTCGATAAGTACTGAAGAAAAAGAAATTGGAGATCCAACAGAAATTGCCCTTTTGAATTGGAGTAAACTGTATAATTTTGATGAAGGGAACGTACGCCAACAATATTTCCGTGTAGGAGAAATGCCATTTGATTCTAATCGCAAGCTAATGAGTACGATTCATCGAATAAATAATCGATATATGATGATTACAAAAGGAGCAGTGGATGAGCTATTATCCCGAATAGTAAGAATGGAAACATCTACAGGCATTTCACCTATTAACATTGGGCAAATCGAAAGGATAAAACAAGCAAACCACCATTTTTCAAGCCAAGGTCTAAGAATCCTTGCGTTTGCTTATAAAGAAGTAGATTCCCCGATAGTAAACATGGAAATGGAGCAGGATCTCACGTTCATTGGATTAGTAGCTATGGTGGATCCCTTAAGACCAGAAACTAAACAAGCGGTAGAAGATTGTATTGCTGCAGGTATTAAGCCTGTTATGATTACTGGAGATCATAAGACTACCGCCACTGCTATAGCGAAAGAAATAGGGATAGTAGAAGGTCCTGATGAAGTGATGGAAGGGAAGGAAATAGAAAAATTATCGGATATAGAATTACAAGACATAGTCGAGAATGTCTCTGTATATGCACGAGTATCGCCTGAGCATAAAATTCGTATAGTAGAAGCTTGGCAAGAAAAAGGTCACGTTGTAGCGATGACTGGTGACGGTGTAAATGATGGTCCAGCATTGAAGCAAGCGGACATAGGGGTTGCAATGGGCATTACAGGTACAGAAGTTGCAAAGGATGCCTCTGCTATGATCTTGACTGATGATAATTTTTCAACCATAGTCAAAGCAGTTTCCAATGGGCGAAGTATTTACACGAACATTACCAATTCCATTATGTTTTTGCTATCTGGTAACACTGGGGCTATCCTAGTTGTACTTTATGCAACCATTCTTGCTTTACCTGCTCCCTTTTTACCGGTTCATCTATTATTTATAAACTTGCTGACGGATAGTTTACCTGCCATTGCAATTGGTTTAGAGCCACACAATAAAAAAGTAATGAAAGAAAAGCCAAGGGACATTAAGGAACCGCTTCTTAATAAGAAGTTTGCTATACAGGTTGGATTGGAAGGCTTCCTCATCGCAGCAGTAACAATTATCGCCTTTCAAATAGGTTTGGCGACTGGCGATACAATGGTCGCGACTACTATGGCGTTTGCAACCTTATGCTTGTCACGATTATTTCATGGCTTCAATTGCCGATCAAAAGAGTCCATATTTAAAATTGGATTGTTTTCGAATATAACTGTTTGGATAGCTTTTCTAATTGGTGTCATTCTTTTGAACCTAGTTTTGATATTCGAGCTGTTTGATGTTGCCGCAATTAGTCGCTCTCAACTAGCGATGATCTATGGATTGGCTTTCGTACCATTTATAGTTATTCAAATAGATAGATTTTTCCTTGCTAAAAAATAAATATTGATTTATGAGTGGAACATTTTGTATAATTCTAATAATATAAAAAGGCGTTGAAGAGGAAAAGTAGAGTGATGATGTTATATAGAGAGCTTCTGGTGGTGGAAATGAGGCAAGCTAGTCATTCGAACATGATCTCGGAGCTTCGTACTGAACGTTAAACAACTAGTAGGATACGACAAGAGTTGGCACTTGTTACCCATGTCAAAGTATAAAGGCTTTTTGCTATGTACTTATGGAGTCAAATGGTGTGAACCATTTGAGTATTAAGGTGGTACCACGAGATAACCTCGTCCTTATCGAAATTTCGATATGGATGAGGTTTTTTATTTTGGCTGAAGATATTTAAAACTTATTGGCTAAAAAACTTAATGAAGAAAAGGGGAGAATTAAAATGAACATTTTTATCGGAGGGGCATGGCCATATGCTAATGGATCCTTACATTTGGGTCACATTGCTGCCTTATTACCAGGCGACATTTTGGCGAGATATTATAGACAAAAGGGAGAGGAAGTATTGTATGTCTCTGGTAGCGACTGTAACGGTACTCCCATATCCATACGTGCTAATTCTGAAGGCGTTACAACGAAAGAAATAGCGGATAGATATCATAACGAGTTTAAAGAAACCTTTAATCGTCTGGGCTTTAGTTATGATATGTATACACGAACTGATAGTGATCATCATCATAAAGTGGTTAGGCAAATCTTTTTAGAGCTATGGAAGAATGGTTATATTTACGAAAAGGAAATTGAGCAAATCTATTGTGAGTCAGATAATCAGTTTTTACCTGACAGGTATGTGGAGGGGAGTTGCCCAAATTGCGGAAGCCGCGCAAGAGGGGACCAGTGTGATGCCTGCTCATTGATTTTAGACCCTATGGACTTAACGAATAGAAGCTGCAAGCTATGTGGAAATGAGCCGACAGTTAAAGCTACAAAGCATTTATATTTTCAACTAAGCAGCTTTCAGGAGCAGCTAGAGAATTATCTTACGTCTGCAAAAGCAAATCATGCGTGGCGAGAAAATGCAGTTCACCTGACCGAGCGATATTTAAATGAAGGCCTTCGAGATCGAGCGGCTTCAAGGGATCTGCCAAATGGGGTAAGTATACCTATCGAAGGATACGAGGAAAAGAAAGTGTATGTATGGATAGAGGCTGTTTCCGGTTATTACTCAGCGAGTAAGGAATGGGCGACTCTTAACCAAACGGATGAAAAAGAATTTTGGAATGAACAAACCATTTCCTATTATGTACATGGTAAAGATAACATCCCATTCCATACTGTTATATGGCCAGCGATACTTAAAGGTATTCGTCAAGAAACACTTCCAACTCATATCATTTCCAACGAGTATTTAACGTTGGAAAAGAGAAAATTTTCGACTAGTCAAAAATGGGCAGTATGGGCTCCTTATTTTGTAGAGAAATATCATCCTGACTCCTTAAGATACTTTCTAACAAGCAATGCCCCCGAAAATAGAGACTCTGATTTTTCGTGGAGAGAATTTATTCACAGCCATAATGGGGAGCTACTCGGAGCATATGGAAACTTTATCAATCGCACATTAAAATTCATTGAAAAGTCCTTTGAAGGAACAATTCCTGATCGAGCAATAAATACAGAAATAGAAGAATCCACTTTAAACTTATACAGTGTGGTTGGTCAATTAATCGAAGGGGGTCATTTTAAATTAGCAATAGATTCTATCTTTTCATATATTCGTGAAGCGAATAGATTTTTTGACGTGCAAAAGCCGTGGATACAAGTAAAGGAAGATAGGGAAAGCTGCCTGGATACACTGGCAAGTTGCGTTTATATCATTGGAAATGTTGCTCAACTATTATCACCGTTCCTTCCTTTCTCAAGTGAGGAAGTACGAAAAATATTAAAATTAGAAGAATTTCATTGGAAGCCAATAAAAGTAAAAGTAGATAACATAAGCAATATACAACCACTATTTGCAAGAATAGATCCTAGTACAATTCAAGAGGAAATTGATTATCTGGAAAAACAGTTAAAAAATGTATATGATAAAGGGTTGGGTTAATTTATGTGCAAAGAAATCTTAAATCAGAGAGTAGAATTGATTTCCGCGCCAGCCGGACGCTTTCCTCGGGATGAGCGATAAGCCATCACCCATCGCTTACGCGCGTGGTTGTGATGTCTTATCTGTCTCCCTCATCCCGTAGGAGTCGCCGTCTGGCGCTCCAATCAATAAATGGAACAGCTTTATCATCGAAACTATCACCAACCCAATTTCGTCATCTATTTAAAATTTTAATAGTAATCTGAATGTCCTTTTTATAATATTTACAGTCACTAAGTCACTATAATAAACAATTGTTAGTCAAAATCAACCATTAATTTTAACAAAGTTTAAAAAAATTTAGATACACTAGAAGAAAGGTTTATTTCATATAAGGCAGTCTCCATCTTTTTTTATATGAATATTATGTTAAAATAAAAGGCCATGTTAAAGGCTAGGTTTGATTTATGATGTGTTCTAAGTCGGCAAGTAGATTTGATTTTCGCGCCAACCGGATGCTTTTCGTGGGGTGAGCGATAAGCCATCACCCATCGCTTTCGCGCGTGGTTGTGATGGCTTATCTGTCTCACTCATCCCACTGGAGTCGCCGTCTGGCGCTCCAATCAATAAATGGAGACCGGCTGCATATTTCTATTTATTCACTCCTATAAACAAAGCCGTAAAATGACTCCAACACACTTTAAAAATTATTAGAGCAGTCATTTCAATTGTAAAGTCGGAATCAAAAGAACAATAACTTTTACATAGCTAAATAAAAAAATAATTAATTTATAGTAGTTTTTTCCATTTCCTTAAAATAGGGAGGTTAATATGAAGAAACCAGGTTCAATTCTGTTGTTATTATTATTTATACTGATGTTAACAGGGTGTAATTACGTAGAAGAAAAGAAAGCTGAAAATATTATTCAAAATTATTATCAAGCAATAATAGATGAGGATTATGAGAAAGCATTTAAACAATTACATTTATATGATACAGAAGAGGGTAAGTTAGCTGGTAAAACTGACTTATCCGAACAGGAAGCAAAAGCTATATATTTAGAAAAAATCAATCTCTTGGAAGAACAAAAGTATAAACTGAAAGACTTTGAAATTGTAGAGATCGAGTACGAAGACGGGCACTCATTCTGGCACCATATCAAGCTTGAAGTAGAGCAGGATGGAGAAAAAAGTGAATGGAATGAAGTTGCTTACATTGTTAAAGGAAAGTTATTGATCGGTGAAAAAGATGACCCATATGCAAAGTATCGAGATGGGAAAATGGTTTTTGAAGAATAGAAATAACCTGTTGGAAATACATATTCCAGCTAAGTTAAATGATGATACTTTATTTATATCTTGAATCTGAATTCATTTTTAGTAAGTCCTTTTACTTGAAGAAGACGGCTTATAAATTAAAATGAAAATAGATATAACTAGGAGGTATTCATATGTATCGTAAAACAGAAGATTTTATACAAGAATGGGCGATGTCAGCTGATGGTACAGTTAACGTTTTTAAAGCAATGACAGATGATAAGCTGAACCAAGCAATTGCAGAAAACCATAATACACTAGGATGGTTAGCTTGGCATTTAACGACAGCACCCATTTTTCTAGCTAAGCTAGCAAAAATTGACCTACCATCTGTTGGGAACCCTAAGGAAGTACCTGGATCAGTTGACACAATTGTCTCTTCTTATGAAACAATGGCAGATGCTTTTAAAGAGGCTGCAGCATCTCTAACGGATGCAGATTTGGTAGAGCAAGTACCTGCGTTTGGCACTTCTATTCCACGTGGTCAAATATTACGAAAAATCATAGATCATCAAACACATCATCGTGGTCAAATGACCGTTTTACTTCGCCAAGCAGGATTAGAGGTACCCGGAGTTATGGGACCTACAAAAGAACAACAGATGTAAAGAAGCCACCTTCATTTTAAAAATGAAGGTGTTTTTTTGAGAGAATATATAGAGAGAAAACAGAAACCAGCCAGTTTAAGGTTGGTTATGAAAATGTGTTATAGGAAACCGCTAAATCTTCTTGGGGAATATATTTTATATATCTAAAATTTTTAATGTACTGTTAATATAAGTGTTAAAGTTAGAGTAAATTATGAAGTCTAAATGATGTCGTAATTATAGTATTTACTCAAACATTACTTTCTAAGGGAACTTTTAAATTGAGTATAAAGTTCAACCCCTTTTTAAAAGAAGAGTTAACAGTTGAACACCTGCACTTTGCTTTACTCAAAGAAGACATAACTTTATAAGAATTAGTTATGTTTTATATGGATAGAATTGCAAAGTTTGATAAGAATGGTCCTAATCTTAATGTAATTATCGAGATAAATCCTCATGCTTTATTTATAGCAGAGGCTTTGCACTATGAAAGAAAGAAAGAAACAAGGCGTGAGAGGGTTATTACATGGGATTCCTGTTCTACTTAAAGATAATATTGAAACAAATGATTCTATGCATACAAGCGCTGGGTCACTTGCGCTAGAAAGCTACATTAGTAATCAAGATGCTTTCTTAGTTGATAAAGCTTCATCAATCAATGAATTTTTTGGAAATAAATTCTAATAAATAGCGTATCATAGGCATATGTAGTTCAATTAAGTTTAATAGTAGAACAAAAAGAAAGGAGTAGGATATTTTGTATCAAATTGCACAATTAGGAGTTTTATATAATCCAATACTAGCTGTAATTATTTGTGTAAACCTAGTTTCTATCTTGCATAAAGTTAGAGACAACGAGGATACTTCTGTCAATACAATTGTAATAAGTGTATGTTCAGCGATTATCCTATTTTCAATTACGGCATTAGCTGAATAGCGATTTACCAATCAAACACAAAAAAATTCTTTACATGGATTGTAGCTACATGAGGCGATTTAAGTATGAATGTGGAGACAAATAAAACCATCACCCCACGGAAAGCGGAAATCAACTCTACTTTATTATAAAAGCTTTGTTAAAGTTATTGGTTGATTTTGACTAACAACTCTTTTTTATAGTAACTGTAAACATAAAAAAAGAACGTTCAAATCGCTATTAATACCATAAATAGATGATGAAATTGGGGTTGGTGACACTTTTCAACTTTGTTTATGGAAATAAATTTATTAGCACTTATCGATACATTAAAGCTGTTCCCATTTATTGATTGGAGCACCAGACGGCGACTCCTACGGGATGAGTGAGACTTGGAAAGCGGTAACTCCTAGGTGATAAGCGCGTGGGAGAGGCTACAGGCTAAGGCAACGTGCCCCCAGGAAAGCGTTCGCTGAAGCGGAGAACAACGATGATGAAGTAGTAAAAAAGCCCTGAAAATTTTACTGTTTGTAAAATTTTCAGGGCTTTTGAACTTCTAAGATGCGTGTTGGCACAGTGCTGTAATTTATTCCGTATCGAATACCTTTAAATCATAAGAGTAAATACTTTTTCTTTGAACGCTTGATAATAGTTCGGATAAGCCAGTTATATCAAGGCTACTTACACGATTGCCATTGGTTAAATCATATTCCTCTAAATAATATTTTTCTTTCTTATCTTCACTATATCTTAGGACAAAAAGTGAACCATCCTTAAAATAAATTTCTTCATTATTTCTTATTTTAGATTCACTAGCATCTTCTAAAGAGAATTTTAGCTGGATATCTTCTGTATTTGTATCAAAGGTGTAAACTTCCCCTAAGCCATTGATAAAGTACAGAAAGTCATTATATATATAAGCAGAGTTCTTAAAATTATATGGAATGGTTGCCACAAGATCCTTCATATCCTTATATTCGATGAAATCATACGTTTCCTGCTGAAGAGTATCCTTATTGATTCGATAAAGACTGGTCTTCTCGTTGAAGTCATCTATGGCAGATGACAAGATTAAATAATAATATGTTTGATCTGATAAGACAGGGGCTAATGCGTTAAAAAACTCATCCTTTGGTGTATCTACTTTTGATAAATTTTCAACCTCTAAGGAGGTATCAAATGTTACTTCCTTTAAATGGAACTCATTTTTATCTACATCCTGAGTAAGAATATTGACTTTATCACTTTCAACACCAGAGGCTGCGATGTAAAAGGGAATTTTATCTGTTTGAAAATTTTTCTCGTTTCCAAACCGAACATCTGAACGATATCCTTTTCCATCCTGTGCAAATCCACTGTTATAAATGCTAAAGAATATTTCCTCCTCTTGAATATAACCTGAGCGTTCTCCTGTGTACTGGTCAGTTTTCATTGGAAATTCCTTATATTCCTCTCCTACTAGGCGAACCATATCTTTTTCCTCTAAAAAAACGTTGTTGTCATAAACTGCTGTGCTGCCTAACTCCAATCCCTCCATTTTTAATGCTTGAGCTTTACCTGATTTATTAATGAAAACAGCATAACTAAATCCTTCCCCATCTATATCCTGATCAGCCGTAGTAGACAGATAAAGAATTGCCTTCTTGTTATGTAGAAAATTTTCCTTTTCGATATCAGCTTTAGATAGAAGTAAACTGCTATTTGCTTGTGTAGGTGTGAAAAAGAATGTGTATGCGAAATAAACAATAACCCCTAGGCCAATGATTCCGATTAGAGAAACTATATTTTTCTTCATATAAAATTCCCTCCTAAAAGTAAAATGACAATAGGCAGTATTTCGACTGTCCTATTGTCATTTGACTGTTAAATATTCCTTACTAAGGTTGTACCTGGCGCGTCCCGCACATCTCTAGGATATACTCCAAGCCCACCATCATCATCTAAATCTAAGTTACCGTTTAATTTATATGCAGACCAAATTAACTTCGAACAGTTTTTGGCTCCGTTATGTCCAGTAGATCTGTTAGTTGCAAAATTATACGAATAACTCTGGCCTACTTGTGAATAGGCCCAATTAGCAGCATTATTTCTATTAGTTGAAGTGGTGCCCACCGATTTAACTAGAGCACCCGAGCTATCTACCTTTCTAGCAGTGGTAGAAATAGTGCGTACACCAGAAGAAGGAACAGATTCTACTATTGTAGTAGAAGTATAATAAAGTCCGACATGACCATGATCAAGATAGGCTGTTTGAGAAGGGGTGTAGTAGAAGTTACCTTTAGTACTGTTTCCTACACTAACTGTTCCACCACTTGCGCCTTGAGTTTGATTAGACTTTGCTTCAGCCAATCCTTGAGCTTGATCGTTTTTTAACTCTTTATAGATTTGTTCTAAAATCTGTTCTTCCGTTTCTCCAGTGTTTTTTGCAATTTCTTGAACACTGGCCATCATTTCTTCAGTAGAGACATCTGGTTGTAGGGATGAAATTTCATCAAGATACGAGTAGCTGTTGGCAGAGGCACTAGTAAAGGAAGTCGAGACGAGTAACATAGCTGATAACGATAGAGCAGCGAATGGTTTTTTCATAGTACAACTCCTTTTTCATATTTTTCCTACATCTATAATTTTAATCATTTAGTACAAATTTACAATTGGGAAAAAAATTCACAAAAACAAAATTTCCGCTAAACTAATAAAATATTCAGTCTATTAAGTGCTGATTATCTCATTAATTAAATTTCGACTCCTGTCGCTCACATTTCTGTGTGGGCGCAATTAATGCCACCTAAAGCTATTGCTGTTAAGTAGTCGCATAAAATTTTGAATCTTTTATTTAGTTGTAGATTTTAAATACAACTATTTTAAATTGGGAAAATAAATAGCAGTAAAGAAGGAAATGAATTCCTTTATCTAGAAATAAAAAGAGATGGTTAATTAAGGAGGATTAAAATGCAGTTAAAAACAATATTAAGAGAATGGCAAAATGAAAAAGGAGATTTGGATAATTTAGAGGAAGTTATAAAAGAAATGCTTATTAATATAGGCTCAGTGGATGGAGAGCTAAGAGATAGCTTAATTTACTCTACTTTTTACCAGCTTATAGAAAATAACAAATTGTCAGATTCCCTTATGGTAAAAATACTAGAAATTTGTTTATCAGAAGAATATTTATTTAAAGGCATAGGTGAACAGGACACGGATACTGTGTTTACTAGATCCTTCTCATCTCTAGTCATTGCTTTGATTGTAGAAAAGGATAAAACAAAAGAATTTTTAGATAAGCAGCAATTAGAAGAAGTCTATAAAAAAACGACAACATACTTACAATCAGAAAAAGATGTGAGAGGTTATGTAGAAGGGAAGGGCTGGGCTCATAGTATTGCGCATGGCGCAGATCTCTTTGAATCTATTATTAGTCATCCTTCCAACGACATATTACACGCTGAAGAATGGCTAAACGTTATAAAAGCTTGTATTTGGAGGGATACTGTTCTCCAGGACGATGAGGATGAACGATTAATCTTTGCAGTGGAAGCAATGATTGAAAAAGGTTTACCGGAGGAAATGCTTGTAGAGTGGGTACATAACTTTGAGAGTTTATTGGAAGCAAGATTAAAAGAACAGAATCGCATAGTCTTTTACAAATATCGATCTAATGTTATGAACTTCTTAAAATCTCTTTATTTTCGTTTAACATATCTCGATCAAAATATACATACGCAGCATCAAATCAAAAAAACATTGAAAAATTTACATGAAGCTATGTACAAGAGAGAGTAATCACAGGGACAGCAAGGAAAAAGGAGCAAATAGATGACTCATCAAACTACAGTCGTATGGGGGCAACATCCCGTAAGGTTAAAGTGGCAGCGTTCCAAATTAATAGGAAACAAAGACACAGTAACAAGTGTACACGGATGCTGCTTTCACGAAGGAAAAATATTATTAGTTAAAGTGAAAAAGAGGGGATTTAATCTACCTGGAGGGCATATAGAAGGAAATGAAACTCCAGAAGAAGCATTACATCGAGAGGTCTTCGAAGAGGGCTCTGTAAAAGGTAAAGCTACTTATATAGGGGCTATTGAGGTAAATCATGAAGAAAATCCTTACTTTGACCCAAATGGAAAGTATCCTATAATTGGTTATCAATTATTCTATCGGCTGGATATAGAAGAATGCCATACCTTTCAGCGGAAACACGAAACGACCACACGTATTTGGATGGAACCTGAAGAAGTTCCTTATGTTATTGATGATCATGATATAATTCATTCTATTATCGAAGAAGCAAAGATGGTTAAGTCTGTAGACTAATTGAAAAACCTCAAAGCATATATGCTTTGAGGTTTATGTGTATTAGTTAGCTTCTGTATCACTTTCAATATCTTCTGTCTCAGTACCTTCAGTTTCAGTAGAGGTAGTGTCATCAGTACCATCAGTTCCTGTAGTACTGTCTTGATCATCTTGAGTATCTACTTCGCCTTCATTTTCAGAATCAATTCCTGTATCATTTTGTCCATCATCTTCAAAAGTCGGATCCTCTACTTCGATATCATTGATATCATCGTCTCCATCACCACATGCTCCTAATAGTAATGCTGAACTTAAAACTATTGGTAAAGCGAATATTCTTTTCTTCATTTTAAATTCCTCCATTCATAGTTGGTAAAGTTTTTTCTAGGCCTACTTTATGTCTACCTCATATTTTTAACTTTAAACTTTATTCTTGAATCAATTTGAAAATAGCAAAATTTTAATATGAAAGACTTGGTAATATATATGCTATAATTTATATTTGTGTATATGGAAGAAGCTCCGAGGAGGACCATCATTGCTGCAAACATTTTTGATCAATATATTATTTATAACTTTACCTGTTCTGCTATTTGTTATCTTTATAGATAACTATAAGGGTAAAAAAAATTTATTTTATTATATATTTTCTTCTATTGTTTCTATGTTTTTGTGTATGATTTATCCAATAAGGTTAGAATTAGGTTTTACAGTAGATTTAAGATATATTCCGTTTATTACTCTGGCTTTATATGGCGGCTATAAGCAACTGTTCCCTTTATACATTACGTTAAATATTGTACGTTTCTTTGTTGGTGGAGAGGGAATTTTTCAGTCGTTTATTTTTTCAACATTGGCTTTTATTATTATTCCACTGGTGCATAAAAAGTTTATTAGCCTAGCTCCTAAAAACAGAATAATTACAGGTATAATAGTAGTATTAGTAAACGGTTTGACTTACTTAATTTCGTTATCCACCTATTTTGAAACACTGACGTTAGAATATTGGAATGTTGTTGGTTACGTTATTATTACTTATGCAGTTATTATGCTATTTAATATGATTATGATTGAAAAGATTCTGTCCAATATTAAACAGCGAGATAACTTTCTTCGTTCTGAGCGATTGCATGTGATGAGCGAGCTATCAGCATGTGTATCACATGAAATAAGAAATCCACTTACCGTAACAAATGGTTTTTTACAATTGTTAAGTGTTTCAAAGGATATTACACCAAACGACAAAGTTTATATAGAATATTCTCTAAAAGAGTTGAATAGAGCAGAAAGTATTTTAAATGATTATTTAGCATTTGCTAAGCCACAATCCGTCCATATGGTTCACTCTACTATGGAAGAGGAGCTCGTATATGTAAAAAATATTATGATGCCATTTGCTAAATTTAACGAAGTGGAAATCATTCTTGAGTTTCAGAACACAGCGAAGATTAAATTTGACTCCAATCAAATGAAACAATGCATTATTAACTTAATAAAGAATGGTGTTGAAGCGATGAAGGGCAAGGGGGGGATTCTTCTTGTCCAAGCTGTACAACTAGGAAAACACCTTGTTATTACCATTAAAGATCAAGGGATTGGGATGTCTTCAGAAGAAATAAGTCAGTTAGGGAAGCCTTATTACTCGAATAAAAAAGAAGGAACTGGTCTTGGTATGCTGATGGTTTATGGGACAATCTCCAAGCTAAAAGGAAATGTAGAAGTAAAAAGTAAGAAGGGTAAAGGAACGACATTTACTCTGACTATACCAGTTTAAAAGGAAGTGCTAAATATTAGTGCTTCTTTTTTTAGTATAGAGTCACTTCCCTTTAGGTAAGCTCAACTTTTAGTATCACTATAAGCAGCCTGGAGTTTTAGATGTGCACAATGAACAATATAGGGAGGGTATTTTATGGCATTATTAAATCCAACACTGTTAGCAGAATGGATCGAACCTCATTCATTCGAATGGTACAACCAGCTTGGGAAACAACAAGGAGAATATGCTTATTCATGGAATTCTACTATTTTAAAACCTAATGGAGAAATTCTTTTCGATGAGGAGGTTAAAAAAATGATTGCGTCTAAAATAGTATTAGATGTTGGTTGTGGTCATGGAGAATTTGCTATCGAATGTAGCCCTATTGCAAAAGAAATAGTAGGATTTGATGTAACTAACCTGTTTATTGAACAGGGAAAAAGAAAAAAGCCTGAGAATGTCTCGTTCGTACTAGGTAGCACGAAAAAAGAGTTGCCCTTTTCAGAGGATGAATTTGACTGTGCATATATTCGGAAAGGGCCCACTTCGGGATATCTTGCTTTGACGAAAACCATAAAAAAAGGTGGAACTGTACTCGGATTGCATCCTGGTGATGATATGGACAAGGAACTGCCTATTTTATTTCCAAATCTCTTTCAAGCCAAGTTACCAAGAGATTCAACATTGAAGGCTATACAAGAAAGATTAAAGACAGCGAACTTTGAGAAATGGGAAATCGAAACGGTTAGCAATATAGAAATACTACACAGTCCTATGGATATCATAAATAAAAGATGTTTTGGACAGCATCCAATCGTGACAGAGAAAATTATAAATGAAAACTTAAAAGAGATTACGGAGATTTTTGGTTTCCATGAGACGAATGGCTTACCTATAACGAACTCTTACTATATTGTTCGGGCAACTGTTTAATCGTTACCAGTGAACTTGCTTCTTCGTTCTAAAAGTAAGTTATCTCTCCATTCTCCATTATGCTTTCCAATTCGCTCTCGATATCCCACCACTCTAAATCCGTTTTTCTTGTGAAGTTCTATACTAGCCTTGTTTTCTGGAAATATACTTGCCTGTAGCATCCAATAGCCTTGTTCTTCTGAACTAGCGATCAATTTTCCAAGTAACTTATTTCCAATTCCTAGACCGATTGCTTTTGGATGAACGTAAATACCTACTTCCCCAACTCCTGCGTAAACAGCCCTGTATGAAACAGGGCTAAGTCTGCACCAGCCTTTTACCGCTTTATTATGTAGCATGACGAAAGTACATAGCTTGTCCGCTTTTGAAATCCATTGTTCATATGAAGATGGGGCACTCGTCTCGAAGGTTGCGTTACCAGTAGAAATACCTGCTTCATAAATATACTTGATTTGCTCCCAATCTTTTTCGTTTGCTAGCCTCATTTCCATAGATACTCCCCCCTTATAAAAAATATAATTATTTGAATGGTAAATGGCAAGAAATGTTTTCTTTACAAACATAATTTAAACGTTTAAAATTAGTTAGCCTAACTAACTAATTTTAAACGTTTAAAATTAGTTAGCCTAACTAACTAATTAAGGAGGAAATGAAATGCAACCTTTTTTTACTACTCTAAAATTGATTTCTCGACCATATAGTAGCAAAATGCATGATTTATTGATGCCTCTAGGCTTAACAGAAATACAGTGGGGACTGATACGTATTTTGCAAGAAGAGGGACCTTCAACCTTTACGGATGTAGCAGCTTATTGGAGAGTAGAAAAGCCGTCCGTAACTCCGATTGCTCAAAAGCTAGTAGATCAAGACCTAATCTACATAGGTACAGGTCAGGATAAGCGACAAAAAGTAATGCATTTAACAAGTCTAGGTGTTTTGAAATATAAGGAGGCTAAATTAATAGTAGAAGCCTTTCAAAGGGACTTATTAAAAGGTATCACGGAAGAAGAAAGAAAAATTACAGAACGAGTATTAGAAAAGCTACTTGTTAATATAAAGGGAAGATGATGGCAGTGATAAAAGAAAAATTATGGACAAAGGAATTTCTTTTCATTTCCTTGATCAATTTTATAATTACTTTAATGTTTTACTTATTAATCGTTACGATTGCTTCTTATGCTCAGTCAGAATATGGAGCAACTACTAGCACAGCAGGTCTAGTATCAAGTATTTTCATAATAGGGTCTTTAATAGGCAGATTAGGGGCAGGTAGAGTTATAGGGAATATTGGGACCCAAAAAACATTGTGGATAGGACTATTATTTTTTACTATTACATCTGCCTTATATTTTGCGACTTTTAATATCGGACTTCTTATTGTTAATAGACTACTTCAAGGGATTGCTGTTGGTATTGCAGGAACAGCCACCGGCACGATTATTGCTCAAATCTTACCGAATACTCGTAAGGGAGAAGGAATAGGGTACTACAGTTTAAGTGCCATATTAGCAACAGCTATAGGGCCATTTCTAGGTATTCTATTATTAAAAATGGAAGGTGGGTTCCAATGGATTTTTGCTATGAATGTAGTGCTTTCGGTTGTGTGCTTAATCATCTACGCGATTGTAAAAATAGAAGTGCCATTACCTAAATTTCCAAATCAAGATATGGAAAAAAGCTCATTTATATCGAAATTTATAGAGCCTAGAGCTATGCCTATCTCTTTTGTGGCATTATTAATCGGATTTAGCTATTCTGGTGTCATGTCCTTTTTATCCTTCTATGCTGATGAGATAAATCTAGTATCTGCAGCAAGTTATTTCTTTTTAATTTATGCTATAGTCGTTATTTTTTCTCGTCCTTTTACAGGAAAGCTGATGGATACTAGAGGAGCTAATATTGTAACGTATCCTTGTTTAGTTTTGTTTGCTATCGGTATGTTTTTATTCAGCCAGGCAACTGCTGGGTGGATGCTTTTACTTGCAGCAGCACTTATTGGGATCGGTTATGGTAACTTTAATTCAATTGCTCAAAGTGTAGCAGTGAAGGTAACTCCACCACATCGATTTGGTCTTGCTACATCCACTTATTTCATTTTATATGATATTGGATTAGGAGTAGGTCCATTCCTATTAGGCTTCGTAGTACCTTATAGCGGTTATCGTCCTATTTTTCTTTCCATGGTCTTTTTGATACTAGTTTGTATTCCTATTTATTACCTACTGCATGGTAGAAGAGACAAAGAACTTTTAAAAATATCCTGAATGAATTTACTTAAAAGGAACTAATGTATTTTGTTTATAATAAATGGAATTGAATCAAGTCTAATAAACCCTTTGAAGGTATTACAAAACTTCAAAGGGTTTTATTATGTTAAATAAGAAGGGAAATTTGTCTTTAGAATGGAATAAAAGTAGTTATGGAGGAGTGCCAAAATGAAAATATTCCGTTTTGATCAACAGGTTGGACAGAAAATCCATCATTACAATTCGAATTTCATCATGTCTAAAGTAACTAAAATAGGAAGTGAGGCTGTAATAGGCTGTATGCATTTGGAGGAGAATGGTGTTATCGGATTTCATAAAGCCGTTAGGCCCCAGCTATTATTAATTGTTAATGGAGAAGGATGGGTAACCGGTAAAGAACAAACGAAGATTCAAGTAAGAGCTGGAGATGCGGTTTTCTGGGAAAAGGGAGAGGGACACCAAACGATGACAGATACTTTTTTAACTGCCATAGTAATAGAGGCAAAGGAACTGAAACCAGAGGAATTTATGCCATTGAAAGAGGTAGCTAATCGATGAAGTGGGATGATGCTACAGATCAAGTCAAAGAATTTACCATACAAGTAATAGACGAAATTCAAACGGTGATAGGTGATAATAGTGTCGGTTTTTATATACACGGATCTCTAGCTTTAGGAGGGTTCAATCCGTTAAGTAGTGACATAGATTTATTGGTAGTAACAGAAAAAGCCTTATTATTACACGAAAAATTAACATTAACCGAGTTTTTCTTAAAATCGTCAAAAAAACCTTTCCCAATAGAAATTAGTTTCATGAATAGAAGCCAGCTGGAAAAATGGGAGTATCCATCAGCCTATGATTATCATTATAGTGAGTACTGGAGAGAAAGATACGAGGAAAATAGAAAGCAATGGCTTATAGATGAGAATAGGGATGCAGATTTGGCTTCTCATATCACGATCATTAACTACAAAGGTATATGTCTTAGAGGTGAATCTATAGAGGTTGTATTCCCGAATATTCCTATGACCGATTATATCGATTCAATTTTGGGAGACTATAAGGACTGTTTGAGTAACATAGAGAAAAAACCAGTTTATTGCATACTAAATATGTTAAGAGTATACCATTATTTAACGGATGGTACTATTTTCTCTAAAATGGAGGCTGGTAAGTGGGGAGCAACATATTTACCTAAAAAGCATAGGTTGCTAGTGAATCTTGCGATAGATATGTATATAGGGGAGAGTTCTGATTTACAATTTCAGACGGAAAGATTAGGAGCATTTAAAGAGTATATTAAAGAAGAAGTAAACACTTTACTATCCTTAAGGGCAGGTAGAATAGATGAAAATTAAAGATATATACATAGAGCTCTGTGTGGAAGAAAATTTTATCGGTATTGGTTCTACTCGCAATGTATATAAATATAATGATATAGTGATTAAAAGATTTCTACATCCAATAGGATATAAACAAGGGGTTAACGAGCAATATATGTATGAATTCTTGGAGAAAGAGGGCTTGGCAGAACACGTAGCAAGGGTAACGTATTTAGATAAACAAATACTTATACAACCTTATTTTAAATCTCTACCATTGGAAAATGGGTGTTCGTATGAAATTGATCTTATCCATGATAGTCGTTTAACGGATGACCTGAAGAATGAAATTCTTCTTATTGACTCAAAGTTAGATGGTTTAGATTTTTTGGATAGCGGAAATTATGGATTAAATGATAAAGGCAATTTAATATTAATTGATTATGGAATGACAAAAAAACTGTATGTAAACGAATGGGTGCCCTTAGCAGAGTCAGGTATATTACTACAGATATTTTTTAATGAATGTGTAACCTGTGGTTTGAAAAAAGAGCTAATTATGTATGGCGATTGGGACTCAGACTACCGCTGTGTCCAGTGTGGAAAAGAATAGGCCGAGTATAAACTAATAAAAACAGACTATAAACAAGCTTGGATGTACCATGTTTGTTTATAGTCTGTTTATGATTATTTCAAGTCTTCAGCTGGCAATGTATTGTGTAAGGAAGGAGGAGCAGGACTTAAGACTGGTTTTTCACCGAAAGCCTTTCCTTGATCATACGAGAAAGGATGTCCATCCGGAGCATTTCCTTTTAACCATGGTAATTCTGCACTGTCTTCACCTTCTGAATGATTATAAAGCGTATGAGAGAATTCAGTTGCTTCCCATTCTGGTGGTACAGTTGTTGGACAAATAACTCCACCTTCAGTTGCTTCTAAATCTTTAATAGCTGCGAGCCATTGATTTTGGTGCATTGTGTCTCGAGCTAACAGGAAGGAAAGCATATCCTTAACTCCCTTATCATCTGTCATACCGTAAAGACGAGCAACTTGTAAACGTCCTTGAGACTCTGCCATTACATTATGACGCATATCTGCTAACAAATTACCACTCGCAACGATATAGCCTGCATTCCAAGGAACTCCTACTGAGTTAACTGGCATTGCACCTAATCCTGATACAATTGCGTGCTGAGGATTCATACCTTCTACTAATACATCCTTAGGGCTCATCCCACCCATTATCGCACCGATAAGTGGATTTGCAGCGCCTTTTTCTTGCTCTGTAACTGGTGCACCTTCTAATAATCTAGCTACCATTGTAGCAATCATTTCAATATGCCCCAGCTCTTCCGTACCTGTATCCATTAGCAAATCTTTATATCTTTCATTTCCTCTAGTATTCCATCCTTGGAAGAGGTATTGCATGGCAACACTCATTTCTCCAAATTGACCACCAATAATTTCTTGTAAATGTTTTGCCAATACTGGATCTGGCTTATCTGGTACCGCATGGAAACTTAATTCTTTTTTGTTAAAAAACATAAGATAAAAACCTCCTTAAGTTTTACTGATTACATTCTAAAAATTACCCACGCTAATTTAAGTGAAACTTCCATCTTTGAAAATAGTAAAAAAATACCATTGAAGAAATGCGATATTTAGTTAATGCAGCTTATATCAACCGAAATTTTTAGTGGAAAATATATAGGAAATGTATTGAGAGTTTTTTTGATTGTCAATTAAGGGTTTACTCAAAAAAAAGATAAAAAATTTCTCTTTTATTTATTGAATTCATATAAATAATTGAGTTGTACTGTTATTCTCTATTAAAAATTTAATCAATAATAAGATTAATAATAAGTAGAAAAGGGGAATGTATAACTAAAATAGAAAGAAAAGAATAGGGGGGACTTTTTTGATATATGTAAAATTAATTGGACAAATAATCTTAATTTCTTTATTTATTTATTATGTGAGTGGCAAATTAATGGGTTCACAAATAAATTTTATGAAAAGAGTGCTTTCTGTATTTATAAGCTTAGTATTTACGCTATTTGTTTACTGGTATTCATATTTACAGAGCGTTGATGTTTTTTCGGAGAACTTTGCTTATTCATTTATGGATGTGAGTACTATTATATGGATTGGTAGCATGCTATTAATATCCATGCTGTTATATTTGTTCTTTGAGCTATTTAGTCCAATGGATTCAGGAGAGCGAAAAGAAAGTGGAATAAAACCTAGGCCGTTTCTTTTGAGGATAAGAAATCAATGGAGAGGGCAAAAAAGGATGCGACAAGTCATCCAAATTGCTGTGAAAAATGGTATTTCAAGAGCAATGAAATACTCAAGGTACAGAAATAATGATCATGAAATGGCTATTGCTTTTCGGAATACGTTGGAGCAGGCTGGTGGAATATTTATTAAATTTGGTCAGGTGCTTTCCACTCGTCGAGATCTATTTTCTCCGGTATTTATTAAAGAGTTAGAAAAGCTACAGCAAAACGTAGAACCTTTGAAGGAATCAGAAGTAAAATCTATACTTGAAAAGTCTTTGCCGTATAAAATGGAGGTTATGTTCTCTTATTTTGACATGATTCCAGTAGCTTCTGCATCAATTGGTCAAGTACATAAAGCAATCTTAAAGGATAATAACCAACAGGTTGTTGTTAAGCTTTTGCGACCTGATGTTAAAAGTATGATAAGAGATGATTTAAATATATTGCTAGAGTTTGTTCGATGGCTAACAGATAAATCATCTTGGGCTGCGCGACTCGGCCTATGTGAACTAGCCTTAGGATTTGCACAAAATTTGAAGGAAGAAGTAAATTTCGAAATTGAAAAAAGAAATGTTTTACAAATTAAAAAAGCGCTAGAGGAGAGTAAATACGAAGTTAAGATTCCTCATGTTTATGCTGAGCTTAGTAATGACTGTATCATCGTTTTTGACCATGCGTACGGTCAAAGTGTTGCAAATGGAGATTCTTTGTTTCAATCACTGAACATCGATCGAGAGCAATTTGCTCGCACAGTTTTATATTCCTTTTTTGATCAAATATTAAATTCAGGGATATTCCATGCCGACCCTCACCCAGGGAACATATTCATCGATAAAGCAGATGGAACGCCAATATTGCTAGACTTTGGTGCTGTTGGTAGATTGGCAGAGCCCCAACAAGAAGGTATGAAGATATTTTTAATGGGGATTCAACATAATGATGCCGACATGCTTTATGATGCGATTACTTTACTTGTAGAAGATCACGAGCATATCGATAGGGTCAAAATGGAACAGGCGCTTTCGCAAATCCTTCTTCGCATATCGTATGTGGAACAAATACCAACAGAAGAACTAATTCAAGCCTTCTTTAAAGTTGTTAGAGATTTTGGACTATCTTTTTATCCTTCGGTTGGTATAGCTTTACGTTCTATTGTTACACTAGAGGGCACTTTACATTTAGTTCAACCAAATTTTGATATTTTTACAGAAGCTAAGGAATATTCTTCACATTACTTGAGTTCTCTCTTTAAGAAACCTTTCAGAGATCCAGGTGCTACAAAAGAGCGACTAGAGGAAGAATTCGCCTTAATGATTCCTGCTTTACGAAAAATTCCAAGACGAGTCGATAAGCTAGTTCAAAAAGTGGAAAGTGGAAAAATAATATTACACCATGATATCTTTTCCGACAAAAATAATGCTGAATTCGTAACCAATCTATTTTCTCGTTTTATATTATTACTAGTTGGAATCACTTTTGGAATTATCTCTTCCTCACTACTAGCTATTGCTCAATTCATTGATGCTGTTTATGCAGTCTATTTAAATGCTGCTGCCTTTGTAGGACTATTTCTGTGTGCCGTGTTATTAGTGCGACTATCCATACAAGCGATTCGTTTAATGAAAAGACGTTAATTATTGACTGAAGACAAACTAAAAGTTGTCTTCAGTTTTTTTTATAAAGTATAAAACATCATTCCTTAATCTAATGGAATATTAGGCTTTACCCATAGTTTAGAATAATCCACAAAACCAAAATGCTTGATCTTAATGTTCATTAAGTCAGCAGAAAAAGGGATATGCCGTTTTGAATAATATAAAGGACAAACCAACGAATCTTCTATTAGCATACGGTCTATTTCTTTATTAAGAGCTGTCCATTCTTCAAATGGAGTAATGGCGTATTCCTTTAATTTGTTTTGGTATTTCTTTTGTCCTTTTAATACAGTGGCTAATGGGGAATAGCCATTCATAAGAAAATGAAAAAAAGAATAATTTTGATTCATCTCAAAGATTTCTCCATGTATATATAAGTCAGTTTTAGGGTTTAATTCCCTATTTAATAGATTGTCTTTAAAGGAAACTGTAATAATATCAACGGGAATGCCATTCTTAGTAAGTATTTCTTTTAACCAGTGTGAAGATTTGTTAGTGTATTTTACTAGTTTTAATATAATAGGTTTCTTGAACTTCGGTCGAGGTATGTTATGTAATTCATACGGTGTACTTATTCCAATTAAGCATCCTTCTTCATTAGGTAAAAGTCTATCATCCGCCGTATTTATCTCGTGCCGGTATTTCGAAATAATATAATGAAGATAGTGTCTTTGGTCTATATCTAATTGAGGACTAATCAAAACTACCCCAAAGCCTGAGTCACTTTCAATGGGAAAATAGGTTTGCTGATTGGAGGACGTGCGATATACATTTTCGAAATCCTCCGGAACTTGAACAAACTCTATTGTATCTAAAAGAGGTCTTTCACCGTAAAAGTCTTTAAATGCGACTAATGTAGTAATGGATGGACCATTTTCCTCTACATAGTAGCAGCCTGTCCCATAAACAAAGTCTAAATGCTCCTTATAAATACTGGCATTCATGCTTCCTAGAAGCTGCAAGCAGTAGCTACAACCTGCAGGATATGTAATATCAACTATCAGGGGAGTAATTGCCTCTATTTGTTTAATTGGCTCGCAGAGCAAACGAAATTGCGGATCATCTTTAAGTTTCCGAAGGCAATTTACAACATCTTCTGCAGTGAGAATGGATCCGTCATGAAAAGCAATATCTTTTTTTAAGTAAAGACGAAGCTTCGAGTCTGTCATATCCCAGCTATGACTAAGCTCTGGAGATACTATTCCGCTTTCATCAACAGAAACTAGACGATTGTATACTGTAGCAACAATATTAGCGCTATGTGAGTCTGCTGCTTTCAGTGGATGAAGTGTGAGAAAAGGATTTTTCCTTGGAACAATAAGCTTATCGTTTATTTGTTGTTCAAAGCCAAGTTTGTTTTGGAATTTTTTCATTAGTCTTTGTCGACATTCTGTCGACCAGTCAAACATTAAGTATTTGCTACTTATTTCTGCACTTTCATGTTCTAAAATCTGCATGACTTGCTCCTCGAAACAAGCCTCTACATTTTTTAACCACGTTAACTGGGAGGAATTCCCTCTACCTTTACCAGAAATAAATTTTATCCATCCTTCTGAAGACCATCTTTGTAAATATCGCTTTGTTTGCTTAGTGCTGAAGCCTATTATAGTTGCAATTTCTTCCTGCTTTATATTGCCAGAGGGAACAGTGTTCCAAAGGGTTAATAATGAGCGATCCATGTCATACACCTCTATAAGTGGACAACTTTTGCCTATTTGTCCATTTTTATATTAAAAAGTCTAGTTTAATATACTAAATACAGAGGAGGAGTACAACATGAAATGGAAAAACTACCCACAAAATATTAAGGTCCGATTGATTACATCTTTTTTTAATAGGGCAGTTTCATCTGCTGTTATGCCTTTTATGGCATTGTTCTTTGCTCAAGAGATGAGTAAGGTCTGGGCTGGTTTATTTTTAATAGGTACAGTATGTGTAAGTTTTTTTATCAGTCTAATTGGAGGATATATTTCTGACCGCTTACCAAGAAAGGGTTTATTAGTAATTACATCTCTCTTAAGTGGGTGTATGTTCGTTTGCATGACCCTTAGCTTGCTACCTAAATCTAATATCATTTGGATGTTTGCAATCGCTTATACGCTATATATTATTACAAGCAGTTTAGGGAGGCCTGCAATGCATGCAATCATCATCGATTCTACTTCTCCTGATAATCGAAAAGAAGTATATGCGCTGGATTACTGGCTTACCAATTTGTCAATGGCTATAGGGGCTGCATTAGGGGGATTACTATATTTAAACCATCAGATTGAATTGTTTATGTTACTCTCTTTTACCTCTTTATGCCTTCCAATCGCATATAAAATTTGGTTGGTGGATGGACATAATAAGCTTTTAGAAAAGCAGCACAAAAACGTTTTTATTGATCTCATACATAATTATAAAATTGCCTTTCAAGATAAACCGTTCGTCCAGGTAGTCGTTGGATCCATGTTCATTTTTGCTGCCGAGTTTTCTTTAAACAGCTATATAGGTGTAAGGCTAGCGGAAACTTTTCAGTCGGTCCAAATAGGAGATTTCGAGCTTGCCGGAGTTAGAATGCTAAGTTTACTTAATATAGAAAACATGCTTTTAGTCGTTTGTTTGACTTTTTTTATCAACAAAATAACGGATCGTTTCAGCAATAAGCGTGTATTGCTAGTGGGGTTAGCATTATATAGTATTGGATACATAACGATAACATCTGCCAATACATGGTATATACTTATATTCTTTAATTTAATTGCTACGGTTGGTGAGTTGATATATTCACCTGTAAGAAATGCCGAGCAAGCAAATATGATACCCGCAGACAAAAGGGGATCTTACTCCGCATTTTCTAACTTCTCATTTAGCGGAGCAGACTTAATCGCTCGCTCCACGATTATTATCGGGGCATTTTTAGTACCGACCATGATGTCTGTATATATTGGAATTATCCTTATGATTGGGATCGGTTTATTATACACTGGTTTATTCATGAGGAAGCTAACGGTAGTTGTTTAATCTATTTTTCTCCCGTTTGAAATTTGTTTATGAGTCCTTAAAAGTATTTAAAGCGAGTAAGCGGACGTTAACTGGTCCAGTTGCTCGCTTTTTTAAATTTGAAAGCTGCTCATTTCTATATCTGGCTGACGCGTTCTGCAATGCAAGCAACTTAAAATAGTATTTTAAAAATTCGATTGTTTCTTAGAATGATATTTTATATACTGTAATTAATAATTATCAGAAAATTAAATTTAATGGAGGAGGGAATTATGCTTAGGAATATTATAAATGAATACTTGGTAGCTAAGAAAATACCTGGAGGCGTCATTCATGTTCAGCAAGGCAATGTAGTGCTATATAGGGACAGCTTTGGCTCATTTGTTACAAATACTGGTGAAGTAAAGGAAATCACTTTGGAAACTGTTTTTGATATCGCATCATTAACCAAAGTAGTTGCAACATTACCAGCCACTCTCGTTCTGCTAGATAAAAAACAGGTATCTCTAAAGGATTCTGTTCAAAAGTATATTCCACAATTCCAATATCCAAATATTAATATTGAACACCTTCTTTATCATAATAGTGGTCTACCTGCAGATTTATCCCCACCAGTAAAAAGAGGAGAGAATCGAGATGTTTTAGAGGAGATACTTAGTGTCAATCCAATTTTTGAGCCAGGAAAAACTGTAGTTTATAGCGATTTAGGAATGATTTTGTTAGGGAAAATTATTGAGGAAGTGTCGGGAGAGACTTTCGATCAATTTGTAGAGAGGGAAGTTCTCATACCAATGGGGATGAAAAATACGACATTTAATCCTAAAGAAGAGGTTAGAAGTCTTATAGCATCAACTGAATATATGAATGGGAGCTATGTCCAAGGAGTAGTACACGATGAAAAAGCATATATGTTAAATGGGGTATCAGGAAGTGCAGGATTATTCTCGTGTTTGGATGACCTTGTTCAATACGTGCATTACTGGTTACATCCATCTGATCAAACTGTATTTAATCCTGCCTGGTTACAAGACTGTCATCAAAAATTTTTTGAACACAGGGGTCTAGGCTTTGAAGTATGGAATGGTAAAGATACTGAAGTTACAATCAGTACAGACTGGTCCATTGGCTCATTTGGACATACAGGATTTACTGGAACATCTATATGGATAGATCCAAAAGAAAAACTATTTGTGGTGCTGTTAACCAATGCAATACATTACGGGAGGGATGTTCCAAAAAAAGAGTTTAGACTGGAGATCCATGAAAGCGTTTACGAGACGTTTATAAAAAAGGAGAGTACTAATTATGAAAAGTTGGATTAAAAATGGTCTTACAATTTTTTTGATTATGTTGGTTACCTTCATTATAGGTGCTTGTTCAGATGATAAGGAAAATAGTTCGTCCACAACTGGCTCACAGGGAGATGGAGACAAAGTTGCCACATCAGGAGATAAGGAAACAGTAAACTTAACCATTGGAAGCTGGAGAACAGAGGATGTTTCGAAATATGAAAAAGTAATCGCACTTTTTAACGAAACACACCCGGAAATACAGGTAGAATTTAACCCGACTAAAAATACAGAATACAATACAGTATTAAATACTGCACTACAAGCAGGAGAGGGCCCTGACATTTTTCATTTAAGACCTTATGGTGCAGGATTAAAGCTAGTGGATGCTGGATTTGTAGAGCCGATTAGTGATTTAGAAGGGTTAGGCCAGTATTCCGATGAATTTCTAGCTGCATCTCGAGGAGCTGACGGAGAGCAATACGGGGTTCCCCTGAATATTAGCTCCACTCAATTCTTCTACAATAAAAAGATATTCGCAGACCATGGAATTGAAATCCCTACAACGTGGGATGAGTTTATAGAAGTGAATGAGAAGCTATTAGAAGCCGGAGTTACGCCTATTGCAATGGGAACTAAAGAAGGTTGGCTATTGTCGTTAACCCATGGAATAGTTGGAGCAGGGGTTGTTGATGGAAATACCTTTGCAGAAAAGCTGATCAAAGGGGAAACGGATTTTACTGATTCGGCATTTAAAGAGTCCATTCAAGTAATGAATGATTTAAAGAAATACTTCCCGAAAAACTCTGAGGGGCTAGGAATGGATGATATTCGCACGATGTTTGCTATGGAGCAGGCAGCGATGTTCCCACTTGGGAGCTGGGAAATTCCCGTAGTTAACGATTTAAACGGAGACTTAGATTATGGGTATTTCGCAATGCCGTCTAAGCAAGGAAATCAAACAGTAACTTCGTGGGTTGACGGTTCATTTGCGATAAATGCAAATTCTAAAAACAAAGAAGCAGCTAAGGTGTTTCTTCAGTTTTTAACAACAAAGGAATTTGGAGAGCTTTTTGTGAAAGAATTTAATATGATTAGTGCAATTCCTGGGATCAGTTCAGAAGATGAGCTTCTTAGTGAGCTAAGTAAAGCGGTGGAAACAAGTTCAACCCCGTATTATTGGGTTATAAATTTTACAGGTGGAGATCCTACTACAAAAACTGTCCTAGAAACAGAATTACAAGGAATGTATCTTGGCGAGGTTACACCAGAGGAAGTAGCCGATAAGGTGCAAAAAAGTGCTGAATCGTGGTTTTCCCCCTTTCAATAAATAAGTAAGGAGGCTGTGAAATATGTCAGAAGAAACAGCTCCAGTAAAGCGTTCAAAGAAGGGGAAGGGGTGGACGATCCACCTTTTCCCCGTCCCTATATTAATCATTTATGGGATGTTTGTACTCTATCCTATACTAGCAGCATTATCATATAGCTTCTTCTCCTTTAAAGGATTCACAAGAGATGCCTTTGTTGGTTTGGATAATTTTGTCACTCTCTTTACTACAGAGCCTTATGGGTCCATGTTTAGGAATGCTTTTTCCCATAATGTCCTTTACTTTTGCATACAAATGGTTGTCATAAATGGCCTTGCTTTTCTTTTAGCTTTTATAGTCTATAAAAAAGTAAAAGGTGCTGAATTTTTCAAAGTAGCTTTTTTCTTACCGCGGTTATTATCAGTTATTGTAGTTGGTTTCTTGTGGAAGCTAATCTTAAATCCTAACTTTGGTACACTCAATCTTATTTTAGGAAAGCTTGGTTTAGAAGATCTACAAAGAGCATGGTTGGGTGAGCCAGAAACAGCTCTAATTTCCATTATCCTTGTGAACTGTTGGTTCGGCTTGGGGTTTGGTGTACTAATATTTTTAGCTGGTTTCCAAAGCATTCCAGGTGAACTCATCGAAGCTGCAAGACTGGATGGAGCAAAGGGAGTTTCCATGTTACGAAAGATATACATCCCATTAATGATTCCATCTATATTGATTATGACGGTTTTGACCTTTATTCAATCGTTCGAAGCATTTGAGCTCGTTTATGCTATGCAAGGCTCGATGGGAGAACCATATTACTCAACAGATACAATGGCAGTATTTTTTTATCGACTTGCCTTTGGTAGCTCCACTGCTTCTAGCTCAACGGCAATTGGACTTGGCTCCGCACTTGCGACTGTTTTATTTTTCTTCATATTAATATGTACAATGATCTTCCTAAAGCTTATGAATAAAAAAGAAGTACAAATGTAAGAGGTGAAAAGTATGGAGAAAAATACTATTTGGACCAGGCCATTTTATTATATTGTCATGTTCGGAGTTGCTACCGTCAGCTTATATCCAATTTTTTTAATGTTTATGTCTTCTTTTAAATCTAGTTCGGAGATATTCAAGGATCCCTTAGGATTACCTACAAGCTTTAGTCTAGATACGTACAGAACGTTATTAAATAAGATTCCATTTGACCAATATTTTTATAATAGTGTCATGGTGAGCGTTACTTCTGTAGTTCTAGTCGTGTTATTTTGTTCTTTGGCTGCATTTTATATTGCTCGATTTAACTTTAGCTGGAATAGTGCCATTTTCTTTGTGTTTTTGCTAGGTATGATGATTCCGATAAAGCTTGGGATAGTTCCGTTATTTATCTTGATGCGTGATCTAGGCCTCATCAATTCTTTATGGTCTTTAATACTTATGAATATAGCTACTGGTGCCCCTATTACAATGCTTATTTTAACAGGCTTTTTCAAGACGTTACCGATGGAACTTGAGGAGGCGGCAAGGATGGATGGGGCTGGGAATCTTCGTACCCTTTGGCATGTGCTTCTTCCACTTATGCGACCTGCTATAGGAACAGTTGTCATAATAAACTTTATAGCTGCTTGGAATGACTTTTTCTTCCCGCTCATATTTATAACTGAAAAGGCAAAAATGACGATTCCTGTTGGTATGCTTTCTCTTTTTGGGGAGCATTCAGCCGACTGGGGGTCTTTGTTTGCAGGGCTAACATTAGCTTCATTGCCTATGATGGTTCTTTTTCTCCTTGCATCGAAGCAGTTTATGGAAGGGCTAACGGCAGGAGCTGTAAAATGAGGGACGTAGATTTAAAAAGGCAGGCAAGGAATGTAGAAGTAAGATGGCATGGCTTTTGGTAAAAGGGATTCTCTTTCATAATAGTGAATCTAACAATAGGAAACGTTTCCTAAAGAGTTTCATCATATTACTGAATTTCCTCGTGAGTCACATCTCTCGGGGTTTTTTGGTGATTATAGTAAAGATCGCGTCTTCATATGTAGACTAATACTTTTCTATACGTAGAAAAATTAGTCATACCGCAATCGACATGCCGAAATTCTAATAATTTTTCCTTTGTATTAACAGTGAGGGAGGTGGCGAATGTTTTCTAGAAGTTAATCGTATATATAAAGATAAGTATACGATTTTTGTAGATAAGGAAGTGTTAAAGGTGAAACTAATTTCTAAATCACCTTCCTCTAAGAATGGGAAAAATATATTTTTAATACTACTTATTTTTGCAATTGTTCTTAGCATCGTTTGGTTACTTAAAAGTAGCAACAGCACTAATGTCTCGGGAGATTTAACTGAAAATATCCATATTGCTGCAAGTTCTCTGCTGAAGGAAGATCCCACTATTTCGGAGTTCACAATTGACAAGATTAAGCTAAGTCATAAAAACAAAGAGTCAGAAGAGGTATATATAATAACTTTCTCCATTAAACCTACAGATCCAACAAATTTTATACTGACAGGAGGAGGGGTTAAGGGCGAAAGTGGTTGGATCAATGAAAAAGTGAATTATGTAACGGTCAAGGATAACGAGACACTAGTATTCAGTACTACACCTATGGAGGGTCATTAAAATAGGAAAAGTGGGATTCTGGGGTTTAAGATTCAGACTACTAGAGTTATTGCCTCACCAGGATTATCGATGTTATTTATGTAAATTACGTTTACTTTTATGAAAGGGGGAGCTAGCCGTGAAGCTAATCTCAACTACACCATATCAAAAAATTTTAATGCTTAAATTATCTTTTTTGATTCTTTGTTTTCTTTTAGTTATGGCTGTTCCTTTTTGGTTTTTCTTTTTAAGGGGAGGTTCAGCAGAAGATGAGCTAAGAGAACGAATTACGGATACAGCAACGGAGAATTTGAAAAATGATGACATGGTAACCGAATTTACTTTAGACGATCTAGAGTTAAGCTATACAAATGAAGCTTCGGAAGACGTATATAGATTAGAATTCTCCGTTAAGAGCATAAATCCAGATAGCTTTATATTAGCTGGAAGAGGTGTAAAAGGAGAAGACGGATGGGTCCATCAGCTTGAAAATTATGTGACAGTCAGAAATGATAAAAGCTTAGTATTTAGTACCATTCCCGAAGAGCAAGACCCACACTAAATAAATATCGGAAGTTGCCACAGAACCAGTACTAGTCCTTCTTATTACCTTCTACAGGAACAGTTTAGATGAGTAGCTAATTGAACTGTAAACTCTTATTTTCTTTTTTACAGCTGTTCATAAATTTTATTAGTAGCAGCCAGCATTAAATTTAATTGTGTATTACAAGTTAGCTGTATGTAATTATCGAGTTGAGCCTGAGAAATTAAGCTGATTACTATTTATCTCCTTCACCCATTGACTATTATTCCAAATAGTTGGGTTGTCAATCGTTTCGTTTTCTCCTCGAACCATAAAATCATAAGTATCCTTCCCACCTGTATACCAATCAACAATGACCAGCTGATCATTTTCATTACGCACTAGAAATTCAGTGGCTTCACCAAAGCTACCTTGATTATAATTGATTTCTGCAGGTAAGTGTAAATAGAGAAAACCTCCATCCTCATTGTTCGTATACTCCACTTCCCAATCTACATCACGAGTGGCAATACCCACACTTTGTACAAAGTCATCTGCAAGCTTAATCGTGAAATACAAGTCAAATTGGGATTGTATCTTCTTTTGTGTATAATGTACAAGGTTTTCATTATTCATAAAAGCATTCAATTCAATATCCGTACCATTCCATATCGCCTTATAATAGTCGGTCAGCGCTCTTGCACACATTTCATAAGCATTTTTTGCATCCTGAATAGATAGCTCTCCTTTGTTTTTTGCTTCATAATGAGGAGGGCCATCTACATTCTGTTCTGAGCCGGGTGTAATTACAGAGGAAAATTCACTAAGTGTGCTGGTACTATCTGAGACTTCATGTATATCTTTTTCGTTATTATCAGTTGTTTTAACTGGATTACACCCTACTAATACAAGTCCAGTTACGATGGTTACTTGACGAAAGTCACATGTATTTTTAATTTATTATGATTTTCAGTTGCCTCTAAAAAAAGGAACAATAAATTCTTTTAAGCTGATTGTACCAATAAGGTAAATAGAAACCCCCATAAAAATCCCTTGGATTCTAGTTGAGACAATCAGGTGTTCCCCAATCCAAATGAAAGAAATAAAACAAATGGAGAGAGAAATAAAACAAATCATTAAGCCTATGATTTTCTTCTTATAAAGCAGAAAAAGTGTTGTAAGAGCAAATCCTTCTGGAATATGATGCAGTACTGTAGAAATAGTGATGGATAAAGGGAACGAATCATTATGAAGTAACGAGCCAATGGTCAGACTTAAGGGAATCGTATGTAAAAATAGTCCAATAATCAGAGGACTTATTGTACGTGTTTCATTGTTTGTAGCGTGTCGATGTGGAATTATTAAGCTATACAAGTAGTAACCGCTAATGAATCCTAAAAACAACCCTAGCTTTTCAAAGGACTCGAGAGCTTCTGGAACAATTTCAAATACCAGTAAACCAATTAATAATAATCCACATAACAACCCGAATATTTTTTCATATTTTTGGTGAAGTATCCCATACACCATATAAGCAGCTATAAATCCTATTGAAAGGCTAAGAAATAAAATAAAGCCTAAAAAGATTACTGTCATTTTTGACCTCTTTCGTTTTAAAGTTTTACATTAATTTGAGTTAAATCCATAATTAAAAATGTGATATACCTTTTTACATAGACAGATATAATTTATTAACGCTTTGTTAAAGTTATTGGTTGATTTTAACTAAACATTTCTTTTATTCCGACTGTACAATTTAAATGACTATTCATAAATAATTTTTGAAATTAAAGCCGTTCTCCATTTATTGATTGGAGCACCAGACGGCGACTCCTACGGGATGAGTGAGACAGATAAGACATCACAACCACGCGCGAAAGCGATGGGTGATGGCTTATCGCTCACCCCGAGGAAAGCGTCCGGCTGGTGCGAAAAATCAATTCTACTTGCCGATTTAGAACACATCATAAATCAACCCTAGCCTTTAACATTGCCAATAATTATAAGAATAGAGAAAAATGGATTCAATTATTGTTTTATTTTCAAATTATATGTTCGATCGCTGATACACAGAAGAGAATCGGACTGTTTAGGAAATTATCCTTAATATACTGATAAGTCATTAAATCACTTTATTACCTTGAATCACTCATGTAGAATAGATATATAACAATAATTATATAAGGGGGAAGCGAAAGCGTTCATATGACTATAAACGACATGAAGCAAACCAAATTTAATGAAGCAAGCTTTACGGAATGGGAGCAGGCTGCAGTAAAATCATTAAAAGGTAAATCGTTAGAATCTTTAGAAACTAAGACGTTAGAAGATATTATATTGAAACCGCTTTACACATTAGCGGATTTGGAAAATATCCCCGATGAACAAACTAAAACTGTAAGAGAAAGTAAAGAATCAGCAAGCTGGAAGGTTGCACAGCAATCAGTAGGGTTAACATCAGAGGAAATTCTATCTAATCTGAACGAAAGCCTTTCCAAAGGAAATAATGTCATTAATTATAAAGTAAAGATTGACCACAAGTGGAATGATTCACAGCTTCAGGAGTTGAAGGAGCTTTTCCAACATTATGAGGTGTTACTTGATGTAAAAAATGATCCAAGTTTCTTAAAGCACTTTGATTATTTAAATGGTTCTATAATAGGAGCAGAAGAAGAGTTTAAAGGAGCTCGTACATTACATTTAGATGGCTCCAAGTTACATAAGGCTGGTGGGGATGCAATTAGCGAATTAGCGAGCGTATTAGTGCAAGCGGATACATTTGTGCATCTTCATGGTATCGAGAAAGTAGAAGAAAATGCTTTTGTACAATTTTCAGTAGACACTAATTTCTTTATGGAAATTGCAAAGCTGAGAGCTTTTAGAATACTTTGGAAGGCGTTTGGAGAAGCATTTGGTAAAGAAAATGCGAAGGCTATACCGGTATATGCAGAAACCTCTCTCCGGTCTTTCTCAGCACTTGATGAAACAGTAAACTTATTGCGTGCTGGTAACAGTACATTGTCTTGCGTATTGGGTGGTGCAGATTTTGTAAGTGCATATCCATATAATTATTTAACTGGCACAACTGCAACTTCTAACCGTATTGCTCGCAATATGCAACTTGTACTAAAGGAAGAAACACATATTCAACGTGTAATCGATGCAGCTGGAGGCTCTTTCTATATTGAGTCATTGACTAAACAGCTTGTTGAGAAGGCTTGGGCATATTTTATTGAGCTTATGAAAGATAGCTCCCCAGAATCGAGAGAAAGTATGCTACTTCAACGAGCTCAAGAGAAATGGGAGCTACAGTTAAAGGCAGTGTCATCTCGAAAAAAATCTCTAATCGGTACGAATAATTATGCTAACCCCGTTGATGTAATAGAAAATCCGGTTAAACATACGGACTATAAACGTTTAGCAGAACCTTTTGAAGACCTACGAAAAGCTTTTAAACAGACTCCACTTAAGACTGCCATACTTCCTTATGGTGTTCTAAAGGAGTATAAGCCTAGACTGGACTATGTTAATGGCTTTTTGAATGCGATCGGAATTACTCCCGTCCTTGCAGAAGCCAATTTAAAGCCATTTGATTTACAGCAGTGGATCGAGAATGACAATATTCAATATGCTGTTTTTGTAGGTAATGATGACCAAACAGCTGGACTAGTACCTGCTCTATTGAATGAAAAGCTTTCCGTGCCATTAGATGTAGCAGGGAAGTTCGAGGAGTATGAGGATTGGTTAGAAGCAGGGCTCTCTGGTTCTATTTATGCAGGACAGTCTCTTCTTATAAAAGGAAAAGAATTACTGGCACTAGCTCAGAAGGAGGGTTCACATGACAACGCCTAATTATGAAGCTGTTTCTATAGAAGAAGTATTAAAAAAAGCTGGAAATAAAGTAGACAGTCAACATGGTTCCTTTATGTCTAATGAGGGAATCGAACTTAAATCACAATACATGACGGAAGATTTAAAGAATGTAAACCATATAAATGATCTGCCAGGAATAGCTCCCAATACACGTGGACCTTATCCAACGATGTATGTGTCGAAGCCTTGGACTGTTCGACAATATGCAGGGTTTTCTACAGCGGAAGAAAGTAATGCATTTTATAGAAGAAATCTAGCAATGGGTCAAAAAGGTCTGTCTGTAGCTTTCGATTTGGCAACTCATAGAGGATATGATTCTGATCATGAGCGAGTAACAGGCGACGTCGGCAAAGCAGGTGTTGCAATTGACTCGGTGGAGGACATGAAAATCCTTTTTGATGGTATACCGTTAGATCAAATGTCTGTTTCCATGACCATGAACGGCGCAGTATTACCTATTATGGCATTTTACATTGTTACAGCAGAAGAGCAAGGTGTTACACCGGAACAGCTTGCAGGAACGATCCAAAATGATATTTTAAAAGAATATATGGTACGTAACACGTATATTTATACACCGGAAATGTCTATGAAAATAATTGCTGACATTTTTGCATATACAGCGCAGCACATGCCAAAGTTTAATTCCATTTCTATTTCCGGCTACCATATGCAGGAGGCAGGAGCAACAGCTGACATCGAGTTGGCCTATACACTTGCTGATGGATTAGAATACGTACGTACAGGCATAAACGCAGGGATTGAAATAGACTCATTTGCTCCTCGACTGTCGTTCTTCTGGGCAATTGGTATGAACTATTTCATGGAAGTAGCAAAAATGAGAGCGGCACGAAGAATTTGGGCTCAGATGATGAAGAGCTTTGACCCTAAAAACCCTAAGTCTCTAGCTCTACGAACTCACTCGCAAACTTCTGGGTGGAGCTTAACAGAGCAAGATCCTTTTAACAACGTGACTCGTACTCTTGTAGAGGCAAATGCAGCAGCAATGGGACACACTCAATCCCTGCATACAAACGCTTTAGATGAAGCGATTGCACTTCCAACAGACTTTTCCGCTAGAATTGCAAGGAATACACAGCTTTTCTTACAGGAAGAAACAAACATGACAAAGGTAATTGATCCATGGGGCGGTTCTTATTATGTAGAAACGTTAACAAATGAATTGATGGAGAAGGCTTGGACTTTAATAGAAGAAATTGAAGAATTAGGCGGAATGGCGAAAGCGATTGAAACAGGGTTACCAAAGATGAAAATCGAGGAAGCCGCTGCTAAAAAACAAGCCCAAATAGATTCTTCAAAAGAGATTATCATTGGGGTGAACAAATACCGTCTTGAGCAAGAGGATGCCATCGACATCTTAAATATTGATAATACAGTTGTTCGTCAAAAACAAATGGAACGCTTGGAACGTGTTAAGGCTAATAGAGATGAAAAAGCTGTTCAAGTAGCCTTATCAGCATTAACTGAGGCTGCTAAAACGGGTAATGAAAATCTTCTAGCTGCAGCAGTAAATGCCGCTCGCCAAAGAGCGACTATTGGGGAAATATCAGATGCGATAGAGGTTGTGGCAGGTAGACATAAGGCGGTGATTCGCTCAGTGAGTGGAGTATATAGTGCTAATTTTAGTGACGCAGAAGAAATTGATTCTGTGAAGCAAATGGCAGAGGATTTTAAAGAAAACGAGGGTAGACGACCTCGAATTTTAATCGCAAAAATGGGCCAGGATGGACATGACCGTGGCGCAAAAGTAATTGCTACTGCATTTGCTGACTTAGGCTTTGACGTTGATATTAGTCCACTATTCCAAACTCCTGCAGAAACAGCTCAGCAGGCAGTTGAAAATGATGTCCATGTAATTGGAGTTAGCTCGCTTGCAGCGGGACACATGACCCTTGTACCAGCATTGAAAGAAGAACTTGCGAAACTTGGTCGTGAGGATATTTTAATCGTTGTTGGTGGTGTTATTCCAGCACAGGATTATGCTTTCTTACGCGAAAATGGAGCTTCTGCTATATTTGGTCCTGGTACTGTTATTCCGGTCGCAGCTCAAAAAGTTATCGAGGAAATTTATAAGCGACTTGGCTACGAGGAAGTGGAAGGATAATGGCAGATGAGGAAAAGGTAACCTCTTCTTTACATGTCAAGAGCGGTGTAACATCTCAGCACGACGGTATGGGTAGGTCTTCGGTTAAAAAGTTTTCAAAGAAGACTACTCTTTCTATAGATACTAAAGCGTATAGTGATGAGATTAAACAGGGCTCTCGACTTCATTTGGCCAAAGCGATTACTTTTATTGAAAGCACTACCTCTGAGCAACAAACGATAGGTCAACAGCTTCTGAAACGATTGTTACCTCACACTGGTAATAGTATTCGCATAGGCATAACTGGGGTGCCTGGAGTAGGAAAAAGTACGTTCATTGAGGCCTTTGGAAAAATGCTATGTAATTCCGGTCATAAAGTAGCCGTACTGGCAATTGATCCAAGTTCATCCCTAACCGGCGGAAGCATATTAGGGGATAAGACTAGGATGGAAGAGCTGGCAAAGCATCCAAACGCTTTTATACGTCCGTCACCTTCTGCAGGTACACTGGGAGGCGTGCATAAAAAGTCTAGGGAGACCATGCTGCTATGTGAGGCTGCTGGATATGACGTCATATTAGTAGAAACAGTAGGAGTCGGTCAAAGTGAGACTATCGTTAGGGGAATGGTAGACTTTTTCTTACTTCTTGCCTTGACGGGTGCAGGTGATGAATTACAAGGAATGAAAAAAGGTATTATGGAGCTAGCAGACGCAATCGTCGTCAACAAGGCAGATGGCGCTAATGAAGCCTTAGCCAAAAAAACGGTAGCTGAATATAAACAAATATTACATTTTCTGGCTCCCTCTGCTCCCAATTGGACAACCCCAGCGCTTGCGGTTTCCTCCTTACATGACCGAGGTCTAGATAAGGTGTGGGCGACAATTAAGAGCTTCGAGGAAAAAATGAATTACCAGCATTTTTGGCAAAAGAGAAGAAAAGAACAAACGATTGATTGGTTTAAATCAATGATTGTAGATCGATTGTATGATGACTTTTTTGCCTCAATTGAAAGAAAGCAGACGATGAAACAGTTAGAACAACAAGTAAGAGAAGAAAAAATCACTGTTTCTGATGCTATTCAGGAGTTATTTTCCTCGAATTCATATAAATAATCTGATAAACTTAGTTTGAATTGAAAAAGGAGAGCTGTCAAATGAATATGGATTTTAACTTATTAATGAACGATATGATTATACAAGCGCGTAGTGAAATGGAAAACAGTGGCTATGAACAATTAACTACTCCGGAAGAAGTAGAAGCTGCTTTCGCTAGAAAAGGTACAACTCTAGTAATGATCAACTCTGTTTGTGGATGTGCTGGCGGCATCGCTCGTCCTGCAGCTGCAAATGCTGTGCATTATGACAAACGTCCTGATCATTTAGTCACTGTATTTGCTGGTCAAGACAAATTAGCTACACAACAAGCCCGTAATATGTTCGGAGATGATCATTTGCCTTCATCCCCATCATTTGTAATGTTAAAAGATGGACAAGTAGTAGCAGAAATAGGTCGTCATGAAATTGAAGGGCATGCCCCAACCTCAGTCATTACACATCTTCAAGGTTTATTCGAAGAGTATTGCGAGGAAGTATAGTCTACAAAAAAACAGCGGAAGCATAAATTGCTACCCGCTGTTTTTACATTCATTTATTTCCTATAATACGAAGCTTAGACCGAACAATAATGTGGACATTACCATGACAAATATCATGAGATATACAATAATCTTACGAAATGTTTGATTGCGCATTAAATTCTCTCCTTTTGCTTGTACTCCTATTTTATCAAAATTGAAAAAATGCACAAGAGGTAGAGATTTTTTTTTGTAATATATGTACAATAGTATAGTGAATAGTCAAACAATAGAGGATGTGCAAACAATGGAAAAGGTAGACCATATCGGAATTGCTGTAAAAAGCTTAGAAAACTCTTTACCATACTATACTGAAATTTTAGGCTTGAAACTTATACATATTGAGGAAGTAGAATCCGAAAAAGTAAGAGTAGCTTTTATCGACAGCGGAAATGTCAAACTAGAGTTACTGGAACCAATTGATGAGACTAGTACCATTCACGCCTTCATCGAAAAAAAGGGTGAAGGAATTCATCATGTCGCATTCGGAGTGAAAAACATTCAGGAGCGACTAGATGAGTTAAAGGAAAAGGGAGTTCGTTTAATACAAGAGACTCCTAAAATTGGGGCAGGAGGGGCTGAGGTTGCTTTCATTCACCCTAAATCTTCTGGTGGAGTTTTATATGAACTATGCGATAAATCAAGGGGAGCGAAATAACTAATGGATATCTACGAAAAAATTAATGATCTATATGACCGTAAACGTAAAGTGGAATTAGGTGGAGGAGACGAAAGAATAGAAAAACAGCATGAAAAAGGGAAGCTGACTGCTAGAGAAAGAATTGAACTGCTAGTAGATGAAGGATCTTTTGTTGAGTTGAATCCATTTATAAAACATCGTACGGTTGACTTTGGCATGGACAAGCAAGAGGGGCCAGGAGATGGTGTTGTTACAGGATACGGAAAAGTAAATGGTCGAGCTATATACCTATTTTCACAAGACTTTACTGTTTTCGGCGGGGCTCTAGGAGAGATGCACGCACTTAAAATTTCCAACGTGATGGACTTGGCTGCTAAAAACGGTGCTCCGTTTATAGGTTTAAATGATTCAGGCGGTGCACGTATTCAAGAAGGCGTTGTTTCTTTAGATGGATATGGACAAATTTTCTACCGTAATGCTATCTACTCCGGTGTTATTCCACAAATATCTGTAATTCTCGGACCTTGTGCGGGTGGAGCGGTTTACTCCCCAGCTATTACAGACTTTGTGTTTATGACAGATGAAACAAGCCAAATGTTTATTACAGGACCTAAGGTAATTGAAACAGTTACAGGAGAGAAGATATCTTCAGAAGATCTTGGAGGTTCTAAAGTACATAATACGATTAGTGGTAATGCACACTTCCGCGGTAAAACAGAAGAAGAAGTTTTACAAAGTGTAAGACAGCTATTGAGCTACCTTCCACAAAGCTTTGAGGAAAAACCACCAGTTCTAGAGCCATTAGAAGAAGATGATGACCGCCCAGATTTAGCAGACATCGTACCTTTTGAGGCAATTCGTCCATATGATATTCGTAAGGTAATCGATCAGGTCGTTGACAAGGATTCATTTATGGAGGTTCATAAAGAGTTTGCAAAGAATATAGTAGTAGGCTTGGCTCGTATTAAAGGAGAGGTTGTAGGATTAATCTGTAACCAACCGAAAGTTATGGCTGGTGGACTCGATATCGACTCGTCTGATAAGGCAGCTAGGTTCATTCGCTTCTGTGATTCCTTCAATATTCCCTTAATCACGTTTGAAGATGTGACTGGCTTCTTCCCAGGGATAAAACAAGAGCATGGTGGTATTATACGACACGGTGCAAAGATTTTATTCGCTTATTCGGAAGCTACAGTTCCAAAGATGACTGTTATTTTACGTAAAGCATATGGTGGAGCATATGTGGCGCTTAACTCTAAATCTATCGGGGCAGATCTAGTTTTTGCTTGGCCAAATGCCGAAATTGCGGTTATGGGGCCACAGGGAGCAGCAAATATTATTTTTGCTCGAGAAATTGCCTCTAGCGATAATCCTGAACAGGTTCGTGCTGAAAAGATTGAAGAGTATCGTGAAAAATTTGCGAATCCATATGTAGCAGCTTCCATGGGGATGGTAGATGATGTTATAGATCCGAGAGAGACTCGCATCAAGTTAATCCAAGGACTAGAGATGATGCGTAACAAGAAAGAAACTAGACCTAAGAAAAAGCACGGGAATATCCCATTATAAAGGAGTCTTTTACAAGATGAATCGTTTAATAGAAGAATTTTTTGAATTAGTGAAGATAGATTCTGAAACAAAGCATGAGCAAGTTATTGCACCAATTTTAAAGAATAAGCTCGAGCAGCTCGGTTTTTCAGTTCTGGAAGATGACTCAGCACAGAGAACTGGACATGGAGCTGGTAATTTAATTGCTACCTTGAAGGGAAATAAGTCTTCGGCAGATAGCATCTACTTTACTACTCACATGGATACGGTTGTGCCAGGTAAGGGAATCCAACCAGTTATTAAAGAGGATGGCTATATTTACTCTGATGGTACCACTATACTAGGTGCTGATGATAAAGCAGGGATTGCAGCATTATTCGAAGCAATACGTCGTTTAAAAGAGCAGTCCATCGAGCATGGAGATATACAAGTGGTCATAACTGCTGGAGAAGAAAGTGGCCTAGTTGGAGCTAAGGAAATGGACCCTTCCTTGCTAACTGCAACTTACGGTTATGCTATAGACAGTGATGGAGAAGTAGGCGGTATTGTTACTGCAGCACCTTATCAAGCAAAGCTTTGGACTACCATTACTGGAAAAACTGCGCATGCCGGTGTTGCTCCTGAAAAAGGTGTTTCAGCGATTACATTAGCTGCTAAAGGAATCGCAGCTATGAAATTAGGTAGAATAGATTATGAAACAACTGCTAATATAGGTCGCTTCGAGGGAGGTCAGGCAACAAATATTGTTTGCGATACTGTTCATATTTTATCAGAGGCTCGTTCTATCGATAAAGAAAAGCTAGATGCACAGGTTGAGCATATGGTAAATACATTTGCAGAAAAAGCAGAGCAATTCGGTGGAACAGCTACTACGGAAACTAAATTAATGTATCCAGGCTTCCGTTTTGAAGAAAATCATCAAGTCGTACAGGTTGCAAAGCGTGCGGTTGAAAATATAGGAAGAAAAGCCGATATAAAAACAAGCGGTGGTGGTAGCGATGCCAATGTAATAGCTGGCTTTGGTGTACCAACAGTAATTCTTTCAGTCGGTTATGAGGAAATCCATACCACAAATGAAAGAATGCCAGTGGAGGAACTTGAAAAACTAGCAGATTTACTTGTAGAAATCGTAAAGGTTGCCGCAGAATAATGCACCAGGAGGTTTTAATCCATGTCTTCTCAAAAGGTAGTTGTGTTTCAATCCGGAAATGAAGAATATGCAGTATCTATTGATCATGTAGTTTCTATCGAAAAGCTAGATAAAGTTAATCCTATCCCTCATTTACCGACTTATTTGATAGGATTGATGAAAATTAGAGGAGAACTTGTGCCTATAATTGATTTTGAACAGATTCTATATAATCAGAGTGGTCTTATGAATGCTAATGCCCGTGTTGTTACGATGCATACGGAAGAAATGTCAGTTGGTATTCTTGTAAAAGAGGCAAAGGAGATTTTAGATATCCCTTCTGAATCTTTAAAACAGCTGGGTATTATGAATTATTCTAAGACAAAATACTTCACGAATATTGCTAATCTTGAAGATAGAATGATTACAATTATAGACCCTTCTATTTTAGTCCGTTCATTAGAAGGCATACAAGATATACAATCTTATTTAGAAGACAATAAAGGAAACCTTGAAGTAAGTAGTATATAATATTAGACATGGGTAAGTTCTGTTTTACGATTGGACAGTGGAAGGTAGCTATTAAATGGCTACCTTTTTTCCCTTTTTATTTTGAAGGAGTTAAAGATGTAGAAGAGGTGAAGAGACTTGACTAAACGAAACAGAATCATTTTTCACTTAGACATGAATAGCTTTTATGCATCTGTAGAACAAGCACATAACCCTTCTTTAAAAGGTAAGCCAATCGCAGTCGCTGGGAATCCGAAGGAACGTAGAGGAATATTAGTAACATGCTCCTACGAGGCAAGAGCAAGGGGCATTTATACAACCATGTCAGTATGGGAGGCTAAAAGAAAATGCCCGGAACTAATTTTATTGCCTCCTAATTTTGAAAGTTATAGAGCCGCCTCAAAAGCAATGTTTGATATTTTACGGTCTTATACTCCAATGGTAGAGCCTGTCTCTATTGATGAAGGCTATATAGATTTAACCGATGTTGATATACAAAATGATGCAGTAGGATTTGCAAAATCCATTCAACAAAGAATATTGCGAGAGTTAGATTTACCGTGCTCTATTGGCATTGCTCCTAATAAATTCTTAGCTAAGACAGCCTCCAATATGAAAAAGCCGATGGGTATTACTGTGCTGAGAAAACGAGAGGTCTCACAACAACTATGGCACTTACCAGTAATCGAAATGCATGGCGTTGGGGAAAGCACCTCTAAAAAACTAGAATCATTGGGTATTATAACCATTGGAAATATAGCTAGTGCCAATCCTGAAATTTTAAAATCAAAGCTAGGTAAAGCTGGTGCTAGGTTATATAATCGTTCTCATGGCATAGACGATCGTGAAGTAAATCCAGAATCTATTTTTGAAACAAAAAGCGTAGGTAATTCTACTACATTACCATATGATGAAACAAATATGGATGAGCTTCAAAAAGTACTCAGAAGACTATCTGGGAAAGTCGCATCACGGTTAGAATCTAAAAACCTCGCTGGACGTTCTATCACAATACATATTCGGGATGCTAGTTGGAAAAATAAAACGAGAAGTAAGACTGTAACTAATCGCCTCTTTAAAGAGGATGAAATATTTCAGCTAGCCTTTCAATTATTTGAATCAGCTTGGAATAGCGAGCCTATTCGACTGCTTGGCGTCACAGTTAACAATGTATTTGATAAGGGAGAATCAGTAGAGCAATTATCTATTTTTAACTATGAAGAGCATGCAAAAGAGGAGCCAATATTAAAGCTTGTGGAACAGCTTCAAACAAAATTTGGAGCAGGGATTATTAAAAGAGGTATTAAGTTGGATAAAAAGCCTTCTTTTGAGTCTAAAACAAGTTTTAGTAAAGACTTTTTAGATGACCACGAAAGATAAAAAATCAATTTAATAAGAACAGGGGTTTTACGAGTAGATGAAGAAAACAAAAACACCAGAAACGATAGGTCGAATTATTATGATAATTATAGGCGCTGTGATTGCTGCCTATGCACTAGAAGCTGTATTAATCCCAAACTCTGTAATTGACGGCGGAGTGACAGGTGTCAGTATCATGGGGAATTATTTATTTGAAATCCCATTAGGAATCCTACTATTTGTCTTAAACATTCCTTTTATTTATTTAGGTTATAAACAGGTTGGTAAGACGTTTGCTTTATTTAGTATCATTGGTATCGCCGCATTATCAGTCTCCACTGTTTTGTTACATCTTATTAATCCGATTTTAAGTGCGGAAGACCCGTTACTTGTAGTATTATCCGGTGGTGTAATGCTTGGGGTAGGTATTGGTATTGTACTTCGTAACGGTGGTGCACTTGATGGAGCAGAGGTACTCGCCGTTCTAGTTTCACGTAAAGTACCATTTTCAGTGGGGGATATAATATTATTTATTAATGCATTTATCTTTGTTGGTGCAGGGTTCATATATGGTCTAGAGAGTGCACTGTATTCTGCTACCACTTATTATATTGCTAAAATAGTCATTGACGTTATTCAAGTAGGTCTTGAAAAATCCAAATCTGCTAGGATTGTTAGTAAGCATTCAGAGGAAATTGGAGCAGCCATTCAGGATAGACTTGGTCGAGGGGTAACCTATTCGAATGGAAGAGGCGGATTCACCAACGAAACAATTGACATTGTTACGTGTGTCATTACTCGAATGGAAGAAAACAAACTAATTACAATTATTAAAGAAAAGGATCCAAGTGCATTTGTAGTAATTACCGATGTAGCTGAGGTTCGCGGTGGCAGTTTCAAAAAGCGTGACATTCACTAATCAAAAACCGTTAAATGAGTCAAAAACTCGTTTAACGGTTTTTTGTAGCTATCTATAGGTTATGATATATATTTTAGGAAACAATAGCATGTTTGTATAAGTGCTAATCATGAACATACTATTGTCCCAAGCGCTCATAATGTTAAAATGATATATAACGAAGATTATATAAAATAAGGAAGTTGGATATATATGCAAATTTTGTTTTTAGGTACCGGAGCAGGTATGCCCTCTAAGCAACGTAACACAAGCTCAATGATTTTAAAGCTACTAGAGGAAAGAGGGACTTATTGGATGTTTGATTGTGGGGAAGCAACCCAGCATCAAATTCTTCGCACAACTATTAAACCGAGAAAACTAGAAAAAATATTTATCACTCATTTGCATGGAGATCACATTTATGGTTTGCCAGGGCTGATAGGCTCTCGATCTTTTCTAGCTGGCGACGAGCAGCTAACTATATACGGTCCAAAGGGTGTAAAAGATTGGTTAGAGGTTACTTTATCTACGTCCCAAACTCGATTAAAATATCCTCTTCAAATCGTAGAGATAGAAGAGGGAATAATCTTTGAGGATGAACAGTTCATTGTAGAAGCAAGAATGCTTGAGCATGTTATTCCTTGTTATGGGTATCGTGTAACCCAAAAGCAACTTCCTCCTGAATTACTAATCGAGAAGGCGGATGCTCTAGGGGTTCCAAGAGGTCCATTATTACGGCTATTAAAATCCGGTGAGGATGTTATATTACCAGATGGGAAAACAGTCAAGAGCTCTGATGTAACAGGACAACCCAAAAATGGGTTTAAGATTACCGTTTTAGGTGACACGCGACATTGCGAAAATTCTATTCTTTTAGCAAAGGACTCAGATATATTAATACATGAGGGTACCTTCGACACTGGGACGGAGGAGCTTGCTAGAGAATATGGGCATTCGACAATTACTGATGCTGCAAATGTCTGTGAAAGTGCCGGGGCTAAGCATTTAATAGTCAACCATATTAGTGCTCGTTTCATGGCAGAGGATTTAAAAACCTTGCTAAATCAAGTTTCTTCCTATAATTTCCCTATTTATATTGCAGATGATTTTAATGAGTTCAATTATATAAACGGTCAATTAGAAAAACTGGAAAACTAAACATACTAACATTAGTAGTACAAACCAAAGTCATGGTTTGTGCTACTATTTTTCTATAGTAGAAAAGAAGGAAGCAGGAGCAAAGCAACGAGGAGGTTGAAGCCGTGCCCCCCGAAAAGCGCCTGCTGTAGCGGAAAACAACTACATATCATAGGAGTTAGAAGCCCTGAGCTTTTTATATTGAGAGAATTGCCTCAGCTTTTTTTCTGACAGTAAGTCTATGGATGGTTTCTGATCACCATTTTTTCGTTTCCCTATTCAAATTGTTTCCCAAGAATTCTTGATTTTTGCTGGGCTGCATCTATGCATGCAAAAATAGCCTCGTCGACCTTGTGTGACATGAGCTGCTCAATGCCTGCCTCTGTTGTACCTCCTGGACTCGTAACCTTTCTTCTAAGCTCAGCAGGCTCCACACTGCCGTTCATTAGCATATGTGCTGCCCCCTTCATCGTTTGAAAGAACAATTGACGGGCATCTTCCTTACTTAGCCCGTGCAAAACAGCCGCTGCTTCAAATTGTTCAGCAAAATAGTATAGATACGCTGGTCCGCTTCCAGACAGGGCAGTTACTACATGCATATCCTCCTCTTCTACTAACATGACAGTTCCTATTGATTCTAATAAGTTTATTATTACCTTTTTAGATAGATCATTTATTTTGTCATTACAGCAAAGGGCAGAAGCACTCAAACCAACAGAGGCAGAGGTGTTAGGCATAACACGTGCAATTGGCCGCTCTCCAAGGTACGATTCTATTGTTTGGATGGAAACACCCGCAATGACAGATACAATTGTAGCCGTCTTATTTATATATAAAGAGATATCTTTGCAAGCATCTATGGCATCTTTTGGTTTCATAGCAAGAAATACAATGTCAGCTTTTTGCAGAGCAAGCTTTTCTGAGCACATAATATTGATTTGGTACTTTGATTGTAAATACTGAAGGTGTTTCTGATCTGATTTATTCATCACACAAATGGAATCTGGAGAAACTTTATTTTCCTCCAATAAGCCGTGGATAATAGCTTCAGCCATGGAACCAGCGCCTACAAAAACTATGTTAGTCATACATTTATCCTCCTTCAAGTTAGTTTATCTCTACAATTTTCCTTTATTAATAATAAGCAAACGTTAGATAACATTAAATTATCATCTAAATATCCTTTCAATGATTAACAACGAGTTATTTCATATGGGGAGTAATAGGATAAAAAAAGAATCCTTCTTATTGCTTTGAATAGGGAATTCCATATCCAGTTCATGTATCATTTTTTGAAAGTCTTCCATCTACTCACCCCTAGATTTGAATATAAAAAAACGCTCCCGTCCCTATATTAAATAAGGACGAAAACGTTTGATTTCCGCGGTACCACCTAAGTTTGCTATAAAATAGCACATCTTTTTCCTTCTTATCGCGAAGGTCACGACTATGTTTACATAGTTGCTCCGAAGCAGGTTCCTTATATGAGAGGGAGATGAAATTTTCAGCAGGCATTTCACTCTCTTTACTCCATCATATATGTACTAGTCTTCTTCATAGCAAGAATTATCTGAATTAATGAAATTATAGAGGTCATTTTACAAAAAGTCAATCTAATTTAGTGACTCCTAACTTATTAACCTGTAAAATAAATGAATAGTCATTCATGTAAAGGAGAAACACAACGATGATACATAAGATAATTATTCCGACTCCTTTTGCTGTAGGGGATGTTAATGCATACCTTATAAAAGGAGACGTACTTACTCTAGTAGATGCAGGGCCAAAAACGGAACAAGCACTAGTAGCTTTAAAAAATGGTATAAACGAAGCAGGTTATGAACTCGATGATATAGAACAAGTCATCCTTAGTCATCATCATCCTGATCATTCGGGTTGGATCGAGGCGTTTGAAAAAGCCCAGATTCTAGGACATGAATATAACCAAGTGTGGCTAAGAAAAGACCAAGCATTTTTATCTTATCATGATGAATTTTATTATAAATGTTTGGTCGAGGAAGGTGTTCCTGAACAATACTTAAAATGGATTGAAAAGATGAGGAGACCATTAAATTTCATCGGTAATCGTTCATTAGATGCGGTGTTGAAGGAAGGAGATACCATACCAGGTCATCCATATATGCAGGTTTTAGAAACTTTGGGTCATGCGCAGAGTCATATTTCCTTATGGGACGAACAAAATGGGGTGTTAATTGGTGGGGATTTAATCCTTGAAAAAATTTCTTCTAATCCATTAATAGAACCACCATTGGACAAATCCGCACCTCGTCCAAAATCGATGCTTCAGTATAATGAAGCGTTAAAAAGAGTGCAAGCATTGGGCGTTCAAAAAGTATACAGTGGCCATGGAAATGAGGTATTGGGTGTCGCTGATTTAATATCTTCTCGTTTAGTAAGACAACGGGAGAGAGCATTACATGTTCTTGAAATGATGAAGGATGGGGAAAAGACTATTTTTGAACTAACTCAGAGGTTGTTTCCAAAGGTCTACGAAAAAGAGCTTGGTTTGACATTATCTGAAACCATCGGTCAAATAGATTATTTAATGGACGAAAATCTCATTCAAGAAAAGCGGACAGATGAAGGGATTCTTTTATATGAACAAGCGTAAGAGGATTCTCATTACTGGTGCCACAAGTGGAATAGGATTTATGCTGGCGCTACAACTGCAAAAGGATGGTCATCAGGTTTATGCAACAGGGAGAAATACTAATGCCCTAGGTCAGCTGGAAAAGCAAGGAGTCCATGTCCTTGTTGCTGATTTAACGAAAGAAACGGCTTATGAAAATCTCTTTGAGAAGGTGGAAACTCCAGATGTTGTCATATTAAACGCAGGCGTGGGTACCTTTGCTTATCTAACAGATTTAAAGGAAGAACAGATAGATCAAATGCTGAGTGTGAATGTAAAAGCACCTATTATGCTCACCAACTATTTTGCTAAGCTGATGAAAGAGAGAAATACAGGACATTTTATTTTTGTAGCATCACAGGCAGGTAAGGTTGCCACACCTAAGGCTTCTGCTTATGCAGCATCTAAGCATGCAATCATTGGGTTTGCAAATGCAGCTCGAATGGAGTTAAAGGAATATGGTATTCATGTGAGCACTATTAATCCTGGTCCGATAGATACTCCATTTTTAGATTTAGCAGACCAAACAGGGGGCTACCGTGAGAAAATGAGCAAACATTTGCTTTCTCCTCAAAATGTCGTAGATGCTATTAAGAAAGTCATTGATAAGCCTGTTAGAGAGGTAGATTTACCTTTTTATATGAGTTTCACTAGTAAGTTATATGCTGTTTTTCCTAAAACCGTTGAATTACTAGGTAAAAGCTTTTTCAATAAAAAATAACAAAAAAACCAATCAATGCTTAGCAATAGTTGATTGGTTATTTTGTATGATCAAGATACTTTTCCTTGATAAACATTCAGTAGTTGATCGAGCTCTTGGCTACATGCTACTACAACAGGATGAGTAAACCCGAGACTTTTTGCTTTTTTGTACATATCATTTCTTTTACTAGTTATTAAGATCAATAAAGATGTTTCATGCCACTTGGTTTCCACTGATATTTTCCTCCGTTTAACAGATTTTTACTGTAATGGTTTCTTGGTATAATGATGAACTTTTTTTATTGTAAAGTATCATTAATGAAAAATTTGTCAAACTGTGGAGGAAACTAAAATATTTTTTATTTTTTTATTGTATTTATGCATCTATGTAGTAGAAATGTTGCTTCCTTGAACTCTAACAAAGAGAATTTGACTAGTATTTTAAAATTCAAGTATATAGCTATTATTAACCTAGGTACTTAGTGCTTATTTCAAGTTCTTTAACTGTATACTCCATGCTATTGACAAAATACGCTTTACGATTTATACGAGAACTGACGGATATATGTAATTGCTCATCCACGAAATGTAAAGCAACTCCATCTTCTACTGCATAACCAGGCTTCATTTTGTTTTCAGCAATCATTTCTTTATAAGCTGGTCTTCTTTTACTTTCTCCATCGTAGTGGGGACAATTACTTCCTTTTAAAATTCCAAGACAGTCAAGCTTATATAACGGACCGTTTAATGGATCAGTCAGTCCTTCCTCAAACCAGCAGATAGAACCTGCACTAAGACCTGCTAAAATAATTTCTTTTTTATATGCTTTTAAAAGAATAGAATCTAGTCCCCATTCCTGCCAAAGCACTAACATATTTCGAGTATTTCCTCCACCGACATACAGAATATCTTGCTCCAAAATAAACGCTTCCAAGTCACTAAAGTTGGGCTCGAACAAGGAAAGATGAGAAGTCGAGCACTCTAGCTTATTAAAAGATTCGTAAAACCTGTTTGTGTAGTTATCTTGATCCCCACTTGCAGTTGGTATAAAGCAAACCTTAGGTGATTGCTTCTTTGCTTGCTCTAGTATGTATTGGTCTAACAGTGGATTGTCGGGCTCCATGGAGAAACCACCACCGCCCATTGCAATAATTTGTCTCATTTAAACACTCCTTCTATGGTTAATAGTTATTGTTCTACATAAGTTCATTCTAATGGTGGAAGTAAGGATTTTATATTACATGATACAATTTATGGAAAAGGGGACAGTGCGATGAATCATTGGCAAAATAGCATAGCTCAAATTAGAATTGTAAGACCTACTGATAAGTTAAGTCAGGTTGTTGATTTTTACCATAAAGGCTTAGGATTAAAAATAATTGGAAGCTTCAAGGATCATGACGGCTACAATGGGGTGATGATTGGTTTGCCAAACAAGTTGTACCACTTAGAATTTACTGCTCATAAGGACGGTTCTCCATGTCCTAGTCCGTCTAAGGATAATCTTCTCGTTTTTTATATACCTCAAAAACTCGTTCTAGACACTCTAGTTAATCAATTAATTGATATGGGATACCCTACTGTCTCATCAGAAAATCCATATTGGGAGAAGAATGGGGTTACATTTGAAGATCCAGACGGGTGGAGAGTGGTTCTCATGAACGATTCAGGAATCTGACATATTAAAAAGATTGCAAATGAAGAAGCTGGGAAATAAAGCATAGTTGTTTTCCGTTCCAGCGGACGCTTTCCGGGGGCACGGCTTCAATCTCCTCGTCGCTTTGCTCCTGCGGGGCTTTCAGCTCGTGCTGTTCCCCCAGGAGTCGCCGCCTTCTCTCCAAACAACAATAATAGAGAATTTTTATTAAAAAATATGTTACCGAAAATAATAAAGACGTGAAATCAAGTTGCTTATTTGACGTCTTTTAATTTATTGATTAGGTATGTCCCAGCCTCTTCAATTTTATATACAACAGGACGCTCCTACTAACACCGCACATCTTTGAGACGAATGTATTTATATTTAAGAATACTAGTCGTGTAATTAGAATTTTTAGACATTTAAATATTATCATAGTATTTAAGCAATGTGAACAGCGTATGACGACTACTGGTCTTGGGGAATTCATTATACATATAAGTTATTTTGGTTTAGTAATGCTGTACAATCATCTATGAGCAATAGATTCTATTTAAAGTATAGTTTTTTGTTGACATTATACCTATAGGGGTATAATGTAAATGATGAAAGTAAGTGTATAACTGGCTTACGTAAGCAATGTGTGATGAACAGAGCAGAATATAACCATCATGTTTATGAAATTAAGGTTCTTGATAATGTAGCTAATGATATAAACAATCATATGGAGGTAATATGGATGAAGAAAATAGTGGTTATTGGTGGTGTGGCTGGCGGAGCTTCGGCAGCTGCCAGAATTCGACGTTTAGATGAGCAAGCACATATTGTTATGTTTGAAAAAGGTCCGCATGTATCTTTTTCAAATTGTTCATTACCATTTCATTTAAGTGGGATCGTAGAAGATAGTAAACGTCTACTTATGATGACACCAGATTCCTTTGAATCGAAATACAATATTGATGCACGTGTTAACAATGAAGTCGTTTCAATTAACCGTGATGAAAAAACGGTAACGATTAAAAATGTGGAAACAGGTGAGCTGTCTAATGAATCATACGATAAGTTAATCTTATCGCCAGGAGCAAGCCCAATTATACCAAAGCTACCTGGAACAGATTTACCACACGTATTTACTGTGCGAAATGTAGTAGATATTGAAAAATTACAAGATGCGATTGTCAAAAAAGACGCAAAAAATATTGCGATTATTGGTGGTGGGTTTATAGGTGTAGAGGTAGCTGAAAACCTTCGCTTAGCTGGGCGTGATGTAGCATTGGTCGAACATGCACCTCAGATTCTCACACCATTCGATGATGATATGGTACAAATATTGCATAAGGAAATGATGGATCAAGGTATTCAGTTGGTGGTAGACGATGGCTTAGCTGAGATTAATATGTCCTCGATTACTTTAAGCTCAGGTAAAGTACTCCAAGCGGATATCGTAGTATTGGCAATTGGTGTTCGTCCAGAGACATCACTTGCAGTGGAAGCAGGACTGGAGATTGGTGAAACAGGTGCCATTAAAGTAAATCAAAATTTCCTAACAAATGATACAAATATATATGCGGTGGGAGATGCAATCGAAGTATATCACCGCCTAATGAATAAACCAACACGTTTAGCATTAGCTGGGCCAGCACAGCGCCAAGCACGTGCAGCTGCAGATCATATTTATGGTATTCCTAATGCAAATAAGGGTGTAATCGGCTCTTCAAGTATTCAAGTGTTTGATTATGCAGCTGCCGCTACAGGATTAAATGAACGTACTGCGAAAGAAATTGGTATACCAGTGGATGCGGTATACGTAATTGCTCCAGATAAAGTTGGGCTGATGCCATCCAGCAATCCATTACATTTTAAATTGATTTATGAAGTTCCTACTGGACGTATTGTTGGTGCACAAGCTATCGGAAAAGGTAATGCAGATAAGCGTATCGATGTGATAGCAACTCTAATTACAATGAATGGAACAATTGAAGATTTAAAAGACTTAGAGCTTTCTTATTCCCCAATGTTTTCTACTGCTAAAGATGTTGTGAATTTAGCGGCACTGGTGGCAACGAATATGATGGCAGGACGTTTTAAACAAGTACGTGTAAGTGAAGTACGTTCATTAGTTGAATCGGGAGCTTTTATTGTAGATGTGCGTGAGCCCAATGAATTTGCAAATGGAGCAGTGAAGGGTGCAAAGAATATTCCTTTAAGTCAGTTACGAGAGCGCATGCATGAGATTCCAAAGGATATCCCTGTATATGTTCATTGTCGTTCAGCACAGCGGAGTTATAATGCTGTCATGGCATTAGAACATAGCGGTTATGATAAAGTTTTTAATGTTTCGGGTTCATTTTTGGGAATAAGCTTATACGAATATTTTAATGACCAACAGCAAAATCGTGAACCAATCGTGACGAAATATAATTTTAAATAATGATTTCAGCATTTGCATATTGGGCTATCTTTTTACATGAAGGGAGATGTTTATGACTTATATAACCTTGGGGCAATTTTCAATACCCATTGCATGGATTGCATTTTTTATCGCTATTCTCTACAGCGATTTTAGAAACAAAAATAAAGATGATCATACTGACAAAATAATTAGTCGTCTTTTTTGGTTTTACGTTTTAATCTGGAAATTAAGTTATATCCTATTTTCCTGGGAAAGCTTTGTCCAAGCACCTATGTCAATACTATATTTTGATGGAGGTTTAAAAGGAAATATATTAGCCTTCATGGTGATGATAATTGTACTTGTGAAGCATCGAGCGGGAATTGAGTGGGAGGTGCTATGGCAATATTGGACCCGCTTTGTAGCAGCCCACCAATTCGTAAACTATATCTTAATGGAGCAATGGGTCATTGCAATTATATGGTTAGCACTATTAGTTTTACTCGAAATGAAAGAGAAACAGTGGATAATAATTGTTCAGTGGCCAATTATTTTATGGGTAAGTGGATGGATGGACGCACTAGTCATAGCACATTTAATGGTCATTTTGTCTTTAATTTTAAAAAAGAAAAGCTATCAGCAAATTGCTTTAATTGGTGTACTTAGCTTAATGGCTATGACAGTGACTGATTTACGTGCGACCGTTTCCACATCTGACAGAGTTGCAATCGATTTAAATACTACCTCAAATGATAGATATATTTTATCTGAGAAAGACCAGAAGCTCACAGTGGTGAATTTCTTTGCGACTTGGTGTCCACCATGTCAGGCAGAGATGCCACATTTACAAAATTTTGCTGAAGATTTACCAGATCAAGTGGAATTGATTGGGATCAATTTGACTGACCGTGATAATGGTCCGAAGGCATTAGCAGAGTTTATGGAAACATATGAAGTGACATATCCCATGTTGTTAGATGAAAAGGATCGGTTTGGTAAGTCCTATAATATTGTTTCTATACCCACTACGGTAGTTCTAAATAAGGATGGGCAAGAGCTAGAACGGATTATAGGGCCGGTAAGTGAAGAGGTTTTACGAAATTTAACGAACAAGTATAAATGATTTATATCTTTAAATTATGGGATGTGGCCCTCTACATCCTATAATGACTTTAATATTCTTGTCTCTCGCAATTGAGGTCCAAAGCTTCTATTCTTTTGTGTTGACATATACCCTATGGGGTAGTAATATGTGTTTAGAACAAATATTGATTAAATGAGGTGAGATGATGCAATATGATGCGAAGGTTACAGCAAGGATGAAAAAAGTAGAAGGCCAGCTTAGAGGTATACTACGTATGATGGAAGAAGAAAAAGATTGTAAAGATGTGATTACACAACTAAGTGCTGTTCGTTCTGCTGTAGATCGTACAATTGGTGTTATTGTCACAGATAATTTAGTTGAGTGTTTATCTAAAGAAAATGTAGAAACTCTTGATAAAAATGCAATGGTTAAGCAAGCAGTTGATCTATTAGTAAAAAGTCGATAAGACTTTTTATTTTTACAATAAAATATACCTATACGGGTAAGGAGATAATTATGGAAAAGAAAAGAACAACAATTGTTTTGTTTAGTGGTGATTATGACAAGGCAATGGCTGCCTATATTATTGCGAATGGTGCAGCAGCTTATGACCACGAAGTTACTATTTTTCACACGTTCTGGGGAATTAATGCGTTACGTAAGCAAGAATCAGTTGCAGTAAAAAAAGGATTTTTAGAAAAAATGTTTGCTAAGATGATGCCACGAGGTGCTGAAAAGCTTGGTTTATCAAAAATGCAAATGTTTGGGATGGGTCCCAAAATGATTAAGCATGTAATGAATAAGCACAATGCATTAACGCTAACACAGCTTGTGGAGATGGCTCAAGAGCAAGACATTAAATTAGTAACTTGTACGATGACAATGGATTTACTGGGACTTCAAAAAGAAGAGCTATTAGATGGTATTCAATATGCTGGTGTTGCAGCTTATTTAGCAGATGCAGAAAATGGCAATGTAAACTTATTCATATAAGAGGTGACATATGGAAACCATAATTATTATAGCAGTCGTAGCAGTGTTTTTAATATGGCGCTTTAAACCGACAAAAGGGATTCAAAATATATCTACCGGACAGTTAAAACAAATTATTAACGATAAGGATAAAGTATTTGTCGATGTAAGAACAAAAGGTGAATTCAAATCACGAAATATACCCCAATTTAAAAATATACCACTTGGTTCTGACCTTTCGAAGTTACCAAAAGACAAGGAAATCATTGTAATCTGTCAAAGTGGTATGCGATCAAGTCAAGCGTGTAAGCAATTAAAGAAATTGGGATTTACTAAAGTAACGAATGTCCGTGGCGGCATGAGTGCATATTAGGAGGATATTAAAATGAAAACAATCTTACCAGAGCAAGTACAACAAAAGCTACAAGCAGGGGAAAATCTAAATTTAATTGACGTGCGTGAGGTTTCTGAAGTTGAGGCAGGTCATATCCCGGGTATCATCCATATACCATTAAACTTGTTAGAATTTCGTTTACACGAATTGGATAAAACTAAACCGTATATTATGGTTTGCCGTTCAGGTGGTCGCAGTGGCCAAGCAACAACGTTTTTAGAATCTCAAGGTTTTGATGTGACGAATATGTCTGGCGGGATGCTTGAATGGAAAGGCGAAGTTAAATAAATTACATTTTTTTAAAAAAATTATACCCTAACCGGTATAGGTGGAGGTAACAAATGGTTAAATCAGATGTGCAATTAGATGCAAAGGGCTTAGCTTGCCCAATGCCAATAGTGAAAACTAAAAAAGCAATGAATGAAGTGGAAGAAGGTCAAGTTTTAGAAATCCAAGCAACAGATAAAGGTTCTGTCGCGGATTTAGCAGCTTGGTCAAAAACAGTAGGGCACCAATACATCGGTTCTCATGAAGAAAATGGTGTGTTTTATCATTATATACGAAAATGCAATCCAGAAATTAGCGAGCAACAAGAAAAGTCATTTGAACAAACGGTTTCAAATGAAGAAGCAATCGCTGGTGATGGCTTAATCTTAGATGTGCGTGAAGCAGCAGAGTATGGATTCGGCCATATCCCCGGTGCGAAATCGATCCCAATGGGTGAGTTAGAAAATCGTTTATCTGAATTAGATCAAGAGCAAACCATTTATGTCATTTGCCGTACTGGTACTCGCTCGGATATGGCTGCACAGCAATTGACAAAAGCAGGTTTTAAAAAAATATATAATGTCTTACCTGGTATGTCAGGGTATGAAGGCGAATTACAGAAAGAGGTTGAATAATATGTCAAACAAAGTAGCAATAATTGCATCTAACGGCGGTTTATTTGATGCATATAAAGTATTTAATATCGCAACAGCAGCGGCAGCTTCTGATAAGGAAGTAGCAATTTTCTTTACTTTTGAAGGCTTGAACCTTATCCATAAGCAAGGTATGCATGCACTTGAAATGCCAGCAGGCAAAGAGCATTTTGCAGAAGGCTTCGCTCAGGCACAAGTCCCAGCAATTCCGCAATTGGTTGAGATGGCTCAGGAGCTAGGTGTAAAATTTATTGCTTGCCAAATGACAATGGATGTTATGGGCTTAACAAAAAATGATTTTGTAGACGGTATTGATGTAGGCGGAGCAGTTACGTTCCTAGAATTCGCGAAAGACGCATCACCAACATTAACATTTTAATTAGGTAATGGGAGGGGAGTTCCCTTCCGACCTAAAAATTTTTAATAAAAAATATACCTATGGGGGTAATTGTTTATGACAGTAAATATATGGACAGCTGCTGATGTAGCTCGAAAAGTAATTGATAATAAAGAATTATTTATATTAGACGTCCGAAATGCAGATGCATTTGAGGATTGGAAGATTGAAGGTCATAAATTTGAGTATTTAAATATTCCATATTTTGATCTTTTAGATGGTGTAGAAGAGATACTAGACCAAATTCCTACTGATAAAGATATTTTAGTAGTATGTGCTAAGGAAGGCTCATCTATTATGATTGCTGAAATGCTGTCAGATGCTGGCCGTGAAGTTGCATATTTAGCTGGTGGGATGAAATCCTGGTCTATGTATTTAGAACCAATTAAAGTAGGAGATCTTGCAAATGGTGGCGAGCTATACCAATTCGTACGTTTAGGAAAAGGCTGCTTATCCTACATGGCAATTTCTAAAGGTGAGGCAGCGCTTATAGATGCAGTCCGTTTCACAGAAGTATTTACAAATTTTGCACAGGAAAAAGGTGTAGAAATCAAGCATGTATTTGATACTCACTTACACGCTGACCATATTTCAGGAGGACGTCATATCGCTGCTGAAACAGGAGCAACCTATTATTTACCACGGAAAGATGCAGAAGAGGTTGTGTTTGACTACACAGCCCTTACAGACGGTTTAACTGTACAGCTTGGGTCAACAAAAATTAATGTTGGTGCGCTTTACTCACCAGGTCATACAATTGGTTCAACTTCATTTGTGATTGATGAAAAGTACTTATTAACAGGAGATATTTTATTCATCGATTCGATTGGGCGTCCTGATTTAGCCGGTCTGGCAGAGGATTGGGTAGCAGATTTACGCGAAACATTATACTCTCGCTATCGTTCATTAGCTGAAGATCTAATCGTATTACCAGCACACTTTATGATTATTGAAGAGCTAAACGAAAATGGTACTGTAGCAAAACGTTTAGGAGATCTATTTGCAGAAAATCATGGCTTAAATGTAGAGGACGAGGAAGTATTCCGTTCAATGGTAACAGACAACTTGCCTCCTCAACCAAATGCCTATCAAGAAATTCGCCACGTGAACATGGGCAAAATTACACCAAGTAATGAAGAGCAAACGGAAATGGAAATCGGACCAAACCGTTGTGCAGTACGTTAATTTTCATAACAAAGGAAATATTATTCATACACTTGTCTCTTGGAGAGAAGTTTATACTGACAAAAAATAATACGAGAAGAGGAATATAACATGAACATTACTAAAACATTAGATGCAAAAGGATTAGCATGTCCAATGCCAATCGTTCGTACGAAAAAAACAATTGATACGATTAATTCTGGAGAAATACTAGAAGTATTAGTTACGGATAAAGGTGCGTTAAATGACTTTACAGCGTGGGCAGCAGCTGGTGGGCATACAATTGTTGAACAAAAAGAGGAAGACGGCGTGTTATTCTTTTATATTCAAAAAGCTTAACAGTATAAATAGCGAGTAGAATATTCTTCTACTCGTTTTTTTTACAGAAAGAAGGGACAGACATTATGGATCTTTCCATTACATTTATAGTTGTTATTTTTGCCCTTGGATTTATAGGGTCATTTGTTTCGGGCATGTTAGGAGTTGGGGGCTCCATCATTAAATACCCCTTGCTATTATACGTTCCACCACTATTTGGACTGGTGGCATTTTCTGCCCATGAAGTATCGGGAATTAGTGCGATTCAAGTATTCTTCGCTTCTATTGCAGGTGTTTGGGCATACCGAAAAAGTGGTCTGCTCCATAAGGAATTGATCATTTATATGGGTGGGGCAATTTTACTTGGAAGCTTTATTGGTAGTTACGGTTCAGGATTTTTATCGGAGGATGCTGTTAATATTGTGTACGGAACACTCGCTATAATTGCAGCGGTTATGATGTTTATTCCACGTAAAACTATAGAGGAAAATGCTAAAATTTCGTTCAATAAAGTTCTTGCAAGTAGCCTAGCGCTCATTGTTGGAATAGGATCTGGGATCGTCGGAGCAGCGGGTGGCTTTTTACTCGTCCCGATTATGCTTACCGTTTTAAAAATACCAACACGTGTTACAATTGCGACCAGTTTAGCAATCACCTTTATTTCTTCTATTGGTGGTAGTGTAGGTAAAATTATTACTGGTCAAATTGAGTACTGGCCTGCGTTCATAATGATTATTGCAAGTATCATCGCAGCACCTTTAGGAGCAAAAATTGGTCAAAAAATGAATGTGAAAATTCTACAATGGCTGTTAGCTATTATGATTGGTGCAACAGCTATTAAAATTTGGATCGATATTTTACAGTAATACACGAAGAAAAGAATTTAAAGATGTATCTCGTGAATTAAGGTTTTTGTTTTGGATTAACGTTTCACTTTAGCTAAGATTTCTATGAATCTCTATTATAAATATATATCCTAATTAGTTCCTAGATAATCCAGTTCCATCAAATACAGTAATAATTTTATGAAAAGATGGTTATTAATGAAACAACCCATGAAATTTTAAATTGACTCAATAAACTATTTTTTGTTAAATATACGTTTTTTTAATAAAATGATGTATAGTTAAGTTCGATTAAATTTAAGGAGCAAGACATGAAAAATTTTATTGTTATTACTTTGGGTTCGTTATTAATGGCTGTTGCACTGAACTTATTCTTGGTGCCACATGAAGTTATTCTTGGTGGGTTTTCTGGGATAGGTATGATAATAGGGATTCTAACCGGATGGAATATTGGTTGGATAATTTTCCTTTTGAACATCCCCGTGTTTATTCTTGGCTTTATAAGTATTGGGAAAAAATTTGTAGCATATAGTATGTATTCTGTATTCCTTACGAGTTTAGCAATGCAATATATTCCAGTTTATCAGATTACAGAAGATATTTTATTGTCCTCTGTTTTTGGAGCAGTAATAGGTGGTGCTGCTACCGGAATGATCATTAAATTCAATGGCTCTACTGGTGGAATAGATATTATTGGGCTTGTTATTACCAAAAAGAAGGATTTCTCTTTAGGAACTTTAATGCTCGTTATGAACAGTGTCATTGTATTAGCCTCTGGTTACTTCATAGGCTGGGAGCAAACAATGTATACATTATTAGTTCTATATGTATTTGGAAAAGTAGTAGATGTCATTCATACCAAACATGTAAAAGTAACACTTATGATCATCACTGAAAAAGGTGAGGAAGTTCAAGATAAGATGCTTAAAAGCTTAGTCCGAGGGATTACTGTTTTGGACGGAGAAGGAGCATATACTAAACAACCAAGAAAAGTGCTTTTTACCGTCATCACAAGATATGAACTAGGGGAAGTAAAGAAAATGATTAAGGAAGTAGACAGTAATGCGTTTGTAAATATTACTGAAACGATTGAGGTCATGGGAGCATTTAATAAAAATTGATTTTGTAAAGTCCAGAAAACTCTGGGCTTTTTAATTTGCATTTTTATAGAAAATTATATTTGTGAATTTGCCTCTAGGTGTTAAAACATACAGCATTTAAGTGGTGACCTTCATCTCCCCTTCCTAATTGCTGAAGGGCCCATCGTCATTTTCATGCTATATAAATATAATTTAGAGTTTAATAGTCTGAAAACGGGGTAAATACATTATAGTTACTATTTAAGAAAAGGGGAGATGCTAGTTATGTGGAAAAGAATTTTATTTATCTCCGAGCATGGGGATCCACTTGAAACTTTAGGTGGTAAACAGGCTGGTGGACAAAACAACTATGTAAAAGAACTTGCCCTTGCCCTTGGAAGAAGAGGTATAGCAGTAGATGTAATTACTCATTGGAGTAACCCCAGTGCTCCTCAAGTGGAGAAATTAGGAAATATGTCAAGAGTCATTAGATTTGCTGCAGGTCATAAAGGATATATAGCAAAAGATAAGATATATGATTTGTTACCACAATTCTATGATGAAATAAAAAACAATTTATCTATACCAAAATATGATGTTGTTCATTCTCATTATTGGATGTCCGGACTACTGGGGCTATCTTTAAAAGAAGAGTTTGGTATTCCCCTCGTTCACACTTCTCATTCATTAGGTATCGCAAAAAAACAAGCTACTGGAACTGCCAACCCGATTCGATTAGACGCAGAAAAGAAAATTTTAACATCTGCGAATAAGGTGATCGCCACTACTGAAGTTGAAAAGCAAATAATTCAAGACTTTGCAGGACCACTTACAAATATAGAAGTAATATCAATTGGAGTTGCAAAAGAATTTCAATCACAAGTCAAGAAAAAATCAGTAACTAAACCGTTGCTAGTATATGCTGGTCGTCTGGAAAAGACAAAAGGAATCGGCACACTATTAGATGCCTTTAAGAAATTAAAAAAGGAAAATCCAGAACTGGATGCTAAATTAGTGCTAGCTGGTGGTGATAAGGAAGAAATAGACATCAACTCAGGATTACCTATCAATCCAGGTTTAAGGGAGCAAGTAAAAGGTATAGAGGAATACATTGAATTCATAGGACCTCAATCTCAACAAGGATTAAGTAATCTTTTCTCTAAAGCTACTTCAGTTATCGTACCGTCATACTATGAATCCTTTGGGATGGTAGCAGCTGAAGCCCAAGCATGTGGGACACCTGTTATTGCTTCTGGAGTCGGAGGACTCAAAGATGTAGTGTCTCATGGAAAAACAGGCTTACAGGTAAAGCCCAAAGATCCGTCTCAGCTGGCTTCAGCTATGAAAACTATATTAAAAGACAATCTTTTAGCAAAAAGACTAGGCAGAGAAGCTGGAGAACGTGCAAAACGTATCTTTAATTGGTCTTCCATTGCAAAAGAAATAGATCATACTTATGAGGAATTGTTATATGCAAATGATTACGCAAATGCTAGCAACCGATCTTGATGGAACGCTTGTTGGTGATGAAAAACACTTAAAAGACTTACTTACCTATTATGAAGGTCTACAAAAGAAAGTTACTTTAGTTTATGTCACAGGTAGGCATCGGGAATCAGCCCTAGAACTTATTAAAGAGGCTAACATTCCAATGCCGAGTATTTTAATCTCGGATGTGGGAACAGGCATATATATAGGCAATGACCTTAAACCAGATGAAGAATGGGAACTTTTAATGAAGAAAAATTGGAATCCAGAGGCTATAAAGAAAATAGCTTCTCATTATCCAACTATTGTTCCACAAAAGCTGCCAGACGAATCTAGGATTTCTTATACTGCGCAAGAAGATGAGGGAAGTGTTGAAAAGCTCAAGCAAGAATTGCTACAAGCTAATATACCGCACAAATTTATCTTTAGCTCAGGAAGGGATATTGATATACTCCCTGAGGCCAGTGGAAAAGGATCTGCTTTGACATACGTGATTGAAAAATATGTAGAAGATCAAGCATCCATATTGATTGCAGGTGATTCAGGTAATGATGAAGAAATGATAAGTCTTGGATATCCATCTGTTATAGTAGCAAATGCACAACCAGAGCTAATAGCCATTCAAGATCACCCCCAATTATTTAGAGCAACTAAAAATTGTGCAGGCGGAATTCATGAAGCTTGGTTACATTTTTATGATAATTAAATCCTTATTTAAAATTTCATGAGTAAAACCATTAAGACTACAGACGAATTTGAAATTGTCTATAGTCTTTTTTTTGCTCCAAAGATAAGCATTTCATCTATTTTGATACGTTAATACTTCTTATTAATTTTGGCTATGTAAATGGCTATGGTTGATTTTTTGTACTGTACATATGCCAAATGCATGTTTACGAAATATATATTGTAAATTTGTTTAATATTGGAACTTCTAATTACTTCAACCGTATTAAAGTAAAGGAGTAGGTTAGTTTTAAAGGGTGTTATTAACACGTGGTCAACCATCTCACAGTTGTAAAAGGCAATTCGTGGGGCAGGGAGAGGTGATGAATTGAGTTTAATTCAAGTGACCTATATAGTGCTTATATGGACAATACCTAGTATGGGTTCTTGGTATTCCTTTAGGAAAATGGAGAATGAGAAACAGATAAAGGTTATAAAAGAGTTGAGAAATCCTTTATGTATTTTAGGGATTATACCCAGTTTTATTGGTTTACTCGTATATCTTACAGGCTCTGTTGCAGCATCAGACATAAAAGTCTTACGGGATTTAGGGATTGCTTTAGCACTATTTGGTTGGTTTGTAATTTGGGGAGTAGGTCTAATAAAAGGAGAGGGAAATACCTTTAAGTGTATTGCTATGATATTAATAGGGATTTCCGTACTAATTGCTTATATCTATCTGTTTTAAACTAGAAAGATGGTTTAATAAGCGTCTCAATACTTACTAAACGAACGGGTCCTAGCACAATCTGGTCATCGTTTCGATGATCTATTTGCTTTGGGAACTTTATTTTATTAATGAACTAAACTAGCACAGAATATAAAGCGTGAATTCTGATATGGAGGTACTCATTTTGAAGAAAATAATACTAATAGGTTTAGTATTTATTCCAATAATGTTTTTTTTATATTTTTATCAGTCACCTATAATTACATCAGGTGAAGCAATAAATAATGCAGAAAAATATTTGCTAAATCCACCAGAAGAGTGGAAAAACTCAATATCCTTCAATGGTTTAGAGGAAGTTCCACCTGAGAATATTAGTGTGTATCTCACTCCAAAGCCTGGGTATTGGAATGAAATAATGAATAATATGAATTGGGAAGTAACATTTAAATACAACGTTCAAGAATCAACTATTGTGATGGATGCATACACTGGTGAATTTATAAATCTATATGGTCCATTAGGTTAAATCCCTCCCTTTTGTACTGCCTGTGGCATTAGTCGAATTCAGATCCGAAAGATATGGAGATACTATTATAATGAACCAGGCAAATGCTTCTCCCCAAAAGTATATTTGAAAAAGACTCTAGCTTCTTCAATGTAGTGTAGTGCTTTACTTCAAATCTATGGGGGCTACTGAGGTTGATAAGGCAACTCTTTTTTTATTTTGAACCAAAGACGAATTTGTTGAATAGAGATTAAGAAGTTGTGAAAAATAGGAACCTCAATTCGTTTCGAACGTATTAGAGGAAAAGAGAGATGAAGAAAGTTATAAAAGCCCAGTGGTAATATGTCAAGCGAAAAAAAGAAATGAATTGGAAATTACTTAAGTGATACTTTCCAAATGAACACTTTTTGCGCATACCAAATAAACCTCTCATTTTTCTGCTTTTAAAAAAGAAAAAAATGGAAGTTATTTAACGGGTGAAAGGTTGTGAGTTGGTTAACTCAGTCTCTCCTTTCTGGTGGTATGTACAGCTGATTCGTGCGTAGTAGCGAATGCACGAGGCGTACTAGTTTTCTAGCGGTTAAGACGAGAGCGCGTTTATGTTGGTGCTTGGTTACTTCTTGGTATTTCTTTTGATAAAAGGCTTTATATTCAGTGTCATATTTACGTACCGCATCTGCTGCTTGTACAAGATAATACCGTAGGTATTTATTGCCGGTTCGCATCCGGCTAGTATTTTCGGCTTCAAATTCGCCAGATTGATACTGTGTCCAAACGAGTCCAGCATATTTCGCTAATGCGTGGTGGTCATCAAAACGCTTGATATCTCCAATTTCGGCGAGCAAGCCGGCTGCGTACACGGGTCCAATGCCTTTTACGGAAGTTAATGTTTGGGTGAAACCTTTCATCATACGCTCGATTTCCTTATCCAAACGTTTGACTTGGGATTCCATATGGCGAATCGTACTTAAAATCACGGATAGTGAGATGTTAACGGGATCAGCCATGGCCTTGTCTAATCGAAAGGAATTACGTGCAAGCTTTTGAAGATATTTAGCGATTTCTTCTGGCTCGGCAAAACGTTTTTTGCCTTTCTCCTGTAAGAACTCAACCAGTTCTTCTAAAGGCATCTCGGCAATGGTTTCCGGATCTAGCTCTTCAATGACAGCGAGACTGGTCGTACCGAATGTATTCGAGAACGGGTTATCTTGGCGTAGGCCACTAAACTTTAAAAACAGTTGGTTCATCATGTAGGTTTTATTACGTGCAACTTCATGCATTAGATGGAATCGGGTACGTGTTAAACGACGAAGTGCTTCATATTGTAAGGTTTCTTGCATTTCATGTGGCAGACGTCCAAAGCGTAAATGATCCGCAATTACCCAGGCGTCAATTCGATCGTTTTTCGGTAACGTATCGTACCCCTTTTTAAAGCGAGATACTTTACGTGCATTTAACATATAAACCGCTGTTTGAAACGTTGGTTCATAATTGTGCAATTGATTCTTTAAATAATGAGCAACGTGCCAGCTATACTGGTCTGTCGCTTCTAATCCAATTTTAATATGTTCGCACTGATTTTTTTCCGCTGTTCCTAAAAGCTTTTGAATTAAGGTGTTCGCACCTTCTGTATCATTGGAAACAGAAAAATCAGCGAGCGTATGTCCCTCTCCATGCATGAAATGGACATGATGGGAGCGCAAACTCACGTCGATACCGACTAGCATTTGTGACATGCCAATCACCTCCTAAGGTGGGATTAATCAAGATTGTCTCAGACCTGGGTGCCCATCAGAATCATCGATGTCTGCCTCGTTATTAGCAATCAAAGTGAAAGAAGACCAAAATGAGCGCTACACTCTCTTCTTCCTCAGCGTCGCAGCCAGTGGTTAGACCTTCCATAATGAACGATGGGTAGCAGGCTTATTAAGCAGTGCACTAAGTGCCCGCAAGGGGGAAAAGCTATTTCCTGTGTCAACCTTGTCCGTTCCATTGTCTCATGGGCACGGTCTGAGAGAAAAGTAGATTGAAATAAAAAAGGACGAAGTACTGAAATGGAGCATCCTCCAATCTTCGTCCAAACGATATGAAGTTAGGCAACTCAAATAAGCAGGTAAGCACCTGTCAGCTTTATTTAGTCATGTTAAAAATAGACTTTTCCTTTTTGGCTCCCTCGGTAAAGCAGGGGTCAAACAGGTAAAACATAAAAAGGGTGAGGGAGCCAAGAGGCGACCACTTCCTATAGGAAATCCAACAGATCCTCCAGCTGTCCGGATCAACTGGAAATTCTATCGGAAAGAGCTCTTATTACTAATATACGAGGGGGGAGACTATGAGTGAACGATTTGAATTAAGTTTTAAAAATAAGGAAGTAAGAATGTGGTTCTATTTGATGGTACCAACGTTTATTATAGGAAGCATCTTTATATTTTATGGTGAACAAAAATATCAGTATATTCCTTTGGTAGTATTAGTAATAGTTTGGACTGTCTTTTATTTGTGGCGTTATTTTTATCGTAAGAAAATGAGGAATAAAGTAAAAAATTCTTCTTAAGCTAACAGCTGCTGGCTACAAGAATGAGTAAAGCCTTTTTCTTATTGAACTAAAGTAAGCAACGGATTATAGGTAGGCGTTAGTAGGTATGGAAAACGGGCAACAGGATATGATATTAATCCCAAAAATGCTTTGGAACATAACCATTATAAATAGTTTAATTGAATGATTTTCTTGTTTACCTTATGGGAGCATTACTTTAAGTTGGAGTAATGCCTTTTTTTATTGATCTAAAGCAAAAGGCTAGCTGGAAACGAATTGGAACTTTCATGAAATTTTAAAGTCATATATATAAGTAAAACTAATAGGGGTGTTATAATATGAAACGATTCAGTATATGCTCAATAGTCCTAATGTTTATTGGGATTCTATTCTTTATATTAAACTGGTTAATAGATGGCTACGTGGAACCTATTGTACTTACTGGAGTAATTTTAATATTAATAGGGGCTGTGTTTAGTTTTATTGCGATCTCTAAAAGAGAAAAAGGAAGCGTGAAATATATATCAATTGCTACTTTTATTATTCTACTATTTTTAGTTACTTGGTTTGAACCTTTTCAAGTTATTAGAATGATGACTTGGTTTAAAAATATTACTTAACTAACAGGTAATTTAACAAATTATCACAAAAACATAAAAGTAATAACAAAGTAAATGAGCAAAGATAAAAATATCCTAGCTCATTTTTTATGTGTTTTTTAAAATAACCTTTACTCATACAATAATAATAGGACTACAACAGTCTGAAATAGCTAGTACTGCTTCCTCGAGAGTCGTCCACTCCATAGCCAAGTATAGAGGGATGTTTTTACAGGAACTCAAGCCCATTTCACGTGATTTGATTTATTAACTAATTTGTACGACTCTAGTTTTATGGACATCGTGGAACGATTAAAGATGCTTAATTAGTCAGATCTAGTCAAGAAAGATTATGTTATCTTAGGTGAAAAGTTATGGTAAGATGTTTATGTTTGTACGCACCATTCCCTAATAGAAAAGGGAAGAAAAGTTGACACGGCGAGGTTGCAATTATATACTAGGTTACGTTATGTAAGTGCTTAAAAATAGTTAGAATATAATAGACAAAAATGATGAATATGAATGATAGGTGAATGAAAATGAATATAAATAAAGAAACGCTGACATTGTTGCAGGATAAAATAAAAATAATAGAAACGGTTGAGGAACTTGATCTTTGTTTAGTTGGGCCAGTTAACTTGCCTATTAAGCAAGGCGATTTCCAAACAACCTTTCAATGGTATACCTGGGTTAAAATTGATAAAAATTTATCAAAAGAGGATATTTTAACATCATTGCCACAATCAAATTTAGCTTTTGGCCAACAATCCTCTGTTCTTGTTTATGGTGACTTCGCGAATGAGGAAGATGCTCTTATTCGTATGCATAGTATTTGTCATACAGGAGATATATTTGGTAGTCAACGCTGTGATTGTGGTTTCCAGCTTCATGAATCGATGAAAATGGTAGTAAATCATGGCTGTGGTGCCATTTTTTATTTAGCAGATCATGAAGGCAGAGGAATTGGTTTATTTTCTAAATCACTGGCTTATCTTTTACAGGAGGAAGGCTATGATACGGTTGAAGCCAATCATGCACTAGGCTTTGAAGACGATAGTCGCTCCTATGAAGATGCAATTCGCGTGTTGGAAGTATTAAGAAGCAAGCAGGTGACTTTAATAACTAATAATCCTAGGAAGCTGGCTGCGTTAAAGAACCATGGTCTTCTTGCTAAGGATCACGTGCCTTTATGGGGTGGACTGACTGAAACAAATGAATTTTATTTGAATACGAAAGTGAAAAAATCCGGACATATTGTAGAAGAGAGTCCAAGTTTAAAAGTGTGAGGTGTATACAATGAAAACCGACGAGGAATATATGAGGCTTGCATTAGACTTGGCGGCTAGTGCGAAAGGCAACACGAATCCTAACCCAGTAGTGGGTGCAGTAATTGTGAAAAATGGAGTAATTGTTGGTACGGGACTACATCGCAAGGCAGGCGAGCCTCACGCAGAAGTGCATGCATTTAATATGGCGCAACAGCATGCGGAGGGTTCCACTCTTTATGTAACCTTAGAACCTTGCTCACATTACGGTAAAACACCACCTTGTGCAAATTTAGTAAAGGAATCAAAGGTAAGCAGAGTCGTTGTAGCGACTAGGGACCCTAATCCTGAGGTTGCAGGAAGAGGCATTCAGCTACTTCGTGACGCCGGCATTCAAGTTGATGTCGGGATATTAGAAAAAGAAGCGCAAAAGTTAAATGAGCGTTTTATACACAATATGCTTACCAAGCGTCCATTTGTTATTTCAAAGTTTGCTATGACACTAGATGGTAAACTCGCAACCTACAATGGACATTCTAAATGGATTACTGGAGAAGTATCACGTAAAGATGTGCATGCGCTAAGAAATGAAGTAGACGGTATTTTAGTAGGGGTAGGTACAGTAATAGCAGATAATCCAGCCTTAACTACAAGACTTACTGAGCTTGATGGAAAAAATCCTACAAGAATTATCTTAGATAGCAGCCTACGGACTCCTTTAGATGCACAGGTCCTTCAAACAGAGGAAGCCAAAACGATTATAGTAACAAGTAAAGAAGTAGATTCAAACCGTGTTAAGGAATATGAATCAAAGGGAGCAAAAGTATTATTTGTTTCCAAGAGAAATAGTGGATTGGATTTAGAAGAGGTACTTAGCGAATTATATCAACAAGGGTTAACCGACATACTAGTGGAAGGTGGAGGGGCGATAAATTCGGCCTTTCTGAATGCTGGTTTAATAGATAAATACTATATTTATATAGCTCCAAAAGTACTGGGAGGCAAAGAATCCATTACCCCTTTTACTGGTGAAAATCCAGAGTCAATGGATGCTGCCAAGCAATTGTATTTTGACGAATTCCAAAATTTTGGAGAGGATCTTCGTATAATTGCCTACCCTAAAAATAAATGAGCTACATAACTTTTGATCCAGTATAAAGAAAAATAAATAAAAAGTAACAATAGTATAAGAGTAGGAGAATAAAAATGAAATTTGGTTTTGATATTGACGATACATTAATTAATTTGAGAGAGCATGCTTTTCACTTGTACAATAAGAAACTTAATCAAAATGTGAATCTTGACGTATTTCATGCTTTAAAAACGGTAGAGATTCATGAAGCTTTTGGTTTGGAAAGAGAAGCTGGAAACACCATGTGGAGAGATTGTATGGAGGAAATATATTTTACAGAATGTCCTTCCTTTGAGGGAGCCTTGGAAACGTTGATATCCCTAGAAAATGATGGACATGAGATTTACTATATCACCTCTCGCCCGAAAAAATATTGCGCTCAAACACGAGATTGGATGAAAGCACAAGGCTTTCCAATAACAGATGAAAACTTTTACTGCGGGATGCAGGATGAAGAAAAAATAGCAACAATCAAGGCATTAGAGTTAGATTATTATTTCGATGATAAGCCAGCTGTTTTAGAAACGCTCCAAAACGTAAAAACAAAAGTATTCATAAAGGATCAATCGTATAATCAGTTAATGGATATGCCAAGGCTGAAACAATGGTCTGACTTGAGGAAAATTTTAGAGGAAACAGTCTAACTCGACATAATATATTTCGTGATTCGAATACCCCATGCACATTAGTCGCCAACTAATATGCACGGGGTATTTTTTAAATGGAATAATTTTTAAATTTGAAACAAATCAAGGGAAGGGCCGTCTAATTATAAAATAGTTAAAATCCAAAGGAAGTGACATTTTGAAGAAAATACATTTCATTATCCTGTTAACATGTTTATCTATTTTACTAATAGGATGTCAATCAATTGAAAGCAAAGAAACAAATCACGATAACCCTCAGCAATCGTCAAATGAACAAGTAGAAGGTGAGGTAATGGAAGTTATCCTATCAAGCTCAACTTTGGAAGACACTATTATTTTTAAAGATGAAGCCAGTATAAAAGAGTTTAAAGATATGATTTCAAGTTCAGTACAACAAGCTGGAATTGTTAATATGTCTAATCCAGATCATTATATAGATATTATGTTTAAAAAAGATAAAAAACAAACTTATTATTTATGGTTAGGAGAGAACAGGGAAAACGGATCTTTAATGAAAGCTGATGATACCCATACGATTTATACTTTTGATGAAGAAACGAATAAAAAAATTAGCAATTTGTTGCAAAGGAAACAATAGACTTTGGGTTCAACTACATGCTTGACTGTATTTAAAAGTAAAAAAAGATATAGGATTAGAATATATTTTTGTCATTCTATGTACTCTAGCGTTGGAGTATAAGTTCAATTCATTACTTTAGTTATAATGATTCCGCCCAAATTATCCCCTGAAATTTCATATTTGTTGCTTTTAGATGACTCCATACTTTTTAATAGTTCCTGTTTTACATATCTTATTTGATATTGCTTACCTTCAATGGTTGTGTCATATTCGCCTTTTTCTTTTAAAAATGCGAGGTATTCTTCTAACACTAAATCTTCATTGGTCATAATAAGACTATGGGGTTTTCCAACGTAGCGGAAATGCCAAGGTTCAAAAGCGATTCCAGTTACGTCCACTTTGTTCTCCGGATAACGTAAAATAAAGCCAAATTCTGGTGCATGTTGTGCTAACCAGTCGGCTTCCAGTGTATATTCCATCATTCCTTCGGTTGAACCAATATCAATGGACAAGCCTGACTGATGCTCACTATAGCCATTTGGCAGGGCATACTGTGAACCTAATTCTTCATAAAGTTGTTGTTGGACGATACCAGTACGGAAACCACTATTAAGCTTGAAATGCATAATTTCATCTTTTTCAGCTGCCTCGAACATTTCCTGCATAGGGGTCAGTAAATCCTTATGTACAGTCATTTCTGATTGTATTTCTACGTTATTTGCAAAGTCATTAGGTACCGCTTCGATTTCGGTTGGTTCTTGTTGAAGTTTTACCTCGTTATTAATTAATATAAGATTCCCTTCATAAATCTGTTCTTCTTCAATTGTAAAGATTTGTCTGTCTTCATTGGTATAGTTAGTAAAGATCAAATACCCAAATGTTGAAAGGCAGCATAATAAGAAGAATTTTTTCAACTGTCTCACTCCCTTACTAGATATATCTAGCATAGCAAGTAGACTTTAAGATTATGGTACGATAATTCTTAATTTTTTCTTAAGGTTATCATTTTGATAAACATCACCTCTTCACTAAAAACGTAATTAATAATCTATTCAGGTTGCTAGAAAGTAAATTGAAATTATCCATGCTGTACATGAATATCTTTGCAATTTACTCCCAAAGCAATTTAAATTAATTAGACCCATTTTTTATTTTTTGAAAGCTTGCTATAGAAGCCTGATACAACTTCTCCATTTTTTCCTCTATGAAATTCGTTCTTTCATATAATGAAAATCGAATATGGTCGATCTGCCTCATTATTTTCTCCAACAAGCCTTCTTGGAGATCTACTCGACTTGTTAAATCCTTTTGAGCTTCTTCCAAACCACTAATCTGTTGGGTAATCGTATGATGGAAATGATGCTGTTCGTCCATTTTGGCCATTGCTTCATGTTGAAACGCTGACACCTGCTCCATACTTGAAAGTACTTCTACATTTTTTAATGAAAGATCGTCTATCTTTTGAACAATCACTCCGGAAGTTTCTTCAGATTTGTCTAATCGAACCTTTATATGGTGTTGTGTTTCATCTAGATGCTCAATATGTTCCATTAAACATTGTTTTCCAAGCTGCTCTTCTGTTATTAAGTGGTGCAACTTTTCGTTTTGTTGCTCTAATTTCTTTAAACCAGTTTGTATTTGTTTTTCAACCTGTTCATGCTGCATATTTAATTTCTTTAAGTACTCAAGTCTTTTGTTAATTTCATTCCAATGGGTTATTTGTTGTTCTCCATATTGTTGTTGCGAATTATTTAATCGAATAATATTATCTAAAAAAGACTGGTTAGTTGCTTCTTGGCTAAGAATGAAATCGGATAAGTAGTTACTACGAAACTCGACTTGGTTGCTAGCTTTTAATTCGCCATTATTTTTAAAAACACCTGGATGCTGGCTATCGTTGATGAATAATCCCATTAAATTTCCTCCTTATGAATTATCATATTTATTAGAATATGCATGTAGGTTAAATATAGGGATTGCGAGGCATGCATCAATTGGAATAGCGAAATAGTTTCAATTTTTACAAAATAATGAAAAATGTATAGTTATTTCTTATTAGCCTATTGTATAATATGGCCTAGAGGTGTTTTATTTTGAATAAACAAATAATTAAAAGTTTAGATATGAAAATAACTGGAGAAATACTCGCACAGTCTTTCCCTAAGCGTCAAGGTGGAACATCATTTACCACCTTTCTACAAACTAAAAAAGGACAATTTGTATGGAAAGTAGCAACTGAGCTACCTTATCGAGAATGGCTAAAAAAAGAAGCAGAGGTAATGGAACTTCTAAATAAAGAGACAGAACTTCCGATTCCATTATTCATGCATTACAAAGAGCAACCCGAAGAGAATTCACTTCTAATGAGTAAGTTAGAAGGTGTGCCTTTAAGAGAAGCCTTACATGTTGCAAATACAATGGAAGAAAAGAAATCCCTTTTTTACAGTTTTGGTACTCTCCTAAAATTATTACACGCCACTATGCCTCCTAAAGCATTGTTAATAGAAGATAACTGGCTTGAAAAACAATTACAAACTGCCACATATAACGTCATGCATTATGAGGTCGACGGCAATGAAGAGCTACTGACCTATTTAAAATTCAACCAGCCTAAGCCAGTACCTCAAACACTTAATCATGGGGATTGTACGATTGATAATGTTCTTGTGAAGGATGGTAAGGTATATGCTTTTATTGATCTTGCTGGAGTAGCATACGGAGATCCGAGATATGACCTAGCTCTTGCAACTAGATCTATACAATCAAATCCATTTTTAGTAGAAGCTTTCTATGAGGGGTATGATTCTACACCTATTTCAATAGAAGAGTTTAAATATTTTGATGGAGGTCTTTATGAATTTTTTTGAAAATGAGGTGAAATTGAAGTGAAGCTAATAGGTCCATTTATGATGATAGTTGGCGTATGCTGCATAGGGTTTGCTTTTTTTGAATTTTTTACGTTGGATTTTTTTGAGGAACCGCAGTATTTTTGGTTATTCTTTGTAGGTGCTCCCATTATCTTTTTTGGATTTGTTTTAACTGGAATAGGTAATCATAAAAAATTAATAGAACTGAATAACGAGGTAATACGTGAACAAATGGCTGCAGCCAGCCAAGGATGGGAGGAGGGACAGTTAAAAGCGGAAGCCTATTGCTCAAACTGTGGCCATCCTGTTCGTCGATCATCCAATTTTTGCTCCGATTGTGGTACCTCACTGCAAACGTAAGTATTTAGTCAGTATGATGGCTTATCTAATGAACTTCGAGTTAAAGGAGTGATACGATTGATCACATGGAAAACGTTAAGTTCCTCGTATATTTTTAAATCCCCATTTGGAAATTTAAGAAAAGACATTTGTGAACTGCCAGATGGACAAGTAATTGATGACTATTATGTAAATGAATATACCGACTGGGTTAATGCGATTGTCCTTACGAAGGAACAAGAAATTATTTTAGTAAGCCAATATCGCTACGCAGGTCAAAATATTTTTTTAGAAATTCCAGCTGGAAAGCCAGAGGGACAAGAAAGCTATCAGAAGGCAATTCTTAGAGAAGTTCAAGAGGAGACTGGCTATACAACCGACCGTGAGCCAGTTTTATTGGGTCAATTTTACGTAAACCCAGCTACTCAAACGAATAAGGTTTACACCTATTTGCTACTAGATGCTTATCAAACTAGCAACCAACAGCTGGATCCTACAGAATTTATAGATGTTCATACTTTTGATTTTAAGGAAATGCACTCTTTAATAAAGAATGGTGAAATTCAACAGCTTTTCACAGCCAATGCTTATTATATGGCTTTAGATTTTTTAAAGGAGAATCCAGGAAAATGATCAAAGGCTTTGCGACTCGAGAGGATACCTTTGGTTACTTGCGTCATCATCAATCCATTTATAGAGAAACACCGTGGTTTTATTGCTCTAGAATTGCACTTGGAACACATTTAGGAGAGATGACGGAGGCACATTCTGCCTTATATCAAGAAACGATTCGTTATAGTCTATTGAACGGACTAAACTTTATTGATACCGCCTTAAATTATCGTGGTATGAAATCAGAAAGAGACATTGGCAAGGTTCTTTTAGAGATAACAGAAAACAAAAAATTGAATAGATCAGAATTTGTCCTTTCCACTAAAGGTGGGCTACTTCCGGGGGATAAAGATGCCGGACTTGTTCCCAAGGATTATTTAGAATCGGTGCTTTTACAAAATAAAATTATTAAAGAGACAGATATACAAACTGTTGAACATCAAAAGCACGTACTTACACCTAATTATTTCCGGTTTGCTTTAGAGCAAAGCAGAAAGCACCTTCATTTGGATACGATTGATATATATTATTTACATGTTCCAGAGCTTTCCATGAAGGTTCTTGGAAAAGATGCATTCTACAACCAGCTGGAGGATTTATTTTACTTTTTTGAGGAACAGGTAGAGAAGCAAAATATTCGCTTTTATGGAATGGCTACATGGCTTGGACTTATCAGTGCTCATGATGAGATAGGCTATATCTCTTTAGAGATAGCAGAAAGTATAGCCAGAAAGGTGGGGGGTAAAGACCACCACTTTAGATTTGTGCAAATACCCGTAAATAGAGTTTTTCCTGAAGCAATCAAAAAGAAAACCCAATCAGTTGCTGGAATTGACATGACAGTACTTGAGGCAGCAAGACAGTTAAATATACACGTAACGACCAGCGCACCTTTTAACCTTGGTAAAGATATACAAAAAACAGATGATAGCTTGCGATTCCTAATGAATACGAAAGGCATATTGTCAACAATGGTTGGCATGAAGCAAATCGACCATGCCAAGCGCAACATAGCAACGAGCAAACGTACAACCATTCAATAGGAGGATAAATTGAAAACTATCATCAAGCGAGCTTTGTTTCTGCTGTTTCCTTTCTTCATTGGAGCGTATACCGTGCAAGCATTTACTGTGTATTATAACTGGAGCAATCTAGTGTGGAGCATATTAATTAGCTGCTTACTTTTTATCTTTTATATGTATTACTTGGAAACCAAACGAGACTTTTCGGTCTCCATTATTCGGCCCACTGTTAGGTTTATATTAACAGCTACCTTATTATGCTCCTTCTACATCGGAGGTAGCGCATGGTCTAATTTCATAGAAGAACCTTATAAAGAGATAGCGCCTCTAGCTACTGGAGCCAAAGCAGAAGAGAAGAAAAGCAGAAAATTATTTTCTTTATTTTCAGGAGATTCAATCCAAAAAAATGTGGAGTCTAAGCAGATTGATAGTATCTCTTATTATTTTGCAGCAGATAATATTGCTTCTGTGCAGGAGTACTCCTCGCTGTTAGCTAAGGAAAAGGCAAAGTTAGATCGGATTTTCGGGTCAGAGCTAAAGGACCCTTTAAAGATTGAAATATACAATGATTCCTCGGCTATTAAGGAAGTGTCCCCTGGAGCAGTAGGTTATTACAAACGTAGGAATCAATCTATTCATCTAATGAAGATGGATGATGAAAAAAGATGGGAACGAATATTATTACACGAATATACCCACTATCGTATTCACCAATTTGCAAAGGTTAATGGATTGAGTAGTAAAATGGAGCATCTGCCTTTTTGGTTCATAGAGGGGCTAAGTGAGTACGTTGGTTATCAGGATAGGGTGATTAACCATCAGATCCTAGGTGAAACAGTGGATTATCGCTTACTAGACACAAATAAAACCATCCCAGCGACTCTGGAACATTATAAAGTATATTTACAAGGCTACTTCACAGTGAAAAAGTTGGATAGTTTATATGGATCAGAAGTCATAGCGAAGTTGTTATTATCGGAGTCTTTAAATGATTTTTATAGCACCATGGAGAAAACTACTGGACAAAGCACAGAGGAATTTCAGAAAACTCTTCTAGCAACTTATTAAAAGACTTCTCTTTTATTATCAAATTAAAAAGAGCTAGATAACTAATTCTAGTTCTTTTTTAATGCACGCCGTAACTCAATTTTTATTTTAATTAGATTATTAATCTTCAAATTGCAGGTATTCTAAAATATTACCAAAAGGGTCTCGAAAACTAATGAATTTTCCTGGAGGACAATCAGTTGGCTCATCTATTATAAAATGTACTTCTTTTTCTTTTAAGAATTTAACCTTTTCATAAATATCTTCCGTTTGCAATCCCAATGCAACTCCTGAAGCATTTTGGTTATTGCTTGCACTATCATTTTCCTCCAAAACAAGTGGTAAGTATCCGTTAACGAGTGATGCAAGCTTAGGACCATACTGCTTATGTAATTCAAAACCTAACGTATTAGTATAAAAGTCAATTGCTTTATTTAAATTGGGCACATAAATGCTTATAACACAAATTTGATTTTTCAAATTATCCCTCCTATTAATATTATTTTATACATATTCTACATTACTTATTGATTGTCCTTTTTAGAGGATATAAATTTCCTAAGTCGAATAATATAAGTTAGAAATAATATTTTAATAGTTCAACATCATTTAAACAAAGGAGGATATATTAAGTGTTTATTCGGGAATATAACGATTCTGATGAGGTAGGTTGGGTAAGATGTAGAACACTATCATTTCTAAATACAGCCTACTTTGATAACGTATTGAATAAAAAAGAAAACTATGAAAATCCTGCAATCGAACTCGTGGCAGAATTAAATGGACAAATTATTGGACTCATTGATATAGAGTATGAAAAGGAAGAAAAAACCGTTTGCTCAAGAGGTCACGGTTTAGGAGGTATGGTTTGGCATGTTGCAGTACATCCAGACTACCACCGACAGGGAATCGGTGAGCAACTTCTCCAAGAAGCGGAAAAAAGAGCAATCAATTTAGGGTTGAATCGATTTGAAGCGTGGACTAGAGATGATCGTTGGGTACGGAATTGGTATGAAAAAATGCAGTTTAAAAAAGTCTATTCCTATTACCATATTTATTTCGAAGGAAATGAATTGAAAAATAGAATTCAAAGTACTATTCCTAATCTTCACTTAAAGAATACGTTTGCTCATTATGTAGGAGAAGATATCGAACAATTTTCAGAAAACCAACGAATTCATGAATGCGTTTGCTATGAAAAATATTTTAAATAAAAAATACATCTTATTTACCTAAAGCGTTAAAATGCTTTACCACGATTGTAAAGTGAGGTGTTGTAATGAAAATCAGAATGCTCTTTATGATGATTGTAGGAATATTATTCGTTCCAGCTTGTGGGCAGGAAAGTCTTAATGAACGTCACGAAGTATATTTATCAGAAAAAGGTTGGGAGATAAAAGATTCAATTGAAGTTGAAACTTATATATTAGATATTCCCGATGAATTGCTTAATAACTATGAAGCAAGTGGAATTACATTTTTGAGTGAGTATTTAGGTGAAGAAGTTATACGGCATACTTATGTGTTAAAAGAAAAAGATGATAATGGAGAACGTTTGCAAGCTGTGATATTCGAAGTAGACAAAGAAATTATTGGGGGCTATGGAGTACTTCGGACATGGGTGCCAGGCGTATTTAAGTTGGACGATAAAGAACGTCTCATTAAGGAGCAAATGATTAAGTAAAGAAAGTAGATACATATAAAGTCAAATAGAGATTGCAAATATTTTTTTTAGGAGGTAAAAATAATGAATTTGGTTAACGAATTTTTAATCAGTTTAAGAGGAGCATTATCAAAAGTTGAGCTCGACGAATTAAATACAGCACATGGGGCTTCAAAAGAGGATCTCAATACCCTCAGGTCAGAATATCCAGAATGTCCAGAATCACTAATCTGTTTACTGGAAAATATAGACGGTACATATTGGAGGGAATATAAAGAAAATGAAATTGCGGTTTGTATTTTAGGCGCTGATGTTGCTGATGGCGAATATCCATATTATTTGCTATCTACACAACAGATGCTCGATAGTTCTAAGGAAGAAGAAGATGTCTCCTATCTATTAGAATATCAAGATGACGAGGAGGCTGTTGACACTAAGATCAATCCAGAGGGACTACTACCCGGTAAATATATTCATTTTGCAGACTGTATGAACAACGGTGGGACATCAAGACTCTTTATCGACTTTAACCCTTCAGCTGATGGTGTAAGCGGTCAAATAGTTCGATTTTTGCACGATCCAGATGAATACAAAGTGATTGCAGACAGCTTTGACGAGTATTTACAGGATATTATTGATGGTAACTTTATTTTTCTTGATAACGAAGAACAGTAATATATTGTACACTTGAACAGTGTTAAAGGGGAGGTTAACTGAAAATAAATTCTATAATTAACAATAAAGTTAAGTACATTGTTTTGTTGTTTATAATAACTTTTTTTCCTTTTTTTAATTTTTTCACTGTTACAGGTTATGCTTGTTCATGTGATGGGCCAAACACCGTGAAAGAAGAATTAGATTTTAGTTCCACAGTTTTTTCTGGAAAAGTTGTTGAAATAATAGATGAGAACAAAAATAAGTCCATACAATCTTCTGCTGATCCTATTGCTGTACATTTTGAAGTGAATGAATATTGGAAAGGGCTGAATCAGTCACCAATTACAGTTTATACTGTAAGAAATACGGAAAGTTGTGGCTACGAATTTGAATTGAATCAAGAGTATTTAGTATATGCAAATGAATCAAATGGAGAAATTCAAGTGAATTACTGTTCCAAAACTACTCTGTTGTCTTTAGCAGATAAGGATCTATCTGAATTAGGAAAAGGTGAAAAACCAATTGAACAAGTTTTTAATGACTCAACTGCTAGCAAGGATGAAGAACAGTTAACTCCCAAAAGTTTAACAAATATGAATAGTATATATATTAGTCTGCTCGCCTTAGGCTTATTACTGGTAATTATGTATGTTTTCAAACGAATTAAGAAATCGCCATAATCTTTTAAGCTTTTTAAAGTTATTGGTTGATTTTGACTAACCATTCTTTTTATAGTGACTGTAAACGTAAACAAAGGAACTTTCAAATAGCTATTAAGAACATATATAGATGATGAAATTGGGGTTGGTGACAGTTTTTCGCTATGTTTATGTGAGTAAATATGTTAGCGCTTTATCGATGCTAAAGCGGTTCCCATTTATTGATTGCAGCGCCAGTCGGCGACTCCTACGGGATGAGGGAGACAGATAAGACATCACAACCACGCGCGTAAGCGATGGGTGATGGCTTATCGCTCACCCCGCGGAAAGCGTCCGGCTGGGGCGGAAATCAATTCTACTCTCTGATCTAAGATTTCTTTTCATCATAAATCAACCCTTAGAAGGAGCACCGGATATTTCTCCTGGGCTCCTTTAGATATTTATAAAGTAGTTTTTATATTTTGCAATTTAGCTCGTTCATGCTGTAAAAGCCATTCTTTCCTCCATAGTCCTCCAGCGTAACCAGTCAACTTTCCTCCAACGCTTATGATCCGATGACAGGGTATCACAATGGGCAATCTGTTTTTGTTATTAGCACTTCCTACAGCTCTAACCGCACGATTTTTCCCAATCGTTTCGGCTATATGCTTATAGGTAGCAGTTGTCGCATAAGGAACTTGTGTAAGTGCTTGCCAAACCGATTGCTGAAATTCAGTGCCCTCATAGTTATAGAGAAAGGTAAATTCCATACGGTCTCCATAAAAATACTCATTTAATTGCTCGATACAAGTATGGAGTATAGGAGGATGATCGGTCTCTAGCGCGCGTTCTACTTCTTTTCTCTCCGTAAAGCGAATAGCATCAATAGCCTCGCTCGTACTAGAGATTTCTAATACTCCAATGGGTGATTGATAGTCTACTTGATACATTATAAGGACCTCCATAGATAAAATGTAGCGTATGCCTGCCAGCCTTTCCATCTGTCGGCTAGTTCTTTTAGTTCGTCCATCGTAGGTTTACGGTCAAGGTTTAATTGTTTTTTGAGGGCATTGTGCAATCCAACGTCTGAAATAGGGAAAGCAGAGGACTCTTGTAGGCTTTTCATCAATACATAGTCTGCAGTCCAAGGTCCAATACCTCTTATAGTCGTTAAATACAAATGCTTTTGTTCAAATGTCTCTAGTTTAAATAATATGTCCTTGTCTAACTTTCCGCCTTGCATCAGCTGAGCAATACCAATAATATACTCTGCTTTTCTAGTACTAAACTGTAAGGCTCGTAAATCATCTGTTGTTAAAGAAGCAACCATTTCAAAGGAAGGAAATGTGTAGAATTTTTTACCTTCATATTCTACATAATCTCCGTATTTTTCTACTAATCGCTTTTTTAAAGTATAGGCAAATGTCAAATTTATTTGTTGACCGATAATGGCCCAGGTTAATGCTTCAAAAAGATTAGGGATTCCCATGATACGTAAGCCATAGTGGTTTTGAACGATCGGGCTTAAAATAGGATCATGTTTAGCGAGCTCATAAAACCCATTCAAATCCGTAGTTAGATCAAACCATTCAATTATAAATGAAGCAGTTTGCTCTTTCTGCTTAGCAGAAGGTGTAGTAAATGGAAATCGTACATGTAGTGCATCAGGTTTCCAGTCAATTATAAACAAAATGGGCTCATCGTCATCAATTTTAATAGCCTTATAAATAGAATGATCTGTTACTTGATGTACTGTTTCTTGTTCAGATCTCATTAAATGAGCTAGACATTCCTCGAAGCTAAAGTCGGAAGGTGTAGGTATATTTAGTGTCTCAGGTTTTAATATTTCATTCATATTTGCGAACTCCTCCATTGTTTTCGATATTCACTAGGAGAGGTATGTAAGGAATTTTTAAAAGCCTTATAGAAAGTCGATGTACTTTTAAATCCTGTTTTCAATGATATTTCTAGGTTTGTATTATCTGTATTCTTCAATAAATGGATTGCTTTTTCTACGCGAACTTTTTCTAAAAACGTACGTGGACTTTCGGACGTCACATGTTTAAAGACTCGCTCCAGATGGAATGGACTAACTCCAATATGTAAAGAGAGACTCTCCAGCGTAATTACCTCCTTGTAATTGCAGGTCAGAAAAGAAATGACTTCGCTTACTAGCTCCTCTTGAGGCGCAAGTTCTATATCAGGCTTGCATCTTTTACAGGCTCGAAAACCAGCATTCTCTGCCTCAGTCTTAGTTTTATAAAACTGTACGTTCTCCTTTTTGGGTTTTCGGGATTTACAGGAGGGCCTACAATAAATTTTAGTAGTTTTTACGGCTGTATAAAAGCATCCATCATAATTCCGATCGCAAGATATAATCCTTTGCCACATTTCCTCAAAAGAAAGGTTTACTTTAGCCACGAATTTTCACTCCCTTTTTCAGTAAATTTTATTCATCATATCATATAACTTTTTTCGTTTGTAATTGCCCTATGTCTACTTTAACAAATATAGGAGAAGGAATCGTCTTAATTCTTGCTATTATGGTCCAATATTTATTGTTATTTTCTGAATTTTTAGTTGACTAATTTCACGGATACTATTAATCTGTAATAAAAGTATCACTAAATTTATGTTATGCGTATAATATTTGTTATATAAATTACTGATTAATAATAGAGACTACTATAGTAACTTTTTATGAAAAATTAATGAGTTTTAGAGCATTCTTTATTTGGGGACTAAAGCATATTATATAACTTTTATGTTAAGGCGTTTTAATGGTGTTATGAGTTATTTTAGAAAAGCATAGCTTAAATAAAGGAGGAAGGTAAGTGAGCGTATTTCTAACTTCACAAGATGAACAGCAGCAAAAGGATCGTTTTATGGAAAGAATTGAAATGGGAGACAAGATTGAAGCCGATGATTGGATGCCTGAGGAATATCGCGTCACCTTAATTAAATTGATCTCTATGCATGGGATGAGTGAAATTATGGGGGCTCTGCCAGAGAAGGAATGGGTGCCACGTGCTCCTTCTCTATCTAGAAAGTTAGGTATTATGGCGAAAGTGCAAGATGAAATGGGTCATGGTCAGCTGTTACTTAGGGTGACAGAGGATTTGCTAAAGCCTTATGGGAAAAATAGGGCTGATTTGATGCAGGATCTCTTTAAAGGAGATCTTAAGTTCCACAATGTCTTTCATATGGGGACAAAAACTTGGGCAGATGCAGGGATTATCGGCTGGCTAGTAGATGGAGCGGCTATCATCACTCAGACAAATATGCTGGGTGCCTCGTATGGTCCGTATTCAAGAGCGTTGCAGCGAATTTGTGCCGAAGAGGTGTTTCACGCGCAGCATGGGGAATCGATTATCATGGCTCTCGCTGAAGGTACAAGCAAACAAAAAGAGATGATTCAAGAAGCCCTTAATCGTTGGTGGGAGCCCCTCCTTATGTTCTTTGGCCCCGCATCTAAGGAAACTACAGGCTCCTCTAAACAGGATTTAACGATTAAATACAAAATAAGAACGAAAACAAATGAAGAATTTAGACAAATCTTTTTTGATAAATACATCCCTAGAATTTTATCCTTGGGGCTGACTGTTCCTGACCCAACCTTAACATTCGATAAATCTACAAATACGTGGATATACCAGCAGCCTGATTGGAATGAATTTAAGAAAATTATTAAAAACGGTGGTCCTAGATCAGAGGCGCGCCTAAATTTAAGAAGAATCTCATATGAAAATAATGCATGGGTCCGGGATGCACTTAGTGCGACAGTAAGCTAAGAAAGGAGTAGCTAATATGAAAGAAGAAAATTTTTATCAAGAATATGAAATATTTAGCAAACGAACCCCAAGCTCAGCTTTTTTACATCAATTTAGTTTACTCGCTCCGAATGAAGATATGGCTTTTATAATGGCTCAAGAAAACTTTATGAGACGAGAACCGGTAGCTGACATATGGATCGTCAATCGCAAGCATATCCGTAAGCTTGACCTGGAGGAGAAGGAAACGTTAACAAGACTAGACAACAAGGATTATCGAACGACAAAGGGCTACGGGTACCTAAAGAAAAAATGGCGACACTATGAGCAGCAGATATTAGATGAAAAAGAAATACTATCTTGGGGAGGGGATCGGAAATGACTGTTGAGATGAGCAAGGAACATAAGGAAGCTATAGCCAGCTTGCTGTTTCAGTTAGCAGATGACGATTTTATGTATGCGTATCGTGGATCAGAGTGGCTAGGCCTCGCTCCTCATATAGAAGAGGACGTCGCTTCCTCATCCATTAGCCAGGATAGTATGGGGCATGCCGTCATGTATTACAACCTACTTGAAGAATTGGGGTTGGGGAATGCTGATGATCTTGCTCATCTGAGGGAATCCAGTAAAAGAAAGAATAGCATACTGACGGAAAGAGCCAACGGAAAAGGCTCTTACATGGAAATTCCACAATATGACTGGGCTTTACAAGTAGTCAGAAGCTATTTTTATATTACTGCCAAAAAGGTTAAAGTCGATTCCTTGTGCGCTAGTTCATATATTCCTTTGGCTGAAATTGCTAAAAAGGTAAAGATGGAAATTTACTACCACCGTTTACATTGGGAAACATGGTTTAAGCAATTATTGAATTCAACCGACTTAGCTAAAAAGAAAATGACAGATGCAATAATGCTAGTAAGTGATGACTTTGCTGATTTTTTCTCCTATGGAGCAGACAAGGAGATTATAGAAAAGCATCAGTTAATAGAACCAGAGAATGTATTAATGGAAAGATGGCTACAAAGCGTAGCTCCTACTTTTGAATTTCTTCAGCTTGCTAAACCAAATATCTCCACTGTCCCCAATAAAAACGGTCGCAATGGAATGCATTTGAAGGACTTAGATGAGGCGATTGAAACTCTTTCAGAGGTATATAGGATGGATCCGGCGGCTTCCTGGTAAGGCTCAAATGAAAAGAGGTGACAAGAGTGACCCAAAGTTTAATAGTTTTAAAGGATTTAGTGATCAATGCCCTTTATGAAGTAATGGATCCAGAGATAGACTCGGTAAGTATTATGGATCTTGGTATGGTGGAGGAGATAAAGATAGATGGTGGGAAAGTTCAGATCCATTTATTGCCTACCTTTTTAGGCTGTCCTGCGTTAGAAATTATTAAAGGCAATACTAGGACTGCAATTGAGCGAATACCAGGTGTACTGGGAGTGGAGGTAGATTTTATTTTTCATCCGCCCTGGACTTCGGAAAGGATAACAAAACAAGGACATGTAAATCTAAGGAAGTTTGGCATAGCGCCTCCTCCTATATTTAAGGAAGGAGAAGATGTGTGGCAGGTGGACTGTGCTTATTGTGGGTCCACATATACAACTTTAGAGAATCTCTTTGGTCCAACAGCTTGCAGAAGCATTCTGTACTGTAAAAGCTGTAAAAATGTATTTGAAGCAATGAAACCAATATCTACGATTATGTAAAGGAGGATTATGAATGGCTAAATTAGTCGCGATGTATAAGCAACCAGAAAACAAAAAGGAATTTGATGAACACTATTTTAATGTCCACGCTCCCATTACACAAAAAATCCCAGGTTTACGAGAAATGAAAGTAACTAAATTTACGGGATCTCCAATGGGGGGAGAGTCGGAATATTATTTAATGTGTGAAATGATCTATGATGATATGGATTCCTTGAAAGCTGGATTAAAATCAACGGAAGGAAGGGCTTCAGGAAAGGATTTAATGGGATTTGCAGGAGACTTAGTTACGCTAATGATAGGCGAGGATGCTTAAATGGTCTTCAACTTTATTGAAACAAGCGTTAAAGATCAAATCGGGTTAATCGAATTAAATCGTCCTGATCGTCTCAATTCTCTAAATAGAAAAATGGTTAGAGAGATAATAGATGCACTGTTGGCATTGGAAAGCGAAAAAGAAGTTCGAGTAATAGTAATAACAGGAAGAGGCAGGGCATTCTCGGCTGGTGCTGATATTGAGGAAATGATGGAGGACGATCCAATCAGTCTTGAATTACTAAATCAATTTTCTGATTGGGATCGTATAGCTACTGTTAAAAAGCCAATTATTGGAGCAGTCAAAGGATTTGTCTTTGGTGGAGGCTTTGAGCTTGCACTTGCTTGTGATCTCTTGATAGCTGCCACAGGAACGGAGTTTTCATTCCCGGAGGTAGGACTTGGTGTAATGCCAGGCGCTGGTGGAACCCAGAGATTGACGAAGCTAGTCGGTAAAACAAAAGCGCTAGAATGGCTTTGGACCGGGGAAAGAATCCTAGCAGCCACGGCTCTCGACCATGGCATTATCAACAAAGTAGTAGCGAGCGAGCTACTTATGGAAGAAACTATGAGGCTGGCCCAGAAGCTTGCTAAACAACCGCCTATTTCTCTCCGTCTCATAAAGGATTCTGTTAACAAGGCGGTAGATTATTCTCTCCATGAAGGTATGCAATATGAAAGAAAAAACTTTTATTTGCTATTTGGTACCGAGGATCAAAAAGAGGGAATGAATGCATTTATGGAAAAAAGAAAACCGAACTATCAAGGGAAATAGCGAGGTGTTGAGCGTATGTATGAGACGATTAAGTTTGAAGTGAAAAATGGAGTAGCGTGGATTACCCTTAACAGACCAGATAAGCTAAATGCTTTTAACTCACAAATGAATCGACAGCTTAAGACTATCTTTAAATCGGCATCATCTAACGAGGAAGTACGATGCATCGTGTTAACTGGAGAGGGAAGAGCCTTCTGTTCAGGACAGGATTTAGCTGAAGTTGATGATCAGATGGATCATGGTAATCTACTCAGAGAGTCCTATTATCCAATGCTTCTCCAGTTACGGCAATGTGAAAAGCCGATAGTAGCTGCTGTAAATGGAGTTGCTGCAGGAGCAGGGTTTAGTCTGGCGTTGGCATGTGACTTCAGGGTGATTTCTGATAAGGCTAGCCTGATCAACGCCTTTATACATGTGGGACTTGTACCTGATTGTGGGAACCTGTATTACTTAACTAAACTAATAGGGCATGCGAAAACGTTAGAGCTATCTATATTAGGTGAGAAGGTTACGGCACAAAAAGCAAAAGAGCTAGGTTTAGCAAACCAGATAATACCTATGGAAAGCTGGGAAACCGAAGTAACTAAATTTGCTGAGCATCTTGTATCTCTACCAACAAAAGCCATTGCTCTTATAAAACAAAATTTGAAAGCGGTTTCAGACATGAGGTTAGAAGATTACTTAGAATTAGAGGCACAAACGCAGCGTATTGCCGGTCTAACAACTGATCACCATGAAGGTGTTGAAGCCTTCTTACAAAAAAGAAAACCTGTTTTCACAGGAAAATAAGGAGTGGATATTTTGACAACTGTTAAAGACGACAAAACGGAAAAAGAATCTATGAAAAGAGAATTTTATCATTTAATAATAGATGGAGAAAAAATGAAAGGGTCGAGTGGCGAAACGATAAAAACCTACAATCCGGCAACGGGCGAGTTAGTGGCAGAAGTTGCAAAGGCTTCAAAAGAGGATGCAGAAAAGGCAATAGCAGCTGCCCGTCATTCATTTGATCATGGAAAGTGGAAAATGTATCCCGTTGGTCGAAGAGCACAAGTGTTAAATAAAATAGCTGCCATCATGCGATCTCGGTTTAATGAACTAGTAGAGCTAGAAATTTTAGATACAGGAAAATCACTAAACGCCGCTCAGGGCCAAGTAACACAGGCGATAGAGGATTTTGAGTTTTATGCAGGGGCCATTGTTGGTCATAGAGGGACGGTTAATAACGTACCCGGTCAGTTTCACAACTACACCGAAAAGGAACCCGTTGGCGTATGTGCACAAATCATACCGTGGAACTACCCACTGATGATGGCTGCCTGGAAGGTTGCTCCTGCAATTGCTGTTGGCTGCTCGGTTATTGTAAAACCAGCATCTTTAACTCCTCTCACTGCCATTGTACTGGGTGAAATTTGCCTAGAGGCAGGCGTGCCAGCCGGAGTTGTTAACGTCATTCCAGGGTCAGGGTCGGATATAGGTAACTATTTAGTAGAGCATTCCCAAGTGGATAAGGTTGCTTTTACTGGGTCCACGCCTATTGGTAAGGATATTATGGGGAAGGCATCTGAAAGCTTAAAGCGAGTAACTCTTGAACTAGGCGGGAAGTCTCCGAGTATAGTATTTTCTGATGCCGATATTGATGCAGCAGTAGATGGCTCGTTGTTTGGTATTTTCTATAACTCAGGTCAATCCTGTGAAGCTCGTTCTCGATTGTATGTCCAAGAGGATATCTATGATGAATTTATGAGTAAGTTTGTAGAAAAGACAAAAAGGCTTCAATTAGGAAACCCTTTTGATAAAGGGACACATGTTGGGGCAATTATAGATCAAACCCAGCTGGACACTATAAATGGATATGTTCAGTCGGCAATTAAGGACGGAGCAGAGATTCTAGCTGGAGGTCATAAATGTTCTCCTAAAGGATATGAAAAAGGATTCTGGTTTGAGCCGACGATCATTACTAATGTGAATCACGACATGAACATAGTTAAGGAAGAAATTTTTGGACCTGTTGTGGTGGTAATGAAGTTTAAAGATGAAAAAGAAGCTATTAAGCTAGCTAATGATACTACTTTTGGTCTTGGCTCTGCGGTTTGGTCTAAAGACGGAGCAAGAGCAACAAGAGTAGCTAATCAAATAAAAGCGGGAATTGTAATGGTAAATTGTCCGTTTTCTGCATTTCCAGGCACTCCGTTTGGTGGCTATAAGCAGTCAGGCTTTGGCCGAGAGCTTTGTATTGAAACATTAGATTTATACTCAGAAACGAAGAGTATTTTATCATATTATGGTAGCCGTCCTTTGAACCCTTTAGGACTATAAAATAACAGGACAGGAGCTAGAGTGGTTCCTGTCCTTTTTTAGTATAGTAATAAAAAATATGGAGGTGCTTATATTGATTAACTGCATAGTTGTTGTGGGTTCTGGGGTAATGGGGCGAGGCATTGCTTACGTAGCAGCACTTTCTGGTTTTGCCGTAACGGTGGTGGACACAAAATCTACTGCCTTAGAACATGCTAAAAAAGAAATTGAGAGCTTATTTGAAAAAGGTATTAAACGACAAAAGATAACTTCTGATATGGCGGAAAAGTCTTTAAACAAGCTGAGGTATGAACAAAATCTTTCTTTTGCAGCGGAAACTGCTGACTTAGTTATAGAAGCTGTGCCTGAGCAACTAGCGATTAAGAAATCCGTCTTTGAAGCATTAGAATTGCATGCTCCGGCTAAATGTTACTTTGCTACTAATACGTCTACCATGAGTCCTACGGAAGTTGCTTCCTTTTCTAATCGTCCGGATAAAACAATTGCCATGCACTTTTTTAATCCGGTACATAAAATGCCATTAGTAGAGATTGTAAGAGGGCTTGAGACGAGTGATGAAACAGTTGCTGCTATTAAACAGGTTGCTGAGCAAATGGGAAAGGAAACGGTAGTAGTTAAAGAATTTCCAGGCTTCATAACTAGTCGAATCAGTGCTTTGGTTGGCAACGAAGCGTTCTATATGCTTCAGGAAGGAATCGGTACGCCAGAGGAAATTGATAAGGCGATTAAGCTCGGCTTGAATTATCCGATGGGTCCGTTTGAGCTAGGAGATCTCGTTGGTTTAGATACTAGACTGAACAATTTAAAATATTTACATGAAAAGCTTGGTGAAAAATATCGACCTGCCCCCCTCCTTGAACAATACGTCAAGGCTGGGCGTCTTGGAAGGAAGACAGGCAAGGGAGTATACATCTATACCAGTGAGGAGGAGTGAAGATGAAAGAGGTTGTAATAGTCGATGCGGTTCGTACTCCTATCGGGAGATATAATGGGTCTTTAAAAAGTATTAGACCCGACGATTTGGCTGCCATGGTTATTAAGGGACTTCTTGAAAGAAACGAACGCGTTCCAGTGGACCAAATAGAAGAGGTTGTCCTAGGTAATGCAAACCAAGCAGGGGAGGATAATCGTAATGTGGCAAGAATGTCCGCATTACTTTCTGGTCTTCCAATAGAGGTTGGAGGCACGACAATAAACAGACTTTGTGGTTCTGGCTTAGATGCTATCGTTTATGCCGCTCGAGCCATAGCAGTTGGCGAAGGCGATATATACATAGCTGGTGGAACAGAGAGCATGACTCGTGCCCCTTATGTAATGGCAAAGCCTATGAAAGAATTTCCCCGAGGGAATATGGAGCTTATAGATACGACAATTGGATGGAGATTTATAAATCCATTGTTAGAAGAAAAGTATGGTACCGATTCGATGCCTAAAACAGCTGAGAACGTTGCCGAGAAATATAAAATAACTAGAGAAGATCAGGACCTCTATTCCTTTGAAAGTCAGCAAAGAGCTAAAAAAGCAATGGCTGAAAATCGCTTCTTGAACGAAATAATACCAGTGAAGTATACAAATCAAAAGGGTCAGGAAGTGATCATTGATACTGATGAGCATCCGAGACCAGAAACAAGCTTGGAAAAGCTGAACAACCTTCCTCCTATTTTTAAAGGAGGGACTGTAACAGCTGGAAATGCGTCTGGTGTAAATGATGGAGCAGCAGGCTTGCTTCTAATGAGCGCAGACAAAGCGAAGGAATTAGGTTTAAAGCCTATAGCGAGGTATATTGCATCCGCTACTGCTGGTGTAGAGCCTGGTGTAATGGGAATAGGACCTGTATATGCAACTAACAAAGTACTTAAGCGCGCAGGAGTTTTAAAAGAAGAAATTGGCTTAGTCGAATTAAATGAGGCATTTGCTTCACAGTCGTTGGCTTGCATTCGGGAATTAGAACTCGACCCAACAATTGTAAATGTGAATGGTGGTGCAATCGCTCTCGGACATCCGTTAGGTGCTAGCGGAGCAAGGATAGTGACTACACTTCTATATGAGATGAGGAGAAGAGAAGTGAGATTCGGTCTTGCCACTATGTGTGTAGGCGTAGGTCAAGGTATAGCTGCAGTATTTGAAAATATACAGTAATTCTTAGTTAATAAATAAAGAAAAAGAATAGCCGAAAGCCAAAAGACCTCGTAGAGATATCTGCGAGGTCTTTTGGCTACATTAAACTACCAGATTATTTAGTTGGAACGCTCTTTTGTCTGTTAGGATAAAATACGGTGATAAGTAACGCCAGTATGGATAGTATAGTCATGAAAATATAGGCATCGCTTGAACCGTAAATGGATGCTAACGCTTTAAGCTGATCGATACCAGCTGTAGGGATTTCCTTCGAGATATTTTCGGTATGCTTTAATGACTGAACCGTGAAAATAGTAACAACAACTGCTGTTCCAATCGAGCCAGCAAGCTGACGAACCGTATTGTTAACTGCAGTACCATGTGTTATAAGCAACTTAGGCAAGGCATTTAGCCCAGCTGTATTTAGTGGCATCGTGATGAAGCTTAGCCCAATACGCAAGAAAATCGTTCGGATCATTAAAAATGTAAAGGACGTCGAATCATTTAAATCTGTTACGATCCACATGCTTGGAATAATGAATAACAATCCAGTTATAAACAATGGTTTGGCACCATACTTATCGTATAGTTTTCCTGTAACCGGTGACATGAAAGCGTTAACTAACGCTCCTGGTAATAATAATAACCCAGCATCAAGAGCTGTAAAGCCTCTACCGTCCTGCAAGTAAATGGGCAGTAAAATCATATCTGCATACATAATCATCGTAACAAGCACATTAATTATGGATGTCATAGTGAATGTCTTATTTGTAAAGACATTTAAATTGAGCAACGGATCCTCTGATCGTAATTGACGCATGCAGAAAATGTAAGTAATGACTATTCCAGCAACGATAGAGCTTATAATAATTGGATTAGTCCAGCCTTGACTGCCTGCGCTACTAAAACCGTAAAGTAAAAATCCAAATCCAAGTGTAGATAATATAACACTTAGACAATCTAGATGAGCGGTTTCCTGATCAGATATATTGATCAAGTATTTAAGTGCAAGTACGATAATAAATACGACAAAAGGCAATAAACCAATAAATAGCCAGCGCCATGAAAAGTATTCAAGTATAAATCCAGCCAATGTAGGAGCAATGGCTGGAGCGAAGATAATAGCAAAACCGATTAAGCCCATTGCACTTCCACGTTTTTCAGGTGGATATATGAACATAACAATACTCATCATTAACGGCATGATTATTCCAGCTCCAGCTGCTTGAATCATTCGACCAGTTAGAAGAATACTAAAGTTCGGAGCAAGTGCGCAAAAAATGGTGCCCAACAGCAAAAGGGTCATTGAGCTTATAAATAGCTGTCTGGTGGAGAAGCGCTTCATTAAATAAGCTGTAATTGGTATAAGTATACCATTTACTAACATAAATCCTGTCGCTAGCCATTGTACTGTACTTGGGGATACTTTAAAAACGTCCATTAAACTACTAAGCGCAACATTTAATAGAGTTTGATTTAATGTTGATAAAAAACATCCTATGATTAAAACTGTCATTAATACTTTCTTATTTATATTAGTAGGCATACAAAAATCCTTCCTATTTGACTTAATCGACACCGTGTCAATGAAGTTGATTATACCAACTATTTTTATGAAATGACATAAACAGTTTACATAATAATGTGGTTTAAACTACAATAATAGACATAGTGTCAAAGAAGTTACAGATAATAGATGGAGTGATTAAAATATGTCTACAACTAAAAAAGATCCACGAGCAATGCGATCTCAGAGGATGCTTAAAGAGGCATTAGTAGCATTGTTGAACGAAAAAACTGACCTTCAAGCGCTGACGGTTAAAAAAGTGGCAGACAAGGCCGAATTGAATCGAGCAACATTTTATTTACATTTCGTAGATTTAAATGACTTATTAAAAGATCTAGTGAAGGACATATTTTCAGATTTAGAAGAAAAGTTAAAACCCTTACTCCTATTAGAAAGCTCGAATGAACGAACTCAGTTATTATCATATTTAGACTATTTCTATAACCATCGCATCATGTTCTCCGTTTTATTTAAAGAAGACCGTTTTAAGCGCAAAATGCATAAAGAAATAAAGTCATTTATCAAAGCGCGGAGAACAACAAGACAAGTATTAGATGGGCCAGAACGTGTCTCACTGGATATACTTGCTTCTGCAATGTTTGGGGTGATTGAATGGTGGTTGGAAGAAGGTACGGAGCATAGCTCAGAATATATCGTCAATCAAATCGAATTACTATTTAGAAGATAAATTGTTTTTCTGTGTTAATATAATGGCATTTATTTTTAACGTGTTGATACAGCTAGTACTGATTCTCCAAGAATGACTAATTCAGAAAATTAAATTATTTTCAGGGAAATAATTAGTATACTCTTATAACAAATTAAAGAAAAAATTCTGAAAAAGTGATATATTATTAATTAGGTAAAATAGAAATGAGTGATTAATAACATGTCTAATACACAGTCAATGATCTTCACTGTTTATGGTGATTATATAAGGCACTACGGCAATAAAATATGGATTGGAAGTCTGATTCGCCTACTCAAGGAATTCGGACATAATGAGCAATCCGTACGCGTAGCAGTTTCTAGAATGATGAAACAAGGTTGGCTTGAGTCTGAAAAACAAGGTAATAAAAGCTATTATTATCTAACTAATCGAGGCAAAGTAAGAATGGAAGAAGCGGCAAATCGAATATTTAAGCTTATGCCTAACGAATGGGATGGGAAATGGCGTATGTTAATGTACACAATTCCCGAGGAAAAAAGACAAATAAGAGATGAGCTGCGAAAAGAGCTGCTTTGGAGTGGTTTTGGAAGTTTTTCTAGTGGATGCTGGATCTCTCCGAATAATCTAGAAAAAGAAGTAAAATTATTAATAGATAAATATGAAATACATGAGTATGTAGACTTTTTTGTATCTGACTATAAAGGTCCAAAAGAGAACCAAGCTTTAGTTGAAAAAAGCTGGCCACTTATTGATATAGAAGCAAAGTATAAAGAATTTATAACAGCTTATAGTCATCAGTATATTGTGCATCAAAGTATGATAAATGATAATAAAATGTCCTCTGCAGACTGTTTTGTAGAACGAACAAGGTTAGTCCATGAATACCGAAAGTTTCTTTTTATTGATCCTGGTCTTCCGAAGGAGCTATTGCCAGAGATCTGGAACGGAAATCATGCTGCTCTTTTGTTCGAGCAATACTATAAATTACTTGCACCATTAGCAAGTGAATTTTTTGAGGGTGTTTTCCAAGAGGATAATGATTTGAAAAGAAGAGATGAAGAATATGATGTTAATTACCATCCTCTATTAAAGGAACTCTAGGAGTAGTGTTATTTCTAATAAATAAATAAATAGTAGAAACTTCTTTAACAGTTATTCGTAAGTATATGAATACAAAATGGAGGTTTACTTAGATGATGGAATGGTGGAAGCGTAAAAAAGAGGTAAGCATTAAAAGAAAAAAGAATAAAGTCCAAGTATCAAAGTGGAGTTATTTTGATTTTTTTTTCACTTTAGCTGATATTATTATACTGCCAATTCGTTTTGTTTTTTGGATACTTCGAGGTATTGGTAGAGCGATAGGAAATCTTTTTGATGGGATATAATATGATGGAGACACCATGCCAAATGGTGTCTTTTTTAGTTGTTTAGGAAATTATAAAGTTATGAACCTGTGGGTAAATTGATGTCCAGCTTCATCGCCTTGCCCCTCGGGGTCAAATGGATAAAAGCTCCGGTGGCTGAGGAACTGCCTCCTCGCTTTTCTCCATTTGCCTGTCGGGGCAGTGACAGGCGATTCCGCTTTTCTTGATGTCCAGCTTCATCGCCTTGCCCCTCGGGGTCAAATGGATAAAAGCTCCGGTGGCTGAGGAACTGCCTCCTCGCTTTTTCCCATTTGCCTGTTGGGGCAGTGACAGGCGATTCCGCTTTTCTTGTTTGCAATAAATTTGTCGCTTTCAAGTTCGGGTGTCTATAAAAAATGGAAACCATTTTATTTAGAACACCATTTACATTTTAAACTGAAAATCCCTTCACTGATAAATGTAGACAAATATTTAATGATACACATAAAAAGAGCTGGGAACTGTATCTCCAAGCTCTTAGTGACTTTGATTATTTTTAACTAAGTCTTGTTCTTAGACTAATCTGCAGTTTTAACTGACAGGGTGTCTTCAAAAATTTCTCGGTAATCGTACCCTTTTTGTACATAAGTATCAATTGATAGTTGTATAAGCTCAAGATCCTTATCGTTAAGCTCCCTCACAACCTTTCCAGGGGAGCCGACGATTAATGAACGAGGAGGAAATTTTTTAGCTGATGGTACTAGGGTGTTAGCTCCTACGATACATTCCTCACCAATCTCTGAATGGTCTAAAATAGTAGATCCCATTCCAATAATGGACCGTTTACCAATCCTGCAGCCATGTAGAATGACATTATGTCCTACAGTCACTTCATCTTCTATAATAACTGGAGCATTTTCATACAAGTGAATCGTTGAATTGTCCTGTATGCTACATCTATTACCAATCGTTATTGGTGCCTCATCACCACGTAAAACAGCGTTAAACCATATAGTGGATTCCTCACCCACTCGTACATCGCCAATAATCTTCGCTCCTGGAGCAACCATTGCGTTATCACTTATACTTGGTGACTTTCCTTTGAATGAAATAATCAAATAATTTCCTCCTTTTTAAATATTAGCAATTGTCATTCTACTAATTATAATATAACATATTTTTATAGGGGTGGATAAAAAATGATATACGTTTGTAAGTTGTTAGGTATTTCCTATCCAATCATTCAGGGAGGGATGGGAAACATAAGTAACGCTCAGCTTACAGCTGCAGTGTCTGAAGCTGGTGGTTTAGGTACAATTGGTTGTGGTACGATGACACCCAAAGAAGTGGAACAAATCATACTAGAAACAAAAGAGATAACCGAAAAAAGATTTGCTATTAATATTGCCATTAATGTTTCATCATTTGTAGAAGAACTGATAGAACTTGTTATAAAACACGAAGTACCGATTGTATCTTTATCGGCTGGAAACCCAGCACCCTATATTCCTATTTTACAAGCAAACGGGATTAAAGTGATGACGGTTGTCGCTTCTGTAAAACAGGCGCTAAAATCAGAACAAGCAGGGGCAGATATGATAGTTGGTGAAGGTTTTGAAGCAGCAGGTATTAATTCTAGTCTTGAATTGACCACTTTCACGTTAATTCCTCAGCTAGTAAAACATGTGAGGATACCTGTTATTGCGGCAGGAGGAATTGGTGATGGGAAAGGATTGGCGGCCGCACTATCCCTAGGTGCTAGTGGGGTGCAGCTAGGAACAAGGCTAGTGGCGACGAAAGATGCGCCCTTTCATGAAATGTATAAAAAAAGAGTAATTCAAGCTAGTGATTTAGATACGATATTGCTTGGGCGAAGTGTTGGTAGAATTCGGAGAGTGTTAAATACTCCTTATGCGAGTCGGTTGATTGACCGAGAAAAACAGGGGCTGACTATCGATGATTATTTAAAAAGTACGACGGAGGAGCACCATAAAAAAGGAGCGATAGAGGGAGACCTAGAAAGTGGTTTTTTAAACAGTGGCCAAATAGCTGGTTTGTTGGATGATCTACCTTCAGTAGATGATTTGTTCAAGAGAATGATGATCGAAGCAGAACAAAAACTTCATAATGATTTAATAGAAATTAGACAATTAAAAAAAGAAAGCTAAAAACGAAGACCACCTCCGGTCAGCGAATTTAACTTCTCATTTTAAAGGCATCAAGCGTTTTTAGTTTGTGATTTCTAGCATATTGCTCGATTGAAGAACTGCTCGCCTTATCCTCTAGTAATTGTATAAGGGTCTCATGCTCTTCAATGGATAGGGGGGTTCTCTTAGGATAAAACGTAAACCCAGCCTGTCTCACTATATCTAGTCGACCCCATGTTTCTTCAATATTTTTTATTAGTAATTCGTTTGGACAAAAGGAGTAAATATGAAAATGGAATTCTCTATTAAGTGCTCCTAGTTTATCTAATTCATAGTTATCAAGCATAATTTTCATTTCTCGGTTAATTTCTTTTAACTTTGTAATACCATCAGCTGTAATGCTTGTGGCGCTAATAGCCGTAGCATAGCCCTCAAGTAAAGCGAGTACTTCCAATGATTCCTTATATAGTTGATTGTCAATTCCTTTGACGATTGCTCCAATATTAGGTTTAAATTCAAGAAGCTTTTCTGATTCGAGCTGATGAATTGCTTCCCTGACGGGAATATGACTAGAGCCGACCTCCTTTGCAATTTGATTGATAATGATTCGTTGACCAGGTGCGTAAGTACCATCTACTATTCTTGTACGAATAACTTTGTAAGCATATTGGCGTTTATTCATATTAGTTTTCATAATAATCGAATTGTATATCATTTAATATATGAAATCAATAAATAGATAGATTATTTAAAAATTACTGAAACAATTTATACAGTTATTTTGTCAAGATACGAACTAAATATAGAAAATAGTGAGATTTATATGCTTCCTATTAGTAGAGTAGAACATAATATCAAAAATATATTCTGATAATAAAATAAATTCTGATAAAATATTGTAATAATATATAAAATGATATATGATATTTGTAAATATTTAACGAAATTTCTCCTGCTTGCTCGATAAAAGAAAGGAGTAATTCATTTCATCTACTTGTAAGCGCTTCTAATAGTGTGATGTGTGTTCTTTAAAAACTAAATGATTAAAGTAGGTGAGTTATATGTTAGAAGGCTTAGAGATTGGGAGTAAAGAGACCATTCAAATCACAGTTACAGAATTGATGTTTGCTGCATTTGAAGGAGAAGTAGTACACCCTGTCTATTCGACGGTGAGTATGACATATCATATGGAATGGGTTTCTAGGAAAATAATTTTACCTTTTTTAAGCGCTGAACAAGAGGGAATGGGAGCTGCAGTTAAGATCAAGCATGTTTCACCCGCTCCTTATGGAAGTCTGGTTACTTTAACTGCTACTGTTACAGAGCTTCGAGACAATAAAGTAATAACAAAAGTGGTAGCTGAGAGTCAAGCTGGAGTTATCGGTCTGGGTGAGGTAACTCAGGTTATTTTGCCAAAGGCTACAATAAAAACAAAATGGAACGAGGCTACAGCGTAAGAATGTACACTGAAATTTCCTAAGGAGGAATTGATCTAATGCTAGCTGAAAGATTATCAATGACAAAAGAATTTGAGCTTTTCGATCGAATGGCTTCTCATGAGCAGGTTGTATTTTGTAATGATCCCACTACTGGCCTACGAGCGATTATCGCTATCCATAATACGACCCTTGGTCCAGCTCTCGGTGGATGTCGAATGCAACCTTATAATAGTGTGGAAGATGCGCTCGAGGATGTTCTAAGGCTTTCAAAAGGTATGACGTATAAGTGTGCAGCAGCAGATGTGGACTTTGGGGGAGGAAAAGCAGTCATTATTGGTGATCCTAAAAAGGATAAATCACCGGAGCTATTCAGAGCATTTGGTCAATTTGTCAATTCACTTGGCGGCCGTTTTTACACAGGTACAGACATGGGCACGACGATGGAAGATTTCATACATGCGATGAAGGAAACTAATTTCATTAATGGACTACCTGAGGCTTATGGCGGTGGAGGGGATTCATCGATCCCAACAGCAGCTGGAGTTATAAATGGATTAAAAGCTACAAATCAAACACTGTTTGGAGATGAAGAACTCGGAACGAAAAGCTATGCAATTCAAGGACTAGGAAAAGTAGGATATAAAGTTGCTGTTAGTTTACTAGAAGCTGGCGCGAACCTTTTTGTAGCTGATATAAATGACGAAAGCCTTCATTCCATTCAGCAGATTTCAGCAAATTTAAAGGGAAACGTAAAGATTGTATCGAATGATGAAATTTACTCTACTGATGCCGACGTTTTTATTCCTTGTGCACATGGAGGAATTATAAATGATATGACGATTCCTAAGTTGAGAGTAAAGGCTATAGTAGGTTCTGCCAACAATCAATTACTAGCAGATCGACATGGAAGAATGCTCAGAGAAAAAGGAATACTATACGCACCGGACTATATCGTCAATGCAGGCGGTCTGATTCAAGTAGCTGATGAGCTATATGGCTTTAACCATGAGCGAGTTCTAGCTAAAACGAAGCAGATATATCATACCTTATTAGAGGTATATAAGGAGGCTTCCCTAACCGGAAATACAACGGAAGAAGCAGCAAATACGATGTGTGAAAAGCGTATTAAGAACAGAAAAGCTCGCAATAACTTCTATTCAGCACCATTAAAGCCAAAGTGGAGTATTCGCAAATAAGTCGTTTGGAGGGAAGCTAAGTGAAGCATAATTATCCTCTAAAAAGAATAATGGATGATGAAGGTACACTAATAGATGAACAATTCAAAGAACAAATTGAGGAAAGCTTAGTCAAGGAACTTTATTTTCACATGCTCCGCATTCGAACGTTCGACCGGAAGGCTATTAACCTACAGAGACAAGGTCGATTAGGAACCTATGCACCATTTGAGGGGCAAGAGGCAGCTCAGGTTGGTAGCGCGCTTGCATTAACGGAAGATGACTGGGTTTTTCCGACCTATCGCGATCATGGGGCAACTTTAACTTTTGGTAAGAGTATGGCGAGAACCTTTTTATACTGGAACGGAAGAATAGAGGGATGCTTATCCCCAAAGAATAGAAACATATTCCCTCCTGCTGTACCAATAGCTACTCAGCTTCCCCATGCAGCTGGAGCAGCCTGGGCAGAAAAAAGAAAGGGCACAAAAAATATAGCAATCGCTTATTTTGGTGATGGTGCTACATCCGAGGGAGATTTCCATGAGGGCTTAAACTTTGCTAGCGTCTTTAAAGTACCTGCTATCTTTTTCAATCAAAACAATGGCTTTGCAATTTCTGTTCCTACCGAAAAGCAGATGAATTCAGAAACCATTGCGCAAAAAGCAGTGGCTTATGGAATGACAGGTGTTAGAGTAGATGGAAATGATAGCCTTGCTGTATATTTTGAAACGCTTAAAGCAGTAGAGAAAGCAAGAGCAGGGGATGGTCCTACCTTAATAGAGGCTGTCACATGGAGAAAAGGTGCCCATACGACTGCAGATGACCCATCCAAATATAGAGCTGCTACCATGGGAGACCATATTGTGGATCCCCTTTTAAGACTAGAGTTATTTATGAAAAACTACGGTTACTGGAATGAAGAATGGTTGCAAGCTACTACTGAGGAGATTAGTAATGAAATAGATGCAGCTGTAGAAGAAATGGAAAATTTCCCACCTCCTAACGTAGAGGATGTTTTCAACCATGTATTTGCTGATATGCCTGCTCAGCTAACCGAACAAAAAGATGCGTATCTTGCATATTTAGGGAGGCAATGATCAATGACCCAGTTAAAACAATCAAGTGCTTCACAAGAGACAACAAAGCAAATGACATTAATCCAGGCGATAAACGATGGGATGCGGGTTCTACTAGAGGAGGACGAATCTACACTTGTGCTTGGTGAAGACGTGGGTAAAAATGGTGGGGTTTTTCGAGCTACTGAGGGACTCCAAGAAAGGTTCGGTGCTGATCGAGTAATCGACACTCCTCTTTCTGAATCAGGAATAATAGGTACTTCTATTGGATTAGCTGTTAATGGATTTAGACCAATAGCTGAAATTCAGTTTTTAGGGTTTATTTATCCAGCATATGAGCAAATCATGACACATGCTTCGAGAATTCGGATGAGGTCTATGTCTCGTTTTACAGTGCCAATGGTTATTCGTGCCCCTTATGGAGCAGGGATACGTGCACCCGAAATACATTCGGACAGCACCGAAATCTTATTTACTCATATGCCAGGTATTAAGGTAGTCTGTCCTTCCAGTCCATATGATGCAAAGGGATTGTTAATAGCTGCAATGGAAGATCCTGACCCAGTTCTTGTCTTAGAGCCGATGAAGAACTATCGATCAGTGAGAGAGGATGTACCAATAAATAAATATAAAGTGGAAATCGGAAAGGCGAAGGTAGTCCAGGAAGGGGCAGATGTAACCCTTATTGCTTGGGGAGCAATGGTTTCAATCGCTCAAAAAGCTGCAGAGCTTGCAGGAAAAAAAGGAATACATTGCGAAGTAATAGATTTACGTACGCTTTATCCATTAGATAGGGAAACAATCGCCAAATCTGTGCAAAAAACAACTAGAGCAGTAATCATTCATGAAGCTCATCCTACAGGTGGGTTAGGTAATGACATCGTATCTATTATTAACGATACCTCATTCTTATATTTGCGAGCACCTGTTGAGCGAATTACAGGTTTTGATGTTCCTGTTCCATTCTTTACTTTAGAAGAGCATTATCTACCTACTCCCGCTAGAGTGATGGAGGGGATTGATAAAGTAATTCATTTTTAAGGAGGGTTTTGAATGATTGATGTGAAATTACATGATATAGGAGAAGGAATGACTGAAGGAGAGGTTATCCACTATTTAGTTAAAGTGGGTGATAGGGTGCAAACGGACCAGCCTTTAGTTGAAGTCCAAACAGATAAAATGGTTGCTGAACTTACCTCTCCTTGTACTGGTATTGTCAAAGAGATTCGAATTGCTGCTGGAGAAATGGTAAAAGTAGGTACCAGTCTTCTTTCCTTAGAAAGTGAGGGCGGAGGGGGTTCCTCAACCGAGCAGTATTCAAAGGATATATCAGTAGAGACTAGCAGTAACCAGCCCTTAAAAGAAGATAAATCCTTAGAGTTTACTTATAAGAGAATACTAGCTACGCCTTACACAAGAAAAATAGCTAGGGAACATAACATCAATTTAGAGGATGTGACCCCTTCAGATCCTTCAGGAAGAATTACAGAAGAGGACGTTATGAGGTTTATAGATAATAAAACAGAGAAGAAGATTATACCTGAGAAGATTGTTGTCCAGACGCAACCAGATGAAATACCCTATAAAGGAATTAGAAAAAAGATTGCTGAAAATATGAAGAAATCACTCTTTACCATCCCACATGTAACCCATTTTGACGAAGTGAATATGACTAATCTATTAGAAATGAAGGCACAGTTGAAAGCCACTGGTCATTCCATAAGTATTCCAGCCTTTCTCTTGAAAGCACTTGTCATTTCCTTAAAGGATTTTCCGATATTCAATGCCGAGCTTGACGAAGAAAATAGTCGGATACTCCTCAAGAAAAGCTATCACATAGGCATAGCCACCAACACAGAAAACGGACTGATTGTCCCTGTACTCCACGATACCGATAAAAAATCTCTCATACAAATAAATCAAGAAATAAAAGAATTAACACAAAAGGCCATAGCAGGAAAGCTTCAACCATCAGAAATGCAAAACAGCACATTTACAGTTAGTAATGTAGGACCTTTAGGCAGCATAGCCGCCACTCCTATTATCAATTATCCCGAGACTGCATTAATCGCTTTTCATAAAACCAAAAAACAGCCAATCGTTAATGCGCAGGATGAGATTGTTATTGGACACATCATGAATCTATCCATGTCATTTGATCACCGCGTAGCAGACGGTGCAACTGCAATTGCATTCACGAATCGTTTTTCAAGTTTAATCGAACATCCACATAAACTAATTTTGGAGATGATTTAGATGGTTGTAGGAGAAATAAGCCATAAACGAAATCTGATCATTATTGGGGGTGGACCAGGAGGATACAGCGCGGCTATTCGAGGTGCTCAGCTTGGCCTTTCCGTTACTTTAATTGAGCAAAAAAACCTGGGAGGAGTGTGCTTAAACGAAGGCTGTATACCTTCAAAGGTTTATACTTTTGCAAGCTCGAAACGTTCCGAGTTGGATCAGCTAGCTAAGATTGGTATTGATGCGGCTGGAAGAGATATAGATATCCAGAGATTACTTGAATATCAAAAGGAAGTAATCGGACAGCTGAGGTCAGGTGTAGAAAGACTTTGCCAGGCGAATAAGGTAGAAATCGTTCAAGGGAAAGCTACGTTTATAGCAAAGCATAAAATTGGTGTGGAAAATGGTCACCAATTCGATATGTATGAGTTTGACCAAGTAATTATCGCTACAGGTAGTAAAAATATACTTCCTAGCTATATAACATCTAAGAGTCCTCATGTGCTATATCCGTTTGAACTGTTTCAACTAAGCAAGCTGCCTGAAGATGTAATCATTGATGGTCAAGATTATATTGCCCTAGAAGCGGCCTCAAGCTTGGCAGCACTTGGCACACAAGTAACCTTATTAATAGAATCCGATACTGGGCTACCTTTTGATGAATCGGTCAATAAGGAGTTATTAAGAATATTTAAAAAGAGAAAAATAAAAGTAGTAGAGAAAAAAGAAATTATTGGGACTCATGAGGATTTAAACGGTGTCTCTGTTACGGTGTTAACCAATCAGCATAAAGAAATGAAAATGGGGGCTTCTTGTTTAGTGGTTCCTGAGCTTAGGGTCTCAAACGTAGAAGAGCTTGGGTTGAAGCGGCTGGGCATGGAGTTAGGTGGAAATGGTTTTATCCAAGTAAATAATCGTTTAGAAACTTCAATCCCCAACATATATGCAGTTGGAGATGTAACAGGTGGTCCCCTGCTTGCTTGGAAGGCTATCAAACAAGGAAAAGCGGCAGTATCTTTCATTGCTGGAGAAAGACCAGAGGTGGACATAACGATCGCACCCACTTGTGCTCATACAATCCCTCCGGTAGTAACTGTTGGTTTAACGGAACAACAGGCAAATAACCTAGGACTTTCTGTACGTACAAGTAAATTTCCGCTTGGCAGCAATGGTTATTCCACAATTACTGGGAAAAGAGATGGATTTATAAAGGTAATCTCTGAATCTACGACCGAAGTAATTCAAGGAATTCATATGATTGGGGATGGCGCTATCGAATTGTCAGGCTCCTTTTTACAACTATTAGAGATGGCTGCGAAGGAGGAGGATATAAAATTTCCAAATTACGTGCACCCAGGCATAAATGAGGCACTACTGGAATCTGTGGAAGGATTGCTTGGACAAGCGATTCATCTAGCTCCAGTAAAGAAGGAAGTGGTAATTGGTTAAATTACGGCTGTAAACTATTTTACCAGAAGCTTGTTATATAACTAAAAGAGTCGGAGGGGGAAATAAACGTGAAGAAGAGATGGAAGAGTCTTTTAACTGTATTAGCTAGTGCATCCTTGTTACTTGCTGCCTGTGGAGATGAGGGAGATGAAGCTTCTTCGTCCAAAACCTATAATATTGGAGTTACTCAAATTGCGGAGCATCCATCCTTAAATGCAGCTTATGACGGCTTTAAAAAGGCTTTAGAGGATGCAGGGATCGAGGCAGAATACGAGTTTCAAAATGCGCAAGGAGACGGTAATAATAACACAACTATAGCTACAAACTTAGTTAGCTCCAATGTAGATTTGATCTTTGCAAACTCAACAGGAAGTGCTCAGGCTGCACTTAGTGCAACGCAGGACATTCCGATTGTATTTACATCTGTTACAGATGCAGTTGGTGCAGAGCTAGTCGAATCGATGGAAAAGCCAGGTGGTAATGTCACGGGTACTATTGATTCCCACCCGGACGCTATTGCTAATACAATGAAATTTTTAAAAGAAGAGCTTGGTGCAACGAAAGTAGGAATGGTATTTAACTCCGGAGAACAAAATTCACGCTCTCAAGTAGATTCCGTAAAGGAGTTATTGGAAGACATGGATATGACAGTTGTAGAAGCATCTGTAGCTACAACAGCTGACGTCAAGCAAGCAACGGAATCACTTATAGGGAAAGTCGATTCTATGTATATCATTACAGATAACACAGTTGTATCCGCTCTGGAGTCGGTAATCTCGGTAGCAAATGAAAATAAAATTCCAGTTATGGTAGGAGAATTTGATTCGGTTAAACGTGGTGGCTTAGGAGCTTATGGATTTGAATACTTTGATATTGGTTATGAGGCTGGTCAGATGGCAGTCAAAATATTAAAAGGGGAAAGTAAGCCTGCTGATATCCCAGTACAGGTGCCTCAAAAGCTAAAACTAATTATGAACAAAGAAACTGCAGATACAATTGGTGTGGATATTAAAGACGAGTGGAAAGCTGAAATGAGCGAATAACGAGGAGGTGATTCTTTATGTTTTCAGCAGTATTCGGCTCAATGGAACAAGGAATCATTTATGCAATTATGGCACTTGGAGTGTATATCTCATTCCGAGTGCTAGATTTTCCAGATTTGACGGTTGACGGTAGCTTTGTAACAGGGGCAGGGACTGCCGCTACGATGATTATACTTGGGTATCATCCCGTATTGGCAACAAGCATGGCTATATTAGCAGGCTTTATAGCAGGCTGTATGACTGGGTTACTGCATACGAAGGGAAAGATAAATCCCCTTCTATCTGGGATATTAATGATGATTGCACTGTACTCGATTAATTTGAGAATTATGGGACTCACCTCTGAAAACTCTATAGGTCGTCCTAATATTCCCCTGTTGAATGCGGAAACTCTTTTTGTTCAGTTCCAATCATTTTGGAGTGGGCTTGGGATAGATTCCGCTCTCAATAGCTTTTTGCAAATGCTTGGAGTAGAAAGAGTTCCATCTACATGGGGAACATTTTTTCTAATGGCTTTAGTAGTAATCCTTATTAAAATCATCGTAGATTGGTTTTTAAAGACCGAGATAGGCTTAGCGATCAGAGCTACTGGTGACAATAAGAAAATGATCCGCAGTCTATCAGCCAATACAGATACTTTAATCATTATAGGTCTTGGTTTTTCTAATGCCCTTGTTGCTTTCTCAGGGGCCTTAATCGCGCAGTACGCTAAATTTGCAGATATTGGCCTTGGGATTGGGATGATTGTCATTGGTCTTGCTTCTGTGATTATTGGGGAAGCTATTTTTGGAACAAAAACGATTGTCCGTACAACATTAGCCGTAATAGCTGGAGCGATAATTTATCGTATCGTGCTTGCACTGGCTCTCCGTTTAAACTTTTTGGATACAGGTGATATGAAGCTTATCACCGCGGTAATTGTTATAGGAGCATTAGTGCTACCACAGTTTTTAGAAAAGAAAAGAGAGAAAAATAGAAAGGCAAAGCGACATTCTGAAAGACTTCGAGAAAACCAATCCTTATTGATGAAGGAGGGGCCAGCTATTGTTAAAGCTCAATCAGATTAATAAGCTTTTTAATGAAGCAACACCAGATGAAAAGGTAGCATTAGACCAAATTAACCTTGAGCTCCGTCCGGGTGACTTTATGACAGTTATAGGCAGTAACGGAGCAGGTAAATCAACTATGCTTAACATGATATCGGGTGCTTTATCTCCAGATTTCGGAACAATAGAGATTGAAAAAAAAGATGTTACTAAGATGCCTGAATATAAACGCTCTCAAATGATTGGTCGAGTTTTTCAGGACCCGATGGCTGGTACCGCTCCGACGATGACTATTGAGGAAAATCTTGCGATGGCCTATTCAAGAAATAAAAAAAGAAGTCTCAAAATTGGTGTCGATAAGAAAAGGCGTGAATTTTTTCGGTCCTCTCTTGAAACGTTACATCTCAACTTAGAAAATCGACTAAATGCAAAAGTCGGGTTGCTGTCTGGTGGAGAAAGGCAGGCACTTTCCTTATTAATGGCAACCTTTACAAAGCCGGCCATTTTACTTTTAGATGAGCATACAGCAGCACTCGATCCTTCGAGGGCAGAACTCATTACGAGTTTAACAAAGGAACTGGTGGAAAAGGATAAGTTGACGACGTTGATGATCACGCATAATATGCAGCAGGCTTTAGACTTAGGCAATCGATTAATAATGATGGATAAAGGTCAAATCATTTTACAAATAGATGCCGAGGAGAAAAGAACTTTAACAATTAATAAGCTTATGGATGAATTCCAACGAATCCGGGGAGAGAAGTTAACAAGCGATAAAGCTTTGTTATCGGTCTAAGGAGGTATGCAGATGAGTTCAGCAAGCATAAAGCTTCGTCATCTAAACGCGTTAAAAACAGTTGAGGTGGATCCTCTAACTAATTCGTTTTACTTAAATGGACAAAGAAATGGGCTAAAGGATTACCCTGTTGCTTCACCCGTTTGTGGGACAGTGTACGGAACTATACTTAACTATAAAGAAGATCTCACAGCCATAGAAGAGCAGCTTCATCAAAAACCTTATGCTGCTCCTCCTAACGCACCTATCTTGTATATAAAACCGGCAAATACAATCAATTTTCATGGTGCTCCTATTCCTATGCCAAAGGGGGTCTCTACACTAGAAGTTGGAGCATCGTTAGGAGTAGTTATCGGTAAGAAGGCAATTGCTATAAAAGAAGAGGATGCATTTTCTTATATTGCTGGTTACACAATTGTAAATGATGTCAGTATTCCACACGATAGTATTTTCCGACCAGCGGTGCCATACAAGGCAAGGGATGGTTTTTGTGCCATTGGACCTTGGATCATAGATGCCAAAAATATTATGGATCCAAATTCCTTTACGATAAAGGTCTATATTAACAATGAACTCCAGTTAGAAAAAAACACGTCTACTCTAGTGCGTCCAATTGCTAGATTGCTAGAAGAAATAACGGAGTTTATGACGTTAGATGTTGGGGACCTCCTACTGGTCGGAATTCCTACAGCTTCTCCTAAAGTACACGTAGGAGATCAGATCAGAATTGATATAAGCGAAATAGGATCATTAGAAAACTATATGATGGATGAGGAAGAGGGGTGTTTCCTATAAAAAGAGCTAGAGTTGCATATGGTGGAGCTATTTATAATGCAAATGAATATGACACTAGGCTTCAGCTTGAGGATGGTAGGATTGTGAACCAGGATGAGGTTACATGGTTAACACCCCTTAACCCGCGAACTACCTTTGCTTTAGGTCTTAACTATGCCGATCATGCTGCAGAATTAGCTTTTGATGCTCCTTCTGAACCTCTTATCTTTTTAAAGGGACCTAATACATTTGTAGGTCATAATGGGTTTACCAGACGACCATCAGATATAACTTACATGCATTACGAATGCGAGCTTGCTGTTGTAATCGGTAAAAAAGGCAAACATGTAAAAAAAGAAGACGCTTACGATTATGTTAAAGGCTATAGTATAGCAAATGACTATGCTTTTAGAGATTACCTCGAGAACTATTACCGACCAAATCTTCGTGTGAAAAATAGAGATGGCTGTACTCCGCTTGGACCATGGTTAGTGGATAAGGAGTATATTCCAGATCCAATGAATCTTCCATTATATACGTATGTTAATGATAAGCTCGTTCAAAAGGGTAATACGAAAGATATGATATTTGATATTCCAACACTTATTGAATATATCAGTAGCTTTATGACCTTAAGTGAAAATGATGTCATTTTAACCGGGACACCTAAAGGCTCGGTGGACACTAAAGTGGGCGATCATATTGTGACTGAAATTGAAGGAGTTGGTCGTCTAGCAAATACTATTATAGGCGATGAAAAATTCATTAAGAGTTAATACGGAAGGGGAATTGATTTGCCTCATTTTATTGTAGAGTATACAGACAACTTAAAGGAAGACATTAACGTGGAGCAGCTTTTAAAAGATGTTCATCAAATACTTATAGCTAGAAACGATACATTCCCAATTGGAGGAATTCGATCGAGAGCAATCGAGCTAACAGATTATCGAGTAGCTGATGGGTTAGAGGATGATGCCTTTGTACATGCCACATTAAAGATTGCTGCAGGTAGGTCTGAAGAAATCAAGGCAGAAGTATGTGACACTATATTCGAGGTTATTAAAGCTCACTTCGATGAAACGATGAATAAAAGATACTTAGCACTGTCTATGGAATTGGTTGAATTTAGTGATTCAGGAACGTACAAGCAGAACAATATTCATTCTCGTTTTTAAATATCATCATGCTTTAAATCATATATTATTTCATATATTCTTGTTTAATTTGTTCAGAAAATTCGGATTTAGGAGGTAGTAAATATGGGTGCTCGAACAGGGAAGGAATACATCCAAGGTGTGAAGGATCGTCAAACAGAGGTGTGGATTCACGGAGAAAAAGTAGAGGATGTGACTACCCATCCAGCTTTTAAAAACGTGATAGAAAGTGTAGCGGGTTTATATGATCTCCAGCATGAAAAGCCAGAAAAAATGTTATACAAATCACCAACTACCGGAGATAAGGTGGGGCTTTCCTTTATCGCACCGAAAACAAAGGAAGATTTGTTTAAAAGAAGAGAAATGCATAGTGAATGGGCAGCTTTTTCGGGTGGAATGATGGGTCGTTCACCTGACTATTTAAACACAAGCATTATGGCGTTTGGAACAGCAAGTAAGTTCTTTGCACAGGAGGGCGGCGGGAGTAAGCAATTTGCTAAAAATGCAGAAGATTATTATGAATATGCGAGAGAGAACGACATCAGTCTTACGCATACACTTATTCATCCGCAGGTGAACCGATCCATGCTAACACAATCGGAACAAAAGGACCCTTTCTTATCTGCCCGTATTACTAAAAAGACGACAGATGGAATTATCATAAACGGTTGTCGCCTTCTAGCTACCTTAGGGGGAATAACGGATGAATTAGTCGTCTTTCCATCTACTATAAATCGAACTCCCGGTACAGTGGACGATCCATTTGCCTTTGCATTTGCTATTCCGAACAACACGCCAGGCTTAAAATTTCTCTCTCGCGAATCTTTTGATTATGGAAAGAGTAAATGGGACCATCCCCTAGGTGCCAGATTTGATGAAAGTGATGCGATTATATCGTTCGAGGATGTGTTAGTGCCTTGGGAGAGAGTCTTCGTTTGTGAAAGCACTGATATTTGTAATCGTACGTATGCAGAAACGAATGCTGTTATCCATATGACGCATCAAGTAATCTCTAAAAACGTTGTGAAAACTGAATTTATCCTAGGTGTAGTTATTAGCATGATGGAGGCCATTGGTATCGATAAGTTCATGCATGTAAAGGAAAAGGCCAGTGAAATCATGGTGATTCTAGAGGTGATGCGCTCTCATTTATACCGAGCAGAGCATAATGCGAAGATAGACCAATATGGCAATATGACTCCAGACTTCGAGCCATTAAATGCAGCAAGAAACTGGTTCCCTAAAATGTACCAGCGTATGAATGAAATTATCAAAATTTTAGGTGCCTCAGGATTAATGGCATTGCCAACTGAAGCAGACTTTAGCAACGATGATGTAGGTTCTTTAGTACATCGCTATACTCAGGGTGCAAATATAAATGGGGAAGAACGTGTGCAGCTTTTCCGTTTAGGCTGGGATATATCCATCAGTGCATTTGGAAATCGACAAGCTCTATATGAATATTATTTCTTTGGAGATCCGGTTCGTATGTCCAATGCTTATTATGATAGCTTCAATAAACAACCGTATAAGGATATGGTGACTAGCTTTCTAAATAGAGCCAAAAAGGAAGCAGGCATACTTTCATAGTAAAGATTTTCTAAAGGAGTGTATCCATGCAACAGCTTAAAAATGAAATAGATAATCAGTTATTCCGAACGATAATGGGCACCTTTGCAACTGGAGTTACGGTAATTACTACAAAAGTAGAGAACGAAGTTTATGGCATGACAGCGAATGCATTCATGTCAGTTTCTCTAGAGCCTAAGCTAGTGGCTATAAGCATAGGAGACCAAGCTAAAATGCATTCTTATATAAACTCATCTAAACGATTTGCCATCAATATTTTGGCTGCTAACCAACTGGAGCTTTCTAAGCAGTTTGCCGGGCAGTTGAATTCAAACCTGGAAGTAGCATTTGATTACTATCAGGAGCACCCTATTTTAAAGAACTCACTTGCAGTTATCACATGTGAGTTGTTTAACCAAATAGACGCAGGCGATCATACTATTTTCATCGGAAAAGTAATAGGGGTAAAGCACGAACCAAGTGAGCCTCTCTTGTTTTTTGGAGGTAAATACCAAGAGTTAAACAAATAGCTGGAGGAAGAAAATAAAGGGTTGAAAGGAGTCGAATAAAATGGCGTATGAAGAAGAAAAAAAGAAGCTAAGAGGTTCTATTTGTCCTGTAGTTACTCCCTTTACAGAAAATGGAGAAATAGATGAGGAATCCTTTAAGAACCTTATCCATTGGCAAATAGAAAGTGGGAGTCACGGTATATCTGTGACGGGTACAAGTGGGGAACCAAGCTCGTTAACGATTAATGAGCGTAAAAGAGTAATGAAGCTAGCCAGTGAAACAATTGCTGGGCGAGTATTTTTTGCACCTGGTACAGGTTCAACCAACCACGACGAAACAATGGAGCTTACTAAGTATGCAGAGGAACTAGGCGCTGATGCTGCTATGGTAATTGTTCCCTACTATAATAAACCAAATCAGGAAGCCTTATATACACACTTCAAAGTAGTTGCAGACTCTGTGAAAATCCCAATTATCATCTATAACATTCCAGGCAGATCTGCAGTAAATATGGAAGTCGGTACGATGAAGAGACTAGTTGAAGCGTGTCCAAACATTGTTGGAGTAAAGGAGGCCAATAAGGATTTTGAGCATGTTAATCGTGTCCTACTTAATTGTGGAAGAGATTTTCTTCTTTATTCAGGAATAGAGCTTCTATGTTATCCAATGCTAGCTATTGGCGGTGCAGGCTTTATTAGCGCGACGGCTAATGTAGAACCTGCTAAAGTAGCGGAGCTTTACAATGCTTGGACAGCTGGAGATGTGGAGAGGGCTCAGGATCTACATTTCGAACTAATGCCTTTGAATGATGCGTTATTTAGAGATACGAATCCTGCTCCGGCAAAGGTGGCCCTAGGGATGATGGGGAAGATAAACCCTAAACTGCGACTTCCATTAGGTCCACCATCACAAGCAGTAAAGGATGAAGTGCGACAGACTCTAATAAGCTTAGATATTCTGCCGAAAGAAACTGCCCCACAATTTTAATGAAAGAAGGTGATGAACATGGTGTCTTCTCATGAGTTAATTTCACTCAAGCATGAAACCCAACAAAGCATTTCCCTCTATATAAATGGTGAGTTTACGCCTGCAGCTAGTGGTGCAACTTTCAACAACATGAATCCTTTTACGAACGAGCAAATCAATACAGTCTCGGAAGGCCAAAAGGAAGATATAGATAAAGCTGTTGCAGCAGCTCGTGATGCTTTTGACAATGGTCCATGGAAAACAATGAAGTTAAGTAAAAGGCTGTCTTATATTTATCGTATTGCAGACCTTATTGACGAGGAAGTAGAACGAATCGCATATTTAGAGGCTTTAGACACCGGTTTGCCAATAAGCCAAACAAGAAAAATGGTAAACCGTGCCTCTGAAAACTTTCGCTTTTATGCAAGAATGGTTGAGAGTCGTCTGGTAGGGGATGTCTATCAGGTGGATGACGAATTTGTCAATTATACGATTCATGCCCCTGTAGGCGTAGCCGGTTTAATAACTCCATGGAATGCACCTTTCATGCTTGAGACATGGAAGATTGCTCCAGCACTTGCTACAGGAAATACAGTAGTCCTAAAGCCAGCAGAGCTTTCTCCTCTATCGGCAAATCTATTAGCAGAGGTGATTCATAAGGCAGATCTACCAAAAGGAGTCTTTAATGTGGTTCACGGTAAGGGAGAAGTAGCTGGTGATGCTTTAGTTAAGCACCCTGATGTACAGCTCATTTCATTTACCGGGGAGACTACAACTGGATCTACTATTATAAAAAATAGTGCAGACACCTTGAAGAGCTGTTCCATGGAGCTAGGCGGCAAATCTCCAATAATTGTTTTTGAGGATGCTGATTTCGAGCGAGCACTAGACGCCTGTGTATGGGGTATCTTTTCCTTTAATGGGGAACGCTGTACAGCTAATTCCCGGCTATTCGTCCAAGAAAGCATTAAAGACAGGTTTATAGATGCATTAAAGACGAGAGTTGCAAATATCAAAGTGGGAGACCCTTTAAATGACCTGACGGAGGTTGGCCCTCTAATTGACCAGGGTCACTATAACAAGGTACGTGGCTATATAGACATAGCACGTGAAGAAGGTACTGAGGTAATCTCAGGACATATTCCAGCTGAATTTTCCAAAGGAAATTTTGTGCCACCAACATTAATTTTAAATGCTCATAACCAAATGCGGGTTGCTAAAGAAGAAATATTCGGCCCTGTTCTAATTGCTATGTCGTTCCAAGATGAAGAGGAAGTCATTAAGCTTGCGAATGACACTATTTATGGGTTGGCAGGTTATGTGTGGACGAACGATATTAAACGTGGACATCGCGTAGCGCATAAAGTGGATGCAGGAATGCTATGGGTAAATGCTCAAAACGTTCGAGATCTTAGAACTCCTTTTGGAGGGACGAAGTATTCTGGTATAGGCAGAGAAGGTGGGCATTACAGCTTTGATTTTTATACGGAGCATAAAATTATTCACGTATCCATTGATGATCATCATATCCAGCAATTTGGAAAACAATAGAAAGGGGGAGAAGGCTATTGGATTTTTCCATTATACGTATCGCTCGCACAGTGCTACATGTTAAGGATTTAGAGCTATCTCGTAAATTCTATGTAGATGGATTGGGGATGATAGAAACCGAGAGAGATGATAGGCATGTCTATCTAAGAGGACTAGAAGAGCATTGTCATCACAGTCTATTACTAAAAAAAGCCGAGAAATCAGTTGTGGAAGTGTTAAGTTACAAGGTGATGAAGGAAGAAGATTTAGAGCACATTGAAAAGTTATTTATTGCTAAAGGACTTAAAACGAAGTGGATTCCTAAAGGAAATCAGTATGCTATCGGTAGAACGCTTAGAGTTCACGACATTTCGGGTATTCCGCTAGAATTTTTTGCAGAAATGCCTACCGTGGATCGGATGCTTCAAAAATACGATCTATATCGCGGAGCAAAAATTCAGCGAATAGACCACGTCAATTGTGCTGTACCAAATGTGCAAAAAGCCTATGATTTTTATGTGAAGAGTTTAGGATTTTCTTGTTCCGAATACACAGAAACGGAAGAAGGTGACTTATGGGCTGCCTGGTTATTCCGAAAGCCTACAGTTCATGATCAAGCGTTCATGAGTGGGCCAGGTCCTAAGCTTCATCATTTTGCGTATACTTTATCTGACAGGCTGAGCGTGCTCGACTGCTGTGATGTGTTGGCTAGTATGGGCTATGCGGATTGTATCGAGCGCGGACCAGGTCGACATGGATTATCTAACGCATTCTTTCTATATTTAAGAGATCCAGATGGTCATCGTATAGAGTTATATACCGGAGACTATTTGACTTGCGACCCAGATATGAAGCCAAAGCGTTGGGATTTAAATGATCCTCTACGTCAAACATTCTGGGGGCATCAGGCACCAGACAAATGGTTCAATGAAACTAGCACATTTATTGATATTGAGACCGGCGAAGAAATAAATAGCGAAGAGCCAAAGCTTGAGCAACGAAAACCGAAAATTTTAGTATAATTATGGATTCATCTGAGATTAGTGCAGATGTGAATTTTTAGACTGTAGACAGACACCCTGAATATTGGTGTTTGCCTATAGTCTATTTTCTATTAAAATAAAGATAAAGTTAGAAATGTTGAATTTCACTGCAAACGGACCCTTACCGTGGGAAGCTTCAATCGCTGCGAATAGTTCAAGGTCTTTAGCTCCGGCTATTTGCGTTGGAGATGCTAACCATAAGAGTTGGTTCCAAAAGACTTTCTGGTCACGCAAACGGGATGCAGTGTTAATCTCACATTTATTTGAGTAAGGAGGGAGAAAGGCTTTGAATGAGAAATTAATAAGAGTTGGAACTATTTATATCCCAGTTTCAAATGTTTCTCTCGCTAGCGATTGGTACCAGCAGCAACTCGGCGCTGTCGAGAACTATAAGGACGAGGAAAAGGCGATTTTGGACCTAGCCAATCAAAGTGTCTTTTTGATTAAAAGTAAAAAAGAAGAAAGTCTGAACTTTAAAGATTTCCATGGGAGAGAGCATTTTGTTTTAACATTTGAAGTAGATGGGATAGATAATCTTCTATTATTACACAAAGAATTCAAAGAAAAAGGATTGCGGGTAGGGGAAATAGAAGATAGAGGACATGCTGGTAGAAATTTTGTATTTCAGGATCTTGATGAAAACAAATTTGATGTATGGAGCGAATTAAGCCCTTCTTTTAAAAAATAATAGGAACTGATAATTAAGAGACTACCTATGTCTCTTTTTTATTTTGTTTAACTGGTTTATTTTTCGATAAACAAGTGATAAATAGGTTTTAAGGTGATATATCAGGGAATTACAAATAAGGAATGCACTATTTCGAAGGAGGATTTCATAATGGCAGAAGAAAAAGAAATGAGAAATGGTTCAACCGAAAGTAACCAAGGAAAAGAGACGCTTACAACTCGACAAGGTCATCCTGTAACGGATAACCAAAATATTCGAACTGTAGGAAATCGCGGTCCTGCTACTCTTGAAAACTATCATTTCATTGAAAAAATTTCACACTTTGACCGAGAAGAAGTTCCTGAGCGAGTAGTTCATGCTCGTGGAGCTGGTGCTTTTGGCTATTTTGAAACTTACGGAAAAGTAGGGGACGAGCCCGTAGAAAAGTATACTCGTGCAAAAGTATTTTCAGGTGCTGGAAAACAAACACCTTTGATGGTGCGCTTTTCAACAGTTGCAGGTTCTAAGGATTCTCCAGAGACTGCTCGTGATCCACGAGGTTTTGCAGTTAAAATGTATACGGAAGATGGTAATTGGGACTTAGTAGGAAACAACTTAAAAATATTTTTTATTCGTGATGCGATGAAATTTCCAGATATGATTCATGCATTTAAGGCAGACCCTGCTTCTAATATCCCTAACCCAGAGCGTATGTTTGACTTTGTTTCTAAATCACCTGAAGCGACACATATGATTACTTTCCTATTCTCCCCATGGGGAATTCCGGCTACATATCGCCATATGCAGGGATCTGGTGTAAATACGTATAAGTGGGTAAATGATAAAGGCGAAGCAGTATTAGTAAAATATCATTGGGAACCAAAGCAAGGTATTCGCAACCTAACTCAAGATGAAGCTGATGCCATTCAGGCAAAAAATGTTGCTCATGCCACACAGGACTTATATGAATCCATTGAGCGAGGAGAATATCCAGAGTGGGAGTTATTTGTTCAAATTATGAGCGATGATGAGCATCCTGAGTTAGATTTTGACCCATTAGACGATACAAAGCTATGGCCACCTGAACAATTCCCGTTCCTACCAGTAGGTAAGATGGTATTAAACCGTAATCCGGTCGATTACCACGCTGAAATAGAGCAGGCTGCATTTGGTACAGGCGTATTAGTAGATGGATTAGACTTTTCAGATGATAAAATGCTTCAAGGTCGTACTTTTTCTTATTCTGATACACAACGTTACCGCGTAGGAGCAAACTATTTGAAGCTTCCAGTTAATGCGCCTAAGGTTCCTGTAAGAACAAATCAGCATCGTGGTCAAATGGATGTGCATAGACCAGAGGAAGCTGGTGGAAATCCACATATCAATTATGAACCATCCATGATAGGTGGATTGCAGGAAGCAGAAAAAACGGAACGAATTAAGCACGAGCCACAATATAATGCTAAGGCTACAAGTGCACCAATAGATCGAGAGAATAACTATGGACAAGCAGGCGAGACTTATCGTAGCTTTGAAGATTGGGAGCGCGATGAATTGATAAACAACCTGTCTACCGCACTTTCGATTTGTGATCCTCGTATCCAAGAGGCTATGGTCTACCACTTTACACAGGCAGACGAAGATTATGGTCGTCGTGTAAAAGAAGGTATCGAGATGAAGATGAAAGAAATGGAAGACTTAAAAAAACAACAAAAACAAGAGAGCTCTCCGGGTGCCAATGCTGCTGCGGATAAAGCAGAAGATGTTGGTCGAGAATCTAAACCTTACTAAGAATTTCAAGAGGCTGGGACAAAACTAGCTTCTAATATTGGAAAAAGAGAAATTGAGCTCACTCAATTTCTCTTTTTCCTTATTTTTATGTATTTTTTATTCTTCTATCTAGTTTTTACCGTGAACTTACGTAAGTTCACGGCCATTAACGCAAGACCCATTTCATTTTCAACCTTCGGTTTCCCACGTACAGAAAATCGTGAGAAACGCAAATTAGCCTTCAAGAATCCAAAAACTGGTTCCACATCAATTTTTCTTTGACGATAGATAGAACCTGTCTTTTCCTCTGAAAGCTTCGCGCTCACATATTCTTTTTGTTGCTCCCACTTTTCGTTCACCATCAACTTTCTATTATTACCTTCTTTTGCTTTCGTACAGGAGGAGCGGAACGGACAACCTGAACAGTCCTCACATTCATAGATCTTAAACTCCCGTTTGTATCCTGTCTTGTCCTCGCGTATGGAATGATATTTAAAGGACAGCTGTTTCTGGTTCGGGCAGGTGTACGTATCGTTCTCTTCGTCGTACTTCCAATTTGCAGTATTGAACTTATTTTGTTTCTGTTTCTTCTTTTGCTCTTTGATGTACATGTTATAGGTGATCAGAGCTTCGCGTTTACGATTAGATAGTATATCGTCATAATTCTGTTCGCTTCCATAGCCTGCATCTGCCACGATATGCTTCGGTAGCTTAAAGTAATTTTTCTCAATCTCATCCAGGAAGGGGATCAAGGTTTTGGTGTCTGTTGGATTAGAAAACAAACTATAGGCAAGCGTGTATTGACCCTCTGTTGCGATTTGTACATTATAACCAGCCTTCAATTGACCATTTTTCATGTAGTCGTCTTTCATCCTCATAAAGGTTGCATCATGGTCAGTCTTTGAATAGCTGTTCCGGGTTCCAAAGATTTCAAAGTCCCGTTGATATTTCTGTTTACGGTAGATATAATCAATCAACTCTTTACGTACCTGCTTTGGATATTTTCGTTCTCTCCTCAAGCTCTTTCGTTCCAAAGCGTCTGACGACGCTTCTATTTGTTGGTCATATTCGGTGATGACATCCTCTACTTTTTGAACCATTTGAGTTAGTTCTTCCAGTGACAGGTGCTCTTCATCTTCTCGTTCCATTTGAGGGATGATCTCCTTTTCAAGCAGTTCGTTATATAGCTGGTTCGATTTTTCTATCAATCCTTTGTTATATTTCTCTACGGATTTTCTCCAGACAAACGTGAACTTGTTAGCGTTTGCTTCAATCTTTGTACCATCAATAAAGATTGCCTCTTGGTCAATGAGTTTTTCTTGGACCAACTGACAGCGGAATTGTACGAAACATTGACGGATTAATTCGCTCACCTCTGGCTGCACACGAAATCGATTGATTGTGCGGTAGCTTGGTTGATAGCCCTGGGCCAGCCACATTATCCGGACACTATCGTATAAGAGTCCTTCAATTTTTCGACCTGAAAAAACAGACTGGGAGTAAGCACAAAGGATGATTTTCATCATCATGCGGGGATGATAGGCAGGGCAACCCGTATTTCGAAGAAATACTTTAAACGCTTCGTCAGGGATGCTTTCAACTAAATGGTGAATATGGAAGGCAATATCGTTTTCTTGTAATTTTACTTCTAAATCTAAAGGCAATACCACTTGATTCATGTTATAATCTTTAAACATAAGGACACTTCTTTCTGTTGGATTTGGTGTGGTAACTTAATTTTATCAGAAAGTGTCCTTTGTTTATGACAAAAAATATAAAGCCGGTGAAATTTTACTTATTGTAAAATTTCATCGGCTTTTTCATTTAAGAGGATGGTTTTGTCCCAGTCTCTCTTTATTTCAATTATCAAAAGGAGTGTATATAAATGAAAGTAATAGTAGTAGGAGCGAATGGTCAGATTGGTAAACAGGTCGTGGAAAAATTACAAGATCATAGTGATCATACGGTGACAGCAGTAGTTCGAAAACAGGAGCAGGTTAATGATTTTAAAGAAAAAGGGATAGAAGCAGTATTACTTGATTTAGAGGGTAAGGTAGACTTATTAACCGAAGCATTTACTGGAGCTGATGCAATCATTTTCGCAGCAGGCTCAGGAGGACATACAGGTCCTGATAAGACATTACTGATTGACTTAGACGGAGCAGTAAAAACAATGGAGGCTGCTGAAGATGCAGGTGTAGAACGTTATATCCTGGTAAGTGCTTATGACGCTGACAAACGAGAAAACTGGAATGCTGAAATGAGACCTTATTATGTTGCTAAGCACTATGCAGATCGAATGCTCGAGCAAAGTAAACTAAACTATACAATCGTCCGACCTGGCGGCTTAATAAATGAAAAAGCATTAGGAAAAGTGACAGTTGGGGTAGATGCAGAGCCGAGTACAATTACTCGCGAGGATGTAGCGGAGATACTGGTAGCATCTTTAGAAGAATCAGGCACCTATCAAAAAAGTTTTAATGTCGTGAATGGGACACGATCCATTAAAGAAGCTATTAAGAATATATAGTAAAAATATATATATTAAACGGACTCCATATTGTGGAGTCTTTTTTTATAGGACTTTTCTTATTCTCTTAAGTTATTAATTAAAACTACTCGGTAAGGCAAACAGCCTTAGTTAATAACTGTATATCATAGAGAATTTCTTGTTTAAAAGCGTCATTTTCACATCTATAGTAATCATCCACTAGTCTAACTAGTTCTATATAAATGAGGTTCATTATAAAAGCCTCCTTCTTCATTAGTCAAAAGTATCTATTCTATTATACCTACTTTTAAGTGGTCATAAACATTTATTTTTGAATATTTACAAGGGAAGAAAAGAAATCATTGACTAACCACTTAAATGAATCATAAAGCTGTCGGACGTTTGGGGAAAAATGCATACTTTAGTGATTGCCTGCACTTTAAAAATGGAATTTAATGGTTTTATTTACAGTCCTCTTACTAGTTTAGAATAAACCGTTATTAACATATCCATTAATTGATTGAAGTTCGAAAGGTTATTGTATAAGGTCGTATAAATACTGTATACGTTCATCGGACGAGTACCATCTCATCTTGTAAAGAAGGGGAGTTAATATATCATATATTATTAATACCTGCATTGAAATAAAAGGGATATAATATTAAATTATAATAGTGTGAATATTTTGTATTTTAGGGGGTTGATTTTATGAATGAAGATTGTTTTAAAGGTGAAGGGGAAAAAGGGTTGTCTAGTAGGTCTTAATTGTTTCCCCATACCTGTTTTTCTTAAAGAAGAATAAGCATTCTCTATCAAGTAAGGCAAAACACAAGACCACTATTGATAAGGGAACATTACTGGCAAAGAGAAAGTGAAGGTCAAAACCTGACGTATTAACTAATAAGGAGAAAAACCATGAATATAGAGAGTTTTCACACTGTGCTGATTAAGCACTTAGATTTAATGCAAAATAAAGATATTATTCCTTTTCTACAAACTATTTCTGAACAAGAAGATATAAGTGTAATAATGCCTAACGGTCGCTTGATTAGCGGGTATAAAGATGTCGCTGAATTTAATAAAGATTGGTTTGCTGATATCGATTGGAGTTTAAGTTATCAAATCATTAAAGAAGAGTGTACAGACGAGATGGGCTACGCTGTTGTGGAGATTGAGTATAAGGACGTGGATCAGAATGGGAATCCATATAACAAAATTTATTACCTTACATTAATATTTAAAAAAAATAATGAAAAATGGTTGTTGGTTCATGATCAAAATACCTTTACTTGAAATGAGTAATTGTGAGTGCTTAAAGATAAGCAGTTTAGTGGCAATGTAAAGAGGTGAATTAATGGATAACATTGATAAACGGAATCGATTGGGCGAGGAAGTCTTTACGTATAGAATTACGAAAGATAAAAAAGTATTTATCTCTTTTCAAGGAAGACATGTTACCACGCTCGTGGGAACAGCTAGCGAAAAATTTTTGAGCAAGATCCATTCTGCAGACTTCAAGGAAGCACAATTGCTAATGGCCAAAGCGACCGGAAATTTTAAGCATGGAAATGAAAAGGATAACAAATAATTTAAGTTCAGTTTATAATAAACAGCTTATTGATTTTAAAATCATAAGCTGTTTATTTTTTTATTTGATTTCCTTTTAGGAAAGCCCCTATTTCTTTCCTGCTTTTCTTGATTTGTCATGATGAGAGGGCGGGGAAGCAATTATTTTTTTATTTATGACATAGTACTTTGACAGACATAGTAATTTGATATACATTGTAATAAGAGGTGATAGGCTTGTCAGAAAATGAAGTAAGTGCTGATTTAATAAGGGGTCATATCGATACCATTATTTTAAAGGTTTTAAAGGCAGGAGATAATTATGGATATGAAATTATGAAGGCTATCTCAGTCGGTAGCAATGGAGAGTATATATTGAAAGAGCCGAGTTTATATAGCAGTCTGAAACGATTAGAAAAGTTTGGATTTATCCATGCCTACTGGGGTGATCAGTCACAAGGTGGCCGACGAAAATATTATACGATTACAAAAGAAGGCTTAGCGGCCTACGAAGTAAATGTAAGAGCATGGAATCGCGCAAAGGTGCTCATTGATCGATTAGTGTTAGGAGGAAGTGATTAAGATGAATGAGGTTCGAAAGTATGTTAATAAGATGTTCACTGGATACCCAAAAAATGAAGAAACATTAGAGTTGAAAGAAGAAGTCATCGGAAATTTAGAGGCAGAAATTGAAGACTTAGTTGCGAATAAGGGTTTAACTGCAAAACAAGCTTTTAGGATTAGTACCGAGAAAATGCCTAAACTGGATAGTGTAATAGAAGGCTTACAAACAGTTCAATTAAGCAAAGTGTTGGTCGAGCTTACGCAATGGTCGCTGATTTATTTATTGATAGCATGGATCATCTCTATTCCGTTTAATGTTTTTAGTTCCTTAAGGGCTACGAGCTGGCTGTTGTTAATAATCATATTAATAATTGGCGTATTTTATATCGTGTTAAAAATCATAGCAGGTTCTTTAACGAATGAAAGAACAATCCAATTAGCTTTTATGAATAGATGGCAAAAATGGATTTGGATTATTTGGGCATTGTTTATGGTAGCGCAGTGGGGAATGATTACTGCCATCCATTTTGGTAGTGATCTATGGTTTGGCCGTAATATCTCTATTGAAGGTCCTTATCAATTCGGTCAGACTATAGCAGCCTATTTGGCTCCATTTTTCTCCATCATTGTACCTTTATTAATTAACAGATTTAAAAACATAGTTATCAGAGGAGGTAATGAAGCGAACTATGAAGAATAAGTTAATAATTGGATTATTCATTACTGGGCTTATACTTTTTGGATGGATGAACCTTTTTTACCTACCAGAAAAAGAAAATTTACAAGCGGAAGAAATGCTACGGCAGCTTGATCCAGAGACCCATGATTTTAGCAAGGTGCTAGTATATGAAAATCTATATATGGGAAACAACTCAAATAATGCACATTTGTTTCAATCACTTCCTTTACAAAATTATTTGAATGGCTTTGAACAGGACCCTGATCGTTTTTTGTTAATCGTGAATTATAAAGATTTAAGTGACGTTTCTCCTCGTCAAGTACAACAATCGGTCATTTATAATACTACAGCTGCTTTTGTACTTATTAAGAATTTGGAACAAATAGAGTTAAGACTTCCAAATGAAACTTTTCTCGTTAACAGAAGCAATGTAGAGAGTGTTCTAGGGAATTTAGATGAGCTTTTAGATCCTCTGTTATTTGAAAAAGAAGTGCAACAGCGATTAAAAACGGAAGAGATAAAGGATTGGTTTGACCAGTATTTACAAGTCAGCAAGGAGGGCTAACATGAAGGATCGTGTCATTCAGGCGTATAACCAGCTCGCCGATGATTATGAATTTAACGTCGATCAAAGAAGTATATATAACACGGAGTATGAGAGACCAGAAATGGTCAAACAAATGCCTTCTAATTTAAATAATTTAAGCGTTTTGGATGCGGGTTGTGCTGCAGGATGGTATACCTCCCAGCTTATACGTGAAGGGGCAACGGTTACAGCAATCGATATCAGTACTAAAATGGTAGAGGCAACGAAAAGAAGAGTAAGGGACAAAGCTAATGTTCTTTGCTTAAGCCTAGAAGAAGAACTTCCCTTTGAAGACAATAGTTTTGATCTCATTATTAGCTCATTAGTCCTTCATTATATCAATGATTGGGAATTGACATTTAGAGAGTTTCAAAGAATCTTAAAGCCAGGCGGTCAATTCATATTTTCGGTACACCACCCATCTATGGATATAAGATTGGCTAAGGAAGGAGATTATTTTTCACATGAATTTATAATAGATCAGTGGAAGCGCGATGGGAAAATAATTGAAGTGCCTTTTTATAGGAGACCTATGCAAGCCATCTTAAACGAAACTTTAAAATATTTTAAATTAGAGCGTCTTATAGAGCCACAGCCTACGGAAGAATTTAAGAAGATAGATCCTAAAGGTTATCACAAGCTGATGACAACACCACATTTTTTGATAATTAACGCTAGAAACTGAGGGACATAAGGGTTAAGGGGGGATTAAATATGTCTAAAGAGTTTATTGCCATAATATCAATAGTTTCTGTAGTGATCTGGATGGTAGTTTCCCAAGAGGCTGTAAAACCCTCAAAAGAGATAAATTGGTGGAAAATGATAAGCTTACTTTCTGTAGGAACCGTATTGGTATTAGGGTTAACCATTTCCCTTTTTCAAAGCCTGCCGTTCTAGGATAGGTAACTGGGTTCTTGTTGAATATCTAAACAACCATATGATTTATAAAAGGACTTAGTTTGTTTGAGTAAGCTAAGTCCTTTTATCCTACTAAAATGATTACACTTTATAATAAATTTTATATTTACTTATCTTGGAGGAGTTAAAATGTCTATAAAAGTAATCCATCATTACACTGAAAAGCATTTAACAGACTTGTATCAATTATTTCAAAATGAATGGTGGACAAAAGAGCGTAGCTTAGCTGATATAAAAACAATGATTGATTTGAGTCATGTAACGATAGGCTTAGTTGATCAGGACTCAGGTGATCTAGTGGGTTTCGCAAGAGCAATTTCAGATGGGGTATACAGGGCGTTTATTTTTGATGTAATTGTAAAAGAAAACGGTCGGAAGCAAGGATATGGGTTAACTCTAATGAACAGTCTGTTAAATCACTCAGTCATTCAGGATGTAGAGCGAGTCGAGCTTTATTGTCCTGAAAGATTAGTTTCCTACTATGAGCAATTTGGATTTTCTACCGATGTGAATGGTAGTACATTAATGAGGTTAAAATGATAACGGAAAGGACAAGGAACAGGGGGAAATATGGCTTTTATAGATTGATTACCTTTACAAGGGGGGAAACAAAATGATTGAAAGGAAATATCTAAGTATAGAAGAGATTATTTCATTACCAACTTTATCGGATATCCATATTAGTGAGGATGGTAAAAAAGTAGCGTTTGTTAAGAAGACAGCCAGCTGGCAACACAATAAATACAAAAATCATATATGGATATATGGAAAAGATAAAGAGGACTGTAACCCATTAACAACTAGAGATATAGAAAGTACATATCCGTTATGGGCTCCAAATTCTAAAGATATTGCATACCTTAGTCCAGTTGGTGAACAGGCTGATAAAAAGAATCAAATCTTTGTTAAATTGAAAGAAGGAAATAGCTCAGTTCAAATTACTGATGAAAAAGAAGGAGTCAGTAAATTCAAATGGGAGCCAACTGGCAAGGGTATATATTATCTTGCACAGTCAAAAGAATCTGAGGTACTAAATAAACGAAAGGAATTATATGGAGATTATCTTCATATAGGTAAGGAATACCAAAATAATTGTTTATATTATATAAATCTTGATAAAGAGGTACAAAATGACAATCCAGAAAAACAACATAAAGTAGTTCAACTTACCAATGGGAAAGATTTTCATGTTCAAGAATTTGATATTTCATTAGACGGAAAAAAGGCAGTAATTTTGGCTACACCTAGCCCTGATATGGGTGATTATATGAAGAGTGACTTATACATATTGGATATTCAAGCTGTCGAGCTTCAAAAGCTGAATATAGATAGGCTATTGGGTGGCTGCGTTTGCTTCTCTCCAGCTGGCAACAAAATTTGTTACCAAGCAAGTATTAGGGAGAAAGATTACTATGAAACTCATATAGAAGACAGCACGTTAGAAATTTATGATATGAATAGTGGAAAGGTAATTCATCCGTTAACTGATTTTGATAGTACGGTAGTTCCTATACGGTGGACAACTAAAGGGATTTTAATCAAATGGCAGGACAAAACTAATTACCTTATGGGATTGTTATCTGAGTATGGAACGCTAGAAATGCTAAGTGAAAAAGTAGATAGTTTTATAATGAATGCTTACATAACGAAAGATGGAAATCATATATCCTATACTAAGGCTAAAATAAATGAAACCTTTGAAATCTATTTAAACGATAAAAAGATTACGAATGAAAACAGCTTTTTTAAAGGAAAGCTTAAAAGTAACAGGGAAGTAACCTCATGGAAAAGTAAGGATGGGGTTGATATAGAAGGGGTTTTATCAACACCAGTAGATTTAGACCCGAATAAAAAATATCCTTTATTAATGGTAATCCATGGTGGTCCTGCTTGGGCAGCATTCCCAATATTTTCGGACTGCTTTAATGAGAAGTATCCTATAGAGCAGTTTATAGAAAAAGGATTTATAGTTTTAGAACCTAACTACAAGGGAAGTTCTGGTTATGGTAATGAATTCTTAAAAGCAAACTACAGAAAACTTGGAATTGCTAACTATGATGATATTATAGCTGGAGTAGATAAACTGGTTGACGTAGGGATTGCGGATAATGATAGGGTAGGAGTTATGGGATGGAGCAATGGAGGATATTTATCCGCATTTTGTTCTACTTTTAGTAATAGATTTAAAGCTGCTTCCGTTGGAGGTGGTATTACTAATTGGAGAACCCATTATGTTAATACAGATATACCATACTTTATTCGGATGTGTTTAGGAAATAATCCATGGAATGACCCAGAGATATATTCAAAAACGTCACCAATGCATTATATTACATCCGCCTCTACTCCGACTTTAATACAACACGGCGAAATGGATGCAAGAGTACCCATTCCAAATGCATATGAGCTATATCAGGGATTAAAGGATATGGAAGTTGATACAGAGTTAGTTATATTTAAAGGGATGGCGTATAGTCCCGATCAACCGGGAATGAATGTGGCTATTATGAAACAGAATTTAATGTGGTTTTCACATTATATTCTTGGAGAAAGTATGAAGGACTTTTAGGAGTAATAATAAATGAATCCCATAAAGCTATAAGTGTCTAATTCAAAATAAAGCTCCAGAAATTTTGCTTTTTGCAAAATTTTTGGAGCTTTTTAGAGGGGCAATTTTATTCCCTGCAAATATTCGATTATTTATTATTCCTTTTTATTAGCTCTGTTTGTTTAAGCATTCGTTTATTTGCTTTATGGTCATGTACTACAAGGATAGCATGAATAATTCCAGGTACGTAACCTAAAAAACATAGTAGTAAATTAAGAAAAGCTTGAAATGGCTTCCCGGAGAATAAAACTGCTACTGGTGGTAACACAATAGCTAAAAGATACATCATAGTTACTAGCTCCTTACAAGGATTTGTACACAATCATACAGAACAACTTGTAGGATTAGCAAACTATAACATAGTGGTATATAATGGGTACTTTTCCTGAAGTAATAATATTAATTAATGCTTTCTAATGCAATCTTTAAATTAGGGTAAATGACATCTGCAGCCACATCTATTCCTTCATTAATGGTCATTTTAGCTAAATCAGGGCAAATCCCTGTTGCCATAACACTAATTCCCATTATACGAATCATTTGAACCAATTCGTTTATATATTGAACGTTTCCTTTATCGATTTTATATACCCCTGAAAAGTCAATTATAACGTAAAACACACCAGCACTTGCTATTTTAGGAGTTAAATTTTCTATCATATAGTCTATCCGATATGTATCAATGTGTCCTACCAATGGCAAAACTATAATTCCTTCTTTAACAGGAACTATTGGTGCTCCGACCTTTGCTAATTCCATTTGGGACATCTTTTGGTATTCGCTTGCTAGATACTCATAATTGGCAACCGTTTCGTTAAGGCTCATATCTAACATTCTGTTAACCTGTTTAATCAATTTACTTAGCTCTTTCAAATTAAGATCGAATGTGATTGCTAAATTAGTCAGTATGTCAGTAATTACATTGCGAGTAGGGAGATATCTGACTACTAGGGTAGATAGATTACCATCAAGAGAAACCATTGCTGCATTCTTTTTACTCCATATTAATAAGGATTCAGGGATTTTCTCCTCACCACTTAAAATATACTCTCCTATAAAGGTAACAAACTCAATATACATATTTTTAGCTTGTTCCTGTTCCCAACGAGGTATATCCATATCAAGAGAATTGATTACCTCATCAACGATATTACTAGCCAACAATTCTTTATTATTAAAGATATAATCTGAAATACTAATAAGTGGGCTCATATTTCTTCTCCCTTTTTTTTGCCTTCTTACTCATCATAAAAATTCATTTCTTTTAAGTCAAGCTTTCTCTTGTTAAAGTAGAATATTCTATAACCAAGAGAGATTAAAATTATGATTTCAAGCAGGTAAAAACGTTAATATGATAGAACATAGTATTACATTAGAAAATTGAAAAGATGCTAAAGAGTCGAATAACTAATGTTAGCAGGGGGTTACGAAGTTGAGGTGAATCCCATTATATATGGACCTGTTACTGGCTTATGGATGCCACCTGAAGAGAATAGTGCTGAACTTATAGTTGAGAAGGCATTAAACCTATTAATAAATTAATTATTAAGAAAATATGCTAAGTAAGTCATGTAACAATGATTGAGCCAATATAAATAAAACCCATTTTGAAATATCAAAATGGGTTTTATATATTAAATTAAGCATTAAATTTTTGTACTTCGATAAATTGGATATGATTGTCTTGTTTTTCATTGATGGAGAATATATAACCTCCATACTCAATTTGTTCATCCATGTGTAACTCTATGTCCTGAGTGTAATACCATCCACCAATTGTATCTACATCAGGATTATAAAGATCTATTTTCAACAATTTCGCGACATCATCAAGTAACACATTTGTGTGAATGATATAGTGGTCTTCTTTGACTTTCCGAACATCTGCTATTTCGTCGTCATCAAATTCATCTCGGATTTCTCCTACAATTTCCTCCAAGATATCTTCAACGGTTACAAGTCCAGACGTACCACCATATTCATCTAACAATATAGCCATATGAATACGCTCTTTTTGCATTTTTAATAACAGACTATTAATCGGAGTAGTTTCTATAGTATTAATCACAGGATTAACAAAATCCTCTATATTGAAGTTTTCCAATGTTATACGATTATTAATACCTAGAGTTAAGAAATCTTTAATATTAATAAATCCAATGATATTATCTCTATCTTCTTCATAAACAGGGTAGCGTGTATAACGTTCCTCTGAAATCGTAGTTAATACCTCATTAAAGGTAGCTTTTCTTTCAAAACCAATAATTTGAGTACGAGGTACCATGATTTCACGAGCAATGCGGTCATCGAATTCAAATACATTATTTACATACTTCAATTCATTTTGGTTAATTTCCCCGCTCTTATAACTCTCCGCAAGTAATAATCGAAGCTCTTCTTCTGTGTGAGATAGTTCATGTTCTGATGCTGGTCTCATACCAAAAAGCCCAACGAGCAAGCGAGCAGATCCATTTAGGAACCAAATGAATGGATATAGGATTTTATAGAAAATCATAATCGGTTTAGCAAAAACAAGGGTAACTGCTTCTGCTTTTTGGATAGCTATTGTTTTTGGAGCCAACTCACCGACCACGACATGTAAAAAAGTAGCGATTAAAAATGCAGCACCAATCGTAAAGTAATGAATGTTGTCCGTACTAATTCCAATTGTTTCAAACAATGGATGTAGGATAAATTCGAATGTCGATTCACCAACCATCCCTATTCCTAAAGCAGTTACAGTAATACCAAGCTGACAGGCAGACAGGTATTCATCTAAGCGTGATGTAACTTGTTTTGCAGCCTTAGAACCTTTACGACCTTCTGCTACTAACTGATCTATTCTGGAATGACGTACCTTTACGATAGCAAACTCCGTAGCTACGAAGAATGCGGTTAAAGCGATTAATATGACAAAAATAGTTAAATTCAATGCGGTCAATAAGTTGTCTTACTCGAAAGTAAGACTTCACCTCCTAAGTGATTAATAATAATAAGGATTGCATAAGAGCAACACTTTCTGATGAAACTTTCTGTTTGATGGAATGCTTTGTGTTATCTTCCTTCTCATTTATTTGTTCCAATAAGTGAGAAACTTCTTTTTCTAAATATTGCATCTGTAATCGTATTTCCTGGATATCAATCTCTTCTATACTATCTTTGGCAAGCTCTCTTTTTATTTCTTCAAGTGACATACCTTTTAACTTTTTCTCTTCTATAACTCTTAGTCTTTCAATAGCCTCATAAGGGTAGTAACGATAGTTGGAACTAGAACGTTCAGCATCTAATAGCCCTAGAGTAGTATAATAATCGATGGTACGCTTAGTAATGCCACTTTTTTCAGCTAACTCGCCAATTCTTAGTTTCTCTGTCCCAATAGTATCACTCCTAACCGTAACGTTAGGGTTTAGTATAGTATGAATTTGAGGTAAATGCAAGGAACATGAAGGATTACAAGCTGTGAGAAGTTGAGGATTAAAGCAATTTCTTGATTCTAATTTGAACGAAAAGTTATTATTAAATAATAACTTTTTCTTACATGACCTATAGTTTATCTAAGAAATCGAATCAATGAATACGATGTTCTTGTTATAATTGTAGAGTAGGAGAAACTACATGTAACTTATTAAAGGTAGTTTTCTGGAAAATGCATTATGCATAAATGGAGGATGCTATGAATATCAGGCTTGCGCAGAAAAAAGATATAGCTCAGTTAATTCAAATGCGTTGGGATTTTACAATAGAACATAATGAAAAAGCGGCTGATCATAATCTAGAGGAATTTCAAATGGAATGTAGACAATTTTTGGAACGAGCAATCGAAAGTAATTCATGGGTTATATGGATTGCAGAAATAAATGAACAGGTAGTATCTCATATTTATATGGAGCTTATTCATAAGGTTCCTCGTCCAGGTAGAATTACTCATCCATTTGTATATATGACCAATGTTTACACTATTCCCGCGGAACGAAACAAAGGAATTGGCTCTAATCTTCTTACAGTAGTGAATAAATGGGTGGAATCGAACGAGTACGAGTTTGTTATCGTTTGGCCAAGTGATGATAGTATTGAGTTTTATAAACGTAAAGGTTATATCAGCTGTAATGAAGCAATGACATTTACGCCTTCAATTAAGAGTTAACCTATTTACGAAAGGGAAAAATAATGCCAACTATTATATATGAGATTTTAATAGATGCTCCAATAGATCTTTGCTTTGATTTATCACGGGATGTAGCCATACACACTCAAACGACTGGAAAAACAAAGGAAAAGGCTGTTGGTGGTAAAGTAAAAGGGTTATTAGAAAAAGGAGATAGTGTAACATTGGAAGCTACACACTTCGGTGTTCGGCAAAGGTTAACTGCAAAAATTATTGAGATGGACAAGCCTCATACTTTTAGAGACGTTATGGTAAGCGGAGCCTTCCATTCATTTACACACACCCATCAATTTAGCAGACAAGAAAATGGTACATTGGTAAGGGATGAGTTTGTGTATCGTTCCCCTTTGGGAATTCTGGGGAGGTTGGCAGATTTATTATTCCTCGAAAAATACATGACAAATTTCATTAAACGTCGTTCTCTGGAATTAAAAAGGATAGCGGAGAGCATAGAAAGTAAAAGCTAAAACGGAATTTTAAATTTGTTGCTTAATGTTCTATTTTAATAGTTTTGTAATCTAATATCATTAGAAATGGAGAGGATATAATTGGCAATTACTACTATGAGTTCAACTGCAAATTTAGTGGGTAAGCTTCAAGTGGAGGTTGGAACACGCGGACATCAAGTTATCATCGACGAACCGGAACGATTAGGTGGTACAGACGAAGGTATGAATCCTTTAGAATTATTACTTTCATCGCTAGGAGCCTGTCAAACAATTGTTGCGCAAATGTCAGCAAAGAAATTTGGCATTCAGTACGATCATATATCTGTTGATTTAGAAGGCGATATTGATACGGATGGTTTCCTTGGACTTTCAGATATTCGTCCTGGTTTTTTAGAGGTAAGATATAAAGTTAATATTCAATCTAATGAATCGCCTGAGAAAATTGAAGAATTCATTACATATGTAGAGGATCATTGTCCCGCACTCGACTCTTTAATTAATGGTGTTAAGGTTGTTTCTCAAGGTATAGAGATTCAACAAACAGACAAGATATAATGCAAAAAAGCTATGGAGATTTTACAGTCGTAAAATTTCCATAGCTTTTTTATATTTGTTTTCAATTTTGGTTCTGCTTTTAAGGCTTTAGAATCCTCTTTTATATGCCTTTGGAACATTTGCTTTTCCGTCTAATACTTCCTCCGTATGCAATGCCCAATAAGGGTCTTTTAACATACCTCGGCCGATGGCTATCAATTCTATATCCTCTTCTGCCAAAGTCTTTTCAGCTAAAACTGGCTCTTCTAAAATTCCTACAGCAATGACCGGTAAATCTAAAGCTTGTTTATAAGCTCTTGCAAATGGAACTTGATAACCAGGTGTATTTGCCGGCTTCACTTTCCCTGGATTTGCTTCACCACCGCTGGAAACATGGAAAACGTCCACTCCTGCTTCTTTGTACTGTTTTGCTATTTCCAGTGAGTGCTCCAAGCCATAGCCACCATCGATATACTCAATTGCGGATATACGGAACAAGAGAGGCATATCTTCTGGTATCACGCTTTTCACTGCTCTTATAACTTCCACACCAAACTTAGCATAATCTTTTCCGTATTCATCAGTTCGGTTATTAATAGAAGGTGAGTGGAACTGGTGTATTAAATAACCATGGGCTCCGTGTAATTCTATTGTATCGAACCCGGCCTCTACTGCACGGCGAGCCGCTTCTTTATATTTATTAACCATTTCGTTTATCTCATCAATTGTTAAGGGTCTTGGTTCCTTCCATGTACCATCAGATTCAACAGGAATGTTGGAAGAACTAACTGGTTGTTTAGCATCTGTTGCTTTTCTTCCAGCATGAGCAATTTGTATACCTATTTTGGCATCGTGTTTATGTACTTCCTCAACTATTCTTGCATAAGCAGGAATCTGTTCATCTGACCATAAGCCTAGATCATAATCGGTAATTCTTCCATCAGGCTCTACGTCTGTCATTTCTACAATGATTAAGCCGGTCCCGCCTACTGCGCGAGATACATAATGGACGAAGTGCCAGTCATTAGGAGTTCCATCCTTGGCCTCGACAGAGTATTGGCACATAGGAGCCATTACTATTCTATTTTTTAAGCTTAAGCCTTTTACGCTATATGGTGTAAATAATTTGGACATTTCTTTGAATCACTCCTTTTTCATATTATCGCTTGTTTTGTCCGTTGATTCAAATAATGCGCGTTAAGAGAGTAATAGTTTTTATAAATAATTAATATATTTGTATAATTAATAAATTTATAGTTGTATTTATGCATTTTGAGTGTTACATTATGTATATTAATACAAAATAACCGTATATAAATACATTGGAGGAATATTTAATGAACAAAAAAGTTGTTTTAGCATACTCAGGTGGATTAGATACTTCTGTAGCAATTACTTGGCTTAAGGATGAGGGCTATGATGTAGTAGCTGTTTGTTTAGATGTAGGAGAAGGAAAAGATTTAGAATTTGTGAAAAACAAAGCCCTAGAGGTTGGAGCTATTGAAAGCTATATGATTGATGCAAGAGAAGAATTTGCAAATGAATATGCATTGATTTCTTTGCAAGCTCACACATGGTACGAAAATAAATATCCTTTAGTATCTGCGCTATCAAGACCGCTAATTTCTCAGAAACTAGTAGAAATTGCAGAGAAAACTGGTGCTACTGCTGTTGCACATGGTTGTACTGGTAAAGGAAATGACCAAGTTCGTTTCGAAGTTTCTATCAATGCTTTAAATCCGGAGTTAGAAGTAATTGCCCCTGTTCGTGAGTGGAGCTGGAGCCGTGAAGAAGAAATCGCTTATGCCAAAGAGAAAAACATTCCAATTCCAATTAACCTAGACAGTCCATTTTCTATAGACCAAAACCTTTGGGGACGTGCGAATGAATGTGGCATTTTAGAGGATCCATGGGCAGCACCACCAGAGGATGCATACGATTTAACAGTTTCTTTAGAAAATGCACCAGACGTTGCAGATATTATTGAAATTGAATTTTTACAAGGGGTTCCTGTAGCTATAGACGGAGTTAAATATCCATTACATGAACTTATTCTTAAGTTAAACGATATTGCTGGTAAGCATGGGGTTGGTCGTATCGATCATGTAGAAAATCGCCTAGTTGGTATAAAATCGCGTGAAGTCTATGAGATACCTGGCGCACACACACTGCTTCTGGCACATAAGGAGCTTGAAGACATTACGTTAGTGAAAGAGCTAGCTCACTTTAAGCCAGTAATGGAAAAGAAATTGACAGAACTTATTTATGAGGGTCTTTGGTTCTCTCCATTAAAAACTGCTCTTGTGGCATTTTTAAAGGAAACACAGCAATATGTAAATGGTACTGTACGTGTGAAACTATTTAAGGGTCATGCAATTGTGGAAGGGCGTAAATCTCCAAACTCTTTATATAATGAAAAACTTGCAACGTACACTGCAGATGACGAATTTAACCATTCTTCTGCTGTTGGGTTCATTGAACTGTGGGGACTTCCGACAAAAGTACATGCAATGGTAAACAAAGGAGAAAAGAAGGTGCAAGTATGAGTAAGCTATGGGGTGGAAGATTTCAGAAATCTGCCGAACAATGGGTGGATGAATTCGGAGCTTCTATTGAATTCGACCAAAAACTAGTAATGGAAGATATCGAGGGTAGTATGGCACATGTTAAAATGCTTTTCGATTGCAATATTTTACCCCATGAAGATGTAAGGGATATTCTTGGTGGCTTACTCCAGCTAAAGCAGCTTGCTACTGAACACAAGCTTGAATTCTCTGTTGCTAATGAGGATATTCACTTAAATTTAGAAAAAATGCTCATTGATCTAATAGGTCCGGTTGGTGGAAAGCTCCACACAGGACGAAGCCGTAATGACCAAATTGCAACAGATATGCACTTGTTTTTAAAGAACCGAGTAAACGAAATCATTGAATTGATAAGAGTTTTTCAAGAAACAGTAGTTAACCAAGCAGAGAAGCATATAGAAACATTGGCGCCTGGTTATACACATTTACAACGAGCACAACCCATTTCCTTTGCCCATCATTTAATGGCTTATTTCTGGATGCTAGAGAGAGACAAGGAACGCTTTTTAGATTCCATGAAACGTATAGATATTTCTCCTCTTGGGTCTGGGGCACTTGCAGGAACAACATTTCCAATAGATCGCAAGCTGTCTGCAGATTATCTAGGGTTTACTAACGTATATGCAAATAGTATGGATGCTGTAAGTGATCGCGACTTTATCGTTGAATTTTTAAGCAACTCATCCTTACTTATGACGCACCTTTCTCGTTTTGCGGAGGAAATAATTTTATGGTCTAGCTCAGAGTTTAACTTTATTGAATTGGATGATTCCTTTTCAACAGGCTCAAGCATCATGCCACAAAAGAAAAATCCTGACATGGCAGAGTTAATACGTGGTAAGACGGGTCGTGTCTATGGGAATTTAATGGGTCTTTTAACAACATTAAAAGGATTGCCTCTAGCGTATAATAAGGATATGCAAGAGGATAAGGAAGGGATGTTTGACACGGTAGAGACAATTGTTGGGTCCCTTAAAATCTTTGAGGGAATGGTTCGAACAATGTCCGTGCATACAGAGCGTTTGCATGAAACAGTACACAATGACTTCTCTAATGCAACGGAGCTTGCAGACTACTTAGCTGCAAAGGGACTTCCTTTCCGTGAAGCTCATGAAGTAACAGGTAAACTAGTTTTCCTTTGTATACAACGAGGATATTTCCTTCTGGATCTTCCATTAAGTGATTTACAAGAAGCTAGTAGCTTAATAGAAGCAGACATTTATGATGTCTTGTCCCCATTAGCTGCAGTTAGAAGAAGAAATTCATTAGGCGGTACAGGTTTCGATCAAGTTAAAATACAAATAGAAGAAGCTAAAAGTAAATTAAGGTAACTTATAGACCGTGTTAAAGGAATAAACCCTTTAACACGGTTTTGCTTTTTACCAACTAGGAAGGTAGTTTATTGATTGATTGTTAAGGGCTATGACATTAACTCAAGTTAAGTAAAGAGAGATAAGATTCTATATTATTTAGTTTAGATAAATATAAATACACATTCAAAGGTATAATTATTATTAATAAAACTATGGTTATATAAAATAACATATTCTTTTTATTTTTGCTTATATATGAAACGATATCAAATATAAATCCTAGAATGACCATACAGCTTACAATCCAAAGTATTTTCAAACTGGTAATTTCACTTTTTAGTAAGATAGCCCTTAGCTCGTTATCATGAGTGATTGTAATTTCTATGTTTTCTTTTTTTAGAAAACTGGTTTTTTCAATAGAAAATGATTCAGTCGTCTCATTTTCAATGGAGTATCCACCAGGATAAACATTAAAAATAGATAGTATTAACAAAAAGGCCAAGAATCCAAAAATAAGAATACTGAGGTTACGTAATTGTTTACTCGAAGTATCTTGAGTATCTTTAAGATTCAATTAATCACTTCCTGAGTTGTTTAATAATACTCTATTTAGGGGTTTTTAAAACCATAGAGTCCAGCAAATATTATCATTGAATAATTTATCAAACTAAATATTATGATAAAAACTAAATAATTTCTAAAGGTATTCCTTTTACCCAATGCTGCAAGTAATAGGGCTACAAGCACCAAAAGTATTGGCATAAAAAATCCTAAGTTTCCATCAATTCCGTAAGTAAAATAGTCTGAAGAGTTAAGAAATATTATCAAAGCAAAGGGTATAGTAGATGCTAAATAGAAAAACAAGGAAAAATAAAGAAGATTATTTTTGTGCAAGAAGCCACCACCATTAACTTGTTAATATTTAGTTTCAGTTAAATATTAACATATAAAACAAAATTTCACTCATATTCGTATGTTACTCTCTCATTCTTTTATATCTATATCTAGATATAAATATTTTGGATAGGTCTTATAGCTTTAACTACAATATGCTTGTACTCTTCAGCAAGTAACTAGCGTCTTTAAGAGCAAAGGTTCCCTTAACGGAAAGAAGATGATATGATAATCGAAGAATTTTTTTCAAAGGAGATTATCATGGAAAGTTTAAAACAACAATGGTTTGGAAATATACGGGGCGATATCTTATCCGGAATAGTAGTTGCTCTTGCCCTTATTCCTGAAGCCATTGCTTTTTCAATCATAGCTGGTGTCGATCCGATGGTAGGGCTATATGCTTCTTTTTGTATAGCAGTCATTATTGCCTTTGTAGGCGGACGACCAGGTATGATATCTGCAGCGACTGGAGCAATGGCTCTAGTTATGGTGCCTCTTGTTAAAGAATACGGATTAGATTATTTATTAGCAGCAACCATCTTGACAGGGATTATTCAACTACTATTTGGTGTATTTAAGATTGCTAAGCTGATGAAGTATATTCCTAATGCTGTGATGATTGGGTTCGTCAATTCGTTAGCAATACTAATATTCATGGCTCAAGTACCACATTTCATTGGGATCTCAACGATGACGTATATTTTTGTAGGAATTACACTTATTCTTGTTTATACATTACCACGTTTCATCAAAGTAATACCGGCACCGTTAATAGCGATCGTCACATTAACTATCGTTGCTATTTACAGTGGATTTGAATTAAAAACGATAGGTGATTTAGGAAATATTTCACAAACCTTACCATCCTTTTTGCTTCCAAATGTTCCTCTAAATTTAGAAACGCTACAGATAATTTTCCCATTTTCTATAGCACTTGCAATAGTGGGATTAGTAGAGTCGTTACTTACATCTCAAATTTTAGATGATATGACTGCAACCGAAAGTGATAAAAATAAAGAGGCTAGAGGTCAAGGTATTGCTAACTTCGTAACAGGATTCTTTGGTGGTATGGCAGGATGTGCGATGATTGGACAATCAGTGATTAACGTTAAATCAGGAGGAAGAGGTCGACTTTCTACTCTAGTAGCAGGTTTGTTCCTTATATTCCTAATCATTGTTTTAGGTGACTTGGTCGTTAAAATTCCAATGCCAGTCTTAGTTGGAATCATGATTATGGTATGTATCGGTACATTTGACTGGAACTCATTTAAGTATTTAGTAAAAGCACCAAGAACAGATGCACTGGTCATGCTGACTACTGTAATAATTGTAGTGTATACACACGACCTGTCAAAGGGAGTTATCGCAGGAGTTATATTAAGCGCGGTTTTCTTTGTTGTAAAAATTTCTACCCTAAAAGTTATAGAACAGGATCAGCGATACATTATAGAAGGGCAGCTATTTTTTGCCTCTACTGATAGCTTTGTAGATTACTTTAAAAAGTCGACTACACTATCGGATACTATACAAATTGATTTTACTAATAGTAGGATCTGGGATGATTCCGGGGTAGGAGCATTATTTAAAGTGAAGGATTTACTAAGTGAGCGAGGACTTCAAGTAGAATTAATCGGCTTAGATTCATATAGTAAAAAAATGATTGCTCAAATAGATGCTCTATCCACTCATTAAAGGGGGAATCCGCACCATGTATAACCATATTGTTTTAGCAGCAGATGGCTCTGAAAATGCTGTTCGAGCAGCGAAGGAGACAATCAAAATTGCTTCTTTAAATAAGCAATGTTTGGTGGAAATAGTTTATGTAGCAGATTTTGAAAAAGCAAGGACAGAGGTACTGCATGCAGGCTCTACAGAGGTGTTAGAATTAGAACGTCGAAAGAAAATACAAAATGTTGAGCTACTTTTAAAGGAATCGGAAATTAGCTATAAAATCAATATACTGCATGGTATCCCTGGTCCTGAGATTGTTAAATTCGCCAATGAAAATAAGGTAGATCTTTTAGTCATTGGGAGCAGAGGCTTAAATTCCCTACAGGAAATGGTTTTAGGAAGCGTCAGTCATAAGGTAATAAAACAAGTTCAATGCCCAGCTTTAGTAGTTAAGTAAATTCATGTTAAAGTCCTGTTTATAACAGGGCTTTTATTTTTGGTGGAATTTTCATATAATTTAATAAACTAGAGGAGGTTACTAATGGGCACTCAAGAAGGAATATATATTCGTCTTCTTCAAATGAAAGATACAGAAGCGGCACTGGACTTAGAAATAAGAAACAAGGAATTTTTCAAGCACTATTCAGTTTTAAGAGAGCCGGATTTTTACACATATGAAAAAATAAAGGAACGCATTGAAAATGGGATAACAGGTGCAACAAATGATACATTGTATGCGTTCGGCATCTTTTTATCCAAAACAGATGAATTAATTGGCAATGTTGCCCTATCACACATCTCTCGAGGTCCAGCTCAAAGTTGTATGATTGGTTACACCTTAGACGAACAGCAAAATGGGAAGGGATACATGACGGAAGCAGTTAAGATGGCCGTTGCTTATGGCTTTGAAACATTAAAATTACATAGAATCGAGGCTGGAGTTATGCCCCACAATACACCTTCAATAAAAGTGTTGGAAAAAGCAGGCTTTCATAAAGAAGGGATTGCTAAAGAAAATGTACAAATAAACGGTAAATGGCAAGACCATCTCATCTTAGGTATTATTAATCAAGAAAATTAAGAGGGCTTTAAGTAATTAGAGTTTTATAGGAGACAAAGAAAATGATAGATATGAAAAGAATTAGTTTAGAGCCTGGCAAAAGAGTAATAGTGATCTCGGATATACATGCAAACTTACAGCTATTTAAAAAGTTATTAGACAGAGTCAATTACCAGCTGGATGATTATCTATTTATTAATGGGGACTTATGCGAAAAAGGAGATAACAGCTTAGAGGTTGTGGAATTTGTCCGCTCGCTTCAAAAGAGCTCAAGCAACGTTTTTATTGTCAAAGGTAATTGTGACGTTGTTCATCGGTACGTTTTTCAAGAAAGTGAAGGAATAATTCCTTACATGAAAAGTCGAAAATCTATTTTAAATGAGATGCTTGCAAAGAATAACAAGCGTGTTGAGGAATTTAATAGCGTAAAACACTTGTCAACGTATTATAAAGCACATTTTCAAGACATAATTGATTGGCTAGAAGCTCTACCGGTCGCTTATGAAACCGATGATTTTATCATCATTCATGCAGGAATTGATCCTAAAACAGATTGGAAGCAAACGGACGAAAAAATTGCTTTATATACCTCCTCTTTTCTAGATAAATCTCATCAGGCAGGTAAGCCAGTAATTGTTGGTCATTGGCCAGTGATTAACTACAGAGCAACCGATGTAAGCTCCCATAACCCTTTGGTAGATTTAGAGAAGAATATAATAGCCATTGATGGTGGAAACCAACTGAAACAAGACGGTCAGTTGAATGCTTTAATCATTCAGGACGGGACATATTCCTATACATTTGTGGACAGTCTTAATCATTACATAATAATAGAACATGATCATATGGCTGACTTAAACAGAACTGGTACAGTCACTTATCCTAATTACGAATTAAAAATAATGAAAAGGGGGGCATTTTTTACACGATGTCAAAATGTACTCCTAAGAACAGAACAATGGATTAAAAATGAATATATTATAGAAAAAAATGATTCCATCCTATGTAAAACAGATGTAAGCACTACCTTCCTTCCGGTAAAGCGAGGAGAAAAGGTTTGGGTAGTTGATGACACATGTGAAGGATATATCCTTGTTAAAAATGAAAATGGAGAAATAGGATGGATTGAACGTTGAGAGATGCTTAATGACTGTTTTGTAATTTTATCCAACTACCACAATCATCCGAATTGTTGGTAGTTTTTTGAATTAATATATATTTTAATCTAGTTAGATGATATATTAATTATAAGTTTTTTGAATATTTGTTTACCATTCATTTCGGCAAAAGAAAGCAGCACTTAGTACATATAGAAATTTTTAAAAATTATCCATTACGAGTCCATACATAGGAGTGTTTTATAGTGAGCCAAAAATGGTTGGAGTGGGCCAAACGAATACAAGCATTATCACAATCTGGATTGGCTTTTTCAAAGGATATATACGATATCGAGCGATATGAAGAGTTAAGAGCTATAAGTGTTGAAATTTTGGCGGAGCATACGGGTTTAGAATTTCAAAAGGTAAGTGATTTATTTGCTACAGATAAGGGATATCAAACACCAAAAGTAGACGTGCGTGGGGTAGTTTTTAAGGACAATCAAATTTTAATGGTTCGTGAAAGCCTGGACAACAAATGGTCATTACCGGGTGGTTTTTGTGATATCGGATTATCCGCAGCGGAAAATATCGTAAAGGAAATAAAAGAGGAATCTGGTTATGAAGTAAGGCCAGTAAAATTGCTTGCATTAATGGATAAGGACAAGCATCCCCATCCACCTGAGGCTTACCATTACTATAAAATTTTTATTCGTTGTGAAATTACTGGAGGGGCACCTGCTAGCGGAGTGGAGACAAATCATGTTCAATTCTTTTCTCCAACTAACTTACCTACACTATCTACTAACAGAAATACAGAATCTCAGATTAAGACTATGTTTGAATTTCTCATTAATCCAGATAAAGAAACGATCTTCGATTAACGTATGGAGGTACATGAGCCGATGATATATGTAGTACGACACGGAGAAACAGATTTAAATAAGGAAGGTCGCTTACAAGGTAGAAACGGCCTCCCATTAAATGAAAAAGGAAAACAGCAAGCTGAATACGTAAGAAAACTTTTAAAAGAAGTTCCTTTTCACTTAGTTTTTTCTTCCCCTCAGGAAAGAGCAATACAAACTGCAGAAATTGTAACGGGTAGAACAGCTACCATAGATTCCAGGCTAGATGTTTTTGATTTGGGTGGGGCAGACAGAGTAAAAAAAGAAGAAGTGAAGCTGGCAGGTGCGATACCTGATCCAACTATTTATAAGGATGTGGAAGATATCACTATATATGTTACACGAGTATTTGATTTCATGTTTCACCTAGAAAAGACATACAACAAGTTTCAAGGAAATATACTCATCTCTGGGCACCGTTGTACGACAGGTTGTATAGGTGCTTATTTTGAAGGTATACCGAAAGATAAAAATATCTTACGCTATTCCTCAAATAATGGAGAGTTCAAAGTCTATACCTTTAAGGAGGAGTTACATGTTCATCGTTAATGTGGAGGGTGCTATATATAAAGAAGGAAAGTGGCTTCTAGTGAAACGAAGTGAGCAGGAGGAGCATGGTGCGGGAGGCCTGGCTCTTGTTGGTGGTCAGGTAGATCAAGAAGGGAATTCAAGTGATATTTTCGAAAGAACGCTAATTCGAGAGATTGATGAAGAGGTAGGCATTGAAGTAACAAATCTTCAATATGTGAATAGCTCGACCTTTATATCAGATACAGGAAAACCTGTTGTAGATATTGTCTTCGTTTGTGACCACTTCTTTGGGGAACCATACGTGAAATGCAAAGAAGAATTAGACGAAGTAATATGGATGACCACGGAAGAAATCTTAAATGGGGAAGAGTTTCCAGATTACCTTAAACGGAATATTACTCAAGCAGAACAGTTAAGAACACTAACAGAACAAATTAAAGTAGGTTAAAATATAGAAGTTACCTCAACTTGTAATTTCAATCCAAAATGGTATAATTTAGAAAAAGTGAGCGATTTTATAATAAAGCAAATACATATATTGTTGTTCAAGGGAGAAAAGAACGGATGGGAAATTCTCAAAGCAGGTTGAAGAAGAAATCTTCTTCTAAAAAGAGAAAGATTAAAAATATAGTATTAATTGGTTTAATGGCATTGACTTCGGCTATTATTTTCTTCGCGATTAATTTATCCTGGGAAGCCAAGCATGCAAACAATAAAATGTTTGTGCCATTGGAAAAAGACCTAAAAGACACTTCGATTAAGAATGAGCTAGTAGCAAAGGCGGATGACTCACCTTTTACTATTCTTTTAACAGGCGTTGAGCGAGGAAAGACGGAAAAATATGGTCGTTCAGATATGCTAATTGTAGCAACTGTTAATCCGTCTACAAACAAAATTTCTATGGTAAGCATCCCTAGAGATACGTTAGTTCATATCGAAGGATTAGACAGGGAAGATAAGATTAACCATGCTTATGCAAACGGGGGAATTGATTGGGTATCAGAAGCAATAGAGACCATGCTAGGTATACCTATCGATTATTATGTCTCCACTGACTTTCAGGGCTTCCAAGATATAGTCGATACCATAGGAGGCGTTGAGGTAGATGTACCTTTTACATTTAAAATTCAACTCGCTAACTTTGAGTGGAAAACTTTTACGGAAGGTCCTATGTTTTTAGAAGGTGACGAGGCACTGGCGTATGTACGAATGCGAAAAAAAGATCCTGAGGGAGATAAGGGCCGTAATGAACGGCAACAGCAAGTTATCGAATCATTATTAAACAAGATGACCAATGTGGGCATGATTACTAAAATTGATGATTTAATAGAGGATGTAGGGGATAATGTCAAAACGAATATCCCGTCTTCAGATTATTTAAAACTAGCCAAAATGTATCAAAAATTTAAAAACAGTCCTATTGAGCATTTACAGTTAGATGGCAGTGGTAAAATGATCTACAGTAAAGAAGCAGGACTGGACCTTTGGTATTTTCTTCCAGAAGAAGACTCACTTAGTAAAGTCGGGGAGCAGCTAAAATCCAACCTAGTTAGTACTACATATAAAGCAGATGTAGAAGAAGTAAAGGATTTGTCAATAGGTAAATAAAACGTGTCCGGGTACCATCCCCGGACACGTTTTTTATTTTGAGATAAATTGTTTGCTTCCTAAGTGAACATTTGATATTATAACTGACGAACGTTCGTTAAAAGGAGCGATAGGTGTGAAACATATAGAATTAAAAGAAGCTGCTCTCAAGTATTTTACGATTCATGGATATGAAGGAGCCTCATTATCTCAAATAGCTGAAGAAGTGGGTATGAAAAAACAGTCCATATATGCACACTTTAAAGGAAAAGATGACCTTTTTCTTCAAGTCTTAAGAGATGCCAAGCAAATCGAGCTGAACACAAAGCTTCATTATTTTCGTCCTCTTGATGCTGAAGATCCTTTAAAGGATTTATATGGCTTCTTAAAAATGGTTATTAATCTTTTTCAAAAAGACGAGCATTTAAAATTTTGGCTAAGGATGTCATTTTTTCCTCCAGCGCACTTAGCTAAAGATATCGAAGAAGATGTACTTGATATAGAGAAACAAGTGCAAGCTGTATTAGAAGAAAAATTTCAACAATGGATAGATGCAAAGCTAGTTGACGGTGAGTCAGCATTGATTTTGACATATGCTTTTTTAAGCATGATAGATTCGATGATGCTTGAACTTGTCTATAACAACGATGAGAAGCGTTTATCAGAGAGATTAGATGCCTCCTGGAAGGTATTTTGTCGTGGTATATCTAATCATTAAAGTTAAAGAAAGAAGTGCGTAGGATGAACAAACCATTAAAAGAACAAAAATCCGTAGTTATTATACTTCTTAGCAATATATTCATTGCTTTTTTAGGAGTAGGCTTAGTAATACCTGTTATGCCATCATTTATGAATATCATGAATCTTACAGGAAGTACAATGGGGTATCTAGTTGCGGTATTTGCAGTTGCCCAATTGATAACCTCCCCCTTTGCAGGTCGATGGGTTGATCAAATCGGCCGTAAGAAAATGATTACTCTAGGACTATTATTGTTTGCTATTTCCGAGCTTATTTTTGGAGCTGGAACAAATGTTTGGGTGCTTTACTTATCAAGAGCATTGGGTGGGATTAGTGCAGCCTTTATAATGCCTGGTGTAACTGCTTATATTGCAGATATAACTACGATAAAGGAACGTCCAAAAGCGATGGGCTATATTTCAGCAGCTATTAGTACTGGTTTTATCATTGGACCAGGAATCGGAGGGTTTTTAGCTGAATTTGGCATAAGAGTACCTTTTTACTTTGCAGCAGGTATAGCATTTATTGCTTGTATCACCTCTTTATTTATCCTAAAGGAACCACTCTCTAAAGAAGAGCTTGCAGAAATATCCACTAATAGTAAGCAAACCAATTTTATAGGCGACTTGAAAAAATCATTTAAACCAATGTACTTCATAGCCTTTATTATTATATTTGTGTTAGCATTCGGATTATCTGCTTACGAAACTGTGTTCAGTTTATTTTCTGATCATAAATTTGGCTTCACTCCAAAGGACATTGCTCTCATTATAACTATCAGCTCGATATTCGGTGTAGTCGTGCAAATATTTATGTTTGGCAAGCTTGTTGATTGGCTAGGAGAAAAAAAGTTAATACAAATCTGTTTAATAGTTGGGGTCTTATTAGCGTTTGTTTCTACAATGGTTACAAGCTTCCTCATGGTACTATTAGTCACAAGTTTTATTTTTCTAGCATTTGATTTACTGCGTCCTGCTTTAACGACATTTTTATCAAGAGCGGGAGGAAAAGAGCAGGGATTTGTTGCGGGCATGAATTCCACTTATACGAGCCTAGGTAATATAGTAGGACCAGCACTCGGAGGTATTCTTTTCGATGTGAATATTCATTATCCTTACCTGTTTGCCGGACTTGTTATGTTGGTGGGGCTTGTGATCACTGTGTATTGGAAGGATAAGCAATGGGAGACTAGTTTATAAATAATTTAAAACTATTAAGAAGTATTGCAACGGAAACGTTTAGCAATACTTCTTTTTTGCAGGGATGTATTTCATAGAACGGGAAGAGACCGGAACCTGTGCTAATATCAATTGACTAGGTTAAAGGTAAAGGTTGATTTTAAATACACATAAAAAATGAACTAGGATATTTTTTCTAGGCTCATTTTACTTTAATATTATTTTTGATTAACGAACCCTCTAGCGTGATAAGACCTTTTTATATTTTACCTTCTTTTATCCATGTCCGAATTTGGTAACTTCCGAACACTGATGCTAAGAAAAGTAAAAGCATAATTATAACATAAAGCGAAAGTCTATTGATTTCTAGTAAGCCTTCGCCGTTTGCCACTGTCCAAATGGATAATCCAAATAGCATTAAGTAACAAAATACATTAGGAATAATCCATGCGATTCTTAACTTTGTATTTTTCAAAGAAATTCCCCCTCGGACTATATACGAAAGTCAACATGAATAGATTCCAAATAAATATTTCCTTCTCGAAGTAAAGCACACCGTTATTTCAACAAGAAACGTAGCTCCTTTTAATTATTTTTAGTGAAATTAACCCATTGGTCAGTAGGTCCTGTGTTATCTATTATGAATAAACTACCGTCTTTCTTATAAAGAAAAATTTCATTCCCAGATTCAGCACCATCTCCTAATGCTGTTAATGTGTTTGTTGAGACAATTTGACTCATATCCACTTCATCTTTAGGAATAATCCTTTTAAAAACATACTTCTCACCACCATAATTTATCCATTGCAGTGGAGTAGGTTCGCTAATTTCAGGCTCTTCAGAAGTTTCTTTCTCCGATGAATTGTTACTAATAGCTGATGAATCGTTAGTGCAACCCGATAAGATAGCAATAGCTATTAATGAAAAGAAAAAGTATTTTATTCTAATACGCTTTTCCTCCTTTTCCCAATAAGTCATTAATTTTCAGTTAAAGTTTCATTTATTGTTATTAAACTAACCAGCGTCGCCGCCTAATCAACATATATGGTTAAGCGTTCTATCGAAAATTAGTCCACTTGTTATAACATAGCCTATTAATTCTACTTTACAATTCAAAGAAATATTATTCTCTCTGTTATTGTTCATGTTTTTACAAAATATCAGGAGTAGTTATTTCAATTTAAAGGAGTTAACTATTCTGATATGGAATACTAATATAGGATCTTCCATAAGGGTGTCTACCTTGAATTAATTTTGCATCGTAGTCATTTTGATATTTCTTTTTATGGCTATTCTTATATAGCTTTGGTAGAAGGCTGAAATGTATGATTTACAAAAGTAGGATATTAGCAGTATCGAAAATAGGGGGCATTGTATGTGGACGCAAGGTTTTATTGAGACGACTAGAGGTACATTTGAATTATTTGAGAAAGGATCTGGACCACCTATGGCTATTACTCACCTTTATAGTGCGTTTGATAGTCGAGGATATCATTTTGCAAATCCTTTCACAGACCATTACCATGTCTATTTGATAAACCTTAGAGGTGCCGGAAATTCCGTACAGGCTAAAGAGGAATCGGAATATAGCATGGATGAATCGGTATTAGATTTAGAGGCAATACGGATAGCCTTGAATATAGATACATGGGCATTTTGTGGACATTCCACAGGGGGCATGCTTGCTTTAAAATATGCTACATTAGCTCAGAAGTCATTAGACAAAATAGTAGCAGGTGGAGCTTCTGCTAGTGTTGCTTATAGTCAGGATGAAGAAAGTATTTATAATCAACAAAACCCTAATTTTAAAAGAATAATAGAAATAATGGATTTACTAAACGATGTACAAACTCCAATCGAAATTCGCCAAAACATAAGCTATGAATGGACTTTGATGTCTTATCATAAAGAGGAGAACTTAAAGGAAGCCTTAAGGACACCTAACAGTGGAAAGACAGTGGGACCAAGGCTTGATTATTTTAGAAAAGTAGAATGTGCTACATATGATATTCGAGAAGAATTGAAAAGTGTCTATATACCTGCGTACATATATGCTGGCAGATTTGATACACAATGTCCGTATAAGTATGGAGAAGAGATAGCTCGATTATTGCCTAATTCAACGTTTGTTTCTTTTAATGAAAGTAATCACTTTCCTTATTCAGAGGAAGCAGAAAAATTTCATGAATTTGTTGTCAAAACACTTGATTAGAAAAATCATAAGACGTTTTAATTAACAAATAAATTTTAGGAGTATGGTCTAGATGAATATACTAAGACTAAAAGAAGAGTGGCTAATGGAAGAAGCGAAAAGCTTTAAAGGATGGGATTTTTCTCATTTAAAAAACCGTTGGGAAGAGCAAGCGACACCTTGGGATTATCGAAAAATAATAGATCAATACCTATCTAATGAGCATACTCTTCTAGATATGGGAACAGGTGGAGGTGAGTTCCTGCTCACCTTAGGTCACCCCTATGAAAATACTTCCATTACAGAAGGGTGGGAGCCCAATATAAATTTATGCAGAGAGACTTTGGAGCCATTAGGGATACGTGTTAAGCAGGTGTTTGATGACAATCTATTACCTTTTGAGGACCAAACCTTTGATGTTATTATTAATCGCCATGAATCCTATAATTTGAAGGAAGTTCGAAGAATTCTTAAAAAAGGCGGCATCTTTATAACCCAGCAGGTAGGGGGAAGGGATAATGAGCGGCTTTCTAACAATTTAATACCTAACTTCAAGTCTCTATATCCTAATTTTTCTCTCGAGAACGAAGCCCAAAAGTTTATAGCTGAAGGATTTTCTCTTCTATATAAAAACGAATCATATCCTTCGTTGAAATTTAGGGATGTCGGAGCAATTGTGTACTATGCAAAAATTATAGATTGGGAATTTCCAGGATTTACAGTCGACTCCTGTCTGGAACGATTAATAGAATTAGAGAAAATGAAGGAAAGTCAAGGATATATAGAAAGTCAGCAACATCGCTTTATATTAGTGGCGAAAAACAATTGAATCTGAAAACTTTGTATTATTTTGTCATAAGTTTATACCTGGTTAATAAAAAAATAACGCTGAACGAATACATTATTTCTCTCTTTCTTTCTATATATGTATATGATCATCTAGCAAATCATCTACCAGCGTTTAAATTTATATAAGCTATTAAAATATTATTTAAATAGAATGGATTTAATGTTCCGCGATATGTTTCAGCATCTTCAAGATTAAAATGTTCTTCAGAATCTATTTCTGCATAGGATAATTTGTCGAGCTTTGCCTCTTGCCAATACGTAATTTTAACGCGGTTAGGATATCTGTTATATGGAGCAGTACCAGTAATCTTTACCATAAGGGCTAAAGCAGTACCATCTTGAGAAACTGAAATAATTAATGCCGGTCGACCTTTAGCAAAAGAACCGTCTGCATGAAGTGATGGTTTAAATGGAAAAACAACATCGTAGATATCCCCTGCTTTCATTAGTCTTCTAGCCACCTCTTATGATTCGGATTATTATAGTCAATATTAGTAACTACTCCTGCTTTATTTACTTTAAGTACTTCTGTACATTTTTTAAATTTTATTTGAGCTATTTGATTAGAAAGTAATTCATTTTTCATTTCTAAACTTATTTTTCTTTTTTTACGACCTAATTTAACTCTTCTCGAAGATGGAACTCTCGCTAATTTAATCATCTTCTTTTCACTCCTTCTCTTCAATTACAGCACATTCTTCATATTTAATATACGTAGTATATGCTGAAAGAATTTAAAATAACCTTTTCTTACTTATATATTACCCAATCTCGAGATAAATAGTTAATCTTTGGAAAAACGTCAAGCACTGTATATATGAAAATCCACATACTACATTTAAATATTGTAATCCATACATAGGAGAAAGCAAAACAAATTAGGGAATACGTAATCCCTATTGTTTATGATACCTAAGATCTTTCATACTCATTTATAATTTTTAACTTACTAGTTTATCAAAATGATAGGTTTTCTATTTGTTTATTTTTACTTTGTTCTCGACATAATTTTTAAGAATTAATCTCTTACAATATTGTTAGGAATAAAAAAACATAAAATAAAGATTAGACAGAAATAAATCCTGATTCAGTGTATAGCCAGTAGGTAGTTTAGCATGTCCTTGACTGGCCTTTTTTACTGAAATATAGTTTCTGCCTTACATAGTAAAGGAAATAACCCCCAACACATCGAATTAGTAAAATACTAATCCCGTGTGTAGGGGGTTAATCGTTTTATAAGAACATAAGGGGGGAAGGAAAAGAACATTGATAAGGAATTAGCCTGTAAAAAATAATTTAAAAGGGGAGATATAAAAATGACTAATTATACACCCAAGAAAAAATATTATATTCCAACTAACATTGAAGACAAACTTTCAAAGGATTTCGTTCAAGGAATAACACGTAATTTTGAAATGTTAGATGAAATGGATGGTGGTACAGCTAAGACGATTAAGGCCGACACAACCGGACGGACAATGATTCAAGAATTAATCCAGCTTGCTTTTGATCACGCTAGAGATGGAGACACTTTAATTCTCCCACCAGGGCGTTATTGGCTAGAAAAAAACAACAAACTAAAGGATTTTCCCAATAATGACCAGCCATGCCTGCTCCTTAGAGGGAAAAAAAGAGTGCATTTAGTTGGCTACGGTGCAGTGTTGTTTACAAGGACACATGCCCAAGGAATTTTAGAGCTTCAGCAATGTGAGGATTGTGTAATCGAGGGAATCACATTTGAAGGGTATGGGGAATTCCCTGGCATAGATCCAGTAACAGGATATGGGGAAAAAGGAACGAAAGCTGGAGGGTATCCCACGTCTGGTTTTTGGAACTATCGTAAAAATAATAGCTTTGATACAAGCGAGCGCGCAAGAAATGATGGAAAACCTTTTGGAATATTTGGTGGTGGGTTCATCGGGAATGTCGGCAGCGGAGTATTAGTGCATCGTGGCTGCAAAAACGTTCTTTTTAAATCGTGTGAGAGCAGTGGATTTAACTTTTCAGGTTTTGCAGTTGGTCATCTGGGAGACTACTTACCAACCGATTTACAATACGAGGATAATAAAGACATTACTTTCCTAGAATGTAATGCCCATGACAATTACTCAAGTAATTTTGTTTTTTCTGCTGTGGAGAGACCACGAGTGATCAATTGTATAAGCGATCGAGCAGGGCATCCGAATGCCTCTAAGCTGCATACGTATGTCGACCCGGGTTATGGAATAAATGCTCTTGGGACTATGTTTCCTAAGGCAAACGACCTTTTAGTGACCGGATGCACCTTAAGAGGAAATAAACGTAAAGCGATTGATGGACATGCAGCAGGTGGCTTAATCGCAACTGATAATTTAATCTCGGACTCCATGGTCGGTGGTGTGTTCTATAAATGGACAAATGTCGATCAGTTTACGAAAGATTGTATTGTTGCAAATAATAAAATTGAAGATTGCGGATATGCTAAAAATCCTCTTGGAGCGATATATGTTGGAGGTGTACAAAGAGAATCAAGAGAAAACCAAGAAATGAATACGATAATCTCAAATAATCATATAAAGAATTGTTTTGGTACAGAAGGTGTGATTTTTGCTGGGGCATTTGATCGACTGATTATCGAGGGAAATATCGTTCATGGAACACCACAAGAATTAGACGTAGCTAACACCACTTTTGAGCCATATGTAATGTATGTTGGATATTCGATTGCTACACAGCCAAACTTTGCTGGTAATATTTCTAATAACGTGATCGATGTAAATCATCCACAAATAGCTGGGGGGATTTTAGTTCGAAATTTGGAGGAAGGCTCTGTTCTAGGTAACACGATTAAAACACAGAATCCATTGACTCTTTACGGCTTAAGATTATGGAACTGTAAGGACGTAGGAGCAGTTGGAAATACGGTCAAAATGGGTCCAGAAGGAATACCTTTGGATGCGGAAACAACAGGGGTAGTAGCGCACAACACCTTGTATGGAGGAAATGCTGCATTTCAGCCACTTCAGGGTCATTCAGTTGTCTTTACTATCAATGCAAATAATGGGAATGGTGCCGTGCAATTTAAAAGTGGACAATCTTATATTTCAATCATAGAAAGCAATGAAAAGGGACTAGAGGTTAAGCTTCGAAATACTTCTCCTGGGATTCAGCCAATGGTGAAGGTTTCCCAAACAGGAGAAAAGGGGTTAACTGCTTCCGAGCAATTCATCAATTACATTTACAGCCATCAAATATCTGCACAAAGTATCATTATTGGCATAAAGCCTGACAAAGAGTCTGATCATATACCTTTTGCAAGTATGACACATGGTGGTCTTGAAATTGAAATTATTATTTAGGAACAAAAATAGTTTGACAATTTAAAGTATTCCTATTAACATAGACAATAACTTTTATGTTCGGGTAAAGGCAGAAGGCATTGAGAGCAATGTCGCCAATAGAACAGACGAGTCGAGATGAGTATAGCTGAGAAATTGTTTAAATAAGAGAAGTAGCATCAGTGATGCAATCAAGAGAGTCAGTGGTAGGTGTGAACTGATTTGCAACTGATGTGAATGGACTTATCAGAGCTACCTTGATAACATTTTTGTTTTAGAGGTAGACGTATTTCCTACGTTATAAGGAACAAAGGGGGAGTATATATACTCCAACTAGAGGTGGCAACGCGGTTAACATCGTCCTCTTCATGGGAATTTTTATATTCCTATGGAGAGGATTTTTTTATTTAGCTGAGATGAGACGAGGAGAGATTAGATGAGAGAGTATATTGAAAAGGTTAATAAGAAAGAGCATTTATCATTCGAGGAAATGAAGGAAGCTTCCAGAATTATTTTTGAGGAAAGCACAGATTTAAACTTGATACAGGAATTTTTGATTGCTTTATCTAAAAAAGGAGAAACGGCAAACGAAGTAGCAGCTCTTGCTACGGTAATTAAATCTTTAGCCGTCAAGCTTGATATACCTTCCGGAAATTATATGGATAATTGCGGAACGGGTGGTGACGGATCTAATAGCTTTAATATTAGTACAGCCTCAGCGTTTGTTATGGCAGGTGCGGGTGTAAAGGTAGCTAAGCACGGGAATCGAAAAATCTCCAGTGCATCTGGGAGTACAGATGTATTAGAGGCACTTGGAATAGAATCTATGATTGATATACAAGGTTCTTTAAATATTTTAAAAAATGAAGGCATTACGTTTTTATATGCCCCAATTGTACATCCGAAACTAAGAAGAATCGGACTAGTGAGGCAGCAAATAGGTAAACCAACTATCTTTAATCTCGTTGGTCCACTTACAAACCCAGTTCCACTCATCAGTCAATATACCGGCATTAACCGGTCAGATTTTACGATGGAATATGGAAAGGTGCTACATATGCTTGGAAGAGAACGAGCCATTGTAGTATGCGGGACAGGAGGTATGGATGAGGCTTCCCTTGCAGGCAGTAATTCTTTCGTGTTAGTAGAAAAGGGTGACTTGATTCCTTTCACCCTTTCTCCTGAGGATGTTGGCTTACCCACATATCCAGCCTCAGCTGTACAAGGAGGAACTGCTCAAGAAAATGCCATGATCATGCGGAACTTGCTTAACGGTAAGCAAGATGCTTATTTTGATAGCGTTATATTTAACGCAGGTATCGGTCTTTTTGCCAATGGAGCGGTTAATAATATACCTGAGGGTGTAAAACTAGCTAAAGACAGCATTCTCTCTGGCAAAGCTCTTAATAAATTGGAGGCGGTTATCGCCTATAGCTCCTCTGTAGCACAGGAGGTAATACTATGACTACGATTCTCGAAAAAATTCTTAAAGAAAAAGAGAGCTATGTTAATCAGTTGATGCAAAAAAAGCTACCGATATCTAAAAAAGATAGTAAAAGGTCTTCTCTTTTTGAGCTTTTATATAAGAACAAGCAGCTCCAAGTTATTGCAGAGATTAAACGAGCATCCCCTTCCAGGGGGGTAATTCAAGGCATAGTTGACCCTGCACATCAAGCTTTTCTCTACCAACATTCCGGGGCTGCTTGCATATCCGTTTTAACCGATACTCCTTTCTTTCAAGGTAGTTTTGAAGATTTAATGACTGTAGCAGATACAGTAGACATACCGATTTTGTGCAAGGACTTTATCATACACGAAATACAAATTGATTTTGCTAAAAGTGCTGGAGCATCTGTCATTCTTCTCATTGTCGCAGCACTTTCAAGGCAAAAGTTAAAAGATTTATATGCATATGCAGTGTCAAATGGTCTAGAGGTGCTAGTGGAAGTTCATAACGCCCAAGAGCTTGATGTAGCACTTCAATTAGATGCAAAACTTATTGGAGTGAATAACAGAGACTTACATTCATTTGAAGTTCATTTAACTAATACCGCTGAATTGGCAAAGCATTTTCCATTTCAAGAGAGACGGGTGTTAATTAGTGAAAGCGGTATATGGACTACCGAGGATGCCAAAAGAGTTGCGGGCTATGGTGCCAGCGCAGTATTAGTAGGAGAAGCCTTAATGAGAAGCGGTGAGGTGCAGCAGTCTATCCGTAGCTTACAGGTCGAACGGGAAGTGGTTGTCCTATGACGAAGGTGAAGATATGTGGATTGATGGAGAAAAATCACGTGCTTGCAGCAGTAGAAGCCGGCGCCGATGCCATAGGCTTTGTCTTTGCACCTAGCAAAAGGAGAATCACAATAGACCGGGCGCATGAGCTAGCAAAACTAGTTCCAGCAGAGTTGTTAAAAATAGGAGTGTTTGTTAATCCGGAGGTAGAGGAACTGGAACAAGCAATCCGTGAAGTCCCTCTGGATTATATACAATTACATGGTAATGAGGAATCCGACTTAATAGAGGCTGTTAAGTTTCCCACTATTAAAGCAATTGCTATTAGAGAAGAACAGGACGTTGAGAAAGCGAGTAATTTTGATACAGAATATATGCTTTTTGATGCCCCAGGCACGAATTATATGGGCGGTAGTGGTATGACCTTTGATTGGAAGCTTTTAAATGGACACCGAATATCCCCTAATCGAGTAATTTTGGCCGGTGGGCTGAATGTATCTAACGTAAAAGAGGCTATTGAACGAGTAAAGCCTTTTATGGTGGATGTATCTAGTGGAGTTGAGATAGATGGAAAAAAAGATGAGCAATTGATACGTGAATTTATACTAACGGTCAAGGATGAGGAGAGATGAGCATGGTACAAACGAAGGCTGGACGATATGGACGTTTTGGTGGGCAGTATGTCCCGGAAACATTAATGACTGCATTAGGGGAATTAGAGGCTGCCTATGAATTAGCAATCCAAGATGCCTCCTTTTTAGAGGAAGTGAACTATTACCTAAAGGATTATGTTGGAAGAGAGACACCTTTATATTTTGCAGAAAGACTCACCAAGGAAATAGGTGGGGCAAGAATTTTATTGAAACGCGAAGATTTAAATCATACTGGTGCACACAAAATTAATAATACGATTGGGCAGGCATTACTCGCTGTTAGAATGGGAAAGAAAAAGATTGTAGCTGAAACAGGTGCAGGTCAGCATGGAGTCGCAACCGCTACTGTTTGTGCCCTATTCAACCTCGAATGTATCGTTTTTATGGGGAAAGAGGATGTACGCAGACAGCAACTGAATGTTTTTCGAATGGAGCTACTAGGTGCCAAGGTAGTGTCAGTAGATCAAGGGTCTGGAACCTTAAAGGATGCAGTCAATGAAGCACTTAGATACTGGGTAGCCAATGTAGAGGACACCCATTATATATTAGGATCTGCCCTTGGTCCTCATCCATTTCCTAGAATAGTTCGCGACTTTCAACGTGTCATTGGTGTTGAAACTAGGAAGCAAATAGTTGAAAAGGAAGGGAAGCTACCGGATGCCATCGTAGCCTGTGTTGGCGGAGGAAGTAACGCCATTGGAATGTTTCATCCATTTATAGACGATATAAACGTTGCTTTATACGGAGTTGAGGCAGCGGGAGAAGGTATCGAAACTGGAAAGCATGCTGCAGCCATTGCAGGCGCTAAAGAAGGTGTACTACATGGTGCGTATATGTATATCCTCCAGGATGATGATGGATTTATACAGGAGGCACATTCTATTTCAGCTGGGTTAGATTATCCGGCAGCTGGGCCAGAGCATAGTTATTTAAACGATATTGGAAGAGTGAAGTATGATGCAGTAAGAGATTCTGAAGCATTAGAAGGATTACAATTACTCGCCAGAACAGAAGGCATTATCCCAGCCTTAGAAAGTGCCCATGCTATCTATTATGCAGCCAACCTGGCTAAAGAAATGAGTCCTGAAGAAACACTAGTTATCTGTCTATCTGGTCGTGGGGATAAGGATGTCCATACAGTCAGAGATGCTTTAGGAGGGTTGAATCATGACTAAAAGGAAACTTGAACAGGCAATAGTAAGCTGCTTAAATAATGGACAAAAAGCTTTCGTACCTTACATTATGGCAGGGGATGGGGGTCTAGATAAGTTGAAGGATAGAATTCTATTTCTTCAAAAGGCAGGAGCTACTGCTATTGAATTAGGAATTCCATTTTCAGATCCGGTAGCGGATGGACCAACTATTCAACAAGCGGGCGAAAGAGCTCTTCAAAACGGAGCTACCTTAAAAAATATCATGAGGGAATTAGAGGATTTCTTTCATGAGGTGACTATACCTTTGATTCTAATGACATATTATAATCCTATACTAAGCTATGGATTAAGTAATTTTGCAAAGGATTGTCATCATCTTGGTATTGGTGGCTTAATCGTCCCTGATGTGCCTTACGAGGAAAGTGAGTCTTTACGGACAGCACTTAGTGAAACGGACGTAGCATTAGTGCCACTTGTGTCTTTGACAAGTCCTAAAGAACGTATCAAGAAAATCGTAGATGCTGGTGAAGGATTTATATATGCAGTCAGCATCAATGGCATAACTGGGGCTCGGACTGAAATGAATAATAATTTAGGTGAGTACCTCTCTTCTATTAAAGAAATAAGTGATTTACCAGTGATGGTGGGGTTTGGGATATCTACTCCCGATCAAGTAGAAAAAATGACCGAAATAGCAGACGGGGTTATTGTTGGTAGTGCAATTGTAGAGGCGTTTAATGAAGGAGATTCTGAGCAAATAAAAAATTTAATAAACGCTTCCAAAAGTAAAATAATTTCTTGAAAAACGTACCATTTAAGCTTAGCAATCCGATAAAAAAGACATCGGATTGCTATTTCTTTCTAAAATGGTTTGTGGAAGTTACTTCTTAATATATATCACTGGATTGGATTGTTTAAAATCTGTATTCAACTTGCCTTTTTTATGAATAGCTGTCTTCTTTTTTACTATAGGCTTCATAAGCAAAGTATCCAAGTAAGAAACCGAACCCAGTTGCCCAATTGATTGCAGTTAGTAAGGAGATTGGGAAGAATATGTTTAAAAGTACAGCAATTGCAAGTCCACTCATCAATCCAAATGGTATTAAACTATCTAATAAAATTTGATCACTTTTTGATTTTTTCTTACCAAGGGTACCGTTTTCATACTTTTTCTTCATTCGGAGTATAACAAATACTACAATTCCTCCGACTATTACAAGAGGAAATAATGTATTAATCATGTCCAATGCTATATACATACTTTAAGCCCCCTTCTTGAGATGTCTAATTTATTCCAATTTTAGCACAATATTTATCAATTCTCTAATCATCCACATTTTACACCTTGGAAATTACTGATTATAACATTGTCTACTCCTCTAAAATAGAGAGGATTTCTAGCCGATATATAGAATTACTGTATTAGGCTCATAATAGGAGCAGGAGAAACTAATAACCCCTTTGAACCAAGCTTCTTTAGTAAGCACTATATTATAACTAGAATAGAGGCAATAACATGTTAGAAATTAATAAGCCAACGAACCTAACAAAGCTTTCAACATTTCTTGAAACACTTAATAATCAATCCATATACCATATCGGCTATTGTGGACTAGACGCGGAGGAAATAAAATATACAATACTTCACGAGTTTTCTGATTTGGATTTAGAGCATTCCTTTGCTGTAGCCTCTGAGCTAGACACGATTAAAGGTGCTCTTGGCTTTGACATAGATGAGGAAGAGAGAACCGTTGAGGTATGGGGACCATTTGTTTTAGAGGCAGAGCAATATAAGGAAACAGCAGATGCCATGTGGAAACACCTGGTTTCAAAGCTGCCTTTTGAAATTAAAACCTTCGAATTCTTTGTCGGTAAGGAAAACTTTCGTACAAGAGAATATATTCGTGAAACTGGCGGAGTGGAAACCGGTCAGCATTTGATCCTAACAGCTAAAAAAGGGAGCTTTTTTGCAAAAAGTACAGAGGTTGTTGAATACGACCATTCTTTTAAAGAATCATTTGAAGCCCTTCACACTGCTATTTTTCCAGAGACCTACTATAATAGTTCAGAAATATTAAGTAGGCTGGACAAACAAAACAAACTAATGTTAGTAGCAGATGGGACTAAAAATATTAAAGGTTATGTATATGTAGAGGCAGAGCCTAGTTTTAACGACGGGACAATAGAGTATATAGCAGTTTCTACTGATTATCAGAAACAAGGAGTGGGGGCCCAGCTTCTGCAAGCTGCCTTACAATACTTATTTTCCTACGAGAGTATTACGGAAATTACTTTAAGCGTCAGTTCTGGTAACGACCAAGCGTTAGGTCTTTATAAGTCATGTGGTTTTGATTTAAAAAGTGAGCTAGTCGCTTATAGGAAGTGATTTTGTGACTTTATATTTTTGCTAATCATACAAAATAACTTACCTAATTATGAACATATAGCAAGGGGGAATAACAAATGGAATTATACCATTATGTAGGATACCAGCAAGATAGTAATGAATACATCAATCCAGAGCAAGCAATGAAACAAGGGTTAAATATTTCTACAAAAACAGGTTCATATACAAACGGAGGACGATTATTTTCAAAAGTAACAGAAAAGTATAGACCATTAAGTGCTCCTACATGGATTGATTTTGGTCAAGCAATAGGAGCAGAATTTACGAAACCTTCTAAGCCTTATTTCAAGTTTACTATTTTCACTAACAAAATCCTCATTTTTAATAGAGAAATCTCAAGTGATTTGTTTGCTTACATAGAGGACGATTATATGAAAGAAGAAACAGGGGGAGGTTATTTTACTAAGGGACTTCCTTCTAAGGAAGCACTAGTAAAACAATACTGGGAAAGCATGATCACTATCGAGGATTATTTAGCAAATAAGCCATATGAAAATGCAGAAATCCTAATTTTTAGGACGGTTCCACCGGGAATCCTGGAGTTTATTGAATAGGTAATATTTTTAGAGACACTAGCTTTAGTTAGTGTCTTTCCAATTTATAATCGCTTTAGAAAAGGATGAATAAGGATGGAATTTATCAAAATACAATTCTTTCAAAACTCTTCTTCCTTCCAACTAATAGAGGAAGGAAGAAGAGGACGAGAAATGGTGTGTAGATCAAAAATATTTACTCCGTTTATCCAGTAATACAGATCTTCAACAATTAAAAAATCAAGCTGAGCTCACAAATAAAGTACATAAATTAGATCACCATATCCCATATGTCTATGAGGTTGGGGTTTTAAAGGATAGAAGTTACGTAATTTTAGATTACATAAAAGGCGAAAATGGAGAAACGAAACTTCCTACTCTATCAAAAAAGGTTCAATATCAAGTAGGTATACAGGTTGGAGAAACACTCCGTAAAATGCATAGTATCACAGCTCCACCTAATACTCCTTGTTGGGAGGAAGTATGGACAAAGCGTATTATAAAATTGACACCACAATTTCTACCTATAGTAGAGGCAAATCCTGATTATAAATGCATACTTCCTTTTATAGACAGTCAAATTCACCTATTAAAAGGAAGACCAAGCTGTATTCAGCATTATGACTTTCATACTGGTAATATTTTAATTGATGATGACAAGTTTAGTGGTTTAATCGATATGCAAAAAATTAGATATGCCGATCCAGTCAATGAATTTTATAAGCTTGAATATTTTAATGTACAGGTTAGTAAATTTTACTCAAAGGGAGTATTAGATGGATATCATAAGCAAGGGGAAATACCTTCTAGCTTTTGGGAGTTACATCGGTTTTATGCTGCAGTTCATCTAATTTCAGCTGAGGTATGGGGACATCAAGTTGCAATCAAACAAAAAGAAAAGTTCCAAGCATTTACCCGATTTACGTTAGACCAATTTAATAATTTCCAGCTTTTAATACCTAAATGGTATACCGATCAATAACTAAAGTGTAGAAGAAGACAGCTCCTGTCATTTAAATATCGAAAAGGAATTTTGCTAGTGCCTGACCACATAGTGAGCAACTATTCTTCTAGTAAATATAAAAATGTCTAGTATTTTTTTATATACTCATCTACAATTGGCACTAGGTACTAATTGTAGATGACAAGGTGGTTAATATGTATAAGTTTGTATTAGGTATAGCTAAAATTATTGTAAGATCTTTTGGTAAAGTAGAGGTATTGCACCAGGATCGTTTGCCAAAAGAAGAGGGGTATATTGTCACATGTACTCATAGAGGGTGGCTGGAAATAGTTATATTAGGAATTGCAGTTCCAAGACCAGTTCATTTTATGGCAAAAAAAGAGCTATTCAATAATAGAATTATCGGTTTTCTGTTACGTAAAATCAATGCGTTTCCAGTAGATCGTGACAATCCTTCACCGAGTACTATAAAAATTCCAGTTAAATTATTAAAAAGCAAGGAAGTAGTAGGTATTTTCCCAAGTGGAACACGCAATTCCGAAGGAGCTCCATTAAAAAGAGGGGCAGTGACGATTGCAAACCTATCTAAAACTCCAATTATTCCAGCTTATTATGAGGGACCTCGTACTTTAAAGGAATTAAAGCAAATGAAAAAAGCTACCATCATATTTGGGGAACCCATTTTTATACAAGTAAAAAACAAAGATGAATTTGCCTTATATACCGAGCTGTTAAATGACCAGACACAATTATTGGCAGAAAAATTTCAAAAAACTAAACATCCATAAATAATCAGACCTAAGGCTTAGTAAACAAAAGCCTTAGGTCTATTTTAGGTCATTCCTACATTTACTATAATTTAGGAAAGGTCTAAAAAGGTGGTGAGTTCGTGAAAAACAATAAAAAGAAGTTAATTATTTGTACAATTTTTTCCGCAATTTTATTTAGTAGCCTCTTAGTTGTGACTTCTTTATCTCCAATGGCTGATATTGGTGAAAACTCAAATAAGTTTGGAACAACGGGCATGTGGCTAGGTTTAGCATTCTTATTAGTTTGCTATCTAGTGCCCTTACTTTTATATTCCGTCGGTATTTCTTTTATGAAATATATTATGGCTGTTGCATGTGCATTAGGTGCAATTAGCATATTCTTTTTAATCATTGCATTTGTGATTATTGGTGCGATCTATTCGATAGGAATACAGCTATTTATAGCAATAGGAATTAGTATTTTATTGCTGATCGTAAACAGCCGTTGGATGTACCTTGCATTTATTTCAAAGCCTATAACGCAGAGCGATTACGCTTAATTAATATTTGTTTCAAAACACAGCCCCTTTGACATAGAAGGGATGGAGGGAAAGTATATGAATTTAAAAAGAATAGTATACGTTTGTATAACCATTTTATTGGTTGGAGTTGTTATTAATATTGCCTTTAATGTAAGAGGATTTTATCAAGTAGACGCTGCTAAGGTAACAACCATAACTGAGCAGTTTGATCATGTGGAAGTCACTTCTGACAATGCATCTATTAGTGTATTACCTACGTCTAGTTCGGATGCGTCAGTTGAATATTCATCCAAACAAAACAGAAAAAATCTTTCGGTTAAAGTGAAGGACAATACTCTATTAGTAGAGCTAAAGCAAAAGTGGTGGAATAATTTTAGATTTGTAATAAACACGAGCAGTAATAAGCTAATCATTTATTTACCTGAAAAAGAATATGAAGAAATAATGGTGTCTACATCGAATGGCAGTGTGGAAGGGAAGGAGATTAAGGCAAATCAATTTATATTTGAATCTGATAATGGTTCAGTAGAATTAGAAGACATTATTGGCAAAGATGTCTATGCCGAAACGAATAACGGTAAAGTTTTCATGAAAAATGTCGAAGGAAAAATCGAGGCAGATTCAGACAATGGATCCATCACGTTGAATACAAAAACACTAGATCAGCATATCAGCCTAAGCACGGATAATGGTAGCATTGAAGTGAACTCTGATCAGGAGCCTACAAACGCAACCATTACAGCAAGCAATGATTTCGGTGGTATTAATATCTACGGATCCTCTGATAAAACCATCACATATGGCAAAGGCAAGTATCAAATTGAGTTAGATACGGATTTAGGCAGTATATCTGTTAAATAAATTTTTATAGAAGATATAATACGAGTGAGAATGGACTTTTATAGTTCATTCTTTTTTAATGGGTAAGGTTTTGATCAAACCTACTAGAGTATAAAAACCTTGCACAGACGTAAATAAATCTTGCGGAGACGAAAGAGAATCTTGCAGAGATGGGTAACAACATTGCAGAGATGAACTCAAACCTTGCGGAAATGAACCAGAACCTTGCAAAGTGCAAGCAAGAAGCGCTTCACATCAAATAGATACTTGCAAATCAATAGTTGTATGTTCTTACCAGAAAGGTCATAATATTTGATTACATCCACCTTGATATCAGACTACTCGAATTAAAAATTATTCATCTATACGAACTGCCATCTTCCTGCTAACTGTTTCCATTCCAAGACTTTCGTAAAAGGAAATGGCGCCATTATTGAATTCCCACACGTTCAATTCCAATGTAGTTGCTCCTTGGCTTCTTGTCCAATCCAGGCATGCATGGAATATTTTTTTGCCAACACCCTTTCTGTTATGCTTGCCTGCCACTCCAAAGTCATTGATATATGCAAATTTTCTTGGAATTAATGAGTCGAACAGAGGAGCATCTTTAACCTCTAATACCGCAAACCCAACTACCTCATTAGCAAGCCTCGCTATTAATATTTCACTGGATGGATTTGTTAACAACGAATGGAAGTATTCATCCGGCATTACTTGGTCGACCTGTCTAAAAATATTTGGTAAGGCAAGGGAATGTTTGTCATGCCCTTCTTTAACTAATAAATTTATCGAATTAAAATCATCTAAAGTTGCACTTTCTATTAAAATTTCCATTCTATGTCTCCTACTTATACTTTATATTTTAATTTATTTTACTAGAGTGCTATGTTTTTGCAACTCTAAAATTCAAATTTTCTTACTTTATTAAATAAACAAGGAATATAATAGAGAAAACTAGTTTTTCAAGTATAGGTCAAATAACAATAAAGGATGAAGGCAAAATGAAGTATCCAGCAACATTTGTAGATAAAATAACAGGAGCTTTCCAAGAAGAAGGAAAGCAATGGCTCAATCGATTACATCTAGTAATAGAAGAATATAAAGAAAAATGGGAGTTGTCGATAGAGGAACCAGTAGACAACTTGTCTTATAACTATGTAATAAACGTAACGCAGCAAGATGGAACACAAGCAATTCTCAAAATAGGAGTTCCTAACTGGGATTTTTCTAATGAAATTAACACGCTTATTACATATAACGGAACAGGATGTGTAAAATTACTTCGATTTGATTCCAAGGATGGGATTATGTTACTCGAAAAACTATCTCCAGGCAATATGCTTTCTGATTTGCCGGAGGAAGAGGCAATCGAGACATATGTTGAGGTATGGAGCAAACTACCAAGAACAGTAAATCCAACATACTCAATGACAGAAATCATTACATGGTTCTCAGGTTTTGACCGTTTTTTGAGGAGTGAGTATGCAGACAAGTATCCTTTGAAGGAATTTGTATTAGAAGCCAAATCTTTTGTTAGCGACTTTATAAACAACAAAGATGAGATATTTCTTTTGCATGGAGATTTGCATCATGAAAACATCCTATGTTCCGACTTACATGGTTGGACAGCTATAGATCCAAAAGGAGTGATAGGTCATCTATATTTTGACTTTACTTCCTTTATGGTCAATCATCTTCCGAGAAATCAAGATGTGAAACAAGTAATACACAACAGAATAAATAAAATTTCTGCTTTATTACATTTAGATAAACAAAAACTAATTAAAGCTAGTTTTATAATGGGAACTTTGAGTGCTTGCTGGGCAATCGAAGATAAGGATCCGAACTGGGAGATATCTTTCATAAGCACTCAACATTTTCGTAGCTTCCTAGTTGAGTAAGTTATTTAGCTTGGTTATGTTAAAAGCTCGGGTTGATTTTTAGGGAAGTGGTTTTGTTTGTTAAATGTTACACTTAAACTAACTCAGCAGGTTAGTTGAACAAGGATTTTCTGTTCATATTGAAGAAATAGGTTGTATTAGTACAAATGAAAAGTGGGTTTTGATGATGATAAAGGAAATGGATATTCGATGTCATTTTTATGGTGAGAAATTTTCTCCCAAAGTGGTTGAAAAACAAAGTGGGATTAGATTAGAAAATAAAATAGAAGTTGGTGATATTACAAAGAGGGGAGGAAACAAAGGTAAACCATCGGATTACGGCAATGGTGAACTATGTCCTCCAAAGGAATTCAAAGGTAAAGAAGATTTTGGTCTTTATTGGATTGCTTTAACCTTATCAAAACATATTGATATTTTACGTGAATGTGGTGCAGATAATATCGATTTAGTTATTGGTGTTTGGTTTGAAGAACAATGCAATCTTGCATTTGAACCAGAAGCAATAAAATTAATTGGTGAACTAGGTATTGCTTTACAGGTAAGTTGTTATGAAGATTACTAAGTCTTGTTTTATTCAACTAACGGGCGCTACTTCAAGAAAGAGGGGGAGTGAGAATGGTGGAACAATTCAACATAAATGGACAGGAATTCTTTGTTATGAAAAAGTATAGAAAAATGGGTGTAGGGAGAATAGCTGCTATAAATTTATTTGAAAATATAAAGAAACGTGGGAATTATCTGTCATAAAAGAAAACAATTATGCTCAAATATTTTGGAAAAAAGTAATCTGTAAATATTCAAATGGTAATTATAAAGAAACCAAAAATGAAGATGGAGACACTATATTTCTATTCAAAATTACTGATTAGTATCTTCAACTAACAGGTAGCTTTACTTCAAGAAGGGGTGCGAAATGAAAAAAACACTATTACTTTTAATTTTTCTGTTATTATCAGTAGTTTTAATCGCGTGTAACAATGATAACCAGGAGTCTCAAAAGAAGGAAGAGCCTAGTCAAGTATCTCAAGAGAGTACTAAAAAAATACAGACTGAAAAAAATACTGTTGAAAATGAAGAAAATTCCCTTCCAGCTTTTAAGGCTCTTGTCACCCCTGAAATTACCCTTTTGTCTGCTGAGGGGAACGTGCAATATCTGTTTGATTCCTCGTATGGAGAAGTATGTTGGAATAATTGTGATGAATTCATTCATTTCAATTACCCTAATATCCATAGCGGAGACGTTGAAGTTGGTAATCGACTTCAATTTGATTGGAGTTCGTTAAAACCACAACCAACAGAAATTCATTTAATACACGTTAATAATAGCGATGAAGATGACTTAAAAGAACTGAGGAGAAAACAAAAGTCTCCTGAAAATGCACCGTTAACAATTACAGTTGATGAAGAAATGATTGGAAATCAATATGCTTTCGAATTCATATGGAAAGATGGAGAAGTGGTTGAGGGAAGAAGTATATTGAATTTTAAACTTGAGTAATGGATTTATCAAACGTTCTTCTTGCACTAAGGTACTTTAGTAAAAAACAAAATCAAACTATAATGAGCCAGGAGAAAACATCCGAGCTCATTTTTTAATTAACTTCTGTTCATAAAAAGAAGACTCTTATCAGCTACGGATGAATGAGAAAGGATTCCACAAATGGATCTTGAACCGAAGTGAATTAACTCCCTTAGAAAGCATATAAATGTCATAGTTCTCTATTTATTTAGCGTAAAAATTAGTAAATAGATTCTGAAATCCACTTTTTGGAATATACTCGTTTACAAGGTTCTTATAAAGGGAAGCGTCTAAATAAATATAGAAAAGGGGTGTACCAATGAATGCCGCTACACAATATAACGGTTTAGTATTATTAAATGGTTATCTTCAAAGACTATATGTTTTTGAAAAAACAAAAGGTATTCTGAATAATGGTGCTTTTAATGTTGAAAAAATAGATATCATTACTCAACAATTAAAAAAAGTACTAGAAATAGCAGAAGTTTTTAATAGTAAAAAAAGTTTAGATGAGCCTAACAAGAATAGCTTGTTAGAAATCGCCCATATAGCAGAAGAATTATGTGAGGAATATAAAAATGAAATGGTAAAAAGTAACTCGTTTAAGGAAGAACTTGCAGTGACTGCATCAGCAATTTATGCCGAAGAGCATATAAATAATGGAATTATACAAATGGGGGAGTTATTTAATCCAGAAGTAAAAGATCGTTTCATGCAACATATTTTGTATTACAGAGATAGAGTAGCTTTAGTTAATTTCGTAGTTCAAAAAGAATCAGAAGGAGAAGAGATCTTGCAGAAAGATAAGGAGCAAATAGTTACTTGGTATAACCAAACTATACAAAACGCGCAGTATATTTCAAAGGATTTTGACTCTATAAAGGAATATCTACAACTTTCAACTTAGTTTTTCTGAATTTCCAATAAGAGAACAGTTAGGGGTTACTATACGTAAATAATAATTTAAAAACGCTCTCAGAGCTAATCTAAAGCGCCCTAATAGATAGCAAACTTTCCAGTAAAAGTAATATAAAACTATAAATTTTAAAAAGGTTCCCAAATTCATATTTGGGAACCTTTTTTTGTGATAAAATGGATGTTATGAGGTGAGCGAAATGCAACAAGAAATTCCGAGATTATTAAAGGACTTTTTAGTATATTTGACAACTATTAAAGGGAAATCTCCTCGAACTAGAAAAGAGTACGAATATGATATTAGTCTGTTCTTACGTTTTATAAAATCTATGGACGAGGACATTCCAGCAAACAAAATAGAAGAAGTAAATATAAAAGATATTCAGATAGATCGAATAAGAGAAGTCACATTAGAGGATCTTTATATGTTTATTGAATTTTGTGAGGTACAGAGAAATAATAGTGCAGCAACTAGAGCGAGAAAGGTTGCAACACTGAAATCTTTTTTCAAATATTTAAAGGGGAAACGAAAATTATTGGAGGATAATCCTGCAGATGAGCTGGAAAGCCCTAAAATCGGGAAAAAGTCTCCTATTTACATGAACCAAGTAGAGGCAGAACAATTTATAGCAGGTATCAAGCGTAACAATCATTACTATAGAAACTACTGCATGATTATGCTGTTTTTGAATTTAGGACTTCGTGTCTCTGAGCTATGTAGCTTAGATCTTAATTCGATACATGATCGAACCCTTCGAATCGTCGGAAAAGGGAACAAGGAGCGCACGGTATACTTAAATAACGCCTGTATGAATTCTATTCAAATGTATTTTGAGAAGGAAAGACCAACGATACAAGGGGCAAAAGAAAATAATGCCTTATTTTTATCTCAAAAAGGAACACGTCTAACAAGACAAACCGTTGCTAAAATAGTGAAGCAGATCAACGTAGACTCTGGACTTAAAAATGATAAAATTACTCCACATAAGCTACGGCATTCAGCTGCAACTATTATGTACAAGCATGGAGCAGATATAAGAAGTCTACAGCATATTTTAGGTCATACGAGCGTTTCTACTACTCAAATCTATACGCATGTGGAAGACAAAGAAATACAACAAGTTTTAGAGAACAATCCATTCAATCAAATCAATTAGTTACATATAACTTTATTATGTAAACTAAACTCGTTTTAAGAAAGCTATGTTAAGGTTATTGGTAGATTTTAACTTAACATTTCTTTTTATTCCGAGTACAATTTAAATTACTATTAAGAAATAAAAAGTTTATGAAGTGTGTGTTGGAGTCATTTTTACGGCTTAGTTTATACGTATGGTTTATAAATAGACTTTATAAATGTAAGCCGTTCTCCATTTATTGTTTGGAGTGCTAAACGGAGACATAAGCAGGGATGAGGGAGACAGATAAGGACAGTACAACCACGCGCGTAAGCGTCCGGTTGGCGCGGAAATCAATTTTACTTCCCGAATTAGAGTACATCTTATATCAAGCCTAACCTTTAACATAGCCTAAAAGACAAACACTGGATTCTGTTAACTTCTTATCCTTTAGATCGTAATGGAGTAGTGTAATGCATTAGAATCAACACAGAAAAAGTCGAGTCCGATTACATAAGGATTCGATTAAAGCGAAGATCCTTATTTTTCTTCTACTACATTTAAAAGGCATCGGTCTTGTGGACAATATAAGAGAAAGGATTACAAGTGCTTGTTCAACAAAAGTGGTACAAAATAATGGTTGTTTTCATTTTATTTACTTATAATATTATTATGTAAACTAATTGTTCATCCTTTTTTACCGATAACTTAAGTCATTTTTTCATGGACGAATATACTACAACAGGAATATGAAAAGATGAGGGGAAGCAATGAAAATAAGGGACATATATAATCGTTTACTAAAGGGTGAGAAGTTCAAAGACGTCAGTGAAATAAAGCTAAACCAATTACCCGTGAAGCATCCAGCAGACTTGGTTGGACCATCGCCAATTATGCAGGAAATGGCTGAAAAGCACTCGAAGCATTTCAAAGAAAAAAATAGAAAGTACCCACTTTAAAATAGTGGGTACTAACTGTTGTTTTGAAAATAAGTTATTCTCTTCACTAATGGCTCTGTTTTTTTTACGTGGATTGGTTTAACTAGGTCTCCCGTAATCGCTACCGTCTTAACATGTTTGGTGCTTTTTTTGGATGCATTGAATCCACTTAGCTTTTTTGCTGCCCGACTCCTCACATCTTCCGTGCAAATAGGAACCTTTTCACTTAGCATACTCAACACTCCTTAAGAAATAAAATATTTATTGGTTTTCCATTTGTTCCGAGTTAGTTAAAGCTACCATGTACTCGATGTTTTCAATATTTTTTGCAATAGTTTTATGAAGCAGCTCAAAGAGATATTTGTCAATAATATCAAATGAATAGGTAAAGCTTTCAATCACGGTTATAAATTCTAGGTCGTCATACGTGAAATGATAAACTAAATAATTTTTCTTCCATATATTTAACTCATCTGTCTTATTAAACACGACAGCCTCGCCGGTTTCCTTCGATTCCTCTATTAAATCAATCAGCTTTTCTGGGGTATCTCTTGTATAGACCTGAAAAGAGAACGCTCCATGAATCGGATAATTTTTGTATCCTATTTGTGTTTCCTCTAAAAAGTACTCCAAGACCTCTTTAAAATCGATTGCTGATCTGAACAAAAATTCTAATGTCCTACCTGAGGCATCGTCTCCTGTAAAATATGCCATGAGCTTTGCCTTTGTTCCACTAATTTCCACAGTTTCAATAGCCGCCTGCTCAATATTATCCACTTCAAATTCTAAATTCATAAACTTAAACCTTTTCAATCTCTTAAAGGCAACTGGAATCAATAGAAAAAGCAAAAACCATATAAAAAGCAAAAAGATGCCTCTAAATATGACCTGATGAAAATTAGATTGTACAAAGGGTTTTATGATAATCGAAAAAGCAGTGTCTTGGATCACTTGCTCGGCTTCTATTTCTTTAATCTCGGCATTTTGAAGGAAAAATGCCTTGGGGTTCTCTTGCCATGTAGAAATGCCAATAAGCAGGGAGGAGGTGGCCATCCATGCGACAATGATTAGAATTCCAATAGTATAAATGTAAGGGATGATCATATTTATCCATTGAAAAAGAGTACGTCTTTCTTGGAATAGGAATCTCATCTTTGGACTAAGCCTCCAGACATACTTAACGTTTTTATATTTGTCTATCATTTGATTTTATGTGACAGAGCCCAAATTATGACCTTTTCTATTAAACATATATATAAGCTGTTCATAAAATAAATACTATCAAACCAATGAGAGAAATGAATCAAAAACATAGGAGAAATCCGAACCGTAATGACGGCGAGTCCTAATTGGAGAGGGATATTTTAAATGATTTCCTGTGTTAAAAAAAGACTTCTATAGGAAGGGTATATAACTAGCTGTAATACTACTTGAATTGAATAATTAACTAAAAATCTTCCCATACTTCATCACAAAGGGGGAGTCGTATTGCAACAGAAAACAGAAATACACAAAGAAATCCAACGACTTAATAAACAATTCCTCCACTCATCTGATTTCATATCAAAAGAAATCCCTTTGGGACCAAATGAGCGTGTTATTCTTTGTTTTTATTCTTCCCTTGTGAAAAAAAGTGAAATAGATCACCTACTTTACTTACTAAGAGCATCAAGAAAAACGGTCTCAGGCTCTGAGTCATATACAGCACAAAACAAATCCAAGCTGATTGAAAACATTCATTCTGATCAGGTAGAAAATAATGCTCAGTTAGAGCTAAGCGAACAATTGCCTTTAACGACACCAATACTAGACGATTCAGTAACCATTACAACGGAGCCATATAATAATCAAAAACTAATCGAATATGTTTGCAATGGTGAATCAATTGTAATACTGCTAGATACAAATGAAATGATTAGACTTAATAGCCCTAACTTTGTATACCGAACACCAGATGAACCCGCCAATGAAGAAGTTTTACGAGGATCACACGAAGGATTTGTAGAGAATTATGATTCAAATGTTTCTCTAATTAGAAAACGTATAAAAAATAATAAGCTTATTGTTAAAAAGATTGTAATTGGAAAAGAGACTAATACTCTTGTTTATTATTTTTATATGGAAGATGTAGTGGATCAGGAGGCACTAAAAACGGTAGAGGAACGTTTAAACGGAATTGATATTGATATGTTTTATAGTGGGGGGCAGCTTAGCGATTATTTAGATGATCAAGTTTGGTCCCCGTTCCCACAACTTTTAAATACAGAGTGACCAGACCGAGTCGTTGCTAATATACTAGAAGGCAAAATAGCTATAATGACAGATATTACACCAACCGCTCTCATAGGTCCTGTAACATTTTTCTCATTTTATCAATCTCCGGATGATTTTAACTCACGCGTTTTAGTAGGAACGTTTTACCGGGTAATGCGGATATTAAGCTTCTTAACAGCTATCTTTTTACCGGCATTCTATATTGCGATTGTCAGTTTTCATTTTGAAGTATTACCGCTTGAATTAGCAAACAAAGTAAAGTCAGATATTAATCAAATTCCATATCGCCCACTTATTGAAGCACTAATCATGGAAGTTACTATTGAATTAATTCGAGAGGCGAGTGTTCGTCTACCGAAATCGATTGGACAGACTATTGGTATCGTTGGGGGACTAGTCATAGGCGAATCGATTGTGAGTGCAGGCTTAGTATCGAACTTAATGGTAATTGTCGTTGCATTTACAGCCATTTCGAGTTTTGTGGCACCATCTGTGGAGCTTAACACATCTATTCGGGTTTTACGCTTTCCATTTATGATCTTGGCTTCGCTGTTTGGCTTTTTTGGTATTATGATTGGGACCTTTATATTAGTCATACATTTATTGAATTTAAGTTCATTAAAAAGACCATATTTTTCACCAATTATTCCATTTGAACCAAAAGAACTGCATAAGATTTTCTTCCGAGAGCCCTATTATAAAGCTAAAAATCAGGTTACAAGTTTTTCGCCGAAAAAGGATGATGAGGCGTGAAGATAGAATTAACGAAAGTACAATTATTCCTTTTAATGTTCGTTATGCAAACCGGTTTCGTGTATACCTCTTTTCAAAATGTTTTAATCCAGCATGGTAAACGGGACTCTACGATTCAATTCATCATAGTAGCCATTTTGTTCTTTTTACTATTACTGTTTTATGAGCGAATGCATATGTTTTTCTTTTTGAATCGTTTTACAAAAATATTATATCTTGCGTATTGGTCGTTTTACATTATTGTATTCATCGTTTATATTACCTATGTGTTAACTACGTGGGTATTTCCAAATACCCCCAATATTGTTCTAATAGCCATTTTTTTATCTGTATGTTTTTACGCGAGTGTTAGCAGACCTGAAACAGCCGTCAACATTGGGGTAGTGTTACTGCCAATGCTTTTCTTATTTCTCATCTTTATGTTTCTAGCGGTTCCAAATCTACATATTACGAATTTGCTACCACTGTTTCACGAGGGAAAGGATAAGTGGATGTTGGGGTTAATTTATTCGACGTATGCTTTTGGGGGGGCAGAAATGTTTGTTCTGCTACGGAAGTATGTACTAGAGAACAAAAAGATTAAAAGTAAAGTGTTGGCCACGTATGTCATTGTTTTGACAGGCTTTTATTTTATGTCGATTTTATTTACACTGATGTTCTTTTCACTTGATGAAATTATTTTAATCCCTGAACCGATTTTATATATACTTCATTCATTAGAGGTTACATTTGTTAAGCGTCTCGATTTATTTTTTATTTATATTTGGTTATCTTGGTCGTTAGTAGCAATAGTGAATTACGTACTTGTAATGCGACTCGTTTATTTCGAAAACAAACGAAAAGCTCCAGTCCTCCAGCAACTTATTTTTTTTATTAGTATTGGCGTGATTGCTAGCGTTCTTACCCGTTTTGCTGTACTTGACATTTTTAAAAATTACTTAGTTTATGTAAATATCACATTTTCATTTTTATTACCTATTCTTATCATCGTAGTCAATATAATAAGGAGGCGATCTTTATCCAAATTCGATTCTTCATCTTAGTGTTAGTACCGCTAATACTAGTAGGTTGTTGGGATGAGCGGCTTTATAAAAACTCATCAGTAGTCTCACTGACTGGATTTGAAGGGAAAATGGGCGATGTTAAGGGGTATTATGCATATCCGGAAGCAACAACGGAGGAAATGAAGACAATAGTAATTACTGGCGAGGGCGTATCACCACGAGCTGTCCGACAAAGTGCTGAGATAAAAGTAGAGCAAACATTGGATTTATCTGTACTGTCAACAATCCTTATTTCTAAAGATACTGCAAAAAATGATATTTATGAGTATTTAGATATTTATTTTCGAGATGCGGCCAATCCGATTACTTCAAAAGTAGCCATTATAGAAGGTGAGATGAAGCCCTTTTTTGAACTGAATGAACAAAAGCAAAGTACATCGGGAGAATTTTATAATCGTTTTATTACTAGTTTGGAAGAAAACTCAATGGTCATTCCCTATACTTTGCAAACAGCAGGGTCAATCCTTTTTGAAAAGGCGCAAGATTTAGCACTTCCATATATCAAAATGGATAAGGAAGGTAGACCGATAGCAGACGGTGTAGCGTTATTTTCAGGTCGTTCGTTTTCCGGCGAAACCTTAAATCCAGAGCAAGGGGTTCTATTAAATATTTTAAATGAGACACTTGGACATTCCACTCGGATTACTTACTTATATGAAGGGAGTCCGGTGTCAATCCGTATCAATAAATCAAAGAGAAATATAACTGTTTTAGAAACTGAAATAAAAATCGATCAAAAAATTGAAGTTGTCGTGACAGAATTTCCGCAAGATCATTTAAAAGATAAACAAATTCGAAATAAGCTTCAACAATTTCTTACGGATAACGTAGAAAAAGATATGAATGAAGTAATGGAAAAATTACAAAAAGCAAAAAGTGATGCAATTGGACTTGGCCGAATTGTCCGAGCATATCATCCTAGTTTGTACAATGAAGATTGGAACGAACATTTTTCAACATTAAATATACCCGTAAAAGTCAATGTTGAATTAGTGAAAACTGGAATATTGTACTAGAAAAAATTCTGATAAATCAAATAACCCTACAAGTAGGCTCTTAAAAAGCATACTTGTAGGGTACTGTAGTTCAAAGTTTATAAGTCGAAAGCGGAGCAAATATAAAAAACTTTACTTTATCCTACCCATACTTTTCAAGGTGTTTTTTTAAATTTAGCTTGTCATGAATATCTCGGAGCTTTAATAATAACGTAACCATTTTCTCCAAGGGTAATCGTACTACCATCGATACGCGCTGAATCGCTATAAATTATCTCATGCTCGCTTGCTTCGCTTAACACTATTGACTGCTCATATTGTTCTGGGTTAAATAACACTGTGATAGAATATTTTTCATTGAATTTTTCATAACCAAAAATCCCATTTTCAGTAGTAGGAAGGATAAACCTAACTGAGCCTTCGTTGGCAAGCAGCCTTTCTTGCTTACGTATACTAATAAGTTCTTTAATGTGGTTTTTTAAATCAAGGTTATGTGTCGACTCATCCCAATCCATACATTTTCTACAACCAGGGTCCTGACCACCAGTTAAGCCAATCTCATCTCCGTAGTATATACATGGCGTCCCCATGAAAGTTAGTAGAAGGGTAAATATTTGCTTCACTTTACCTATATTGACGTCACATTCTGTTAATAATCTAGCAGTGTCATGGCTACCAACTAAATTAAATGTATAGTCAAAAACATTTTTAGGATAGTTATAGTAAACCCTTGTGATATTTTCTACAAACTGTGTAGAATTAATGCTTTCATTTACTAAAAGATTAAATAGATTTGTTTTGAACGGATAGTTCATTACTGCATCGAACTGATCTCCACGAAGCCACGGCATGGAGTCATGCCAAATTTCACCTAGAATATATACGTCAGGCTTAATTGCTTTAACAGTTTCCCTAAACTCACGCCAGAATTTATGGTCCACTTCATTTGCCACATCTAATCTCCAACCATCGATGTCATATTCCTCTATCCAAAATGCACCTACATCCATTAAATACTTTTTCACTTCCGGATTGGCAGTATTTAGCTTCGGCATAGACTCGACAAAACCAAATGCCTCATAGTTGGGTCTTTCACCACCCCGAACAGGATAACTATGGATATGAAACCAATCCTTATATCGTGAACTTTCCCCATTAACTAAAACATCTTGGAACGGTGGGAAGTAGTAGCCACTATGATTAAAAACAGCGTCTAACATCACTTTAATGCCACGCTTATGACACTCTTTTACAAGTCGCTTCAACGATTCTTTGTCTCCAAACTGTGGGTCTATTTCCAAATAATCAATTGTATCGTATTTATGATTGGAGCTTGCCTTGAACACAGGAGTGAAGTAAATACCGTTTACACCTAAATCACTCAAATAGTCTAAATGCTGAATGACACCTGCGAAATCCCCACCAAAGAAATTGTTTATAGCGGGGGGCTCGCTGCCCCAGGCTTTAGCCGTTGGAGGATCTATAGAAGGATCACCGTTAGCAAAGCGTTCTGGGAAAATTTGATACCAAATGGTGTCCTTTACCCAGGCTGGTGCGTCAAAAAGGTCAGTATTGTGCAAATAAGGAAAACAAAAATAGTAGTCTGAATCTTTAGGGGGAGTAGAGTAAAACCCTTTTTCTGTATAAATTACTTCTTCATTACTAGAAATTAACTTAAAGCCATATCGGATTCTATTTGTTTCTGAGAAAATCTTAATCTCCCAATAATCATGTACGCCGTCTGTGCCAGCTAAGTACATCCTTTCCATATCATGCATCCATTCACCATCTGCCCAAATGTATGGGTCTCCATGAATCAGTAAAACTTCTTGAAGGTCATTTGCTTTCGTTTTTAATCGTATGTGTAACGTTTTGTTATCGAGTAAATAAGCTAGGTTATCTACTGGTCTATGAAATACAGCGGACTTTTCCATATGATTGCTCCTTTTTAGAAGTGAGAACAGCACACTTCATATTATGAAATAAAATATTTTTTATAAATATTAAAAAAAGTATTGTGCAAACTTACTTTAAATGTATAATAAAACCATAAGTTGTGCAATCGCTTTCATAACATTTTATTGAAACATTATGATTCTATTTATCTTAATATACTAGAAATAACTAGAATAAGTAGATTAGCATGTTCATATTCTAATTTTATGTGAGCGTTTTCATTTATACATTTGTGCAAACGGTTGTACAACTTTAGGAAAAGAGATAAACAATTGGGAGGGTTAAAAGAAATGAAAAAAACACTATCATTCTTATCGATTCTAGTTTTATTGATGGCTATGTTAGCTGCATGCGGACCAGATCGAGAAACAAGCACGGGGTCATCTAACACAGGTGATAAAGAAAGTGAAGGCAACACGGAAGAACCAGCAAAGCCTGAAAAACTTGTTGTATGGGAAGATACAGATAAATCTGTAGCCTTAAAACCTGCAATTGAGTCTTTTGAAAAGGAATATGGGATTAAAGTAGAATTTAAAGAATTAGGAATGGCAGATAAGATGCGCGACCAGCTACGTATGGATGGTCCATCGGGAACTGGTGCTGACGTTGTTACTTTGCCGCATGACCAAATTGGTCAGGTAGTTACAGAAGGGCTTCTTCAAGAAATTGAAGTAAGTGACGAAGTACTTTCTACATTTAGTGAGTCTTCTGTAAATGCACAAAAATATGATGGAAAACTTTACGGGCTTCCAAAAGCAACGGAAACACCTGTATTTATTTATAACAAAGCTCTTATGACAGAAGCACCAGAAACAATGGATGAAGTATATGAGTTTTCTAAAGGCTTTACAGATGGTAAAAAGTTTGGCTTCATTGCAACTTGGGATGACTTCTATTTTGCACATGGTGTAATTGCTGGTATGGGCGGATACGTTTTCAAAGAAAATGATGGCGCTCTTGATAGAGACGACATTGGTTTAAACAACGAAGGAGCAGTTGAAGGAGCTTCTTATATCCAAAAATGGTATTCAGAAGGTCTTTTCCCTAAAGGGATTATTGGGGAAAGCGGTGGTTCTACAAGAGATGGACTATTTAACGAAGGTAAAATTGCTTCCGTTATGAATGGTCCTTGGTCTTTCCAAAGCATGAAGGATGCTGGAATTGACATCGGTATTTCTGCAATTCCTAAGCTTCCTAATGGTGAACCTATGAAAACGTTCATGGGAGTTAAAGGGTGGCATGTAACAGCATTCACTGAACATAAATATTGGTCTACAAAATTAGTAGAGTGGTTAACAAATGAAGAAAATGCAAAAATTCGCTTTGAAACAACACAAGAAATTCCTCCAGTTAAAACATTAATCGACGATCCGATTATTGCAGACAACGAAGGGGCGAAAGCAGTAGCACTTCAATCTCAATATGCAGTACCAATGCCAAACATTCCAGAAATGTCAGAGGTATGGGGTCCTGCAGCATCAGCACTACAAACTATTGCAACAGGAAAAGCAGAGCCACAAGCAGCAATGGATGATGCAGTTAAAAACATCAAAACAAATATTGAAACAAATCACCCTAACTGATGATTTAAATTGCAAAGGCATGTTTCCTATCATGGGAACATGGCTTTGCTTATATATAATATAATTTTGAAAAGAAATTCTCCTTTCAAAGGAAAGAGGGAGGCCGCTTTAGCGATGGACAATAATGTCACAAACAAACATAGAAAAACTGCTGGGCTTTTATCGATTATTCCAGGTATGGGTCAGCTTTATAATAAACAGTATGTTAAAGGAATCATTTTCTTAGTTTTAACAGTAGCTTTTTTCAGTAGCTTCTATCAAACCCTTAACTGGGGCTTTTGGGGACTAATTACGCTTGGAGAAATTCCAGGTTTAGATCATTCCGTGTTCCTTTTAGTTGATGGAGTTATTGCCTTACTCGTAGCAGCAATCGGGTTAGGTATATATGCTTTTAATATTTATGATGCCTATAACAATGGAAAAAAGAGAGATGAAGGCTTTGAGTTAAATAGCGTAAGAGAGCAGTACCATAACTTATTAGATAATGGTTTTCCATATTTAATGATTTCCCCTGGATTTTTACTGTTAATCTTTGTAGTTATTTTCCCAATCTTTTTCGTTATCCTTCTTTCATTTACAAACTATGACCTGTATCATACGCCACCTGCAAAGCTAGTGGACTGGGTTGGTATACAAAACTATATAGACATTTTTAAATTAGAATTGTGGCGCTCTACATTCTTCAGCGTGCTCGGATGGACGATTGTTTGGACTTTTGGAGCTACAACACTCCAGGTTGCAGTTGGTATATTCCTTGCAGTTGTCATTAATCAAAAAGATTTAAAAGGAAAAGCGGTTTTCCGTACGATTTTAATACTTCCTTGGGCAGTTCCAGCATTTATATCTATCTTAATATTTTCTGGTATGTTCAATGAATCATTCGGGGTTATTAACGATGGAATTTTAAGCTTTCTTGGTATAGACCCTGTACCGTGGATGACTTCTGAAATGTGGACCCGTATTGCATTAATAGGAATACAATCCTGGCTTGGATTCCCATTTGTTTTTGCAATGACTACAGGTGTTCTGCAATCGATCCCTGATGAACTATACGAGGCAGCTAACGTAGATGGAGCATCTATTTGGCAAAAGTTCAAAAGCATTACTTTGCCGATGGTTTTATATGCAACTGCACCTATTATAATCACGCAATATACGTTTAACTTTAACAACTTCAATGTTATTTTCTTATTCAACGGTGGTGGCCCTGCATTACCTGGTCAAAATGCCGGAGGAACAGATATTTTAATCTCTTGGATTTACAAGCTAACGATGACTTCTGCTCAATATGGTAAGGCTGCAGCAATTACGATGCTTTTATCATTAGTTGTAGTAGCAGTAGCTTTATGGCAGTTCAAACGTACAAATTCATTCAAAGAGGAGGATATGATGTGATATGAATACGAAAACAGAGAAAATTATTAGACTGACACTTTCGTACTTTATTCTCTTAGTAGCTGCTCTAGTCGTTATCTATCCGCTTCTTTGGGTAATTGGGTCATCACTAAATCCAGGTCAGAGTCTTTCCGGGTCTACTATGTTTCCTGAAAACCCGACTTTTAAGCATTACTTAGAGTTGTTTGATATGGAAAACTCTAATTATGTTTTATGGTATATCAACTCAATGAAGATTAGCTTGATCACGATGGCTTTATCGGTCATCAGTGTATCACTAACCGCATATGCCTTCTCACGTTATCGCTTTGTCGGACGCAAAAATGGCCTACTAACGTTTTTAGTGCTACAAATGATTCCTAACTTTGCAGCGCTAATTGCAATCTTTGTTTTAGCTCAAAGAACTGGTCTTTTAGACACTCATTTAGGATTAATTTTAATCTATACAGGCGGCCAAATACCGATGAATACGTGGCTAATGAAAGGGTATCTCGATACCATTCCAAAAGAGCTTGATGAATCTGCAAGGATGGACGGTGCTGGACACCTTCGTATTTTTTGGCAGATCATTATGCCGCTAGCAAAGCCTATTATTTCAGTAGTTGCGTTGTTTTCTTTTATCGCTCCATTCGGAGACTTTATATTGGCTCGCGTAATGCTTCGCTCAGAGGAAAAATTTACGATGGGCGTGGGGCTGTATGAGCTAGTATCTAAGCAATTTGGGAATGAGTTCACCACTTTTGCTGCGGGCTCCGTATTAATCGCAATTCCGATAACTATTTTGTTCTTAGCGTTCCAAAAGTATTTTGTTTCCGGACTAACTGCTGGGGGAACAAAGGGATAATAATGTTCAAAGAAACTATCGGGGGTGTATGACTATAAAAAGGGGTAGACATTTACTTTTCATTCTTATACTTTTAGTTAGCTTCCAGCCACTTTCAGTCTTTGCCAGTGGAGAGCGTACGATGCAGGATGAGATTATATATATGATCATGGTAGATCGTTTTCATAATGGTGATCCGTCCAATGATAAGGATGCTAACCCTGATGACCCTTATGCTTATCATGGTGGCGATTTTAAAGGAATTACGGATAAGCTAGATCATATAGAAGAAATGGGTTTCACAGCTATATGGCTGACCCCGATCTTTGAAAATATGCCAAAAGGGTACCATGGCTATTGGACAAAGGATTACTATAAAACAAACGAATATTTCGGAACAATGGATGAATTTAAGACCCTTGTTGATGAAGCACATAAAAGAGATATAAAAATTATCTTAGATTTTGTTGTCAATCATGTGGGACCAAATCATGACTGGCTAAGTGACCCTTCTAAGGAAGACTGGTTTCATCCCCAACAACCCATAACTAATTGGAATGACCAGCAGGAAGTAGAAAATGGCTGGCTATATGATTTACCAGACTTAGATCAAAGCAATCCAGAGGTAGCTGCCTATTTAATAGATGCAGCGAAATGGTGGATAGAAGAAACAGATATAGATGGTTTCCGTTTAGATACAGTCAAACATGTATCAAAGGATTATTGGAAAGAATTCGTTTCTGCTGTAAAGGCTGAAAAGGAAGACTTATATTTGATAGGGGAAGTGTGGCATGACAATTCAAATGTCGTTGCCAGCTATGAGGAGACAGGAATAGATAGCTTTTTTGACTTTTCCCAAAATGGTAGTCTGCGCACTGCTTTCGAGAGATCAAATCAATCACTTGGCTGGCTGTTCTCAAATGCTGAAAGAAACGAGAAGGTTTTTGATCGGTCCCATTTGCTTGGACAGTTTGTCGATAACCACGATATGACAAGGTTTAGTCATCTGGTGATCAATCAAAAAGAAAATCCTTTGACTCAGCTTAAGCAAAGTCTCACCTTTCTATATACCGCTCCTGGAGTGCCTATCATTTATTATGGTACGGAGATGGCGATGGATGGAGGAAATGACCCGGATAATCGTCGTATGCTGGATTTTAATACAGAAAAAAATGTAGTTGACTACATATCAAAGCTTGGAGCAATAAGAAAAGAGCATCCAGCTTTGACCAATGGTGAGATGGAGCTGCTATATGAAGAAGAAGGGACCGCAGTTTATTCTAGAAAACTAGATGGAGAGACAATTGTTGTTGCCATAAACAACATGTCGAGTGATCAAACCATTGTGCTTAAGGATAAGCTTGAAAATGGGAAACGGTTAGTTAGCCAGCTCACTGAAGCTATCGTTAAGTCGAATGGGAATGAATACTCGATTAAATTAGAGAGTGGTCAAGCAGAAATCTTCGAGCTAGCTGAGAAGCCAGGACCTAACTGGTTATTTATAGTTCTTTCATCTGCAGTAATTGTGTCATTCATCATTATTCTTATACTAGGAATTAAAGAAGTGAACAAACGGTCTAGATTGTAAGGACTGAAAGAAGCTTTAAAAGAAAGTCTAAAAGTTATGGGATAGATGTACACAACTCATAACGAAGGGAGTATTTTTTATATGAATCGAAATTGGTGGAAAGAAGCGGTCAGCTATCAGGTTTATCCTAGAAGCTTTATGGATAGCAATGGTGATGGCATAGGAGATTTGCGTGGAATCATAACAAAGCTTGATTACTTAAAAGATTTAGGAATAGATGTCATTTGGGTATCTCCCTTTTTTAAATCCCCAAATGCGGATAATGGCTACGATATTAGCGACTATCAAGGGATTTCAGAGCAATTTGGAGATATGAAGGATTTTGATGAATTATTAACAGAAACGCATGCACGAGGTATGAAGCTTATTTTAGACCTTGTTATCAATCATACAAGTGATGAGCATCCATGGTTTATAGAGTCACGGTCCTCTAAAGATAACCCAAAGAGAGACTGGTATATTTGGCGTGATGGCAAAGGAACGGAGCCACCAAACAATTGGGAAAGTATTTTTTCTGGGAGCGCATGGGAATATGATACGGCAACGGAACAATATTACATGCACCTTTTTGCGATCAAACAACCAGATTTAAATTGGGAAAACGAAGAAGTAAGAACGGAATTATATAAGATGGTTAATTGGTGGCTGGATAAGGGGATAGATGGTTTCCGTGTAGATGCGATCAGTCATATTAAAAAACGAGAAGGCTTTCCAGACATGCCAAATCCGGAGGGACAGCAGTTTGTTTCCTCTTTTGATATGCATACAAACCAACCAGGCATTCAAACATTCCTAAGTGAATTAAAGGAAGAAACGTTCTCTAAATATGACATCATGACGGTTGGAGAAGCTAATGGTGTTGGTATAGAAGAGGCAGATGAATGGGTTGGTGAGTCAAACGGGAAATTTAGTATGATCTTCCAATTTGAACATTTAGGGCTTTGGAACAAGGATGCCAATAAATCTGTGGATGTCATTGGTCTAAAAAAGACGCTAACAAAATGGCAAAAGGGACTCCATGAAAGAGGCTGGAATGCGCTATTTTTAGAAAATCATGATCAAACAAGAAGTGTTTCTAGCTGGGGAAATGACCAGGAATATTGGAATGAGAGTGCTAAAATGCTTGGGGCCTGCTATTTCCTTATGCAGGGCACACCTTTCATCTACCAGGGGCAAGAAATTGGTATGACAAATGTCCAACTACCTTCTATAGATGATTACGATGATATTGGTATGCGTAACTTCTATGAGATAGAAATAGCAAAGGGTCGTCCACATCTTGAAGTGATGGAAACTATTTGGACTAGTGGAAGAGATAATTCACGAACTCCAATGCAGTGGGATAACACAGATAATGCCGGGTTTACTACAGGTACACCTTGGATGAAAGTGAATCCGAACTATTCCTCTATTAATGTAGAGGCTCAATTAGAGGACGAACATTCTATTTACCACTTTTTTAAGAGTATGATTAAGCTTCGCAAGGAACATGAAGTGTTTGTTTATGGGGCATATAATCTTCTTTTAGAAACTGATCCAGATGTATATGTCTATACAAGATACTTAGATAATGTATTTGCGGTTGTCCTATGCAATTTCCGTAACAAGACAGTAGAACTGGACCTTCATGAGGTGGAGCAAAAGGATTATCGCCTCGTGCTAAGTAATTTTGAGGGGGCACCTCATACATTAACCAAAAAGGCGACTTTAAAGCCCTATGAGACCAGAGTATATCTGTCTAAATAATAGGTTTAACTTCTATAGAGACTAGTTAATAACTTTCCTTATCTATATAATGATATTCTAAAGAATATTGAAGAAAACAGAAAAAGAGTGGTGAATTCCTTTGGCGGTTACGATTAAAGATGTAGCAAAATTAGCAGATGTAGCTCCCTCGACGGTCTCTCGGGTAATTGCCAATAATCCCCGCATTAGTGACAAAACTAAGAAGCGTGTAAGAGAGGCGATGGAGCAGCTAGGTTATCATCCTAATTTCATTGCTCGAAGTCTAGCAAATCAATCCACGAAAGTAATTGGCCTGGTATTACCGCCTTCTTCAGGTGCTTTCTTTCAAAACCCTTTCTTTGCAGAGGTTATGCACGGACTAAGCGATGGTGTGCATGAAAAACATTATGCCCTTCAAATGACTACTGGAACGACAGAAGAAGAACTATTTGATGGAGTAGTACAGATGGTCCAAGGCGGCAGAGTGGATGGAATTATACTTCTTTACTCTCGTGTTAATGATGAGATTTTAAGTTATTTAAGAACACGCCATTTCCCATTTGTGATGATCGGTAAGCCTTTTGAGCATGTAGAAAAAATAACTCATGTAGATAATGACAACTTTCTAGCAGCTAAAGAGGCGACTGAGTATCTGATAGGACTTGGACATAAGCATATTGGTTTCATTGGAGGTAGCCCAAGCCTAACCGTTACATTGGACCGACTTCAAGGTTATAAGAATGCTTTGAGCGAGGAAGATCTGCCATTATTAGAGGACTATATCATTCATTCTGAATACTTCTTGAGAGAAGGTGGCCAGCAAGCGGTCAACAAACTATTCTCAGCAAGTGTTTCTCCAACCGCTTTAATCGTAACGGATGATTTGATGGCCTTAGGTGTAGTTAACACGCTTACGAAAATGGCAATCGACATTCCAAACCAGGTCTCTATCATAAGCTTCAACAATGCGTTGTTTGCAGAAATGTCTCGACCACCGTTGACATCCATTAATATCAATATTGTGGAGTTAGGTTATCAGGCAGCCAGAAGCTTAATTCAAATACTGGAGAATGAGAACGAACCTGTAAAGCGCATTATCATTCCACATCAGCTTGTGGTTCGTAACTCTTGTGCAATCTCACAAAAAGCAATTATAAAAGATAGTACAGTTTAAGTTAAACTAAATGGTGGTTATCCATGAAATATGGGTAACCATTTTTTATTATAATTTTATTATGTAAACCAAAAACTATTTCTATTATTCTAAAAATATTTTATACTCTTTATAAGGAGGGATATATTATGTTTACATATGCAATTGATGACAAAATTACATTAAAAATGCTAGATTTACGAGACTCCGTACAATTGTTCTCTTTAACTGTAGGGTCTAAGAATTCTTTAAGAGAATGGCTACCGTTTATCGATTATACAAAAACGGTTGCTGATACGGAGAACTTCATCCAATCGACGATGAAGCAGTTCAGCGAAAACAATGGAATCCAAGCAGGAATATGGTATGAAGGCAATCTTGCAGGTGTTATCGGATTTCATAAAATAGACTGGAATAACAAATCCACAAGCATCGGGTATTGGTTGGGCGAAGATTATGTGGGTAATGGACTCATGACGAAGTCCGTAAAAGCATTTGTAGATTATGCTTTAATCGATTTAGGATTGAATCGAGTAGAAATTCGCGCTGCAGTAGAGAACAAGAAAAGCAGAGCAATTCCTGAAAGGCTTGGTTTTACCCATGAAGGCACCATTCGTCAATCGGAATGGCTATACGATCATTATGTGGATCATGAGGTCTACGGTATGCTAGCAAGTGACTGGAAGAAATAGATTGAACAAGCGCCGAGCAGTTTAATACCTGCTCGGCGTTTTTGTATTCAAATATTTAGTAACAAACAACGGACTTGTTTAAAGATAAAAATGTATAGTCAATCATACGATAGTAGAAGAACATGAAGAAGGGACAGGTCTTATGATTGCTTACATATCTACGCTCAGTCCGGTATTGCAGGCATTGTTAGCGACTATATTTACTTGGGGCATGACAGCATTAGGTGCAGCTCTAGTTTTCACTACAAAATCAGTAAATCAAAAGTTAATGGACGGCATGCTTGGCTCGGCTGGAGGAATCATGATAGCGGCAAGCTTTTGGTCGCTTCTTGCTCCTGCTATTGAAATGTCAAAGGAAGGGGCATTCCCTGCCTGGTTTCCAGCAGCTACCGGATTTTTACTAGGTGGATTCTTCTTGTGGCTCGCCGATAAACTCATTCCACATATGCATCCTTCCTCAAACTCGAACCAAACAGAAGGGATAAAACCTAAAGGCAAAAGAAGAAGTACGTTGCTTGTGTTTGCGATCACCCTTCATAATATCCCAGAGGGTCTTGCAGTAGGCGTTGCTTTTGGAGCAGTCGCGGTAGGGCTAGATGCCTCATCTCTTACTGCAGCACTAGCATTAGCAATAGGCATTGGTATTCAGAATCTACCGGAGGGTGCAGCGGTTGCATTACCTTTGAGAAGAGATGGCATGTCTCGTAGAAAGAGCTTCTTTTATGGGCAATTTTCCGGAATGGTCGAGCCGATAGCTGCGGTAGTCGGTGTCCTTGCAGTCTCCTTTATGTCCCCTATTCTACCTTTTGCACTCGCATTCGCAGCTGGAGCAATGATTTTTGTTGTGGTGGAGGAGGTAATTCCCGGCTCCCAGGAGTATGGGAATGGTGATTTAGCAACGGTGTGCTTGATGATCGGATTTACAATCATGATGATTCTAGATGTTGCTTTTGGGTAGACCAAAATTCTTTTCAAAAAGCGCATCCTACTATAAGTTAGGATGCGCTAGTGTGTTTATATTTCAATAAGGATTGGCAGAATCATGGGTTTTTTCTTTGTACGAGCATATATTAGGTTTTCTACCGAGTTTTTAATATTCTTTTTGAGTGTACGCTGATTCTTATTGTTATCCCATTTTTCTACTGTTGTACGAACGGTTTGATTGATTAAATTGATTAGCTCTTCAGAGTCTGGACCATATACAAAGCCTCGAGTTAGAGTATCAGGTCCATTTAATACTTTTTTCAATCCTTTTTGTAAACTAATGACGATCACAACCATCCCGTCTCCAGCAAGAACTCTTCGATCACGTAGAATAATCTCTCCAACATCTCCAATGCCTGATCCATCTACAAAGACGTCACCTGCTTCTACGGACCGTGTTTGTATGACCTCATTAGTATCTACAATATCCACAACATCTCCATTGTTCAGTAGAAAAATATTAGATCGTTTAACACCCACGGAATGTGCTAGCTCGCGATGTATATGGAGCATGCGATATTCTCCATGGATCGGGACAAAGTACTTTGGCTTCATCAATGTTAGCATGAGCTTCAGCTCTTCCTGGTAAGCATGACCTGAAACGTGCATACCAGTCTTGCTTCCAGAGCCATAAATCACGTTAGCTCCTAATCTTAACAGATTATCGACTACCCTTGTGACATTCGTTTCATTACCAGGGATGGGGCTAGATGAAAAGATTACGGTATCCTCAGGATGAACCTCGAGTTTACGAAACCTAGAGCTTGCCAGTCTTGAAAGAGCAGCCATAGGCTCACCCTGTCCACCAGTACAAAGAATCGTCACTTCCTCGGGAGACATGGTTGGCACCTCACTTTCCTCCAGTAACATTCCTTCCGGTATTCTCAAATACCCACGCTGCATAGCAACTCGAACGACATTCACCATACTTCTACCGAGTAAGAGGATCTTTCTATTGTTTCTAATGCAAACGTCTACTATTTGCTGTACACGATGAACATTGGAAGCAAAGGTCGTAATAAAAATTTTACGCGTTGCCTTCCTAAAGGTTTCATCTAAATGCTCTTCTATAAGCTTCTCAGAAGGGGAGGAGCCAGGTCTCTCTGCATTCGTACTTTCAGAAAGAAGCAACAGCACACCTTCTTGACCGATTGCCGCCATTCGATGAATGTCTGCAGCTTGTTTATCCACGGGAGTCCAGTCAAACTTAAAGTCTCCCGTATGAACGATTGTGCCTAATGGAGTTTGAAAAGTAATTCCTAAGCAATCTGGTATACTATGGCTTGTTCGGAAGAAGGTTGTCCGTATGGTACCGAGCCTTAAAACACTATCCTCATCTATCAAAAATAGCTTACTATCCCTAAGAATCCCATGCTCCTTTAACTTAATCTCAATTAGACCAAGTGTGAGGTTTGTTGCATAGACTGGCACATTCAGCTGCTTTAGAAAGTAAGGGATTGCTCCAATATGGTCCTCATGTCCATGGGTGACGATCAATCCACGTATTTTGCTTTCATTTTCCTGCAGATATGTAATATCAGGAATAATTAAATCAACACCTGGAAGACTTTCATCTGGAAATTTACCACCACAGTCAATAATCACAATATCATCGTATGATTCAATCACATACATATTCTTTCCAATTTCATTTATACCACCAAGTGCAAATACAGATACGGACGAATTTTTAGTAGTCAAAAAGATACCTCCCGATTCAATAAACTATTTTAAGTATGAACTTTAAACAATTATTTATGAGAGAAATATCGGAAAAGGTAATATTTACTACTTTGGAAAATAAACAAATAATCAGTTAAAAATATATTGGCTAATATGTCACGTTGTGATATAGTCATGATGTGACATATTATAAAGAGGGTGGAGCAGCTTGGAGAAATTAATTAAGAAATACATACCGATGACGGAGACCGCATTTTATATCCTCTTTTCTTTGACAGAACCACGTCATGGATACGGAATTATTAAAAGAGTAGAAGAGCTGACAAATGGAAGGCTTCATCTAGGTTCGGGAACGATTTATGGAACGCTCACTAAAATGCAAAAAGATGAAATGATCACTGTCTTTTCAGATGAAAAAAGAAAAACAATTTATGAAATTACAGGAATAGGTAAACTGATTATGCGAAAGGAAATGGAGAGGTTACAAGAAGTGCAAAACAATATTTCGGTTTATAAGGGGGAGTTTGATGAAGAGATTTAGATGGTTTTGGAGCTACCGTATACAATCGACCGAGAAATGGCTAGAAAGCATGGCTTTGAAAGGTTTTATGTTAAAAGATTTCAATAGATTCACACGTATATTTACATTTAATAAAACAACACCTAGCAAAGTAACCTATTCGATACAATTCAAATCTTGCAGTTTACCCGATCGGTTACAAAAAGCCGGCTGGCGAGATCCATTAAAGGCGGGTAAATGGAGTATTCTCAAAAATGAAGCATCTCATGTTCCGTTTTATCCATCTAGCGATAGCTTGTTTAAACGGATTCGATTACATGCATATTTATTTTTGATCATATCCATCTTTTATTTATCCACAAGTCCCGTAAATTTCTTGATTTTAAAATCATTTGATGATAATAATCCTAACTTTGCATCTATTATTATTCCGTTACTTATATTATTACTATTAGCAAGTGTTACGATTTTTGTCTTTATATCCTATAGAGCATATGAAAAATATATGTTTAATCTTAACGAAGAGGTCAAAAATAGTAGAAAGAGAATAAGGAAAATCCGTTTAGCATGGATGTATCAACCGCTTCAAACTAAAAAGTGGTTAGATGAAATGCACAGGAAAGGCTATGAGCTTGATCGCGTATATGCTGCCATATTTACTTTTGTTCCTTCTAAGCATGAAAAAATAGCATATGAGGTTACTTTTGAGCCTAAGCTGAAATCCGATTATTATACGCTTCACAAGGAAATCGGATGGAAGCTTAAGTATACGTCCAATATGTCCGTGCTGAATTACTCTATCTGGTCAATGCCTTATAGTGAGCAAGCACCTAAACCTTCGTTCACTTATGATATAGCAGAAAAACGACAGCAAATAAAAAAAGCATTTAAAATGAATATAACAATCACTCTATTCCTATTACTAGTTTTAGGCCAATCCTTGTATATGCAGTGGGTATTAGATATGCCTTCGTCTACATTTACTATTGTATTAAAGTACCTTATAACATTTATGACGTTTTTCTGGATTATTTTAACCATCAAAGTTATTATTGGATATAAAAAAGAGATGAACTTACTGAAGGAGTTTTAAAAAAGAATCCTAGCGATAGGGTTCTTTTCTTAATTTCAGTTATAATAATTGAAACTTTCCAAATATTCAAACGTATGTATACTAGCGTGTAGAAGGAGAGGGTGTCATGCACTGGATTATGTGGGTTTTTTGGGGCTTTTTTTTAGGTATCATACTAGCTGCCTATCTTGTGGATCGTTTAGGTAGTAGAAAATATAATCTGGAGCATAAGAAAACAATGAATCAGGTAGCTGCCCAAGCCAACTCAGATAGAGAAGTAGATCGATATAACAATCAGTCATTTTAAAAGAAGAAAAAAGATAAGAAGTCTGCTTTTATGTAAACGAGAACTAAACCGGTTAATAAAGTAAAAGTTTAGGAGAAAATATGAAAACAATAAATACTAAACTAGAAGAAATAGACGCTTTAATAAATGGAGTTATAGAAGAACAAGGAGTTGGAATTAGTGTCTCTATTGTTAAAAATGGGAAACTAATTTTTGCTAAAGGCTATGGATACGCTCAGCTGGAACCTACCCCTAAATTAATTGATGAAAATACGTATATGAGTATTCAGAGTGTAACTAAAAATTTTGTTTCAGTATGTATGATGAAATTAGTCGAAGAGGACTTGATTCATCTAGATAAGCCTATCGTACATTATCTGCCCTACTTTCGGACAAAAGAGAAAGGCTCGAGTGATCATATCACAGTAAGGCAAGTATTAAGTCACACTTCTGGTTTCCCAGCAGATTTAGGGATAGCCAATTTGGTTGCGCCAAATGTAAGGGAGATTTATTCAGATACACCAACTGAATGGAGTGAGGCTTTAGCCCATTATCGGTTAAAAGAAGAAGAGGTAACTAGTATCCATAGTAGAGAGGATATCACTAGATGGTTTCGCAAGGTTGAGTTAGATTACCCTCCTGGACATACTTGGAACTATTGTACGGATGCTTATGTTATTTTAGGAGATTTGATAGAGAAGGTTACAGGTGAAAGCTGGGAATCCTTCCTTCAAAATCGGTTTATTACACCATTACAAATGAAGAGAACTACGGCAGATGTCCGTATCATAATGGACGATGACAATTATGCTAAATATTATACCTGATAAAATTGAAACACCTTATCCAACGAATTCATTGGCTGCTCCGATAGGCTTCCTTTACTCTACCGCAACAGATTTGGCAGCCTATATGTTGTTTCATTTGAACAAAGAATTTAACCAGTTACTTGACGTTTCTTCAAAAAAGGAAATGCAAAGTCGAGAGAGTCGAGTTTCTCAAGACTGGGATAACGAGACGAATACATGCTTTTATGGGCTAGGGTGGTTTATAGAGGATTATAAGGGCCATACCATAGTAGAGCATGGCGGAGGGCAAATGGCAGTTAGAGCATTAATATCATTAGTACCAGAGGAAAGTATTGGCATCGCCATTCTTTTAAACTTTGATAGTAGCGTCCATCGTGATATCAGTAGCAAGATCATGGATATCATGCTAGATTTATAGATTTTATTAATCGATTTAAATCATAGTTTGAATCTTCAACGTATATGATAAGTAGAAGGGGTGTTTGTTGATGAGTAGATATTCAATAGCTGAATTTATAAAAAGTACGGAGCAGGAAGATAAGGGAGAAGGCTTTTTTGAATTAGAAACAGAACGTCTACTGGAGGTTAATCTGGAGGGGCTAGTTTGGGCAAAGGCAGGATCCATGGTTGCTTATCATGGAAAGATTAAGTTTGAGCGTGAGGGCGTTTTTGAGCAGGGGATGGGTGCAATGTTCAAAAAAGCTTTAACAGGGGAAGGCGCCTCGCTTATGAAAGCAAATGGCCATGGTAAGTTATATCTTGCCGACAGTGGAAAGAAAATCATTATCCTTCATCTACAAAATGAAGCGATCTTTGTAAATGGGAATGATTTGCTAGCTTTTGAGCCTACGATTAAGCATAATATTAAAATCATGAAAAAAGTGGCAGGAATGATGTCTGGGGGCTTGTTTAATGTAAAGTGTGAAGGAACTGGTTTAGTGGCTATTACATCTCATTACGAGCCTCTTACATTGCGTGTGACTCCAGGAAAGCCTGTTTTTACAGATCCTAATGCTACCGTGGCTTGGTCCGGCAACCTTCAGCCTGATTTCCAAACAGACGTCTCCTTTAAAACCTTCGTGGGTAGAGGTAGTGGAGAGTCGATTCAAATGAAGTTCCAAGGAGACGGCTTTGTTATTGTACAACCTTATGAAGAGGTATATTTCCAAAGGCAGAGTTAAGTGTTAGCAATATATTTCGAAAAAATTCACCATAATAAATGGCATACAAAACGCTCAGAGTAATTCTGAGCGTTTTTTCGTATAATTCTTATCCTTGAATGATATTCGATAATAGATTCTTAAAACGGTAAGAACCACACCAATCATGAAAACTATAGCTAGTAAGAACAGCGCAGCTGGAAAAAGACCAAATACATTCATTGTGGTCGAACTATTATTTTGTAACGTGGGAACAATAAAAAACAACCATCCGATTAATAATGATGGAACTATTTGAGGCATTAATCCAAGGACAAATCTCCAAGCGGTTTGTTTTTTCCGTTCCTTAGACCATCTTTTACTCCGCAGAATACCTCTAATTCCTAATAACAAATAGATCATTGTAATAACTCCAAGTGATAAATCAATGATTTTAGATACTGGAGCTTTTAGTTCAGGTTTTTGCCCCTCAGTCAATTGGATAATACCTGTACTTATCTCATAAGCGTGTTCAATTGTAGGAGTAAAGCTATTTAATAGAACTGCAACTGCATAACCACTATTCGGTATTATATCTTGTTGCGCTTGATAGGTTGTTTCCACCCCGCTATGTGAAATGCGTGCTGGCTTTACATTAGGTGAGCTTAATTCCCAACCAAGACTATATTTTTCACTTCCAAGTTGTGGAGAATAAGTTTCTTCTAATAATTCTTTTGATAGTAATTGTTCTCCTTCTTCAGATTTACCCTCGTTTGTTTGCATAGAAAGCCATTTACCCATATCAGATGCTGTAGATATAATACTTCCAGCCCCCATATTCATCGCTTCTAGCTCTGACCAAGGCATTGCCTTTCCATATACGGTTACATATCCTCTAGGTAGACCAACTACTAAGTCTCCCGAATTAACATTAGCAAGTGAATCGTCCATTCCAAGCGGAGAGAATAACTTTTGATTAAGATATTCAGAGAATTCCTGTTCACTAATTTTTTCTACTAAAAGTGCTATGATCCAGTAATTTGCGTTACTATAGTAATATTTCTCTCCTGGGTTTGCTTGAAGCCTCCAATCACTTAAACGTTCTACTCCCGCTTTTAAATTATTCGCTGGTGGGACAATGATCGGATTTGGTATACCTGATGTATGACTCAAAAGTTGACGAATCGTAACTTCCTTCCAGCGTGAATCATCAAGTGTGACCTCTGGCAAATACTTAATTACTCGATCATCGAGTTGTACTTTACCTTCCTCAACAAGCTGTAAAACAGCAAATGCAGAAAATGATTTAGATGCGGAACCAATTCTCATTAACGATTTTTCCGTTATAGGATTCCCTTCAGAATCGTGACCATATCCTTTTTCATATATTAATTGACCGTTTTTTACAACTACTATGGAAGCACCAGGTAGTCCGTGCTGCTTTAAATAGCTAGTGACAAACTTATCAATGTCTTCAGTTTTAAAGGTGTGATTAGCGTATACTTCACCTAAAAAGGGAAAGGGTAACTTAGCTAATAGGATAAATATTAATACAAGAACAAAGCCTAGTTTCTTCGTATCAATAGATTTTTTCAATACTTTTCCTCCTGTATTTTTCTTATTTTACAGAAATATTCCATCTATTAACTCATCATACCGTAATAGTGTTAACTGGTTATCAGGCTCGTGGCTAAAATTGTCTAAGTCTGCAGTCTTATCTAGTCTTTTGTTTAATAATACTAGAGGAGAGGAGGTGAAGGGGGAAGCATACTGATTTAAAATCTCCATATTCAGCACATCCCATTGCTTATTTATGTAAAATCTAAAAACAGGTTCCTCATCTTAAGAAAGAGGAACCTGTTTTAGGATGATATACAACGTATTACAAAGGAGTACCGCCGTTAATATGAAGTACTTGTCCAGTTACATAAGACGAATCTTCAGATGCTAAGTATACATAGCCCGAAGCCAACTCGCTTGGATGACCTGGTCGTTTCATAGGTGTCTGACTACCGAAACCATCCACCTCATCAGCAGCAAAGGAGGCAGGAATAAGCGGCGTCCATATTGGTCCTGGAGCTACAGCATTTACTCTAATTCCTTGTTCTACAAGGGAACCTGCTAGTGAACGAGTAAACGTTAAAATAGCACCCTTTGTAGCGGAATAATCAATCAAATTAGGTGCACCTTGGAATGCAGTGATAGAAGTAGTGTTAATAATCGTACTTCCTTCTTTTAAATGATCAAGCGCAGCTTTAGTCAAATGGAACATACTAAACACGTTTGTACGGAAAGTTTTCTCCATTTGTTCAGCTGTTATATCTTTCAGAGATGTTTGAGTATGCTGTTCACCAGCGTTATTAACTAGTATATCGAGCTTTCCAAATTCGCCGATTACTTTACTTATAATTTCCTGACAAACAGACTCCTCACCAATATCTCCAGGTAGTAGTAAACATTTTTTTCCTTCGTTCTCTACAATTTTTTTGGTTTCTTCCGCATCCTCATGCTCATCTAAGTAGGAGATTGCTACATCTGCACCTTCTTTAGCATAAGCTACTGCTACTGCTCGTCCAATACCACTATCTCCACCAGTGATTAAAGCAATTTTTCCGGCTAGTCTTTGAGATTTACCAGCAAGGTTTTGAGAGAAGTCAGGTCTTGGCTCCATTTCTGCTTCAATTCCTGGTTGACGTTTCTGTTCTTGTGCTGGAATTTTTTCATTTTTTCGGTTTTCCACTAGAATCATTCCCTTCTTGATTGCTAATTGTAATTTTCCATTATAATGATTAATTACCCATAGCAATAATGACCAAACATAAAAGGGAATATACGACTGGAGAAAAGGTTTAAGTAAAAGGGAAGGAAGATCATCGAAAATGCTTTGTATAAAGGATACAATTACTAGTTTCCTTACCCCTCCACAAAAATAGCAGATAGAACGGCACCAACCGCTTGTATCCAGCTACCCACGGTATTGATCTCTTGATTTTTTTGGCTATTAGGGGGATATCTAACCGCTAAGGCTTGATAAGAAGCCCCTATGACCTGAATAACATCACCTATATTATTTAAAGCATTTTGTATAGATTGGTTTCCTGTGAAATCAATCGTTAATGCTCCACCAACTGCCTCGATCAAATCACCTTGTGAACTTAATACCGAGCTAACATTTTCATTTTCTATAAACTCTGCTTGTAAGGATACCAAGTTTCCAATCGCCTCCAGCTGGCTGCCTACAACGAATAAATAATCCTGATTTTGAGGGATTAGACTACTTCCAATAGCCTGTAATGCCAAACCAATGACATTTAAATCGTTTAGTATCTCATCTGATAAAACGGATGAAGGAGTGCTTCCTATAGCAGATAAAACAGTTCCTATTGCTTCAATCCAAGCACTTATTTGTGATTCAGTCCACATTTTCAATCATTCCAATAACAGTTGATTCGACCCTTTATTAGTATATGTCAGCATCTTTGAGGGAGTTAGACAGTTATTATTATGGAAAACAGACCTTGTGCTAAGGAACTACAAATATAGGAAAATAGGAAGATTTTAACTACTATTATATAATTCTTTTCAAAAATAATATAAAATACACACAAAGTACACATAAGGCCTTTATAGTGAGCCTTAGGGGTGATGACTAAGATTGAGGGAGAAATGGGTGTCTTAAACTATGAAACTAAAGGTATTGTTGATTGAGGATGACATGTTGATGAGGGAATTTATAACAGACTATTTCAAAAGGGATAATTGGGAAATTTATGAAGCAGATGACGGAAAAGCAGGGATTGAATGTTTCAATCAAACAAACTTTGACTTAGTTATTTTAGATATCATGTTGCCTAAAATGGATGGATGGTCTGTATGCAAGTACATTCGTGAAAAATCGGAGGTACCTATCATAATTATTACCGCAAAATCAGAAGACGATGATCAAATCTTGGGATTTGAGCTAGGTGCAGATGAGTATGTTACTAAGCCTCTAAGTCCAAGGGTATTGGTAGCCCGTGCCAATGCATTGATAAAAAGAAGGGAAGGTATTGTCGTACAGGATGGAGAGACGGAGATTTACGGGAATATACGTATTAATCGATCGGCACATACCGTTTCGGTTGCTCACGAAAAGATACTTCTCTCACCAAAAGAGTATGATTTGTTCATCTTTCTTATCAAGCATTATGGCAAGGTATTACACCGAGAATATATTTTAAACGCTGTATGGGGGTATGACTATATGGGAGATTTACGCACCGTAGATACACATATAAAAAAGTTAAGAGCGAAGCTTGGAGTAGAAGGGAAATATATTTATACCGTTATACGATCTGGCTATAAATTTGAAGTGGAATCATGAGAAGAAATAGTGTGGTTTTTAAACTGTTTATTGTAACAACTACTCTTATTTTAATTGTTTTTTCTTTTATCATGCTAGCTGAAGTGTTCTTTTTCGAAAAGTTCTACCATTCGTCAAAGGTACAAACATTAGAAGAGAATATGATTTATTTAAAAGATCAAATCAATAAAGAGGAACTAAATGAACAACAAATAAACGAGCAAATTGCTTCCTTAATGAATCAAAAAGATGCAACAATTTCTATACTAAATGAATACTTTAACCACATCCCAATAGAACCATATTATATCGAGCTAAACGTTGACCAAACCTTGATCTCTATTCGAATTCCCAATGAGGGGATGGAGGTGGGATCACTTCCACAAGAACTCGAGATTGGCAATACATTAGTTATAGATGGAATTTTCATAGATGAAAAAAATAAAATTTTACAGCCAGTTGAGATTAACCCTCCTCAATTTAGGGACGTCCAAATGGGACTGTCAAGAGTGCATGGAAAGGTAACTGATTTTCTACTACCAGAACAAAGGTCATACAACCCTCTCTATCAAGACACTCTCATCGATGAAGTCTTAAATGATTGGATACCTAATTCTCGAGAATTATCACTTTTGAAAGATGGATCTGTCGTACAAAGACAATGGCAGGACAAATGGAGTGGAGTAAATTACATTGTCTTAACATCCGCACTAGAGGATCAGGACAGGTATTTAATGGTTATGGCTTCTTTACAGCCTGTTGGAGAGGCCGTCGAGGTACTTCAACAATACTTTATCTTAATAGCTCCTATTGTTATTGCTCTGGTTATTATCCTGTCTATGATTTACTCTAGGATTGTTTCAAGACCGATAAGAATGTTAAGCCGTTCTGCAACGCGCTTAGCTAAACTCGACTTTTCTGAGCAAATAGAAATCCGTTCCAAGGATGAATTTGGTGGGCTTGCGCGAGACATGAATTCCTTATCGAATAATTTACAAGCAGCTTTAAATGATTTAACACTTGCAAATGGGAAACTACAAGGGGAAATAAAAGAGAAACAGCAGGCTGAGAAACTTCGCAAACAGTTAATTGCAAACCTCTCTCATGAGCTGAAAACCCCTCTTGGAATTATAAAAGGCTTCGCTGAAGGCTTGCAGGATAATATAGCTAAAGAAAAAAGCGAACGGTATCTATCTCTGATCGTTAGTGAAACAGATCGGATGAATGCCTTAATTTTAGATATGCTAGAGCTTTCGAAATATGAGGCAAAGGCTATCCGCTTACAGATGGAAAACTTCTCTTTAACCGATTTAATAGAGAATGTAGCTGAATCTTTTTCTCAGCAGTTGGAGAGCAAGCGATTATTACTCAGCTATGACTTTGAAGCTGATCAAATATTAGTTAAAGCAGATTACAGAAGAATTGAACAGGTTATCTTGAATCTTTTGAGCAATGCAATTCGGCATGCTTCCGAGAATACTATAATAACCGTTAGTATTACTCGAACAGAGGTGAGTAAAGTGACAGTAATAATAGAAAATGTTGGCTCATTCATCGCGGAGGAAGAGCTAAGCAATATTTGGGAACAATTCTACCGTATTGAAAACTCACGAAACCGCAAATCCGGTGGTACCGGTTTGGGGCTAGCCATAGTGAAACATATACTCGAGCTTCATCAAAGTGAATATCGAGGGATGAATACAAATCAAGGAGTAGCATTTTCTTTTACATTAAATGAGGATAGGGGAGAACAAGATGAATAAATCTATTTACATTATAGCTATAACGGTACTTTTCTTTACCAGCGGCTGTGGAACACAAATAAATTCTACTACATCTGACAAGTCGGAAGATAGTCAAAATGAATCAACAGCAGCAAAAGGAACATCGGATAACGAAAAAGAAACTAAAACTGAAGACAATAAACTGAAACAAGTGACGGACGAGGAGATTTTAATTGTTATTGACCAAACAGCTAAACCAATTGAAGGGAATAGCTTTGACTTTGTCATAAAAGAAGTACCAGAGGGATTCTCCTTAACAGAAATGCAGTGGATTTCAAATAAAAGTCAAGTTATTAATACTGTTCAAGAAGCCATTGAACATGGAGCTAGCGGAGAAAAAGGGTTCTATATTAGTGGAAACGGCGAGTATTCCGGGTTCTTCTATTCTGATGCTATGAAAGGCGAGGAAGGTCAGGTTAAATTTATTTTCAAGGATGACCAGGGAAATGAGTTAACTTGGGAAAAAACTCTAACTTTATATTAATATCTGTATCTGATTATCTTTTTTTCTAAATCCACCTTTTGTAATTAATAAAGCTCATCTTTAATATTTTATGGTAAAATATACTAATAAATATAAAATATTCAATGAATGGAGTATTTATTAATGAAAATATCTAGAATCATTGCGGGCCATATAACTTGTTTGGTACTACTAGTTGGAATATATGATACAGCTTCAGCCGAGCCGACATGGGAAGCTAAATGTTCTTCATATGGAGATATTAAGCAAAATCAAAATCCATCATATCAACATATGAATTGCCTACTTACAAATGCAGCTTTAGATGCTAATATTCCTCCGGAGGTTGTGAAAGCTGTGGCGTCCAAAGAAAATGGTGGATGGAAACAATTTAATGAAAATGGACAACCAATCGTTTCAACGGACCAAGGGATAGGTATTATGCAGATAACTAATCAGGCAGCTTATGACCAAGAACGATTAAAATACCATGTCACCTACAATATTCAGGCTGGTGTGGAAATCCTTAAGAGTATGTATCAACGTAATGATCTACCGAAAATAAAAGGAGCAGGACCAGAAATTATCGAGAGCTGGTATTTTCCAGTCATGGCTTATAACGGTATAAAACCAGCTAATAGCCCTGTTTATAAATCCAATGGTTTAAATAATACCGAGGCATATCAGGAGAAGGTCTTTTCTTTTATCGAAAAGGACAGTTACTTGAACAATTCTAAATTAGGAAAGCTAGACTTCCGTTCAGAGGACTTTGAATATGATACTAGCAGCACCGAAAACATAGTTTTTAAGAAGAAAGAGTACACATTTACGAGTCCTATGCATGCTTCCTCGTATCATTTCCAAAAAGGAGACAAGGTTAGTGTAGCTCAAGACAATGTAAGGCTAAGATCGCAACCCAGCACTTCATCTGCTTCAACTACTTTAGGTAAGAATACGACCTTAATTATTGAAGGAACATTTTTATATGACCAGTCACTAACGAGCATAAATCAATTTGTATGGTATCCAGTTAGAACAGAAGACAAAAAACATGTTGGTTTTATATCCTCTGCTTACATTAACAAAAAAACGAATACTCAACCTGTTAAAAAGGTAATGTGGGGGAAAACTGAACTTAAACTAGGACAAATAGGTAAAGTTACTATCCTATCGAATACAAACCTAGTAAAAATGGATAGCAACGGTTCATTGACGACTGTCCGTACGCTTAAAAAAGGCGAAGAATACCGCGTATATAATTACAAGAGCAACAATGGCGGATTATATGGCGTAGGCGGGGGGAGCTACATCCAGAAGTCCTCCAATATAAAATACGAAACGCCATCTAAAAGCAAGCTAGCGTTACTGGGACAATAAAAAGTATTCATTTTAAACCATTCTACGACTTGAAGTAGAATGGTTCTTTTTTGTTTAATTGGAAATCCAAGGTTGCAATAATGTAATGTGAACGTCATCTAAAGCGAAGGCTCTTTGTAAAAATCTCCCCTATAATAGGGTTATAGCAAGGAAGATTAAAAAACAAAGGGGCTAAAAAAAATGAAAAAATTACTAATTATATTTCTTACTACCGTTATAGCAACAACCGTATTAACAGGGTGCAATCTTTTGGCAAAAGCTAATGGGGTCATTCTGTATGGCGAACAACAAGATATTATAGATTCTGTAGAGCGTGATAAAAAAGAAATAATCGAAGAAGAACAGTTCACTATTAAAATGATAGAGCAAGGTCAACAAAAGGTAATGGTTCTAACGGAAGAAACAGCAAAAGAACTTGTAAGCAAACAATTAATCCGAGAAATAACTAACCAAGAAAAAGGAAAAACAAAAGTAGCTAAGTCTCTTTCGAAAGTTTCAGAAGGTGAGGGATTACTTTTCGCAAAGCAAAAGGTGGAAAAACTGGATGCTATGGAAAACGTAAAATATGAAGGTAATTTAATCATTGGTGAAGGTAGAGCATACACAGATATGTTCCTAATCGTCACTAATGCAGATTATGATGCAATAGAAGGTACGGAAAAAACGATGGCTGTACTTAAATATGATAAAGATCCGAGTGCTGATGGATTGAAATATGATGTAGAAAAAACTCAGCTAGTTAGAATAGAAAACTAATACAGTAAGGACTGTCTATTATAGGCAGTCCTATTTTATTTTCTAAGATTTTGAGAATCTACGCTTATTGTAATTACTTTGAGATAGTTTATAACAAAAATTAAAAAAATTTTTATTGTCTAGTTGATATTGTGAAAAAGTAATAATATGATTCTTATATTGATTAAATTGAAAAAAGATTATATCTTAATGTTCTTGCTATGTATTAGAGAGAAGGTTCAGCATGAAGAAGTATAAAGGTGAATTATTAATGATTATTACCGCTGTTATGTGGGGGAGCGGATTTGTTGGAATGTCAGTAGGCTTAGAACATTGGAGTGTAATGCAATTAATGGCGCTTCGTTTTACATTAGCAACAGTTCTATTAGCCATTATTTTCTCTAAAAAACTAAAACTAATTTCTAAAAGTGTTTTCTGGAAAGGCTCTATATTAGGTGCTATTCTATTTATTGCGTTTTCATTACAAACACTAGGGCTTGAGTATACAACTCCCTCAAAAAATGCCTTTTTAACAGCTATTAATGTGATCATTGTACCTATTATTGCTTACATCATTTATAAACGTCGATTTGACCACTTTGAGATTTTGGCAGCTATCATCGCGATTGTAGGTATTGGATTTTTATCTCTACAAGATTCATTTACAATTAATGTCGGAGATATGTTATCAATTCTGTGTGCATTCGCGTTTGCATTTGATATTTTTTATACGAATATCTTCGTAAAAAAAGAAGATGCACTAGCATTAACAATTGTCCAATTCTTCGTAGCTTCGATTTTTAGTTGGATTGGTGTTCTTATACTTGGAGAAATTCCTACTTCAGCAAGTGTGGAGGGCGTTTTAACAATAATATATCTAGCTGTTTTTTGTACTTTAATTGCTTATGTATGTCAAAATATTGGAATGCAGTATGCAGATCCAACAAAATCTGCGTTAATTCTGTCGACAGAGTCCTTATTTGGAACATTTTTCTCGGTATTATTATTAGGTGAAATTTTAACAGGGAGAATGATTTTTGGAAGCTGCTTGATATTTACCGCTATTATTATCGCGGAAGTGAAACCATCCTTTAAAAAGTCTATAATAAACGCTTAACAACAAAACTGGGCTTACATATTATCTGGAGTCTGGTTTTTTGTTTCTATGGTGTAAAAGCCTAATTATAAACAAGTCTGATTTTTACCCAAAAGATCTACAATTTTTTGATAAAGGAAGTAATCAAGTCGTTGAAATGCTTAATTTCATCACTCATTTCAACCCAACACGTTCAAAGAGTAACGTTTTATATATTTTAGTATATTAATTGAACTGAGAATACGTAATCGAAAAAAATAGTTTGAACAGAAGGCATGAGGTGTTCTGTGCGAAATCGGCTTTTTAAGTAACAATTCCGATGTGAGTAAGCTAGATACCCTCGCTAAGAGTCAGGCAGCAGGAAGGGCTGTTGCTGAGCGAATCAAGAACTATATCGAAACATTGCCGGAATAATAAATCCAAAAAAGAAGGGGTGTCGGATTTCCGAACTCCTTCTCTTATTCTATCTGGCACCCAAGTATACGTACTCCAGTTGATTGTCCTTGCCGTAATGGAACACGACTAGACTGTTGCTGTCGTATTGAGGGTTGTACATGTAATAGCCTATCTCGGTCATTTCATCGTCTTTGTTAAAGAAACCGATGTGTTTTGATTGTTTGGCCAGTTCGACTTCGAACGGTGCGTTGTTCTCCGGTTCTTTAAGGTGTATCGCTTTGTTTATCACTTCGAACTCGACGGGGAACTCGGCTTTTAGCGTCTCGAAATCCTCAGCTGCAAGTAGATCCATGAAACGTCTCGAAGTTCTGTCGGTTTCCTGTAGGAACGAGCTGTAATCACTCATGATGTCCTTTAACTCTTGGTTCTCTTTTTGTAGTGCCTCGATTTCCTTCTTGTAGTCTGTACCTGCGCCCATATTGTCTTTCTCGTCCGAGCAACCGGCTAAAATAATCGAAAAACGAGTGCTACTGTCAGTAGTTTTTCCAAATATTCCATCCTCCTTTTGTGTCAACACCTGAAATTGTATATTATCATTATTAGGAAAAAGTATTTTATTATATTGAAAACTGGCTTTTAGATTAAAAATATACAAAGAAGAATTTGACTTCCTTCTTTGGTGAATTATCATGGGAACTTTTTACAATTCTTTATGAATGAAAATCTGTTGAAATGATTAAAAATTGAAAGACTAAAGGATACGTTTGCAAATTATAGAGATAATCTTACTATATTAGTAACAAAGGTAACAGATGAAGTTCCAGTAGCTCTAATAAGCTATTTAGCAAGTGAATTCAATTGTGTACTGTAAGTATTGCTTTAATGACTACTCAATTAGTTATTTGTAGAGGAGAAGAAAGATCTGCGATTAGAATGACTTTTTAAGTGAAGTGATCGCAAATTAAACAGCAAAACTATATTTAATCATTTAAATTAACACCACTAAAAAGGGATAAAATAATATTTCTAACATAAAAAACTGAATTAATATTTGAAAAAGGAGTGTCTGGATATTATTGTACGAAGTGACGGTAGATTCTTGTTCATGTACATATACGGGAAGGTAAGTGATTGGTTATTGCTATTACTAAAAATATTTTAGTTTACATAATATAAATTATACGGAGTTACGTTTCATTACATAAGTATACTTGAAACAGTGAGATATTTGAGAAAAACGTGCTTTTTTTGGTTTGTTTATAAAATTACATTAGATTTATTGGTAGCATTAAAATTTATATTTTTTCTTCTTAATGTTTGTTTGCAATTCTTAGCCTTACTTTCGATTTTAATTCCTTCTTATATATTCCTTCTTTTAATAGTTCAATTTATCTTACAATATTCCGTTAGAATTTTTGATCATCCAGATCTACAAATATTCTTTCTCTTTATATCTGTATCACAGAAAAAATTTTGCCTTCTGAAGTTTTCAACATCTTCCTCTTAAATGGAAAATGTTATATGTGTATACGACGAGTTAATGTGTCCTTTGTCAAATATTCATGTCAGCTAGTCGGATAGTTATACTGGTAATTAGTAAGCAAACTTTTTCTATTAGAACACTATAATAAACTCATTTCGCCTATGCTCCCTCTTCGTAGACAGTAGACACCTATTGTTCTAAAGGGATTTAGTAGAAGAATTATTCCCTATTATAAGCGTTATAGATTTACGAAATAAGCCTATACGGGCTTATTCTAGCGCCATTCTTCATCCAAAACTTCCAATAAACATAAACAGAACACTTGTTTCCATCCCGTAAAATTCATCATTTTGGATAAAAAACGCCTGCTATTTTCCAACAGATTTTTCATTTTTATCTAATAGCTAGATAAAGCATACTTATAAAGTACCTCAATAATTCCAATTACTTCTTCATCGAAATATTTGTTCATTTCCAAGTCTGATCTAACTTGTTTGAATAAAATTCAATCGCCTTTTTATAGCTTTGAATATGTTCATCATTCGACGTCTCCATTATATTTTTCAGTAAAAGTTCCATCGCTTGCTGATGGCTCTCTAAATTGTAAAGAGTCATCGCTAAAAAAACTTGCATGGCTCTATTAGTTGGAAATTGTTTTAGCCCCTGCTCCAAGGTTTTTTGGGACTTATCATACTCTCCCAGAGTTCTATATGTGCTTCCAAGGCCAATAAATGCCCCTTCCTGGTCTTTTTCAGGTAAACCTAGGCTAATTGCTGTCTCATAAAACGGAACGGCCTGTGACTCGTCTCCTAGTGTGTCAAAGCTCCAGGCACATTGATAGTTAATATAAGCATCTTGAGGAAATTCTTTGACCAATTGAAGAAAAATACGGTTCGATTCTAATAATTGGCCCTCTTTTCTTAAATGTAATGCTTGTTCTATCATTTTTTCCATCGTAACTCACCTTCCACTTTTAAAAGATACTAACCTTTATATAAAGAATACAATAGCTTGGCAATTTCAGACAATAGGTTACTTGCTGCTCACTCAGTCTCTGCTATCTAGAGAATCTGCTCCTATACGTTACTAATGCTCATCCGTTAAAAGCCTTTTTAGATCGTGCTGTTCTTTATCCATAAATCTATGAAAATGTACGCAACTTACCTATACTGTATTAAAATTATTATGTTACGTTTAATGTGGATGTACGTACTTATACTACCTAAAGATAGAAAGGGCGATCTTATATGAGAACAAGTGAGATTGCTAAAAAAGCGCAAATTCATCCAAATACCGTTCGTCTCTACGAGGAGTGGAAGTTTATCTCTCCCGTTCCTAGAAAAGAAAATGGCTACCGGGAATATAGTGAGATTCATTTACGACAACTATATATTGCTCGGCTTGCCTTTAAACAAGAGTTTATCCAAAATAATTTACGTAAGAAGGCTACCGAAATTGTTTTACTTAGCGGAAAGGAATTGTTTCATAAAAGTTTGCTGTCTGCCAAAGCCTATCTAAGCTTCTTACATTCGGAATACGACTATATGACGAAGGCTATTCAGTCGGTGGATAAATTGCTTCATGAGGAAACAACAAATTTGCCCATTTTCACACATAAAGAGACTTGCAAACAACTGCAATTAACAGAGGAAACGGTTCGAAACTGGGAGCGGAACGGTTTATTTGCAGTTTCTCGAAGTGCACAAAATCGTCGTCAGTATGCGGCTTCAGATATGCAAAAGCTATTGATCATTCGTACATTACGTAGCGCCCATTTCTCTATCGCAAGTATCCTTCACCTTTTTGAAGAAATTGAATCGGTAAACCATGTAACAGATATTCAATCCCTTTTGAGCTCTGCTAAATTTAAAGATGAATTTTACCATGTAACCGATGAACTGGAAGTAAACCTAAAAAAAGCAATGAATAACGTTAAGTTAATCATTGCGATTTTAGAAAAGCTACAATAATGGAGATTTGTTGTTTGCATCGATGAACATTGTTAATTGGTGCATTGCTCTTGTAGTGGCTATATAAAGTAAGCCTTGGTCATATGACGTATGGTAGTTAAACTCATCTACAAAGGGAACCAAAACTGCATCAAATTCTAAGCCCTTTGCATACTGGATGGTTGTGACAAGAAGGCCAGCTTCAAATTTTTCTGTTTGTCCATCTAAAACATGAAATGGAACGGTTAAGCTGCTTATAAGCCTATTTAAATCGTTTTCTGTCTTACAAATGATAGCAGTTGTTTTATAATCATTTTGAATCATTTGATGAATCATCGCTATCATCTCATCAAAAGTCTCATAAATCATTTCTTCTGGCTCTTCCCCGTGACGAGCAATTGGATGAATATCACCGGTTCGCATAAATTTCTTTGCGTACATGGCTATTTCATAGGAGGATCGATAAGTTGTCGTCAATTCTACATATTCTACACTAGAGAATATGTTTTCAAAGGATTCCTTGGAAATAGTTTCATATGGCAGTAATGCTTGGCTGAAGTCACCTATTATAGTCCGCTTACAGTTAAACACTTTCGATAGAACTGCATATTGAATTGGCGTATAATCTTGCATTTCATCGAGCACAAAATGTTGTACCAGCTCGAAGGTTTTAATGCCTTTAAAATATAACTGAACGTATAGATACGGATATACGTCATTGAATTCAAACGTCTTTTTTGAGTACTTAAATAAATCTTCTCCTAGTTCCTCTAAGAAATGACGATAGATAACTAATGGAGTCGTGTATAACAATCGTTTTTTTAATCTCTTCACAATCTCATTCTTACTTGGATATGTCCCTTCCCCGTTTCGTTTAGCTTTTAATACCTGAAGAATATCATCAGCCAGCAGCTCTAAACGAGTAGCGACCGGTTCTTTTCGATACTGAAAGAAACGTCCATTTAAATAATCAGCTGTAAATTCTGTATCTGAAATCGATATGGATTCTTTCTTTAATAACTTTGTATCTAAGTCGCTTAAGAATGTGTTTAGTTGTTCCACAAATGAATAATTAGACTTTTTTTTCGCACGTGTAGCTAGCTCTCCAGAAGGGTCCATTATAATTGCTCGCGTTTCCTGCTCATAGGAAGTGAACGTGACAGCCGGCGGCAATAAGCTTTCCGTCAGATCATCAATAGTAAAGGAACGGATAGGCTGCTCACCTAGCTCTGGCAATACGGACGAGATATAGTCCCCAAATACTTTATTTGGAGACAGTATGAAAATTCGATCTGCACGTAGGGTATCTCTATATTTATAAAGGTAATAAGCTATACGGTGTAATGCAACTGCAGTTTTCCCTGACCCAGCAACCCCTTGTATAATGACGTTATAGGCTGATTCATTACGCACAATCTTGTTTTGCTCTTTTTGAATGGAAGTGACGATTGTTTTCATCTTCTCGCTAGCATGTTGATTGAGTGTTTGTTGTAGAACCTCATCTTGAATCGTCAATGAGCTTTCTACGACATATTTAATCTGTGAGTTTTCGATTTTGATTTGACGTTTGCCTATGAGTTCTCCTTCAAAACATCTTCTCATGGCTTCGTAGTAAGCTTTCCCTAGCTCAAATTCATAATACATATTACAAATAGGGGCACGCCAGTCATAGATAAGCGAAGTACCTTCTTCATCTCTAAAACCAAATCGCCCAATTTAAAAGGTTTCCGCATCGTCCTGTTCTTCACCATTATAGACAAAATCAAATCGACCGAAATAAGGTGACTCAATCAGCTTTTTTATTTGTTCTCTTTCTAATACTTGTGCAAGCCCTTGTTTATCAATCATATTTAGCGTCTGTTGATAATCATACACTTCAAATTTATCGAGCTCATTTTTATACTCAATCGTATATTTTTGTAATTCTTTATAGTTTTGATCCTGATTATTTATATCTTCAGATAGACGTTGATAAGCTTCTTCAAGGTCAGCTTCAATCTTTTCAAAATATGTTATCTCTTTTTTATCCATCATTGTTTGCCCTCCCTTTAAACACCAAAGCCAATTCTAACAATTATTATTTCGCTGGGGTTATAATGGAGGGTTTGACCACAAGAAAAGCGCAAGCGCCTGTCACTGCCCAGACAGGCAAATGGGAAAATGCGAGGAGGCAGTTCCTCAGCCACCGCAGTATTTTCCTATTTGACCCCGAGGGGCAAGGCGGTGGAGCTAGACATCAATTTATTACAGGTTAAGAATTTTATAATTTAAACCATAAAAAAAGACGGGCAGCGAACTACCCATCTCGTTTGTTTAAGGAACTGGTACTCCCTTTGTTTCCACTAAATCAACTTGTAAGCCTTCTTTTTTATTTTTCTTCGCCTTCATAAAGAAGAGTACAGTAATAATTACCGTAAAGATTAGAGCACCAATATGTGCTGTTCCGTAAGCTAATCCAAACCCAAGCTTTGCGTCATTTAGTATATAGACTGCTATCATGTCGGTAATAAAAAGTGCAGGAATTAAGCTGACATAGTAATTCTTCCCTTTTACCATTAGATACATCGTAGCAATCCATAAAGCTAGTGCAGATGTTCCTTGGTTTGCAAAAGAGAAATATCTCCATAAAATATTAAAATCTATTTTCGTTAATAGGAATGAAATTGCAAACAATGGTATCGCGATTGCAAGACGTTTAGTTAATTTTGCTTGATTGATATTTAAATAATCAGCAATAATCGAACGGGCTGCACGGAATGCTGTGTCCCCTGATGTGATCGGTAGTACAATTACACCTAATACAGCAATTGTTCCACCTACTGCTCCTAGTAAGGTCATAGATACCTCTTTAACTACTAAAGAAGCAGTACCCTCATTGATTAATCCTTGTAACCCTTGCCCATCGAACATGCTCATTGCAGCAGCAGCCCAAATCATTGCGATAACTGCTTCGGTAATCATCATTCCGTAAAAAATATACCGTCCCTGACTCTCATTTTGAGTAGTCCTAGAAATAATCGGAGATTGTGTTGCGTGAAAGCCAGATAAAGCTCCACAAGTAATCGTTAAGAATAGGATTGGGAATATAGGTAGCCCTGCTGGGTGCATATTCGTTAAAGTCAATTCAGGAATTGTATAATCAGAGAACATTAATGCTCCGCCAACTCCAAGTGTCCCGATTAATAAAACTGCACCGAAGATTGGGTAAAAGCGACCAATGATTTTGTCAATTGGTAATACTGTGGATAAGAAATAATAAATAAAGATAGCTGCAATAATATAACCTAGTGCTATTCTATTATCCAGGAGTGCGCTAAATAAGGAAGCTGGTGTAGTAACAAACACAGTACCAACTAGTAATAGCAATAAAAGTGCAAAAACATTTACTAAGTGTTTGGAAAACTTTCCTAGGAATTTCCCCGCAAGTTCAGGAATATGTGCTCCACGGTTCCGAATGGAAATCATGCCTGTTAAATAATCATGTACTGCTCCAGCAAAAATAGCTCCTACGACAATCCAGATAAAGGCAACAGGTCCATATAAAGCTCCCATGATCGGTCCGAAGATTGGTCCTGTCCCGGCTATGTTTAGTAATTGTATTAAAGCGTTTTTATTCTTGCTCATAGGTACATAATCTACCCCGTCTTGATTAGCATAGGCGGGTGTCATTCTGTCTTCTTTGGGACCAAATATTTTTTCAATAAACTTCCCGTACGTAAAATAAGCAATCACAAGGATCACAATTGCAATTAAAAAGGTAAACATGTTTTTCCCCCTCTATAATTATTTTTCAATTTTAAATTTAAAACCTATATTTCTCAGTCGAAACATTATTCAAAAATCCTTTTATTATGTAACCGTTTTCTTGTATTTATATTTATCTTCTAAAGTAGTTATTCCTTTTTATATAATTATAATTTCTTATTATCTAACCCGTGAGGAACTCTGATGAACCCGCAATTTATTAATTATATTGCACACACAATCTCAGAAAAAGATTAATACACTTTATTGATAGATCACTTTCTTGGCTATGTACGTGACCAAATTATTGAAAAGACAGCATTTCCATTTCACAGCACAAATTAACGTTTAATGTATTAATGAACGTCTATATTAGGATCACGTTGATCTCTATGACGTCTATGAAAAAATCTCCATAAGTAATAGATGATCCAGGCAATAAAAATTATCACTTGTGGAATGTAAGTGTATTTAGGATTAATAAATAATAAGGTTATACTGCATGCGACAGCTGTCGGCAATATAATATAAAACCACATCCTAACTTCCTTGTTTTTAAAACTCAAATCAAATCGCTCGCTCATCCGCTCCCCACCATTTCTCTGCATGTATACTAAGAGAATAAGAAATTAATAATCTAAAGACGTATAGTTTCTCTCTCTCCCGTTAATAATTCCTCTTCAGATGAATAATGCATTTTTTTCTTATTACTTGGAACTACTATTGTCCCACCTATTAAATCGTGTATACCTCGCTTGTCTTTGCGAAATATGATCATAAAAAAGCTTACGACGGTAGTTATACCAAAACTTACAACCCCCAATAAGTACCTGCCGACTAGTTCTCTTAATAGCATATTTTGGAAGGTTACCAGTTCTCCATCTACACGAACTATTTTAATGTTGAGCATTTTCTTGCTAGCGGTATAGCCGCTCCAAACGACTGGGAGAATCGTTAAATATAATGCAAAGATTGCGTCCCAATATTTGCTGTCTATAAAACTTCTATCAAAATCACCTTTGACAATGAATGAAATGATAATAGCCAGTAATAAAAAGAGTAAGCTATCCACTAAAAATGCTATAATTCTTCTGGGAGCACTTGCTAGGTTAAATAATATTCTTTCCATAGTTTTTCACTCTCCTTCTCTTCAAGTAATCTTTTATTTAACTCTTTATTCAGACAAATACAATATTAATTATACTATGTAAATCTAAATAAACTATTATTTTGTCAGAAAATATAGGAATTACCATATTTATTACACATTTTTTAGGAGTGTATATTTTGAAGCCAATTATTCATTTACGTATCACGTATTTGGCACTTACTTTGCTCATGATCGTATCTGGACTAGCTTCTAGAAAATATGATTACTTGCTTATAGAAATCGTAGCCGAAAATGCGGGTGACGCTCTTTGGGCAGCCATGGTGTACTTTGGGGCACGATTCATTTTCGTTACTAAACCACCTCTTCTTTCCTTATGCATCAGTTTAATCTTTTGTTTTGGAATTGAATTTAGTCAGTTATATCAAGGTCAGTGGATGAATAGTATTCGAGGAACTACGCTTGGGGCTTTAATATTTGGAAGTGGATTTTTAATCGAAGATCTTTGGAGATATACATTAGGTGTAGGTATAGCATATTTGTTTGATGCTTTATGGAACAAGTTCCCTAAACAAACCACCTCCTAACTAAATACATTTATTAAAATTGAAATATACTTATATGATAATCATCCTCAGGAAAGTCTCCTAAATAATCTAGGTCACAGCTCATATAAAATGACTTAAGCTTGTTATTTCCGGACCAGCAGTCTAAATACATATCTTTTTTGTGTTCCTTAGAAAAAGAACGGCAAAAGTTAATAATGGAGGCACCAAGGTTTTTACCTTGATATTCAGGTAGAATAGCAATTCTTCCTACATAGAGACTGTTTGGGTTAATATGAAGGCTATTTAGTCGAGGGATAGGCGTTATCATAAAAGTTCCCACTATCTCATTATCTAGCTCCATCTTAAAGACTAAGCCTTGCTTTATTTCCTCTTCCACAATGGATGATGGCCACGGATAAGACCATTGCTCAATTCCTTTCCTTAATAGTTTCAGCGTCGTTTTGTCTAGAATATTTATAATGGAAACGAGATCATTTCTTTCAGCCAGTTTCATATTCATTTCATCACTCCCTTTAGATTGATACTAGCATAAAATATTGGTATACTCGTGTTAAGAAATGTATAAAATAAAAAAACCGCTTAGATGTTGGTAGCATCCGAGCGGCAAAATAGACTAGTTCCCTTCAATGGGGATTGGCTCTTAAGGCAAAGTAACCCATCCGAGCGCTAACTCACAGGTGGGTTACTTTTTTTGTGTCATTGAAAGTGCCAAAGTAATTAAAGCAATAATTAGCGAACCAAAGCTAATCATAATTACAAGGGATTCAAATACAGTCAAAAAGGCAGCACCTCCCTCCTGTCTCGCTTTGCCGTGACATAAGGGATCATTGTGCCAACCACCCATGAGATTACTAATCTATTTGATTTCTATTATATCTCATAACTCTCCCATATATAAACTTTAATCCTTTCCTAATGTAGAGCTTCTTCTTTCTAATAATACGACGTCTCTCCAGACACCGTTTAGCTTACCCATTTGTTTGCGCGTACCGACTGTTTTAAACCCATATTTTTTATGTAAGTGAATACTTCCTTCATTTTCTGGAAAGATCATGGATTGAACTGTCCAAAATCCTTGTTCTTCACTTTCTTCGATCAAATGCTTTAAAAGCTTTCCGCCAATCCCCATGCCGGTCGCGGAACCAGATATATAAATGCTTACTTCAGCAACTCCAGAAAAGGCCTCTCGACTTGAAATTGGGCTTAGGGCAACCCAGCCTACGACTTGATCCTCCAACACCGCTACATATCTGCAATTGGCTGTATGGCTAGCATCCCATTCCTCCCATGTAGGAGCCTCCGTTTGAAAGGTTGCGTTTCCGGTTTGAATACCCTCTTTAAAAATCGCGCGCACCTTTTCCCAATCGTTCTCTATCAGTTTCCTGATAGCTATCTCTTTATGAATCATGCCTAATCCCTTCATTTCTCCATGTTTTCTCATATTATACGACAAGTAATTATGAGTTTATATATAAATATAATAAAAAACACTTCTTCAAAGGAGAAATTCCTTGTAAGAAGTGCTTTTTTAGTTAATACGCTATTACGCTAAATGAGATGGCAAACAACGCACATAGGACTAATAAGATACTCATAATAAATGAGAATATTGGTGGCATTTTTTTGATAAAGGAATAGATGCTAATAGCTAAAAAGGCCATAGCTAGAATACCAAAAGAAATACCTTTGTAATTTGCCACAAGCTCCACTGTTAAAGGAACTAAAGAGCCTTCACTAGACGGGAAGATACCGAAGGCTTGTAAAAGTGTTTCATTTCTTAGCAACACATTGTTGTGTGGTGGTTCCTGCTGGCTCATAGCACCTGTTGCTGCAAAGATAAATAATACAATAACAGATTCTAACCGAGTCCAAGGTCGCGGATCTATATTTTCTTTTACACGTAGCTTTCTTTTCATCAAAAATCCATTAATGAATGCATAGCCTATTAAGGGAAGGATAAGTAAATGTTTGATCAGAAGGCTTTGACCATAAGGCTGTATCCATGAATTCGGATATTCCGTGATAGTCATCGAGTATGACATTAACGTAAGACCTGTCACAAAGATAATTGCAAAGCAAAAAACAGCCATTGTATGGAACCAACTTAAAAAGGCCATCCAATTCTCTTTGTTAATAGAAAACCAAGCTACCATTGTTAAAACACCTATCCAAACGATCACAGTCCCAAAATGGATAAAATGAGTGATATAGCCTTGTATACCATAAACAGCGTGTGAGTGAGTAGTCCAGCTCATTGCTGCGACCATCGCAAGCAGTAATCCAATCCCCAAAATAGGATAGGCAGGTGAATTTCTATCGTCAAATAAACAAATAAAGACTGCTAGAAAAATGGTGATCACAATCGATACGATCCAAGCCTTACCTATTTCAAACGTCAATAATACTGATTCTAATACATAGAGAAAACTGTATTCCTCTAGCAAATAAATCATTATATTGAATACTGGCATAAAGGAAAATACTGCTATACCAGCAACTGCAATTAACTTTGCCTTTTTAGAAACTACAATTGTTGGCTTTAGATCTTCTGGGATGAGTGAAAATATAAAGCTCCCCATTAACAATGCAAAGCAGGCATATAGAAAGGCTTCGCTAATGGTTGATAAAAGCATCATCATTTTTTATTTCGCCCATTTATCACCCAGAAACTAGCAGCTAAAACAATTACTAAACCGATAATCATCCATGTAAAGAAACCGTTGGAGGATGAGTCACTTTCCACCTCGTTTGTCTCTACGATAGGAGCAGCCTCTTCAACATCAGTCTTAGCTTCTTCAGTTATCTCCGCTGGATTTTCAACAACAGGAAGATTTACGGTAAATGATAGGTCTCCTTGAATCGGATGTCCATCAGCACCTATGATATTCCATGTTAGTGTATACTCTCCATTATCCATACCTTCTACTGTTCCAGTCATTAGATCATCGACAACAACAATGTCTTTTACCGGAATCTCTTTATTATTTGTTCCTTTTATCTTAAAAGAACTAGTTTGTTCTATCTTAGTTAAAAAAGTAAGTGTTATTTCTTCTATTGGATCTGTGATTGTACTTCCATCCGAAGGATTTGAGCTTTCTAAACCTGTATGAGCAAAAGCTTTCCCTCCAAATAGAAATAAACAGATCGCAATTAAGCTTAATATTTTTTTCATAAGTTTGACCTCCAAAGTAGTATGTATGCTTAAATAAATATAGTGCTCTCTATTACTTATACCACATTCTATAGAATTACGATAAAGATTGAATTTTACAATCAATTTCTCTAATATGGAAGATGTAAACTATTATAAAGGGAGAGATTCATATGGCTAAATCACATGCCAAGAAAAAAAGACTTCATCAGCTAAGAACAACTGGAAAAGATGTATCATCGATGAGAAATGACATTGAATTCAGCACTCATGTTAGAAAAACTAAAACTAAAAAGGAAAAATTGCATCACCTTCATAACAAACATAAAAAGCATTTCCAACAAGGTTTATACCCCGATGGAAATGCTTTTTATTATGTTCATGCAGTTGGTATCTGAAACGATAGCTTTCTTTTTTGAATTTGCAACAGAAAAATAGTTGTTAACCCTATACTAAATACACCGAATATGACCATCATGTACGGAAGACCAATTAAATCTAACATGGCACCTGTCGATAACAAAACAATCTGGAACGAAATTCGGTCCAGCATATTTCGAAAAGAGAAGAATCGACCATGATACTCTTTCGGCACTTGCTTTTGGAAAATGGTTAATGCTGTTGGATAAAAACAACCAATAGAGAAACCAAACAAAGCAAAGCTTACTAGTGTTAATATTGGGTTTGCAACAAAATACATAGATATCTCAGCAAGACCAATGACAAATACGAAAGTGAAGAGAATAGATTTAGTGCTATATCTTTTCCCAATATACTTAATAGCAAGGGTACCAATCATGAAGGCTACACCCTCGACTGCATAAATGACTCCCTTTATAGAAGATGAATCTTGAATCTCACTAATATTAATGACGATCAAGTTAAAGGAACCTAAAAATAAAACAGGTATTAAGGTTAGGAGTAGTGTAAGCATGACAGGCATATTCCCTTTAAGCATAGGAAAAACCTCTTTAAAACCATCTCTTCTAGGTCCATTACTCACTAGCATTTTTTCTTTAGCAGTTTCGTCGATTCGGAGCATAAAAGTAAAAGCAAGAATACCTGCATAAGCAATCATTGAAATAATATACAGAGATTGGATGGGCCAGTAAACTAATGCAAGCCCTCCAATTGCAGTACCTGCTACTCTAGCAATAGTGGAAACATTCATATGCCAACCATTTAACTGAAGTAAATCCTCATCCTTAACAATTAACGGCAGAGTAGCCTGTAAAGCTGGAAAGTAAAAGGATGCGGATACCTGCAGACTTATTAGAAATAATAACATCCACCAAATGGATCCTGTAGCAATAGCAACAAACATAAATAACACACTAAATAGTCGACCGATACCAGAAAGGATTAATACTTTTTTCTTATTGGACTGGTCGATGATTCTACCTGCTAGTGGGCCTACAAGAATTCCTGCAAGTAAACCACTAGCAAGCAGCAAGGACTTGTGGAAATCAGAGGGGACCTTTTCCTGCATAAATTCCAGGTTTCCTATTATACCGCTCCAAAGTCCTAATCCAGCAACTAATTCCCCTATTAGAACAATCCAAACGTTTCTATTTCTCCACATATCCTTTTTCCCTCTTTTAGGATTCTTGTTCTACTGGCTTCTTCCAAGCTCTTAGAAGTTGCCCATCCTTCTCTGTATCTATCACAAATGAGCCATTAGAATAACGATCTGTTGGACGGAAGCTATTCACTTCAATCGTTTCCTGATGTCCTTTTACCGTTTCTACTACTAAGCCTTCTGACTTGTTAGCTAAAACAACTGCAAACACGCGATGCGGGTTAGTTTTTAATTCTCTAAGTGTCACAAGTCCTCTTTTTGCCCGAGCTCCTGGCTCGACTTCAGAAAGGTGCATTCGTTTAATGGAACCACGCTGAGTGATCAGCATAATGTCTTCCGTACTTTGTTGTGATATTACGTTTACACTTACGACATAATCATCCTCTTTAAGATTGATCCCTTTCACGCCACTTGTTTTTACTCCTGTAATTGGCACTTCGTCTAAAGAGAAGCGAACAGAATAACTTAAATGAGTTGTCATTAGTATTTCATCTGACGGTGCTACTAGCTGAGCCAATATAAGCTCATCTGTTGGCTTGAGTTTAATCGTTTTTATAGGTCGAGCATAACGCTGTACTACGTAATCTGAAAGGAGTGAGCGTTTAATCTGTCCTTCTTTCGTTGCAGTTAAAACGCATAAGTCTAAATCAAATGATTCAATACCGATGACGTTTATAATTGTCTCATTTGCATCAAGAGGAACAATGCTAGATATATGCTGACCAAGGTCCTTCCATCGAATATCAGGCAATTCATGCACTGGCTGATAAATATAGTTCCCTTTCGATGTGAACAACAGCAGGTGGTGCTGGGTGTTGATGGACTGCTGATAAAGAAGGTAATCCGACTCTTTTATAGCAAAGTCCTGTCCACTGGATGCATTAAAGGATCTCATGCCTGTTCGTTTAATGTAGCCATCCTTTGTAACCGTAACGATAACCTCTTCAGATGGTATAAGCACATCTAAAGTAACCTTTATCTCTTCAATTTCATTTTCGATAACTGATTTACGTTGTTCAGCAAACTGCTTACGAACAACCTGTAGTTCTTTCTTGATGGTTTTCATCAAAACAGATTCCTTCGCAAGTATGTTTTCTAAACTCGTGATCAGCAGATTTAATTTTTTCTCTTCCTCTTGTAGCTCCGTTATATCTGTATTAGTTAAACGATATAGCTGCAAGGAAACGATTGCCTCCGCCTGTGCCTCAGAAAAGTCAAAGGATTTAATCAGATTGTTTTTGGCATCTTTTTTATCCTTAGAAGCACGTATCGTCTTAATAACTTCATCTAAAATAGATAAGGCTTTCATCAAACCTGAGACAATATGGAGGCGCTCTTGAGCTTTATTCAGATCATGAATTGTTCTACGAGTAACAACCTCTTTTTGATGATTGATATATGCATCAAGTAATAAAGGCAATGTCATCATAGTTGGTCTACGATTATGAATGGCGATCATATTAAAATTATAGGTGATTTGTAAATCTGTATTTTTAAATAAGTATTGTAATATACCATGAGCATCAATTTCTTTTTTCATCTCTATTACAATACGCAATCCAGTTCGGTCTGATTCATCTCGAACATCTGCAATTCCATCTAAACGTTTGTCTAATCGTTGCTCGTCAATTTTTTTGACTAGATTAGCCTTATTGATTTCATATGGAATTTCAGTTATGACGATTTGTTCTTTACCGCCTTTGATGGTTTCAATTTCAGCCTTAGAGCGAACAACGATTTTGCCTTTGCCCGTTTCATAAGCTTTTTTAATCCCCTCTACGCCTTGGATAATCCCACCTGTTGGAAAATCTGGCCCTTTAATAACGGTCATGAGTTCGTCCACAGTACATGCTGGATTCTCCATGCGCATTAAAACGGCATCAAGCGCCTCGTGTAGAGCATGTGGAGGTATATCTGTTGCATATCCTGCGGAAATCCCAGTTGCACCGTTTACTAGTAAATTAGGAAAACGAGCGGGGAGAACCATAGGCTCCATGTCCGAGTCATCGAAGTTAGGAATATAATCCACCGTATTCTTATTAATATCTCTTAATAGCTCATGAGAAATCGCAGAAAGCCTTGCTTCTGTATAACGCATAGCAGCTGGTGGATCTCCGTCCACTGAACCATTGTTCCCATGCATTTCAACCAGCATATGTCGCAATTTCCAGTCCTGACTCATACGCACCATCGCTTCATAGACTGAAGAGTCACCATGAGGATGGTAGTTACCAATTACAACTCCAACGGTCTTAGCTGACTTACGAAACGCCTTGTCATTGGTGTTCCCTTCCTGAAGCATGGCAAATAATATACGACGCTGAACTGGCTTAAGTCCATCTCTAGCATCAGGTAAAGCGCGGTCTTGAATGATGTATTTACTATAACGTCCAAACCGATCACCTATAACTTCTTCTAAGGGTAAATTTTGATATCTTTCGGTTTGTGTCATACTAATTCATCCTCCGTGTGAATTCTGTCATTTTCTAAGATGTTAGAATCATCATCTAAACTAAAGTCAACATTTGCTTCTATCCATTTTCTGCGAGGTTCTACTTTATCCCCCATTAGAGTTGTTATATGTCTCTCGGCACGTGCCCCATCTTCAATCGTTACTCGTATTAAAGTTCGAGTGTCAGGATTCATAGTTGTATCCCATAATTGATCGGCATTCATCTCACCAAGACCTTTATAACGTTGTAGCATAACGCCTTTTCCAATTCTCTCCATCGCTGCATTGAGTTCTTTTTCGGTCCATGCATATTCGGAGACCTCTTTTTTCCCCATTCCTCTATATACCTTGTACAAAGGAGGCATGGCGATATAGATTTTGCCGTTTTCAATCAATGGCTTCATATATCGATAGAAGAACGTCAACAATAGTACCTGGATATGTGCTCCATCTGTATCGGCATCTGTCATAATAACGATTTTGTCGTAAGCAATATCTTCTATCTTAAAGTCTGCTCCAACTCCACCGCCAATTGCATGAATAATCGTAGCAATTTCGATGTTCTTCATGATGTCAGTAAGCTTAGCCTTCTCCGTATTTATAACCTTTCCTCTTAGGGGAAGGATAGCTTGGAAAGTTCGATCTCTACCTTGCTTAGCAGAACCTCCAGCAGAGTCACCCTCTACTAGATAAAGCTCGTTTTTCTTTGCATTTCTAGATTGAGCAGGAGTAAGTTTACCTGATAATAACTCGGATGGTTTGCGCTTTTTCCCATTTCGAGCATCTTCACGTGCTTTTCTTGCTGCTTCTCGAGCATGCTGAGCACGAATCCCTTTTCGGATTAAAGAGGCGGACAACTCGGAGTTTTCTTCGAGGATGTATTGTAGCTTTTCAGACACAACAGAATCTACCGCACTTCTTGCTTCACTAGTACCCAGTTTCCCTTTCGTTTGCCCTTCGAATTGCAAAAGATTCTCGGGAATTCTAAGAGATACGATAGCGGAGATTCCTTCACGAATGTCCGAGCCATCTAAGTTTTTATCTTTTTCCTTTAATAATCCTGTTTTTCTAGCATAATCATTAAATACACGTGTCAACGCCGACTTGGCACCTGTTTCATGTGTACCGCCGTCTCTAGTTCTCACGTTATTTACAAAGGATAAAATCGTTTCTGAATAGCCGTCATTAAACTGGAAAGCGAATTCCACTTCAATTTCTTCGTGGCTGCCTTCCATATAAAACACTGGATGTAAAACGTCTTTCTCTTCATTCAAATAAGCAACGAAAGCTTCGATGCCTGTTTCATAATAAAACACATCGTGGGCTTCGGTACGTTCATCAAATAATTCGATTTTTAATCCTTTTAAGAGGAAAGCGGATTCTCTAAGTCTTTCGCAAAGTGTTTCATAGTTAAATTTAGTAGTAGAGAAGATTTTGGTATCTGGTAAGAAATGTACGGATGTTCCCGTTTCTTTTGTAGTCCCTATTTGGTTTAGCGATTCGACTACTTTCCCACCATTTTCAAAGCGTTGTGCAAATTTTTTCCCATCTCTATGAATGACTACATCTACATATGAGGAGAGAGCATTTACTACAGAGGCACCTACACCATGTAGACCTCCACTTGTTTTATAGCCGCCTTGTCCAAATTTACCACCTGCGTGTAGTACAGTAAAAATCACTTCCGCAGTAGGAACGCCTGTCTTATGCATACCAGTAGGCATACCTCGTCCAAAATCTCTTACCGTTATACTTTGGTCTGAATGGATTGTAACTATAATATGTTCACCGAATCCAGCAAGGCTTTCATCCACCGCATTATCTACTATTTCATAGACCAAATGGTGAAGACCTCTAGAATCTGTTGATCCAATATACATTCCCGGTCTTTTTCTTACGGCCTCCAAGCCCTCAAGCACCTGAATATCATCATCGCCATAGCTTGTTAAATTATTGTTTTTACTCAATTCGTTCCCTCCAAAAAAACAAAACGTTTGTTCTTCTTTCTATTTAAGCCTACAAACAGATTGTCATTATGTCAATAGCGCTGAAGGACAGGCCAGACTTCAATTGTAGTGAAAGTTCAATTAGAATGCAATCTACCCTTTTCATGCATTCTCTATTCACCTAGATAATTCCTTCTTTACTTTTAAACAATGTTTTCATCCAGTTGCTTAAAAGACCAATTGTATATTAAGTATATCGTATAAACTTGGAATTTTTCATTAGGAACCTACTTAAAATTTTTTTATAATAGGTTTTACACTTACTTTGTGGTCCAAAAAGACTTATATTGCGCTCGAACTCTCCGTTATAACGACATTACTTGTCATTGAATAAAAAGTTGTCTACATGGTAAAATAAGAAAGTTATTATATTCATTAATAGATACATATAGAAGGAGCACACTATGACAATATTCATTTTACTTTTGCTTGCTTATTTAATCGGATCAATCCCATCAGGATTATGGGTTGGAAAGCTATTTTATAACATTGATATACGTGAGCATGGTAGTGGCAATCTTGGTGGAACTAACACTTTCCGAACGCTCGGTAAAAAGGCTGGATTGGCCGTAACAATTATGGACATTCTTAAAGGGACAGCAGCCACTTTGTTAGGCTTGCTTCCGTTTTTTGCTTCAACAAACGTGCATCCTCTAATTTTAGGGGTAGTTGCTGTAATTGGACATATTTATCCTGTGTTCGCTGGGTTTAAAGGCGGAAAAGCAGTGGCTACATCAGGCGGGATCCTATTAGGCTACAACTGGCCAATATTTGTAATATTAGTTGTAGGATTTTTTATTATATTAAAAATAACCAAAATGGTCTCTCTAACCTCTATGTGTTTAGCCATCATTGCACTCATCTACTCTATTGTTTACTATTTTACGGTCAAAGAAGATTGGCCACTAATCGTAATCGTATTTTTACTTGCAATCTTTATTTTCTATCGTCATCGTTCGAATATAGAGCGCATTAAAAATGGAACTGAGCCAAAGGTCAAGTGGATTTAACTATTGAATCGAAGCTTCCTGCTGCTAAAGAGTTAAACAAATTCTTTGCGGAACCTATTAAAAAGCTTTAGACTAAACCCATGAAAAACATCGTAAAATTTAAAGAAAGCTTGGTGGTTCGCATGAAAATCAATATCTCTAGTGATGCTTTAAAATGGTTCCGCGAGGAAATGGAAGCAGAAAAAGGAGACAAAATTCGTTTCTATGCTCGATATGGAGGCTCAAGTCCAATACAAGAGGCTTTCTCACTAGGTGTGACAAAGGATACTCCATTCGAACCATCTGTAACTCTCTTACATGAAGAGATCATGTTCTTTATAGAAGAGAGAGATGAATGGTATTTCACTGGACATGACCTTTATGTTTCATTTAATGACCAATCAAATGAGCTTGAATATTCCTATAAAAAAAGCTAGATAGCGAAAGGCAGTAACGTATAAAAGCGTTACTGCCTTTTTTATTGAAAAGGCTATTTAAATGACTTGTTTGATTTTTCGTAAGATAGTTTTGTTTAAAGTGTTACACTTAAACTGCATAGGTTAGTCTAAGTAGGATTGAGCATTATTACGTTGAATACTTTAGGACATATATTTACTTATCCTTCTTCAACCCGTAAATAAATATAATTAAACTTATTATAAAAAAGACAGAAAAAAATAATTTGAAAAGTATATGTGAGGTTACTGCTTCGGATACTTCTCCCGTCAGTTGTCCAATCCGTAAACATGAATAAATAAATCCTAATGAAAATAAGAAAACAAAGCCCATTGCCTTGTATGAAAATGAAATCATCATGTAACCTCCTCTTCTGGTAAATTTTATCATATGGATGAAGTTTTATATAGACAATATTATGATGAAGGTACTTAATTAACTAACGGGTTGTGTTAGAAAAAAATAATATCAAAGTAAAATGAGCCAGGATAAAATATCCTAGCTCATCTTTTATGAGTATTTTTATCAACCTATCCCTTTAACATAGCCATTCAAAAAAGAGCGGTTATTAGACATTCCATTGTAAGTATTTAAGGAATTTTAATTTTTATACTGTCTACCCTGGCTGATTTTATAAAAAACTACAAAAATCGTAATTGTGGTAAAATTAGGGTTATAGTACAATTTGAGGGAGGAGATTTTCACTAATATTTATTTGTTTGGAATATGACTTTTCTAAAAAGAGGGAGGAATTTATCATGCTATTTATGTTAATCGTAAAAGCCTCAAGGAATTCAGAAGCCGGAAATCTCCCGAGCCCAGAGCTCATGGAAGCCATGACAAAATTTAATGAGGATCTAGTGAAGGCAGGCGTACGTGTTATGGCTAAAGGATTACATCCAAGTTCCAATGGGATTCGCCTCTCATTCCCTATACCTGGGGAAAAGCCAGTGGTTTCAGAAGGTCCATTTACGGAATCACAAGATTTAATTGCAGGGTTTATACTGATTGAAGTGGAATCAAAAGAAGAAGCGGTTGAGTGGGCGATGCAAATGCCTGACCCTCAAGGATATGGAGAAGGTCAGATTGAATTACGTCAAGTATTTTAACGAACACCATCTTCTATGGATGCATTCTTACTTAAAAACAAAATAAATGAGCTTGGATGCGAATCCAAGCTCACTTTTATTTTAATGGACGAAATCGTTTTAACTGTTCCAATAAATTCTCTTTTTCCATAATCTCAAGTTCATATTTACCAAAAAGATCGAAATGGGGGTAACCTTCCTTATAGTCAATCCACTCTTCCTTTAAGTCATACTGCTTTCCCCATTCGATGAGCTTATTAATATCGCTACATCCAACCTTAGTAACCGTTTTGCATCCTGGAAAGCGTTCATCCAACCAATAGTGAGTAAGAAAAGCGATTTCCTTGTTTTCCACTGACTGTTTCCAATTTTTTAACTCATCTCTATTAATACCAAATGCCACTGTTAAGATTCCTTCACGATTTCTTTATATTTATTGTCCCAAGCTGCATCTATCTTAGCAAGTGATACCGGTCTAAAATCCTCTTTTCGAACGATGACATGCTCCGTTGTTGCTGTAGAAGACAGCGTGCCATCTGTATGTACAACTTCATAGCCATAGGTTGTTCTAAGTCTTCCATGCTTTTCAATCCAAGTGCGTACCTTGACTCTATCTCCATATTTGACAGGAGTCTTATAATTTATATTGACATTGGTCACTGGCGAAAGGTATCCGTCTTTCTCTAAACCTGCATAGGAGAAACCTAAATCTTGTATGAGCTGAGTTCGCCCCATCTCTAACCAAACTAAATAGTTGGCATGATACACTACTCCCATTTGATCGGTCTCTGCGTATCGTACTTCAATTTCTTTTTCACTTATAAACATTTCTTAGTCACCTCAACCTCTATTATACAAAAAGATAGCAAAAAAAGCTGGAAAGTGTTACTCCACAGCTTTTAAAGCCATCTCTTTTAATAGTTTCTTATTAATTTTACCTACATCTGTCCTTGGCAATTCTTCTAGAAAATAAATCTTCTTAGGAACCTTATAGCTTCCTAGCGTTACTTTACAATAATCAATCAGCTCCTGCTCTGACACAGATGAGCTAGCATAAGAAATAAAAGCAGTCACACACTCTCCCCATTTTACGTCCTCTAATCCTAGTACTGCTGCTTCCTTTACATTAGGATGCTCCGTAAGGCGTTGCTCGATCTCTAAAGGATAAATATTCTCTCCACCTGAAATAATCATTTCCTTTTTACGTCCCACTATGAAGAAATCACCATCCTCGTCAAAGATTGCAAGATCTCCAGTTTTTAACCATTTGCCCTCAAATGTATTTTTTGTTTCCCCATCATTATTCCAGTAGTGCTTAAAAACGTGTCTCCCTGAAACGTATAGCTCCCCTACTTCATTTTTTTGACAAGGTTCCCCATTTTCGTTTACTACTTTTACTTCATTGAATTGCATACACTTGCCTACTGTACCCTTTTTAAGCATAGCTTTCTCTGGATGGACGAAAAAGTTGTTTGGTCCTGCCTCCGTCAAACCGTAGCCTTCTTTAAACAAAATTCCAATCTCTTCAAACTTATTATAGATTGTGTGAGGACAAGGCGCCCCACCGGATAAAAAACACTTAACTGTAGGGAAAAGTGACTTATTGATGTACTCTGTATCTAACATTGCTTGATACATCGTCGGCACAAACAAAGACAGAGTAGTCTTGTAGGAGTCCAAGTATTTTAAAGCTTCCTCTGCTTGGAACTTGTTGCCTGTGACCACGGTACCCCCCGCCATTAAAATAGGTATGCATAGTGCGTTTAGTCCTCCAGTATGAAACATAGGCATATAGTTTAATGTACAGTCCTCTTCGTTTAATCCCCAGCTGATGATTGTATTGATCGCATTCCAATTGACATTGTCAAAGGATAGTACCGCTCCCTTAGGACTTCCAGTTGTCCCGCCTGTATAAATAATGAGCCAAGGATCATCCGGCTTCCAATCCGTGTTCAGATGGAAGTCACTATTATTGGAGAGTGTTATACTCGACAAAATAATTGTTTTAAAGGTAGGGAAAAATGTACTTAAGTATCTATGCTCGTCATCGTAAATGACGGCCACTGGCGAACAATCATCTAGTATATATTGTAATTCTTTGGTGCTTAACCGGAAATTTAACGGCACATAGATAAGTCCTTTCAAACCACAGGCGAACAATAATGCAAATAGTTCTATTCTATTATGAGAAAGAACCACGATTCTCTGCCCAGCTTTATATCCTTGTTGCTCAAAATAGTTGGCCCACCCACTTACTTGTTCCCATAATGCTTCATAGGTCCATTCCTTGCCACTACTACTATCTATTAAAGCCTTCTTAGTTGGAGAGAGGATAGCCCTTTTATAAATCCATGCTTGTTCAGATAACATCTTGGCAACACCCTTTCCTTACATCATGATACCGCCATCTACTTGTAGTACATGCCCGTGAACATAACTAGATTCATCGGAGGCTAAAAACAAATATGCATTTGCAATATCGCGTGGTTCTGCTAAACGTTGGAGGGCCACAACAGACTGCATCTGTTCAATAATTTTCTCAGGCATTTTCGCTACCATTTTCGTTAAAGTGAACCCCGGGGCTACAGCATTGACATTGAGGCCTTTTCTTCCTAGTTCTTTTGCCCATGTCTTCGTCATTCCTACCACCGCAGCCTTTGAAGCAGCGTAATTGGTCTGACCTACGTTTCCATAAACTCCACTAACGGAGGAAGTATTAATAATTTTTCCATATTGATTTCCTACCATGTATGGAACAACAGCCTGCGTGCAATTGAATACACCTTTTAGATTTACATCTAACACTCTACTAAAATCTTCTTCCGTCATTTTAGTTAGCATGGCATCACGAGTGATCCCTGCATTATTTATCAAAATATGAATCTCTCCAAACCGTTCAATCGTTTGGTCCACCATTGCATCAACACTTTTTCGATCTGCCACATCCACTTGGATAAAGAATGCCGAATAACCTTGTTCTCTTAATTCATTTTCTAGAGATGTGCCTGCCTGTTGATCGAAATCAGCCAAAACTACTTTTGCTCCTTCTTCAACAAACCGTTGAACAGCCGCGGATCCTATACCGTTAGCGGCTCCAGTAATAATTGCTACTTTATCTTGAAGTCTCATCATTATTTTTCCCCCTCGTATATTAGTAATAAGAGCTCTTTCCGATAGAATTTCCAGTTGATCCGGACAGCTGGAGGATCTGTTGGATTTCCTATAGGAAGTGGTCGCCTCTTGGCTCCCTCACCCTTTTTATGTTTTACCTGTTTGACCCCTGCTTTACCGAGGGAGCCAAAAAGGAAAAGTCTATTTTTAACATGACTAAATAAAGCTGACAGGTGCTTACCTGCTTATTTGAGTTGCCTAACTTCATATCGTTTGGACGAAGATTGGAGGATGCTCCATTTCAGTACTTCGTCCTTTTTTATTTCAATCTACTTTTCTCTCAGACCGTGCCCATGAGACAATGGAACGGACAAGGTTGACACAGGAAATAGCTTTTCCCCCTTGCGGGCACTTAGTGCACTGCTTAATAAGCCTGCTACCCATCGTTCATTATGGAAGGTCTAACCACTGGCTGCGACGCTGAGGAAGAAGAGAGTGTAGCGCTCATTTTGGTCTTCTTTCACTTTGATTGCTAATAACGAGGCAGACATCGATGATTCTGATGGGCACCCAGGTCTGAGACAATCTTGATTAATCCCACCTTAGGAGGTGATTGGCATGTCACAAATGCTAGTCGGTATCGACGTGAGTTTGCGCTCCCATCATGTCCATTTCATGCATGGAGAGGGACATACGCTCGCTGATTTTTCTGTTTCCAATGATACAGAAGGTGCGAACACCTTAATTCAAAAGCTTTTAGGAACAGCGGAAAAAAATCAGTGCGAACATATTAAAATTGGATTAGAAGCGACAGACCAGTATAGCTGGCACGTTGCTCATTATTTAAAGAATCAATTGCACAATTATGAACCAACGTTTCAAACAGCGGTTTATATGTTAAATGCACGTAAAGTATCTCGCTTTAAAAAGGGGTACGATACGTTACCGAAAAACGATCGAATTGACGCCTGGGTAATTGCGGATCATTTACGCTTTGGACGTCTGCCACATGAAATGCAAGAAACCTTACAATATGAAGCACTTCGTCGTTTAACACGTACCCGATTCCATCTAATGCATGAAGTTGCACGTAATAAAACCTACATGATGAACCAACTGTTTTTAAAGTTTAGTGGCCTACGCCAAGATAACCCGTTCTCGAATACATTCGGTACGACCAGTCTCGCTGTCATTGAAGAGCTAGATCCGGAAACCATTGCCGAGATGCCTTTAGAAGAACTGGTTGAGTTCTTACAGGAGAAAGGCAAAAAACGTTTTGCCGAGCCAGAAGAAATCGCTAAATATCTTCAAAAGCTTGCACGTAATTCCTTTCGATTAGACAAGGCCATGGCTGATCCCGTTAACATCTCACTATCCGTGATTTTAAGTACGATTCGCCATATGGAATCCCAAGTCAAACGTTTGGATAAGGAAATCGAGCGTATGATGAAAGGTTTCACCCAAACATTAACTTCCGTAAAAGGCATTGGACCCGTGTACGCAGCCGGCTTGCTCGCCGAAATTGGAGATATCAAGCGTTTTGATGACCACCACGCATTAGCGAAATATGCTGGACTCGTTTGGACACAGTATCAATCTGGCGAATTTGAAGCCGAAAATACTAGCCGGATGCGAACCGGCAATAAATACCTACGGTATTATCTTGTACAAGCAGCAGATGCGGTACGTAAATATGACACTGAATATAAAGCCTTTTATCAAAAGAAATACCAAGAAGTAACCAAGCACCAACATAAACGCGCTCTCGTCTTAACCGCTAGAAAACTAGTACGCCTCGTGCATTCGCTACTACGCACGAATCAGCTGTACATACCACCAGAAAGGAGAGACTGAGTTAACCAACTCACAACCTTTCACCCGTTAAATAACTTCCATTTTTTTCTTTTTTAAAAGCAGAAAAATGAGAGGTTTATTTGGTATGCGCAAAAAGTGTTCATTTGGAAAGTATCACTTAAGTAATTTCCAATTCATTTCTTTTTTTCGCTTGACATATTACCACTGGGCTTTAAAAATGGTTCGACAGCACTTAGCAATTGCTCCAAATCATCAATTAAGGGAGAATGGCCACAGTTAACTAAAGGGATATATGTAGCATTGTCACCCAAATCTGCAACGATTTCTTGTGTCATTTGCTCTGAAACTACATAATCTCGATCTCCACGAATAACAAGAACTGGTATGGTTATATCCTTAGCCTGGTTAGTTCCTTTTGCGGCTCCATTATGCTCTTTACCAATATTAAATATATTTAAGCTGTGATACACATCAGCTAAATTTCGTTGTGTCAGCATATCGTCTAAATATTCTTCATATAATTGCTCATTCGGTTTACTTTGTGTATAGATTGCAGCATTCCATACAGCCCTTAAGCCCTCTTTGTTTTTTGTATCATACAATCCTTGCATCGCCTTCGTTTTTGATGGATCATTCTCGATTTCCTCAATCGTTTGTAGTCTTTCATTATAGTTAGGCGTGCCATCTGCATTCGTCCCAAAGAATGGATATCCTCTGGTGGATGCTGACGCCAAGAGAACCAGTTTTTCACAATACCCAGGGCAATCAGCAACGAACTGCATACATACTGCGCCCCCAGTAGACCAGCCGATCAAGTCAAACTTCTTAAGGGAAAGGTGGTCGACAAAACCTTTTAAATCATTTGAAAAATCCTTTATCCCATTTACTCGTGTATGATAAGTAGAGCCTCCAAAACCTCTCATATCCATAGCAATTACAGTAAATGAATCATCCAAAGCATCCATTAGTAGATCCCAATGCTTTGATGACGTCATATTGCCATGAACAAGTACGAGGATCCGCTTACCCCTTGCTCTTTCCCTATAAGTAATTGACTCCCCATTTGCCAATGTTACTTTTTGTAATGTCATGTTCATATATTTCTCCCTTCCATTCCCCATTTAATAACTATTGCTCCCCACGCGTAGCCAATGCCAGCACTTACTAGAACGACAATATCTCCACTTTTTATTTTCCCTGATTTTTCAGCTAATTCCAATGATATAATTTGATCCATCTGTCCGACGTGCCCATAATCACTTAAATAAATAGATTGTTCCGTATTCAAACCCAGCTCACCTAGGACATAATCATGTGCAGATCTTTTCATGTGAAGGATGGCAAGATAATCGATATCGTTGTCACTGTATCCGCTTTTCAAAAGCGCATTCCTAACAACCTTTAAAAAATTGTCCATCGATTTTTGTTCTAGTCTTGCCTTCATACCCTCGGGATCCATTACATCTAATCGATACAAACCATTCTCCAAATGTTCAGGTGATAAAGGTTGCTTAGTTCCTCCAACAGGCACCAATACATCCTCTGAAAAAGAGCCGTCCGTGATTATATCCGTCTCTAAAACAGTATTTTTCTCGTAATCTCTTTTTAAAATCATTGCTGCTCCACCTGCACCTAGGTTGAACATGAAGCGCGTCCGATCATTTGTATAGTCAATAAAGTCACTGTTTCTATAACCTCCCGCAAGCAAAACTGTTTGGATAGAGGGGTCAGCGAGCATCATGCTCTTTGCAACTTTCATTGCCATAATTGTTGTTCCACAACGTAGCGCCACATCAAAACCCCACGCGTGAAAGGCGCCAAGCTCTTCTTGAATCTTAATGGCAGCTGTCCAAAGGGGATATTCCTTGTGCTCTTCCCCAATATAGATTATTAGATCGATAGATTTGGGATCCACATTTCCTTTTTGCAATGCTTTCTCCGCTGCCCATATTCCCATTGCAACTGTATGATCATCTTTCCCTGGAATTGGCTTTTTTGAAATACCCATTTTGTTTTTGACTACTTCAATAGGGAGTTTGGAACGGAATGCGATTTCTTCAGCAGTCATTACATCTGTTGGAATATATATTCCAGTACTGACAATCCCTATCGTCATTTTGCTAACTCCCTCCTTTTAGTAGCCACTTCCACATTACTTTTTTTGTTTTTCCGTTTCCAGAAAGCATATTGAATGGTTCCAACTATGCCTCTAGGGAAGAAAATAACGGCGAGAATATAAATAATACCGAAGAATATAATCCATCTTTCAAAAATCGGATGTTCCTTAGCTAGCCCAGAAAGATAATGCTGTGCTAATTCAATAACTCCTGCACCTATAATAGGACCAATAAGTGTGCCCACACCGCCTATAATTGTCATTAATAATGCATCAAGTGTGATATCCATCGTCAGTACACTGGTATTGACAAAGCGTAACGATATCGCATATAACGATCCTGCTAGACTGGCAATTACACCCGCAACTACTGAAGCGATTACCTTATAATAGAGCGTGTTGTATCCAAGTGACTTTGTTCTTTGCTCGTTTTCTCTAACTCCAATCAACACTTTACCTAGAGGAGAATTTACAAATCTTCTTAGGAATAGATAAACTAGGACGAGGCACCCCAATACCAATAGATAGAACACCATGCGATCTCTAAAAATTTCAGGAGCTCTAAATGTAAAGCCATCATTTCCATAGGTAAGAGTTCTCCACTTTTCTGCAAGGACAAGAAATAGTCCGGATACCGCCATTGTAAGCATGGCAAAGAAATGGCTTTTTAGACGTAGCGTTAACAATCCAACTAAAAAGCTAATAACCCCTGCAATAACCATACCTACAGCAATTGAAAGTATAAATATTCCGACTGTTGACTCAAAGTGGTTTAACATGATAGCCGTGGAATATGCTCCCATACCGAAGAACATAGCATGACCAAAGGATACAATTCCTGTATAACCGAGCAAAATATCATAGCTCATCGCTAATATGGAAAAGATGAATATTTGAGTCAGCAAAATAGTCCATGTTCTAGAATCTGAGACAAATGGAAATATGGTAAATGCAGCGATAATTAGCAACAATACGCCATGTTTAACTTGAAATGTAGATTTTAACTTCATCCTTGTATCATCCTTTCGCAGTAAACAAACCTTGCGGACGGAAGATTAATACGACTGCCATTAGCAGCATATTTACCGCAAGTGATAGAGCTGGAACATAATACGCCATGAAGCTCCCTGACAAACCTACTAAAATAGCTGCCATTAATGATCCTGGAAAACTACCCATTCCACCAATGACTACTACTATGAAGGCTAATATTGCATACTCCATGCCCATTTCAGCGTATACCACACCTGAATAGGGTGCCATTAAAGCACCACCTAACGCTGCAAGTGCTGCACCTGTCATAAAAACATATAAAAAAACCTTTTTTATATTTATACCTAACGCCTGCACCATTTCCTTGTTCATAACACCAGCGCGTACAGTTAGACCGATTTTTGTTCGTTTTAAAATGAATTGGAAAATACCAAACACGATGAATCCAATGGTGATGATAAATAAACGATATTTAATAATGATGACATCCCCAACCTCCCAGCTTCCAGCTAACAGAGGAGGTACTTTTGCTGGAATTTGGTTTGGTCCGAAAACGACCTTCAGCATTTCAGAAAGAACAATCATGAAACCTAGAGTAATTAATATCTGCTGTACATGGTTTCCGTAAACAGGTGTGATAATTAGCTTTTCGGTTATGAACCCCAATAAAGCTCCCGTTAAAACAGCTCCTACCAGAGCTAAGGTAAAGCTATCGGTCAAACTGTAAAACCATACTCCAGAAAAAGCACCCCAGGCAAATAAGCCTCCATGCGCAAAGTTTAAGACATCCATTAACCCAAATATTAAGGTTAATCCAGCTGCCAATAAAAATATCAACATGCCAGTTGCCAATCCGTTTATCAATAAATTGATGATCAACTCCATATAGCTTCCTCCTTTACCCGATACCGAGGTATTTTCTCTTCAATTCTTCATCTTGGATTAGCTCACTCATTTGTCCTGATTGAACAGTTTCTCCATCATCGATTAGTGTGTATGTATCCCCGATTTTACTTGCCATCATAAAATTTTGTTCTACCAGGATAATAGTAGTCTGCTTCTTCATCTCTATTATTGCTTCCATCACCTTTTCAATAACGACCGGTGCAAGACCTTTTGAAGGTTCGTCTATTAAGAGAAGTTTACTTTCATTAACGAAAGCCCTAGCCATCGAAAGCATTTGTTTTTGTCCTCCGGATAAATGCCCCCCATCCTTCTTCCAATACTTTTTAAGATCTGGGAATAGCTCTAGGACATATTCCTGCCTTTCTTTTGCAGCATCATCATCCTTTCTCATGGCTACTTTTAAATTTTCCTCAACGGTTAATGCTCCAAATATACCTTGATCCTCGGGTACATAGCCGATACCACTTGAGGCAATCTGATGAGTAGCGTGCGAGGCAATTGATGAGTCATCGTATGTTATGATTCCTTTGGAGGCGGGTGTAAGGCCCATAATCGTTTTTAAAGTGGTCGTTTTCCCTGCTCCATTTCTACCAAGCAGTACACTCACTTCTCCTTCCCTCGCTTCAAAAGAGACTCCCTGCAAAATGTGATATTGACCAATATAAGTGTGAACGTTTTCTAATTTAAGCAAGGTGCTCATCGTATAAACCTCCCAAATATGCATTTTGAACGGTTTCATTGTTCATGATTTCATCAGGGCTACCATCTGCAAGTAGCCTTCCATTGAACAAAACCATAATAGAGTCGGAGAGGTCCAAAATCATATCCATCTTATGTTCAATCAACAAAATGGTTTTGTCTCCCTTTTGTTTAATCTGCTTGATCACATCTAATATTGCTGGAACCTCCTCTAAAGACATACCGGCGGTCGGCTCATCCAACAGCAGCACCTCTGTATCTAAAGCAAGAAGCATGGCAATTTCTAATTTTCTTTTTTCCCCATGAGAAAGCTCATTCGCAAAGGCATATGCTTTTTTAGACAGTAAAACCATCTCCAACAGCTGTTCTGCCTCTTCCTGAAATTTATGGTAGCTACTAAAATGACGAAGCATTTGATAACGGACTTTCTGTTTCGATTGCACCGCAAGTCTAACATTTTCCATGACAGTGAGATTTGGGAATACATTTGTTATTTGAAAGGATCTACCTAAGCCTTGTCGCGTCCTCTCGATAGAAGAATACTTAGCCAAAGATCGACCTTTATAAAATACATCGCCTTCTGTTGGCTTCAATTCACCACTAATTAAATTAAAAAAAGTTGTCTTTCCAGCTCCATTTGGACCAATAATCGATTTGAAATGTTTTTCGGGCATAGTAAAATTCACATGGTCTACTGCAATTTGACCTCCAAATTTAATTGTCAGGTTTTCCGTTCTTAATATAGGTTCCATTCGAATTGACTCCTCTCTTAAACACTAACCTTGCTTTAGAAAAAATCTATAACAAGGTTAGTTTCATTCCTAATCCATGTTAGGCAGTCAGTTTCTTCAATTCTTTAATATCGTTACTTCTTGTTTATAATTGGTGGCTCCGTTTCTTCTGGTGACAATTCTCGAATCAGAACCGGTACTGGGTACGGGATACCATCTTGTTTCTCTAGTTTAATAGAATATAAAGATTGAAGTGCCTGATGATCTTCCGCACGGAACGTCATTTTTCCTTTTGCAGTTTCAAAAGACATACCTTCCATCAACTTAATGAGCTCATTGGCATCTGTATTACCCTCAGATTTTTTTAGTGCTTCTACGATGGCAATGGCAGCTGACATACCACCAGGAGTGAACAGATCAGGGACTTCTCCATTAAAACGTTTTTTATGCTCCTCAACTAACCAATCATTAATTTCATTGTCTGGTAATGTGTGATAATAAACCGAAAATCCCTCCATACCAATTAGCGGCTCCATAATAGATAGAGCAGGGATATCTGGTGCACCCGTAGAGATTTTTATTCCTTTATCCTGCAATTTTAAGTCAGCAATTTGGTTCCAAGGTGAGTTAGCCCCAGCCCAAACGACGAAAAGATAATCTGGTTTCGCTTGAATTACCTTTTGTAGATTAGATGTGAAATCTGTTGCAGCAGGGTCAGCGTATTCCTCTAATACGATTTCTGCCCCCAGCTTTTCAGCTGCTGCTTTAAATGCTGTGACTCCATCCCAGCCGAAGGAATAATCTGGTGCGAAGGTCGCTATCTTCACTCCTTCTTTAGCAATCGCTGCTGCTCCTGCAACTGCATCCTGAGAAGAATTACGAGCCGTACGGAATATATATGGATTAAATTCAGAACCCGTGATACTATCAGCTACAGCAGGTTCTACGATCATAATCTTTTCATATTCCTCAGCAAGTGGCAGTACAGCTAACGTATCCCCAGAACTAGAGGAACCAACTAAGAAGTCTACTTCATCCTCTTCCAAAAGCTTTGTCGCTTTTTGAACAGCAACCTCAGGTTTAGTCTCTGTATCCTCGTAAACAACCTCAATTTTCTTGCCAGCTATCTCCATTGTCCCGCCAGTCGCATACTCTAAACCAAGTTCAAAACCGTTTCTAGTTTGCTTCCCGTACGACTCCAGTGATCCAGTCAACGAAGCAAGTACACCAATTTTAATAGTCTCGCCTTCCTGCACCTCGCCTGAAACAGGAGTAGCTTCACCTGACTCCTCACTACAAGCCGCACTAAAAAATAAAACCGATAATAGCATTAGAAATAGAATCCATTTTTTCAATGTTCTTAACCTCCCAATTATTTTGTAAGCGCTCTCATGCTTCGTTTTAACTGTACAAAATCGGAGTTACAAATAAGTTGCAAAATTCTTGGCTAGGGCAATCATGTAAAATTAAAAAAGCTTCGAAAATTTTACTGTACGTAAATTTTCGAAGCCTTTTTTATGTTTTATTCGTTAGCAGATAATTCATGGTCGATAATTTCATTTATTTTTGTCTTGCCTATTGCACCATTGCTAAAGCTATTCGATTCGCGCCAGTAAACCTGTCTAAAATGAATGCCATTGTGTTAATAAAATTAGTAAAGCTCAAAAATATTTATATCCTTAAAATTTACCCATAATTGATAATCATCTCATACATTTGAATAGTCGTTTGCATAGGTTCTACGTGAAGCTCCTCGTGCAAAGTCGCTACACAGCGCTCATACCATTTAACTGCCTGCGTTCTATTTTGAAGCTGATAATAAGCAAACATGAGCAAACGATAGGCCTCTTCCCACGTATGATCTAAGTGGATAAGCTTCTGGGACCAATAAATTGTTTTCTCAAAGTCCTTCAAACGTGTACTCGTTTGCGCTAATCTTTCTAATACCAATATATACTGTTGTTCTGTTTTCTCCCGTTCATGGGAAATCCACTCAATCGCTGGCTTTCCTTCTAATAGGCTGCCATTATAAAGTCTCACTGCCTTCAATAGGTGCTCTAATGCTAAGGAAGCATCTTTTTCAAGCATACCAAGTGTAGCGTAATCATTGAAAGTTTCTAAATCACTTCTCACCACTGACTCTGGGTTTAGCCTATACATCGATTGCTTTCGGATTATAAAATATGATTCTCCCCTAGCTTCCCTACTTGGTTCGATCACTTTAAGCAATGCGTTTAAAATAACCTTAAAATCTCGATCAGATGATTTTTCATCGGCGTTTTCTTTCCATAAGCTTCTTATTAATTCTTCCTTAGGTACAAAACGACTTTTATTCAAATATAAATAAGTAAGAAGTTCCTTCGATTTTTCCCTTTTCCACTTTCTTTCCTCTACTTCATGAATTCCCATATATAACGTAAAGGAGCCTAAAAGTTGAAGTCTTAAAGAATATCCAGGATAGGCAATCTCCTCTCGTACAACTAATTTTTCTCTCAGCGTTTGTAAAAAAGTATCTTTATTTTTGGTTAGAAGTAAGCCCTTTTTTATAAGGGGAAAATTTATCTGTAAGTCAACTGGACCAAATACTGTTTCTTTCTGTAAAAAGAAAAGAAAATTATTTTCAACACATATTTTTGCGAATGTAACCATGGAACTTATAAATAACTCATTCATTTGAAGGTCAGCATAAATACGAGAAAGCCAATAATTACTGGCCATTTCTCCGTATATATCTCCGTTTTCATAAAATAATGTTGCTGCCTCCTGACACCGTGCTTCTGCCTTATCTAAATCTTCATTTTCATAATAAACAATGGACAGACCAAGCATTATATATGCAGATAACCAATAATCATTACTTCTGATTGTTTCACGTAATCCCATTTCCCCATAACTAATAGCTTCCTGAAATTTTCCTTGCCGGGACTTTAAAATGGAAAGTCCCAAGTAAGGCTCAGCTTTAGCTCTCGAAACATTCAAATCCTCCATACGTTGAACAGCTTTTAAATAAAGTGCTTCAGGAGTATGAAGGTCAAATGGATTATGTAATATTTCCGCATGACCTTTTCTAATCCATCCCACCGCTTCCACAAAGCCTGATTTTTCCTTAATGCCAGTTTCAATTCCTTTGTTAGCTGCTTTTTTCGCTTTTTCGGTGTCCCCTGTCAATGAGTAAATGAACGAGAGCAGTAAGGCAGTTTCACGATGAGAATCCGGTATTGCTAGTTCATCCTCTAGTCTCATCTCTAAAACTCGTATAGCATCATTTAACATTCCAGTTCTTAAATATATTCGGGCATCCAAGTTACCATTTCTTAAAATAAATGGATCTAACTTTTCCCTTGTTACCCACTCACTGGCATCTTTCGACCTGCCTAAATTAACTAAATTCTCCGCATGGAGTCTTTTTAGGGAATTCTGCTCGTCATTTGATATTTCTTTGCTATCATTTGCCCATTTAATAGCTTCCTCTAAAAATGATTTTGCTAATGCTGGTTGAATCGTATCTAGATAAATATGGGCAATCCCTGCATTAGCTCTGCTCATGTAAAGAATATTCTGCTTTGCCTGAGCCATTGCTAGGCACTTTTCATATGATTTCCTCGCTTTTTCATAAAACGCTCGATATCGATGACATTCCCCCTCAAAATAATAGAGTTCATAAAAATGTTCTCTTGTAGAAGGAGATAAATGATCCTTCATCAACTCCAGCAGCCAATCGAATTGACCAGCCAAAATCATGGAATTGGCGTTCGGAATAATCATCTCGGCTAAAAATTGTTCGTTTTTACATTTTACGGCGTGATATATAGCTTGGACGACGTTATTTTTCTCTTTAAAAAAACTAGCGACTTCTTTATGTGTTTCATAAAAACCAATAGAATTCGTATGGAGCCACTTATCTTCTAAAAATTGTTGAAACAAAGCGTGAAACCTATAAGTATTGGAATCACTTAACTTTTGGATAAAAGAATGACTAGAGGTTAATATCTCAAACTGAGCAAATTCTTCCTTACCAAAGAATTCATCTATTTCTTCAGCAGAAAAGACAGGAAATATACTGAAATTCAATAAAGAAAGCTGATCTTTTGGTGACATATTAGAAAATACTTCTTCAGAAAGATAGGAAAACAAATCATTAAGCGCAAATTTAGTAAGATCTGCTATCGTTTTCTGAGACTCTACTAATTGAACAGCAATCAATTGGATGGCAATCGCCCATCCCTCCGTTAGCTTTAAAATATTCTCTGCTTCCACGTTAGTAATCGACTTTTCATGATAATCTTCAAAGAACACTTGAATTTCTTCCTCGCTAAACATAAAATCCTGTTCTTTTAGCTCAACTAGTTGACCGTTTAACTTAAGCTTGAGCAACACAGTCCACTTCGGTCGAATCCGAGAAGCTATAACGAGATTAATAGAAGGAGGTAGAAATTCTATTATTTTTTCGATTACATAATTTATATGGAATACATGGTCAACTAAATGATAATCATCTAAGACAATCGTAAAAGGGGTATTAATCATGGCTAGTTCGTTACAAAATAGAGAATACCACCTAGTCAACTCTGTCTCCTTTGGGTAAATGAAATGAATATTGTCTTCTAGTAGACTACTCCCGAACGTTGGAACCACTCTTCGTATGCTATGCACTAGATAACGGAGAAAAGGAAGAATATTATCGTCCTCCTCGGATATTGAGTACCATGAAAACGCTTCCTTTGTGTCGTAGAAATATTGAGCAAGCGCAGAGCTTTTTCCAAATCCTGCACCACTATGTAAAAGACAAACCTTTTTATCTGCTTTACTTTTTAACTTTTTAATTAGAGAGGACCTTCTCATGTAATTAGAAGAAGGAATCGGTGATGTGAGCTTAGATACTAATATTGTTGGTTGTTCCATCGAATCCCCCCTAAAGAAACCGTTTATTTAAACATATCCTAACATAAAATTTAATTGAATAGATAGATAATTACAGTTATGCTAAAATATATGAATTTTAGAAAAGGGGTTATGAAATGAGTTTTCCAATATTAAAGACAGAGAGATTAAATTTAATAGAAATAAATGAAGAGCATGTGGCTAGCATTTACTCCATTTTTTCCAATGAAGAAGTCATTCAATATTACGGAATGTCCCCATTAACTAGCATCGACCAAGCAGCAACAATGGTAAAATCCTTTGGGAATGGGTATGAGCAAAAAAGATCCATGCGTTGGGGAATCGTTTGGAGAGAAACAGGAGAATTAATCGGTACAGTAGGGTTAAATAACCTATCCTTAAATAGCAAAAGAACAGAAATCGGCTATGATTTATTGCCCGCCCATTGGAGAAAAGGAATTGTGACGGAAGCTGTAGAAGCCGTGATTGATTATTGCTTTAATGAATTAAAACTTTTTCGTATAGGGGCTGTAACCTTCCCTCAAAATGAAGCATCATTCGCCTTACTCTTAAAAATGGGCTTTGAAAAAGAAGGTGTCTTAAAAGGTTATCTATATCAAGATACCGAATCACATGACGCTTTTATTTTTTCTATTACCCAGCCTGAATGGAAGAAATAAGTAAGAAACTTATATTAGCTTTTTCATGATAAAAACTTCAAGTAAAAAGCAGGGAGGAAAATAAAATTGAGATTATCTGAATTCCATCCAATTTTCTATCACCTACGTATTCAACAGAAAAGATTAGTCAGGTCGATAATCAATTTACAAGATGTGCAAAAGCTAGCTACCAGCAAGTTACTGTCAACCACATTTCCATACACCTGCAAAAAACACCAATCATTGTTGAGAAGGACATTAGGTGAAAGCGACCCTCAATTGCAAGAAAACAAAATAACAAACTTGAAGATTGCTTCTAGTAAAATAGATGGAATCATTATCAAACCTGGTGAGATTGTTTCCTTTTGGAAGCTTGTTGGAAAAGCTACAAAAGCAAAAGGCTATATTGAAGGCATGCAGCTCTCCAGAGGAGAGGTGAAGAAGGGCATTGGCGGTGGGATATGTCAGCTTGCAAACCTCTTATATTGGATGGTGCTACACACACCTCTTAATGTTATAGAAAGACATCATCATAGTTTTGATCCTTTTCCTGACTCGGGGCGTACGCTTCCTTTTGGCAGTGGAGCCAGTGTCTTTTACAATTATGTTGATTTACGATTTTATAATCCGACACCTAACTCATTTCAAATAAAGGTTTGGGTAACTGATAAACACTTGAAGGGTGCCATTTTCGCTAAAGAAGAAATGCCCTATTCCTATCATATCGATGAAAGAAATCATCAATTTTTAAAACAAAACGGGAAAAACTTTCGTCAAAACGAGATTTGGAGAAAGACTATCGATAAAAGAACAGGTCAAATGATAAAAGAAGAGTTGCTAATCCATAACTTTTCGGAAGTGAAGTACCCTATACCAGATTTAGCTCATGTAGAGAATTGTTAAAGAATAAGGCTATGATCCAAAGAAATCTTAGATCAGAGAGTAGAATTGATTTTTCGCCCCAGCCGGACGCTTTCCTCGGGGTGAGCGATAAGCCATCACAATCACTTACGCGCGTGGTTGTGATGTCTTATCTGTCTCACTCATCCCGTAGGAGTCGCCGTCTGGCGCTCCAATCAATAAATAGGAACCTCTTTGATGCATCGATAAATTGCTTATAAATTTACTCGCTTAAATAAAGCCGAAAAACTGTCACCAACCCCAATTTCATCTTCTATTTATGTTCTTAATAGCCATTTAAAGTTCAATTGTTTATGTTTACAGTCACTATAAAAAAGAATTGTTAGTCAAAATCAACCAAAAATTTTAACAAAGCTAAGAATAAATAAATCTTAAACACAGTTGTTTAATGAAATCGACAATAGGAAAGATAAGCTTTGTACCATATAGTTTCATATATTTTTACTCTAGGTGGAAGCTTTTGGGTGTGTTATGATCTGTTATCAGCTTAACTCCTTCGCTAGAGCTACCACCTACATCTACAAACCTATATTTAAACGAAATGTTTATTCATAGTTGGGAGTTAACCAGGCAAAAATGTTGAAGTGCTGCTCTTATTGAAATATCCATTCGTTATACTCGCCTCTTTTTTTCTGTAGCTGCCAATCCGTTTTTAAAAAGTAATTGTTAAATTCAGAAGCAACTGGGCAGAGAGCATTAATAGGTACAGCCTTTATAAAAAGTAACATTTTTTTTAAAATCCCTTTTCCACGATGCTCATTGCTTATAGCAAATTGATAAAGCGAGATAGTATTAGTTGTTTTCTTTGGATAAAACCGCATTGCTCCAACTATTTCACCATCTACTACGGCTACAACCATTTGATTTCTTCTAATGGCTGCTTGTATGCCAAGAGGACACAAAAACTCAGCTGAGTAAAGCTCGCTGCTAATAGGATTTAAATGCTCTATAAAAAAGGAATTTACTTTATGTATTTCAGTTGGTGAAGCCATTATTATCCTCATTCGTTGCCCTCCCTTAAGAATTAATCCATACTTGATATATTTCACCGATGATACCATCTAACTGATGAACACCGAGATCAGCGTTAGTCATGATCACAGCACCTTTGTTTAAATATGGAAACGCCACCATCATACTTTGATAGCCTACACCCCACCCAAGTGATGTAATTTCTAGCTCATTCCCTACTTTATCAAGAAACACGCTAAGTCCAGACCATTCTTTTCCTCCTTGGGGAGTAATCAATTCTTTAGCAACCGTTGAAGAAATGCCTGTTATGCTTTCTCCTTTTAGCGCATTCATTAGTTCTTGGACTAGCTTTGCAATATCTTTAGATGTAGACCATAATCCTGAAGCAGCTGAGTATGGATAGATCGTATATTTACCCTCCACAACGTCTCCGTGCTTGCTGTGACCACATGAAAAGTTTTCCTTACATATACTAGACGAACTAATAACATATTTACTATTTTCCATATTTAATGGTCGAAAAATGAATTTATCCATTACTTGAGGAAATGGCTCTTTTAAAACGTCTTCTATAATTTGCTGAATGATACAATATCCTGCATCTGAATAATGAAATTCACTTCCAGGTTCATATGTAACATTTATAGGGTAAGCAGTGTAATGACTTTCTCCTTCCAAAAGTTTGATCATTGATGGGGCACTATAATTTGGATTTAACTCTGTAAAACTATTTACAGGGTCTTTAATACCCGACTGATGGCTTAGTAAGTTTCGTAGTGTCACCGCTTTTAGTTTTGTAAATTTATTTTCGGGTAAATGCCAACTTACAAGTTTCTTATTTATATCTTCATCTAGGTTAATTTTCCCTAATTCGGTGAGCTTCATGACTAGCATTCCAGTTAAAAACTTGCTTAACGAACAAGCGTTAAAAAGAGTATCTTCTTTAACATTTTTCTCACACCCCTTTTCTATGGAGCCTTCATTGACACCCTCACTTATTTGCCCTTGATCAATAAATGTAATGCTTATACCAGGTACCTTATAAAATTTCATTCGCTCTGCCAGTTCAAAACCCTCTATTATCATAAAATCCCCCCATTATTTAGATACTAACACGAATATATGTTCTTATAAAGAATATTTTGTTAATTCATGCAAGAAAAGCGCAGGCACCTACGTCTGCCCCGACAGGCAAATGGGGAAAAGCGAAGAGGCAGTTCCTCAGCCACCGGAGCTTTTATCCATTTGACCCCGAGGGGCAAGGTGAGGTAACTAGACATCAATTTATCCACAGGTTCAGAATTTTATAATTTCCTAAACAACAAAAAAAGAACCTAAATCATTTAAGATTTAGGTCCTTTAATCTATTTATTAAGCTTCTAGCATTTTGTTACGTAATACCATTTGAAGGATACCACCATGACGGTAGTAATCTACCTCAACCTCTGAATCGAAACGAGCAAGCACGTTGAATTCTTTTACAGAACCATCTTCAGCTTTAGCTGTTACTTTCAGAATATCACGAGGTTTAACTCCTTCAGCAATGTTAATGCTGATTTCCTCTTTACCAGTCAATCCTAAAGTTTCAGCATTTTCTCCTGGTAAGAAGTTAAGTGGTAGAACACCCATCATTACAAGATTTGAACGGTGAATACGCTCAAAGCTTTCTGTAATAACAGCTTTAATACCTAAAAGATTTGTTCCTTTTGCTGCCCAGTCACGAGATGATCCCATCCCGTAATCTTTTCCGCCGATTACTACTAAACCAGTACCTTCTTCTTGGTACTTCATAGCAGCATCATAGATAGACATGATTTCGCCCGTTGGCCAGTAAGTAGTGTATCCACCTTCTGTACCAGGAGCAATTTGGTTACGGATACGGATATTAGCGAATGTACCACGCATCATTACTTCATGGTTACCACGACGTGAACCGTATGAGTTGAAATCACGAATTTCTACTCCATTCTCACGCAAGTATTTACCTGCTGGTGTATCTTTACCGATAGCACCTGCTGGAGAGATATGGTCAGTTGTAATAGAGTCACCGAATTTCGCAACTACGCGAAGTCCAGCAAGCGTTTCAATTGAACCTGGCTCCTTAGATAATCCTTGGAAGAATGGTGGGTTTTGAATATAAGTTGATTTGTCATCAAATGAATACAATGATTCAGTTGAAGTTTCAATAGCATTCCAAGCTTCGTTTTCATCAAATACGCGTGCATATTCTTTTTGGAATAGCTCACGAGTAACTACTTTAGAAAGCACTTGGTTAACTTCTTCAGTTGAAGGCCAAATATCAGCAAAGTATACTTCGTTACCATCTGCGTCTTTACCAAATGAATCTTTTTGAAGATCGATGTCAACAGTACCTGCAAGAGCATAAGCCACTACTAATGGTGGTGAAGCTAAGTAGTTAGCTTTTACTAATGGATGTACACGACCTTCAAAGTTACGGTTACCAGAAAGAACAGAAGTTACGAAAAGATCTTCGTCAATGATTGCTTTCTCGATTTCTGGTAATAATGGACCAGAGTTACCGATACATGTTGTACAGCCGTATCCAACTGTGTTAAATCCGATTTCATCAAGGAATTTGTCTAGTCCTGAATCTTGTAAATAACCAGTAACAACCTTAGAACCTGGTGCTAATGAAGTTTTTACGTAAGCAGGAACTTTCAATCCTTTTTCTACTGCTTTTTTCGCAACTAAACCAGCTGCAAGCATTACATATGGGTTAGATGTGTTTGTACAAGAAGTGATTGCAGCAATAGCTACAGCACCAGTTGGCATAACAACATCTCTGTCTTCAAATTTAACAGTTGCAGATTTATCAAATTCTTTCTCTGATAATCCGAAGCCTTGTGTACCTTGAGGAGCTACTACGCTTTCACGGTAACGAGATTTCATATCAGTAAGAGGAATTAAATCTTGTGGACGTTTTGGTCCTGAAAGGTTAGCTTGGATATCTCCAAGGTCAATTTCAATTACATCTGTATAAACAGGCTCTAGAGCTGGATCAAAGAACATGTCATTTGCTTTTAGGTAAGCTTCAACTACTTCGATATGCTCTTCTTCACGGCCAGTTAGACGCAAGTATTCAAGAGATTCTTCATCAATTGCGAAGTACCCACATGTTGCACCATATTCTGGAGCCATATTAGCGATTGTTGCACGGTCAGCAAGTGGTAATTTAGATACACCAGGACCAAAGAACTCAACAAATTTACCAACAACACCGCGTTGACGAAGTACTTGAGTAACTTTAAGCGCTAAGTCAGTTGCAGTAGTTCCGTTTGGAAGATCTCCTACTAATTTTACCCCGATAACTTCTGGGATTGGGAAATAAGAAGGTTGACCAAGCATTCCTGCTTCAGCTTCGATACCACCTACACCCCATCCAAGTACACCAAGACCATTGATCATTGTTGTATGTGAATCAGTACCTACTACTGAATCTGGGAATGTTTCTAGTGTTCCGTCAGCACTTTCGTTCACATGAACGATTGGTGCTAAGTACTCTAGGTTAACTTGGTGAACGATACCAGTTGCTGGAGGTACAGCACGGAAGTTATCGTATGAAGTTTGTGCCCATTTCAAGAAATTGTAGCGTTCTGCATTACGTTCAAACTCAAGATCCATGTTTGCTTGTAAAGCTGATGCCGTACCGTATTTATCTACTTGTACGGAGTGGTCGATAACAAGGTCAACTGGAATAGCAGGGTTGATTTTATCTGGATTTCCGCCCATTTCGTTCATCGCAGAACGTAATGCTGCTAAATCAACTACTACTGGTACTCCTGTGAAATCTTGTAGGACAACTCGAGAAGGCTTAAATGGAACCTCTGCTTCTGGATCCGCATCTTTACCCCATTTTGCTAATTGTTCAACGTGCTCATCTTTAATTACATATCCATCATGTTGACGTAACACAGACTCTAGTAATACTTTAATTGAGTATGGTAGACGTGATACGTTTGCAATTCCTGCTTCTTCTAAAGCAGCTAAACGATAATAAGTATATTCTTTTCCATTTAGCGTGAAAGAAGTACGGCTATTGTGTAAGCTATCTTTTGCCATTTGTATTCCTCCTAATATCTATTGAAAAGACTCTATTCAAGTAACTTTTCTCCACCATTAATCATAACTTAACTCTAGCGATAAGTAAATTACATTAAAATTATTATAAGTAATAATTAATTCTTATGACCTTTTATCTTTTTAATAGTTTTCTCTAATTGCTTTAAATGTCTTTTTTCATGTAAACCAACGAATGGAAACCACTGTACAAGTGGTACCCTGCCGAATAAAGGATGCTTTAGTGACTTATCTTGAAAAACTTGATAATCATTATTAGCATATACTTTTAATAATTCCATTCTAGCTGCATGTAATTGACTTTTCATCACCTCTTTTGTCTCGTAATCTGGCTTCGGCACGGTATACTTTGGCGCCTTAACTTTGATCAAACGAAGGGTCGAAACCTGAATCGGCTTTTTTTTCGCATGCGGACTATTAGGATCAGCTAACTCCGACTTAATCCCTTTTACAATCGTATTCTCCATTTTAACCAAATGTTCCATAATCTCTTTTGGTGACCAAGAGTTTTGATCAGGTTTTCGATTGAACTCCTCCTCGCTTAATGAATCTACAAGTCTAAAAAGCTCTGCACGTATTGTATTGTTTTTTTCAAGAAACATTATTTACCTCCACTACACTATGTTTTGTTTATATCTATTCTTATACCCACTATACAACCTTGCAATCTAATTTCTTTTCTCTCTTTATACTTCACTTATTTTACTTCTGATATCTATGTACTTTTCAAAAGTTGAATTAATTGTTTCCCTTTCGTATGATCGGACACGCTTGGTATTGGTATGCGATTAAGGCAATCACCATGGAAACACTATTATTTGGTTTTTATTAGAATGGCCTGTTAATCGTTTTCTGTTCCATAGTTGAGTCCTTTTATAGAAGTCGGTAACCGATTATCCTAGTGTTTTTCATTATACTCTTTGAAACTATATTGAGAAATATGATTATGTTATTTTAGCTTGTGTGTTTCTAAGTATGTTACTCAAGAAGTAAATCATGAATTTTACGGGAAAATAAAGACGGAATATTTAAATTAAAAAGCAAGAGGTTTAACGTCTTCTCATGTTGGCTATACAAAGAGTGTAATCGAATAATAATTATTTGAGGAGATGAAAGTAAATGGGACTAATTTTATACTTAATAATCGGTGGAATCATCGGTTGGCTAGCAGGACTAATTCTTGGTAAGGATATCCCTGGTGGAATTATAGGAAACATTGTAGCTGGTATCATCGGTGCTTGGATCGGTGGAATGATTTTCCCTGATATGGGACCAGTAATTTGGGACATGGCAATTATTCCAGCTTTAATCGGTGCTATTATCCTAGTTGCTATTTTAAGTTTAATCTTGAAAAGTATGCGTAAATAATTTTAATGAAGTTAACACTGATTTAAAAAATTATTTCTAAAAAAAGAGACTGCCCCAACCTTTGATTAATATCAAAAATTGGAGGCAGCCTCTTTTTTTGTGAATTTAAAACCTAAGGAAGGTTAAAATAGTTTGATTGGAACTTGAGCAGAAAGGTCACTCTAATTAGTCCATAAAAAAACCTATTAAAAACTCCAAGGAATCTTTAATAGGTTTTAAGTATGAATTTATTTACCTTCTTCAATCAATGTTTCCATGTCAATTACAATTTCTTCTTTAGGTACGTCTTCGAATCCGGTGTAATTTTTAACTGCAACACCGTTTTGATCGATCAAATAAAAACGAGATCCGTGAATTACTTGGTCATCATTTGGATTATTTCGAACGAGTGCTTTAAACGATTGCTCGGCAAATTGGGAGATATATTCCTGAGAATAACCAGTTAAAAGCTCCCAGTTACTTTGATCAGGCACTTCAAACATGTCCAAGTATTCTTGTAAAACTTCCGGCGTATCCACCTCAGGGTCTACACTGAATCCCACAATTTTATAATCCTCTATACCTTTATCCTTTAGCATTCCTTGTATTTCTGCAAGATTAAAGGTCATTGGCGGACAAATTGTTTCACAATTCGTAAAGATAAAAGTAGCCAACCAAACCGTTCCCTTTAAATCCTCTAAAGAAGTTTCTTCGCCTCGTTGATTGTCAAACTCAAATTCTTCTATTTCCCAGTTTGTTTGGGCTTTAAAGTCACTGCTTCCACAACCTGCTAGTACCAATAAGCTTATCATTATAATACCCAATATTTTTTTCATTGTATGACTCCTTTATAACATCCTAGCCTAATCTTAACCAATGTGGATATTGCGTTCAACTACTCTGTCTTTTAGATTTCAACAGTTTTGTGTCTATACATTGCTCAAGGATAACAGTGCATTTTTAATTTCTTCAAGCTTGCTCTCTACTCTGTGCATTAAATAGAATGACACAAAAATAGGAAAGCCTACATCTTGAATAACTGAAAGCCACTGGTCCATAGGGATAACCTCCTTTTCATCTTCTCCAAAAGTACAAGCGACTATAACACTATTTACTAGAAGATCCAAGCCATTTTTCAAACATGCTCTCTGCTATTTTTCCAATCTCCGGTTCAAAATTGAAAAGGTATTAAGAGCTGTTCTCTCTTAATACCCCCCTAACCATGTTAGATTATAGAATTGACATTACGTTCCACAACTTTAGCACCTTTAATACCGCTTAGACTAAAGCTATCTACATGAAAAGTGTTGCTGTTAATGAGTGATTGCATCCCTGCTTCTATTTCCTCACGAGTTAGATTTTCGCGAGGCTCGTCTACTGATAAGGTCAATTCCTTTCCATTATCTGTTTCAAATTGAAGTTGTAATGTTTTAGCCATGTTTTACCCTCCCTATTTTTAGTTTAAATTAGATGTTTGTACTTTCTCTGCTATGATAAATGGACTTGCGGATAAGCCTGAGAGAATTATTACCGCAGCTTCTAATTGGTCTGCAGTAGCACTAGCTTTTACATTTCGATACGTTTTTGACTTTGTTTTTAACTTACCATTTTCACCCATACCAGCTTCAAAAGTAATTCTTAATACGGAATGCTTGTGTTCTAAATTAGCCATCTGAATCACCTCCCTTCACTCTCTATATAGAAAGTTTTTACTCGAAAGGATACATTCCTGATGAAAAATTATTTCAAACACCTTATACTAATAGATAGAAGAATGAGGTGAAGAGATTGTTAGAAGGATGGTTTATGTGGTTTATACTTTTTTGGGTTGTTGTCTTAGTGTCTTTGATGGGAATAGGCGGATTTTTCATGTTCCGAAAGTTCCTCAAATCGATGCCTAAAAGAGATGGTAAATCTGATCTCGACTGGGAAGAATATTATGTAGATAAAACGATACACCTATGGAACGATGAACAAAAAGCTTTGTTAAATGAGCTAGTTACTCCAGTACCTGATTTATTCAGACCTGTTGCAAAACAAAAAATAGCTGGGAAAATTGGAGAAATTGCTTTAAAAGAAAATGCCAAGGCTATCACACAGGAACTGTTGATACGTGGCTATATCATCGCTACTCCTAAAAGAGATCATAAGTTTTTACGTAAGAAACTCAAGGAAATGGAAGTAGATGTTTCACCATTTGAAAAGTATTTTGCTTTGTCAGAGGATCGAAAAAAAACGAGCACCCCTTAAAAAGGATGCTCGTTTTTATATTGGCTGTTTTTGCATTTTCTTAAACTGTATGAACATTGCAATTCTCCAAGGGACAATCATCCCAAATGCTAAAATCCAAAACATTCCACTTAATGCTCCCACATCGATTGTAGAGCTAAGAACAATCTTGCCAACTAAACGAATGATTAAAAGCCCGATTAATATGAAGATGAATGCTTTTGACTGTTTCAGATAGATTTCTCCATCCTTATGCTCAAACTTAGACGTCCATATCAGAACGATAGAAAATAACATTCCGATTAACAAAGCTTCACCTATTTGCGCTAGCGTTACTCGAAAGAAGGGAAACACAAACATTAATGCCCCGGTTGACATAAACAAAGGGGGTAATAATATTTTTTTAGCACTTGCTGGTTTTTTTGCTGATTTTGCCCGTAAGGTTGTTACTAGAATTCCCATACCTAGCGCAATGACTGTTGAGACAATGATCATAACATTGGCCGGAATATTTTCTAACATTGGTATTCCCCATATCTTTTAGTTTCTTCATCTTATAGATTTAATATATGTCTGTTACATTGCGTAACACATTGATGAGTTGGTCCGGATCAAACGGTTTAGTGATGAAATCCTTTGCTCCGTATTCCAACGCATCGACAATAAGCTTTTGCTGCCCAAGTGCAGTAATCATTACTATCCTGGCTTCTGGAAATTCAGCAATAATATGCTTTACTGCTTCGAGTCCCGTCATCGTTGGCATAGTAACATCCATTGTGACTACATCTGGTTTTAACTTTCTATATTGCTCGATAGCCTCAAGCCCATTAGCGGCTTCGCCCACTATCTCAAATGGATGATCATCTAGCATTCGTTTAATCGTTGTACGCATGAATACTGCGTCATCCACTACTAAAACTGTCGGCATATCGTTGCCTCCTTATTTAAAATCCAGTAAAGTCTCCAAAAATAGGGCTTAATATACGAATTATATAAGTTAATCCGTCGAAAAACAATAGAATCCCTAAAGCAATCATAATATAGCCACCGACTTTAACAATCAGATTACTATTTTTACGAATCCAGTTCAATCTAGTGATAAAGAAGGACAGAACAAAGAATGGGATTGCAAAGCCTAGAACATATGCAAGCATATACCAGACGCCTGAACCAGGATTAGATCCAGCTAGTAATAATACAGACGCTAGAATCGGACCGGTACAAGGTTGCCAGCCTGCTGCAAAAGCCATACCTATCAAAAAAGTCCCTAAGTATCCAGATGGTCTGTTTTTAAAATGTAATTTTTTTTCTTTCATTAAAAATTCCGGTTTAAAAACTCCAACGACTATTAATCCAAATACAACGATAAAAATTGCACCAACTTGACGGATTAAGTCATCATACTGGATAAAAAATGTACCAATTAACGATGTGGCAAATCCTAATGCGATAAATATAGCAGAGAAACCAAGCAAGAAAAATAATGTATGTAGCATGCCTCTTTTTTGCATTAGCTTTTTATCTGTTTTAATTTCTTCTAGTGACATACCAGTTATATAGGATAAAAATGCAGGATACAACGGTAAAGTGCATGGGGAAATAAAGCTTAAAAACCCAGCACCGAACGCCAGTAGTAAGTTAAGATCTGTACTCACGGCAGTCTTCCTTTCCAAATTACTGTTCCTATCGTATCAAATTTCCTTAACTTTTACCCTATTAAAGCTTGTGACAGCTTTTTGAATTTTTTATGCTATATCCTCGACTACCCCATTTTGAAGCAGGTACATTTTGTGATATAGACCTTTCTCATTCAATAATTGCTGATGTGTGCCTCTTTCTACTATTTCCCCATGGTGAAGAACGAGGATCAATTCTGCATCTTGAATTGTACTTAGACGATGCGCAATAGCAATAGTCGTTCTTCCTTTACGCATTTTTTCTAAGCTGCTTTGGATGGCAACCTCAGTCTCAGTATCGATATTTGCAGTTGCTTCATCTAAAACAAGGATTTTAGGATTCGTTGCGATAGTTCTTGCAAACGCTATTAGCTGTCTTTGACCACTCGAGAACGTAGACCCTCTTTCCGACACTTTCTGCTTATATCCATTTGGTAATTTTTCTATAAACTTATCGGCTTGCACGAATTCAGCTGCTTCTCTCACTTCTTCGTCAGTCAAATCGTGACCGTGAAGTCTTATGTTGCTCTCAATATCCCCATAAAAAAGGAATGGATCTTGTAGCACTAACCCCATCTTGTTTCGAATTTCAGCAGTCTGGAAATCTTTCACAGAGTGCCCGTCAATTTTTATATCTCCATGTTCAAATTCATAGAAACGCATAAGTAGATTTATAATTGAGCTTTTCCCGCTTCCTGTATGGCCTACTAATGCTACTGTTTGGCCTGGCTCAGCAGTAAATGAGATATTCTTTAAGACATCCGTTTTTCCATCATAGGAAAAAGTAACATTTTGAAACTCTATTTTCCCTTTGTCAATCGTAGCTGTTTCCACATTTTTTTGTGTAGGCGCCAAATCACTCTCGTCTAACAGCTTAAATACCCTAGATGCAGCAACAATCGCTAATTGAAAAATCGATAACCTTTGCATCACCTGGTTGATTGGCTCAAAAAATCTATCTATATAAGTAACAAAAGCATAGATCACCCCAACCTCCACGATATTGTCCATGGAAGTGACTCCAAAGTAGCTGAGGAGAATAATAATTGCTAAAGCATATACCATATCGATTGCTGGTCGCAGTAACAGGCTGTCTAGCTTTATATTTCTTCTTCCAGCCTTCCAATGTGATTCGTTGATATCATTGAACTCATCCTGCAACCGATCTTCCTGTCTAAATGCTTGAATCATAGTCATCCCTTGTAAAGACTCTGCCAGCTTTGCATTCAACTGACTTAGTCGTTCTCTCAAGTCCTGGTAAACTACCGAGCTGTATCGACGGTAGGTGATGATAATTACAAACAAAATAGGCAGTAAAATGGTAGTAATTAATGCAAGCTTTACGTTCAGTAAGAACATAGCAATATAGACTCCAATAACTAGGAACCCACTTTGTACAAAGCCTACTAATACACTAACAAACATATCCTTAATTGCTTCGGTATCATTGGTAACCCTAGAGACGATGCTACCTGCAGGAGTCTTATCGAAATAACGTATTCCTAGGCGATGGACTTTCGAAAAGACATCAATACGCATCTGTTGAATGATTTTTAATGCAATCTCTTGGAACTTTAACAACTGGAAGTAACTTACGAGAACATTTCCAATTTGGATAAATATATATCCCAATGCCAGACCAACGAGTGGTCCAGTAGGAAATTCTCTTGGTGTTAAATAATTATCCATAAACGTTTTTATTAAATATGGTCCAAGGATATCTCCAGTAACCGTTAATATTAATAAAAACAATGCAAAAGCAATCATCTTTGTATGTGGTTTTAAGTAGGTCAGCAGTCTTTTAAGAACTAGCCATTGGTCTTTCCCAGTCAGTGTTGGCTGTTTTTCATTCATCAGACATCCCTCCCTTTTTCCACAAGATTCTCTAATTGCTGTAACTGATACATTTCATAATACATCCCTTTTAGTTCCATTAGCTCTTCATGCGTCCCTTTTTCTTTAATAGTACCTTCATCCATCACAATAATTTGATGTGCATGCGCAATGGCACTTAAACGATGGGAAGTAATAATAGTCGTTTCATCTGTACGACTTTTCTTCAATGATTCTAATATTGCTTCCTCTGTTCTCGCATCAACAGCTGAAAGAGAATCATCAAGTATTAGTAATTCTGGCTTCATCATCAAGGCACGTGCAATTGAAATACGTTGCTTCTGTCCACCTGATAACGATACTCCCCGCTCTCCTACTATCGTGTTATAGCCGTCCGTAAATTGAAGGATATCTTCGTGGATATTGGCCAATCTTGCTGCTTCATAGATTTCATCCATCGTTGCATCTGCATTTGCGAACGCTATATTACCAGCAACGGTCGTAGAGAATAGGAAGTGATCTTGAGGAACATAACCAATCGCCTCTCTCAAAGCTCTCTTCTTATAGGCAACTATGGAATGGTCGCCATACATAATAGTACCGCGATACCCCTCAAACTCTCTCATTAACAATTTTAAAATTGCTGTTTTCCCAGAGCCAGTCTTCCCTACAATTCCTAAAGTTTCTCCTTGCTTTAGGGTAAATTGGATATTGTGCAAAGCAACACGATCGTCACCAGTAAATTTGAAATCTTCAATATTAAATTGAATATCACCTTTAGGCTTATGATCCAATGCTCCTGCATGGTCATCGATTTCAATTTCTTCCTCTAATATATTTCTTATCCGATCATAGGAAGCTCTTCCACGCTCTACAATATTAAATAGATAGCCAAATGCTAGCATCGGCCAAACTAGTAATCCTAAATAGGAAGTAAAAGCAAATAGGTCTCCAATACTCATCTCATCAGCTAATATAAAACGTGTTCCAAACACAATAGACAAGAAGAAACACATTCCCACGACTAAAGAAATCGTTGGGTCAAATAGAGAATCTACCTTGGCTACATGCATATTTTTAGCGACAACTTCTTTTGATAGATTAACAAAATCGTCTGTGTCTTCTTTCTCTTGACCGAATGTTTTAATGACTTTTACCCCGGAAATACTTTCTTGAGCTTTATCATTTAAACTAGAAAAAGCCTCCTGTGCAAAACGGAAACGTTGGTGGAGCAGCTTTCCATAATAACTAGTAGAAATGGCCATCAATGGTAATGGCAGTAAGGCAATGATTGTCAGCTTCCAGTTAATCGTAATTGCCATTGCAGCTATAACAAAGCCCCCCGTTGCCAAGGAATCCACCAAGGTTAAAACACCTGATCCAGCCGTCTGTTGTACTGCAGACAAATCGTTTGTCGCATGAGCCATAAGATCTCCAACCCGTTTTTTCTGGTAAAAGGAAGGAGCCATTTTGGTGAAATGATTAAATAGTTTTTCTCTCAATAACCTAGCGAGATAAATAGAAGAACCAAAAATCATAATACGCCAGTAATAACGTAGAACATACATCCCTATTGCTGCTAAGGCTAAAATAGTAAGCCATTTAAATAAAAACTCGTTAGTAAGTGTCCCCGCATGAATCTCGTCTACTACTAACCCAATAATCTTTGGTGGAAAAAGCTGCAAAAATGCAACAAATAGAAGCATTAAAACGCCAAATAAATATTGCTTTTTCCTTTGTTTAAAATACCAGCCCAACTCCAAGAATACTTTCACTATATTTCCCCCATATTACAAATTAAGACTTTACTAGTTTAGCAAATGTTTGAACATTACGAAAGATGGAAAAACAAAATAATTCGGAAACAGAAATATTTTATTAGATAATATCAATTGTGTTCGTACAAGAAATTATAACTATGATACATTTAACAAGAAAAGCGCAATCGCCTGTCTCTGCCCCGACAGGCAAATGGGAAAAAGCGAGGAGGCAGTTCCTCAGCCACCGGAGCTTTTATCCATTTGACCCGAGGGGCAAGGCGATGAAGCTAGACATCAAGAAAAGTGCAAGCGCCTATGTCTGCCCCGACAGGCAAATGGAGAAAAGCGAGGAGGCCGTTCCTCAGCCACCGGAGCTTTTATCCATTTGACCCCGAGGGGCAAGGCGATGAAGCTAGACATCAAGAAAAGCATAATCGCCTGTCACTGCCCCGACAGGCAAATGAAGAAAAGCGAGGAGGCAGTTCCTCAGCCACCGGAGCTTTTATCCATTTGACCCGAGGGGCAAGGCGATGGAGCTAGACATCAATTTAACGACAGGTTCACAATTTTATAATTTCCTAAACAATAAAAAAACATAGGAAGGCGGCATTAAAATGTTCGATGACAAGGTAGTAATCATTACTGGAGCAGCTCAGGGTATTGGCAGAGGAGTTGCGCAAGTTTACGCAGAGAACGGTGCTCACGTGATTTTAGCTGATAGCAATGAATCGCTTGGTAGAGAAACGGAGGAGTCTCTTTTACAGCAGGGGTACTCTTGTCTTTTTATAAAAACGGATGTCCGAGTGGAAAAAGACGTTATAAATCTAATGGAACAAACTACTAAAGAATTCGGAACGATTGACATACTGATTAACAATGCAGGGAAATTTCAACCGAGCTCGCCTTACGACTTATCGTTGGATGAGTGGGATGACGTCATTCATACAAATTTACGAAGTGTTTTCCTTTGTAGTCGTGAAGCAGCCAAAATTATGAGAACTAATGAGTACGGTGGCTCCATCGTATCGATGGCTTCTACAAGAGCTTTTATGTCCGAGCCCAACTCCGAGTCCTATGCTGCTACTAAAGGCGGCATTATTTCACTGTCCCATTCCTTAGCAAGTTCATTAGCTAAGGACAATATTACAGTTAATTGTATATCTCCCGGATGGATTGAAACTGGGGATTATAATGACCTCCGGGAGGTAGACCATGCTCAGCATTTCTCGGGTCGTGTAGGAAAACCAAGTGATATCGCTAAGGCCTGTCTATATTTGACGGATCCTTCTAACAACTTTGTAACAGGCACAAATGTAACAATTGACGGCGGCATGACAAAAAAGATGATCTATGAGGCATGAGTCCCTCTTCTAAACTAAGAAAATCCTTTCATTCTTTTATATAAGAGGGTGAAAGGATTTTTATATTTTTTTATATTATTTGAGGATTACACTAGGAACTGACTTCACTATTAATTGTAGGTGCGTTAAGCTACTGATCTGTAAAAGTTATTATGTATAGATTGCTTAGCGCTGATCGGGAATCAAATATGTCCACCTATTAACGTATAATGAACGAACTCTATACTTTCTCCGGCTATGTAAAATTCCTTAGCTTGGACCTTTTGAAATCCGTTTTTCTCTAAAACCTTTTGTGAAGCGATGTTATTAGCTGTGGTTTTAGCATTCACTTGATTAATTTCTTCCCATGAAATGGTTTGTAGCAACACTGCTACTGCTAGACTAGCAATCCCTTTCCCTGTGTGCTCTGCTCCAATTCTGTAGCCCAAATCCGCCTTTTTTTGTTGTTTGTCAATATCTATTAAATTAATACGCCCTATTATAGATTCGGATTCCTTGATGAGAAAAAAATAGGATTCTCCCCTTGCTTGTTCCTCTTACAAAGCAATATTCTTCCTCATAAATATTTCGTGATGATAGTAATCTCCTCCCCTTGAAGGTACGGTCTGTTCAAAATAAGTCCTGTTTTTGGATTCAAAAAGATAGAGCTCTTCTATATCCTCCATCTTTAGCCTTTCAATACTAATGTTCATTTAAAAAATCCCTCTTTCTGAAGACGAGCTATTAATTACTTTGATTCTTATTCAACAACTGTATTCGCTCTTTTTCTTCCTGTTTATCCATGTATTCAAAAAAGCCAATTTGGTTTTCCCATGGATCCATAAAAGTAGCCCATTTGGCCCCAACTTCTTCCCTCGAGTGAATTTCGAAGTATTCTACACAAAGTTCCTTCATCACTCGTTCACGTTCTGCTTCCAAATCCTTCACAGCTAAACGCAATGGACCGCTCCCCTTTGCTGGAACGCCTACTGAAAGTTGAAGCCAACACCCTGAGATTACTTCCCATTCCACAAACCCATCATGTGGAATAAGCTCTGCCTCTCTTTTTAATAACGTTTTATACCATTGAAGACCTTTTTGGAAATCGGATACTCTTATCTGGACCGTCATTTCAAAAAACATTAGCTTTCCTCCGTTATTTAACTTGATTGTATATTGGTTTTTGTCTCCTGCTTCATACGTTTATTATGCTTAGACACACTATCTCGTTTGATGAACAAGGATCTTTTCTTCCCACACACACAAGAACCGCTCTACCCCAGGATACTTTTCACCAAGACTCGAATCAGTAAATCCACATCGCCGATAAAAACCTACCGATTCACAGTCTGTTTCCGCGGTTAATCGATGAAGCCCTAACTCCTGCACGACATAATCTAGCATCCTGCTTCCTAGCTTTTGTTTTCGACTATCTGGGGTAACTGCTATATGCTTTATTTCTGCATGATGTCTCTCTATCATTTCTATTCCTATACATGCAACATAGACGTCATTGGTTTTCCAGCCATAAAGCGTTCTTGTTTCTATTTGTTGATAAGCATTATATTCTTCTATTACTTTGTCCGTTGACGTGGCAAGCTCTAGTAACTTAAAAATATGTATGTCTATTTGGTTTTCTACAATTTCATTCAACTAAATATCTCCCCCTTCCTGTCTATCCATTGCTCTGAAATAATGATAAAAATACTACTATCTTTTACTTTTTTGCATGATTACGAAGCAATTGATCCATGTGAGAATAGGTACGGATAACAGGATAATTAAAGAGCTATTTGTGAGCTTCAAAAATACTTTAGCATCCATTGCATACAAATTAGCCGCAGCTATTCCTAAAAAGCACACATTTACTATACAGCTTGTCAGCATAGCCTTCCGTCGACCCCACCTTTTTAACACAAACAAGGATAAGGAAGTTGAAACTATAAAGGTTATTACTATTATTATCGCGACAATTACATACAGAGCTTTCACCCCCTAGTTTTAATAATTCTTTGTTTATGTGCAAAATACCTTCCTTATCCTCAAAGACTTTCATTGTGTTTAACGCCGTTTAAGTCCAATTTCTCGCAATCCCCAATCAAAACAAGAAAAGCGCAGGCGCCTATCACTACCCCCACATGCAAATGGGGAAGTATTAGTAGGTTTAAAACCTTCTTAAAAACAGCGTTAACTGAAAACTCGAATTGGGAAATAGATTCAATTTATGAAATAATAGATTTATATTAATTTATAAAGGAATGATGATAATGTACATAGAAAAGATTGCATCTGATGCTTCATTACAAGAAGCTTTTGACATCAGAAAAAGTGTGTTTGTTGAAGAGCAGGGTGTTCCTTTAGAGGATGAATTTGACCAATTCGATCGATTGGATGGTCCGTGCCAGCATATTTTAGTGTCTATCGATCATAAAGCAGTAGGCACGGGTCGTATTCGAGCGGTCGATGGAGTAGGAAAGCTAGAACGCATCTGCATTTTAGAGCCATTCCGTAAACTCGGATTAGGAAAAGTCATTATCCATTCCCTAGAGGAAATAGCGAAGGATATGAGTCTTTCTAAGGTTAAGCTTCACGGTCAAACGCACGCCGAGGGCTTCTACGCGAAACTTGGTTATCACACAGCCTCCGATCCTTTCATGGAGGATGGTATTCCCCACCTTTTAATGACCAAACAGTTAAATTAATTAGCTATGTTAAAGGTAAAGGTTGATTTTAAATACACATAAAAAATGAGCTAGGATATTTCCTCCTGGCTCATTTTGCTTTGATATTGATTTTTTATTAAGCACCTCGTTAGTTCAACAAAAAGACTTTATTCGGAGGTCATGTATCTGAAACAGCTGATGCCTTTTTTGTTTCTTTGACTTTTTGGGTACTAAGGACAAAACTAAGAACTGCTGCAATGCTACAAACATACGGAAGGAAAGAGTATCCCCATTTAGAAATGACAAAACCACCAATCATTGAGCCAAGGGTAATACCAATATACAAAGCGGTATTATTCCACGCCATGACAATTCCTCGTTCGTTTGAATATTCAACCGCTAATCTTGCTTGGTATGAAGTAAATCCTGCATACCCAACTAAAGCCCATAAGAACAAGAAGAAATAGATCCAATCATCTGATGTGAAGAATATACCTAAACAAACAAATATTAGAGTCAAGAACATGAGCGTAACTTTCGATATATTCCTTTCTCCAAAGTTATCTGTTAATTGTCCACTTATAAGACTTCCTAAAACAGCTCCGATACCATAAAAAGTTATAGCTAATGCGATTTCTGTTGATGAGAATCTATTTTCAGAATAAAGAGAAGCTCCTAAGTAAACATAAAGAGCATACATTGAAATCGCCCAAAAGGTTGTAACACTTACCGAACCAAGTATTCTTAGCAAATTTCCTTCTAATAGATTCCTTGTTAAATAGATTCTAGGAACATATTTCCAGGTGTTGAAATTTACTACTGCCAATATAGCTCCTATAACAGCCATTATAACAAATACTGAACGCCAACCGAGAAAATGCTCTAATAACATACCGAATGGAGCTCCTGCCCAAAGAGCTGTTAAGTGTCCTGAAACAACAATCGAAAGCCATGTCCCTGTCCGATTTGGTGGTGCAGTATCTCCAATGATTGCGTAAATCAAAGGAGTAATTGAAGCAACAGATAAACCAGCTAAAACACGACTAACAATTAACCAAAAAAATGAAGGAGCAAAAGCAGTTAGTATGTTAGAAATGACGAACAACAATAAGCCAAATGTAATTAATGGTCTCCGTCCATTTTTATCTGAAAGCCATCCAAAGAAAGGAGCGGAAAAAGCATATGTGACTGCAAAAACTGTTACCATCCATCCAGTCATCGCTGAACTAACATTATAGGCTTCCGAAATGAACGGTAGTAAAGGAGATACTACAAATAAGTCAATACCCATTAAAAACAATGTTATCCAACCAACACTTAAACCTACCTTCCCACTAAACTCCATTACATCCCCCATTTATAATTATTGTTACATGTATATTCTTTAAAGCTATAAAAAGGACCTCTTGTTCAACTAAACCGCTGCGTTAGCTTAAGTGTAACATTCACCCCCTCTGTTAGGATAGAAGTCGTACGAGGCTAACGTGATATGATTAAGTAAAATACACGGAGGTCGATCGTTAATGACAAAACAAAATGGAACACGTTACACACAAGAACGAAAAGCAGAAATTTTGAAGCGTATGATGCCACCTAACAACGAAGCGGTTTCGCAAATTTCCAAAGCGGAAGGTATTTCAGAAGTGACGCTATATAAGTGGCGAAAGCAAGCTCGCGTAGCTGGAACTGCAACGCCAGGTAATGGACAAACAAGCGACAAATGGAACAGTCAAGATAAGTTTTTTATCGTGATGGAAACATTTGCGATGAATGAACTGGAGCTTGCGGAGTATTGCCGTAAAAAGGGTTTGTATCTGGAACAGATTGAAGCATGGAAGAGTGTTTGCCTTCAGGCAAATGGGCAAGCATTTGATCAGTCCAAGCAGTTGAATGTTCAACTAAAAGAAGAACAGAAACGTGCAAAAGCATTAGAAAAAGATTTACAAAAGAAGGAGAAAGCGTTGGCGGAAGCTGCGGCATTACTACTTCTAAGAAAAAAGGCCCAAGCGATTTGGGGGGACGACGAGGACGAATGATTGACCCGGCAAATCGCACACTAGCCGTGAAATTAATACAAGAAGCCAATCAAAATGGTGCACGAATAGCGAAGGCTTGTCAGGAGCTACACATCAACGTACGTACGTATGAGCGTTGGGTATCCGATGGCGGAGTGAAAGTCGATCAGCGACCACTTACAAAACGTCCCGTACCGAAAAATAAATTATCACCAGAAGAAAGAGACGAAATTATCACCGTTGTGAAACAAGCAGATTACGCGGATTTACCACCAACACAAATCGTTCCGAAGCTCGCAGATAAAGGTACTTATATTGCATCTGAATCCACCTTTTATCGTGTATTAAAAGAAGAAAAGATGCAAAATCATCGGGGACGTAGTGGTAAGCCACAGCGAAGAATCCCAGAAAGCCATCTTGCGACGGCTCCCAATCAAGTGTGGACATGGGATATTACCTGGTTGGGTGGACCCGTGAAAGGTTTATTTTATCGACTCTATTTGATTCTAGATTTGTTTAGTAGAAAAGCAGTCGGCTGGGAAGTATGGGAAACAGAAGAATCCAAACATGCGGAAGCACTCGTGAAAAAAGCAGTGATCAGTGAAAAAATTCAAGGAACGCCACTTGTTCTACATTCGGACAATGGTAGCCCGATGAAAGCTGCGACATTCCTAGTGTTACTCGAGAAACTGGGCATTCAAAGTTCCTTTTCAAGACCACGTGTGAGTAATGATAATCCGTATTCAGAAGCGATGTTTCGGACGCTAAAATATCGACCTGATTTCCCGCATAAAGGCTTTGAAACACTCGAAAAAGCAAGACAATGGGCGCAAAAGTTTGTCCATTGGTACAATGAGGTTCACTTACACAGTGGGCTCAATTACGTAACGCCAGTACAGTGCCATACGGGAGCACATTTGGCGATATTAGAAAGGCGAAAAGATGTGTACGAAGTTGCGAAAGAGAAGCATCCTGAGCGATGGGCTCGGAAAACGAGAAACTGGGCACCACATGAACAAGTAGCGCTTAATCCCATGCGGGATGAGGCTAAAAAAGAAGTATTAGTTAAACCGTAATCCCCCGTTACCCTGTTGGTTGGAATGGAAAGAACGCTCTTCCTTTCCATTCCAATCAACAGGCCAGCAAGCACAGCGCGGTAGCCTAGACTGAATTAGGGGTTACAAGATTATAAGAACATGTATTTTTAAAATACTAAACTAGCTAAATGCGACAACTATATTGACAAACACCGTGATCGGGCGTTCACCGCTATAACCTCTACTACTCCATTCACTTCCATCTCCACTAAAAAGCATTTTGCACCACATTTCATATTAAACCCTCCTCAAGCATTACTTTAAATTTATCTAAAAAGAAACTTTTAATCAAAAATTAGGATCATCGAATAGATAGTTTAGAAACATGTGACCTCGAGTGAATTACACTCAATTTATGGGACACTTATCATATTTTATGGGCGAGTTTTCACTGTTTATGGGACACTCTCCAACCATTTACGGGCGCTTTCCTTATTTATGGGACACTTCTTAATCTTTATGGGACATTATTTCATATTTTACGGGCGAGTTTTCAATGTTTATGGGACACTCTCCATTCATTTATTGGCGCTCATACGGGTAGACTCCAAATGTTTAGGATTGTTCTATCCTTTAAAAAGGAATTCTGACATTTCGGTAGAATAAATATAAATACCACTTATTAGTCTAAATTGCTTTGCTCAAGGAGGACTTAATACATATATTAATAAATGGAGGTGATTTTCAAATGAAGGAAGTAAAAGAGCAGCTTATACATAGCTGTAACTATTTAGAGGAAAGAGAATTAGTTCAACTAAAAAGTGCCATGGATTTTGCTGAAAAGGCGCATGTTGGCCAAACACGAGCAACTGGTGAACCTTACATTATCCACCCTTTCGAGGTGTGCCTGATTTTGTCCGAATACAAGGCGGACATAACAACTTTAGTCTGCTCCTTACTTCATGATGTAGTGGAAGATACAGCAGTTGGCCTCAAGGAAATCGAGCTTTTATTTGGGAAAGATGTCGCCTTTATCGTGGATGGGTTAACGAAGTTTGAAAAAGGTACGTTTGAAAAAGAGGAGTATAGTGCCATTAATATGGAGAAGCTCCTATCCTATGCTATTCAAGATATACGAATAGCAGCTATTAAACTAGCAGATCGTTTGCATAATATGAGAACCCTAGCTATCAAAAGAACGGAAAAGAAAATTCCCTATTCAAACGAAACACTTCTTTATTTTTCACCATTAGCAGAAAGAATAGGGTTGTTTACACTCCAAAGGGAGTTGGAAGAGCTAGCCTTCAGCTATTTGCATCCGGAACGGTATAAGCAATTTCGAGAGAAGATAAATAACTATACAAAAGTTTATGAAGAATCGTATGAGGAATTTATTACTAAACTAATGAAAGAGGATACTTCACACATAATTACCAAACATAGATGGATTAATATCCCCTTATTTCAAGGGTACAACTTGTTAAGTGAAGGATTTTACCTTTCTGATATGTTTACTGTTCACATTACCATTGATTCTACCTTCAACTGCTATACAGCTCTTGGTCTCGTGCATTCCACATTTGAAACAATGCCAGATCATTTTGTAGACCAAATTGCCATTGAAAAACACCCCTTTATCAAACAGCTCAAAACAAAGGTTAGGGTAGCTGGTATTCCAATGACAATTGTTTTACAGGATAGGCAAACACAATACTTCTACCAGAATGGGATATTCGCTTGCTTAAAGACCATTGATTCTACAACACTAAGTACCTCTCTTTTAGGGAATTCGATTCCTTTTGCTAAATCCATTACCAATAACCCAATTGCATTTTGTGAGCTAGTCTCTTTAGAACTTTTTTATAAAGAAATAGAAATATACACACCAAAAATGGATATTATTAAGTTACCAATTAACTCCAACATCATTGACTTTGCATATGCACTTAATCCGACTTTGGCAAATAAACTAGCCTTTGCTAAAGTAAATGGCACGATAAGATCACTTCAAACAATTTTAAAGGATAAAGATATAGTAGAGCTCCATGTGAAAAATAAAATAACTGCTAATGCAAAGTGGCTTCATTTTGTGAAAACCTCAAATGCTGTTAAAGAAATAACCGATATCGTGAATGATGAGACAAACCCTGCTTAACACACCATAAGAGTCTAGCAATCTTACGGTGTGTTAGGCTAGTTTGCGATTAATACTATACTGTTTAATGATTGAACATCCTTATTAGTAGCTTTCTCTAGCAAGGCATAATAACTCTGAATTAGCGTCTGTATTTTAACGGGAGAACGATTAAATTTCTCTCTCACTGATATCGCATAATCTACTTCCCATTTGCCATCTTGTAGGAACGATGCATCCACATTTTTTGAGTCAACTAGGTTCCAACCTGATTCTTTCAGCATATTCTTAAGTTGTTGCTTGTGAAAAACATTTTGGATATTACCCTCGTCTTCAAACTGTTCTGCATATATTGCTAATATGCTCGCTGAGTAAAAATGGGCAAGCTGCTCTGGCTTAGTCCATTCTAAATCCCACTCAGCGATACATATGCGCTTAGCTACCTTCTTTAATCGTTTAAGATAAGAAAGCAACGTAGCAGGTTCTTGAAAATACCAAAGACAGTGAGAGAGAATAGCTACATCATATGCCTCGTCTATTTTCATCGTTAGGAAGTCTGCTTCTAGATCAAAAGATATTCGGTTACCTATTGGGGAGGATTTTATAAAGTCAGTTGCTTCTCCTAAGGTTATGGGTTTACCGTAATCTCTGCCAGCAATATCAATTGCCATTACAAATCCTGTTTCACCTACTGCATCTGCCAATGCAACTGTTGTATCACCTTGACCACACCCGATTTCTAGCACTCTCATCCCCTTTTCAATATTAAAGGATTGTACCAGCCCTAGGCGATGTTGAAGCTGTATACGTTGAATAGAAGAACTTCCTACTGTCTTCATATAAGTTAATAATTTTTCCATTTTCACTACCCTTTCACTAAAGTTTAAATGAAAATAAACAATAGTATGAATTAATGTAATATACTTACTTTATCATAACAAAAGGAGGAGCAAAATGATCAAAAAGTTACTGGATGAAACTGAAAATATCAGCTACTTTGTTTACTTAACCAACCGAGGAGATGCCTTCCCTAAAATAGGTGATAGCCTAGAGGAAATTTATACAAACCTTCGAGAAGAAGTTTCTATGGGTTACACGGATCTGTGGGTACTAAAGAGAGTTGGATTGTTGAATAAGCATGATACATTCTACTTTTCAGAAAACGATCGAACTGCAGATGACGAATTAAAAAGAGCCCAATACCTTCCTGAAAAGATTTATATCACATTCACCTTTGTACAAATTAACGAAGCAACTTCTCCTATGTACACCAATTCAGGCGGCACTATGACCCACCTCACTTATGAAGAGGCAGAAGAGTATGCTGTTAAACATATTGATAAAATGAAACAGAAATATCCAGAAAGAGAGTTTTATGTTTTATATGCTCGTTTAGTGGAAAGAAATACTTGGCATTAATAGAGACTTGAAAAGGGACCATTCGCGAAAGAATGTCCCTTTTTTTAGTTTTTATTCGAGTGCTATTTCAATCTCATGACCACCAATCGTCACACTTATACCTGATACTCTTTGTTGTTTAACGATAAGCTGATTTATTAATACACTTTGTTCTAGCAATGGATAAAAACTGTTTATGATTGCATGCATCTCGGCAGTTGTGTGAAGGGTGATATTTACTCTTTTTTCTACAGGTAAAAGCAACTGCTTCCGATAGGATTGGATTGCCCTGATTAACTCACGCATCCACCCCTCACGTATCAAGGCTTCCGTTAATGTCACATTTATCACAACAGTCATGTCATTACTAGTTCCATAAGCAAAGCCATCCTTTACTTTATTCTCTATTAAAACGTCTTCTAGTAAAACAAGATTTTCTTCTAACTTTATACTTCTATTTTGAATAAGCTCGCTTACCTGACTAGATGTTAAGTTATTTAGCCTCACATTAATACTATTTGAATGTTTGCCAAACTTAGCAGCTGATTTTTTAAAATCTAATCTCACAGTTGAAGTAAAATATTCTTCTCCGCTGTTAAGCAGATGAATCTCCTTGATATTTAGCTCTTCCCTTATAATATTTTCATATGCACTCCAATTTATTGGCTTGCTGCTCTTCACAAACAATTGTGCTAGAGGCTGCTTTACCTTTATAGCAAGACTGTTGCGAATGCTTCTTCCTAGTTCAACAACCTGTAATACCTCACCCATTTCTCGCTCGAGTAATTGATCGATTAGGGATTCATCAGACTGTGGATAATCAGCAAGATGGACACTTTTCCCAGTAAGTCCCACGTATATTTCTTCCGCGATAAAAGGTGTAAATGGCGCAAGTAATTGGCTTACTTTAGTCAATACCTCGTAAAGCGTTTCATATGCTGCTACCTTATCCTTATTAAGACCACTTGACCAAAAGCGTTCCCTCGACCTTCTTACGTACCAGTTGCTGATTTGTTCCACTAAATGTGCAATATCTCTGGCTGCACTCGTAAAGTTAAACTCATCTAATTTAATGTTAACGTTACGAATTGTACTATGAAGGCAGGACAGAATCCATTTATCTAATGTTGTTTGCTGAAGGGCTTTATCTCCCGTTACAACATATTTATCTAAAGTAGTATAGAGCGTATAAAAATGATAAACATTGTCTAGTGTATCAACCAGCTTAGATTTTGCCTCTTGAACAATTCGTTCAGAAAATCTTTTTGCATTCCAGGGGGCACTGTCAACGAGTAAAGCCCATCTCAGCGAATCTGCCCCATAGTGTTGGATCAGCTCAACGGGATCCAACGCATTTCCTTTGCTTTTAGACATCTTTTGGCCGTTCTCATCTAAAATATGCCCAGTGGAAAGAACACGCTTATATGGTGATTTGCCTGTAAACAGTGTAGAAACAGCCAAAAGACTATAAAACCATCCTCTTGTTTGATCAATCCCCTCTACGATCAAATCTGCTGGAAACTGTTTAGAGAATAGCTTCTCATTCTCAAATGGATAATGATATTGGGCAAATGGCATAGAACCGCTGTCAAACCATACATCAATCACCTCAGGAGTTCTCCTCATAGTTCCAGCACACGAAGGGCAACAGAGACGAACATCATCTACGTATGGCTTGTGGAGCTCAATACTTCCTAGAGGATGTAGCGAATACTTGCTTAATTCTTCTATACTCTTAGGGGCGAGCTCAAGCTTACAATTGCTGCATTCCCACACATTAAGTGGGGTGCCCCAATAACGATTACGACTGATATTCCAATCGACCATTTGCTCTAAAAAGTTGCCGAACCTACCATGTTTGAGGTGCTCTGGATGCCAAGATACGGATTCATTATTAGCTAAAAATTGTTCTTTTAAGGCTGTAGTTTGTATAAACCAGCTTTCCATTGCGTAATAGAGCAATGGGGAATCACAGCGCCAGCAATAGGGATAGCTATGCTCGTATTTTTCCTTGTAAAACAGTAGCCCTTTATGGGAGAGTAATCGTATAATCTCTAAATCACACTCTTTAACAAAACGTCCTTCCAACCCCTCGACGGCTATTGTAAACCTCCCTCTTTCATCTACTACATGAATAAAAGATAAGCTATTTTCCTTCATCACTTTGTAATCCTCTTCCCCATACGCTGGTGCGATATGGACAATACCAGTTCCGCTATCACTTGAAACATAATTTGCGGTAACTACTTTATATCCCTTTTTTACATGTACAAGATCAAAAAGTGGGGTATAGGAAAGACCCTCTAATTCTGCCCCCTTTAAGGTGGAAAGAATCTCATATCCATCTTTCAAGACTTTTTTAACTAAATCTCTTGCGAGGATATATACCTCCTCCCCTTTCTTCGCTCGAACATATTCAAGCGAAGGATTAACCGCTAGGGCTACATTTGCCGGCAGTGTCCAAGGAGTAGTAGTCCATCCAAGAAAATACTCATTCTCTTTATGTGTAAGTTTAAACTTAACTATTGCTGATAAGTCTTTAACCGTTTTATACCCTTGAGATACCTCATGTGAACTTAAGGTCGTTTGACAACTAGGACAATATGGGGAAACCCGATGACCTTTTTGCAGCAGACCTTGATCATGTATAGTACCAAGGATATTCCATACACTTTCAATGTAGCTATTACTCATCGTCATATAGGGGCTATCCATATCGACCCAGTATCCCAGCTTTTCTGTGAAGTCACGCCATTCCTTTTCATAAACAAATACACTTTCCTTACATTTCTTGATAAATGCTTCGACCCCATAGTCTTCTATATCCTTCTTACCAGAAATACCAAGCTGTTTTTCTACGCCAAGTTCAACTGGTAGCCCATGGGTATCCCAGCCCGCTTTTCGAATGACCTGATAACCCTTCATTGTTTTATATCTAGCGACCAGATCCTTTATCGTTCTGCCGAGGGCATGCCCTACATGTGGCAAACCGTTCGCTGTAGGAGGACCTTCGTAAAACACAAATGTAGGATTTCCATCTCGTTGCTCAATAGATGCTTGAAATACATTATGCTCCTCCCACATTTTTCTTATCTGCTGCTCGCGTTGTAAAACCGTCTTCTTTACGTCCTTGTTAACCATCTGATATCACTCCACGTTCAAATTAATAAAACATACAAAAAACCCGCCCCAGTAAAGGGACGGGTTTAACCGTGATACCACCCTAATTCCATTGAAATCTTCACCTCAATAGCACTTAGCCACGTACAAGCATACGCGTTCCTTTTAACGGTAGACACCCGATCACACTTACTTAGTTCAGTGCGACTTCTCAGAGAGGATTTTCAAAAATAACCTAAACACCGACTTTCAGCATAGCATCGGCTCTCTTTGGAATAGATTTATCTTTTACTTTTTCTCATCAACGAATTTGTATGGTTTTATTGTGGATAAATTTATCATGTATGTAAAACGAATGTCAATAGAATTATTTGTTACTTAGCGAAAAATATAAATATTCGATCTTTTAGTTCGTTTCAAATGTTACTTATCCAAGGAACAAGCTTATTCTCTAAGCGCATAATAAATTAGAAAGTCTACCCATTCTTCCTCTTCCATAGAAAACTTCTCTCGTGTGCACTCGTATTTAAAGCCGGCTCTTTTAGCAAGAGTTTCGGACGGTCTATTATCAACATTAATATGAAGTTCAATTCGTTGGAACTTTAACGAGTCAAAAAAATATTTTTTAGCTTCTCTCACACTTTCGACTCCATACCCCTTTTTCCAATATTGGTTATGAATAGAATATCCCATCATAGCCCATTGATAATCCATCCTAAGAATTGTGATTAGTTCTACCTTTCCAATATTAACTCCATCCTCTTTTCTAAAAATACCCATTATATACATTTCATCGTTCTCTTGAGCCTTATTAAAACCTTTGATCCAATCAGAGAACCATTCATTAGACGCCTTCTCCATTATTTTGTATCCTTCGTCATATTTATATTGAGAAGGTAATCGATTATTAAATCCATTTGACCAGCTCTCATAATCTTCCTCATTAAATGTTCTGAGGATCAAGCGATCAGTCTCCAAATATAATTCTTTCATCGCTATCCCCCTCCGCAAATAATTTTGATCTCAAAATAATCAAAACTAAAACGTGATGGTTGTATTTAATCTATTCTCTAAAATTCAAATAATCTTTTCTCCGTTAAGCCCAAAAACGATTCAAGTATAAATAATTAAAACCCGAATAGGCCCACTTGTTACATGTCCACTATTCGGGTTACTCTTCCAATGTATTGTTTAAATGTGGTTAAAGTTATGTTGCATATACGAAATCTCCATCATCTTCATCTTGGATCTCACCAACAATTTCTGATAATATATCCTCCATTGTTACTAGACCCACGATAACTCCTTTACCATCGGTTACAATGGCCATGTGCTTACGTGTTTGTTGCATTTTTAAGAATACCTCTTTAATAACTGTTGAATTTTTAAATCTTGGGATGTCATGGATGAAGAATGTCACGTCATTAGAACGTCCAGCAGCGATATCCGTTAACATTTCCTTTGTGTTAATAAATCCAATTACGTCATTCTTCTTTTTTAAAACGTCAATGACTGGATAGCGTGTATATTCGAACTCTTCAATGACCGCCACCATTTGCTCAAGCGTTTGCTGTTTTTCTAACATAATCACCTCTGAGCGGGGAATCATAATGTCCTTTAGCTGACGAGTATCAAATGCAAATATATTTTCCAGATAAGCAAGTTCGGTTTGGTTGATTTCTCCACCTGCAAAGCTTTGTGTAACAATCATTTTCAACTCTTCTTCAGAATACACTTCGTCATGTCCTGCAGGCTTTACACCAAATATTTTTAATAACGAACGAGCAGAACCATTTAAAGCTGAGATAAACGGCTTAGAAACTTTCCCGAACCAATAAAGAGGTGGTGCTAAAAGAAGTGTCATTTTATCAGCATATTGAATTGCTAATGTTTTAGGCATTAATTCACCAAGGACTACGTGTAAAAATGTGACAACCGATAACGCTATGGCATAGGAAAGTGCGGTTGAAAGAGCTTCACCTAAATTTAAATATTCAAATACTGGTGCTAACATTTTTTCAACGGTTGGTTCTCCAAGTGCTCCCAAAATCAGAGCTGTCACTGTTATTCCTAGCTGACAGGCTGATAAATAGTAATCTAAATCTTGTGTAACTTTCTTGGCGACGACTGCTTTTTTATTTCCCTCCGAGATAAGCTGATCAATTCGTGACATACGCACTTTTAAAATCGCGAATTCTGCCCCTACGAAAAACGCTGTCAATAAAATAAATAATGTGATTAAGGCTAAGTTTAAAATAATTATACCGTCCAATTAACTCCCTTATGGAAAGGGATTCACCTCCATTAATAATTAATCGTAATTATTGTTTAAAATAATTTTGTTTGAAGATCACTTCTTTAATATGATAGTTTTCTACTTCACCAATAATCCATAGATGATCACCGTGCTGTATTTCCATTCCTTCGTTAACTTCCGATGTGTTTTTAAAACCTTCATTTAGTGCCCAACCACCAATTGTATCGATATCTTCACTATCCTCGAAATCTATACCAAAGCGATCCTCTAATTCTTCTAATAATGTTCGGTTGTTAATTGTATACTCGTTTTCGCCCGTCTTACGAATTTCATCCACTTCATCCGCATCAAATTCATCACGAATTTCTCCTACGAGCTCTTCTAGTATATCTTCCAACGTTAAAATACCAGCGGTACCACCATATTCATCGACAGCTACCGCAATATGTACACGCTCCTCCTGCATTTTTAATAATGCATTTTGAATCGGTGTTTGCTCAAACACAAATGGAATCGTGCGAACAAAATCACTCAAATCAGCAGGACGATTCGTTACTATGCGACTAAGTAACTTATTTGCATTTACAAAGCCAATAATTTTATCTTTATCGTTTTCCTCAACGACTGGATAACGAGTGTAATTATGCTCATCTAAAATCGATACTATTTCTGTAGTATTCATATCCCTATCAATAGCAACGAACTCTGGGCGAGGAACCATAATGTCTTTGACAACACGCTCATCGAAGGCGAATACATTCTCCATATATTCCAATTCCTGCTTATCAATTTCCCCACCTTGGAAACTTTGAGACATGATTATTTTAAGCTCTTCTTCCGAATAGGCTTGATCTTCGCTAGCTGCTTTTACCCCTACAGCACGTAACAGAAATCGTGAAGTACCATTTAATGCTCTAATAAACGGATACATTACTTTACCGAAATAATATAGACTTGGTGCCAACATTAATGTGACTTTCTCCGAAAATTGAATCGCTAATGTTTTTGGAGCCATTTCCCCAATAACGACATGTAGGTAACTTACAATCGCAAGTGAAATACCATAAGATAAAATATTCATTACAGTTTCAGGGGTATTGAGCCATTCAAAAATAGGATACATTAAATGCTTAACGTAAGGCTTTGTAAAAGCACCTAACCCAATAGCTGTGATTGTAATACCTAACTGACACGCTGATAAGTAATAATCAAGGTCACTTACAACTTTCTTTGCAATCTCAGCTTTCTTATTACCTTCTTCGATTAACTGATCAATTCTGGATTTGCGGATTTTGACTACTGCAAATTCAGCTGCTACGAAAAATGCTGTCAAACCTAAAAAGATGATTAATAAAATGATATTTAATATACTCGAGTCCAATATGTTCCCTCATTTCGAGGGATTCACCTCCGTTATTTTTAATACTCTCTTGTTATATGACTCTTAAAAAATCTTATCTAATATATTATAACGAAAACCATCACGTTATGGTTTCAAAAAAACAAATTTTTTTCATCTTTCTCAACTTTCTACCTGAAGTTCTTCAAGTTTCCTTACAAATAACATAGACACCCACCTGTAATTGCACAGGTGGGTGATATAAGTTAAATATTTATCCAAAGTCCATGACTAGACTTTTACTAGTTTGTATTTCCAGACGATGTTGGTCGAGGTGCTTCTTCTTCAGCAAATGTAGAAGTTCCAAAACTAAATAAGACCGTTAAAGTTACTAAGCTTAGAATGAGTAATTTTTTCATTTTATAAATCCTCCCATTTTGTAATAGATTTTTTTCTAAACAATATTTCATTCGCCTTTTGATAATAAAGGTTCGCTGCTTTAAATCTTCTATTCCTATAGTAGTAGTCCGCTAAAAGAATAGAGTACTTTTGAACATGTCGATCGTCATGGACTTTTTCAAAATAATTAATACCTTTTTTAACAATAGCTTCAAATTCATCCGAATTGTTATGAAGAGCCTGGTATATGTGAAGATGGTGTATGTAAGATTTAATATTGCTTCTTTGCTGAATGCTAGCCTCGTCCATTTTACTGAAACCCGCTTCACACCAGCTGAGGACCCTTTGATGGTCGTTTTGCTTGGAATATTCTTTGACAATGGAAAGTGTGGTTATCATATAACCTTCCACCTGCTGAGGACCTTCCTTATACGATAGACTAAGTGTATAGTACTCAATTGCCTTTTCATGATTTTCTTGGATAGCCTGGAGAGATCCTAAATTTTGATAGAGCATTCCTTTATATTGAGTTAGCTTATAATCCATAGCCAGCTTTTTTGCTAAGTTATAGTTTTTCTCTGCTTCTTGATAATTTTTCATATTTTTATAGGCCATACCTGTAACTATATAGCTATCAATCGCTCGTTCAAAGAGTAGGTTATCCATATAATACTTAAGTGATTTACTAGAATGATTAATGGCATTAAAGTACTCATTACATTTAAAGTAGCTCAAGCTTATAACATTATGAAAATCTGCGAGTTCCCATTCTTCAAAGGAGCTATAGTTTACGAGTTTTAGAGCATCTTCAAGCTTTTCTAGTGCAGTACAATATTCTGCGATTAAATAGTTATATATTCCAAGGTTTAAATTTAGAAGAAACCTTTGTTTGTCATCAAAATCTGCTTCCATTTTTATTAGGACTTGATAAATTGGATAGATTTGAAGGACTTCCTCATTAATAATCAACATCAATCGAAACATGTATAAATTGTAACTGTAAAAATTTTTTAAATTGGTAAAATTAATCTTCCGCGATGTATATTGTTGCAGGGATTCCCTGACCATTTCTTGATCTCTACTTAAAATCGCACTTTTATATAATGCATATAAGTCTTCAATAACTTTGTTTTCTTCTTCCAGTGGCATTTCTTCTAGCATCAAGTTCAATCGTTTTAACAATGGCTGTGCTACATCTTCGCTAGGTATCGTTGAGTTACTTTCTATCTTGCTTAAATAGGAAGTAGAACAAATCCCTTTTGCCAAAACCGTTTGTTTAATATTCCGATTTAACCTTTCCTGCTTAATTATGAGACCAATACTACCACCCATCGGAAGTCACCTCCTTGCAATGTAGTATAGGTTATAATTCTCTTTCCATCGCTGAATTCCTTTTTTTATTTTTTCGACTATTTTCTACATCCCTATAAAAAAATACGAAAAACATAGCGAAAATCAATATTTTGTACAATAATTCACTTAAAAAAAGAAATTCTTATTATAGTGCATTAAATAATAATACTTTTTTCTTTTTATTTCACAACAAATATTAGTATATTTCTTATCCAAATATTAGTAATATTTAGGATATACAATTATATATTTTACTTTTATTTCAAAAACATTTCAAGGGAGTTGTAAAAAATAATAAAAAAATCCCTTTATATGAGAACAACAAGTCACTCGTTGCTAAAGTCCCTTTTTCCTTAGCGCCAGCCAAGTATTACATTCTATTTTCAAGGGGGGAATGTTAAAAATGGTTACTGGTAATAAAAAGATTATAGAAGAGTTTCTCAGCTACCCTGACAATCAAAAGATGCTTGAAGAATATCAATACACCAATAGCCAAGAGATTAAAAACAAATTAGATAGAGAGTTTAAAAGATTTTACCAAAATATCCGTATCTTAACCTATGTGCTTAAGGTATTACATTTTGAAAGTAAACGATTTGATCAAAAGGAGCGTCTTCACAGAAGGAGGAATATTTTATCACTTGACGGTGATGAAAAAATATCAGTCATTTATCATGAAAGATTTTTTACAGACTTTATTGGATTCTCAGATGACATATCAGACCACATCTCGTCTGATAAATTATTTTTTAGTATAAGAAAGCTTTCAGAACGACAGAAGAAAATATTATCACTCGTCTTTGTAAAACAAATGACCGACCGGGAAATTGCACATTATTTTGGCATTTCACAACAAGCGGTTTCAAAATCAAGACGAAATATAATCGAAAACATTCGAAAGGAGCTTACGTATGATTGAAGCTAGCAATATTGTTCAGTTACTTGGCAACTTCGGCTTTCCAATTGTAGTCTCCATTTATTTACTTCACCGTTTTGAAAATAAGCTGGAGGCACTAGAAAATTCATTACACAATCTATCCAATACTGTCGTTCATAACCTAGAAAAGAAAAAAGGGGGGAAATAAAATGGACGAAGCTGAAATTTTGAAGCTTCTTAAACAGCTAGAGCCTAAAATGGAAAGTGTTCTATATCAAACAAGCTTTGAATACAGAGAAGACCTAGAGCAGGACTTAATAGAAAAGATAATAAAAATTATCAATAACAAGGTTACGCAAGAGGTGCCGGGATTCTTTGAGATGAATAGGAGATGAGATTATATTTTTAACTTTCCACAACTTTTACTCATTGACCTTTAACACCCTTCCTTGCAAGTATGGGTGTTAAAGGATTTTAAGCTTCTTCATAAAACCGCATATGTTGCTTGTCCTCTTTATAATACTTCAAACGATCCTCTAATGTACCAGTATGAAACTCGAATTTATGCCCATCTGGATCTGTAAAATAAATGGACTGCTTATCTCTTTCCTCTCTCTTTCGCGAAGGAAGGATTGTCACGTTTAATATTTCTAGTCTTTTACAAATATCCTGGAAGTCCTTTTCTTCTACGGTAAATGCGATATGCGTATAGGAATATTTTATATCATTTCTAGGTATATGTGGCTCTTCATTTAAAGCTAACCATATTCCATTTACGTCAAAATAAGCGGTACTATTTCCAACTACTAATAGTTTTGCATTTAACACCTCTTTATAAAACTGTATGGACCTTTGAAGATTAGAAACAGAAAATAATAAATGGTTAATGCCCTTAATATCCATGTAGTACCTCTTCTTCTGATATTCTTTTAACATCCCTCAATTTTCTACCTTCAAATGACAACTGATAAATATCAGGCATCTGGAGCTGATCCCAGAAAGCTAAATTATATTTGACATCAAAATAATTCATGATTAAAACCATTATATTACCATGAGTTCCAATCACCACGTTTTTGTCCTGCCATTCATCTAATACCTGCAATAAGGACGTTACACCTCTCTCCTGTGCAACTAGATTTGATTCCCCTCCCTCCCATGAAAAAGCTGGTTCTTCCCCAACCTTTGCTATTGCTTCATCAAAATTCGAAACCGGATGTTCTGATAATGTTCTTTCTCTAAAGCCTTCTACTAGCTCGATCGTCAAATTAAATTGCTGTGCCACTTTTTCTACAGTTTGTATAGCCCTTTTATAAGGACTAGATATAACATGGTCAATATCATGGTGCATTAACAAATTCGCAACAAGATTTGCATCATTTAAACCTCTAAGAGATAATGGTCGACCTACCTCGTCTGTTGAATAGGTTGAATGCGCGTGTCTTACAAAATAGATGTTAGTCATTAGAGACCCCTTCCTCCTCAAGTTATAAATAATGATTTTCGCTCTCAGTCGGTCCTTTTACGCGGGATTGGCGAAAACCATCAACCCAGACTACGAACGTGTTGGATGATTTATCTGTCTCACTCATCACCTTTAGTTGGTGCAATCAATATAAACATTAAATAGATCATGTTACATATAAGCTGCTATTCCATTGGCTGAAATAACTTAAAGAACGTTATTTAGCTTTCTCACTCCTAATCTTCCTGACGAGCTTCATAAAATAGAGGAGGAAAAACAATGCTAGTAATAAGTTCGGTAAAAAGAGAAGTGCAGGTGGAAGAAATTTCATTGAAAGAAAAGTAATCACAATAGGGATAATCACTAGCCATATCCAGACTCTTGAACGCTTATTTGAATAGCTTATAGTGGATTTCATTCATTCCCTCCTCCTTGTGAATTTTATTTTAAAGACTTGTTACCTACAATTGGCGAGGATTAATGACTTTTTATTTATTTAAAAAACTTCTATGTATGAATCTAACCTCTTAACTATTTTTATTTCTTTTCTGGTTTCCCATTAATTCATATTTCGACATAATAGTTTACTTTTCCTCTGCATAGGAAATATATTTAAAAGTATAATAACATTGGAAGTTCTTTCATTAGGTCACTATTTTATTTATTGATATGATGAATGAGTAATTATCCATAGAAAAGGAGTTGGTTTTTTATGTCTAATAAAGTGGAGATTGGTAGTACTGGGTTATTTGTAAATCCCATAGGTCTAGGCACTAATGCTGTTGGAGGACACAATATATTCCCTAATTTAAAGGACGAAACTGGTAAAGAAATTGTTCGTGCAGCCCTTCAAAATGACATTAACTTTATAGACACCGCTTATATGTACGGGCCGGAAAAATCAGAAATTCTAATTGGTGAGGTACTTAAAGAGACAGGACAAAGATCTAATGTTGTTCTTGCTACAAAAGGTGGACAAAAGTACATGAATGACAAAATGGAAGTAGACAATTCACCAAAATTTCTAAGAGAGACGGTCGAAAACAGCTTAAGACGCCTACAAACAGACTATATTGATTTATTTTATATACACTTTCCAGATGAACAAACACCGAAATATGAGGCTGTTGGAGAACTTCATAGATTAAAAGAGGAAGGAAAAATCCGTTCTATAGGGGTATCCAACTTTTCAATGGATCAGTTAAGAGAAGGAAACAAAGATGGTTATATTGAAGTCATCCAATCTGGCTATAATCTTTTTAAACGAGATGCAGAAGATGACTTAATCCCTTACTCTCTAGAAAATAATATCTCCTTTATACCTTATTTCCCATTAGCTTCTGGCTTATTGACAGGAAAATTTTCTCCTAATAGTACATTTGAAGATGGACGAGCAAAGAACCCATTGTTCCAGGGAGATGCATTCATTCAGAATTTAAATAAAGTGGATGAATTGAAGGCAATTGCCAACAATAAGCATGTAGCGGTTTCTAATCTCGTGTTAGCTTGGTATTTAAAACAGGAATCAATTGACGTTGTAATTCCTGGTGCTAAAAGGCCAGAGCAAGTACTAGAGAATATTAAGACTCTAGAAATTGAGCTTTCTAAAGATGAAATAAACAAAATCTCTAGTATCTTCCACTGATTTATCTTTTTATCAATTTAAGCGCCTAGACTTGCATAGCAATATATAGAGAGAGGATGTCAAGCTATGGACCAATTTATTAAAACAGAAGAACAATTTGAGCTAATTGCTAAGATAAACGATTTAAAACCAGTTTTTAGACATAGAGAGCCGGAGCTCGATCAACTCGGCTCCTTCCCTTTTGCCGATTTCCAAGATTTAAAGAATATAGATTATCCTACTTTAACTTTACCAAAGGAGTACGGAGGGCAAGGCTTAGGATTGTATGAATACATACTAGCACAGGAAGCTATTTCTGAGGGAAGTGGTGCTACAGGACTATCCATTGGATGGCATAATGGGATTGTTTTGGAATATGCAGAAAACAACCATTGGGAGCAGGATGCTGCTGACTGGCTTCTAAAGGAAATAGCAAATGGTGCGATCATTAATAGTGCAGCCACTGAAAATAATGCCGGCAGCCCTACACGAGGTGCTCTTCCCCGTACAACGGTTATACGGGATGGCAAGGATTTAGTGATTAATGGGGAGAAAACTTTTACATCTGCTTCCCCTGTACTCGATTATATTATAGTTACATGCACAAACGAAATCGGCATTATTGAAATGATAGTAGTACCTAAGGATAGTCCTGGTGTTTCTATTCTTGAAACATGGGATATGCTTTCCATGAGAGGAACTGCAAGTCATACCCTCATTTTAGAAAATGTTAGAGTTTCCGGAAATCATATCCTGAAAGCCTTACCTGCTACCAAGACAGAAGCAAAGGGATGGATGCTTCATATTCCAGCCTGCTACTTAGGGATCGCTGCTGCAGCAAGGAAATACGCAGTTGACTTTGCAGCTTCTTATATCCCCACCTCTTTAGGAAAGCCAATCGCGGAGACTCCAAATATTAAGCATATCATAGGCGAAATGGAACTAGAGTTATCCATTGCAAGACATATGCTCTATGGTACGGTGGAACGATATGAGCAAGCAGAAGATAAGACGACCCTTCAAGAGTCACTGGATATTACTAAAATAGCCGTTACGAATGGAGCTATTAAAATAGTCGATTTGGCTATGAAAATAGTTGGCTCTAGAGCCCTATCTCAATCTAATCCGATGCATCGCTACTACCTAAATGTAAGAGCAGGATTATACAACCCTCCGATGGAAGATATGATAAAGTCAAAATTAGCAAGTGCTGCTATTGATGCAGCTAAAAAAGACGAAAATTAAAACGAAGCGAATGGAAAGCAGTCCATTCGCTTCGTTTTAATTTTGTTTAAGAATTTATAAACTTCGAAACCTGTGGATAAATTGATGGCTAGCTCCATCGCCTTGCCCCTCGGGGTCAAATGGTTAAAAGCTCCGGTTGCTGAAGAGCTGCCTCCTCGCTTTTCTCCATTTGCCTGTCGGGGCAGAGACAGGCGATTGTGCTTTTCTTGATTGGCTAGCTCCAGCGCCTTGCCCCTCGGGGTCAAATGGTTAAAAGCTCCGGTGGCTGAGGAACTTCCTCCTCGCTTTTCTCCATTTGCCTGTCGGGGCAGACATAGGCGATTGCGCTTTTCTTGTTACGTCCCAAGGGTTAAAAGGAGGTAAGAGGCTGCGTATAAAAAAGTTACAAGGTATGTAATGATATACATCATTACTTCAAACCTGTTAAGTTTTCTGTCCCTCTTCGTCTTTTTAAGCAGACGAATATATGCATATCCACATAGCCACAGCAATAGGATCGTTACCTCGTTTACACTTTCTATTAAGTTAACCAACAGATTTTCTCCTTACCAATCATATTTAATTCATGTTTATAATTACCGTTTTTGTAGAAAACCAAGAACAATAGCTTTTTAATACTGAAGTAGAATTGGCTTACAATCTTACCGGAATTTTTCCATGGGGGGTAAACGATAAAACATTAATACAAATCTAAAGAAACTCACTAACCGAAACAATTTCAAATAGTCCACTTTCTTTTAAAAATTGAGCTACCAAATGGACATGAGCTGCTCCTATTATCAAAAGTACCCGATCATTCGAAGAGGAGATTTCAGCGAGGTTTGCAAACAAAATAAGATTCCGTTGGTACCACCATCTCATCCAATCAATCCCCACATAGTCGCTCCCCCGACCTATACGAGCAATATGCATATACATTTCATGTTGCTTTTTTATGTATTTCTCTTCGTTTAGGCTTCTAATTAGCTCATCTATCCTTTTTTCACCTAGTGGGAGTATGAGCTTAGAACGATAAGTATCTATTAATTGAAAAACCTCTGTTTGTTCTTTTTCTACCCAATTCAGAACTTCTCCGATTGATCGATTTCCAACGTTCTCTATCCAATCTATCGCATATACCTCTTCGTGTTTTAACTCCGCTGCCGCTCGAAAACCAAACTGATGTATTTCATCTATTGCTAGCTCTAGTTCATTATTTAAATATTGATGATACTCTTCGTTTAATAAGTGATTTTTTTCTTTTTCAACTTCTAATGCAATTTTGTTAGGATGGAATTCTTTTATAGCATCTACAACTTTTCTTATCTCCTCTTGCCTTTTAGTAGATCGTAAGTTATCCGTGTCTACACTGTATAAATCAGAAGTATTTCCCATATGAAATGTCCCTAATACCATGATTTTGGTCATTTTTAATTATCATCCTCTCCCAATAGGTTAAAATTAATTTCATTAACACCTCGCAGAGTTAACATAATTTTCTATTATTTTCCCATATAAAGGAATAAAGGTAAGAAGACGAAAAATAAAAAACAGAGCAAATTCTATGCGAATTGCTCTGCTATTCTAGATGATTTTATCTTCATTTTGAACGATTTAACATGATACTTAGAGCTTAATATTATTCGGTTCGTGTCATGTTTTTGGCGTAAAAAATTTCATCCATTTCTGTTTTAAGCTTTTTGGTGATAGAGATTTTCTCTTCATTGGATAGCTCGTCTTCCTTGTAACCAAAGAGGTAGTTATTCAAATCAAATTGTTTCAGCTTACATTTGGTATGAAAAATATTTTCCTGATAAACATTCACATCAATCATATGGTAATATTCCTGCAAGGCATTCGGAATATAATTTTGAATGGAATTAATATCGTGGTCAATGAATAATTTATGACCCTTCACGTCTCTCGTGAATCCCCTCACTCGGTAATCCATGACCATTACATCGGTTTCGAAGGAATGTATTAGATAGTTTAGAGCTTTTAAGGGCGATATTTCTCCGCAAGTCGAAATGTCTATGTCTGCTCGAAACGTACTAATCCCTTCATCTGGATGATATTCAGGATACGTATGAACGGTAATATGACTTTTGTCTAGATGACCAAGAACGACCTCTGGTATAGGCCCAGGGGATTGCTTAAATGATTCTATCGGTGTTTGATCCACGGGTCCTTCTGACACTAAAATGGTCACACTTGCACCCTGGGGCTCGTAGTCCTGTTGCGCTATGTTTAAAATATTCGCTTCTATAATTTCGGACACTTTTGTTAATATATTGGTTAGACGCTCAGCGTTATATTGCTCATCAATGTATTCAATATATTTTTCCCTTTCTTCCTTCGTCCTTGTATAACAAATATCATACATATTAAAACTTAGTGTTTTCGTCAGATTATTAAAACCATGTAACTCGATTCTTTGTTTTGGTGTCAAACTCATAGACATAACCCCACTTCCAATAATTGAAAATCATACTTTTATAGATATGTGTATCCACAAAATACAATGTCTCTTCAATTTTGTCTTCCCTAATATTTGAATAAATAAAACTAAAATCAATAAAAAACTCCTGAATATTAAAACAGGAGTTTATATGTGTCAATTTCAAAATTCCTGTTTTTATAGAAAAACACGAACAATTAAAAGAGAACAATAAAATTTATATGATTTTTAATAATAAAGTAGAATTGACTTTCGCTCATATCGCGGACGCTTTCCGTGGCGTGAGTGATAAGCCATCACCCATCGCTTTCGCACGTGGTTGTAACGTTTTTATCTGTCTCACTCATCCCTGCTTACGTCGCCGCCCTCCGCTGCAATCAATATATATAATGTTCACTTTTAATCTTTAAAATGCTTTTTATGAAATTGACTCATATATAATTTTTCTATTTACTCCCAGTTATAAGGAGTAGCCTGATAAACATAGTAATTCAACCAATTAGAAAATAATAAATGTGTATGTGCCCTCCATGTATTTAATGGCTTATTAGAGGGATTATTATTTGGGAAATAGTATTTGGGCATCTCAATATCTATTCCTTTAGTTATGTCTCTATGATATTCCTCTGCTAATGTGTGCGCATCATACTCTAAATGACCAGTGACCATCACCATTTTATTGTCGTTCGATTTTACAAGAAACACACCTGCTTCCTCCGAAGTGGATAAAATAGTTAGTCGCTCATGCTTTTCTATTTCTTCTTCAGATACAGAAGTGTAACGAGATACGGGAGCATTAAACTCTTCATTAAATCCTCTTATTAAATTCTCCACTTGGTCAGTTAATATATGCCGATACACTCCCGAGCATTTACGAGAAAGTGTGAATTTATCTATACCAAAATGATAATACAGTGCAGCCTGCGCGCCCCAACAAATATGTAAGGTGGAGGTAACATTTGATTTAGACCATTCCATTATTTCCTTCATTTCATTCCAGTAATCGACCTCCTCAAATGGCAACTGTTCTACTGGAGCACCAGTGATAATCATCCCATCAAACTTTTTTTCTCTTATTTGATCAAATGTCGTGTAGAAAGTATCCAAATGGGTTTTGCTGGCATTCTTGGATTCATGCGTCGCTGTATTCATAAAGGTTATATTCACTTGTATTGGGGTATTCCCCAGAAGCCTTAATAGCTGAAGCTCCGTTTTTTCCTTCTCAGGCATTAGATTAAAAATAATAATGTTAAGTGGACGGATGTCCTGCTTGTAAGCACGCTCTTGATCCATGAGAAAAATTTTCTCTTCTTTTAACAGCTTAGCTGCAGGTAATTGTTTCGGAATATTGATAGGCAATGACTTTCCCCTCCCAATGAAATGTGCAAGAGCACCTGTGATTTCGCCTCAAACTAAGTAGGAAATCGAACAGGAGCAAGGCAATTATTAAAATAAATACCTCTCTTTCCATGTAAGAAAAGAGAGGCAGGAATTTGCTAACTAGCTCTTATCTTCCAAGATCGTCTTGTTAGGAATTAGCACCTTTCTGTACAACAGAGGTTGCCGAAGTATCACAGGGCCTAATCCCTCCACTTCTCTTGATAAGAATATTAAATTATTTAAATTATTCGTTAATAAGTTATATTAGCACGCTCTATTACTTATATCAACCCATTTTGAAAAGTATTCGGGTCATTCTGCTAAATCTAGCCATTTCTCCAATAATTGCTCCAATTGCTCCTCTACCCGAAGTTTTTCCAAGCTTAATGCCTCATAATTTTCCCAATCATTCTCTATGCTAATTTGTTTAGTTAGCTCACCTATAACATTTTCGAGCTCACTTATTCGCTTTTCCAAAGGAATTTCCTTTTGTTGTTTGGCAGGTGTTGCTTCTTTTAATGGCTGATTGATTATTTCTTTCCTAGTATTTTCTTTCGAGCAAAACTCATTCCATTTTTCCCTTGCCCATTCGTAAGGGCCTTCAAATGTGGTAAGCTCGCCATGCTCTAGCCAAGCAGTCCTTGGAAATAGTTTATTTAGAAAATATCTATCGTGAGATACAGCAATAATAGTCCCTGTAAAATCATCTAGCGCTTCCTCTAATACTTCTCGTGAATCAATATCAAGATGATTCGTTGGCTCATCTAATATGAGACAATTTATGTCTTGATGCATTAGCTGAGCAAGACGGAGTCGCATTCTTTCTCCTCCGCTTAAATCAGCAATTCTTTTAAAAACATCCGCCCCATAGAACATAAACTTCGCTAAAATGTGTCGAGCCTCTCCTTCTGCCACATTTACTTCTGCTCTAAAAATATCTATTAAGCGAGCTTTTGGATCTGTTATTTCGAAATGTTGAGAAAGATATCCATGGCGCACATTACTACCAAATCGAGCTTCACCCGAATCTATTAACTCTACTCCTCTAAGAATATTCAAAATGGTAGTTTTACCCGTTCCATTCCTACCAACGATTGCAAGACGGTCCTTCCAATATACATGAAGCTCTGCACTGTTTAATAACATTTTTTCACCAAAGCTTTTGAAAGCCTCTTCCATTATGACAACTTCTTTTCCGCTTCGGGGTGCCGCGTCAAAAGATAGACTCATTTTCTTAGGATCTATTAGAGGTTTACGAACCTTTTCCATCCGCTCTAATGCCCGTTCCATATTCCTCGCCTGACGGTGTAAACTCGCATTTGGAGGAACTGCTTGGTTAGCCCAAATCCTTAACCTCTTTATTGCTTCTCTCATTTTCTTTATCTTTTTTTGTTGCTCCTCATACTGTTGAAATTCACGAGTAAGTTTTTCTTCCTTTTCGATTAAAAAAGAAGAATAATTACCATGATATTTCGTAAGCATACCATCCTCAAGATCTGCAACTTTTGTAACTACCTTATCTAAAAAATATCGGTCATGTGAAATAATAACAACTGTACCTGTATAACTAACTAAATACTCCTCTAACCACTCTATTGCAAACAAATCCAAATGATTAGTCGGCTCATCCAACAGTAAAAGGTCTGGCTTGGTTAATAGTAGCTGTCCAAGCATTATTTTCGTTTGCTCTCCACCACTTAAACTTGAAAATGGCTGTTCTACAAAACCACCTAGCTGTAGCCCTTCAACTACTTTATCAATTTCGGAATCAATCGTATATCCGCCCTGTAACGTGAATTTTTCTTGTATGTCTCCATACTGCTTTAGGAGTTTTTCCATTGCCTCGGCATTTACCACTGCTAGTTCTTTTTCAAGTATACTCATCTTTTTCTGTAGTAGCAGAGTATCCTCGAAAGCATCGTATAACAGGTCTTTTCCTTTAACGCTTTCTGAAAAAGTAGGAATTTGGGCTAAATAACCTATTTTCGCTCCCTTTTTAAAAGTGATAATTCCATGATCAGGTTTTTCAATACCCGCTATTAGCTTAAATAGCGTTGTTTTCCCACTCCCATTTCGTCCAACTATTCCTAATTTGTCCCCCAATTTAATATCTAAAGACAGATCCTCAAATATAAGATTACCACCAAGCATTTTACTTATTTCCTGTATTTTGCATATCATTATGTTTAGCTTCCTCTCCAAATTATTGCTGGAAGCATTTTTCTGCATACAAAAAGACTGCTCGAATAAGCGAGCAGTCTTCTAATGTGGTTCAGAAAGAATGGCTTATCAGCTGTGAATTTCATGTAATTGTCTAAAAAAGGACAGACTGGTCCCGTTAGTAGCAAATCCATGAGTAATCGCACATGATGTGGATAAAAATTCCAATATAAATCCATGTGCATTCACAGTGTTTTTCATTCTTCCTTCACCTCCGTCCATTAATGTAAGATTATTTTAACATATTACATTATTTCGTACAATGTGAATTTTTATTTATTCGTAACCTTCTAATCCCTCTAAGCCAGGATCATTTAACTCATTCGTATTTGGCATTCCTGCATCGTTTTCTTTATTTACTTCTGCATTTCCTGATTCAGGCCCATAATTTTGCCTATTATTATCAATGATTTCAGGCGGTGGAAGTTCATTGGATGTGCGGTCTTCACCGCAGGCACTCAAGGGCAACAAAGTAAAAATCAATATAGCTATAATTTTTTTCATGTCATACTCCTTTTGATACTGCAACTAAAAATGACAAGCTGCAATTCCTTTTCACATAGAATGGACCAATCCAATCATTTTATCCACAAAAAAACCAGCATTAAAAATGCTGGTCTTTTTGCTAATTATTCTTCAATGTCGAAATGTATCTCATCTTCATCGTTATATTCAGAGCCATTTTCAAACAATACAGTCGTTCTCAATATAAGCGTTGTCATTTCCTCTGCACCATCTGGAAGCCATCTTTCATCTGGCATGATTTCAAAAGGAATCATTTGCATATCCTTTGAAGCTACTGTGCCTACCAGTTCTATAGAATGCTTGGAAACAACTTTGGGAGCTTCTCCATTAATCACTTTAAAGACTTCTAACTTAATATTCTCGATTTGCTCATAGTCATGAACTCCATCAATATAAATCGTACCTGAAAGATTGATCCCATGTTCAATATAAGGATGATCCACCACAGTATCAATCTTTATGGATTTCACTTCAATACTGGAGTTGAATTTTTTGGCCATTATTCTCATTCCACCTTGTTATTTGTGTACTCATAGTGTTTTTCAACAATTGGTTCAAATTTATTGTACCTCTTTTTAAACATTGTGTAAAAATGGGAAACGATAACTTTTAAAATAGCATAGCCAGGTATACCCAAAATTACTCCAGGAACTCCGAACATTGCACCAGAAGTAATCAATACAAAAATTATTGTAATCGGATGCACATGCAATGATTTGCCCATAATTTGTGGCGATATAAACTTCCCTTCAATTAACTGAACAATTGTCCAGACTACTGCAAGTTTGATAAGCATGAAAGGAGAGGTAACTAAGGCAATAATTGCAGCCGGAGTTATCGCTATAACTGGACCTAAGTATGGAACAACGCTCGTAACCATTGCTATAACACCCAACAATAATGCATAATCCATCCCAATGATGGTGAAACCAATAAAGATCATAATACCTATACACATAGAGACAAGAATTTGACCCTGAATATACGAGCTGATCTGCTTATCGATGCTAGTAAAAACCGACTTTATGTCATCTCTCATGCGGGGTGGAAAAATTTTTAGTACATAAGCAGGAAGCTTTTCCCCATCCTTTAAAAGATAGAATAAGATAAAAGGAACAGTAACGATTGCCAGTATAAAGCTAGTTAATATACCGATAACAGAGGAAATTCCTGTTGCAATTCCTGTAAAGGTTTCCTGGAAAAATGCACCTAGCTCCTTCGGTAAATCATACAGAAGATTAGCAACATCGGTTTCTATTTGCAAATAGTACGTGCTTATAAGAGAGTTCGTTCTCAAGAATGAATCTAAGCGGGTTAAGACTTCTATAAAATAACCTGGAAGCTCTTCTGCCAATTTAAAAAATTGAGCTTTTAAAAATGGAAACACTAAGAAAACTAATAAGGTAATAATACCAACCAAAGCTAAGAAGATGAGTAGTATACCAATCACTCGTTTAACTTTAATTTTTTCTAGCATACGCAATATTGGTCTAAGTAAATAATAGATGATGACTGCTAATATGATTGGTAGGATGACATTCCCTAGAAAAACGGTTAATGGGACAAATATGAAGGAAATTTCATCATAAATCATGATAATTAAGCCAATCATTAAAAGCAGTATGAGCGTAAATATAGTATTACGACCACCTAAAAATTTTATGTATCTAGTTGAGAAAAAAGAAGGTTTTTCAGGTTCCAATTTTACATAACATCCTTTCCTAACTTAATTTTACGAATGAATAAATTTTATCGCAAATTTAAAAGTCCTATTCCCCTAAAAAATCTTCTATGGCCTTTCTATTCTGATCCTCGTCAATCACTAAAACATCTCCTGCGTGACTATAGTTCTTATCGTAATAGCTTCCTGGTACAGGGACAGTCATTTTATCCATTTCTAGTTTTCCACTAACTATAGCATCCATGATTCGAATAACTTTATCCTTACGTGAATAGTCTGTTTGAATATATCCTTCAGCTGCACCTATAAATTTGGGTACATTAGAAACATTTTGTATGGAGATTACCTCGTCCTTTAATGCTTCCATTACTTTTTGTTGGCGCGCAACCCTTCCAAAATCACCTTCTCCGTCGGCTCGGAATCGTGCGTAACCAAGTATTTCCTGTCCATTGAGCTGTTGTTCACCTTTTGTAAGTGAAACTCCAATTTTTTCAGACATATCCTTCTCTACATCCATTGTAATTCCTTCAGGAGCGAGAATATCTACCAATGATTCAAAGCTTCTAAAATCTATTAATGCATAATGATGGATAGGTATATCAAACATATTCTGAAGAGTTGCCTGCAATAATGGCACTCCGTCTAAATAATAGGCTGTATTAAGCTTATAAGACTTGTAGTTAGGTATATCCGCATAAATATCTCGCATAAATGAAATGACTTTAACGTCATTTTTTTCTTTATCCCAAGAAATGACCATCATTGTATCTGTTCGGGATCTCTCTTTCCCTCCCGCTCCGGAATCTGCTCCAAGGACTAGAATATTTTCTCGTTCACCTTTTGACCAAGCATCCCCTTCAAAGTCAATATCCTGTTTTACTTTTGTTTCATTAGCTAAATTATAGCCTTCCCGATATTGTAAAAATGAGTAAATACCAATTGTTAACCCAGCTAGTAACAGAACAGTAAGGAATACTCTTCCTTTCCGTAGTTTTTTTTTCGGTTTATATCGTCTTTCTGTATTTCTTTCTTCAGTCATATTAAATCTCCCCTTGAGCTCTTCATAGATGCTGTTTTGATGGTGCACGTATTTAGTTTCCCATATTTATATCATACTCTTATAATAACGTATTTACAGTGCGTTGGTTTCAGAATTTTGTACAACTTGAAAAGTAATGGTAAAATCATTTTACTATAATAGGAGGGATATAAAAATGATAGAAAGAGCTACGTTCGCAGGAGGCTGTTTTTGGTGCATGGTAAAACCGTTTGATACTTGGGAAGGCATACATAAGGTAACATCAGGATATATGGGTGGTCATATCGAAAATCCCACATATGAACAAGTGAAAAAAGGGGACTCAGGTCATTTAGAGGTGGTTGAAATCCAGTATGACTCCTCTATGTTCGATTATGAAAAACTACTAGAAATATATTGGCAACAAATAGATCCAACGGATGCTGGTGGTCAATTCCAGGATCGAGGCGAAAGCTATACGACAGCAATATTCGTATATAATGAAGAACAACGCATGCTCGCAGAAAAGTCTAAAGAGCAGCTAGCGGCTAGCGGTAAATTTTCCAAACCGATTGTTACGGTAATTCGAGATGCTGAAACGTTTTACAAAGCAGAGGACTATCACCAAGACTTCTATAAAAAAAGTCCTGATCATTATAAAGAAGATCTTGCTCAATCAGGACGCGTGGAGTTTATCGAAGAACATTGGGAGAAATAATTTAAACTTAACGTCAGATTTTTAAGGTAAGATGCTGCAACTATGAGTGTATGGACTGCTGTCGTTCATACACTCGTAGGCATGTTCATTTAGCTTTCCAATGATTGGTCATCAACTATTTTATTTTTATGATTATTTAAAACCTTTTCCAACTACGGTTTCTTTATCCAAATCTACAACCACAGTCAAATCCCCATTTTTATCAGAATCCGTATGATTAAATGAAACTGAATATACTACTTTATCTCTGTCATAATCATCAAAAAGATATTTTTTATTTTCTTCTGTTACGTTAATCTCTTCAACCACAGAATCCATGGGAGAAGTTGGTATTAAATCTTGTTCAGATTCCGAAAGACTATTGAATGCTACCATCTCAATTTCAAGTGAAGAACATCCGAATAAAGTGATCATTAATAAAGATAATAGATGTAGCTTTAAAATTTTCTTTATAATCGTTTCCTCCCTATCATTTACCGTATACCTATCATAACATTAACATGCCCTTACTAGCGTTAGTGTCAGCCTTGACGTAGCAGTCTTATACTGATGACCAGGTAAACGATTTTTCTAAAAGTATTACTATATCCACCACGCCATACTTCTATCTTAAAACCATCAATATCTACCATATTGATTTCTCCATTAAATACACTCTGGATGGTTTCAACATTTTTAGGAATTTCCTTTAAAATATCCCACCAATAGGGTTAATATAAGCCCAACAAATCAACGTTTGATAGCTTTTGTTTGAACACCGTGCTATAATAAGAGCATTGTGAATTTTAGGAGGTATAGCATGATTGCAGTAAGTAATGTAAGTCTTCGATTTGGTGATCGTAAATTATTCGAAGATGTAAATATAAAGTTTACACCTGGTAACTGTTATGGGTTAATCGGTGCAAACGGAGCTGGTAAATCTACATTTATCAAAATCTTGTCGGGGGAAATTGAGCCACAAGAAGGTAATGTGATTATGAACCCAGATGAGCGCTTAGCGATTTTGAAGCAAAATCACTTTGAGTATGAAGAATACAATGTGCTTGAAACAGTGATCATGGGTCATAAACGTTTATATGAAGTAATGAACGAAAAAAATGCAATTTACATGAAGGAAGACTTTTCTGACGAAGATGGTATGCGTGCCGCTGAGTTAGAAGGAGAATTTGCAGACCTTAACGGTTGGGAAGCTGAATCAGAGGCAGCCATCCTTTTACAAGGACTAGGTATTCCTGATAGCATGCACCAAAAGAAACTGTCTGAATTAACTGGGTCAGAAAAAGTAAAAGTACTTTTAGCTCAAGCTTTATTTGGCAAACCAGATGTACTTTTACTAGATGAGCCTACCAACCATTTAGATATCAAAGCAATTCAATGGCTAGAAGATTTCCTTATCAACTTTGAAAATACTGTAATCGTAGTTTCGCATGACCGTCACTTTTTAAACAAAGTATGTACACACATTGCAGACCTAGATTTCAGCAAAATCCAAGTTTATGTAGGAAACTATGACTTCTGGTATGAATCAAGCCAGCTTGCTACTAAAATGGCTCAGGATCAAAATAGTAAAAAAGAAGAAAAAATTAAAGAACTACAAGCCTTCATTGCTCGCTTTAGTGCGAATGCATCTAAATCAAAGCAAGCAACATCTCGTAAAAAAATGTTAGATAAGATTGAACTAGATGATATTAGACCTTCTTCTCGTAAATATCCATATGTGAACTTCTCTATGAAGCGTGAAATTGGTAATGACGTATTACAGGTTCAAGATTTAGGTTACTCGCTAGAGAACGAAAAACTATTCTCAGGTATGAACTTCACTATGAACAAAGACGATAAAATTATCTTGTTAGGTGATGAGCTTGCTAAATCTGCTTTACTTCGTATGCTTGCAGAAGAGGAAGAGCCACAAGAAGGCTCTATTCGTTGGGGTGTAACTACATCTCGTGCGTACTTCCCATTAGACAATGCAAAATACTTTAACGGTACAGAAACTTCACTAGTTGATTGGTTACGCCAATATTCACCTGATGATGAAAGTGAAACATTCCTTCGTGGTTTCCTAGGACGTATGCTTTTCTCTGGGGAAGAAGTGAAGAAGAAACCTTCTGTCCTTTCTGGTGGAGAAAAAGTTCGTTGTATGCTTTCTAAAATGATGCTTTCCGAAAGTAATGTTTTATTGCTAGATGAGCCTACTAACCATTTAGACTTGGAATCCATCCAAGCATTGAATAATGGATTAATTGCGTTCAAAGGCGCTATGATATTCACTTCTCATGACCATCAGTTCATCCAAACGATTGCAAATCGTGTAATCGAAATCCGCAAGGACGGCTCTATTCTAGATAAACAGCTGACATACGATGAATTCTTAGAATGGAAAGAATCTCAAAAATTATAATACGTAAAAAGGGTATTCGTAAATATTTACGATACCCTTTTTTTTATATCCCATGGTACTTTTTTCGTATAAAAAAGGGTGTTAGACGTATAGTCTTACACCTTCTTAGATGTTTTTATAAAACGTCCTAGCAATGAACGTGCTGGTAATTTCCCAAGCAAGCTATCACTTGTTTCCGATACCTTTTTCATTGTATCTAACAGCTTATGTTCTCCAGCCCAATGCTCTTCTACGATCTCAGGGGAAAACTTATTTAAAAGCATATTGACAATAAATGCTGCAACAATAATATCATCCATGTATCCACCTGGTCCTATTAAGCCCTCGGGTAACATATCAATTGGAGTAATAAAGTATAGGATACCGCTACCAATAAGTGTTTTACTTTTTGCGTCAATGCGATCATCTAGCATAGATTTTATAAGTAAATGGAAAAAATCTGGAGCAAAAAGAAGGTATGGAGTAAACTTACCTAACTTGTTTGATTTGGAATCTACATATTTCGTTATTTTAGCACGTAGTTTTGTGTAAAAGTCTTGTTGCTCCTCATAGGAAGGTAATTCCTTTTTTAACTCTAAATTCATACAAAGCTCCCCTTTCTTGTTCTCACTATACCAAAAATTTTGGAAAAAGAAACTTAAATAGCACTCATTCGAGTATATTAATGAGCACTTCAAAGAGTTAGTTTTATAATTAGCCCTTTACTATAAAAAAATCATAGTAGTAAACTGGTGAAATCTATTTATATCTTACTTAAATATGGCCATTATTGTAAATACATTTTATCTAGTTTCAAGTATTCATTTAAAGCCTGCTGTAATGTGCCATAAGTTCTTGTATCTTTATCAAATAGCATGCCTAATCGAATCATTTGTCGAACAACCTCAGGTCTTAAACCAGTAATTACTGTTTGGCATCCCATCATTGATGTACCATAAATTGTCTTTAACAGATGTTCTATTACTTCTGTCTCCATTTCTGCTATACCTGATAAATCTATTATTAAAGTTTGGATTCTGAGTTTACTAATTTCAGTTAATACTTTTTCTTCTAGAATTGAAGTTCTATATGTATCTACTGATCCAATTAAAGGTAAAATACAAATGGAAGGTGTGATCGGTATTATTGGTACCGATAAAGTTTCAACTACTTTTTTCTGAGAGGATATCAAAGCATCTTTATAAGTTGAATAATTAATAAAAAATTCATTTAAGAAGTTGTCAATTCTATTATTTAGCTGCTTTTCAATTTTAAAGAAGTCCTCTAGGTCCATCATTTGATCGGAATCATTCAATTCCTTTATAAACCTCCACATGGTTCGACGGATAGCTTGCACCCATTCTAATTTAAAAGAAAGCGTTAAAGAATGAGTTGCCCACGCAATTCCTTCTTGTTTAGCAAATAGATCTAACTCCTCATCATTACCCTCGATAATGTTTTTAATAAGATGATGTGCATTGTTGATAAGGTCAATATCACCAACTCTTAAAATATCATTTATCTTATCTTTAACATTTACTGCCTCTGATAAAAGATTATCTTCGACTTTCCCCTTGTTACCTTCGAAATATTCTTTAATTCCTCCGTCTAATAATAGCTTTTCCAAGTGACATCCCCCTATAATTTAAATAAAATTAAACACTCGATTCTTATACCCAAATTCTTTGAATATTAAACACTATGTAGATAGTGTTTTCTTTAGAGTTTAATATATTTTTAGGAAAAAAAATAGCCCATCATAATGATGGGCTTCCTACTTATAGTTTTGTTACATTTGCAGCTTGTGGCCCGCGATTTCCTTCTACAACTTCAAATTCTACACTTTGGCCTTCTTCAAGTGATTTGAAGCCATCACCTTGAATAGCAGAGAAGTGTACGAATACATCATTTTCTCCTTCAATTTCGATGAATCCAAATCCTTTTTCTGCATTAAACCATTTTACAGTACCTTGTTTCATGTTATTACCTCCAAAAATAAAATTAACAATATGTAAACTAAAAATTCACATATTCCATGAAGTACCGACATCACATCATCGATCACTACATGGGATATGTGAATTGCTCAACCGGTTTATACTTTATTGTTACTATAAATTATAGCAGTTGGATAAATTTAGTCAACAAATAATTACATTATTCTAAATCGTTTACTTGATATTAAATATTATTCCATGGAAAATTTGTAAGTCATCTTCACACGACTCACAATAACATTGTTCCTTTACTGACCAAAATGCCCAGTACTTATTGTTTCTCATCTCTTCTTTTGGGAACTTCCTTCTTAATTCGGTTAGTTTTTTTTCTAAAAATGAGCGAGCTTGGTCCTCTTGATCAAATTCCGCTTTTTCCATTATAAACTCTTCCCAGCCCTCAAAAGCCCACCACGGCTCATAGTCTGCTTTCATATAAATAACCTCATACATATTGTAATCGCCTCTAATACTTTTTATTAATACATATTTTACTGCTCACAAAGAAAATGTCTACTCTTTTGACTTTTGAAACTGAATAAATTGAAAAAATTTGCTATTTACGTTAAGTTATAAATAACATCAAAGTAAATAAAAGAGAAATTAAACGGTAATATGCTCCCATTAATTTCGACATATATGAAACCTTCTTTTCTCTCGTTCGTATAATGTAGTGTATATATAAGGAGGTCTTGACTATGACACAAGTAATACAAACCGTCATTCGTCATATTATTAATGTTCCTGTCATGATTACATCATGGCTAATTTTCTTCTTCCCAGTTGAATTAGGTTTTTTTGTAAGCTCAGCGTTAGCAGTAGTTACCTACCTAACTTCTAATTTTGCTATCAAAAAAATTCAACAGAGATCTATTATGAAGAAATATGATTTAACTTCATCAGAGTATTTTCATATTCGAAAGCAGATTAAGGAAGCAACAGCAAAAGTTCGTACACTTAATAACCATTATTTAAAAGTACGATCAGTGAGCTCTTTTAAACAGCTTTTCGAATTAAATAGATTAGCAAAACGAATTATTGCTTTAGTTAAAGCAAACCCAAAGAAATTTTACCAAGCTGAAAACTTCTTCTACGCTCATTTAGATTCGGCAGTAGAGCTAACATCTAAGTATACATTCTTAGTTTCTCAGCCATCAAAGAACAAAGAAATGAAAATTGCTTTGCAGGATACTCGTGAAACACTAGAATCCATTAACTCTGTCATGGAAGATGACTTAAAAAATGTTCTTGCTAGTGACATGGAGCACTTAAGAATGGAACTTGATTTTGCTAAACTATCCGTATCTAAAAACGAAAAACCCTTATATCTAAAAGGAGAGACAACAAATGAGCGAAAATATCTCGAATAAAACAGACGATCTTTTAATGGACGAACTACTTAATAATCCATTTTCTCTAAATGAAACAAAGCCTCAAACTTTAACTAAACAAGCAAATGAGGCGCTACCAACTAAATTAATTGATCGCTTATCGGAAGAAGAGAAACAAAAAGCTAAGCAGCTAGCAGATCAAATACCTGCTGGTAATTATGAAGCGATTTTAACATATGGAGCCAATGCTCAAACAGAGCTTACCCGCTTTTCACATCAAATGCTGGACCATGTGCAAAAGAAAGATATCGGACCAGTTGGAGATATATTAGGCGATTTAATGAAAAAACTTTCAGAGCTAAATCCTGAAGAGCTTTCCAACGAAAAGAAGAGTGGCATTAAAAAGCTTTTTAATCGTGTAAACAGATCTGTTCAAGAAATGATGACAAAATATCAAAAGCTTAGTACGCAAATCGATCGTATCGGTATTCAATTAGAGCATTCAAAACGTGGTCTAGTAGAGGATGTTCAAATGTTAGATAAGCTATATGATCAAAACAAAACATATTTTCAAGCATTAAACGTTTATATTGCAGCTGCTGAACTAAAAAAAGATGAAATACTCAACGTTACGATCCCAGAACTAAAAAGAAAAGCAGAAATGTCAAACGACCAAATGGCTTACCAGGAAGTTAATGATATGGCCCAATTTGTAGATCGACTTGAAAAACGAGTTTATGACCTACAGCTTTCACGTCAGATTACCATTCAAAGTGCGCCACAAATACGTATGATCCAACAAACGAACCAAACGTTAGCTGAAAAAATACAATCTTCTATCATGACATCCATTCCATTATGGAAAAACCAGATTGCGATTGCCTTAACGTTAAATCGTCAGCAAAAAGCAGTAGCAGCTCAAAGACAAGTTACAAAAACAACTAACGACTTACTATTGAAAAACTCGGAAATGCTCAAAGTGAATAGTATTGAAACAGCTAAAGAAAATGAGCGAGGTATCGTAGAAATCGATACATTGAAGAAAACACAGGAAAATCTTCTGCAAACAATCGAGGAAACGATGCGTATTCAAGCAGATGGCAGAGTTAAGCGAAAAGCTGCTGAAATTGAAATTGGTCGAATGGAAGAAGAATTAAAACAACGTCTCCTTCTTATTGCAGACCAATCTAAAAACAGATCCGTACAACCATAAATTGCATATCAATAAAATAAAGACTGGAGTCTAACTCAGAATCTTGAGTTTGACTCCAGTCTTTTTATTTGGCTATGTTAAAGGATAATGTTTATATTTTTAAAATGATTTGGTGTTCCCTACTTCTATAAACAAAGGAACTTTTAAATGGCTATTAAGAACATAAATAGATTGTGAAATTGACAGTTTTTTAGCTTTGTTTATGCGAGTAAATTTTTTTAATGCTTTATAGATGCTAAAGCTGTTCCAGTTATTGATCGGAACGCCATACGGCGACTCCTACTGGATGAGTGAGAGTGAGACAGATAAGACATCACAACCACGCGCGTAAGCGATGGGTGATGGCTTATCGTTCAACCCGAGGAAAGCGTCCGGCTGGTGCGAAAAATCAATACTACTCTCTGATCTAAGATTTGTTTGCATTATAAATCAACCATAACCTTTAACATAGCCTCTTTATAAAACAATACTGAGATTGACTATTCTTCTTAGCTTTTTACGACATGCTGAAGCATTTTACGCAGTAAGCGCAACGTTTCATCTGAGAACCTCTCCATAGAGGAAGCTGTCGCTGTTTTCTTACCGAAGATAAGCTGGAACAGGTTAATTTGTTCGTCTGTTGGGTCCTCTTCATTAAGAAATAAATGAAGTATAGAAATCTGCTTTCGCTCGACTTCCAATACTGCCTCAGCAGTATCCATAATACCATTTTGTGCATAGCCAAAAGCTGAGGGCTCTCCGTCTGAGAAGACAAGTAGAAATTTATGTGTCTCTGGTCTAGTTTCTAAACGTTTGCCTATCCAACGGATTGCAAATCCATCTCGGTTATCCTCATGAGCTTCCATGGCCAAAATGTTTTGGCCACTATCCTTTTGTCCATCTTCTAATCGATGAATCCATTCAAATGTATTAGGCTGGCTAGTTTCAGTTGCCTCATAGGCATCTTCATAATGAAGTACGATTTCATGAACAATGTTTAATTCTCTTAGTACATCGTGGAATAATAAAACAGCCTTTTGGGTCTCTGGCATTTTATCCTGCATAGATGCAGACCCATCTACCAGTAAACCAAATACGGCGTTGAGTCTTGTACTTGGAGCATCTTTTTTGTAGAACGGCTTAGGTCTTTCCTCTGTCCATATAGACGTCATTCGAGTAGAAAGTCGACCTTTTGATAAATTGGTCCGCTTATCTACCTTTTTTTGTTCCATACGTTTTTTCATTTCATGGACAAAGGCCTTAACAAAGGGAGCTTGCTCCTGCCGGATTGTCTGCAGTTCTAATTTCGTATGTGGATGGAGCATGCTTTCAATTCTCTTTTCTTCGTATATCACATTTAAATGTTCATATCCAAAGCTCTTGCCTGCCTTCTTGGTACTTCCCATTTTATCCTCTACTTGATCTGACGAAAGATTTTCCTTCGTATTCCCAGAGGATTGTCCCCTACCCGTTTCCGTAATGTCATGACCCTCTCGGCCTTCTTCAGCGTTGACATTTTGTTCAGCTTTCCCATCTGTTCCGTGTTCCAGCTCATACTGTAGATGGACTCCGCTTTCCTGTTCATTTTCTCTATGCCAGGATCTAAATACTTCCTCGATTGTGTCTTTCCTTTCATCCTCACCTTTTATAGAATCCTTCATGCCTTGATGATAATGAAAGTCTTTATTCATTAAAGTATTAGGAGAAAGAATCGCATAAAATTGTAAAATAGAATCAGTCGAAATATATTCCCTTAAAAAATTTACAAGCTGATACGCTAAATTAATAGAGTCATTTGTAGATCTGTGATCGTATACTCTTTGAATCATGCTGTTAGTTTGAACAAACGAATCAGGACCTTTTGCATTAATTGTACCTTCATATAAACTAATATAAAGGTAACTAATATAAGCATCTGCTAAAAACCCTTTTTGAAGATTAACAATTAACTGTTGCTTATGAAAGGCAAGGTATGTCTCCACTCTTGCAATAAAGATTTTCCTTGTACCAATACGTCTTTTTTGTATATTTTCCATAAGGCGAAATTCCTCAAGACAAAACACTAGTTGATCCATTAATCTAGACAGAGTGTCATCTCTATCTTTTAAGTAGTCTAGCCAAGCGCCTATGCTGAAGTATTTCCAGAACCCTTCGGTTAAGAGATAGATGTCTGAAAGTCTCCCTTTATGCATCACCTCTTCACTTCGATGTCTCCAAAACACACTAATGGATATTGTTTGCTCCTCCGGCTGGAATTCTATTAGCTTTCGTTCATTAATAGTAATTCCCAGGTCTTTGGTCATTGCACGAGCAATTGTCTCGTAATGCATCAGTTGTCTAGCATCAATCGTTTCGTTGTTAAATTGTATAAAGCGATTTACTGAAGACATTATACCGCCTCACTTAACCCAAGAGGAAGCAAGCTCTAAAACGAGTCTCTTCTCTTGCTCATCATCTAGCTTTTCAGCAATTGCATATTCAATTGCTCTTAAAGGATCCATATATTGTGCTAAATCCATTGCATATTGGAGACTCCGAATAGATGCAGCATCCTCTGCTAAAAGACCTTGCTGCACTTGTGCCATTAAATCCTCTGCTAGGTTAAGCATTAGAGTATGAAGATCTTTAGGAGCATTTGGGAATAAATTATTAAACAGTTCTTCAAGTAATTCTCCGGTGATATAGGGAATAGAAAAAGAAACAAAACGATTTTTTAAAGCTTCATTCATAGGAGTAGTTCCAATATATCCTTCATTTATTGCTGCGATAACAGAAAAATCAGGATGTGCCTTAATAACCTCACCCGTATATGGATTAGTCAACATACGACGGTAATCTAATACACTATGTAAAATTGGCAAGGTTTCAGGCTTAGCCATGTTTATTTCATCTATATAAAGAATATGTCCCTTTTTCATCGCCTCAACTACAGGACCATCTACAAATTCAATCACATTAGTCCCTTCCTTAATGACAATCGTTTTAAAACCAAGCAATGCCTCCGCATCTAGGTCTACAGAACAGTTGATACTTTGTATTGGCTGTGAAAAAAAATGGGACACTGTTTCAGCTAGCTTAGTCTTTCCTGCTCCCGTTGGCCCCTTTAATAAAACAGGTTTTTTTAAGGAAACCGCTATTAGCACATCTTCATATAAATGGTCGATAGGCGAAACATATCCTCCCGTGCCAATCAGATCTATATCTTTCTCACTGTGTAATCGGCTAGTTCTTAGCTCTTTTTCATTTTTTATTAACTCAATCACGCTATTGTCCTCCTTAACAAAAAAAACTGATGAAGGCTCATCAGTTTTTTATTGAAAATATTCCTTGTAGTATCCGCCGACCTTACCGGTATTATCAATGACGAATAAAAATTCTTCTGTTTCATTTTTTACTTCGTATGTCTTTCCAACTGTCAATACATTGCTAACTAAGAATTTTTTAGCGTCTGTATGAATACATGTTACTGTCTTAGTAGTTGGCTTTAAAGCCCAATTAGTATGTATCATTTCAACCACTTCCTTTACCTATAGTATACGATTGAATTCATGAAAATTCAATCATGTTACTGCTGTATTTAGGTGTCACTTGCTCTGGTTTAGGTGACAGTTCTACTGCCTTTAGGTTCGCTTACTAATGATTTAGGTGTCAATGGTCAACGTATAGGTGCACTTTTACTCTTTAGGTGACATTCGCTCCCTTTTACGTGCGCTTTCCACGGGTTTAGGTGACTCTTCCACGCTTTTAGGTGCGCACCTCCTCTTTAGGTAACACTCCTTGGAAAACGCATACCGTATAGAACACACATGTAAGAAGTAGACAAAAAAAACACCGGAAAATCTACATACGTAGAATTTTCGGTGCTTTGAATATTTAAGGCTGGGTATATGCCAGCCTTAAATAAATATATTAAGAATTTAACATTAAGTCTTCTGGGCTTTCAAGAAGTTCTTTTACTGTTTTTAAGAATCCAACAGAATCTTTTCCATCGATAACACGGTGGTCATAAGAAAGAGCCACATACATCATTGGACGGATTTCAACTTCATTTCCAACAGCGATTGGACGTTTTTGGATTGTGTGCATTCCAAGAATACCAACTTGTGTACCATTTAAAATTGGTGTTGATAATAGTGAACCGAATACTCCACCGTTTGTGATAGTGAAAGAACCACCAGCCATGTCTGAAAGAGCTAACTTGTTATCGCGAGCTTTTTTAGCAAGACCAGCAATATCTCCTTCGATTTCTGCAAAGTTTTTACGGTCTGCATCACGTACGATTGGCACTACAAGCCCGCCTTCTGTAGATACAGCGATACCAATATCATAGAAATTATTTTTTACAATATAATCTCCATCAATTTGAGAATTTACGTAAGGATATTTTTTCAATGCTGCAACGACAGCTTTAGTAAAGAATGACATGAATCCTAAACGTACATCGTTATCATCAAAGAATTTATCTTTTTTACGAGAACGTAATGCCATTACATTCGTCATATCAATTTCATTAAATGTTGTTAACATTGCTGTGCTTTGTCTAACTTCTAACAGACGAGAAGCGATAGTTTGACGACGACGTGACATTTTCTCGCGAGTTGTGCGTCCATCATCTTCTTTTACTGGAGCTGCAGATTTTGAAGCTTCAGCTTTAGGTGCTGCAGGTTTAGAACCGTGAGCAGATACATCTTGAACTCGAACGCGTCCCATTGGATCTACTGGAGAAATCTCGCTTAAATTAATACCTTTTTCACGAGCTAACTTACGAGCAGCTGGGCTAGCAATTGTGCGGTCTTGTTCTTTAGAAGCGTCTTCATTAGCTTTAGCTACCTCTTCAGCTTTATTGCCACTTACTGCAGGTGTTTTTTCTTCTTTCGGTTCTTCCTTAGTTTCAGCTTTAGCTGCTGGTGCGCCTGAACCTGCACCTACGATAGCAATTACTTCGCCTACTTGTACCGTATCGCCTTCAGCAAAAAGTAATTCGCTAACAACTCCAGCTTCTTCTGAAATTACCTCTACATTTACTTTATCTGTTTCTAACTCAACGATAAACTCGCCTTTTTCCACTGTATCACCGGGTTGTTTTAACCATTGTGCAATGGTACCTTCTGTAATTGATTCTGCTAATTCGGGAACTATAATTTCTGCCACTTGATTTTCCTCCTCTATTGCTTTTCTTACAAGCTTTTCAATGCTTCTTCAATAATTCTTGCTTGCTCTACTTTATAAGTGTCGATATCACCTTCAGCAGGACTTGAGCGATGTACTCGCCCTACGTACTTAATATCTTTTCCTTTTGCAATATCCAGTAAATATGGAAGTGCAAAATTCCATGAGCCCATATTTTCTGTTTCTTCTTGAGCCCAAACAATTTGTTTAAGGTTTGGATAACGATCTACAATCGTTTGAATTTTCTCTTCTGGGAATGGGTAAAGTTGCTCCACACGAACTATATGCATGAAGTCATATCCTTCTCCATCCTTCACTTTGTCTGCTAAGTCAATTGCTAGTTTACCACTTGCAAAGACTACTTTTTCGACCTTGTCAGGTTGTTGGCCTAAGCCTGGCTGTTCAATAATAGTCTCAAACTTACCTTCAGTCAAATCTGCTACCTCTGCACCGACTAAAGGATGTCGAAGTAATGATTTAGGAGAAACGATTATTAATGGTCGAATTGCGTCTTCTTTTAGCATTTTAGCTTGTCTTCTAAGGATATGGAAATAGTTTGCGGCACTTGATAGATTCGCAACTGTCCAGTTATTTTCTGCAGCAAGCTGTAAATAACGCTCTAGACGTGCACTTGAGTGCTCTGAGCCTTGACCTTCTGAACCATGCGGTAATAGCATCACAAGTCCAGATTTCAATCCCCATTTAGATCGAGCCGAACTGATAAAATTGTCAAACATAACTTGCGCCATATTTGCGAAGTCCCCGTATTGGGCTTCCCAAATAGTTAATGAATTAGCATTCTCCAAGTTATAACCAAACTCATAGCCCAACACTGCTGTTTCTGTTAATGGACTGTTGTGAACGGTAAAGGAAGCTTTTGCATCACTAATATAGTGAATTGGTGTAAGTTCTGCACCTGTATTTTCATCATGTAACACTAAGTGTCTATGTGAGAATGTACCACGTTGTGCATCTTGACCAGTTAAGCGAACAGAGTTCCCTTCCTGAATAATCGTTGCTAGGGCAAGTGTTTCTGCATGACCCCAGTCGATTTTACCTTTCCCTTTAAATGGCTCTTCTCTACGTTTTAAAATTTTCTCTAATTTTTTGAACGCTTTGAAATCAGATGGCCAGCTTAATAATTCTTCATTGATTTTCTTCAGTCTGCCTTCCTCAACTCCAGTAGGTAGCTCAGGCATTCCCTCTAATACAGCATCAGGAATAATAATCTCATGTGCAGTAGTCTGTGGAAGCTCTTTCACGCGATCGTATGCTTCTTGCATTCCACTGAAGATAGTTTCATCCAGCTTTTTCACTTCGGCTTCTTGGATAACGTTTTCATTTACTAACTTTTGTCCGTAAATATTACGTACAGTCGGGTGTTTATGAATAATATGATACATTTGTGGATTAGTCACAAGTGGCTCATCCATTTCATTGTGGCCATATCTACGATAACCAAGTAAGTCAATAACAATGTCCTTACCAAATTTGTTACGGTATTCGTGAGCAAGTTTTGCTACGCCGATAACAGCCTCTGGATCATCTGCATTTACATGAATAACAGGAACTTCATATCCTTTAGCTGGGTCAGAAGAATAGAAAGTAGAACGTGAATCGTAATGCTCCGTTGTAAATCCGATCATATTATTTGCGATGATATGGATCGAACCTCCAGTTTGGAAGCCTCTTACTCTACTATAGTTTAACACTTCTGTGACGATACCTTGACCAGGGAAAGCCGCATCTCCATGAACTAAAATTGCATAAGCAGCATTTTTATCTTGAACTGGCAAACCTGCTTGATCCGTTGTTTCTTGAGCAGCACGAGTTTGCCCTGTTACTACAGGACTTACTACTTCTAAGTGAGAAGGGTTATATGCTAATTTAATCGTTAATCCAGATGGAGAATGGTAAGCAGCACCTTTATGGTATTTCACATCACCATACCATCCCTCAGAAAGCTCTAAAGAGCCGTCTTTTGGTTGAAAAGCTTCAGAAGGTACGTGTGCAAACTCTGCGAACATCATCTCATAAGGCTTGTTTAAAACGTGTGTTAATACATTTAAACGTCCACGGTGGGCCATACCAATGTTTACTTGTTTTGTTTTAGTGATATTAGATTGTCTAACAAGCTCGTCTATCAAAACCACTAATGAATCTAAACCTTCAATAGAGAAGCGTTTTGCTCCCACAAACGTACGGTGAATAAATTTCTCAAAACCTTCAATTTGAGTTAAACGTTTCAATAATTCCTTTTTTGTATCAGCAGATAAGTTTTCTAATACAACACCTTTTTCAATCTTGCCCTGTAACCACTTGCGCTCTTCTACATTCACAATATGAGAAATCTCAAAAGCTATTTTATTCGTATAAACAGATTTTAAGTACTCAATTGCCTCTAAACCGTTGGTAACTGTGTTTGGTGCATCAGCTAATAAAAAAGCTACAGGAACTTCTTTTAAATCAGCAGGAGTTAGACCGTAAGTCTTAAAATTGATTCGAGAATCATTTTTTTCTCTGTCATTTAAAGGATAGATATCTGCAGATAAGTGCCCGTGAGCTCGTATAGCATCAGCCAACTCGATTGCACGAATCACTTTATCGAAGTTGTTGGATTCCACAGTTGGTAAAGCAGCTCCTGTACCATTTGTAGTTGTATCCAGAACTGGTGCCCCATACTCTTCAAATAAGCTAACTAGTTCTTGATCCACTTCTTCTGGTGATTGAAGGTATAAATCATACTGCTCCATCACATAACCAAGATTGGGTCCTGAGAAAATGGACCAAGGTGTTTGATTGTTCGACATTTAAAAAAACCTCCAACATATTGTGCCACAATAGGCATTAATGAATTTGCATAAAAATAAGTGCAAAAGCCTGAAAATGAAAGATGTACATTTTTATTCTTTAAATCTTCACATTAATAGTTTACCACTCTTTTCATGAGACTTAAAGAATTCAAGAATTCAAGTATAAGAACAATTTTTCCATATCCATCTTACTACTCTCACTAAAAAATACAATCCTTTTTGGTAAATTAAATTAATCTTTTCTAAATTTTTTTATACATTTGAAATGAATGATTATTCACTTGTAAATTTAGGGAAATATATGGAAAATTTTGTTCCGTTTTGATTACTTTCTACGTTAATACTACCTTTATATGCAACAACTAGTCGTTGCACAATGCTAAGGCCCAATCCTGAGCCTCCTTTATTCTTTGAACGTGCCTCGTCTGCTGTATAGAAACGATCGAAGATTTTAGAAAGGGATTCTTTTTTAATACCAATCCCATTATCTGAAACAGTAATTACTACTTTGGAAGTGTCTTCCCAAGCTTCTATAATTATTTTCGGATCGTTTTCATTATATTTTATTGCATTCTCCATAAGGTTTCTAAGAATTTGCTCCAATGTCGTTGAGGGGATATTAACTGATATATTTTCATTTCCACGGTAAACAATTGATGAAGTTGGAGATAGCACCTCCAGTTGTTGTTCCAATTCCTTGACTACACTTAATAGACGGGTATTTGTATTCTCAAATGTTTGTTCATTTTTTGCAAGCTTTAACATTTCTTCTATTAAAACTTTCATTTTTTGAACTTCTGCTAAGGAAATGTCCAGGGATTCGTCCAGAACATCTCGTTGTTCCTTGCCCCATCTATTCAGCAGAGCCAGATGTCCTTCCACAACTTGAATAGGTGTTCGAAGTTCATGAGATACATTATGAATAAACTCGTCTTGTCTGGTGATTGTTTCATTTACCTCGTCCATTAATTCCTTATAGATTTTCATCAGCTCACCGATTTCATCTTTTGACAAACGTTCAAAATTAACTTCCTTAGAAAACCTTGTCCGTTTTGCCTCCTGCATTTCATCACGTAATTCCTTAATTGGACGTAACATGAATGCAGACAACGAATACCCTATAAATGCAGATAGTAATAGCGCTATGAGAGAAAATAACGTTATAGCCAACAATATATAGCGCATTAGTTCTTCAAAATTAGAAAGGCTGTGGGAAATTTCTATATATCCCTTAAATAATCCGAAGTCAATTTCAGCAGATTTATGAAAAATAGTCTGTCCTTCTACTTTGTCTTTTTCAAATTCATTTATTGAAGTGGGTTCGAATGCTGAAAATGGACTCGCATCATTAATGCGGAGAAGCTCGATTCCATCTGCATTTAAAACCCTTATAGACTGCTCTTGGTTAACAAGCTGGTTAATAAGTGTGCGATTTCTTTGAATGTCTTGAACGCTAATCACAGGACCCTGTGACTCAAAGAAGCTTACAACTTCGTTTAATGTGTTATGGGCCACTCTCTTTTCAGACATAAGCATCCAGTTGTATAGCGAAAAATATAAAATGGCACTCATCATTAAAAAACTTAAAAAAATAGACAGAGCAGAAGCATATGTCCATTTTTTTTGTAAAGTCCAGTTTTTCATGAACGAATCACGTATCCCACTCCTCTAACTGTTTCTATTAAAGCTGCAATTTCCTTCGGCAATTTCTTTCTAAGATGCCTAATATAAACATCCACTACATTTGTCTCTACTTCTGATTCATAACCCCATACAATTTCTAAAATCTGATCCCGAGTTAATACGATGTTAAGGTTTTGCATAAAACATACAAGAAGGTCATACTCTGTTTTCGTTAAAATAATCTCCTGCCCAAAATACGTAACCCTATATGCTTTTTGATTGACCTGTAAGCCACGTATCGATAAAACAGATTCCTGATTTAATGTGGTATGCCCCACCCTTCTTAATACAGCACGAATTCTAGCCAAAAGCTCTTCTATAGCGAATGGCTTGACCACATAGTCATCTGCTCCAGCCTCTAATCCTGAAACACGATCTATAACTGCATCTCTCGCAGTTATTAAAATAATAGGAATATCTTTAACTTTTCTAAACCTGCGACATATTTCTAAACCGTTTAAATTAGGTAGCATAACATCTACTAATAACAAATCGTAATGGTTTTCTAAAGCTAATTCATATCCCTCTCTTCCATCAAAAGATACGGTTACCTCAAAATTTTCATGTTTCAGCTCAAGTTCCACAAACTTCGCTATATTAATTTCATCTTCTATTAATAAAATATGATGTTTCACTTTCACACTTCCTTTAAAAATACCGTTCACTTTATATGAACGGCAGTAAAATTATATGAATTGTTTCTTCTCATCGATTTCAAATTCTGAAAAGAGAATTTAGGTCATAGTTATTATAATAAAATAAAGTGTATCGCGTGCTAAGCGGAGAAGCTTTTTGAGAGATGAACAATAGGTCTACCCTCTATTAACTTTTATACTATTTGTATAGAAAATCATCAGGTGAAAAGCATTCGTTTAAAACGATAAAGTACAATTACATGAACTAAAACCTCCTGTTGAAAATCCAAACAAATAAATAGAAAAATATAGGAAGATTTGATATATTCATTTATAATAGCTGTACTAGTAAATCATTTTCTATGTATCTTTTGTTTATGTAAATTAATCATATGTATTAATTGTGAAACATACAAGTATTAACAATATTTTTTTTAAAAATGTATAATTTAACTCTATGCAAAATGAAAAACTTAAAGTATATTATTCTATGCAAATAATTTTATAAGGCAAAGTATTTCTTTGCCGAGGGAAGGCAAATGGTGCGCCACCGGTTCTTGAGCTGGTTCTAGTAGGTTCGATTCCTACCCCGAAATTTTTTATGCAATTCAAATGAAAAATTTCAGGGGAACTAGAATGACTCTGCTCATTTTCAGTTCTGGAGGAGGCGTTTTTTTGTGTTGAAAAAAAGAGACTTACATGAGTGTACCGCTCTATTTGAGCTTATGTCAGATCCAACTATTATGCCATTCGTTCGTCATAAAGCTAATACCGCAGACGAATACTGGTTTTTAACCAAACAAATGATTGAGGAAGAATTAGCTGGAACGACTATTTCTCGAACAATCATCAGTGACTATGGACAACCAATAGGAACCATAAATCTATTTGATATTGAACACGGTGCTGGATTTTTAGGAACATGGATCGGCACACAATTCCAAGGTCAAGGTTATAATAAGAAAGCGAAGGAACAATTTTTAGAGGAATTGTTCTTTGAGCAGAATATACAAACAGTATTTTTACGTATTAGAAAAAATAATATTAAGAGCATCCGTGCAACTGAAAAGCTTGGCTATGCTTTAAAAGCAAATGATTCCCACCAAGTAATATACGAAGAGATTAATAAGGGTAATAACCATTTCGATTTATATTATATACCTAAGGACCTCTTCCTAATGAAAACACTTCAGCAGAATTCGGAAGAAGAACAAGCTATGTAACAGAAGAAACTCCCGTCAACTTTATGACGGGAGTTTCATTAGTTTTTATATGTTAGTAGTAGTTCCGTAAATTGCTCAGGTGTTTTGGAAGAACTCGCCAGACACTGTGCATCAATTATTTTTTCTTTGTTTAATGCTAAAGCTGAAAGAGAATTCATAAATGTCTCAGCGGTGAGACCCTCTTCTTCAAGGACAATAGCATAGCCTAATTTTTCAAAGAAGTTTGCATTTAATACTTGGTCTCCCCTGCTGGCGTTCTTGGACAAAGGTATTAATAACATAGGTTTTTTTAACTCTAAAAATTCAAAAATGGAGTTAGAGCCAGCTCGGCTTATTACATAGTTTGTGATTTTCAACAAATGGGGTAATTCATCCGTTACGTATTCAAAGGCTTTATAATTTGGTTTATCTATCAATGAAGGGTCTAGGTTTCCTTTACCACAAAGATGAATAATCTGAAATCGCTTGGTTAAAGTGTCTATATTATCTTTAATCGCAGCATTAATACTTTTAGAGCCCTGGCTTCCGCCCATAACGATAATTGTTTCTTTAAAAGGACTAAAGCCTGTCAGCTCTCTTGCAATTTTTTCATCTCCTTGAAACAGATCAGGGCGAATGATTGCTCCTATAGCGGAAGACTTATCCCTTGGAATATACTTTAATGTCTCTTCAAAAACCGTAAATATATGTTCTGCAAATGGTGTTGCAATTTTGTTTGCTAAACCAGGTGTGATGTCGGACTCATGTATTACGACTGGAATATTAGAAAGCTTTGCCGCCACTACAACTGGCACAGAAACAAATCCTCCTTTGGAAAATACAAGCGAAGGCTTTATTTTTCTTAAGGTTCTCATGGCTTGCATTGTTCCGTATAGGACTTTAAATGGATCTGAGAAATTTTTAATAGAGAAGTACCTTCTTAACTTACCATTAGAAATAGTGTGATAAGGTAAAGTGGGAAAGCTTTTTTCAATAATTGATTTTTCAATTCCATCAGCAGAACCAATATAATGGACTTCATATCCGTTTCTTAATAATTCTGGGATAATGGCTTCATTTAAAGATACATGACCAGCTGTTCCCCCGCCTGTCAGTACTATTTTGTTATTGTTCATGATAATCTCCTAACTATTTATCTAAAGGATGTATGCCCATATGGTAGAAACAAAAAACTTACAAGAAAAAACCAAGATAATGATTCAAATGGTACTACCAATTTTAATCACTCAGGTCGCACTCTATTTAATGACTTTCTTTGATATCTTGATGACAAGTAAATACAATATCAATCATCTAGCAGGCGTTTCTATAGGTTCTTCATTATGGGTGCCAGTATATACCGGGTTGACTGGTATTCTACTAGGCATTACGCCAATTGTAGCACAATTAATCGGTGCAAAAAAGCAAGAAGATGTGAGAACCTTTGTTCAACAAGGTTTATATATTGCTATTCTATTAGCTATTTTAGTTTTTATAGGAATTATTTTGTTTCTGGACCCTATCCTTCAAGCAATTCCTCTTGAAACTAGTGTACGCATAATAGCGGAAAAATATTTATGGATGATGTGCATCGGACTACTTCCTTTATTCCTATACAGTGTCCTACGATCGTTTATAGATGCATTAGGCAAGACCCGCATCTCCATGTTCATCACGTTACTGTCTGCACCAATTAATATCGCACTAAATTATGTGCTGATTTACGGTAAATTTGGATTGCCAGCTTTAGGTGGTGTTGGGGCTGGATTAGCCTCAGCAATAACTTATTGGCTCATTTTAATTATTACTATTTTCATCATAAAATACAATAAACCGTTTGCTGATCTACAAATATTCCAAGAATGGACGAAACCGTCGTTGGCCAAGTTAAAAACATTAACAGTGATCGGTTTACCAATAGGACTATCTATTTTTGCAGAGACTACTATTTTTTCTGCAGTCACGATTATGATGAGTGTATTTTCCACAGCAGTAATTTCAGCTCACCAAATAGCTATGAATTTTACTTCGTTGTTATATATGATTCCCTTAAGTATTGCAATGGGAGCTACTATTTTAGTAGGTCAAGAAGTAGGGGCTAAACGCTATCAGGATGCAAAATCCTACAGTTGGCTAGGAGTCGGGACAGCTGTGTCCTTTAGCTTTGTGTCAGCTACTATTTTACTTGTTTGGCGAGAACCTATAGCAGCCATTTACACAAACGATGTAGAGGTCATTAACTTAACCGTTCAATTTTTCTTTTTTGCTGCCCTCTTCCAATTATCTGATGCCATTCAAGCACCAGTTCAAGGAGCATTAAGGGGCTATAAGGATGTTACAATTACGTTTATCATGGCGATTATATCTTATTGGATAATAGGTTTACCTATTGGCTATATACTAGGTACTTACACAGCATACGGCCCATTTGGCTACTGGATAGGCTTAATTGCCGGCTTAACGGTCGGTGCACTTACCCTGGGAACACGTTTAGTATACTTACAGCGCAAGTTTGCTAAGCTTTATTAAATGATATTTGACAATAATCATAAACTTTATGGATAGCTAAACAGTTATATTTTAGATATTGATGTAATCCAAATCTAACTACAAGAAAAAGTGAAATCCATTTTTCCGATTTCACTTTTTTCTTCAATATTAAAAACTATGTCAATCTGGTAATTTCTCGTTAGTGCCCATGGAAAGCAATTACCGGAACGGTTATCAACTATAGATAAAATGAAAGCCTCGAAATATTTTACCAGGGTAAAATATTTCGAGGCTTTTGTTTTGAGAAGAGCTGTCTTAGCCTCTTTTAATTATTTGCTAATAAATTGTTGTGTCCAGTAATAACCACTATCAGATAATCCTACTCCAATATGTGTATAGCTACCGTTCATGATATTCGCTCTGTGACCAGCTGAATTCATCCAGCCTTGTACCACTTCTTGAGCTGATCGTTGTCCCATTGCAATATTTTCTGCAGCTGACTTGTAGCTAATCCCTAAAGATTTCATTTGATCAAAAGGTGAGCCATATGTAGGACTTGTATGTGAAAAATAATTATTATCCTTCATGTCCTGAGATTTAAGCTGTGCTGACTTAGTCAATGCAGAGTCGATTTGTAGAGGTGCTAAGCCTTCCTTTGCACGCTCGGCATTAGTTAGATCTACCACCTGTTGGATAACAGAAGATACTTGAGCTTGATTGGAATTACTGTTTGTTTCCGTTTTTTTAGTAGCTTGCTGAGTAGTTGGAGAAGTTGTAGCTACCTCTTTTTTTGGTTGAGCCGCTGGCACTGTTGATTCTTTTTTTACTGGAGCCTTCGCAGTTGTAGCTTCTTTTTTAGCAGCATTTGGTTTAGTTACTTCTACTTTTGCTGCAGTTTGTGTTTTTTCAACGACTGGTTTTTCTTTTATTTGATTGTTGGGTTTAGTAACCTCTTTTGTTTCTTTTTGTACCTTTTGGGTATTTTGTGCCACGTCATTTTTCTTTGCAGCCTCTGTTTTAATAGTATTTGCTAGGTTAGCAACGATTAACTCTTTATTTATATTAAACTTTTGAAGCATTTTGTTTATTTCTGTCTCACTTAAAGACAATTTTTGAGAGTTAATCTTTAGAGACTTCCATTCGATGGATGTTTTTGCCTCAGAAGTAGTTTTTGAATTACCAGCTGTTTCTGCTGATGCTGTTGCTGTTGTAGCAGTAAGTAATAATCCTCCTGCTAGCATACCTGCTAAAATCTTTTTGTTCATTTTCATTTCCTCCTTCTTTTGTGCTCTCTCATTTTATACACAAAATCAAAAGAAAAAATTATATAATATCTTCCATCTCGTCCATTCGAGTATTAAAAGATGGACGGGAGAAAGGATTCCGTTCCTTTGGTATGGTAGGATAAACCAATACATAAAAATATTAGTTTTCTAAAGCTCTTGACAATTTCATATATTCTTCGTGAATTACCAAAAGTATATCTTCTTGCTGTGAAATAGATAGTTTGCTATTTTTAACTCGTTCTGTGATCATTTCACGTTTTTTTTCAATGCTCTGCCTTACCCTCGGGTGAGTATATTCGTCTAGGAGCTCCGATTTAATGACATTACGTACTTCTTCTTCGGTAATATCATTCGTGGTGCGATTTTTATATAGCAATTTAAAAGCATCAATCATTAACCGAATCCCCTATAATCTCAAGCTTATTTATTTGCTCTCCGATAATTACAAGTTGGGGCTCCATTTTCATGTATTCAGGGAGCCATTGGATCATTCCATAAGCATATTGAAATAAATAAGGATATTTGTGTCCCTTAAGTGGAACATAACCCTTCATCCGATAGACGGAGTCAGGAAGACCTCTAACCCAATCCTCGAAGGCTTCTTGATCTATTGGTCCGTTAAAGGTATGAAGCCTTGAAGACAAGGAAAGTTGCTTGCCTATTGCCGCTTCTTTAACTTCTTTTTCATGAAAGGTAGCTTCCAAGTTAGCAAGTGCTTTTATAGAAATTTTACTGTTTGAGGCTTGAATGATCGGTGCATCCCCATTAATACCTTGGAGTTCCATAGAGGCAGTCGCAATCTCGTCATCAGTTAGTAAATCTACTTTATTGGCAACAATTAAATGTGCATGTTTGATTTGCTCAAGGAAGAGCATCCGTGTTCTGGGTGACAGCTTGTCGCGTTCTAACCATCTTTTGCAGTCGGCAACAGTAATAATACCTTTTATATTTAACTGATTTGCAAATATCGGTGAGAATACAGCATCTAATGCTTCAACAGGGTGTGCAGCTCCAGTAGTCTCTATTAATAACACATCAAAATCTTCCCCAGCCAACAACATTTGAAGCTGTGCTTCCATCTTCTCAGATCCTGTACAGCATATGCATCCTTCTAGCATTTCTTTAAGAGGGATGTCTTCCTCTACTGCTCTACTATCAAAAGCCAATTTACCTAACTCATTCATAATTACTGCTGGTTTAATACCTTCATTTTTGAATTGTGAGATTAAATTGGTTAACAAGGATGTTTTCCCGCTTCCTAAAAATCCACTCAATAAATATACATCTTTCAACATCCACACCTCTTCCTATGTATTTCCTAAAGAAATTCATCGTCAACTCGGCAACGTCAAAACTTCTTCTCTTGAATAAAGAGCTGACCATTGCAGGTCAGCTCTTTTAAGAAATAGATTATGCTATTACTTATTTTTTAATTAAATCCTTTGCTATCTCTTCTGCCTTTAATAATTGAGGATCTTCGTTTAGTAATTTTTCACGAAGCTTATTCATCAATGTATTAGCAGAATCACCGGTAAGCTCACCTGTAGCATCCAGTTTGTTGTCAGCTTGGAATTTTTTCACCGCAGAAACCATAGTCTCGTCAAAGCTAGTATTAATAGTACCTGGATCGTATCCAACTGCTTTTAACATTTCCTTAGCATTTTTAATAGCATCTGATGTCATACCTGTCTTTAAAACTTCAGAAGTATTTAAAGGAGATAACATCGCATAAGAAGGATATTGTACTTCGTAATCTGGTGCAATACCTTTATCATGTATCCAGTTACCTTTCGGTGTTAACCATTTTGCTGTTGTTATTTTAATATTAGAGCCATCAGGTAAATTGTTAAGAGACTGCACAGTTCCTTTACCAAACGAATTTACACCAACAATAGGCATATTTGCTGATTCGCTTAATGCTCCTGCAAGTATCTCAGATGCAGATGCACTCCCTTCGTCGATCAACACTGTAACAGGAAGATCCACTCGGAGACCAGGTGATGCAACAATCGCCTCTTTTACAAGTTTGTTTTTATCATCTTTTGTTTCAATTTGTACAATATTCTTGCCTTCTTCAACAAAAAGGTTTGAAATATCAACTGCCGAATCTAGCAGGCCACCTGGATTTTGTCTTACATCCAGAACTAATGACTCCATGCCTTCTTTTTTCAGATCATCGATCGCAGTAACTAACTCATCATACGTATCGTCAGAAAAGCTAGAAATCATAATATGCCCTACTTTGTCACTTAACATCTCAGGATAAACTGTTTCTATAGGGATATCATCTCGAACTATTGTCGTTTCAATTAATGCGCCTTCACCACGTTGAATCGTTAATGTAACTTCAGTGCCTTTTTTACCGCGAATTAATAAAACAGCTTCCGAAACACTGTAGCCTTTAATATCTTTCCCATCTACTTTTAAAACCTTATCATTAGGTAACAACCCAGACTTTTCGGCTGGAGAATTTTTAATAGGAGAAATAACCGTAATGATACCATCTTGCTCCTGTATTTCCGCTCCAATTCCTTGGAAGCTCGAATGAACACTGTCTTCAAACATAGATGCCTCTTCTGTATCCATGTATTCAGAATAAGGATCTTCCAGTGCATCGACCATGCCATTGATGGCACCATTAATCACTGTATCCTCATCAATATCCTTATAGTAATCTTTTTTTAATTTGTCATAAGCCATATATAACTTAGTGAATTCTTTTCGTTCACCTACATATTGTACCTGTGATTCTTGCCCTTTTATTTCACTAGCTTCATCCTCTTTTCCAAACATAAATAGAAGTGATGTAACGCCAGCCGTGATTATCATGAGACCAAAAATCATTAACCAAAGCATCAAAGGTTTAATCTTTACATATTTGGAAGATTCAGGCGATGATTGTTCCTGTTCTTCGTTTGTTCGTTGCTCTTGTTCGTCCAAAATCTTCACCCTTTTCACACAATTCGTTTTTCAAAAAATAGACTGCCAAAAATGACAGTCTGTTTTTTTTAAAATTACATCCTTATTTTAATGCTGCTTCTAATGCCACTACGATCATGTCATTAAATGTTGTTTGTCTTTCTTCTGAAGAAGTAACTTCTCCAGTAATAATGTGATCACTAACAGTCAATACGGCTAGAGCTTGTCTTCCGTATTTAGCAGCTAGTGTATATAATGCAGCAGCTTCCATTTCAACTGCAAGTACACCGTAGCTTGCCCATTTTTCATTTTGAGCATTTTCATTATAGAATAAATCAGCTGTAAATACATTACCTACGCGTAGGTTTAGTCCTGCTTCTTTACCTGCATTATATGCATTGTATAATAAATTGAAATCAGCAGTAGGAGCAAAGCTAATATCATCTAAAAGTACTTTATTCATAGAAGAGTCAGAAGATGCTGATTGAGCAAGAATAACGTCACGTACTTTTACGTCTTTTTGGATAGCTCCACAAGTTCCAACACGGATTAATTTTTGTACATCATATTCAGCCATTAATTCAGTTGTATATATAGAAATGGATGGTACTCCCATTCCTGTTCCTTGTACAGAAACTCTTTTCCCTTTATATGTACCTGTGTAACCAAACATATTACGCACTTCATTATATTGCACAACATCCTCTAAGAAAGTTTCAGCAATATATTTTGCACGAAGTGGATCTCCTGGTAGTAAAATCGTGTCAGCTATTTCACCTTTTTTTGCATTAATATGAATACTCATTAATATAACCTCATTTCTAAAACTTATCGTGTTTATGATACCTTTTTTTACTATAAAATGCAATGTAGAAGCCTAGAGGTTATTGTCTTCGTATAACTCCCATATTTCATCAAAAACTATTGCCGGCATCTCTGGATGCGCGAGCTCCTCAATATACTCGGAAAGTGGCTGAAAAGATGTTTCTGCTTTTGGAAAATCATGCTGTAAAAACATTTGTTCCGCAAATAGAGCTTTGGCATCGGTCTTTTGACCTCCCCGGAATTTTAATGCAAATAAATAAAACGATTGATTCATATTATTTTTCCTCCTTTAGTCCTGAAGTAGTATATTAATTTAAAATTTTGTAGATAATTCAGTCTAAAACAATTAAACTAAAAATTATGATGATAAAACATTAGAAAGGAATGGCTCAATTGAAATATGGATTTAAATCGAAAAAAAACAAAATACCTAGTACGCCCAAAGTACCTAAACCAAAGAAACAGCGCAAATCCCTTAGTAGTCGTTCATTTTCCCTTTTTAAAAGGAATGCAAACAAAAGCTTTCAAAATACCAATTTGTTAAATTCCATACGTGGCAGAGTACTCATCATTTTTTCCGTCCTTATTATAATTCTATTTTCCATGCTTGTCCTTACTTCGGCCAACATGCAATCATCTCAGAAGGAACTAGAAAACTTTATAAACGTGGACATAAAAGAGCAGTTAATGGTCAATCAAATATCTGCGGATATTGCTAAACTTTCAAATGCAGAACAAAGCTATATCATCACAGGTAAATCAAATTATATGTCAAGTTATAGAAGTTATAAAGATGCAATCGTTACTCGCTTTAAAGAATTGCAGACTATTTTTAAAAATCGTCCTGATGAGCTCAAAAAAGTAACGGCGATTAACGAGCATTTTAATACATACCTTCAATATTCTGAACGTGCATTAAGCCTAAGAGACCAAAAAGGATTTGAGGCTGCTCAAAAGCTTGTAAATGCAGGAAGTGGACGCGCAGCCATGAGCCATGTAGATGTCCAAATCGAAGCGATGAACGAAGTGTTAGCTAAAAAGAACGCTAAGCAAATTGCACTCTTAAAGAGCGAAAATCAAAACGCTTTGAACATATTTATAGGCTTAACGATTTTCTCTGTATTATTAACATTAGTATTTGGAATTGTACTATTTAATTCTATTAAAAGAAGCACTTACTCTATTAACCGTTCGATTTTAGAAATCGCTCAAGCTGGCGGTGATTTAACGAGAAGAGTAAAAGTAAGAACGAAAGACGAATTTGCTGAAATTGCTTCCAATACAAATGTTTTAATCGCTTCTATTGCTGATTTAGTTAGACGTGTAAGCCATTTAACCGAAAATGTATCAGCTAGCGGTCAGGAATTGATGGCCTCTTCTGACGACACTGCTATTACAATTCAGTCAATAGCGGATTCTACAAATGAGATAGCATCTGGTAGTGAGCAGACTATGAAAAGCATGACCTTAGCTATTCAAAAAATGAATTCACTAGAAGAAGCAACAAGATATTTGAATGAGGATGCACAAGCTGTAAAAGTAGCGACTGATCACATGACTGCCGCTGCCAAACAAGGAGCATTGTCTGTTCAACATTCTTCAAATGTTATGTTAAATATTGAAGAAACGATGGCTAATACCTCTCAGACTGTTCAATCTTTAGGAACTAAATCGTATGAGATAACTTCTATTATTAAAACCATCACTGCAATTGCAGAGCAAACTAACCTACTGGCTCTAAATGCGGCAATTGAGGCTGCACGTGCCGGAGAACATGGAAGAGGTTTTGCAGTAGTAGCAGATGAAGTAAGGAAGCTTGCAGAGCAATCTCAAAAAGCAGCAAAAGAGGTAACAGGAATTGTAACCTCCATTCAAACGGAGGTAACCTCTATTGTTAAACAAAATCACGAAGGGGTCGAAAATGTTATAAAAGGCGTTGAAGTAGCGAATGAAACAAGCACTTCCCTTGAACAAATTATGAAACAAACAGACGAAACGATTAGTATTATTAATAAAATGGTCAATCAGATAGAAAAAACACTGGAATTTAGCCAGGAAGTAGCTGCTTCCTTTATAGAAGTGACTCATATTGCAGAAAACACTGCGTCAAATACTGAAAACTCTGCTGCCGCCGCTGAACAAGGTAGTGCTGCCATGCAAGAAATCAATGCTTCCGCTGTAGAATTATCACACCAAGCGGACGAGCTTAGAAAAGTAGTAAACGAGTTCAAGTTATAATTTGTAAGTAATATAACCGTTTTAGCTAGTACTGAGAATCATAGTGCTAGCTTTTCTTATGTAAAAAGCCATAAATCACTTTGTGAGGCTCTACACTTTATTTAAGGACCACCCCTACAAGGTATGGGTCCATTAGCCCAATACTTATGTGTATCTCCGCAAGGTTCCCCCCCTTTCTTATTACACTCTCTACCCTTAACAATTACATAAAAAGCATTGATATGGCTGTCGTGAACATTTCCAGGTGTGACAATGTTTGCAAGTACAAAACCCTTCTTGTCTGTTGCAGCGTGAAAAGAATAGGCGAACTGCTTTGTCCGTTCATCTTTTACGAATTAACCACTTTCAGGATCTGTTGTCGATTCCTTAATCTCCTTGTATTCTTCCTTTTCAAACTTTTCATGCGGGAATGGTTTCTTCCCATGCTTTTCCCGGTCGAGGTTGAGCTCCTCCTGGAGCCTCTTTTCATAAGCCTGCGTCTCAAAGACATGATCCGGGATTAGGAGCCCACGATCTGCGACATCCTTTAATACTCTGTAGAAAATCTGCTCTAATAGATCTGTGTCTGCAAAACGACGGACATAGTTTTTCGCGGAAGTTGAGAAATGGGGAACCTCGGTATGGAAACCAAAGCCTAGAAACCATCGGTATGCCATGTTGGTTTCAATCTCTTTAATGGTTTGGCGCATGGACCGTATACCAAAGGTATATTGGATAAAAGTCATCTTGATAAGTACCACTGGGTCGATACTAGGTCTCCCTGTGTAGAATAAAGATTTTCAACCAATGGATAGATAAATGAAAAATCAATTGCCGCATCTAACTTACGAAAAAGATGGTCTTGTGGTACCAACTGTTCAATAGTCAAGATTTCTAATTGTTCGCGTCATTGGTTTGATTTTTCGTCATCAAATCCATCACCTCATTCATTTTATAGGAGACCCGTTGATTGGAGCGAAGAACGGCGACTCCAGCGGGAACAGCGCGAGCTGAAGACCCTGGACTGAGCGCAGTGAGGGAGTTTCAAGGAGGGAAAACTAAGGACGTCACATCGTGTGACAACGTTTTCCTGACCAACATCCTGTTGGCCTAAGCCGTGCCCGCGGAAAGCGTCCGTTCGTAGTGGAAATCAACTCTTCCTCGCTTAACTTCTATTTTAAAAGAAAAAAGACTGTAGACAAACTCCAAAATTTTTGGAGTTTGTCTACAGTCTGAAGCATGGATATGAAATCCATGCTTTTTTACATTAGAATAGTTTTAAGTATTCTCCATAGCCTTCTTCCTCTAGCTTGTCCTTGGGAACAAAACGCATAGCAGCTGAATTAATACAGTAGCGTAAGCCTGTTTCTTCTTTTGGACCATCAGGGAATACGTGACCAAGATGTGAGTTTGCTGTTTTACTTCTCACTTCTACTCTTCTCATACCATGAGAATCATCAAAATGCTCAGTTACCTCGTGGCTCTCGATTGGTCTAGTAAAGCTTGGCCAGCCACAACCAGCATCATATTTGTCCTTTGAATGGAATAATGGTTTGCCTGAAACAACATCTACATAAATTCCTTCATCAAAATGCTTATCATATTCTCCTTGAAAGGGTGGTTCTGTTCCATTTTGCTGAGTCACGTAATACTGCATTTCAGTTAATTTATCCTTCATTTTGTAACCTCCTATTGTTTTCAACGAAGTTTGCTCTACCAGAACCAACAAAGTATCTATTATAATGACTTGGATTCTTTTTATAATAGTCTTGATGGTATTCTTCTGCCTCATAAAACTCAGATGCAGGCAAAATTTTGGTAGCTATTTTTTTCGGATATCGACCAGAGGCATTTAAAGCAGCCTTTGATTGTTCTGCTTTTTCTCGTTGCTCTTCATTATGATAAAAAATAGCTGTTTGATAGGAAGATCCCTTGTCGAAAAATTGCCCTTCTTCATCTGTTGGATCGATGTTTAGCCAAAATATATCCAGTAGTTGATCGTAAGAAAATTTTTCCGGATCATACGTAATTTGAACTGCCTCAAAGTGTCCGGTAGCATTTGAACACACTTGTTCATAAGTAGGGTTAGGTAAATTACCACCCGTATAACCGGAAACAACTTTTTTAATGCCGTCATAAGAATCAAACGGTTTTACCATACACCAAAAACAGCCACCTGCAAATGTTGCTTTTTCCATTTTATATCCCTCATTTCGATGGAACTATAATTTCTAAAACAATTTTGTCTTCTTGAAGATTCAATTCCTTCGCTCGAACATTCACACCAGACGCCATAGGAATACTAGCCAACTGAATTAAAACTTCTTCTTCATCAGGCTTCACTACCATCCAGCGAGGGAGGTCTATTGAATCTCGTAATAACTTTAACACAGTATCGGGTGGTAATTGAAGCTGTCCGACTTCAACCGACGATTGCTCCAAACGAATATTCCCATTCTCTTCGACAAAAGGTTCGAAATACATCTTTACAGGAAGAGTTAATGAGAAAATGGTTAACTCAGAGCTTAAAATAATTTGCTCCTCTACACTCAATTGAAGGGGAATAGGCTTATCATCCATCGCTGTAGCTATAAAAGTATTTGCTATTCCCTGAAAATCTTCCTTAGAGACATTTACAGTTAATACATGTCCGGAAGGGTCAGGTGTAGTAATACTTTCAACGTCAACATTTTCCGTTGGAGATGTAATCCAGTACAAAAGGGTTCCTATACTCCCTGCAATGATTAATAATAATAAAAAAAAGGCAATCATCCACTTATTCATCTAAACCAGCTCCTCAAAAGAACAATTCCCTACTTTGCTCATCTATCAAACCACAATTTTCTAAAGAATTTACTACGTTATCTACTATCAGCTCATACCCCTTGCTGTTCGGATGAAAAAAGTCGGTATGATAGACTAAGTTTGCATTAGAATCAAACAAAGTATCAATAGGTGCATAACAAGCATTTGTATTACTATAGGATAGCGATTCTATAGTGTCGTTCCAATCTGTTATGATTTGATCTACTTCGCTCGTTTCATCTGTAACTATGGTAATAGGGTTATAAATTCCAATCATTATTATTGGAGCACTACTATTAACCTCTCGAATTTGCTCTAAGATTTCATCATAATTTCGCTCAAAACGCTGTAATTCCTTTTGAAATGCCTCAATCTGAAGGTTGAAGAGATCTTTTCTAAATACCTTCATGACATCATTTCCACCAATGGTAATAGTGATTAAGTCTGCTTTACGAAGTTGATGATCGATTTCTCCATCTTTTAACAACTTTAGAAGTTGGTCACTTCGTCTTCCTCTTTTAGCAGTATTGGTTAACACGACATCTTCTATTCCCTTGTATTCTAAGATTTGATTTTTTAATCTTCCAACGTACCCATTCTTCTTTAGTTCATCTCCTACCCCTTGAGTAAGAGAATCTCCAAGACCTACAAGTTCTAATGTTCTCGGGAAAAATTCAGGCGGAATAATATATTCTTCGAATAAGACCGTTTCCTTTATCGGAAAGCTAACTTCTTCTATTTTTTCTGGCGCACAGCTAGCTAATAAAGAAATACAAACAAGAATAATTAAAAATTTATATTTCATATCTAACCCCTTTATTTAACTCCATTTATATACAAGATGATGTAAAACTATAAATAAAAGCAGGGAAAATTTGATCTTCCCTGCTTTGGCATTATTCTGTCATATACATAAATCCAATGGCACCTGGACCAGTATGCGTACTAATCACCGGGGAAGTAAAGGACACTTGAATATCTTTGAAACCCGAGTCTTTTATTAATTCCATTAAGGGTGTAGCCATAGACAATCCATTAGCATGAGAAATACCTACCGCTTTTACAACTTTACCTTTAGTGTCTTCCATAAACTGTTTAAACAAATAGTTGACTACTTGCTTATGACTTCTAGCTTTTGCCACAGGAGTATAAACTCCATTCGCAAGGCTCGCAATGGGTTTAATAGAAAGTAAAGATCCAATCATTGCTTTTCCCTTTCCAATACGTCCACCTTTCACTAAATTATCCAAAGTATCTACTACTACATATAGATCTGTTTTAGTGCATATGTCTAATACCTTCTCAACAATTGCATCTTTTGTAGCTCCATTAACAGCCATTTTAGCAGCTTCTTCCACCTGGAAATATAAAGCAAAGGAGATAAACTTGGAGTCAATAACAGTCACATCAGAATCTGTCAGGTCAGCAGCTGTTTGAGCAGATTTGACAGTACCACTCATACCACCGGTCATATGTATTGAGATAACTTGATCTCCATTCTTACCAAGTCTATCGTATAGCTCTTTGAACACCCCTACTGCAGGCTGGGAGGACTTAGGAAGTTCTTTAGAAGTACTCATCTTTTCTAAAAATTCCTCTGGTTGAATATTAACCCCATCAATATATGACTCCCCATCAATCTGAATCGTCAAAGGTACTACATGTATATTATACTTTTCAATTATCTCTTTAGTTAAATCAGCTGTAGAGTCTGTAACTATATGAACCTTTGGCACTGTATATCCCTTCCTTCCTAAGTATATTATAAGAAGAAAGATGTTAATCTGTAAACTATTTATGCCTGCTTTGAAGCTCATTAATTTTATTTGCAATAATTATATGTAAGTCTTCTTTTATTTGTTCTGAATTACTTACTTGAATCGTTTCTTTACTATATGAAGGAAGGATACTAATTTGAACATGTGCTGGACTAATTTTATTATTATTTTTCTCCATAATATTAGAGGTTCCATGAATCGCGATAGGAACAATAGGAACATCTGCGTCTTTAGCAATACGGACAAATCCCGATTTGAATGCTCCTATCCCCTGTCCCTTACTTCTAGTTCCCTCCGGAAACATTAAAATAGAATGACCATTTTGTAATTGTGATACTGTATCCTGAATTGATCGATAACTACTTTTTCGATTTGTCCGGTCTAAAAACACACAATTCATTTCTTCCATCCATTTAGGAATTAGTGGAATTTTTTTAACCTCGATTTTTGAAATAAACCCAAACGGCTTAGGGATATGGGCTAACAAAGTAGGAATATCGAAGTTCCCTTCATGATTGCTTACAAATAAGACAGCTCCATCAGGAAGATTTTCCAATCCTTCTACAGTAAATTCGCTTTTTGTTCGTTTTAAAATACCCCCAGCCCATTTTTGCGGAACTTCGTGGACAAGCAAGTCATACTGCTCTACTGATAGTAAGCCTTTTTTAGACTTAATTTTGTTGAGTTTTGGGATGCTTATTGGTAAATAGCCAAACAAAAAGCCAAAAGTTCTTAAAGAAGAAAACAACTTATTCACTAACCTTTCTATCGTAAACCAAATATACGTAAGTTATTCCGTCAGATGTCTTCATTTCTTCCGACTTTTCAGTAAGTACCCATTCATCGGAGCTGTATGGTGGGAAGTAAGTATCACCTTTGAATGTTTGTTGAATGAAGGTGATATATAGTCTGTCCGCTTTTGGTAGGATTGCTCTAAAAATCTGCTCTCCTCCAATTACCATAACCTCGTCGTGGTGACTCTTCGCCAATTCGATTGCATCCACTAAATTGTTTACTACCTCTGCTCCCTCGACTTTATAAGAGGAGTTTCTAGTAACAATTATACTTTTTCTACCTGGTAATACTTTCCCAATCGATTCATATGTATTCCGTCCCATAACCATTGCCTTACTCATTGTTTTTTCTTTGAAATATGCTAAATCACCAGGTATATGCCAAGGCAAGTCTTTGTTATAGCCAATTACTCGGTTTGGATCATGTGCTACGATTAGTGATATCATCATTATTCTCTCCTTTATACAGCAATTGGTGCTTTGATTTTGGGATGCGGATCATAGCCTTCTATAGAAATGTCTTCGATTTCAAAATCAAAGATGGAAGCTTTTTCTTCATTTAAGACTAATGTCGGTAAAGCACGCGGTGTTCGCGATAATTGTGTTTCAACCTGTTCAAAGTGATTCAAATAAATATGAGCATCACCTAAAGTATGTACGAAATCTCCAACTTCTAACTTACATTCTTTTGCTATTAAATGAACAAGTAAAGCATAGGAAGCTATATTAAAAGGCACTCCTAAAAAAACATCAGCACTTCGCTGATAGAGTTGACAAGACAATTTTCCGTTCGCTACATAGAATTGCATAAAAGTGTGACAGGGCGGTAATGCCATATCATCGACCTCAGATGGATTCCAAGCAGTAATGATATGTCGTCTGGAATCAGGGTTCTTTTGTAATCCATCGATCAAATTCGCAAGCTGATCAATCGTTTCACCGTTTTTGCCAGGCCATGAGCGCCATTGTCTACCATAGACAGGACCAAGGTCTCCAAATTCTTCTGCGAAAGACTCATCAGATAGAATGTTGTCACAGAAAACCTTCATTTGTTGATCCACCAAAGCCTTAAATTCAGGATCCTTCGAAGCTCGTACACCAAAGTTTGTCATATCTGGACCATTATATGTATCACTATTTACCCACTTTTCAAATGCCCATTCATCCCAAATATGGTTATTGGCCTTAATCAAGGTTTTAACGTTGGTATCTCCCTTTAAAAACCACAATAATTCACTTACTATCAAGCGAAAAGCAGTTTTTTTAGTAGTCATAAGAGGAAATCCTTTTGAAAGGTCAAAACGCATTTGATAACCAAAAACACTTTTTGTTCCCGTTCCTGTTCGATCACCTTTTTCAATCCCATGTTCCATAATGTGCTTACATAAATCTAAGTATTGTTGCATTTGCTTGCTCCTTTCCTTTTATAGCAAAAAAGCTCTCATCTAGGAGAGCCATTTAGGTGGGGTGTTCTTAGACCAATAAATTTCACCTAAAGCATAATGCTTTGAATATTTATCCTCTGCTAGGTGATAATGAAAATTAAAGTAGTAACCATCTAGCGGTTTTTTATCTGTTCTTACATGAAAACGCATCAAATCTTTTTTTGTAGTTTCATCAAAAATATGGAATATTTTTTCGTAATATTCTCCAGAAGGCTGTTCTGTTATTGCTAGATTAGCTGCTTTTTGGTCATCAACAGAAACCAATGTTGTATTAATTGCCTCTTGAATTCTAGGGAAAATAACTTCATCAAACTCATTTTGAATAACAGGGCCAATTCTCGCACCAAACTTAATGTAAGCTTGTTCTTTAGCGGCCAGAGTAATCTTTTCACTGTAATCAATGGATTCTTTAAGACTAACCTGGTCATACTCTACCGTATGCTTCTCTGCAGAGACCGACTTCATCGGCACTTTGCTCTCTAACAGTTGCTCCCAAATAACATGGTTAGGTGAAATCAGTCCAAATGTTAGAAATGCCACAGTAATAATAATCGATTTTTGGAACCATTTTTTCATGTTTAATCACCTTCAATTATGTACAATTTAGTAAAAGCAATATTATAAACATATACGAAATCGAGAACAAAAGGTTTCATCTTCCTAGTATTCATTGTACAATAAAAAGGGTAAACAATCAGTAGTTTTTTAAACTAAGGAGGAAATTCTTATGAGCACAGATATTATCATTGGAATCGGATTTTTATTTTTATTAGGTTATTTAACTTCTTTAAACTTCACGCACTGATTTAAAAGTAAATAGTTCATTATTCTAAAACAAAGAGGGAAGCGACTTGTATAGTCACTTCCCTCTTTGTTTTATACTTCAATTATTCCGTAATGGAACTTAGAACTTAGTCTTGTCAGTCGGGTAAAACCAAAATCCTCAAACATAGGAGAGCGGAAATGCGCCTTTAAAACAACTCGTTTTTTGGCAACTCGCTTCGCTTGCTCGACCCACTCTGTATACAGAGTTCCAATAGCCCCTATTTCTCTAAGGGCTTGAAAATTATTAGACTCGGCAATTTCCTCTTCAAACATTGGATCCATATACACAACGTCAAATGAGTTATCCTTTACCGTTTTTAAATAGTCTACTGCATCTTTATGAATCACTTGAATTCTTCGCATGGAATTTTCTAATTCACTAAATTCCGTTTCATAGCTTTTTAATCCTCGATTAATAATATATGCAACCATCTTTTCCTTCTCTAGTGCAACTACTTTTCCTGGATTTCCTACTGTATAAGCAGCAATTAAGCTATCAGAACATAAACCAGCTGTAGTATCTAAAAACCTATCCCCCAACTTTAAGCCTGTTGCTTCAAGAAAAGGGTCTTTTTCCGCTTTTAACAGCCTTTTTAAACGAAAGGCTGCAGAATTTGGGTGAAAGAAAAAAGGAGTGGTGGAACCATATGCAAAAAACTCCAGCCTTTCCTTACCAACTACTAAAACATCCGCTAACTGCTCGTTTTGTATTTTTTCCACTGACTTTTTCTTTCGGTCTATGAAGTTTATACATAAATCAGCAGCTATATCTTTTGCTACCCGAGTATATTCGGGATTCGTTCTTCCAGCAGTCGTTATAACTGTTTTCATTTAAGCAATTATGTCAGTGAGAACACCTGTCAGGTGGTCTTTGATTGTTTCCATAGAGTTACTTTCAATTTGCTCTCTAGGGATAAAATAAGCTAATTCTCCATCCTTCCATATAGCAATGGAAGGTGAACTTGGTGGGACTTCACTAAAATAATCTCTCATAGTAGCAGTCGCCTCTTGATCTTGTCCTGCAAAAACAGTAACAAGATGATTTGGTTTCTTTGGTAATTCGCCAATCGCTTCAGTAACAGCAGGTCTTGCGAGCCCCGCTGCACAACCACATACCGAGTTAATCACTATTAATGACACACCTTCTTCTTTCATATGCTCATGCACTTGATCAGGTGTAGTCAGCTCTTTAAAACCAGCATTCGTCAGCTCACTTCTCATTGGTTTAACTACTTGCTTCATATATTCATCATATGCGTTCATCTCTTCGCCCACTTTCACGTATGTTCAATTACCCATTCTTAAAAGGTATTCTATTTTCTATTCTACTTTTGTTTAAGTTTTTTTTCACTCATTTTTACTTATAGTACATTAACCTCTTGATAGTCTTGTGCTATATTTCCCTTAAATCCATTTATTTTCTCAGGTTTTCGAAATAGAGCAAAGAAAATAATAAGAGCCAGTTCATTCGTACGAATCTAAATAGCTGCTACATAGCATTAAATAATCTTGTTTCTCTTTAAATAGGGAAAATAGAATTATTTTAGAATACTGAAATACTTTTATTTAGTGAAAGAAAATTAACTATGTTACTATTAAAATGAATGTATATCGACTTTTTTTGACATTTTTCAACATTTGCTCATCTATATGGATGACTAAGTATTAGCATAAACTTACTCGTATCCGTTCAAAATAAGTCTAATGATTTTGTATACATTTTAGAACCTTACGATGGATCTGCTACCTCGTAATTCAAACCAACTAGATGAGGGGCGAAATAAATTATGAAACTAAATGAACTATTATCTTCAGTCGAGATTATTCCAACTCTAAAGACACAGAATATTCAAGTAAACGGGATTGCTTTTAATTCTAAAAACATTAAAGAAGGTTATTTGTTCGTCGCTATTTCAGGGACTCATTCAGATGGACATACGTATATTGAGGATGCTCTTACGAACGGGGCTATTGCCGTGGTCGGTGAACAGGAACTATTCTTAAATGAGGTTCCATACTTTCAAGTAAAAGATGCGAGAAAAGCATTAGCCTTTCTTGCTAGAACATTTTACAAAAATCCAACGAATAACAAAACAATAATTGGAATTACTGGAACAAACGGTAAAACTACTACTTCTTATATGTTGAAGCATATACTTGAGAGCCAAGGAATCTCCTGTGCTGTATTCGGGAGTATTTCTATTATTATTAACAACGAAGAATATTCTTCTACTCATACGACATTAGATCCTCTGACTTTCCATGAACTTGCTGCAAAGAGCAAGGACCAAGTAATTATTATGGAAGTTTCTTCCCATGGTCTAGTGCAACAACGCGTAGAAGGACTTGAATTTGATTATTGTATTTTTACAAATATAGAACACGAGCACCTCGATTACCATAAAGATATGGAATCATACTATTTAGCTAAACAATCGTTGTTTACATACTTAAAAAGCAATGGAAAAGCAATTCTTCTCTCTAGTAATGACTGGAGTGAGAGGCTTAATACATATGTAAATTCACTTGGAAGAGAAGTTATTAAAATTAATGGAAGCTCTCCTACTTATACAATAGATATAGATAAAATTATCGAACAACAGACTGGCAAGGTTTTTTCTCTTACAACACAAATGCAAGGCGAGCACAATATTAATAATGCAGCTGCAGCCTTTGCTACAAGCGTTCATTTCGGGTTAGATCCCAAACGTGTTGAGCTAACGTTAAATAATTTCAAAGGTATTCCAGGACGTTATCAGTTATTTCCTCTTGCGAATAGTGCGACCGCTGTCGTAGATTACGCGCACACCGCCAATGCGTTTCACTATATTTTAGACACCGTAAAGTCACAGAACGCACGGATGATTTATCATGTTTTTGGCTTTAGGGGTAATCGAGATGTACAAAAAAGGGCAAGGATGATTGAAATGTCATTAAAATATGCAGACCGATGCATTCTAACATTTGATGATCTCAATGGGGTACCTGCGGAACAAATGATAAACGAGCTTGAGAATTTAGGGGCACATGAAAAGTGTGTGATATACCCTGATCGAACAGAGGCTATTAAATACGCTTGGGAAATAGCGGGACCAGGAGATTGGATAGTAATTACTGGAAAAGGTAATGAAGCATATAAACAAAGCTATTCCCTCTCGACTAAATCTGATATTGACACATTAAATTATCTTTTAAGTACCAAGCATTCAGCAAAACCTGAAATAGAAAGCCTGTTATAGAAAGTTCTATTATTGAACTGTGATTTCTGAATAATGTCTATATAAAAAGAAAACAGACCTTGCATTAATTATGCTCAGGTCTGCTTTCTTTTACAGATGAATTGGTGCGATATTTTACCTTTGATACTGACATTTTATAATCGATAAACGCTCCGATAAAACCTACCGGTAAGCCACCAGCCAAAATAGACAATACAATAATGAATATGCTGATATTTTCTACTTTAAAAGTCAGCAGATACAAGGTTAAAAGAGTACCGGCGATCAGAAAAATGGTTGTAAAATAGTATGTGATTTGGGTATTTTCCCGATATTTGTATTCTTTTTTCTTCACTTGGTCTTTACTCATTTTGATCCCTCGTTTCGACTTTATGTTCTACTTATATTATTCACCTATTTTCCTGAATTTACACAACAACATTACAAATTAATATTACTTTTTTAATGAATCGATTTTGTTCGAGAAAAAACTGCTATATACAATAAAATTCCCCACATTTTAGTCTGTTAAACATTTAAAACGACAGTTATTACAATTTTCAATCTATTTAACTAAAAAAGAAGAGCTGGCGATATCCGCCAGACTCTTCACTTTTACTCATTTTCTTGCCTCGCTCATTTGCTTCCAAACGGAGCCCTTTGCTTCTTCCCCTTCTGCAATACGGGCAATCGCCATACGGATTTGAAGCTTAACTTCATATTCCTTGTCATCCATCGCTTTCTTTAAGGCTGGTAATGCATCCATATCTCCCACCTCATAGAAATACATAGCTGCTCGCCAACGAACTAATTTGTTTTTATCAAACAGCGCCTCTTCCATTGCTTTTGAAAATTGTACAAATCCTAAATCACTCATTGCATCTCCTGCAGTACGTCGAACCGATGCACTCTTATCTTTCAGTGCCATTTCTAAGTACGGAATGACTTTTTCATCTTCAATAAGACCAAGATATACAGTAGCAAGCCTTCTTATTGAAACCTGTTCATCCTGTATTGCTTTTGCTAGAACTGGGATATCTTCAACCTGTGGGTTAATAAGGTTATCAAGTAATTGGAACCTCTTCTCCCATTCACTTATTTCAAATTCCTCCAAAGTGAACGGAACTCTTATAGGCTTTCTATCATCCTCGGCTTTGTCTTTGTCTGCAATTAGTTGCTCCAGCTTACTTTGGGGAAAGCTTGCCTCTAATTCTTTTACTAGCTGCTCACCAATTTCCTTTTGATCACCATATCGCACACCATAGTCAACCCATTTACGAAGCATAATATAATTTTCTTTATCACCCTCCATCGCTTCATCCAAAGCCTTGGTAAAGCGGGCAGATAAACCAAATCTTGACTCTGATTCACTATCAAATACTTTCACCTGAAGCGGGATTCCCTTGAATGATTGTACATGGACATATACTTCACCATAATGATCTAAAGGCTTTTCTTCAGTTTCCGCTTCATTTTCACCGCCAAATACATTTTCAATAGATGCTAAGATGGATTCCCAACTAAACTTTGCAATTCGTTCAATCGCTAAAAAGTCCGCAACGTGGTATACCCCTTTTACTCCTTCGATATCAAATATACGTTGTATTTCTCTTGGTGCGTCTTCTATATGATCCTTTTTATAGTTATAACTCTTCCCAAAAGGAAGCTCCTGGTCAACGACTACCTTCATCGTATTCGGACTTGGCGTTGGTTCTATCGTCAATATTTTCATATCTTATACCTCCAATATTATAAAATCAGGACGAAACGATCTCTTCTAAATAAGACCATCTTTCTATTAGCTTCTCATATACTTCGTTTGCTTGATCTAATTGTTCGGTCAGTTGCTGTAACGATGTAAAATCAGAGCCTGTAGTTAACAGCTTTTGCTCCAATTCTTCAATCAACCTCTCTGTTTTTTCAATATCCTCACTGATTGTATCCCATTCTCGTTGTTCTTTATAAGTTAGCTTTTTCTTTTCCTTCGTACTTTTTACGGGTGCATTATCTTTCCTAACTTCCACTACTTTTTTTGATGTATCCTTAAGGTCTTCCAAATAATCCGAATAAATTCCTAACCATTCTCTAACTAAGCCATCTCCGTTTAGAATCCAAAGCTTTTTAGCAATACGGTCCAGGAAGAAACGATCATGAGAAATAGTAATAATTACACCAGGGAAAGATTCCATAAAGTCCTCTAAAACAGATAAGGTCTGAATATCCAGGTCATTTGTTGGCTCATCTAAAAATAGAACATTTGGCTGCTCCATTAACATTTTTAATAGAACTAAACGTTTTTTCTCCCCACCGGAGAGCTTGCCTATTTGCGTGCCATGTGTATTTAATGGAAATAAAAACCGTTCAAGCATTTGAGCAGCCGAGAATTTTTCTCCAGATCCTACTTCTATTAGATTGGAGGATTCGCGTACATATTCAATCATTCTCATTTGTTCATTTAGTTTTGGAAGCTGTTGTGAGAAGTGCATCTGTTTTACAGTCGATCCAACAACTACTTCTCCAGAGTCCATCTGAATCTCGCCTGCTAGCATTTTCAGTAAAGTACTCTTTCCAACCCCATTTGGCCCCACTATGCCAACTCGATCTCCTGCCTGTAGGATAAACGAAAAATCATCTACAATGACTTTTGCATCAAAACGTTTAGAAATATTTTTACCCTCTAACACCTGCTTCCCTAACCTAGTAGTAGCCATTTCAAGCTCTAGATTTAAAGCAGAATTATCGCGGTCCAGTTGTGAATCGATTTCTTCAAAACGATCTTTTCTTGCCTTTTGCTTGGTAGATCTAGCCTTTGCACCTCTGCGAATCCATTTTAGCTCATTACGATATAAATTTTGTAGCTTTTGCTGAGATGCAGCGTTCATCTCTTCACGAATCGCTTTAGATTCCAGATAATCTGCATAATTACCTGTGTGAGTATACAACGTTTTATCAGCAAGCTCATAAATATGAGTGGCTACTGTGTCTAAAAAGTAACGGTCATGTGTAACAAAGATAATGGCCCCTTCTACTTTTTGCAGCATGTCCTGCAGCCAATCTGTTGACTCTTTGTCTAAATGGTTAGTAGGCTCATCTAATAGCAATAAATCAGCCGGCTCTATTAACACTTTTGCAAGCGCGACTCTTTTTTGTTGGCCACCTGATAAATGTAAAATTGAATCTTCAAACTGCGTAATCCCTAGTTTAGTTAAAGCTGTTTTTGCTAAAGCATTTACATCCCATGCTTGTAGCTCATCCATTTTCTGCTGTAAGTCCATCAATCTATTTTGTAATTCAGTTGAATCGGAATTAGCCATTAAAGCGAGCAATGCTTCTTCATATTCTCTGTTGATCTTCAGAATAGGTGAATCTCCACTAAATACAGTTTGAAGGACCGTTTCTTCTTTTTCAAATACCGGTTGCTGTTCTAAGTAGGCAATTCGAAACTTGTTCGGATGGTCCCGATCAATAGAGTCTGCCTCAAGCTGTCCTGCAATAATCGATAAAAAGGTCGATTTCCCTGTACCATTGATACCGATTAACCCTGCACGATTTTGATTATTAATTGTAAATGAAATATCTTCGAATAGCGTTTTCTCACCTACTGTTTTTGTAAGATTAGAAATGATTAAATGACTCATATAGATTCCCCTGTTTCTTTTCTTAAGTTTTCTAGAAATAATTCCATGAAGGCATGCCTTTCTGCAGCAAGCTCTTTGCCTTTTCTAGTTTGCATTCCGTCTGCCAGCTTCAACAGCTTCTCATAGAAATGAGTGACGGAAGCTGTTTGTTTAGAACGGTATTCCTCGATGGACATATTGTCTCTCGGCGTTTCAGATACATCGTATAATTTTCTACCCTTTGCTCCACCATATGCAAACGTTCTTGCTATTCCAACGGCTCCAATAGCATCTAGCCGATCTGCGTCTCTAACAATCTTTGCCTCGATCGTATCCGCGGTTGTCTCATTTCCTCCATTAAAGGAAACAGATTGAATGATTTTTTTTACTTTATCTTTTGATACATCAGTAAGTTCAAGTTGCTCAATGATGTAATCCTCCATAAATTTCCCTTCGTTCGAATATTTCGGATCGCTTACATCGTGTAGTAGAACTGCTAATTCAATTATCTCTAAATCGATATTTATCTCCGTAGAAGCAATGGTCAGCGCATTTTTACGCACTCTTTCTATATGCAAAAAATCATGACTGGCGTCAAATTTGTTGTATATGTCTTTAACTAGCTTTTCACACAGGATAATAGCATTCATATTAAAATACCTCCTTCAAACGAGTCATCCTATTCATTATAACGAAAAAAAGAAAAAAAGACCGCTATAGTGCAGTCTTTTCCTTTGAAAGTCATTCGAAGGTACCCTCTTGTTGTAAGTGGATATCATATTTTCTCTTTAGCTAGCCTTTTCTTATTGATTAAAATTTATAAAGGGTGAGGTGAATTTATGACGCAAAGAAATCATAGATCAGAGAGTAGAATTGATTTCCGCCCCAGCCGATCGCTTTCCTCGGGGTGATCGATAAGCCATCACCAATCCTTACGCGCGTGGTTATGATGTCTTATCTATCTCACTCATCCCGTATGAGTCGCCATCTGGCGCTCCAATCATTAAATGGGAACCGCTTTAACATCGATAAAGCACTAACAAATTTACTCACATAAACATAGCTGAAAAACTGTCACCAACCCCAATTTCATCATCTATATTTATTCTTAATAGCAATTTGAAAGTTCTTTTGTTTATGTTTACAGTCACTATAAAAAAGAATTGTTAGTCATAATCAACCAATAACTTTAACAAAGCTAAAATTTATTATAATAATTTAATTTACCTATCCAAAGACCTAATCACATTACATATTTTAAATTGAGAATTTCTTCATTAATTTGGGTATACTTAAGTTTGTTGGATTATATTTTAAATTATAGCTTTTTTCACCTCATAAAATTGATAAGATTTTAGCTATAATTCGACATTTTATTGACGGTAGCATCTATTTCATGTATAGTTTATTTTATCCATTTACAGAATTTTTTGTGGATTAAGGGAGGAACAGTTATGCAACAGGGGAAAGTAAAATGGTTTAACAACGAAAAGGGTTATGGGTTCATCGAGTACAATGATGGGGAAGATGTTTTTGTCCATTTTACTGGTATTCAAGGAGAAGGTTTCAAATCACTTGATGAAGGTCAAGAAGTAACATTTGAGATCATTGAAGGAAACCGTGGACCTCAGGCTGCAAACGTTATAAAATCGAAGTAAACAGTTCTTCCCGCGGCAACTGGTCGTGGGACTTTTTTTATTTTCCAAATAATTTGTTGCCTGCCTCTTTTATCTCTTCCCCAACCGTGCAGCCTTTAATACAAAACTGATGAGCTTTAGTCTTGCCTTTTTCTTTTCTTAGTTCACTTTTCACTAAACAGCCTTTACAATAATTTTCTATTAGCTGATCAATTTCATTTATAATTTGTGTATGCTTCATTTTTTCTACTCCTTGCCGTATGACATATTCAACAGTACAATTATATTTATTCGAAAAATTACCTTACATTACCTTAAAGGATGATTAATAATGATTGAATTATATATTGATGGCTCCACTACTGGCAATCCAGGACCTAGTGGTATTGGGATTTTTATCAAAGGAGAAGGTCACCAGATTAAAATTAGTGAGTTTATAGGAGACCAAACAAATCACGTTACTGAATTTATCGCCTTACAACGTGGTTTGGAAGAAGTATCGAAATTATCCCCTACCATCGTGTCTATTAGGACTGATTCACAAATAGTATTCGCAGCAGTTGAAAAACGCTACGCTAAGAACCCTGAGTTTGCAGCCATATTAGAAAAAATACTAGCTATAACAGATACCTTCGATATGTTTTTTATAAAGTGGATCTCTGATGATCAAAATAAAGCTGCACATGCATTAGCACGAGAAGCAGTACGAAAGAATTTACCATAACAAGCTACACCTCCAACAAATATATTTGAGTGGAGGTGTTTTTTTTTGGGCTTTACTATGAAAGCATTTCTTTTTACTTTTCAGGTGCAGTTTCAATCTCTCCTGGTGTTACGATTACGTCTTGTTCTACTCCGTTTGAGTTATACGCTTCCTCAATATTAGTTTTTGTGCGATTCATGAATCGTATAATAACATCATCTTTGCCGAAGAGTTGAAATAGACTCAACAAGGGGTTTCTTGGTCTGTTAACAGATCGATAAGTAAACCTTGTTTGGTTTTCATCCACTGAATTTAATTCGTAATCCACCTTCATACGGAACATGTTGTTTAAAATAAAGGCTTCTTGTACGAGCTTATGATTTGGTTCGTTGATGAACTTTTTTATAGTAAGGTCATAAGATTCGTCTATCGATCCGTTTTTATATGCTTGTCGGATTATTGTACCTTCCACTTCATGTGTTTCCTTTAAAACCTCTTCATCTATAATTTTAGGGAAAATTGCTTTCTTTTTCTCTAAGTCCCCATAGAAATAAGGCCATGCAAATTCAATAGGCACATTAATAATTATATCCTTCTTCCACTTTTTCATCCAAACTACTCCCTTGCATATCAATATGTGAACCTTTCTATATATGATAACACAAAAAAACAGACCCTCGAAATGAGAGCCTGTTAAAGTTTAGGTTTAAAATTAAGCTTTAACTACGTTAGTAGCTTGAAGACCACGTTGGCCTTGCTCGATTTCAAAAGTTACTTCTTGACCTTCGTCAAGAGATTTGAAACCTTCGCTTTGGATAGCTGAGAAATGTACGAATACATCGTCTCCGCCTTCGCGTTCGATAAATCCGAATCCTTTTTCTGAGTTAAACCATTTTACTTTACCTTGTTCCATGTGTGTATCCTCCTCGTATGCAAATTGTGCATACATTGTGTTACTATCCTTGCTCAACACTGTTAAGTAAAAGTGTTGCCACCTACTAACTAACCGAACAAAAATAATCCTCTTTAAATATAACACGCCTATCCTAATAATGCAACAATTATCCAAAATCTTTTTTAATTGTTTTCCAATAATGCACCAATCGCTCCACTATACCCATGTTTTTCTAAAAATATTGGATTTTTCTTTTTTAGTATCGTATAGGATTCAATAATTTCCTGAAGCAATATATTATCTTCTAGTGTAGAACCTATATAAATTATGTCCTCGACACCATGAGCATCTGCAGCTTGTATACATAATGTTGCCACAACTTCACCAATTATACCCTGGATACCTGCAATCAGATCTGCTTTTGTTCTTGTTTCTTCGTTTTTTAAAGAAACACCACCAAAATTACTAGCAGTAAGCGATCCAGTTATTGGTAATTTGTTATCTTTATAAATATCACTTACTAAAACATCTATTGTCGATCTATTTCCATTTAAAGATAACTGAATCATTTCCTTATAATCTGTTAAACCTGTTAATGCCGTTCCCAATCCTAAAAGTGTTCCCCCACCTACTCCAGTTCCACCAATTCGAGCATGCGAGTTATCATGCATAATATGTATTGAAGTACCTGTACCAATATTTGCAATGATTGCCGAGCTACTATTAATGATTTCCTGTTTCATTTGATGCATCACACCATTCATCGTTGCATCAAACTCAACTACATAAGGAAGATCCTCTTTTGACAAAAGGATCTTTTTTAGTTGTTCTGCTCGACCACCAGTAAGGCAGATAGAACTTGACGAATGCTTACTTTCCACCCACTCTTTAACACTTTGAAAATCTGAGGATAGAAAACTTTTAAAGGACATTATATTTTCATCGTTCCAGTAAGCGACTTTCGTTAAAGTTCCACCTGCATCAATACCAATTCTAGTAGTCATACTTTTTCCCCTTTTACATTACAGCCCTTATTTAATCCATGATCCCACAATAGGATAATTAAATGTTTCGCCATTGATTGCTTTAATTATACCTATAATCGGGACAACAAAAGCCATTATAGCAAAAATTATTACTAATGGAATACCTATTATAATAAATATCAGTAAAAATGATATAAACAGTAGGACTGACATTACTAATTGAAAAAGTACTGCTTGAATAGATAAATTTCTAATTTCATGATTATCTACTACTAAATACAACACAAATGGTACTAAAAACGGTGCAAACCAAGTGCTTGCATGTAATAATACTTTTAGCCCTGTATTTTCCATGATATAACCTCCTTTTTCTTTAACTTATTATACGGATATACAGATAATTAGTTTCATTTTCTTTCATACACAATATTTCCTGCTACTACTGTTTTACACACAGACACCTTCGCTAGATTACTTACGGTAAGCGGCTCATTAACAATTGTAAAATCAGCATCATAGCCTGATTCAATTTTTCCTCGAGAAAGCCCCTTACCTATTGCCTTAGCACTACCTATTGTATAAAGACAAAGTGCTTCATACAAGGACAATGACTGAGCAGGATTCCACACATTGTTTACTGCAGCATCCATGGCCAAAAATGGATCCGCATTTTCAATCGGCGAATCTGAACCGCCTGAGCATTCTAATCCAGCAGCTATAAGAGTTTTCCAGGCATATGCCCACTCCATTCTTTCGCTTCCTAGTCGTTCTCTTACCCAAGGAAAATCGGAAGGAACAAATATTGGCTGGATATCTAATACTAAAGGAAGCTTGCGCATTCTTTCTATTAAATCTTTCCGTAAAACATTTACGTGAATGAGCCGATCCTTTTTCGGATGAGGTGGCGGATATTTTTCGATTACATCCAATATAAGCTCTGTAGCCTTATCTCCAATTACATGCACTGCTATGTTTTCTTGGTAATCTCGAGCTATTTTCACTAATTGCTCAAGTTTTTCTTCAGGATGAACAGCTACCCCTTGTGTTCCAGTGGCATCAAAATAGTCAGTAGACAATAGAGCCGTTCTTCCTCCCAATGAACCGTCTACAAAAATTTTCATCGCACCAAATTCTATGAATTCAGTAGGTACCTCTCTCTGCATTTGTTCAAAAACTAAATGATGTCTTAACAGGTGAACTTTAAAATTTTCTTCTACAGCATCGTGGTACGCTTTTAATGGCACATTATATTGCCCGTAATAGGACATATCCTCCGTATGCACGCCTGTAAGTCCCTTTGAGAGTAAATCTTGGATACTTAATCGTATAACGTCAGCTAAGTAATCTGAGGTAACTGGTGGGATGTGAGAAGTGATTAGATTCTGTGCCTCATCGTAGAATAGCCCGTTTAATCTACCATTATCGTCTCTTCCTATCATTCCACCAACTGGACTAGTAGTTTCTTCGGTTATCCCCGCAATTTCCATTGCTTTGGAATTCGCTACAAGGACATGTCTACAAATTCTTTTTAATACGATTGGGCTTTCTTGTATAACACCGTCTAGATCAGTTCGAGTAATAGGGCGACTCTCTATTAAATTGTTATCGTTCCAGCCCTCTGTTATATACCACTGACCAGGAACGACTTTTTTTCTTACCTCTGTCACTATGTCTTCTATGGATGTAAAGCCAGAAAGGTCGAGATAGGAAAGCTTTTCCCCGTGACCGATTAAATGAATATGACTATCTACCAATCCCGGGTACATTGCAGACCCCTTAAGGGAAATAACTATGTCGGCCATGGGAAGTAATTTTTCTTTTTCACCTGTTCGGATAATTTTTCCACCTTCTGTTAAAACTGCTTCCGTCATAGAATTTTCCGAATCCATTGTATAAATACTTCCGTCTGTCCAAAGAGTTTTCATTATTTTTTCTCCTTTTCTTTAGGAGCAAGCTCATCAACCAGCAACTCCGCAGCTCTTCTATAAAAATTACTCATATTAGCTAGAGAAGAGATTAACAGTAGTTTTTGTAATTCCTCCTCGGCCTCTAATTCTTTAGTTAGTTTATCTAAATCTTGAATTTCTTTTAAAAAGACTTGTTTATTATTTTGCTGAAGGGAAATAAAGTATTGATAAAAATTATTTAATGTAAATTCATCTGAAGCCATTTTCTCCTTTAAGGGAGATAAAGTTTCTTTCACATCACTGATGGAAAGTGATCCTTTTAAATGGTAAATAAGATTAATCAACATAATATGTTGTTTAGAGTACTTCTTATTTTTTATCGGAACGAATAGCTTGCCCTTTGCATAATTGTTAATCATCGTTTTAGTTAATACCTTGTCTTCATCACTTCGAATGGTCGTCCCGTATTTAGCATCAAAAAGCTGTATAACCTGGTCCATGTATAAGTCTATTTCCGGTATATCCTCTTCTTTAATGGCAGTGTCTAAAGCTAAACGGTCAATTAACCTATTTAAATCATTCATAAATAAATGAACCTCCTAGTAATACTTAAAAACATAGTAACTTAAAACTCAATAAAGGTAAACCTTGACTACCAATACATATCAATATATCATTATATGTAGTTATTAAAACTACATATTGAAGTGGAGGCATTCATTTTATGCTAGAAAATTATATTAGAGAACCTTTTAACTCCTTATCTCATTTATTTGGAGCTATTTTAGGAATAACCGGGTTATTCCTCATGCTTATGAAAGGAGTTACCTTAAACGCAACGAGCCTAACATTAACAGCTCTCTCTATATTTGGCGTTAGTATGATATTGCTTTACACAGCTTCTGCCACGTATCATGCGGTCAAGTCGAAAGGTCGTGTTATTCAGTTTTTACGCCGTTTAGACCATTCAATGATTTATTTACTCATCGCTGGCACATATGCTCCTTTTTGCCTGATTACTTTAAAGGGATCAACAGGGTATCTATTATTTGGTTTAATTGGAATCCTAGCTTTTTCAGGAATATTATTTAAGATGGTCTGGTTTGATTGCCCAAGATGGATTTCCACAGCCCTTTATATAGGAATGGGATGGATTATTATCTTTCTTGCTCCTTCATTAGCTGATAGTCTTGGAACCCACGGACTTTTATATTTAGTTGGAGGAGGCATTTTCTATACGATAGGCGGAATCATATATGGTATAAAGCCTAATCTACCATTTATAAAAAAATTAGGCTTCCACGAAATTTTCCATATTTTCATATTGCTCGGAACCATATTTCATTTTATATGTGTATATGAATTTGTGATATAAACCTTCTACGTTGTATAAACAAAATATAGCAGATGAGAAAGGCACTTCCCGTTCAAATTGAACAGAAAGTGCCTTTCATAATTTCCTCATGTTTAAGTCAGCTTTTTAGCAAAAGCAACGACACGATTTACTTCTTTAAAGCCTAGCTTCAGGTGGACGTTATAACTCTCCTCATTGTCTAGCTCACAGTCACTAGCAAACTCCCTACAGCCTTTTAAAATAGACCAGTCTTCGCAATGTTTAACTAGCTGCTTGGCGATGCCTGATCTCCTGAACGTTTCTTTCACAAATAGTCCTTCCAAATAGCCTACTGGCGTTGTACTAGTTCCTTCAACATAGTCTGTTCGAATTTGACACTGTGCAAATCCTATTGGCTCTCCTAAAGGTCCATATGCTAGATAAACAATCGCATTCTCGTTTTTTATCAGCTGGCCTGTTTCTATTTTAAACTCTTCTATGTTGTGTCCTGGCCATAGAAGAGAAGCTAATCTGACTACATCCATTGAATCTTCTATTTCAGCTCGTTTAATCATCATTATACCTTCCATACAATGCTAAACCTCCTTTTTAGTAACGGAAAAGTCTAAGCTTGGAGAGGGAGATTGTAATCTCATTTGTTCCAATTCTATTTTCATCTTTTCGGTTTCAATGATAAAATTTTCTTGTTTTAGTCTTTCTAGTTCTAACGCATCTTTAACAGAGCTAGCTTTTATACGTGCTTTTTCTTCTAAGTGATCTGTTATCGCTCTTATGACAGGTACAGAAAAAATTAAAGCTGGTATTATTATCCATTCCACTGTATTCACCCCTATTAATCAAAATGTAGTTTTAATTAAAGATGTAATTCCTTTTATAAAGTAAAAACATGAACAATCAATTAAAGATCAATATTGAAAAATATCGGTTATTATAACTTCTTCTATTTAGCAATTTAACTTAAAGGTATGAAAATCAAAATAATCATTTAGTTATATCGTTCTTCACTATTTTATGAAATCGATTAATCCGTTATATTTATAGAATATTCTACTTCAATATCCACATTTCCTCGCAATGCTTTACTTATCATACAGCTTTGTTCTGCTTTAATAGCGAGCTTTTCTGATACTAGTCTGTCTTTTTCATCTGTTATTACAATTATCGGACGATGAATAATTTTTTTATACGTAAAAATACCATTTGTAACATCTACTATAGCAGTTGAGTTCATCTCTAAGTTTTCTGTATTTACTTTACTTCTCTCCATCATTGCAGCCAGTGTAATAATATAACAAGTCGCTGCAGCACCTAAAAGCATTTCATCAGGGTTAGTTCCAATTCCAGGTCCGTCCATTTCTTTTGGAATGGAGATATTAGTTTGTAAATTCCCTGAGTGAATATCTCCCACGTCATTTCTGCCTCCAGGCCAATTCGCTTTTAAATGAAAAAGATGTTCCGTCATAATTTGATCAAACCTTTCTTATGGATGTATTGGAAATTGTGCCACTTTCCTATATTATAAAAAGAGAAGGTAGGCGTTTAATTTGTTAAAAAATTATGGGAAAATTGCTGGTTTCATCATTGTAGCTTCACTTTTTTTACTAATTCTAGGTGTTAGGTATGTATTAGGACAAGAATTAGTTATTATGAACTTTATTGCTTTTGCAGCCTTTTCCATTGTAGCAGGAGTCACAGCTGGGGCTATGCTATTATACAAGCTCTACAAAGCATTTTATTTATTTACGTTTGGATTGGCGATAGGTTTCATTGACCTTTTCCGCTCCTTCATTATAAATCCTGAAGGAAACGGTGATATAATAGGAATCCTGTCACTGTTTATGTTTAGTGCTTTTGGGTTAGTAATAGGAATAATTATAGAGGCTGTATTTTATCTCATTAAAAAGATGAACAATGTACAATGACAAAAGGTTTTAGCTACTTGCTAAAACCTTTTTACGTTATTTCTAATACTTGGATTTAATCGTTTGATTACGCCCATTAGATTTTGCTTTATATAGAGCCTGATCAATACGGTCCATAAATGAAGAAATCGCTTCAGCCTTATGCTTGTATTCCCCCACTCCAGAAGATATTGTAATAGCCTTATTGGTTGGAGGTAAAGTAGATTCAATATCTTTTCTCAGTATCTCTGCAATAAGATATGCTTCCTCTAGTAGAGTATTCGGCATAACAATTGCAAATTCCTCGCCACCTAATCGAATGATATAATCTTCTTCACGAGCGACCCCATTCATTCGGTAAGCTATGAATTGCAGAACCTCATCCCCTGCATTATGTCCAAACTCATCATTTACTTTTTTAAAGAAATCGATATCCACCATAATCATCGAGAAGTTATTTTTACTCTCGATTAAATGACTATAAAGATATTCTGCAAACCTTCTATTTTTTAACCCAGTTAAAGGGTCAGTTAAGGATTGAGTTTTAAAATTCTCTACAGTTTCTTCTTGCTGTTTTCGATAGTTTTCAACAGTTTCCGTTAACTGCTTAGCCTCAAAATACCATGTCGGAATTTCTAGCTCATTTCTATTAAATTGAGGATCCATTGTGTACATTGCAAGTTTTTGTAATGGAGAAGCTAGTTTAGTTGAAAGGACAAAAGCTACTACAAGAAATAAAACTATAAAAGGAAGTGCATATAAAAATATCTTCAATATGATTCCAGCAAGAGGCTCTATACTTGAAGCATAAGGGGTTTGCGATACTACTCCCCATCTGCTTGCTTCTATTAAAGTATATCCAGCCACGTACAGGTCACCCTTCGTATTTTCAGTAATACTTGCGCCACTGTCACCTCTGATTAAGCTCTCTACTATCTCATTACTTTTTACTACTTCTCCGATTCTCTCTTCATCAGGGTGATAAATAAGCGTTCCTGAATGGTCCACGACATAAACATACGATCCATCTTTAGAATAATGCTCTGCTAAAATGTTTCGTATAAAATTATCCTCTTCTAAATAGATGGTTCCGTTCAGCATTCCTAGGTACTCATTTTGTTCATTAAAAAGCGGGGTGGATACAAGAACTAGTAATCTACCTGTCGCAGCCATATATGGTTTTGTAATAATATTCTCTTTCTTATCTAATGCTTCTTTAACACCTTCGGATTGAATAACAGTACCAGCAATTCCTACATTAGGAGAAGTAGCTATCGCGAGACCGTTCTTATCAATAACTGAGACAGAGTTAAAGTTTTTACTTGTTACTATCAGCTGGTTCAATACTATTGTTAATTCTGTCGGATTATCCAATAGCTTGATAATATCAGCTTTTCTCCCTTCAAGGTTAAGTTGCATAGAAGAAAAAAGCTCCTCTGACATTTCCGCCAGCTTTTTAGAATATACTCGATTTTGCTCCAACGAGTTATCAATCAAGCTATCTTTTGTCACTAAATAGCTTGAAAAGAGTGAGCTTGTCAGTATGCCAATGATTGAAAATGAAATTAAAGTTAAAATCCAAAAACGTAACGTTCTTATCATGTTTCCTCCAAATTTATACAATATAATTACTACATTTTCTCATTGTAGCATTATTTATATAGGAATAACTATAGATAATGGATATTTTGATTGATATGGAGAAAAAGAGAAGAAAAATTCTTTTTTCAAATAGGCGAAAAGTTGTGTGATGTTAAAGATTTGACATCCCTTATAAAATGGAAAATGAGCTTGATAGCTACCAAGCTCACCTTTTTCTCCTAGCATCTTTTATTAACCACCTAAATAAGCTAGCTTAACTTCTTCACTCGATTGTAACTCCCTTGCAGGCCCAGATAATACTACCTTACCTGTTTCAATAACGTATCCTCTATTAGCTACGGAAAGTGCCATATGGGCATTTTGTTCAACTAATAATACGGTGGTGCCGTCATTATTTATCTCTTCTATGACTTTAAAAATAGTTTGAACCATAAGCGGAGCCAATCCCATCGACGGTTCGTCTAGTAACACTAGTTTAGGCTTTGCCATAATCGCTCGCCCAATGGCAAGCATTTGCTGCTCTCCACCGGAGAGTGTTCCGGATAGCTGCTTTCTTCTTTCTAACAATCTTGGAAAAGTTTCATAAACCTTTGTTAAATCTGAATTAATGCCTGCCTTATCCTTACGAAGAAATGCTCCTAGCTCGAGATTTTCCTCTACAGTAAGATTAGCAAAAACTCTTCGACCCTCTGGTACATGAGATATACCAGCCTTCACTATCGTTTGAGCTGCTTTCCCTGTTATAGATTTACCTAAAAACTCGATTTTCCCTTTCTTAGGCTTTAACAATCCAGATAGAGTTTTAAGGAGCGTGCTTTTTCCAGCCCCGTTCGCTCCGATTAACGTAACAATTTCTCCTTCATTCACTTCTAACGATATATTATGTAAAGCTTGGATATTCCCATAATACACATCCATATTTTCTACTTTAAGCATGGACATTAGGAACCTCCTCTCCCAAATAAGCCTCAATGACCTTTGGATGATTTCGTATTTCTTGAGGAGTACCTTCTGCTAAAAGCTGTCCATGGTCTAATACATAAATTCTTTCGCAAACACCCATTACAAGATTCATATCGTGCTCAATCAGCAGAATGGTTAAATTAAACTTTTCACGAATAAATCCTATTAGATCCATCAGTTCTTTTGTTTCTTTAGGATTCATTCCAGCTGCTGGCTCATCTAATAAAAGTAGCTTAGGCCCTGCTGCTAAAGCTCTTGCAACCTCCAACCGTCTCTGTTGACCATAAGGAAGGTTTTTAGCAAGCTCATCCTTATATCTATCTAATTTAAATATCTTCAAAAATTCGATAGATTTCTCTTCCATCTCTTGCTCACCTTTAAAATGAGAAGGTAGTCGCAGAATGGAGCTAAGCATCGTATGCTTAGCTAAAGAATGATAAGCGACCTTCACATTTTCTAAGACAGTCAATTCATTAAACAGACGAATATTTTGAAAGGTTCTGCTGATTCCTTTCCTAGTTACTTTAAAGGGGGCTAATCCATTAATTCTTTCCCCGTTAAACATAATATCTCCAGTGGTAGGTGCATAGACCCCAGTCAATAGGTTAAAGCTCGTTGTTTTGCCTGCTCCGTTTGGCCCTATTAAACCTACAAGCTCTCCCTCATTTAAAACCATATTTAAATTTTGGACAGCCTTCAAGCCCCCAAATTGAATTCCGGCATTTATCACCTCTAGTAAAGGCCTATTTTCCATATTGACTGCCCCCTTTTGGTGTTCTCCACATTTTAAAGTAATCTGTAATCTCCATCGTCCCCATCAATCCTTTTGGTCTATACAACATAACAATGATTAGTACGAGACTGTATATGATCATTCGAGTTTCTGGATATCCTTGTAGATACGTTGAGACGACGGTTAATAGGATAGCTGATAAAACGGCTCCAGATAAGCTCCCTAATCCTCCTAGAACAACAAAGATTAAAATGTCGAACGATTTCAAGAAACCAAATTGACTTGGTTGAATGATATAAAAATTATGTGAGTAAAGAGCGCCTGCTACTCCAGCAAAAAAGGAACCGATTGCAAATGCTGCTACCTTATAATAAGTCGTATTTATTCCCATGGCATCTGCAGCAATTTCATTTTCCCTAACTGAAATGGAGGCAATACCATGTCTTGAATTTGTGAAATTGACAATCACCAAGATAGTAATTGCTAAGCAGATGAATGCTGTAGTCCATGTGGTCATATGGTCAACCTGCATACCGGAAGCTCCACCAACATAGTCGATATTCAAGAAAACAATACGAATAATTTCAGCGAAGCCAAGCGTTGCTATCGCTAAGTAGTCTCCCTTTAAGCGAAGACTAGGAATGCCAACGATCAACCCAGCTAAAGCAGCAACAATTCCACCTATTATTATGGCTAAGAAAAATGGTAATTCAAGCCTCATTGTCACAATAGCTGAAATATATGCCCCAATTGCTAAGAAGCCTGCATGCCCTATAGAAAATTGTCCGGTAATCCCAATTATAAGGTGTAAGCTTACGGCTAATATAATATTAATAGATATAACAATAATTGTATTACTATAAAATTGATCTATAATCCCGTTCATAATAAGAAGCTGTATCACGGCATAGATGGCTATCCCCAATACAACAAATAGCCAAAATTGTTTAGAGGTTCTCTTCATACGTATACACCTACACTTTCTCTCGTGCATTTTTGCCAAAAATACCTGATGGTCTAAAGATAAGTATTAATATTAGAATGACAAATGCTGCTGCATCTCTCCACAAAGAGAAGCCTATTGCACTTACAGCAGATTCAATAACACCTAAAAGTAGACCTCCTACCATTGCTCCAGGTATAATTCCAATTCCCCCTAATACTGCTGCTATAAAGGCCTTTACCCCTGGAATAACTCCCATTAATGGGTCAATCTTTGTATAGTAAACTCCAAAAATAACACCAGCAGCACCCGCTAGGGCTGAACCAATTGCAAAAGTTGCGGAAATTGTGTTGTCTACGTTAATACCCATTAATTTTGCCGCCTCTGTGTCATGAGAAACAGCTCTCATTGCCTTTCCTGTTTTCGTTTTATGTACGATATATTGCAGAATAATCATTAATGCAACGGAAACAGACAATATTAAGATGGACTGCATACCTATTTGCACACCAAATAGTTCAAAGTTTTTCTTAAAGAAATCTGGGTATGCCTCAGATTGAGCACCTCTTATATAAATCACTCCATATTCAATGAGTAAAGAAACCCCTATGGCAGTAATTAAAGCCGCTATACGTGTAGCATTTCTTAGTCGTTTATAGGCAATGCGCTCTATTAGAACACCAAATAATGCACAGACAGTCATTGAAATAATAAGTGCGGGAAAAAAACCTAAACCAAATACGGTAATTGAATAGAAACCAATGAAAGAACCTACCATAAATACATCGCCATGAGCAAAGTTTATTAACTTAATAATTCCATAAACCATTGTATATCCAAGGGCGATTAAGGCATATATACTTCCTAGTGAAATACCATTAATCAACTGTTGAACCCATTCCATGTAGTTACACTCCTTATATTTAGGGCAGCACAAGCCTAACCCCTTTTTTCATAGAGTCACAGAAAAGGAGGGAATGAATCCCTCCGTTATTAGTAACAATATTTATGGATTAACCTTTGTATTAAACACTTGCTCTCCATCTACGAACTCTATAATGGTTGCTGATTTTACTGGGTGGTGATTTTCATCCATCGAGTAAAGTCCCGTTACAAGATCTAGATTATCTGTTGCTTCTAATGCCTCTTTAATTTTTGTTCCATCTGTTGAATCTGCTCTCTCAATTGCATCTTTTAATAGATAAACAGTGTCATAGCCTAAAGCGTGGAAGGAGTTAGGGGCTTCCCCGTATTTTTCATTAAACTTATCTGAGAAGGCTTTAGCTTTACCATCTGGATCCTCTGAAGAATAAGCAGTGATAATATATGTGTTATTTAATGCATCTGCCCCTGCTAAATCAACAATATCCGGTGAATCCCATCCATCTGCTCCCATCAATGGTACTGTAATCCCCATTTCACGAGCTTGCTTAACGATAAGACCAACTTCCTCGTAATAACCAGGGATAAAGATGAAATCTGGATTTTTAGATTTAAGACTTGTTAATGTAGAACGGAAATCTGTATCTTTAGCAACATAAGATTCCTGTGCAACAATTTTTCCGCCTGCAGCTTCAAAATCCTTCTTAAAGGAAGCTGCTAAGCCTTTCGCATAATCACTACTGTTATCTGCGTAAATCGCTACGTTTTTAACCTTTAGCTCATTAGCGGCAAAATTTGCTGCTACTGTTCCTTGAAATGGGTCAATAAACGCTGTGCGGAAAGCAAACTCATTTAGTTTACCCTTATCCGTAACGGTTACTGTAGTACTCGTGCCTGATGGAGAGATAAGTGGTACTTTATTTTTTCCAGCAACTTCTACTTGAGCTACAGTGTTACCACTAGTTGCAGCTCCAATGATAGCGACTACTTTATCTTTTGTAATAAGCTTAATTGCTCCACTGGTGGCTTCACCAGCATCCGATTTATTATCTACTTTTACAAGTTCGATTTTCTTCCCGTCAATACCACCATCATCATTAATTTCCTCTACAGCCAGATCAATTGCTTTATCTTCTGATTGTCCGTAGGAAGCAACTCCACCAGATAGCTCAAGATTAATACCAATTTTAATCGTATCTCCGCCATCCCCTGAACCGCCTTCACTATTGCAACCTGCCAAAACTCCAATGAGAATGGTCGAGGCTAGGAATAATGAAGCAAACTTTGATTTTTTCATACAATGCATCCCCTTTGTTGTTTGAAAATTTTGAAATTGAAAAGCGAACTAATATCTCTTTCTTATAGTTAACTTCATCCAAAATTATCCTTTCGTAATACAATTACATTGTAAAACAAAGATAGGAATCAGTCTATAAAAATTTGACTAATTCGAATCTTTTTAATCTTTAGTATATCAATATATTAAATAAAAAAATGGCATCATTTTCATACTTCTATTATTGAAAATCATGAAATACTAGCTTCAAAAATCTGATCAGTTTAACTTTGATATCATTTAAAGGTGTCAATTTTATAACCCCTTTTTAAAAGTTAAGCACGAACAATTAATAAAAAAAGTAGTATATATGCTCATTGTCTTAGCTCTACATAAAAGCCGTTTCATTAAATAAATCTGAATATAAGAAAAATAATTACTTTTCTATTAAGTTCCGTTATAATTATTTATAGTTCGATATCCGTAATATTAAGGAGAGATGGGAATGGTACAAAGTTTACCAAAAAGATCAGAGGTTAAAATAGAAGAAACTTGGAACTTAAAGGATTTATTTGCTTCGGAAAAGGAATATAAAGATGCTTACGCAGAAATAGAGAAAAATGTCCCTGTATTCGTTGAAAAGTATAAAGGGAAATTAGATAGCGCTAATGTCATCATTGATGCTTTGGAGGAATACCAGTCTCTTTATATGAAATTTAGTTTGTTAGGTAGCTATGCAAGATTAGCGATTACGGAAGACCAGTCAAATACGGAAGCACAAATGAGAGCCGGTCAATTTAGTTCATTAGCTGGCAAGGTTGCTAGCCAAACATCTTTTGTTGACAGCGAACTATTAGAAATGCCCACAGAGTTACTTGAGGAAGCAGCAAAACTGGATTCTTCTTACGAAAACTATTTAGTGAAGTTACTAGAAAGAAAGAAATATACGCTTCACCCAGAAGTGGAAAAGGTATTAGCTGCCTACTCTCCAACATTTGATGCACCTTATAATTTATATGAAACAACTAAATTATTGGATATTTCTTTTCCTGACTTTGAGGTAAACGGAAAACCATATCCATTAAGCTACGTTTCCTTTGAAAATGATTGGGAAGCTGAAACAGATACAGTTCTTCGAAGAGCAGCATTTGAAGCTTTTTCATCTAAATTGAAGGAATATCAGCATACCACTGCAAAAACGTATGACATTGCGCTTCAACAAGAAAAAACAACGGCTGACCTGCGAGGATACGATTCGGTATTCGAATATTTATTGTTCGACCAAGAAGTCGATCGATCTTTATATAACCGTCAAATAGATCTAATCACAAAAGAATTAGCACCACATATGAGGAAATATGCAAAATTACTTCAAAAGGTACATGGCTTAGATAAGATGACCTTCGCTGATTTAAAGATTGCCCTAGATCCAAACTATGAGCCGACTATTACAATAGAAGAGTCCAAGAAGTATATTAATGAATCATTATCAGTAATGGGTGATAAGTATTTAGAAATGGTTGATCGCTCTTATAAGGAACGCTGGGTAGACTTTGCACAAAATGAAGGAAAATCCACGGGCGCTTTCTGTTCTAGTCCATATGGTAGTCACCCATACATTTTAATATCCTGGTCGAGTCGAATGAATGAAGTATTTGTTCTCGCTCACGAGCTTGGTCATGCGGGTCATTTCTATTTTGCACACCAAGAACAAAATCTATTTAATTCTCGTCCATCTTTATATTTTATCGAGGCGCCTTCCACAATGAATGAAATGTTAGTTGCCAATCATCTTTTGAAAAGTTCGGATGACCCTAAATTTAAACGTTGGGTAATATCTTCCATTGTTGCTAGAACCTATTATCATAACTTTGTTACTCATTTACTAGAAGCAGCTTATCAACGTAAAGTTTATGAGCGTGTAGATCAAGGGCAAAATGTAAATGCTGAAATTTTAAATGCATACAAGCGAGAGGTTTTAGAAGAATTCTGGGGAGATTCTGTGGAAATAACAGATGGAGCAGAGCTTACTTGGATGAGACAGCCACATTACTATATGGGATTATATCCATACACATATAGTGCAGGTTTAACCATCTCCACGCAGGTTGCTAAACGTATACTAAACGAAGGACAGCCGGCAGTAGACGAATGGTTAGAAGTATTAAAGGCTGGTGGAACTAAATCGCCAGTAGAATTAGCTAAAATGGCTGGTGTGGACATTACAACTGATGAACCACTCCGAGATACAATTGCATATATTGGTTCACTTGTTGATGAACTTGAAAGCTTAACAGAGGAAATTGACAGCAAGTAAGTTAAGAACGAACAAGCTAAACGATACTGCAAAAAAATTTAAAATGCCCCAGAAATTTTACCACTCGTAAAATTTCTGGGGCTTATTATTTAATTAGTGTGTATCAGTTATTAAACAGTATTTACTTGAGCAATTAAACTGTTAGCAAATTCATTAATTTGTTCCATCCTAACTATTAAACATAAGGCGGGTCCACATTCTGTTGCCATTCGATGATTCAGCTCACCTGCATCTAAAACAAAAATTAATCTATAGCGTAAATCCCTTTCCTTCTCAGGCACCAATAATCCATAGTTAGGATAGTAATAAGTACCAAACTGAGGAATATGATAAATACACAACCCTGGATCTTTATGTTCTAGCATACTTAAATATGTGTTATTTAGTCGTTTTAAATCACTTAACATTTCCAGGAAATCTTCTTTTAAACAGCGTATTGATTTTGAATGTACGGCAGGGAAACTGTGACCAGAACGGAAACAAATGTTGAATTTTACGCTCATATCATTTACTGATTCTATATTTAGTTCAACTTCACAAGTTGGTTGTTCTGTATAGTCTTTTAATATTGCCATTAATAAATCCCCCTTAATCTATTATTTTTATATCAAGATATATAAATTTATAGTCAACTATTAGCAACTTGTTTTATAGTAGTATTCCAACAAACCGTTGATACACCCTCCTTCCGCTTTTAAACTACTTCTATATTTAACGAACTTTGCTATAATTATACTAATTAAATAACCAATCCTGTCTAACCACTTTTTTAAAGATATAATCAAATAAGCCATAAAATATGACTTAACAAGGAGTAAATATGAAAAACAAAGTGATTGAGCAATACGAACAAGATGAGAATATGATGATTCAATTATTTGCACAATGGTGTATTAACAATGAAGTAGACCCTTTTGCACTTTATCAAACTGCCTATCCGGAACAAGCAACGAATGAAGCTTTAGCAAAAGCAGTAGAAGAAACAGAAATAAATGCTGTAGATGTAGACACTCAAACCGTAATTCAAGTACTACAGTTGTTTGGCAATGACCATCTAGCCTATGTTGTTTCCGAAATTTCAATTAAAATGAAATAAAGCTATTCCTATTCGCGGGGAATCCTCTCTCTTCCCACCATTATGGAACAAAAAAGAGTTGTAAAATTTCAGAAATTTTTACAAACTTTGTTACAAATCATGTACAATATTATCAGACGGGAAGGGGGAAAATGATGAAAAAGTTTACAAAGGAAGAAAATAGTTGGGCTCTCTACGACTGGGGTAGCTCCGCATATTCCATCATAATTACTACTGCAATTTTTCCTATTTTTTATAAAGGGTCAGCTACTGCTGCTGGCATTGATACAGCTGATTCAACGGTTTACCTTAGTTATACGATTGCGATTTTTACGTTTATATTAGCAATGATCGGACCAATCCTTGGTACCATCGCCGATTACAAAGGCTTTAAAAAGAAATTTTTCTATTTCTTTTTCTTTTTAGGAGTAACAGCAACTGCATTGCTTGCCTTTATCCCCTATGACAAATGGTATCTATTTTTAATTTGCTATACTTTTGCTGCTCTTGGTGCAACTGGAGCTAACGTTTTCTATGATGGCTTCATTGTTGACGTCACCACTAACGAGCGAATGTCTCGAGTATCATCTAGAGGTTACGGTCTTGGATATATAGGTAGTGCTATCCCATTTTTAATCAGTATAGTCATCATTCTTTTGGCCAGCAATAATATCATTCCTATTTCAGATATCACAGCAAGCCGCATTGCTTTCCTTATCACCGCAGCTTGGTGGATTATATTCGCTATTCCGATGTTTAAAAATGTAAAACAGATTCATTATATCGAGCGAGAAAAAAATCCAATTACACAAAGTTTTAAACGACTTGGAAAAACGGTTAAGGAGATTCGTCAGTACCGGGCATTGTTTCTATTTTTAATAGCATATTTCTTTTACATTGACGGTGTAGGAACCATTATTTCAATGTCTACTGCCTACGGTACGGACCTAGGCTTAAAATCTACTGATTTAATCATTGTTCTATTTGTTACCCAGGTAGTCGCAGCTCCATTTGCAATTCTATATGGTAGGCTGGCGGTTAGATTTTCTGAAAAGAAAATGTTATATGTAGGGATTATCGTCTATACAATTGTATGTACGTATGCATTTTTCTTAGAAACTATCACTGATTTTTGGATTTTAGCTATGCTAGTAGCAACCTCTCAAGGTGGGATCCAAGCATTAAGTAGATCGTATTTCGGCAAGCTAATACCAAAAGAAAATTCTAACGAGTTTTTTGGGTTCTATAATATTTTCGGTAAATTTGCTTCCATAATGGGACCTTTATTAATTGGATTTACTACACAAGTTACAGGGAATTCCTCTTACGGTGTATTTAGCTTAATCATCTTATTTATTATTGGAATAATAGTTTTGACACAAGTACCAGAACCAGAAGAAGCACCAAAGCCTGTACCAGTTGATGCTGTCTAATAGTTTGCAAAAAGTGAAATTGCCACGCGCAATTTCACTTTTCACTTTCTGTATGAAATTTAAAATCTCTATACTTTGATGCTCCCGTTGCTCCTAATAAGCTCATTATATTTCAATTTCTTTAATTACTTTTGCCGGATTACCGCCTACCACCACATTCGCAGGCACATCTTTTACAACGACAGCACCAGCTGCAATAATAGCATTATCTCCAATATTGACTCCTGGATTGATAACTGCATGTCCCCCTATCCAAACATTATTTCCAATTGTGACAGGTTTTCCATACTCTCTGCCGGAATTACGTTCTCCTGGATGCAGAGGATGTGTGGCTGTATAAATTTGCACACTTGGTCCAAGCATGCAATTATCCCCAAAGCGAACTTCACAAACATCCAATATGATAAAATCAAAATTCGCAAAAAAGTTGTCACCAACATGCGTATTATAGCCATAATCAAATCTAATCGTTGGCTCCATATAAACTAATTTCCCTGTAGAACCTAATAAGTCCATTAGTAGTTCACGGCGTTTTTCCCCTTCACTTTCAATAGTCTCATTATAAATTCTTACCTTTCTCCTTGCCTCTTCCCTGTCTCTAACTAATTCGGTATCTGCTGGATTATACAATTCACCGGACAGCATTTTTTCTTTTTCAGATTTCATTTTTATCCTCCTCATCTTTATACTTAACTGGCATTATATCTCTTGACCAAAGCCTAACACATTTAAGGTAGTTCCAACTTATTTTTTCTATATTGATCGTTAGACTTCTCTTGCCATTAGTTTAGTTAAATTCAAAAAGACAACCCAGTAATTTATTGGGTCGTCTTAATTTCTTTAATTTGAATTTATTTATATTGGAGTTTACCTTTTATAAGCCTTCTCTTTGTCCAAATAAGCGTAAATAATAAGAACAATTCAAATGCATTCGTGACCGCACCGCTCTCTACATTGATAGGAACCGCACTACCTATTGTCATAACGATTGCACCTATAAAAAATACTGCCCATTTTGTTTTCTTCCAAAGAATAGCACTAGTTACGATTAATACAAGTGTTACTAGAAGAATCATAATTGGTGGCCCTGAAGCTTCTTCTGTAGAGACATATCTAAGAACCCCATATTCCTCCTCAGCCTTTAATGTAAGCTGAGACGCTTCCAACCATATTTCAATACCTATTAAAATCAATGTATAAATAATAGCTGATATCGTAAGCCATTTTTTCTGAGCCCATGCTATTCCACTTTCCTTCAATGTACCAACCGCAAATAAGACAAGTAATGGAGTTAAAAATGCATGCGTCCAAAATCGTAAGAGATTCAAGGTTTCCAGCAAATCACCTTCACCGATCCATCTCCCAATACCAATTATTCCATTATCATAGATGAGTGCCAAAATAATAAGATACACAAAGCTTGTCCACTTGAAAACATCTTTTTTCTTTATTCCTATTAATCCCCAAATAAACAGCCCTATATATGCCGCTGTAAAAAATAAGTACAAAATAGTATCCATTGATTTCCCCTCCTTTATTATTTCTTTCCCATAAAAGAGGGGTTATAATCTTAAATTTAATAGTTGTTTTCCAACGAGCATCCTCTGTTCCATTTCGAAAAGTATATCGTATGTAAAAGCAAGCTAGAAAACAAGATCATAAGGATATTTCAAGGAACTGAAATGCAATAAAAAGCTGAGAACTCCACCTATAGCTCATCATTGTATTTCTGCCTATTAACGATTATATTTTTAATTTATCTGTAGTTTAATCAGTGTCGTCATTTTTGAATTGAATATATTTTTGCGTTAATAATCCCGCATGAAATACATTTAATAACATTAAAATGTAGAACACAACCGGTCCAAAGAAAAAACTATTACCATCATTAAATTGTATAAAAGAAAAGGAAGCAATAATAAAGAGAGTGGCAGTTATTGTGGAAAGTATTAATTGACCCTTTGCAGATTTTATCATTTTGTCCCTCCTTAAAGATTACAAATCATTCAACTCTACCTCAAAAAAACAATGACCTATATCGTGTCATTTAAAGTCTCTACATTGATAAACTCTTTAATATTTTAACATAAATATCCAGTTACAACATGGGTAACCGACCTTTGCAGAAAGTCACTATTTTCCTTTAATCAATAATAAAAACACAGGAAAAATATCCTGTGTTAACTGTTATATTTATTATTTCGCAAAAGTAGCAGGCATGACAACAGCGATTACTTCCCCTTTAGCACAAAGGACGTCTCCAGCAAACACCTCAGAAGTCACCTTCCACTTTTTCGGATGTATTTCTTCCACCGTACCGATAGCCTTTAGTTCAACTTTTTGTGGTGTTGGTTTCAGAAAATCCACATGCAGTGAACCCGTCACAAATCGTGGAGGTGCCTCACCACTGCCAGGCTCAAATCCATTTTTTCGGTGAAGAGCAAGTGATGCTGAGCCGGTCCCGTGACAATCTACCAAAGCCCCTATTAATCCACCATACACAAAGCCAGGAATTGCAGTATGCTCTTCTCTAGGTTGATAAATTGTTTCTGTTTGATCTCCATTCCAATATGTCTTTAAATGATACCCCTCTTCATTTAAACGACCACATCCATAACACCAAGCAAAATCATCCGGATATTCATCCTGTATAGCAATTTTGTGTTCTGTCATTATTTCTCCCCCTTTAACAAACCATACAAAAAAGCAAACTATCAGTCAACTTAAATTAAGAGTTTTCAAATAAATATTATTATTTATATAATGATTCTCTCCTATCTTGAAAAACCGGAATTCTACCTCTTACTTCTTCTACAAGATTTAAATCAATATCTACTAGACCGGTAGTTTCCTCCTCATTACCTAACCATACTATTTCTCCCCAAGGGGCAATCACCATCGAGTTACCATTAAATTCATTGTTCGGGTCTTTTCCTACTCGATTTACTGCCACTATATAGCATTGATTTTCGATTGCTCTTGCCTGCAGAAGAATTTTCCAATGATCAATCCGGGCTGCTGGCCACTGTGCAGGAACAAATATTACCTTGGCTCCTAGTAAAGAGTGAGCCCGAAACCATTCAGGAAAGCGAAGATCATAGCATATAACACCTGCCATCTTTATATTCTCGATTTCGAATAAGTTTTTCTTGTTTCCTGCTTTTAAATACAAATGTTCATCCATTAGCTTAAATAAGTGGGCCTTATCATACTCTGTTATGATATCTCCAGAATCATTTACAATATACATCGTATTATAAAAATGAGAATCCTTTTTTGTAGAGACAGAGCCACCGATAATGTGAATATGTAATTCCTTCGCTAGCTTGGCTAATAATTTCTTTGTGTCATTCCCCTCTTTATCAGCTATTTCTTCTAATCTAGTCAAATCATATCCCGTGTTCCACATTTCCGGTAAAATGATTAGTTTAGCTTCTTGCTTTGCAGCCTCTCTAATCTTCTTTTCAACGTTTTCAAAATTTTCTTTAGGATTACCAAATGCTATATCTAACTGAACACAAGCAATTTTCATACCGACACCACCTCTAGACATAATACTAAAAAGGTTATAAGATTTGACTAATATATGCAACTATTTAGAAAAAGAGGTATTGCCCATGGAATTTTCTGATCGTATAAAAAATCTCCCTCCCCAGTTTTTTGCAACACTAGTACAAAAAGTCTCGAAAGCTGTGGCAGAAGGAAGAGATGTGATAAATCTTGGACAAGGTAATCCCGACCAGCCCACACCGGATCATATTGTAAAAGCATTATCAAGTGCTGCTAAAAACCCTCAATCTCATAAATATTCTCCATTCAGAGGAATAAATGAGTTGAAGCAAGCAGCAGTAGATTTTTATTCGCGCGAATACAACGTAAATTTGGATCCTGATACAGAAGTCGCTATTTTATTTGGAACTAAAATTGGTTTGGTTGAACTACCTTTAGCTTTGATGAATGATAACGAGTTAATGCTTCTTCCAGACCCTGGTTATCCAGATTACTTATCAGGTATTGGGCTAGCCAATGTACAATTTGAAACAATGCCCCTGTTAGAGGAAAATTGTTTTCTTCCAGATTACGAGCAGCTTTCTACAGAACAAAAAGAAGCTGCAAAACTGATGTATTTGAATTATCCAAATAACCCAACTGGAGCTTCTGCCACTTCAGAATTTTTTCAAGAAACGGTAGATTTAGCGAAGGAAAATGGTATAGCCGTTGTACATGACTTTGCGTATGGAGGTATTGGGTTTGATGGAAAGAAACCAGTTAGCTTTTTAGAAGCAAAAGGCGCAAAGGAAATCGGCATTGAAATGTATACACTCTCTAAAACCTATAATATGGCTGGATGGCGTGTGGGTTTTGCAGTCGGTAATTCTAAAATCATTGAATCTATTAATATTATACAAGATCATCTTTTTGTCAGTCTCTTTCCTGCGGTTCAGACTGCAGCAGCCGAAGCATTAAATGGCTCTCAAGAATGTGTGGATGAATTAGTAGCACTTTATGAAAAAAGAAGAAACATTTTCATAGAGGCATGTAGAAAAATTGGTTGGAACGTAAAAGCTCCAGAAGGCTCTTTCTTCGCTTGGCTTCCAGTTCCAAATGGCTATACTAGCGAGGAATTTGCAGACCTTCTTTTAGAAAAAGCTGATGTTGCAGTCGCTGCTGGAAACGGCTTCGGTAAGCATGGAGAAGGTTATGTACGGGTGGGGCTATTAGTTGATGAGGATCGACTCGTCGAAGCCGTAGAAAGAATAGAAAAGCTACAGCTTTTTTAACAAGTAAATCAGTTTCTGTTTTTAAAATAACCAGTATTTTATTTTGAAAGTTTACTTAAAACTTCTTGCAAAAGTTATTTAAAATGAAAATGGCTATGTTAAAGGCAAAGGTAGACTTATGTAAAATGGTATTAAAAAGTTTGTGAAAGAATGTATTTAAACTAACGCTCGAGGCTAGTTTAATGAATGGATCTACGTCAATATCCTGGACATAAAAAAGTTAAGTCTCTGTCAGAACGGCATCCAATCATGGAGCGTCCTGTACCCAGCGAAACCAGTCAAGTGAAAGACCGTACTTGACAGCTTTCGCTGGGTACAGGAAATACAAGCCATGGATGTCGTCCTGAAAAAATGTGTAGGTAGGGGTAAATCTGGAAAACTAGATGCCTTTGCTCTCAAACCGCTTCTTTTCGGCATAAGTCCTCTAATTGTTGAGGTGTTAGATAGTTAATAGCTCCATGAATTCGTTTTCGGTTGTACCACGACTCGATATAATGGAATAGGGTCAATCGGGCTGTTTCAAAATTGATATAACTAGATTGATATACCTCTTCTTTTTTCAAAATCGCATGAAAAGACTCGATACATGCATTGTCATATGGGCATCCTTTACGACTGAAAGATTGTTTGAATTTTGCTTCTTTCACTGCTTTTTCAAAGTCTTCACTAGTATACTGGCTGCCTAAATCGGTATGTAAGATTAGTCCTTCTTCTGGTTGTTGAACATCGATTGCGTTCGCTAAAGCTTGTAAAACAAGTTCTGTTGTCATCGATTTGGAAAAGGAATAGCCAACAATTTTTTTCGTGTGTAAATCTAGGACGGAAGCTAAATAACACCAGCCGTCTCTTAATGTATGAATATACGTAATATCTGCAACCCATTTTTCATTAATGGTCGTCGTTTCAAAATTTTGTTCTAACAGGTTTTCACGTTCCACCACTTGTCCAGTGGAGGAAGTTGGTCGGTACTTCTTCACGATCGTTGATCGAATTCCAGCCTTTTTCATGATTCGCTGCACTCGATTTAAGCTGAAATCGACCTTTTCTTGGGTTAACAGATAATGAATTTTTGGTGCACCATAGCGACCTTTACTCTCCGCATGTATAGTTTGTATGCGTGCTAAAACCGCTTCGTTTTCCATGGCATACGAAGATTTTACTTTATGGAACGACTGGTAATACGTACTTCTTGGCACTTTTAGCACATCACACATCAATTGGATAGGAAAGTGTTCTTTCTCCTTTTCGATATGGTCAATAATCTCTTGGTCTGTTACTTTCTTGCGAATATGGTCATAGCCTTTTTTAGGATGTCTACCTCCTGTTGAAGCCGAAGGTTTTCCTTTTGGATTTCTGCGATTTGTGACGGTGTTAAACCCCCACTGTTTTCGATTGGGGAATGTGTTTTAATCCATTTATAAATAGTTACTTCAGAAATACCATATTCGCTACTGAGATTACTCACAGGTGTACCAGATCTGTGGAGTTCGACAATTGTTTGTTTAAATTCTTGGTTATACCGTTTTTGTTTCATTCCGGACACGTCCTCTCTATTTATAGGATAGAGACTTAACTAACTTGTGTCCATACATCCATACTAGCATCAGAACTCAAAGCCTATATATTAATTTATTTCAAAATATGAATGTAATTTATGTTACAATTGGTTAATTATTGTAGGAGGTAAAAAATGAAAAAAAATATTTTTATAGCGATTGTATTTACTTTAGTAGCGATATTTTCCTTCACTATCACATCAGAAGCTTCATCAACACAAGTTATGTGGGGGAAAACGGAATTAAAAAAAGGTCAGATTGGTAAAGTAACACTTTACGCAGATGTGGCAACATATAAGGCGGATGGCTCTAGAGGAAAAGTGTTACCAGCAGGTGGAGAGTATCGTGTCTATACATTCCGTACAGATATATACGGAGGAGAATACGGTCTAGGGGACGGATTGTTTGTCAATATGTACAGTGCTTTAAAGTATGAAACGCCTTCTAAAGCAAAACTTGCATTATTAGTAGATTCTTCTACAAAAGTTATGTGGGGAAAAACGGAACTTAAAGCAGGTCAAATCGGAAAGGTTACAATCCTTAAGGAAACTACTTTATTTAAAGTAATTAATAGTGTTGATGGTGGCGAACCTGGTCTTGAACCTATCCGACAATTAATGCCTAACGAAGAATTCCGAGTGTATTCAGCTAAACAACCACTTGATGGATATGTTCCCATGTATGGTCTAGGTGGTGGGTATTATATTGTACAAAACAATACCATGTTAAATGGAGTTACTGTAAAGTATGAAACTCCATCTAGAGCAAAACTTGCATTACTGAATTAAAATAGTCACCGAAGGGGCTTTAGTAAAAAAATGCACATAAAAAGTGAGCTTGGAGATACATTTCCAGCTCACTTTTTATATGAATTTTAAATCACCCCTTACCTTTAACATAACCATGAAAATAAAGCGTAAAGCTAAATGTAAACCTTTTAAATGCTCCCATCTTAGTATTTCCACATAAATCACTTTTGTATAATTATTTATATAATATTCTATTTGAATTTTTCTAAACAATTATAAAAATATAAAAATATCTATTGACTTCAATAGAGCAGTGTAGTAAATTCTTTCTATAGTAAAAACGAAAAACTTAATAGATTATTATCTCTTATCAAGAGTAGCTGAGGGACTGGCCCGTTGAAGCTCGGCAACCATCTATACTAAAAAAGTATAGAAAGGTGCTAAATCCTGCAAAACATTTTGTTTTGGAAGATAAGAGAGGACAATACATATTTGTGTGCCTCTCTTTCTTTTGAAAGAGAGGCTTTTATATTTATTCGTTTTTATTAATACATATTCAGGAGGAATTACAATGAAAAAATTTAGCTTAGTGTTATCAGGAGTTTTATTAACAGGGTTGCTCTCGGCTTGTGGTGATGATGCTACATCAGGACCATTAGATGAAAATAAATTAGTTGTTGGCGTTACGTCAGGTCCACATGAACAAGTTACTGAGGTTGTTGCTGAAATTGCAGCACGTGATGGACTAGAAATTGAGATTAAGGCTTTTTCAGATTTCATACTTCCAAACACTGCCCTTGATGAAGGAAGCTTGGACGCAAACAGTTATCAAACTCTACCTTTTCTTGACTCATTTAACGAAAATAATGATACAGAGCTAGTACCAGTCGCTGAGACTATTTTACTTCCAATGGGCGTTTATTCTGAAAAGTATACATCCTTCGATGAACTGCCAGATGGAGCTACCTTTGGACTACCGAATGATCCAACACAAGGTGCACGAGCTTTAGACATATTAGAAGTAAATGGTTTTATCAAAGTGAAAGAAGGTAAAAAAGGAAATGCTTCTATTCATGACATTGAAGAAAACCCTAAAAACCTTGAATTCGTTGAATTAGAGGCAGCGCAAATAGTAAAACAGCTTAGTGAGGTCGATGCTGCAGCAATCAATTCCAATTATGCTTTAGAAGCTGGTATTAACCCTGGAGAAGAATCAATTTTGTTAGAGTCAGCTGATTCCCCATACGTTAACCATATTGTTGTTCGTAAGGAAAACGAAAATGATCCTGCCATCCAAAAATTCATTAAAGCATACCATTCCGACGAAGTTAGAGAATTTATTGAAGAAGAATTCCAAGGCTCCGCACTAGCAGGTTGGTAAATTAGAAAAGCGTAGGCGCCTATCTCTAATCGACAGGCAAATGGGAAAATGCGAGGAGGCAGGTCCACAGCCACCGGAGTATTTTCCCATTTGACCCCGAGGGGCAAGGCGCCGAAGCTAGACATCAAGAAAAACGCAAGCGTATAGCTCTGCCGGCGTTTCTTTAGAAAGGAAGATCATTCATGATAGTTTTAGAAAATATTACCAAAGAATTCAACAGTAAAAGTAGTACGGTAAAGGCTGTAAATAATGTAAGCATACACGTAAAAAAAGGTGAAATTCATGGGGTTATAGGCTATAGCGGTGCAGGGAAAAGCACGCTCATTCGCTGTGTTAATCTCTTAGAGAAACCAACATCCGGAAAAGTATACATAAACGGCAATAACATTACCCCCCTCCCCCCAGCGAAGCTACGTATGGTACGAAATAAAATAGGAATGATCTTTCAAGGATTTAACCTTCTAAAAACAGCAACTGTTTATGATAATATTGCCATTCCATTAAAGCTACTCGGCTATGATAAAACAGAAGTAAAAAGTAGAGTAGAAAAGTACTTAGAAATAGTTGGTTTATCTGATAAGTATAAAAGCTATCCAAACCAGCTTTCAGGAGGGCAAAAACAACGCGTCGCAATAGCTAGAGCCCTTGCACAGGAACCCGAAGTACTATTAAGCGATGAAGCAACAAGTGCATTGGATCCTGAAACTACTGATTCCATTTTGGATTTGCTATTAAAAATAAATAAAGAGCTGGGTATCACTATTCTACTAATCACTCATGAGATGAATGTCATTCAAAAAATATGTGATCATGTGTATGTAATGGAAAAAGGAGAAGTTGTCGAAGCAAACACTGCGATTAACCTTTTTACAAAGCCAAAGCATCCAACAACAAAGAAGTTTTTAAGCACAATCAGTCAACGAAATCTATCCTCGTCTCTAATTTCTCAGCTCCATGTAACAGGTGCTGTTACACGTTTAACTTTCGTTGGAGAAAGCACTGGTAAGCCCTTAATAGCAGAGGTTAGCCAAAGATTTGAAGTCCAGCCTAATATATTAACCGCCAATATCATCGAGTTGAAAAATGGGATTGTGGGTAATATTGTCATCCATTTAGTCGGAGACCCGGACCAAGTTCAGTCTGCAATCCAATTTCTAAACGAACGCGGTGTTGAAACAGAAAACTTGGAGGTGCACTCATGAGTGGAATTGAACAATTTACCAATCAATGGCTCCCATTAATCGGAAAAGCCACCATAGAAACTTTCCAAATGGTAGGGATTTCTTTATTAATCTCCATCCTAATCGGTATTCCCTTAGGTATACTGATTGTTTTAACGAGACCTGGGCAAGCATTACAAAATGCAATCGTATACCAGTTAAGTAACCTTCTCATAAATGTTATTCGTTCTATACCATTTATCATTCTATTATTTTTTATCCTACCATTTACGAAATTCCTTGTTGGTACGACCATCGGTGTGAAAGGTGTTATCGTTCCGCTAGTTATTTATACTGCGCCCTACATCGCCCGTCTGATGGAGTCCGCCCTTTTGGAAGTTCAAAATGGAGTAATTGAAGCTTATACAGCCATGGGGATCAAAACACGGTTCATTATATGGCATGTGCTGCTGCGAGAGGCCCGACCATCTATCATATTAGGATTAACAATTGCAACGGTTGGATTAATAGGAGCAACTGCTATGGCTGGCATGGTCGGCGCTGGTGGTTTAGGAGATTTAGCTTATCGTTATGGACATTTACGTTATGAAACGGACGTTATGTATGTCATAGTGGTGATCTTAATTATTTTAGTTCAAGGCATTCAGTCTCTCGGCAACCGATTAGCTGCAAGATTAAAAAAGGACTAATTATTAAATCCATTCGTATAAAGAAAGTTTTAAACTAGTACTCCATGAGAGGTGAATACGTTGAGTAACGCTAAAAACAATGACCTACTATTAGGCAATATAGATAATAATGAACAGTATCCAATTGACTTTAACGAATTAGAGAAGGCTGCAAAAGAAGCATTAGAGGCTGGTCCCTTTGGTTATATTCGATCATCTGCTGGTGGAGAAGAAACCTATCGAAAAAATATAAATAGTTTTTCGAAGTATTCAATCGTTCCACGATTTTTAAATGATGTATCTACCCTAAATACCGAAGTAACAATACTTGGTAAAACGTATCCTCACCCCCTCTTCATCGCTCCAGTTGGAGTAAATAAAATTGCACATGAAGATGGAGAAATTGCTGTGGCAAAGGCTGCAGCTAATTATGAGTTTCCTTACATACAAAGTACTGTGTCAAGCTTTTCTATTGAAGAGATTGCTGCCGCAACTCCCGGAAGCTCAAAATGATTCCAGCTCTACTGGTCATCTAACAAAGAGATAGCGTTTAGTATGGCTAAACGTGCAGAAGCTGCCGGCTATGAAGCAATCGTCCTGACAGTAGACACGGTGATGCTCGGTTGGCGAGAAGAAGATATTCGCAACCAGTTCTCTCCTTTAAAGCGCGGCTTTGGCCAAGGTAATTATGCTTCAGACCCTATTTTTATGGCTGCTTTACCAGAGCATTCTCAGGGGGCTATCGTTGATAGTATTTTAGAGAATATATATCATCCTACCTTGAACTGGAATGATATTGATGAGCTAAGGAACCACGTCTCCCTCCCGATTTTGATCAAAGGGATCCTCCATCCAGAGGATGCCAAGCTAGCAGTTGAACAAGGAATAGACGGCATCATTGTCTCTAACCACGGTGGACGGCAACTGGATGGCGTTATTGCCAGTATTGATGCACTTCCTGGTATTGTAGAAGCTATTGATGGAAGAATTCCTGTTTTATTTGACAGTGGTATTAGACGAGGCTCTGATGCTGTAAAGGCTCTAGCTCTTGGTGCCTCTGCTGTATGTATCGGTCGCCCCTTCGTTTGGGGGCTAGCTGCTGGAGGACAACTAGGTGTAGAAAGAGTCCTAGAGAATCTCCTGCAAGAGACAAAGGTTTCTATCTCCTTGGCTGGTGTTCGTAATATGAAAGAGCTCCAGCACATGATGGTTACGAAAGAATAACGAGATTAGATGAACAATCAAACAAATAATGAAAACCCCCGTTCTATGAAAATGGGGGTTTTTGTGTCTATCAAATGATCGGTACATGGTACAAACACATTTAGGAAAAAATTAGTATTTATTTATTTTTATATAATGTTTGTTCCAGTTTTGTTCGACATACCGGTATGCTCAAGCTAGAATGCCGATACAATGTATGACACCCTTTAGCCATTTGTTTTTCTGAAGCACCCTTAGTCCCTACCTGTATGTCAGTTTACATTTTAGACATTAATCGTTTGGCAATGGCTTGGAATTCCTCTGGACCGATTCCAGGAGCGAACTCTTCCGGGAGAGATTCTAATTCAGGAATTTTATAGCCTTTAGGACTACCTTCCTTCACAATTAATTGGTCCCCACTTGTAGGATTCTTACCCTTCCAGATTTTATCAATGTCTTTATAATCGCCTACGTTGTTCCATGTAAAAAGCACATTCCCATATCCTAAATCCTCGTATTTTCGTGCCTGATCAAACGCACGATTATCAAGGTTAGGAATTGGCAACATTTTAGTTACATCTACACCTGTAGCTATTTCAAGGGCTTTTGCATAAGCGATAATATGCGTCCCTCCACGAACTAATAAATATCCGATCATTTCCCTAGCAGTTGGGTGATCAGTCATTTCATATACTCTCATTTTATGGGTTCTTGCACCACATTCCAAAAAGAAATTATGCAAAAGATCTAATACTAGGTTACCACTAGAAAATACATAATCTCCTCTCCAAGGATTTCCCATGGAATCTCCGGCTAAGGAGGTTTGAGCATTGGCTATAAAAGCATAAGTGTTTCGCATATTTTTGGCATCTTGTAGTGGTGCCACATCTGGGTCTCCACTGAAGCTAGTTCCTTTATATAATAGATTTATCGTATTGGAGACGAGCTCCACATGACCAAATTCCTCCGCTGTTATACTGGCCACCAAATCATAGAATGGTTTTAGCTTAGTTTTGCCACGGAAGTTAAAGGATTGATACATATAGTTGTTAAGTGTCGACATTTCACCAAATTTACCACCTAAGAGCTCCTGCACAGCGGAAGCCGCATTTGCATCTCCATATTCTAAATTGGGCAATTCAATCAACAATTTATCTACTCTATTAAACAATTAACCATCCTTTCATTTAGATATGTTCGGAGAAATCCAAACGATAGCTTGTATACGTACATAAAAAGGAACTCCACCTACATTCACGACAAGGTGATCTGGAGCGACTGCTGTCAATTTTCCTTGAAGGATATTTTTAGTCGTTTGCACTGCAATATTAGTGCCTATTAAACTTTCTGCTGCTTGGAATACATAACCATCAAACGGACTTACAAACTCCACGCTACTTCTTTCATTCAACTTCCATCATCCCTTCTTTGCATTCATATTAGTTTATGAGAAAATGTAGTATATGGTCACATTACTCAATAACTTAAGAAAAGGAAGAGAAAATGATTAAAAGACTTTTGGTAACTGGGTATAAAGCCCATGAATTAGGGATATTTAATGATAGCCATCCTGGAGTTCCTATTATAAAAAAAGCGATTGAGAGTCAAATGCGTGCTCTCCTTGATGAAGGACTGGAATGGGTTATTCTTAGTGGACAGCTAGGCGTGGAAACATGGGCAGCAGAGCTAGTAGTGGAGCTAAAGAAGGAATTTCCCCAGCTAAAATATTCTATTATTACACCCTTCTTGGAACAAGAGAAAAATTGGAATGAGCAGAAGAAGGAAAACTATCAAAGGCTTATTGCACTTGCTGATTTTCATACAAGCGTGACAAAAAAGCCTTATGAGGCGCCGTGGCAATTTATCGAAAAAAACAAATTTCTCATTAGAAATACGGATGCCATGTTAATCATTTATGATGACGAAAATGAAGGATCACCAAAATTTATTAAAAAACTTGCTCAAAGTTATGCAGAAAATAATAACTACCCTATAATTAGTATTGACGCATACGACTTACAAGTAATTGCAGATGAAGAAAGGAACGATTATATATGATAAAAAAGAAACTAACTCAAAAAATTACGGAACATGCAGGAGAAAGTCTCTCACTGACGAAAGAAGAGCACGACTATGCTTTAACTAATGAACTTTTATCGGATACTGCCAGTATATCCGTAATCGAAAGCGACAAACTATTTGAAAATGCAATCATTGAAAGATTCGATAAAGAAACAGAGGAATTAATCTCAAAAGAATCTAACGCCTTTTTAAAAACTCCTATTTCTCATTTTAAAGAAAAAATGAACGAGTTTATGTACTTAGAGACTCCTCATTTCGAAACATTAAGTGTAGACGCTATCGCCTTTGAGTACGATGAAGTATTTGAAGTATATACAGCCATGTTTGGACTATCCGTACAAAAGAAACACGGGGACGCACTAAAAGCATATTTGAACGAACACTTTGATGGAAAAGCAATGAATTACAGTGTCATGTTCTCTGCTGGAGATGGCCTGTGGGAAGTCAATCTACCTTTAAATTATATTGACGGATTTAACACGAATTATACAATAGAAGAAACATACCAGTTTTTGTATCGCTTCCTGTTCTCATTAGTAGCTTCAACCGAAAACTAAATGCATACATAATCGTGATTCCCCAAAAATCACGATTATTTTATTTCAAAAGTGTTACAGGTGCCTGGCACCTGTAACACTTTCTTTTAACTTAGCGTGCATACATATTTTTGTTTGTTCTGTTCACACTAATTTAGATGTTTCAATACATCTTAATGGAGGAGGAGAATAGATTGGATAACACATACAGTCAAAATCACAGTGAAACGATGAATGGGCAAACGGTTGTACCTCATTTTAATCATGGTGCGCACGAATTAATGGATGTACATGAGGTATTGTCTGCAGCAATCGGTGCATTAAACTTGAGCACCATTTTACGTCCACACGTGAAGGATCAGGAATTATTAAGCATTCTAGACCGTCAGTATGCTTTTGCTTTAGACGAGTATAATATGCTGGTGGAATGCTTTAAAACTGGGAAAGACCCTTCACATCGCACTGCATCTTATAAGATGGCCACGCAAAATGATTTTACTTATGGTCTAAAACCGTCATCACAACCTAAAAAACCTATCCAAAGTGCTTCAGAGATAAATGACGAAATGATCTCCGGTTATTTGTTAAGCTCTGCTAAAGCTGGAGCTGCTGGTAAGGTTCCTGCAGCGCTAGAAGCTACTAACCCAGTTGTGCGAAGAGTCCTTCAGGATTCAATCCCTAACTGTATTGAGATGGCTTACGAGCTTTCCATTTATCAAAACAAGCATGGGTATTATCAAGTACCTCGCTTCGAAGAACAAACTATGGAGCAAATCTTAAACGCGTACGGTACTGCTCAAGGTCCAATGTACAAAATGCAATAGTAACCTAAATAGGCGCTTTCTGTTCCCCTTAAGGACAGAAAGCGTTTATTTCTTAATAGTATTTTGTCTTTCCTCACCCTTTTCCAGTATAATAAAATAAAGCCATATTAATGAAAAGGTGAAGATAGATATGCAAGTTGCTATTTTTGATTTTGATGGAACGTTATATGAGGAAGAGACTTTCAAGCTGCTAATGAATCACTTAAAGGTGCACCCGACCTATCATCCGCAATATAAACGTTTTTATAGATCCATCGTCCCGCCTTATATTGCCAATAAACTTAAGCTTTATCCAACTACTAGTATGAGAAAACGGTCCATGCAATTATATCTAGAGGCTTTTGAAGGAAGAACACAAGATGAGATGTATCAATACTTTGACGAATTAAAAGAGCAAATGCAGCAAAGCTTCAATAAAAAGGTTTTAGAAAAATTGAATGCTCACCAGCAAGAAAATGTACATATTTATCTAGTCTCAGGTGCTTACACCCAATTTTTAGAACGTGTCACAGAAGGAATTACATTTACCGATATCATCGGAACGGAAATCATATATAAAGATAACTATGTGTATACAAAGTCTCCACTAGAGCATGTAAATGGCGTGATGAAGACGAAAAAGCTACTAGAAAGACTAGAAGGACAAGAAATAGATTGGGAAAACAGCTATGCATACGGAGATAGCTATTCAGATCTACCTGTCCTTGAATTAGTCGGCAATCCTGTAGCTGTAAAGCCTGAGGAAAAACTTCGAGCTGTTGCTCAAGAACGAGGATGGGAAATACTTAGATAGAGAAACTTTTATGTTAGACAGATTCTCACAAATTGATGCAACACAGCCTTAAAGCTATCTAATCAATGATGATTGGATAGCTTTTTTTATGTGACCGACCGATTTTGCTCAATAACCGACCGATTATTTGGCAGAACCGACCGATTTTGCTCAGAAACCGACCGATAATTGGACAGAACCGACCGTTTGTCAAATATATAATAAAAACTAACATATATTTCTATCAAAAAAAGACCTGCTAAGAATTAATCCTTAACAAGTCATCCAAAAACTACATCCTCACATTAATATCCTTCTTATATAAATAGTCTTTAATCTCCGAAATAGTATAGTCTCCATAGTGGATCATCGAGGCAACTAAAGCTGCATCTGCTTTTCCATCTGTAAACACTTCTTCGATATGATCTAAAGTACCAGCTCCACCAGAAGCAATAATTGGCACATTTACTTTCTCAGATAGTAGCTTAATAAGCTCCACATCATAGCCATTTTTCATACCGTCCTTATGAATACTTGTACAAATAATCTCTCCTGCTCCAAGGTCAGTTGCTTGCTGTGCCCACTCTACTACATCCATTCCTGTTTTCTCATGTCCTGAATGTGTGTATACTTCCCATCTGATAATTTCATTGTTCTCATTATAAATTGGCATGGCATCCAATCCTAGCACCACACATTGCTTACCGAATATATCTGCCGCTTCTCTTAAAAGCTCTGGTCGCTGTACAGCAGCGGAGTTAACCCCTACCTTATCTGCTCCAGCGCGAAGCAACCTTTTAAAGTCATCTATCGTTCGAACACCGCCAATTACCGAAAAAGGTATGTATACTTGCTCTGCGACTCGACGAATCCAATCTATCTTTAAGTCTTGGTTTTTTAACGAAGCAGTAGTATCCAGATAGATTAACTCATCCGCCCCATCCTCTGAATATTTCTTCCCTAGCTCTGCTGGATCTCCAATTATCGTAGGGTTTCTGAATTGTACATATTTTACTGCTTTATCTCCTAAAACATCTATTGCAGGAACAATTCGTTTTCTAAGCATGCTCGTCAACTCCTTGCTTGCAGTAATTGTCTAGCAATTGAATGCCGTGTTTACCACTTTTTTCTGGATGGAATTGTACACCCATCACCTGGGAATTTCCGATCGCACATGCAAAGTCAGGTCCATAATTTGTCACACCGATTATGTGATCCTCTATGCTAGGCTGTGCGTAATAGGAATGAACAAAATAGAAGTCCGTGTTATCTGGAATATCTTGAAACAAGAAATGATTTTGCACATCCTGCACTTGATTCCAACCCATATGTGGAACTTTTTCCGCCTCTTCACCAAACAAAGGGACTGTTCCTGGTAGAAACCCTAAGCACGGAACATTACCTTCCTCACTAGTCTCTAAAAGAAGCTGCATTCCTAAGCAAATTCCTAAAAGAGGTGTCCCCTTATCAACTTCTGCCCGTAAATAGTCACTTAAGCCTGTCTCATTTAAAACATCCATGGCCACCTTGGCATTTCCCACACCAGGTAGGATTAGCTTTTCTATTTCATCATCGTGCTCGCTAGGTTTGGTGATAAGCTTAATCTGATAACCAAGGCGAGTAATTGCCTTAACCACACTATGTAAATTCCCTGCTCCATAATCTATTATGCCAATCATGCTGTTCCCCCTCTTCAATCTCTTACTTTTATTATGCCATCAGTTGACAGAAAATAAAAGAAAAACTTTAGTCTGCTAATATGATAGCGTAATAAAAGAAAGAAAAAACGAGAGACCCCTTATAAGTCTCCCGCACCACGATTATTTAACAAACGATTTATTCATAACGAAATCATTTACTCTTTTAGCAACCTCTTGCCCTTCTTTAATAGCCCAGACAATCAAGCTTTGACCCTTCCTAGCGTCTCCTGCTGCAAATACACCTTCCACATTCGTTGTATAATCTTTAGCCGAGGCAACGATACGTTTGTTTAACACCTTTACACCAAACTGGTCCGCCAAAGGAGTTTCTGGACCTTCAAACCCTATAGCTACAAAAACAAATTGTGCAGGCCATACTTTCTCAGATCCTGGAACTTCTTTAAAAAAGTAGAAACCATCTTCCCCTAATATTTTTTCCATTTGAACGGTATGAAGCTCTTTCAGTTTGCCATCTTTATCTTTGATCATCTTTTTTGTTTGAATTAAGTACTCCCGTGGATCCTTGCCGTATTTTGCATTGGCTTCCTCATATGCATATTCCAATTTATAAATATTTGGGTCTGTAGGCCATTGGTTATCCGCTGCTCGCACTGCAGGTAGCTGTGGATGCTTACCGAATTGTACGACACTTCTACAATTTTGACGTATAGCTGTTGCCACACAGTCTGCTCCAGTGTCACCACCACCAATCACAATGACGTCCTTCCCCTTTGTATTAATAAACTGACCGTCTGCAAAGTTGGAGTCTAATAAACTTTTAGTAGTTGAAGTCAAATAGTCCATTGCCATATAAACTCCATCTGCATCACTTCCATCCATGTGGAGGGCACGCTGTTTCTGTGCACCAATACATAAGATAATTGCGTCGTATTGAAGTTTTAGCTCCTCCGCTGTAACATCCTTACCTACCTCAGTGTTTAAAACGAAGTCGATGCCCTCCTGCTGAAGCAGGTGAACTCTTCTCTCTACTATTTCTTTTTCAAGCTTCATATTTGGAATGCCATACATGAGAAGCCCACCTGCACGGTCAGCACGCTCGTAAATAGTAACCGAGTGACCTGCCTGATTTAAATTGTCTGCACTCGCCAACCCAGCAGGACCAGATCCAATAATAGCAATTTTCTTTCCAGTACGAACCGACGGGATCCTTGGTGTGATCCATCCATTTTCAAAGCCTTTGTCAATAATCGTTCTTTCTATATTCTTAATGGAAACTGCAGGATCCGTAATAGCTAGCGTACAAGAGCCTTCGCACGGTGCTGGACATACTCGACCAGTGAACTCTGGAAAGTTATTGGTCATTAATAATCTTTCTAAAGCTTCCTGCCACTTCCCACGATAAACTAAATCGTTCCACTCTGGGATTAGGTTATTAATTGGGCACCCAGCTGTCGCACCTCTGATTTCAATACCCATATGGCAAAATGGAGTTCCACAATCCATGCATCTTGCACCTTGTTTACGAAGAGATTCATCCGAAAGTTTGGATGCATATTCCTCCCAGTTTTTTATACGCTTAAGAGGAGCTACTTCCTTGGCTTTTTCTCGTTTATATTCTATAAACCCAGTTGGTTTACCCATATTGAAACTCCTCCTTTCCTTAAATGGCTCTTATTTTTCTCCACAGCAGCAAATGTTTTATAGACTCTTATTACTTCAGAAGCGTAGGTTTCTTTTCTACTTTTTTTGTAGATGTTGATAAGAATGCCTTCATCGCTGCCTCGTCTGTAGTCAGTCCTTCATTTTTAAATGTTGCAATTCTTTCTAGCATCTTTTTATAGTCGTTAGGTACAACCTTTACGAATTTGTGAACTGTATCTTCCCATTTGTCCAAGATATTCATAGCCTTTGTGCTTCTTGTATAATAATAATGATCCATGATTAGCTGCCTTACACTATGAATCTCTTCTTTAGACTGAAGTTTCTCAAAACCAATCATTTCCATATTACATTTAAACTTGAATCCTTCTATATCATCCACTAGCACGTAGGCAATACCACCAGACATACCCGCTCCAAAATTTTTGCCTACATCACCTAGAATAACTGCTCTACCACCTGTCATGTATTCACAGCCATGATCTCCGATTCCTTCAACGATAACATCGGCTCCACTATTTCTCACTGCAAAACGTTCTCCAGCACGACCGTTAATGAATACGGAACCATTAGTTGCTCCGTATAATGCAACGTTACCAGCTATAACATTTTGTTCTGCTGTTCCCGATAACGGAGAAGTAACTACAAGCTTCCCGCCTGAAATTCCTTTACCAAAATAGTCATTTACATCCCCGTTCACAAACATTGTCATTCCTTGTGGGATATATGCTCCAAAGCTTTGACCTGCCGCACCTTTAAAGCGTAGAGTAATCGAGTCATCTGGTAAGCCGCTTGCTCCGTATTTCTTAGAGATTTCACTCCCTATAATAGTACCTACAACCCGATCAGTATTAGCAATGGTGTAGTTTAAATCTACCTTCGTTTTATGAATGATAGCTTTTTCTACTTGTGGCAGTAACTCTCTGATATCAAATGACTTTTCAAGCTGATGGTCTTGAGCTTGTTTGCAAGTACGGTCCCCACTCACTTGATAAAGCAATACAGATAGATCTAATTGCTGCGCTTTCCAATGAGCCTTCGCTCGCTCGCTAACTTCTAATAGATCCGTTCTACCAACCAATTCATCTACAGTTCGAATACCAAGTAAAGCCATATACTCTCTTACTTCCTCTGCTACAAACTTCATGAAGTTTACAACATAGTCCGCAGACCCACTAAACTTATCTCTTAGCTCTGGATTTTGTGTTGCTATTCCAACCGGACAAGTATCCATATGGCAAGCACGCATCATCACACATCCAAGTACAATTAGGGGAGCTGTTGCAAAACCAAATTCTTCTGCTCCTAACAAGGCAGCCATAACGACATCCTTACCAGTCATGAGTTTGCCATCTGTTTCAAGGACTACTTTGTTTCGCAACCCATTTAGCATTAATGTTTGATGAGCTTCCGCAAGGCCTAACTCCCAAGGTAACCCTGTATGCTTAATACTTGTTTTCGGAGACGCTCCCGTTCCACCATCGTACCCACTAACTACAATTACATCTGCTGCACCTTTAGCCACACCAGCTGCAATCGTTCCTACGCCAGATTTTGCAACTAGCTTCACACTAATCCTAGCTGAGCGATTTGCATTTTTTAAGTCATGAATCAGTTGGGCCATATCCTCGATTGAATAGATATCATGATGTGGAGGTGGAGATATTAAACCTACCCCTGTCGTCGAGCCTCTGACATCTGCTACCCATGGGTATACTTTATTTCCTGGAAGCTGACCGCCTTCACCCGGCTTTGCTCCTTGAGCCATTTTAATTTGAAGCTCATCGGCTTCAACCAAGTAGTGGCTGTTTACTCCAAAACGGCCGGAAGCAATTTGTTTAATAGAGCTACGACGATTATCTCCATTGGTATCTAACACATATCGATTCGGATTTTCTCCGCCCTCTCCACTGTTACTTTTCCCTCCAAGACGATTCATCGCGATCGCTAACGTTTCATGAGCTTCTTGGCTTAATGAACCAAATGACATCGCACCTGTCTTAAATCTCTTTACAATGGAGTCCACTGATTCTACTTCATCTAGTGGAATCTTTTTCGACCCCTTTTTAAAAGTAAGAAGATTTCTTAAAAAGCCGATTCTCTCTTCATTTGCCATTTCTGCATACTGACGATAAAGTCCATAGTCTCCTCGTCGCGTTGCCCACTGAAGGGTATGAATTGTTTTCGGATTAAAGGCATGGTGCTCTCCTGTACTTCTCCATTGGAAATCACTGCCTGAATCTAAAGCATCGACAGTAGATTCTACTGCTAATAGATGTCTTCGAATCGCTTCTTCGCGAATCGTTTCCAGGCCGATACCACCAAGCTGAGAAATTGTGCCTGTGAAATAGTTTTCAATGACGTCATGGCCAATACCTATCGCTTCAAATATTTGCGCACCTCGATAGCTTTGTACCGTGGATATTCCCATTTTAGACATTACCTTAACGACGCCTTCTGCTACACCTTTGCTATACTTAGCAACTGCAGCGTCATAGGTGCTTTCTAAATGGCCATCATGGATTGCCTCCGCTATAGTTGCATATGCAAGATAAGGATTAATCGCGTCCACCCCATATCCGATGAGAGCAGCAAACTGATGGACCTCTCTTGCTTCCCCGGATTCAACGATTATACTCACCTTCGTACGGTTTCCTGTACAGAGCAAGTGCTGATGCAGGTTACTGGCTGCCAACAGAACAGGTATAGTCGGTTGAGACGCATTTAATGATCTATCTGACAAAATGATAAGCGATACGTTCTTATCTATTAGCTCATCTGCTTCTTTAGAGATCCTCTCTAAATCTTTTTCCAAATCTTCAAACATATTAATATATATAGTGCCGCTTCGGAAACTTTCATCCTTCAAATCCTTTATGGATTGAAGCTGTCCATTCGTTAAAACAGGTGTTTCCAAATAGATTCGACGAGCATTGAGCTCTCCAGGGTTAAGTAAGTCACCTTCTGCACCAAGCAACGTCATCGTAGAGGTAACAATATGTTCCCGGATAGAATCGATTGGTGGATTAGTTACTTGTGCAAATAACTGTTTAAAATAATTGAAAAGAGATTGCGGTCTATCGGATAGAACAGCTAACGGAGTATCGTTCCCCATTGAACCAATAGGGTCTTTTCCTTCTATCGCAATTGGCAGAATGTATTTGTGTATATCCTCATACGTATAACCAAATGCCTTTTGACGGAACAATAGGTCCTCTACATTTTCCTGTATATCTTCCTCAGCTATTACCTTGTATTGATGATCATTTAACCACTGCTGATATGGTTGTGCTCTTGCCATTTCAGATTTTATTTCCTCGTCTGAAATAATTCTTTGTTGCTCCAAATCAATTAACAGCATTCTTCCTGGGCTTAAACGTTCCTTATAAAGAATATTTTCTTCTTCAATATCAACTACTCCAACCTCAGAAGAAAAAATAATATAGTCATCTTTTGTGACATAATAACGCGCCGGCCTTAAACCATTGCGGTCTAAAATAGCCCCAATTTGCTTTCCATTCGTAAATGAAATAGCTGTTGGACCATCCCATGGCTCCATTAAAGAGCTGTGGTAAGCATAAAATGCTTTTTTCTCTTGTGAAATGTGAGGATTCTCTGTCCACGGCTCTGGGATAAGCATCATTGCCGTATGCGCCGGAGACCTGCCAGCTAAAACAAAAAATTCAAATGCATTGTCGAGCATAGATGAATCACTTCCACTAGGGTCAATCACAGGAAGTAGTTTTTCTAAATCATCACCAAAGGCATCCGAAACGAATTGTTGCTCACGGGCCTTCATCCAGTTGACATTACCTCGTAGCGTATTTATTTCCCCGTTATGAACGATGTAGCGATTTGGATGAGCACGCTCCCAGCTTGGGAATGTGTTTGTGCTGTAACGAGAGTGTACTAAAGAAAATGCCGAAGTGAACAGTTCATCTTGTAAATCTACATAAAACTCGTCTACTTCTTTAGGAGTTAACATTCCTTTAAAAACGATTGTCTGACTAGAAAGACTTGGACAGTAGAATTTTTTCGCTTCCTGCTGTGCCCAATGCTCTACTAGTTTTCTAATGACATACAGCTTGCGCTCGAACGCTAGCGAGTCTTGAAAGTCTTTAGCCTTGATGAATACTTGTCGCACTACAGGTGCAGTTTCACTAGCGGATTCACTTAACTTACTCTTATCAGTAGGAACTGTCCTCCAACCAATGAGCTCTTGACCTTCAGCAATAATCGTTTCATTTATTTTTAGTTCTATCGCCTGTCTTTCCTCATCATCCTGAGTAAAAAACAACATTCCTACTCCATATTGTCCTTTTTCTGGAAGGTCCCATTGGCTGCAAACAACCCGAAAAAAAACATCAGGTATTTGCACCATGAGCCCTGCTCCATCTCCAGTTTGGCCATCACTGCCTTTTCCTGCACGATGGTCTAACCGACATAACATTTCTAAGCCTTTTTTTACTATATCGTGTGTCGGTAAGCCTTTTATATTAGCATATAAACCTATCCCACAGGCGTCATGCTCTAATTCAGGATTATACATGCCCTGCGCTCCAGGTAATTGGTGAAATGTCATGCAATCGACCTCCATTTTCCAAAAAAGTGTGTTAGGAACATTGTATGTTTTCAAAATAATATAAACAATATATAATTTGGATATAAACAATCTACTTTTGAGATAGGTTAGGAGAAAACTATGGAAATCAGGCAATTAAGATACTTTAAAGAAGTCGCAGAAAGAGAACATATTTCGGATGCAGCTATTCATTTACACGTAGCACAGTCTGCAGTTAGTAGACAAATCGCTAATCTAGAAAGTGAACTGGGTGTGGAATTATTCGAACGTATTGGGCGAAATGTAAAATTAACGCCAATAGGTAAGATTTTTTTAGAGCATTGCATGTCTGCCCTACAAGCAATCGATTTTGCCAAAAAACAAATTGATGAGTATCTAGATCCAGAAAAAGGAACTATTAAAATCGGTTTCCCAACTAGTTTGGCTGGTCATTTACTCCCCACAGTTATTTCTGCCTTTAAAAAGGAGCATCCTAACGTAGCATTCCAGTTGAGACAAGGTTCTTATAATCATTTAATCGAGGCAGTCAAAAAACGAGATATTAATATCGCTTTTTTAGGTCCACTTCCTCCAAAGGATAATACTATTAATACCACCATTTTGTTTTCGGAAAACTTTTCTGTACTAGTACCTACGAATCATCGCTTTGCAAAAAGAGAAAAGATCCCCTTAATTGATATGAGAGAAGAAGACTTTGTTTTATTTCCAAAAGGATATATATTGCATAAACTTGTTTATGATGCTTGTCATTCCGTAGGGTTTACACCTAAAAGTTCATCTGTTGGAGAAGATATGGTTGCCATAAAAGGTCTAGTTGCTGCCGGTGTAGGAATCACGATACTACCAGACAGTACTTTCTATGACTCTATCCCTAGATTTACAACTAAGGTTCCACTAATATCTCCACCACTCCAAAGGACAGTAGGTATGATTAGTCCAGTGACTAGGGATTTGTCACCATCAGAAAAGGTATTCCACGACTTTACCATACAGTTCTTCAAGCTATTGAACCAATATCAGTGAGACCATTTAATAGTTCCTTATTGCTATATTGTGGTAAAATAAATAGAAGAGAATGTAGAAATGTGAGGTAGGAAATTTGAAAAAAAAGAATGGAAAAAACGAATTGCGAGAATGGATCGGAGCAATTGGAATTGCTGTTTTGCTTGCCTTTGGGATACGCTTCTTTTTATTTATACCTATAGAAGTGGAAGGTGCTTCTATGCTTCCTACCTTTGAAAATGGAGATAAGGTTATGGTCAATAAAATCGGCCCTAAATTTAATGACTATGAGCGATTTGATGTTATTGTTTTTAAGGTTAATAAGGACACTAATTACATCAAGCGAGTTATAGGTTTACCTGGCGACCATATTACCTATAAAGATGATGAGCTTTTAATAAATGGAAAAAAATACGATGAGCCTTATTTAGATGAATTGAAAAAAGAATTAATTGATCATGGCACGCTAACCCAGGACTTTACCCTTGAAGACTACTTGGGTGAAGTAGTAGTACCAGAGGGTTCGTTATTTGTACTTGGAGACAATAGGCGCTTTAGTAATGACAGCCGAGAGCCTAGTGTTGGGTTCATATCTATGGATATAGTACTAGGTACCGTGAACATGACGTATTATCCTTTAAATAACTTCGGTTTTATTAAGTAGTATAGGCGGCGTGAGAATAAACTAGTAGTTCATTTATTTTTAATTTTGTTAGCATAGGGCTAGTTCCCTTATAGACACTTTTTAAGATTCTATTTTAGTGAATTTTGATCTAGGCAGCTAGTTGGATTAAGACATTTTATTTCCTATTAAATATAGTTGGAAATAATCACTCCCGAAAATGAAAAGCCCTGAAATTTTACTGTTGTAAAATTTCAGGGCTTTATTTTTGTCTGATGTTTAAGATAAAACTTTGCAAATAGTATTTAGTAATTATATAACCTTAAAGCTTATTACTCATGGGGTACATGCTAAATTATATTAGAATCGAGCCTAAACTATTGTTGAATAATATCATTATTATTTCACTATCATTTACAAGTATTACAAGTGCCAGGCACCTGTAATACTTGTAATATAAAGGTTTTTGTGAATGGGGGAGTACTCTTTTACTCTATTAACCTACTATTGAATTTGCAATAATTAGCATAATCAAAGAAGTTCCCCACGCTATAGTTGTTGGTACAGACCAAACTAAAATTTGTTCTTTTAGTTTGGTTATACCTAACATACGATTAACAACCCAGAATAAAGAATCGTTGAAATATGAAAACAACATCGCTCCTAGTGCTGCAGCTTGAGCCGCCAAAACTAAGTTAACGTCAAGATTAGCTAGGATCGGAGCAGAAATAGAAGCGGCTGTTATCATTGCAACGGTCCCGCTTCCTTGTATTAATCGTACAATAGAAGCGATAAAGAATGGCACAAGTATTGCAGGCAATGGTAAACCAGCTATGATTTCAGCTAAATAATCTCCAGTACCACTGTCACGCAACACTGTACCTAGAGCGCCCCCAGCACCTGTAACTAGCAGGATAATACCAGCAGTTGTCATACCCTCTTCCATTCTTTCTAACGCTTCGTCTTTTTTCATCTGATTAGCTAACCCATAAATCGCTACAACTAATCCAAGGGCTAATGCGATAATCGGTTGTCCAAGGAACAACACATATTCCCAAACCCCTCCTGTTATTTCTAAAGCGGTTAGCGTAGTATTCAAGAATATTAATATGATTGGCAATAATATTGGTAAAAATGAAATAAAGAAAGATGGTAGTTCTTTTTCTCGGTCAGCAGAAGCAGCTAAAAAATCTTTATACACCATCTCGGAAGAATCCTTACGCACAAATCCTTCTCCATCTTCTTCTGGAACTTGGTAGATTCTTTTACCAACCCATTTTGCATAAAAAACACCTATTATAATAATTGGAATTGCAAATATTAATCCCCAAAGGATCATTTCCCCTATATCTACTCCAAAAATACCTGCTACTCCTAATGGACCTGGTGTCGGTGGAACTGCATGGTGAGTTGCAGCTAAACCAATCGCTAAAGCAACACCCAGTGTCACTACGGATTTACCAGTTTTACGTGATAATGACTTTACTAAAGGATTTAAAATGACAAATGCCGAATCAACGAAAATTGGAATTGATACAAAATAACCAGCAATCGCCATTGCCCATTCTTCCTTCTTCTTTCCAACTACTCTAATTAACGTATAAGCAAGCTTTTCAGCTGCTCCAGTTACTTCTAAAATTCTACCCATCATAACCCCTAGCCCTACTACAATCCCTATAGAAGCTAGTGTGTTACCAAAACCACTTGTAATAGAGTTAACTACTTTTAATGGCTCCATCCCGCCGATAAGTCCTGTAATAGAAGCAGCAATAAGTAAAGCTAAAAAAGCATGAATCTTTGTTTTTAACACAAGTAAAATTAAAACAGTAACACCGATAACTAACCCCAATAACATTTGCATTTCTAAAACCATCTCTGAAACCCCTTTCAATTATGTATAATTAAATAGAAAAGGGGTTTCCCCCTTTCCTTTCTACAAAATCTACAAAGACTCGCGTGTAAACTTAGGCGCATACTCGGCAGCTAGCTTGATGCATTCGTACATACTTACCTCAGATGCGATGTTATTCCAAGCTATATCAAAAGCTGTGCCATGATCTACGGAAGTACGTAAAAATGGAAGCCCATTCGTAATGGAAATAGTACGATGAAAATCAGTCATCTTAGCTGCAATATGACCTTGATCGTGGTACAAAGAAAGAACTGCATCATATTTACCATTAAGTGCTTGGAAGAATACGGAGTCAGCTGGCACTGGGCCATACGCATCGATTCCATCTGCTTTAGCAAGCTCAACACCTGGTTTAATCTCATTCACTTCCTCCATCCCGAACAAGCCTCCCTCGCCTGCATGAGGATTTAGCCCTGCAACAGCTAACTTACGACTCTCGACACCTAAACGCTTCAAAGCTTGGTCACATCTATTTAAATAATCTCGAACACGCTCTTTAGTCATCTGTTTAATAGCATCTGCAACAGACAAGTGACGAGTCAAGAAGAAAATACGCATCCCATTGACTTGGAACATAGTTAAAGGATCTGGAGCACCACCAAGATCTTCAAGCATTTCCGTGTGTCCAATGTAAGGAACATTTGCAGCTTTTAATGATTCCTTGTTAATTGGAGTGGTTGCCAGTGCCTTTACTTCTCCAGTCATTGCTAGCTCCACTGACTTTTTAATGAATTCAAATGCTGCTTGACCATTTTGAGCAGAAACTTCACCCGGTTTAAATTGCTCTATATTAATATTATTCAAATCTATGATATCTATTACTCCATACTCATAAGAACCGTCCGTTGGAGTAGTAACTATATTAATCTCTAAATCTACACCTGTTACTTCGATCGCTTTGCGAATAATTTTAGCGTCCCCTATCACAAGTGGTTTACACATAGAGTAAATTTCTTCTTTAGCTAGTGACTTAACTGTAATTTCTGGGCCGATTCCCGCTGCATCACCCATTGGTATCGCAATAATTTCTCTTGTTGTCATACTAGAACACTTCCTTCTTCTTTTTTATTCGTTAAAAATCTTACGCATTTATAAATTGAATATTTGTCTCCTACCATTCCACCTTTAGTAATGACAGGTATCCCATCAAAGGTTCCACCTATAAAATGACCATAAGCAGCTAAAGGAATAACTTCATCCTGTAAGCCTATTGCAGTTGCATTACTTACCGCACAAATGGCCGCAGTTACATCCCCTCCACTTGAAAAAGTACCGTCTATTTGGTGATTTGTCTGCTGAACCACATTGTTTGTCACTCTAGCCAGTCCCTCTGTTAAACGCTTTGCCAGTTTTTCTTCAGTAACCCCTTCTTTTAAAGCAATTTCTGAAAGGTTGAGCTTTTCGGTTCCAGGCGTGTAAGTAGTAATTATCAATACTTCTTGATCTTCTAATTTAGACAAAGCTTCTTCAGTAGCTCGAGCAATTTCTTCCTCCCAGGAATTCGTCATCGATGCTAAAGCACTCGCATGCACATATACAGGTTCCGCATTCTTTTTATCTATCAGATAATTTAGCTGTCTCCCAGTTAAGGGTGTAATACTGCCAACAGTCACGATAAATTTATTTGTTTGAACATGTTGATGGGCTTTCATTCTCCCGTAAGAGGCAGAAAGTGGACCTGGATCAACAGGGATAAAATGTATCCCATCTATGGAAGCCATCGCCTCTGCAATGTTATCTATTTCTTCATTTGTCACTGCATCCACCACTATAATCCGATTCATCGCTTCAATTTGTTTAACGATCTGTAATTGAATGGACTCTTTACCTTTTAAAACTGTACCGAGCCCTACATGTGAAACTTTTAACTTACTTTGATTTTCCATTATAGTTGGAACATGTGAGATACTAATTGGATTCATAGGGTCTTTAGCGACATCTGTTGCCTCCACTGGCACCCCATCCACTAAAAGATAACCACCAGACACTACCCTTCCGGAATCTGGATAAGAAGCTACTACAATGGCTATAGAGTTACCGCCAATGGCATTTAACAGTGCATCTGTCTCTACTCCCAAGTTACCCCTAACCGTACTATCAATTCGTTTGCCAATAACGCTTGCTCCCCAATTGGTCAGCTGTTCATATGCTTTCAGAACTCGCTCTTCCGCATTAGACGGAGAACAGTACCTGCTATCTGTATCTATACTTATAGAAGTAAAATCACTATTTTTAGGCACTTCTCCTCCGAAAACGACTGTAGCACTCATAAATCCGTTTTTAGCTAACCGGACTCCAGTGGCATTTGCTCCTGTTAAATCATCTGCAATGATACCTATTTTCACTTTGTCACTCCCTTTATAAAAGAAGATTTTTCCTTATAGATATCTTCTACTTCTTTGGAAATAGTGCTATCTGTTATGATGCCGGTAACCGAGTCCACATCCGCTATTTTAGCAAATGCTTTTTTCCCAAATTTCTGTGCATCTACAGTTAGATAGACAGCCTCACTGACGTTTATCATTTCTTTTTTAATAGATGCTTTCTCAAATGTCGCAGATGTAATACCGAGATTGGAATGCACAGCATGTGCACCTAGGAACAGTATGTCAACGTGAATGTTTTTAAGCATTTGTTCTGCAAATGACCCTAATATTGCCCCAACCCCATTCTGTACCTTACCACCCAGTAAAATTACTTCTAATTTCGAGTCGGTTAATTCTGCTGCAATTTTAATATCATTTGTTACTACTGTTATATTTGAACGGGATTTTAATAATCTGGCAATCTCTAATGTCGTAGTACCAGAATCCAATAGAATTCTCATACCATCCTTTACTAAGCCTACTGCTATTTGTGCGATTTCCTTCTTCTGTAGATGAGCTTCTGAGAGCTTTTGTTCATAGGATTGCTCTCCAATGATCGCTTGTGGTAGTGCCGCCCCTCCGTGAGTTCTAATTAATTTCTTTTGCTTTTCTAGTTCATCTAAATCTCTTCTAATAGTCATTGCAGAAACCTCTAAAAGGTCTACAAGCTCTAATATTTCAACCTTCCCCTTTATAGAAAGCTCATCAATTATTTTCTTTTTTCTGTTAATTGGAAGCATAATTCAATCTCCTCAACACAACTTTATGTTAACTATGAACATATTATGTTCTAAGTTAACAAAATTGTCAACAAAATGTGTTTATAATTAACAATAACCTACAAATGTTACATTGTTTTGAATTATCAAAAATATATTAGGGGTTTATTGCTGTAGTGTGTTAAAATATACGAATAATTAAAATTAGGAGGGTCATCTAATGCAACTTGCGGAGACAAAATTACTTCAAATTGAAGATGTGTTAAGAGCGCATCAATTTTTAAAAGAGGTTGTGTTACATACACCTTTACAAAAAAACGACTATCTGTCGGAGAAATACGAGGCTAATATCTATTTTAAACGTGAAGATCTTCAACATGTTCGCTCATTTAAACTGAGAGGAGCTTACTATAAAATTAAATCGGTTGAAGAAAAGGCTCGTGAAAATGGAGTTGTTTGTGCAAGTGCAGGAAATCATGCTCAGGGTGTTGCTTATGCTTGTGCCCATTTAGGAATATATGCAAAAATTTTTATGCCATTGACTACTCCGAGTCAAAAAATTGAACAGGTAAGAATGTTTGGACGTGAGTTTGTCGAAATTATTCTAGCTGGTGATACTTTTGATGATTCAGCTAGCAGTGCCGTTGCCTACGCAAATGAGAATGATCGACTGTTTATCCACCCTTTTGACGATTTAGATATCATTGCAGGTCAAGGTACAGTCGCAGTTGAGATTATGAATGATATTGATGAAAAGCTAGATTATGTTTTTAGTAGCATTGGTGGAGGAGGTTTAGTGTCTGGTGTTTCTTCCTATATAAAGAATCTATCTCCTAGCACACAAATTATTGGTGTAGAGCCTGCTGGAGCAGCAAGTATGAAGGCAGCAATAGCAAACAGCTGGCCAATCGTACTTGAAACGATAGATAAATTTGTAGATGGGGCAGCGGTTAAGTGCGTCGGAAAGCTAACGCATCAAGTGGTAGCCAAATACGTGGATGATATTACACTTGTTCCAGAAGGAAAGGTATGCACCACCATTTTAGACCTGTACAATAAACACGCTATTATCGCAGAGCCTGCTGGAGCATTATCAGTAGCAGCGCTTGACTCTTATAAGGAACAAATTAAAGGAAAATCTGTAGTTTGTATTATTAGTGGTGGTAACAATGATATTGGAAGAATGCAAGAGATTAAAGAAAAGTCATTGATTCATGAAGGTCTACTCTACTACTTTATCGTGAGCTTCCCACAAAGAGCTGGAGCTTTACGACAATTCCTAGATAAAGTACTCGGTCCGAATGATGACATTACAACCTTTGAATATACGAAAAAAAACAATAAAGAAAGCGGACCGGCATTAGTAGGTATTGAATTGAAAACTAGTAATGATTATTCAGGACTCTTAATGAGAATGAATGAAAATGGATTTTCTTTTAAGGAAGTGAATAAAGATAGCACGCTTTTTGAGTTATTAATATAGAAGAATAGCTTTATATCTACATTTATATTAGTTTAAAGGCGCCAAAAATTGTTCACAAACTATGTGCAGATAAAAATAATTATAATCTAATTCTAGCATTATCACTTTCCCTTTGATATAATAATTCTTGTATTATAAAGATTCTAATCTAGGGGGAAAAAGAATGTCTGAAAATCAAAATAACAAGATGACAACTGCAGCTGGCGCACCAGTAGTAGATAACCAAAACTCACAATCTGCTGGTAGAAGAGGTCCTCTTCTACTTCAAGACGTTTGGTTATTAGAGAAACTAGCACACTTTGATAGAGAAGTCATTCCAGAGCGTCGTATGCATGCGAAAGGCTCAGGTGCTTACGGTAAATTTACTGTAACTCATGACATTACTCAATATACATGCGCTAGTCTTTTCTCTGAAATCGGAAAAGAAACAGAAATGTTCGTACGTTTCTCAACTGTTGCTGGAGAACGCGGTGCAGCGGATGCTGAGCGTGATATTCGTGGATTTGCAATGCGTTTCTATACAGAACAAGGTAACTGGGATTTAGTTGGGAACAACACACCAGTATTCTTCTTCCGTGATCCATTAAAATTCCCAGATTTAAACCATGCCATTAAGCGTGACCCACGCACAAATATGCGTAGCGCTAATAGCAACTGGGATTTCTGGACTTCTCTTCCAGAAGCACTTCACCAAATTACTATCGTAATGAGTGAGCGTGGATTACCAAAATCCTACCGTACGATGGACGGGTTTGGAAGCCATACATTCTCAATGATCAATGCGGAAGGTCAACGTGTTTGGGTTAAATTCCACATGAAATCAGTACAAGGAATTGAAAACCTTACTGACCAAGAAGCAGTTGAAATCGTAGGAGTAGACCGTGAAAGTCACCAACGTGATCTAATGGAAGCAATTGACGCAGGTAACTTCCCTAAATGGAAAATGTATATCCAAGTGATGACGGAAGAACAAGCTAACAATATGCCTTATAATCCATTTGATTTAACAAAAGTTTGGTATAAAAAAGATTTCCCACTAATTCCAGTTGGAGAATTCGAATTAAACCGCAACCCAGATAACTATTTTGCAGAAGTAGAGCAAGCTGCATTTACACCAGCTAACGTAGTACCTGGTATCAGCTTCTCTCCAGATAGAATGCTACAAGGTCGCCTATTCTCTTATGGAGATGCAGCACGTTACCGTTTAGGTGTTAACCATCATCAAATTCCAGTTAACCAACCTAAATGCCCATTCCACTCTTACCACCGCGATGGTGCTATGCGTGTAGATGGCAATAAAGGAAGCACCATGACTTACGAGCCAAACAGCTATGGTCAATGGAAAGATCAACCTCAATATAAAGAACCTGCTTTATCTCTTGATGGGGCAGCAACTCAATGGGATTTCCGTGAAGATGACGACAACTACTTTGAGCAACCAGGTAAATTGTTCAATCTTATGAACCCTGAGCAACAACAAGTCCTATTTGAAAATACTGCTCGTAATATGAATGGCGTAGAAGATTTCATTAAAATCCGTCACATCATTCACTGCTACAAAGCAGACCCTGCTTATGGTCAAGGCGTTGCTGCGGCAATGGAACTTCCATGGGAAAGAATTGAAGAAGTTATGAACGTAACTGCAACTGTATAAATTTAGTAAGGCTATCCTCTTGAAGGGGATAGCCTTTTTATGAGCTTCCATATCTCGCTTTTCCTATATAAGTTGCCACTTTGTAGACTCAGATTGACTAAAGCCATTTGTGCTATGATGTAACTATAATGCGTGAATTAGGAGGATATCTTTTTATGGGTACTGTCATAATAATAAGTATTATTATATTCGTCATAGTTCTAGCTTTAACGATTTTCACTATTAACAAGGGCTATGCTTATAAGCATACGATTGATGAACATCCTGACAAAATGGATAAGAAACAAAAAACGCATCCGCCTGAATGAGGCAGATGCGTTTTTTAATAAATTATTTTGTTCCAGCTTTTTCTTTTTTAATTTGTTTACTACGTAATTGACCACAGGCTGCATCAATATCAGTACCCTGCTCCATACGTACTCCACAGTTTATTCCTTTATTCTTCAATGTTTGGAAGAAAGCACTAATGGATTTTTCAGTACTACGTTGGTACTGTCCATGCTCATCTACCGGATTATAAGGAATTAAGTTAACATATGAAAGATGTCGCTTATTTTCCAATAGCTTAGCCAACTGCTGCGCTTCTTCCACATGATCATTAACGTCTTTAAGTAGGATATACTCAAATGTAATACGACGGTTTGTTTTTTCTAAATAATAGTCAACAGCAGCCATTACTTTCTCAATTGGGAAGGCTTTATTGATAACCATGATTTGAGAACGAAGCTCGTCATTTGGAGCATGTAAAGAAACAGCAAGATTTACTTGAATATTTTCATTAGCAAAGTCAATAATTTTCTTAGCTAGCCCACTTGTAGAAACAGTGATATGACGTGCACCAATTGCAAGTCCTTTTTGATCATTAACTGTTCTTAAGAAGTTCATAAGGTTTTTGTAGTTGTCAAATGGCTCGCCAATACCCATTACTACGATATGACTTACACGCTCGTCTTTTTGAAGCTGATCTAAATGCTCTTGAACCTTCATAATTTGTCCAACTATCTCTCCAGCATCTAAGTCACGACTCTTCTTTAAAAGACCACTTGCACAAAAGCTACAGCCGATATTACAGCCAACTTGAGTTGTTACACATACGGACAGACCGTATTTAAAACGCATTAATACTGTTTCAATTAAATTCCCATCTTGCATTTCAAAAAGGAATTTAATCGTTCCATCTGCCGACTCCTGTTTTACACTTTCTTTTAGCGTTTGGATAACGAAATTTTCTTCTAAAAGATCCAAACAGTCTTTGTTTACATTTTTCATTTCCGCAAAGCTTTGTACTCGTTTAATATATAACCAATCCCATACTTGTTCCGCACGGAATTTTTTTTGACCATGTTCCATTAACCATTCTATTAATTGGTCTCTAGTTAGACCATAAATTGATTTTTTCATTATTTAGCCCCTCTTTTCTTACACATACAATTCGCCTATTATACACCAAATTCTCTTGCACGACAATTAATTATAAAGGAAAAATATTTAAAAAGATATCATTTAGTCTTTCCAATACTAACTTAAATACACTGGAAATTAAAGATATTAGTCCTATTTCCTTTTACTGACGAAAATAACATTCATTGAAAGGAATTATGATGAATAAGCTAATAGAACGTGTATAAAAGATTGGAGATATCGATTATGAAGTTCATGAAAAGAAAAAGAGCATTTTTTCATCCCGGCAAAGCATTTTTAAAAGTAATTGTATTCATTACTTTTTTTGCAGCATTTCTACCTACAGGGATTACCAATACGCAGATGAATGATACTTTTATAGGGACTACAATTAATACTTTTCAACACTCGATTGATAATCTCATGGTTGTCTCGTATGAGGTCAATGATACGATCATAGATGAAAATACGGGTCAAGCTGAATATTCCGTGCTTACTGCTTATACTCTATTTGGTATTCCATATGCTGAAGTAATTGCTACTGAAGAAAGCACCTATATTAATAAGAAGTATCTTTTTGTACGTTAAATATGAGTAGTTAAAGTTAAAAATGCAATAAAAAAACCGTGAAATCGGCAACTTGATTTCACGGTTTTTTAAGACATTTCTTCATTTTAGTTGTTTGCAGACCCCCCAGAAAGCGTCCGCTGTATCGGAAAACAACTCCAGGTGATTAGAATAGAATCCTCGAAACCTTACCAGGTAGTAAAATTTTTAAGGTTTATAATTGGCAGCCTAGCCTCATGTTTATTTTTATATTAGTTATGTAGATGTTTCTATTTCGTTCTCGCGAATCCAGTCACTATAGCTACCAACATATAATTTAACATCTTCATATCCAGCCTCTTTTAAGCTTGCATATAATGGAGCTGCAGTTACCCCACTTCCGCAGTACGCGATAACTGGCTTCTTTTTGTTCGTTAGATCACTTAACTTTGCAGTTAATGAGTCTTTGTCTAAAAAAGTACTACCCTGCTTTAATTGTTCCCAGTCATAATTAATTGCTGTGGGGATATGACCAGCTACCGGATCAATTGGCTCTATCTCGCCTCTGAATCGAGCAGCTGCACGTGCATCAATTAACTGACCTTCCTTGTTCCCTTTTACAACCTCACGGACATCGTCCATATTTAACAATATATTATCATTCCAACTAGGAACTACTTTCGTATTGTCGTAATAGGTTATTTTCTTAGTAATGGGAAGTGCTTGCTTTATTTCTTCAAAACCCTGACGTAAAACTTTAACATTCTTAAAGCCTGCCCACTCTAGTAAAAAATATGCTCTTAAAGAAAAAGGTACTGCTCCTTGATCGTATATAACTATTTGGTCATCCAATGATAGTCCTGCGCTCTGTATGAGTTCTGTCATTTTCTCTTTCGAAATCATTGGATGTCTACCATGAACATCCTCCATATTAGAAAGATCTTTTTCTAAGTCCCAGTAAACCGCACCTTCTACATGCCCATCTTGAAACAAATCAAATCCAGCCTTAGAATCAGCTAGGTTAAAGCGTGTATCGATAAACCTTGTAGTATTAGCATCAATATCAGTTAGATCGATAAAAACCTTAGTCACTAAGCATTACCTCCACCCTGAATTTTTTGATAAATATCTTTCCAGCGCTTCAACGTCTCTTCTTGCTCCAACAGTTTTCGCTCAGCAGCAAGCTGTTGTAATGATTCGTTCAGCCATTTTATACGAGCTCGCTCTATTTCTTGCTCAGCATAATGGATGAGCCATTCAACCAGTCTTTGTTTCTCTTGTTCGATATAGGCTGTTGCTTCTACTTTTGTTTCCTCAGATAGAGTATCCCTTAACTTTTCTTTTTCATTTTTCTCGAAGAAGGACTTAGCATTTTTAAAGTATGATTTTACGTGACTATATTTATCTTTGTCTTGGAAAGGACCTACAAACTCTAATAATTCATAGTCCTCACTTTCATGAGGGCTAAAAGTTAAGCTTCCATTCCAATCCTTTAAGATTCTCATTTCTTCCTTATCCAGCTGGGTTATTTGTCTCTGGATAAATTGAAGAACTCGGAAGTTGGTTACACGTAACTCCTGCTCCAAATCAAAACGAATCATTTGAAGAATATCTTTTAGAGCGATGTCTAAAGCAACGGAAGCGCTGTGATTAGAAAACAGGGAAGGATTATAAGCTTCCTTGAAAAATTCATTAAAGCGATAATACACACGTTGTAAAACATAAAAAAGTAGTGACTCTAATTCTTGCGTCGTATCCTTTGTTAAGGATATAGCGTTGTACTGTGTGTATCGTTCTCTTATTTTTTCTTCTTGATTAGTAAGCTCCGTCAGTCTTTCTTCTTTTCGAGCTAGATTAGCCTCGGTTTGTTGGATGAGAGATAACAATTTATTTTTCTGGCGATTCGATTCCTCTTCTAAAGCAATGACAGCAATTTGCTTAAGATCCTGCTCTAAGAATTGATGGAATGATTTTTCAAACTGCTCCATACCTTTATGCAGCTGCATCTTATTTTCTTTTTCTTGCAAAGCTTGAAGACTAGAGACACCAAACACTCGAGGGAAACGAATACCAAAACGCTGTAGCTCGTCCTTGACATATTGCTTTACTAAATCTGCCTCTTCCTCATTGCTTGCAAGGTCAATTGCATTCACTACAAAGAACATCTTGTCTAGCTCAAAAGAGTCCTTCACACGGCCAAGCTGGATTAAGAATTCTCTATCTGCTTTAGCAAAAGCATGGTTAAAGTACGTCACAAATAATACTGCATCTGCATTTCTGATATAGTCGAAAGCGACACCTGTGTGTCTAGCATTTATGGAGTCTGCTCCCGGAGTATCAACTAAAGTTACTCCTAATCTTGTTAACTCACAATCAAAATAGAAATCAATAAAATCTACGAAGCAGCTTTTAGATTCCTGCGCGACAAAAAGAGAAAATTCCTTTTCATCTACATTTAAAACTTCTCCCAGCTTGTCCTTTACAGCCGGGTATCCGATATAAAATGCGTTAATAAAGGATTTATGAACTTCCTCAGTAGAGGTCTCTTTTACTGCAGCTGGAGCTTTTTCGAAGGCTTCTTCTAAAGAAATAATAGTTATACCTAATTGTTCAAAGGCAAACTTAACATCCTCCAAAAGCTGCTCTTTCGTTTTCAAGCTAACATCAGCCGTATTATGCAAATGATTTTCAGTTACGGGATGTATTTTATTTATGGTTGCCGTAGTAGGGTTTGGTGATACAGGCAACACATTAGCTCCCATCAGCGCATTGGAAAAACTTGATTTTCCGGCACTAAAAGCTCCAAAAAGCGCAATGGTGAATTGCTGGTTTTCTACCCGCATTGCTTTCTTCTTAATAACGGAAGCAGCTTCCTGAAAGTCAGGTAGCTCTTTTAAGATCTCTCCAATTTTATTAGCACGGTGAATCATTTCATCAAATGCTAATATAGGAGCTTCCTCAGATTTCTCCTCTTCAGCAGCGACAGCATTAACTGCCTCTACTTCCTCTTCAGTTGTCTCTACATATTCCACAATAGATCGTTCGAACAATTGACGTTCCTCGTTCCACTCACTTAAAAGATTGATACTATCTTTTCGAATTTGAAGAGTAGGAGCTATTAATAACTTGTTAAGATCCTCTACCCTTTTCTCTATTTCCGACACTTTTAAAATAGCTTCTTGTTTTTCTCTTAAAGTATCAGTTTTCTTATTAAACTGCTCGTCTTCAGTAGAAGAATGCTCTTCAATGTATTGAATATTCTCTTCTTTCCAAGCTTCCGTTTCTTTTACAAAGTATCGGCTAACTGCATCGTTTACACGATTTGCGTAATTTAATATCGCATCACCTGTTGTACTAGCCCCATTATGCATCGTATCTACGATGATTTCGGCTGGCAAAGAAAATGACATATTATTTATTTCACTTGTCTTACTGTCATTTAATAAACCAACATCTTTTAGCATCCGCTTCATTAAGTTTTTAATATGTGCCGTAATATGAGTGGAAACAATTGTCTCTAGTAGCTCAATTGTCTCTTTTAACCTATTATTTCTTTCTTGTTCCGTCTTTTTCTTACTCGAGAAGAAGCCAACTTTGAAGTTATCCTGCCTGCTTTCCTCATAACTCTTTAGCTTCTCCCGAATTTCATACGTCATTATCGAGGCATTGCTTAAGATTTCTTTTCTATTAGATTCAAATACCTTTTTCCAAGCGTCGCTTTCTTGAAGCTTTTTTTGTTTTTCTGAGACTTCAAACTGATCTAAGATTTCTTCGACATTAATCCAATCTTCCTCAGTTAATAAATAACTTAGCTCATGCTGTAGACCTTTTTTTTCCTCTTCTAAAAATGCCAGATGCTCATCTTTTAGTTTATCTAATGTAGCTGTAGCTGATAGCAAAAAAAGTTCTTCTTTATGAAGGATGGAATCATTTACAATTTGTTTTACTTGCTCAAAGTCATTATGTAGCATCTCTTTGTTTTTTAAAGAGGTATAGTAAATATCTTTTGGTACAACATTCCAAGCGGTAAAAGCTGATGACACAGAATCTTTATAAGCAGTAAAAGACAACTCTTCTTCTCGGTGCTTATCAATCTGGTTAACGATTAAGTATATGTTTTCGTTGTAATGCAGCAATTGTTTCGTAAATTGAAAGTTCAATTCAGATTGTACATGGTTATAGTCCATCACATAAAAAACGATGTCTGCAAGATGGAGAGCCGACTCCGTAGACACTCGGTGAGCGTCATCTGTAGAATCAACACCGGGCGTATCCATAACGGTAATACCTTTCGGAAGCCCAGATGTTTTATGACCAATTTCTATTTGAGAAACCTTACTACCATCCTTTGAATATTTTTTTACATGCTGTATATCATATTCTCCTGAGAATTTAACAGGAGACTGATCAACAAAGTGGACAATCGCATAATTTTCATCTGCTTTATTTACAGTTACAATATTAGCCGACGTAGGAATGGGACTAGTCGGTAGCAGTTGTTCATTTACGAGCGCATTAATCATACTAGATTTACCTGCTGAGAAGTGACCAGCAAAAGCAATGGTAAATGTTTGTTTTTCTAATTTATCTGCAAATAGCTTTGACTTGGCATATCTTTCATTATCCTTGTTTTGCTTAAAGATAGCTGCAAGTAAAGCATTTTTTTGTTTAATATTCTGTAGTTCCTCTAATTGATCCATTTGAAATTTTTCCCCTTTTTATCTAATAAACAATATGTATATCATATCAGAAAATATAAAAAAAGATGACTTTATTGTCATAAAGTCATCACAGAAATTATTATTATTTTGATTGAGGTGTTATTGAACTTAATATATGTTTTGTGACTACGCTATAAATAACAACTGTTGAGCCAATTAAAATATATAACATGACTATCTCCCTCTCAACTGAACTTGATATTCATTCTCATTTAAATAATAACATAACAATTCACAAATGACTATAAAATATATTCTTTTTGACTAGATATTATGCTAAAATTGATTCAACTTTACTACTTGGAGGAAAAAGATGACTCTTTCTAGAAACATACAAACTATATTGAATGGGACGATTCAATCTATAAAAGCAGTCATCCCTTTAAACCTTAGTTACAAACCACCTACTCTCTTGTCTCAACCATATGAGGTAGTGGAAATGGCTGTACTGATCGGTATTGTAGGCGATATGAAAGCAAGAATTATAATAGATGCATCTTCTCATTATTTTTCATCTGTTGGTGCCTCTATGTTTGGTATGCCTTTAGAGGGAGAAATGCTTGAATCTTTTACAGGCGAACTAGGAAACATGATTGCAGGTAATTTATGTACGGTTGTTGCACAACAAGGATTAGAAATAGATATAACCCCTCCTACTGTAATTGTAGGACAAAGTAAGTTATATGGTTTCCAACAGGCTTTCTTTCTACCCGTAGAAGTGACTGACATAGGTCCCATGGCTATTATTCTGACTGTTGATGAAGATTAGATAGTTATACATAATTCTTAATACTTTGTACGCATCGAAGAGAATGGAAAAAAATCCTCCTTTAAGTTAAAAGTCCTGAAATTTTACAAATCGTAAAATTTTTAGGGCTTTTTTTGTTACATCATAGCAGTTGTTCAAGCGGATAGAGACAATAGTCTTTCCAATAATTATCCCTTAAAAATCGCTGTCATGCCCCATGATATAAGTGTTGCCCTCATTATCAAATTTTCTAAAACATAAAAGCTATATTTATGCGAATAAATTTATTAGCGCTTTATCGATGCTAAAGCTGTTCCCATTTATTGATTGGAGCGCCAGACGGCGACTCCTACGGGATGAGTGAGACAGATAAGACATCACAACCACGCGCGTAAGCGATGGGTGGTGGCTTATCGCTCACCCCGAGGAAAGCGTCCGGCTGGGGCGGAAATCAATTCTACTCTCTGATTTAAAGTTTGCTTTGCTTCATAAAATTAACCTTACTCTTTAACAAAGCCAACATAAAAATGCGTTAATCCTTCCATACACTTATATTTCCCCACTAAAAATTAATATATAACTTTTATCACAATTCCTATTTACTTTTTTGTTACTTTCAAATTATTTCACAGTATCTTCACATATAACCTTTGTATGTGTGATAAATATCACATCAACTTTGTTTTTTTAAATTTATGATGTACCTATAGAAAAAGAAGGAAAGTTTTGGAGGTGTAAGACAAATGTCCAAAAAACAAAATAAAGAACCAGAACTAAAAGGGACGCTCATTTCAGTTAGCGTTGTCGGTTTATTTATATTAGTCACTTGGTTTTTTGCATTCTATTTATTTATTGACAGATTTTAAACTAATGGAGGTTAAAGGTTATGCATATTCACAAGTATGAAAAATGGTGGATAACATTTGGAGTTAGTTCACTAGTTTTATTTTTAATAATAGTTGGTTTTAGCGCCTTCCACTATGGTTCACATCCACCAAGTGCAAAAGTATATATTGATCCTGAGCGAGTAGACGAGATTGCTCCATTCAATAACCCAGGAGTTCACAAAGTAGAAGGTAAAGAATGGGATTATGAGATAGTAGTAGTTGCATCCGCATTCTTTTATAACCCACAAGAATTTGAAGTTCCACTAGGTTCTACGGTTAAATTTATAGCAACAACGAAAGACGTTATACATGGCTTTCAGATAGTAGATACAAATATTAATATGATGCTTGAACCAGGTTACGTTTCAGAATATGTAACAACTGTAGATAAAGCTGGAGAGTATTTAGTTTTATGTAACGAATATTGCGGTGTAGGACACACGTCTATGACATCGAAGTTAAAGGTGGTTGAGTAACATGGCAACAATAACAGAAAAAGCCCAAAGCTTTGTGAAAGTTGACCGTCGTGATGGCAAGCTTGCAATGGCTCATATTCATGTAGCTTTTATTGCACTATTAATAGGAGGACTTTGCGGACTCTTACAAACCCTTGTACGTTCTGGGCAATTCACCCTTCCTTGGGGTATAGGTTACTATCAATTATTAACTGTTCATGGTGTTTTATTAGGACTTATTTTAACTACTTACTTTATATTTGGTTTTCAAATTGCTGCTGTTAGCCGTACTTCCGGCACATTAACAGATAAACAGAGAACACTAGGTTGGATTGGTTTTTGGACAATGACAACCGGCACTACTGCTGCTGCAGTAATGGTTTTATTAAACGAAGCATCTGTGTTGTATACTTTTTATGCACCACTTCAAGCGCATTGGATTTTCTATGTTGGGATGGCATTAGTTGTAGTAGGCTCATGGATTGGCGGAGCTGGCTTGATCATGAAATATATGGAATGGCGTAAAGCAAATCCAAAGCAACCTAGCCCATTATTAACTTTTATGGTTATTGTAAATTTAACTATGTGGATTATTTGTTCACTTGGTGTAGCAGTTGAGGTAGTATTCCAATTAATCCCCTGGTCTTTAGGCTGGGTAGATAAAATCGATGTTTTACTCTCTCGTACACTTTTCTGGTATTTCGGTCACCCATTAGTATACTTCTGGTTATTACCAGCGTATATGGTTTGGTATGTGATCATCCCGAAAATTATTGGAGGTAAAATTTATTCGGACGCACTAGCAAGATTATCCTTTATGCTTTTCTTAATCTTCTCTATCCCAGTTGGATTCCATCATCAATTGACAGAGCCAGGTATTGATTCATTTTGGAAGTACTTGCAAGTTGTTTTAACAATGATGGTAGTTATACCTTCCCTTCTGACTGCTTTCTCTATGTTTGCTTCATTTGAGATTCGTGGAAGACAGCTTGGAGGAAAAGGCGTATTTGGCTGGTTTAAAAAGCTACCTTGGAAGGATGCGCGATTCCTAGTACCATTTATCGGAATGGCTGCCTTCATCCCTGCTGGGGCTGGTGGTATTATCAATGCATCTAACCAAATGAACCAAGTAGTACATAATACTATCTGGGTTACAGGTCATTTCCATCTTACTTTAGCAACAACTGTCGTTTTAACATTCTTTGGAGCAGCCTATTGGTTAATCCCCCACCTTACTGGTAGAGTGTTGACTAAACAAATGAATAAGCTAGCTATTATACAAGGTATTGTTTGGGCAGTAGGTATGTCCATTATGTCTGGAGCAATGCATATTGCTGGATTATTGGGAGCCCCCCGCCGATCAGATTTCTCAACCTATGGTGAATCTGCCCAGGCAGCCGAGTGGGTTCCCTACCAAATCGCACAAGCAGTTGGCGGTACAATTTTATTCATCGGTATCATCTTAGTCTTATATATAGTAGCTCAATTAGTATGGTTTGCTCCTAAAGGTGATACAGAATTTCCAATTGGAGAAGTATCCGAAAATGCAGAAAAAACACCGATGGCACTCGAAAACTGGAAAATATGGTTAACGATTTGTATTTTCTTAATTTTATTTGCTTATACGGTTCCGGTGTTTGATATGATTCAAAATGCTCCTCCAGGTTCAAAAGGTTATAAATTCTGGTAACTATAATTCTTTTAAGTATATACGAAGGAAGAGAGACTGTTCATATAAACAGTCTCTCTTTTTGTTTTTATAATCTTGCACTTGTTGATCGTCTCGTCGTTTACAAACTTTAGCAGTTTCTATGTATGGACAAGGCGTTAGAGGGACTACCCGTAAAAGCCAAATTTCTGACTTTTAGAGCACTCCCTTTTAAAAATGTATATATCATTATACATATTTAAGCACACGCCCACCCAAATAGGGCTTTGTCTATTATTTAAATTTTTACCCCTCTGACCGTACTCTTACTTGTCTAATTTGTAGTACTTTTAAAGTTAGGTCTACTACCATTTTCTCTGTAAGCGTATCAAAAGTATCGCGCATATCCACTAAACACGGAGAGTAGTCAAGCTCGAAAAACTCAGCTCTCACCAATTCACAATAAGGCTGCTCATTATAGAAAGTACTGTTTTCAAAGAAATACTTATCTAAACGAGGCATTTCACTGTTTTTCGGATTAATGAAACGGGATTGACTTTCAGAAGATTTAGTAATGATAGGGTATAGAATAAAATCAGACCCATTTAGGTCAGCAAAGCCTGTGAAAGGTACGGAAGCAATACGATCGTAAATTACACCGTTACAATCATCAGTTGCGTATTCGATGTCCTTTCTAATAAATCCTTCAACAAATAATTTAGCTCTAGTAACTCTGCGAGAGCCATCGCAAGAATCCATCGGATCAAACCTTACCGGTACAAGCTTACATTGTGTCAAGAATACATCCTTGTGTACTCTTTTGATTTCGCTTGCAGGTGGATCTAATAATATATCTGCTTCTACTACTATTTGAATTGTAGTTTCCGCCAATACAGCTGGCACCTTAATAATCGGGTAAAAATTATCGGGTACTACGCAAGGATCAACAGGTTCATCCTGTAATTGTGGTAGAGACCTTGCATTATCTACCGGACATGGGTAAACATTGGACAAATCGCCATTGTTTAAACCGTTCTCTTCATTCATTTAAAATTTCCTCCATTCATTTTTTGCGAAATTAATTCATTTCTGTTTTAAGTTATGTAAAATCACCGATGGATGTATAAGCAATAGACACAGAAACGTAAATTATGTCGATATTATTTATCTATTTAACTGTTTAAATAACTCTTCTGTGTAATATAGCTTAGAGATTTCCTCATACTATTCACAACCAATAATTTAAATTTTACTAGCTCTATCAAATTCATAATCGCCATTCTCTTGATGGGGCTAGGAACCGTATATAGCAGTAATCCCACTGGACTCGTCGCCTACAGCTTAAAGGAATTAATAATCAGCAATTAAATAAGCCATCACCAACGAACTCATTCGTTAGAGATGGCTACATTAAAAAAGGTACTTGCACTAACAAAATTACAGTACAAGTGGAGTTTATTTTTTTGTGAATGGATAATACACTTTCTGAACTTGTAAAAGCTGCAAAACTAATTCAATTACAGCATTTTGTTGCACTTTAGGCGATTCAGACGGTAAATCTTTTTTCCTTAGCTTTTCCTCGCTTTCCGACAACACCGTATATTCAATTCTTTGTATAATAGTCCCTTCTATTAACAGCTTTCCTCTCGTTGCCTGTTGAACACCTTCTTCGTTGGATTGCTCGAAAGAGGAAGGTATGAATTTACAAGAAGCCAATTGAATATCCTTTGATAATTCTTTAATATTAACTACTCTTTCTTCCAAATCCAAGGCTCTTTTTAAGCTTATTTCAACATCATACTCCCCTATAATTACAGGTACTTTAATATGCACCGCTAACGGGAGCTTATTTTCCTTTTGTCCTGAATTATGTCTAACTTTAACTTGGGACTTATATAGGTTATTTTCTGCTACAGATAGTTTTTGTGAGTCATTGTTATGAGCAGAAAAGAGAATTTCATGCACTTTATAACCTAACAGATGGCAATAGAGATCTTCTTGAAAAAAGTACATACTATCAAAAAATACTGTATCTAAAAGAGGGAAATGATCGTTGTTTGTAGGTAAAAAATTATACCCTTCTTGCTTTGCACTACCATAAAGTGCAGGGTTCATAAAATCTTCAATATCTACGTAGGTAGAAAACGGAATATATATCGTTTTTGTTTTTATATTAGAGGTGGGTCCCTTTACCTTATAAATTACTTCCTCTGATTCTTGAGAATCTTCTTCTGCAACTAAGTTAGTGAGTAATATCTCCTCTTCCTCTAAAAGAGATTCTTTTTCTATAGTAGATATGTCTTCCTCTTGATAATCTTGGAGAGTGTTATCTGGTAACGTGTTGAGGTCTTCACTTTCAACCGCTTCTTTACTAGCAAGAATTTTTTTCAGACTACTAATCATTACAGACAAATACGTGTCTCGAAGACTTTCATCCATAAATCTTATACTATCTTCATTAGTAAATTCTAATTCTTTAGTTATGGAATCTAATGGATCTATTTCATGAGCAATTTCTATGGAAGAATAATCTACATCATTTCCTAAAACTAATATTTCCTCTTTACTGTCGTAGGAAGGTATTGTAGGAATGTTTGTTTCTTCTATAGATTCCTCTTCTTTTGAATCTTCTTGTAGGGAAGGGATCTCAATTGCTTGCGGCTCAATAAAGAAGGAAGAATCCTGGAGCGGTGTTTGTTCTGTGGTATTCCATTCTGTTGGTTCTTCTTCTGACTCAATGTAAGCCATCACTTCTAATTCATGATTATAATCTGCATTTTCATACTCTAATACATGATTTATTTTACGGCTCGGTGTTGGCAAATAAGCCCTAATATATTTTAGTTGATTTGGCTGTTTACTTTTATTTTTATGATTTGATAGCAGATAGTATGGCTTAAGTGAATTTTTTTCTTCCCTTAAAAAATTGAATAAACTATTTTCCTTTGTATTTTCTTGAGGGCCATTTATCATAATATTATCTTCAGATGGTACTGTGTCTATAAATCGTCTGCGCCGTTTTCTTTTAAAAGTACGTCGTTTTACTTTTTTAATATCAGACGCATATATTTCTTCTATGTCAGTTATGCTATCATCTGCTGATACTTGGTCATCACTTTCCACTTCAGCCGATTCTACTGGTTGTAAAACTGAAAAGCATATACATTTCTTCTGATTGTTATTTATTTCAACGAACGCACCATAATCAAACCATGGAACAGTCAATTTTCCCGCTGAATTATTGTAGTGAAAGTCACTAGCAATATTAAATGTAACAGCCTCTTCTTTCGTAAAGACAACTTCATCCTCTATATTTGGTATGATTAACCCCACCTTTCTCTTATTACTTGAGACGTTTGCCCTGTATTATTTATATTATTCAGTTAGAAGGAATTCGTTCAAAAAAAAACCTTTTACTTCAAAGATCGTCATATGATTTCACAAATTCCTTATAATAAGAAGGAATTCGAGTAATTTCATGGCGATACTCTAAAGTAAAAGGTTAAAATTTAGTACTATTCATTTGAAATGGTTGTAGGTAAGATACGTGCAAAGCGATCTTCTATTAACGCTTCAGACTCATTTAGAAGAAGGTGTATTTCACCGTGATCATCAGACGTACGGATAAGACGTCCTATTCCCTGTTGAAGTCGAAGCAGCATAAACGGTAATTCTACTTCTTCAAAGGGATCGTTAGAAAACGAACGTTTTGCATCGAATAAAGGATCTACAGGTGGGAATGGCAGATCATAGATAATTACTCGAGTTAAAGCTTCTTTAGGTAAGTCTAAGCCTTCCCATAAATGATAAGAACAAAGCGTAGAGAATTCTCCATTTTGAAATTCCTTTACAATAGTCGAAAGCTCACGGTCCCCTTCAAAAGCAATGTCCTTGGCTTGAGTCGATGCTCTAAAATGATCCATCGCAGCTTTAGACTTAAACAAAATGAGGGTTTGACTAGTAGAATCCAATATCTTATCTGTTTCTTGAACTTTTTCTACTTGACTAACATGATGAGCTGTAACTTTCATAACCTCATCATAGTCGAATGGTGATGGTACAGAAAATGATTGATACTTCTCAATTCCTAAAGAATCTGCCAAATAAGTAAAATCTTTTTCTATGGATAAAGTTGCAGAAGAAAAAATGACAGGCAGTTTAGTACTAAATAGCTTTTCATTTAAAATATCCGTTACTAGCCTTGGCATAATAATAAGTGTTTCATAGCCATCGATTATTTCTAGCCATTCAACGCCATCACCTTTTTCTGTAAACAGCCTTAGCGAGAATGAATACTGCTCTAAAAATTCTTCTACCATTCTTAGCTCATATTCTGGAATCGTAAACAGTTCCGATTCAAATACAAATTCCTCAAGCAAGTCGTCTGTAATTTTAATCGCCTGCTTACATAGCTGCATTAGTTGAGGTGACTTATCAATTTTCATACGTTCGGTTTCCTCAGTAACACTTCCCACTCTTAATACACTAAAAATTTTCTCATGTGTATTTTGAAGTATTTCCATAAGATTTAACGTTTTTTCTCGGACCCCGTCAACCATCACCCGTTCTAGTAAACGGATCAGTGTTTCACTCTGCACTTCATATGTAAGTGCTTTTTGAGCTGCAAATTCTAACAGATGTCCTTCATCCAGTACAATCATAGAGACTTCAGGTAAAAAAGGTAGCTGCCCTTCACGAATGCGAGAGTCTTTTGTCCAAAGATGCTCCATTAAAAAGTCATGCGAGCAGATGATTAAATCAGATGATTCCCGGTAATGTTGACGGTGAATAGTTTGCCCACATCGATTGCGTAAATCACAAACTGTACATTGTTGAGTAGGATGGAAGTTAACTTTTTGCCAATCTACATCCGAAACTCCAGGAAACTGGCTTCTTTCACCAAAAGGAAATATGCTTTGTAGAGAAGCAGAACCATAAACAAAATCAGGAACACCATCTTCAATTTCTTCTATGAAGAAGTCATTCTCTCCATTTTTTTGAGCCTCTTCTAGTCTTTTAAGACACAAATACTGATTGCGTGATTTAGCTAATCTCACATCTATTTTTATATCTAAATAATTTTGTAACTTAAAAATATCGCCAGCCTCTTTTACTAGCTGCTCTATTAGTGTTTCATCAGCGCAGGCGATAAGTGCTGGTTTTCCAGTATATCTCGCATAAGAAATAGCAGGTAGTAGATAAGCTATCGTCTTTCCTGTACCTACTCCAGCCTCTGCAAACAAGACATTTTTCTCTTTTAAAGCTTTTTCAATTTGATAAGCCATGAAAATTTGCTCATCACGACATTCAAATCCTTTTTCGGGTAATTCATCGTATAAAACGTCTCCCATCCAGTCTCCTAATGATTCAAAGAAAGAACGGTCCTTAGATAATTTAAATGGTAAAGCTTGCTTCATTTTCTAACTCCCTTAAATATAATATAACAGCAAGGGAGAGCTTAGTCTCCCCTACTGTTATGAACGTTTACCCCAAAACTGATAGTAATCTGTTCTTATAAACCCATTGAACAATTTACGTTTCTTCGTTGCTCTACGACCATACAGATTTTCAAAATTCTCCATGGAAGATAACATATAAACTGACCAAGAAGGATATTTTTCCATCATATGTCCTAGGTCACTAATAGCTTTCTCAATTTCTTCAATTTCGCCTATACGCTCTCCGTAAGGTGGATTACCAATCATCACGCCATCCATTAGGTCCGTAGAGAAGTCGCTTGCCTGCATTTGTTTAAAGCTGATTAAATCAGCAAAGCCTGATTCAAAAGAGTTCTGCTCTGCAATTTGAATCATTTTATGATCAATATCTGAACCAATTATTTCTAAAGGTTGGTCATAGTCGGCTAAATCTTCAGCTTCATTTCTTACATCATCCCAAATTTTTTGAGGCATCCAAGCCCAAGCCTCACTATGAAAATCACGGTTAAATCCTGGAGCAATATTTTGCCCAATCATGGCTGCCTCAATTGGAATTGTACCGGAACCACAAAAAGGATCAACAAAAGGTCTATTGGGACTCCATTTAGAGATTTTTACTAAAGCTGCTGCTAAGGTTTCTTTTAAAGGTGCTTCCCCTTGACCATGTCGGTAACCGCGCTTATGCAGTCCAGCTCCGCTAGTATCAATGGTAATAGTCGCTACATCCTTCAATATACTAATTTCTATCTTGTATGTAGCCCCGGACTCATCTAAAAACCCAATTCGTTTATAGGCTAGCTTTAATCTTTCTACAATCGCTTTTTTAACAATAGCCTGACAATCAGGAACACTAAATAATGTTGATTTGACTGATTTGCCTTGTACAGGAAAAGCAGCATCTACAGGGAGGAACTTCTCCCATTGAATCGCTTTAGTATTCTCAAACAGTTGATCAAAGGTTCTGGCAGGAAACTGAGCAGCTACAATCTTTACACGGTCTGCAACTCGTAGCCATGTATTAGCTCTTGCAATTGCTCTTTCATCTCCTTCAAAATATACCTTTCCGTTTTCAGTTGTTGTTTCATATCCTAGTGCTTTTACTTCTTCTGCAACGATTGCCTCTAGCCCCATTGCAGCAGTAGCTACTAATTTAAATGTTGTCATTATACCTTCCCTTCTTGCTTATGGATCTCCCATAACTCTAAGAAATCCATTAGCCCTTTACTTGGAACTGGCTTGCTATAATAGTATCCTTGGATAATATCGCAATTCATTTCCCTTAGAATTTCTACTTGTTCCTTCGTTTCTACACCTTCAGCTACAACCTTAATATTCAAACGATGTGACATTAAAATAATAGATTCCACTATTGCTTGTTTATCCTTTAAGGTGGTTATGTGCTGAATAAAGCTTCTATCAATTTTTAAATAGTTTATAGGAAATTGGTTTAAATAACTCAAGGACGAGTATCCTGTCCCAAAATCATCAATAGAAATTTTAAATCCATTACTTTTAAGCTTTATAAGCTTAGATATAATATTATTAGAATCCTTCATAATAGTGCGCTCAGTTAATTCTAATTCAAGCTGCTGTGGACTACAATTATATTGCATTACCAAGTTGTTTATTCTTTCAATAAAATTATCTTGTTGAAAATGTATAGATGCAATATTAATGGATACTGAAATATTACTAATATCAAGTGTTCTCCATTCAAGGATATCTAAACATACTTTTTTAATAATTAACTCACTTAATGGGATGATTAGGCCAGTTTCTTCAGCAAGTGGGATAAACTCTGCTGGAGATACAGTACCTACCTGATCATTTTCCCACCTTACTAAAGCCTCTACTCCAATAATGGTTTTTGTTTCCAAGGAAACTTTAGGCTGGTAATGGACGGAGAAATCATTTGCTTGTATCGCCTTTCTCAGTTCAGCCTCCAATAACAGCAGCCTTTTCGAATCTCTCTTCAACTCTTCAAAGTAAAATGCATATTGATTACGGCCATTATGCTTAGCAAAGTACATTGCCTTATCTGCCTTGTGAATAAGTTCATCTATTTCTTGTCCGTCTTGAGGAAAAAAGCTGATTCCTATACTAGCGGTTAAATAAATTTCCAAATCATCTATTATAAATGGCTTGCTTAGCATTTTAATAATTTCAATAGCAATTTGGCCAGCATCTATATGTGATTTAATATGTGAAAGTGCAAGTAAGAACTCGTCTCCACCATACCTTGCCAAGATACTATCCTTTGGTGTTATATGCCTGACACGTTTCGTAAATTCAACTAGAATTCTATCTCCTATTTCATTTCCAAGTGATGCATTCACTTGCTTGAAACGATCTAAATCGATAAACAAAAGTGCACTGAAGCTATTTGGAGTCGAGTTTTCAATTAACTGTAAAAACAATTCATTAAAAGAGAACCTGTTAGGTAAACCTGTGAGATAATCCGTTGAAGTCAATGTCTTTATTTCTTTTTCTGCACTTTTTTTTATGGAAATATCAGAAAACACTCCAAAATAATGTGTAGTTTCGCCTAGTTCGTTTTGAATTCTAGTAATTTTTAAGTGCTCAGGGTATACTTCACTATTCTTCCTTCTGTTCCAAATTTCACCTTGCCAAATTCCTTTTTTGTCTAACTCTTTCCACATGGAGTCGTAAAATGATTTGTCCTGCTTTCCGGATTTTAATATGCTAGGAGTTTTATCTCTAACCTCCTCCAAGCTATATCCAGTAACCGCTTGAAAGGCAGCATTCACTAAAGTAATTTTTAAATGTTCATCCGTAATCATAATACCCTCAGTAGTGGAATTAAATACTTTCTCTACTAGCTCTTTTGGGTACAAAGAAAAGCTTTCGGGATGTTGCTCTTTTTTCACTTTCTAGGACCTGCTTCCCCTCAGTACTAACTCGATGATAAAATACAATTCTATTAAAGCATTAATAACCTGCCTTTAAGACATCAATCAAGCAACCTGAGATAAATAATAGTATAGGGTGAGGTTTTACTCTCTCATGATAAAATATGTAGTCAAGAAAAGAAAAGCTCTCCGTGATTGGAGAGCTTTTCGTATTATTAATTATAGCCACTCATAAACTCAATAAGCCATGTTTTGTTTCCACGGTACTCAAACGGTGAACTACCTCGTACGTATGTGGACGGCAATCATCTATCTACAGATTAATATCTGTTTTTCTATCCGTTCAATTCCTTCAAGAAAATGCCCCTACCATAATTTGGGTTTCTCACTCGTGGGGTTTACCTCGTTCCACCTGTATAGTTTCCTATCCAGCTTCGTCACTGTGGCACTTTCAGAGATTGTTAGCCATATCCGAAGACTTAGGCCTTCATCCCGCCGTCAGCCAAAAGGCTGCCTTAGTTTATTTTTTCACTAAGCACGAACACTACATTCATCGCAGAATTGTGTGAGCATGGACTTTCCTCTACAATGTCTAAGCATTGCAGCGATTGCCCGAATAAATAAGTGGTAATTACATTGTATATGATTTGACATGAAAACACAAATTTTCTTTTTTGATATAATATTATTCGTACAATTTAGCTCCAAATACATGTTTTTCTAAATGAGATAATCTTTTTAGAATATCAAAATTAGTTGCACCTGCTGCTGGTTGTACGGGAACAGATTTACGTGGTGCTTCCTCTAGCTCTTCTCTAAGTTGCTTGTTTTCTTGCTGCAGTTGAATGATTTTCTTTTCAAACGCTTCGTAGTCTTGAATAATATCGTCTAAAAACATATCTACTTCTTCTTGGTTATAGCCTCTAAGACCCGTTTTAAATTCTTTTTCTAATATATCAGAAGCTTTAAGTTTAAATTCCATGTAGCATCTTCCTTCCGTCTACAATTAGCTACTCGTATTATAGCATAATGGTGTCGAATAATGGAGTAATTTCGCGTGATTATGTGCGTTTTTTGTTAGGTTGTGCGCTTTCCCGGGAAATATCTATTTTTCTTTTTATTCTTATTTCCCGCTTAAGAAGCTCACCTTCAAAACCTTTAGGAGAATCCATCCTAGTCTTACTCCAATAATCTAAGCATTCCTGCGTTTTTTCTAATGCTTTTTGATAGTCTTTCTTCTGATGTTCATAAAGCTTTGCAAGTTCCACCAAAACCTTTAGACGATATTTCCCGTCGATTTCCTTTAAAGCTATTTCGAATGCTTCTACACTTTCTTCTATTAGATTTTGTCTTTTTAAATGTAACCCAATATAAAAGTATGCGACGCTTGTTTCACTTTCTGAAAATTGGTCTACGACGAATTCAAACCATTTATTGCTCGCATCTTTTGATTTTAGGTCTTTAAACCATTTACCGATATTCGTGTAAGTGTTAGCAGTTTCTAGTGATTCTTCTTTTTTTAAAAGATCTATCGATAAAGTATAGAGAGTTGCAAGTGATAAGATATCCCATTCGTTATGCTTTAAAATTCTCATAAGATTAGTAGGATCACCTTGTTTTACTGCATCAAAATAAATAATGGGTGCCAAGTGTCCTGGAAGATCATTTTTTCTTGTAAAGCCCAGTTTGCTCTCTTCTATTTGCTTTAGTTTAAATCTCTCTAAATCACCTTTCCATATTCTTTTGGAGGAATGCATTAAATCAATTTGCTCATGATCTTTTAATGGCGGAAGATTATTGCGATTCATCGTCCAGCGAGTATTTAACTGTGGAATATCGAAACTCTTACCATTATAAGTAATAATAGTTTGTGTATCTTTCCAAAATTCAGTAGCTAACAGAAACGCTGCTTCCTGCCCAGGCTCTACTAACACATATTGAGAAAGCAAGTATCCCCCGGGCGCTTTTTTTAATATACCATTTAAAAAAATGAGCACACCTGTCCCTTTTAACCCAGTTGTTTCTGTATCATAGAAGCAAAAAGGATTACCTGGTGAAACCGTAAGTGGATGATTTGGGTATCTCTCTTGCATAAAGGAAATTGCCTCCTCCAGCTTATCCAAACCAATAGTTCCATGTATATGCTTCTTACGATAAAATGTTTCTTTTAAAAAGAAAAAACCCTTCTCGTTTTTTATAAGCTTTAAACCAGCTTGTTTCCATTGTTCTGTATAAAAAGGAAGTGCAATTTCTGGCACTTCCTTTTTGGGCTGTTTCTCGGGAACATTCTTCTTCAGAAGTCCCTTCATCTCTAATAGTTTTTTCTCATATGACATAACGATCCACCTGTAGCATATGCAGTAATTTTATAACTTCTTTCTTTAAGTTATTTTCAGCATCTTGTGCTCCAATACATGCTGGACACCCACCAGTACAAGGGCAGCTCGCAACTTGCTCTGTAACTTTTGGAACTAAGTCATTCCATAGGTCAAACATTCTCTCGGATAAACCAATACCGCCAGGATAGCTATCGTACATAAAGAAAGTAGGCTTCTCCACGTTTACTGATTTTACTTGTGGGACTACATGAATGTCCTTAGAATCACAATGAATAAATAATGGTATAAATGAATGCAAAGCATATGCTACACCCGTCATCGCATCTGAAAGCAAGGTTTCCGACCAGTCATTTGGCTTATCAAAGCTAAACCAAGTGGATGTAGTGTGAAGCTCTAAAGGCGGTAAATGTATTTTACCTGATCCAATATTATCGTGCGTATCAAACTTAATCTTTTTGAAGATGGTCGGCTGAGCAAGAACAATAATGTCTCCAAAACGTAGTGTTCCAATATCAGCTTCTTTTTCCTTATCCTCACTTAGCACCTTTAGCTCGATTGCAATATTAGCATCTGTAAAATAATCCACGTCCACTTCTTTAACAAATGCCTTTTTCTCTTCCCAATCTAATTTCTCTACTTGAAACTGTGTTCCTTGATGAAGGTATATAGCTTCCTCGTGAAGCAGGGTCATCGCACTATAAAGATCCATCTCTCCTATGACTCGAGTTTTAGTAGGTACTGACTGATCAATTATAATGACATTGTCTTGGGAGGCAGAACGAAGACTAACATTACTAGCAGGAAAGCTTTCGGACATCCAATGCCATTTATCTGCTGTTTTTAATAGAACCCCTTCACTTTCTAAGAACTCTAGCAATTCCTGAATTGAAAATTCACCATAATTGTCGCTAGTCGTAAAAGGAAGCTCAAAAGCGGCACATTTAAGATGATCCATCAAAATAATCATGTTATCAGGATGAATTCGAACCTCTTCCGGTGATTGTCCAAGAAAATAGTCTGGATGCTTTACTACGTATTGATCTAGGGCAGTAGATTGCGCCACATAAATTATGAGCGCTTCATCCTGCCTACGCCCAGCTCGTCCTGCCTGCTGCCATGCACTAGCTATATTGCCAGGGTATCCAGTCATAATGCATGCTTGGAGCTGGCCAATATCTACACCTAGTTCTAATGCATTTGTGCTTACTACAGTACGAATTACTCCATCCCGGAGTCCTTTTTCAATATCTCGTCGTTCAGAAGGTAAATAACCGCCTCGATAACCACGAATAGATTGGTCATTTATTTTTTTACTTACTAGAGCCTGCAAATAAGTCACTAGCATTTCTACTCTTACTCTGCTTTTAGCAAAAACAATCGTTTGAATTCCATTGACATATAACTCTTGTGCAAGGTCTCTCACTTCTAATACTGCACTTCGTCTCACATTAAAAACGGGATGTACAATCGGAGGATTATAAAAAACAAAATGTTTTTTTCCAGCAGGTGCACCGTTCTCATTTATAAGTAAATGTGATTCGTTTGTTAAGTTCTCAGCAAGCTCCTTAGGATTTTTAATCGTGGCAGATGTACAAATAAACTGAGGGCTACTACCATAAAATTCACAGATTCTTTTTAATCTACGAATGACATGTGCAACATGGCTTCCAAATACACCTTTATATGTATGAATTTCATCTATAATAATATATTTAAGGTTTTCAAATAGTGAAACCCATTTTGTATGGTGCGGCAAAATACCTGAGTGCAGCATATCTGGATTGGTCAGCACTATATGTCCTGATTTCCTAATCTTTTGGCGTATTCCCGGCTCGGTATCACCATCATAGGTATAACTTAAAATCTCCTCCCCGCTTTCCCGAATCAATTCATTTAAATCACTTTTCTGATCCTGTGCTAACGCTTTAGTCGGAAATAAGTAAATTGCTCGAGAGGTGGGATCTTCCATAATAGATTGCAATACGGGAAGATGATAACAAAGAGATTTTCCAGAGGCGGTGGGGGTAATTGCAGTAAACGATTTCCCTAAGGAAGCAGCATCGAAGGCTTGTCTTTGATGAATATAGAGTTGTTCCACCCCTCGCTTTTTTAAAGCATTTGTGATGGATGGATGCATTTGATGTGGAAAAGGAGCATATACGGCTTCTTTCTCCTCCACAGTATGGATATGCTCTATTTGTGGAAATCGATTATTATCAATTCTCCAATCATCTAATAGCTCAGCTATACTTTTGTTTTTTAGCATGTTACTCCCCGACCTCCTGTAACGCTTGAAGAATGGTTTCTAAAGTATATTTAGAAGAATGTACAGACTTTAAAAAACGTTTTTTACTAGTGGCTTTATAAAAGGACTGTACGACAAATTGTCTCATTGATTCAAGTAACGAATCAATTTGACTCGGATGTACATATTTTGGTCGCTTTAATTGGATCCAAGGACGTACTAGTTGCTCCCATTCATTCAGTAATTCATCTATATCATACGCATATGGCTTTACTTCTTCAAAAAAATCCGGTTCACGGTCTTCTTCACGAAAACGGTGAAACCTTTCTATACAACTATCACATTCAATTAGCAGCTGTTTATTTACGTTTGTTAATGACAAAGTAATCCCTCTCATTCTAGTAATAGTTTATCAAAAAGCATAGCATATTACCAGCTTCGAACGAACATACATTCCTTACAGATTACTTTCTAATTTTTCCATCTTTCCTAGCAAGCGAAAAGATGATTTACTAAAATCTTCTTCAAATTGATCCTGTTCTTCGTTTAAACGGTTCTCCAATAGATATTCCAAAAGCTCTAGTTGATCAATAAGACGTTCAATTTTATTCATGTTAACACTCTCCTTTTACTGTTTAGTTCCTTCCTTCTTGATAAATCCCTTCCTACTCGACAAAGGTTCTATACATAAGACAAAACTAGCGGCACATCGACAGTGGTTAAGATGAAAAGCTTTGTTAAATTTATTGGTTGATTTTGACTAACAATTCTTTGTTATAGTGACTTAATGAGTGTAAACATTATAAAAAGGACATTCAAATAAAAATCATAAATAGATGACGAAATTGGTGTTGGTGACAGTTTTTCAACTTTGCTGCTTATGCGAGTAAATTTTTAGCACTATCGATACATTAAAGCTGTTTCCATTCATTGATTGGAGCACCAGACGGCGACTCCTACGGGATGAGTGAGACAGATAAGCCATCACAACCACGCGCGTAAGCGATGGGTGATGGCTTATCGCTCACCCCGAGGAAAGCGTCCGGCTGGGGCGAAAAATCAATTCTACTCTCTGATTTAAGATTTCTTTGCATCATAAATCAACCCAACCCTTAACATAGCCAAATGAAACTAAATTGATTACTCGTTCGTCTAACTAACTTGTGATAAACTAATATCATAAAAGAGGTGATTGTCTTGGCTATCCAATACCCTAATGGGAAGGTATATACACCTACCAAGAAAACAAAAACCCCAAAGCAAAAGGATTATTCTTTCAGTAATAGGGGTAAGACGTTAGAAGATGAGATAAATGATGCCAATGAGTACTATCTAGCTCATGACATTGCTGTCATCTATAAAAAACCAATACCTATTCAGGTCGTTAAGGTAGATTACCCAAGTAGAAGCTCGGCGGTTATAAAAGAAGCTTATTACAGGACACCATCCACTACTGACTTTAACGGGGTATACAAAGGGAAATATATTGACTTTGAAGCAAAAGAAACGGAAAATAAGACTTCATTTCCTTTAAAAAACGTTCATCTTCATCAAGTAGAACATATGGGAAGAGTTGTTCAGCAACTCGGTATTAGCTTTCTATTGGTTCGTTTTTCAACAACGGATCGATATTTTTATTTGTCTTACGAGCATTTAAAATTTTTTTGGGATAGAATGCGATCTGGAGGAAGAAAATCAATCACTCTCGGGGAATTTGAGGAATATGGGATTGAAATAACTCCAAAATATGCACCAAGGGTCAATTATTTAAAGATAGTTAATGACTTGTATGTATAAAGGGAAAGTGAGGAGACGTTTATGAGTGAGCAAAAATCTACTCGTGGACAAAGAAGAAAACAACAACTTGAACAAAAGAAAAAACAAACAAAACCTGCAAAAACATGGCTAAAACGTATCATGATAGCAATTTTAGCAATTGGATTAGTAGGATTAATAACTGGTGGGTCCGTTTATGCATATTATGCAAGCACAGCACCAGATTTAGATGAGGAATTACTAAAAGACCCGATCAGTCCTAAACTATTAGACGCAAACGGTGAAGAGTTTGCAACCGTCGGAAGTGAAAGCCGAGAATATATATCCTATGAGGAAATTCCTCAACAAATGGAAGATGCCATTTTGGCAACAGAGGATGTTCGTTTCTACGATCACATGGGAGTAGATGTCTTACGTTTAGGTAAAGCCGTTTTAGCCAACCTGAAGGATGGATTTGGTGCACAGGGTGCAAGTACAATTACTCAACAGGTTGTCAAAAACTCTTTCTTTACAAATGAAAAAACAATAAAACGTAAAGCTCAAGAAGCCCATTTAGCTCTACAATTAGAGCGTGAATATAAAAAAGAAGAAATTTTTGAAATGTATTTCAACAAAATTTTAATGTCAGGACGTATTTATGGCTTTGGTACTGCTTCTAAATATTTTTATGGGAAAGAACTAAAGGATCTTGAATTACATGAAATGGCTGTATTAGCGGGAATGCCTCAAAGTCCTAATAACTATAACCCTTTTAAAAATCCAGAACTTGCTGAAAAGAGAAGAAATACAGTTCTTTACTTAATGAATCTTCATGGCAAAATAACAGATGAGGAAATGAAAGCAGCCCAAGCTATTCCAGTTGCTGACTCCCTTCTACCCGAAGATCAAAGAGTAGCGAACCAAGATTCTAAATACGATGCATTTATCGATATAGTATTAGAAGAACTTGAAGAAAATGGAGATGCAGATGCTATTTCCGAAGGTATAACTATCCATACTACACTTCAACCGAAAGCTCAAGAGAAAGTAGAAGAAACCTTAAACTCAGACATCTTCCCTACTGAAGATATACAAGCTGGTGTTGCAGTAATTGATACTAAGACTGGAGCAGTTGTCGCTGCTGGTGGAGGAAGAAATTACGGAGTAGATCGAGGATATAATCATGCGCATGATATGAAAGAACGCTCACCTGGTTCGACTATTAAGCCTTTAATAGACTATGGTCCAGCTGTAGAATTTTTAGACTGGTCACCTGCTCAAACCATCGTAGATGAAGATATTAAGTATACAGGTACTGATCAAGTAATACGTAATGCCGATAATAAATATCTAGGTGCTATGACTATGCGTGAAGCATTATATAAATCTCGCAATACTACAGCAGTCAAAACATTAAAAGAAGTAGGTACTAAGAACGCAAGAGAATTTATTAGTCGATTTGGAGTAGATATCGGCACAGTAAATGAAGCCTATGCAATTGGTGGTATTTCAAAATTTATGTCCCCTATTCAACTAGCAGGAGCATACGCTGCGTTTGGTAATAACGGGAATCATACAGAACCATATGCTATTAACAAAATTGTATACAGAGATGGCAAAACAGAGAAAAATTACAAGCCTGAATCCAAGACAGTTATGAAGGATTCAACAGCTTACATTATTACAGACGTTTTACGTGATGTTTTAACAAAAGGAACTGGTAAGGCTGCAGCAATCAGCGGATTAGATGTAGCAGGAAAATCTGGTACGTCCAATTTCAGCGGAGATAAAAAAGGTGTTCCAGATGTATGGTTTGCAGGGTACACAACTAACTATTCAGTAACTGTTTGGTCAGGTTATGATGACAACTCTGCTATTACAACTGCCGAAGAACGAAGTCTTCCACAACGAATCTTTAAAGAAATTATGGGAAGTATTTCAGAAGGACAGAAAACAGAAAGATTTAAAAAGCCTAATTCAGTCGTAGAAGTAACAGTTGAAAGAGGTTCTAATCCATTAAAATTAGCTAGTGAGTATACACCTGAAAATATGAAGCTAACAGAGTTATTTGTTAAAGGGACAGAGCCTAAACAAGTATCTGAGGAATATGACCAGCTAGAACTAAATGCCCCTTCTAACCTATCTGTGCAATATGATGAAATAACATCATCAGCAACATTAGATTGGGACTTCGAAGGACCTGAAGGCGAAGAAGATGTTAACGTTCAGTTTGAGGTAGCGGTCTCTATTGACAACGGTCCAAGCGAAATTTTACAAACAACAGATAAAACAGGGTTAATTGTTCAAGCTCTAATCCCTGGTAGTAAATATTTATTTACCGTTACAGCAATAGCTGAGGATGTTCGAAGTGAATCAGCTAGTGTAGAGCTAGTACTCGAAGGTATCGAAGAAGAAGATCTCGAGTCTCCTGACTCGGAGGAAGAAAAACCAGAAGATACCGAGGGCGAGAATGAAAACCAACCTGGTAACAATGGTAACAATGGTAACAACGGTAATGGTAATGGTAATAACGGTAACAATGGTAATAATGGAAACGGTAATGACGGTAATAGTGGTAATAATGGCAATGGTAACAACAACGGTAATGGTGGTAATAATGATGGTGGTCAAGAAGATGGAGGCACCGATGGAGAAAATCCTGAGGAAACCCCTGAAGACGGCACAGAAACCGGATCTACACCTTAAACTATCCGATTATTACTTAAAATGATTAAAAAAAGAACGAGGAAATGGGATTATAACCCTTTCCTCGTTTTTTAATTGTTTCTTGAATTTATAAAGTGATTTTTTATTGCTTACTTTAGTTTAAGTGTAACATTTCACAAACGAACTCGTTTCACGAAATACCAACCCTACCCTTTAAAGAGGGCACTGAAATACTTACGTTTTTATAATAAATTTGTTTTGAAAATTAAAAAAGGGTACTTTTTGTTCAAATTGAACAGAAAACATCCTTTTTCATTGCCTTATTCTTGCTCTCCTTCGTTAAGTAACTTTAGGATTCGCTTCAGGTTGACCGCAAATATGGTTGTGGCTCCTTGTATTTCCATGCCAAAAAGACTCGTGCTAATCGCTGTATCGTAGCCGTATCCACTCTTTATCCTTCTTTGTAACACCCAACTCTGAAAGGGCATATTTTACATTTTTCCACCTCAAAATTATATTTATCATTGTGCGCACCCCTGCATTTACTTTTCTTTAGTATAGCAATAAAAGAATTTTTTTGCCTGAGTACATTTTTAATAAATTCTATAGTGGATTGGAGTGCAGAGCGGTGACTCCTAGGGGATTAGCGGCCACGGCGAGCACCCGGACTGAGCGCAGCGAGGGAGAAGGCTTGCCGGGCCGCCCCCAGGAAAGCATCCGCTCGGAACGGAAAGACACGGTCTCAGGAAATAGGAGCCTTTATTCATACTCTACCTCTAAGAGTTTAAAAGTACTTTTTCAGTGCACTCGCCTTTAACATAGCCATATTTTTTTATATTTAAACTGCCCTAATCTAAAAATGCCCCATATGGACTCCCTCTCTAAGTTAGTTTAGTATCTAACTTTTAGTAGGCAGTACATATGGGGCATTGTTGAATAATTAAGGTTTTCTTGATTCCATAATAAAGCGAAGAGCAAGCTTCTTTTCCGTTTCTTTAAATAATTCATCCAGCTGTCGAAACGCCGCAAAAGTTTTATAGTTCTGTTTTATAAAAGTAAAACGTTCCTGATAGTTTAATGGACAAGTGCCATCTGCAAGGTCAATTAACTCGTTTAACAGATCAATTCCTTTTTCCATTAAATCAATAGACCCGTTATTTCTTTTTTTATAATGAGCTTGTATCTCATCTCGCATCTTTGACCACTTTGCAAAAAGTCCGACAAAGTCTTCTTTTTTAAGCTTGGACAACTTTACTCATCCTTTTTTTACCCTCTCTGCACACAGGCAGTAACGGACATTGTGGGCAATTGGGATTTTGTGCCTTGCAATGGTAGCGGCCAAAAAATATAAGCTGGTGATGTGCCTTGGACCAGGATTCAATCGGAGTCTTTTTCATTAACGTTTCCTCGACCTGTAGGACAGAGTCCTTCCATCGACATAGTCCTAATCGCTTCGATACTCTTTCGACATGAGTATCGACGGCAATGGCAGGAATGTCAAAAGCAACTGAAACAACTACGTTAGCAGTTTTGCGCCCTACTCCTGGAAAAGTAGTAAGTAGATCTCTGTCTTCCGGTACTTCTCCATTATAAAGCTCTATTAGTTGCTTACTAAGCGCTTGAATATTTTTTGCCTTATTACGATATAGGCCGATTGAACGTATGTCGTTTTGTAGCTCTTCGATTGAAACTGCTAAATAGTCTTCGGGCTTTTTATATTTTTGGAACAAATTTTTAGTTACTTTATTTACAAGCACATCCGTGCATTGCGCTGATAAAAGTGTAGCTACTAATAATTCAAAAGGATTATCGTGGACTAACTCACAATGAGCATCCGGAAACATCCTTTCCATTTCCTCTAAACAAAAATGCCATTGGGCCTTTGTAAGCAACGTTCTCCACCTACTCTCTTTCTTCTAACCAATTGTAAAAAGGAACTTTCGCCGCATCTAAGGATTGCTCCTTTGGTCTTTGCATTGGTATATGCTGTCTAAACTGAGCCGACTGATTTTCTGCAGCTTCTACTGTTTTTATATTTTTCTTTTTCCACTCGAATAATATGCGGTCTATATAGCGCAGGCTTAGCTTTTGAGATAAGACAGCCTCTTTCAAAGCTAGCCTTATTAAAGAGGCAGAATGCTTGTCCTGGTCAAACCACATTCCAATTGTTTCATATTCCATTGGAGATAACAATCTACCGAATTCAGCTTCAAATAATTTGTAAATTTCGCCTTCTTCGCCCTTCACTTCTTCGTCTTCTTTATTAAGGTTTTGTTGCTCTACGCAATCGACCAAAAGCTCCCATAAATGATTAAAATCATAGTATTCATAATGAACTCCATTTTCGTCCATATGCTGTTCAATTTGGATTAATCCCTTTTGGACAAGACGTTGTAAAATCGTCACTACTTTATGTTCGTTAAAATGTGTACGTTCCACTAAGTTTTGAGGGGTTGGAAAGTGGTTACCCGCTTCTCCAAAAGCGATAAGATGTAATAGCAGAATAGCTTCCTCGTCCTTGACATTAATGGCCTTGTAATGGCTAAAAAAAAGCTGGGAAATGGTTACATTTCCCTGCTCTGTCCAGATTCGGAGCCGATTTCGCTTTTGCATACTCGCACTCCCTTTCTTATATAATACGCTGTAAAAGTTTATTAACGTAAATGTTCTTTCTTTCTGATTCTTATTATGGATATAAACGGTTTAATAGTCTTGGGAATGGGATAGATTCACGTACGTGTTCTGCTCCACTTAACCAAGCTACTGTACGTTCTAATCCAAGCCCAAACCCTGAGTGAGGAACAGACCCTTGTTTACGTAGCTCTAAATACCATGCATAAGCCGATTCATCTAATTTATGCTCTGCAAGACGTTGTTTTAGTAAATCATAATCATGAATACGTTCTGATCCACCGATAATCTCACCATATCCTTCAGGAGCGATTAAGTCCGCACATAATACAACATCGTCTCTGTCTGGATGAGGCTGCATGTAGAATGGTTTAATGCCTATAGGATAATGCGTGATGAATACTGGCATATCATAGCTTTCTGCGATAGCTGTTTCATGCGGTGATCCGAAATCATCTCCCCATTCAATATCATCAAAGCCTTTCTCGTGTAAAAACTTAATTGCATCATCATACGTGATACGTGGGAATGGTGCTTGAATTTTTTCTAATTTAGAAGTGTCGCGTCCTAAACGTTCTAATTCTAATTGACAGTTTTTAAGAACAGATTGGACAATATATGCCACGTATTGCTCTTGTACTTCTAGATTCTCATCGAATTCTACAAACGCCATCTCTGGCTCGATCATCCAAAATTCAATTAAGTGACGTCGTGTTTTAGATTTTTCTGCACGGAATGTTGGTCCAAAGGAGAATACTTTTCCTAATGCCATTGCTGCAGCTTCCATGTATAGTTGTCCAGATTGAGATAAATATGCATCCTCATCAAAATACTTTGTATGGAAAAGCTCTGAAGTTCCTTCAGGAGAAGATCCAGTTAAAATTGGTGGATCCATTTTTACAAATCCATTTTCATTAAAGAATTCATATGTAGCACGAATTATTTCATTACGAATTTTCATAATTGCGTGTTGTTTTCTAGAACGCAGCCATAAATGACGGTTGTCCATAAGAAATTCAGTTCCATGCTCTTTTGGTGTAATAGGATAATCAACCGCAGCGTGAATTACTTCGATTTCTTTTACTTGTAGCTCATATCCAAAAGATGAGCGTTCATCTTTAGTTACTTCTCCAGTGATATACATAGAAGTTTCTTGAGTTAACCCTTTTGCTGTTTGGAAAATTTCTTCTCCAACAACTTCCTTTACTACTACTCCTTGTACAAAGCCGGAGCCATCACGTAGCTGTAAAAAGGCAATTTTTCCGCTTGAGCGCTTGTTCGCAAGCCAAGCCCCAAGTTTTATTGTTTCTCCGACATGGTTGGCCATATCTTTAATCATAATTTTTTTCATGTTGTCCTCCATTAGTCATAAATAAATTTTACAAATTGGATATTCTCTTCCACCAGTCGCCGTTATCAAATAATAGATAAACGTAGTTTAGATTATCCTTTGAATTGACAAAGGTAATCTCCCATACAGGGCCAACCTCTTCCACACCTAACTTAGCGTGGAGCACCTTACTTTCTTGCTCTCCATCCAAAACGATGGAGATGGCTTCTTCTTTTGATATACCCTCTTCAAAGCTTACCTCCATGATAGGCTCTTCATTTGCCTTCAGAGGGATAAAAAATGCTTTTTTGGCGCCATCTTTTGTGTTACCTATAATCGTCTGATAAGAGTCGGTACTATTATACACATAGGATTCATCAATTGTCTCCAATAAGTTATTCTTTAGTGTATAAGATTCTGCAGACGTTAAGGCTTCCTTAAATGGCTCCCGAGCCTGAGTATATATAAGAATGCTAAGGATTGCGGTTAGGCTAATTGTAAAAATAACGATAAATAATAGCCATCTTTTAAGTGCCATATTTAGGTCCTGTAAATGGTAAAGACTGCTTTTTCTTGGTCTTCTTTATCTAATGCCAATCCAAACATTAAATCCTTTTCCTTCAAAGAACGGTTCAATGCATCTACTATTTTGTATAGATCTGATTGGTATTGTACGGTGACGGTGGAGATGACTTCGATTTTGTTTTCCATATTTCTACCCGCTTTCTAATACTCATCCTTAATTAGTATACCAATTTTCTAGCTCTAAGACTATATTTTCTAGTGATACTTTCTTTACAGGTATGTTAGGAATCGCCTGTAAAAAATCAGCCCCATACGACTTAGTCTCAATTCTTCTATCTAATACGATAAATACTCCCTTATCAGCGGAGGAACGAATTAAACGACCAAATCCTTGTCTAAATCTTAGAACTGCTTCTGGTAAAGAGTAGGATGAAAATGGGTTAAGCCCGTTTCTGCTCATTAATTCTGCACGTTTTTTAAATAATGGGTCATCTGGTGATGAAAAAGGTAAACGCACCATGATCACGACAGACAGTGCCTCCCCTGGCACATCTACGCCCTCCCAAAAGCTATTGGTGCCGAAAAGTACAGATTTCGAGAAGCGTTGAAAGGATTTTAATAGACGCATTCTACTGCCAGTTGTAATCCCTTGGGCAAACAGCATATAATCTTCGAGCAGGTTAGTCTCTTGTATTAACTCAACCGTTTTTCGAAGCATATCTTGTGAGGTGAATAATACAAAGCATCTTCCGCCAGTTACTAGCACTGTCTGAACAATTGCTTCTGCCACTGACTCAATATAGTCAGATTGTGAAACTTGCTGAATATCCGGCATATCTTCAATAATTAGGAGCTCTGCCCCATTATAAAAATTAGATTCTACTTTAAATTGATGAATCGGCACACTCGAACTAAGCCCTAGCTGTGAAGTGATAAAGTATTTGTTAGATGGTACGGTCAAAGTCCCCGACGTCCAAATAATACCTCCACTATCTCTTAACGGAGCCATTGCTTCTTTTATATCCTCTTGATAATCTAATGGTCTTTTGATGATAGTAAGGCTCCCTGGCACACTCCTATTATCTAGTTCGAGCCATTTTGCTTCTTCTTCACCATCCTGAAGAAATATTTCATCCCACTCACTTACTTTAATCTCTAGCTCCCGTAGCCAATATTCCCACTCATTTACGATAACTATTAATTGAGGGTCCAATAGGTTTTTCTTGGACGAGCCAACATATGGCTTTGTGGAATATATAAACGTCTGCAGATTTTTAGCTACTTTGATAAAATATGATTTATCTAGTTCTAACTCTTCCATCGTATTCGTACGTTTCGTACTTTTAGATTTATGAGGGAAGCTTTGTATAGAAGAAATGATGTGAGACATAGCGAGATCAAACGACTCTACAACATTTACAAAAAGCTTCTCTATGCGGAGTCGTACGGATAAAGAGACGTTTATAAGCGACAGTTTGTAAAGTAGATGATCGGTATCTAACGTTCCAAATTGGCCTAAAATATACTTCCAATTAGTATAGGAAAAAATACGTTCTTTTCGAGAAATACTAGCATGGATCATTTGATGTGCTTCATCAATGATAGTTGCACAGCCATTCTCTAAAAGTTTAACTTCTCTATCCTTGTCTGCTATGATCATAGAATGATTCGTCACAAGTATATCGCAATCCTTACTCCGAAGAAGTGCTCTCTCATAAAAGTCAATTCCTTTTACGTCGTTTATCATCTTCTCAGAGGTTCTTCTTATTTTATCAACAAAGAGTAAACCACCTCCAGAGACATTAAGCTCAGAAAGATCACCCTCCTCTGTCATAGTAAGCCAAACTAAAATCTGCATGATAGTGAAGGTTTCATCATATGACTCGTCATCTTGCTGAAGATGCTCCCAAAAACGATAAAGGTCAATATAGTGGTTAATCCCTTTTAGTTTAGCTACTCGAAGATTTATATTCAAAATGTCATGAAGCTTCGGTATTTCCTCATTTATTAGTTGATCAATAAGATGAGTAGTGTAGGTACTAATAATAATTGGCTTTCCTTGCTCTATTCCATAAATAGCAGCAGGGATTAAATACCCTAATGTTTTACCTATCCCAGTCTCGGCCTCACATACTATTTCTCTAGATTCGGACAGCGCTAGGTGAATTCTATCCATAAGCTCAAATTGGCCAGTTCTTTCCTCCAGCTTTAAACTTCCTTGTTGGAATAACTGCTTCTTTTCGTCGAAAGAGCTTGGGTAAACTAGCTCACTTTGCGTTGGAAGAGGCTCATCTCTTTCATATTGTAAAGGGATCCCTCGATATTCTAAATAATCCTTTGAGTCATACATTTTTCTTTTCATCGTCAGCACTTCAAAAAATATAAGAGCTAGATTGGATTTTAATTGAAAGGATCTCTTATGTAAAAGTTCTATTGTTTTCATTGGCAGCGTTTGTAGCTGATCAAAACATTTCAGCAGTAAATAAGCTGTAGCCTTCGCATCGTCATCTGCTCGGTGGGCAGATTCAAGCTCTATATGTAGCTCATTTGCTATATCCTGAAGTTTATAACTATAAATATTAGGAAACATCAGCTTTGCAAATTCCACTGTATCAATCGATTTACAAACTAATTTAGGTAATCCTACACGTTTTAGCTCCTGCTGAAGAAACGTTAAGTCAAAGTTCGTATTATGAGCAACAAAAATATGATCTTGCAACATTTCCAACACTTTTGGGGCAATCTCTTCAAATCTAGGAGCATCCTTGACATCTTCTTCCTTGATGTTAGTTAGATCCTGAATAAATAGAGGAATTTGTTTTTGCGGATTTACAAACGTATTAAAGGAGCCCGTTATTTTATTATTTTCTATAAAAACAATTGCAAGCTGAATAATTCGGTCACCATTGGCAGATGAATGGCCTGTTGTTTCAATATCGACAACTGCATATTTATGATTTTCCAACACACTTCATCTCACCATCATTAAAATTAAAAGCATTCTAACAAGCGCTCGAGCACTGCTTTTTAAAAATTGTACCACATTACTTTATTAGAAACGAAATATATGTAGGACTTAAAAAAAATTAAAATTATTATCCCTACTTCTTTCATTCTCAAATAAACAATTCAAATCCTATTTAGACGAAAAAATGTGCAGATCTAGCTTGTTAGAGAGAAAGTTGCAATAGCAATAAAAAACAAAGCCCCGGAAATTTTACGATTGGTAAAATTTCCGGGGACTTTTGAAATCCAGGGGCTTTTTTCTCCAGCCACCTCCATGTGCAATTATTACATGACTGTTGCTTCTGGCTCGTAGTTGATAATTTGGTTAATCGTATTATCTGAGTTCATAATTCCTACTGTTGGACGATGGTTTTTTGCTTCTTCATTCATTACGTATGCATAAGACAAGATAATTACTATATCTCCACGTTGAACAAGGCGTGCTGCAGCTCCATTTACACAAATTACACCGCTTCCACGTTCTCCTGCGATAATATATGTTTCAAAGCGTGCCCCATTATTGTTATTGACAATATGAACCTTTTCATTTGGCAGCATTCCTACTGCATCCAGGATATTTTGGTCAATTGTAATACTGCCTACATAGTTTAAATCCGCCTCAGTGACTACTGCTCGGTGAATTTTACTGTTTAACATCATTCTTAACATTATTACTGCACTTCCTTCATATTAACTATTATATTATCAATTAATCTTGCTTTTTCAAAAAATACGGCAGCTGCAAATAAGACTTCTTCTGTGTACTCGTTTACAGGTTGTAGTGTTGGATAAGCCAAAGCCTCCAGGTAATCTATTTTACCAGATGTGTTTTCAATTATATATTGTTTAGCTTCAGCAATAGCCTTTTGTACATCCCCCGTGCGATGCACGTTCTCTTTTGCCAGCGTAAGCGCCTTGTAAATATGAGGGGCAACTTCACGTTCTTGCGCGCTAAGAAATACATTTCGCGAACTTTTAGCCAATCCATCTTCTTCACGTATAGTTGGAACAGCAACTATTTCTAGCGGGAAATTGTATGCTTCAACAAACAGCTTAATAATCGCAAGCTGCTGAGCGTCCTTTTGTCCAAAATATGCCTTTGTAGGTTGAACTAAATGAAATAGCTTAGATACTACTTTTAGTACACCATCGAAGTGACCTGGACGTGTGGAACCACATAGCTTGGTAGAAATATCACCGGCATGTATCGTAATCCCACTTTCAAAAGGATACATTTCATCAGGCGTTGGAACAAATAGTAAATCTACTCCAGATTCTACAGCAATCTTTGTATCTCGTTCAATATCTCTTGGATATCTATCTAAATCTTCATTTGGTCCAAACTGTGCTGGATTTACAAAGATACTAGCAACTACGAACTCGTTTTCTGCTCGAGCTCTAGTAAGTAGTGCTTGGTGGCCTTCGTGTAGATACCCCATCGTTGGTACAAAACCAATAGAGTGTTGTTTATGTTTTGCAATAATTGCTTTAAGTTCATCAATCTTTTGTACTGTTTGCATGGCTAGGATTACCTCCGTATAGTTGGTTTAGTTGATCATCCTTCATGGTGAAAGAATGCTCTGTAGCAGGGAATGCACCATTTTTAACTTCTTCTACATACTTCTTAATACCGCTTAAAATAGGTTCCCCCACATTCGCATATTCTTTTACGAACTTCGGTATATGATGAGATCCATACTTAACCAAGTCATGGAATACTAATACTTGGCCGTCCGCAGTCGAACCAGCTCCTATTCCTATCGTTGGTACCATGAGAGCACTCGATATTTGCTCTGTTAGCTGATAAGGGATACACTCCAACACGACAGCACAAGCTCCCGCCTGCTCACATTTTTTGGCATCTTCAATTAGTTTTTGCGCAGCTTCCGCAGTTTTCCCTTGCACTTTATATCCACCCAGAACTCCTGCAGATTGAGGTAACAATCCTAAATGAGCGACTACCGGTATACCAGCAAATGTCAGCTTTTCAATTACAGGTATAATTGCTCCTGCTCCCTCTAGCTTTACAGCCTGTGCACCCGTCTCCTGCATTAAACGAACTGCGTTAGAGAGCGACTGATCGATATTTCCGTGATATGTTCCAAATGGCATATCCACAACTAAAAATGTATTCGGTGCTCCTCTTCTAGCAGCTTTACCATGATGAATCATATCATTCATCGTAACTGTTACGGTAGAATCGTACCCTAGCACTACCATCCCAACTGAATCCCCTACCAAAATCATATCGACATTAGCTTCTTCAGCAAATTTGGCTGTTGGGAAGTCATAAGCTGTGATCATAGAAATCTTTTCTTCATTACTTTTCATTTTCAAAAAATCACTCGTTGTTTTCATCCATTTCCCTCCTTATAAAATTATTACCTCGGTCTAGCACATAAGCTTACCTTTGGTAAAATAGAAGAGAAAACCAAATATAAAGCCCTTCAATCCTAACTTGGACAGAAGGGCAGAAAATTTAAATTCATCGGTTTTCTCCGTCCCTGTCATTCATAGATCAAGGCAGACTATTTAATTTAAAAAAGTAACTTACCGGTGTAGTTCTAAAAAGATACTACCCTTCGCATACAGAATAACAGAATTAGACGAAAACGTCCAAATTAAATTTTGAGTAAATCAATATCAGCCGAATAAATACCTTTTATTTCTCCATTATCTAATTGAAGCTGCAAAGCTCCATCATTAGTAATGCCAATAGCCTGTCCCTCAATTGTATCCCTAAGAGTAGTAGCTCTAATCCTATTGCCAATAGTACAGTTATAGCTCTCCCAAATGAGTTTAATAGGTTCAAAACCTAGAGTGATGTACATATCACTATATTTTTCTAGATAAAATAGAACTTTGGCAGCTAGGAGAGCTCTGTCTACATGTTCTCCAGTTTCCAACTTTAAAGAAGTGGCAATAGATTCCAAAGGTCCTTCAAAGGATTCTGATGTCTGATTTACATTGATACCCATTCCAATAATAATAGCTTGTACACGGTCCATATCTGACTGAAGCTCGGTAAGGATGCCAGTCACTTTCTTCCCATTAATGAGCAGATCATTAGGCCATTTAATGCTTGGCACACAGGTTGTAGTATCTTCTATTGCTCTGGCGATTGCTACAGCAGCTACTAGCGTAAACTGTGCAGCAAATTGAGGACTAATATTAGGTCGGAGTATGAGACTCATCCAGATCCCCTTTCCAGCTGAAGATTCCCAAGAACGGTCTAGTCTACCACGACCAGCAGTCTGCTCCTCTGATACTACTAACGTTCCATGAGCGACACCCTCTCTCGCTTTGTTTGTAGCAATCGTCTGAGTAGAATCACAAACCGGATAATATATAATATTTTTACCTAGTTCTTTTGTTTCGAGATGAAGTGAAATACGTTCACTAGCTAAAGTATCCGGCATCTGTTTAAGAATATAGCCTTTTTTCTTTATAGCTTCAATTTCGTAGCCTTCTTCTCCAAGTCCTTTAAGATACTTCCATACCATCGTTCTAGAAATCTCTAGTTCTTCTGCGAGTGCTTGACCAGAAATTGGGTCTCCCTTTGCAGCCTGGAGTCTCGAAATAATTCTTTCTTTAATTGATATACTCACGAAAAAACCATTCCTTTATCTGTGCTCTGTCGTTTTTTAGTTCTTCGTTCAAAATCATTATTGTTAACTTATCTAAAGCTTCTTTAATCCAAGGGCCTCTTTTTTCCTGCTTCCATTCCATTAAATCATTGCCACTAACTACTACATCTCGCTTAGACGAAATAGCTAACTTCTTTTTTTCTTCTCTCAAGATCTCTGGGGTATATGAATGCTCGATATTAAATAGGACCCTTCCATAGCTCGCTGCTGCAATCAATACTTCATCCGAAAACTGAAACAGCTCCACAGAATCCCAGCTCCCATTATTCAAAGATTCCACAGCACGGAGCACTTCCTTGACGTGTTTTTTTTCTAAATTGGAGCATTTAAAGGCAGAAAGTAGCTCAGTATGGTTAGAATCTTTATTCATTAATATGAAAAATGCCCATCCATTTGCTTTCATCCCAAAGCTATTAAAATCTCCCCATTTAGAGATTGAATCTACCCAATTCCCTACGAAATGTTGAGATATTCCAGTCGAAACAAACAAATCCATTCCTTTGGAGGGGTAATTACTAACCCAAATTTTCTCTAGCTCTACTTTTACTCTCTCTATAGAGATATGACTGATTAAAGGATGAAGCTCTTTGATGGCAGCTTGTGTCGAGCTATCTAAGGTGAAATTTAATTGTGCTGAAAAACGTATAGCTCGTAGCATCCTAAGGGCATCCTCGGAAAACCGTTCCTTTGGATTCCCTACTGCCTTGATCGTACCTTTTTCTAAATCGGAACTTCCTCCGAAGAAGTCGATTAACTTATCTTCTTTAGTTAAAGCCATCGAGTTAATCGTGAAATCACGTCTCTTTAAGTCTTCCTTAAGCGTATGAACAAATTTAACTTCATCCGGTCTTCTATGGTCACTATACGTAGTCTCCGATCGAAAGGTTGTAACTTCAATTGGTTCTGATAAAACAACAAGAACAGTTCCATGTTCAATTCCCACATCAATGGTATGTTCAAATAATTCTTTTACTTGTTGTGGTAAAGCATTAGTTGTTATGTCTACATCGTTAGCTTGCACACCTCTCACGAAGTCTCTTACTGCTCCACCAACCACGTATGCTTCGAAGCCAGCATTTTCAAGTACGGAGATTACTTTATAAGCATCTGGCCATCGATTTTTCATTTATTTTTTCGCCACTCTTTCATACATCTTTTCATATTGCTCTACTATTTGCGAGGAGCTAAAACGTTCCTTTACGATTTGGACTGCCCTTTCCTTTAACTGGTTATGTAAATGAGGATCCTTCAATATTTTCAGACCATATTCGGCAACACTGTCTATATCTCCAAGAGGTACCAAATATCCATTTTCACCAGGTATTATTACTTCAGGTATACCACCGACGGCAGTTCCAATACATGGAACCTCACAAGCCATTGCCTCCAGTAATACTAAACCAAATGACTCTTTTTCAGATAACAGTAGCATCAGATCAGAAATAGAATATAGCTCTGAAACATTTTCTTGTTTTCCAAGAAAAAGAACGTCTTTCTCAATTGGCTTACCCTTCACATATTCCATCACTGGATGCTTTTCTGGACCATCCCCTACTAATAGGAGTTTTGCTGGGACTTCTTTATGCATTAATTCGAAGCTTTTTACAACATCCGGAACGTGCTTGACTTTCCTAAAATTGGATACATGGATGACAACCTTTTCATTCTCTTTAATGCCTAATAATTCTTTTAGGTTGTTTGCATCCTTTTTGTGATACTCTCTTTCATCCACAAAATTATATATCGTCTCAATATCTTTTTTGGTCGTAATTAGCTCTCTAGTTTGTTTCACTAACGATGTAGAGACGGCTGTAACGACATCCGACTTTTCAATTCCATACTGAATGGCTCCCGTCAACGATGAATCATAACCTAGAACTGTAATGTCTGTCCCATGCAAAGTTGTAACAATTCCAATATCAGAATTAGCCATATCCTTAGCAAGGATTGCGCAAACCGCATGTGGTATTGCATAGTGGACATGGAGAACATCTAAGCCCTCATCTTGAATTACTTCAGCCATTTTATTAGCCAAAGCAATATCATAAGGGGCATACTGGAATACAGAGTAACTATTTACCTCCACCTGGTGGAACGTAATAGTTGGATAAATTTTGTTTAAACGAAAGGGAACACTAGATGTGATGAAATGGATCTCATGCCCTTTTTCAGCAAGCATTTTTCCTAGCTCAGTAGCTATAACTCCGGAACCACCAACAGTAGGATAGCAAGTGATACCTATTTTTAGTTTACGCATGTATATGTCCTCTTTTCTTTATCTACCCCGACGTTCTTCTAAAAGACGCCAGTCTAGAAACCCCTCTTCGATTCCTTTAAGGAGAATTTCAGCAGTACCCATATTAGTTGCCAATGGGATTTGATAAACGTCACAAAGGCGGATTAAAGCAGTAACATCCGGCTCGTGAGGCTGCGCTGTAAGGGGATCACGAAAGAAAATAACCATATCCATTTCATTATTAGCGATAGCAGAACCAATTTGTTGGTCTCCGCCTAGTGGACCTGATTTATACCTAAAAACAGAGAGACCGACCTCATTTATAATCCGTGTACCTGTTGTACCAGTAGCAAATAACTCATGCTCTTCAAGAATAGGCTTATATGCTGTTACAAATTGTATTAAATCCTCTTTTTTCTTATCGTGAGCCACCAATGCGATTCTCATCACGTTTTCCTCCTATAAAATAATCTCTTCTAATCCATATATTAATTTATTTTGACACATTACTTCTTTAATAGACAATACCACACCAGACATAAAAGAGCCTCTATTGAATGAGTCATGTCTCAATGTTAATAGTTGACCGTCTCCACCTAATAACACCTGTTGGTGAGCGATTAAGCCTGGCAGTCGAACACTATGAATTCTCATACCTTCAAAATTCGCCCCTCTTGCTCCAGGAAGGATTTCTTCCTCCTGTGGATGTCCTTGCGTTGCCTCTGTTCTAGTGTTTTGTATCATTTGAGCAGTTTTAATAGCAGTGCCCGAAGGTGCATCTATTTTTTCGTCATGATGCATTTCAATAATTTCTACGTCCGGTAAATACTTTGCAGCAGTTTGAGCAAATTTCATCATTAATACTGCACCAATAGAAAAGTTAGGTGCAATGATACAGCCAATTTGTTTTTCTTCCACTAAATTCCTAATACTATCTAGTTGTGCATCAGAAAATCCAGTCGTTCCAACTACAGGTCTTACACCATATTCTAATGCTGTTATTGTATGGTCATATACAGCAGACGGAACTGTCAAATCCACTAAAACATCTGGAGCAGTTTCTTCAATTAATTCAGTTAGGGATGTAAAGATAGGTATATTATCTCCTAGAGTTTCTTCATGTTTTTTAGAATCTAGTAGTCCAACCAATAAAAATTCTGCATTTTTAATAACAGTACTAACTGCTTCTCTTCCCATTTTCCCTCTTGGTCCTGCTATAGCTACTTTAATCACCATAGTTAGTCCTCCTTTTTAGTCCAGCGATCTTTATCTCGAGTGTTATATTTATGTAAAACTTTTTGTAAGGCATCTTCTAAATCTATGCCCTCAGAGTTAGCCAGACAGATTAACACAAAGAAGAAGTCTCCCATTTCATCAGCTAATTCTTTTTGTACTTCCGTATGCTTCTTTTTCTTAGTACCATACTTATGTTGTACCTCTCTCGAAAGCTCACCTAGCTCCTCTGTTAATCTTGCTAGAAGCTCCATAGGAGGAAAATAACCTTCTTTAAATTGGTTTATGTATGTATCAACTTCTTGTTGAAGCATATTTAATGATTTTGTTTCTTTCATTAATCTCACTCTCCTTCATTCATCGTAATAAAAATATAAGGGTGTTGTCAAAAGCAAAAAAATAATATAGATTTAGTATGGACTATAAAATGAGGTGGTACAATGGGGATTGGTTTAAAATTAAAGAATATATTAATGATTATTTTAGGTTCTGCAATATTTAGTTTCGGCTTTGTACACTTTAATATGCAAAACGAACTAGGGGAAGGCGGCTTTTCAGGAATAACATTAATTTTGTACTTTGTCTTTCATTTAGATGTATCTGTAATGAATTTAGTATTAAATATACCTATGTTTATTTTGGGTTGGAAGCTTTTAGGTAGGAGAGTGTTCTATTATACATTAATCGGAACCTTTTCTGTTTCCGTATTCCTGAAAATTTCCCAAATCTACGAAATTCAGCTAGGAATTAATGATGATTTATTTTTAGCCTCTCTTTTTGCTGGTGTGTTTATCGGTGTTGGTTTAGGTATTATCTTCCGAGCTGGCGGAACGACTGGTGGCGTTGACATTATTGCTAGACTAGCTCAAAAGTATCTTGGTTGGAGTATGGGTAAAACCATGTTTATGTTTGATGCCGTGGTTATCATGGTTTCTTGGTTAACCTTCTTAGATATTCGTTCTATGATGTATACGCTTGTAGCAGTATTTGTAGGCGCACGTGTAATTGACTTTGTTCAAGAAGGTGCATATGCTGCTCGTGGAGCATTTATAATTTCTGACCATCAGGACGCTATTGCAAATAGGATTACAAATGAAATGGATCGTGGGGTTACCGTCTTAAAAGGATACGGACATTATACGAAAAAAGATCGTGAAGTATTGTATTGTGTCATTTCTAAAAATGAAATTATCCGTTTAAAAACGATTATAGCTTCTGTTGATCCGCATGCCTTTGTTTCGGTAACAGAAATGAACGATGTCATGGGCGAAGGCTTTACGTTAGATGAACAAAAAAAACCGTTGCTTTAAATTATGAAAGAGCATGCTCACACTTCTACAGTGTAAGCATGCTCTTTTGTTAAGAATTGTTGTTATTCATTAGGCTATGTTAAAGGGTAGGGTTGATTTATAATCCAAAGAAATCTTAGATCAGAGAGTAGAATTGATTTCCGCCCCAGCCGGACGCTTTCCGTGGGGTGAGCGATAAGCCATCACCCGTCGCTAACGCGCGCGGTTGTGATGACTTATCTGTCTCACTCATCCCACTGGAGTCGCCGTCTTCGCTCCAATCAATAAATGGGAACAGCTTTAGCATTGATAAAGAACTAATAAATTTACTCGCATAAACAAAGCTAAAAAACTGTCACCAACCCCATTTTCATCATCTATTTATGTTCTTAATAGCCATTTGAAAGTTCAATTGTTTATGTTTACAGTCACTATAAAAAGGAATTGTTAGTCAAAATCAACCAATAACTTTAACAAAGCTATTCATTAAAAGAGACTATCTCAACAAGCTAAGATAGTCTCCTTTGTTTTATAAAATTCTGAAGCTATGGATAAATTGAGTTTATCGCCTTGCCCCTCGGGGTCAAATGGTAAAAAGCTCCGGTGGCTGAGGAACTGCCTCCTCGCTTTTCTCCATTTGCCTGTCGGGGCAGACATAGGCGCTTGCGCTTTTCTTGATGTCTAGCTTCAGCGCCTTACCCCTCGGGGTCAAATGGATAATAGCTCCGGTGGCTGAGGAACTGCCTCCTCGCTATTCTCCATTTGCCTGTCGGGGCAGAGACAGGCGCTTGCGCTTTTCTTGTTTATTCGCTTCTTGACATTCCTGTATAGATTAATACTAAACGTAATAATTCTAATACGGCAACTGCTGCTGCTGCAACGTATGTTAATGCTGCTGCACTTAATACTTTTTTAGCGTGACGCTCTTCTTCGTTTCTAATTACTCCTAATGAAACCATTTGGTTCATAGCACGACTAGAAGCATTAAACTCTACAGGAAGTGTAACGATTTGGAATACAACCCCCATAGCAAGAAGAATGATACCTAATAACAGCATATTAGTAGAAGTAGCAAAGATACCAATCATGATAAATACCCATGAGGCATTGGAAGAAATATTAGCTACTGGTACTAACTTGTGTCGTAATGTTAAGAAAGAGTATGCCTCTTTATGTTGAATCGCATGACCAACTTCATGGGCAGCTATTGCAGCTCCAGCTACAGAAGCCTCATGGTAGTTATGGCTAGATAAAGCTACTATTTTCGTCATTGGGTTATAATGATCACTCAAAAACCCGCTACTTTCCACTACCTTAACTTCATATAAACCATTCTCATCTAATATTCGTCTAGCTACTTCTGCACCAGTCATTCCTGAAGTGGAGCGGACTTTGGAATATTTCTTATAGGTACTTTTTACTTTCATTTGTGCGTATAGTGGCAACAATAAAATTATCGCAAAATAAACGATATACATTCCCAACAGAAATTCCCCCTCTCGATATCTAATTAATATTTTATATGCTATTTACCTTGCAATCAACTGATACGATTTGTCCTTTTCTGATATACGACATACGATAAGAGAATACACGCAATCGATAACCAGAAGGTAAAATAGCCTATATTACTAGCGTACTCACTTAGGCTTCTATACGTAGGCATTTGACCAAATACATAGTCTATCACATCATTGTGGAGCGTCCAAATGGCTGCGATCACAATATGGACAAATTTAAATCGGTAAAAAGGAATATATAGAATAGCTTGAAGTGCCATAGCAAAATGTGAGCCTACTAGCATCCAGCCCATCCAGCCTATATCTCCAGTTTCTACTAACGTCCATAAATTCATAACAACAGCCCATAGTCCGTATTTCACAAGTGTAATAAGCGCTAAAGCTTCTATTAGTTTCCAGTTTTTATTCATTAGCCAACCTAAAAGAGCAAGTGTAAAAAATAGACTCGCCGTTGGACTATCCGGTACAAATATTAGAAATTTTGTTTCAGTAACAGATAATTGGCCATTATACCAATAATATCCATAAATTGTTCCGATTAGGTTTACGTAAAATAACAACCACATGAATGATTTATTGTAGAGCAACAATTTTATATGCGTCATCATATATATTTCCCATACTCCCCTATTTTATTATAACTAGAATAACTATAATTTTTTGTGAAGAATTTGTAAAATTTCATTAAAGGAATAATTGCTAAAAAAAGAGAGTCAGTTACCTGACTCTCTTTTTTTGGATTATTCTGCTGGTTGTAAAGTTGTGATAAACTCAGCAAGCTGTTGTAATTCCTCTTCCGTTCCTTGGAATGTGCCACCTGGCATAGTTCCAATCCCTTCATGAGCAATTTCAACGATTTCTTCAGCTGTATATTCTAAACCAATAAGTGGTTTACCTATACCGCCTTCAAAAGCATTACCGTGACAACCTATACATGATGAGCCCTGATATATTTCAAATCCAGGAGCAGTTTCATCAATTTCTACAGCCACTTCTTCTCTAATTTCACCTTGTGCTTTAGCAGCTTCCCAGTCGTGGTTAGCTACAGATTCCCAAGTTAAGAAAATAATTGAAGCGATAGCTAAAAGCATGAAACCAGTTGGTAATGGACGTTTCCATGGGCTTCTTTCCTTGCTTGTATCTAAGAATGGTACTAGTAAAAGTGCTCCGAAAGCAAGACCTGGCATAACGATTGCTCCAATGATGTTGTATGGTCCAGAAGCAAATTCGTATTTTAATAATTGATATAAAAATAGGAAATACCAGTCAGGTAAAGGAATATAAGCTGTGTCCGTTGGATCAGCTGGTCGCTCTAACGGCGATGGATGTGCAACTGTCAATACTAAATAACCGACTAAAAATACTGCTCCGACTAACCATTCTTTTAGCAAGAAGTCAGGCCAGAAAGCTTCTGTTTTACCTGGATACTCAGAATAGTCTTTAGGAGTTTTCTTTTTACGGCTAGAAGGATCCGTTACACGAGAATCTCCAACAAATTTCAAACCTTTTCCGCGATGCATATTGTCCCCTCCTTTTAAGAATTATCTGTTCCACTTACCCATTATAGTGGTCCAGAAATACCTTGACGACGAATCATGATAAAGTGAGCTGCAAGTAAAGCAAAAAGAGCAGCCGGCAAGAAGAATACATGAATCGCGAAGAATCTTGTTAATGTTTGTGCACCGATGATTGTCTCATCACCAGCTAATAATGTTTTGATCATGCCACCGATAACCGGTACAGATGCGGCAATTTCAATACCTACTTTTGTAGCGAACAATGCTTTCATGTCCCAAGGAAGTAGGTAACCTGTAAATCCTAAACCTAACATAACAGCGAAGATTAATACTCCGACCATCCAGTTTAGTTCACGAGGTTTTTTGTAAGAACCAGTAAAGAATACACGTAAAGTATGTAAGAACATCATAACAATTACAAGAGATGCTCCCCAGTGATGCATTCCACGCACGATTTCACCGAATGCTACTTCATTTTGAAGGTAGTAAACTGATTCCCATGCATTCTCGATATCCGGTACATAATACATTGTTAAGAACATACCAGATAGAATTTGAATAACTGTAATGAAGAACGTTAATCCCCCGAAACAATAAACAAATGCTGAGAAATGATGTGCAGGGTTTACGTGTTCTGGTACTTCATGGTCTGCAATATCACGCCATATAGGTGTAATATCAAGACGTTCATCCACCCAATCATAGATTTTATTAAGCACTGATGTCGTACCCCCTTACATTAAACTAATGTGTTAGTTATAGCTTTTCCAATTTCTAAGAAACCGTTATTTTCACGTACTTCAAATTGATCCAACGGACCTAGAGGTGGTGTTTTTGCAACATTCTGTCCGTTTTTCTCGTAACGGCCTGCGTGACATGGACAGAAAAATTGATTTTTGTGTGCTGGGTCACCTTCCCAGTTAACTGTGCATCCTAAGTGTTTACATACTGGAGACAATGCAATAATGCTATCTCCTTCTTTGTAAACCCATGCAGCGCTAGTTACATCAGACTTGTACCAGGCATCTACCTGCTCGAAAGTAAAGTCTACTCGTTCAGGAACCTCAGTAAGGTCTGCAATCTTCTTCTCAGTCAGTACATAATCTCCACCTTCTGATTTTTGCAATACAGGATCAACTGCAAAACGTACCATTGGCATAAGCATACCTGCTGCCATGAATCCGCCAACACCTGTTAATGTATAACTTAAAAATTGGCGTCTTGATACTTTATTGTTACTCATCCTTTTCCCCCCTCTAACTTAAAGGTCAGTCCAATGGACATACTTGCTTGAATTAATAATACTAGGACATTTCAATGATATATCAATAAAAAAGGAAGGTCAATAATTCCTGCTACGAATTATGAACTTTGTGAACAAATAATGAAACATATTGTCACTAATTCGCCCACTTATTCGCAAAACGAGGGATTAATTGTCTTAATTGATCCTCCAATACGGATAATTTCATTTTTTGATCCATGGAATCAAGTGGTATTGATGGGAACCACAGGACATTTTGTTCCTCTCCCATTGTACTCCACTCTCTGTCAGAAGTAACGTAAAAGATATGTTTAAATCCAGCTTTTTTAAATTCTTCATTCCAAGCCTCCAATAATGATAGCTTGTCCTGAGATCCTGTATAAGAGAAGGAAGGAAATAAAACGATCCTTCCTTTGAACTGATTTTCAATTGTATTTGCTAGCGACAAAGTAAAATCTGCAGCTGAGGCAGCAAATGGAAATCCATGCTCTGAACCATCTATTAATATAAGTGGGACTATCGCTGTGTCAATATATTCTTTTTGTGCTTGAAAAACTGTGCTATCTTTTCCGTTCCAATGCATGTTATCTCTCCTATTTTTCTCTATACGGTAGATTTTTCCATAGTGCGGAAAGTTCGAGAAACTTTTCTTTATTATTATCATCAATTGCTTGATCAATCTGTTTTTTTAGTTGTTCGGCCTGAAAAGATTGCAAGCTTTCGGTTAAAATATCCTCTGCAATTAGCTTATCTTTTTCACTAATATGCAGATATTTGGGCATATACGGGTTTTCTTCTAATACTGCTAAATACTCGGGACTTGGGGGCAGTGTTTGAAAGTTCAATTGTATATACATCTCTTCATCTGGGTTTAAGCGAAGATCGTGAAAAGATTTTTCAGCATCTGCTGTCATGATACTACCTTTATAAAATCTAAAAGGTATTCCGGAGGATGTAGTAACAGACATAATCATAGCTCTTGGACAATAATGGGCTTCCTCCACAAAGTGTACATTGTTCAACATTGTTTCGTGGCTTATTAAGTAATTTAAAATCCACACACATTCTCTTCTCTTCATTTGATACTTTTTCAGAAACCAACGGACAAATTCTTTTTTCTCACCAACTGAAACAGAAGCAGTCACATAACCTCTCCTTCCTATCATTATTCCATCATGTCAAACCATTCACTGTTTTCTGGCTGAAGCTCTTGTAATATCAAAATAATTTCTCTTGCTTCTTCACGTTTACCATCTTCTAAAAGGAAGTATAAGTACTTTTCCAAAAATGCTGCATCCTCTTTATGTTCAGTATATGCAAGCTTATAAAATTCGTATGCTTTTTCATACATTTCTAACCGCTCATATGCTGAGGCTAAAAGGGGATACATAGAAGACATCTCAAATTGCTCTTGCTTTAAGGTTTCATAGAGGTCAATTAACTCCTCATCCATTTCCTCCTGGGAGAACAAGGAAGAAAGTATGTAAATAGCATCCATGTACTCAGGGTCTAATGCGATTGCTTCCTGAAGAAAACCTTCTGCTTCTTTCACTCTACCCAATTTTAGAGAAATTTTACCTGCAAATAAATAATATTCTTTTTCAAATTCATCTCTAGCGATTCCATCTGTAATAGCACTCAGTGCTTCCTCATTCTTTTCAAGCATAGCGTATGTTTCCGCTAAAAGCATATAGCCAGAGAAGAAATCTGGGTCTATTTCTAAAAGATGATTTAAATGTTTTGCAGCCGTTTCATACTGTCTAACTTGGAAAAATGCATATCCTGCCTGAAAAAGAACCTCTGGTGCAGCTTCCTTTTGAAGGGCCTCTGTATAATAAGGGATAGCCTCTTCATACGCTGCTCCAGCACTATAGATTTCAGCTATTTTTAATGAAAGATCCACTCCTTGCAGCTCACTTTTAGAAGCTAAAAGATCTTCCATAAGTCTCGCAGCCTCTAAATACCGTCCAGTTTCAAATAAAAGTTCTCCTTTTGCATATTGCAAAAGTGGCTCTCCCGGTAATAGAGCGATTGCTTCTTCTATTTTATGTTCGGCAACCTCATATAAACCAATCATTTGATAATAATCAGCTAATGTAAGTAAGGCCTGTGGATAGGACTCGCTGTTCTTCTCTATATTACTTAGCATTTCCAAAGCATCGTCCTCTTTATTCAATTCTAAAAATAATTGTGCGAGGTCTATTTTCAGTTGGTCTTCCTCTGGAAATAAAAAGTTTAAATGCTCTAACGTTTTTATTGCCTCTTGTATAAAACCATATTCTGTTAATAAGTCTGCTAATCCATACTGCTCGTCAGGATTTTCCTCTAGTAAGAAAGCATCTACCATGCCATCAAGCTTTTCTATATCTCCATCCTCCATAACTCGGATAAAGGGAATCATTTTTTCCATAACATCACCATTCCTTCTCTACTATTTAATCGTACAAGAACTTTGAAGGTTGAACAAGAAAAAGACTCTCCTTGATCAGGAGAGTATGGGAAATTTATTTATTTTATGACATTTTCTAAGTGTTCAAAGAAATTTGGATAGGAAACGGCTATACATTCCTGATTATCAATTGAAACTATACCATCGGTTACTAACGCAGCAATAGCTGCCATCATTCCAATACGATGATCTCCGTATGTAGAAAGTTCGCCACCATGCAATGGAGTTGGCCCCTCAATGACCATTCCATCTTCTGTTGGATTAATATTCGCTCCAAGCTTTCTCAGTTCATTGACCACGGCATCAATACGATTAGTTTCTTTTACCTTTAACTCCTCCGCGTTTTTAATAATTGTTTTACCTTTAGCTTGTGTGGCAAGAAGTGCTATTACTGGTATCTCATCTATTAACCTTGGAATGAGATCTCCGCCAATTTCAGTTCCTACTAAATTAGAAGTTTCTATCGTCAACGTACCGATTGGCTCGTGACTTGCATTATTTTGTGTCTCAATAGTTAATGTGGCACCCATTGCTTTTAGCACATCTATAATTCCTGTACGGGTTTCGTTCAACCCAACATTAGTTAGCACAAGCTTACTATCTAAAGCGATAGCCCCAGCAACTAAGAAAAATGCTGCAGAAGAAATATCACCAGGGACTACAACGTGTGCTCCTGTTAGCTTTTGTCCACCCTGAAGGCTAATTACATTGTCTTTTACTGAAATTTCTGCTCCGAAATGCTTGAGCATCTTTTCTGTATGATCTCGAGTGGTTTCTAGCTCTTCTACAACAGTCTCTCCTTCTGAATTTAGAGCAGCTAGCAATATAGCAGATTTCACTTGAGCACTGGCTACAGGCATTTTATAATGAATCGCTTTTAGGGTTGTCCCCTCTACGGCAATAGGGGTGTATTGTCCATTCGCTCGACCTATTAGCTTGGCCCCCATTTGCTTGAGCGGCTCTGTGACTCGCTTCATTGGTCGTTTTTGAATAGACTCGTCGCCTATTAACACAGAAGAAATACTAGAGCCTGCTAGAATCCCAAGCATTAGACGAGTCGTTGTACCTGAATTCCCTGTATATAAAATTTCATCAGGTTCCTTCCAAGTAGAAATCCCCTGGCTATCGATTTGCACATGCTCACCGTCTACCTTAATATCTACACCAAGCTTGCCGAAACAATCAATCGTACTTAGGCAATCGTCACTTTGTAGAAACCCCTCTACCGTTGTTGTTCCTTCCGCAATAGCCCCAAACATAATCGAACGGTGGGAGACTGATTTATCTCCTGGTATTTTAATGCTTCCTTGTAAGGAAGGCTTACCAAAGTTTAAAAGTTTAACTGTCATAGTTAATTCCTCCCTACGCAATATAAGTCTCAAATGATGTATGTGCAGCAATACATCGAACTGCCTGTGCTCGGTCCTCCATTGTTTGAAAACTAATAACCAAAATACCAAACACATCTTCTCTAGTTTCGACAATGCGCAAGTTTGTAATGCTTATATGCTCTTTCGCTAAATAACCAATAACTTCGGCGATAACCCCCGCATAGTCAGGGATATCCACATACAGGTCATACACTGTATATAAAGCACCTTGCGCTACTGGGAGTTCGTCTCGGACTTGTTTAGCCTGAGCAAAATAAGCTTCAATTTCTGTTTCATCGGCCCCATCTATTAGATGCTTTAAACGAAGCATTTCCTCGGTCCATTGCTGAAGCTGCTTACTGATTTCTTCACGATTTTGCATCGTTATATCTCGCCACATGACGGGATTGGAAGAGGCAATTCTTGTGATATCGCGAAATCCTCCAGCTGCGAGCTGTCTCGTAAAAGGATAGCTCTTATTCTCTGCCGATAATTGATGAACTAAAGAGGCTGCAATTAAATGAGGAAAGTGACTTACAGTAGCAGTCATATGATCGTGCTCATGTGCACTTATCTCGATTATCTTCGCCTTCGTTACTAGTAATAACTCTTTTAATCTATTAACGTTCTCTATTGGTTCATCAACAAAGGGAGTTAACAAATAATAAGCGTTCTCAAACAAGTAGGCCCGTGCCGCTCCTACTCCACTCTTGTGGGAGCCAGCCATCGGGTGTCCTCCGATAAAAGTGATTCCATGGTGCTTCAAGTTTAGAGCGGCATTCATTATTTCATTTTTGGTGCTGCCTGTGTCGGTTATAATCACATTGTTTTTTAGTTCCCAGTCTGGAAGGAGTTTCATAAGCTCTATCGTGATGCTTACTGGAGTAGCGAATATAATGATATCCGCATGCTTCGCAGCTTCCTCCATATTAGAAGCAATCTCATCTATAACCCCTAGCTTTTTCGCGGTTTCAAGAGATTTGGCATTAGAATCATAGCCTACAATTGTTAAATCGTCTCTCCTCTTTAACCCAAGTGCAAGAGAGCCCCCAATAAGACCAAGCCCTATTATCAGGATGTTCTTATTCATTTAAACTACTCCTAACTCAGTCAACACTTCATCAAGTTTTTGAAGTAGCCCCTCGTTTTGTTCCTTCGTCCCAATTGTAATACGCAGGTATCCTGGTTTACCTAAAGCATTACCACTGCGAACGATATATCCACGTTGCATGAGCCCTTGAAAAACTTCGTCGCTGTCTGCTTTGACTTCCATCATGATGAAGTTTGTTTGAGATGGATAAAAATGAAGATTACGCTCATTACAATATGCTTCAAACTGAGACTTTCCATCGTTGTTTTTCTTCTTACATTCTGCAATAAATTGCTGATCGCTCAATCCAAGAATGGCTGCTTCCTGTGATATAACTGTATTGTTGAATGGCTCTCTTGTCGGCTCTAACTGGCTAATTACTTCCTCGGATCCAACAGCATAACCAACGCGGAAGCTAGCTAGCCCATACGCTTTAGAGAAAGTACGCATTACTAAGACATTCGGATGATTTTCTATTAACGAAATAGAATCTTCATAGTTGGGGTCCGTAATATATTCGGTGTATGCCTCATCTAAGACGATTAACACGTCTCTTGGGGCTTGCTCCACAAATGCCTTAATTTTATCACTTGGAGTTAATGTCCCTGTAGGATTATTCGGATTACAAATCCATACAATAGCTGTATTTTCATCGATAGCTGCTAGCATCTGCTCTAAATCATGTTCTCCATCCACAGTCAATGGAACAGTTCTAGTTTCAGCGCCTTCAACTATAGCATTGTGTTTGTATTGACCAAAAGTTAAATCTGCCATAATAGTATTTAAGCCAGGCTCAAGCATAGCTCTAGAAACAATTAAAATATTCTCATCTGAGCCATTACCAAATAACAACTGCTTCTCCGAAACATTCAAATGATTAGCAACTGCTGTACGAAGTCTAGAAGCATATCCATCTGGGTATAAAGCAAAATCTATAGAAGCATTTGTGAGAAATTCCTTTACTTTTGGTGAAGCACCATATGGATTTTCATTAGAGGCTAGCTTTGTAACTGTTTCTAGATTAAATGCCTTCTTCACTTCATCCATTGTTTTTCCAGGTTGGTATGCTTGCAATCCAGCAATTTGTTTTTTAAATTTCATCCTATTTACCCCAATTCTATTATGATCTTTTTAATAAATCTGGTCTCAATTGAACTGCCTTGTTTAAATATATGTGCTGTATTTCCTTTTGTGATTTAACGGTGTTAACGTGTATCATTAGCCGTATACATTTCTCAAGCGCACCTGGAACATTCATTTCGTGCGTACACATAACAGGGACGTATGCCCACCCACTTATTTCTCGAACTGCTCTTGCTGGAAATGCAGATGTAATATCCGATGTAGTACTTATAATGACAGAAGCAATCGACTCTGGTTCAATATCGTTTGCCTTCGCCATTTCTAAAGCAAGACGGGACGTTTCCTGAAGAACCTCTTCATTAGAATCTGCATTGACTGTTGTTGCTCCTCTAATGCCTCTTATCACTTATTTCCCCTCCCTAATCCATTGTCGTAATTCTTCATCACACAGTCTTACTGCATCTACCGGTACTACCTGTATAAATGGCTTGCCTATAGTTTCAAGCAATGCAAAATGCAATTGCTTATTTATAGTTTTTTTATCTTTTTGCATGTAGGCTGCCAATTGCTCAAACGGACAATCTAAAATCTGCTCAAAATTATATTCCAACCTATTAGCTAATGAATAAAACCTTTTAGCAAAGCCTTTAGGGAGTTGCCCATACTTCTCACTAAGCAATAGAGCAGGAATCATGCCAATCATGACAGCTTCTCCATGAGAGATCTTTCCATACCCAATTGCAGCTTCAACTGCGTGACCATATGTATGTCCAAAATTTAAATATTTGCGAAAGTTGCTTTCTTTTTCATCCATTTCCACAATTTTTGCTTTCACACGGATGCCTTTATTTATCCACTGTAATAATTGGTCTTTTTCCAAATTGCTTAATGAAGTGATTTGGAAAAATTCTTCAACCCACTCACTGTCGCTAATGAGGGAATGCTTAATCACTTCAGCCATTCCCGATTTAACTTCTGAAAGAGGTAGAGATTTCAAAAAATGAACATCATAAATAACTTCCTGTGGCTGATAGAAAGCCCCTATCATGTTCTTTCCTAGAGGGTGATTAATAGCGGTTTTACCACCAACCGAGCTATCATGAGCTAAAATAGTAGTTGGTATTTGATAAAAGTCTATTCCCCTCATAAACGTAGCCGCAACAAATCCGGTCAAATCGCCTACAGCCCCTCCCCCTAAGGCAAATATAGCTGAATTTCGGGATGCACCGTTCTGTAATAGAAAGGATTGTACATTAAAATAGGATTCAAATGTTTTACATGACTCACCAGATGGAACAAGGAACAGGTTAAATGGCGCAGTAAAGTTTTTTCTTACATAACTTTCATGCAGATTCCATACATTTTCATCACTAATCATGATTAACTGATCATAATTTTCGAGTGTCTTTTTGTTTCTTTTAGAGAAATCCTCCAAAATGTTCTCACCTAAATGAACCTCATAATTAGATGCATTCGTTTTTACTGGGATAATCATGGCTTAAAACCCCTTTGTATACGCTCTATGTTTCTGAATATCTGATTTCAGTACTTCCATTTGATCTGCTTTAAACGTATCTAATATTGCAGAAGCTATCTCCCATGCAATAACATTTTCTGCCACAACAGATGCTGCGGGTACTGCACAGCTATCGGAACGTTCAATACTAGCTTTAAAAGGTTCTTTGGTATCAATATCTACACTTTGTAAAGGTTTATATAAGGTTGGGATAGGCTTCATAACCCCTCTAATTACAATCGGCATACCAGTAGACATACCACCTTCGATACCACCGAGCCTATTCGTATCTCGAATGTAACCATCTTCTTCATTCCAAGAAATTTGGTCATGCACTTGGCTGCCAAATAAGTTAGCCATTTCAAACCCTAAGCCAACCTCAACACCCTTAAATGCATTGATGCTAAGCATTGCCATTGCAAGCTTTCCGTCTAGCTTACGGTCATAGTGAACGTAGCTTCCCACACCGGCAGGCATTCCCGTAATGATGACCTCTACCACTCCGCCTATCGTGTCACCAGCTTTTTTAGCTTGGTCAATAGCTTCTACCATTTTCAATGACGCTTCAGAATCTAAACAGTAGACAGGGTCGTTCTCCACTTTTTCACGTATATCATCTATTGTCATACCTTCAGCTAAATTCAGGTTAGCTTCAATGCCACCTATTTTCGTTACATGAGCAACGATAGAAATGCCTAGTTCGTTTAATAGTTGCTTTGCAACAGCTCCCACAGCCACTCGGACCGTAGTTTCCCTCGCAGAGGATCGCTCCAATACGTTTCGTAGGTCACGATGTCCATATTTCATACCTCCAACGAGATCGGCATGTCCTGGACGAGGTCGTGTTATCTTTCTTTTTATTTCATCTGGATTCATGTCCTCATCTAGTGGCTCTATTCCCATAATATGAGTCCAATGTTTCCAATCATCATTATTTACTACTAGACAAACTGGAGATCCTAATGATTTACCATGTCGCACTCCCGCTGTAATTGCTACTGTGTCTTTTTCTATTTGCATGCGTCTTCCTCGACCATGTCCACCTTGACGTCTTTTTAGTTCTTTATTTATCTTTTCACTTGTGATATCTAATTGTGCTGGTAACCCTTCAATGATTGCAGTAAGCTGTGGACCATGTGATTCACCTGCTGTTAAATAACGCATAACGCTTTCCCCCTTCAACTCGCTAAAGTATTTGTTTTCAACTATATCATATTTACTTAGAGTATAGAAGAAAAACTGTCCGTTTTTTAGCGGACAGTTCCTCATTAAAAATCGACAAATTAAAATCACTTACCAATCAAATTCGTTCTACATTTTCCGGTAGAAAAACGTATCCTCTGTTACAAAATCGTACTTGGTAGGATTAAAAATTTGTTCTGTGCTTCCAACAAAAAGGATTCCGCCAGGACGTAGCGACTTGCTAAAGTTTTGATAAATCTGATCCTTAGCTTCTTCTGTAAAATAAATCATTACGTTACGGCAAATGATTAAATCGAGATTTCTCTCGTATGTATCCAATAAAAGATTATGCTTTTTAAAAGAAACAGTTCTTTTAATGGTGTCGTCAATTTTATAAAAAGGCGCTTGCTTCTCAAAATATTTATTTTTCATATCTAAGGGAACCTCTGCTAACGATCGTTCCGGATAGATTCCTACCTTTGCTCTTTGAATAGCATTTTCGTCAATATCCGTTGCTAGAATAGAAATTTGGCTAATCGGTAGATGATTAGACAATACCATTGCTGTAGTATATGGTTCTTCACCTGTAGAACATGCTGCACTCCATATTTTAAGCCTCTTGTTATCAGCTAGTAGCTTTGGAAAAATTTTTTGTTGTAATACTTCCCACCTCTTGCTATTTCGATAAAACTCAGACACATTGATTGTCATTCGGTCGAGGAATTCATTTAGAAGATCTCGGTCCGTGTCAATCGCCTCAAAGAAAGAAACAAAATTTTTATATCCCTTCTTTTCATATAAAGATGTCAGGCGTCGTTTCATTTGAGCTTCTTTATACAGAGCTAAATCGATGCCAGTTTTCTTTTTAATAGACTCTACAAACTTTATGTAATCTTGCAAATAATATCGTTCCCTTCCACCAGCCTATCTATAAAGTATATCGCAATATAGTCATTTCGAATACAGCAAAAAAACAGAGAAATGTGAACATTTACGCATATACTTTATATATGTATTACAAATAATCCAAAGCAAAGCGTGAGTCACCTAAGGAATAACCGCATGAGGACTATAGGCACAGACAACCTGCTGCAGGAAGTAAACGCTTTATCAGAGAACAAATATTAAAAAATGTCTATCCATACGCTATAAAACATAAAAACCTCTCTGGAAAATCGAGTTCTTTCATAAGAGGAGTGAATTTTCTTGGAGTGTTTTTTGTTGTGAAATGCTAAACTTAAAATAATGAATCAGCTTTTTGAAATAAAGGATAAAAATGAAAAAATAGATATTAGTTAGGAGAATTCAATGAAAAGCCTTTTAAATTCAACCCTAATTTTTGTAATACTCCTTTTCATTAGTTTGAATTGGGTAATTTTTTGGGGTGGTATCTATGAAGAGATGAACATTGATATTGAAAAGTATGGTTGGACACCTTATGTCTCTATTCTTATTCTACTTCTGGTGTTTACTAGAGGTAAGTTACTATTTAATAGCAGGAATAGAGGAAAAGATGGAGAAAAACTACCGAAATTGATTTATATCATACTGATTTTAACTGCCATTATTCTGTTACTCTTCCCTCCTGTACTAAGCTTCCTTAACAAATAAGAGGTCTTTACTTTAATGAAGTATTTAATTATTTGAATTAAAGCTGTCCGTTATTTAAAAGAGAGGGGATTTTAAATAAAACTACAAGGAGCTAGAAGTTGCATTTTCTAGCTCCTTTTTTGTAAATTGTTAAATCTACCCCTATCATTCTCCAATGAGTTAATTTAGCCTAAAAAAAAGACTGTAGATAAACTTAAATTAAGTTTATCTACAGTCTAAGCCATCTCCTTAGCAGAGAATAGCTTTGTTTTTTTAATTAGTTAATCCAGTTGTTAGCATCTTTAGCGTAAGAAACTAATTCTTCTTGTTTGAAGAATAAGCCAATTTCACGTTCAGCGCTTTCAGATGAATCCGAACCGTGGATAATGTTTTTACCAACAGTTACTGCGAAATCTCCACGAATTGTTCCTGGAGCAGACTCTTTAGGGTTAGTAGCACCCATCATTAAACGAGCTGTAGAGATAACATTTTCCCCTTCCCAAACCATTGCAAAAACTGGTCCAGAAGTGATGAATTCTACAAGTTCTCCGAAGAACGGACGCTCTTTGTGCTCACCATAATGTTGTTCTGCTAATTCAGTAGGAATTTGCATTAATTTTGCTCCAACTAATTGGAATCCTTTTTTCTCGAAACGACTAACGATTTCACCGATTAGGTTACGTTGTACGCCGTCAGGTTTTACCATTAAAAATGTTTTTTCCATTATGAACACTCCTTCAAATATAAAATGGATTTTATTTCTCCACCGTTAAAAATACTATCATTACAGCCAGTTAATTTCAATTAAAAGTTACGTTTACTCATAAATAATGCGACATTTTGCAAGGATTTCTTTGCAGAATTTGACGGAAGCTGTTTCACCTCATGTAAAGCCTTTTGCAAATACATATTACTTACTTGTTTTGCTCGTTTAATACCTTCCGATTGTCGAATCTCTTTAAGCAGCAATTCCATATCTTTCTCTTCGATATCACCATCGAAAACCCTTTTCAATAACGGATAGATAGCTGGATCATTTTTTGAGTATATCACTGGTAAAGTAATATTACCTTGAAGTAAGTCTCCTCCAGCTGGTTTACCTAACTCCTCCTCAGTGGAAGTGAAATCGAGGATATCATCGATAATCTGGAAAGACATTCCTACATAGTAACCAAATCTCTTAAGATGCTTAATAGTCTTTTCATCGGCACCTGAAGAAATTGCACCCAGTTCACAGCTGGCTGAGATGAGGATTGCTGTCTTTCTTTTAATTCTTCTTAAATAGTCCCGGACCGTCTGATCAACAAATCCCTTGTCCTCAATTTGTATTATCTCCCCAATACAAAGCTCGACCATCGTATTAGAGAGAACCTCATGAGCATATGTATTTTTTACTGCTGTTATGTATTCAATAGCCTTAGCGAAAAGAAAGTCACCTGTATACATAGCTACTCGATTGTTCCATTGAGACTTAACAGTTTCTCGGCCTCTTCTAGTTTCAGCATCGTCAATCACGTCATCATGGACCAAGGAAGCCATGTGTATCAACTCGACAGAAACAGCAACCTGCTTAATAGACTCTATAGAATAGTCGCCAAATTTAGCTGAAAGCAGTACAAATACAGGGCGGATTCTTTTTCCCCCTGCGAGCAACAAATGAAGCGAGGCCTCATTCAATAAGTGGGAGGAAGAATTCACAGCTGCTGCTAATTCATTTTCAATGACTTCTAAATCCGATTTTAGATCGGAATAAAGCATTTTTAATCTCATCTTATCCACAGAAACAAACCTTCCCCTACTTAAAAATCTTTCTTATAGCCAATATGTCGGGCAGCTGCACCACCACTGTATGGTTTACTACTCACGTTAACCATTCCTACTGTTTCAAATAACTGAGTTAGCTCAGCTCTATTTGGAAATTCTTTTGCGGACTCTTGTAACCAAGAATATTCTTTATAACTCTTAGCAAAAAGCTTTCCGAAAACTGGCATAATGTATCTAAAGTAAAAGCGGAATCCTGCATTAAAGAGCTTGGAATCTGGCTGAGAGGTTTCTAAACAAACAATCATGCCACCCGGTTTAGCTACTCGGTTCATCTCCTGTAGCACTTGTTTATAGTCGGGAACATTTCGCAAGCCAAATCCAATTGTTACATAGTCGAATGTATTATCCTCAAAAGGCAGCTCCATTGCATTACCATGAATCAATTCAATTTGTGGTATATCTTTCACTTTTTCTTTTCCTACATTTAACATATTTTGACTGAAGTCTAATCCTTTAACTGTACCAGTAGGACCAGCAGCCTTTGCTAAAGCGATCGTCCAGTCAGCCGTGCCACAACAAACGTCTAATGCACTGCTTCCTTCTTTGACCTGCATAGCTTTCATCGTGTCGCCCCGCCAGCTTTTATGTTGCTGAAAGCTTATGACAGAATTCATAGAATCATAGTTCGTGGAAATCTTCTCAAAAACCTCGTGGACATGTTGTTCTTTTGTTTTTCCCATCTGTTAAACCTTCTCTCAACTGCTCTTTATAGCTTGTTCGGTTACTCGCTCTAAAATAGCATGCTTTACGTTTTCTTTTAATATAGTGGAGTATCGCACTTCCCGCACCAAATTATTTTCTACCGTTTCTATTTCCTCACGAAGCAAATCGATCTTTGTCTGCAACAGGAAGGAATTTCGGATATAGAATGTTTCTTCCCTGTTTTCAAAGGCATGTAACTCTCTTCTTAAGGCTATAAGGAGTAATGCTTCCTTCATGATAAAGATATATTCATGATACGAAAAGTATTCCATGAATTGCTCGATTGGCTTACTTTCTATCAGCTGTATAGACTGAATAAGGTCTTCGAAAGGATAAGCTAGGTGGTCATAAAATTTTGTTTTGTGCTCTGTGATAGATGAGACTCCAGCAGAAAAAATTTGAATCAGCTCTAGCTGCTTTCCCTTCGCCAGCAGCTGATAATATTTTCCACTGTAATAATCTCCCGCCAATACTTGTAATTGTTGCTCTTTGGTGGTCGCATTTTGCTCCTTGACTAAATCGTGAGCTGCAAGAGCTGCAAAAATCAATGAGACAGCAATGGTCGCTTGATTATTTGAGTCATCCCACTGTTCTCCATTTAGCATGGGTAAAAGCGTAAAGAACAAACGTTCTTCGTCGATAACAGGCATTCCTGCATATTTTAACAGAGTATTATGTTGTATTTGCATGAGAATATCTCTTTTGTATTTTTCTAAATGATGTTTTATCAAAGATTCATTCATACACTTTACTCCATTTCCCAATCGCAGTTAGCATTAGTCTGTCACGACATATATAATTTAACTCGCGATTATTGGCCTTTTAAATTATTTATTTCTTAGATTCACTTTTAATAATACCGTTGTCTGTATGAATGGAAGCTTTGCCTCTTATCTTCATAGCAGATGTATGCTCTGTAAATTGAGCAATCATCACTTCACCTGTATCAAGCTTTTCAGAATGATGGAATTTTGTATCCGTACCTCGGGTTAAACCGATCACTTGTACTCCGTCTTCCTCTGCCTTTATAACGATAAAATCTGAACTAGACATTACAATAGTCTCCTTTGTTCATAATCTAAATTCATCATACCATATTCTCATCGAACCTCAAAAGGAGTTATTTCATTTGGATAAATGATAAAACCTCTGAGCGCTTTATATCGTCTGTTTCATAGATACCTCTTGCTACAGAAGTAACGGTCTTGGCACCAGGCTTTTTAATCCCGCGCATGGTCATGCACATATGCTCTGCCTCTATCACGACATAGACTCCATGAGGGTTAATCATTTCCATAATATCATTAGCAATCGTGGAAGTGATTCTTTCTTGAAGCTGTGGCTTTCTTGCTGTAACTTCCACGGCTCTAGCGAGTTTACTTAGGCCGGTTACAACGCCATCTCTAGGTATGTATGCAACATGTGCCTTACCGTAAAAAGGAACAAGGTGATGTTCGCACATGGAGAAAAAAGGTATATCTTTTACTAAAACTAATTCCTCATGCTCTTCATGAAAAACTGTCTTGAAATGTTCTTTTGGATCTTGGTGTAGTCCTTCAAACATCTCAGCATACATTTTAGAAACTCTTTTTGGAGTATCCAATAACCCTTCTCGATTAGGATCTTCTCCTACCGCTTCTAAAATCATTGTTACTGCATTTTCTATTTTTTTCAGATCGACCTTCGTCATCTGCTGACCCCCCAGAAAAAACTGCATAATATGTCGTATGTATCTTAGCATATGAAATGAATATAGGAAATTAATTTCACTTCAGGCAACAAATTTTTATTATATAATAAATTGAAAAGAACGGCTACTATGAAGCAAGCTTCACAGTAACCGTTCTATGTACTACGACACCATTATTTTACAGCATCTTTAAGTGCTTTACCTGGTTTGAAAGCAGGCACCTTGCTAGCAGCGATATCGATTTCTTTACCTGTTTGTGGATTACGTCCTTTACGTGCAGCACGTTCACGAACCTCAAAGTTACCAAAACCGATCAATTGAACTTTTTCACCATCTGCAAGAGCAGTTTGAATTGATTCAAATACAGCCTCAACTGCTTTAGTTGCGTCTTTTTTCGATAATTCTGCAGCCTCTGCAACAGAGTTCACTAATTCTGTTTTATTCATACTATTCACCTCCTCTCAAAGGAAGATAAGCATCAATCCTGTAAAAAGAGTATCACAACAGAAATGCCTTCGCAACACTATTTATCCGTGTTTAGGCAACTTTCCTTAAAAAGAACGTAAAAAAAACAAAGAAAAGGACTTTTTGCATAGGCACAAAAAGTCCAAATCCGTATTTTATAGAATAAAGGTAACCATTCCACGGTCTCCCTCATTTACCATTCTTTCAATTGTTTGGCGCATTCTTTTCTTAGCAACCTGACTTACACTTTCCGTTTTATACCGTATACTTTCCTTCATAACCTCTAACAGAGACGTTCCAAAAACCTGCGTTGACCAAAGTGCATCTCTATCATGTAAGAATCCATGCTTTAAGTCTTTTAAAAGCTGCTGACTGTGGAATTCTGACCCTAAAAGCGGAGCAAATTCTGCTTCCATATCCACTCGAATGATATGAAGCGAAGAAGCCTTAGCTTTTAAGCTGACTCCAAAGAAATTATTTTGTTTAATAATTTCTGGTGCAGTAGGTTGGAAATCCTGAATGGATGGAAGTGACACACCATATCCTGTCGTATTTGCTGCTTCTAGCGCATCCGCAAACCGATGATATGTCTTTTTAGCTGTAGACGCTTCCTTAACAAACAATAACCAGTCTTTTTTAGAAGTAATTGGCTCATCAAGCCATTCATCACAAACCTCTTGAAATACTTCAGGTTTTAAATCTATTTGAATACAAGCAGACCCTCTACCAGGATCTGCCTCTATAACCTCTGCAGACTTGATAAATGGGACTTCCTTAAATTTTTCTGCAAGCTCCTTCACGTCTCTCATTTTGGAGACAATTTGCAGCCATTCTTGTAAGGAAGTAGTAATTTGATTGTTAACAAAATGATCTGGCTCAAGTACATCTGTCCAATCAGGCTTCATCAATTCAATGTCCGTTATCGGAAATTCATATAGCGCCTGTTGTAGTATGTACTGAATTTCCTCTGCTGTCATTCTATCCACAGCAACCGGAATTACAGGTACTTCATGAGTTTTTTGAAGTTCTTCGCACAAATGAAGAGTTTCTAAATGACCTGGCGTTTTGCTGTTAACGACAATAACAAATGGCTTTCCAATTTCCTTTAACTGACCTATAATTTCATCTTCTGCTTTTTCTGCTGCTACCCTAGGAATATTATTGACAGAACCATCCGTTGTAATCACAATGCCAATAGTAGAATGATCCCGAATAACCTTATCAGTTCCAATTCTTGCAGCTTCCTCAAACGGAATTGCTTCCGTATGCCAAGGAGTATGGACCAGCTTCTGCCCTTCTTCTCCAGAATGGGTTTTAATGCCATCAATCATGTACCCTACGCAATCTACTAATCTAATTTGTAATCGAAGCTGCTCGTCACCCAAGTATACATTCGTACCATGAGCAGGAACAAATTTAGGTTCTGCTGTCATAATGACGTTTCCAGGAGAGCTTTGTGGAAGTTCGTCTTGTGCTCTTAATCTTTCTGATTCGTCAACAATATTCGGTAATACAACTAGCTCCATTACTCTTTTTACAAACGTAGATTTACCTACCCTAACTGGACCTACTACACCAAGGTACACATCACCATTTGTTCTTTCTGCTATTTGTTCATACAGTTTGCTAGACATCGGTATTCTCCTTTCTTCGCAATTTAATATATGCACGAAAAAAACGTTTCATGCATAGAGCATGAAACGTTTCTTATAAGTTATTTGTTTATCATAAAAATAGGTTCGTTATTTTCATCAACCGTATAAGGCAATGAATACGCAGGGACGATCGCAAAGTTATCCGTTATTAAAAAACGAATATCATCACCTGGCTTGACGTCAACCTCTGTCTCTTGAAGCAAACGATAAAGCTCAATAGAATAGTCCACATATACTTTTCCATCGCCCGTCGCTACTAGAGGAAGCAGAGTGTCTGAATAAGGGCTTTGAACGGTAATTTCGTCTTTATAACCCATCTTTTTAAAATCTAGCTTATAAACACCTTCTACAATCGTCTCAGCGATAGGACCATAGCCGTTTATCCCTTTGCGATAGTTAATATCTCGCAAAGTATCTGCAATTCGTAAGTCTACCAACTTTACAGTTGGGTTTTCCTCTACGTCCATTAAGACATATTGATAAATCCCACCTGTTTCATACGAGTTAGCAGGAGCTTTCCCAAGATAGTTCGGAACAATTTTCTTAAAATCTATCGGATATTTTATATATTGATCTGTTTCTTGCTCACGTGTTTTGATAGGCAGCAAGCCACCTGAGGCTTCTTGGAAGCTTTCAACTGCAGTCTGTACGGAATTAAGCTGATCTTCATAAGGTAATAGGTTTTCTGGCTCATAGCCGCCTTTAAAACCACAACCACCTAAGACGAGTGTTGTTATAGAAATAGCAGTTAGTAATAGTTTTTTCATTCGAATCTCCTTACTAGGCTTTTGTTGGATTGAAAATGATATAAACCATTGTGATAAAACCAATGAAAAGCAATATGTATGCAACCAGACCAAATATAAACTTTATGAATCTGTTTTGGATTTTTGTTTTTACAAAAAACATAAGTAACATGGCCATAAACATGCATCCCATAGAACCAAAGGATATCCACATTTTGTCCATTGAAGAGACTAATAGCAACTGTTCCCCCACCTTTCATGAAAATAGTATATCACATGAAAAAAGAGTTGCTTTTTTATACAACTCTTTTTTATGACAATTTTTAAAACGTCTTATAATCTTCCAGTTCATTCTTCTTTGTACGATGCATTAGGGAATCAACTGCTTGTTTTGGATGTACCTGCTCAAACAGAACAGAATGTAATGCAGCGGTAATAGGCATATCAATAGATTGCTTCTGTGCAAGCTGAAACGCTGCTTTTGTCGTCCTAACGCCTTCCACTATCATACCTACTTCTTCTAGCACCTCATCTAAGCTAGAGCCTTTACCGAGTAGGTTACCGGCTCTCCAGTTACGGGAATGTACACTTGTACACGTTGCTATTAAATCACCCATTCCTGTCAGACCAGAGAAAGTGTACGGCTTGGCACCTAGACTTATACCAAGTCTTGAGATTTCAGCTAAACCTCTAGTTATAAGTGCAGCTTTAGCATTATCACCATAACCAAGCCCATCTACAATACCAGCGGCCAATGCGATGACATTTTTTAAGGCAGCCCCTATTTCTACTCCAATGACATCATCATTAGTATAGACACGGAAGTAATTATTCATAAATAGATCTTGTACTTTTTCTGCAGCCATCATATTATCACTAGCCACCGTAATCGTAGTTGGATGCTGTAAAACTACTTCCTCGGCGTGGCTAGGGCCAGATAATACTACAATACCCTCTACCATAGATTCAGGAACTTCCTCAGCAATCATCTCTGATATTCGCTTTAAGGAATCAGGTTCGATTCCTTTCGAAACATGCACTAAAAGCTTTTTGTTTTCCATCAGCTTTACAATATCCTGACAAACTTCTCTAATTGCCTTTGTAGGTACTGCTAAAACAATAATAGATGCATGCTCTATTGCTTGAGTTAAATCGCTTGTAGCTTTAAGATTTTCAGGCAGTATCGTATCCGGCAAGTATTTTTTATTGGTATGATTCTGGTTTATTTCCTCGGTTTGAGTTTCTCTGTGTGACCAGAGAAGGCAATCATGAGAATTATGCGCAAGAACCATCGCTAAAGCTGTTCCCCAACTACCTGCTCCAAGAACGGTTACATTTGTCATCTTTAAGCCCCCTTTGCTAATTATGTTCTAGCACGAGTAATAATTCTTATAGGCGTGCCTTCAAAATCGAATGATTCACGAATGCGATTTTCTAAAAATCTCTCATAAGAGAAGTGCATTAATTCCGGTTCATTAACAAATACAACAAAAGTAGGCGGTTTAATGGCCACTTGAGTAGCATAGTAAATACGCAATCTTTTCCCTTTATCTGTTGGAGCAGGGTTTCTTGCTACTGCATCTTCTACTACCTCGTTTAGAACGGAAGATGTAACGCGCATTGCATGGTTTTCACTTACTTGATTGATAACTGGGAATAAAGAATTTACACGTTGTTTTGTTTTTGCTGATACAAATACGATTGGTGCATAATCTAAAAATTGGAAATGCTCACGAATCTTTTTAGTCATTTCACTCATCGTCTTATCATTTTTTTCAATGGCATCCCATTTATTCATCACAATAATAACTGCTTTACCGCCTTCATGAGCGTAACCAGCGATTTTCTTATCCTGCTCTTGAATGCCTTCTTCTGCATTTAGAACAACTAAAACAACGTCTGAGCGTTCAATTGCCTTTAATGCACGAAGTACAGAATACTTTTCAGTTGTCTCATACACTTTACCCTTTTTACGCATACCAGCAGTATCAATCATTACATAATCTTGATCATCGAATGAGTACTCTGTATCGATAGCATCTCTTGTAGTTCCCGCAATTTCACTTACGATGACTCGCTCGTGCCCTAAGAATGCATTGATTAAAGATGATTTCCCTACATTTGGACGTCCGATAAGAGAAAACTTAATAACCTCTTCACCGTATTCCTGTTCATCCATATCTGGGAAGTTTTTAGCGACTTCATCGAGCAAATCTCCTAGACCTAGACCATGTGAACCTGAAATAGGGTATGGTTCGCCTAATCCTAGGGCATAAAAGTCGAAAATCATTTCGCGCATATCTGGATTATCAATTTTATTGACCGCCAATACAACCGGCTTCTTTGTTTTATAAAGTATTTTAGCAACGTATTCATCTGCTGCTGTCACACCCTCACGACCATTTGTTAGGAAGATGATTACATCTGCCTCATCCATAGCGATTTCAGCCTGTTGTTTGATTTGCTCTAGAAATGGCTCGTCGCTCAATTCAATTCCACCTGTATCAATGATGTTGAATTCATGTGTAAGCCAATCTGCTGAGCTATATATACGATCACGCGTTACACCTGGGATATCTTCCACAATGGATACACGTTCTCCTACAATTCGATTAAATATAGTCGATTTACCTACATTAGGTCTACCAACAATTGCTACTACTGGTTTTGTCATTAATATTACATCCTTCCAAACTTCGTCTAAACTGTATTATACAACAAAACAATAAAAGCAGGCGACTTTATTGAAGTCACCTGCTTGAATAAGTTAAGATTATGACGAAATTAGCTATTATTATTTGTTAGTAAAGTCTTTTAAACGATCGCCTAGAACATCGCTAATAGAAAAACCTTTGGATTCTTCAGGCATTTGATAATCAGCTAAATTGAACTCATCTTCGTTCTTCACTAGCTCTTTAATACTTAGAGATAAACGTTTTTCTTTACTGTTTACATCTAAAACTTTTACCTCTACCTCTTGACCTTCTTTCAGTACTTCCTGAGGAGTCCCGATATGCTGATGAGCAATTTGAGATATGTGAACTAAGCCTTCAACCCCAGGGAAAACTTCAACAAAGGCACCGTAAGATACTAGTCGTCTAACTTTCCCAGTTAGAACAGATCCTTTTGTAGCCTTGTCTTCCAGATCAGACCATGGTCCAGGTAACGTATCTTTAATAGATAAAGAAATTCTTTCTGCATCTCGATCTATAGACAATACTTTTACCTTAACTTCTTGTCCCTCTTTTAACACATCAGATATGTTATCTAAGTGCTCGTGGGATACTTGAGAAATATGAACAAGTCCATCCACGCCTCCAATATCTACAAAAGCACCAAAAGAAGCTAGTCTTTGGACTGTACCTGGAACAATGTCCCCAGGTTTAATGTTATCTAACGTTTTGTTTTTATTTACTGATTTTTCATCCTCAACTACTGCTTTATGAGAAAGAATTAATCGGTTTTTGTCTTTTTCTAATTCAACGATTTTAAAAGTCAAAACTCGCCCTTTATAATCTTCAAATGATTCTACAAAATAATCTTCTATTAAAGAAGCAGGTATGAATCCACGGACACCCAAATCTACAACTAGTCCGCCTTTAACAACCTCTTTAACTTCTGTTTCAATAACTTCCCCAGATTGAAACTGTTTTTCTAACGTTTCCCATGCTTTTTCAGCATCGACTTTTCGTTTGGAAAGAACGTAGTTAGATTCTTCTACCTTAGTAATCATGAGTTCAAGTTCATCGCCGATGGAAACGGAGTCGGATGCTTTTTCAATATGCAGGCTAGAAAGCTCGCTAATTGGAACTATACCATCGAAAGGTGCACCTTCAATTGATACAATTATTGATTTCTCATCTACTTGTGCAACCGTCGCTTTAACCAGATCTCCTTCTTTAAACTCTTGCGTGTTTAAGTTCATTTCTTCTGACATATGATATTCCTCCTTCACAACGTCTCTTCTCTATTTTATGCGAACTTTCTCAGAAATACAAAAAGAAGCACTTTTGAAATAGAAATTCCCATCCACTTAATCATTTTGCTTCGCTATCAAACTAAAAAACTGGATAAAAACAAGAGAATATTAAAAGCTAGTGACATATATGCTAGTTTATAAAAATAGTTGATTTTCTCTCTCCGTAGGATGATTGAGAGTCCGCCACACTGTAGCCATTAAAGATGTGTTAAGAACAGATTAAAGTATTTAAAATCATTTAGTTTTATATTGGTCTAGTATTTTACCGATGTGTTCCATAATAACTTCTGTAACTTCATCTGCAGAAGCTCTTCTTTCTCTGTACGGCTCCATATCTATAACTTCTCCAAAAACTATTTTTAAACGTCTAAAAGGTTTATATGGCCCAATAATTGCACATGGCACTACGTTTGCATTTCCTCTAAGGGCAAAAAAACCAGCACCACTAAAACCTTTTCCTAGCTTTCCATCCTTACTTCTTGTTCCTTCTGGAAAAAGACCTACAACCTCTCCTTCTTTTAAAAGCTTTAACGCTTTTCGAAGCGCATCACGGTCGCTCATTCCTCTTTTTACTGGGAATGCTCTTACGCCCGGTAGTAAACTTTTTAATACAGGTATTCTAAAAAGCTCTTCCTTTGCCATGAAGTTAACAGGTCGTGGTGCGTTAATCCCAACGACAGGAGGATCTAAATTTTCTATATGGTTTGAGCATAGTAAAATCCCTCCCTCTTTTGGGAAATTTTCAGCCCCTATTACTTCAAATCTATATATTGGTTTTAACGCTGCAAAAACAATTGTTTTCGCAAAGGAATACAGTTCCAATTAAACCATCCTTTCTTTTGCCAACTGCATAATCTTATTAGAAACTTCATGAATCGTAAGAGATGTGGTATCAATGAAAATAGCGTCTTTTGCTTTGATGAGAGGAGATGCTTCTCTCTCGCTATCCAATTTATCTCTTAATGCTATATCATGAATTAATTCTTCTAAGCTTGTATGAATTCCTCTTTTTTCGTTTTCTAGAAATCTTCTGTTTGCTCTTTCTTCAACACTTGCAGACATAAATATTTTAAGTTCAGCATTTGTAAGGACGTGTGTTCCAATATCTCGTCCATCCATTACCACTCCGCCAGATTTACCCATCTCAATCTGTCTTTTCACCATTTCTTCTCTTAAATCAGCATGTGCTGCTACAACTGATACGTTCGAAGTGACTTCTTTTGAACGTATTTGGTCCGTTACTTCCACGTTATCTAAAAACACAAGTTGTCCTTTAGAAGATGGCTTAAGCTCAATAGAGGTATCTTTTAGAAGCTCAGTTAGTTTGCTTCCATCTTGCAAATTTATGTTAAGTTGAAGTGCTTTATACGTAATTGCTCGGTACATTGCTCCTGTATCCACATATGTATAACCTAATAATTCAGCCGTCTGCTTCGCTATCGTACTTTTACCCGCCGCTGCTGGACCGTCAATCGCTATTTGAATTTGTTTCATCATTTTATCCTCCACTCTATTTGCCTATATTTTATCACAGAATAATACGAAAAAAAAAAGCCTGTAAATACAGACTTTTAACTTAGTCCTTTTTTTCGCATAAGCAACTGTCTTTCAAAGCAAAAACGAACGATTTGTTGCCTGTCCAAATCATCTGTATTCGTAAATTGTAAAGACGCAATTTTTAACGATTCTCTCTCCCAGATGCGTATGACTAAAGCAGTAGTAAATACATATCTCATTTCTCCATTATTAAAAGATAATGGAATAATTAAAGATACCTCATCTCCACCACTAAATTTCACTTCCTCATTTAGAATGATGGCTACCCCACCCGCACTTATGTCATCAGTTACCGATTGATATTTTTCATCTCCAAATTGAATAGCAATATCAATTGGTGATACAACTCTTACAAAATTACGACGCTGTATTTTCATAAAGTCTTCCGTGTCAGGATAAGACAGTCTTATCATTGGAATTTGTCCTAACTTTCTTCCTAACACTTCTGTTGGAAAAGCAAAGACAGATTTCGTTTCTTCTATAAACGTGGCACGTAACTGAGTACCTTCCATCATGACAACGGTTTTGTTGGTAATAGTATCTATAGGATAATCTACATATATAAAATGATCATCCATATCTACTACTTTACAACGATATTTCTCAGCCTTCTCTGTGAAAGTTGGCTCAACTATTAAATTTGTTCCTAGTTTAATTTGCATAATTTTTACCCTCTTAAATGTCATATTAATTTTATTATGACATTTAAAGAGGGAGAATTCTATATATTATTTTAAGGTAATTTTTCTGAATGCAGAATCTCATGTGATTCTGTATCAATATACACTCTATATGTTCCAATGTCTTCGCTTCGAGTTAGTAACTCATATGCTAGACGCTGCTGTAATTGATCATTCTCAACGTAAGCCATTTTTGCTTCTTCTATTTTTAAATTATCAGCGAATATGGTTTTATAATCTAAAGGAATTACTTTTTGTTTAGCTATTTTTTCCTCTTGAATGTACTCCATTGCATTTAAGCCTAGTAATTCTCCATTGTCTTTTGCAATTTTTAATTGTAATCCATCTGCATAAACGATTGCATCATTTTCTGCGTCCTTCCGAGCAAACGCTAAATGCCACCCAATGTGGTTTTCACGGAATTCTATAAGCTCCGTATCTGTATACCCTAACTTTTTCATATAATCCAAAGCATTTTTCTTCATGCTTTCCGTATCAATAGTATTTTTATCAAAAGGTCTTTCCATTAGAAAGGATAATAAATGGCCTCCCTTTTTTGTAAAATCAGCGTAACCAATACGAATGTCTTTATGAAATTCAATATGGTAGAAGGGATATGGAGCATCCTTTCCACTTTCTGTAACATAAATTTTGGCATCCGCTAGTTCTGGAAAAATCTTTGCAAACTTTGCTTTTACATCCTCTACGCTTACTGGTTTATCCGAAATATGTTGTAAGTCTTTTTTCTTCTGTTGATCGGTTTCACTTGCTGTCATTGGAAAATCGCTTTCCGTATACGCTTTTACAGATGCTCCAAGGGATTTCCAATTCTTTTCGTTTTCTTTATTAACTTTATTTTGTACAAAGGAACTAACAATGTAATCTTTGTTTCCATCGTTTCTATTTGTGAATGCCCATTGGTCGGCTAAGCTCCTTAAATTTTCACGTGCACTTACCATATTTCCTTGCCACTCTTCGATTGGTACTTTTCCTGTTCTAACTTGAGTAGCTCCATTACCTATTCTCGTTAAATAGTTCAACCAGCTTGAGGAAGTTTCCTGATCTATAGGTAGCCCTGAAATAGATGCTCGAATATCTGAAGACAGTCTCCATACATCCTCCAGCGGACGATCTAATGACTCTTTATCTTTAAATATCAATGTTTCATCAATGGAATCACTTAATTCAGTCAGTTTTTCGGAGGCAGAATTTAATTCATTCGAATATTGACTTGCTAAAGCATTCTTAAGGTTGGTGTTTTGTTCTTGTACTGAAAAATGATAAACAACAAATACGGCAAGAGCAGCTATAGCGATTACCCATCCAAATTTTTTCATATAGTCTCCTTATGAGCAAAAAATATGCTGTCCAATTTTTTTGATATGTGGTCTTGACCAGATCCACTTACTAGTAGCAGTTTCAGGATTGAAATAGTAAATTGCGTTTTCTGAAGGATCCCATCCATTTAATGCGTCTAGTACTGCTTCTTTAGCTCGCTCGTTCGGCTCTAGCCAAATTTGTCCATCAGCTACTGCAGTGAATGCTAAAGGTTGGAAGATCACTTCACTAATAGTATTTGGAAAGTCCGGGTGTTCTACTCGATTAAGGATTACCGCTGCAACGGCTACTTGCCCTTCATACGGCTCCCCTCGTGATTCTCCATAAACTGCGTTAGCAATCAGCTTTAAATCTTTTTCACTATACTTCGGTGGTAGCTGCATATTTGTACTTTCAGGTTTTTTATTATTCGCTTGTTGGTTCTGGTTTGTATTTCCATGTACTGAGAAACGATTACCCTTATTGATTTGATCATGTACATATTCTTTGTCAAACTTTGTAGCCTTCACTAGCTTGTCCTTAGTTCCTTGTCCTAAAAGACCATCCACTGGCAAACCAAATGCTTCTTGGAAGTTTCGAAGAGCCCAATACGTGCCATAACCAAATTTACCGTCAATTTCCCCGGTGTAATAGCCTATGTATTGTAATCTGGCTTGTAATTCAATTACATCGTCTCCAAATGCTCCACGCTGAACAGTTTGCTCGGAGAACGCTTGAGTAGTTTGCTCTTGAGTTAAGAACATATAGCTAGCTGTAAAAAAGATTACGCCAATAAGAACATATTTTAGCTGTTTCATAAGTCATCTCTCCTTTTTAACTAGCTTGGTTAAACAGGAGTGATTTATACATGATAACTTTCATGAAAACAGAAATTAAAAAGTAAAAACTTTGTTAAAGTTATTGGTTGATTTTGACTAACAATTCTTTTTAATAGTGAATGTAAACATTAAAAAAGGAACATTTTGTTTATGCGAGTATATTGTTTCGATTTATAGATGCTAAAGCTGTTCCCATTTATTGATTGTAGCTCCAGACGGCGACATAAGCAGGGATGAGGGAGACAGATAAGACATCACAACCACGCGCGTAAGCGATGGGTGATGGCTTATCGTTCACCCCGCGGAAAGCGTCCGGCTGGGGCGGAAATCAATTCTACTCTCTGATTTAAAAATTTCTTTGCATTATAAATCAACCCAACCCTTTAACATATCCAAAGTAAATTACCATACAAAAAAGTCATGACCTATTTATTTAGTCATGACTTCTATCTTCTTAAAGTTAGGTAGGATCTTCCCTAATAAAATATTCGTGTTTTTCAAATCTAGTTCTCCGAGATAAAATATGAGCTTGCTTTACTTTCGACAAGCCAAAAACCCATAAGAATAACATAAACGGGACCATCAGCAATATCTCTAACCCTGTGAAAGTCAGTATGCTATTATAGATAATGTGTAGAAAGAGTGGGGCGATTAAAGCAAAGAAAAGTTCAAGCCTTATTTTTTTTATAGAGGTAAACTTAGCTCTACCTATATAATATCCCATAACTACACCAAATAATGCATGACTCGAAACAGGTAACAAAGCTCTTAAAAAAGCCTCTCCCATTCCGTAGTTCAAAAGATATAAGATATTTTCTACGGTTGCAAATCCTAAAGAAACACTCGCACCATAGAGAATTCCATCATATGGGTCATCAAACTCAACATGCTTATATAAGGCCACTATTATTATTAGCCATTTAAAAAATTCCTCTAATGTACTTGTCACGAGGACATTCCGAAAAAAAAGAGAAGTAAACAAATGCTCCTCGTTTAATACGTGCTGGATAAACATAATTGGGAATGTTAATATAGCACCATAAATAAATGTATGTAACAAAAGCCTTGAAGGTTCTTCGGCAATTTCTCTACGAAGATAGAAATAACTTAAAAGCGCAAGAGCCGGTGCAATCGCACAGGAAAGTAGTACGAACATGATCTTACTCCTTCCATTTTACTATTTATATTATACATTAATTTCTTCTCATTTTGTTAAATTTCTGGAGGTTATATCAATGAAAAATATCTTACTTATCCATACCGGCGGAACTATTTCAATGCAGGTAAATGCAGAAACTGGTGCAGTAGTACCTTCAGATAGCAATCCATTACTGGTAGAAGCAGAGAAATTAAATAGCCTAGCACATATTATTGAGCTGGAAATATTCAATCTTCCTTCCCCACATATAACTCCCTTTGAGATGTTCCGTATAAAAGAATTAATTGATCAATATATCGTTAAAGGTGAAATTGATGGAGTGGTAATCACTCACGGTACAGATACTTTAGAGGAAACTGCATATTTTTTAGATTTAACGATTGGACCAGCCATTCCTATCGTGCTTACTGGGGCAATGAGATCTGCTAATGAAATAGGATCAGATGGCTTATATAATTTAGTGTCAGCTATCCAAGTCGCTTCATCTGATGATGCAGTTGGAAAAGGTGTTTTAGTTGTATTAAATGATGAAATACATACTGCGGTAAATGTTACGAAAACACATGCCAGCAACGTTAGCACATTTCAAAGTCCGCAATATGGTCCTATCGGATTTATCTCTAAGTCTATTGTATATTTTCATCACACACCTAATCATCAGCCTGTTTTTCCAATTCAACAGATTAACAAGAAGGTTGCTTTGTTTAAAGTCTATGCAGGGATGGAAGCAGATCTCCTAGAAGCAGCAGTAAATGTTGGATATGATGGGATAGTTTTAGAAGGATTGGGCCAAGGCAATGTACCACCTAGCCTAGTACCAGCAATTCAGGATTTATTGAGTAAGGACATCCCTATTGTTCTTGTATCGAGGTGCTTTAATGGAATTGCCCAAGACGTTTACGGTTATATGGGTGGCGGGAAAGGTTTAAAGGAGATAGGAGTCATTTTTGCTCAAGGTTTAAACGGTCAAAAAGCTAGACTAGCTTTACTAATCGCCTTAAATCATCCAGATCCAAAACAAGCCCTCCTTAGTATATTTACTAGGTAAGATAAAAAGTCTGTGATAATTCAATAGGTACAAGCTTAATAAGCGCTGGAGCTATGTACCCCCGTGAACAGAGCTAATAAAAGCTCTCAAAAAAACAAATACCTCGAGAGATTTTTCTCTTGAGGTATTAAAAAAAATAGTCCTGTAAATTGGTAAGCTATAGTAAAGAAATTAATTCACTTTCATTTGAAAAGAAGAAAAGTCTATACGCTTTCTTCTTTTCTTTTAATTTCTTTAGCTATCAGCTCACCATGGAAGCGACCGTTTTCTATAAAAATTTCGTTAGCATTATTTCCTGCTGCTATTACTCCCGCAATAAAAATACCCTCCACATTTGTTTCCATGGTTTCTGGATTATGCGATGGTCTTCCACTTTCGTTATCAATGGCTACTCCCATTTTTTCTAAAAAAGAATGGTCAGGATGATAGCCCGTCATAGCAAAAACAAAATCATTTTCAATGTCAAACTCGCCCTCTGTTCCTTTTAATGTTACTTTGTTTTCTTCAATAGATAAGACCTCAGTATTAAAGTGCATTTGGATTTCGTTATTTCTTACACATCCCTCGAACTCTGGTAAAACCCATGGCTTAATGCTTGAAGAGTATTGTCCCCTGCGATATACCACTGTAACATTTGCTCCTGCTTTATTTAGCTCAAGAGCAGCATCGATTGCTGAGTTTTTACCTCCAATTACTAAAACATCTTGGGAGAAGTATGGATGTCCTTCTTTAAAGTAGTGAAATACCTTCGGGAGATCCTCTCCGGGTATTCCCATGTAATTAGGATGGTCGTAATAACCTGTAGCTACAATGACGCTCTTAGCTTTGTAAGAACCCTTAGAGGTAGTTACTTGAAAATAATCGGTAGACCTTTCAACACGTTCCACTTGCTCATATTTGTTAACTTGAATATCTTTACGTTTCACTACCTCACGATAATAAACCAAAGCCTGGTTTCTTTTTGGTTTTCTTTCTTCTACGATAAAAGGTACATCTCCAATGGAGAGCTTTTCACTCGTACTAAAAAAAGTTTGATGAGTAGGATAGTTGAAGATAGCATTCACCACATTTCCTTTCTCAATAACGAGCGTTTCTAATCCCATTTCTTGAGTAGAAATTGCTGCTGATAGTCCACAAGGACCCCCTCCAATTACCACTACATCTAAAACTTGTTCCACGTATAAAACTTCCTTTCTTACTATATGTCTATCTCTCCATGTTATGAAGGGTTATGATATGACACTCAGATTTAGCCCCTAAGCGCAGTGGCACTCCGGTAGTACCAAATCCATTACTTATTAATTCTGCGCGATTTTCTTTTAATCGGTAGGAGCCTTTTTCGTATATACCAATAGGTCCTATACGAATTTGTCCGCCATGGAAATGCCCAGCTAGCATTAGCCGAGGCTTACTTACCTTAAGAGCAGAATGGAAAAATGCCGGTGCATGACTAACGAATATGATAATATCCTTTTCTTCCACCAGATTAAATGCATCTGCAATACTTACTTTCCCTACAAATCCATCATTTATCCCTACTAAGCGAATAGGTATCTTTCCTTCGGAGATCGTGACAGAAGTGTTATTTAATATTTGAATGTCTAGCTCTTGAAATATAGAAACTAAGTTAGATTCGCCTACTTCACGATCATTATTTCCAAATACATAATAAACAGGACCAAGCTTTTTTAACTGTTCTAAATTGAACTTTGTCCTCATCAAAGGTACACCCTTTTCTGTCAGGTCCCCTCCTATTATTACTAAATCTACCTTTCCAATGATGGAATGGATTAATGTATCATCTATTTTCCTGCGATGTATATCAGAAATAAATAATATATTCAATTGTGTCGCTTTTGGCATTTCTTTCACAAGTAGATGATGTTCTTTTACATTCGTTTGAAATGCTAGAAAAAGCATGTAAAGGAAGAGAATGATACCTGCAATAACAATGGTGATTCCTATCGATAACACTTATTATATTCCCCCTAAACCAAATAAGAAAAGCGAAAGCTCCTATACCTTACCCGTAAATCATATCAAAAGTGTAGAGTAGCCCTTAAGCTACTATATTCCTATTTGACCACGAGGTTCAAGGCAAAGCCAAACTATTCCCTAATCCTCTTCCAAGCAAAAAGACAGGGAATGACCCCTGCCTTTGAACCGATTTATATTACTCATCCTTGTCTATATGTAACACCCGGAAGCCTGACTTTTCTAGGTCATGGATAATACGATCTAATTTCTGTTCGTTATCAATCTTAAGAACGATTCGACGCACAAGCTTGTCAGTTTCATCAAAAGTAACTAAGGATATTACTGAAGTATGATACTTGTGAAGAATATCAGACACTTTCAAAATTCTTCCTTCTGATTCCACCGAAGTAAAGGCAATTCGTGTTCCCTTCGTATTCATTCCAAAGGCACTCTTAAATTGATGTATCGTATCGTATCGAGTGACAAGACCTAAAAATTTCTCATCCTCTACTACTGCAAGGATTGGAAAATCATATAATTTCATAAACGCTTGCTCGAATACATCACTTGTTTTGACAAAGGTATCTTCCCTAGTCACTACATCTGACACTTTTGTCTGTTTTAAAAACGTTTCTTTATCTGTATCACTGTAAAAATACGCCTTATATAACAGATACTTATTGAACATCCCCAAGTATTTTCCAGACTCAATAATTGGTAGGGCATCAATATCCTTAGCTTCCAGTTCATTTAAAGCATCCAATACGGAAGATTCTCCACTAATCGTTAAGCATTTTTCCTTCGGGATCATAACACTTTTTACAAACATGCAAACACCTCTTTCTCTATAGGTCTATACTTATATATTCTATAAAAAGGTTATTTATCCTGCCATCTGTACATTATGGCAGGATTAATTTTTGTCCTTCATAAATTTCATTCGAAGCTAGACCATTTGCAGCTTTAATTTTTTCAACTGCTTCTGGATTTTTATAGTAGTTCATTGCTATTCGGTATAAAGTCTCGTTTCCTTTAACAATATGCGTTTTAGCCTCGGTTTTTGGCTTTTCAACTTTTTCTTCCTTCTTAGGTTCTGCCTGCACTGGTGCTTTCGGTTCTTCCTTTTCTACAGGTGCAGGTGCTACTGCAGGAGTTGATTGAGCAACCTCAGTGGACTCTTCTGGCTTTGTTTCTTCTATTTTTTCTGTTTGAACTGGTTGTTCGGTAACCTCTTCATCTTTCTCATCTGTCTCATTTGAATTAGAGATTGGTTTTGTTTCCACTTCAATTCTAGCCTCTTCGGTCGTCGTCTCTTCTTTATCAGGCACATAGATAAACTGGACGTAGAGTAAAAAACTTGCTGGCAATAATATAAAAATAGCAAATAAGGTTGGTAAAAGAAGGTTCTTTTTCTTTTTCTTCTTACCAGTAGCATTTCTTCTGCTTCTTCTCAATTCTGATGATTCATTTTCTACCCCAATGGATTGTCTATGCTCTTCTATTTTTTTTTGATAATCATCTTTACTCATTTTTTCAAACTCCATTCTTCCACTTATCTACTACTATTATGACGAATTTTGTTGAAAATGTAAATGTTGTTAAGAGCTATAAGAGACTATTTAATCTACTTTTCCAGTCAAGTTTAGTAGTATTAACAGTGGTTTTTTCGTGTAGCTGAAATATTTCCTGAAGATTTAGAGTACATTTTGAACAACAATTTTTGGGCTTCCTTGTTAACCTTTGACCAAAATGTGCTAATAATTGTTCCCTTATACAAACCTCATTCTGTAAAAGGGTGTACAAATCTTGTATTTCTCTCCACTTTTTTTGTCGTATACGTTGAAAAAGATTAATGGTTTCTTGTTGGGATAGCTCCTTTTTCCAGTAATCTAGTATTCTTTGTGTCGTTTCTGATAAAACTACCTGATTACTTTTCCGATAAGCAATTTCAATATCCTGTTCCTCTGGAAATTCTTGCATGGCTACAAAATAGGCTTGTTCTACATCAGACTGCATATAAAGAATCGTCGCAATCGACTGTTTCCCGTCCCTCGCAGCCCTCCCTACCTCTTGCATATAGTTAGCGATAGAGGTTGGTATATGATCATGAATAATTTGCCTAATGTTATCCTTATGTATTCCCATACCAAATGCGTTCGTGGCGCAAATCCAATCTAGATGTCCTTGCTGGAATTGCTGCTGGATAAGAATACGATCCTCTTGATCCATTTTCGAGTGATAATAAGCAACCTTTACTCCCTTTTTTTGAAGCTCCTGAGCATAAAATTGTGTTTTCTTTCTAGACTGGCTATAGATAATCCCAGGACCAGTTGTGTTAGTAACTCTATTTATGATCCAGGCCAGCTTTTCTTTTTGGTTTTCTACCTGATAGGATTCATAGGCAATATAAGGTCGATCTAATGAATGGATATATTCAAATGGCTCTTTCATTAATAATGTATGTTCAATGTCCTTTATCACTTCGTTGGTAGCAGTAGCAGTTAAAGCCAGCACGTTCACATGTCGGAATGCCTGAAGCGATTTAGAAATTCTTAAATAGTCTGGTCTAAAATCAAACCCCCATTGAGAAATACAATGCGCTTCGTCTGCTACTATAAACGCAATTGAAATACTAGAAAGCCTTTGTTGAAAATACTCGTTTTGCAACATTTCTGGTGAAGTAAATATAAATTTGTATGTTTGTAAGCGAGATAATGCTTCTTCTCTTTGTTCAAAGGATAAAAAGGAATTGATCGCCACCACTCGTTTTTCACCTAGCATTTTAAGCTGCTCCACTTGGTCCTGCATTAAGGAGAGTAATGGGGAAATAACTAGAACTGCTCCATCCATTAAATAGGCGGGCAATTGGAATAATAATGATTTCCCCATTCCCGTCGGCAAAATAGCTACAACGTCGTTTCCCGACAGTACTCGTTCTATAATTTCTCGTTGCCCTTCTCGAAATTCTGCATAACCGAATCGAGTCTGAAGTATGTGCTGAAGCTGATCCATTTTCATACACTCCTTTCAAGAGCTAGAGCTAATCTAATTTGAAAATAACTTAGTTCTGGTAAACTATCTCGGATTATTTTCAATTTTTTCGTTTTATTTTTAGTTGAGATCATCAAAACTCGCTGTATATCCTCTTCTGAAATAATAGTTGAAAGAGACATACCTTTATTAGCAGAGGCGATTTCTATTAAATGATCTTCTATCGTATTTACTTTAAGAGATCTAATAGAGGCGATTTCTTGTAAAGAATAGCCTTGTGTTAAGAGCTGTTCTGTCTTTAAGGCAGATTGGGTCAAAGGATTATGTACAAAAATATCTTGTGCTAATTGGGTTAAATCAGGATGGTCTACTTCATTTACGTTAGTTAAAATAATGTGTAGTGCTTCTACAAATTGAAGCTTCATGTCTGTAACTGATGACTCGTATACCGTAGCCAGCTGATCCCACGTCAATCCACTTATTTGATATCCACTCAGTCTATAGATAAGCAACGTCCGATGAATGTCCCCTAGACTTGGATGCAATAACAGGTGTTCAAGTTGACTTTTAAAGCTTTGCTGAAACTTGTCGGATTTATAATCTCTTTCTCTTAAATAGCTTTTGACGAATTGGTGAACAAAATAATCCTTCTGGTTTGGTATAAATCTTGATTCATGGTTCTTAAAGTGGGATAGAGTTTGCACGACTAATTCTAGTCTTCCCCAAAAAACTTTTTCATTTCCTCTTAATAGCCATCCATTAAATAACGGATTTTTATAACCCTTTAGCTGAGCTTCCCCTTTGTCACTGACTCTTAGCAGAGTATCCTGCTGCTCAATCCAGCTGTATTCATAGAGCTTAGATAGCTCCTCTTCATACTCTTCCTTTGTGAGTTTTGGATAAATAGAGAAATATTGATGCAAACTAAAATAAGTCACATCTTGTATCGTTTGACCTGATTTTTTTCCTTTTAATAAGTAAAAAGAAGCCATTGCTGACCGCTCTCCATTAAAACTTTGTATGATATTTAGTAATAGTTGGCTAAAATACAAGTTAAATACCTCGCAGTTTAAAAGTATTTTTGTTGAAAAGTAATGAAAACAGCTTTAGAATGAATAAGATAGCTAATTCGTATAAGTAGAATTAAAGGAGAGAATATACTAATGGCAAAATACACTATAGTAGATAAAGATACATGTATCGCATGTGGAGCTTGTGGAGCAGCTGCTCCAGATATATATGACTATGACGATGAAGGTATTGCGTTTGTTATTTTAGATGATAACATGGGGACAACAGAAGTTCCAGAGGAATTGATGGAGGATATGGAAGACGCATTTGAAGGCTGTCCTACAGATTCCATTAAAGTTTCAGAAGAATCATTTGAAGGCGACCCACTTAAATTCGAATAGTATAATAAAGCCAAGAATATGAGCAACTCATGTTCTTGGCCTTTTTGTTTTTTATAGACAAGATTACAAGCAAGCTTAAGTAATCTAAAATTTATTAAATAGGCTTTGGTACTTTAAACGATTTACTAACCTTATCTAGCAATGGCTTCATTCGTTTAAATAAAACGATCATGACGATAGTCACTAGAATACCTTTTATAAGGTTGAACGGTAAAATACCTAAAATAATTGAATTAAATAAAGCTGTTCCTGTTTCTGCAGGGAAATTTAAAAAGTACGAATACATTGGTAAGAAAACATAATAGTTTAACAAGCTCATACCAAGTGCCATACAAAGAGTCCCAACACCTAAACCGTAAGCAATCCCTTTAGAAGATGTTACTTTACGATAAATAATATAAACAGGTGTTATAAACAAGATACTTGTTGCAAAGTTAGCCATATGACCAACTGGAACGCCTGTAGGACTTCCTGAGAATAACCAATCCAAAACGTTTTTCATAAGGGCTACAAGTACCCCTGCAACTGGTCCCATAGTAATTGCAGCAATTAAAGCTGGAATATCACTAAAGTCAATTTTCAAATAAGCTGGTAAAACTGGTAACGGAAATGCAAGCAGCATTAATACGAAAGAAATACTACTCAGCATAGCGATTGCAATAAGCATTCGCGTCTTACTTTTTGCCATAAATCCTCTCTCCTTTTGCGATTCACTCCACAAGAAGAAAGGTTCAGCTTGTTATCCATACTCAAAAAATCCCTTAAGCATTAAGTTAGCTTAAAGGAGAAAAAGGTACACTTAAATAAGCGTATCCGTATAAGAGCATACGAAAAACAGCTGCACCTTCACCTTCTCCCATCCAGACTATACTGTCGGCTTTGGAATTTAACCAAATCCTGCCATTAACGGCTCGCGGGCTCAAGAAAAAAATCTTCTACTACCGCCGATCGGGAATTTCACCCTGCCCCGAAGATGAATCAATATTTTGTTGTCCTTCAAGAATATCTTGAATTACAATCATTTTATCAAACTATATTAATATATGCAATACAACTGTTTTACTTTAAGCAAATTATTGATGCCATGGAAAGTGGGAACCAATTATTGAGTTTGGGAAGGGTCACCTGGATATAATAGAGGTATTTGTGCGTTGGAATTCATGCTACCGGTGATATTTTTCCGGGAACGGTGATAAATGCCTCACGAGCGGTGATAAATCTTCACGAACGGTTATAAATGCCTCACGAACGGTGATAAAAGGCATTTTTCTTTGACTCTTTTAAAATTGTGCTACATAAAATTAATGAAGTGTCTTCAAAATAGCATCTTCGCACCTTAATATCAAAAAGCGTAGAGATAGTATAAAAAGTGGACACGTTAAAACACGACCCTCATACTTATAGAAAATAAAGGGAGCGTGTTTATTATGACAAGGACAAGTAGAGAAATGCGTGATTATCTGGTGAAATTGGTAATCGAAGATGGAAGAAAGGCAACCGAATTAGGATATGAACATGGGATCAAGCCGCAAAGAATTCGTGCCTGGGTAAGGGCCTACAACAAGAAGCAGGAGCTTTCAAATAATGAACAGCTCATCTCTTCTACAGAACTGAAAAGACGCATAGCAGAGCTAGAGAAGAACGAAAAAGAACTGAAGGAGGAAAATGAAATCTTAAAAAAGGCCATGCATGTCTTCGCCAAAGGCCACACGTGATATTTACGTTCATAGAGGAACATCAAAATGAGTTTCGCGTGGTGAAGATGTCTGAAGTTTTAAAGGTTTCAACTAGTGGTTATTACAAATGGTTGAGAGAAAAAGAGAAACGGAACAGAATTCAAGAGGAAAAAGAAGAAATCAACCAACTGATCCGAACCAGCTTCATTGAAAGTCATGGAACTTATGGCAGCCCGCGAATCGCAAAAGATTTGGAGGCGCAAGGTGTTCACGTGTGTGAGCGGACAATAGGGAAACGAATGAACGAGATGGGACTCCGTGCGACATCAGCGACCCCTTACGTGGTGACGACGGATTCCAATCACCAACATCCTATCTATCCAAATCTGCTTGAACGCAAATTCTTGGCGGAAGCACCTAATACCGTATGGGTAACAGATATAACGTATATCTGGACTATACAGGGGTGGTTATATTTGGCGAGCGTGATGGACCTTTTTTCACGAAAAATTATTGGCTGGAGTATTAGAGACAATATGAAAAAAGAATTACCCTTCGAAGCCCTCCAACAGGCAATTATGATAAGGGACCCAGGGGAAGGACTAATCCATCACTCGGACCGTGGATCGCAATATTGTTCGCAGGATTATACCGGGTTATTGACCGAAAGAGAAATGAAGGGCAGCATGAGTCGCAAGGGAGATCCTTATGACAATGCCTGTATCGAGTCGTTCCATGCGACGATCAAGAAAGAGTTGATCTACCGCCATAAATGGGAGACGCGTGAGCAAGCAATCAAAGCGGTTGGGCATTATATTGACCAATTCTATAATACGAGAAGAAGGCATTCCACGTTGGGTTATGTGAGTCCTGTAGACTTTGAACAAGCGTTCAATAAAAGTTGTCTTTTGGCTGCAGGGTGAGAAAATCAGAGATGGTGGAAATAGGATAGGTATGGTTGTGACCTATCCTGTTTTCACCATCCCAGCAAGCGACAGCGCGGTAGTGGAAGAAAAAAAGTTGTGAATTAATTTGTCTACTTTCTTTACAGAAGACCAAGCGGCACCTTAACCATCCAATTGTGCTACATAAAATAAACGAAGTGGCACCTAAATAGCGTCTACGCACCTTAATATCGAAAAGCGGCACCTTAACCACTCCAAAGCGCTCCTAAACCATCCAATTGTGCTACATAAAATAAAGAAAGTGGCACCTAAATAGCATCTACGCACCTAATATCAAAAAGCGGCACCTTAACCACTCCAAAGCGCTCCTAAACCATCCAATTGTGCTACATAAAATAAACGAAGTGGCACCTAAATAGCGTCTACGCACCTTAATATCAAAAAGCGTTACCTTAACTACTCCAAAGCGCTCCTAAACCATGCAGTCGTGCTACATAAAATTAAGAAAGTGGCACCTTAATAGCATTTACGCACCTTAATATCAAAAAGCGGCACCTTAACTACTCCAAAGCGCTCCTAAACCATGCAGTCGTGCTACATAAAATTAATGAAGTGTCTTCAAAATAGCATCTACGCACCTAAATTTCAAAAAGTGGCACCTAAACCATCCAATTGTGCTACATAAAATAAACGAAGTGGCACCTAAATAGCATCTACGCACCTAAGATTAAAAAGTATCACCTAATACCCTCCATAACCCCCCTAACCGCTTGTAAAACGCTAAATAAAGGTAACCCTTCCCCCTGACACCCAAGTACGCAAAATACCCTTACTCTTACACAACAAAAAAATCGACCTACCAGTAGGTCGACTCAGACTATATTATTTAATATCGCTCCTCATGTAACCATTAGGCCCCATAGGAATTGGTAAAGTGTTTGTCAAATCAAACCGATCCCATATTTTTTGCTCGACATTTTCTAATCGAACGGTTTTATCGAAGCTTGCAGCAGTTAACGTAAATGCTTCAATCATTAGAATAGAATCATCGAATTCCAGTGTTGCCAAATCTAAAGTTTCTTCAAAGGTTATGACCACAGTGTTGCCTTCTTCTGTTACTTCGTAATTAACACCTTTAGGCACTACAGTTGTAAAATAATCATTTACTGATTTTTGCATTTCTGTAAAAGGGGCTTCAGTGGATACACCCTTAGGAACAAGGAATGTCAGTCCGTTGCTCATGGTTTGCTTGTAATATACTTGTTTTTTATTTCCGTTTACCAAGTTCTCTTTACCCATAACGCCTACCTGATCCCAATTAATAGGTGTTCCATCTTCATTTAATCGCTCCAAATAGGTATAATCGTTGAATATATAACTGATTGTATTATCATAAACAGCTGTAGTAGCAGAAGCTTCGTCATATCCATGACCTTTAGGTAAATAATGTTGTAGTGTATCTCCTACAGAAACAAAATGACCTTGAAAAGGTAGATAATCGTTAAAGCCTAAAGCAACTTCATCGATAGCACTTGCATACTGCTCATATAACTGAAGACTATTTGGCCATCCGTCAGGAAAATCTTCATTGATTTTCCCTTTAGAAATAATGATTGTAATTGGGTATGCATAAGCCTCTTTTGTTAATGAAAAATGAAATGCAACGCCATCGTTTAAATCATCCTCATATACCGTCCTTGCACTATTAAATGGTTGAATAGGTAATGATTCACTTTCAACAGCTAGAGAATTGAATGATTCATCCTTATTCTCTATTTCCGCTTCTTCCGTCGTTTTCATGTCTTTCTCCATTTTCGACTCAGAGGCTGGATTAACATCCATCGTTCTCATTGTATCAGCTTGTTCATCAGCTTTATGCTGTGAAGCAGATTCTTCATTACTCGTCTCCAAGTAAGAAGAGACCAGGAGCGTCAACAATAAAACAGCAGCAATAGAAACTACAAGTGGCATCCATCTTGAAAACGGTTTGTTGTTACGCTTGATAACATCTATGTTGGCAGACTTCATTTCTGATTGAACACGATTATACACTTCATCCTTCGAGCGATTATCTGTAAAGATGGGCATGTTGCTTAAGAGCTTTTCTAAATCATCATTCTGTTTTTCGTTATTACTCATGTTGAACATTACCCTCCTTCTTTTGACTAGATAATTTTTCTCGAAGCGCTTTAATCGCTCGATGCTGGGTTGTTTTCACTTTTCCCTCGGTCCAAGATAGTATTTGTGCAGTTTCTGAGATAGAAAGCTCTTGGAAGTATCGCATAATAACCACCATTTTCTGGTCACCTGTGCAAGTGTCTAATGCTAAGAGGAGGGCCTTCATCTCATCATTTAAAACAGCGAAATCCTCTGGTAACATATCCTTTGACGCAAGCTGCGTAGATTCCCAGTCAAATGCATCAAACATCTTTTTCTTTCTAACTGTGTGCTTTCGAAAATGATCGATAGCCACATTTTTAGCAATCGAAAATAACCATGTTTTTTCAGAGCTTTTACCTTCAAATTTACTATAGGCTCTTAGAACACGAACGTACACTTCTTGGACCAAGTCTTCCGCAGTCTGTCTATTTTTCACTAAATAGATCAGAAACTGAAAAACGTCTTGATGATAGCTATCATACAAGCGGTGGAAAACGGAGTCATTCATATGGCTCCCCCCGTTCTTTCAATTAGTCGTTTCATCTCCCGTTTTGTTACATTAACTAAAAGGGTAATCGAACAATAAATGTTGTACCTACCCCAACCGTACTCTCTGCAGAGAGGTAACCATCATGTCTCTCTACAATATTTTTGGCAATAGCAAGACCCAGACCTGTTCCAGCCTTCCCTCTGGTTCTAGCTTTATCGGCTTTATAAAAACGTTCAAAAATATAAGGAAGATCCTCTTCTGGAATTCCTACTCCGGTGTCTGATACCTTAATAATAATTTGGTTTTCTAAAGTACTTAAATGAACAGTCACAGAACCTGCTTCTGGTGTATGTCTTAAAGCATTGTCGATAAGATTCGTTAACACTTGCTCCATTCGATCCTCGTCTATTTCTATCTCTAACGGTTGACCTGATGGAATGTGCTGTTCAAAGTTCAAACGAACGTTACTCTCTTTAGCAGCTTGATCAAATTTCTGTGTTATTCTTTCAATAGTTGGAACTATCTCTACGTTTTCCTTATATATACTCAAATACCCTGATTCTAATCTTGCTAAATCCAGTAATTCTGTTACTAATCTTCCCATTCGTTTCGATTCATCATAAATGACTCGTATCATTTCATTTTTATCTTCTTCAGTAGTTACAATTTCATCAATAATGGCTTCACTGTAGCCTTGAAGCATTGAAATCGGTGTTCTCAGCTCATGGGACACATTTGCTATAAAGTCAGAACGCATTTTGTCTAAACGATGTTGCTCAGTCATATTACGCAGCACCACCACAGCTCCACGAACATATTCGTTGCTGTATAGAAGACTAATGGAGACAGAGAAATACTCTCCTCGAATTTCTAGTTCCTCATCCAACTCTTCTTCTATCTCTAATACATGTTCTAAAAGATGACGCAGCTCATTTGGTAGCTCAGAATCATCCAATTGGTTGTTTTCAGCTTGCCATTTTGTAAGAAGTTGTTCTGCTTGTGGATTGCTGACTTGTACATGGAAATCCTTATTGATAGTAATAACAGCATCTGTCATAGACGTTAAAATGCTAGCCAGTTGTTCTTTTTCTTGATTGATTACCTCTACATGGTGCTTTAACTGTTTCCCCATCCGATTAAATGCAGATCCTAGCTCTCCTATCTCATCTCGCTGTGTATAGGGTACCTTCGTTTCAAAGTTCCCTTTAGCTAGCTCTAATGCAGCCTCACGCATAGAACGTAAAGGAGAAGTAATTCTTGAAGAAAGGAAAAACGTAAAAAGAGTAGTAAGCAGTAAAGCAATAAAACCAGATAAGAACACAATTCTTGTCGTGTTGTTTGAAGTTTTACTTACTACCTCTAAGCTTTGATAAATAAAAACAGCGCCGTGTGTTTGTATTTCAGACTCTAATGGAAAGGCTAGAATAAGATAATTTTCCATTAAGTTATCTTCACTCATGGAAGGCATTAGCATCTTTCTTATAATCGTCTTATCAGTAGTATAAATTTGGGAAAGCTGGTCATCGTCTAAAATCTTGTCTTTAATTACCTCTTTGTTTAAGCCATCATGAATGGAAAGGAACACAGATTGCGCATCGTCTACAATTAATGCATTTGTTTCTGTTCCTAATATATCACTAATGATAGAAATGGATTCTTCTACATTATCATGCTGTTCTACGATTTTTCCGATGGTTGCAGCTTCCTGCCTCAAGGTTTCTTCTGCTTGCTCTGTATGGAAATCTTCTAAAAACTCTAACATAAGGACAGTAATTATAAACAACACAAATAAGACGAGAAGCAATATGGTTCCCCATAGCTTCCCGACAACACTATTCCAAATCCTATTCATTTCCTACCTCGAACTTGTAGCCAACTCCCCATACAGTAACAATCATTTTTGCAGCTTTTTCGGATACTCTATTTAGCTTTTCACGTAATCTCTTCACATGCGTATCAACTGTACGTAAATCTCCAAAGAAGTCATAATGCCAAACTTCCTTCAAAAGCTGTTCTCGGTCAAATACCTTATCTGGCGCCTTAGCAAGGAAATATAGCAATTCATATTCTTTAGGTGTAAGACTAACTTCTTCCCCGTCAGCAGTCACTCGATGTGCATCGTGGTCAATTGTTAGATGTGGAAAAACAACTACATCCTTGGATATCGACACAGATTGGGAAGGAGAAAAAGCAGTAGATCTTTTTAAAAGTGCTTTTACACGAAGTACCACTTCTCTAGGACTAAATGGTTTTACGATATAATCATCTGCTCCAAGTTCAAATCCCTCTACTCGGTTGGCCTCTTCCCCTTTAGCAGTAAGAAGAATAACTGGAGTATCTTTATGTTCACGAAGCTCTGTAATCACTTCGATTCCGTCTTTTTCAGGCATCATAATATCTAATAGTATACAATTATATTCATTTTCTAAAGCGAGCTGAAGAGCAATTTGTCCATTTTCTGCTTCTTCTACTACATAACCTTCTCTTTCTAAATACATTTTTAATAATCGACGGATACGTTCTTCGTCATCTACTACTAAAAGTTTTATCATTTCTGACATTACATATCATACCCTTCTATCAACATCTATCTTATATTGTACAATTACTTATCATAAAAGAAAAGAAAAGCTCTCCATTCTGTTGAATGAAGAGCTTTTTAGCACTACTTTTGACTTACGCGTAAGAGTGAAGCCCAGCAATAATTAAGTTTACCGCAATTAGGTTGAACATAATGATGATAAATCCTATTAAAGCTAACCAAGCAGATTTTTCGCCTTGCCAACCTTTTGTTAATCTTAAATGTAAGAAAACAGCATAGAATAACCAAGTAATAAGTGCCCAAACCTCTTTTGGATCCCAACCCCAGAAACGAGACCAAGCTTCATGTGCCCAGATCATCGCAAAGATTAGTGCTCCTAATGTAAATACCGGGAAACCGATTAATACTGCACGGTAACCAATTTCGTCCATAAGCTGCGAATTCGCTTTTTTAGTTAATGGCTGAAGAACTAAAGAAATACGTTTGCGTAATATTAAACGTAACAGTCCGTATAGCACTGTACCAAATAGAAGAGACCATACAACTGTAGTCAACTTTTTACCGTTAACTAATGGAGGAACTTCCACCAATGGCTCCATCGCTCCATCAGTAATTGCTTCGGATTCATTCATCCCAAATAAAGCAGGCTTGTTATACTCGATATCGTGCGGATTACCTTCCTTATCGATATAGGAATATTCTGCTGAATAATCTGCAACAGAGAAGGTAACTGTTGATACAACAAATCCTAAAACTAGTACTAAAACGTACATAGTAGCTTCCATCCAAAAACGTTGTTTAGATGGCTTTGTTAGGTCAATATTCTTCAATAAAAAGATCAAACCTGCTACTGCACTAATTGCTAAAATAGCTTCTCCAAGAGCAGCCGTAATAACATGGATCGTTAACCAGTGACTTTTTAACGCTGGTATTAAAGGAGTGATATCTTTTGGGAACATACTTGCATAAGCAATAATTAGTACTGCTATTGGAAGTGCAAACAACCCAAGAGCAGGGGTTTTGTATATAAAGTAAATTAATATAAATGCTCCTACTACGAGCATTCCAAACGCAGTTGTAAACTCAAATAAGTTACTTACTGGTGCATGTCCTGCTGCAATCCAACGAGTAATAAAATACCCTAAGTTTGCTACAAAACCAATAACTGTCACGCTGATTGCTAAAGTACCCCATCGTTTATATGATTTTCTAGCTGAAGCGGCAGAAGATTTGACTGCTCCACCAAATAGGAACGTAGCAACCAAATAAGCAACAAACGCAACAAACAATAAAGTCTCACTTACAGAAACCATTGTCATCTTATTTTTCCCCTTCCTGTATTTCCTCTTTTTCTAGTTTTGTATCTAGATCTTGTTGGTCCTCATATGGTGGAATGTTGGTTACCTTTGATACTTCATCGATATCCTTTTTCACACTCATCCAGTTTTTGTTTGTATGAGCCGCAACAACCATTTTTCCATCCTCTAGATACTGAAGCCAAATTCGGCGATGATTCCAGTATGACCCTTGTGCAACACCAATCATGAAAATCAATCCACCAAGCATAAGAATAGGAAGTGTTAAATCTTTTCGGATTGTAAGACCTGACATATCTCTAGTTTCTACACTTTCAAATTTAACTTTATGAGCTGTCTCACCTAAAGGCTCTAATGTATTTTGAATCATGACAAAGCTAGATTCTCCCTTAGGAAATTCCGGGCTATACATTTTCATTAAAAATGCTGGATTTTTTGGTTCAGGCGTCTCTGATTGTGGTTCTCCGTCTATAAATCCAGAGAAATTAGCGTAATAATCCACAATTTCTACTTTGTACCCGTCATTTAACTCGTACATACTTTGAGGATTTGATAATTCAACCGTAAACTGACCATGGTTAGTACCAGTTTCCTTATCCTCTAAATGGAAGGTCATAGACTTTAATTCATTAAGACGGAAATCCATTTGGAACACAGAAAAATTATCAAATTTCAAAGGTTCATTAACTTGAATGGATTCTTCTTTTACTAGCTTTAAATCTTCCGGATGTCCAGCAATTGCATCGTCAGGACCTTTATACAAAGCAATATCTGTTTGATAGTTTTTCGCGATTGAACCAACCCTATCCAAGGCTTCTCCAAAAACTTCCTCAGATTCTTCTTTTGTATAAGTCTCATATATGAACTGCTTACTTTCTAAGAAATATCCATCTGTTTGTGGGATATAGAGCGTCTCTCCTTCTCTGATCCACATTGTTTCATCGACATAGAAGCCTGGAATAGCACGCATCATAACACCCAATAAGAAAAGGATTAGACCTAAATGGTTAACATACGGGCCCCACCTAGAAAATCGGCCTTTTTCTGCCAGAATTGCATTTCCTTCTCTTTTCACATTATACTTTAATGCTTTTAGCTTCTCTTCCGCTTTCTCAAGCGATTCTACAGGAGATTCAACTTCTCCCTCACCATAAACACGTTGACGTTTTAAGAAGCTCACATGTCTTTTTGTTTTTTGCCTTTTGAGAGATTTATAAAGTGGAATTACTCGGTCTAAACTTGCAATTACTAGAGAAATCCCTAGCATTCCAACTAATGTTTGGAACCACCATGAGCTATAAAGATCAGAAAGACCTAATTCATAGTAGAGTGTGCCGAACCACCCATAAACTCGTTCATAGTAGGCAGCAATATCTTCTTCTCTTGTGGCAGGAACATAGAAAACCTGTGGCAAAATTGTTCCTATCGCAGCTGCGACTAAGATAGCAACTATTATCCACATCCCTACTTTCACACTAGAAAAGAAGTTCCAAATTTTATCAATGATTGTTTTGTTATAGGTTTGAGAACGTCTTGCGGACCCTTCATACCTCATATCAACAAGCTTTTGATCTTTCGAATGTTGACTTAACGGTCGTCCACAGCTTTCACAAAGCTCTGTACCTGCAGGGTTGACGTGCCCACATTTACAAACTATCTTGTCCATCTAAAAGACTCCTTTAGGAAGGTTTGATTTGTTCCATGTAATCAGCAATATCTTGCTCGGTCATCTCACCTTTAATAATCTTTTCGATCTTACCTTCCGGGCTAATCAAAAAGGTCGTTGGTAGTGGATCAATATTATAGGAATCCAACAAGCTTTTATTACGATCGATCGCAATTGGGAATGTTAAACCATATTGGTTAGCAAAACGGTTTACCTTCAAATCTGATTCTCCCACATTAATGGCTAAGGTTTGAACACCTTGTTCTTTGTAAATGTTAAATTGGTTGTCCATAGCTGGCATTTCTTTAGCACATGGTTTACACCAAGTTCCCCAGAAATTTAAGAAGATTCCCTGCCCTTCATAGTCAGACAGTTTATGCTGTTCTCCATTCATATCCACTACTTGGAAATTCGGTGCTTTATCGCCGACTTTGAGAACTGCATTTTTTTCTTTCGTCACGTTAGAGAAAATTGTAAAAACAATTGCTAGTGTAAGTACTACCAAAATAACTGCTCTTATGTAAAAACGTTTTTGTTTGGATTGAGCCACCTTTTATTTCCTCCATTCCATGCATTGCCGACAATATTATACCAAATATAATGTCCAATTTGAGAAGGACATATGAAGGCTTTGTGAACTTTTCATTGCTATTTACCTATTTTCCCTGTTTCTGCCAGTACTCTAAGCTGTTTAATCTCATGAGTTGTTAATTCTCTCCACTCTCCTGCGTTCAAACCGTGTAGAGTTAAGAAACCAAATCGTTCTCTTTTTAATTTTTGTACAGGGAAGCCAATTGCATCAAACATACGACGTACTTGACGGTTTTTGCCCTCATGGATCGTAATTTCAACAATTGATTTATTTGCTTTCTTTTCAGAAGATAGAAGCTTAACTTTTGCAGGAGCTGTCTTACCATCCTCTAAAACGACACCTCTCTCAAGCGGTCTTAGTTGCTCGCGTAAAGGTATACCTTTAAGTCGCGCGACATAAGTCTTGTCCACCTTGAACTTTGGATGTGTAAGTGCATAAGAAAAATCTCCATCATTTGTTAAGAGCAATAAACCTGAAGTTTCATAATCTAATCTACCTACTGGGTATAATCTTTCCGTTACATGAGGGAGTAAATCGGTAACAGTCTTTCTACCTTTGTCATCGCTAACGGCTGAGATAACACCTCTTGGCTTGTAAAGTAAGAAATATTTCTTTTGTTCTTTCTCTAATTTGACACCTTCTACTTCAACTGTATCTGAATCAGAGACCTTAGTACCTAATTCCTTAATTACTTTCCCATTGACCATTACTTTTCCTTCTAAAATTAACTCTTCTGCTTTTCTACGTGAAGCAACACCTGCGTGTGCTAAAACTTTTTGTAATCTTTCCAAGTAATCCACCTCGTCCATTCTTCATACATGAGTGAATTATGTCACACTTTTGCAGAAAATAAAAGAAGACAGTCTTTTAGAAAAACTGTCTTCTCCAAATTATTTGACTTTCTTGACGTTAAATTCTAGCGCAACATCTTTATCAATCATTACCTTCCAAAGAAAAGGCTTCTTTTCCTTGTTGTTTCTCGGGATAATGAGTACATTATTTAGCTTCTCTTCTTCTTCCTTGTTCAAAAGTAAATAGTAGTCCTTTTTAACCTCTATAACATCTTTTTGAAAAAGCTCGTATTTCCCTTTTTCAACTACTTGAACCATCGAATAGTTTTGGAATATTTGCTCTGCAAGAGAAACATGAGTGTTCCAATCATTTGAATGATTCAATGTTACCACAATTACTTCTTTATCCTTGTCTTTCAAGTATGTTACAAGCGTTCTTCCAGCTCTTTTCGTATAACCTGTTTTACCGGCAACGGTATATTCGTTGAAATGCATAAGTTTATGCTTATTTCTCCATTTGATAGAACGTTCCTTTGGAACAAAGTTCTTAGCAGATGCGATTTTCATAAAATCTTCATTTTGCAAAGCAAGTCGGAACATATTAGCCATGTCTTGAGCCGAAGCATAGTGTTCATCATTATGAAGACCCGAAGGATTCGTAAAATGAGAGTTTTCTAAACCAGCTAATTGAAACTTTTCGTTCATCAGTTTCACAAAACCTTCTAAGGAACCTCCAGTATGCTCTGCTAATGCATAAGCTGCATCATTGCCTGATTGAAGCATTAGTCCATGCAGCAAGGAATTAACAGTCCAAACCTCTCCTGGCTGCAAATAGAGAGAGGATCCTTCTTGAGCCGCAGCTACCGAAGAAATCGTAATTTCTTCATCAAGAGTTGCATTGTCCAACACCGTCAATGCTGTCCATACCTTTGTAAGACTAGCAATAGGAAGCTCTACCTCTGCATTATTTCCTAGCAACAATCTCCCTGTCTTAGCATCAATCACAGCATAAGATGAAGATACGGCTTGTGCACTTCCAATATTAACAAACAGGAAAAACAAAATTAGTATAAGCGCTTTTTTATAAATGGAAAATACTCCTTTTTCATTTATTTCTATCCTTCAAATGCTTCTTGGAACTTGGTCATAAATAAATCTGTGTCTTCCATGTCTTCTACCTCTACTTCTTCAGGTAATGGAGGTAGTGCACTGATATCCTTTAATCCAAAGTATTGAAGGAATTCCTGTGTAGTTCCATACAAGATAGCCCTACCTGTCCCTTCTGCACGTCCAACTTCTTGAACTAGTCCTTTTGCAGCTAATGTATGTATTGGCCGTTCTGATTTCACACCACGGATATCCTCTATTTCTACTCGAGTAATTGGCTGCTTATATGCAATAATAGCCAAAACCTCAAGCGATGCCTGAGAAAGAGACTGGGCAGTTGGATTTTCCACTAGCTTTTGAATACAATCTATATTTTCTTCCTTTGTAACGAGTTGGTATGTTCCAGCGAGCTGCTTTAGCTGGATGCCTCTGTCCTCTGTATCCTCATACTCCATCATCAACAAATCTAAAGCCTCGGCTATTTGGTTTTCTTCAGTATCTGTTAAGAATGACAGTTGCTTTTTAGTTAAACCGTCCTCCCCACTTACAAATAGTAGACTTTCTATTTTACTCTTTAATTTCTTCATATATTTCAATTTCCTTTCCTAATTGAACAAACAAATCTTCAAAATTACTCTTTTGCTCAACCAAAACCGCCTGACGCTTCATTAGCTCCAATAACGCTAAAAAGGTCGTAACAATAGTGTTTTTGTCTCTTGTTGGAAAGAGCTCATAAAATGATAGTCTTCCATTATGCTTTTTTAAAGTAGTAATCACGTTAGTCATAGACTCCCTAATGGAGATCTCTTGCTTGCTCACTTTAGTATGTAGAGGAGCATTAAGCTGCTTTCTTCTCAACATTTTTTGAAAGGCTCCAAGCATATCGTAAACATTTACATCGAGCTCAAACAAAGCTAACTGCTGATTACTTTGGTAACCACTTAAGTCTGCCGGCGGTCTCGTATAAAATAGATTACGAGTTTCTTCTAACTCCTGCAGATTACTCGCGGCTTCCTTATATTTCTTATACTCTATTAATTTTAATACTAGCTCATCTCTCGGGTCGTCTAAATTAATATCAAAATCATCCTCCATATCATCGTCCTGATGAATTGGAAGAAGCATTTTACTTTTAATAGACAGCAACGTAGCAGCCATCACTAAGTATTCACTTGCTTCATTTAACTCGAGAACTCGCATTGCATGGATATGTTCCATGTACTGTGTAGTGATCTCAGCCATTTTGATATCGTATATATCTATTTCCAAACGATTTATTAAATGTAATAATAAATCGAGTGGACCTTCGAATGCTTCTGTTTTTACTTCGTAAGACATAAAACTCCACCTAATATTGATTTTAAACATAATTATAGAGGAAAGGTGATTGGAATGCACCCTACATTCGATTCTAAATTTGTTCATTTTATAACAGAATTTAACGAGACTAAAGATTATTTTGAATGCCACGAACTATTAGAAGACTATTGGAAGGAAGTTTCCCCACGACAAAAGGTACATCCTTTAGCCGCACTCATTCTACTTTCCACTTCTATGTACCACTGGCGACGTGGTAACTTTCAAGGCGCTTCTAAGACCATGAAAAGCAGTATTAAACGTATGAAAGAAACAATACAATCTCCCTTCTTCGAAACTTTAAATACAGAACAGTTACTAAAAGATGCCACCCAAGCCTATCAATCTATTCAGCTTCATAAGCCTTTTACAGCATTTCAAATTGGCATCCAAAATGATTCACTGCTTACCCTCACCAAGGAGGTAACCTTATCAAAAGATATAGATCAACATTTTCTTATTCATAAACATATGCTTAGAGACCGCTCTGAAATACTTGAAGAACGAGAAAAAAAGAAAAAAAGAAGAGATGACCTATAGGGTCAGTTCTCTTCTTTTTCTTTATGACATTTTACAAAGAAAGCTTTGATCTCTTCCGTTGACCTAATATTAGTCGTTTGTAAAACATTAGATAGGGCTAGAATCATATTCTTGCCAATCCCCTCTCCTCGGTGAGAAGGATTAACAGAAATATGTTGGATGATTGCATCTGTTTCCACCATTCGAACTCCAATAATGCCGACGACATCCTCCATCTTTTTCCAAACGAATAAGTGCCAATCAGGATTAGATTCGTATTCATGAATCGTTTCTAATAGTTTTTTGACATCTTTTTCATTGGGCATAAAAGATAAGAGACCCATAGAAATTTTTTCATAAGCTTTTTTATAACGAAATAACATGTTTAAGACCCTCTTTTAATTTCTTTAAAGAACTTTACTACTTTTTATATTATTTGTCCAATTATACATTACCATTTGGGGCAATAAATAGCCAATATGCTACTCCCCAAATTATTCCGGTTAAAAATAAAATTAGAAACAATATAACATTTATCTTTTTCAAATTAGTCTCTTCCTTTCTCTATATGATAAGGAAGGTCGAGGCGTATAAGGTCTTCCAATGTTTCTCGTTTTACAGCCAATTGGTGCTGACCATTCTCAACGAATACTACTGCCGGTTTTGCCATACGATTGTAATTACTTGCCATTGAATAACCATATGCTCCTGTACAGAACACTGCTAAAATATCACCTGGTTCAGCTTTCGGTAATGAAATATGCTCAATAAGCTTATCCCCAGACTCACAGCATTTACCAGCAATTGTATAGTCAACCTTTTTAGGTGTTCCCATTTTGTTGGCAATCGCCGCATCATACTCTGCTCCATATAATGCTGGGCGAATATTATCCGACATGCCCCCATCGACTGCTAAATAGTTCCGAATTTCCGGTACTTCTTTTTCAGAGCCAATGGTATAAAGGGAGGTTCCCGAATCACCAACTAGTGAACGACCTGGCTCAATCCAAATTTCTGGCATCTCTAAGTTAGCATTTGCTACTAATTGTTTGACAGCACTAATCATTTCCTTCACATAAGTAGAAGGTTCCAGTGGAGTGTCTTGCTCGGTATACTTAATGCCGAAGCCACCACCAAGATTTAATACTTTGCAGGCATAGCCAAACGCGTTATCCCATTCAATCATTTTAGTGATAAGCTTTTCTGCTGCCAGCTTAAAACCAACTGTTTCAAAAATTTGAGAACCAATATGACAATGCAATCCTAACAATTCTATAAATTCTTCTTTATAAACTTGTTGAAATGCTTGATCAGCTTGTCCATTCATTAAGTCAAAACCAAATTTAGAGTCCTGTTGACCAGTTGTAATATAATCATGGGTATGAGCCTCTACTCCTGGAGTAACTCTTAGTAATATTTTTACTTTTTGGTTTAGCTTTGTAGTTAAACTTTTTAGCAATTCAATCTCGTAAAAGTTGTCCACGACTATACAGCCAATCTTATGCTCCATTGCCAACATTAATTCATCAACACTTTTGTTATTACCATGAAAATGTATTCGTTCTGGAGGATATCCCGCTTGTATTGCTGTATATAGTTCTCCTGCTGATACAACATCTAAGGACAAGCCTTCTTGCTCAATAACTTGGTACATTGCAATGCAAGAGAAGGCTTTACTTGCATAAGCTACCTGAGCACCTATATTTTCTTCCTGGAAAGTAGCTAAAAAGGCTCTTGCTCTTGATCTGATAAGAGACAAATCATATACAAATAGCGGAGTTCCATATGTTTTAGTAAGTTCTAATGAGTCAATACCGCCTATCAACAGGTGGCCTTTTTCATTCACATTATGCTCTGATACCATTACCATGTATCCTCGCCTCTTTTCCTCATTTTCTATATGAACTTTACCATATTGAATATGAGGAATGCAATGCTATTTGGAACGATCTCGAACAGGTGATCGTGTAATGAAAGGTCTCTTCGCATTAGTTGGCATCGGAAAACGAATAATAATACGAGCAAACGCTCTCGGATAAAAAGGTATTAATGGCCACAAATAAGGTACATTTAATGGCTTTAAGCTACATATATACCATACTAAACACACTGTTGCGATAAACAGTCCATTAGCCCCAAAAGCAGCTGCGCTAAGCAATAGGAACATCCTAAATATTTTAGTAGCAATACTTAGTTCATAGGACGGAATAGCAAACGTAAATATAGCTGTTATAGCTGTATATAAAATAACTTCTGCTACGAATAGCCCTACATCAACAGCCATCTGTCCGATGACTAAAGCCGCTATAATTCCCATTGCTGTAGATAAAGGAGTAGGGGTGTGAATGGCGGCTAGCCTTAAAAACTCTATTCCGATATCGGCAAATATCAATTGAAGTAAAAGTGGTATCTCACTTGTTTCATTAGGTCCTAAGAAATCTAAGGCTTTCGGTAGATAATCGGTATTTTTAGCCATTAAATACCAAAATGGCAATAAGAATAAACTGAAGAAAACTCCAAAAAAACGAATAGATCTTACTAAGGTTCCGATTGCTGGAGCTTGTCTATACTCCTCAGCATGTTGTAAGTGATGGAATAGGGTTGTAGGGACAATAATAACAGATGGAGAGGTATCTACAACAAGCAAAATATGACCTTCAAGTAAATGAGCTGCTGCTATATCCGGCCTTTCGGTAAACCGAACAAAAGGCACTGGATGAAAGCCCTGCACGAATAACCATTCCTCTAGTGCTTTATCACTCATTGTAAATCCATCATGCTTGATTTTTTTTAAACGCTTCCGAATGAGTTCTAGATTTTCTTCGTTCGCCACTCCTTTAATATAGGAAATCGCGATATCCATTTTACTCATCGAGGAAATTTGATGTAGTTCGAAACGGAGGTTGGTATCTCTTATTCGTCTACGAATAAGTGCGGTGTTTAAAACAATGTTCTCCGTAAAACCATCCCGAGATCCACGTACCACTTTTTCATTGTCTGGCTCCTCGGGTGTTCTACCGGGGTAACTTCGTACATCTACCGTATAAACTGATCCATTTTCCAAAATGAACGTCACTTGGCCACTTAGTAGTGCCGAAATCCACTTTTCTTTTGAGTCATATTGCGTGATCGAGTAGTAAGGAAAATAGTGATTCATGATTTCATTTTGAGAAACATCCTCTTCTGGAGGATTCTTCATAGTCCCCGTCATTAAATCTGTTAATGTCGGTCCATCAATGAGACCATTAATGTAAACAAGTAATACCGGGAATTTAAACAAGTGGGTATGAAGGAGTCCAAAATCATAGGACTCGTTCTCCCCAAACTTTTCTTTTAAATACGCTTCTGCCTCGGTCATATCCTTAAATAGTGTCTTCGTAATAATCACCTATCTCTAGCTTTTGTATTAGCAGTACTGCCTACAGGTACCAACCAGCTCTTTAACTGTGTCAAAATTTTCTTTTCTAGTCTCGACACTTGAACTTGGGATATCCCTAACCTTTCGGCAATATCACTTTGAGTACAGTCTAGGTAATAACGCAGATAAATAATCATCTGTTCTCGTTTTTCTAATTTTTCTACTAGTTCTCTTAGTGGGATATGATCGAATGACTTTTCTGAACGTTCATCTTTCATTTGGTCCATCAAAGTCAAAGCATCTCCACTGTCATTTTCATAGAGTTGCTCCTGCAAGGAAGCTGGATCTCTAAGAGCGTCGGTCGCCATGACAATATCCTCTCTAGAAACTTCTAAAATACTTGCTAGCTCCAAAATGGTTGGCTGCCGCTCATGCGTTTTAAGAAAGTCATCCGTTGCGTGACGAATTTTAAAGTTCAACTCCCTAATGGAACGACTAATTTTGACCATTCCATCATCTCGAAGAAATCTCTGAATTTCTCCAATAATCATAGGAACAGCATACGTTGAAAACTTCACTTCATAGGACAAGTCAAATTTATCAACCGATTTCATAAGACCAATACATCCAATTTGAAATAAGTCCTCTAGGTCCGCCCCCCTAGAAGCAAAACGCTGAACAATAGACCAAACCAATCTTGTATTTCCTTCTATCATTTGTTGTCTGGCGAACTTGTCACCCTCTTGTGACAGGGCTATTAGCTCTCTCATCTTCTCCTGGGTCAGTAAAATTGTTGGCTTATTGTTCATCATTAGACGGTCCTAACTGATTCTTGAATTGGTACAAATTTCTTTGTGATGGTTACGGTTGTCCCCCTATCAGGAATGGAGTATATATCCACATCATCACTGAAGCTTTCCATTATAGTAAAGCCCATACCAGAACGTTCCTGCTCAGGCTTGGTTGTATATAAAGGTTCTCTTGCCTGGGTGACATCTTTTATGCCACGACCATAATCTACAATAGAAACGACTATCTCTCTTCCACTACGTTGCGCATGTATTTCGATTTTTCCTACGCCATCCTCTTCATAACCGTGCACAATAGCATTAGTTACTGCTTCCGAGATAACTGTCTTAAACTCTGACAGCTCCTCAATTGTTGGGTCGATCGCAGATATAAAACTGGACATCACCATTCTTGCTAATGCTTCATTCTCACTTTTGGCAATAAAAGATAATGTAATTTCATTGTCCATAAACTATTCCCCCTAACTTTGAAATTATTTCAATTTCTGATTCGCTGTAAATGTATGGGCTTAAACCTGCAAACTGAAAAATTTTGCGCATAGTTGGTGATGGATTAACGATGATGGTTTGACCATCAATTGGAGCTAACTCTCGCATTCTACCTAGAATGAGTCCAATACCTGAGCTATCCATGAAATTTAAATCTTTTAAATTCCAAACAAGAACCTTAATAGAGCCATTCTTAATCATTGGTACTATCTCATTTCTTATTTCTGTCGTGCTATGATGGTCTAGCTCACCTTTCAATCGAATAATAACAATTTCGTCTCCTACTTTTTCAACATCGTGTTTCATAAAATCGCCTCCTCATAAAACGCAATTCCACATAGAATTCTATAATCCTTTGCAAATGACAAAAGTAGAAGAAATCATCGCAATTTAGAAGATTTTCGACAAAAGGTCTATACACATCAAGTATGGGTAAATTAAACATTTTTTAAACAATAAAAAGACAGCAATTTAAGATATTTTTAAATCTTAGATTGCTGCTTATATGATTCAATTTTATTTTGCTATTTTTAAAGAAAAATTAGGCCAGAATAAGGGCATGTTATGCTATTTAATCTATACAGTAGAATTGATTTTCGTTTTCGGCGGGGTGAGCGATGAAAAACAGAAATAATAAAAAGAAAAATGTAAATCATCTGCTTTTTAAAGAGGAAAGTAGAATTGATTTCCGCACCAGCCGGACGCTTTCCGTGGGGTGAGTGATAAGCCATCACCCATCGCTTGCGCGCGTGGTTGTGATGTCTTATCTAGCTCACTCATCCCACAGGAATCGCCGCCTTCCGCTTCAATCAACAGGGAAATATGCTTGTATGGGATTGGTAAATCACTAATTTATGAAAGTTATTCTAAAAAATATAAATGAATGAATGAAAAAATTATCTTCTTCTCAAAATAAGCTGCAGGGGTTAAATGAGCTCAAGGTGATTGACTTACAATTAACTTTTGACCATTCAAGGTAAATACATAAATTATCATCTAGAAGAAAATGGCTATGTTAAATAATTCATGTCGTAATTTTTAGTGGATAATCTTTTCAGTACATGTAATTTCTATTGTATTATTCATAGGGTCTAAAATAGGAAAACTCCAATATCCCTTCCATATGGGCTTATTGTAATATTTTGTTATATCATTTTTTAATACAGAATTTACAATTTTTTTATAATTATCTTTATCACATTCTAACGACCAACCTATCCTTGGTTCTGTTCCACCTTTCCATCCTGGTTGAATGGAAAACTTGCTTGATGGTGGGTTAAATTCTTCATTGTAATCAATACTTAATTGGTGTTCACCAATTTTAAAAGCTATGGAACCTTTATCATCCCATATGAGTATTAACTGAAGTATGTCTGAGTAAAACCACTTCATTTTCTCCAAGTCGTTACAAAATATATATGTAAATCCCCATCGCTTTGCTATAATTACCCCCCGTTCTATTATCGTTCCTTTTCCACTAAGCTGTCCATTTAGTAAATAGGTTCAACAAAAGGGGTATTAATCCCTTCTTGGAAGACCGAAATCCAGACTAAATGAAATAAGGGGAGTATCTATTTTCCATTAAAACCTTTTCAAACTCACCTCGAAATACCGCCTAATATCAATAACGTTAAGCATTCTATTATATAATTCTTCAACTCTACAATCAGCGTCAACTTCTTTCATAACAGCGACAGAATCTAGGCGCATCAAAGTTTCACTCCCCTGTAGTTCAACCGATGAATCCATCAAGAAGGAGAGCGGTAAAGACAAATAAGACCCTGAAAACCTTACGTTAGTAAAGTTATCAGGGTCTTATCAATTTCGAGAAAGATTTTAGTGTTATTCTGTTATTACTTCATAAATTAAAGGCGGTGCATCTTTTTGTGCAGCTTCAATTTGGATGTTTTTGTGTAATTTATTGATAACATCTTGGATATCTTCAGAGTTAGCATGGATGGTAGCTAGTGATTCGCCTTTTTCTACACGATCTCCTACCTTTTTGTTAAGGATAATTCCTACTGCTAAATCGATTTCTGACTCTTTCGTTGCTCTTCCAGCTCCTAGTAACATAGCTGCAGTACCAATTTCGTCCGCTTCCATATAAGTTACGTAGCCTGCTTCCTTAGCAGTTAATTCTGTAACAAAAGCAGCTTTAGGTAGCAAATTAGTGTTATCGACTACATTTTCATTTCCGCCTTGCCATTTGATGAATTGCTTGAAGATTTCTAAAGCAGATCCATCGTCGATTACCTTTTTCAGCATTGCTCGAGCTTCTTCTAACGTCTCTGCTTTTTCTCCAACGACAACCATTTGACTACCTAAAGTTAAGCACAGTTCCGTTAAATCCTCTGGGCCATTTCCTTTAAGCGTATCTATCGCTTCCTGTACCTCTAGAGCGTTTCCGATTGCTCGGCCTAGTGGTTGACTCATGTCAGAAATAATTGCCATTGTTTGACGTCCAACACTATTACCGATTTGCACCATAGCTTTTGCTAGCTTGCGAGCATCTTCAGCCGTTTTCATGAATGCTCCATCACCAGTTTTAACGTCAAGCACAATTGCACCAGCACCTGCTGCAATTTTTTTACTCATTATAGAGCTTGCAATAAGCGGAATGCTATTAACTGTTGACGTTACATCTCTAAGTGCATACAGTTTTTTATCTGCTGGAGTCAAGTTACCGCTTTGACCGATTACAGCCACTTTTATTTCATTTACTTGTTTTACAAATTGCTCAGAAGATAATTCTACATGGAAGCCTTCAATTGCTTCTAGCTTGTCTATTGTTCCACCAGTGTGACCTAAACCGCGTCCACTCATTTTTGCTACTGGAACGCCACAAGCAGCTACTAGAGGTCCTAAAACTAAAGTAGTTGTGTCGCCTACCCCACCAGTAGAATGCTTATCAACTTTTACACCCTCGATCGCTGATAGGTCAATTTGTTCTCCTGAGTTAACCATAGCCATCGTTAGGTTGGCACGTTCCTCATCATTCATATCTTTGAAGTAGATTGCCATTAGTAATGCACTAGCTTGATAATCAGGAATAGAACCGTTTGTATAGCCATCAATAAAGAAACTAATTTCCTCTTTTGTTAGAGCATGGCCATCTCTTTTCTTTTCAATAATGTCATTCATTCTCATTTTCATACACGTCCTTTATTTTAATAAAGATAGGAAGCTTTCACCAAATGCAGTTGGCTTTACATCAAAGTTATCTGCAATTGTTGCTCCTATATCTGCAAATGTCATACGTAAAGGCAATTCTTTAATTTCTGTAAATCTAGGTGAATAAACAGTTAATGGAACAAATTCACGCGTGTGGTCTGTTCCTGGCATTGTAGGGTCGTTTCCGTGATCAGCTGTAATGATTAATAAATCATCACTTGTTAGCTTAGGAAGCGCTTCCTTCAAGCGAGCATCGAACTCTTCTAGAGCCTTACCGTAGCCAATTGGATCTCTGCGGTGACCATATAAAGCATCGAAGTCTACTAGGTTTAAGAAACTAATACCTGTAAAGTCTTTATCCAACGTTTCGATAAATTTGTCCATGCCATCCATGTTATCTTTTGTTCTAACTGTGGAAGTAATACCTTCCCCATTAAAAATGTCATTAATTTTACCAATCGCCATTACTTCTAAACCAGCATCTTGCAATTCATTCATTGCTGTACGAGCGAACGGTTTTAGAGCATAGTCATGACGATTTGAAGTACGAACAAAGCTTCCTGGCTCTCCAATAAATGGACGTGCAATGATACGACCAACTAAAAATTCAGGAGACAACGTCAGTTCTCTTGCGATTTCACAAATTCGGTATAATTCTTCTAATGGAACCACTTCTTCGTGTGCAGCAATTTGAAGAACTGGATCAGCGGAAGTATAAACGATTATTGCTCCCGTTTTCATATGCTCTTCCCCTAGCTCGTCTAAAATCTCTGTACCACTCGCTGGCTTGTTGCCAATCACCTTACGCCCTGTTTTCTCCTCTAAAGCAGTGATAAGCTCTTCAGGAAATCCGTTTGGATATACTTTAAATGGTTTGTCGATATTTAACCCCATAATCTCCCAGTGGCCAGTCATCGTATCTTTACCGACAGAAACTTCTTGCATCTTCCCGTAATAAGCTGTTGGTTGATCTGCTGGAGCAATACCTTTAATAGCTTCAATATTTCCTAGCCCTAGCTTTTGCATTTCTGGCATTTTCAATCCATTCATTTTTTCTGCAATATGTCCAAGTGTATGTGAGCCAACGTCACCGAAGGCTGCAGCATCTGGTGCTTCACCGATTCCGACAGAGTCCATCACAATGACATGTATACGTTTAAATTTTCCCATAATTTCTACCTCCTACTTGTTCTTTATTAGTGTACCAAAAAATCTCCGAAAATAAATGTCAGACCTCTGACATTATGCACGAGGATGGTATTGTTTGTAAACTTCTTTTAATCGCTTTTTACTTACGTGGGTGTAAATCTGTGTCGTAGAGATGTCAGCATGTCCTAACATTTCCTGAACGGCTCTTAGATCTGCCCCATTCTCAATCAAGTGAGTTGCAAAAGAATGCCGTAAAATATGTGGTGTAATTTCTTTTTTAATGCCAGCAGCAAGGACATGCTTGTTTAGTAATTTCCATATTCCCTGTCTTGTTAAACGTTTCCCTCTTTGATTGATAAAAATAGCATCTGTACGTTCTTTTTTGAGTAGTGCAGGGCGTGCATGTTCGATATAATTGCTACAGGCACGCAATGCTGCTCCACCAAGTGGAATAATACGTTCCTTCCCTCCCTTACCAAACACACGGACAAATCCCATCGATAAATGTAAATCCTCTAAATTTAAATTTAGACACTCACTTATACGCATACCACTTGCATACATAAGTTCAAACATTGCGAGGTCTCTCACTCCCTGCGGCTTGGACACATCAATGCTCGCTAAAAGGGTGTTCAGCTCCTCAACTGACAAAAAGTTCGGTAGCTTCTGCTCTAGTTGAGGAAGCTCTAAATGAATAGTAGGGTCGGTTGTTGTCACTTTATCCCGCAACAAAAACTGATGAAAGGAACGGATAGACGAAATATGTCGAGAAACTGTTCGGGCTGATTTACCTTTTTCCTTTAAATCTCTTAAATGTAAAATGATATGATGCCGTTCAACGTCTGCTAAACTACTTAATTGCTGGATGTTAAATATAGACTTTAAATATTCCGTTAAATCATTTTTATAGGAAACTAATGTATTCTCTGCTAGCTGTCGTTCTATGCGGAGGAAATGCAAATAATCTTCTAAATGAAGCAGACCCTCTTTCATCAAAAAACCTCCTATTAAATAATTATGCAATTAAAAAAAGGATAGCATATTTTAGCTATCCTTTTTGGTTATTTATCTTGGCAACGATGGCAGATCCCATGGAACGTTAAACGATGATCTTTTATAATAAAATTCCATCTTTTTTCCACGATTGCCTCTACATCCTCTAGCAAGTCCTCTTGAATTTCATCCACAGCTCCGCATTCGATACATACAAGATGATGATGAAAATGTGCAGCGCCTTCTTGTCTTAAGTCATAGCGTGATACGCCATCTCCAAATTGAATTTTATCTACTACATTCAATTCATTTAATAACTCTAATGTTCGATAAACAGTCGCTAGTCCTATATCAGGTGATTTTTCTCTAACTAGTAGAAAAACATCCTCCGCACTCAAATGATCTTCTTCATTTTCAAGCAATACTCGAACTGTCGCTTCACGCTGTGGCGTCAGTTTATAGCCCGCACCAGATAATTGTTTTTTAATACGATCAATACGGCTCTCCATATGACGCCTCCTTAACTACCACTATTATAACAAGAAGTGTTTTCTCATTACAAGAGATTCACATAATAATAATTATTAATAAATACTAATTATTAAATACGATAAATGGTAAAAGAATAAACTCTATTATAATAGTAATTATATAGAAGCCAAGTGTAAAGAGATTTACTCTTCTTGCCAATGCAAGTAATAGGATACAGTAGACGAGTTGAAATGGGAACCACCAAAATACATACGGAAAAGTACTTTCTTGAGTTTGCAGCAAAAAACTGGAACAGAATCCATAAAAGGTAATTTTGAATGCGCAAATGACTAAGATGAATCTTTGTAAGTAGCGATGCTGATAAAACAAGAAAAAAACGACTGCAATCATCAAGTGAGGAAAAATCGTCTCTAGGAAACTAGGTGGCCCTTCCAATAAGACTCGTGCATCCAAAAGGTTGATAATCCACTGCTGCTGTTCTGGTGAGCTACGTTCAAAAAGTATTAATCCTCCTATAAAACTAACAACTAGTACACAAAAAGATACGAAAATAGTATAAGACTGGTTCAACTTGGAATCCCCCCTATCTATTTTCATCTTATGCTTGTACTAGGTTCAAACATGCTTATTTTAAATAATCTTTTAACCAAATATAGGCGAAAGCTGTTTTTGCATCAAAGATCTGTTGAGAGATTACCATTTGTTCCATATCTTCAAGACTGACATGTAATAATTCAACGAACTCATCCTCGTCTAAATCAGCTGGATTCTCCATTTTTACAATATTTTCAGCCAAGTAAAGGTGTATAATCTCATCAGCAAATCCAGGTGAGGTTGCAAAAGATTGTATATACTTCAGATTACTACAAGTATAGCCTGTCTCCTCTTCAAGCTCTCGCATTGCTGTAAGCTCTGGGGCCTCATTTGGCTCAATTTTACCAGCCGGTATTTCAATAATAGAGCGTTCCAGTGCTTTTCTATACTGTTCTACTAAAATTATTTTTTTATCGTCAGTTACAGCTACTACTGCAACTGCTCCCGGGTGCTTCACAATCTCTCTTTTACCTTGCTTCCCATTCGGTAAAAGAACATCATCTACCTGTAATGTAATAATTCGACCAGTATATTTTAAATCAGTTGTAACTGTTTTTTCTTCAAATTTTTTCATTAATTTTCTTCCTCTCATTTGAATCTATCTAATTCTCATTGTACCATGTAGGAAAGGAAGTGATAATCTTGGAAAAAAGACAATTAGGAAAAAGTGAAATCTCTATTTCAGAAATCGGACTTGGTTGTATGTCACTACCCACAAACATTACAGAAGCCGAAAAGATTATTCAAACCGCAATGGAACATGGTATTACGTATTATGACACGGCAGATTTGTATGACCGTGGAGAAAACGAAAAGATTCTAGGTACTCTTCTTAAACCTCATCGTCAGGACATAGTTATTGCCTCTAAGGTCGGTAATCGACTAAACGAAAATGGTGATGGCTGGCATTGGGATGCCTCAAAAGAATGGATTCAAACGGCGATACATGAATCCCTAAAACGCCTTCAAACAGATTATATTGATGTGTACCAGCTACACGGCGGGACAATGGATGACAATGTGGATGAAGTGATTGATACGATGGAATCTTTAAAAAAGGAAGGCCTAATTAGAGAATACGGCATCTCTTCTATCAGACCGAATGTTATTAACCGCTTCCTACAAAAAAGCAATGCAGTATCGGTTATGATGCAATATAGCTTGCTAGATAGAAGACCAGAGGAGTGGTTACACTTACTGGAACAAAACAGGACTACCCTGCTTAGTAGAGGCTCGCTTGCAAAAGGTATGCTGACCGAAGATGAAGGGCTTATTCGTGCTAAAAAAGCGGGCGACTACCTCTCTTATACAAACAAGGAGCTACTAGACACGATAGGGGAACTAAAGTCTTTAGATGCATCACTAACTAGCATAGCTCTTCACTATGTCCTGCAAAGTGGTGCTGCAATCGTTGGAGCAAGCTCATCTGAACAATTAATGGAGACAATTGAAGCGTATCAAGCTAAGATACCTGATGACTTACTAGCAAAAGCTTCTGAAATAACGAAAAAAACTACTTATTCAGAGCATCGAATATAAAACTAGCACTAGGCTCCTTGAATTTGTTTAAATCAAGGAGCTTTTCTTATGAAAAGGAGGATTATCGTAAATAATTGGTTGATTGTCGTAAAATGTTCACTGATTGTCGTAAAGTAGCTTCTGATTGTAGTAATCCATTCGGTCATTGTAGTAATCTAGAAGGTTATTGTAGTAATCCATATTTTTGCTGCAAAAAGCTCTTTGTCATATCTACACGTTCTTGGACAGTATAATCTCCTTCTATCCGCAAAACTGGACATGTCAATGTCGTCAACCATTCTTCATGTAAAGCTTTACTTCTCACTTCCATTCCTGCATGATCATATAGCCCAGCCCACTCCATAAACTCCTTGTATTGTTCGTGCTTGGGTCCACCTGCTAAAATATCATTTCCGTATCTTTGAAACTCTCTTTTTTCAAGTCTTTCTAATCTAATATTCGGTGGTATCCATAAAAAAATGACCACATCAAAATAAGTTTTTAAATCTTCTCCCCAACCACATACTGCTCCAGATAAGATTGAATTTCCATGTGAGTTTAAATCTCTTTCCAGGAGGTCTTTTCTTTCTTCCAGTTCTCTTATCTCTGTATATTTTGTTAACCAAAAATAATCATCTGTGTCCAAATGGGTCCAGCAAATTTCATCGGATAATGCTTTCGCTAAGGTAGTTGTTCCAGATCCAGAAGCACCAAATATATGTATTTTCACTAGTTTTGTCCCCCATAACATCGTATAACGGCTCTTTAATTAGTTCTATAAGTAATTGGATGAGAAAGTAGAATTTAATTAGTTATTTTCCCACTAAAATGCCCACCTTCATAAACACCCTCTTTCCATAAAACATTTCCATTACTATCAAATGCTTCGATTTTCAATGGGTCGGGTTCCCCAGCATCTGCTTCTTCTAAAGCATCAAAGGTAACAAACCAACATCTTAATCCTTCAGAAATCTCAACAATTGTAGCTCCCTTCTCTATTGTTTTTTGCTTCACAAGCACGGTTGTAATTTGATCATTTGTGATAATTCCTCCAAACAATGTTAAAGGTACTTTTGGATTATTAAACATTACCCAGTCCATACCGTCACCAGGATCTATCTCACCGTTTCCAGTATGTGTCCAATATTCATCAACCGACTTTTTATATCCAGTACGGAATCCTGTTTCATCTTCATAAAACACAACTTCATAATCTTCCTTTTGCAGTTTATCCAATATCTCAGTTGAATTTGGATGTGGAACGCTTTCTATAAAGTCCTCCGTACTATTTATGCTAAAAGTATATGAGCAGCCTGTCTGTAGCAGTAACACTATAAAAACCAAAAGTAATTTTTTCTTCATTAATCATTCCCCCTTTGCTATATGAAAGTATAATAACTTTCTCGTCATAAATTTACGTATATCTAAAATTTTAGTTTCAAAATATTCAATAAATAAATGAGAGTTCTGCATTAGAAAGTTAAATTTCTTAAACGAAGTCAATATTTGTTTATTTCTAAAGCTTTGTTAAAGTTATTGGTTAATTTTGATTAAAACTTCTTTTTTTAAAGTGATTGTAAACATTACAGAAGTGACATTCAAATGACTATTAAGAACATAAATTTTGTTTATGCAAGTAAATTTATAAGCACTTTATCGATGAATTAAAGCCGTTCCCATTTATTGAATGGAGCACCAGACGGCGACATAAGCAGGAATAAGTGAGACAGATAAGACATCACAAACACACACGTAAGCGATGGGTGATGGATTATCGCTCACTCCGCGAAAAAGCGTCCGGCTGGTGTGAAAAATCAATTCTACTTTCTGACTTAAAGATTCCTTGCAACATTAATCAACCATACCCTTTTACATAGCTATTTCAAAAAAAAGCAGCACCAAAGTCTTTAAATGACTTTTGGAGCTGCTCTCTTTTTATATTATTTCCATTCTCTTTCTGTGTAACCCTTTGCCTTAATTCCTTCGTTCGTTTCCTTAATAATTTGTTCTCCTCCACGTTTCATGTATTCCTCAACCAAGCTATCCCATTCAGAGATTGGTCTTTGGCCAGCAATCATTTTTGCTTGCTCGTTCATGATGAATTGTGTTAAATCAGTGCCTTTCTCCTGATTTGTTGGAGACATTACTCCGTATGAAGGATCTACATAAAGCTTGTTAGATTCAAACATTTCCTGAAGAGATTGAACCATTTCCTTCATTTCTGGCATTTTGTAATCATCTGCATATGTGATATTTGCATCTTCTGGTACTTGCTCACGATTGTCTAAGAAGTAAGTCGAAGGTGAAAGTCCATCAGATGAGAAGTTTGGCAATTGAACTGCCTGCCCATTTTCCATGTTATACCCTTTTCCTTCTCCACCTAAATAGAAATCAAAATCAGCGTTATCCGGATTTTTTGTATCCCTTGGGTAATATGTTTTACCAAAGTCAACCATTTCTAAAGCACGGAAAATCTTACCTTCGTCTCCAGCCATGTTAGCATTTAAAGCTAAAATACCTGAATAACCAGATCCAATAGTGAAGCCCTTGGATTTATCTGGAGCCTCAAAAGGAGGTATTGCTATTAAATGTGCATCTGGATTTGCTGCTAAAAGACCTTCGAAATAGGCTTCAGACATACCTGAAACTCCCCCAACAAAGATTCCAGCTTTTCCAGAGTAAAACTCCGTGTTCGTGCTAGCCCAATCAAGAACTGCAAAATCCTTCGTCATCGCTCCTTCTTTATAAAGGTTAGCAAAAAATTGGATCAAGTCTTTTCTACCGTCAGAAATAATTCCTGGGATGTAATTTCCTTCTTTATCTTGGTGATACCAAGCGTTAAAGTCCCAGTAAGTTCCCATATTAAAGTTCGGGTTAATATTTTCACCAATTGCAACGCCGTAAGTATCATCTTTTCCATTACCATCTGGATCTTCCTTCGTAAAAGCTATCGCTACCTTCTCCAGTTCCTCATAAGAAGTAGGAACTTCTAAACCAAGCTTATCTAACCAATCCTTACGAATAACTGGTGTTACAGGGTACGGTTGAGAGTAACGTGGAATACCATAGATCTTCCCGTTCACTTTAAAAGAGTTGTAAACGTATTCTGGGATTTTCCCTAGTGTGTCATAATGCTTAAGATAATCATCTAAAGGCAGGAATGCTCCCTGTTCTGCCCATTGATAAAAACGAGTGTCTGTTCCTGGAAATCCGATTAGGTCTGGCATAGATCCAGAAGCAACTATAGCAGACGACTTTTCAATATAGTCTCCCTGAGGAATAATTTCCGGCTTATAGTCCACGTTAAAGCGTTCATTTATCATATCAAGACCCGGGCTTTTCAGTGGTGGTGGATCACCGAAACGAAATGTCATTCCCGTAATCGTGTACTTTTCTGTATGATCAAACGGATCTACTGCCGGTTCCTCTTTGTTTGGTTCTGCACTATTTGTCTCTTTTTCCGGCTCTTTCGCTGGTTCAGTTTGGGCATTTTCATCGGTACAAGCTACTAAAATTAGACCAATGATAAGAATTAGAAAACCATAAAACCACTGCTTACTTCTCACATTAACCCCTCCATTACTATTTTGTCTGGTGTAAATAAATTCTCGATGTCCATTGCGATAGAAAGTCACCCCTTAACAGATCCAAGCATCACTCCTTTAGCAAAGTGTTTTTGTAAGAATGGATAGACGATTAAAATCGGTAAAGTAGCTAACAATATAGCAGCCATCTGAACGGTTTCAGGAGGTGGAAGATTTTCCAGCATTGCTGCATGCCCCCCTAGTGCCGCATTAGGCTCATTGACTATTACAATTTGCCTTAAAATTACTTGAATCGGCCATTTTGCAGGATCATTTAAATATAGAACCCCTGAGAAATAACTGTTCCAATGACCTACTGCGTAAAATAAACCGAATGCTGCCAAGGCTGGCTTCGACAAAGGTAAAATAATGCGAGTAAATATTTGGATATCGTTTGCACCGTCTATTAATGCCGCCTCTGTCAGTTCCTCTGGAATTCCTTTAAAAAACTGTGTAATAATGATCAGATTAAATGGACTAATCGCCACAGGAATTATAAGAGCCCATAAGGAATTTAATAATCCTGTTTCCTTTACAATAATATAGGTAGGGATCATCCCTGCTGAAAATAGCATCGTAAACAATACTAGAAAAAGAATTGTTCGTTGCCCTAAAATATTTCTAGTTAGCGAGTAAGCCATCGTCGTAGTAAAAAATAGATTTACTAATGTTCCAACGACAGTAATATAGACCGTTACGAACAACGAACGAATAAATTGATCAGAGCCTAATATATACGTATAAGCATCAGTCACCCATTCCTTTGGCCATAACAAGAAATCACTATTTAATACATCACTAACACTAGAAAACGAAACCGAGAAAATATATAGAAAAGGAAAAAGCATGGCTGCTGCTATAATCAAGAGAACTGTACCATTGAAAAAATCCATTACTTTTTCCCCAGAAGACCTAAACATGAACATACCCCCTTCCAGACGAGAGTCTCCCATAAAGACATGTCATCTTGAATCTTTCAATCTTTCATATGGTCAATATAGACCTTCCTCACCAAATCGTTTAGCAAGCCTATTTGCAAGAACCACTAAAATCAAGCCAATTATTCCTTTAAATAGACCAACAGCGGTTGCAAAACTAAAATTCGCCTGCTGTATTCCTTTAAAATAAACATACGTATCGAGAACATTACCCGATTCCATATTAAAAGGATTTAGCATTAGAAAGATTTGTTCAAAACCACTATCCATCACGTTTCCTAAACGAAGGATTAATAAAATAACAATCGTACTTTTTAATGCAGGCAATGTTATATGCCAAATTTGTCTCATGCGACTCGCACCATCCATGACAGCTGCCTCATATAGATGAGGGCTGATGCCGGATAAGGCAGCTAGAAACAATATAGTACCCCATCCAGACTCCTTCCAGATGACCTGCAATACAACAATCGGTTTAAACAGTGCCGGATCCGTTAGAAAAGGTATAGGATTCATATCTAGAAAAGATCCAAGAAAGTTATTTATTAAACCTTCACTTCGTAGAAAGATAACAGTTATTCCAACTACCACAACCCAAGAAAGAAAGTGAGGCATATATACAACAGACTGCAGAAATCGTTTATACATTTGGTTTCTTAACTCATTCAGCATAAGTGCTAAAATAATGGAAATAGGAAATGCAAAAATAATTTGTAACATGGAAATCTGAAGTGTATTCCAAATTACTTGTATAACCTCCGAGTCTTCAAAAATGGATTGAAAATGTTTTAATCCAACCCAAGGGCTCTTAAGAAATCCTTGGAATGGACTATAATCTTTAAATGCTAACAATAATCCAATCATCGGAATATATCGATAGATTAAAAAGTAAAGGGCACCTGGCAAAAGAAGTAGCAATAGATACCGATCCCGCCACAGTTTTTGCTTAATAGAATTTTTATTTGGGGGCTTTGGTTTTTCCTTGACGTGAGCTAATGTCGGAACAACTGTCTCAGCGTCTTTATTTTGAGTAACAATAACTTATTTCCCCTTTCCTTGAAGCTTTTTGCCAATTTATTTACCTGTATAATACCTGTATTTATATTACCAATTTTAGTTTAATTTTTACATTTATTCAATATTTTTCTAAAATTATTTATTTCTTATATTCAATGGGCTCTTGCTGTTTTGATTCAATAATTTTAAACAGTTTATTGGATAGAAATATTAAAGTAACGCCTATTAAACTTCCGCTATAAAAAGGTATGAGTCCAGGAATTTTCATGACTAAATAATAGGGGAAATAAAAACCTAAAACCATGAACACCGCAAACAAAGGATGGGCCAAAACGATATAAATACAATCCTTAAAATACTGGGAAAGCTTCATCTGATAACCGACATAAAGTGGAAAAGCATACAATAAAGCGATCAAATAAATTACACCTAATATAAAGAAGAAAAATGATGCTATTAAGGCTGCTATATTTGGCAGGCTACGAAAAAACTGCAAATCTACGAAAAGAATAACGCCTATAATCAGCCAAATATAACCATAGATATTAGATTTTAATAATTCTTTTCTATATATATCATTGAAGTAACGAAAGGTTTTTATATCCTCTTCACCATAGCTCCATTTGCGTATAACCGATAGCATAGCAACTGTAGCTGGGAAAAAACCTACAACGCCTAGACCTAAGATGATTCCGCCTAACCAAAGGATATTTATATAGGCAAGCCGCATTCCCCAGTCCATATATCGATATAGCGTTCCTCTCCAGCCTGTCAGCTCCATACCATTCACCTCTTGTTTATCTAACCTTTTAAAGATTCAATCTTCTCCATCTAAAATCTTCAACAATCTCTTATTTATTTCTTATTACTTTATGAATTCAATTAGAGAATCATACTTTTATACAATAGAATTCATATTCTCAGGCTAGTGGCTTAGAATTTCAATTCATCTCTTATACCAATAAATGATTATTTACCTTTAAAACTACTTAATCTTATTCTAAAAGCTGTTGTATTCTTTGGCATGTTTCCTCTGGTTTCTCCATATTTGCCCATAAAAAATGCATTTCTCGTTCAATTAACTCAAATTCTTCAATCGTTAGGTGTAAATCCTTGATCGTTTTAGCGACTGGCATCGTTTCAATAAAGGCATTGTAATGCTCTGGATGAATATCAGGCTGGAGGAGTCTATTGTCTTCTGCAACCTTTCGCAGCATTGGAATCGTACTTCCATTTTTCTTTATCAATATTTGCGCCTCTTCACTAACCATAAAATCGATCAGTGCATGTGCGGCTGGCTTATTTGGACTATCTACATGGACACCAAGTGCCCCTCCAAGTAAAAGTGTGCCTGCATCTTTATTTTTAGGCGGTGGAATTACATCCCATTGTATCTTATGGTCTCTGAATTCATTCATAAAATAATAGGTAGTTAAGATCATCGCTGCCCCTTCTCGCATAAACAGGTTCTCAGCGAGGTCGTTGCTACCATGTGAAAAAATAGGGGATACCTGATGTTTGTACATTAAATCAACACAAAACTCTAACGCTTCTATATTTTCCTTACTGTTCATCACCGGCTTAGTTCCTGTGGAATCCTTAAAGCTTCCTTTATTTTGTAATAGAAAAACTGGCCATCTGTTAGTCGAGGACGAAAAACAAAAACCATACTCATTCACTAAATTATCCTCATTTAGATCATTTGTTGTTTTTCGGGACACCTCTAACAGATCATTCCAATCTTTTATATGAAAATCGTTTAGAACGCCTGCTTTTTCAAATATCCGTTTGTTGTAGCAAATCATTACTGGCGAGAAAACAAACGGAGTTACATGCATTTTGTTTTCCGTTGAAAACATTTGAAAAACTTGGTGATAACTATCCTTCATCGGATCTATATGCGCTGGTAAATAGGGTTCTATAAGATCTAAGTGATCCTTCTCCATCAGCTGTCTATAATGATAGTCTGAAACTATAAAAACGTCCGGGCCAGAACCGTGTTTAAATGACTGCATAAGGTTATAAACGTACTGATCATTTGGTAAAATTTCAAGATTTATCTTAATATAAGGATTCAATTGTTCAAATCTCTGAATGATTAGATTAATAATCTCAATCTCATAGGAGTTAGAAAACCAACCGAGCGTTAAAGTTTGCTTTTGTGTGTCATCAGGTAAGGTTACCCGGTTTCCCTTTCCTGCTATTTTTTCTATAAGCCCTTCTTCCACTAGCTCTGCTAACGCTTTTCTTATGGAAACTCGACTAAGCGCATATTCTTTACTTAATGTATTTTCTGGCAATATAAATTCCCCAGGTTTAATCTTCCCTGTAATAATCTCTTGTTTTACCTCATGGATAAACTTGTTATAACGACTTTCAAAGTCACTTTGTCGTTTTATCAATGCTTACAACTCCCCTGCCAAAATTGGCGCTATATAAAGATATGAATCAATCATAACATGTGCAAGGTTGGTAGTTTTATTTCATTAACCATTTATCTAAAAATAAGTAAGCTGCTTGTCTAATTTCATAGGGGAAGTCATGACCCGAGTTCCCTATTAACGTTTGGATTTTTTCTGTACAATCCATCCACTTATACAATGAATTTAGTTCAAAAAGTCCTTCAGCAGCTGGTTTCCAATGCGGGAAAATAGAATCATTTTGCCCCATCCATAGAAAAAAAGGTGTAGGTGCCACTAATGCAGCTATTTCAGTAAATTCAAAAGGAACCTTATCATCATTTATGTAGTTACTTAACTGGGGGATATGACTAAACCAATCTCGTTTTCCCCAACGATGTAACTCCGGATCTCCTGCAAATGTTGAAAATCCACAACTACATACTACTGCCTTTATTCTACGGTCTACGCCAGCTAAAAAGTAACCGTTGTAGCCTCCAAGTGAGTGTCCGATCACCCCTATTTTATCGCTATCTACACAACTTAAACTCTCTAATAGACTAATTCCTTGCTGATGATCCACAATCATTTTGGCTACTGCAGACCAGTTCGGATGTGCGGCGTCAAAGCTTGCTGTCTGAAAAGGCTTTTCGTCCTGTCGCACCCGTTCTCCAGCTGTTATCGTATCCGGGGCAAGTACTACATAGCCTCTCTTAGCAAGCTCAAGTCCATATTGTCTGTTTTGCCGTCCCTCTGTTGTACTTACATCATCCTTCCCGTTGTCGCTCGTTGGATGAAGCGCAATAACGGAGGGATATTGTTTGTGACTAGAGTTCAAAACCTCTATGGCGTCATCTTTAGTAGAAACCTTTTTGCTGTTACATCCTTTCGGTATTAGCAGGTTTGCTGGAACCATATCGTCGAAAACAGTGTCGTACCTTATCTTTATTAAATAGTAATCTTCATACGATTTCCAAGAGATTATATCAAAATGTGTCTGTACTAAAGGTGGGACCCCACCAATACATTGTAACCAAATTTTTTCGATTGCATCTCTTTTGTTCTCCCAATCTCTTTTACGTTCCATTAATCGCAAAAGAGAAGGCGCACCCTGTTGATGTAAAGTGGACAATGCATACATTTCTTCACCCCATCATTCTATACTTACACTATATAAATGACTGCCACTACCATAGTAAACTCTTCCATTAAATAGAACAGTACCACTGCTCGCTTTAGCTTCTAACCCTTTCTTAAGTATTGGTTCGGGGCATGGTTGCTTAACATCAATCGCAATAAGTGCGTTTGACATAAGACAGTAAAGCGTGTGATTAGGCTCGTCATAAACGAAGCCTGAACGAATCGGTTCCCCATAACTGGATAGATCTTTTCCGGAAAGAATAGAATTCATTTCAGTATCCCATATAAAGTACATTCCTAGCCCAGTAACACCATGCACCCGATTATACATATCTGTATAAATAGCAATAATTTCTCGTGTTCCATTAAAGGGTACGAAACTGCATTTTAGTTGCATGGTTGTTCGATCAAGCACATATAAGCGTGCATCCTGTTCTTTTGATACTGCTCCTCCAGGTGCCTCTACACTTGTGCCCCCTATAATATCTCCGTTACTGAGCTCACTAAGACAAATAGTACTGTGAAAGGGTAATATATCTTCATTGCGTATTACGACCTGCTTTTCTGTATCCATATTATAAATTGCCAAGGCACCACCAACTAGTCCATAGCCCGGAAACCCACCCCATATTACTTCTTTCGTTCCACTCAAGGCAAGGGCACAGCGAGGTCGATGAATCTGATCCTCTTCTAAAACTAAACGAGGAATAGAAGATTGCTGATCTAAATCGTAAACATATAGCTTTCCACCTGCGTATGCCACTCCCACTAACAGATTTTCATGGGAAGCATAGGCACAAATATTTCCTCCCCCTCCCTTTTCTAGTGCTCCAAAATTTTGAAGAGAGTTTTTGGTTGGATCATACCGAAAAAATTGTAGAGGGTGCATGGACGTACCATAGATAAATCCGTCTGGAGCGAGAAAAAGACTTGAAAGTTCCGCTCCCTCCGAATGGTATATTAAATGAATCGTTTTCTGTATCCCACTATCCTTATGACTAATTTGAACAAGCCCTTCAGATAAGCTGTAGTGCTCGATCTGATAATTTGATTCATTTGGAATGTGGACTTTTTGAAATCCTGTTCCTACAAAACTAGAAGGTGCAACGTCCGCTGCTGGATTACATTCTCCCTGAGAAAACTTTAGCCACTGAGAGGCCGTTAACACATTCTTTAAGTCGGATGCCTCTATGTGTCCATAGACAGTACCATCGTTTCCAAGATATACATAGCCTGCTCCCTTCTGCCTTTGATGAGAGGAAAGCAAACTCTTTTTCTGGCCAGTTATTAAATGGTAGGCTATTATATCTCTTTTCTCAGTTCCAATTCCCATATAAGCCCATCCGTGCGTATCAAGAGCTACTGTTCCTGGATATTTTTCCTCGGCATGCATAGAGCCGTAATCTACAACATGCTGCGATTTGCTATCATAGGAAAGCAAGTGACAGTGAGGGTATGTAGTGAAATAAATCATTCCCTCACTGTCCTCTGCAAAGCTAAAACCGACTATTTCCTCACCATTCTCTATTACTTGATAATCCACAAAGCACTCTTTGAAAGGGTCTAACACGAGCAGCATCTTACCTGCCCCCGTATAAAATAAGCCTCCACTATTAAATGAGGCAAAAGGGTATTCTTTATTTTCCAGTGGAAAGAAAACTTGCTTGCTTGTTCCTTTTTCTAAGTCGATTATTAACACAAAGCCCTTGGCCGCAATTACTAATTTACTCGCTTGTTCCTTCGTACATATAGCAGCTGTTCGCTCCTCCTCCGCGACAACCGGAGTTCCATGATCTATAAGTTTGTTATACATATAGGCTCTCCTTTAGACGCAATAATGGGCAGCTACCTTATTTAAGGCAGTAATCATATCCTCTATATCATGATCACTAAAAAACTCATTTATATCTAACCGTATCGCTGTCTTCAAAATTTCTTCAGCATTTGGACAGCTACCGGCTTGATAACTATACTCACCTAGACTAAAAGGATATTCGCTATTTAAGTAAGCCTGTTTTTGTTGGAATAGGCTTTGTGCGTATAACACTTGTGGAATGTACCCTGGTGAATTTGGAATACCCTCTGCTGTAAGTGCCGCTGAGAACTCTTCACGGGTGCAGCTTAACACATCTAAGTCGAGCGTTAGCATATAAAACCAGTAGCTGCACCATCCCCCAGTTGTTATTTTCATTGGCCGTATGCCCTTGGTATTCTGTATTCCACTACTCAATCGTTCTCCAAGCTTATTTCTTCGCGTACATATCCAATCCAGTTTTTTTATCTGCGCAATACCAACAGCACCTTGAAGTTCTGTCATACGATAGTTAGGTGCCAGATATTGAATATCTTTTACAACTTCCTTGTCATGTCTTTTATAGTTTTTATCTGCAAATGCATGAGTGGTAAAGTAATCTTCCTCTTCCCCGGAATTTACAGTAACAATTCCGCCATCGCCTGTAGATATATGCTTAAAGTCGTTTGTACTAAAGCATCCATAATCACCAATTGTGCCAGTTAAGCGCCCTTTGTAAGTAGTGAGATAGCTTTGGGCACAATCCTCTATCACTTTTACATTGTACTTTCTAGCAAGTTCCATAATGGAATCCATGTCGCATGGGTTTCCAGCAAGATGAACAACAATAATCGCCTTTGTTTTAGGTGAGATTACCTTTTCAATGGCTTCAGCTGTCATGTTATAGCTATTTGGCTCTAAATCGGCAAATATAGGTATAGCGTTCTGATATAAGATACCAATTACAGTACCCTGGTCTGTAATTGGGCTAGTTATGACCTCGTCACCGACTGTAATACCAGCTGCTCCTAGAGCAACATGCAGCGCAGCAGTTCCAGATGAGGTAGCCACACTATACTTCACATGATATAAATCATTAAAATCTGCTAAAAATTTCTTAACCTTGCTACCGAAATGATAAAAGAGTGTATTTTGCTCTAGTGCCTCTAGTAGCTCCGTTGCTTCCTCCATCCCAAAGCGTTTCCCAGTTCCGAATGGAGTCGTTTTAACCTTTTGCCCACCTAAAATCGCTAAAGTGTTGTTTTTCATTTTTAGACCCTCCAACATTACGCTTCCTTTAAAAGGTGATTTGTAGCAGAAACCATCTTACAATGCAGCCCAAAACGTTTGACCGTTTGTGCATCTTCTTTTGGAACGGGCATTAGAATAACGAGCTTATCGTCAATCGAATTTTCATTAAGTACCACACCATTCTCTTCAGATACATCTATAATTTTAACCTGGCGTCTCGCTCTCTCCCAATCATTAATTTGCTTACTAGTCCAAAACGAGAAGCCTTGCTGCCTTGCCATACGGATTAGTTGAATAATCGCTTCGCGTACTGGCGGTTGCTGATAGATGTGGATTTGATGAAATAGGAAATGAGCAACTCCATTCACTCGTTTGACTCCTTCCAAAAATGGTTCGATAACCGTCGCATCCGCTAACGTATTATGGTTCAAGTCTTGGGTCAGAAAACCAATCTCTAGCACATCATACATTCGATTTTTTTCATCGGCCCAAGCGATAGGGAAATAAGGCTGACACGTGCCAAATAAGAAGCCTATGTTTCCTCTTTTGCTAGGACCTCTCGATTGATCAGCCTGTATTCCATATTTCTCACACCAAGTAAAAAATTCTCCCCAGCCTTCAAACCTCGTATAGTGATTTTTATTGGACGTCACTTGTTCTATACCCACTGTCTGCTGCAACCAAGTCAGCTGTGCATGAAAGGCACTTTCTGACCAAATTCCATTATCTGATTCTAATGCATTATAGTGTAGAGCTAGCTCATGCCCATCTGCTTTGATTTGTTTGTAAATAGAAGGATTATATCCAGGCACAATCATACACCAAGTCGATTGCACGCCTTCTTCCTTTAGGGTATCTAACGTTATTTGTGCTGATTCGTCCACGTTCAAGTCACTATCATGAGAGATTAAAGCAACATGTTCTACTCCTGCTGGCCAATAATCAATGAAAGGAAGCGTAAGATTTTTATCGAGAGCACACTTTACTAAATGCTCTATTAACGCTTCTCTCCACAAATCAGCATACGGATGGGGAAAATAAGGCATACCTGTTTCAGTAACCGTTCGGTCTAGGTCCCAATCGAGCATAAAGCCGTCGTCCGCCTTTAATATCTCCTCATCCAAGTTAGCACTTCCGTCGGGAGCAGGAACTCCGTCTTCTGTTATAGGAGCAGTACCTTGCTGTAAGCCTACAATTGTTTGGGGAATAGAGACGGCCCATCGCTCAATGGTCCCTTTTCCATACTTAATTTGAAGCAGGGCATCTCCATTGCCCTCTAGTAACGCTCCAAATTGTTGGATCTCTAACTGATCTCCAAAATAGACCCATGGATCCGCGTGTAAATAACGAAGAGACGTTGACTGGTTAAGAAAAGAAGAAAGCTCTGCATAGCCTATAGCAGGAATAGAATGGGAACTGAAGCCTAACCTTTCTTTTAGACAATGAAGTTCGCCATATGAAATTACTGTACCTCCATTTTCTACATAATCTAAAATTTTTGTTTGAGCAGCTTCTGTATTAGGGCAACAAGCCACAATCAGTAAATCAAAGGAGTCAAGCTCCTCGATTGAATCTATTTTTTTATAAGGCAGTCTTACATGATCAAGAATCTCTTCCAAATAGCGGTCAAATACATTTTCCCCTTTCTTCCACTGTTTTTCGGTTTCCTCTCTATCTAAAAGAATCCCCACTTTTGCCATCCTCATTTAACGGTCACTCCTCTATAAAAAAAGACATGTATATTACCTGTCTATAATATTGTTATGATAATCATAGTATAACTGGGTATTTTTATCAATTAGTTATTTGAAAATTTTACATTTTATAAACTTTTAGAGGAGCACGGGTTTTACAGGTTGTTTTACATGCACAAAAAAATGCTTGGAAATATATCTCCAAGCTTAATAAGTTTTAATGCTTTATTTTTTGCTTAACTGAAAGTTCATAATCGATAAGAAATTCGAACTCAGTAGTTCTCCGCTACGGTGGACGCTTTCTTGGGGTACGCCTCGAGCCTATAGTCCCTCTCACGCACTTGGCGGCGAGGAGTCGCTGCTTTTTCTACGAACAATGAGATTGTCTTACAAGAATCAGCTGGCTTCTTAAACAAATAAAACGTGAAATCAAACTACAGATTTCACATTTCTTTCATTTACCTTTCTCTCATCCTCATTCACTTATAATATTCAACGCACCATGCTATAGCATAAGCAATGCTTGAAGTTACTATTGTTCCTGCAAATAAATAGATAGGAAATGCAGGGTTAAGATAAATGTAATTTGTAGAAAGAACCATGATCGACATTGCAATAATTGCACTCAATGTAAAAGCAACATGAGAAGCTCTGGTTGCTTTATTGGTGATGCTCAGCTCCCGTTCATCACCATCTTGAAATTCTCCAAACTTCAAAAGGATATCGGCCCGTTTTCTTGACTTCAATCTTAGAGAAAGAATTAATTGAAGTACCATTAATAAAATACTGAGGATAAATGGCCACCAACTAAATTTTACATCCGCATTTATAACTTCACCGTTTGACAACCCTCTATCGAATTCATCCATCAACCAGATGTTTTCATAAGCAAAACCCATTGCATATGCAAGCACCCCTATAATAATGATTTTGCTGATACTTTCAAATAGAACAATCTTCATTTGCCATCCCCCTTGAAAAAGATTTTTTCAATTGGCTCCTGAAACACTTCCGCTATATTCATCGCGAGTAACAGCGATGGCACATAGGTTCCTTTCTCCAGCGAGACAATAGTCTGCCGCGTTACACCTACTTTTTCTGATAAGTCTTTTTGTGTAAGGTTAGACCTTGCTCTCAGTTCTTTTAAACGATTCTTTATATCCATTTATTCCCTCCACTGTTTTTTAATTACCTTTAATGTAAAGTAAACCAGACATAAAGTAAAGTATTTCTTACATTAAAGTGGAGATAAATATAAGGGTCAGTATCGTTATAAATTTTCACTCATTATGATTCAAAAATGGCCCCTAAAATTTTGCTGTCTGCAAAATTCTAGGGGCCATTCATTTTTCGCAGGAGATTTCCCACACATTTTTTTAGAACTTAGAACCACCAAAGCCATACTCATCGAGCAATTCTTCGAAGGATTTGTTTTTTTCTTTTTGTTTCTTTTCAAAAGCAAGCTGTGCCTGTCTTTCTTCTTCCTTCTCTTGCTCAGCTGTTACTAATTGCTTCTTAGTTTCTTTTAACTTAGCAAGCACATCCATAGAAAGCTGATCTGAAAGAGAATTCCCATCTTCTTTTACAGCTGAAGATTTAAAGTTAGGCTGTTGCTGTCTTTTTTGTTTCTTCTTAGCCAATATTATTCACCTACTTTATGAGCGTTTCACAATAGTGGCTACTCCTTGTCCTCCACCTATGCAAAGTGTCGCAAGCCCCGTTTTAGCATCTCTTTTCTCCATTTCATGAAGTAAAGTAACGAAAATTCGAGCACCACTTGCACCGATTGGATGACCTAAAGCAATTGCTCCACCATTTACATTTAGTATATCATGATTGAAGGCAAGCTCTCTATCTACTGCTATAGATTGAGCAGCAAAAGCTTCATTTGCTTCAATTAGCTCGATTTCACTTAAGGATAGTTTTGATTTATTCAACACTTTTTTCACTGCTTCCACAGGTCCAATTCCCATCACGCTTGGATCTACTCCAGCAGATGCATTAGCAAGAATTGTAGCTAATGGTTTTAAGCCTAGTTCCTCAGCCTTTTGTTTGGACATTACGACAACAGCTGCTGCGCCGTCGTTAATACCCGAAGCATTTCCAGCCGTAACTGAACCGTCCTTTTTAAAAGCAGGACGCAAACCAGCTAGCTTTTCCTCTGTTGACCCTTTTTTCGGATATTCATCCTTATCAAAGATAACAGGCTCGCCTTTTCTTTGAGGAATCTCAACAGGAACTATTTCATCCTTAAACTTGCCAGTCTCTACAGCTTCTGCTGCTCTTGCTTGAGACCGAGCAGAAAATTTGTCCTGCTCCTCACGTGAAATGTCATAGCGGTCACAAAGATTTTCTGCTGTTATTCCCATATGGTAATCGTTAAAAGCACACCATAGACCATCAGAAACCATACTGTCTACTACTTTTTGATCGCCCATTCGGAACCCTTCTCTAGCATTTTTTAATAGATATGGAGCTTGACTCATATTCTCCATACCACCAGCAACAACTATATCTGCATCTCCAGCAATAATCGCTTGTGTTGCCAAATGTATTGCTTTAAGACCTGAACCACATACTTTATTTATGGTTAAAGCCGAAACGGATTGTGGTAAACCTGCTTGTATAGAAGCCTGTCTAGCAGGGTTTTGTCCAAGACCAGCCTGAAGCACATTCCCCATGATTACTTCATCCACTGATTCCTTAGAAACTCCAGCTTTTTCTAAAGCCTTATCAATTACAATTGCTCCAAGCTTTGTTGCCGGAACATCCTTTAGTGCGCCTTGAAAAGAACCAATAGCAGTTCTAACTGCACTTACGATTACAACTTCATTTGTCACGTGAATTTCCTCCTTCATATCCCCTATTTTCAATAAAACTATGAAACAAAAATTTTAAAATTTGCTTGTTCAACCAACCTTTCTTTACAATAAAAGAGGGAGGGATGAATATGTATAGTTTACCAAAAAAAGTGACAATTATCGAGGTAGGTCCACGGGATGGTCTACAAAATGAAAAAAATGTAGTACCAACTGATGTAAAGCTGTTATTTATCGAGCAACTTCAACAAGCTGGGGTAGAGGAAATGGAACTAAGCTCCTTTGTGTCACCTAAATGGGTACCACAAATGAGTGATGCAAAAGAAATTGTTACAAATGCGAAAAAAGTGGGTAGACAATTTGTACTAACACCAAACAAAAAAGGAATAGACCTAGCATTGGAAAATGGAGCTAAAAGTGTCGCTGTTTTTGTTGGCGTTTCAGATAGCTTTAATAAAAAAAATATTAACAAAACTACTAGAGAAAGTATGAATGAATTAAAGCCTCTTGTAGAAAAATTAATAGAAGACGGATATTTTGTCCGTGCATGTATTTCCACTGCTTTTTATTGTCCTTTTGAGGGTGCAGTCGATCCGGAAAAAGTAACTGAACTATGTAAGGAATTTGTGTCATGGGGTGTACAAGAGCTTAGCGTGGCGGACACTATTGGAATGGCGAATCCAAAAGAAAGCTACGCACTTTTCCATACGTTAATAAATGTGTTTCCTCATACATTAATTACTGCCCATTTTCATGATACTCGCAAAATGGGTATTGCCAATATATTTGCAGCGTTACAAGCAGGTGTATCTCGATTCGATACTTCGGCTGGTGGTTTAGGGGGGTGTCCTTTTGCACCGGGTGCAACAGGCAATGTAGCAACTGAGGATGTCGTGAATATGCTACATAAAATGGATATTACCACTAATATCGACATAGATGAATTATTAAACGCTGTCGACATAATTTCTCCTTATGTGTCCAGACCAATTGAAACAGGTATGTATAAACTATTTAAAAGCAAGTAGGTGTTGACCTTGAGAAAAAGAGTAATTGTTTGGACGAGTATTTTTACAAGTATTATTTCTGCTGTTGCTACTATATTCGGCTTTTTTCTTACAAACAAACTTATGTATATGAAGAAAAAAGAAGATGATTTTATTTATAACCGGGAGCTTACATCCAAACGATTTGATGAAGCTTGGTATACAGCAGTAAATAAATTAGAGCGATGGATCCCCTCTAAAAACGGATACTCACTTAAAGCGATTTTCATCGAGCCATTAGAAACGAGTAACTACGTTATTATTTGTCATGGCGTTACAGAGAACAAGATCAATTCACTTAGATTTGTTAGGATGTTTGAACGACTGGGATTTAATAGTGTTGTATATGACCACCGTAGACATGGGGATTCTGGTGGAAAAACGACAAGCTTCGGTTATTATGAAAAAATGGATTTACAGGCTATTGTGGAAGCCGTTAGAGAAAGGGCAGGTGAAAATGCAGTTATTGGTATACATGGAGAATCCATGGGCGCAGCCACCACCCTTCTCTATGCTGGTTCCATTGTGGATGATGCAGATTTCTATATCTCCGATTGTGCATTTTCCAACTTTGAAGAGCAAGTGTATCACATTATGACTCAAACAACCCCTCTTCGTTCAAGCTTAGCAATCCGATTTGCAAATTTTTTCTTAAAGTTTCGAGATGGGTACACCCTGAATTTAGTATCCCCCATTGATGTAGTAGACAAAATTGAAAAGCCTGTCCTATTTATTCATAGCCTGGAGGACGATTTTATACTACCGAAAATGACTGAGGACTTATATGAAAAGAAAAGAGGTCCAAAGATGTTAAAGCTATTTGATATTGGGGCTCATGCTAAATCGTTTAATGAGAATAGCAAGGAATATGAGGAAATCGTCTCTGATTTCTTAAAGCAATATAATTTGCTGGGAGAAGACAATTCCGTGAATAGCTAATTACTTGAAGATCTGGATAGGGACCTAGCCAATGAATTAAAAGACGTGAAATCAACTACTGATTTCACGTCTTTACTTTTTTAAAGATAACTGAATTCTAATAAAAGATTTATCTAGTCTCGTTTTCTGGAGAGAAAGCGACTCCTGGGGAAACAACGCCAGCTGAAAGCCTAATCAAGAGCAAGGCGACGAGGAAATGGAAGTGTGCATTCGCTGTAACGAAAAACAACTACATTTTATTTGGAGGAGAATTAGTCCCAGCCAACTCTTCTCTTTTTTAGGTGTTCTTATTAAATTTTCACTTGAATTAGTAGACCTGTTCAAATAGTACAAAAAAGACTATAGGCAACTCAAAATCACAAGAGTTGTCTATAGTCAGAACACACGGTACAAAGTGTCTTTATTATTTGTTTTGCATTTTATTCATTTGGTTCATCATTTGTTTCACTTGTTTTTCGGATGGTTTACGACCCATCTGTGCCATCATCATACGTAGCATTTGTTCGTTGATTGGTGGATTTTCTTTCAAATATTTCATCATATATTGACGTGCTGCAAAAAATCCAATTACAACACCACCGATTAAAGCGACAATTACTATAACAACCCATATCCAAGTATCCAATGTTTTTCCTCCTTTACCAACTTCTCTACGTGTACAAGACACCAATTGAAATTATACTATAAATTGGCTAGGCATTCTATATAATTTCTTTTAAAAAATAGCAATTCGAATACTTTTAAGACCAAGTATTCGAATTGCACATAAGAATATTATTTTTGTAGTAAGTTTTTCATTTTAGAAACAACATTTTCTACATTAAATCCGTATTCTTTCATAACGATTTCACCAGGAGCACTTGCACCGAATGTATCGATTGCAATTACGTCCCCTTCGAATCCAACATAACGATGCCAACCAAGAGAAGATCCCATCTCAATCGCAAGACGTTTTGTTAAATTAGAAGGTAGTACTGCATTTTTATATGCAGCATCTTGTTTTTCAAATCTATCCCATGAAGGCATAGAAACTACAGAAACTTGAATTCCTTCAGCCGCTAAAGCTTTTTGAGCTTCTACTGCTAGCCCAACCTCTGAACCAGTTGCTAATAAGATACCTTCTGCATTTTCTGCTGGAGAAACGACATAAGCACCTTTTGCAACTCCCTCACTTGCTTGTTCCACAGAACCTTTTAGTGTTGGTAGATTTTGACGTGATAGAACTAATACAGTCGGTTGATCTTTAGAAGAAACAGCTAGCTTCCATGCTTCAGCAGTTTCGTTTGAATCAGCTGGTCGTATAACTGATAGACCTGGCATCGCTCTTAGTGATGCTAAGTGCTCAACTGGCTCATGAGTTGGACCATCTTCTCCTACTGCAATACTGTCATGTGTAAATACATAAGTAACTGGTAATCCCATTAAGGCAGATAGACGAATTGCTGGTCGAACATAATCACTAAATACGAAGAATGTACCGCCAAATACATGAAGACCACCATGTAATGCCATACCGTTAAGTGCAGCTCCCATTGCAAATTCACGTACTCCAAACCAGATGTTTTTACCTGCATAGTTTTCAGCAGAGAAATCGCCAGCATTTTTAATAGTAGTTTTGTTAGAACCAGCTAAGTCAGCACTTCCTCCAAAGAATGAAGGTAGATTCTGAGCAATTGCGTTAATTGCTTCTCCTGAAGCAGCACGACTTGCCTGTGAAGAACCTTCTTCATATGATTTAAGAGCATCTGCAAAGTTTGCAGGCATTTCTCCTTTAATCGCTTGATTTAAAGTTGCTGCTAATTCTGGGAATTCTTTTTCATATGCTGCAAATTTATCATTCCAAGATGCTTCTTCTTGAACGCCTTGACGTTCTGCAGCTTCCTTGAAAGTCTCGTATACTTCCTCTGGAACATAGAAATCTTCCTCAAATAACCATTTGTACTCTGCTTTAGCTAAAAGAGATTCTTCTTTTCCAAGTGGCATACCATGCGCATCTGCTTTACCTGATCGGTTTGGTGAACCAAATCCAATGACTGTTTTAACTTCGATAATAGTTGGCTTATCATTTTGTGATTTAGCTTTATCGATAGCAGCAGAAATAGCTTCGATGTCATTTCCATCTTCTACGTATATATGATTCCATCCATAAGATTCAAAACGCTTAGCTATATTTTCAGAGAAAGATTTATGTAAATCTCCATCTAATGAAATATCATTACTATCATACAATACGATTAATTTATCTAACTTCAAGTGGCCTGCTAGTGAAATAGCTTCAGCAGCTACACCTTCCATTAAATCCCCATCGCCACATAACGCGTACGTATAGTGATCAACAACAGAGTGTCCTTCTTTATTATAAGTGGCAGCTAAATGAGCCTCGGCCATTGCCATACCTACAGCCATACCAATTCCTTGTCCTAATGGACCAGTAGTTGCTTCTACCCCAGCAGTGTGGCGGAATTCTGGATGTCCGGGAGTTTTAGAGTTCCACTGTCTGAAGTTTTTAATCTCTTCCATTGGAAGATCATATCCGCCAAGATGTAGCAAGCTGTATAACAGCATAGAGCCATGACCAGCAGATAAAACAAAACGGTCGCGGTTAAACCAATTAGGGTTGCTCGGATTGTGGCGTAAATGTTTTGTCCATAACGTATAAGCCATTGGTGCAGCCCCCATTGGAAGACCAGGGTGACCAGAGTTTGCTTTATCGATTGCATCGATAGAAAGAGTACGTATAGTCGTAATTGCTAATAAATCTGATTGTAATGACATGAATGACATCCTCTCGAACAAATTTTTTTCTATATTATTAGTGTAGACAACAATCTCTGTATTATCAAGGTTTCTAAAATGATTAGTTAATTCAGAAATTTACCCTTTTTTGCTTGCTGAACCTTTTCTGGCGTTACGTCATTTCCAGAAGGGTCAATAACTTTCACATGTTCAATTGTATCTCTCATCGTCGCTCTAAACGTTTCCAAATATTCTTTGCGTAGTGCACTTTGTTCTTTTGCCTCTTCAATAGATAATCCACTAGACTTAGATTTCTTTGACAGCTCGTTTATACGTGCTAATTTTTCTTTACTTAACATTTAATTTCATCCTTTCAGCTATCTCTTATATAAAGGTATGAAAAAAACACACGAAGTGCAAGTCTTTACTCTTCGTGTGCTTCTTTATATTCAATATATCTTCTATGTACGGTAGCTTTACTTATATGAAATCCTAACCCTTTGAGAGTGGATGTAATTTCCTCATAAGTTAGTCCTGCATTTCTTAACCGGACTATTTCATCAACTGGTATATCTATACGATCTCTTCCTTCAGGATTCCCTCGAGTTTTTAAATTCTTTTCTGGCTTATAACCTTGCGAGATTGCTCGTTTCATCCCACGTTTAATTTTGGCGTTGTGAATTTTGCGTTGATACTCCTCAACTAAGGCAAGAATTTCTAAAAGCATAGAATCCATTTCATTAAGGTTTAATATCCCTTTATCTTGCAATGTAAATACGGTAGTATTCGTTTTCTGCAGCATATGAAGGACTGCCATTCTCCCATTTCCTCTGCCGATTCTAGTTTCATCTTGGACAAATACAGCTTTAATATCATTCTCCTTCACATAATTAAGCATTTCTAGTAGGCCATCTCTCTCCACATCGTACCCACTATGCTGGTCTAAGAATACTTGAGAAACCTCATAACCCTGTTTTGTTGCAAAATCTATTAACTCTTCTTCTTGTCTCTCTAGTGAAGTTTCTTGAGTAGACTTGTCTGTACTTACCCGACAATAAATAACTGATTTCATTCTCCTGCTACCTCTGTTCCATAATTTAAGTGATAGTTCTCACTTACCTTTGGAATTACTATAACATCTCCTGGTTTAATAGAGGTATCATATAAATTATTCATTTCGATAACTTTACTTATCCAGTCTTCTTTTGAATCTTTTACTCCATATTCACTAGCAAGTCCCCAAAGGGAATCTCCTTGTTCTATATGAATTTCGTAATCTTTTTCTGCCGAGATTGTATGTGTAATAGCCATAGTTGTTATGAAAATTAGATTAAGTCCTAAAAATAACGCTAAAAAATAATTGTTTTTTACCCAATTCATGTTAAAACCTCCAAATAAGAATGTTTGTTCGTATCTATATTTTAATACTAATGCGAACATTTGTTTTTGTCAACATATTTTAGAACCTATGTTTGCATATTGTATAGGACACTGTTATACTATTAACAAGTATTAATATAGTAGGTAATTTATTACTAAAAGAGGTGAACTCATTGAAGAAAGCGTCGAAAAGACAGGAAGATATTTTAGCTTTTATAAAAGAAGAGGTTCGTAAAAAAGGCTATCCACCTTCCGTACGTGAAATTGGCGAGGCTGTTGGACTTGCCTCAAGCTCTACAGTGCATGGTCACTTAGCAAGATTAGAGAGTAAAGGGTTAATTCGGAGAGATCCTACAAAACCACGCGCTATTGAAATATTGGACGGTTTGGAAGTTTCTGTGGAAAGACAGGGTGTTGTGCATGTTCCTTTGGTTGGTAAAGTTACTGCCGGTATGCCTATAACAGCTATTGAAAATGTTGAAGAATTTTTTCCTTTACCTGAAACGTTTGGTACATCGGACGACCATCTATTCATGTTAGAAATTATGGGTGACAGTATGATTGAAGCTGGAATCTTGAATGGAGATTATGTTGTGGTTAAACAACAACAATCTGCTAATAATGGGGATATTGTAGTTGCAATGACTGAGGACGACGAAGCTACTGTGAAACGGTTCTTTAAAGAAAAAACATATTTTAGATTACAACCAGAAAACTCGACTATGGACCCTATTATTGTGAACCAAGTTTCGATTTTAGGAAAAGTAGTTGGAGTTTACCGACATATCCACTAATAATCTCTTGACTTATTTCCGTATCATAGTATGATTACGTAGAGCCGATATCATATCTAAACTAGAAAGTGGACATTTCTGTTTAGATCATCGAAAAACCCCTTCACATTTATATGTGAGGGGGTTTTGTTTTTACTAATAATTTCTTATCTTGCTTTTACACCTTAAGTCTACACTTCCCCCTCGTCTTTTTATGAAAGAACTTAACAAAAGAGAATCATAATCTACTAACCGTGGAAAGGAAGATTCAAATTGCAATTTCCTTATCGTAACGATTTTCGAAAAACCTTAATACCTTACCTTAAAAATTTGTCTGAAGAAAATTGGGTGAAAGTTCACCCTAATTACTCTAATAATGTAGCCTGGGTAGTATTTCATATAGCCACAAGTGAGGATTTCTGGATCAATGAAATAGCTTTTAAAAAGAAACCTAAAGTTACTGTTAATGCTTATTCACCACCTCGAGAAATCTTAACAGCTTACGAGGAAATCAGAATGGAAACTGATTTTATTCTTAACTCTTTGGATGTTTTACAATTTGACCAGCTTATAGACGTGCCATCATTTTCTGACGGGTGGATCCCTCCATCAGTTCCGACAATTGGTTGGGTATTTCAGCATGTGTATGGTCACGAGGCCTACCATATTGGTCAACTAGCTGTGATTGCCCATCTGAACCAATTTGAAAAACCATTATTCTAACAACTATTACATACATTTCTACTAAAAAATATTAAATACTCTATTTTTCATTTATTTTATACAATTTTCTCCTTTTTTGGTTTTTCTTTTTGCGACGAAGGGTAAAGTTTTATAGTTCAAGAAAAACCTTCCATATATGTGTGTCACAACCCAAATAAGAAAAGGAGAGAAAATATGAGGAAAGGACTAAAATTATTATTTTTACTTTCGTGCACTATTTACTTAGTTGCCTGTAATTCAAATGAAGAGGTTACTCCCCCAATAGCTGACAAGGAAAAACGACCAATAGAACTTAAAGCTAGTAAAACAGAGGCAGAAATGGTATCTACTAAAGTACCTGAAAATTTTAAAGATCGAGAAGCCGTTGAAACGTATGTCACGGAAGTTAGGGAAATTTATATGGAGACTACTAATTTAGGAGCTCAGTGGGATGCTCTAAGAATAGGCTCCTCCACAGGAGAGGTAACTCCTCCAGAATTCGCTGAAGTAATCAGAACAGATTTGTTACCCCAAAACATGGCTATTATTGAAGTAATTGAAGCAATAGTCCCTCCGAATGATGAAATTGCTCGTACCCATGAACTTTTCATAGACGCAATCAATAAACAGCATATAGCATTTAGTGAGGTTGCTACTGCTATGGACACATACGATTCCAATAAAATGACTAAGGCGAACGAAATTTTGAGTGAGGTAAGAAAACTTGATCGCGAATTTGGAAGAGAGATGGAGAATTTACTACTTGAATATAATATAGATTGATTTGTAAAAAAATCACATACACCAAAAGACATTAAGATGGCATGATATATTCATGTCCATCTTTTTTTATTTCCAAAGAACCTCCTTCCCTTTTTCATAACATCTGAGTGAATATATTTCTGACAGACGCTTTCAGTTGTTCAGGTTAAGCCATCATCCTGATGTCGTGACCTGCCGCTACAATCACTTATTTGTAAATGTTAGTGTTTAATCAGGATTTTGCTATTTAAGAAAATACTCATCTTTATATTTTTATATCCCCTTAAAACACCCTATTACCAACGCACAAAAGCTATTTTACAAGCGATCATTAACCAAATAGCAGTGACTTCATTTTTTCATCTGAATATATTAAGTAAGTGATTTTTTATTCATCGAAAATAAAAAGAAATCAGCTTAGGAAGGTCTTAGTATGTCCTTCACTGGGATCGCATTTGTTAGCCCGTTTAAAAGATGTATGAAAGATCCGTGTACTAAAAATATAGTACTTTCCAATTACAGGAAGGGGTTAATAAAATGAAGAAATGGTTCATGATAGGGTTAATTTCCCTTATTCTAGGAGTGACTGCCTGTTCTCCATCTTCAAAGGAAGCAAAGCCCGAGAAAGAATCGGTGGAAGTCGTCAAAAAGGAAGAAGAGTCTGAAACTAAAGTAGAAAAAGAAGTTACGAAGGAAGAAGAAAAAACAGAAGTTGTGACAGCCGACAAGGAATTGATACAGTATTATGTTGATGATGTACGAGACGCTTATATGCAGGTATCTGACTTAGCGGTACAGTGGGATGAACTTAGAATGGGTGCATCAAATGGTGAAATCGATAGCTATACATTTGCTACTGCCATTTATGAAGAAATACTGCCCCAAAATATGTTTGTACTAGAAAACATAGAAGCAATCATTCCCCCTAATGATGATATTGCAGCTACCCATGAGTTACTAATAGATGCCATTAGCAAGCAGCACATTGCATTTAGTGAGGTTGCAGCCGGTATGGATGCCAACGATCCCGATAAAATCACAAAAGCAAATGAAATTTTAAATGAAGTACGAAAATTGGATCGTGAGTTCGGCAGAAAAATGGAGACACTCATCAAGGAATATGGAATAGATTAATATAGCTATAACAAAGAAAGAACATAAAAAATGGGCTGGTAAACATTTTGCCAAGCTCATTTTTTAATAATAAGGTTTAAATAAACTGATTATAGCCATTAAAACTAGTATCAAAGAGATCATCATAAATGTATAACCCATAAATGCTTTGTTCTCTTTTTTTAAATCGTTTAACCCTAATAGAAAACAATTTGCACCTATGAACAACGCCATAAAAGGTAATAAATTCAGTTCGGTTAGTAAATCTAAAACTCCAAATACAATTGCACATACCAACAAGGTTACTCTTTTTTTTCTAAATCAATGCACCTCTTCATTTGTCGCATTCCTGATGAACCTTTTACACCACCTGCTGCAATATCTATTACGCATAATATTTATAGTGGAATGTATCTTTCTCCCCCTAATCTATAGAAGTAGACACTTCATATATCCCCTGTAAAAAAATCACCAAAATAATTTTATTCTCGCCACGTCTTCATACACTATTCTCCTTTCTAACAATGAACTCCTTTATCTTTCCTTTTTTAGTAATTAAATCTCTATCATAACTCATAAAAAATTACATTATTGGGCAACCTCTTAATGTTTAAACAAATCTTTTCTTATGATTGGTGGAGAAATATATGGGAAAGTCAAATAAGCCATTTTATAAAAAGTGGTGGTTCTGGGTAATCGTCATTATTATAATCATTGTATTAACTACAGGTGGCGGAGATGAAGATGCTACAAATAATACTGCAAACGAACAAACTACAAACAAAACGGATGATTCTAATACTGCTGACAAACCTTCAGGGGAAAAGGAAGAAACCATAAAAGACGATGGGAAGATTAAGTCGGGGACATACAAGGTTGGGACCGATATACCCGCCGGAGAATATATAGTGTTTGCAAAAGGCTACACGTATATCGAGAGCTCTAAAGATAGCTCCGGAGCATTGGAAAGCATTATTTTCAACGATAACCTAAGTAAGGAAGCCAATTCCTATGTCACCCTAAACGACGGGGAGTATTTTAAGTTCCAGGACGGAGAAATGTATCCCGTTGAACAAGCACCTTCCGTTATTCCAGAAGACGGTGTCTACACGGACGGTATGTATAAGATTGGAAAAGATATTCCTGCAGGAGAATATAAGATTACATTAGGCACGGATTCTGAATTAGGTTATTACGAAGTATCTAAGAGCAGCTCACATCAGTTAGAGGATATCGTAACTAATGAAAATGTAGAAGCTGATACGTATTTAACTGTTTCGGATGGACAATATCTAAAGCTACAAGGGGTAACAATTAATACAAAATAAAAAAAAAGAGGCTGGGACAAAACCCACCTCAAAATTAAAAGCAGTTCAAATTTTACGATGAGTAAAATTTGAACTGCTTTATTTTTATGTCTACTTCGTAGCCGTTGTTCTCCGTTAAGGCGGACGCTTTCCTGGGGGCACGGATCGAGCCTGTAGTCTCTCCCACGCGCTTGTCCCCTAGGAGTCGCCGCCTTCACTCCGAACAACTAATATTTCTTCTATATTCAGATGATCTCTACATAATTTCAGGCAACAAAAAGGACATCTTCTGTTAAAATTTAAGTATCCTACTACCAAATTCTAAACGAAAGAAGTGTCCTTATGTTTAAAAATTATAAATGAATCAACTTTCTCTTTTTGCGTAAACTGAAACTAATTATGTCCCAGCCTCTTTTTGGGTTATCATTTTTATTTCACTCTTAACACCTGACCAACATAAATCGAATAATTGGAATCGAGACCATTCCAATCTTTTATTTGTTGCACTGTGCTTCCATAGCTTTGACTTAGTCCATAGACAGTATCCCCGCTTACAACCGTGTGATAAACAGCGGTAGCCTTTTTAGGAAGCCCAAACGACTTTACGATACCATTTACATGTCCTCTGGCTAGAGATTCAATGAAAGAGGAAGTCTTTAGCTTTGCTGCATCGTTCGCGTTATCAATAAACCCGTTTTCTGTAAGAATCGAAGGCATATTCGATTCTCGTAAGACATGGAAATTCGCTGTTTTCTTTCCTCTATCCGAATAATTGACAAGCTTCAATATTTCAGAGTGAATATTCGTTTGATACGTAGTAGTAGGGGTGCCGCTACCTGGATATATATAATCCTCATAGCCTGTCCCGCCTCCAGCATTAATATGAACAGACAAGAAAAAATCCGCTCCCCATGCATTTGCTTGGTTCGTACGCTCCTGTAACGATAGAAACGAGTCTCCAGTTCGACTCATCAAAATACTCACATTGTTGTATTCTGCCAAAAGTATATTTTTTACTCGTGTCGCAATTTGCAACGTTAAATTTTTCTCCTGCAAACCATTCCCTACTGCGCCTGGATCTGTTCCTCCATGACCTGGATCAATAAATACTTTTACCATAATCAATCACCTCTTCTATTTTTTTTATTTTAGATACCTTTCTTTGTACTGCCGTTAGCTACACCAATGTAATCACCCCTTTCAATAAAAAGAGCCACCTCTGTGGGTAGCTCAATTAGGTCTTGTATATGTCAGTGCTCTTTTACTGTCGGAGATATGCTGTGTCGTTGGATCTTGTATCAAACCAATCATGGACAACATGCCAAAAACTACATTTACAACAGCTATCACCCACGACTCTAGTTCATGAGATAACATGTATTCTGTAATCCCAATGTGTTTGAAAGCGATTAGTAATAGCTCCGTTAATATAAATATTTGGGATATGAAACCTACAACCCAAATCTTATTTTGCAAACGAATCTTCCAGTTAATGTTCATACACTTGTCACCTCCTGTATGAGTGTCAAATCTTCTAATCGGCGGCTTGCTTGTTTGTTGCTTTCCTCCACTCGAGTTAATCTTTCTGATAAAATTTCTCGTTGTTTTTCAAGTGCTTTTAATTCTCTTTGAATTACCTCCACCCCTTTTATGATGTTATCAAGCTTCGTTTCGATTACCGCAGTCCTAGCTGCCTCTGCCTTTACATCCTTGTCTCGGTTGCGGCTATAGGTGAGCAATCCGACAAGAAACCCTAAAACTGTGCAACCCATACCTATAAATAATTCCATTTCCCTCACTCCTTCTTTTTACGGGATAGAAAAAGAACGCTCCCAAATAGGAACGTCCTTTTCTTCTGCCGATATTTTTTATTTCTTCTTAGTTTATATTAAAACATATAAATAATGAAAAAGTGTGCCATCATTGTGCCGTCTTTTCTTTGCTCATCTTAAATCTGTTAATCAGTCTTATTAGACTATTTCTATATTTTATATTAAACCATACTCCCGGCAAAATAGAGTGCCTTAAAAGTGCCATTCGATTGCTTCTATGTTTTTTAAATTTAACTTATCGTTTGAGTGCTCCTTTTCCTCTTTCCATACAACTATGTCCATTGCTATTGCAAGCTTTTGAAAGGCCGCTGCCTTAATACGATAATATTGACGGTGAGACAGATGTAGTTCGGTGTAAACTTCATAATCATACACCTCTTCCTCTCCAAAATATTTCATCGTAATGATGGATCTTTCTTTAAAGGATAATTTGTTAACTGCATTGATTGTTTTCTCCAACACCTTTTCTCTCTTTCTTTCATACTCAACATTCTTAAGAGCAGAACTTTCCGTCTTTGAACCATTGAAGCCTCCAGAGGGAGGAACTAAAGAGAATTGGGAAGTAATAGTTGGCATGTTATGGAGTGAAAGCTGAAGTAGATACCTTCTAAATTCTCCAAAAGAACGTTCCACTGCTTTTTTGGTTTTCTTAGTATCAATTAGTTGTAAGTTCATATTAATTCCCTCCTATAAAATAGTTGAAGTTAAATAAGCAAAAAGGAAAACTTGGAAAATAATATAAAAAAACACAAAACTTGGATTTAAGTTTTGTGTCCTGGTTATTCCAGTAACGATTATATTCTTTTAGTTGATTGAATCTCGATATGTGTAGGCTTTCCATTTTGCCATGTAATAATTTGTTTACCGTACCCAGAGATTGGACTTTCCACTACGTCCATTTTTCCATCCTTAATCAGACATACTGCTTGTTCCACTTGCTGCTTCTTTTCATTTTCCATATATATCGGCTCCCTTTCTTACTTTCTCTAAACGTGCTAGACGCTTGTCCACTTCGATCAAGGGCATACTAAAGAGTAGATTCGTCACATACCAGATGCTTAACACTGTTACCATTTCCCAAACATACTGGATAGCAGACTTTTATGGTAATGATTAAATTTTGCATTATTGGATTGTTCCTTTACTTGAAGATATTCTTCATACCCCCTACTTTTTGAAACGACAAACCACATTTCATATGGATCCTTCAGTGTCCCATCATTAAAATACCAAACATCTAACAAATAAGTTTGTTGCTTCATCCCTTTTCCCCCCTCCCCTAAAGTAACCATTTTGGTGACTTTGGGTTAAATTTTTTTTATCTACTCTTATCATATATATTCCATCCTCGGTGTGAAAATAATATATCACCATATCGGTTACTTGTAAATGGTATAATAGCATTACGCTTAAAAATATTCCCATTTTGGTGACTTTATTATATAATGGAGAAATCACTAGTGCAGGAGGAAAAACAGAATATGGAACTGACTAATTACGTAGGGGAACAAATAAAAAAATGGCGTATTATGAGAAATATGAACCAAGAAGAGTTAGCTGAAAAGTTACATACTACGAAACAAACTATTTCGCGTTATGAAAAAGGAGAAAGGAAGGCCAATCAAGAAATATTATATGAGCTAGCTAAAATTCTAAACGTTTCTATCAATGAATTTTTCCCACCATTTGAACCTAAAAAAGAAAAAAACATCGAAACAATAGCGGCACATATAGATGAGGATGTCACCGAGGAAGAGATGGAGGATATTAAAAAGTATATTGAGTTCATCAAATCTCAAAGAAAATAATTTCCTGTGAGAATTACGGAGGTGTATGTACGTGCGTTATGAAAAACTTTTAATGGAATATCCGCAAATCTGTATTATTGAAAAAAATTTGCCAAAGGGTCTTTCCGGACTCTACTATGACAATAATATTGAAATCAATAAATCCAAGTCCTCCTATGAGAAGCACTGTATCTTGGCGGAAGAACTAGGACATTATGAAACAACTGCGGGGGACATCACCGATCTAAGTAATATGATTAGTCAAAAGCGTGAGTTAATCGCCAGAAGATGGGGATACGAAAAAATAGTCTCCCTAGACCATCTAGTCGATTGTTATCTCCATGGATATACCACTGTTGAGGAAATTTGCTTGCACCTTGAAATTACACCCAACTTTTTAGATGAAGCTCTCCAAGTTTACAAGCAACGATATGGGATTTCTGTTCACTATCATAACTATGAACTTTTCTTTGACCCTTTAAATATTTCTGAAAAAATATAACAAGAATAGAGGCTTCTCTATGCAAATGAAGAATATGATTGGATTATGTGTAAGCATTATTTTATTGATTAATTTATTCATTCAACTATTTATACGAAAAACTATCATGTTATTAGACATGCCGATTAATTATAAGATGCATGAGTTGGATTCCTATTTCTTCCTTATCTTACTTACCTCCTTTGTTCTAGTTATACTCTTATTATTTTCTGATAAATTTCTAAAAATAACTTTAGTAATTGTAGCTTTGTTAACAGGTGTAAGAACAGTTATTTATTATAAGGATAAAAGTACCTTTGAAAATATTATGATTAATGACTTAAATGAATATTTAATCTGGATGTTTTTATTTCCGCTTATTATAGGTTTTATATTATTAATTACTAACAAACGACCTAAGGTAACTTAGATTTAACTTGTGTTTGTTACTAGTTTAGATAGAACTATCCTCCATGTTTTTCATTATCACATATTGGGCAAAGGAGTGAAAATCTCCTACATAACGTTCTACTCCATCCACGTGATAAAAGGTACTAGTTTGACTAAAATCATAAATAGAATTAGTAGAAGAATATAAAAAAACTCTTTTTCCCAATCCTAAGGCTATCCCCATTTCTATGTGGCTTCCCTTGCCAGCTGGAAGTAATACAATTAGTATGTCAGATTCACCTACTGCTTTCATTTCTTTTTTGCCGATTTCCGAAAGACAATCCAATGAGTCTGCTTTATGATGTTTAGTCCAATCGTATGTATGCTTCCATCCTTTATCCCTTAGTAATTCTGCAAGCTCTCTTACTTGCTGGACATTCTGAAAGCTTGAAGCAATATAAAAATTCACCATAATCACCCCTTAAAAATTGTATTACCAAGGTATAATTTCTAGTTATGGCCACTTCTCTTTCCATTTCGTTGATTTGCTCATATAAATCTCTTCAGTAACTAGTAACTTATTCGGTCTAACAATCATGGAAAATAAATCATGTAAACTGTAAGGAGCGTATATTGTGTACAACCCACTTTGCTCTAACCTAACACCTAAAGCAGTAGCAGTTGTTGGCCAGCTGTCAATCGCTGACTCTAGCGACGGGTATGGCTCAATAGGAAATCCAAATTTACCTTCATACCAAAAATGCACCCTAGCCTGATTCTTTACATCTAATTTAAATGGAAAATCACCAAGGCTAATCTCTAATGTCTCCCTTAGCGCTACCTCACTCTGAACATCTAAATTATAGTTATCGTAATACACAATATCGATATCTGAAATACCATAATCGAGTGGATAGCCTGAAATTCGGTTCCATATCGTATTTGTAATACTCCCTGCTCCCACATAATATTCAAAGGGTGGATCTAATTGCCTAAGAGTTTCAAGAATTTTACTCAAGGGTTTGCTTTCTTGGAGGGTTTCTAACAGTTTAGCGTCATACAACATATTTCCTCCCCTCCTCACATCATGATTCATTCAAATGCTCGGCGAAGTCCAAATTCTATACAGATTCGTATTGTTTACAGTTATTCTATCTTTGTGCAGACTTACCTTTACATTCAAGTGATCTGCCCATTCTGGTATAAGCTTGCTAAGACTAGTGATCACCTTTTCATCGGGAGTTGCATATCCAACACTTTTTTTATTTACTAAGCCATCCAAGAAATCTCCATACAATGAATCGGACCACTCATATACTTCCGTCTCCATATCGAAAATCCTATTATCCTCAGCATATTGACCATTTACCCAATGTATCTCCATTCTCATCTCCCTCTATTAGTTCAATACATTTAATTTACCATTCTGACTGTCTTCTATTATCCATTCAGCAGCCTTGGCTAAGTCAGGAAAGATGGCGTCAGCTAGCGGGTCGCTTTTCCCAAGAAATACACACTTTGTGCCGGCTTTTTTTCCTGCTATTATATCCGTATCTGTATCTCCTACCATATAAGAAAAAGTCAAATTAATATCATACTTTTTAGCAAGATCTTCAATTAATTTACTGTTGGGCTTTCTACAGGAACAGCCCTCCTTTGGTTTATGTGGACAATAGACAACCTCATGAATAACTGCCCCCTTTTTCTTTAAAGCCTCTGCCATATGCTCGTGGATTTGTATTAATTGTTTTTCCTTCGTGTAACCTAACCCAACGCCACCTTGATTGGTCACAACAAAAATATAATCAAATACTGCATTTAATTTTTTTATGGCCTCTGGAACTCTAGGAAGAAAGTACAAATCTCTTGGCTTATTTACAAATTTCACCCTGTTCGTCAGTACTTCGTTAATCACACCGTCTCTGTCTAAAAATACAGCCTTTTTCATCCTATTCACACCTTTATTATTTTCCTACTATTGTTCCCATAAGGAAAATAATTATCAGGGGAATTAGGTAAAACTATTAAATCTACCTGTTTTAACTTTTAAAAATATTGACGATAATGACTACTACAATGATTCCTACTACTAGCATTCCTCCAATGGTAGGACTACCATATAAGGCCCGATTAAATGCATCATCTGTATCAATTTTACTCTTCTTCTCCTCATCAGGTTTCCCCATTGCCTCATCCCTTTTCGATTTATTTTCTACTTTAGTATTTTAAATATTTGCCTTCAGTAGTTTTAAATCTCTTGAAAACGTTGCATGTATTCTGTGTCCACCAAATAAATCACCGTCATAGAATTCACAGTAAATAGCATGTTTATTTATCACTACATCAGATAAGGAGATTGATGAAACAAATTCTTTTAGAGTTATATTGTATTCACCTGCATCTACTGCTTCCCAATTTAAATTCGGATCATTTTCATCGTATTCAGGCCAAAAGTCATTTTTATAATCAAGCAAATTTTCAGCCACAGAAGTTTTTACATGTTGTTCGAAAACTTCTACAGTAGAAAATTGTTTTTCAACACCAATTAACAGTTCCTTAGCACCTCCTATATTTATACTATTCAAGATGAAATGAATATTCCCTTTGTAGTTTTCAAAATTTTTTGTTGTCTCATTGTAACTGAATAACCCCAATGCATCACTATAGATAGAGGAATTCATACCGTGCCACCTTCTGTCTATTTTAAAAAGAACTCACAGATTACGTGATGTCCTTTGTCTCTTTCTCATACACTCTATTATAGCTACTAGAAGAAGGTTTTTGGAAAAAAATGTAGAATGGTAAGTGTTTAAAAGAGGAGTTATTTATCGGTGAGGGAAGTACCTTAATAGGATCACCGATCATCAAATCCCTTACTTAAACTTCTTCACATATGGAGTTATCTTAAAATGACCTTCTTAAAGGAGCATTAAAATGAAGAAAGCTTATTTTACCTTAATTGCATTAGTTCTGTTAACTGCATGTCAAGTTCAAGCAGCTAACATTACATTAAATGATGTAATTGTCTCACTAGAAAACCAACACCTCACAGTAGAAGAGTCAAAAGAAAATAACGAGAGTATTTTTGATAAGAAACTGAATGATGTCAAACTAAACAAATATACTCTACATGATAAAACATTCTTAATCTACATTTACGATTCAGAGGAAAATCGAAAAAAAGGACGTAAAGATTTTCAGAAACAAACGGAAAGTATGAATACAGTGTCCTATGATGTATACGAAGTGAAAAACATTTTAATCTTTTATGTATATGAAAAAGAATTAGACAATAGCATCGATGATGGCATTGACCAAGCTATAAGTAATTTAGAAAGGCTAGAAATATAGTTTGTTTTTACAAAATAGGGGCCACTCTTAATGGATATCCCCTATTTATAGTTAGAATTTGGTTCAGTGGTCTTGAAATTATGAACTCATATTTTTCCACATTTTCATCCGATTCCATTGGTACTCCAAATACAGTTGCTGCATTAAAAGACATCTCGACATTAGACAGCGTGTCTTGTGTCAAAGACGCAAAAATATCTGGATTCATTTTAATCAAAGTAACTTGTTTACCTTGTGATGAAAGATATTCAATTCCTTCGTGTAGCCTATTTAAAAGTAATTCCATTTTGGTTCCTCCTCCATTATTCCTCATAAATAGCTTGTCCTAAAAAAAGAAAAATATCGAATATACTTATTAATTGATTTTGACGAATTATAGCGTGATGCCCACTAGAAAAGTGCGCTTTTCATAAGGAAAAGATAAGACCACTTGGCTGCCTCGAATTATTTCATTGACATTTTTAAATAATAGAATTATTATTTAAAAGAATTAATTGAAAATGATTATCATTATTGATTAACCTACAGATTTTCTCACCCTATTTATAAAGAAGGAGTTTTACATGATGAAAAAGCTATTAATATCATCTTTACTATTTGTTGTTCTTGTTCTTACTGCATGTGGAGACAATGAAACGAATAAAGAAAAAGGAGAAACAAAGTCTGAAACGATTACATATGAATCGGAAACTGGCCCTATCGAGGTCCCTGCTGATCCGCAAAGAATAATTACACTCACGAATGGCCCAAATGCCTTAGCTTTAGACGCAAATGTAGTTGGAATTGATGATTGGACAAAGATGAACCCTCTATTTGAAGAACGACTGGAAGGAGTAGAGGTTGTAACAGAGGAGAACCTGGAAAAAATAATTGAATTAGAGCCAGACCTAATTATTGCAGGCTCTCATATGAATAATATTGACAAGTTAAATGAAATTGCACCGACTGTTGTTTTTACTTGGGGGAAACTAGATTACTTACAACAGCAGCTTGAAATCGGAAAGCTTCTGAACAAGGAGAAAGAAGCGAACGAATGGATAGAGGATTTCAAATCTCGAGCTGAATCAATTGGCGAGGCTATTCGAGCAAAAATCGGAGAAGATGCAACTGTCTCTGTTATTGAAAGTGGTAACAAGGAGTTTTATGTTTTTGGAAATAATTATGCACGTGGAACAGAAATTTTGTACCAAGCAATGGGATTGAATATGCCCGAAAAGGTAAAGAATTCAGCTCTTGAATCGGGTATTTATACGATTTCAACTGAATTACTTCCCGAATACGCAGGTGATTATGTAATTTTGAGCAAAAATCCAGACGTAGATAACTCTTTCCTAGAAACAGACCTTTGGAAAAACATCCCTGCTGTTAAGAATGGTCAAGTATACGAAATAAATACAAAGGCTTCTACCTACAGCGATCCCATTACTCTAGAGCATCTTCTAGATTTCTTTGAAAGCTCGTTTTTGAATAAATAAGGACTCGTACAAACGTGAAATCAAGTTGCTGATTTCACGTTTTTTAATTTCTAGACTAGTTATATCCAAGCCTCGTGCACACATAGATTGCTCATAGAAGGCTCGAATAGTTAGAAAACATAATTGTACTATTTAATAAGAACGGACCGGTGAAATGAGTTGAAGATAAGAGGACTGTTCAATAGGCTCAATTAAAATTGGGCTCATTGAACCGTTAAAACTAACTTTTATCTCTTCTTCTTTTATTATCTTTAACGCATCCATCAAAAAAATCGCATCAAGTGAAATAGTTAGATTAGTGTCCCCAGTGATTGCTTTAATACTTAGTGTTTCTTCAATCTTACCTATTTCTGTGGAATTAGAAGAGATTTTGATTTTAGCACCATTGTTAATTTCTAGTTGTACATTGTTATTTTTCCATTCACTTGCAAAAAGACAAGCTCTATCGATAGCCTTTAACAGTTGTACTGTATTAAGTATAATTGTTGTCCTGAAATTATTTGATAGTAGGCCGGATACGTTAGGGTAATTTCCATCAATTAGTTTAGAAAAGAGGGAGATGGTATTTGACTTAAATACTATGTACCTTTCTGAAACAAATATGTTTATTACACTTGATTCCTTCGTAATTAGATTGGATAGCTCACTTAAACTTGTGGCTGGAACATTGAAAGAACCATTCATAACCGAATCTATGGTAAGCTCCCTTAAAGCCAAACGCTGTGAATTTGTTGCAATACACGTGAGTCGATTTTGATGGAAAGACATATTAACTCCTGTTAAGACAGGTCTAGATTCATTCTTCGAGGCTGCATACACCGTTTGTTTAATAATTTCTACCAACTCATCACTTAAAATTTTTATGGATTCAGTCTCCTCCATTTGTGGAAGACTAGGATATTCATCTGCGTTGAATCCATATAGAGTAGTTACAATTTCATTCGCTTGAATGGTAACGTGCTTTTCTTCGTTTACTTTTATATGTATTTTTCCGGGTAACTTCTTTAAAATTTCACTTAGAAGTTGGGCTGCAACTACAATACTACCTGTATGACAGACTTCCAAAACTTCCACTTCATCTTTCCAAACAGGAATAACTTTTTCGATTATAATATCAGAATTGCTTCCAACAAGAGTTAAGTGATTGTGATCAACAGTTATCTTAATTCCTGAGAGAATAGGGAACGGTGTTTTTAAAGATACTGCTCTATTCACTTCTGAAATTGCCTTGTTAAAACATGCACTATCTATTATAAATTCCATAAATACGGCTCACCTCATTTAAGCTTTAAGTATTACTAATTCGACTTCTTTTATCAATTCCCCTCTATTTTTTCTTATAAAATGAGTTAAACATCTACCCACTAACCATTTTTTATTTACATAAAAAAACACCGTTCCAATCAACTATTGGACGATGTTTTAAAAAAATATTTTTTCACCTTAATACTCAGTTTGAGTTTAACAATGTGGATATTCTGCTGAATACTTATTTGTTTTTAAGATACTCCATGCCTTTATCAGTTATTGCTAAAACCAGGTTATCTGAACCCTGCCCGCTATCCACTGCATATTCCATTTTGATTAAGTATTCAATCGCTTGTTTGCTATTGAGATCCGTATTTACCATAGCTTTAGGTAATACATAGCTCCCGCCATCATTAGCAAAATGATAATCATACAGACTTTGTAACAAAATATCCGAAAGTTTGTTTATTTCTTCATTGATCATGAATCATCACTCCTTCGTAATCAATATACAGCATTAGAGAAAAAAACTCTTTATATTTGCTTCCGACAAATAAGCTTCTCGTACGATAATAAGAAAAGCGTTGGAGCCCAAGAGCCCCAACGCTTTACTATTAATACATCTTCAAATATTGCTCACGTTCCCATGGATGTACAGTTGTACGGAACATATCCCATTCGATTTCTTTTGCTTCTACAAAGTTAGCGTAGATATGTTCACCTAGTGCTCCACGAACGATTTCATTTTTGCCTAACTCTTGAACAGCAGCGTGTAATGATGGTGGTAGGTTATGAATACCATTTTCAATACGTTCTTCTTCTGTCATAACATAAATGTTACGATCTACTGCTGGTGGTGGTGTTAATTTGTTTTTAATACCATCTAATCCTGCTTGAAGAATAACTGCCATAGCTAGGTATGGGTTTGCTGCTGGATCTACAGAACGAACCTCGATTCGTGTACTTAAGCCTCTTGAAGAAGGAATTCGAATTAAAGGGCTACGGTTTTGACCTGACCATGCTACATAACAAGGTGCTTCGTAGCCTGGCACAAGACGTTTGTATGAGTTAACAGTTGGGTTAGTGATAGCAGTGAAGCTTTGAACATGCTTCAATACACCAGCCATAAATTGCATTGCTGTTTCACTCATTTGCATATCTGCAGACTCATCGAAAAAGGCATTTTCTTTCCCTTTGAACAATGAAACGTTAAAGTGCATTCCGGAGCCGTTCACACCGAATAATGGTTTTGGCATGAATGTCGCATGTAGGCCATGCTTACGAGCAATTGTTTTAACTACAAGCTTGAACGTTTGGATGTTATCACAAGCAGTTACTGCGTCTGCATATTTGAAGTCGATTTCATGCTGTCCAGGAGCAACCTCATGATGAGACGCTTCAATTTCAAAGCCCATTTCTTCTAATTCAAGAACGATATCACGGCGACAGTTTTCTCCAAGGTCCATTGGAGCTAAATCGAAATATCCGCCATGGTCATTTAAGTCAAGTGTTGGCTCACCTTGAGCATCTAATTTAAATAGAAAGAATTCTGGCTCTGGCCCTAAGTTAAAGCTAGTGAATCCTAACTCTTTCATTTCTTTTAAAATACGTTTTAAGTTACTGCGCGGGTCTCCTGCAAATGGAGTTCCGTCTGCTTTATTAACATCACAGATAAGACGAGCTACTTTCCCTTTACCTGTAATCCAAGGGAATACTACCCAAGTGTCTAAATCTGGAACTAAGTACATATCTGATTCTTCTATACGAACAAATCCTTCGATAGAAGATCCGTCAAACATCATTTTATTATCTAGAGCTTTATCGAGCTGACTCACTGGAATTTCCACGTTTTTAATCATACCTAGTATGTCTGTAAATTGAAGACGAATAAAATTCACCTCATTCTCTTGAACGAACTTTTTGATGTCTTCTTTAGTATACTTACTCATTTTTCCACTCTCCTAAATATTTGATATTTTTGTTGAAGCTTACTTAACGAAAAAAGCGGGATAAGTCCCCTTGTCTTAAAGAAGCTCGCTGCTGACTTTGTGCCAATCGCATTTCTTCCTTAACAATTGCGCGTAACTCTTGGTCAGAAATTACTTGTCGAACATCCTTAGAGGTTGCAGGATTTTTTTTCATCTCAAAAATTTGTTTAATACCAGCTATGTTCACACCCGATTTCAGAAGGTCTTTAATCTCTAACAAGACATCGATATCATCCAATGAGAACATGCGTTGCTTACCTTCCGTCCGTGCAGGCTGAACTAATTCTTGCTCTTCATAATAGCGAATTTGTCTAGCGGTTAAACCAGTTAGCTGCATGACAATATTCATCGATAGCAGTGGCATGGAACGTCGCCATTCCTTTTCCATCGCTGCACCTCCTATGTAGGTTATAAACATAGTATATGTTATGTAAGCTAACATGTCAACACCATGTTAGGAAAACTTACATAAAATTTTCAAAAAATTAAACCACTTTCTTTTTCAGAAAGTGGTATTTTTTTGTTATTGATTCAATGACTGAACTGCTCCTAAAATGGCATATTTGACATGCTCGTATGTTAATCCACCTTGGATGAAGGCCGTATAAGGAGGTCGAATCGGGCCGTCTGCTGTCAATTCCATACTTGAGCCTTGTACAAATGTTCCTGCAGCCATAATAACGTCATCCTCATAACCAGGCATGTATGCCGGCTCTGGAGCAAACTGTGCATTGATTGGTGAATGGGTTTGAATAGCCTTGCAAAATTGTATCATTTGCACTGGCGTTTGAAAGGATACTGATTGTATTAAATCCGTTCGTTTTTGAGAATAATGGGGCTCGGTTGTCATACCTACTTCCTCCAAAACCGCTGAAGTGAAAATAGCGCCTTTTACTGCCTGCGAGACAACATGGGGAGCTAGGAAGAATCCCTGATACATGTCTAATAATGTATTCAGTGAAGCACCCGCCTCTGAACCTATACCCGGAGAAGTCATTCGGTAAGCGCATTTTGTAACAAAATCTTTTTTTCCTGCAATATATCCACCCGTTTTAGCTATTCCACCACCTGGATTTTTTATCAAGGAGCCAGCCATTAAATCTGCGCCGACATTAGTGGGCTCAAGGGTTTCCACAAATTCTCCATAGCAATTATCTACAAAAATGATGACATCCTGCTTAATGGATTTAATTTTTTCTACCATTTCCTTAATTTGAGCCACTGTGAAAGAAGGACGAACTGCGTAGCCCTTAGATCGTTGAATGGCGACTACCTTGGTTTTGTCATGTATAGCATTTTCTACGGCTTCCCAGTTCACGTCTCCATCCTCTAGCAAGTCAATATGCTGATAATTGATACCGAAGTCGGCCAAAGAGCCCGTGTCCTCTTCTCCCCCACTGACAATCGATTGTAATGTATCGTAGGGCTTACCGGTTATGTATAGCAATTCATCGTTAGGGCGTAGCACACCAAACAAACTGATTGAAATCGCATGGGTACCACTGATGATTTGTGGACGTACTAAAGCAGCCTCTGCTCCAAAGGTCGTTGCATATACTCTTTCTAACGTATCACGTCCTTCATCGTCGTAGCCATAGCCTGTAGAAGGATTAAAATGATGATCGCTTACATGATGCTCCTTAAAGGCATGAAGTACTTTTTGTTGATTGTGAAAGGCGATGCTTTCTATTTCTTTGTGATAATCGGCAATCTTAGCTTCTGCTGATTTTGCCAATGCCAATATTTCTTCTGATAAGGTAGTTGTAAATTCCATGATGCATCTCCTAATTCTATTCTTTGTACTTTGTATTTTGTTAGAGAAATTATAATTTTAACTCTTTATTAAAGGCTATGTTAAAGGGTTGGGTTGATTTATGAATTTTAAATCAGAGAGTGGATTTGATTTCCGCGCCAGCCGGACGCTTTCCGTGGGGTGAGCGATAAGCCATCACCCATCGCTTACGCGCGTGGTTGTGATGTCTTATCTGTCTCACTCATCCCACTGGAGTCGCCGCCTGTCGCTCCAATCAATAAATTGAGTATACTTTAATGCGTCAATAAAACTCAATCTATAAATTTACTTGCATAAACAAGCCGGTAAACGGACTCCAACCACATCTTATAATCTAGATATGTTATTTAATAGTCATTTTGAATTCAAAATCAACCAATAACTTTAGCAAAGCTTTACTATAAAAGAGAAAAGACTAATTTCAAAAAAATGAAATTAGCCCCTTACTACATGTAAATATTAGAATTGCACTTCCCCGTCCCAGGCCATCATACCACCTGTTACGTTCGTTACATCGTAACCGTTCTCTTCAAGGATTTCGCAAGCCATTGCACTTCGGCCGCCAGCCTTGCAAATTATGTAATGAGGAACGGACGGGTCGATCTGATCCAAGCTTGTTTCCACTTGACCTAATGCAATATGCTTAGCTCCAGGAATGATTCCTGCATCTACTTCCTCTTGTTCACGTACATCAATGATGTTGACTTGTTCGCCTGCATCTATTTTTTTTAGAAGTTCATCTGTCGTAATAGTTTTCATAAATAACCTCTCCACTTCAATTTAAAGATTCTATCAAATAATAATTGGAGCAAGTGGAACTGTCAAAGGATTCGATTTTACTCTTCTGATAGCTTGACAGGTTTCGATGGTGCAAATGTAGAAATCGCATGCTTATAAATTAATTGCTGCTTCCCATCGGACTCAAATAACACAGTGAAATTATCATATGATTTCACTGTCCCCTTTAATTGAAAGCCATTTAACAGAAAAACTGTTACAAAGATTTCGTTTTTTCTTAACTGATTTAAATAGTTGTCTTGAATATTCATTGGTTTCATCCCAATACCCCCGTTTACAATTTACACTTAAAAACGTATCACTTTAACTATTCGCTTAAATTATTGATTTTCCTGCAAGAATGCACTAATTTCTTCTAAAATACTTTCACGATCTTCAAATGGGTGAAACCAGTGAATCTCCATTTTGTTCCGGAAATAGGTTAACTGCCGCTTCGCATACCTTCTCGAATTCTGTTTAAGCTTATCGACAGCATCCTCTAGTGTTGCCAATCCATCTAGATAATCATAAATCTCCTTATACCCTATCGCTTGAATAGACTGGACATCTCTTAACCCTTTATCATAAAGACCTTTTACTTCCCGTAGCAGTCCTTGGTCCATCATGATGTCTACCCGCTTATTTATACGTTGATAGAGTTCCTCACGATTGATGTTCAGACCAATGATGTAGTGTGGATAAACCTTTTCCTTGCCCTGATTTTGTTCAATCTCGTCTCTTTGTTTTCCCGTCAGCTCATGTCTCTCGATAGCTCTTATAACTCGTTGGACATTGTTTGGATGAATGTCTTTTGCAGCTTCCGGATCTATCTTCTCTAGCATCGAATATAGTTCCTCTGAGCTCATACTTTCAAGCTCCCTTGTCCTTGAGCTCTCTAGCTTTGGCTGCTCGGTAAAACGGAAGTCATATAGTACTGACTGAACATATAGCCCCGTTCCACCTACAATAATTGGCACTTTTCCTCGAGAGGCAATTTCCTCTATTTTATCACGTACGAGCTTTTGATATTCGGCTACAGAGAAGCTCTCCGTCGGATCCTTGAGATCCAACAAATGGTGTGGAACGTTTTCCATTTCTTCTTCAGTTATTTTGGCTGTTCCAATGTTTAGCTCTCGGTAAACCTGCATCGAGTCACCATTAATGATCTCTCCATCGCAGTACTTAGCTAGCTCGATGCTCAACGCAGTCTTCCCTACAGCAGTTGGTCCTACAATCGCGATTACTGCTGGGCGGTTATTCATTCTTCATCATCCACTTATATATAAATTCCATTGTTTGCTCTTTTCCTATTTCCTTTAATAGTTCGTGTCTTGCCCCTTCGACCAATTGCACCGTTATATTTTTCATACCAGCTTTTTTCATACCTTCCGCCACTTTAAATACATCCTTGCCGTCTTTTCCTACGGGGTCCTTCCCTCCGCTTATAATGAGCACGGGGAGGTCTTTACGAATTTTCATAATTTCCGATTCCTTATGAATAGCTCTCATTCCACCAAACATATCAACGTAAAGCTGGTTGGATGGGACAAAACCACATAGAGGATCCTCAATATATTTCCTTACTTCTTCCTCGTCTCTGGTTAACCAGTCAAAAGGAGTCTCCGGATGATCAATCTTCTTGTTGAATCCTCCAAATGCTAGCGAGTTAAGCAAAGGGCTTTCTGCCTGTGGTGATTTAATCTTAGAAGCTACTTTACCAATCAGCTTTCCCATGTTACCCATTACTCCAGGGTCAAACGCTGTTCCACTTAAAATAACCTTTGACAGGGAATCACTATATTTTTGCATATATCGACGCGCAACGAACGAGCCCATGCTATGTCCGAACAAAATAAGAGGAACATCACTTATTCCTTCTCGGACAGTCAACAGCACTTCTCGTACATCCTCTGTAATTCTTTCAAACCCAGCATGATCGGCAAAATAGCCGAGCTGACCGTTCTTACCTGCCGTCTTTCCATGACCACGGTGATCATGTCCACTTACGATAAATCCCTGATCAACCAGAAAATCGATAAATGCATCGTAACGCTCAATATGCTCTGCCAAGCCATGCATGAGGTGAACATGGCCAATTGGTGTATCAGATGGTATACATTTCATCACATAAATGAGATGACCATCTGACATCTTTGCTTCTAAAATTTGCTTCACTCCACAACACTACCTTTCGAAAACATAGCATCTATTAAAGCTTCTTCTAATAGTTGAGAGAAGCTTTCAGTCTCTTCCTCACTGTAATGTAGCAATTGCTTCATCACGCTTAGTACTTCATCCTTATACAATTTGTACTGGTCAATATGGAAATACAGCATACCCGTTCTTCTTACTAAGAAATCAACTGGGGAGTACGTCATCTCCTCATGAACTGCATAGTATATCTGCGCTAGCAAACCTAATGGCAAATTAGTTGGAACAGTAGAGAGAATATGCGCATATTGGAACACTTTATCTACATTTGAGCCGTAGAGCTTAGCCAATCTTCTTCCCTCTTCTTGCGTTAAACCGTAGGAAGGAGCGATTTGCTCTTTTAAAGCAACAAATCCTTCGAATTGCTCTGAGCTCTCAATTTCACCACCAGATAACTTCAAATGCTTCGTCACACAAGGACCATACTTTTCATCCCCGAGCTGCTTAGAAATCTTATCAACGATTGTTTCGGCCATTTTACGATAGCCTGTCAGCTTACCGCCTGCTATTGTTAATAGTCCCGCCTCTGATTCCCAAATCTCATCCTTACGTGAAATTTCAGACGGATCCTTGCCATCCTCATAGATTAACGGACGAACACCTGCCCATGTAGACTCAACATGCTCGATTCCTACTCTGACACCAGGGAACATGTAATGAATGGCATCTATTAGATATTCAACGTCCTGTAACGTAGCTACTGGATTTTGGATTTTCCCTTCAAAAAAGGTGTCAGTTGTCCCAACATATGTTTTGCCTTCCCTAGGTATCGCAAATACCATTCGTTTGTCAGGTGTATCAAAATAGATTGCTTGATGCAGCGGGAAGATAGATTGGTCGATTACAACATGAATACCTTTTGTTAGTCGCAGCTTCTTTTTGTTCTCGATTGCATCTAGTGCTCTCACACCGTCAACCCAAGGTCCAGTAGCATTTACTACCTTTTTAGCATGAATTGCAATTCTTTTGTTTGTAACCATGTCTACTATTTCAGCACCAACCACTTTATTATCATCGCTATAGAGGAAGGATCTAGCCTTAGCATAGTTTAAGCATACGGCACCTTTTTCAATCGCTTTTTTTACAACTTCGATAGTTAGTCTTGCATCGTCCGTAACATACTCAACGTAATAGCCACCACCAAGAAGGTCCTTACTTTTAACTAGAGGCTCTTTTTCTAGTGTTTCCTGAGCAGATAGCATCAGACGACGTTCTTCTTTTTTAACACCCGCTAGATAATCATATAGTTTTAGGCCAGCTGAAGTACTTAAGGGACCAAACGTTCCTTGCTTATGGAATGGAAGGAGCATGCCAGTAGGTTTAGACACATGAACTGCATTCTCGTAGACAATTTCTCTTTCTTTCCCTACCTCGGCTACCATCTTAATTTCCATTTGCTTCAGGTAACGCAAACCACCGTGTATTAGCTTTGTCGATCGGCTTGATGTCCCTGCTGCAAAGTCCTGCATTTCCACTAAGGCTACAGACATCCCTCTCGTTACTGCATCAAGAGCTATCCCCGCGCCTGTTATACCACCTCCGATGACTAAGACATCGAATTCATAAAAGTTTAATGTATTTAGTATTTGCTCACGTTCTACTGAAGATTTCACTTACTCCACTTCCTCATCCTGAAATTTAAATACTCGTGTTGCTTCAACGGCTAATTTCCAGCCCTTATATAATCGTTTTCTTCTAGCGTCATCCATTTGAGGCTCGTATAAGCGTTGGCTTTTTCTCATGTCGGATAGCTCCTGCTCATCCTTCCAAAACCCGGTTGCCAAGCCTGCTAGAAAAGCAGCGCCTAATGCCGTAGTCTCGTTTAGCTTTGCAAGCTCTACGGGTAAATTTAACAAATCACTTTGAAATTGCATGAGAAATTCATTACTTACTGCACCACCATCTACTCTGAGCACTTCTACATCAACACCAGAATCATTGATCATCGTATCTAAGACGTCCTTTGACTGGTAGGCAAGAGACTCGAGGGTAGCACGGACAAAATGTTCCTTCGTAGTGCCCCGTGTGAGTCCAAATATGGACCCTCTAGCTCCAGAATCCCAATAAGGTGTTCCTAATCCAACGAAGGCCGGAACGACATATACACCTTCTGTAGAATCCACACGTTTTGCGTAGCTTTCAGATTCATTGGCATGCTTTAACATACGCAGTCCATCACGCAGCCATTGTATGGCAGAGCCAGCGACAAAAACGCTCCCCTCTAATGCATAGGTCACCTTTCCGTTAATCCCCCATGCGATGGTCGTCAATAAACCGTTATGAGAGGTTACCGCTTCCTCTCCGGTATTTAAGAGCATAAAGCAGCCTGTACCATATGTGTTTTTAGCCATACCCTTTTCAAAACAGCATTGTCCAAACAAGGCAGCCTGCTGATCACCCGCAGCTCCTGCTATGTCAATTTCTTTCCCAAAGAAAACAGATGGATCAGTTTTTGCATAAACCTCTGATGAAGAAGAAACAGTAGGCAGCATTCCCATCGGAATATTTAGCTTCTCGCAAATCTCCTGATCCCACTTTTGCTCAAATATATTATAGAGCATCGTTCGAGAGGCATTGGAGTAATCTGTGACATGGGCCTTACCATCAGATAGCTTCCAAATTAGCCATGTATCAATGGTTCCAAATAGCAGCTCTCCAGCCTCCGCCTGTTCCCTTGCTCCCTCGACATTATCTAATATCCATTTAACTTTAGTTGCGGAAAAGTAAGGATCCAGCCTTAAGCCCGTTTTTTCTTGAAAAAAAGGTTCTAGGTTTTCTTCCTTTAGCTCATCAATAATAGACTGGGTCTGTCTTGATTGCCAAACAATCGCATTATATATAGGTCTTCCTGTATGCTTGTTCCAGACAACCGTCGTTTCGCGTTGGTTAGTAATTCCGATACCATGAACATCGCCAGGTTGACTACCGCTTTCTGTTAACACTGCCGCCAATACTGACAGCACAGTCCCCCAAATTTCCTTTGCGTCATGTTCTACCCAGCCTGACTTCGGAAAGTGCTGCTTGAACTCCTTTTGGGAGGAATGAACGATATTACCTTTTTTATCGAATAGAATAGCTCTTGAACTAGTAGTACCTTGATCGATGGATAAAATATATTTTCCCACATAATCCCTCCTACATTACTCGTTTGAACATCTTTTCAATTTCATACGTCGAAAAATGGACAATGACTGGTCTGCCGTGTGGACAAGTCAAAGGGTGCTTCGCATTTTTTAGACTGACTAGCAGCTGCTCCATATCATGCAGCGTTAAATAATGGTTTGCTTTAATGGAAAGCTTACAGCTCATCATGATTGCAGCTTCTTCACGGAGCTTTTTAATGTCTGTTTTACGATTTGTCAACACTTGCTCGATTAGTCCCTCAATGATTTTCGTTTCATGCCCCTTTGGAAACCATACTGGATGATCTCTCACAACAAAGCTAGAGGAACCAAATTCCTCCAAAAATATACCTACTTTGTGCAGCTCATCGATGGACTCCTTAATACGATAAGCTTCATCCAAAGAATAATGGAAGGTGAGTGGTAGCAGAAGTGCTTGACGCTCAGTTGCATCAACGTCTCCCACCTTTTCCTTGTAATACTCATACTTCACACGTTCCTGTGCTGCGTGCTGATCAACCAGATAAAATCCATCTTCACTTTGCGCAACAATATATGTACCATGGATTTGGCCGACCACATGTAAATCCGGAAATGGGTCTCTTTGTTCGAAGGCTGGTTCAGAATATGGTTCATCATTAGTCGAAAAGCTCTGTTCCATGACGGTTGTGATGTCTTCCCATTTAGAAGACTCCACATCAGGTCTTTGATCGTTATTTGGAGGAAGAGTGATAGAGAAATCCTTCTGCTCCCTTACTTCCTGCTTTATTGGCTCATATGTTTGTTTAAAGAAATCGAACTGGAAGCTCGGCTGAGGCTTTGGCTTCACAGGCTTCTCCTTTATCTCAGGTGGTTGCTGGGAACGATGCATAACCTTGCGGATGGTTTGTTTTACTAGCTCCATCAGTTCCTTTTCCTTACTCAAACGAATTTGATGCTTAGCAGGATGCACGTTTACATCTGTTAGCATTGGGTCTGTTTCAATGTTTAAGACGACAATCGGAAAGCGTCCAATTGGTAGTAACGTATGATAGGCCTCCACAATGGCATTATTTAATCCGTAATGCTTGACCCAGCGCCCGTTAACTAAGATTGTCATATAATTTTTAGACGCCCTAGTGATCTCCGGAAGTGTTCCATAGCCTGAAATCTTAAAATCCGATGATTCTGCCTCGAATTTTATCATTTTTTTAGCATTAGATACTCCGTATATCGAAGCTAACACCTGTCTTAAATCTCCACGACCGCTAGTTTGTAGGATTGTCTGGTTGTTATGTGATAGCTTAAATGCTATCTCTGGAAAGCTAAGCGCTAGCCGATTGATCAAATCAATGGTATGTCCTAGCTCTGTTTGTATCGTTTTTAAATACTTAAGTCGTGCCGGTGTGTTGAAAAATAATTGTTTTACTACAATGTCCGTCCCTCTTCGAATTGGCGCGGGAGTACAGGAGATTACTCTTCCTCCCTCCAGCATAACCTTTGTTCCAATCTCCTCTCCATCTGAGGTCCAAAGTTCAATCTTAGAAACAGAAGCGATACTGGCTAAGGCCTCTCCTCGGAAACCTAAGGAACGGATTCGGAACAGATCATGTTCGGTCATTATTTTAGAGGTTGCATGTCTAGAGAAGGAACGTAAAGCATCCTCCTCATCCATGCCCTTACCATTGTCAGTCACCTGAATTTTAGCTAATCCTGCCTCCTCTAGCATAATTTCTATGGAGGTGCTTTCTGCATCAATGGCATTCTCCACTAACTCCTTTACTACGGAGGCTGGCCTCTCGACTACTTCCCCTGCAGCTATTTTGTTAGATAAGAGCTCTTCCATTACGACGATTTTCCCCATTGTTGCTCACCACCTATATTTTTTAATCTAGTTCATTTTGTAGCTCATATAATAATTGAAGAGCCTCTAAAGGTGTTGTACCCGAAATATTCACCTTTTTAAGCTTTTTCATAATAATTTTAGCAGTTTCATTTTCTTCTTCATTTGTTTCATCCACTTTTATTACTGGCGCTTGGGCTTCAGAGCTTGGTGTCTCTTCAAAAAATGATAGCTGAGTATTAGCTCCATTGCTCTGGGCGGATTCTTTTCTTTCCTGCTGTTCAAACGTATCAAGGATTTCCCGAGCTCTTGAGATAATTTCTTCTGGTAGCTGCGCTAGCTCTGCAACATGGATTCCGTAGCTTTTATCAGCTGGCCCCTCTTTCAGTTTGTGAAGGAAAACAACCTTGCCATCTTTTTCAGTAGCAGCCACATGGACATTACGAAGCATGGACAATGTTTGCTCTAGTTCTGTCAGCTCATGGTAATGAGTGGAGAACAAAGTGTTAGCCCCAATATGGTCATGTATATACTCCATCATTGCTTGAGCTAAGCTCATGCCATCATAGGTAGAAGTCCCACGACCGATTTCATCGAACAACAGTAGGCTTTTGTTTGTTGCATTGACTATGGCATGCTGGGACTCCATCATCTCTATCATGAAAGTACTTTGACCTCCTGCAAGGTCATCAGCCGCTCCGATACGAGTGAATATTTTATCCACAATCGGCAGCTCGGCAGATTTAGCAGGCACATAACAGCCTATTTGTGCCATGATCACAGTGATGGCTACTTGTCTCATAAAGGTACTCTTACCGGACATATTCGGTCCAGTAATAAGTAGCATATTTTCGTTTTCCGTAAGTACACAATCATTTGGGACATACAGCTGATTATTCATCATCTTTTCTACAACTGGATGTCTTCCCTCTTTTATAATCATTGCATTCGAATCATGGAAGATTGGTCTTGTCAGACGATGCTTCTCAGCAACCTCGGCAAACGATATAAACACATCAAGCTCGCTGATTTGCTTCGCTAGCTTTTGTACTAGCGGAATATATTGTTTAATTTGTTCACGAAGTTCGGAGAAAAGTTCATATTCTAATACTAGACTTTCATCCTCGGCTGATAGGATCAGTGATTCCTTCTCCTTTAGCTCGTCTGTTATATACCTTTCAGCATTAGCAAGAGTCTGTTTACGCACATATCTAGATTCATCGGCTAAGTGGATATTCGATTTTGTTAGCTCGATATAATAGCCAAACACTCGGTTATAACCGATTTTTAAATTTTTTGCTCCCGTGATTTCTCGTTCTCTCTGCTCAAGCTCTGCAATCCATTTCTTGCCGTTAACAGAAGCATCTCGAAGCGTGTCTAATCGGTCGTTATAGCCATTTTTTATGACTCCGCCATCCTTGACAGAAATAGGTGGCTGATCACTAATCGCATCCTCGAGCTTCCTCCAAATGTCCTGACAATCTTCTATTGCTTCTCCTAATACATGTAGCGTATCGTCTTGCGTTTCTAATAGAAGCTGTTTAATCTGCGGGATTTTAGAAAGAGACTGTCGAAGTTGGGCAAGGTCCCGTCCTCCAGCACTTCCAAAGCCAATTCTTCCAACCAATCGCTCTAAATCATATACTTCTTTGAACAGCTCTTTTATGTCTTCTCTTAGCATAAAGTCATCTAAGAAGCTGGTAACGATATTGAGCCTAGATTCAATCGCCTGCTTATTGGCTAGTGGTTGATGAATCCATTGCTTCAGTTTTCTTCCGCCCATAGCTGTGACTGTTTCATCTAATAGCCATAACAACGTTCCTTTTTGATCTCCGTTTCGTATCGAGGAGACAAGCTCTAAATTACGTTTAGAATGGTAATCCATTGCAAGGAACGCTTCTCTTTCCTGGAAGTTAAAAGGTTGAATATGGAGCAATGATCGTTTTTGTGTTTTCTGTATGTATTTTAATAAACGCTTGACTGTACGATAGGTGACTGTTGGATGATTCTCCACATACTTTGCAGCCTCTTCATCTGCCAATTCCTCTTGCTCGATGGATAACGTAAAGTCATGAACAGAGGATAGGTCGTTTATCACTAAATATAATTGTTCGCTTACGATTAATTCTTTTGCCTGGAGAGCAAGAAGCTGTTGAACCACTTCCTTTTCGTCTCCTTTTATAATAGTAGTAAACCCATCACCTGTGGATACATCCAAATAAGAGAAAACAATTTCTTGCGTAGACAATAAATCGGCTGAGGCGATAAAATAATTTGTCTTATTGTGTAATGCCTTGCCCTCCATGAGAGTACCTGGAGTTACCAGTTGAACAACCTCTCGCTTGACGACACCTTTAGCAACCCTCGGATCTTCCACCTGCTCGCATATTGCTACCTTGTGCCCTTTCGAGATCAGAGTCTCTATATAGCTCTGTGCAGCATGATGTGGCACACCACACATCGGGATGCCGTCCTTTCTGCTTGTTAAAGTAATCTCCAAAATGGATGCTGCCTTAATCGCATCATCATGAAATAGCTCATAAAAATCTCCGAGACGGAAAAACAAAAAAGCATCTATGTAATTTTCTTTAATCTTTAAATATTGTTGCATCATTGGAGTAATTGTAGTCATTGTTTCCCTCTTCTCATTTGTTACTCTCCCTATTATAACAAAATAAATAATCACCGCAGCCATAATACGACTTGTTTTTAGTTGTTTTATATGGGAAAAACTAGCTATAGAGGATACTGAAAACAAGGAAGTGAGGGACTAATTGATTTTATAATTTCTATGAATATAGAAAGAAACCTGTCATTAACGATAGAACTTTAACTCATAAAAAAAAAGCCGGCCAGCGCCGGCTTATTAAAGTGAAGATGAATCGTGGAAATCGTCTGAAGAGCTAGACGAGCTAGATGAGCTAGATGAGCTAGAAGAACTGGATGAACTCTCATCCTCGTAAGCCCATTCTTCCTCGAAATCTTCATCATAAACTTGAATACAAACAGTTGTTTCTCCTACTACTTCCGCAAGTAACTCTCTCTCTACCGTCACTTGGAATTCACAGCCTTTGACAATAATTGCTTCTGTGCAATTTGGCTGTTGAATGACACGTACATGTACTTCCTCACCAGTGGCATCTTTGTCTCTATAGCTTAGTTTAATGCGGTCCTTATAGTTCACAGTCTCCGTAAATACAGATGTTTTAGAGTGATCGTGGTGAGCATACCACACGTTGATATCGAATTTTCCAGATACTTCTACAAATTTCCCGTGTTTTTTAGACTGGTACGTATGATTAATAACCCAGCACCCTAAAATGCTAGAAGGTGTGTTTGGTGGTCGAAGTGTCTCACAAGATTCCGTTCTCTTTTTACCTTTAGCAACTACTGCTTTCGTCACGATATGTCGCAAATATTTCATGTTCTTCCTCCTTGTAATCAAGTCATAACATCATATGCACCGTTTGCCCAATCGGTTCATCTGTTTGAAGATGTTGTGTAGATAAAAAGGGAAAGAATATGATTTCTTTTTTCATTTCTCGTATGTATTCGACAAGGAGCTGGGACAAAATTCTCTTCCAATAAAAAGTCTCGCAATGTTTAGGACCTGGCAAAGTTTTCGGGGCTTCTATTCAATACATGCAGTTGTTTTCCGATACGGCGGGCGCTTTCTGCGGGGCACGGCTTCAATCTCCTCGTCGCTTTGCTCCTGCTTAGGCTTTCAGCTCGCGCTGTTCCCCCAGGAGTCGCCGCCTCCTCACCAAACAACTAGAATGGAGAAATTTCTTTCAAGATATCAGCTAAGCTAGCTATAAAAAGAAGTATAAGGTGAAATCAATTTGCCGATTTCACCTTATTTAATTTATTGACTAATTATGTCCTAGCTATTTTAGTTTCTTGGCACGTTCTTAATTTCTTCATTTTTAATCTTGAATTTACCCAAGAAGCCTTCTACTTCAACGTTTAAAATATACGAAGAGTCGCTAAAACTTGTATAATGTCGTTCTATTTTCGTTATAAATATACCTGGTGAAACATAGCCTCTAACAGACTGCATCATAACTGGCTCTTCTCCTTCTTTTACATCTAGTTGGAAAGTATCGCAATTATAATTAAGGCAGTGTACTTGATAGGAACTTTCCATCCAGTTGGCATAATCAGTTTCACTTGGCTTTAGGATAATGACAACTATAACAAATGTAATAAGTATGGATAAAGACAGTAAAAACCAAGATTTTTTGCTCATAAAATACTCCTTTTTTTCAAAGAAATTTATGTTGTACAGAAACCATAGGCCAGTTACCCTTCCAGTCCTTGCTCTTCATACGATTTTTATATACGTCTTGAAGTTCTTCGCTCATTACAAATACCGGCACTGGGCGAACTTGCATTTGAATTACGTCCTCGATACCATGAGGTGCCGTTAAGATTAAACCATCAGCCCCTAACTTTACCCCTAACGCTGTGACTGTTTCCGGGAAATTTGCTATCCCGTCCTCCGCTGATTTATAAGGTGGGAGATTATTTATCTTGTGCATCCTTGCCTGGTTTTTCACAGACCAAGGGATACCAGGCTTCCAAGCTATCAACTGCTGTTCGAGTCTTTTCTCCTCCCCTTCATCCAAGCAATGAGGATCAAAGTAAATCACATCTATATCTGCCAAGGGGGTACGTCTATCATATCCATGTAGCGTATCCCATATTTTCGACCGAACAAACCCAGCGCATATCCACCAATCTGAAAGCTCCAACCTTTGTGCAGTTCTCAATACATCCATCATCCATTTGTCGTCTTCTATTAGTGCTAAAATTTGTTGCTCTGTTTGAATATCTTTCTTAAGCATCTGCTCCCTGCTTTCTCCCGAAAAATGTTAGCTTCCAGCCAATGAAAATACTAATTACGAGCACTAGAATGTATAACCATTCGAGGCTAAATATTGTAACTTGCATATGAATTACAGTCATAATACCAACTAAAAACATCGCACCGAACATTTTAACCATGGAGCCTTCCTGTGCGTGCTTCGGTTCATTGGAAAAAGGATAGGGGTCTCTGATGAAGATCCAGTACGAAACGAGGGTTAAAATTATTGCTCCAAGTAAAACTATTATGAGATCCATCCAAATTCGGAAAGAAAAGATCCAAAGGAAAAGGATACTTAAAGGAATTAATATAGGCAAGAAATAATTTATCAATGTCGCCTTCAAGGTAGCACTATATACTAGCGCCCTACTCGGGCTTGGTGCCACATAGAATACCCAGTGTGCCTTATAATAATTTGAGGTTTGAAGCAAGGGAACGACGGAAGGCACAAATAATAGAGCGAAATAAATGACGAGAAATGAATTTCCATTTACCAGTTCCTCTAAACTGCTTGTTCTCAAATTATTGAATAACATGATGAAGGGAAAAATAACTGCGAAACCTAATATTGGATATATTTTAAGCTTTAATTCCCTTTCCTCTTTCAGCATAATCGAGGAAAATTTATAAAAAGCCCTTTCATCATTTGTTCTACACAAAATCTTGGACCAAAATAAGGTCAACATCCGCGCTTTCTTCTTTTTTCTTTTCGTATCACTTTGCAATTTAGACAAATAATTTTCAAATGTAGGCATTAAACGTACATACAGGAAAAAAGCCAGTATTGGAACCAATACTGCGAGTATAGTGAAGAGAACGATATACAAGGAATGGTTATTATTAAAAAACAGCTCAAAAGGTGCTGCATACCAAAATGGCGGGACCAACAAATGCCACCAGACAAAGTGATAGGTTATTTCCAGGTTTACTATATCGAATATGTGCGCTACTAATTGATAGCTGACAACCATGCCGATTGCTAGGAAGATTTGAACATAGTTGATGACGTCCTTCAGGATCTCTCCACTAAAGAAGCGAAGAACGAATAAATAGATAAATGCTGTCAATATAACAGTTAAACAACTAATCATAACGATCTCTAGTAAAAATAATAATGCAAACAGGAGACCAAACCTAAAAATACTGACTATCAATGGTATAGCTACAAATGCCCCAATCAATAAAACAATATAAATGAAAATATGCATCATTTTGGCTGCATTAATCGTTCGATTGCTAATTGGCTTTGACTGAAGGATATTCTTATCCCGAACATCTAGCAGTACTGCAGAAAAATCCGAAATTATAGAAGTCATTAAAATAACAAATAAAGAACTAAACATGATTGTCAAAGAGAACATAAAATTATCACCTAAAAATAGAAACGGTGTTAAAAGGACAAGCCCAAAAAGCCCATAAATCCATAGGGATTTCAGAAATTGATTTCCTTCCTTTTTTACTTTAGAGCCATTGAAGATAGGAGGCATTCTACGACTGTCCATTGTCAGCTTTAGCTGTAAAATCCTCCTCATCATGTCGTAATCAATGTTTAGCTTAAGAAACATTCTTTTAAATCTATCGAGTACTCTTAGAGAAACAAAATCATTCATGGCTCGTTCCTCCACTAACCGTTTGCACAAAACGTTCTGCAATCTCTTCATGTTCGTTAAAGCCAGTCAGCTGATTAAATATTTCCTCTAAGGAGCCCTCTTGACTTTGACTTTGTTGCTTTAGCTCTTCAAAGCTTCCGTCCGCCACTACCTCCCCATTTACTAAAAGTACAATCCGATTACTGATTTTCTCAACGACATCCATTATATGAGAGGAGTAAAATATAGTTTTCCCTTGTGCTGCAAGCTTGGCTAAAATTTCTTTAATAACCATCACACTATTCGCGTCCAAACCACTTAATGGCTCATCGTAAAATAATAAGTCTGGATCGTGTAGCAAGCTAGAAATGATTAGTACTTTTTGTTTCATCCCCTTAGAAAAAGAGGACAATCGTTGGTGGAATGCAGCTTCCAGACCAAATTCCTTCATGAGTGAAGAAGCCTTTTTTTCTGCCTCCTCCGTTGTTAATCCATACATTTCACCCGTAAAAACAAGATACTCATAGGCTGTTAGATTTTCGTATAGTTCTGCCGTTTCAGGAACATAGCCTATTCTCTTTTTATATGTATAATTGTTTTTTTTAATATTTTCTCCAAATATCTCAATCATTCCGGAGTACCCATCAAGTAAGCCTAAAATTAGCTTTACAGTTGTGCTTTTTCCTGCCCCATTCGGTCCAATATATCCAATGATCTGACCTTCATAGACATCTAAGTTCACCCCGCTAAGCACTTTCTTGTTCCCGAACTGTTTCGAAACATTTACTAATGATAAAATCTTATTCGTCTCCATGGAACTCCCCCTTAATTTATAACTCTATACGTGATGCTTACATTGAAAGAACACCTATCGACCGTTCTCGATTACCCCATCTTTTATTTAGTATTATGAAATGCAATTATTCAAAATTTTTACATATTAAGTGTAACATATTATACATAGTCTTTGCGTTTGCTCTTTATGATTTTGAAGCTATTGCTATTGAAATTTTCAGATAAAGCGTGTAGGATTTTCTAATATCAAAGTACATAAATGTTGTGAGGAGAGAAATAGTATTGTTGACTACCTCAGAAATAAATAAAAAATCTATTGCCGTATTGGTCATAGGGATTATATTCATCTCCTCTACATTGCGAGCACCCCTTACCGCGGTGGGACCGATTATATCCTATATTAGGGATGGGCTTGATATCTCCAATGTGTTGGCAGGTTTTATCACGACGATTCCATTGCTTGCCTTCGCGGTTATATCTCCATTTGCACCTAGATTAGCACGTCGTCTTGGAATGGAAATGACATTATTTCTTGCTATTTCACTGCTTGCGTTCGGAATTGCGATCCGCTCCATCGGCACTCCCTTCTTCTTATTGTTTGGCACAGCTTCAATCGGAATCGCAATTGCGTTTGGAAATGTGTTAATACCCAGCTTCATCAAGCTTAAGTTCCCTTTACAAATCGGGTTGCTTACAGGTATTTTCACCGTTTCTATGAATCTTTCTGCTGGCATTGGAGCTGGCATTAGTTATCCCATTGCAAAAGGAACATTCCTTGGTTGGCAAGGAGCATTAGGAATCTGGTCTATTTTAGCTGTCATTGCCTGCCTAGTTTGGGTACCCCAAATTAAAAGGAAGCAACAAATTGTCCCGGATATACCCGAAGCCAATCCTATTAAAGCTAAATCTATCTTGAAATCTCCTTTAACCTGGACTATTACTTTATGTATGGGCTTCCAATCCCTGATTTTTTATACAACTGCTGCATGGATTCCGGAAATATTGCAGACACAAGGAATGGAGGCTGGGAAATCGGGCTGGATGCTATCCATCATGCAATTTTCACAGCTCCCTATGACCTTTCTTATTCCAATCCTAGCAGGGCGGATGAAGGATCAAAGAATACTGGTAGCGGTATTTACGATTTGTTATTTGATTGGTTTTATGGGGTTGTTATACGGAGGTCTTTCACTAGCGTTACTATGGATGGTATTCCTAGGATTAGGGGGCGGGGCTTCATTTGGATTAGTTATGATGTTCTTCTCTCTTAGATCAAGAACACCGATGGAGGCTGCAGACTTATCTGGTGTCGCGCAATCTATCGGCTATTTACTTGCTGCAATCGGACCAGTATTCTTTGGGTTTGTTCACGATACGACTGGAAGCTGGGATACTCCAATACTATTATTCATCGTGACAGTTATTTTGCTATTCTTTGCCGGAATGCATGCCGGAAGAGATCGGTTTGTATCAGAGGGATAAATAAAAAGCATTGCAGGATAAGAAAAATACGATGAGACAGGGGAAGGATATGAACAGATTTCAAGCAATGACTTATAAAGAAAGAGTCAAGCATTATTTAGTAGTAACGGTCATTCTAGCAATAACTATGTTACTGATTCCATATGAATATCCCCTCTGGACCCCAGTACTCACGATAGTTATTCTTGCCGGCACAATAATTTATAATCTTTACAAATGGAAAACGACAAGTAACGGTAATGCTATATTTTTCTATAACAATATTTTAATGATTGTACTTTGTTACTTTGTATTTTTTATACCATATAACATTTCCTTTATGTATAGTGGAATCTATTTCACCGTTACTATCATTGCAAGCATATTTGATTATATAAAAATAAGGACGATTAATCTTTAACAATGGATAAAAATCATTCTCTCGAATCCAAAACCTTTACTGTAGAAATAATTATCATCAGAAGACCGATCATTAAAAAAACACTACCAGTTGCTAAAAAACTATTTGTATATCCTGTTACTCTACTTAAATATAAGGAAGTGTCTGCACTGCCCTCATTAGAAAGCCACTGATCAGCTAATGAGACTCCAAAATAGACACTGGAAAAATTCAATATTAAGCCCATAACACTAAATAACACACCTAAATTAACAAATGCCTTCCATTTATCCTTTGTCATGCGATTACTCTCCTTTCTGCTTTTAAAAATAAGTAAGAACTAAACTAAACTGAACTTAAAGTGAGCTAGCAGGCGGGATAACATAGTTTTCATTACACCTGCTATATCACAAACTATGAAAAACAAGTACAAACCATCAATATGTTCCCATCAGGATCCTTAAAGGAGAACTCAGATAAATCTGTGTACCTTATAATATCCGTAACCATTTCAACTCCCATGCTACTAACATGCAGAAAAGCTTCCTCAATGTCAGTGCAACTAAAGATAAAAAGTGGCTGATTAGATGGGATGAATGTATAATCTTCATCCAAGCAATGATTATCAAGCGTTAACCCGGGTCTGTTCTCCCCCATATTAAAGGTATATATTGGACCTGTATGATTTGTTTTTAATACTTCGATGCCAAGTAAATTGCTGTACCATTGTATGGAACGCTCTAAATCAGAAACATGGATGAAAATCGTATCTATTCTATTTTCTATCGGTTTATTCATATTTTAACCTCCATAGTTTATTAGCTATCATCAGATAAAATTTTAGATTCATACAATAACTTATTCCACAAAACTTATTGTAAAACCTTTCAAAATTAAAATTTCAGTGCATATCTTAAAAGAAAGACCATCCGCATTGAACTGGATGGTCTTTTGGTATTTAACTAACTATTAATATGGGTTTGGCTGGTAGGAATAATTTGGCGTTATCTTTTCATTGTTATAAGGCTTGTGAAAGATATGAGTTGTTGCTGGTGACATCGGTGGGATGAGCCAAGTCCAGTTCCCAGTGACGTCTCTCCCTGCATCCCGTTCTATTTCCTCAAACTTTTTAAATTGATGAGCAGCCGTATGATGATCCACGATACTCACCCCGTCCTCCTTAAAGGAATATAAAACAGCAGCATTCAGTTCGACCAATGCGCGGTCCTTCCAAAGAGAAGCATTCGACTTCGTGTTCAAGCCCATTTGTTCAGCAATGGTAGGCAGCATATTATATCGATAATCATCCGCGAGATTACGTGCACCTATCTCTGTTCCCATATACCAGCCGTTAAATGGAGCAGCTCCGTACGTTATGCCTCCTACTTCTAGCTTCATACTAGAAATCATCGGAACGGCATACCATTTTAGCTGCAAGTCTGAAAACCAATCCATCTCTGGATGTCGGAATGGAACCTCTAAAATATACGAATCCGGTACATTAAAAACCTTAGGAGGATGATTATTCACTTGAATGACAAGGGGGAGCACATCAAAGTTTGTCCCCTCCCCTTTCCAGCCAAGCCCTTCGCAAACTTTCGTGAAAGCAAGGGAATCTGAATCTCCAATGACTCCCCCCTGAGTTTCATAGCCAGCATAACGTATGAGTTGGTGATTCCAAACACGAACATCCGTTGAAGAAAAAATGGTAATCGTCGGTCTGATTCGTCCGTCGTTCGTAGCGTACTCAATATGTTCAAGCAATGCCTTGAAAATGTCTTCTTCTTTACATAAATCCCGCTTATCGAAAACAGTCAGACTTTGCCAAAACAAACGACCAATGCATTTATTACTATTACGCCAAGCAACTTTAGCACCGAACTCCAGCTCATCCGTTGTATGTGTATATGTGCCACAGCGATTAATTTCATCTTCTATTTCTTCCAGGCGGGCAACCATCTCGTGTTCCTCTTTACCTGTCTCTATGTAATAAAGTCTTATAAACTCCTGCGCTTCAGTTAACATAATCATAGCCCCTCCCACTATCTCTTCCATCTTAGTGGAAGGGAGCAGTCCCAAACAAGTCCCACTTCTAGCTGATATGTGAGGAATTTATGACGCCCCATTTAGGATAAAAAGAAAAAACTATATACTACCAACTCTGGTATATGATAAAATCAGATTAACTTCAAAATCCGGTCTTGTAGCTCAGTTGGGAGAGCACCACCTCGACAAGGTGGGGGTCGCAAGTTCGAGACTTGTCGAGACCATCCTTTGGGTAAGCCAGTAAACGTTGATATATCAATGTTTATTGGTTTTTTTCTTTATTATATCTTCTAAGCATATACCGCATTTTTTAAAGTTTGTCCGCTATTTGTCCGCAAGATTTTCACTGTATTAATTAGTCTGACTATGAATGGCCTAGTGAAGTACCATTACCCCTCACGTATTTAGACATGCTTATGCAATTATCTCTCGGGAGAACAATGCTGATATATACTCTATCAAAAGATCTTTGGGACATGAGAGAATCGAAACCACAGAGATTTATCTCGAAAAAGTCTACTCTAGAAAGCATAGCGCCGTACTCAGCTGGGATAGTAAAATGCTATGTAATCATATTTAAAGCCATTAGTAACGGAGATTATACTTTAAATAATTTTTTATACTGTCTGTTTTCAGAACCTCCTTTTCCCCTTTTATAGATGTAACACAAAACAAAGGAGGAAAAAGAAATGGCATTAGAATTAAAAAATTACAGTGTTCAACTCAATGGTGTAGGGGATTACAAACAACACGTTGGCTCTTGGTCTAATTCTTTAACAAGTTGTGGTTCTTCCATGGCAAGTGTGGGATGTGTTATCACATCTTATGCCAACCTACTAAGATTCAAAGGAAAGTCAGTAGATCCAGGTCAAGTATTGGCCACATTAAAACCCGGAGCTGTAGATTGCCCTTTTGTCTGGGCTACGGCTGGTACTAGGTATGGATTGACTAACACATTGAAATGGGGAGGTTTTAATACACTAAAACAGCAAATGTTTGATTTAGTAGTCAAACAAAGACAAGCTTTTATTGTACACACTTCTCCTCATACATTTGTAGTCGACGGATTTGTAGGACAAGTAGCTGTAGATAGTGACACTGGAGCAGTAGTTGGTATCGAGAAAGGAATGTTCCTTATCAACGACCCTGGGAGTACATCTCGTGTAAATATGAAGCAAACACTTGACCACTATGGAGTAGATATCGAAAAGATTGCTCTCTATAATTAATCTTTCTAAAAATCGAGCTTGTTTGAGTAGAACAAATAAAGGACTAAGCCCACTAATACCCTATGGTATATAGAGGCTTTGTCCTTTTTATTCATTATTAATAATAGTAGTTTGTTTAGAAGTGATAGCTAATTTTTCTAATTAGCCATTATTTCTATTTCCGAAATCAGTAAATCTTCCTTACCTTCGAGCAGCTCCCAATCTTTCACCTTGTCCTTATTAAGTAATAAATATTTTAACTCATTGTTATCAATTAGCGGTTGAATAGACGTTACATTCGTATTTCTTATATCCAAGTATGTTAGATTTTTTAATCTTGATAAAGGAGATAAATCTGATACGACTGTATCTGCAATCTGTAAACGCTCCAGGTTATTCAAAGAACTAGCAAATTCAAGAGTAGTAAGAGGCGTTCCATTCAATGAAAGAAAACGCAAAGAGGTTAACTTGGATACTACTGAAAAGTCATCAATTGGATTATTCATTAAAGTAAGATCTTCAAGAGTCACTAATTTTTCGAGTGGTGCCAACGATACAACTTGGTTATTCGTAATATCTAAGTATTTTAGAGACTTCAAAGGTTCCAAAGGCCCTAAGTCTTGTAATCGATTATTGACTATAAAAATAATTTCTATATTTTGCAACTCTGGAAAACCCTTTAAATCCTCTAGCCCACTGTTTGATATTTCAACAGTATTTAATTGTTTATAAGACTTTAAAAAATTCACTTCTGAAACAGGTATGTTTTGGAGATAAAGATATTTCAAGTTGCTTAACTGACTAATTGATTCCATATCAATAGGAGCAGTTACGAAAAGCTGTTCAAAATTTTTCATTTCAGATAATGCAGAGATATCATCATTATTCTGGTCATTAATCGTTAAATTGCTTACCCTTAATAAGTCTTCATCTGTAATATCTTCTTGCGGAACTCCAATCTGCTGAGAAATTTCAGTTAGTAGTGCAGCTGGAATATCTCCGACCCCCGCTGTTTTAGTTTCTTCTTGAATTTCCGTCTGTTGAGTATCATCCTTCTTAATATTATTGCTTGCACTTTCGCAACCAACTAACACAAAAATAAGAAATAACACTAAGTATTTTTTTCTCATCATTTGCCCCTTCTCTATTCGATATTTTTTTCTCATTCTATACATCTGAATTTATATTGGCTATTAGCCATTCTCCATCTTGATAGACAAGTTCTATTATCAAAAAGTATGGATAAGTAGTAGATCGATTAAAAGTAATATCATAAAATAACCTAAACCTTTGTCTGTCTCCATCAATAAATTCGTATCCATATAGTTCAGAACTAGTTACATCTTCTTTATAATCAAACGTAAATTCAAATTCATAAATTCCATATTCTATCGCAAAATTATCTTTTAATTTGACTTCTGATGCCAGAAGTGATTGTGCTGTTGCTCTGTCTTTCGTGGAAAGCGCGAGCAAGAACTTTTCTACCACTTCATTCGTCAAACTTTTAGCTTCCTCTATTTCTTCTTCAGTTGGTTCCTTCAACTTGTCTTCTTCCGTTGTATCTACATATAATTCGTTTTGTTCTTCGTTGTCTATGAATGACTTATCACCCTCTAAACTTGAGTTTGACTCCCCGTTAGTGTTGCCAGTAGGTTCAACGTCCTTTTGCAAAACAGTGAACAACAGAAAGAACACAGAAGCCACTAAAACAAAAGACATTATATAACTCAACAATCCTTTACCAAATATTTTATACCTCTCGTCCTTATGTTTCTCGGTTGCTTTCATCTTAATCCGGTTCTCTAATTGGCGATTAAAACGAGGTTCTTTTCCTATGAAATAATCGATTTCTTTTTTTATTTCATTCATTCGCCCAATCCTCCCCGTCTACTACAGACAATTTTGTTTTCAATAACTTTCTAGCTCTTGATAGTCTTGTCTTTACCGTTCCTTCAGAACAATTTAAAATGAGAGCAATGGTTACTATTTTAAATTCTTGATAGTAGAAGAGTAAAATCACTTCACGATATTTAGTTGGCAGTTTTAATATCTCTTCTAGTAACGTACTATTACGATTGTTAGATAGTATTTCTTTTTCAGGGTTATAACTGTCTGTGAATAAACCCCTTATCTGCTCAGTAAAATTCTTCTTCTTATTTTTCCAACTCCTTAAATAGTTATAGCAACAGTTTATTGTGATTCTATATAGATAAGTTTTAAGAGTGGATTTTCCCTGGAATTGATCTTGATTTAAGTAATACTTTATAAAAACATCTTGCATGATATCTTCGGCTGCTCCCCAATCCTTTACCATCAAATAAGCTAAACGAATTAACGGCTCCCCGTGTTCTTTCATGATTTGTTCAAATTGTCGGTCATCTATCCCCTTCATTTTAACCTCCCTTTCCACTTGACTCACCTAACTACAACGTACCCTTTAGACGCAAAGAAAAGGAAAAAGGTTAATCGAGTAGGAGGGAGCGATTAGCCCCCGACCTCTCACACCACCGTACGTACGGTTCCGTATACGGCGGTTCAATTAAGATGAATAACGCAAAGTTTCGTAACGAACTTGCAGACTTTTCAGCCCTTGGCTTTCCCAAAAGGACTTGCCGAGGGTTCTGTGTAATATGGGGCTTTTAGAAATGCGCCAGTACCCTTTTCGAGTATTTCCCCACTCGTATGCTTTCCCATAAGGAACTTTTAATCGAGTAAGATTTCTAACTCTTGTTCGAGGTTTCTTCCAATCCTTCCACAGGCACATACGTAATCTTCGTTTAATCCAGCTATCCAGTGTTTTAAATGTGGTAGGTGTATCTGCTAAGGCGAAATATCCACACCATCCCACTAGATATTGGTTCAACTTTTCGATTCTATATTCCATGGAGTATGGCATCTTTCTAGAGGTAATTTCTCGTATTTTCTTCTTCATTCGTTGTAGGCTCGTTTTTGCAATACGAACCTTCGATTCTTTATGAGCAGTAAAGCTAAACGCCAAGAATTTTCGATTCCAAGGGCGGTCCACTGCCGATTTCTTTTCGTTAACTTTCAGTCGAAGTTTTCCTTCAATAAATCGTTGTACACTCGCCATTGTTCGTACCCCTGCCCGTTCACTCTTCACATAGATATTGCAATCATCTGCGTACCGTACGAATTTATGTCCACGTTTCTCTAACTCTTTATCAAGTTCGTCTAATACGATGTTTGATAAGAGTGGACTTAGAGGTCCACCTTGCGGGGTTCCTTCTTCTGTACTGGAAACTACGCCATTTATCATGACACCGGATTGGAGATATTTACGAATGAGTTTTAGTAAAGGTTTATCTGAAATTCGTTTCGCTAACGTTGCCATTAGTCGGTCATGATTGACCTTATCAAAGAATTTCTCTAAATCCATATCCACAACCCATCGATAACCCTCTTTTATATAACCCTTTGCTTTTCGAATGGCATCATGGGCACTCCGATTTGGTCGGAATCCATAACTGTAATCCGAAAATGTTTTATCATATTCCTCAGATAGTATCTGCGATATAGCTTGTTGAATCAAACGATCTGTCACGGTTGGAATACCTAATAGACGCACACCACCGTCTGGTTTCGGGATTTCGATTCGACGTACTGGCTGTGGTTCATAGGTTCCATTTAAAATCTGCGATTTAATGGTTTTCCAATTTTCGAGGATGTGCTGTCGTAAGGTTTGTACGGGCATCATGTCTACTCCATGGCTTCCTTTATTCGCTTCCACTCGCTTTAACGCTTGCATCATGTTTTTCCGTTCAAGTATCTGATTCAACATCACCATTTCGTTCCTTTCCGTGAATAGCTTATCTTCTTTTGCCCAACTGGACTACACCCTCCGCAAATACCCTCGTGGGATTCACCACTACTTTCTAAGCGTGAGGCACTAGTTTTCTGTGTTCAAACATCCAAGTTGGAAAGCCAAGGGCTATTCTCTCTTAATTGTTCGGTCCTTCCGAGTGGTTCTAGACCCATTCGTACTATTACCTCTGCTGACTTCTGACAGTTCAGCTGCTTGTCACCAAGCAGGTTATGAAGGGTACTTCACGTCTCTGTCAGACCTCCCCGGGTAAGCGCATGCACTTTCACACCATCTATCCGCCTCATTTACTTGGTATGACCTTCGACAGAAAGAGCTTTGTTTTGTTTGGCAAACTCACTCAATCATACCTAGCCTTCTATGAGGTTCGTGTTCCTCGGACCGGTGCTTTGCCTCCAGCTTCCTTCAGATTCCGTATCACTACGGACACCCTTGCTCTTGGCTAACCTCTACTTCTGTCTTCGCGGTTCGGGACTTACACCCTATAGTTCATGCGCATGCCGGGCGCACCAAAAAAAAAAAGTTAAGGAGGATAAATCCTCCCTAACTTAAATATTAGTTTTTTGGTGGAATTGAATTAGAAAAGTTAAACATACCTCTAGCTATGGCCTTTGCAGCTTGTTCTCGAACTGAGCTCTGCTTTAATTTATCATAATCCGTCTTGATAAATAAAACTTCTGGTAAGATAGCCCAACCATTTATTAATTTAGGATCTATCACTTTAATATTATCGTTCTCTCGCTGAGAAGGAGCCTTTTTAACGCCACGATTCCCTACTCCAAGAGTAGTAGCCATAGCGTTATTTACATAAGTTGCTAAAGAATTTGTTAAAGAGCTAGAATTGTCGTGAACCCAAGTTTCAACGCCTGTTCCATTACCAGCGTTTACGTGAACACTACAAAAAATATCAGCACCAAATTTGTTTGATTCTGCAATACGGGTATCCAAAGAAGGATAAACATCCGTAGTTCTACTCATTTTAGTAGTAGCTCCTAAGCTTTTTAATTCAGTTTCTAACTTTTTAGCAATTTCAAGAGTGAGTGTTTTTTCCTTCAAATCTTCATACGATGTACCTGGATCAGTACCCCCGTGTCCAGCATCAATAAAAACTTTATAACCCTGTAATCCCATTTTGATTCCCTCTTTCTTTATTATATTTGACTTACATTTACTAAAGGGGAATACCGATACAACATAACAGTCTTCTCTTAAAAATTTTCATATAAGTTTTTTGGTTATTTCTACTTCTTACTAAAACACTCTTTAATTGATAATAGAGAAAAGCCTCCTTAAAAGCTTTTCTCTAGTGATATTGTTATTTATCCTTTTCTAATGTACTTTGTTGTTTAATTACTTGTTCATTTATAAATTCAAAAAAACCCGGGACCTCTTGAATACTATTGCTACGAATTTTCTTTATTAATAGCTCTATCAAGTCTTGTTCTAAATCGTCCCTATTCTGACTAGTAGTTTGTAAAAGCACTTTTTTAATTTTAGGCTCCAGCAACTTAATGATTTCTAAAATTTCTTTTTCGCTCATATTTACCTCGCTTTTATGTTTTATTTTTTTCTAAATACATCAGCTAAGGATCTTATCGCCCCTTCTAATTCTTCAAGTTTTTTCTCTAATCTGTGCAATAAATATACCGTTACAGCTATAGGGAACCCAAAATTCCCTATTAATTGTAGAAGCGCATCACCTTCAAACATTTTCTTTCACTCCTTCCCGTAATTTTATAAGCGCATTTTTTCTACTCTTGAAAATTGACTGTTGCTTAACGCCTAGGGAAGAGGCTATTTCTGTATCTGTCATTTGATGAAAATAGAATAATGTAAGAATCCTTTTTTGATTAACAGTTAAGCGGTTAAAACTATTAAATAAAACAAAATCTGAAATATGTTCCTGGAAGTCTATTGCTTTAGGGATAAATTCATAGGGTGTATTCGGCCCACTCTCTACATTTAGTTCTATCTCTATTGTTTGTTCTATTGCAATAAAAAATTTGAGACTAGTTTATTTTCGTAAATATTCATGTTTATCCTCCCTTCAACTTGTAACAAGAACAAAAGACTTTTTTAACTCAAAAAAGAGCGTATGTTCTTATTTTTAGCAAAAAAAATAAGAGCGTATGTTCTATTTTCTCTTAAAAAAATAAGAACACTATGTTCTCAATTACTTATTACTTATAAAAGGGGATTTATTGGAATATATCACAGCCTTATTTATAAAAAAATAGAAGAAGAATTTTTAATCTCATTTTTCTAATTATAACATAAAATTTGGTAAATTAAAACAAAATCAAGACACACCACCAATAAATGATACAAAAAAAATGGCGCTACTATGTCTTTGTATGTTACTTCATTTGACATCTAGTAGAGGAGATTCATGGTTGAGGAAATGCTTTATTTGATTTCAGACTTACTTTCACACTATTGGTATTATTAAAAAAAGATATTAATAAAACCCCTTAAACGTTAATTTAAGGGGTTTTTCCAAATATAATATAATTAACTTTTTGTTATATTATATTTTTCATTTTCAATTTCTTAGCACTCCGGTCTATCCGCTTTAGTTCCTGTTATCTTCTCGCTAAAGATAACGTCGCATCCTTGAGCCTCTAACCTCGCTAACTGATCCGATAAATCTTGTCCTACGGATGATACCCGTGCATATCCATGTCGCATACTATTCCGCCTCTCACTTATGACTATGAGTTAGGACTACATTTATAAGGCTATCTTATCACCTTGGCATATATAATCAATCTGTTAAAAATCAGACATTTTATAAAGTGCTTTAATAATTTGCATTAGATTTTTTGATTTCAAAATATGACCCAAATAATCAATAAATTCTTGTTCGCTATTTGCAACCAAACAATAATCTACTATTGGCGAGTATGTTAATTTATCACTTACATCTGGATTTTTACTTAAATCTTCACCAATTTCATTAGGAAGAGAAATTTCTAATGGGTACTGCAATAAATCATGTTTAATAGTTAGTACTTTAAATTCATAGTGATTTAGATATTCGCTTCTTATAACTAACTTATAAAAAAAATTTTTATCATGTGTATCTAAAATTTCATCTTTATACGAATTATCAATTAATACTTCAGCATACAAAGTATTTTTTGTCATCTTTGCAATAAATAATGCTTGCTCATCTAAAATCGATTTTGCTACTTTAAAATCATCTACATCATTTAAATTTCCCCATAAATTTTCCATACTAAGTCCTCCTAATTGATACTAAATTTAATTGGTAAATGGTCGCTAATTAATATTTTTTCATCTGTTGCTAAGATATCGGTATTAGTTTCTCTAATTATTTTTAAATTATCCAAGTTATCTATTAAATTTGGTCTTACAATAACTTGGTCAAATATATTCCAGTATAGTCCACTTGAATCTGGATTAGAATGATAATAAGTACCAAGCGAATTATCTTCCCCTATAAACTTCCACATTGGATTATAAAACGTTTCATATTCTTCATAATCAATTGTGCGTTTACCCTTTTTAGCTTCAATTTTCGTTGGAAACGCGTGCATACCTCCCGATATTGTTAAACCCTGTTCAAAAGGGTTCATATTGAAATCTCCACATAATATTGTATTTTTTGAATTTACCCTTTTCTCAATTTCTGTTACAGTACTAGAAAACTTAACAGACTTCATAAGAAAATCTGGGTCATTTCTATGTAATTTACTAAAGAAATGCACTGCAAACAAAGTTATGTAACCTATATTATTATGGGGTATCATTAATACTAAATAGTGATGACCATCTTCAACCCTTTTAATTTTACTTTCAGGAAAAGTAGTAAAAATCTTCAATCTATCTCTTTTAGGCAAATTAGTGTAATTATGCATAAGCTTATTATTATGCTTAAATTCTTTTAATAATCCTGATATATCTTCTTCATATTCTGCCAAGATAAGTACATCAATGTCATTTTCGATTACTAAATCTACAATTACTTTATCTAATTTTTTCTTATTAACATTCCAAAATAAAAAATTCATATGTCACCACCCATTACAAAATTCCCTTATAAATTATTATAATAGATAACTACACTTAAGAAAATGAAGTATTTACAATGAAATAGGGGATGAAAGAATTACTATTGCTATTTTTAATCTCCTTTTACCCAAATATAGTAATAAGATTGTGTTGTATTATACCTTTAATCGATACTTTAAATCCTTCGTTTAAAATACATAAAAAAGAGTGCCTATGGCACCCTCTTATTCTTAATCTCTGATACTATAACTGCCTCTATTTAGTTTGATTATAGATATTAAAAATTTGTGAATTCTTCTCTTACCTTTTCAAAGTTAAATAGGAATCCAACCAGGAAGTAGGAACAGAGAAAAACCAGTATTAGCAATCTGGTATTATACGACAAACTTGAGTGACTAAGATATTAATCCAATTACTGTATGGATTGCTATATTTTCTGCCATGCAAGGTAACAAACCTCTACCAAGGTTTAATGGGTGATGAGAGTGGAATGATTTTACCTGTGTTTGTTATACCACTAACTGACTTATCAGGTGTTTGCAACCCTTTCAATCTATTTCTTACTTTGTTCCTACTAATACCAGGACAAGAGGTTGCCGTGCCACTGAACTAATTATGGCCGAGTACATCCTTAAGATTTAAATTTAAGTTTTGTATAGCCAATAAACATCGTTCTTTTTCCTATGCTTCATTAAAGCTTATATTATTAACTACACATATATGAAAGATTTCAGTCTTCTGATTATCCAATCCATTAGTCGGTAAATTAGGATCATAACAAAGTTGAACAGGACCATCTCGCAAAGTAATCTCATGATGGCCTCCCTTTGTCCATCCTAGCCCCTTCCAACAGTTATTCCAAAAAGCAAAATAATTACCACTTTTTAGCTTCTAGCTATGATAATATTAAACACATTAAATCACAATATTTCATCAATTAAAAAATTGAAATTTAGTTCTTTATTTTGAAGTCTATTTAAAAATAATCCAATTCCACTTGATCCAGAACCAAAATCACTATTAAAAAATGTTAAATAATCACCTGGATAAGTAACCCCATTTACTTGGACCATGGCAAAAATTTTTAATGAATCAGCTATTTGTTCTGCCTTCCTACCATATTCAGAATTTCCAAGAAAATATTCTGCATCTAACATTAAATTGCCTAAACCTGAAAGACCATTAAATAGTCCTGGGAATAAAGTGTACATGCGATTTGAATCATTTATAATTTTGCTTAATACTTCATTATAATGTTCATCATTAGTAACATATTTATAACGAATTAGCGCTGTTGCTACGCCTGCCGAACCCATAAACCAATATGGTGAAAATGCAGAAGAACCAATATGTTTGGATGGAAATGATATAAAATTGTCTTTATTAATTGCAGTACTTAAATCAAAGTTTATCGCATTTTTTGCAATTTTAAGATATTTAACCTCATTAGTTATTTTATATAAATACAGGAAGAACAATCCAATTCCACTAGCGCCTTTAGCGTATCCAATGTAAATTTTATTGTCTGGTGCAGTCCAAGAAATTGTCCCATTATCATGGTAATTTGCTATTCTAGTTAAATGGTCTGCACAATTAATTGCTTCTTCTATGTATTTATTGTCTTTTGTCTTTGTCCAAAAAAATAAATTAGTTAAACCGATTCCTGCAGTTCCTGTATAAATATCTGGACATTTAAACTTTAACTTATGATTATTTGTTAGTCCCATGATTTCAAATGATAATTCATGTTCATCCAAAGTATACATAGACCAAGCTATTCCTGCCAGTCCTAAATAAAGACTTGGAGGATAAGTTTCCTTTGAAATATTATGATTTTTAATCCATTCAATGTATTTTTTTGGTACAGACCCATTAATTTTCTTTAGAGCATAGAGTACACCAGATGCCCCATTCTCAACATTTAAAGGGTTAACTATTTTTGGATCAGTAAAGAATAAATGTTTTTGACTTGGATCAGCAGCATTAACAATATATGTTGTTATCATACTTACTAATTCTTTATTCGAAGCAGATATACTATTTGAAATACTATAATCTGTAATAAAAGCTTCTTTACTTAATATATTAAGTATAGCGTCTAAATTTAGTCTCTTAGATGAATCAGAATTAGTTAAACTTTTTATTATATGAATAAATTTATCAGGCAAATTAATTTCATTTTTTAATTTAAATAAAAATGAATCAATAAAGCCTGGATTTTTATCTAAATAAGAATTATAAGTAGATAATGTTGAAAAAAATAACGCTCCTAAACCATATAATTCTATTTCAAACGTATATTGCTGAGATTCCTTAAACTTAGGATCAATATATCCCTGTGAATATAAAATAGGTTCTTGTTTTTTAGAATCTTTTATTAGAGAACCATCCATATCAATAAAAGAAACATTCAATTCTTTATCTATAAAGATATTATCAATATGAAAATCACATAAAAAAATATTATTTTTATGAATTTCCGAAAGCCCCTTTGTTATATTTGCCCAAATTATCTCTAACTCTTCAAAATAACTCAATAAATTTTCTTTCGCTGTATCAGGATTAACAAAAGGTGAATTCTCCACTAAATATTGTCTTAATGGTTGTCCTTCAGAGAAATCTATTACAGAAAAGTAATGTTCCCATTCATAAAATTCATCTATGAGATTAGGAGTATAATTAACATTACATAATATATTAAATATCTGATTTTCTTTTTTTCGATAAAAAACTGCATCAGTATTGTCATGATTATTAGTTAAAGTATATGGTCTTGCTTCTTTAATAATTACTTTTTTAGCCTGTAGATTATCATAGGCAAGATATACACCACCAGAATTATTATACTTGATTACTTCCAAAATATTATATCTTCCTTCTTTTAAACCTTCATTTTCAGTACTTACCTCTTCATCTTCAAAAGGTTCAGGTACCCAGTCAAATTTTTTATAATACGGTTCTCTAGAATCTTCAATTAGATTACCTGATGGATCAATTAATACCTCAGAAAATGTACCATTATGATTTAAAATTTTGTTAGATAAGATTCCACCATATCTGTAATACAAAACTTTACAGTCCAGAAATCTTTTATCACTTAGAATGTATGGACCCTTAAAATGCTTTAATTCATTATACAATTCATTAATGATTTTATTGAAATCGTTTAAATTACTTGGATAGATAGTTATAAATTTACCGGAAGATTGTCTTGGAGATTGTTTTGACGATGAAAAAACTAATATATTTTTATCTAACATGAATTTAAATGACACATTGTTTTTTTTACATATACGACAACTAATAGATAATATATCTTGAGCATTACTTGGAAGAGCGGAAATATGAATTTTCCATCCTTGTTTAGGTAATTTTTGATTATTATTAGAGAAGTGGAAATAAATATTATCTTTTAAAAAAAACCAATTATCAGACTTAAAGTCATCTGCAATTAAATTGTAAAAATCATTCTCATTATAATTATCTAAGGTTGTATAAAATTCATTATTTAATAGTAAGTTTAAATGATTCATAATTATCCTTCCTTTAAATCAAATTTTTAGTTTCATTAACTATTACATTTATCATCTTGAAAGGTGCACCACATAAAATATTCAATACTATACGAACTATTAAGGTATTATATAAAATAAATTAGACTCTTATTATATCTAGATATAGTAAGAGTCTAATTTTATTAGGAAGGTAATTCACTTTTACAAACAATGCTTAACAAGCTAGCCCATAACGGTTCTACAGGAGTAGAAGTTTCAATTTTTTGTAAATTTAATACGTTCTTCATGAATCTCACCACCATTCCTCCATTTTTCATCAAAAATTAAGTAGGCCTCCTATCTGTACAAACAATGCTTAATAAACTAGCCCATAGTGGTTCTACAGGAGTAGTGTTTTCTATTTTTTGTAAATTTAATACGTTATTCATGATTCTCACCTCCTATCTTAATTGAATATTACAAAATTTCTGTTCATTTGTAAACACAAATTATAAAAAAAGTTATTTTTTGTTATTTTATCCAATTTAATGATTGATTTTATAATTATTTCTAATTAAGATGGTTTAAAGTCCATACTAAATTTGTCATAAAAATAAGCCCAGTGGTAATATGTCAAGCGAAAAAAAGAAATGAATTGGAAATTACTTAAGTGATACTTTCCAAATGAACACTTTTTGCGCATACCAAATAAACCTCTCATTTTTCTGCTTTTAAAAAAGAAAAAAATGGAAGTTATTTAACGGGTGAAAGGTTGTGAGTTGGTTAACTCAGTCTCTCCTTTCTGGTGGTATGTACAGCTGATTCGTGCGTAGTAGCGAATGCACGAGGCGTACTAGTTTTCTAGCGGTTAAGACGAGAGCGCGTTTATGTTGGTGCTTGGTTACTTCTTGGTATTTCTTTTGATAAAAGGCTTTATATTCAGTGTCATATTTACGTACCGCATCTGCTGCTTGTACAAGATAATACCGTAGGTATTTATTGCCGGTTCGCATCCGGCTAGTATTTTCGGCTTCAAATTCGCCAGATTGATACTGTGTCCAAACGAGTCCAGCATATTTCGCTAATGCGTGGTGGTCATCAAAACGCTTGATATCTCCAATTTCGGCGAGCAAGCCGGCTGCGTACACGGGTCCAATGCCTTTTACGGAAGTTAATGTTTGGGTGAAACCTTTCATCATACGCTCGATTTCCTTATCCAAACGTTTGACTTGGGATTCCATATGGCGAATCGTACTTAAAATCACGGATAGTGAGATGTTAACGGGATCAGCCATGGCCTTGTCTAATCGAAAGGAATTACGTGCAAGCTTTTGAAGATATTTAGCGATTTCTTCTGGCTCGGCAAAACGTTTTTTGCCTTTCTCCTGTAAGAACTCAACCAGTTCTTCTAAAGGCATCTCGGCAATGGTTTCCGGATCTAGCTCTTCAATGACAGCGAGACTGGTCGTACCGAATGTATTCGAGAACGGGTTATCTTGGCGTAGGCCACTAAACTTTAAAAACAGTTGGTTCATCATGTAGGTTTTATTACGTGCAACTTCATGCATTAGATGGAATCGGGTACGTGTTAAACGACGAAGTGCTTCATATTGTAAGGTTTCTTGCATTTCATGTGGCAGACGTCCAAAGCGTAAATGATCCGCAATTACCCAGGCGTCAATTCGATCGTTTTTCGGTAACGTATCGTACCCCTTTTTAAAGCGAGATACTTTACGTGCATTTAACATATAAACCGCTGTTTGAAACGTTGGTTCATAATTGTGCAATTGATTCTTTAAATAATGAGCAACGTGCCAGCTATACTGGTCTGTCGCTTCTAATCCAATTTTAATATGTTCGCACTGATTTTTTTCCGCTGTTCCTAAAAGCTTTTGAATTAAGGTGTTCGCACCTTCTGTATCATTGGAAACAGAAAAATCAGCGAGCGTATGTCCCTCTCCATGCATGAAATGGACATGATGGGAGCGCAAACTCACGTCGATACCGACTAGCATTTGTGACATGCCAATCACCTCCTAAGGTGGGATTAATCAAGATTGTCTCAGACCTGGGTGCCCATCAGAATCATCGATGTCTGCCTCGTTATTAGCAATCAAAGTGAAAGAAGACCAAAATGAGCGCTACACTCTCTTCTTCCTCAGCGTCGCAGCCAGTGGTTAGACCTTCCATAATGAACGATGGGTAGCAGGCTTATTAAGCAGTGCACTAAGTGCCCGCAAGGGGGAAAAGCTATTTCCTGTGTCAACCTTGTCCGTTCCATTGTCTCATGGGCACGGTCTGAGAGAAAAGTAGATTGAAATAAAAAAGGACGAAGTACTGAAATGGAGCATCCTCCAATCTTCGTCCAAACGATATGAAGTTAGGCAACTCAAATAAGCAGGTAAGCACCTGTCAGCTTTATTTAGTCATGTTAAAAATAGACTTTTCCTTTTTGGCTCCCTCGGTAAAGCAGGGGTCAAACAGGTAAAACATAAAAAGGGTGAGGGAGCCAAGAGGCGACCACTTCCTATAGGAAATCCAACAGATCCTCCAGCTGTCCGGATCAACTGGAAATTCTATCGGAAAGAGCTCTTATTACTAATATACGAGGGGGAACGATTTTGATAAAATACATAAAAAAAAACCCATGGAGCATATCCTTTGCAGTTTTATTTAGAATACTCACCTCTGCTATGCAAGTTTATATAGCTATAATTCTGCAGAAAATAGTGGATTATATTGTTGAAGGAGATTTAAATGGCTTTTTAAAATATATTATTTTTATTGGAATATATTTTATTTTTTTTGGTATTGTCTATTATTTAAGTAATATATTTTTATCCAAATTTTTAGAAAATTCAATGCTTCACTTTAAAAATGATATATTTAATGGTTTAATTATTAAAAAGTATAGGGAATTCAAAAATAAAACATCTGCTGAATATATTTCGAATCTATCTAACGATGTGAATGATATAAGTAATAATTACCTTTATTCATATATTATCTTGGTTGGGGATATAACCCTATTGATTCTAACAATTGTTGTTTTACTTTATATAAATCCCTTGATCACTCTCTGCTTAATTAGTGCTTCTTTAATCTTATTCTTAATTCCAAATATTTTCAGTAAGCCTTTACAAAAAAAACGAGATATTGTTTCTACTGAGAATTCATATTATACGACAAAAATAAAAGAATTATTTGAAGGTTACACGACAATTCAAACCTTTGATTTATTAAGAGTAGCAAATGCAGAGTTTAAAAATGTAAATAAAAACTTGGAGAACAGTAAATTTAATTTGGCAAATTTAAATTCTATATTCTCAACTATTGCTTCTTTATTAGGGTTGGCTACATTGGTTATTGGAATTTGTCTTGCAGGTTATTTTGTCATAATAGGAAAATTAACTACCGGAAGTTTAATAGCAGTTATACAATTAAGTAACGGAATTACTCAACCACTTCAAGCAATTGCTCAAAAAATTACTTTAATTAACAGTACAAAAGGTATAAGAAATAAATTATTAGAAATATCGAATAATGAAAACCAGCTGCTAAAATCTAGATTAAATAAAGGTAATATAATTTTAGAAAATGTCTCTTTTAACTATGAAAATCGAAAAAATGTACTAAATAATATTAGTCTTACTTTTGAAAAAGGAAAAAAATATGGAATATATGGAGAAAGCGGTTCAGGTAAAAGTACTCTATTCAAATTAATTGTAGGTTTTTATCAAAATTACTCAGGGGATATTAAAATTGGAGAACAATCCTTAAAATCTTTAGGGGTTAATGATATTTGTTCCAATATATCTATAATTGAACAAGAAGTATTTTTCTTCAATAAAAATATTAAAGAGAACATACTCTTAAATAAAACTTATGATTCTGCCTTATTTGAAGAAGTTGTTAAACTTACTGGGGTAGACGAGATGGTAAATGATTTACCAAACAAATATGCTACTAAAATTTGTGAATATACACAAAATTTTTCAGGAGGTCAAAAACAACGCATCGCTATAGCCAGAGCTCTATATCATAAAAAGGAATTTCTCCTTATAGATGAAGGGACATCAGCATTAGATATAGATAGCTCTATAAAACTAGAAAAAGGAATTTTGGATTTAAAAGACGTAACAATTATTATGATCAGTCACAAATTTAATATATCTACCTTAACGATGTTAGATGAAATTTATATATTTGATGGAGGAGTTATTGTTGAAAGTGGTAATTTTGAAGAATTAGTAGAAAAAGATGGTGTTTTCAATAGACTCTTTAAAACAGATAAGGTATTTTCATATTAGAAAGTATTACCGCAGTTTTTATTATACACAACTAACAATAAATATCAGGTACTCTTGTGTTCTTTAAGGATGTACTAATTTCTCGTTTGCTGTTTAAATCGCTTATATAACCTACTATGGAATGGTCTAATAATAATTTCGTCCGGGACCTTAAACATGCTGACGAGTACATAGCATGTTAAGAGATAAAAAAATTGCTACTTAAAGTATAGAAACGCTAATGAGTCTTTGCACTACCCAGGTGACTTTATTCACCTGGGTCATTTTCCACTTAGATAATACCGTTCTAAAGCAGCTTCTATGGTCTGCCCAATAAGCTATTCTAATAAGTTTAAATCTGAAGAAGCTATATTTATGATTTCCTTCAATGTACTTTTTAAAAATATAAGATAAACTCTTTTTTAAGAGTCTATCTTACATGGCATATTTTATTCTGTTAATTTTTTATTTATGAATTCACTTTTTGTTGAATTAATTCCAAAGATTTTTCTATATCCTTATCTTTTAAAACAAATTCAGGTGTCCATTTAATATAAAAATCCGGTTTTAAACCTGTACCAAAAGCTGGATGATGAATCGACTGACTTTTTAATTTAGATATCGGGTATGAAAGTGCATATTTATTTTCCCATTGCATCATTACTAAATCACTATAATCATTAATCCCCATAGTAGATCGGCCAACTGTAGTAACTTTTGACGACTCAGCACATACTTCAATAAAAGATTCTGCAGCACTTGCCGTATATTCATCCATTACTATAATAACTTTCTCTGGATTAGAAGTTCCCTTAAAGTCCTTTTGCAAAGTTTCAAGGATTTGAGAAAAGTCCACTTCTACGAAACCTTTGCCTCGATTATGTTTAAAAATATTTTCTGCAAAATCAAGCATCTTTTTCGTGTTAGAATCCACTTCTAAATGACGAACTTGATTACAAATTTCGAGAAATAGATCAGCATTTCGTTCGGTACAATTGAAAAGTCTTGGTTGCAAGACAGTATTTGGTTTTTCCCCAACCGAAAACATAAAAGGCTCTAGAGAAGACAACAAAGTAGCATTACCCCCTCCATTCCCCCGTAAGTCTACGATTAAATTTTTGTTCTTTTTAATATCTTCGATTGAACCTTTTAATAAATTTTCTACTTTTTGCTGTTCCGTTAAATTTGATATTTTTATATAGTATATATTTTCTTCCATTAAATAGTTTTCAAAAATTGCTTCCGTTTTTTGAATATCATATTTTTCTAATGTAATAGTTTTAATTTCATTTTGATCATTTACATATTCTATAGATTTCGCATAATTTAATAAAGTTTCCCATTGTTGGCGTTCTTTAATGGATTCTCGAAGGATTTTTTCTTCTGATTCACTTATTTCTTTGATTGTTTTTCCATCAATAGAAATAATTTTATCACCTATTCTCATTCTTTTTTCTTCTTTATTTGTAATTATATATAATGCATCATCATACCATTTTACCTTAAAACCACATGTTTTATTGTGTAATGTATATGCTTGATTGACAGTAAAGTAAATATGTTTATCACCGAAATCTAATAAGTATTCATTTACCAATTGACTAAATGTCGTATCATCCAGTGTATTTTCTTTTTCTAAGAGTTCTATTTTATTTAAATACTCATCAGGTCGATCCCAGCCTTCCTTATCCTCACATCCAGCATAATCATGATGGGTAATTTTAATTATCTCGTTAAAGATTTCTTTAAACATTATTAGCCCCCCTTATTTTAAGTTATATTTTACCATATATTATATAATTATATAATTGAATAATCATTCAATTCAACTTTTTTTTTAATAATATCGGACGATATATTAAGATGAAAGTATCTTCTTAGTTAAAATATACGACAAAAATATCTCTCGTTGAAGCGTATTAACCATTACTCGCAAGGTTTTAATACGGGTGTTAATCGTAGCAGGTTTTAGACCGATTTCTTTCTCTTTACGAGTATCGACCTTTCGGTACTGAACGTGCTTAAATTGCATATACATAATCCATTCGCGGATATACTCATGCGTAATAAACTCTACGTCGAAGTTATTACCGTGCTTCTCGATATACTCGCGAAAGAATCCGAAGTTCTCTTCGTATTGGTGGACGGTACCTTCCGATACACCTTCCGACACCTTTACGTTAACAAACTTGCGAAATAGATTACGGATGTCTCGTTCATCTGCCGAATCTTCTTTCACATAATTGGCGATATAATTACGCCGTTTCCTCATTACTGACTCCGAGATATATTGTAATGGGAGTTAAAGATAGAATTGGAGAAATTCGTTCGATTTCTGGAATATCTTCTGAAGATATAGTGGATTCTTCTAGTTATCAACTGTTTATATTAAATAATATAGAACCTGATGTGAATATCAATCTACATTACATTGATTACCAAGATAATAAAGTTGCCGTAATTGAAATTGATGACTCCGATGACAAACCTTATTTATTAAAAAAAATATAAAAACTTAAATCAGGGCCTAAGCTTAATAAGAAAAGGTAGCACCAATTCTATAGCCAATAGGACTGATTTCGATAGAATATATGAAAAAAAGACAGGGAAATTTGAAATTAAAATAATTGATGAACATCTGAGAGCCATAAAGCCTGTAGACGGCACCGCACTTTTAGATATTTCCTTTAGAAACCTAAGTACCAATCCTGTAACAATTGTTTCCGGTATATTGTTTGTAAAAGACTACCAAAATAAAGTGAGAACTAAGCACGTCGTTTACGGTTTCGAATCTGAGATGGGAGTAGATTTTAGTTTAGAAATTCCTCCTAAAAGAGAATTAATAGGTGAACTTGATGTTGATTTTGGATCTACGGATTGTTTAAAACTTAACCTTGATAAATACGGTTACACCGATGAACGATTTATCTTTGTATTGCATTTCCGAGATTCTTACGATAATGAATATCATACCTAAGTTAACGAGGGATTTGTATTTGCTAAAGGCGAATTTCTTTGGAAGGAAGCTCAAAAATGAAAAACGAATGATATGAAGATGTTTTAAAAATGAAGGGAAAATATTTTCATTTTCATTACTAAACTTACTTGAATATAAAAATTGAAGAAACAACTGTTACACACTGTTTTTATAAAAATAGTAATACAGACCACCTGTTTACTCTTTTGTCCGCAATTTGTCCGCATAATTAATTTTCTGTACCGTTTTTATTTTACTGAAATGATTTACACCGTCTCAAACACCTTATTAAACCAGACTTATTTAATCTATTCGAACTCAGCTTAACTAGATTATATAAGTAAGATAAATTCGACAAGGTGGGGGTCGCTGGTTCGAGACCAGTCGGGACCATCTATTATGTGTATAAATTAAAACCCCTTTCGGTATCACATTTAATTACGTTGATACCGAAAGGGGTTTTTACTATTTTAGGGTTGGGTTATATTGAGACAGGCACAGAATATTATTTATTTATATATTTCAACAAATAACTTTTTTGAAAATTTTTCATTATCTTTCGAAGGATTCCTTATAGATAATCTTTTAGCAATAATATTTTCGGTGTTTGTCAATATAGTTGTCGCATTTAGCTAGTTTAGTATTTTAAAAATACATGTTCTTATAATCTTGTAACCCCTAATTCAGTCTAGGCTACCGCGCTGTGCTTGCTGGCCTGTTGATTGGAATGGAAAGGAAGAGCGTTCTTTCCATTCCAACCAACAGGGTAACGGGGGATTACGGTTTAACTAATACTTCTTTTTTAGCCTCATCCCGCATGGGATTAAGCGCTACTTGTTCATGTGGTGCCCAGTTTCTCGTTTTCCGAGCCCATCGCTCAGGATGCTTCTCTTTCGCAACTTCGTACACATCTTTTCGCCTTTCTAATATCGCCAAATGTGCTCCCGTATGGCACTGTACTGGCGTTACGTAATTGAGCCCACTGTGTAAGTGAACCTCATTGTACCAATGGACAAACTTTTGCGCCCATTGTCTTGCTTTTTCGAGTGTTTCAAAGCCTTTATGCGGGAAATCAGGTCGATATTTTAGCGTCCGAAACATCGCTTCTGAATACGGATTATCATTACTCACACGTGGTCTTGAAAAGGAACTTTGAATGCCCAGTTTCTCGAGTAACACTAGGAATGTCGCAGCTTTCATCGGGCTACCATTGTCCGAATGTAGAACAAGTGGCGTTCCTTGAATTTTTTCACTGATCACTGCTTTTTTCACGAGTGCTTCCGCATGTTTGGATTCTTCTGTTTCCCATACTTCCCAGCCGACTGCTTTTCTACTAAACAAATCTAGAATCAAATAGAGTCGATAAAATAAACCTTTCACGGGTCCACCCAACCAGGTAATATCCCATGTCCACACTTGATTGGGAGCCGTCGCAAGATGGCTTTCTGGGATTCTTCGCTGTGGCTTACCACTACGTCCCCGATGATTTTGCATCTTTTCTTCTTTTAATACACGATAAAAGGTGGATTCAGATGCAATATAAGTACCTTTATCTGCGAGCTTCGGAACGATTTGTGTTGGTGGTAAATCCGCGTAATCTGCTTGTTTCACAACGGTGATAATTTCGTCTCTTTCTTCTGGTGATAATTTATTTTTCGGTACGGGACGTTTTGTAAGTGGTCGCTGATCGACTTTCACTCCGCCATCGGATACCCAACGCTCATACGTACGTACGTTGATGTGTAGCTCCTGACAAGCCTTCGCTATTCGTGCACCATTTTGATTGGCTTCTTGTATTAATTTCACGGCTAGTGTGCGATTTGCCGGGTCAATCATTCGTCCTCGTCGTCCCCCCAAATCGCTTGGGCCTTTTTTCTTAGAAGTAGTAATGCCGCAGCTTCCGCCAACGCTTTCTCCTTCTTTTGTAAATCTTTTTCTAATGCTTTTGCACGTTTCTGTTCTTCTTTTAGTTGAACATTCAACTGCTTGGACTGATCAAATGCTTGCCCATTTGCCTGAAGGCAAACACTCTTCCATGCTTCAATCTGTTCCAGATACAAACCCTTTTTACGGCAATACTCCGCAAGCTCCAGTTCATTCATCGCAAATGTTTCCATCACGATTAAAAACTTATCTTGACTGTTCCATTTGTCGCTTGTTTGTCCATTACCTGGCGTTGCAGTTCCAGCTACGCGAGCTTGCTTTCGCCACTTATATAGCGTCACTTCTGAAATACCTTCCGCTTTGGAAATTTGCGAAACCGCTTCGTTGTTAGGTGGCATCATACGCTTCAAAATTTCTGCTTTTCGTTCTTGTGTGTAACGTGTTCCATTTTGTTTTGTCATTAACGATCGACCTCCGTGTATTTTACTTAATCATATCACGTTAGCCTCGTACGACTTCTATCCTAACAGAGGGGGTTTTGAGATACGATCAATTAATAGTTTCATATAGTAAAAACTCCAAATATAGTGTTCGATCCCCAATCATAAGAAATCAACCTGTATTTATACCTTCTCAGGCTATTAAAGATGAATTAATTAGAATTGAACAAGAATTTAGTTTTACACAAGGTGTTTCAATAACTAGTGATGAGACAGAAGCTTTTTTTTATAATTATTTTTCTTATAGAAATCACAAGAAAATTACCAATTTATATAAATCAAATAAATTCCGAAGAGATCTTTACAAATATAATTTTTTTAAGAAACTTGATATTCAAAATTTCTTCGGTTCAATATATACTCATTCTATTGCGTGGGCAGTATTTGGAGACAAATCAATCGCAAAAAAATATAAAGGACGATCTTTTGATGAAATTTTTCCGAATGCGACTGATAAAGTATGTCAGCTTATTAATTTTAATGAAACAAATGGAATAGTTGTAGGTCCTGAATTTTCTCGGGTAATTTCCGAACTCTTATTGACTAGAATAGATGTAAATTTATATCAGGCATTAGAAAAAGAAAACATACAATTAGGTAAAGATTATAAGATATATAGGTTTTTAGATGATTTTTTTATTTTTTTTAATGATAAAAAAATTATTGAAATGATTGAAGAAAATCTTTTTATCAATCTTGAAAGTTATAATCTAAAATTAAACACAAGTAAAAGTGAACTACAAAGCAAACCATTTTTTGTATCAGACCCAGCAATAATAAAATTAATTTCTCTTTTAGATTTATTTTTAATTAATACACAAACAAACCTTTCCTTTTCTATTTATAATAAGAAAACAAAATCTTTATGGCTTAAATTACAACAAAATATAGAACTAATTCTGTTAGAATACCCAAATTCAACATCTAAACTCCTTAACTACTTTCTAAAATTCGTTAGGAGTATTTTAAAGCTTGAAATACATCAATTTAATCTTGCTCATATTTTAGAAACTATTACTAACATATATTCGCTTAATATAAATTACCATAGTACACATAATTTAATTGCGACTTATGCAGTATTAAGTCAAAAAATAGTTAAATTATCAGCGGAGGAAAAGTATGATTTAAAAGATAAAGTTGAGTATTTAGAAGAGAGGTTTTTCCAACACTTGTTTATTTCTCTTAGAGATAACTCAGATAAACTACCTCAAATGTATGATCTATTTATATATTTAAAAACTTTACCAAAAAAAATTAGTAGTGATTATCTATGTGAGGTTCTAGACAATTATAATGATTACTTTATAACTTGTTCAACCCCCTCTGTTAGGATAGAAGTCGTACGAGGCTAACGTGATATGATTAAGTAAAATACACGGAGGTCGATCGTTAATGACAAAACAAAATGGAACACGTTACACACAAGAACGAAAAGCAGAAATTTTGAAGCGTATGATGCCACCTAACAACGAAGCGGTTTCGCAAATTTCCAAAGCGGAAGGTATTTCAGAAGTGACGCTATATAAGTGGCGAAAGCAAGCTCGCGTAGCTGGAACTGCAACGCCAGGTAATGGACAAACAAGCGACAAATGGAACAGTCAAGATAAGTTTTTAATCGTGATGGAAACATTTGCGATGAATGAACTGGAGCTTGCGGAGTATTGCCGTAAAAAGGGTTTGTATCTGGAACAGATTGAAGCATGGAAGAGTGTTTGCCTTCAGGCAAATGGGCAAGCATTTGATCAGTCCAAGCAGTTGAATGTTCAACTAAAAGAAGAACAGAAACGTGCAAAAGCATTAGAAAAAGATTTACAAAAGAAGGAGAAAGCGTTGGCGGAAGCTGCGGCATTACTACTTCTAAGAAAAAAGGCCCAAGCGATTTGGGGGGACGACGAGGACGAATGATTGACCCGGCAAATCGCACACTAGCCGTGAAATTAATACAAGAAGCCAATCAAAATGGTGCACGAATAGCGAAGGCTTGTCAGGAGCTACACATCAACGTACGTACGTATGAGCGTTGGGTATCCGATGGCGGAGTGAAAGTCGATCAGCGACCACTTACAAAACGTCCCGTACCGAAAAATAAATTATCACCAGAAGAAAGAGACGAAATTATCACCGTTGTGAAACAAGCAGATTACGCGGATTTACCACCAACACAAATCGTTCCGAAGCTCGCAGATAAAGGTACTTATATTGCATCTGAATCCACCTTTTATCGTGTATTAAAAGAAGAAAAGATGCAAAATCATCGGGGACGTAGTGGTAAGCCACAGCGAAGAATCCCAGAAAGCCATCTTGCGACGGCTCCCAATCAAGTGTGGACATGGGATATTACCTGGTTGGGTGGACCCGTGAAAGGTTTATTTTATCGACTCTATTTGATTCTAGATTTGTTTAGTAGAAAAGCAGTCGGCTGGGAAGTATGGGAAACAGAAGAATCCAAACATGCGGAAGCACTCGTGAAAAAAGCAGTGATCAGTGAAAAAATTCAAGGAACGCCACTTGTTCTACATTCGGACAATGGTAGCCCGATGAAAGCTGCGACATTCCTAGTGTTACTCGAGAAACTGGGCATTCAAAGTTCCTTTTCAAGACCACGTGTGAGTAATGATAATCCGTATTCAGAAGCGATGTTTCGGACGCTAAAATATCGACCTGATTTCCCGCATAAAGGCTTTGAAACACTCGAAAAAGCAAGACAATGGGCGCAAAAGTTTGTCCATTGGTACAATGAGGTTCACTTACACAGTGGGCTCAATTACGTAACGCCAGTACAGTGCCATACGGGAGCACATTTGGCGATATTAGAAAGGCGAAAAGATGTGTACGAAGTTGCGAAAGAGAAGCATCCTGAGCGATGGGCTCGGAAAACGAGAAACTGGGCACCACATGAACAAGTAGCGCTTAATCCCATGCGGGATGAGGCTAAAAAAGAAGTATTAGTTAAACCGTAATCCCCCGTTACCCTGTTGGTTGGAATGGAAAGAACGCTCTTCCTTTCCATTCCAATCAACAGGCCAGCAAGCACAGCGCGGTAGCCTAGACTGAATTAGGGGTTACAAGATTATAAGAACATGTATTTTTAAAATACTAAACTAGCTAAATGCGACAACTATATTGACAAACACCGTCAATTGCATATTATATTTTGGACAATTCACTAACTCGAATTAATCCCATTTATATTACAGTTTTAAAAAAATTAAAAACTAAATTCGAAAAATTTGATGAAAACTACAAATCAAAAGGTGCAGATTCGAAATTTTTAGAAAGTGACTTTTTTTACTTTTTGAATGACTTTTCTTTTTATCCAGCTTTTGATATTAACCTAAGAAGTTCATTAAAAAAGACTTTGTTAAAGAATTCTAATTACTCTATCACACAAAATTCAAGTAAAGAAGTAATTGAAACAATAACTAGTGAACCTTATTATAAATGGGATAAAACTCCAGAGGATTTTATAAAAGAAATTGCAAAAAAAAGTTCTAATTTACTTAATAGATCCATTAAATATAATTAAAATAACATAGCCATAAATAAAAATAGCGCACCTATGTGGTGCGCCTCGCTAGTCGATTTCTGCACATAGAATACCAACAATAACTCAGTTATATTCATCTAATCCCTCCACGCTTTATCATAATGTGAATGGAAATGATGTCATTACTTGAACTCGGAAATATAATAAAAGCAGCAAGCAATCGCCCGCGGCTTTGATTTAAAGCTCGATAATATCAATTTACATAGTTTTGTTGCGTAATTCACTATATGCCACAATTACGTTTATTCAATCACGTTCTGCCAGTTGATTAATTAGATTTTGCAGTAATTCTCCAAAACCTGCCAGTTGTTCATCTTTCGTGTCGTAATCACTTATCTTTGCAACAGCTAAATAAAGATTTAGTGCGTTATCAAACGAAATTCCTAGCTCTTCCCCTATCTCCTTAACTTCCTTTCCAATTGTTACAATACGACTCTTATCCAAACGATCGTGTCTTGGTATTTGTTCAAATAAAGTCCCCATCCAATCACTCCTTATTATATCTCCCAAAGATAATGCAAATATTTAATGTTACCATTTAATTCATCTTCGCTACTTACCTTTAAGATTCTCATTTGTTATGTCAAATTCCTTTTCACTACTATAACAAATATTAGATGTTTAATTGTTTACTAAACCTTCAATCAATTAATTGAAAGTCTTTTTCATCAATCAACATATTTCGTTACACTTAGTGAAACAATTAACTCTTCCCATTTCTGCACAATTCTAGGATTATTTTCATCTAGTAATGTTCGTGTACCTAAAACTACACTAATTTTTAGGTAGATGTTATGTTAACTTCTTCTATAATTATAATGATTTTTTGGTTCATAATTATCAAATGCCTAGTTTGGCAATTTTTCTTTAATGTAAGAATGTTCAAGAAAACTAAGCAAACCCTTGTTTAGATATTTAACCTGGTATTGATCTAAATCACTATTGATAATTAACTGACCATTCTCTTTTCTAAGTAATTGATCCGAACCGTTTTCTAAAAACAATAGATTTCCGCCAACTTGTCTCATAAGATTCCCAATAACTTTAAACAAAACTTCTATTCCTTGATAGAAAGTGTTACCAAATAATTGGACCCTAATGCTTACATTTACATCTATATCGTAATGCCTTCTAATAAAAGCTATGTCAGATATATCCTCAATTTCTAAAGCTAATGAAAAATACTTAATCCCAATAACTATCTCTTCTTCACTAATGTGAACAGTTATCTCTTCGTTCACAGATTCAACTATTATACTTCGAATAATTTCCGCCAGGGATTTACAACTTAAATTAGAGCTTAAAAACAATTCGTAATCCATTTATTTCTCCTCTCCAATTACTCGAGTAATTTTTCCGTTGTTTACAATAAGTAATTCTTTTAAGTTTTTCAAATCTCCATTTGGATTAGCTTTTCTTTGAATACCTTCAGTAATTTCAAAAATTTTCTCAGGTGGAAAATTATCCACATTAAGAACAATTCTTTCTGCCTGTGTTTTTGTTTTACTTGTTATGGTCCTAAGAACATTATCTGTCTTCGTATTTGGCGTTGGAGCATAACAATCAAATACTTTGCCTTCAATGAGAAAATCTGGATTAGATGTTGCTTTTATGCCGTGACCATTACCGCCATTTACTTCATTTAACATTTTTATTTCATAGCCCTCATTTGCCAAGAAATCTGCTGTTTCATTCTCTTTCTTAACACCATGTGAATCACCCTTTGTGTATTCTCCTTTTGGCTTACTCCCATTAGGTAATGAAGGTTCAGTTAGATTAGTATTTCCCGTACCCTTAGATATTCCTTCACTAGTATTACTTGTACCTTCAGTCACATTATTTCCATCATCTGTAACTTTACCATCCCCCGCAGCATTCCCAGGTTTCTTAACCGGTGACGTAGTTGCTGCCAATCTAAGTCCAATTATGCTTCCTACAAATTCAAAGCTATTTTGCCAATGTTCTTTGGACAAAGGATCATCTGGTAAGATTGCTTCTTTAACCATTCCACTCAAACCAAATGTAGCATAATTTAAAAAGTCTAGTTTTGAGTCAAACATCCTGGCACTTCTTTCATTAGATCCTGACACAATTCCATCTGAAATCCCAAAAGTCCAATAGTTTACAAAATCATATGGAGAGTCTAGTGCCTTTTCACGTCGTATACGTACCCCATCCCAAAAGTCTTCCGCAATGCCTTTAAAACTATGGAAGGATTTCACGAATATGTTTTGTTTAATATCTTTTTCTTCAATCCCAGTGCTCTCGGGTCTTGCACAGGATAAGACAAGCATATCTGTACCCACAAAAGGATTGTGTATCCCAATCAAACCCCCGTAGCCAAATCGTATAGGACCGTTACCAGCTATGAATGCTTCCAACATAGTCATTAACTGATTTTCTCTATTCACTATGGAGGAAAGTACAGCAACAGGAGATGTACGAGATGCCAATTCTGTCTGCAAATTATTTTTAGCAGTCAATGCTCCCCAGTTATCTGCTTGGAAATGAACATCCGTTAGCCCACTTTTAAACATTCCTTCTATATCAGAGAGCCATGTTTCCATTGTCCGAATATCCTGTTCCATGGTGTTTAAAGCAGTCGTCTGTGTTGCATCAAATTCATACAGCTGCGAGAGCGTATCATCACGTTTTCTCTTAGAACTAATAACCCCCTCCTGCACTGCGCTATCATCTAAATGAGGCAGTGCTACAATATCACTCACTTGATCCATGATGCTATTTGTTTCGTCTGTTAGACTGGCGGTAAGTTGGCCAATAAGTGTCAACCCCTGCTCCAGTTCTCCCTCTAAAAATTCTTCTAATATGTAACCTGATAGGTCTGGTTCGAGAGAGTTAAGAGCTTTGCCAATTTGATAAAGCACTTGTTGAGAATTGTAGGAAAACAATTGAAAAAACTGAAGAAATGGCAAATGACATTCCTCATAAAAGGAGCGAATGGCATTTCCTCCTTCTCCTTTTAATTGATCCTCCATCTGAACTAGTCCTTCGACTCCACGTTGGATTGTTTCTATTTCAGTATTTAATCTTTCTAACATTGTAATGTTTCGCTGTAGCCCATCTTGTAATAAATCTACATCCAATACCTTCATAGGCTTGTCCTCATCACACGTTCAGAAAAATTCTTTTCACTATATCCTTTAGTATACAATAATGCCCCATAGGTGAACATTCTTCTCCCCCTCTAGCAAACTATTAATAGTTACCTTACGTATTAGTCTGTATATAACCTCCTGATAACCTTTTCCTACTGATGAATAAAAAAAACTGTTAAATAGCTAGTGCCAAATATAAAATTTCATTACTTTTATCTTTACTAAATCTTCTTTGATTGAGGGTACTTTCTAGTTATAAAATGTTGGAATCTAAAGATAAAATAAAAATTGTATTTACTAGTATATTTGCATATATAAGGTATAATTATATAAAATTAACTAAGTATAATAAAATATTAGGAGATTACAAAATCCTCTTGTTACGTTTCAATACTATAAACAGAAAAATTATATACAAAAAGAGGAATAACTAAATGAAGAATATAATAAAAGAATTAATTGAAAATGGGTTTGAATCAGACAGTCTAGACTTTAAGGAAAGAATGTATCCTAAAAACGGAACTCCCGATTTATTAAAAGACATTCTAGCTATGGCTAATTCAAATTATATTGGTCCGAGATATATTGTCATGGGAGTTAAAGATAGAATTGGAGAAATTCGTTCGATTTCTGGAATATCTTCTGAAGATATAGTGGATTCTTCTAGTTATCAACAGTTTATATTAAATAATATAGAACCTGATGTGAATATCAATCTACATTACATTGATTACCAAGATAATAAAGTTGCGATAATTGAAATTGATGGCTCCGATGACAAACCTTATTTATTAAAAAAACAATATAAAAACTTAAATCAGGGCCTATGCTTAATAAGAAAAGGTAGCACCAATTCTATAGCTAATAGGACTGATTTCGATAGAATATATGAAAAAAAGACAGGGAAATTTGAAATTAAAATAATTGATGAACATCTGAGAGCCATAAATCCTGTAGACGGCACCGCACTTTTAGATATTTCCTTTAGAAACCTAAGTACCAATCCTGTAACAATTGTTTCCGGTATATTGTTTGTAAAAGACTACCAAAATAAAGTGAGAACTAAGCATGTCGTTTACGGTTTCGAATCTGAGATGGGAGCAGATTTTAGTTTAGAAATTCCTCCTAAAAGAGAATTAATAGGTGAACTTCATGTTGGTTTTGGATCTACGGATTGTTTAAAACTTAACCTTGATAAATATGGTTACACTGATGAACGATTTATATTTGAATTGTATTTCCGAGATTCTTACGATAATGAATATCAAACCTCAGTTAACGAGGGATTTATATTTGCTAAAGGCGAATTTCTTTGGAAGGTAGCTCAAAAAAAACGAATGACATGAAGATGTTTTAAAAATGAAGGAAAAAATTTTCATTTTCATTACTAAACTTACTTGAATATAAAAATTGAAGAAACAACTGTTACACACTGTTTTTATAAAAATAGTAATACAGACCACCTGTTTACTCTTTTGTCCGCAATTTGTCCGCATAATTAATTTTTTGTACCGATCTTATTTTACTGAAATGATTTTTACTGTCTCGAAAATCTTATTAAACCAGACTTATTTAACCTAATTGAATTCAATTTAACCAGGTTATATAAGGGTTACAAATTCGACAAGGTGGGGGTCGCTGGTTCGAGACCAGTCGGGACCATCATTTGAATAAGCCTGAAAACGTTGTTCTATCAATGTTTTCAGGCTTTTCCTTTTAGCTAATTCTGAAATGATTAAGAGTTACTTGGCGACGGATTTGGCGACCGATTCCAACTAAAAAATTCATTGATCTTAAAAACTGACATTTCTAAAATTTCAGTCATTTGTATTATTTATTACTTTTTACGTTTTTAAGATACTTAATGCAACAACTTTCTTTTTCATTTAAGAATCAGTCCTTATAATATTTGGGAATACAAATAAACTTAGTAGAAGATATTTAAACTCGCCCAAAGCGCTTCGAGTTCCTCCAGACGTTCAGTATTTTCAGCTTCTTTATACTTTCCAACGAACGCTAGTATCAGATTAATCATACTCATTGATGCTGCAAATGAATCAAAAAACGAGGAAGAATCGCTTTTAGTATAAAGAGCAAAGTCAGCGTGATGCACTAAAGGTGAAGAAAAATTATCTGTTAGTGCTATTGTGCAAGCTTTTCTTTCTTTAGCATACCGAAATAACTCTATCGTGCTTCGCGTATACCTTGCAGAGCTAATTGCAAACGCAACATCATTTTGGTTAATATTAAGCATTTTCTCTCCATCTACTTCTAAAACTTTGACATGAGTGACGTTTCCAAGCAGTATATCTAAGTAGTAATTCAAAAACATACCTGGAGAACCAGCACTCCGACTTGAGATAATATAAATATTTTCAGCTCCTAGAATGGCTTGAATTACTTTTTCAAATTGATATGTATCAATATCTTCAATAATGCTTTGAACATTATGAACATCCTGCATAATATAATATTTAATTTGCTCTTCAAGAGTATTTCCTAATGTTTGATCATTTTTCAGCCGTTCAGTCGTTTTAAGCTTTCGTTGTAGCCTGTTTTGAATATGATACTGTAAGTCTGGATATCCTTTATAACCAAGCGCATTCGCAAACCTAACAACAGTAGCATCACTAACACCCGCTTCCTTCGCTAATTTTTCAACTGTTTGAAATAGTATATTGTTTGGATTATCTAAAATGTATTGAGCTACCTTCTTTTGTGATTTACTTAAACTGTTCATTTGACTTCCAATTTCAAGATACGGATCTCGCATATTCGGTAGTCTCCTCCCATTCTCTTCTATTATTTTCAATGCTATTTTTAAATATTTTATACATAAAAAAATAAATTAGAAACTAAATTATTTTCGTCAACTTCATTTCACCAAATTTTCTATAACACTCCCATTCTTCTTCTCATTTTCACTATATCAATATTAAGGTTATATTGAAAATTGATTTTTCAGAAAAGCGTTGATTTTTCAGTTACCTAAGATTATTATGAAATAAATAAATCATTTTATAAAAAACTTGAAATATTAATTTCAAAAACAGGAGGAACGGTCTTATGCAAACGTCATCTGAAACCACATATACAGTGGAAACATCAAAAAGGATTTTCGAAGAAGCCTGTACTTATATTCCAGGAGGCGTAACAGCCCATATTAAATACATGACGCCACATCCAATTGTCATGAATGAAGCAAAAGGGTCTAAATTAAAGGACGTTGATGGTAATACTTACATTGATTATTTATTATGCTCAGGTTCTTTATTAACTGGACATGGACACCCAGCTATTACGGAGGCAGTCACGAACCAGCTAAATGATATGGGTACAACTATTTTTGGTACTCCTCACCTTTTGGAACAACAGATGGCGAAAAGGGTAATTGAACTGTATAACGGTATTGAAATGGCACGCTTTACAAACTCTGGTTTGGAAGCAACATTACTTGCTATTCGTATCGCGAAAGGATTTACTGGACGTGAAAAATTAGCAAAATTTGAAGGTCATTATCATGGTGGTTACGACCAATCGCTAATTAGCGTAAACCCAACAATGGAAGAAGCAGGCGATTCGAAGCGCCCAACTCCCGTTCCAGAATCACGGGGAATCTCTAATTACTACCTTGAAAATACAGTTGTTCTTCCTTTTAACGATCTAGAATCCACAGTCCAACTGTTAACTGAAAACAAAGATGAAATTTCTGCGGTTATTATGGAACCTATTCAAGGAGGATATATTCCAGCTACGCAGGAGTTTATGGATGGCTTACGTGAAATCACTGAAAAGTATGGCATCTTGTTAATTTTCGATGAAGTAAAAACAGGTTTCCGCGTAGGTATGAGCGGAGCACAAGGTTACTATAATATCACACCTGATATTACAACCTTAGGTAAGGTTTTAGGTGGTGGGTTTCCAGTTGGACTAGTAGGTGGTCGTAAAGAGATAATGGAGATTACAAACCCAATTAGTAGCCGAGATATTTTAAGTGCTAGTGTTGTAACAGATAAAGAAAAGAACGGAGATAAAGAAGGTGTTTTATTCCACTCAGGTACTTACTATGGACATCCAACAATCCTAAGTGCAGGAAAAGCTACTCTAGATCTACTTGAAAAAGACGGTACGCTAGATAAAACAATCGAACGTACAATGTGGTTACGTCACGAGTTAGAAGCTCTTTATGCACGCTACAATATTACGATGAAAACAATTGGTCTTGGTACAATCTTCAATATAGTCTTCACAGATAAAGAAATTCTAAACTACCGGGATATGCAGGAATCAGATTTTGTCATGCGCGAAAAAATTGATCGTCGTTTACTTGAGTTAGGTATCTACATCAAACCACTAACTCGTTACTCTATGTCTACAGAACATACACAGGAAGACTTAGAAAAAACAGTTTCTCTTCATGAAAAAGTTTTAAAAGAACTTACAAATTTATAAGAGAAAAAACAGCATCTAGATCATTATCTAGATGCTGCAGACTGTAGACAAACTCCAAAAATTTTGGAGTTTGCCTACAGTCTTTTTTCTTTTAAAATAGAAGTAACGCGAGGAAGAGTTGATTTCCGCTACGAACGGACGCTTTCCGCGGGCACGGCTTCAGCCGCTTCCCTCGCTGCGCTCAGTCCAGGGTCTTCAGCTCGCGCTGTTCCCGCTGGAGTCGCCGTTCTTCGCTCCAATCAACGGGGCCTTCTAAAAAATGAATGAGGTGATGGATATGATGACGAAAAATCAAACCAATGAACGCGAACAATTAGAAATCTTGACTATTGAACAGTTGGTACCACAAGACCACCTTGTTCGTAAGTTAGATGAGGCAATTGATTTTTCCTTTATCTATCCATTGGTTGAAAATCTTTATTCGACAATAGGGAGACCTAGTATCGACCCAGTGGTACTTATCAAGATGACTTTTATCCAATATACCTTTGGTATACGGTCCATGCGCCAAACCATTAAAGAGATTGAAACCAACATGGCATACCGATGGTTTCTAGGCTTTGGTTTCCATACCGAGGTTCCCCATTTCTCAACTTTCGGGAAAAACTATGTCCGTCGTTTTGCAGACACAGATCTATTTGAGCAGATTTTCTACAGAGTATTAAAGGAGGTCGCAGATCGTGGGCTCCTAAGCCCGGATCATGTCTTTATTGATTCGACCCATGTGAAAGCTAGTGCGAATAAGAGAAAGTTTGAGAAGAAGGTTGTTCGTAAAGAGACGCGGGCTTATGAAAAGAGGCTCCAGGAGGAGCTCAACCTCGACCGGGAAAAGCATGGGAAGAAACCATTCCCACCTGAAAAGTTTGAAAAGGAAGAGTACAAGGAGATTAAGGAATCGACAACAGATCCTGAAAGTGGTTACTACGTAAAAGATGAACGGACAAAGCAGTTCGCCTATTCTTTTCATGCTGCAACAGACGAGAAGGGTTTTGTGCTTGCAAACATTGTCACACCTGGAAATGTTCACGACAGCCATATGCTTGAACCACTGGTTCAGAAGGTCATCGACCGGGTGGGACGCCCAGTCGTTGTTGCCGCTGATGCAGCCTACAAGACACCAGCTATTGCGAATTTCCTTTTAGAGAATCATGTCCTTCCTGCACTTCCGTACAAACGACCAATGACAAAAGAAGACTTCTTTAAAAAACACGAGTATGTTTATGACGAACATTATGACTGCTATCTCTGTCCCGAAGGACAGGTTCTTAACTACCGAACAACAACGAAGGAAGGTTATCGCCAGTATGCCTCAACTCCTTCTATTTGTGCCACGTGTCCAGTGATTGACCAATGCACGCAGAGTAAGAATAAACAAAAGATGATTCAACGTCATATCTGGCAAGATTATTTGGATGTAGCTGAGGACTTACGTCATAACTATGAAATGAAAGAAATTTATGGGAAGCGTAAAGAGACGATCGAGCGTGTCTTTGCCGATGCCAAAGAAAAGCATGGTATGCGATGGACAACCTTAAAGGGTCTTAAAAAATTGTCCATGCAGGCGATGCTAACTTTTGCTGCCTTAAATCTTAAGAAGTTGGCCAGCTGGACCTGGAAAATGCCAAAAATGGCGTAAAACAAAAAAATCGAGAGTTGAATTAGCTCTTTTTCCAGAATGTAAACTGTGATAATAGCAAAAGGGTTGGAAATCGTTTCGATTTCCAACCCTTTTGTCTACACTCTGCAGCATCTAGATCATTATCTAGATGCTGTTTTTTTTCGTAACTAGTGGTTCGCAAAAGTACACATAAACGAACAAAAGGAAGGAAAGAAGCTTAGTCCATCACTTCTTTCCTTCCGATAATCGGTCATATGTTAACTTTTGTGTAAAGTAAGTAGTATTATTCATCTCAGTCTTTTTCTCTTGTAGACAAGTCCAACTTAGCCTGTTCTACTGATGAATTAATAAACTCCATTGCCGAAAAGCGAAACTTTACATCAGGTTTAGGAATGGATGGGGGATGATCTATGAAGCTCAGCGAAATAGTCATTTTAGTTGGTTTTACTTCCTCTTCTCCTTCCAAACTAACTGGGATTTCTGGAGAGTTATCTATTGGCATAATAACAGATAGCCATTCAATTCGCCCTTGAGGATCGCATTTCACTTCACAGGAAAGTATTTGCGTTGACAAGCCAACCATATTGTTCTCCAACGATTTTTTTGCTTGAGCACATGCATCAGACGTGGGTTGTTCAGAAATATACCGTTGCATATTAATTGATAGCTGATAACGAGAAGTCCCTAGGGGTTTTACCTGGTCGTCAACTCCCTGTAACCAAAACAGGGGCGCTAATGTAGATGAACCCCACCCTGTATCACCCGTTTCAAAGGCTGTCCATTCTTTTTCCCCACCATCCACTACTAGCAGGAAAATTTCACCTTGATGAAAAAGAGATCTAGTTTCGTTGTTATCCACCTGCCCTTCTTCCGGTTCAGAAGTTGGGAATCTAAATGAATCTTTACTTGCAGAGGAAACATTTTGGAAATCAGCAATCCCGTGACTACTACTAGATATTCCTGTTGCTAATATTTCCGATTGAAAGTATACACCTGGCTGATTCAATGTTAAATCGATCGATTCACGAAGCTTTTGCAAATCCTTATTTGGCATAACTCACGACTCCCTTTTTTTATTTCACCATAGATGATTAGCTTATGCGTCCACCAAGTATTTTTCAATTCCCGCACAAATTATAAAATTCCCACTGAATATTCTTATAATAATAGCATGACGTTCACTAATTGTTAATTTTCAAGATTAATAAAAAGAAATAGAACATGATTTGACAATCTCATTTGTACCGCAATCCCACCAACAATATTTAATTACATCATTCCGTGCTAAATTCCAAAAAAACACTATGAATGACAAAATAATCTTTTACCTAACTATTTGCTCACAATATTCCTTTTTTACCTATGGGTTTTCTATATAACTTTCTGCTATATCAATATCTTTTGTCATTTCTAATTCCGGAAATTTTTTATCTAATTTTCTTAAGCAATTAATTAGTTCTTTACTTTGTACTATTTCTGTAATATCTTCAAAAACTTCACTTAACCAATATAAATCCTCTTTACCACAGTTTTCTAAATATTTTAAAGTATTTCCCTCATTTTTTACGAGAACTTCTATTATTTCATTCCAACTATTTTGTATTCCATAGTCATCATTTAAATTTAATTTTTTTCTTTTATTTAATATAGCTGTCATTTTAATTTCAATATCCATATTCATCCTCCAACTATCTACGATTGTTTGGTGGCATCTGGAAAAATAGTCCCTATCTCTCCATTTGTTTTTATCACTCCAACTCTAACCGCTTTATAATCTCCAAAAATAGGAACACCATTTTCTGCATTGGAAAATCCGGGAAATTAAGCACTCTTAGCTCCTGCTGCTTTAATATCAGACTCTGTCCAGTTTTCAGGAAACCATGATTGATTAGAACCTGTTCTTTTTGCTTTCACCTTGTGTCCAGGTACATTACCTACTCTAACACCGTTCTCATATACTTTAGTTATATTATAATCTAAATTATTTATTTCTAAGAATTCAATATTACTTTGTCCATGTCCTCCTCCCTTCATTTTTGAAATATCTCCTGTTTTAGGTACGGTTGTGAAGTCACCTATATTTGAATGTTTAATGCTGCTTTCGGATATATTAACATTGTTAGCCTGACTAGTTCGATAACTGAATTCATCCGTACCCTTATGGATCCCTTCCACAGTATTACTTGTACTTTCAGTCACACCTTTTACTTCATCTATTGCTTTACCTTCGACCGTTGCATTTCCAGATTTCTTTGCTGGTCCTTCTTGAAATAAATCTACATCTAATACTTTCATAGACTTTTCCCCATTAAGCTTTTGGAAATAACTACTTCGCAATATTCTTTGAGTTATGAATTCTGAGAGTAGAAAATTTTTGTTGTCCATGGTAAAAATTTAATTAATCCTATAAAAAAACCTTGAATAAGCTGTTAGCCATTCAAGGTCAATCTTAGCGGTTATATTTGCTGATTTATAGTACAATATCTTGATAACCTACTTCTTCTACAATTTCATCTTCAATTTTTATTCCTAAACCATTTTCAATATCCCAAGAGACATCGCAAAGCAAACCCAGTCTTCTTTTTCCATTCTTCCTTACTCTTCTTACAATTAATTCAGTTGGCTTCACTAATCTTTTTAAATCTGAGATAGAATCAATTTTTGGAGCAAAATTGTCTGCTTCTGAATTATTCCCTAACATCTCTCTGTACTCTTCATAGTTCTCAATATAGTAATCATATACTTGCTTTTCTGCCTCATTTATTATATTTTTCATATCTTGAATAAAATTAAGAAATGTTTCTCTTTGTACATTTGAAAAATCAGCACTTTCATGTGCATCAACACTTAATAGTATTTCTCTTTCCAAATCAAACATTCTAATAGTTGTTTTTCCTCTCCAAAAGTTGTTTTTATATTCAAGTTTTCCAAATAAATCATCATTAATAATTGTCATTTCTTATTACTCTCCTAACTTAACTTTTATATTATATTCGCCAACTCCACCCAAATGTTTAAAAACACTATTGATTTTACTTGGTACCAATTGTATTGTTTCCAAGTCATTAAGTTCGTGCCAAGTATATTTATTATCTTCTCGCCAATCAGCTATATCTTCTGTTGTCCATTTTTGATCTGGTGTACTCCACTTTTTAGCCAATTCTTCATCAGCAATCGAAAAATTTGATTTTCTATCATTAGTCATGTTTTCTAATTTAATTTCACCTTTGGAAAATGAAGAAAAGTCTGGCATTCCGTTTTTGTACTCAACTCCATCAACACCAGCTTTATCAAGATATTTTTTAATTTCTCCGGTCTTATCAGAGATAAATAACGATTCTGCTCGTTCGCTACTCCATTCACCTTTATTAACGGGTGTAGTTTTTACCCTTTGCTCATAAGAGCTATATTTAGGCTCCACGTCAAAACCTCTAGTATAGTCTATCTGCCTATCTTTAACCGTACCCTTAGCCCCAACTTCCACATTCTTTATTTCAGTCTTAACTTCAACATCTCCACTTTTGATACTCGTAGGGATATCCGTTTTGGCAGATGGTAAATTAAACATAAGGGTATATGGCGTATTCAATTGGGAATGAGTTTTATATAAGATATCTAGTTGATTTTGAGTTTTGCCAAGTGGACTGTTGACGACATCTTGGTAAATTGGCGTATAGATGGACTCCACTTTCTCTGTACTCAAAACATTTCTTGATGAATATAAATCGCTTCCTTTATTTACGAATTTTCCACCCGTACTTACCCAGCCAGCAAAGGGAATCATCGCGGAAAAAGAAAGTCCCGCATTTAATGCATCCCCTCTGGCCGCATAGATAACACCATTTACTCCATCTGCTACTTCACCAACAACAGGTATTAGTCCTGCTAAATCTAATCCAAACTGAAAAGAATCTAGTAATTTGTTTTCTTTCGGTTTGTCGACTATAATAGCCTCTTCTTTATATTCAACTTTAGAAACAACTTCGTAGAAAACAGTTTGATCTATAACATACTCTTTAATGAGTAAACCATTATCATACGCATGATATTTTATATTTTCCGCTACGTTTTCTTCAATAGTCTTAACTTTCTTTCCATGCATCGCTTGAAAAGTCGCTGCACTAATCATCGTACCAATAAGCTGTTCCTGTTCTTTTACCCATAAGTCATTTGGATTTAAGTATACTTTTGGAAACAATTCTGTTTTAATATCACTTCTAAACGTCAAGACATCCCACTGACTCGGCAAAAAGTTTATATCCTTCACCCCTGCTTGGAACAAGCCTTCCATATCCGTCAACCACGTGTCCATCGTCTGCAAACCATGTTCAATGGGATTCAGTGCGTTTGTCTGGACAGCATCGAATTCATAAAGTTGCATTAAGGTATCATCACGTTTTCTCTTAGAACTAATGACTCCTTCCTGCACTCCACTATCGTCTAAATGAGGCAGGCCGACAATATCGCTTACCTGGTCCATGATGCTGTTTGCCTCATCCGTCAAACTAGCAGTGAGTTCGCCAATAAGCGTAAGTCCCTGTTCTAGCTCTCCGTCAAGGAAAGTTTCGAGTATGTAGCCGGAGGAATCAGGTTCCAGTGAATGAAGTGCTGCCTCCATCTGGTTAAGCACTTGTTTAAACTGCTCAGAAAACACCTGGTAAAAGTGAAGAAACGGCAAATGGCATTCCTGGTAAAAAGAACGGATGGCATTACCCCCCACTCCCTTTAATTGGTCCTCCATCTGAACTAGACCCTTCACTGCATCGTTGATAGCTTCCATTTCACTGCTCAGCCTGTCTAACATAATAATGTTGCGCTTCAACCCCTCTTGAAATAAATCTACATCCAATATTTTCATAGACTTTGCCTCACCGAGCATCTACAAATAGCCACTTCACAATATTCTTTATTATACAATAATACCTCACAGGTGAACATGCTTCTCCCCCTCTAGCAAACTACTAATAGTTATAATATTCCATTTATACGTGAGAAGGTAAAGGGAGAAGTAATAATAACCAAAAAAATAAACCATACGAATTAACAAAAAAATAATAGACCGAGACTTTTTAACTACCAATTAAAGAAAATAGTAGTTAAATAGATATTAATGAATATGTAGTTTGATTTTATCTTTAATGAGAGAACTTGCTATATGAAAGTAAATGTTGTTATTAAAAAAGCTGGAGTCTAACGAATGTTGCTAATACATTAAGTGGGGATTCTATTTAGAAAAATCATAGAGGCATACCTAATAAGAGCAATTCTGAAATTAACTCATGAAGGATTAGGTATTACTGAAACTGTAGTAACCTGTTTTCATCAAAAGAGTAATACAGACCACCTGTTTACTCTTTTGTCCGCAATTTGTCCGCATAATTATTTTTTTGTACCGAACTTATTTTACTGAAATGACTTTAACAGTCATGAAAACCTTATTAAATCAGACTTATTTAACTTAATCGAATTCAATTTAACCAGGTTATTTAAAGGTTACAAATTCGACAAGGTGGGGGTCGCTGGTTCGAGACCAGTCGGGACCATATATTAATAGTAGCCACACCCCTTGTTATCACAGGGTTTGTGGTTTTTTTATTTATATAAAAAGTATTTCATTTTTTGTAGTTGGGGTTAAAATGGGGTTAAAATCTAGGTAAATTAAGTATAAATCTTATCATTACAAAGGAATTAATTATATATCCCTTTTAAATCTTTTCATTATAAAGGTATTGTCTGATTTAAAGTGCACAAAAAAATGAGCTAGAATATTTTCTCCTATTTCATTTATAATTAACTTTCTTATTTACTAAAGCAACCGAAGACAAATTGAATAATATTTAATTTGAGCATTGTTTTCCCTTCAAATAAAAACAGCCCTTAAAGGCTGTCAAAATTTTATACAAATGTCTGGTTTTCCACGAGTTTCTTGTATATTTTCCTGTACTCATCATTCTTAAAATTCAAAGAGACACATATCTCATCATCTAACTCTTGAAAAAATCCAATGAGCATAAAATATGAGTGCTTTGCCATTATGGATATATTAATTTTGCCATCATATTGTAGGTGAAATGGTACTGTTGGAATGGGAATTCTTTTATCTGCCACTGCAAATTTTTGAGAAATTAAAACAGCCCATTTTCCTTTGCCGATTACACTTTCACTTAAATCATATACAAATCTTACCCTGTGAAAGTTTTCATATAATAAGTCCAATATTTTAAATACATAAGCTTTATCTTCCTCATATTTCTTATTGACCATTTTGCCGACTTTAGTATCATAGACAAAGTCATGCTCTTTCATTTTTAACAATAACTCTTTTGGTTCAATATACATTTAAACAAACCACCTCCCAAATAATAGGAAAAATTATTGAAGAAAGTGATATCGCAAAATTATATACCTAGCCTAAAAAGTTTAAAGGTTATAATTATAGCTTTGTAGGTAAAGTTTTTAGTACTCCAGAAAAAGATAATGACGGCGTTTATCTTCAAGTTTTTGCCGACCCTAAAAATTCAGAGTACAATACAATCGTTGCCTTTCAGGATCCTAACTTTGAAGTGAATGACGGTGACTATGTTAAAGTAGACGGTGTAATAGAAGATGAATTTGAAGGAGAAAACATGCTAGGCGGGGTAGTAATCGCCCCAGTTATGAATGCTAAGTCTCTTGAAGTAATAAGTTATATAGATGCAGTAGCACCTACTCTAGAGACATTAACAACTGGAGAAACTATTGATCAACACGGATTCGTTGTACAAGTGGATAAAATTGAGTTTGCAGAACCTCACACTCGTTTATATGTAACGGTTACCAATAACACAAATGACAACATTTCATTTTATACTCACAGCATAAAACTTGTATCTAATGGTACTCAATATGAAGAAGAAACAGATTACGAGGCTGATTTCCCTGACTTACAATCAGATATACTTCCTGGTATATCAACATCAGGAGTGGTTACATTCCCTGCCTTGGATTCTGCAACTACAGAAATACAAGTACATGCAGAGGGATATAGTCAAAACTACGAAATTGATATTGAACCTTTTATCTTCAAAGTAACTAAATAACATAAAAAATAACCACCTTCCATAACTGGTTGGTGGTTTTATTTTCATTATCTATCTAATTTGATTATTGGTTAATTAGTTATGAACATGGTTGGTTTAGGATTCTACCATTTATTTTTACCATTGTGAAAATGATTGATTAATAATTAACTTTTCATAGAATAGTTCATTTCGTATAAACTTCTCTTTATCATAATTATATTTATACAACATTAAATGTTGACCGCTATTAAATAGTACAAGCTCTTTTTTTCCTTCGTTCTCGGCTATCCAAAAATCTAGAACACCTCTAACAGAGTCATTATACAACGGATACTTCTTACCTTGATCAATAAGGATTAATTGCCACAAATGAGAGTCATCCCATAGGAATTCTCCCGTCTCTGCAATAATAGGTGGAGGACTAATATAAAGAATAATTTCGTCTTCTATTCCATCCCCAGTAAGGTCTTCGGTAATATTTTCAGCTAAATATGCACCTTCAGGTACTTCAATATCTTCCTCTTTAATAAAGATAAAATTATCGGATTCAACTTTTGAAGAATTCTCTATCGTATTTTTCTCCTCGCACGCTAACAAAAAAACCAGAATAAATAGTAACAAAGAAAATTTTTTCATTTTACATCTCCCATCATGTTTATTGATTATTTAATTATCCACTTTGATTTAAATGGATAACAATTGATTCCATTGTATTAATATTAAACCAAAAAATAAACATTATTCTAAGTTAGTTTTTTAGCAAATGTAAATAAATTATCAATATCTTAAAGAAAAACTATATCACTTGATAAAATTTAAGAATTTTTTAGAATTCACTTATCTATATATTTGTATTTTTAGATAAATTTCACATTTTTAAATTTTCTTCATCTTCTCTTTACCACCCGACCCCATTCTGATAGGGGCTATTCCCGCATATCTTGCGAGTTTATCAGAGTTTGCGAACCGATGAATGTCACCAATCTCTGCAATTAAAGCGGATGACGTAACCGTGTTATTACTTTTTCTCTTAATAAATCGAAGTTATTCGGCACTGGGTAGCCCCTCAAAAAAAAGAAACCTTGAATGCATTATGCTATCAAGGTTTTTTATCATTTACTCAACAGTACTATTTATCTTTTCTGCCCACAATTCTATTATCTTCTTTAGCTCATTTGTTTCAATTACACATTCATCTTCTTCCTCACTATAGTTATCAAGAATTTTTGTTATATCTTGATTAATCTCCAATGTACAATTATTTCCTGTACATTCCTCATAATTTGACTCGCCTCTTATAACTTTGTTTATTAATTTTAACCATGGTTGACTGTTGCTTTGAACATCGCCCATTAGAAGTATTGCTACTGCGGAAATAGCATCTGGAACCTCCACTTCAATACCTCTTTCGTTTTCCCTAAACTTGATTTCATATTTCATATTTGTACACTTCCTTAATATATTGGGTAAGTAGTTTTAATTTTCCCTTCAGGGTCTAACCTCATTTGGATTTTCATACCATTAGGTAAAATACCTTCATATAAATTATCCTTTATCACTTTTCTATTACTGTAAGCCTGTTTTATCGCAACTGTAACTTGTACTCTATTCCAATCACTCGGAAAAAATGTTGAAGGCACCTTTTTATTTTTCCCTTCAATTTCAACTATTGCACGGTATACCCCATATTTATTAGGAGGGTCCGTTATCTCGACTATTTTTCCACCCATCATACTTTCATGATGATAACCTACAGCTTTACGTTTTTTGTTTATTTCACCATGAAATACATGATTAAACGACCCATTAGAAAATATATTATCTTTTTCTATACCCTTAGATGTTCCTTCCCCATTATTAATTGTCCTTTCACTCACATTTTTTCCTTCATTTGTTATTTACTATCCCCAACACCATTACCAGGTTTCTTAACCGGTGACGGAGCTGCTGCCAATCTAAGCCCAATTATGCTTCCAACAAATCCAATGCTATTTTGCCAATGTTCTTTTGAAAAGGGATCATCTGGAAAAATTGCTTCTTTAACCATTCCACTAAAACCAAATGTAGCATAATTTAAAAAATCTAGTTTCGAGTCGAACATTTTGGCACTTCTTTCATTGGCTCCTGACACAATTCCATCTGAAATCCCGAAAGTCCAATAGTTCACAAAATCATAGGGAGAATCTAGTGCCTTTTCACGTCCTATACGTACCTCTCCTTATTGAAGTAAAGCACTCGCCTAATTATTATTCCACTCCACCAAACCAGGCATTAACATGATATTCCGTAATGTGGTACTACCATCTTGAGCTCTCGATTCTTAAACAATTCATTTTTTTATTGTTTCAATCAATTATCAGACGTCTTTAAAAAAAATAAAGTAAAAACCTTGAAAGGCACAAAGCCAATCAAGGTTCTTTCAATTTGGATTTGAAAAGGATACTTCACTTATTCTCTATTAGCCATGTGAGATTCAACATCCTCATCTAAACTCATTGCTTTTTCAAAATCGTCATCTACAAGTATAAGTAAAGGACCCTCTAAAATATCGCCTTCTGACGTTCTAACTTCAAAAGTGGCGGCCCAATATTTGGGGGGAATTTTAGAAACTTCTACATCAATTAGTTCTAACTTGAAATTGTCATTCTTATCTTTATTTACATATTCAAGTGCAAGTTGTTCTGCTCTTTCTCTAGATAACTTCATTATCGAATACCTCATATTGTGTTATATACCAGTTTGCATGTAGTTGCTCAGCTTCGTTTAAATAATTCCACCTTTTGGGGTTATTTGATAACATATCATAAACAAATTGCAATTGCTTAGGAGCATTGAATCTTGTTAAATCATTTATTGGAACTGATCCGCTTGTACGAGCCTAACTACTCCAAGTTTATCTGCCTCTTTTGTAGGACCAACTTGAAAAATAAACAGCCCCCGAAATAAAACGTAAGCACCCGACGTTTTTACAGTTTGATTAATATTAAAGTCTCTCACCCCTTCAAGAAATAATTTATTTATTAATTGCGAAAATCCTAATCCTCAATGATTCTTATTCTATTCTCGTTTTTTATTTCCTCTTCCACTAACTTACTTCGTAAATTTAAGTGTACATTTTACGAACAATATTACCTTGCGAAGAAATAAAATACTTACCATTCCAACCAATTTTCCAAATACTAAGGCTTACTTTTCACTGGTTGTCAATCCGATGGTTTATTATTTAACTAATCATAACGTGGTTAGACAAAAGATGAGCAAACATCTCCTGTCCCTAAACGATCCTCATTTTCCATTCACAAGCTATATATATCTGTATCGTTACCACATATAGCATCACGAGCTTTGTCATTTTCATCAGTTTGTGTATTTGGCAGTATTATAAGTCCTCTCGGCTTGTAAAATTTCATCTCACCTATTTATCATTATTATTTTCACAAACCAAGCACTAAAACAGAATGCCTAGATGACACAAACTTTATGAGCTATGAAAGACATTTTCATTTTGTGCAAAGCATAAATATCACATAAAAAGCACCTAATGCCCTAAAAGGACATCAAGTGCTTTAAATTAATTTCATCATCAAACATCGCAAATTACTATTCGGAGTATGGGTTATAATCTATCTCAACCTTAGTAAGACCATCTAGTACTTTCTCTATCCTATTAGTCAAGTCAGCTATTTCTTCATGTGTTAATTCACTTGTATCATCTAAATCTTCAAACATACTTAATCTCTTTGTTATCCCTTCAACATAACCAATAAAAACCTTATTTTTGGATAACAATATTTCACCTATAGCAGTATCAACAATAAAGTCTTCTATCTTTCCAAGATTTATATAATCATTAACAGTTCTTGCTATTGCATACTCATGTCCTCTATTTAATTTTAAATAATCATTGTAGTCTTCATTAATAGCCTCAAATATTTCATTATATTCCCAGTCTTCCAAGATATCACTCCTCTTTTATGGTTTAAGTCTATCATTGTTATTGTGAATAATTTCCAATTCAATATTCTTATATTCGGTTTTGCTTTAAAACCCTCCACTACGGTTAAATGTGTATCATAACCCTTTTTAAAAGTAACATCTTTTACCGTACCCTTGGATATTCCTTCACTGGTATTAATTGTGTTTCCATTGTCCGAATATCCTGTTTGGAATCTCTTACTCTATTAACAACATTGTTCTTTATTACGCTTAGTTTCTAATTTTTTCAGCGCAAAACAATTCATTTATCCCATATTAGTGAGGCTTCAAACTATGAATGTATTCAATTCATGATTTTGTACTTGAGCTTGTTTCCAAGATCTTATACTCCTCTATTTTCAATAGTTTTATACACTTATTTTTATCTTGCGATAATTGGTTTATATTTTCGTTATTAGTAGCATTGTCAAATTTCTTTTTATTAATATAAATAGCCAAGTTATCATATATAAAGTCTGGGATTTCTTTTAGTTTAAAACAAATTAAAGTAAAAAACCTTGAAAGGCATATAGCCAATCAAGGTTCTCAAATTTTTCCTTATGATAGTCCCCAAACACTTAACTCATAAAAATATTCCGTTCGTTCAATACACAAACCAAAATTAAAATCTTCTGCAACTAGAATAAAATCACCATAGCCACCTGAAAACTTTGTTAACTCAATCATTTCATTTAAGTGACTAAATACTTCATTAACATTAACCAACACTGCTTCTATTTCATTTTCTCTAAAAATTAATAGTCTTCCTTGTTTTGGTATTACTTCGATATTATCAATAGTATCGTTTAACAATTGTCTTGATTTTTGAATATGTTCTTTATAGCTATCTCCTTGCAATTGAATCTTATTTTCCTTTCTGTTAAGTAGGGAAAACACATTCTTACAAAATAAATCATTATCTTCGATATTTAAAAAAGGTTCCTCTGAAAGATTCATGAAGTTTATTTCTTTTAATAAATTCTTTCTTCTACTTTTTCTTTTTAACAGCTCCATTTTTGTTTTTCTTTCGTCACTCAAATTAAGCACCTTTCCATGGTCGACCATTCTTTTTCTAACCAACAAAATCTTCTGGAGAATGTCCAGGATACTGATTATATCTTCCTTTTTCCATTGACTTCCCTTCAAATCGTCAGCACCATGAAAGTGAGGACCTCTCCCGAATTTATCCACTCGGTGCTCTATGATATATTTTTTTCTTACCATCTATTTCAAATTCATATACTCTTCTATTTTCAGTTGTGCTTCATAAATATAGAGTTAGTATTCCCACCCCATCCAATTCAACATCACTATCTTGTGAAATAATAGTTGACTTCAGTTCGCTAAAAGGCCTTCCAATCATGTGTTTATGTGAAAATTTTGGGTCTGCTGGTAGTGCCATTTCAATTGCTTCACACGTATCGTTACTATCGTAATATATGTGTATTCCATGATCATTAAATGCATCTGTAAAAGTATCAGACATAGGCATTTTTTTATATTCTACTACATTTCCTCCTAAAACATTTCTAACCTCCTCTCTTGTCATGCCAAAACTAATTGGACCTACTCCCTTATTAGGAGTTATTATAAGTTCATTCATTTTTTACCCCACCCAGATTTGTTTAATCTTTTAGTATATTCTAACATTTGTCTAATACCTTCATGATATTTGTTACCAAACTTATTTCTTAAATCATTAATGTCCATATTTTGAGCCTCATTTAATTTCCCTTGTTCTATTAAAGATTTTACCCCCACTCGCTGTTTGTCTATGGTCTATGGTTTCATTCTTACACCAGGACTGTTACCTCTACTTTTCGGACTAACAGAATAAACTGGTATATGATGGACTTCTCCGCCATTACTAGAAACATCCTTACAATCTAATCATTTTCAATTTGATTCTCACTAATATCAGCAGACTTAATATAAATTAAAGTAAAAAAACCTTGAAAGGCATTTTAGCCCATCAAGGTTATGTTTAAAGTAACGTTTTTATTTTTTACTATCCCTTTTCCATACACTTTCTCCTTCAGTTAAAAAAACTGCACTTGGCGGATCATCATAAAGTGAAATTTCAACTAATGAACCTTTCTTTTGTATTAACCATTTATATAAACGACTTTCTTCATTAGTAGGATGCGCTAAAATATCATTTACTTGAAAAACAGCTGCATCAAATTCGGTATAATTTACATCGTCGTCATCTAACCCATTATCTGTTTCAAAAACTGTATCTAGTACACCAACAATCCTTAATCCATTTTCCCATTCTAGTATCATGTCACTATGTTCATATTTTATTAATGTTCCTATTAAAGAGTCATACCCCATATTCATCCTCTTTTCTTTTGTTTTTACGGCCTTGACGGTACTATATGAGCTCCATCTTTCCCATAATGTATCAATCCATTAGTAGTATCAAGATATTCACCGGTATTTCGATCATAGTAATTCCCAATAGTTTTACCAAAGTCTACTCTTTCTTTTTTACCGTTTGGCAGTAGTTGACCTTTCCCTGCAAACTTATCAAGCAATTCTTGTGCTGTTTTATTATCGCCATAGAAAATACTCTTGTTTTTTCCATTTGCTATTTCTTGTTTGAAATTTGGCGTATTAGGAATATGCTTTTCTTGAGCACCTGGCTTTACTTTAACAGGGAATCCATTGACTTCTCTATAAGGTCCGATAGGTACTGAATTCTTTCCATAAGAAGGTACATCTTTAACCATACCATTATTAGGGTTTCCAGCCTCTTGACTACCATTCACACTATACTTAGGTGACTTGTTTTCAACCGTAGGAGTTTTCTTTACAGATAGATCGCCTTTATATTTAAATAGTTTGGACCCCGAGGAAAAAGCGAGTTTGACCCCTTTTTTGACAATCGCGTGCGGTCTTAAATAATCAACAAATGCAAGTTTTGTACCCTCAAAGTACCCATCGAGCTCGCGGAAACCACCATCATCGAATTCCTCTTCTACTTTGTTTACCACTTCATATTGAATTGGCTTTCTTGTCCCAAGCTGGTATTCTTTGACGATCAGCCCATTTTCGTACAGGTGGAATTTTAAGAGGGTAAAGCTTCCATAAGTACCTCTCTTGATTGTTTTGGTCTTTTTACCCTCGAGTGCCCGAAAAGTTCCCGGAGTAATTTCTGTACCCATCAGTTGTTCCTGTTCTTTTATCCATAAGTCATTTGGATTTAAGTATATTTTTGGGAACAATGCTGTTCTTATCTCACTTCTAAACGTAAGGACATTCCATTGGCTCGGCAAGAAGTTTATATCCTTGACCCCTGATTGGAATAGTCCATAGATTTCTGTCAACCACGTGTCCATCATTTGTAAACCTTGTTCAATTGGATTCAGTGCGTATGTCTGGGTAGCATCGAATTCATAAAGTTGGTTTAAAGTATCATCACGTTTTCTCTTAGAACTAATAACTCCCTCCTGCACTCCGCTATCGTCTAAATGAGGCAGGGCAACAATATCACTGACTTGATCCATGATACTATTTGCCTCATCTGTTAATCTAGCAGTGATTTTGCCAATAAGCGTAAGTCCCTGTTCTAGCTCTCCATCTAGGAAAGTTTCGAGTATGTAACCAGAGGAATCAGGTTCCAGTGAATGAAGTGCTGCCTCCATCTGGCTAAGGACTTGTTTAAACTGTTCAGAAAACGACTGGAAAAAATAAAGAAGTGGTAAATGGCATTCCTGATAAAAAGAGCGTATGGCATTACCTCCTGCTCCCTTTAATTGATCCTCCATCTGAACTAGACCCTTCACTGCATCGTTGATAGCTTCCATTTCACTGCTCAGCCTGTCTATCATAATAATGTTGCGCTGCAACCCTTCTTGAAATAAATCTACATCCAATACCTTCATAGGCTTGTCCTCATCACATGTTTAGAAAAACTCATTTCACTATATCCTTTAGTATACAATAATGCCCCATAGGTGAACATCCTTCTCCCCCTCTAGCAAACTATCAATAGTTATAATATTCCATTTTCACACGGAGAGGTAAAGGGATTAACTACAATAACCTTTAAAATAAACCTTACGTATTAGTATGCATAAAAACTCCTGATACTCTTTCACTACTGTCACAGAAAAACAACAGTTAAATAGCTAGTGGAAAATATTACATTTCATTACTATTATCATTACTATTTACAAATTCGACAAGGTGGGGGGGCGCTGGTTCGAGAATTCATCTCCCCTTGCTTTACGGGCAGTTTTTGGATCAACTCCTGCCTCAATCTGAGTTTTTGATTCAAAAGTCATCTTGCTTTTAACCGTAAAGATCTTAAAGTAAAAAACCTTGAAAGGCATATAGCCAATCAAGGTTTCACAATACTGATTTAACCGTTTTGATGTTCCTTTTTCGCTAAATCAATCGCTACGGCTAATTTAATTTGAAAAATTTTACTTAACCCTCTTTGAAAATCCTTCAGATTAAAAGTTTCAATTATAGGAACTTCCGAATGATTGACTCTACTAATTTCAATTTTAGCAATTCTATCAAGGTCAACTAAAATAGTGAATATGTCTTCGCTTTGGTCAGGTGTCCAATTTAAAATATATGCACTTTTTACTTCTCCAAAAGTAGTTCTTAACACATTCAATATTGCTTCTGCTTTACCATCTTGAGCCGTAACAATGTTCGAACCTTCTAACTCCTTTCTGAAATCCTGTTCCTGTTTGCTTCCGTTTAGTTTCATTTTATCACCCCTGGTGTAGTAGTAACTAGATTTCCATACTTATCGGTTAGTACTGTCATAATATTTGTAGGAGAACCACTAAACTTATCAATACCTATGTTTGAGTCTAATGTAACTTCCCTTACATATCTAGCCTGCTTCTCGATTGTCCCATCTGCTAACTTTATATCTGAGTATAAAACTTTTGAAACTGGAGTGTTCACAACTTCTTTACTTTGAAGAACTCCCTTAAGCACGTCAGGTGTAATTGAGAATTGGGAAGCATTCTTTGAAGGATTAAAATGCCTATCTAATACATGATTAAAACCTGCTCCTTCTGCTGCACTTCCATTTCTTAAGTTTACTCTAGACTGAACAAGAGGAGGCATTCCTTCAATCTTAACCGTACCCTTAGGTATCCTTTCACCAATTTTCGATGGTGAATTAACAGCTTCTACAATTGCTTTCTCATTTACCATCTTTTGTACAGACTTAGCAATAGGTACTGCCATTGAAAATAAGGGATCCAATGTAGCCCCTGCAGCAATATTTAGACCTAACTCTGATGCATTCTGTTTCCAGTTAGTGTCCTCTGGATTTAGTAATTCCCGACTGCCAATTTCTCCTGCTGACATAATACTACCAACGGCTGCACCCTCTTTAGCAAATTGTCCTAAATTGCGTGCAGAGATCCCGGTTGTAAGTCCTTTCGCTCCTAAAGATGTACCTCTAATAGCTTTAACAGCACCAAGCCCAGGGACTCCATAGCCCAGCATATCAGCTATAAGGTCAGTACCTCCGCCTTCACCAAACTCCCGTGTAGTATAAAATAAATGCTCCTCTCCTGTTCCAGCCTTGTGCAATTCTGAAGGTAAACCTAAAAGAGATGTATTAGCTGTCCGATGAGTAAATCGCTGTACCTCGACAAAATCGTCCGTCTGTCTTTGACCAACATCATTCGCTCTTTCTAGCATAGCTTCACCGAATGACTTATCATCGAATGGGTTTATTGTTGCTACAGATTTTAACGCACCTATTCCTAGATCATAGAAGTCTTGAAAAATATTGCTGTTCTTTTGGATATTTATTTTTTCTTGTTCAATCCCACCGCTCTCTGGTCTTGCACAGGATAAGACAAGCATATCTGTACCCACAAAAGGATTGTTTATGTGAATCAAACCACCATAGCCAAATCGAATAGGACCATTACCAGCTATAAATGCCTGGAGCATAGTCGTCAACTGATTTTCTCTATTCACTATGGAGGAAAGTACGGCAATAGGAGATGTACGAGATGCCAATTCTGTCTTCAACTTATTTTTAGCAGTCAATGCTCCCCAGTTATCTGCTTGGAAATGAACATCCGTTAGCCCACTTTTAAACATCCCTTCTATATCAGAGAGCCATGTTTCCATTGTCCGGATATCCTGTTCCATGGTGTTTAAAGCAGTCGTCTGTGTTGCTTCAAATTCATACAGTTGCGAGAGGGTATCATCACGTTTTCTCTTAGAACTAATAACCCCCTCCTGCACTGCGCTATCATCTAAATGGGGTAGTGCTACAATGTCACTCACCTGATCCATGATGCTATTTGTTTCGTCTGTTAGACTAGCGGTAAGTTGACCAATAAGTGTCAATTCCTGCTCCAGTTCGCCCTCTAAAAATTCTTCTAATATGTAACCTGAGAGGTCCGGCTCAAGTGAGTTAAGAGCTTTGCTAATTTGATAAAGTACTTGTTGAGAATCGTAGGAAAACAATTGAAAAAACTGAAGAAATGGTAAATGACATTCCTCATAAAAGGAGCGAATGGCACCTCCTCCTTCTCCTTTTAATTGTTCCTCCATCTGAACTAGTCCTTCGACTCCACGCTGGATTGTTGTTATTTCAGTATTTAATCTTTCTAACATTGTAATGTTTCGCTGTAGCCCATCTTGTAATAAATCTACATCCAATACCTTCATAGGCTTGTCCTCATCACATGTTTAGAAAAACTCATCTCACTATATCCTTTAGTATACAATAATGCCCCATAGGTGAACATTCTTCTCCCCCTCTAGCAAACTACCAATAGTTATAATATTCCATTTTTACACGGAGAGGTAAAGAGATTAACTACAATAACCATAAAAATAAACCCTACGTATTAGTATGCATAAAATCTCCTGATACTCTTTCACTACTGACGAAGAAATCAATAGTTAAATAGCTAGTGGCGAATATAACATTTCATTACTATTATCATTACTAAATCTTCTTTGATTGAGGGTACTTTCTACTTAAGATGTCGGGTCTAATGAATATATATCGTTATACGCATAGAAAGTATAGTTTTAGGAAGCCCATTCTAAAAAAACCAATTAGATGTTACTATCTCTTTCTTCTATGAATTCTATAAACGAACCTTGCAGTTCTCCTTCTGTGTCAATAGAATCGAGAAGTAATTTAGGTTCTATCGAACAATCTTTTAAAGTCGAACTTCCATCAATTACTCCTAGCATGTTTGAAATAGTATCAATCATAGTTTGTTCAATTATCTTCATTAATGTAACTTTATTTTCGTCATTTAAACTATCGTAAAAACCTATAGCTTTTTTCAAATAATCATCTGTTTTAGAAGTAACATTCGTAGTTTCATACAAGTCTTTGTATATTTCAAGATTCTCTTTAATGATAGACTCATAAAGTGATTTAACAAAAATATCATTCATTTTATTTCCTCATTTCTTGATACATTTTTTGTGTATCCTTTTTATATAAATAAAAACACATCCACATGGATGTGCAGTTTTTGATATTAATTTTCATTAAGTGGTAATTTAAATTCTTTGTAGTTTTTATTAGGATTCAAACAGTAAACCCTATTAGCAGTTATAGTCCAAACAGCGAATTCCTTTACGTCATAACCGTAAATTTCCTGGTTTTGTGTATCTGTAATTAGTGTAGTTAAACGAAGAGGCTTATTTTTATAATCTAACAATATGTTTTTTTCATTATCATTAATCACAAAACAATGGTCTTTCATATCAAATAAGTTAGTTTGAATACTTGAAATAATTTCCCACTCTTTATCATTTTTTACACTAAGAATATAATCAAACATTTAAAATCCCTCCCTCTTCCCTCCACAATTCGTCAAAATAGAGAGAAAATCCTGCTAGACACTTCTGTGTTTACTTTGACGCAATACTATCATATCTCTCCAATAGAATGGAATCTCATTATAAAAATAATATTATGAATACCACTCTTCATCAGAAAATTCCTCATTTTTTTGATTATCTATCGCAATTCTACCATCTTTTTAATTCAAATAGTTGTTTGCATCCAATTTGCGAATATCAGATAAAATTTTTAATGTTTGCAATTACTCATCCCGCTCGAATTCAAGAATAGCTATACTCGATCCAATATTCCAATTAAGTAGCTTGCAAAATCATAAAAAAGCTGAAACCCTTGATGATTGGGGTTTCAGCCTTTTGGATGCAACTGCAATAATCACGCAACCCCACAGATGTTTATATGTGGTTTCCATATCATCACACTAAAAAAAACGTGTATATCAAGCATTTACATTTCCCAGCACTCCATTAGTTGCCGCAATAGCAATAATCACACAACCCCACATATGTTTATATGCGGTTACCATGTCTTCGCATGTAAACATGATTCTAGTAGGGCTAATCATTTGAACGGTTGGAAGTGTTGAAGTCATTTTTGCTTGCTGCGGACCTTTGAATTCAATTTCAAAAGTTATTGGTCCTTCTATTTTTAAGGGCTTAATATTATTAATTCTCTTAATCGAAGATATAACTTTTTTTTCAATTTCTATTTGTACTAATTCAGGATGAATCAGTTCTGCAGCCAAGCGATCTCGTGCAAATTTTACTACGACTGATTCAACATCTGGTAATGTTTCTTTCACTTCCGCTACATAAAGGTCATCTCCACTAATAAAAATAGCAGGTATATTTAAACTACCAGCTACCAGGGCATTCATTTCCGTTTCCCCAACAATTTGATTATTAATTTTCATTTCCTTTACACATATCCCTGCAAGCGTATGGCTTATCACAGCATTTGATGAACTTTCTCTACCATGGTGCCCAACAAAAATAATTCCATCAAACGTTTCATCAAGGCCCTCTAATTGACACATCACACGATTATTACCGGAGACCAATCGTGCTCTTGGATCCAGCTCTTCTATCAAAATATTTGACATGTTCCCATGACCATCGGCAACCACAACTTCTTTAGCTCCTCCTATAAAGGCACCTCTTACAGCAGCATTAACCTCAGCAGTCATTATCTTGCGAAAACGCTGATATTCACCATTTGTGGTTAGTTGTTGAATAGTGGCTACACCAGCAATTCCTTCTATATCTGCAGAAATAAATAATTTCAATTAGCAAACCTTCCTTCTCTAATTAAATTTGATCCGTTATAAAAGCACTTGGCGAAATAATGCCAAGTGCAAATTATATTTAACAAATAAGAGACTTTATATCTCGAGGATAGTAAGTTAACATTTCTATTCCATCATTTGTTACTAGAACCGTATCTGAATGTCTAAATCCACCTATTCCCCTTACATAGATTCCCGGCTCCACAGTAACTACCATTCCAGGCTTAATTTCATTATCATCCCCTAAATCAAAAAATGGAGCTTCATGACCAAGTAAACCAATATTATGGCCAGTATGGTGGCTTGTAAGTTCCGTAATACCTGTCTCTTTAAAGTACTTTTGAACCGCTTCTTCAACTGAGGAATATAAAACGCCTGGCTTAATTGCTGCAAGTGCAACATCCTGAGCCTCATGCATATACTGGAAATATTTTTCCTGTTCTTTCGAAACTTCTTCAACAAACATTGTTCGTTCTAATTCACTGCCATATCCATAAACGTCCGCAGCCGCACCTGTAACCAGCGTATCTCCTTTTTTAAGTACAAGATTTTGAGTCACGGCATGAGGGAAAGCTGATTCAGGACCAATTTGTCCTCTAAAAATCGCATAGGCTGTTTTACCATGAGGTTTGTATTCAGCACCTAATGTTTCAATCATTGCCATTGTTGCTTCCATGGATGCTTTACTAGTAATTTCAATTTCACTTAATCCAGCTTTCGTATATTTTTGCAATAAACGATGAGCTAAATTTCCCCAACGACATGATTCTTTAATTAACTCAATTTCATTAGCAGATTTAATATATCTCATTTCCTCTATTACCCATTTTAAGGATACAAACTCTTTAACTGAGATTAGCTGATCAATTGATTGTCCACGATAACCCATTGGCGATCCGTAGCCTAATGAATCATAACCGACTGTTTTATTTTCAAAACCAAACTGAATTAATAATTCTTTCATATATTCCATTGGATGCCTTATTCCTGGGTACTCTGGATAGGAGTGAACTTGATCTACGATACCATACTCCTCAGCATGTTCATGTTCTAAAGCTGGCAAGAATAAGTGAAATTTAAGTTCAGGATCAATAAACATGCCGATTGGTCTTTCTGTTGGATGAAAGTGAAATCCAGTTAAATAAAAGATGTCAGTTACAGAAAATATTACTGCTCCATCACATTTTTTATCCGTTAATATTTCACAGAATTTTTGCTGACGTTCTTTATACTCACTTTTAGGAATTGCTAGTAACATAATTAATTTCCTCCTCTTTTTTTGTATATAAATGGCAAATTGCAGTATGACCTTTTTCGAATACAGTTTCTTTTGGAATTGTAGATTTACAGATTTCCATTGCGAATGGACATCTGGGGTGGAATGCACAGCCAGAGGGTGGATTCACTGGACTTGGAACATCCCCTTTTAAAACGATTCGATTTTTCTGTTCTTTTGGATGTGATACCGGTACTGCTGATAGCAGGGCTTGTGTATATGGATGCTTTGGACTATTGAACAATTCTTCTGTGTCTGCAATTTCAACAATTTTTCCTAAGTACATTACAGCTACACGGTCGGTCATGTGTTGAATTACACTTAAATCATGAGAAATGAACAAGTACGTTAATCCGAATTCTTTTTGTAACTCTAGCATTAAATTTATTACTTGAGATTGTACGGATACATCTAAGGCAGACACTGGTTCATCTGCAATTATGAAATCAGGCTGTAGGATGACTGCCCGCGCTATACCAATACGCTGTCTCTGCCCTCCTGAAAATTCATGGGGATACCTATCCAAGTGATATTCAGAGAGCCCGACTATTTTAAGCATGGATATAATTTTCTGCAACCGTTCTCTTTTATCAAATTTCCGATGAACTTTTAAAGGTTCTAGCAATATTTGTTTTATTGTTTTTTTGGGGTTAAGAGATGCATAGGGATCTTGAAATACCATTTGCATTTGTTTTCTAAGAGAACGCATTTTCTTATATGGTAACGATGTCAGTTCAGTCCCTTTAAAAATAATCTTTCCAGCTGTAGGTTCCGACAATCTTAGAATAGTTCTACCTGTGGTTGATTTACCACAACCTGATTCACCTACCAAAGCAAATGTCTCACCCTTCATTACACTAAAATTGATGTCATCTACAGCTCTTACAACAATTTTTTCTTTAAACATTCCTTGAGGAATTTCATAATACTTTTTCAAGTTTTTAATTGTTAATAATACTTTGCTTTCCATGATGCTCCACCTCCTTCAGGGTTAAGTCGTGGAGCCAACACTTACTTAAATGATTTCCATCTTGAAAAACAGGTGGTGCTTCTTCAAAACATTTATTAAAAGAATATGGACATCGGTTAGCAAATACGCAGCCTTGTTTAATTTCAGAAGGTTTAGGTACTTGACCAGCAATCGAATACAATTTGCTTTTTCTAGCATTGTTGGTGGGTAATGATTTCATGAGACCTTGAGTGTAGGGATGTAAAGGGTTATCGAACAATTCAGTAACCCCTGCCTCTTCAACTACTTCTCCTGCATACATAACAACTACACGATCACACATTTCAGCGACAATACTTAAATCATGCGTAATTAGCATTAAACTCATGTCATTTTGTGCTTTTATTTCTCTTAAGAGTTCTAAAATCTGGGCTTGTATTGTTACATCAAGAGCAGTGGTAGGTTCATCCGCAATCATAAGTTGAGGTTGGCATAGTAGAGCAAGGGATATCATTACTCTTTGCCTCATTCCACCAGATAATTGATGAGGATATTCATCAATTATTTGTTCAGCTCTTGGTAGACCGACCTGTCTTAAGACTGTGATTATAGCGTTTCGTGTTTCTTTTTTTGCTAATTTTTTATGTTGTCTTAATGGTTCACTCAATTGTTCACCAATCGTAAAGACAGGATTCAACGATGTCATAGGTTCTTGAAATATCATAGAAATTTCATTTCCTCGAAGTTTACGGTAATCCTTCTCCTTCAATTTAGAAATATCCCGATTATTAAAAAGAATTTCACCTGATACTATCTCACTAGTTTTAATTGGTAGAAGCCCCATAATTGATAGGGATGTAACACTCTTTCCACTTCCAGACTCTCCTACAATTCCTAATGTCTCTCCTTTATTTACATGAAAGTTGACTCCTCGTATAGGTATGGTTTTCTCTTTACCACTCTTAAATTGAATCCTCAGGTCTTTAACTTGTAGAATTTTTTTTGACATCATTATACCTCCTGTTATTCACCTTTCAACTCTGGATCCAATGTGTCACGTAGCCAATCTCCAAAAAGGTTAACACCTAGAGCCGTAATCATGATTGCAATTCCAGGGAATGTGATTAACCACCATGAACTGAATATATAATCTTTTCCTTCATTTAACATGTTCCCCCACGCTGGTTCTGGTGGTTGAACACCAAAACCTAGAAAACTTATGGATGCTTCAGCAATTATATAGGTGCCAATTTGTAAGGATGATAGAATAATAATTGGCGTAAACAAGTTTGGTAGAATGTGTTTAAATAAAATTCCTGTTCTTGATACGCCCGTTGCTACGCAGGCCGTAATAAATTCTTTTTCACGTAATGCGAGGACTTCACTTCGAATAACTCTGGCAAAAATAACCCATCCCCCAATTGCTAAAGAAATAATTATATTACGAAGACCAGTGCCAATAATGGCATTTATTACAAGAACTAATAGAATGAAAGGAAAACTTAATTGAACATCGACAATTCTCATTAAGATAACGTCAATCCAACCTCTGAAATAACCAGAAATAATACCTACTATAGTACCGAAAGTACCTGCTATTAACACTGTTGTAACACCAATAATTACAGAAATTCTAGCACCAAGAATAATTCTGGAGAAAATATCTCTTCCTAACTGATCTGTTCTTAATATGTGCCCGTCCGTTAATGGAGGTAATAATTTTTTACTGAAATCCGCAAGAAGAGGATCATAAGGAACAATCCATTGGCCAAAAACACTTATGAATAACAAGGTAATTATAATAAGAAATCCAAGAATACCTGTCCAACTTTTCCATAAATTAGAGAAAAAAGTAGTTAGAGAAGATTCTTTATTAATTTTTAAAGTTTGTGTTTTTGTCGTGTGCGGTACCTTTGGAATATCCGTTGCCATACTCTCACCTACTTCACTCGAATTTGTGGATTTACATATGCATACAATACATCCGCTATAAAATTAATAACTGCATAAATAAGTGCTATGATAAATACTCCAGCAAGAACTATTGGAAAATCCCTGTTCATAAGTGATTGCATTAACAATCTTCCTATTCCAGGCCAAGCGAATACAACCTCAGTAATAACTGCCCCCCCAAGTAATGTACCTAAGTCAAGCGCCACTAGTGTAATAATTGGAATTAGAGAATTTTTAAGTGCATAACGCCCAACTAACCTTGAGGTTGGTACTCCGGAAGCCTTAGCTGTCCTAATATAATCCTTTCTTAATACATCTAACATGGTAGATCTGGTGAACCTTGTAAACCTAGCAACACTGTAAGCTGCTAAAGTAATCATTGGGAGGATTAAATGAACAATTGAGCCTGCACCACCAGAAGGAAGTAAATTCAACTGAGCTGCAAAAAAGTAAATAAGTAGTAAACCTAACCAAAAGCTAGGGACAGCTTGACCAAGCACTGTTAAGGCAACAGCTATCCGATCAAAAATTGAATTTCTTTTAAATGCAGAAAGGACTCCTAAAGGTATAGAAATTAACAAAGACAGTACTAAAGCTGATATAGCTAGTTGGAAAGTAGCTGGCAGACGATCTAGTACTAAGGGTAATGCATCCTCACGACTGCGAAGAGATTGGCCAAAATCACCCTGTACTGCATTCAACATGAATTCTCCATATTGAATATAAATAGGTCTATTGAATCCCAATTTCTCTCGGTATTCTTCAATCTGTTCTCTAGGTGCATCGGGGGGTAAGAATAACGCGGTAGGATCTCCAGATAATCTAATCAAAAAAAACACAACCGTAAGGGCTAATAAAACTACAATCACAACTTGGATTATTCTTTTTACTACGAAATCAAGCATATCTAACTCCCCTTTATACCTGATATATTTATTTATTTATTTAGAGAAGAGGAGGATAGAATGTATCCCCCTAACCCCTTATGATAAAATAAATGTACGAATTTTAATTCCAAGACATTTCAAACGCTGGTATTTTTTCATCTACACGTGGCTCAAAGTTCAAATCTTTTCGTACTGCGTATAAATCAGACTGTTGCCACAATGGAACCCACGCTGCTTTTTCTACTAGTTTATTTTGTAATTCTGCATATCCTTTAAATCTTTCTTCTTCATTGAAGATTGCATTCGTCTCATATATCTTAGCTTCGATATCTTTATCATAGAAACTGCTATATGGAGCTACTTCTGTAAAGAGATTTTCGATTGTAGATTGCGGATCAAACGCTGGGCCCCAACCTAGGATAAACATATCACCCATTTCTCTATTTCTTATTTTCTCTAAATGTGCTCCCCATTCATTTACTTGAACATTGACTTTTACACCTATACGTTGTAATTGGGCAGCGATAGCTTGAGCAACTTGTGAATCCATTGGATAACGACCATTAGGGGTATCAAGGCTTAATACTAGAGAATCAGACTCATAGCCAGCTTCTTTTAAAAGATTCTTTGCCTTTTCTGGGTCGTATTCGTAACCTTTAGTCTCGATGTAACCTGTATTAATTTTTGCTAAAGGACCAGTCATCTTTGTTCCATGTCCATTTAAAACAGAATTAAGTAATTCATCCACATCTATTGCATGATTCAATGCTTGACGAACTTTCTGATCCTTTAAAGGACCATCATAAAAATTATTTAGAGCAAGATAATTAATTCTAGCTGATGGAACTTCCTCAATTTTTGATCCATCATCACTTTTAATTTTTTCAACAGAGTCTACAGGAATATTTTTAAATATATCTACTTCTCCACTTAAGAAAGCTGAAAGACGAGAACTGAACTCTGGGATATAACGAAATTCTACATTTTTAATTGAAGGAGTTCCTTTCCAATAATCTTCATTAGCTACTAAACGTAAAAAATTGTCTCTTGACCATTCCTCAAATTTATAAGCTCCAGTGCCAACTGGTTTTTTAGCAGCTTCTTCTGTACCTACCTCCTCAACGTATCCAGGTTCGATAATTAATAAATCTTCAGCAATACGTTGAATCAAGCTAGGAAAAGGCAGCGAGGTTTTAATTTCAACTTCATATGGTGAAATTACATTTACTTCTTGTACATTTACCCATCTTGATTTATAAAATGATTGATTTGCATCATCTAAAATGTAGTCGATACTAAATTTAACGGAATTTGCATTAAATTCAGCTCCATTATGAAATTTGACTCCTTCTTTCAAATTAAATTTCCAAGTGAATTCGTCTACATTATTCCATTCTTCAGCAAGGACAGGGATGAATTCACCAGTCTGACCATCTCTGTCAATAAGTGCATCATAAATATTACGGATTTGGGTATCAGTTACGTAGTTAACATCTGAATTAGCCATTAGTGTTCCTGCATCAGATTCAAAAGCAATTACGATACTATCTTTATTTGAAGATGAAGCGTTTCCTTCTCCTTCTGAGTTACTCGTACCTACCGTTCCTTCAGTACAGGCCGTCAAAATTAATAGCACACCTAAAGCAAACAAAAAAAAGCTTTTTTTTCTCATTTAGCATTTCCCCCTATCGAATTTTTGGATACAAGATTTTCTCGATCTTTTGCATTGATTCAATCAATACTTCAATCTCTTCTTCAGAAATTCCATCTATCATATTTTTAACATTAAGACTTGCCTTGTTAGCAAGCGATGTAAGTGCCTCTCCCCCTATGTCTGTTAGTTCTATATATTGTATCCGTCGATCCTCTTCTGAAAATTTTTTCACTATGAGCCCGTCTCGTTCAAAGTGCTTTAAGATCCTACTCATATAACTTTTGTCCAAAAGAAAATAATTTGATAAATAAGCTGCTGTGCAGTCATTCCGAGATGAAATTTCAAACATTATTAAGGCTTCAGTTGCGGAATAAGGACTTTCGTCAGTATATAAATTAAAAAGTCCCATTGTCCGAGTGTAAAAACGATTAAATCCTTTAATTTTCTCTATATTATTTTCAGACATTTTTAAATTTTCATCCTCTTTAGAATTTTAAGTCTACTTTATAATATAAAGTTGCTTTAGTCAACTACTTTTACATAAATTCATTATTAAATATCTATATACTGTGTTAGATAATGGTCAAATAATGTAGCTAGTTAGCTTTTTTTATGACTTAAAAAAGAACAGTAGATAAGCTATAAAAAGCCGATCTACTGTTCTTTGATTAAATCAAATTAAAATTAATTTCCTTCTAACTTTCTAAGCGTTTATTCGAATGTTGTATCGCATATATCATTCACTTTTAGCTAGTCTATTCATTTACATTAACTGACTAAAATTTTAAAGTAGTAACTTATTTCTCCTCGTTTTAAGTTCATCCGTTGGCAATCAATGGATTTCGTTGTTTAATCTCTTTAATAGATAAATGGACGCTATAGTTCCCGTACTCCAGAATTTTATCTAGGAAAAGATTTAATTGCTCTTGAGAGCTAACCTTTACTTTTAAATGATAACAGCCCTCCCCCGATACGCGGTGAACTTCCACTACCTCATCTCGATCGTTCATCACTTGGATGAACGAATCATGGTTTGTAGTTATCATGTAAATGATGATAAATGCTGTATAAGTGAGCCCTAATTTCTTTTCGTCAACTATTAGAGAGTAGTTTTTAATTACACCGCTCTCCTCCAGTTTCTTTATACGATTGCCTACTGCTTGCCCAGTCATGTGAATTTGTTCACCTAGGTCTTTCAATTGAATACGTGAATTTTCGGATAACATCCGAAGAATCTGAAAATCTATATTATCAAGTTCCATATTAAATTCCTTTCACAATGAAATTTTTTGAGATGAAAGTGTTTCGTCAACCTATCGATAAAAAACCGTATGGGATTTATGATTATAGTGTAACAAAATACTTCTGATGAGGTGGAGAATAATGAGTACAGCTCTAATTATTGTAGATATTCAAAATGACTATTTCCCAAATGGTAAGATGGAATTAAGTAACCCGGAAAAAGCGGCTGCAAATGCTGTGAAAGTACTTGAGTGGTTTAGACAGAATCACAAAGATAACATTTTCCATGTTCAGCATATTGCAGCAGATCCAGCATTAGGGTTCTTCCTTCCGGATACTGCAGGTGTCGAAATCCATGAAACTGTTCAACCGTTAGAAACTGAAAGTATCATCATCAAACATTTCCCTAATAGCTTTTTACAAACTGAATTAGAAAGCAAATTGAAAGAAAAAGGAATAACTAAGCTAGTAGTTGTCGGTATGATGACACATATGTGTATTGATGCTACTGTCAGAGCAGCAGTAGATCATGGCTATGAAGTTACACTTATTGAAGATGCATGTGCAACTCGCGAACTAACGTACCAAGATAAAGTAGTGCCAGCACAACAAGTCCATTTTTCGTTTGTCAGCGCACTTCATGGTATGTATGCCAATGTGATCTCGGCCGACGAATACTTGGAACAAAACTAACAAAGTCTTAAAAGCATATAATTCAAGTAAAAGGGAGATTGTTTTTTAAAAAACAATCTCCCTTTTCATATGTCGTAAATTCTCATCATTTTTCCGTTTTGGTCTAAGAGCTTACTCCCCTACCATACCGTCCTTATCATTATCATGCATGTATGGATATAACCAATGGTCACTCGTGATTGGCATACTAAAACCTGCTGCTTTAGCTTCTTTAATCGTCACCTGTCCATTACCATTTGTATCCACACTAGAAATATCTTCGTTAGTGTTTGAAGTAGTTGGAGCAGGAGGCTCATTACCCGTCAATCCAAGGGATGCATTTACTTCATCCGGGTTAACGTTGTCAAATGTATCAACGATTTTGTTACCCATTATCGTATAAGTATACTGATAACTGGAAGGTATTTGCGTTTCTATGTTTGGATAAGTGATGATTGCTTCAAAATTAGTAGCACCACCTGCTTTACGAATGGCATCTTCCATATATGCTTGATCACCATGTCGGTTGAGCGTACTTTCTTGTGGGGTAATATTATATGCATTGGATACCGCCCCCGTATAGGATAGCCTTTTAAGGGATAAAACCTTTTAGCTTTTGATACACCTTAATTTGAGCGATGAACAAAACTAAATGATGAACAAAACTTGAAATTCCTACACTTTTATCATTGGATTAGTGTAATAAAGATGTGTATTTACACCTTAAAGAATATGCACGAATTTATGCAACGACATCAACTCTGTATGATCACTAGAAAACGCTCAAACTATTGCTGCAAGTGACTTTGAAGAGAAATACATAAAATACCTTATAAACAATGTTCATATAAAAATCCTAGAAATACTATTAAATCAGGATTTCTAGGATTTTAGTTTGCACCCAAAATTTTATTTGGGAACGTTATTTTGAATGATTTTGCATACTGTATAAATCTTTAATGAACTAAGGTATCTTGAATTTAGAGGCGCTTATTGGGGTAGCGCCCGATTGCTGAATAAGGACTTTTGTATAGAGATAATAAAGTCATTTAATTTTAAGTTAAAAAGATAAGAGCCTTACTACAAATAGTTTTGTAGTAAGGCTTGTTAAAGTTGTTTTAAATTCTATTCAGCTGCTTACATAACCCTTGAAAAATGAATAATAAAGTTGTTTATTTCTTGTCCAACTAACGCTCCTGTTACTTTAAGTACGTTGTTTCACAAACTCTACATATACTTTCAGTTATTACAGGAATGCTTTCCCGATAGCTGTATAAAAAATAACCGTGATCATCAGCTGTTGTCCCATTGTTTTACAGAGAAAGTCTCGGTTTTTCATAGTATTTAAAATTGTACATTCACATCTCCATCTTTAGCGTTAATAGTAAGCTCATTTATCGTGTTAACATGATGTTTGGCTTTGGATTGATATTTATTTTCATTTACCATGATATTGCCAAAGGAATTATTAATGTTGTAATTTAACTCTGATTCTTTATTGGTTACTTGCAGGTCTACATCACCGAAGTTAGACGTGATACTTGATTTTCCTAACAGTAAACCTTGTATTTCAATGTCGCCATCATTACTTTTAATTGTTAAACCTTTACTGTTTAAATCACTTAAATCAATATCACCAAATTGATTTGTAATCGTAGTAGCATCAGCCACTACCTTCATAAATTGTAAGGCACCATCCTTCATGTTAATGACTAAATTTTTTGTTTCGACGTTGCTTGCGAAAATATCGCCAAAGTTGTTTTTAATTTCAAAAGTGTCCATTTTAACATTAGTTGTTGTTATGTCACCATCTCCTGAATAGATGTTTAAATGATTGCTTTTGATACAATCTAAATGTATATCACCAAATTCGTTTGTTAAATTTATATTGTTAAATGTAGTGTCTTTCGGATAATAAATTTTAATTTTTGTTTTAGGTATTTCACCTAAACTGATATTGAAAAATCCACCAAATAAACCATCACTTTTGATAATTAACTTATTATTTTGTACTTTATATGTGAATCCTTTTTCTAGTTCTTTGTATGAAAGTATTTCAATCTCGTACTTATCAGAAGGGATGATTTCAAAATCTGTATCATCTAAATCTACATCAATGTCCGAGAATGGTGTTAATTCCTCAGAAATGGTTTGTACATCTTTTACGTCGATTACTTTTAATCCATCATCCGTTGTGACAATAGTGAATACTGCTCCAGACATGTACCCGATTGCTGTTAGCACAATTCCAACGACAATCATACCACTAGCAATAATAGGTATTAGTTTTGACTTGTTCATTTATAATACCTCCTTACCTCGTTTTGTAATACGATCAAACAGTCTTTTTAGCATTCTTGCAATAGTGCGGCTACCATTTTTAATAAGGATAATAACTGGTGAGAAAGCAAGTAGCCCAATACCTGAAGCTGTTAATCCTAGACCTATAAAGAATAGAGCAGTAGGAATATGTTGTATAAATACGGCTACGCCTCCAATTAAACAACCAATACCTCCCAGGATTAAGGAAAATAGGATAGCGATTGCGGCAAATGCCAATGAACCGCACAATAAGACAAATGCAAAAATTAATGCTACAACAGCTAACATAATCGGTAGTGCAATTGGTGTTGCAAGAATTGCAAGAATAATAATCCAAATGGCTAATAAGCCTTTTTTTGCTGAGCCTGGATGACTATCTAAGTCTTTTATCGCATAATCAGCTAGAATTTTCGATGCAACTTGAGCAGGTGATCCTAATTCCTTAATAACTTGTTGAATGTTTTCCGTGCCAGCCTCATCAAAGTATTCATTGTAATATTCAATTGCTGCTTCTACTTCATTACTTGGTATTCGTTTGAGTTTAGATTCAAGTTGTTTCAAATACGTCTCTTTATTCATCGTTTAATCCTCCCATCAACACATGCTCAATTTTTTCTTTATATTCCGTCCATTCTTTCAATAATTCTTCGTACTTTACACGTCCAAGATCTGTTATGCGATAATAACGACGGTTTCTTCCCTGAAATGGCTGATCATATGTAGACAAATAATTGCCTTTTTGTAATCTGCGTAACACTGGATAAAGTGTAGATTCAGAAATATCCATAACTTCACGAACTTGTTGTGTCAACGAATAGCCATAAGCATCTTCTTTCGCTAAGATGGCAAGCACACAAGCATCGAGTAGTGCAGAACCAAGTTGAAAACCCATTATTGCTACACCTCCAAAAATTCATATTATAGATTCATATATATTATACATCGTATAGTATATAGCGATATTATACGACGTATAATATTGTGTGTCAATAATCACAATACCTAACTTTCCATAAATCAAGAGAGGCATCCAGAACTAAAATGAAAGCTCTATTTAAGATACGCTTTAAGTAAAAGTGTAAAGAAAATGGAGTGAAACAAATGAAGAAGCAACAAGAAATAGTCTTGGTTCTACGACAGACATTTCCTATTCAACTAAACTGCCCCGTTTGTTAAATAAGATAACGTATCTAGAGCAACAATCTCTGCGAACAGAAACAAAAAAATACATCCATTATCTCAAAAAAAGATTGATTTAATGGATGCATTTTTATTTGTAAATAAAAAGTTTGATTATTTTTTATTCATTTTCAACCTATTTTGTTCAACAATATGACCCGTTTGTTGAATAACAAAAATGCAATTGTTGGTCTGTTTGTTTATAATAAATACAGTAGCCTTTTTTACATGCATTCGAATTATAAGATTAATCTGTTATTTGAATAAATCCTCAAATTCATCGTCAATTTCTTTAAATTTCTTTTCCGCATCTATGACATTCTCCTTTAACTGAAAGTTTTTACGACTAAGAAGAGAAGTGCTATGCAATGTCATCGATTCGTATTTTTCTTGATAGAATGCAGACTGCTTTTTCAGTGCGTCGATTTCTTCTTTTAGAGAGGCTATTTCTTTCTCCTTAGTATTTAGTCTATCTTCTAATTCAGTTGTCTTTAACACCTGTTCAAACGTAGTTTGATATGCGTCAAGGACTTGTTGAATCCTTGTTATTAGTAGGTTTTTATTGTAATAATTAGAGTTGACTAAATCCTCAGCCGAAGGAATTTTTACATTCTCTTTCATTAAACCCACGATTGCCATAGGGGTTTGATTAAGCTTTTCAATGTCTTCTCGAATCTGTTTATTATTTCTCCATACGTACCGTGGAAACTTCGTTTCACGCCCTAAATCTGCCAGAGTAATTAATTTCCCACTATTTTTGTTTGCGTATTCGAATAAAACAGATCTTAGTTCCTCATATGGATATTTTTGCGGTCTGCCTCCTTTAGACTTTTCAGTTGTCATCTTGTACCTCCATTTTTTTTGCTATATGCGCTTCTAACATTGCTTTTCTATTTAATAAAATTGCGAGATTTGCGCTGTTTCGTTCAAGGTCTTTAGAATTTTTTTCGTTATTATCGAACTCTGACTCCTTTTTCCTATAAGCTGATTGATAATACTTTTTGATGAAATTTAATTTAATTTGTATTTCATCTTGGATTTTTGTGATTTTATTTGCCAATTCGGATTGTTCTAGAGTGGTCAAATTAGATAAATCTATATGAATTTTATTACAAAAGATGCAATCATCTTCGAAACATTCGTACGGAAAGTTTTTTGATTGGCAGTAACCATAATCTATTTTCTTTTCTTTAGAGTAGTCAGAATTCCAATAAGAGAGTATCTGCTTTTGACGAAATGTAAAATGATCAAATCCTGAAGTATTTAGGTTTGTCATACTTCGTTGAATATCCTTAGCTAGTAAATTAGAATAAGACCTTTGAAAATCATCGATATGAGATGCATATGCGGATTGGGTTTCAATCTTAGTATGACCTGCCATTTGGGCGATTGTTAATTCACTGAATCCTTGCATCATCATTGAACAGATAGCGAAATGGCGTGTATCCATTAGACTAAAGCGAGTAATGGTTTTGTGTGGATTTTCTAAATCTAATTCGTCTCTTGAATTTACAACGTTAATGCCCATACCGTCTTGTATCACTTCATTGAAAAATGAAACCAATAGCTTTGTCATTAAATCGGTTGTTCGATGGTTGTTATATTTTTTTGTTTCCCCTTTATTAACGACGCTGCTATATTTAGGTTTTGTTAAATGTTCATAATGGTGAGAGAGATAAAATAAATATTCTTCGTTCTCGCTATTAGTTACTTTTCTATAATCTTCTATAATTTCGAATACTTCCTTGTTTATCTGAATTTCGTGAGGTATAGCGACGTGATGCTTTCCTTTTTCTTTTTTGGAAGGTGGTAGCTTTCTTTTCCCTTTTGTAAGGTAATATTTTTCTTCTTTCGCATCATACCGTATATCGTTATTCTTTATTTTAACTAGTTCTATTGGACGAATCGGGATAATTGTAGATAATTTCCACCAAATGAAAATTGGATAATATTTCGAACGCATATCATTTGTTGCTTTGTTCATGAAATCGTTAATTAAAAAATCAAAACGGACAAATTCTTCATAAGTAGGTATCTCTCTGACTATATCCCAATCAGCGCCCTGTATGGATTCAAATAAAGGGATATAATCAGATGCGTCGTTTATAGGATTAAAGTACAAGTACCCCAAGTTATAATTTCTGTATTTATCTAAATTTATTTTTGATGACTCTTTTTCTAACTTCCATTCCTCGAATTCCAATAGTTTTCGTTTGTCATAACAACTTGTTAATTTAATGATGTTTAAAATGTTACCTAACCCCTCAAAAATACTATCCGGGGATATATTTCGATCATATAGTTGTACTATTACGTAGCATTTTAAAGATAAATAAAGCTCTTTATTATATTCTATTTCCGCAAAATCAAGACTCCTATAATATTCGCGTCCCATTACGTTCCATTGATGGTCAAGAAATTCAGATGGGGATTTAATAATCCCATCGTCTTGTAAAAGCTCGAATTTTTCTTGATACTGAATTAACTCATCTTTGTTGTACTTGAGGTACTTTTTTTCTGCAACTGAATTGGAAGTCTCTTCGTAAATAAGTAATCCTTTATCTATATTACCTACTTTCAATTTTTTTACAGCCATCAATTATTCGCCTCGTTTATAGTTAAAAATTTTGTGACATTTAATTCTCTAATATTTGATTGCAACAAGTCCAAATCTATGAAGCTGCGAATATAATTCGTATCAAATTGATCGTACATTCTTTTGAAATCCATTAGGATATACAAAAGCGATTTAATCATGTGTGTATATTTGATGCGCGTGATATGTTCATCTTGATTTGTTTTTTTTAGTCGTTCAATCAAAGAAAATATTTTCACATTCACAATATCTAAAATATAATTTGTATCGATGCGATTTTTGCAACCGAGACATGGCATTTCTAGATTATATTCAACCTCTTTTTTAAATGGACAATTTTCCAATCCTACGAGACATTGTGAATGGTCTAGCAATGAAGGAGAGCGTAATCTGGAAATCTCCTTTAGTTTGTCTTTTAACTCTTGTTTTGGAATTTTCATAAGGTCTTTTAATAATGCAATTGATTGCTCGTGCCTAGTGACAGCGAACTTTGATAATTCGTTTATCATTACAGGTGAATATTCTTTGTTGATATTTGTTATGGCTGTTGTCATTTCTTCTAAGCTCATAGGTTCATTTTCATTTATAGCGTCTATCATAACTTTTACTTGCCATCCAAAAATCCCTCTATCGAAGGCGTGACGAGCCATTTCTTCAACATCTACATCAGTATTTCGCGTAACTAGATATACCTGAGTGATAGAGTTAGGCATTGCAATATTATGAGTGTGAGAACGAGAAAAACCACTTAGCCAATAGGCTAAAGCACCTTTACCGTTTTTTACCGCTGTTTCCCAACCGTAAGTCATTAAAGATTTGTTACTCTTTCTATTTTTGAACTTCGGCAAATCTTTTCCAAAGAAATCATAAATATTTTTGTCACTTATATTTTTAACTAAAATTTCGCTTTTAGCGTTTTCTTTTTTACGGTGTAGTTCACTAAGAATGAAGGCTAATGCCGTAGGCACTTCAAAAATAAAAGGGACAACGTATACGGATTTTCGTTTGTTCTTTCTTGATAAATATTCTTGCATACTTCTTCCGACTGTTTTTAATATGTTTTGAGCGTCTTCTAATCTAAATGTGTGTTCGTTGAACCATTCAAAATCATCAATGCCCACTATATCAAGTGATATCGATTTAAATGAAAACAAATCTGAGCGTCTCCATGCCAGTGAAAAATGCAACAAGCAGAATAGCCATGTATTAGCATACTCTCTGTTTTCAACTGCATTTTCGAAATGTTTGTTCACATCTAAAACATGAAGGATTAACATTTTCCACTCTTCTTTAGTATACGCTTCATCCTCATCCCCATTTAAGGTCTTTTTAAAAACATAATCGCCACTAAATGCACAATCAACTTTCTCTTTGCAATAGTCAAGGAATTGGGTAAATCTACTAGTTAGATTTTTAGGGAATGATTCGAAAAGTGGTTTTAATTCTAAATCTGTATATTCCATCAATTCTTTAGTTAGTTGAGATGCTAAAACCTCTAAAACACGCAAATATTTAAGCGTGATTTTTTTGAGTGACTGTGTGCTTTTTTTTATTTTTTTTCTAGCCCATCTATTATATAAATCTACTGTAAGGTTTATATTGGCTTTGTTCTTAAAGTAAGTAATACTATCTTCAAAAAATTGATGATAGTTAGTTTCTACAAGATGGTTATTATAATTGTGCTTGATTTGTATCGCAGCGTAACTATTTATAAGTTCATCAGCTTTTTCTCTTTTGATGTAAAAATCTCTTTTGTTATCTGGAAGAAGAATATAGTCGTCAGAGGTAAAAAATTTCCTTATAACATTCAAAGATGTGTTCATCTCCAATGCTAATTGCTCAATTGGAATTAGCCCACGTTGCTTGTACTCATCTAAGTAAGCAAGATGCGTTCTAATGCCCATAGCGTTCACTGTAAACGATTTTATGTGTTTCTTACGCCATAACATCTGCATCACTTCTAAAGGCAGATTAAGGTACCTAGAAGCCTCTTCAATATCCACTAATCCTTTTTTGTATTCCTCCCAATCTTCAATTTCAATTTGGTAGCTATTAGCCTCTTTGTATACAAGCTTAGATAAAAGAGGGTCGTTAAATATAAAATTAACTAAAGCATGTCTATCTGTTGATACATTTAATTCTTCTTTGATTAATTTGACTGCGCTTGTTTTTCTGTTTATATATTTATCAACTTCTTTTTTTGAAAAGTATAAAATTGTTTCAAAAAGCAGGACATCCTCGAATACTCCTGTCTCTCGTAGTTTCTTTAGTCTTAGGTCTGATACTTTTAGCATTTTTTTAACTTCAGATTTTTTGTAATAATCGCTTGAAAGTTTAGCTTGCAAGGATAATTGCTGCTCAACATAGTTTGCATGAATCAAATATTTGATTTTTCCACCAGAAGAAAGTTCCACTTTCAAAAGCGAATCGGGTATTAAACCTGTTCGTGCATGTCTTCGTAAATTTGAATCATGTTTATTGATTAATTTAGCTACTTCTTCGGGTGTATACCATTCTGTCACCTTTAATCATCCTTTTTTTTTCGATCCCGACTGTTTAATTTTAATTCAGAAATAATCTCTTCCTTTGCTTCTAATAAATCCATATACATATCATCGTAATTACCCTTTAGAAGTCTAAGCATTTTATCTGTATTGTTTAGATACGTTATACTGCTCATGGGGTTGTTATCTCCACGTGCTGTCATAACTTGAAGTACATTGGTTGCTTCTGCTGCAATCAAATTCGAGAAGATTCCACGTCCGATGTGAGTAGACCATTTAGCGCTACTTAATTCCAATCCATATGTTCTAAGTAAAGGGTCTTTAGCCTCTAACAATAAAGTTAGGAATTTATTTTTCAATTTTCCAAACTCCCGTTGATAAGTGAATTTCTCCATTGCTTTTCCATCTCTGTTGGAGAAGAGAGCGTTGCTACCATCGGTAGGTTTATATTTTTCAATATGCGTCTTATATAGAAGTTGTAATAACTCGCCATTAAAAGGGAAAATACCTTGTCTTCTTTGTTTTTTTACGGTTCCTTTTCCCTTGATATCCTTTAGTTCGGGTCTGAAATTACGATTTTTTATTATTACTTGAAATCCATATAATCCGAATTCTCCTGATGGAGTAATACCGGTTCTAGCGATATTTACAACCTCTCCAGCACGTAAGCCCCCGAAACACTGAAATGCCACCCCAAGAGCTATTCTAGGTGTATACGTATATGCGGTTTGTATGAATGGGATAATTAACTCGTGAGGAAGATCATGGATAAGAAATGTTTCTTCCTCATCATTTGGATAGTTCACATTGATAAAAGGGCTTTCTGGCTTCCTTTTGACTTCTAAAACTTCATACGTGTATTCTTTGAAATCAAAATCATTTATCGTTATATGATTTAAAATATCTTTTTTGGCTAGAAAATAGTATAAACGAGTAAGATTCCATTCACATCTTTTGACTGTTTCTTTTTTCACTGGAGCGTTATTTCGTCCCATTAATCCATAAACGTTCAAATAATCCTCTCCATGTTCAAAAAGAAGGTCTTTTACGCTTGATAACTTATACTTTGCGTGATTTTCTATAAACACAAAATTTAGGAAGTTCACAATAGAGTTAGCAATTTGTTCTTGTGTTTTAATACTAGGGATACCGCCTTTTTTTAATGGCAGATGAATAAATTCTGAAATAGGGTGGACAACACTTATTGCATATCCGTTTTTCTTCTGCTCCAACATAATCATCATCTTATCGACAGTACGATTTTTACCGTTAGGTAAAGTTTCTGTTGCAGATACCCTTTTACAGTAGTACCTATACACCCCTAATCTTTTGTTTATTCCCACAACATTGCTATGGTTTTGACTGTTTGAAGCTTTATTCATTTATCTTCCCACCTGTCATATATTTTCTCCCTTATCATTAAAGCTTTTCTCTTTATTTCGTATTGTCCTAAGTTGTTTAAAAACTTCATATGCCTTCTAAAACACGAACTGCTACAAAGTCTATATCCCCCTAAAAACAACTAGCTTGAGTTTAATTGCTATTCGCCTACATAACCGTCTCCGTCACGGTCATCCATGTACTGATACAGCCAGTGGTCACGCGTAATTGGCATACTGAAACCCGCATCTTTGGCTTCTTTAATTGTAACCTTCCCGTTACCATTCGTATCAACACTAGAAATATCACCAGCTTGGCTTGCATTAGTCGAAGTAGATGGTGTGTTTTTGCTATTGCTTTTCCCTGTCAAACCTTGTGCTGCGTTTACTTCATCAGGATTCACATTGTCGAATGAATCCGTAATCTTATTCCCATTAATCGTGTACGTATATTGATAATGAGAAGGGATTTGCGTCTTCGTATTAGGGTATGTGATAATCGCTTCAAAATCAGTAGCTCCACCGGCTTTACGAATAGCATCTTCCATGTAAGCTTGGTCGCCGTGTCTGTTGAGTGTACTGTTTTGAGCCGTGATATTATAAGAATTTGATACAGCCCCAAGCGAGTCAGCTATAACATGCCCTTCATCAAGGTATTTACTTTCTACACCGGGAACTTTTGCTTCATCTTTGCAGTATCTTCCTGATGATGTGACAGGTTCAGTACGGTCATCTTGTAAAATGATTTCGTCAGCAACCACTTTAATCAGTTGACCATGTTCATTTGTAAATGCCCAATATTCTCGATCACCAAAACCAATGTCTACCACAACATTTGCTTCACGATCTCCAGATAAATCACAAGCATCCACTTCGATTAATTTGTAGCCTTTGAACAGTTCATCTTTTGATTGAGTTGATGTATCTTCTACTACTGGTTCATCAACAGTTGTATTAACCGTTGTTACTTCTTGTGAATCTGTTTTTTCCTCAGTATTCGAAACATCTTCTATGTTTGTACAACCAACCATAAAGATGGTCATTAAAGGTACGATTAAATAATTCATTTTCTTTTTCATTTTAAGACTCCTATAATACTTATTTTAAATTTTCGTTAACCTAATAGTAATATAGTATATGTATAGTTTTGTTCACCGTCAACTGTTTTTGAACAAAAAAATAACCCCACACAATCATTGATGTGAAAGGTTTTTAGATAATATATAGTAAGATTTTTAAGTTTTGTTCAAAAAGTGTCCTATACGCCCCAAGCGAGTCAGCTATAACATGCCCTTCATCAAGGTATTTACTTTCTACACCGGGAACTTTTGCTTCATCTTTGCAGTATCTTCCTGATGATGTGACAGGTTCAGTACGGTCATCTTGTAAAATGATTTCGTCAGCAACCACTTTAATCAGTTGACCATGTTCATTTGTAAATGCCCAATATTCTCGATCACCAAAACCAATGTCTACCACAACATTTGCTTCACGATCTCCAGATAAATCACAAGCATCCACTTCGATTAATTTGTAGCCTTTGAACAGTTCATCTTTTGATTGAGTTGATGTATCTTCTACTACTGGTTCATCAACAGTTGTATTAACCGTTGTTACTTCTTGTGAATCTGTTTTTTCCTCAGTATTCGAAACATCTTCTATGTTTGTACAACCAACCATAAAGATGGTCATTAAAGGTACGATTAAATAATTCATTTTCTTTTTCATTTTAAGACTCCTATAATACTTATTTTAAATTTTCGTTAACCTAATAGTAATATAGTATATGTATAGTTTTGTTCACCGTCAACTGTTTTTGAACAAAAAAATAACCCCACACAATCATTGATGTGAAAGGTTTTTAGATAATATATAGTAAGATTTTTAAGTTTTGTTCAAAAAGTGTCCTATACGCCCCAAGCGAGTCAGCTATAACATGCCCTTCATCAAGGTATTTACTTTCTACACCGGGAACTTTTGCTTCATCTTTGCAGTATCTTCCTGATGATGTGACAGGTTCAGTACGGTCATCTTGTAAAATGATTTCGTCAGCAACCACTTTAATCAGTTGACCATGTTCATTTGTAAATGCCCAATATTCTCGATCACCAAAACCAATGTCTACCACAACATTTGCTTCACGATCTCCAGATAAATCACAAGCATCCACTTCGATTAATTTGTAGCCTTTGAACAGTTCATCTTTTGATTGAGTTGATGTATCTTCTACTACTGGTTCATCAACAGTTGTATTAACCGTTGTTACTTCTTGTGAATCTGTTTTTTCCTCAGTATTCGAAACATCTTCTATGTTTGTACAACCAACCATAAAGATGGTCATTAAAGGTACGATTAAATAATTCATTTTCTTTTTCATTTTAAGACTCCTATAATACTTATTTTAAATTTTCGTTAACCTAATAGTAATATAGTATATGTATAGTTTTGTTCACCGTCAACTGTTTTTGAACAAAAAAATAACCCCACACAATCATTGATGTGAAAGGTTTTTAGATAATATATAGTAAGATTTTTAAGTTTTGTTCAAAAAGTGTCCTATACGCCCCAAGCGAGTCAGCTATAACATGCCCTTCATCAAGGTATTTACTTTCTACACCGGGAACTTTTGCTTCATCTTTGCAGTATCTTCCTGATGATGTGACAGGTTCAGTACGGTCATCTTGTAAAATGATTTCGTCAGCAACCACTTTAATCAGTTGACCATGTTCATTTGTAAATGCCCAATATTCTCGATCACCAAAACCAATGTCTACCACAACATTTGCTTCACGATCTCCAGATAAATCACAAGCATCCACTTCGATTAATTTGTAGCCTTTGAACAGTTCATCTTTTGATTGAGTTGATGTATCTTCTACTACTGGTTCATCAACAGTTGTATTAACCGTTGTTACTTCTTGTGAATCTGTTTTTTCCTCAGTATTCGAAACATCTTCTATGTTTGTACAACCAACCATAAAGATGGTCATTAAAGGTACGATTAAATAATTCATTTTCTTTTTCATTTTAAGACTCCTATAATACTTATTTTAAATTTTCGTTAACCTAATAGTAATATAGTATATGTATAGTTTTGTTCACCGTCAACTGTTTTTGAACAAAAAAATAACCCCACACAATCATTGATGTGAAAGGTTTTTAGATAATATATAGTAAGATTTTTAAGTTTTGTTCAAAAAGTGTCCTATACGCCCCAAGCGAGTCAGCTATAACATGCCCTTCATCAAGGTATTTACTTTCTACACCGGGAACTTTTGCTTCATCTTTGCAGTATCTTCCTGATGATGTGACAGGTTCAGTACGGTCATCTTGTAAAATGATTTCGTCAGCAACCACTTTAATCAGTTGACCATGTTCATTTGTAAATGCCCAATATTCTCGATCACCAAAACCAATGTCTACCACAACATTTGCTTCACGATCTCCAGATAAATCACAAGCATCCACTTCGATTAATTTGTAGCCTTTGAACAGTTCATCTTTTGATTGAGTTGATGTATCTTCTACTACTGGTTCATCAACAGTTGTATTAACCGTTGTTACTTCTTGTGAATCTGTTTTTTCCTCAGTATTCGAAACATCTTCTATGTTTGTACAACCAACCATAAAGATGGTCATTAAAGGTACGATTAAATAATTCATTTTCTTTTTCATTTTAAGACTCCTATAATACTTATTTTAAATTTTCGTTAACCTAATAGTAATATAGTATATGTATAGTTTTGTTCACCGTCAACTGTTTTTGAACAAAAAAATAACCCCACACAATCATTGATGTGAAAGGTTTTTAGATAATATATAGTAAGATTTTTAAGTTTTGTTCAAAAAGTGTCCTATACCCTCCGAGAGAATCCGCAATGATATGTCCTTCATCTAAAAAGTCACTTTCGACACCTGGCACCTTAGCCTCATCAGAGTAGTATCTCCCAGACGATAATACCGGCTCGGTACTGTCATCTTGTAGATTGATCTCTTCCGCAATGACACGTACTAGCTGCCCGTGTTCATTCGTAAATGCCCAATATTCACGTTCCCCGTAACCAATGTCAACGACCACGTTAGATTCACGATATCCGGACAAATCACCCCCATCAACTTCGATAAGTTTGTACCCTGAGAATAGATCCTCATTTGGTTGTGTTGATATTTCTTCAATTACCGGTTCAGCCACAATTGTAGGGTTAGCTTCTTCTTTTTCAGTATTTAAATTTGATTCTGTGGGTATGTCTTGAGGAATTGTTTCTACATCTGAAATGGCTGCGTCTTCTACGTCGGTACAAGCAACCATTAAGATGGCCGTTAAAAGTATAATTAAATATTTCATTTTCTTTTTCATTTTAGGACTCTCCTATAATAGTTTCATATTGTTCATTCTAAAATTTCAGAACTAGTATAGACTAACATTATTGTTAGCTTATTGATAATAGTAAATTTTAAGATTTACTGTATTTCAGCAGATAGTTTGTCTGAAATGTGCAGGTGCCCATAAGTGAAACAATTTTTTACTAGGTTCGTAGTGGGTTTTCGGTGTTTGAAGAATAGTACGACATACAACATGAAAGAGCTTCTTACTCAATAAGGTAAGAAACTCTTTCATGTAAGTATATTTTTCTTAGGTTTGTTTTATTCCATTGCTTGTGGCAAGCTATCACATAATTTATTATCATAACGTACGGAGCCGTAGCTCATAAAAATACTGCACAATTGGGTGTTTTAACTTCATCTTCTCGGACATGTTTAAAATTCGTTTTTTGCCAAGTCGTCTGTCTACCAAAGCTAGAACATTCAATAATATATCATTACTCTCTATGCTTTCCTCTATAGAAGTGGATAAAAACTGATTAGCTACAACTACAAAATTTGATTTGCTTAATGATGACTGAGCTGACAAAAGCTCCTTAGCATATTCTGATAATTTTCTACTCCTTGCAATTACTTGTAGACGATCATCCGGAATCATACCATTGCTTTCTTTTCTTACCGCTTCTATTTCCTCACTGCTGATAGGAATTTGGATATTGGCATCATTCTTAATTTCCTGCTCAGTTAGATACCATTTAATTAAAATTGTTTTATCACTCATATTCAGCACATTCTTTTTATCTACCGTAATAAAACAAGTTCCTGATTTGTCAGGTAAATAACGGTAGCTACTAGCACTGTATTCAACCCTTCCATATAATGCAGGGCAGAGATAACTCTCCAAGTTTTTCTTCAATTTGCTCCAGCTCATGTGATTCTCCTTAGTCTTTAAATCGTAAATATTTATCGAGGCATTAGTTTTAGTATTTATAATACAATAACATCTATCTTACTAAATACAAGGTTTAAGTGTAACTTTCCTAAGTATTTTATGAGATAAAAAAGACATAAATTAGCTGAACTAATCTATGTCTCTTATAGTTTACTCTCATTAATTTAATTACCCTAATACTGTATCTCACAGTCCTCTAATTCTCTTTCTATACGATAAAAGCAAAGTATAAAATGAATAACAAGCAAAGTACATACATAATTGGATGAACTTCTTTATAACGCTTCTGTGCTACTAAACAAATTGGATAAAGAACAAAACCTAATCCAATTCCGATTGCCACACTTGAAGAAAGAGGCATCATAATTATTGTTAAAAACGAGGGAATGACAATTTCTAACTTAGTCCAGTTAATTTTACTGATTTCCATGGCCATTAATGCACCTACAATGATTAATGCAGCTGCTGTTACCTCGACTGTAATAACGGCCACCAGTGGAGAAAAGAATAAGGCAATTACAAAACAAGCTGCAATCACGACAGACGTAAAGCCCGTTCTTCCCCCAACAGCTATACCAGCGGAAGATTCCACACTCGTAGCAGGCGTTGATGTACCTAAAATAGCACCAATTGCACCAGCAGCAGAATCAGCAATCAAACCTTTTCCGATATTTGGAATCGTATTACCCTTCATCATTCCTGCTTGACTAGTAAGTGCAATAAGTGCACCAGCTGTATCAAAAAAGGCAACGATTAAAAACGTGAAAATAACAGTCAGTATCTCTGGTGTAAAAATCTCATCTAAATGATAAAATACAACACCAAATGTTGGCTCAATGCTCGGTATACTTCCAACGATCGATGACGGAACTTTAATTAACCCAAAAATCATCCCAATAATTGTTGTAATGACCATTCCGTAGAAAATACCGCCCTTAATTCCACGAACTAACATAACGATCGTAAGGATTAGGCCAATAATTGCTAGTACGGTCATCGGTGAAGTTAAATCTCCGATGGAAACAAATGTATCTGGATTGCCAGTAATAATTCCTCCATTTTTCAGCCCAATAAATGTGATAAAGAAACCAATTCCAGAAGCTATTGCATATTTTAAATCCAGTGGAATGATATTGATGATCTTCTCTCGGATTTTCATTAAACTTAATAGCATAAAAATGATACCTGCAACAAAGACACCAGTCAAAGCAACTTGCCATTCAATTCCCATTCCAATACAGACAGAAAAAGTGAAAAATGAATTCAATCCCATACTCGGTGCAATTGCGATTGGATAGTTGGCAAGTAAACCAATAAGTAGTGTTCCGATGATTGCAGTAAGAGCAGTTGCTGTGAATACAGCTCCACTATCCATGCCAGATTGGCTTAGAATAATTGGATTTACGACTAATATGTAAGCGATAGATAGGAAGGTCGTTATCCCTGCGAGTGATTCCTGCTTATAGGAAGTGTTCCGTTCTGTGAATTTAAAAAAGTTTCTCATGTTGTAATCTCCTATTTCCTATAATTAAAGATTGAAAGGGAATGACTCAGAAGTTAGTTTTCCAACCAATTCATTTTATTATCCATTTGATAAAAAAAAGCTTTGACCACTATTAGGTCAAAGCTTTTCTACAAAAAAATGGAATAAAAAATATCATTAATTTCCCATTCCTTGTAGACAAGCTATTTACTGGTAGCTAGTAGAAACTTTCAAGCCGTATTCTTGAAATTATACAAGGTATATCTATTCTTTTAAAAACATTAGGAGAATAATAACAAGATTAATTTAAATGGTCAATAGAATATATTGGGAATTATTTTCACCGCAAAAAATGTAAAAAGATTTAAAATAGTAAAAAGATTAATGGGGTGCAATACTTAGTGAACAACAAACCGCTAGTCTGGTCTCCAGGATATAAGTAAATTACACTTTCACATCAAAATAATATTAATATAACGAATTAATACTATTAAAATATATCTTTTATACAAAAAACAACCGAAAAAATTTTTAAAAAGTTTAGCTAAAGTTCATATTAGTGATTTATACTGTAAATTGAGGCGTATAGGAGGGACATATTATTCAACCTCAAAAAAGCTATATTTATTTTTTTTGCAAACTTTTGTTATTTTAATATAGTTTTATTGGATTGAGTTAATGTGTTTTCTTATGATCTGTTCTTCAAGTAGTCAGAACCATAGAGAAATCTATCGTCAAATAACATATATAAGAGGAGGAACATAGAATGTTTTTAGCACTAAAAGAAATGAAACATTCCAAAACACGTTTTGCAATGATTGGCACAATCATTATGCTAATTGCATGGCTTGTTTTTATTTTATCGGGCTTAGGTAATGGATTATCCACTTTAGCTGCTGCAACGATGAAAAATATCGATGGAGATCTTTTCATATATGAAGAGGGCTCTGAGGGAACGATGATGAAAACGAAGGTGTCTGGAGCAATCGCAGAAGACATTGAGGGTAAATACGGTGTTAAGGAAGCTGCAAAATTTGGACAATCTACAATTATTATTCAAAATGAAGCTACTTCCAACACTAAAGAAAAACATGATGTTGCCTTTATCGGGGTTGATCCTGGCAAATTTATCGAACCAAAAGTTGTAGAAGGTAAGCAATTAGATCCAAATGATCCATTCGGTGTACTAATTGATGAATCTCTACAGAAAAAAGGATATGAAATTGGCGATACGATTGTAGTAACTAGTTCAGACATCAAATTAAACATAGTAGGATTTACAACTGGCGAAACATTTAACCATTTACCTACAGTCTTTGTTGATGTTGCAACTTGGCAATCTTATGCCTTTGCAGCACCTGGTTCAAATAATGGTCTAGAAGATCCTGTAACGATGATTGTTTTACAAGGAACTTCAATCGAAGCTGACCAGATCGCTAAAGACTATGACTTAATTGAAACGTTCACGAAATCAGAAGCGGTAATGGGAATGCCTGGTTATAAAGAAGAAAGTGCCACTATTTACATGATGCTTGCCTTCTTATTTGCCATCTCTGCAGTTATTATTGCCGTATTCTTCTATGTATTCATTTTACAAAAAACGCAGCAGTTCGGTGTTATGAAAGCAATTGGTGCTTCAAACCGATTTATTAAAAATTCAATCATCACACAAGTATTTGTTTTATCGTTAGTTAGCATTATCGCGGGTATCGGATTGACTTATTTGACAGCATTAGTCTTCCCAGAAGACATGCCATTCAACTTAGATTTTAATATGGTATTGATCTATGGAGTAGTTCTTTTAATTGTTTCTGTTTTAGGTTCCGTTATTTCCGCACGTCAAGTAACGAAAATCGATCCATTAACAGCGATTGGGAGAGTGGAATAAATGACAGGTTTAGTATTAAACAATGTAACAAAATCATTTAAAGAAGGCGATTCAACTGTTGACGCTTTAAAAAATGTTTCGTTAACAGTTGCACCTGGTGACTTCATCGCCATTATCGGCCCTTCTGGTTCAGGGAAAAGTACATTATTATCTATTGCCGGTGCTCTACTTCAGCCTACTAAAGGGGAAGTATTAGTAGGTGGTACAAACGTTGGTAACATGAAAGAAAAAGATCTTTCAGCATTCCGCCTAACGGATATAGGTTTCGTCTTACAAACATCGAACTTAATTCCGTATTTAAACGTGCTCGATCAGTTGCTACTTGTTTGTAAAATGAAAGGAAAGGTAACTCCAGCAGAAAAAGCATTTGCTAAAGAGTTGCTAAACGACCTAGGATTAGGTTCAAAATTATCCAAGTTTCCAAACGAATTATCTGGTGGGGAACGCCAACGTGTAGCAATTGCCCGCTCGTTTGTTAACAACTCAAACATCATCCTGGCAGATGAACCGACAGCGAGCTTAGACTCTAACCGCGCATTTGAAGTAGTAAAACAAATTCGCAAAGAGGTCAAAGAACGTAATAAGGCTGCTGTAATGGTAACGCATGATGAGCGTATGCTAGAGTTTTGTGACAAAGTGTACCGTATGGAAGATGGCGTGTTAACACTAGAAGGTTAAATTTTAGTTTATAACTAATCTCTATGTAGTAGATTCATTGACTATAAAGAGATTCTCTATACAGCTAATTGGCTGGCTTAAGTTCTGTGTGATGGAACTTAAGCCAGTTTTTTGTTTCAAGTAAACTATATGCTTCTGCTGTACGCCATATAAAACACCCCGAAAATGTTAGTTTCAAGTCTAACATTTACGGGGTGTTTCAAAATAAACGGACTTTGCTTAATCTTAAGAACTCTTCATACTACAAGTTGGTTCCATTCGATTCGATGACTTTCTTGTACCAATAATAGCTATTCTTCTTAATGCGCTTTAAATCATGTTCTCCCTCTTCATGCTGATTTACATAAACTAACCCGTAACGTTTTTGGAAGCCGTTTAGCCAACTTAACAAATCTGTGAAGGACCAAATGCAATAACCTAGAACATCGGAGCCATCGGAAACTGCCTCCTGAATGGCAATAATATGAGAACGCAAATATTCAATCCGATAATCATCTTGAATCACTTCTTCCGCTTCTACCTTATCGTATTCTCCTAACCCATTTTCACTTATCAGAATAGGAAGACCATAACGATTAGTCATTCTACGTAGGGCAATTCTCAGCCCTTCCGGATCAATATTCCAATCCCAGTTAGTGCGTTCTAAGTTTGGATTGGCAATTGTTTTATATAATCCCGGTATGCCAGTATCTTTCGACGTTCCTTTTTCACCAGTGGTATTCATTTCCGATGATCCAACACCGCCTACTAAAGGGTTTTCTTCAAAAGTTGTTGTTTGATAGTAATTTAAACCAATAAAGTCTGGCTTACCTTCTTTTAATAACTCAAGATCCCCTTCTTCAATAGTGGGAGAGAGCCCTTTTTTCTCTAAGTAATTCCATGCTACCTCTGGATACCTACCCCATATATATGTATCCATCCACCAATGACTATTTAGCTCCTCGGCATTTTCAGCAGCTATAATATCCTTTGGGCTAGAAGACGCGGCATAAGCTGGTGAGTAGGCAAAGCTTGGACCGATTTTCCCCTCGGGAACATATTTATGAAATTCTTTGATCACACTAGCATTTGCTAAGTTTGCATGGTGATTGACTTGATAAAATAGTTTTTCATCATTCATACCTGGAGGATGTGTCCCCATTTGGTATCCGTGGCTTGTAAATATATTCTGCTCATTTAAGCTAACCCAATATTTCACTCGGTCACCAAAGTGTTTAAATAATTCTATACTGTAATTCGTAAAGTCCTCAATAATCCTCCTAGACTCCCAGCCTCCGTACTCATCCTGAAGGGCCTGTGGCAAATCCCAATGATACAATGTCAAAATCGGCTCTATGTTATTAACCTTTAATTCATTAATTAATTGATTATAAAACTCCAAGCCCTTTTGATTAACTTCTCCTCTGCCTTTTGGAAAAATACGTGTCCAAGCAACAGAAAATCGATAGGTTTTCATTCCCATTTCTGCCATCAAGCGAACATCTTCCTTATAACGATGGTAGTGATCTACTGCCACATCACCGTTTGTTCCTTTAAATGTCTTACCAGGTATACGAACAAACATATCCCAGTTTGAAACACCTTTTCCATCCTCATTCCAAGCACCCTCCACTTGATAGGCTGCAGATGCTGCTCCCCATAAGAAATTCTTCGGAAACGGTTTAAGCGTTTGATGTATCATCGATTTCACCCTCCTAGCTATTCTCCATGCATCGACTGTCTCTGTATGAAATGATACAAAGCTCCGATTAAATTAGAATCATTTCCAAACTGACATCTTTCTACTTGAATAGTTAAACTATCCTTATCATGTTTCATTTGATTTAAGGTTTCATTGATTTGTTCAATGAAACCCTCTCGCGTGCTGATGGCTCCACCTATCAAGATTTTTTCTGGGTCAATTACATACTGTAAATTATAAATTCCTACTGCTAATCGTTTCACAAATTTTTCTATTTCATTTTGTATCTCTTTGTTACCGTCTTCAGCCAATTCATACACTTTTTCACCTGTAAGGGCATTCGGTTCCATTCCTTCGCGTATTGCCACTTGGTTTATCAATCCACCAGTTGCAGCTAAAGTACTCCACGTTTTCCCTATTGGTTCCTCTAAATAGTCCTCCATGATCATATAACCAAATTCTCCAGCAAAACGGTTCTTGCCATGTCTAATTTTTTTATCAAGAACTATAGCTCCTCCGATACCGGTCCCAATCACGATACATAGGTAATCCTTAATATCCTTTGCAGCACCGATCCATCCTTCTGCTAACCCCGCGCAATTAGCGTCATTTTCAATTTCAACCCGTATATGTGTCCGGTCCTGTAGAAGCTCCTTAATACTCGGTCCGTGGATATATGGAAGTGCTGTGACTCCCCCTATATATCCGGTCTCTACATTGACAGCACCAGGTACACTTATAGCTATTCCCTTTAGTTCGTATTTTTTTCGGAAATCCTTTACGATAGATTCCACCGTATCCACAAACAGCTTAAGACTAGCTTCAGGAGTGGGAGCAAATGACTTTTCAATAAACTCTCCTAAATCATTCATAAGGGCATATTTGATAGAAGAACCTCCAACATCAAAAACAGCATAGTAATTCACAAAATTACCTCCTATCAACCCTGTTCGTTCCGCACGACTCCCTTATCATCAACTCGGAGTCGATCAACACTGGCTTTAATTGTGTCTCTCCATTTATCAAATCATTTAACATATAAGCGGATAATTTCCCGAACTTTTCTTTATCCTGCTTTACTGTCGTAAGTTTTGGCTCACTATAACGACAAGCCACAATGTCATCACACCCGACAATTTGAATATCTTGCGGTACACTTAGCCCCTCTTCCTTTATCGCTCTTAAAGCACCTAAAGCCATCAGGTCAGATGTAGCAAAGACAGCTTCTGGATGCTCTTTACATTGCAGTATTTTTTTCATCGCCTCATATCCGCTTTCTTCATGAAAGTCACCATACTCAATCCACTCTTCGCGTAATTCTAGACCAAATTGATGCATAGCTTCATAGAAACCCTGTTTCCGATAACGAGAAATCGCAGAATCCCATTTCCCACCTATATAACCAATCTTTCTAACGGAATGTAGATAAAAAAATTCTACTACTTTTCTTGATAAATCCACATTATCTGTCATGATGTAGCTAGATTTCGGACCTTTTAACTCAATATCTATACCGATACATGGAATTCCTTCCTTCGCCACATCATAGATAGTCTCTTCCACTTCCTCACCGGCAATTACGATACAACCATCCACTTGAAAATGTCGACATCGTGCTAAATAGCTGCCTTGCCCCATTTGAAAGCGTTCATTGGAAAACATGATAATATCATAGCCTAGTAGACCTATATTCTTTTTAAATGCTGAAATAACCTCATTAAAATAAGGATGTGTCATTTCCACATTAATCTTTCCAGCATAGATCAGCCCAATAAGATTTGATCTTTTTGTTGCCAGAGTTCTTGCCGAAAAATTAGGTTCATACCCCTTTTGGTTAATGACATCCATCACTTGTTTCTTTGTTTTGTCACTAATGCCTTCATAGTTATTGATGACCTTTGAAACAGTGCCTGGGGAGACACCTGCCATTTGTGCGATATCTTTTATAGTTAAATTCATCTCTTATCCCTTCTATTACACGTTACTTTATTTCACAGAGCCTTCTGTAATACTTGATATAAATAAGCGGTTAAACAATAGGAAAACAATCAAAAGTGGGATAGTTGCCCAAAAGACACCCGATAAGATCATGCCAAAGTCTGCATTTTGTGTATTACTTAATTGGGCTAAAGCAACTTGAATCGTATACATCTCCGGATCTCTTAAAACTGTAAATTGCCATAAAAATTCGCCCCATGCAGCCGAAAATACAATAATTCCTAAAGTTGCAAATGCCGGAAGTATAATGGGAAGTACAATACTACGATAAATTTTAAAGTTGGAGCATCCGTCTAATTTTGCCGCTTCAATTAGCTCATCTGGGACAGATTGACTAATATATTGTCTCATCAGGAAGATACCCAGAGGATTAAGGAAGAACAATACCATCACACCTGGTAACGTATCCAGTAGTCCTGCCTTAGAAATTAGGAAATATTGTGGAATTAACCCTAATTGAGGCGGTATAATCATCGTTAAGAGGATAGCAGTAAAAAGTATATTTTTACCTCGAAACTTAAACTTCGCAAAGGCAAAGCCAGCTAATGAACTGATAAACAAAACGACAACGGTGACAATTGAACAAACAATCAGTGAGTTCCACATGGCTTGAAAGAAATCAATTTTATCCAGGACCTTTTTAAAATTCTCTATTAATAAGCTCCCAGGTGTAATCGTTGGTGGAATGGAATTGTAAGCAGAGCTAGGGCTTGTTGCCATTACAAACATCCAGTAAAACGGAAACAACGAAAGTAGGGATGCAATGGACAAAAGTACATAAGAAAGGATTTTACTAAAGGACGGTTTTCTTCCTTTTTCCGATTTATTCACTAGTTTCTACCTCTTTTCTTCCTACCAATGCCTGAGGTTAATAATGTATTGATCGTAGCAAAAACGGTTATCAATACTAATAATATGATAGCTGTAGCCGATGCCGTCCCAAAAGATTGGAGTTTAAAAGCGTCCCGGTACAAATACATAACAATTGTCATCGCTTCGTCTCTTGTAAAAGCACTAGTTCCTAAAAAGATGGTTGGTTCAGAAAATAACTGCAGAGCTCCTACAGTTGAAGTGAAGACCGTTAAAATGATAAATGGCTTCAGCATCGGTATGGTAATGTATATAAGCTGTTGAAATTTATTTGCTCCATCGATCGTTGCTGCTTCGTACAAATAGCTTGGGATGCTTTGAATACCAGCAAGATAGATAATGGTGTTATACCCTACCCACCGCCAAAATACCATAATCGAAATGGCAATCTTCGTTCCCCACTCAGAGCTGCTCCAGCTCACAGGATCCAGCCCCGCCAAACTTAATACATAATTGGCTAAAGAAGATTCATGATCGCTAAACAATACACTAAAAATAAGAGCTACAGCCACCATGGAAGTAATATACGGCATAAAAATTGTTACGCGAAAGAAATTTCTAAACTTTAAAAATGCCAGATTTAATAAATAGGCAAAAATGATTCCAAACACTAATTGAGGGGCGGTTCCCATGATTCCCATGACAATTGTGTTGTAGACTGATTTCCAAAAAAGAGGATCTGTTAATACTATTTTAAAATTTGCTAAACCAACAAAAGTCATAGGACTTAATCCATTCCACTTTTGAAAACCTAGATAAATACTAAATAATGCTGGATATAACCCAATAATAGCAAAAATAATAAAGAAAGGTGCAATATATAAATAACCTGAAGCCATATCTTTTTTTGCTTCGGACATGTACCTTTTTTTTCTTACCTTTTCCTTATTACTTACAGCACTCATATACTCACCTCATGTCCTATGAAAGGTGGAATGGAAGCTCATTCAACTCCTCATCCACCTTCAAATCTATTATTCTCTTTACTAGCGATTCATTAAATCCTTTGCACGCTTAACTGCTGCAGCCCACTCTTTTTCTGGATCTGCCCCTTTAGCTTGAACATCCTTTAAGGCATTCAGTACTTCCTGATAAACCGGGAAGTATTTTTCTCCTTTATACACCGCTCCATTGATGTCTTGTGCTGCTTGAGCAAATACTGGTGCTGTTGATTGGCCACCAAAGAACTCATCTTCATTGTTTTTGAAGGAATCCATTTCGTAAACAGACGGAGCAGATGGGAATAATCCTTTTGTTTGGAATGATTTTATTTGATTGTCAGGAGAGATTAACCACTCTGCAAATTCATAAGCTTCAGCTGCATGTTTAGTTTCTTTTGGGATGGAGATAAACGAACCGCCCCAGTTTGCAGCAAATTCAGTTGGCAATGTTGCTACTCTCCATTTACCTACTGCTTCTGGTGCATTCCCTTCCATCCAACCTTTTAACCAGCCAGCTCCTAATTCAGCTGCAAATTCACCTTTGTTTACCGCATTTGCCCACTCTGGTGACCACATTTCGAATTTTCCAACAATACCAAGCTCATTAAGCTTTACAGCATAGTCGTATGCCTCTTTAACCGTATTTCCTTCTTGCTCTATTAATAATTCACCCTCAGGGTTTAGGAACGTTTCTTGTGCTGCATCTAAATAAGATCTGAATGCCATTTCAATACTATCGATGAATGGTTTTCCAGTTTTCTCCTTCACCTGTATACCAGCTTCTTCAAATGCTTTGGGAGAACTGATAAGTTTAGCTACTTCATTAGGATCTGTTGGTAAACCAGCCTCTTCAAAGACATCTGTACGATAATATAAAGCTTTTGGACCAATATCCGTTGGTAACCCGATTAAGAAATCCCCAGCATTATTTTCTCCCGTACTCCATTTCCAATCTAAGTATTGGTCTTGAATATCTTTTGCACCCAGATCATAAAGGTTTTCAAACTGGTCTTGTGCTGCTTTAAAACGATCTAATTGATCAATCTCTAGCATCGTAATATCTGGAGCTCCGCTTCCTGCCGATAATGCAGTAAATAATGCATCATGGTGCTCTGCAGTTTCAGCAGCTCTTACTTTAACTTTCACATTAGGATTTTCCTCTTCATATGCCTTCGCTAAGTCTTCATAGTTAGTAGCACCAAAAGTCCAAAAGTTTAATGTAACTTGGTCTTGTGAGCCTCCGCTTTTTGCACCTTCAGACGATTCCTTTTCAGAACAAGCTGCCAATGATAGTGCAAGAACAGCCGACAAGCCCAAAGCACCTATTTTTTTTAAACTTCTCAAATTGATTCCCCCTAATTTTTTTAGTCAATGTGTCTTACAGGTTGTAATTCTTCAACAAAAATAATGAAAGTTATTATTTTTGTATCATGCACCTCCCATATTGTCCTCATCATAAAAACTAAGCTACTTGATACATTAAGGAAACCGGTTTCTAAATAATATAAAAAAAAGCAATAATTAGAAGGTGAAACCGCTTTCAAATAGAATTATAATCCTAGATTAATAGAAAATCAAGAATTTTCTTACAAATTAACGAAAACGCTTTCCAAAAGTAAATTACTATAATAATGGCCGATAATATATTTTAGAAAACTCTCTTGCTTCACATTTAATTAGTATGCTATATCCTTCCCTCAATATGATTAGACTTCCTTGCTATGTTTCTTTTTAGGTTTTCAGTTCGCTGTACTACCAGGAAACGTCGCCTCCGCTTCAAACAATGATAGTGAATTTTTATTAGAGATCAGTTACCTTATAAAAACAGTAAAGAGGTGAAATCATATTTCTTATTTCACCTCTTTTCATTGATTGACTCGCTATATCCCAGCCTCTCTTTATTAATCTCCTCCCCCACAGCTTGAGCAAGAACTATCTGAAGAGCAAGACTTACAAGAGTTGGCCGACCCACAGCTTGTGCAATTCGATAAATTATCGCCATTGCTTATTTTCATGTAACTTGAAAATTCATCATAATGGAAATAAGAAACAGACAAGAAAGGAAGGAGCATTGCGTTGTAATTTTGATGATTTTTTCCTTGTTTCAACTTTTCATGTATAATCTTTTTCTCGTAATCTCTTACACCATTTACTGTATTTTTCATGGAAGTAATAAGCGCAAGTACAGTTTTCATATATTTCGAATCACGTTTAAAGTAAATATCGATTAATTCATTTTCTTGTAAATTTTTAAAATCATCCATTACAGTTGGATGAACAGGGTTCTTAAAAAAACCTTTATACAGAAGTATATTCTCGCGTCTTATAAAAAATAGCTCTGCATACACCCAGTCAAAAAAACCACGTAAATCAGGATCGGGTTCTATCTTTACATTTGGACTATGATGTAGCTTTGCACCTAAATAATTTATCGAAAAATTTTCATACTCACGGGTAAACATAAGCATCTCATGCCACAATTCATCAACTTTCTCACTAAACATTGGAGACTCTTTTAATAGTGACGCCATAATAAAATAGCGTTTTAAATCTAGGAGGCGCCACTCATACTCATTTTCTTTTAATCTATTATTATTCCTTACCCTCACTTCTACATTTTCCATAAAACTTTTAGGAAGGGATTGCTCCAGTGTATCATTTAGCTTTTTTAACCCTTTAATTTGCTTTAATTCTAATGTTTTTGGAGATAAACCAAACTTATATGAGGTGTTCTTGCGCACAAAAAGACTAAAACCAATAAAAACTATAAGTAGCAACACGATCCATTCCATAAAATGCTCCCCCTATTAGTAGCTTTTAGTATTAGTAAATCCACGCAATATCATGAGCTATTAATTATTGCGATTTTTTTCTCCCCACTCACATAGTTGTTCCAAAACAGGTAATAAAGTATCTGCTTTAGGTGTTAGACTATACTCTACTTTAGGAGGTATTTGTGGGTACTCTTTCCGTAAAACCAACCCATCTGCTTCCAGCTCTTTAAGATGTGAACTCAATGTTTTAAAGGTAATGGCTCCTATTTGTCTTTTCATATCATTAAAGCGAACGGGTTGATTTTCAGCTAGCAGATAGAGAATTAGCATTTTCCATTTTCCACCTACTACCGACAAAGTATACCCAAATGATGTCTCTTGAATATTCCCCTTGTCTTTATATTCCTCCATACTCATTTGACACTATCCTTTCTGATAGTAACTATCAAAAATGTGCGTACTATTTTTTTCTTTTTATTCATTTTATACTTACTTTACTTTGAAATAAAGGAGAGAAAATAATGAATAGTGTTAAAACTTACAACCACAATCTCTGGGATCATGGGATTACACAAGGTTATGGCGTCAACAATACCATTTACATTTCAGGGCAATTTTCACACAATCAAGACGGCGTATTCGTTGGAGAGGAAGATATTGAGGCGCAGGCCCGTCAGACACTTGAAAATCTGGACCTCGTCCTTCAGGAGTTTGGTGTAACAAAATCTAATCTCGCTTATGTGGAGCTCTATCTAACGAATCCTCAAGCCCATTTCTCCCCAGTCATAGAAATGTTTAAGGAATATATCGGAGAACATCGTCCAGCCGGCAGTTGTATCGGCGTGACTTACTTGGCTTTCCCTGAGCAACTAATTGAGATCAGTGCTATCGCACACACCGATTAAGAAAGATTTTCTAGACAATCGCAATCATCTCTTTTCTGGAAAACTAGATATGTATAATTCTCATGCTAATTAAAGAAAATGAAATAATGCGAATATCAATTTTAACGAAAGAACCTCAACCATTTATCTCCATAATTCACTATGATATACTGTATTTATTTCTTAGAGAAGGAGATATGAGATGTTAAAAACTAAAAATATATACATTCGTCCATTTATAGTTTCAGATGCGAAAGAAATGCTAGATTTAGAAATCAGGAATCGTGCATTTTTACAAAACTATTCCGTAGCTCTTCCAGAAAACTACTGGACCATAGAAACGCAAAAAGAATTAATTGAAAAATCGGCACAAAATTCGACAAAGGATTCCGCATATCAGTTTGGAATTTTTAAAGTAGATGGCGACGTATTAATAGGTTCTATCTCACTATTTCAAGTAGTCCGCGGACCTCGTCAAAGCGCCCTTTTAGGCTATTCCTTGGATCAAGCGCATAATGGCAAAGGATATACCACTGAAGCTACTCGTCTAGTTATTCAATATGCTTTTGAGACACTCAACTTACACAGAATAGAAGCCGGAGTCATGCCAAATAATACAGGCTCCATTCGAGTTTTAGAAAAAGTAGGTTTTCACAATGAGGGATTGGCAAAAAAAAGTGTAGAAATTAACGAAAAATGGGAAGACCATGAAATGTTTGCCATATTAAATCCTAAGCACTAACTTACCTTATGTGAAGATTATTTTCCTAAAGGCTATTTCTCTTCTTGAAGCAATGAACCATCCGGAAGCTCGACATTCACCATGAAAAACATTAACCCCCGAATTGGTCTACTTTTAAAAGCAGCCACTATTCGGGGTTTAGTTCAAAATGTATAGCCTTTAATCATTTAAATTCTTTCATGAATAAAAGCATTCTTTACTGTATTATTTTTCCGCAGAGAAAATGCTAAGACAGTAATAGCTATAACTAAAATACCAATCACTGTCGTATCCAGAATGACACTGGATTCTCCGTTTCCTAAAAATTGAAGCAGATTATGAAGGCCATGAAACAAAATTAGAGGGTAAATGTTTTCTGTTTTTATAAATAATTGTGCAAGCACTATTCCTATTAATAAAGAATAAATCAATTGAAGTCCAGTCTGTCCTAAACTTTGTCCAGATAACAAATTAAGCATGTGGGTAACAGAAAATAATATGCTCGAAGTTAGAATAGCTGGAAGCATACCTAGTGGCAATAATATTTTAATCATTATTCCTCTGTAAATACTTTCTTCCACAAAACCCACTAGAATAGCAAAACCAACAAAGAATATAATTGTTTCAAGAGGCTGGGAACTAAACCCTTGAAAGCATAATACAATTAAAATAAGAAGTAGAGGCAAATACGAATACCAGCTTTTTCTGATTAATACTCGTTTAAAACCAAAATAGGTCCATTTTCTTTTCCATGTAAAATAAATGATTAATACTAGTGCAGTTGGTATGAACGATATTAATATCGGAGAATTGTAACTTAATTGTTTAATCGTCGCAATCGCCCCCGCTATAAAAACTACTAGTAAAAAACTAATCTCAATCAGTATTATACTTTTAATGGGGTGCTTTTTTGCATAACTTAACTTATTATCCACTATACATCTTTCCTCCTAATAACATCTTCTAGCCATCCTGTACAATACTTATTGGTTCAAAAATTATTTTTATAGAAGATTAAAGAAATTCCAATTCATTAATACGGCTACTAATAATACAATGAGCCATATTGTGAAAACTCGTATAAATTTATGGCTTTTTTTCAAATTTACTAATTTCCAATTAACTAAATCTAAAATGACAAGAATTACTGCTACAAAAAGAAGGAACCAGTTTAAGTAAATGTGTAACTGAAGCGCATCTAAATAAAGCATCGAGGAGCTAACAATAGTACGAATAACAAGAACAATATTATTTATGACTAACAAGCTTCCAGTTAAATTTATCAACCAAAATAGTTTTGTTTCTTTTGAGGGCTGCATATTTTGCTTGTGATTTTTTAATGATTTTATTAGCCAAATGATAGGTGAGAAAATAAAATATAATACACTAATTAGTACTATGCCTAAACTAATTATTAGCCATGGCAGCTTTCGATCCCCTTCTAAAGGTAAATAATCAGCAACCTGACCATTGGTGAGCCGTTTTACTCCGAATTCGTCCACCTCAAAATAAGCTTTTGAAAGAATATATCCCACAATCGGATTCTCACTAGATGTAAGGGTATATAAATAAGGATCGATTTGAGTGTAGGTACCTTCCATTCCATAAAGGCTTATATTTATTTTATCTTTTGATACCGCTTCGACTTTTAAGGGTGGTAGAAAACCAAGAAACTCCGTGTATGTGCTACGTGATTGGCGAGCTGCAACATACAATCCAGCAATTTCATCAAAGCTTGGCATCTCAATTGTTGGTGTTTGAGTCATGTCATCGGGTTTACCAAAAAGTAAATCTATGACTCCTGATGTCACATTCATTTCAGCTGAGGCATTTGTTAAAACAACTACTCCAAAATGTTCATCCGGTGCAATTACCATATTTGAACTAAAGGCAGCTGTATTTCCTCCATGGCCTACCCCTCTCACTTTACCATCATATTCCCAAAAGCCATGTGCGTTAGAGAGCAGATTACTATGTGGAGAATAGCTTTGTGTTAGCATTTTGTCGAGAGTGCCTTCAGTTGAAAAAAGTGGATTGCTAGTAGAATTCGTTGGCATTAGCGCGACAGCAAATCTCGCTAAGTCTTCAGCTGTTCCATTTACAGAACCAGCCGGGTAGAGTGGAACATATGACCAACTTCCTTCTGTAAACTCCTTATTTTCTTTTGGTATATAACCTTTCGCTTTGTGTTCAAGTTCTGTGTAATTCGCTAAAGTAGGATCGCCTGATGTGCTGTGCATGGATAGTGGTAGAAAAATATGCTCCATCTCGTAATCTAAAAAAGTTTGCTCTGCAATTCGTTCAATGACGTAACCCGCTAGAGCAGTCGCATAATTTGAATATGCCATTGTACTACCTGGTTCATAGATCTGCTTCGGTTGCCTACTGATTAAAACTTCTTCTAAAGAATCTACACTTTCTGGGGTAGACATGATTAAATCAAAGTAATAATCCTCAAAACCCGCTGTATGACTCATAATTTGATTCATTGTAATAGGCTTTTCATATGTTAACTTGGAGACAAAATCTTTAGGAAGGTATGTTGTAATATCTTCATTTAAATCTAATTTTCCTTGTTCGACTAGTTGCATTGCAGCTGTCCATACAAACAATTTACTAATAGAACCATATTCAAAAACCGTTTTTTGTGGATTTACTAATATCTCTTTTTCAATATTTGCGTAACCATATCCTTTAGAAAACACAATTTCTCCATCTTTTACGACTACAATTGAAGCACCCGGTGTTGATTGACCAATGTGATTTAAGACAAACCCATCGATTTCCTCCTTTAACTTATTTAATGGAATACCTGATGGCGTACTTCCATTTTCCGCACTGTAAACAGGACTGAAAGAAAGACAAGTACTAACTAAAATGAGTACTACAAGAATTCGTTTAATCATCTTTTTGGCTCCTTTTTATGAATTGTAATTGAGAAAATATAAGTGAATATTAGATTATTAACTAGCATGCTTTTAGCAAAGGCTAGTTCAGTACGGCAAGGCTTTGCTCCGTCTGTGCAAGGTTCTAGCTCGTTTCCGCCAGGTTTAATCCCATCTCCGCAAGGTTTATTCCCGTCTCCGCAAGGTTCTAACTCGTTTCTGCACGGTTCTGCTCCTTCTTCGCAAGGTTCTCACGTCTGTGCAAGATTCTAGCTCGTTTCCGCAAGGTTCTGCTCCTTCTCCGCAAGGTTCTCTCGCTTTTCTGAAAAAACTACCTTTTATCCGAAGTCCTCTACACTAACTCAAGCTAAAATTAATCCCCAAATGGTTGATGACCCTATTTATCACGTACATAGCAAAGTTCCAATTAACTAGAACTGACTTGGACGATTTTGGAAGATTACACCCCCTTCCTCCTCCCTACTGTATGATTTATACTAAACTTCAGAAATATCTTTTGTCTTACTTATTTCTTACAAAAACCTTAAGAGTTAAGTTACTCGATAAAACTACTATTGAGGACAAAATTCAATCTAGAATATTGAGGAAATAATTTATTTGGTGGAAGAAAATAAATTACATTATTTAATATTTCCTTAAGATTTTGTCTTACCTTTTCTTAAAGAATTTAATGTATAGTGGGTAAGAAGTGATTGAGTGAAGGGATAAATCGTAATGAAAAAGTCTTTAAATATATTTTACTGGGGCATATTATTTTTCTATCTATTTTTATTAATTGATACCGTATTTTTAGGCAGAGGTAGCTTCAGAAGTGTTAATTTCGTTCCGTTGAATTCTATAAGAGAGTATATTATGGTGGATAATGGAATTGGTGGAACAAGAATTGTAGATATGAATATTTGGGGAAATGTTTTAATGTTCATCCCAGCAGGAATCTATCTGAGTCTTCATAGCAGTATTAAATCCATAGCTAGGGTTTTATGTTCTATCTTTTTATTGAGCCTATTTATTGAAGTTGTTCAATATATTTTTGAATTAGGAGCAACGGACATTGATGATATTATTTTAAATTTTATTGGTGGATTCCTTGGAGTCATAATTTATAAAATTGCAGAGAAATTTTTAAAAGAGGATAGTAAAATTAAAAACTTTATTTCTATATTATCTGTAATTGTTGGTCTGCCTATATTCGTCTTACTAATTATCATAGTGATTGTAAATATCGATTAATCAAATTTTCCATTTTTACATTAAAATCAATTCTCTTAAACAGTCCTTTTAGCATTCAGCAGGACTGTTTTTACTATGCGGCAATTATATATGTAGAAATAGACCTAAATTGTTCAAATATGATTATAAAAAAGAGTTAATATATAGATTTTAGCTAATCATATAGGTTATATTAGTTCAAGTGGATAAATAAGGAGCTATGAAATACGATGACTAAACAATCACAAAAAACGTTATGGGCTCAAGTAGTTAAAACAGGAATCATTAAGTCTAATCTTATTCCAATGATTGCTGGTTTAATGCTTGCTTTATATACTTATGAGTACAGCTTTGTAGATAATATTTGGAATGTAGTTTTTGCATTTTTAGGAACAGCAGCCGTAATTGCTGCCGCTGGTTCGTTTAATAACATTTATGATCGCGATATCGATGCGATTATGGCTCGTACGAAGGTACGTCCAACCGTAACAGGCGCTATATCGATTAAGAAAGTTTTAATAGTCGCGATTCTATTATTAGTAATTGGATTAATTTTATTATATTTAGCATCGCCATTAGCAAGTTTACTTGGATTTTTGGGAGTATTTTTTTACGTAGTTCCTTATACAATGTGGACGAAACGCCATACGATTTGGAACACGGAAGTAGGAAGTATTTCAGGTGCAATGCCCCCATTGATCGGTTGGGCAGCTGTCGCTCCTGATATTTGGCACCCAGCTTGTTGGGCATTATTTTTAATCATGGTAATATGGCAAATGCCTCACTTTTACGCGATCGCCATTCGAAAAAAGGATGATTATGCTGCTGCAAAAATTCCAATGCTTCCCGTTGTTAAAGCAGGTAGACGCACATATATCCAAACAAATTTCTATTTAATTCTATTAGTGCTATCTAGCTTTTTGTTTTTACCGCTTAGCTTAGGTCTCACATTAGTTTCACTCGTTTTAGGTCTATTTTGGTTGGGATTAAGCTTATTCGGAACACGCAAAATGGATATGAAAGACTGGGCAAACAAAATGTTTAAATTCTCATTAATCCATATGATTGTGATTTACTTTACGGTTATTATATATGCAAGTATGGGGTTGCTCTTAGACGCTTTATAATGATGAGTTGTTTATCCTGCGACTAAGAATCTTATTTCCCTATTAATTAAAAATGAAAGGCTATTCCTAGCTCATGCTAGAATAGCCTTTCATTTTTATATCCTTCATAAATTTTTTGTAATTTCTCTTCGAAAAGACTCATATGGACCATGCGTGCTTCCCGCAAATATTCTTTTCCCTCAATGAACAAAAGCATAGCAGGGACTGAAAAAACAATAAACCTTTCTGCAACCTCTTCTACTTCAGCCGAATCAACGTGTGCGAGCTGTATATCTGGAAACTTTTCCATAAGCACCTTCACTTGTGGCAAAAGAGCATGACAAACCGTGCATTCTCTACGTGACACGTAAATAAAGCTTAATGGATTGCTGGAAATAAAACGATCAACTTCTTCGATTGTGTGCAACTCTTCAAAAACTCTAATGTTAATCACTCTTTTCTTTAGTAATAAGCTTTGATTGATAGCAACTATATAAAATCTACACGTAGGTTTCCAGTATATGAAACTTTACTGTTAACGTCTATCATTGCAAACAATACTCTATGATGATACAACCCTAGGGGAGTATATATTTTCTAACACCCTATTATTTTTTCTTACATTTAATTAATTTAATTGGAGGATTCGGAAATCCACTCTTGAAAGTTTACTAAAGAGGGGGGTTACTCTTTCCAATGAGACTACGTTTTCGAACTCAAACCATCTTAGTTACTACTAATTTACATGAATTACTTGTATTCCTTTAAGGTGAGCGCAGTCATTAATTTCTTTGATTAAGTTGTTTCTATAAACTGATATTGCTCCGTGTATTTCTCTTTCATCATCTTCATCTATATATTCCGGAAATAAAATAAAATTCGTTTGATCCATTTTTTTATTACATATTCATTTCCTTCAAATTCTCCACATCTGATATGATATGAAGTTATAAAAGACATTATATCTTCATATAATTCCTGTGTATTAATCTCTGCCTGCAAAAACCCTTTTAAAACGTTCATAATAGATCCCTTTCTATTTTGTTGGATAAGCTTATAACATGCCTCCCTCTTCTGATAATTCAACTTTAATTAAATTTTCACCTGTGGTCCTATGGTTTCCAGCCTCAATTATTACTGAATAACTCTGTTTTCCCATTTTAGTTAATCCGTTATCTGTTATTGATTGGACTATTCTATTTTTCATTGAGTCCTTCGATATTTGCTCGGCAGCACCTTCAGAATCTCCTAAAAACTTTGCTCCATTACCTTATTGATAAATGCTTTGGTTTGACATATGATCAACTACCTTTTTGCTTTGTTTAAAAATATCATCAGCCATACTTGCTCCCTTACCAACTTCACCCATACACTTACCACCAATTACATCATCTAGTTTCTTCGCTAACTGGACAGTGAATTCCTTTGAATCCGCTTACTGTCTTCGAAACTTCGGTGTGTCACTCGGTGCGGATGCCACAGCTCGCCAAAAGGCTCTGTCGATGGAGAGATTACCAAACGATTAGTACACCAAGCGCAATTTCGCGGCAAAAGAATACACCCCCCTATTTTTTGATGGGGCTTTTTTTGTTTTTTATGTAAATAAGTGGTTTAAAAATCCGATATATAGTCTGTGTACAAGTAATTAAGACCTACTTTTCAAAATATACATAGTTTTTTTATCTCATATAAAGTTGACTTTGCATGATACTTTGTATCTGCACGTCCGATAAAAGGTGTGAGCATAAATAAACAAATACACCAAAAATTAAAAGACGAAAGAGGACGATGATGATGAGGTTATCGAGAGTATTATTTACCAGTATTTTAGCAATTATTATAGTGCTGACGATTGGTGTCAGTGTAGATGTGAAAGTAAACGCAGAATCCCTTGATAGCAATACGTTAGAAAAAGAAATATTAGAAAATGCCAAACTTGGACTTGAACTTGGCATTTCAGATAGTAATAAAGACAAATTTGTACTTGTAGAAAATGCCGATAAGACTGAAAAACTACAAAATGCATTGAACCTCGGATCCGGAAAAATTGTTGTATTACCATATGGTAG